>NZ_JAPMXX010000006.1:900000-3345582 GCF_032227065.1 Sphingobium sp. SA2
GAGCACGTGAAACTCTGTCTGAACATGGGGGGACCACCCTCCAAGCCTAAATACTCGTACATGACCGATAGTGAACCAGTACCGTGAGGGAAAGGTGAAAAGCACCCCGATGAGGGGAGTGAAACAGTACCTGAAACCGGATGCCTACAAGCAGTGGGAGGGTCCTTGAGACCTGACCGCGTACCTCTTGCATAATGGGTCTGTGACTTAGTGTATCAAGCAAGCTTAAGCCGTTAGGTGTAGGCGCAGCGAAAGCGAGTCTGAATAGGGCGACTTCAGTTTGATGCATTAGACCCGAAACCCGGCGATCTATGCATGACCAGGTTGAAGGTGCGGTAACACGCACTGGAGGACCGAACCGTTCAATGTTGAAAAATTGTCGGATGAGTTGTGCTTAGGGGTGAAAGGCCAATCAAGCCGGGAAATAGCTGGTTCTCCGCGAAATCTATTGAGGTAGAGCGTCGGATGATTGCCGTTGGGGGTAGAGCACTGGATGGTTGCGGGGGTCGCGAGATCTACCAACACTAACCAAACTCCGAATACCAACGAGTCTAGTCCGGCAGACAGACGGCGGGTGCTAAGGTCCGTCGTCAAAAGGGAAACAGCCCTAACCTACAGCTAAGGTCCCCAAGTCATCACTAAGTGGGAAAGCATGTGGGATTTCCAAAACAACCAGGAGGTTGGCTTAGAAGCAGCCATCCTTTAAAGAAAGCGTAACAGCTCACTGGTCTAAATAAGAGATCCTGCGGCGAAGATGTAACGGGGCTAAAGTGATGCACCGAAGCTTAGGGTGTGATCGTTTACGATCACGCGGTAGCGGAGCGTTCCGTAGGCCGTTGAAGCGATCTGGTAATGGGTCGTGGAGGTATCGGAAGTGCGAATGCAGACATGAGTAGCGATTAACAGTGTGAGATGCACTGTCGCCGAAATTCCAAGGGTTCCTGCTTAAAGCTAATCTGAGCAGGGTAAGCCGGCCCCTAAGACGAGCCCGAAGGGGGTAGTCGATGGGAACCACGTTAATATTCGTGGGCCTGGAGGTGTGTGACGGATGGTGTAAATGGTCTGGGCTTATTGGATTGCTCCAGGCTGTGAAATCGTCCCAGGAAATAGCCCCTCCGTATAGACCGTACCCTAAACCGACACAGGTGGAATGGTAGAGTATACCAAGGCGTTTGAGAGAAGTATCCTGAAGGAACTCGGCAAATTGCCTCCGTACCTTCGGAAGAAGGAGGCCCCATATAAGCGCAAGCTCTTATGGGGGGCACAGGCCAGGGGGTAGCGACTGTTTAGCAAAAACACAGGGCTCTGCTAAGTCGGCTTCAAGACGACGTATAGGGCCTGACGCCTGCCCGGTGCCTGAAGGTTAAGAGGAGGTGTGCAAGCACTGAATTGAAGCCCAGGTAAACGGCGGCCGTAACTATAACGGTCCTAAGGTAGCGAAATTCCTTGTCGGGTAAGTTCCGACCTGCACGAATGGCGTAACGACTTCCCCACTGTCTCCAGGATATGCTCAGCGAAATTGAATTCTCCGTGAAGATGCGGAGTACCCGCGGTTAGACGGAAAGACCCCGTGCACCTTTACTGCAACTTCAGAGTGGCATTAGGAAAGAGCTGTGTAGCATAGGTGGGAGGCTTTGAAGCATCGACGCCAGTTGATGTGGAGCCATAGGTGAAATACCACCCTGCTGTTTTCTGATGTCTAACCTCGTACCGTTATCCGGTACAGGGACCCTCTGTGGTGGGTAGTTTGACTGGGGCGGTCGCCTCCTAAAGAGTAACGGAGGCGCGCGATGGTGGGCTCAGGACGGTTGGAAACCGTCTGTTAGAGTGCAATGGCATAAGCCCGCCTGACTGCGAGACTGACAAGTCGAGCAGAGACGAAAGTCGGTCATAGTGATCCGGTGGTCCCTCGTGGAAGGGCCATCGCTCAACGGATAAAAGGTACGCCGGGGATAACAGGCTGATGATTCCCAAGAGCTCATATCGACGGAATCGTTTGGCACCTCGATGTCGGCTCATCACATCCTGGGGCTGGAGCAGGTCCCAAGGGTTTGGCTGTTCGCCAATTAAAGTGGTACGTGAGCTGGGTTCAGAACGTCGCGAGACAGTTTGGTCCCTATCTGCCGTGGGCGTCGAAATTTGAGAGGAGTTGACCCTAGTACGAGAGGACCGGGTTGAACATACCTCTGGTGTACCAGTCGTTCCGCCAGGAGCGCAGCTGGGTAGCTATGTATGGACGGGATAACCGCTGAAAGCATCTAAGCGGGAAGCCTCCCTCGAGATAAGATTTCATCGAGCCGTCGTAGACCACGACGTTGATAGGCTGGATGTGGAAGTGGAGTAATCCATGAAGCTAACCAGTCCTAATTGCTCTGTTCGCGCTTAAACGGTTCATTCGTGAATCGCAGAGTCCCACCATCAATGACAGCACTGGCAACAGGTAGCTTGAATGAGATGGCGTGGTTCTTAAGCCAGCCAGAAATCACGACACACGCAAAACACCGTGCACGGTATCGATTATAAACCCTGATTTTGCGCCAGCTTCATTGCTTGGTGACCATAGCGTCTGTGACCCACCCGATCCCATCCCGAACTCGGCCGTGAAACCAGTCTGCGCCGATGGTACTATTGCTCAAGCACTGGAAGAGTAGGGCGTCGCCAGGCATTGAAGCTCGCGCAAAATCAGCAAAAACCCATTCACATTGTCAAAAAAGGCGGCCCCAAAGCCGCCTTTTTTGCGTTACCCCAAAACCATGGGGCAACCAGTGTCGCGGGATGGAGCAGCCCGGTAGCTCGTCAGGCTCATAACCTGAAGGTCGTAGGTTCAAATCCTACTCCCGCAACCACACCAACGCACACAATACGCCCGCCCCTCAAAGGCGGGCTTTTTGTCGTCCAAACCACCTCACAACCCCAAACCAATCACCGATAGCTGACGGCCGTAATCCCCCTCACCGAGATGGCACGACCGCCGATAGCTGAAAAAACGATCAGCCTGGCTGTACGTATCCTCATCGAGCAGTTCGACCCGACCAACGCCTGCCGCCGCCACGCGCGCCGCAACATAGGCCGCAATGTCGAACTGGAGATGCCCCGCACGCCCTTCCGAAAAGAAACGCTCGTTCGCCCCGTCCTCCGCCTCGAACCGCAGCGCAAAGGCATCGGTCACTTCATAGGACGCACGGCCAATGCACGGCCCGATCGCCGCAACGATCGCGCCCCTGCCCGCGCCCAACGCCTCCATCGCCGCAATCGTCCGGTCGGTTACGCCGCCAATGGCGCCCTTCCATCCGGCATGCGCGGCCCCCACGACTCCCGCGTCAGGATCGGCAAACAGCACTGGCACGCAATCCGCGGTCAATATGCCCAGCAACAGCCCAGGCCTGTCGGTCACAAGCGCATCGGCTGCAGGCCGAGCGTCATCTGCTACCCCCGCGTCAACCGTCACTACGTCCGCCGAATGAACCTGATGCACCGTCATCAGCGTCGATCCCGGCAGAACGGCGTCGCGCACGAGATCGCGATTGCGCCGCACCAGGGCAGGATCATCCTCGGACCCAAGCCCGACATTCGCGCCGGCATAGAGCCCGGTCGAACAGCCGCCGCGCCGACCAGCGAAGCCGTGCGGCATGTCTGCCAAACTCCGCGCCCGGATCAATTCAACCACGCTGTTCCCCTTATTCACTGCCGACATTCATGTCATCGCCACGCAACATACTTGCGCGGGACGATTTAGGCGATAGTCTCCCCTATCAGAGCATAGGGGGACGGGGCCACCGACCGCCCAGGCAAGATATCGATAAAAGGGTTTCATTGATGATATTCGGGCGGGTAAAATCTCTCGACGCCATATTGGCGACGGCCGAGAAGAAATCGCTGCATCGGTCGCTGGGTGCATTCCAGCTGACGATGTTGGGCATCGGCGCCGTGATCGGCACCGGCATTTTCGTGCTGACGGCCGAAGCCGCGCAAAAGGCGGGACCGGGCATGATGCTCAGCTTCGTCATCGCTGGTTTCGTCTGCGCCGTGGCAGCGCTCTGCTATGCCGAAATGGCCGCCATGGTGCCGGTCTCCGGTTCCGCCTACACCTATAGCTATGCTGTCATGGGCGAGTTGATCGCCTGGATGGTTGGTTGGGCCTTGATCCTCGAATATGCCGTTGCGGCAGGCGCAGTATCGGTGGGCTGGTCCGGCTATGTCGTCGGCCTGATCGAACATACATTCGCGATGGATATCCCCGATCTCCTGACGCGCGGGCCCTTTGATGGCGGCATGGTCAACCTGCCTGCCATGCTGATCGCTGGCCTCGTCACCTGGCTGCTGGTCATCGGCACCAAGGAAAGCGCGTCGGTCAATGCCGTTCTGGTGCTGATCAAGGTCGCCGCACTGACCCTGTTCATCGTCCTGGCTCTGCCGGTCATGAACATGGAAAAATTCACCCCATTCGCCCCGCTTGGCTTCTCCGGCATATCGGCGGCGGCCGCGTCGATCTTCTTCGCCTATGTCGGTTTCGACGCCGTCTCTACCGCCGCAGAAGAAACCAAGAACCCGCAGCGCAACATGCCGATCGGCCTGATCGGCTCGCTCGCCATCTGCACCATCTTCTACATGTTGGTCGCCGCTGGCGTCATCGGCACGGTGGGCGCGCAGCCCGTCACCGAAGCAGGCATTCCGATCGCCCAGGGCGGCATCGCCCTTGCGCCCGGATCGACCGCCCTGTCGCAGCAATGCGCCGCCCTGGCCGCCGCTGGCACGGAAGCGGTCACCTGCTCGAAGGAAGCGCTCGCCTGGACCTTGCGTGAAATCGGTTGGCCGCAAATCGGCAACCTGCTCGGCCTGGCCGCCGGCCTCGCTTTGCCGTCCGTCATCCTGATGATGATGTTCGGCCAGACCCGCATCTTCTTCGTCATGAGCCGTGACGGCCTCTTGCCTGGAATGTTCTCGAAGGTTCACCCGACCTACAAGACGCCCTATGTCATCACGATCATGACCGGTGTCTTCGTGGCGCTGTTCGCGGCCTTCTTCCCGGTCGGCATATTGGCGGACATCTCCAACTCCGGCACACTCTTCGCCTTCGCCGCCGTGTCGATCGCGGTGATGATGCTGCGCCGGACCGACCCCAATCGTGCCCGCCCGTTCCGCACCCCGGCGATCCTGTTCACGGCGCCGGTAGCAATCGCAGGCTGCATGTATCTGTTCTGGAGCCTGGGCGTCGAAACCAAGCTGATGTTCGTTGGCTGGGCCACCCTCGGCCTCATCGTCTATTTCGCCTATAGCCGCAGCCGCAGTCATGTCGGACGCGGTAATGATGGGGATGTGCCGGAGCATGATGCGGGCATCCCGCCCCAACCCGTGCCGCCGCTACCCGGCGCGCATACGCCGGGTGGGCAGGACGCCTGATCGACCAACGAAAAGGGGCGGGAAACCGCCCCTTTTTTTATGCCTGTCCGTCCATGTGCTGTTGGCTTCAAAGATTCAATGCAGCGCCTTGAACTCGATGTCGCGCAGGCTGCTCATATTGGGCCGCGTGAACATCTTGCCGCGCTCGGCCCAGACGACGATCAGGAAGGACAGGCTGCCGAACACCAGCAGGCCCAGCGTCAGCGGCAAGGTGGTACCATTGAACGCCTGGCCGACGATCGTGCCCAGCGCGCTCGACAAGGCCGTCGTGAGGAATGCCTGAAAGGAGGAAGCGATGCCCGCGCCCCTGGAGAAGGGCTCCATCGAAATGGCGCTGAAATTGGACGCGGTGAAGGCGACCGTCATCATCGTCATCGCCTGCAGCACCATGAAGGTGACCAAGGTTTCACGCCCCGCCCAGATCACGCCGCTATGCACGAGGGCGATCAGGATGAAGATGATCAGCGCGCCTTGGCTCAGCCGCCGGGCACCGAACCGCGACACCAGGCGGCTGTTGATCAGGCTACCAACCCCCATTGATCCGGCAATCAGCGCGAAACCGATAGGGAAAAAGCCCTGCGCATCGAAAATGTCGAAGAAAATCTGCTGCACCGACAGGATGAAGCCGATCAGCCCACCCATCACCACGCCGCTGGCCAGCATATAGCCGATCGAACTGCGCGTCCGCATCACGGTGCCGACCGTGGTCCATAGCGTGCGCGGCGTGATCCGCATCCGGTTATCGGGGTGCAGCGTTTCAGGCATGCGGATCAGCATCCACAACAGGATCAGGCTCGCCTGGATCGCCAGTGCCCAGAAGATCCAGCGCCATGGCGCAATCCACAAGATCGCCTGACCGAAACTCGGCGCCATCACCGGGATCAGCATGAACACCGCAAAGATCAACGACATGACCCGCGCCATGGCGTCGCCCTTGAACCGGTCGCGCACGATGCCGACGGTGACGACTCGACTGGCGCCTGCAAAAAAGCCAGCGCAGGTGCGGCCGATGAGCAGCATGGTGAAACTCGGTGCCACCGCGCACGCGATCGATGCCATGATGAACAGCGCCATCGACCATCCCAACACGCTTTTGCGCCCGAATCGGTCGGACAGGACGCCGAACAGCAGGGAGCCAAGGCCCAACCCCAGAAAATAGAGGCTGATGATCAATTGCCGGTCGTTGGGCTGCGGGATCGCCAGATCGAGACTGATCGCGGGCAAAGCGGGCAGCATCGGGTCGGTCGACAGCGCGTTCATCGCCATCAGGCACGCGCACAGCAGCACGAACTCGCGGAAACCGATCTGCTTTTCGCCCGGCGTTGCGGGCTGGGGGGACGATTGGGCCATGGCATGGCTATGGGGATGAAGGCCAAACGACGCCACCCCTTATCTGTCTCTTCCTGACGCTCGCCTCCGGCCGCATTAACCCTACTACGCCCGGTTCCTTGGGCCATTCGCAGGAAATCACGCCGTAGGCATTAACCATTTTTTATCGGATGCTGGTCCAACCTGCCCGCAATGAAAAACCGCAGGGTCGATCCATTGAATTAGCTGGGCAAGGGGAAGAACATTATGGGCAATAGTAGCAAGAGCGCGCAGTTTCTGATGGAAAGCCGCCTGTCGCACGCGACGAGCGGATCGGCAGAAGCCTGTTTCGATCTGGGTGTCGCCTATAGCTGCGGCACTGGCGGCATGCCGGTCGACCTTGTCGAAGCCCATAAATGGTTCAACCTGGCCGCCCTGCGCGGCAGCGAGGAAGGCCAATCGATGCGCGCCGAAATCGCCGAAGAAATGACCGCGCGCCAGATTGCCGAAGCGCAGCGTCAGGCCCGCGCCTGGATGGTGACGACGCAGATCGGCGTCGCCTGACCGCTATCCCTTCCTGAACGGCGTCCGCTCTGCCAGCCATTGGCGATCCTGCTGCACGCCCGCCCGCTCTGCGGCCAGAAAATCCGCGACCGCGCGGCGGAAACCGGCATTGGGGATATGATGGGCCGACCAAGTGGGTTCCGGCGCATAGCCCCGCGCCAGCTTGTGCCCGCCCTGCGCACCTGCCTCGACGCGCTTCAGGCCGCGCGCGATGGCGATGTCGATCGCCTGATAATAGCAAAGCTCGAAATGCAGGTTGGGCACATCCTCGCTGCACCCCCAATAGCGGCCATAGAGCGCATCGCCGCCGATCAGGTTGAGCGCGCCCGCAATCGCCCGCCCCTCGCGCAACGCCAGCACCAGCAGCACCTTGTCGGCCATCGTTTCGCTCAGCAGCGAGAAGAAGGATCGCGTGAGATAGGGCGTCCCCCATTTGCGCGCGCCGGTATCCTGATAGAAATCCCAGAATATGTCCCAATGGGCTTCGGTGAGCGCACCGCCGGTCAGATGGACGATCTCCAGCCCCGCGACCGCCCGCGCCCGCTCCTTGCGGATATTCTTGCGCTTCTCGCTCGACAGGTCGGCCAGGAAATCGCCGAAATCACCATAGCCGCGATTGGTCCAATGAAACTGGCTGTCTTCGCGAATCAACCACCCCGCCGCTTCGAACAGCGGCAGCTGATCGGCCTCCACAAAGGTCGCATGCGCCGACGACAGACTGTTGCGTTCCACCAGCGTCTTGATCCCCGCGATCAACGCCGGGGCAAAGGCCTCGTCGCGCAGCAGCAACCGGGGGCCGGGCACGGGCGAGAAAGGCGCGGCGATCTGGATCTTGGGATAATAGCGTCCACCGGCCCGCTCCCAGGCATCGGCCCAGCCATGGTCGAACACATATTCGCCCTGGCTATGGCTTTTGCCATAGGCTGGCACGGCGGCGGCGATCCGCCCATCCGGTCCATCGATCACCAGTGGCAGGGGCTGCCACCCGGTCCCTTCCCCCACGCTGCCCGATCGTTCCAGCGCGGTCAGGAAATCCCAACTGACGAAGGGGTTGGCCGATCCGGCGCAGGCATCCCATTGGTCGCGCGGCAATTCGGCGACGCCCGCGGCGATGCGCGCCACCCACTCAGTCACGGGGCGTCTCGAAGATGATCTGGTCGGCATGCCGCGCCGCGCGCGCCTGCTCATCGTCGCTGCGCACCGTCCAGGTCAGCACGGGCCGCCCTTTGGCGCGGGCGTGGCTGGCAAAGGGGGAGGGGAGGTCACGAATATCACAGGCGAGAAAGTCGGGTTTCCCCAACCAAAGTGCAAGGGCGCGAGCGATCTTGCCCCGTATCATTCCGTTGCCCTGCTCAGTCACGACCAATCCGCGCACCACCTGCGGCAAATATTGTCTGAACCAGCGCAGCACCAGGGGATTGAAGGACATGATCGCCAAGGGGGCGTCGGTCCATGCGGCTATATCGCGCGCAACAGCCGCGCAGAGCGGCGCAACGGTACGCCCCTGCACCTTGATCTCGACCAACAGCGGCACGCCACTGCCGCACCGCTTCAGCAACGCCGCTAATCGGGGGATGCCACCGCTATCGGGCAAGGCCATAGCATCCAGATCGGCCGCATCCCGCGCGCCCAGACATCCCGCCACGCCGGTCATCCGCGCCAGCATCGCATCATGAAAGACAAAGGCGACGCCATCCCGGCTCGCCCGGACATCGCATTCGATGCCGCACCCGGCGGCGATGGCGGCGTCAAACGCCGCCATGCCATTTTCGCTGATGCCCGCCCCGTGCAGCCCGCGATGGGCAAAGGGGCGGGCGGTCAGCCAGGACAGCCGATCAGGCCGCCCGGACAAGGACGATCGCGTCGATTTCCACGACTGCGCCGAGCGGCAGCACCGGCACGCCCACGGCGCTGCGTGCATGCTTGCCCGCGTCGCCGAACACATCGACCATCAGTTCGGACGCGCCATTGGCGACCTTGGGCTGATCCGTGAAGGACGGCGCGCTGCTGATGAAGGCACCGAGCTTCACGACCCGCTCGACCCGGTCGAGGCTGCCGAGCGCTGCCTTCATCTGGGCGATCAGGTTGAGGCCACAGATACGCGCCGCGGCGACACCATAGTCGAGGTCGCGATCCTCGCCCAGCCGTCCGGTCATCAGGCCGTCGGGTGCCAGCGAAATCTGCCCGGAAATATGCAACATGCCGCCCGCTTCCACGCTCGACACATAGGCGGCGACCGGGGTGGCGGCCTGGGGCAGGGTGATGCCGAGTTCGGCAAGGCGGGCGTCGATGCTCATGATAGGGCTCCATCAGTGGGGATAAGGGGAAGGGGGGCCGGACCCTGGGCCAGCCGGTCCATGATCCAGGCTTCGGCCGCGACCCAATTGTCGATCCGGGCATGGGCATGGGGGGCGTCGGGCACGTCGGCGGCGATATCCGGCTCGCCGACAAAGTGCAGCCGCCACACGTCGGGCGCATGGCGCGCGACCGATTCATGATGTTCGGCCAGGTCGTCGATGAACAGCGCGACGCTGGGCGCACGCGCCGCCACGATGCGGGCGAGCGGGCGACCTTTCGGCCCGTTATTCCAGTGGACCGGCATGTCCAGGCCATAGGCGGCGAGCTGTTCGACCCGCTGGCGGTGATGGCGTTCGCCGATATTGGTCAACACCTCGATGTCGGCGACTTGCGCCAGTCGCCCCAATGCCTCGACCGCGCCCGCGATCGGCGATTGCCGATGCATCTCCGTATCGAAAAAGGCGATCAGCAATTGCCAGACATGCTCGCGCTCCAGCACGACACCGCTATCCTTGTGGCGCAGCGCCTCTGCAAAGCCACGTTCGCGCATGTCGAAATCGACCGCATGGGTCTCATCCAGCCAGGCGCGCAGCGGCACGACCATGTGCAACAGCACCTCGTCGCAATCGGTGATTATCAGGGGGCGGGTCATCGGCTCAAAATCTCCTGCGCCGCGATCAGCGCGGCGGGTGTGGTGTCGATCGCCTGGGCACAGGCGATCAGGTCCGGCTCATGATTGGCCAGAAAGGCGAGGATGGCGCCCATGATCGCCGGATCGCCCACGCCCGCGCGCAAGGTTTCCACGTCGATCCCGGTCAGCGCCAGCAACCGGTCTGCTCGCGATTCCTCTGCCAGCGTCCAGCCCAGCGCCATCAGCGCCAGCGTCATCGCGTCGTTAACGCTATCCTGCTTGCCATTCGGTTGGTCGGGTCGCATGGGTGTTTCTCTGCGGGGAAGTGGTGCCGTTAGCGCGCTTGCCGTGGGGTGATCGGTAAAAATCGTGGGTGACTGGTGGCAAAGCGCGTGCTCGTTGTCGAGGACAACGAACTCAATCTCAAACTTTTTTGCGATCTGCTGCGGGCGCATGACTATGACGTGCTGCCGCTGCGCGACGGGCGCAACGTCCTGGCACAGGCGCAGGCCTTCCTCCCCGACCTCGTCATCACCGACATTCATTTGCCGCATGTCAGCGGTCTGGATCTGATCATTTCCCTGAAAGCCGACGCGCGCCTCGCCGCTGTGCCGATCATGGCGGTGACCGCCTATGCCGGAAAGGGCGACGAGGACCGGATTCGCGCGGCGGGCGCGCAGGCCTATGTGTCCAAGCCGATCTCGGTGCTGCGTTTCATCGCGCAGGTCAGCGCGCTATTGTAACAAACGGGTCCGACACGTCGCTGTTTTGTCACACAAATTTCATCACCGCTACTTCGTCACGCCCCCGACACGTCATCCTTCTCTGCCAATTCCCTGGGTCAAGGGCGCGGCCGCCGGCCGACAGCCTGTCACAGCACAGGGGTAAATTCCTAATGTCTCATCTGACTGACGAAGCGCGCGCGCCTTTCCGCGACGCGCAGCCGACCATCGCCATGGGCGACAACAGCCTGGAGGCGATCGTCGCCGCCAATCCGGCCCGCCGCACGATCCTCAAGAACGGCCTGATGGGCCTGTCGATCCTGCCGATGCTGGGCACGCTGGCGGCCTGCGGCGATGACGACAATGATTCGGCGACGCCAACCCCGACGCCCACCCCGACCCCAACGCCCACCCCGACCGACAGCTACGCCATCACCTTCGCGGGTGTTGCCGCCAATCAGAATGACACCGTCACGGTGCCCACGGGCTACACCGTCGACGTGCTGCTGAAGGCTGGCGATTCGGTCGAAACCGGCACCCCCTATTCGGGCAATTTCCCCACGCCTGCCGATGCCGAGAAATGGGCTGGCGGCAACCATGACGGCATGGAATATTTCGAACTGTCCGGCACCGATGCTAACGCAGGCGGCCTGCTGGCGCTGAACCACGAATATCCCGACTTCAACATCCTGATGGGCGGCAGCTATGATGCCGCGACCGCAACCGCTGACCAGAAGGCGCTCGCTCTGTCGGCCGTCGGTATTTCGGTCGTTGAAATCGCCAAGGGCAGCGACGGCAAATGGTCGGTCAAGGCAGGCTCGCGCTTCAACAAGCGCTACACCGGCAATGACCTTTACCGCGTGAGCGGTCCTGCGTCTGGTCTGCTGTCGGGTCAGGTCAAGGGCATGTTAAACAACTGCGCGTCGGGCCGCACCCCCTGGGCCACCTACCTGACCTGCGAAGAAACCACCGACAATTATCTTGATCCGACCCAGCCCGAAAATGACTATGGCTGGATCGTCGAAATCGATCCCTATCAGGAACTGGCCGCCCCAACGAAGCGCACCGCGCTTGGTCGTTTCAGCCATGAAAACACGGCCTATATGGCCAATAGCGACAGCCGCGTCGCCATCTACATGGGCGACGATTCGACGCCGGGCTGCATCTATAAATTCATCCCCGACCGCGCCTTTTCCACGGCCAACCGGGCCAACAATGTCGACCTGCTGGACAATGGCACGCTCTATGTCGCGCGCTTCAACGCCGACGGTTCGGGTGAATGGCGCGCGCTGACCTGGGGCCAGAACGGCCTGGTCGTCGGCGCGTCTGACCCTGGCGACGTCAGCCAGTTTGCTACTCCCCCGGCCCCATCCACCGTCAATTTCGCCAATCAGGCGCAGGTGCTGGTCAACTGCCAGTCGGCGGCGCGCGTTGCGGGCGGTACGGTCATGGATCGTCCCGAATGGATCACCGTTGCCCCCGACAACAGCGCCGTCTTCGTCACGCTGACCAACAATAGCCGCCGTGTCACCACCGATGCCGCCAATCCGCGCGCGACCAATCGCCACGGCCATATCGTCAAGTTCAAGGAAGAGGGCAATTCGCCGCTCGCCATGAAGTTCACCTGGGAAATCTTCCTGCTGGCGGGCAGCCCGACCCTGGCCGAGGCCAATCTGAAGGGCGACATCAACGGCGATCCCTTCTCCAGCCCCGACGGCCTGCGCATCGACCCCCAGGGTCGCTTGTGGGTACAGACCGACGCCAGCACCAGCAGTTCGACGACATCGGTCTTCGGCAACAACGCGATGTATTATGTCGATCAGACCACGAAGAAGTCGACCCGCTTCCTGGTGGGGCCAACCGGTTGCGAAATCACCGGCCTCGCCTACACGCCGGACCTCAAGACCTTCTTCGTGAACATCCAGCATCCGACCGGCAATTGGCCGGTGGCCGGGCAGCAGCCACGCTCCTCGACCATCGTCGTGCGCCGCACCGACGCTAAGCCCGTCGGCAACTAAGATCGGACAAGCCCCTTCCCCTTCGGGGGGAGGGGCTATCGTATATGAAACGGATCTCACTTTTCTTCGTCATGCTGAACTTGTTTCAGCATCCATCGTGCCCCAAAAGCGGCGGCTCGTGAGGAGAAATGGACCCTGAGCCGCAGGCCAGCGCAGCTAAACAAGTTCAGGGTGACGACTTTGGATAGGTTGGGTGCCATATGCGATAGCCGCTGCCCGTCGAGGGTAGGGGCTTTAGACTGGGGGCCTATCGATTACGCCTTCTCCACTCGCTCACCAAACCAAACAGCAAAAGGCCCGTTCCCCTAAGGGACGGGCCTTTTGCTGTGTCGAAAACCGATCAGGCGTGCGGACGAAAAGCCCGCGACGGCTTACTTGATCTTGGCTTCCTTGAACTCGACATGCTTACGCACGACGGGGTCATATTTCTTGAAGCTGAACTTCTCGGTCTTGGTGCGCGGGTTCTTCTTGGTGACGTAGAAGAAGCCGGTGTCAGCCGTGCTGACGAGGCGAATCTTGACAGTTGCTGGCTTGGCCATGGCCCAAAATCCCTGGTCGAATCATGTAAAAGAAAAAGCGTCCCCCCAAGCGTGTCGAGGAGGGCTGCCCCGTTTCAGCGCCCGCCCTTGGGGCAGATTCGGGTTGATGTCAAGGCTGGGCCATGATCATCGGCCGCCGTCATGCCGGTTTACGCGGCCTTAACCCCATAAGCGCATGATCGCCATCGGGGCAAGAAGAGGGAAGGCTTCCCATGCGACATGATCCGATGCTGGCCATATTGGCGGACCTGATGCGCCGGGTCGACGGGATTGCGGGCGAACGCGGCCATGTGTCCGTGGTGCGCCTGCATGACGAAGTCGACCAGATCCGGCATATCGCTCGCGCCTTTCACCTCGATGCAGTCGAAGGGCTGGCGGGCACGCTCGAGTCGGCCCTCTCACTCCATGGCCTCGGCCCGGTGGTGCTGTCCTATCTCGACCTGATGCGCGACGCGATCGCGACGGAGAGGCCGGTCGCCACCATGATGCCGCCCGTCGCCCGCGCCACGCCGCCTATCGCGCTACGCGCCTGACCGCGCGCCGCTGATGGACGCCCTGCTGCTCGCCCTTCTCGGCTGCCTGCTCGGCGAAATCGGCGACAAGAGCCAGTTGCTCATTCTCGCGCTCGCGACGCGCTATGACCGCAATGGCGCAGTCATCGCCGGAATCATCGTCGCCGCGACCGCCAATGCGCTGATCTCCGCCTTTGCCGGGGCCTGGATCGGCCCGATGCTGGGCGCGGATGCCCGGCTGCTCTTCCTCGCGCTGTCGGTCCTGTTCCTGGGCGCCGGGCTGCTCTGGCGGGTCAAGATGCCCGACACGCTCACCGGCTGGCCGACCGGCGCGTTCCTGACGACCGCGCTTGGCCTTTTCATTCTAGGGTTCGGCGATGGTCCGCAATTTCTCATCCTGGGCATCGCCACCCGCACGGGCGACCCGGCGCTGGCCGCCATCGGCGGCGCGATCGGCGTCATCGCGGCGCTGGTGCCCGTTGTGCTGCTACGCGACGGCCTGCTGGCGTCCATCCCCGTGCGCCTCATTCGCGGCGCGGGGGCGGCGATCCTGCTGCTGACCGGCGGCATCATGGCGATTACGGCGCTCGGCCTTCTCTGATCGCTTTCTTTCATAAGGCTGATCGCGTTTTTTGGTGGCACCTTCTGGAGCGCCGATCATTATATGTTCGAAACCATTTCGCGAAACAGGAGCACATCCATGACAGCCCCCGATCTCAAGACCCCGACCGACCTTAAGAGCAACGAGACCAAGTCCGTCGCGCAGGCGCTGAACGGTGCGCTCGCGGACAGCTATGCGCTCTACCTCAAGACCAAGAATTTCCACTGGCACGTCTCCGGCCCGCATTTCCGCGACTATCATCTGATGTTCGACGAGCAGGCCGCCGAAATCCTGGCCACGACCGACCTGATCGCCGAGCGCGTGCGCAAGACCGGCAATGTCACCCTGCGCTCGATCGGCGACATTTCCCGGCATCAGAGCCTCAAGGACAATGACACCGATTTCGTCAGCCCGGCCGACATGCTCAAGGAATTGCGCGACGACAATCTGGCGCTGGTCGAAGCCTTCCGCGTCGTGAAGGCAGCGGCGGCGGAGGCAGGTGACAATGCCACCGAAGGCGTTGTCGATGACTGGACCGACCAAGCCGAACAGCGCGCCTGGTTCCTGTTCGAAGCAGGCCGCGGCGCGTAATAGCAGGCATATCGAAGCGCGCACGGGGCATGTCCCCTGCGCGTTTCGCCCTTATTCTTCGGTAATCGGCGCGATCGCGACGATCTCGACCGCATCCGCCTTGCCGGCAAAATCGACCGTCTCGCCAACGCCCGCGTCCATCATCGCGCGCGCCAGCGGCGAGGAGAAACTGATCCGCCCCTCGGCAGGATCAGCCTCGTCATCGCCCACGATCATGACACTCTTGTCCCGCCCATTCAGCCGATAGGTCACACGGCACCCAAAGCCCACCGCTTCGCCATCAGCCACCGGCTGCAATTGCGCCGTCGCCCGCCTTGTCCGCCAATAGCGCAACAGCCGCTTATGCTTCTTGGCGGCCTCTTCCTCCATGGTGCCGGTATCGACCGCCTCCAGCGTCGCCGCCATCTCCTGCGTCAGCCGCAGCCCCCGCGCCGTCACCCAATTGGGGCCGGGCGGCAGCGGCAGCTCGAACTTGGGCTCCATATGCTCATCATCGCCCTCACGGCGAAAGGCGACGCTCACGCCTCAATCCTCATCGAACAACCCGGCGAGTTGCTCCACCATGGTCCCGCCCAATTGCTCGGCGTCCATGATCGTCACCGCCCGCTTATAATAGCGCGTCACATCATGGCCGATGCCGATCGCGACCAGCTGCACCGGCGAGCGGTTCTCGATCCAGTCGATCACCTGGCGCAAATGCCGCTCCAGATAGGTGCCGCTATTGACCGACAGGGTCGAATCATCGACCGGCGCGCCATCCGAAATCACCATCAGGATGCGCCGTTCCTCCTGGCGCGCGATCAACCGGCTATGCGCCCACAACAGCGCCTCGCCGTCGATATTTTCCTTGAGCAACCCTTCGCGCATCATCAGGCCCAGATTCTTGCGCGCCCGCCGCCACGGATCATCCGCCTTCTTGTAGACGATATGGCGCAGATCGTTGAGCCGCCCCGGCATCGGCGGACGCCCGGCCGCCAGCCATTCCTCGCGCGCCTGCCCGCCCTTCCACGCCCGCGTGGTAAAGCCCAATATCTCGGTCTTGACCCCGCACCGCTCCAGCGTGCGCGCCATGATGTCGGCGCTGATCGCCGCGATGCTGATCGGCCGCCCGCGCATCGAACCTGAATTGTCGATCAGCAGCGTCACCACCGTATCGCGAAACTCGGTATCGCGCTCGATCTTGTAGGTCAGCGACCGCGTAGGATCGATGATGACCCGCGCCAGCCGCGCCGCGTCCAGCATCCCCTCGTCCTGATCGAAATCCCATGACCGCGACTGCTGCGCCATCAACCGCCGTTGCAGCCGGTTGGCGAGCTTCGTCACCGCCCCCTGCAAACTGACCAATTGCTGGTCGAGGAAGCCGCGCAACCGCACCAGTTCATCCTCGTCGCACAATTCGTCGGGCGTGACGATCTCGTCATGCTTGAGCGTATAGGCCTTGTAATCGAACCCCGGCGGCAGGTCGGACATGGGCCGATTGGGGCGGACCGGCATCATGCCTTCCTCGCCCATATCGTCCGCGCCCGCATCGCTGTCGGCCTCGAACTCGTCGCTATAGTCGGTCTCACCCTCTTCGGTGTCGCCGCCCTGATCCTCGGCGCGCGCCTCGGCATTCACATCGCTGTCGCCGGACTCGTCCTGCCCGCTATCGCCGTCCTCGGACTGATCCTCCTGATCCTCGCCCTCATCCTGCGCTTCGGGCTCGTCCAGATCGGGCGGCACATCGGCATCGATCAGTTGCAGATGTTCCAGCATCGCCGTGGTCAGCTTCTGGAACGCGCGCTGATCATCGATCGCCAGCGCCAGCGCATCCAGGTCATGCCCGGCCTTGTCCTCGATCCACTGATCGACCATCGCCACGCCCGCCGCGACATCCTTGGGGATCGCCTGTCCGGTCAGCCGTTCGCGCACCTTGAGCGCCAGCGCGGTGGACAAGGGCACCTCGTCCGCCGACCGCGCCCGGCGGATCGCATCGGATTTCAGCCGCATGTCGAGCGCATGGTTGAGGTTGGCACGCACCCCCGCCATCGCCCGCGACCCGATCGCCTCGACCCGTGCCTGCTCGACCGCATCGAACACCGCGCGCGCCACCGCCTCGCCCGGCGCTGAAGACCCGTGAATCTTCGCATTATGATAGCGCAGCTTCAGCGCATTGGCGTCGGCAAAACCCCGTGCCAGCGCCACCTGATCAGCGGGCAGATTCCGCCCCGGCGTCGGCACCTTGATCGCCTTGCCCGCCACATGCGGCGCATCGGCGGTAAAGCCCACCTCCACCTCGGCATCACGCGCAATCGACCGCGCCGTGCCCGACAGCACATCCTTGAAAGCATCGATGGGGGAGCGTTCGGTCATGGCAGATCCTTGAGCGCCGCGACGCAGGCTGCGCGAAGCGGCGGAAGGTCTCGCCGGATCGTCGTGAAAATATAGGTCGGATTGATGTCGTCATAGGCATGGCGAAGCATATTGCCCAGCCCACGGACGGCGCGCGCCGGAATGGTGGGGGCAATCTCCTGCATCCGCGCCTCGCCGATCTTCACAGTCGCTTCGATGATGTCGGTCAGCCTTTGCGACTCCCGCCTAGAAGACACGAAGGCGATCCCGGTCGATCTCAGCCTGAAACCGCGCCTTACGCGCAGGCTCGCTCACAAAATCGACGGCCACACCCAGCAGTTCGCGGACCCGCTCGCTGATCCCGGCCAATTCGAACAGGCCGATCCGCCCGTCATCCACCAGTCGCGCGGCAATATCGACGTCCGAATCCGGCCGCTGCTCGCCCCGCGCCGTCGATCCGAACAGCGACAGGCTCACTACGCCCATGGCGCGCAATTCGGCTTCATGGGCTTTCAACCGGGCAATGGCGGTGCTGCTGTCCATCATTCTTATATAGCCTCAAGCCATACCGGGAACCAGCGTCCCACCATCAGCCTTCCGGGTCGCCGGTGCGCGGCACGGCGATCGTCTCGATCTGCGTTTCTACGTCGCTCATCAACTTGTGGATCGGGCATTTCGCCGCGACCGCGATCAGTTTCTCATGCTGCTCGTCAGTCAACGGCCCGGTCAGCGCGATGCGCGTGGTCAGCTTATAGAGGCCCTTGCGCTCCTCGCTCGCATCGCGGATCACGCCGACATGGATGCCCTCGACCGGAATGGCATTGCGCTGCGCATACCATAGCATCGTCATCGCCTTGCAGGTGCCGAGCGCCGCATCATAGAGGTCATGCGGATCCGGGCCGTCATCCCCGCCATCGGGCGCGGCCATGTCGGCGACGATCTCATGCCCCCTGATGCTGATCTTGTGCGCGGTGCCGTCCGCTGCGATCCGCTCGACGACGATCATCAGGCGGCCCGACCGGCCACGCTTTCGGGCAGATCCTTGCCGAATACGCGCTGATAATATTCCGCCACCAGCGCCCGCTCCGCCTCGTCGCATTTGTTGAGGAAGCTCAGGCGGAAGGCGAAACCGACATTCTTGAAGATCAGCGCATTCTGCGCCCAGCTGATCACGGTGCGCGGCGACATCACCGTCGAAATATCGCCGTTGATGAAGCCCTGCCGCGTCAATTCGGCGACCTTGATCATATTCTCGACTTCCTTGCGGCCGCCCTCATGATCATATTCGCCGGACTTGGCCAACACCACCTGCGCCTCGGTCGCGGCGGGCAGATAGTTGAGCGCCACGACCAGGTTCCAGCGGTCCATCTGACCCTGGTTGATCTGCTGCGTGCCATGATAGAGGCCGGTCGTATCGCCCAGGCCCACCGTATTGGCGGTCGCGAACAGGCGGAAATAGGGGTTGGGCCGGATCACGCGATTCTGGTCGAGCAGCGTCATCTTGCCATCGGTTTCCAGCACGCGCTGGATCACGAACATCACGTCGGGGCGCCCCGCATCATATTCGTCGAACACCAAAGCGACCGGCCGCTGCAAGGCCCAGGGCAGCAGCCCTTCCTTGAACTCGGTCACCTGCTGCCCTTCTTTCAGGACGATGGCGTCGCGCCCGACCAGGTCGATACGGCTGATATGCGCGTCCAGGTTGATGCGGATGCACGGCCATTTCAGGCGCGCGGCGACCTGCTCGATATGGCTCGACTTGCCGGTGCCATGATAGCCCTGCACCATGACGCGGCGATTGAACGCAAAGCCCGCCAGGATCGCCAGCGTGGTGTCGGGATCGAACACATAAGCGGGGTCGAGGTCGGGCACGCGCTCGTCGGCCTGCGAAAAGGCCGGGATCTGCATGTCGACGTCGATGCCGAACATATCGCGCGCGTTCACAAACCGATCGGGGGCATCCAGCAGCGTTTCGGCGCGGGTATCGGGCTGGACGTTGGAAATATCGTTCATCGGGTCATCATCTTCCTGCGAGTCATGCCAGCCCTAACCGATCCAGGAAGGCTATGTCGAGACAATGGGGTCTGGACCTACGCGGATCAAGCGGCCCATTCGGCCAGATTGGCTTCCTGTCCGATCAACGCCAGCCCATGGGCGATGGAGGTCAGCTCGCCGCCGCTGGCAATCCGTTCCTCGCCAAAGCGCTTGCGGAAGATCGCGCGAATGGCCGGGATCAGCGACGATCCGCCGGTCAGGAACAGCCGATCGATCGCATCGGGCGTCACCCCCGCCTTGGCCAGCGCCGCGTCCACCGTCGCCTCGATCCGCGCAATATCGGGCGCGATCCACGCCTCGAAATCGCGCCGCTGCACCTGCTGCTCTATCTCCAACCCCCCGCCCGAAAAGCGGAACGTCGCGCTGTCCGCGTCGGACAAGGCGCGCTTGAGCGACCCCACCGCATCATAAAGCGGATAGCCCAGTTCCTTTTCGATCACGGTGATCATCCGGCCGATCGCCGCCGGGTCGGTCGCCGCCTTCTTCAGCCGCGCCAGTTCGTCCATCGTCCGCCGGTTGCGCATCAGCGCCAGCCGCGACCAGTCGGCGAAATCGGCGAAATGGCTGCGCGGTATCTCCAGCGTCTTGCCAAACGACTGATAACTGCCGCCCTTGCCCAGCATCGGCAGCACCAGATGGTCCATGATCCGATAATCGAACCGGTCGCCCGCTATGCCGATGCCCGCCGACCCCAGCGGCACGCAGCGTCGCGCGGCACCGGGGGCTTCGACCCGCACGATCGAAAAATCGCTGGTGCCGCCGCCGAAATCGGCGACCAATATCGTCGCGGGTTCGGTCAGGCGGCTGGCATAGCTGAACGCCGCGCCCAGCGGTTCATAGACATAATGGATGTCGGTGCCGAACCCGGCGAACATTGCGTCATAGCGTTTGCGCGCCAGCGCTTCGTCGGGACGCGATCCGGCATATTCGACAGGCCGCCCCACCACGATCCGCTCCGGCCGCGTCGCCAGCGCGCCACCTGCATGGCCGACCATCCGGTCCAGAAACATCGCGCCCAGTTCCTCGAACCGGAACCGCTTTTCAAACACATTGGCGGTTTCGAAGATCGGGCTGGCGGCCACTGACTTGAACGACTGGAGAAAACGGCTGTCTTCGGGATATTCCATATATTCGGCGATCGCCCACGGCCCCGCCTCATGCGCCAATCCGCCCTTAGCCCCTTCCTCATGCCAGAAGCACAAGGCCGATCGAAACACCGCCCCGGTCGCTTGATCGCCGACAAAGTCCACCAGATCGGACTGCTGGCCGGTCGCGATGGCAACGACGCTGTTGGTCGTGCCGAAATCTAGGCCCAGCGCGCGCGGCACATCCTGCATGATTCATCTCCGGGGAAGGGGGCTGCGCGCTATGACAGCCGCGCCGTGTGCCCGCAAGGCTAGCCTCTGTCCTACAAGGCCGCCGATCGCTATAAGCATAGAGTGTCGAGGCCAGAGGTGGCGTAATAAAATTATGAGACGGCGAACGAAAATATCGAAAACAGCGGGAAATATGCGAAGCTAAGCGAAAACCGCCGCCTTGCGCAAATGGGCATAGGCCTGGATCACGCCCTGCAACGCGCCCTCATGGCTGCGGTCGCCGCCATTATGGTCGGGGTGATAGCGGCGCAGCAACTGGGTATAGCGCGTCCGCAGCGCCTTGCGGTCGGTGTCGATGCCCAGCCCCATGACGCCCAAGGCCTTGCGATCCTCGGCCGACAGAAATTGGCCATCCTGCCGCACCTGCGCATCAGCACGCGCCTTGGCCATCCGTTCCTTGAACTTCGCGCCGATCGCATCAAGCGGATCGACGAAATCGGCCCATTTGGGCGAAGGACTATGCGCATTGGCGGAAAAGGCGCGCGTCTCCCGCTCCCACCCGGCATAGGGGCGCTGCGCCGCCGCGATCTCGTCGGGTGTCATGCCGGTGAAGAAATTATAGCCCTGGTTGAACGCCTTCACATGGTCGAGGCAGAACCAGCGCCAGCGCGGCCCCTCGTCGCCCGGCCGCGCGGCGCCTTCGGCCGGGGGCGCGCGGAACTCGCCGGGTTCCGGGCATCCGGGCGCCGCGCAGGGGCGGTCGCCTTCCACCCGGCCATGAAAGCGGTTGAAACGACGGTTCGAGAAAGGGTCGGTCGACAAACTTGTCCTGATGCATGACGCGGCAAAGCGTTTATATAGGGGCCATGACCCAGATTCTGAAAGGCCCCGTGGCCACCGAAATCGAAGCGCGGCTGCGCGACGCCCTGAACCCGCAACAGCTCGCCGTGATCGACGACAGCGAAAAGCATCGCGGCCATGCCGGGCATGACGGGTCGGGCGAAAGCCATTTCACCGTCGACATCGTCGCTGATCGCTTCGCCGGGCAAAGCCGCGTCGCGCGTCAGCGTCTCGTCAACACCGCGCTGGCCGATCTGCTGCGCGACAAGGTCCACGCGCTGGCGATCAAGGCCCGCGCCCCCGGAGAAGCCTGATGACCCTGGACGATCTCATCCTGCAAAGCATCGCGCCCACCACCCATAATCTGGGCGATTTCAAGGTCCACCGCTCGCTCCCGACCAAGGGACGCACGATGGTCGGCCCCTTCATCTTCTTCGACCAGGCTGGCCCGGCAAAGCTGGATGCAGGCCATGGCATCGACGTGCGCCCCCATCCGCACATCAACCTGTCGACCGTCACCTATATGTATGAAGGCGCCTTCCTCCACCGCGATTCGCTGGGCACCGAACAGCTGATCGAAGCAGGCGCGATCAACCTGATGACGGCAGGCAAGGGCATCGTCCATAGCGAACGCTCGCCCGACGACGAACGGGCCAAAGCCTCCAAATTGTCCGCGATCCAGACCTGGCTGGCTTTGCCCGACGCGCTGGAAGAAATGGACCCGGCCTTCGAGCATGTCAGCGAAGCCGGCTTGCCGGTGATCGAGGACGGGCTGGTCCGCGCCCGCGTCATCATGGGCTCGCTCTGGGGCGAAACCTCGCCGGTCACGACTTATGCGCAGACCATCTATGCCGACATCCAGCTTTCGCCCGGTGGCCGCATCCCGATCGACCCGTCGGCCGATGAACGCGCCATCTATGTCTCCGGCGGCGATGCCGCACTCGACGGCATGATGCTGACGCCACAGACGCTCTACGTCCTGCGCCCCGGCACCCGCGCCACGTTGATGAGCGTCGATGGCGGCCGCGTGATGCTGTGCGGCGGCGAAGCCTTCACCTCGCCCCGCCATGTCTGGTGGAATTTCGTCTCGTCCCGCCCCGACCGTTTGATGCAGGCGCGCGAAGACTGGGAAGCCCTCCGCTTCCCCCTCATCCCCGGCGACGATGTGGAGTTCATCCCGATCCCGCAAGGCCGACCCAAGACGGTCAGCTACCCCTGAAAACCTCGTCATCCCCGCGAAGGCGGGGACCCATCTCCCGACATCAAATCTGCCGATAGGTTAGGAGATGGATTGCCGCCTGCGCGGCAATGACGGTCTATGGTAGGACGGCCTTACTGCACAAAAGTCAGCGACAAATTCTCGGCATTTTTGGGAATGTCGATCCGGCTCTCATTGATCGACGCTTCTTCGCCCGGCTTCAACCGGGCCTTGTCCGCCTTGGTGGTCCAACTGAACACCAACCTATTCTGCCGGTCGCGCAACTGCACCAGCACCGGCGGCACCGGCAACGCCTGCGTCCCGCTGTTCACGATCCGCGCGCCAAAGGCGAAATATTCCTCGCCCGTCGGCAGCTTGCGCCGCTCGGCGGGTTTGGAAAGGTAGAATAGCAGGTCGGGATCGCCCTCTTCAGCGACCAGTCCCATGCTGACCGCCCATCCCGGCGGCCCGAAATAATAGAGCGCGCCGCCCGCCGCTGCCACGACCAGGGCAAAGGCGACGGCGGCATAGGTCCATAATTTCAGGACATTGCGGCGGCGCTTGACCGGCGTGGCAGGCGCGGGTTCGCTTTCCTCCGCCCGGCCGACGGGCGCACCGGCATAAATGTCGTCGAAGCGGTTGTTCGCTGGCGCCGAAGGCTCCGGCGCAACCGGCTCGGCGGCTTGCGTGTCTGGAACCGCCTCGACCGGCGGGGCCACGGGCGCTGGTTCCGGCGATGGCGGCACTGCCACCGGCGGCGGCGCGGCGTCCGCTGGCTCGTCCGCCCGTCCGGGCAGGATGGCAGGCTCCTGGAACCAGCTATGCTTGCAGGCGGCACATCGCACCTGGCGGCCATTCGGGCCGACGGCGCTGTCCGGCACGACATAGCGTGTCGCGCAATGGGGACATAGCAGGATCATGACGCTTCATAGGCATGGCAGGGACTCGCGCGCAAGCGGCAAGCATCGGGCACGTCACACCACTGTCATCCAGTCTCGCGACTCGCCCCTTTTCCCGGCGCGGGCTTTACGGCGACCTGCCCGCTGTGCCATGGCGGGGCCTCCGGGGAAGCAGGGAGCGCATGACGCGCCATCAATCTGACATGACGGCCATCGTCCAGTTCGAAAATGTCGGCCTGCGCTATGGTCTGGACAGTGAAACCCTGTCGGACGTCAGCTTTTCGCTGGCGGCCGGTGGATTTTATTTCCTGACCGGCGCGTCCGGCGCGGGCAAGACGTCGCTGCTCAAACTCCTCTATCTCGCCCAGCGGCCCAGCCGCGGCGTCATCCGCCTGTTCGGCGAAGATGTCGTCACCCTGCCGCGCACCCGCCTGCCCGGCTTCCGCCGTCGCATCGGCGTGGTGTTTCAGGATTTCCGCCTCGTCCCGCATCTGTCGGCCTATGACAATATCGCCCTCCCGCTCCGCGTGGCGGGGATGGAGGAGAAGGAGATCGACGCACCGGTCGCCGAAATGTTGAGCTGGGTCGGCCTTGGTAATCGCGGCCAGGCGCGCCCCGCCACCCTGTCGGGCGGAGAGCAGCAGCGGGTCGCCATCGCCCGCGCCGTGATCGGCCGTCCCGAAATCCTGGTCGCTGACGAACCGACCGGCAACGTCGATGCCGATATGGCGCGGCGGCTGCTGACCCTGTTCGAAGCGCTCAATCGCCTGGGCACCACCATCGTCGTCGCCACCCACGACCTCCCGCTGATGAGCCAGGTCACCGGCGCGCAGATGATGCGGCTGGACAAGGGGCGGCTTGCCGATCCCACCGGGTCGCTGCGCTATCCGGCCCGGTCCCGGCAGGCCGAATGAGCAGTTCGCGCGCCAGCCGCCGCGCCGCCGCCGCCGCGCGCCATCGCCTGCTGCCGGGCGGGCGGCTCGCCGGACCCATGCCGTGGATCATCGCCATCATGATGTTCCTGACCGTCCTGTCGGCCGCCGCCGGGCTGGCGCTGGGTGCAGCCGTCCAGGCGATGAGCGCGGACCTCGCCGGACGCGCCAGCGTGCAGGTAGTAGAGGCCGATGCCGCCGTGCGCGACCAGCTCGCCGCCCGCACGCTCCAGGCGTTGCGCCAGGCCAGCGAAGTGCGCGCCGCAACCCCGGTCGATCCCGCCGCGCTCGCCGACCAGTTGCGCCCTTGGCTGGGCGAGGATGCCGCCAGTGCCGACCTGCCGGTGCCCGCGCTCATCGATGTGACGCTCACCCCCGGCGCGACGGAGGCAAAGGTCGATCGGTTGCGCCGCCTGCTCGGCAGCATCGCGCCCAGCCTGCGGATCGAACCCCATGCGGCGTTCCTGCTCCCGCTCGCCGGACTGCTCACCGCGCTCGGCTGGCTGGCGGTCGGCGTCGTCGTGCTGATGACGGTCGCAACCGGCGCAGTCGTCGTGCTGGCGGCGCGCGCCGCGCATGACAGCCATCGCGGGACGATCGACGTGCTGCATCTGATGGGATCGACCGATGTGCAGATCGCCCGGCTGTTCCAATGGCGCATCGGCCTCGACGCGCTGTTGGGCGGCGTGCTCGGCTTCGCCTTTGCGGTTGCCACCCTTCTCGTCATCGGCCTGCGCCTCGATGCGACCGGCTCCGATCTGCTGGGGGCGGTGGCGCTCGACGGGACCGGCTGGGCGCTGCTCGCGCTGCTGCCGGTGGCGGGCGTGCTCCTCGCTGTCCTCACCGCGCGCTGGACCGTGCTGCGCGCGCTGGGCCGCGCGCTGTGATCGTCCGCCTGTTCGCCGTCAGCCTGCTGGGCTGGATGCTGGGCTTCATCTGGTTCGCGGTCCTGCTACCCCAGCCGCTCGACAGCCGCCCCACCGACGCGATCGTCGTCCTGACCGGCGGAGCGGGGCGGATCGACCGGGGCATCGCCTTGCTGGAAGCCGATACCGCCAAGCGGATGCTGATCTCCGGGGTCGACCGCTCCGTGCGTCCGGGCGAACTGGCCGCCGAATATGATACGCCCGAAGCGCTGTTCGCCTGCTGCATCACGCTTGGCCGCGAAGCGATCGACACCCGCTCCAACGCGATCGAGACCGCCCGCTGGCTGGAGCGGCGCGATTACAAGACCGTGCGGTTGATCACCACGGACTGGCATATGCGCCGCGCCGCGCTGGAGTTGCGGCAGGCGTTGCCGGAGCGGGTCGCGATCGTCTATGACGCGGTGCCCAGCCGCCCTAGCCTCACGATATTGGTGCGCGAATATAATAAATATCTGCTGCGGCGCGGGGCTGCGCTGCTCGGCATCTGACAAAGGCGCATATCTGCTCATGCTCACCGCGATCCGCTCGCTCGCCTTCACGCTGGTCTTCTATTCCGGCAGCCTGTTCTTCGTGCTGGCGGCCCTGCTGCTGGGGTCGTTCAGTACCGAGGCAGTGCTGCGGATCGGGACGGGGTGGAGCCGCTTCCATCGCCTGTGCGCGCATTGGCTGCTGGGGCAGAAGGTCAAGGTCGTCGGCGACCTGCCGCTTGGTCCCTATCTCTATATCGTCAAGCATGAATCGATGTTCGAAACGATCGACATGCTCTGCCTGTTCGATCGTCCGGCTGTCGTCGCCAAGCGGGAATTGCTCGACATTCCGCTGTGGGGCCGCGTCGCCCAGCGCTATGGCCTCATCCCCATCGAGCGTAGTGGCGGGGCGAGCGCCATGCGGGTGCTGCGCGCCGCCGCCCGCGACGCCAATGCGCAGGGGCGGGCGGTGTGCGTTTTCCCCGAAGGCACCCGCGTCCCCCATGGCGAAGCGCCACCGCTCAAGGCCGGTTTTGCGGGCCTCTATGTCCTGCTCGGCCTGCCGGTCGTGCCGATCGCGATCGACAGCGGCCGGGTGTCGCCGCGCGGCAAATTCCTCAAACGGTCGGGCACCATCACCTATAAGGTGGGGGAGATCGTCCCCACCGGCCTCGACCGGCGCGAAGCGGAAACCCGTGTCCACGCCGCGATCAACGCGCTGAACCCGCCATCCGCCTTGCCTCAGTGAGCGCGGCCGAAATCCGGCTTAGCGTCATCCTGCCCCTGTTCGATGATCGAACGGCGAATATCGCGGGTGTGGGTAAAGAGGTTGAAAAGCGCGTCGCCGTCATTCCAGCGGATCGCCCTTTGCAGCGCAGATAGATCCTCCGAAAAACGCTGCAGCATTTCCAGCACCGCATCCTTGTTCGCCAGGAACACGTCGCGCCACATGGTCGGGTCCGACGCCGCAATGCGGGTGAAGTCGCGAAAACCGCCGGCCGAATATTTGATCACTTCGGACTGGGTGACATTTTCCAAATCGCTCGCCGTCCCAACGATGGTGTAGGCGATTAGGTGGGGCAAATGGCTGGTCACCGCCAGCACCAGGTCATGATGTGCCGGGTCCATCAATTCGACGTCCGCGCCGATCCGCCGCCACAATTCGGCGACCCGCTCGACCGCGGCCGGATCGGCATCGGCGGGGGGCGTGACGATGCACCAGCGGCCCTTGAACAGCGTGGCGAAGCCCGCTTCCGGCCCGCTATTTTCGGTTCCCGCAACGGGATGCGCCGGGATGATCGTCCGCCCCGGCAGCGCCGCGGCAAGCTGCGCCAGCACGTCGGCCTTGCACGACCCCACATCGCTGACGATCGCATCGGCGGGCAGATCGTCGGCGATCTCGGTGGCGACCGCGCCCATCGCGCGGACGGGCACGCATAATATCACCAGATCCGCGTCGGTCACGGACGCCCCCGCCGTATCGGTCACATCGTCGCACAGGTCGATCCGCCGTGCGGTCTCGCGCACCTGCGGGTCGGCGTCATGGCCCGTCACCCGCACCGTGGGCATGTTCGCCCGGATCGCGCGGGCGAGCGAGGAGCCGATCAGCCCCAGGCCGATGATGGTGACGCGAGCGAAAGGCAGCATCCTATCAGGCCGCTTCCGCCATGGCGCGCAGCTTGGCGGCGACCGCGCGGGTCTGCGCCTTGGTGCCGATGGTGATGCGCAGGCCGTTGGGCAGCCCCTGGCCGGGCAGCCAGCGGGTCGCATAGCCTTCGTCCCACAACCCCTTCATCGCGGCTTCGGCGGTCAATTTGCCGTCGAACAGGATCAGCAGGAAATTGGTCTTGCTCGGCACGACGCGCAGGCCGTGGTTGGACAAGGCACCGACTTCGCCCGCCAGCCATTCGCGCCAACGCGCATTATGCGTGCGGCTCGATTCGACCCAGGCACTGTCGTTGATCGCGGCGATGGCGGCGGCCTGTCCCGCCGTCGTCACATTGAACGGCGCGCGGATGCGGTGGAGAATTTCGATGATCGCCGGGCAGGCATAGCCCCAGCCGATCCGCTCGGCCGCCAGGCCATAGATTTTCGAAAAGGTGCGCGTGACCAATATGTTGGTGGCATTCTTCGCCAGGTCCAGGCCGCCATCATCCTCGCCCGCGTCGAGATATTCGGCATAGGCCTGGTCCAGCACCAGCAATATGTCGGGGCGCAGGCCCGCATGCAGCCGGGCAATTTCTTCGCGGCCGGTCATCGTGCCGGTGGGGTTGTTGGGGTTGGCGAGGAACACGACCTTGGTCTTGTCGGTCACGGCAGCCAGCAGCGCGTCCACGTCGGTCGCATAGTCCTTGTCGGGCGCGATCACGGGCGTCGCGCCGACCCGGCGGGCCGCAATGTCGTAGACCGCAAAGCCATAGCGCACATAGAGGATTTCATCGCCCGGACCCGCATAGGCACTGGCCGCGATGTGCAGCAGTTCGTCGGAGCCTGTGCCATAGATGATCTGCGCCGGGTCCAACCCATGCACCGCGCCGATCGCCTCGCGCAACCGGGTCGCGGCGGGATCGGGATAGCTGGCAAGATCGGCGGTCGCCGCAACCAGCGCGGCCCGCGCGGCAGCGCCAGTGCCCAGCGGATTTTCATTGGCCGACAGCTTGATCAGCGGGCGGCCATCGTCGGCGGCGGATTTACCGGGGATATAGGGCGAAATGCCCAGGATCCAGTCCTTGGGAGCGGGATATGTCATGGCCGCGCTTTAACGCCTTCCGCGCCAAAGGCAAAGCGGCAGACCGCGCGGGGATTTGGGGTGTTTAGGGTCACAGGATGAAATTCACACCGTTGCAGGGTCGATTTTCGGGGCGGATTGGTCCGAATTGTACCGGGAAAGCCATGGCAAGGTCCGGGCGACGCGACACGGACGCGATAGCGACGCGCCATGCATGCGACACCGACGCGACGGGGGCGGGTCGGGGGTCGGTAGAAGGCGGTGTGGAACGGGTGGAGGACTGGCGCATCGCAGAGGATAGACCAGAGAAAATCCTACATTGGAAGGGGGTTGGTTGGGGACGGCGACTGGCCTTAAGGGTGTGGTGTCGAGGCGGGCAGTCGGCCTTTTTCGACCGTTGCGCTGGCCCACCCCCTGCCGATCTGCAGCGCGGTGGGTTTTTGGTATATCCGTTGACGACCAAAATCGGCCATACTTTCTCGATAGCGGACATCCATTCACCGCCATAAGATGGAACAATGCAGATCATCCTCATCTGGAATGCTGACGTTTAATGACAACTGCCGATCACCAATGGGGTTTGAGCAATCCGGGGCCTGACAGACTGATTGTCTGGCTTGAGCCGTGGTGTGACGAGTTCGAGGTTCCAGTTCGATCAACCATCACCTTGAAAACTTCCGGAGGATTTGAGGAAGGAAATCCGGGCGATATAGAATGGACCCCCGATAACCTCGTCATATGGGGAAACGGACGAACGTTGGAGGTGTTCATTGACGGCGTGCTTCAGGTATCTAGTTCTGCAGCCATTCCTATTCCGGACGGCTTGACCAAGCAAATGCTCAGCATCGTCTTTTCGGGTTATCCTGCTGCGCGTCTTGGAGGCGAGCCTTTCGACCCGGTCAAGTCGTCATCTTGGTAGCAGCGAGTTAGACGCCGTTTTGGCCTTTAGATCGTGTTGCCACGGGTCAGACGGATTGTCGGCGACAGCGGCTTCCTAATCCTGATCGCCGATCCTCGCGCCTATCGAGCACAGCCCGCCGGATAACTGCCTGTTCGGTTCTTCAGCGTAGAGCCGCCCAGCCCAGAACGACCAAGCTCCGACGCTTATCGTCTTGCTGGCACTTACTAATATTGGACGTTAGTGTGCAGCTATGCTGACGCGATACGAGCATCTAAGGGGAGCGACCTGCCACTTGGCAGCGCCCGCCGAGGAGCAACAGGCCTACTTGGACGACTTGCTGCTTCCGCTTGCCGTGGAAGGTGATTCGTCAGCCTATGAGTGTGATGAACTTGCCCTACAGTTTGAGGATTACTTCATCTCGGTGGAAAACATGCTGGGAGCGGGTGAACTTTCTGTCGAGCAAGTGGAAGCCCTTTACGCACTGAACGATGCTCTGGAAGGGTTAAGTGGCGAGAAACATGCTGACTTCTGGCAGCGCGATGCTCTACGATCCGATCCGAGGTCAGCCGACGTAAGGGCACTTGCTCAAGAAGCCATGAAACTATTGCCGCCGAGGATAGAGCGAGAGGCAGCTAACCCGTAATCCTCGCCTGAAAGCTGACAGTCCACCATCCACCCCTTTCCGTCATGCCATCATGCTTTCAAACTCACGCGGCGGCCCTCGCGGGCGGAGCGGTAGATGGCTTCGATGACTCGGAGGTCAGCCAGGCCCTCTTCGCCGGGCACGATGACGGGCGTGCCGTTCAGCACCGCTTGCGCGAGATGGTCGAGCTGGCCTGCAAATTGCGTTTTGGGCGATGGCGGCAGGGTGCGGTCGGTGACTTTGCCGTCCTTGCGGATGCGCATCGCATGGCCGCTATAAGGGGTGGCGGGTTCCATATCGATCCATCCCTGCGTCCCGATCACGCGATAGCTGTTATGCGCCGAGCTGTAGCTGGACACGCAGGTCGCCTCGATCCCCGACGGGAAGCGCAGCAGGAAGGTGATGCGGTCTTCCACGGTGCGGAAGCGCGGGTCGGTGCGGTCGGTCGATTCGATCGCCATGACGTCCACCGGCTCCTCACCGGTCAGATAGCGCACGGCATTGAGGCTGTAGATGCCGATATCCATCAATGATCCACCGCCCGACAGGGGCTTGTCCACCCGCCATTGGCCCGGCTGTATAGGGAAGCCATGTTCGGCGGTGATGATCCGCGTCGGCCCGACATGGCCGCCGCGCGCCAGTTCGATCGCCAGCTGATTATGGGGTTCGAAGCGCGATCGATAGCCGATCATCAGCTTCTTGCCCGCCGTTCGGCAGGCCGCGATCATCGCCTCGCATTCGGCGACCGATATCGCCATCGGCTTTTCGCACATCACATGCTTGCCCGCCCGCGCCGCGCGGATCGTATATTCGGCGTGCATGCTGTTGGGGAGGATCACGTAGACCGCGTCGATATCGGGATTGTCGGCGATACGGTCGAACGTCTCATAGCTGTAGTGATGCGTCTTGGGCACGCCATATTGCGCGCCATATTGTTCCAGCTTGGCCGGGGTGCCGCTGACCAAAGCGCTGATCCGGGCATGGTCGCATCCGGCGAAGGCGGGCATGATCTGCTTGGTGGCGTAAGAACCCAGCCCGACGATCGCATAGCCGAGCTTGCGGCCGGGCGTGGCCGCCAGCGCGGGCATGCCCGCCGCTGCAATGCCAAGGCCGACCCCGGCCATCAAGGTCCGTCGCGTCACGATGCCTTCGTCCGTCATGCTCATCTCCCAAGGGTCGGTTTGCCGATTTGCGTCAATAATAACCCATACAAATGGCAAAGCCCACCCTTTTGCTGATCAGTCCGGCCGAGAGTCGGCGCGATCGCGTGCCGGATAATCCTCCGGTGTTACCGTGCCGACATTTGGCCGATCCTCGACATCTTCCTGCGGCTTGCCGCCGTGGGTCCGGGGATCGGGATCGTCGTCATTGGGAATGACGTCGCCCATCGGACCCCGGCGGGGCATTTCTTCATCCTGGGCGGCGGCGGGATCGCGCCCGTTTTCATTGTTTGGCATGTCGGGTCTCCAATATGTTTCGGCTATTCGGTCGCGATGTTTGACGAAGGCGCAAAATCGGGTTTCAGGACGATCTTGGTCACTTCATTCTGATTGTCGTGAAACATCTTGTAGCCTTTGGGCGCGTCTTCCAGGCTCATGCGATGGGAGATCAGGAAGGTCGTGTCGATCTGGCCTTCGACGATCGCGTTGAGCAGCGCGGGCATATAATGTTGCACGCTGGTCTGGCCGGTCTTGAGCGTCAGCCCCTTTTCCATGAACGCGCCCAAGGGGAATTTATCGACGAAGCCGCCATAGACGGCGGGCATCGAGACGCGGCCGCCCTTGCGGCAGGCGTGGATCGCCTGGCGGATCGAATGGATGCGGTCGGTGCCCAGGAACAGGGACGCCTTGATCTGATCGACGACATTATCGACGAAGAAACCATGGGCTTCGAGGCCTACCGCGTCGATCACGGCATCGGGGCCGATGCCGCCGGTCATTTCCATCAGCGCTTCATAGGTTTTCGATTCCTCGAAATTGATCGTCTCGGCGCCGAAGCGTCTGGCCAGTTCCAGCCTGTGCGGGAAGTGATCGATGGCGATGACGCGATGCGCGCCCATGAGGAAAGCCGATTGCACCGCGAAAAGGCCGACCGGGCCGCAGCCCCAGACGGCGACGGTATCGCCGGGTTCGATGTCGGCATTTTCCGCCGCCTGCCATCCGGTGGGCAGGATGTCCGACAGGAACAGGACTTGCTCATCGGTGAGGCCGTCCGGCACGACGATCGGGCCGACGTCGCTGAACGGCACGCGGACATATTCGGCCTGGCCCCCGGCATAGCCGCCGGTCAGATGGCTGTAGCCGAACAGGCCGGACATGGGCTGGCCGTACATCTCCTGGCCGATGTCCTGATTGTCGGCCGGATTGCCATTGTCGCACGCGGAATATTGATGCTTGCCGCAATGATAGCAACTGCCACAGGCGATAGTGAAGGGGACGACGACGCGCTGGCCTTTCTTGAGCGTCGATCCGGGGCCGGTTTCGACCACTTCGCCCATGAATTCATGGCCGAGGATATCGCCCGCTTTCATGGTGGGGATATAGCCGTCATAGAGATGCAGGTCGGAGCCGCAGATGGCGGTGGACGTGATCTTGATGATCGCGTCGCGCGGGTTGAGGATTTCGGGATCGTCGACGGTATCGACGCGCACGTCATGTTTGCCGTGCCAAGTGAGCGCGCGCATCAGGCTTTCTCCTCTTGCAATTGCTTTTGGGTCCAGGCGGCCGTGGCGATTTCGCCGGTTTCCATCAGTTGTTTGAACCGGCGAAGGTCGCGCCGTGCCTGAATGGCGGGTTCGCGCTGGAACAATTTGGCGACGACCTTGCCGATGATGCCGGCGGGCGGGTCATAGGCGATCGTCGCGGTGACGATGGTGCCCCGGTCGCCCGCGTCGCGAAATTCGATGCGGCCGCTATTGGGGACGTCGGCGTCGTCGGTCGAGGCCCAGGCGATCAGTTCGCCTTCGCGCTTGTCGGTGATGACGGCATCCCACTCGACGGTCTTGCCCGCCGGTGCCTTGACCACCCAATGGGAGCGGGTGTCGGACAGCATGTCGATGCGTTCGACATTGTCCATGAAGGTGGGCAGGTTGGTGAGGTCCGCCCAATAGGCGAACAATTCGGCACGCGGGCGATTGATGGTGACCGTTCGGCCGAGCAGCGTGTCGCCTTTGGGTTGGGGCAGCGTATCCACCTCCTGCGCGCGCACCTCTTTGTCTTTGGAGGTTGTCGCGGGGGCGTCATCCTGTGCGATCGTCATGGCTGTTCTCCTGTCGTCATGTGCAGACGGGAAGGGGCCATCCGCCCGGACGGGCCGGGCGGACGGCGCGCGATCAGGCGTCTTCGGCCTCAAGATTGACCGAGGTTTCCGCGAGTTTGGTCATGAAGGCGTCGCTTGCGTAGATATCCTTGGTCGCGTCGCGCAGCTTCTTATTGTCGTCCTTGAGGCCGAGGGCCTTGGCGAAGGCGGCGGCGGTGCCGAACCCGGCGATGCCATAATGGGTCATGCGCTGATATTGCGCGATGATGAGGACATCGAGGACGGGGCCTTTGTCCGGCCCTTCTTCGATCACATGCTTGATCGCTTCGGCGGCGAGGCCTTCCATGCCCTTGCAATGGTCCTTGGAGACTTTCTCATCCTGCCCGGCGATCAATTCTTTCAGGATAGCCGTATGGCTGGCGATGCCGTCCTGGCTCTTCGTCAGCATGTCTTTCAACGAGGCGTCACTGGCTTTGGCGGTGATTTTCTTGATGACCTTGAGCATCTGGTCATTCGCGGACCAGAGGTCTTTCAGTTCGTCGATATAGACGTCTTGCAGGCTTTCAGGGGTCGACATCGCTGTTCTCCACATCGCCGGACGGCATGTCCAACATGGGCGTGGAGCGCGTGGGGGCGAAGCGCGGTTCCTGCAAAACCGCCCAACATGATCTGGATCAATGCGTTTGTTGCAGAGGGGATCGACGCTTTGGGCGCATCGATCGGGTAAACCGACCGGCTATGGGGGGGGTGGTGCGGTCGAGAAGACTCGAACTTCCACGGCCTTTCGGCCACAACGACCTCAACGTTGCGCGTCTACCAGTTCCGCCACGACCGCACACTCAAAGGGAAACCGGCAGGGCCGGCATCTGGTAGGCGGTGGCCATTAGCAAAGGCTTTTGCCCCATGCAACAACCTATCTGCATCTGCGTTATGATTGATGAGATTGGGTCGATATAATGATCGTGGGAAGGTGAGGCGCGCGATGCCAGGGCAATGGTGGATGATGTCGGGCATGACCCTGGCGGCATCGGTTGCGATGGGACTGGGGCTTGGAAGCTATGTCACCAGCCCGCAGAAAACAGCCGTTTCCGCCGAGGAATGGAGCCCAGACGAGGATAATTCCTATGTCGAGGCGGGACGTACCGCGTCGATGTTCGGAGACAGCGGCACAGGCGACCGGGGACCAGCGGTGATTCGCTGCACCGGTTGCGGCCCGACTTTGACGGAACGGCGCTTTGCCGCCGACATGGCGGGGATGGACAGTGATGGCCTGATCGAAGGCAGCAGCGACCCGTACGTACAGGACTATCTGGCACAGGACCATCCAGCGACCGATGACTCGCTGATGCACGATGCGGCATCGGAACAGCCGGTCAGCCATCCGCAATTGGATCGGTTGAGTCGGTCGAAAGTCGCTGTGGCCGACCCTATGGTGAAACCGGTGACGATATCACCAGAGGCGGTGGTGCAGCCGATCATCGTGCCGACGATCGACCACAACCACCCCTGACCGCTTACTCCGCAGCAACGACTTCCGCGGCCATGTCGCTGAGCGGGTGGGCGAGGCGCGTGATCATTTCCTTCGGGCACACCTGCCAGAAATAGCGACGCCAGCGATCCCAATCATCCAATATGGTATTCGACCATTTGCTGTCGGTCGACACCGCATGCTGGGCGATCAGCGCTTTCAGCTCGGCCTCCCAATGCGCGCTTTCCAGCCGCTGCCAGACGATGCCTTCGGGGTTGGCGCGCGACGGGAAGCTGCCATCTTCGTCGAGGATGAAGGCCATGCCGCCGGTCATGCCCGCGCCGAAATTGGCCCCGGTCTTGCCCAGAATGACCGCCGTGCCGCCGGTCATATATTCGCAGCCATTGGCACCGCAGCCTTCGACCACGACCTGCGCGCCCGAATTGCGGACAGCGAAGCGTTCACCGGCTTGCCCCGCCGCGAACAGCTTGCCGCTGGTCGCGCCATAGAGGACGGTATTGCCCAATATGGTGTTGTCCTTGCTCGTCAGCGGGCTGGAGACGGTCGTGCGCACGACGATGATGCCGCCCGACAGGCCCTTGCCGACATAGTCATTGGCGTCGCCAAATACTTCGAGCGTGATGCCCTTGCACAGAAACGCGCCCAACGACTGGCCCGCCGACCCGCGCAGCCGCACGGTCAGATGCCCGTCGGCCAGCGTCGACATGCCGAACTTGTCGGTCACCGCCGAGGAGAGCCGCGTGCCGACCGCGCGGTGCGTGTTGCGCACCGTATAGGTCAGCTGCATCTTCTCGCCACGCTCGAACACCGCCTTGGCATCGCGCATCATCTGCGCGTCCAGGCTGTCGGGCACGTCGTTGCGCCATTGGGTCAGCGAAAAACGGCGCTGGTCATCGGGGGCATCGACCTTGGCCAGGATCGGGTTGAGATCCAGATCATCGAGATGCTCGGCCCCGCGATTGACCTGCTTGAGCAACTCCGTCCGCCCGATCACTTCGTCCAGGCTGCGGAAGCCCAGCCGCGCCAGCACTTCGCGTACCTCTTCGGCGATGAAGGTCATCAGGTTGATGACCTTTTCGGGCGTCCCGGTGAATTTCTGCCGCAGCTTTTCATCCTGCACGCACACGCCCACGGGGCAGGTGTTGCTGTGGCATTGGCGCACCATGATGCAGCCCATCGCGACGAGGCTGAGCGTGCCGATGCCGAACTCTTCCGCACCCAGGATCGCCGCGATCACGATGTCGCGCCCGGTCTTGAGCCCGCCATCTGTGCGCAGCTTTACGCGGTGCCGCAACCCGTTGAGGGTCAACACCTGATTGGCTTCCGACAGGCCCATTTCCCAGGGCGTACCGGCATATTTGATGCTGGTCTGCGGGCTGGCACCTGTGCCGCCGACATGGCCCGCGATCAGGATGACGTCGGCATGCGCCTTCGCCACGCCCGCCGCGACCGTGCCGATGCCCGCCTGGCTCACCAGCTTGACGCAGACCCGCGCGCGCGGATTGATCATCTTGCAGTCGTAGATAAGCTGAGCCAGATCCTCGATCGAATAGATGTCGTGATGCGGCGGCGGCGAGATGAGCGTCACGCCGGGCGTCGAATGGCGCAGCTTGGCGATGAACTCGGTCACCTTGAAGCCGGGCAACTGCCCGCCTTCGCCGGGCTTGGCCCCTTGGGCGACCTTGATCTCGATTTCCTCGGCCGATGCCAGATATTCGGCATGGACGCCGAACCTACCGCTAGCGATCTGCTTGATCACCGAATTGGCGTTGTCGCCATTTTCATAGGGCTTGAAGCGGTTGGCATCCTCGCCGCCTTCGCCGGACACGGCCTTGGCCCCGATCCGGTTCATGGCGATGGCCAGCGTCTCATGCGCTTCGGGCGAGAGCGCGCCGAGCGACATGCCGGGCGTTACGAAGCGCTTGCGGATCTCGGTAGTGGCTTCCACCTCGTCGATCGGCACGGCTTCGCGGGCGAAATTGAACTCCATCAGGTCGCGCAGATAGACGGGCGGCAAATCGCGGACGCCGCGCGAAAATTGCAGATAGGTCGAATAGCTGTCGGTCCCGACCGCGGTCTGCAACAAGTGCATCAGCTGCGCCGAATAGGCATGCGCCTCGCCGCCGTCGCGCTGGCGGTAGAAGCCGCCGATCGGCAGGCGGACGACCGCGCTGTCGAAGGCTTTTTCGTGCCGCAGCATCGCGCTGTAGTGGAGCGAGGCATAGCCTTCGCCCGAAATCTTCGCCGGCATGCCGGGGAAGAGATCATTGACGAGCGCGCGCGAAAGCCCGACCGCTTCGAAATTATAGCCGCCACGATAGCTGCTGATGACCGCGATGCCCATTTTGGACATGATCTTGAGCAGGCCTTCGTTGATGGCCGTGCGATAGCGTTCGAAACAGGCGTCGAGCGAGAGGTCGCCGAATAGGCCGCGCGCATGGCGGTCGGCAATGCTGGCTTCGGCCAGATAGGCATTCACCGTGGTCGCGCCGACACCGATCAGCACGGCGAAATAATGGGTGTCGACCGCTTCGGCACAGCGCACGTTGATCGACGCATAGGAACGCAGCCCCTTGCGCACCAGATGGGTGTGGACCGCCGCCGCCGCCAGCACGCCTGCTATCGCGGCACGATCGGCATCGACATTTTCGTCGGTCAGGAAGATTTCGGTGCGGCCTTCGCGGACCGCCTGCTCGGCTTCCTCGCGGATGCGGGCGATCGCCGCGCGCAACTGCTCCTGCCCGCCGCTGGCGGGGAAGGTGCAGTCGATCTGCGCCACGGCCGGGCCGAAATGCGCCTTCAACCGCGCCCATTCGGCGCTGGTGAGCACTGGCGATTCCAGCACCAGCACATGGCTGTTCTGCGCATCCTGCTCCAAAATATTGTGCAGGTTGGAAAAGCGCGTTTTCAGGCTCATCACATGCCGTTCGCGCAGCGGGTCGATCGGGGGGTTGGTGACCTGACTGAAATTCTGGCGGAAGAAATGGCTGATCGTGCGCGGCTTGTCGGAAATGACGGCAAGCGGCGTGTCGTCGCCCATCGATCCGATGGCTTCCTTTGAATCCTCGACCATGGGGGCCAGGATCAGTTCCAGATCCTCCAGCGTCAGATTGGCCGCCACCTGCCGCCGCGTCAGTTCCGCCTTGTCCCAGCCGGGCAGGGCGGTCGGCGCGTCGGTCAGATCGCCGATCGCCATGAAATCCTTGATCAGCTCGCCATAGGGGCGCTCACCGGCGATGCGGTCCTTGATCGCGGCGTCGTCATACAGCTCGCCTTCCTGCAGGTCGATCGCGATCATCTGGCCCGGACCCATGCGGCCCTTGCGCACGATGGTCGTTTCGGGAACCACGACCATGCCGGTTTCGGACCCAACGATCAGCAGATTGTCGCCGGTCAGCGTGTAGCGCAGCGGGCGCAGCGCGTTGCGATCGACGCCTGCCACGACCCAGCGGCCGTCGGTCATCGCCAGCGCGGCGGGGCCGTCCCACGGCTCCATGACGGAGGCGAGATATTCATACATGTCGGCATGGGGCTTGGGCAGTTCGGCACTTTCGCTCTGCCAGGCTTCGGGCACCAGCATCAGCTTGGCGGTCGGCGCATCGCGGCCAGAGCGGCAGATCGCCTCGAACACGGCGTCGAGCGCAGCGGTGTCGGACGCGCCCGCCGGGATCACCGGCTTGATGTCCTCCGACTGCTCGCCAAAGGCGAGGCTCGCCATCTTGATCTCGTGGCTCTTCATCCAGTTCTTGTTGCCGCGGATCGTGTTGATCTCGCCATTATGGGCAAGCGTGCGGAACGGCTGGGCCAGCCACCATTGCGGGAAGGTGTTGGTCGAATAGCGCTGATGGAAGATCGCGACGCGGCTTTCGAACCGCTCATCCTGCAGGTCGGGATAGAAGACCGATAGCGATTCCGCGAGGAACAGCCCCTTGTAGATGATCGACCGGCACGACAGCGAACAGACGTAAAAGTCGTTGATCTGCGCCGCGATCACCTGCTTCTCGATCCGGCGGCGGATGAGGTACAGATCCTTTTCGAACTCGGCCTGGTCGCGCTCTTCGGGCATCGGCCCGGCGATCATGATCTGCTCGATTTCGGGGCGCGTGCGCTGCGCCTTCTCGCCGATGACGGATACGTCCACTGGCACCTGGCGCCAGCCATAGATGGTGTAGCCCGCGTCGATGATCTCGCTCTCGACGATGGTGCGGCAGGTTTCCTGCGCGGACAGATCCGTGCGCGGCAGGAAGATCATGCCGACGGCAAGGCGGTTGGGCAGTGGCTTGTGGCCGGAGTCCGCAATGGCGTCGTCAAAGAAGCGCACCGGCAGATCGACATGGATGCCCGCGCCATCGCCGGTTTTGCCATCGGCATCGACCGCGCCCCGATGCCACACGGCTTTCAGCGCATCGATCGCGGAGGCGACCACGCGGCGGCTGGGACGGCCATCAGTGGCGGCGACGAGGCCGACGCCGCAGGCATCGCCTTCCAGGTCGGGATGATACATGCCCTCGGCGGCGATCCGCGCGCGTTCTTCGGGGCTTGCCATGAAGGGAGTGTCAGTCATGATCGCCATCCTATTTTTCCGTTCGGTTCGAGCTTGTCGAGAACCCCCGCGCCTCGTTCTCGACAAGCTCGAACCGAACGGGCTGGGGTGGAATGAGGGGGCTTAGGCCGCGACGCTCTCGCGGGTTTTTGCCTTCGCCTTGAGATATTTGTGCATATGTTCGGTCACATCGCGGCCATCACGGATCGCCCACACCACCAGCGATGCGCCGCGCACGATGTCGCCCGCTGCGAACACGCCGTCCACGCTGGTCATCATCGTCTTGTGATCGACGCGCAGCGTGCCCCAGCGGGTGACCGACAGGTCGTCCGCGCCGAACAGCTTGGGCAGTTCTTCGGGATCGTAGCCCAGCGCCTTGATGACCAGGTCGGCCTCCAGCGTATGTTCGCTGCCGGGATCGGGTTCGGGTGCGCGGCGGCCGGAGGCGTCGGGGGCGCCAAGACGCATCTTGGTGACCTTGACGCCGGTCACATGATCGGTGCCTTCGAACGCGATCGGCGCGGTCAGCCAGACGAATTCGACGCCTTCTTCCTCGGCATTGGCGACTTCGCGCTGTGACCCTGGCATATTGTCGCGGTCGCGGCGATAGAGGCACTTCACCGACTTGGCCCCCTGGCGGATCGCGGTGCGGACGCAGTCCATCGCGGTGTCGCCACCGCCGATGACGACGACATTCTTGCCCGTCGCCAGCAGCGTGCCGTCTTCATGCTCCGGCACGGCATCGCCGAACCCGGCTTTGTTGGAGGCGGTGAGATAATCGAGCGCCTTGACCACGCCCGGCGCGCCGACACCCGGCGCGCGGATGTCGCGCGGCTTGTAGACGCCGGTCGCGATCAGGATCGCGTCATGCTTCTCGCGCAGGGCTTCGAGCGTCGCGTCGCGGCCGACTTCGAAATTCTCGTGAAAGACGATGCCGCCATCCTTCAACCGCTGGACGCGGCGCATGACGATGTCCTTTTCCAGCTTGAAGCCGGGGATGCCATAGGTCAGCAGGCCGCCAGCACGATCATGCCGGTCATAGACATGCACCTCATGCCCCGCCGCACAGAGATACTCCGCTGTGGTGAGACCCGCAGGCCCCGCACCGATGACGCCGATCGACTGGCCGGTGGGCTTGCCCGCGACCAAGGGTTCGACCCAGCCTTCCTTCCAGGCAGTGTCGGTGATGTATTTTTCGACCGAGCCGATGGTGACGGCGCCGTGCCCTGAAAATTCGATGACGCAATTGCCCTCGCACAAGCGATCCTGCGGGCAGATGCGGCCGCAGATTTCGGGCATGGTGCTGGTCAGGTTCGACAGTTCATAGGCTTCGCGCAGGCGGCCTTCGGCGGTCAGGCGCAGCCAGTCGGGGATATGGTTGTGCAGCGGGCAATGGGTCGAGCAATAAGGCACGCCGCATTGCGAACAGCGCGACGCCTGCTCCTCCGCCTTGTCGAGAATGAAGCTGCGGCTGATTTCCAGAAAATCATCGGCGCGGTCATCGGCTGCGCGCTTTTCCGGGTAGGCTTGTCCCTTGCCCACGAATTTCAGCATCGGATTGTCGGCCATCGCTCGCCCCTGACTAAAGTTTCAGCGGCGCGCATAGCATAAAAACCCGCGGAGTCACGCGGATTCTGGCATTTAGGACAGCAATGCTGACTATAAAATCGCAGTTAACTAGGTTAATTGCGAAATGATCGCAACAAACCGCATGATAAATAGACCGTTTCGGTCCTATCTTGCGCCCAGCCAGATTAGGGCCGCAATCCCGGCGATGATTCGATACCAGGCGAAGGGGGCGAAGCCATGTTTTGACACCAGCCCGACGAACCAGCGAATGACCAGCAAGGCGACGATGAACGAGACGACAAAGCCCAGCGCGATGCTGTCCCAGCCCACCGCGGCGCTGGTGATCCGGTCGCCCTTCTTGATCAGTTCCAGCGCAGTCGCGCCCAACATCGTCGGGATGGCGAGGAAAAAGCTGAACTCGGCCGCCGTGCGCCGTTCCACGCCCAGCATCAACGCGCCCATGATCGTCGCGCCCGACCGGCTGACGCCGGGCACCATCGCCAGGCACTGGATGAAGCCGATCGCCAGCACGCGCACCATGGGAATATCGGCGATGCCGTGAAAACGCTGGTCCTTGACCGCGCGCTCGATCAACAGGATCGCGATGCCGCCGACGATCAAGGCCCAGGCGACGACCTGCGGCGCGCCCAGCATGATCTCGATATAGTCATGCAGCGCCAGGCCGATGACGGCCGAGGGGATAAAGGCGATCAGCAGATTGCGCAGGAAGCGCCAGCTGACCGGCTCGCGCCGCAATAGTCCCATACCCACCGCCCAGAAGGTGCGCCAATAGAGTACCACCACCGCCAGGATCGCCCCCAGCTGGATCACGACGTTGAACATCGCCCAGGTCGCGGAATCATAGCCGAGCAATTCGCTGGCGAGGATAAGATGCCCGGTGGAGGACACCGGCAGAAACTCGGTCAGCCCCTCGACGATGCCGAGCAGGATGACGGTCAGATAATGCAGGTCCATGGGTAGGCAGGCTCCAGTTTGATCCTCCCCTGCAAGGGGAGGGGGACCGCCGCGAAGCGGCGGTGGAGGGGTGTCCTGCTATCGACAGGGTGACACCCCTCCGTCAGGGCTTCGCCCTGCCACCTCCCCTTGCAGGGGAGGATTTTGTGGGTTCAGGCGCTGGCGCGACCGGCGAAGCGGCCATGTTTGCGGTAGCGGACCATCCACTTGTCGGCGACGCCGTCCATCGGCGTGGCGACGACGCCGAGCGCGTCGAGTCCCTTGGCACCCTCTGCCACGACATTGTCACGGCCGAGCATCGCCAGTTGATCGCCGGTGATCGGGCCGCCCGGCAACATCGCCAGCATTTTGGCGACGCCGTTTGGCACCTCTACCAGCGCCTTCTCGCGGCCGACCGCCTTGGCGATCCACTGGTTGATCTCGCGCATGGTCCTGACCTGCGGGCCGCCCAGCTCATAGGTCTGACCACCATGGACGCCGGGCTGCTCCGCCGCATTGGCGATGGCGTGGGCGACATCGGCGACATAGACCGGCTGGAACTTCGTTGCCGCGCCGATCACCGGGATGACCGGCAGCATGCCGATGATTTCGGCAAAGCGGTTGAGGAACTGGTCTTCCGCGCCGAAGATGATCGACGGGCGGATGATGGTCGCGGTCGGGAAGGCCGCCTTGACCGCCGTTTCGCCCGCTGCCTTGGAGCGGCCATAGGCGGACGGGCTTTCCGGGTCCGCGCCGATCGCCGACATATGCACGAGCGCGGTGACGCCAGCGTCCGCCGCAGCCTGGGCGACATTGGCCGCGCCGCGATGGTGGAAGGCGTCGAAGTCGCCCTTCAATATGCCGACCAGGTTGATGACGACATCGCTGCCCGCGATGGCGCGCGCCACGCTGGCGGGGTTGCGGATGTCGGCGGCGATGAACTGGACCTGGCCAAGGCCCCCCAACGGTTTGACCCGCAGCGCCGTGGAGGGATCGCGCTGTGCGATCCGCACCCGCGCGCCGCGCGCCAACAGCGCCTGTGCCACCTGGCGACCGACAAAGCCGCCGCCGCCGAACACCGTTACCAGACTGTCTTTCATCACCTGTCCCACGTCCGTTCGAAAAGGAATATGCTGGCTTTTCCCTTGCCCCAGCCGCGCGGCGCTGACAACCGCTTAGCGCGTGTTTGGAAATGCGCAAAAGGGCGCATTTCGAAGTCCGCACCGGCCCTCACCCCCACCCGGCCACCCATATGATACTGCCGTTGGGTGGCCGGGTGGGGGCAAGGACCGGTGCGAACGCCTCACCCGATCCAGCCCTGAAGATCGGCGATCATCCATAGGCCAAGGATCAGGAACAGCAGCGCTGCGCCGACCTGGAGCGCGCGCATCGGGACTTTTTTCGCCAGCGCTTCGCCGAACAATACGGCCGGGACATTGGCGGCCATCATGCCCAGCGTCGTGCCCATCGTTACGGCAAGCAGATTGTCGAACCGTGCGCCGAGCGCGATCGTCGCCACCTGCGTCTTGTCGCCCATCTCGACCAGGAAGAAGGCGATCAGCGTGGTCATGAACACGCCTGCGCCCGATGGTGCCTTGAGTGGCGCATCTTCGTCGATCTTGTCCGGCACCAATGTCCAGGCGGCCATGGCGATGAAGCTGATCGCGACCGCATAGCGGAACCAGCCCTGCGTCAATATGCCAGCGATCGAATGGCCAAGCAGCGCGGCGAGGAAATGATTGGCCAGCGTCGCGAACAATATGCCCAGGATGATCGGCACCGGCTTGCGAAAGCGGGTGGCGAGCAGCATGGCGAGCAATTGCGTCTTGTCGCCCATTTCGGCGAGCGCGACGAGGGCGGAGGAGGTGAGCAGGGCTTCCATCAGGCATGTCCGGGGCCGGGCGGGGGTGAAGAACGCAATGCCATCGTCGCTCCCCGCCCGGCCGGGCATGGAACGTCGATGCCATTGGTCTCGCCTTACGCGGACATGTCCGCGTCCCTTATGCCATGACCTCTCGGCCAAATATGTTGACATAAGGCCCGTTCCGTAGCGCGGAACGGCTGGCTACTCCCCAGATGACGGGTCGTGCTTAGGTCAAAGACGCCATGGGCGCAAGACGCTCAGGGTTCGCCACGGCTTTGCTGCATCCGCCGCTCGGCAAACCATTGTTCCAGCATCTTGGCGGTGCAGCCGGTGGCGCCACTGGCCCCATTGACCGAGCAGCTGTTGGGCAGATTCTGCCGCTGGACGCTTTCCATGGTGGCGACCTGACTGCCCCAGCCGGGGCCGCCCGATACGGCGGGCTTTTCGCGCAGCTTCTTGGGGATGCGATAGCGCTCCGCCTCCGGCCTGCGCGCGCACACCACGATTTCGTCGCCTTCGCCTTGCGGGCAGGGATCATCGCCATAGACGAGCAGGTTGATGGTGCGTTCCGGTGGCGGTTCCGCCTGGGCGAAGGCCGGGGAAGATAGCAGCGGGGTCAGCAGCAGGCCGACCAGGGGAAGAACGACATGATGTCGCATGGGATCATATTCCTTCATGCCCCTGTAGGAACCGGGGGTGCCCAAATCCCCGGCTGGTCGGTTTTGAGACGCCGACCGATGCGTAAAACCGTCAGGGTTGCGTTGGACTATTGCTCTGTTGCTGTGCGGCCTTTTCCTCGGCCTTCACCCGTGCTTCGATCTCTTCGCTGTCCGCATCGATCGTCGACAGGCGCTTGGCGCGTTCGGCCTCGACCAGATCCTTCCAACTGGCATTGTCGAGCGCCTGACGCTCGGCCTTGGCGAGCCGGGCGAGTTGAGCAAAACAACCGGTCGCCCCGCCGCCGCCCGATGGTGAGCAGCTTTCCGTGCCGGAGCGTCCGACATATTCCATCGAGCGTACCCGTTCGCCCCAGGCCTGGTTGCTCGGCTTGTTGGGGTCGCCGCGGAGCGGTTCGGGGATGCGATAGCGTTCCGCTTCGCCCTTGCGCGCGCAGACAACGATTTCGTCGCCCTGACTGGGCGGGCAAGCATCCTCGCCATAGACGATGACGATATTGACCTTCTCATTGTTCGGGTCGGTTACGGCGGTTGGCGCGGTCGGCTGTTGCGCCATGGCGGGGACGGCGGCGGCCAGCAGCGCCAGGGCTGCGATCATCGGGGTCTTGGTCATTTGTCCGTCCTTTTCAGATGCGCTTCGACAGCGCGATGGCGGCCCGGCATCCCAGACGGATCGCGCCGGATAACAGGGGGTAGGCCGGTGCCTGTTCCGCGCCATGCGCCAGCGCGGCGTCACGATGCTCGACTTCCTCTGCCTGGAAATCCGCGATGGCCTCGGAGAGTTCCGCATCATCGGTGCCGATCTGCTCCAACTGCTCGGCATAATGGCGGTCGATCTCGGTTTCGATGGCCGCGGTACAGGCCATGGCGGCTTTCGGGCCGATCGCGGCAGTGACGGCACCAAGCGCGAAGCCCGCGACATTCCAGATCGGCGACAAGGCCGTGGGGCGCACGCCGCGCCGGGCGATCATGGCGTCGAACGTCGCGCGATGCCGTTCCTCCTGCGCCGCCATGCCCGCGATGATACGGGCATAGGGGTGGCGGTCGCCCATCACCGCCAACTGCCCGGCATAGATGCGGGTCGCGCCATATTCCCCTGCCTGGTCGACGCGCAGCATGGAGTCGCGCGCGCCATCGGGCAAGCGCTGGCCGGGGCGGGGAAAGTCGTTCGATCCGCTCATGCGTGACGTCCCTTATTGCTTAGCAGTGCCAAGATGGCGACCGCGCCACCCAGCGACAAGAGGCCATTATAGCCCGCGAGCGAGATGCCCAGCAGGCTCCATGGCGCAACGTCGCATCGCGTGATCGGCGTCGCCATGATCTGGGTCAATATGTCCGACGCGCTGCCGCCGGTCGGGGTGGTGGAGCAGGCGGTCAGCCCCTCCCACCAGCCATATTCGACGCCGGCATGAAACAGGCCGATGCCGCCGCTGATGGCGATCGCAATGGCGGCCAGTGCGGTGAAGGCCGCGCTGGTCTTCGGCGTTGCCTTCGTCGCGAAGGCCAACACAGCCAGCGGGATCGCCGCCATATGCGGATAACGCTGCCACCAGCACATTTCGCACGGGTGCAGACCGCCAATATATTGAGAGGCGTAGGCCCCGCCCAACAGGGCGACCGGCAGCAACAGCGCGAGGGCGCGGGCAAGGGGGAGTCTGCTCATCACCCCCACTTAGACACACCCGCACCTTTCGTCATGCTGAACTTGCGGGATAGGCATCGCCCAGCCAGGCGCGCGTTACTTCGCCCCCGGCTTGCGCGCCGCGACCTGCGCCTGGGCGATCGTCGCGCCTGGCGTGCTGGCAAGGCGCGCGATCGTTTTAAGCGCATAGTCGAGCTGGAAATCCTCGATGCCCTGCTTTTTCAGCTCCTCGGCCGTCATGGTGAAGCGCGGGTCGTCCTTCGCATCCTCTTCCAGCGCCTTGTCGTCGCTCTTGATCTCGTTGATCAGATGACGGCGCAGGTCGCTTTCGCGATATTTCGGCCGGTTCTTATAATCGGGGTCGGACAATTGCGGCACGCGGATGTCGGGCTGGATGCCCCCTTCCTGCACGCTGCGACCCGACGGGGTATAATAGCGCGCGGTGGTCAGTTTGAGCGCGCTGGTGTTGCTGAGCGGCAGCATTGTCTGCACGCTGCCTTTGCCGAAGCTGCGTTCGCCCATCACCAGGCCGCGATGTTGGTCTTGCAAGGCGCCTGCAACGATTTCGGAGGCGGAGGCCGAGCCTGCGTCCACCAACACGATCACCGGCAAGCCCTTGGCGTCGTCACCGGGCTTGGCATAATAGCGCTCGACATCGCCCTTGGCCCGGCCGCGTTGCGACACGATTTCGCCGCGTTCCAGGAAGATGTCGCTGACCGTCACGGCTTCGTCCAGCAGGCCGCCGGGATTGGAGCGCATGTCGAGGACATAGCCGGTGGGCTTGTGACCGAGCGATTTGTCGATGCTGCGGATCGCCTGGCGCACGTCGGCCCCGGTATTGGCCGAGAAGCTGACGATGTTGATGACGCCGATATTCTTCTTCACTTCCCATTTGACGGGCTTCAGCTGAATGATCTCGCGCGTCAGCGTCAGGTCGATCGGCTTGTCGCGACCCGCGCGCACGATGGTCAGCTTGAGCGCCGTGCCCGGTGCGCCGCGCATCTTGTCGACCGCCTCGTCCAGCGTGCCGCCATAGATGAGTTGCCCGTCGATATGGGTGATATAGTCGCCTGCCTTGATCCCCGCGCGCCAGGCCGGGGTGTCCTGCGTCGGTGCGATGACCTTGACCGCGCCATCTTCCTGCGTGACCGACAGGCCGAGGCCGCCATAGCTGCCCTCGGTCTGGGTGCGCAGATTCTGGAAATCGCGCGCATCGAGGAAGCTGCTGTGCGGATCGAGGCTGGCCAGCATCCCGTCGATCGCGCCCTTGATCAGCTTTTCGTCATCGACCTTCTCGACATAGTCGCTGCGGACCTTCTGGAACACGTCCATAAATTCATCGAGCGCCTTGTAGCTCGATGCTTCCCCCGCCGCGAAGGTCGCGGTGGCGGCAGGAATGAGCGCAAGCGCCCCAAGCGCAAGCGCGCCATGGAGGAAGGTCGATTTCATGGGCATCCTTGATTCCGGCATCATCGTCCCGTCATAAGCCGATTCGCGTCCCGACGCAAAAGCGCGCTTCGACCAATGTCGCGCAGTGTCGATGAGCGTCGGGTTAATGGGCAGATTTAGAAGAAGCGGCGGCGTGGTGGCAACTTGGCATCCGGGTCGCTGCCACCTAATTTGGCAAGGCACCGGGCATCATCCTGACTTTGTTGCACCGTTGGATCGCCCATGAGCCAGCCAAGGAAAAAGCGACATGCTTCATCTTCGGTTCGGAAGGATCGCAATCCTGACGGAATTCCCCGTTCAGCATAATATGTGATCCACATATCGATCAGCGGCAGATTGTCGGCCAAGCGGACCGGTTGTCTTTTTATGACGTAAGTTTCGGAAAGATCCCCATCTTTGCCAATAGCATAGGATGTCGGATCGATACCTGCGGCCTGCAGTGCCAATATGAGCTCAGAAAAAGTCATGACTTCACCCCAACCCCACTAGCGGCACGATGTCCACCGGACGGCCATTGCGGCGCAGTTCGATCGTCACCGTTGGGCGACCCTGGCCGGTGATGCCGACGGGGTCGCCCTGACGCACCGTATCGCCCACTTGCGCCGTCACGCGATGGAGGCCGGTGATCAGCGTGGTCCAGCCCTGACCATGGTCGATGATCAATATCTGGCCATAGCCGCGATAGGGTCCGGCAAAGGCAACACGTCCTGCGGTCGGCGCGACGGTCTGCGCGCCGGGTTGCGTCACGAGGCTGAGGCCGCGTGATCGCACGCCGCCGTCATTCACTTCTCCCATGCCGGTAACGAGTTGGCCGATGACGGGCAGGCGGTAGGGTGGGGGTCCACCTGTTGCGCGGACTGTTTCGGGCGCCGGTGCGCCGGTCTGATCCGGCCGGGCGGGGCGGATCAGCGGGCCGGGGAGGGCGGCGAGCCGTTCGCGCAGGTCGCCCGCATCCTCCAACCGGTCCATCAGGTCGACAATGTCGCGCGCCCGTTCGCCCAGCGCCAGCGCGCGTTCGCTCTCCAGCCCCGCATTGGCGCGATAGTCGCGCGCGGCGAGGCGCTTTTGCGTTTCCAGCGCGGCGAGTGCCGCCTGGCGTTCGCGGCGGTCGGCCTGCGCCTGGGTCAGCGCACTGGCGGCCTGCTGCGCGGTGGCGCGCAGCGCGCGGCTGCGGGCGAGTTCGGCGCGCAGCCCGGCTGTGCGTTGCTGGATGACCGGCAAGATCTGCCCCAGCACCGCGCGCATATGCACGGCGTCGGTCACCGATCCGGGCTGCACCAGCGCCAGCGCCATGGGGCGGCGGGCCATCATCTGCAGCGCGGCGGTCAGGCGCACCACCGGCTCCTGCCGAGCGGCCAGCCGCGCCGCCTGGGCTCGCTGCATCCGCGCGATGATGGCGATGCGGGCCTGCGCCGCCTGAATATCGGCTTCGGCCTGCTGGATGCGCGCGGCGGTGGCGGCGGCGCGACGGCGGGCCTGCTCGGCGTCGTCGCGCGCGACACTGGCCTGCTGCTCCAGCCGGGCGGAGCGATCGCGCGCTTCGTCCGACTGGCGGCGGGCGGCCTTGAGCGCGGCCTGTTCCTGCGCCAGCGTGGTGCCAGCCGTGCCGGGCAGGATGATCGCGGCATCATCGGCCGCGGGCAGGCGCGTGGCGGCCAGCGCCACAAGGGCGAGCAGCCCGCCGGTGATGATCGCCCCCCGTTTCACGCGGCTATCCTTCGCGATGATAGGGGTGGTTGGCAAGGATGGAGCAGGCGCGCCACAATTGTTCGGCCAGCATCGCGCGGGCCATCATATGCGGCCAGGTCATTGCGCCGAATGCGATCAGCAGGTCGGCATTGGCCCGTTCGGCGTCGTCGAAGCCATCAGCGGCACCGATCAGGAAGCGACATTCGCGGGTGCCCGCGTCGCGCCAGCCTTCCAGCCGTCGCGCGAATTCCATCGAGCCAAGCTGTCGCCCTTTTTCATCGAGCATCACCGTCACGGTGCCAGGTGCGGCAGGCGGCAGCTTGCCGCCCCGGTCGGGCATTTCGGTGATCTTGTGCGGCATGGTCAACCGCTTGGCATAGCGGTCGACCAGATCGGCTTCAGGGGAGCGCCCGATTTTCCCGCGCGCGATGATGTGGAGGAGCATGGCGCTCCTCCTAGCCCGTCATTACTCGGCTGTCGAAGGGTTCAGGCTGTCCCTGCAACCGGTGCATCGACAAAGCCCCACATGCGTTCCAGATTGTAGAAGCTGCGCACTTCGGGCTTGAAGAGATGGACGATCACGTCGCCCGCGTCGATCAGCACCCAGTCTGCGACCGGCAGCCCTTCGACCCGTGCCGAACGGCCGGTTTCCTTCTTGATCCGTTCGGCGAGATGCTGGGCGATCGCCGCGACCTGACGCGACGAACGGCCGCTGGCGATCACCATATAATCGGCGATGCTGCTCTTGCCTTCCAGGGGGATGGAGATGGTTTCCTGCGCCTGGTCGTCGTCGAGCGACTGCATGACGAGGGCGTGCAGGGCGGCCACGCTATCGGCCGATGCGGCCGTGTCGTTGGCGGGGTGGGGTCTGGTCAAAAAGGCTCCATTCTAGATCACTAACCGGCGCGTGAGCGGATCTCGCGCACACGATGTTTCATATTCGCGATGCCAGAGGGGGTCCGCCTGCCGAAGCAGGGTCGCCGATCTTGGATCAGGGCGAAAGCGCAAAAGCACGAGCGCCGGTGGTCTCCAATTCGTCCAGTCTGCACTCTGGCGCGGGGACCGGACGAAGCGCCGCAGCCAGCTCATGGCCGCAGAGCCATAGGCATCGCTATCATAGCCTGGACGGGCGATCACGGCAATGGGCATTTGCCGGGCGATGCCGCGCCAGTCGCGCCAATCGCCAAATTGCGCCAGATTATCGGCTCCCATCAGCCAGATGAAGCGGTTTTTGGGGTAGTGGCGGGTGACGGCGCGCAGCGTGTCGATGGTATAGCGGGTGCCAAGCTGCGCCTCGATCACGGTCGCGCGAATCGGCGCGCGGCGGGCGATCTGCCGGGCGTGGGCCAGCCGGGCGGGGAGGGGGGCCATGCCCGCGCGCGGCTTGAGGGGATTGCCAGGCGAAACGAGCCACCAGACTTCGTCCAGGCTAAGCGCCTTGGCCGCGAACAGCGATATGGCGCGATGGCCGCCATGGGCGGGATTGAAGGAGCCGCCCAGCAGGCCGATCTTTGTCATGGCTCTTGCCATGCCAGCCGGGAAGCGAGGGAGCAAGAGATGGGCAGCGCGCCTTAGCGGCTGAGCGCCGCCTTATGCGGCATGGGATAGGGGATGCGATCCAGTTTGGCGATGAGGTCGGCAAAGGGATGATCGGCTTCAACCTGTCTCGGCCGACGTGGCATGTCCGGTTCGACAGGCACCGCGCGCGACGGCGGCGCACGCCTAAAGATCAATCGCTTCCACATGGATAGTCTCCGACCCTTGTCTCTCAACCCTTACGGCTTTGATTTTCAAGGCTTCATACAGAGGAGACGCAGGCGGAGGCCGGTTGGTTCCGCAGCGCTATTCCGCAGCGTCGGACAGGGCGCGCAGGGCTTCGGGCGATGCGGGCTCGCGGACCAGCGCCTCGACCGGGCCAAGCTCGTCCAATTCCTTGCCGCCGGTCTCGATATTGAGGTCGCGCAGTTTACGGCCCGTCACCAGCACCCGACCCTCGAAACTGCCGACGAAGGCGTTATAATCCCCGACCGCGCCATGGAGCCGATTGCCGAGCTTCTTGAGCGATCCCGCGGCGGCGGCGAGGCGTTCATAAAGCTGCTTGCCCAATTCAGCGACTTCGCGCGCCTGATCCTGCAATTTCGCTTGCCGCCACTGGCTGGCGAGCGTTCGGGCGAGCGGCAGGAAGGTGGAAGGACCGCAGATGATGACGCGATTGCGCGCGGCGCGCTCCCACAGGTCCATGTCCGCTTCGAGGGCGGCGGTGACGAAATTGTCGCCCGGCACATACATGATGACGAAGTCTGGCGCCTTGTCGAACTGTTCCCAATAGGCCTTGCGTCCCAGCGCGTCGGCATGGGTCCGCATCGCGCGGGCATGGTCGGCCATATGGGCGTCGCGCAGCGCCGAATCGACCTGATCGACGGCGTTCAGATAGGCGACGAGCGAGCATTTGACGTCGACCACCATCTGCTGATCGCCGGGCAGGTTGATGATGAAGTCGGGGCGCAACCGGCCATCTTCGACCGTAACCGATACTTCCTCGCTGAAATCGACATGGGCGGACAGGCCGGCTGCCTCGATCAGATTCTTGAACTGCTGTTCGCCCCAGCGACCACGCGTCTTGGGCGCGGCACGCAGCGCGTTGACCAGCTTGGCGGTCTCTTCGCGCACCTGCCCCTGGCCGACATGCACCTGCTGCACCGCTTCGCGCAGCTCGGCATAGCTGCCGACACGGTCCTTTTCGACCCGCTGCAACCCCTCCTCATAGCGTTTGAGCGTGGTTTCGACGGGCGAGAGCAGGGTCTTCAATTGCGCCTCGCTCTTTTCGTTCGCCTGCGCAAAACGCTGGTCGGCACGGTCGAGAAACGTCTTTTGCGCTTCACCCAGCAGCTTGCCGCCAATCTCACTGAACTGGGCGGAAAGCTGCTCCTTGGCGTCCTTGAGCGCGGCGATCTGCGCTTCAAAGGCTTCGGCGCGCGCCTGCGTGTCGGACTGAAGTGCGGCCAGTTCGCGCAGCGCCGCCTCGCGCTCGGCCTGCGCGGCCTCGAAACGCTGCTGTGCGCTGGTCTGGATCGTGTCGAGGCGCTGCGCCGAGGCGACCTGCGCGGCGTCGAGCCGGGCAATCTGCGCATGGGCCTGCGCCACACGCTCCTGCTCCACCGCCAATTCGGCGATCGCCCCGTTACGTTGCGTGCTGGCCACCTCCAGCCGCGCGGCAAGGTCCGCCTTCTCGGCCACGAGCGGCGCCAGCATCCGCCCACGCAACAGCCACCCCGCCGCCAGCCCGACAAGCAATGCGACCAGAATCAGGAGGGCGGAAAGGCTGTCCATAAATTTCCCTTTTGCAGAACGAAAAGGGAACTTAGCGGGGGGAGGGGGTGGGGGCAAGGGGTGATGGGGAACGTCACGGCCAATTGACTTTGTGGTCAAATATGACTACCGGAAATCATGCCACGTCCGACCTTTCGAACTATCTCATGGATAAAGGCGGCGCGGAAGGATTTTGAATCGTTTCCACCGCGTGCCATCGATCGGGCATTGGATGCGCTGACGGTGGTTGCCGATGGTGGAGCGCCGGACATAGCCAAGCCACTCGCCGGACTGGGTGTGGGAGTCTGGGAATTGGCGATCAAGGAGCGCGGCGACGCCTATCGCGTCGTTTACGCTCTTCAACTGGGCGACGATATATGGGTGGTTCATGCCTTCCAGAAAAAATCGACCAGAGGGATTTCGACACCGCGTCATGAAATCGACCTGGTGCGTGAGCGCATAAAGCGATTGAAGGAAATGCTGGATGACTAAGGAAGCAGATGATTTCGGACTGGTGCGTGGCTCCGGTGACGTCTTCGCTGATTTTGACATGGCCGATGCAAGCCTTCGCCAATTTCGCGCCATCCTTGCCGCCGAAATCGTGAAGGCGCTTGATGCCGAACAGATGACGGTACGTGAAGCGGAAGCCCGCACAGGCATTGCGGCCGCCGACTTCTCGCGTCTGCGTCAGGTCAAGCTGGACCGTTTTACCATCGACCGCCTTATGCGAATACTCGACCGGCTGAATCAGGATGTGCGGGTGAAAATTTCCGTGGCACCTCGTGCGAAGACATCCAGGCGACCTCTGCCGTCGTCGGCTGCGGCTTAAAGTAGGCGCAACTTAACCGTGCGGAATCGAGAGGGGCAAGGCAGTTCATTCTGACAGCCTTGGTAAGAATATTTGTTCAAGAATGCAGCGCGCGTAGGCAAATCGCGCAGCCTTCGCCGCCCGAGCCATTCGCTACCAATGCTGAATATCGCCTCCCGCGCTTGCGCTTGGGAGATTTTCGGGCGTCCGTCCCCCGGACGGCCGCACTTTCCGAAAATCTTGGTCGGGACGAGAGGATTCGAACCTCCGACCCCCACACCCCCAGTGTGATGCGCTACCAGGCTGCGCTACGTCCCGACCGGAGGGCGCGCTTTAGAAGGGGTTTTGGGAAGTTGCAAGGGTTTCGATGCGACCATTCGCGCCCCATGTACGATTCCCTAATCATATTGCCTCCGCCCTTGCATCTGTGGTAGCCGCCCGGCCTTGATAGGCGGGCGCTGCCATGCGTTGCGCGGCCGACAGACACCAAGACGAAAGTCCCACCCATGTTCATATCGACAGCCTTTGCCCAGACCGCTGGCGGGGAAGCCTCCGGCGCCGGAATCCTGGTGCAGATGGCCCCGCTGGTCCTGATCTTCGTCGTCTTCTATTTTCTGCTGATCCGTCCGCAGCAAAAGAAGATGAAGGAGCATAAGGCCAAGATCGACGCGGTGAAGAAGGGCGACCAGGTCGTCACCGGCGGCGGCTTGATCGGCAAGGTCGTGCGCGTCGATGACATTTATGCCGACGTCGAACTGGCGCCGAACATGAAGGTCAAGGCGGTCAAGTCGACCCTGACCGACGTGATCGACCCGACCACTGCCAAGCCCGCGAACGACTGACCCTAACGATGCTCAATTTCTCGCGTGCGGCGGTGATCGCGATCATCCTGCCTCTGTTGATCGGCGTGCTGTGCGCGGTGCCGAGCTTCCTGCCCGATGCCGCCGTGGCCCGGCTGCCCGGCTTCATGCAGACGCGGGTGAATCTTGGCCTCGACCTGTCGGGCGGCAGTCACCTGCTGCTCGAAGCGTCAACCCAGGATGTCGCCAAGCAGCGGCTGGTCAATATGGAGGAGCAGGTTCGCACCGAACTGCGCCGGGCTGAGCCGCGCATCGCGATCGGCGATATCTCCAGCCGCGACGGGAAGCTGAGCTTCATGGTGCGCGATCCGGCGCAGGTGGATGCCGCCGTCGAGCGCATCCGCCCGCTGACGCAGGGCGCGGGGCTGACCGGCCAGCGGGATTTCGACGTGGCGGTGGTGAACAGCCAGACCGTGACGATCACCCCGACCAATGCGGGCATCGACAATGCGGTCAAGAGCGCGATGGAAGTCGCGACCGAGGTGATCCGCAAGCGCATCGACGAAATGGGCACGCGCGAACCAACGATCCAGCAGCAGGGCAGCAATCGCATCGTCGTGCAGGTGCCTGGCCTGCAAGATCCCAAGGCGCTCAAGGATCTGCTGGGCCAGACCGCCAAGCTGGAATTCAAGCTGGTCGATACGACCGCCAACCCGTCCGAAGTGGCGCAGGGCCGCGCGCCGGTGGGCAGCGAAGTATTGCCTTATCTCGATAATCCGTCGGGCGTGCCGCTGATCGCGGTCAAGCGCCAGGTGATGGTGTCGGGCGAGGATTTGACCGACGCGACGCAGGGCTATGACCAGAATAACCAGGCGATCGTCAACATCCGCTTCAACAGTTCAGGTGGCCGCAAATTCGGGCAGGTGACGTCGCAGAATGTCAATCGCCCGTTCGCGATCATTCTCGACGGCAAGGTGCTGTCGGCGCCCAATATCAACGAACCGATCCTGGGCGGCAGCGCGCAGATCAGCGGCAATTTCACGGTCGAAAGCGCCAACCAGCTGGCGATCGCGCTGCGGTCCGGCAAGCTGCCAGTCGCGCTGGCGGTGGTCGAGGAACGCACGGTCGGACCGGGCTTGGGCGCGGATTCGATTCGCGCGGGCCTGATCGCGTCGATCATCGCGGTGGTTGCCGTGGCGATCTTCATGTTCCTGAGCTATGGCCGCTTTGGCATGTATGCCAATCTGGCGGTCGCCATCAATGTCGCGGTCATCCTGGGCGTGATGGGCATATTGGGGGCGACGCTGACGCTGCCCGGCATTGCCGGGTTCGTGCTGACGATCGGCACCGCGGTCGACGCCAACGTGCTGATCTATGAACGGATTCGCGAAGAGCGGCGGCGTGGGCGCAATGTCGTCCAGGCAATCGAACATGGCTATAAGGAAGCCAGCCGCACCATTTTCGAGGCGAATGTGACCCATGCCATTGCGGGTGGGATCATGCTGGCGCTGGGGTCGGGGCCGGTCAAGGGCTTTGCCATCGTGCTGCTGATCGGCATCGCGACCAGCGTGTTCACCGCCGTTACCTTCACCCGCGTCATCGTCGCCAACTGGGTGCGCCGCACCCGGCCGACGGACATCCATATATGATCGAGGTGACACCCCTCCTTCCGTTCGCCCTGAGCTTGTCGAAGGGCACCACCGAGCATAGCGAGGTGTCTTCGCCTCCGCTCAGACAGGGGCTTCGACTTCGCTCAGCCCGAACGGTATTAGGTCTTAGCGCATGAAACTTCTAAAGCTCGTCCCCGACAATACGAATATCGGCTTCGTCGCGATGCGGAAGTGGGCGTTCGCGCTCACGGCCTTGCTGACGGTGCTGGCGGTCGGCGCTACGGCCTATAAGGGCCTCAACATGGGCGTCGATTTCGTCGGCGGCCTGATGATCGAAGCGAAATTCCCGCAAAATGTCGAAACCGACAAGGTGCGCGCGACCATCGCCTCGCTCAATGTCGGCGAAAGTTCGCTGCAGCAATTCGGCGATCCCAAGACGGTGCAGATCCGCCTGCCCCTGCCCGAACAGGGCGGGGCCGGGGCGGCCAATGCGGTGGTCGAAAAGACCCGCAATGCCATGACCGGGCAATTCCCCGGCGTCACCTTCTCCCGCTACGACACGGTGTCGGGCAAGGTGTCGGGCGAGCTGATCCAGAACGGCATATTGGCGGTCGTGCTTGCGATCCTGGGCATCGCGATCTTCAGCTGGTTCCGTTATGAATGGCAGTTCGGCGTGTCGACTTTCGTCGCGATCGTCCACGACGTGCTGATGACGCTCGGCTTCTTCGCGGTGACGCAGCTTGAGTTCGACCTTAATATCGTTGCCGCCGTGCTGACGATCGTGGGCTATTCGATCAACGACAAGATGGTGATCGACGACCGTATCCGCGAAAATATGCGCAAATATCGCAAGATGGACATGAAGGCGCTGATCGACCTGTCGGTCAATGAAACGCTGCCGCGCACGGTGATGACGTCGGTGACGATCATGCTCGCGCTCGGCGCGTTGCTGCTGTTCGGCGGCCATGTGCTGCGTGGCTTTACCGCGGCGATGATGCTCGGCATCATCGTCGGCACCTATTCGTCGGTCTATGTGTCGTCCTCGCTGCTGATCTCGCTGGGCCTCTCGCCCATGTCTTCGGAGAAGAAGGCGGCCAAGGCGAACCTTGCTTCGCAGGCCGAGCGGGTCGGGCCGCGCGATGACGGGGCCAAGCCCTGAGCGGCGAACGACGCACCGGGATAGAGCTGCGCCGCGACGATAGCGGGCAGGGGCCGATCGTCACCGGTTTTGCCGGGCGCGGTTTCCGGGTGCGTGACGATCTGTTTCCCAACGGCCTGTTGCTCAGCCCGGTGCGGGCGATGGCTTGGGACGATGCACCGACGGTCGATGCGCTGACGCTGGCGGCGCTGGGCGACCTGCTGGATGGGAATCCGCGTCCCGAATTCCTGTTGCTCGGCACGGGGACTGGACTGCGCCAGCCACCACGCGCCTTCGTGCGCGATCTGGAGGCCAAGGGGATCGGCGTGGAGGCGATGGACAGCCGCGCCGCAGCGCGCGCCTGGGGTGTGTTGCGGGCCGAGGAACGGTCGATTGTCGCGGCGCTGCTGCCGCTCTGAACCGCGCAGTTGCGGACATAAAAAAAGGGCCGCCCGGTGGGGCGGCCCTTTTTCGTTAGCGGGGGGTGTGAATCAGAAGTGAATCTTCACGCCCGCACGATAGCTTTGATAGCTGATGTCCTTGCGCCAGACCGTCGTATCGGCGGTCAGGTTGAGGTCTACAGAGCCAGCCCGGATGGTCAGGCCACCGCCGACTTCACCCCAATTCTTGTCCGATCCGCCCAGCGCGAAGGGCGCGAGGCTGCCGGTGCCACCCACAAGATTGGCCAGGAAGAAAGCGGGCTGGTCGTTGAACTCATGGACATAATTGGCGGTGAGATAGGGTTTGAACCCGCCCGTATTCGCCTTGACCGTCGCGCCCAGGCGACCCTGTGCGCTGCGGATCGCATGGCGCTTGATCACCAGCGCGGCATCGCCGCCATATTCGGACAGGTTGCCAGAGCTGATATAGGCACCACGCAGCGCCGCGCGGGGCACGATGCTGAACGCATCGCTGCCGAGTGCCTTGCTGAGGCCCAGCTCACCCGACAGCGCCAGTTCCTGGTCGCTGCCATAGAGGGTGTAGGGCGTGATGCCGACTGCGAAGGAGCGACGCGAGCGAGTCGCCATCGTACCCGCGCTGCCGACCGCATCCAGCTTCAGGCCACCCAGGTCGAACGCCCCATAGACCGTGCCCTGATAGAGGCGGGCGCGGCCCCAGTCATTGGCCCCCGTATTGCCCTTCAACTCGCTGAAGGAGGCAGCCAGGCCGATGACGCCGGTGTCGCCGAACGCCTTTTCGATGCCGGCGGCCATGTACCAGCCGTCGAACTGGTCGCGGCCAAGCGGTGTGGCGGTCCGCATCGGCGCGCTGTCGCCATCGATATAGCCGCCCGCCAGGAAGGCGCTGACGTCATCGGGCAACACGCCTTCGCGCGTCATCGTGTCGTTGCTGCCGCCCTGCGCCATGCCCAGGTCGATATTGTTGAGGCTGGCCGCGGCCAGTTGCAGCGGCTGGCCAGTCATGGTCAGCGTGCCGCCCATCGCCCCGCCATCGAGCTTCGTCAGGCGGTCACGATAGAAGCGGGCCATATTGTCGTTCAGCACTTCAGACATCGACGTCTTGAGCGTCTCGGTGCGCGGTGCCATCGCCTCGAAGGTCGCTTGGACCCCGGCCACACTCAGCAGATCGGCCTCGCCATAGAGATTGGCATAGTTGGCATAGAGCGGCCGGTTCTGGTCGAGCAGCTGGGCGAAGCTGGTCTGGTTGGGCGCGGCGCGGTTGACGACATCGGCATAGAGGCCCGCGTCGATCCGCACGCTGACACTGTTGGGGCCGTAGAATAGCACGGGCTTCAACACGGCCGACAGATTGGTCGGCGTCGCAAAGCTGCCATCCACGCCACCTTCGGCGGTCAGGAAGGTATAGCTGTTGCCATAGCGGATCTTGGTGCCGCTCGCTGCACCGAAGACGACGCGCCCGCCGACCGCGGCGATGCCGTCGATGGGATCACCAACCGCGAGCAGCGACGCATCGCCATCGGCCTGCGCCGCAGTGATCGCTGCAGCGGCCGAAGCCTGCTCCTGGCTACCGCCACCATCGCCGCCGCCATTGCCGGTATCGGGGATTTCGCCCTCGCCGTCGCCATCGGCTTCGACGAATTGCGTCGCCCGAACCGCCAGCAGGTCCGACACGCCATTGGCGCCAAGGTCGATCTGCAGCGTGCTACCCGATGAGAGCAGCGCATTGCCTTCGATACCAAGCGTGCCGATCGTGCCGACGCCGCCGGGCGCGATCGTGCCGAGGACGTTGGTGAAATAGGGCGCGCGGAGCGTTCCCTTGCCGGACAACAGCCCGGTCATCAGGAAATAGTCGCCCGGTGTTTCGACCGTGCCATCGATATTCACGACACCGGCAAGGTGGGCAATGTCCATCAGGCTGGTCAGCGATCCGGTGGCCGTGACATCGAGCGCGGCGCCTGCGCCCGAAATGGTGAAGCGATCGACCGTGGCGTCCATGTCCAGCGTCGTCTTGCCATTGGCGCTGAGCGTCACGTCATAATAGCGGCCGATCACCCCTTGCGACGCGAGCGGATCGATATTGTCGGGCACGAAGCTGGTCGCGCCGGGCAGGCCGTTGGCCAGCGTCGGCGTTGGCAGGACCGCGGCGCTGACTTCGCCTTCCTGCGCCTCGTGAATCGCGCCGGTCAGCAGCGTGGCGTTGTCGGCATTGGGGCTGCGCTCGGCAATCTCCACCTTGCCCTTATTGTTGCTGACGACGGTCGAGCCCGTGGTCGCGCCTGTCGTTTCCGCAACGACCGGTTCGCCATCGACGATCAGCGTGTCGGTGCCGACATCATAGCAGACATCGTCCGGCCCATCATTGGGCTGGTAGCAGATCTGACCGAATTTCTGCGTGCTGTCCTGGCCGAACGCGCCTGCGCCAGGCGAGGTGGGAATGCCGTTCACCAGTGCGCCATTGCTGTCGATCACCCGGTAATTGGGGTCGAGCGCGGTCACCCAATGGTCAGCATCGCTCCACAAGCCGTCGCCTGCCTTTGCGGTGGCGTAGCGATAGGGGTTGTTCTGCGCGATCCAGTCCCAGAATAGGTAGAGGGGCTGGTAGAAGGACGAGCCGCCATAGGAGCTTTGCGGCTGTTCGAGGAAATAGCGGCTGCCGCCCGACAGGACGCCGATGATCGTCTGTTCGTTGAACGCCTGGTCCAGGATCAGCGGACCTCCCGAATCGCCGCCAGCGGTGCTGCCTTCATTGGCGAGCGCATCATCCTTGAACAGGTTGAAGTCGAACGGATTTTCACGCTCCGGATCGTCGAAATCGGTGTGATAGAGATTTTGCGTATAGCCGCCGGGCGCCCCGAACAGGAAGGCGTCGATGTCATCGAGCGAGCCGAGCATCCCAAGGAAGTTTTCCGCCGTCTTGCGCCGGAAGTCGATCCCCAGATTATTGCCGGTCGTCCCGCTGCCGGTTCGGCCATAGCCAGTGATCGTCACATGATAGCCGGTGCCCGACGTCTCGCTGATCGCCGATGGCGCGGACAGGGCGGAAAAGAGCATCGTCCAGGTCGGCACGTCCGACGCGGGCGTGTCGAGCGTCGCCATCGCCACGTCGCCATAGAGGAAGCTCAACGCCGGTGGATCGAGCGAGTCGGGATGATAGGCGATATTGTTGACGTTATAGACGCTGAGTGACGTGTTGGTCTGAAAGCCGTTGCTCAGCCAGTCGATCAGGCCCGGACGGGCGTCGTTCTGGAAGGCGAAGGCGACCGGCACGCCGCCGTTGACGGTGCTATAGTCCGGCGTGTCGAGGTCGTTGACGCAGTGGGCGGCAAAGATGACCGTCCGCGGATTGATCAGCGAACCGGTGCAGACGAAACCATCGGCGCGGTACATGATGCCGACGCCATTGACGTCGCTGCCATCGATAATGTCGGACGGGCTTTTGCTGTCGTTGGGCACGACCGCGTGGGCCAGCGGCGCGAAGCCCAGAGCGGCGACCGCTGCGGATGCCAGAAGACTGGTACGACCGGCGCGCGCAAGTAAGCGCGCACCATTCTTACGAATGTGCATGATGTGAACTCCCCAAAGACCTGAAGGGAAGCTATGTCAGCAACAAGGTGAACACAATGCGGCAATTTGCGAAACTTTCCTTATGTTTCAAAAAGGTCACAGACTGTTGGGGTGCGCGCAAAAATCCGAAGTGGAATGGCGCAAATCCGGCATTTTCGGCATAGCGCTATTCGCCGACGCCTACGCGCTACTTCATGACAAAGGCCGTTAACTTTAACCTGGCGCAGCTTTTTGGCGCAGGACGGCCGTCCCTTGCACAACCGCGCTGATCCGCTTAAGCATGAGGGCAAGTTCCGGCTTCCCCACGAAGCTGGCGAAAAACAGAAGTGAGTTTCGGCATGGTGCAGCAAAGCCGCCCATCGCCGCAGAGTTCCGGTCCGACCGGCGGTTTTTCGGGCAAGCGTGTCCGATCCGGTCAGGGCAATGGGAGCAAGGCTGCGGCCATTCCTCCCCCGTCACCATCGCGGGGTCTTGCGCCGCATGGCGCGCGTGAGCGGCGATCCTATGCCGCGATCGACCTTGGCACCAATAATTGCCGCCTGCTGATCGCCAAGCCATCCGCCGATGGCTTCATTGTCGTCGATGCCTTTTCGCGGATCGTGCGGCTCGGCGAAGGGCTGGCATCGACCGGGCGGATCAGCGACGCCGCCATCGATCGCGCCATCGCCGCGCTCTCCGTCTGTGCCGACAAGCTGCGCCGCCGCCATGTGACGCTGGCGCGCTCGGTTGCGACCGAAGCCTGTCGCAGGGCGTCCAACGGCAATGACTTCATCCAGCGCGTCTATCGAGAAACCGGGATCGCACTCGACATCATCAGCGCGCAGGAAGAGGCGCGGCTGGCGGTGTTGGGCTGCCACGCGCTGCTGGAACCCGGCAATGGCCCGGCCCTGATCTTCGACATTGGCGGGGGATCAACCGAACTGGTGCTGGTCGATTCGAACGGATCGGCAGGGGCTCCCCGTATCGTAGATTGGGTGAGTGCGCCGTGGGGCGTGGTGTCGCTGACCGAAAGCGAAGCGTTCGACCATGGCGACCGCGAGGCGCGGCTGGCCGCCTATGACCGGATGCGCGCGCGGGTCAGCGAAGCCTTCGCGCCGCTGGCCCGCCGCTTGCCGCAAGGAGCGGAGGATATCCGCCTTCTCGGCACATCGGGGACGGTGACGACATTGGCGAGCGTGCATCTGAACTTGCCGCGCTATGACCGGCAGGTGATCGACGGGTTGATCGTGCCATGCGAATCGATGCGGTCGATTTCCGAGCGATTATCGACCATGACCCTGATGGAGCGGCAGAAGCTGCCCTGCATCGGCACCGAGCGGGCCGATCTGGTGGTGGCGGGGTGCGCCATATTGGAAGCGATCCTCGACATCTGGCCCGCCGAGCGGCTGGGCGTGGCGGATCGCGGCATTCGCGAAGGCATATTGCGCGGGCTGATGGACCGCGACGGGAGAGTGATGTGAGGGGCGCAGGCGTAGGCAAGGTGCGCGTCAAAAGCGCCAAGGGCAGGACCGCGCAGTCGGTTCGCTGGCTCGAACGCCATCTGAACGACCCCTATGTCCGCAAGGCGAAGGCGGAAGGCTGGCGCAGCCGTGCCGCGTTCAAGCTGATCGAACTGGACGAAAAATTCCATTTCGTGAAGGGATCGCGCGCGGTGGTCGATCTGGGCGTGGCACCGGGCGGCTGGTCGCAGGTCGTGCGCAAGCTAGCTCCGAAGGCCACCATCGTCGGCATTGACCTGCTGCCGGTCGATGCGATCGAGGGGGTGACCCTGTTCGAAATGGACTTCATGGACGACAAGGCGCCCGACCTGTTGCGCGAGGCGCTGGGCGATGCGCCCGACCTCATCATTTCCGACATGGCCGCCAATACGGTGGGCCATGCCCAGACCGATCATCTCCGCACGATGGGACTGGTCGAGGCGGCTGCTTGGTTTGCAGTCGAAAATCTGCGCAAGGGCGGGACGTTCGTCGCCAAGGTGTTTGCCGGCGGCACCGATGGGGAACTGCTGGTCCTGCTCAAGAAGAATTTCACGACGATCAAGCACGCAAAGCCGCCGGCCAGCCGCAAGGGCAGCGTGGAATGGTATGTCGTGGCGCAGGGGTTCAAGGGGCGACCTGATGAACCCGCGCGCGACCGGGCGGGCGATCCCGTAGCAGAATAGCCGCCGGAAGGCTGGCGGGCGGGATAGGAAGCGGGGGTCACTTGGTCGCAACGGTATCGACGGTCGCCTATCTGGGGCTGGAAGCGCGAGCCGTCGAGGTGCAGTGCCAGCTCGTCCCCGGCCTTCCCAATTTCATCGTCGTGGGATTGCCTGACAAGGCGGTGGCCGAAAGCCGCGAGCGGGTGCGCAATGCAATCGCCGCCATCGGCCTGTCGCTGCCGCCCAAGCGGATCACCGTCAACCTCTCGCCTGCTGACCTGCCCAAGGAAGGATCGCATTTCGATCTGCCGATCGCCCTCGCATTGCTGGGGGCGATGGGCGTGATCGATGCCGAAACGCTGTCGGGCTATTTGGTAGTCGGCGAACTGGGGCTGGACGGGCGCACCGCGCCATCGCCCGGCGTGCTGCTGGCGGCGCTGCATGCGGGCGGGCAGGATATGGGGCTGGTCTGCCCGGTCGCGCAGGGGGCCGAAGCTGCCTGGGCGGGGCAGGTCGAAGTCGTCGCCGCGCCCGATCTTTTAAGCCTGCTCAACCATTTCAAGGGCACGTCGGCGCTGTCGCCGCCCCAGCCGGGCGCGGTCGAGGCACCCGTGCGGACGCTGGACCTCAAACAGGTCAAGGGGCAGGAAGTCGCCAAGCGCGCGATCGAGATCGCGGCGGCGGGCGGGCATAATCTGCTGATGGTCGGGCCGCCGGGCGCGGGCAAATCGCTGATGGCCGGGTGCTTGCCAGGGATTTTGCCCGAACTCACCCCATCCGAGGTGCTGGAAACATCCATGGTCGCGAGCGTAGCCGGGACGCTAGATGGCGGGCGGATCAGCCGGGCGCGGCCTTTCCGCCACCCCCATCATAGCGCGTCTATGGCGGCGCTGGTCGGGGGCGGCTTGAAGGCGCGGCCGGGCGAGGTCAGCATGGCGCATCTGGGCGTCTTGTTCCTCGATGAATTGCCGGAATTTCAGCGGGCGGTGCTGGATTCGTTGCGCCAGCCGTTGGAAACCGGTGAAGTGACGGTCGCCCGCGCCAATGCGCATGTCACCTTCCCGGCGCGGGTGCAGTTGATCGCGGCGATGAATCCATGTCGCTGCGGCCATCTGGGCGATCCCGCCTTGGCCTGCTCCCGTGCGCCGCGTTGCGCCGCTGACTATCAGGCGAAAGTGTCGGGGCCGTTGCTCGACCGGATCGACCTGCATGTCGAGGTGCAGGCGGTGAGTGCTGCCGATCTGGTGCTGCCGCCCCCCGCCGAAGGATCGACCGAGGTCGCCGCGCGCGTCGCGGCGGCGCGCGATGTGCAGACGACGCGCTATGCCGGGACGAAAGTGCGGACCAATGCCGAAGTCGATGGCGACGCGCTGGAGGCTTTTGCAGGCCCGGACGAAGCGGGTCGGCAATTGCTGGCCCAGGCGGCCGCCGCGATGAAGCTGTCGGCGCGGGGCTATACCCGCGTGTTGCGCGTCGCCCGAACGATCGCCGATCTGGCCGGCGCCGAGCGGGTCGGGCGGGTGCATGTCGCCGAAGCGCTCAGCTACCGGCGCCGCGCGCCGGTGAATTGAGAAGGGCTCAGGGGATCGGCTGGACCGTCAGCAGCGTATAGAGACCGATGGCCGCACCGCTCGCGATGAAAGCGATCAGAAAGCGGCATATATCGGGCCAGAAATCGGGGCGTTCCATGTCGGTCGTCTCCTTCTCGGTGACGATGCGACGGATAAAATGGTGCCGAACCCGTATCCAGTGACAAATGACGTTAGGCGCCGTCGTTCGCGATCAGCTTGAGTTCGGCGGCAGGCGCATTGTCCTTATGCGCAAAATGGCCGTCGATCCGGCTGCCCGCCTCGATCGTGATGCGCTCATAACGAACATCACCGGTAATCCGCGCGCTGCGCTCGACCACCAGTTCCTCCGCCGTGATTGATCCATCGACAAGGCCTGCTAGGCGCGCGCTTTGCGCGGTGACATGACCGATGATGCGGCTCTCGGCCCCCTGGACCAGCGCGGCGCAGCTAATATCGCCTTCCACCACGCCATCGACATGTAGATCGACCGACGCGGTGACGTTGCCGCTTATCGTGACGTCGCCGCCGATCAGCGAGAAGGGGGTATTTTTAGCCCCGGTTGCCGACATCGGCGAAACGGGCCTTGGCGATTTGCTGGACTTGGAGAACATCCTGGGCAGCCTCCAGAAAACGGCGAGGGTTGATGGGCCGGTCATTTTGCCGGACCTCGAAATGGAGATGGGTGCCGGTCGAACGGCCGGTCGACCCCATGCCGCCGATCGTGTCGCCCCGCGCCACCGCCTGGCCTACCTTGGCGGCAAAGCGTGACAAATGGGCGTAACGAGTCATCAGGCCGTTGCCATGATCGACCTCGACCACATTGCCATAGCCCTGCCGCTGGCCGACATAGCGCACCTTGCCTGGCGCGGCCGCGACGATCGGCTGGCCATGACGGCCGGGGAAATCCATGCCGGCGTGGAAAGCGGCGTGGCCGTTGAACGGATCGCGGCGATAGCCGTAGGAACTGGTTTCCATCGGCGCCATGGTCGGCCTGCCCGACGGGATCGACAGCAGGCTGCGTTCCAGAAACTCCATTCGCGTTAGGGCATCGGCCAGATGTTCCAACTCGCCGGTCATGGCGCCCTTGCTGCCCTTCCACGGAACGAAGGGGCCACCCTGGGCGCGCGCGGCGGTGCGAGCGAGCTGGTCGGGGTTGAGGCCGAAGCTGCGAATCGCCGCCGCTGCCTTGTCCGCGCGACGTTCTACAGCAGCGGTCAGCAGCAGGGCGAAACGGCGCTGGCGCTCTTCCAGCCGCACGAGCGGCGCGGCTTCCGGGGCCATGCTGATCTTGGCGGTCAGCGTCTCCGCCTTGCCGGATGTGTCGGCGGCGGTCGGCGCGACCATGTCCGCGTCCTTGTCACCCTCGGCCCCGAAATGGGTCTTGTAGAGCGTGTCCATGAAGTCCTGCCGGGCTTCCAGATCCTGCGCCAATTCATCGACCGACTGGCGATAGCCTTCGACCTTGGTGGCGGCGGTCGCGATGGATTTGCTCTTGGCGGCCAGCGCTGCGCGCTCCTGCGTCACTGAGGCGCTGTCGGCGATCATCGCCAGCGTCATGCCGCCCCAGCCGACCAGCGCGATCGTCAGCAGGCTGAGCGTCGTGAGTTGCAGGCGGCGGGAAATCCTCAGGAACCGGACCTGGCCGCCCGATCGCAGGAAAATCTCCCGCTCTGGGCATAAGGCGGCAAGCCGTGCCCGGAGAGCGGCTGCCCTCGATTTTCGATGATGCGACAATGACGACCCCGTAGCTCTTTTCGAGTCGGGCCGATAGCAAAGCCGGGCCACCCGCGCGAATCCACCGTTACGTAGACGTGACGAGTCGAGTGATGCGCGCGACTAAATGATCCCTGCGATCGTTTGTTCCCTCATAAATGCGATTTTTTGAACTCGCGCCTTAGCCGAGATCGGCCTGCGCTGTCGTCGCGAGCAGGCGGGTGACGGCGGCGGCGGGTATGGCCGGGCTGAAATGATAGCCCTGCCCATAATGACATCCGCCCGCCCGCAGATAATCGACCTGGCGACTATTCTCGACCCCTTCCGCCACCGTGCGGATGCCCAGGCTGAAGGCGAGGTTGAGGACGGTGCGGACGATGGCGGCGTCATCCGGGTCGGTTTCCAGATCGCGCACGAAACGCTGGTCGATCTTGATGATGTCGATCGGAAACTGTTTGAGGTGGGAGAGAGAGGCATAGCCCGTCCCGAAATCATCGAGGGCGATGCTGACCCCGGCATCGCTCAGTCGGTTGAGGGCGCGCCCGACCCGTTCGGCGTTGCGGCCCAGAAAGACCGATTCGGTCACTTCCAGTTCCACCGTCGAAGGCGGCAGGCCTGCATCTGCCAGCCGTTGCAGCAGGCGATCGGCAAAGGCATCGTCGTTCAGGTCCGCGCCGGACCCGTTGAACGCAATGGGGCCGACCGTCACGCCCGTGTCGCGCCAGCGCACGCAATCGGCGATGATGCGGTCGATCATCATCATGGTGATCATGGGGCCAAGTTCAGGATGTTCGAAGGCGGACGCGATCTCGCCAGGCATGATGACCTTGCCGTCCGCGGTCGGGCAGCGAAACAGCGCTTCGAACCCGACGATCGCCCCGCTATCGAGCGCGATCTTGGGCTGATACCAGGGGCAGGGCCGTTCATGCGCCAGGATATGGCGTGCCCGGTCCAGCATCGCGGCCTCACGCTCCCAGCTTTCCAGCAATTCAGGACCGAACAGGGTTGCGCGGCCCCGCCCGCTATTCTTGGCATGATAGAGCGCGATGTCGGCATGTTTGACCAGGGCGGTGACATCGTCGCCATGGTCGGGGAACAGCGCGACGCCGATGCTCACCCGGCATTCCATCGGCCGCCCACGATAGCTGAGCGGGGCATGAAGATGCTCGGTGATACGCCGCAATATCGGCTGCACCGACTCGGCGTCGGGCAGGCGGGTCAGCAGCACGGCAAATTCATCCCCGCCCATGCGCGCCACCAGATCGCCGGGGCGCAGCGCATGCCGCAAGCGTCCGGCCACGGCGCACAGCAGGGCATCGCCAGCGTCATGACCGGCCGTATCATTGACGCGCTTGAACTCGTCCAGGTCGATCAACAGCACGGCCAGTTGCGCCCGCTTGGTCGGCGCAGCGGTCGCCTGCGTCACCGCTGCCATGAAATGCGCGCGGTTTGCCAGGCCCGTCAGCGCATCCGACATCGCCAGCCGTTCCAGATTCTGTTCGATTTCCTTGCGTTCGGTGATGTCGACCACGCTGGTCATGAAGCAGGCTTCATCGTCGATCACGATGGGCCGGGACGACAGCAAAGCATTGCGAATGGCACCATCACCACGGCGCAGACGGCATTCGAAATTATCGATCGCCTCCCCCTGTCGCAGCCGGGCGAACAGATCGTCGCGCACCGGCAAGTCGACATAGGTTTGCTCGACATTGGTCAGCGACACGGGGCCACCAGCCGCATGCGCTTCCAGCGCGGCGCGGTTGATCCGCACGATGCTGCCGTCATAGCGTGTCACCAGCAGCGGCAGGGGGACGGCCATGAACATATGTTCCAGCGTATCCCGGCTGTTGGCGAGCGCAGCCTGGGCTTCGCGCGCGGCGAGACCGGCCTTCCATTCCTTGCGCTGGAGCCGATTGCCGCGCGCGATCGCGATCCACATGCCGAAATGCAGCATCACCATCGCCAGGATCATGCCAGGCACGGTGGCCGACAGCGGGGCGGGCGCGAGATAGCCGATCAACAGCGCGATGCCGCAGGCCAGTCCGCCACCGACATTGCCGCGAAAGCTGGTCGGCACGACGAGGTAGAAGACCAGCGGAAGCATCACCAGCACGAAGACGGCGATGTCGCTACGCGAACTAACGAGGAAGGCGACACCGACGGCGATGACCGCCTGCCAGGCAAAGCAGATGCGTTCGACCGCGCGGAAACTGGTCATGCGATGGCTGACCGACAGGCAGGCCAGTGACCAGAGGATGACGACGATGCGCGCTGGCACCGCAACCCAGAAATGATCGGTTCCGGCAAAGCGCCAGTCGCTCATCAGGAACAGAGTATTGAGGACGGCCGATAGCGCGAACAGAATCTGGGCGTGCCCGCGCGATTCGCGCAAGCGCCCTTCCTGAAAGAGGCGTTCGCGGGCAGGGTCGCAAAATTCACCGGTATAGGGGGAGATGTCCGTCACATTTTGTCCATAGAAACACCATATTGGTGGTTGGCCCGAAAAATAGGCGCGACAGGGTTATCAAAACCCTAACCACGTCGGCGCGAGGCACGGAAAATCACGGGTGTAGCGCCGCCCTGTCGCGACGCTTGACCCTTTGCCCGCGCAGGGCTATAGGCCCGGCTGCCCAGCGACCTGTCGCGTCGAGACTCGTCTTTTCTCGCCATTGCTGGGTGCTATTAGAGCTGAACATTGCCGGGTGCTCTTGCGGCTCCAGGGGGGTTTTATGCCCACCGGGGCCTTTGCTGTTTGGATGACGTCTGTTTTCCAAGCGGCTCGCAACACGGGGATGCCACGGTAAAGTAACTGAAAAAGGTGAAGGGCTTCATGCCAACAATCAACCAGCTGGTCCGCAAGGGCCGCGAACCGCAGAAGGCCAAGTCCAAGGTCCCTGCCATGGATGCGAACCCGCAAAAGCGTGGCGTTTGCACCCGCGTCTACACGACGACTCCGAAGAAGCCGAACTCGGCGCTCCGCAAGGTGGCGAAGGTGCGTCTGGTCAACCAGCGCGAAGTCATCACCTACATCCCCGGTGAAGGCCATAACCTTCAGGAACATAGCGTTGTTCTGATCCGTGGCGGTCGTGTCCGCGATCTTCCCGGCGTGCGCTATCACGTTCTTCGCGGCGTTCTGGATACCCAGGGCGTCAAGGATCGTAAGCAGAGCCGTTCGAAGTACGGCGCGAAGCGTCCGAAGTAAGGGGAGACCAAGAATATGTCACGTCGTCGTCGCCCCGAAAAGCGCATCATCCTGCCCGATCCCAAATATGGCGATATCGTGCTGTCCAAGTTCATGAACTCGATCATGCAGGACGGTAAGAAAGCCGTTGCTGAGTCCATCGTCTATGGCGCTCTCGAAACTGTCGAGACCCGCGCCAAGAAGGACCCGATCGGCATGTTCCATGACGCGCTGAACAACATCAAGCCGGGCATCGAAGTTCGCAGCCGCCGCGTTGGCGGTGCGACCTATCAGGTTCCCGTCGAAGTGCGTCCCGAACGCTCGCAGGCGTTGGCCATCCGTTGGCTGATCACCGCCGCGCGCAACCGCAGCGAAACCACGATGGCCGCGCGCCTGTCGGGTGAGCTGATGGACGCCGCCAACAATCGCGGCAATGCCGTCAAGAAGCGCGAAGATACGCACCGGATGGCAGAAGCCAACCGTGCCTTCTCGCACTATCGCTGGTAACATACCGCTACTGGTAAAAGGCAGGCGGGCGTTTCCAATGTCCGCTTCGCTGTCCGGTTTCAAAAATTGGTCCGTTCGTCAGGGGTCTCTACCCATGGCGGACGGATTGGTTTAGGGGCCACCCAAGAACTCGAATCCCCAACCGCCGGTGCGCCGGCAACGGAGAAGCATCATGGCCCGCAGCCATCCGCTCGAACGCTATCGTAATTTTGGTATCATGGCGCATATTGACGCCGGCAAAACCACGACGACCGAGCGTATCCTTTACTACACCGGCAAGTCCTACAAGATCGGCGAAGTCCATGACGGCGCCGCCACGATGGACTGGATGGAACAGGAGCAGGAGCGTGGTATCACCATCACGTCGGCTGCGACCACCTGCATCTGGAACGACCACCGCCTGAACATCATCGACACCCCCGGCCACGTCGACTTCACCATCGAAGTCGAGCGTTCGCTGCGCGTGCTCGATGGCGCGGTCGCCGCGTTCGACGGCGTTGCGGGCGTTGAGCCGCAGTCGGAAACGGTGTGGCGTCAGGCGGACAAGTATAAGGTTCCGCGGATGTGCTTCATCAACAAGCTCGACCGTACCGGCGCCAATTTCTATTATTGCGTGCAGACGATCATCGATCGCCTGGGTGCCATCCCCGCCGTTCTGTATCTCCCCATCGGTGCGGAGAGCGAGTTCAAGGGTCTGGTCGATCTGGTCGAAAACCGTGCGATCATCTGGAAGGATGAGAATCTCGGCGCTGAATTCTCCTATGAGGAAATTCCCGACGACCTCGCCGACAAGGCTGCCGAATATCGCGAAAAGCTGATCGAACTGGCCGTCGAGCAGGACGACGAGGCGATGGAAGCCTATCTCGAAGGCAATCTGCCCGACGTTGCGACGCTCAAGAAGCTGATCCGCAAGGGCACGCTGGCCCAGTCGTTCGTCCCCGTGCTGTGTGGTTCGGCGTTCAAGAACAAGGGCGTTCAGCCCCTGCTCGACGCGGTTGTCGACTATCTGCCTTCGCCGCTCGACATCGAAGACGTACAGGGCATCAACCCCGACAACGACCAGCCCGACAGCCGTGCGACCGCAGATGATGCGCCGTTCGCTGGCCTGGCGTTCAAGATCATGAACGATCCGTTCGTCGGCTCGCTCACCTTCCTGCGCGTCTATTCCGGCACCCTGACCAAGGGCACCTATCTGAACTCGGTCAAGGACAAGAAGGAAAAGATCGGCCGCATGCTATTGATGCATGCCAACAGCCGTGAAGATATCGATGCAGCCTATGCCGGCGACATCGTTGCGCTGGCCGGCATGAAGGAAACCACCACCGGGGATACGCTGTGCGCCGAGCGCCAGCCGATCATCTTGGAGCGGATGGAATTCCCTGAGCCGGTCATCGAATTGTCGGTGGAACCCAAGACCAAGGCCGACCAGGAAAAGATGGGCGTCGCGCTCAACCGCCTGGCCGCCGAGGATCCGTCCTTCCGCGTTTCGACCGATCACGAATCGGGCCAGACCATCATCAAGGGCATGGGCGAGCTTCACCTCGAAATCCTGGTCGATCGCATGAAGCGTGAGTTCAAGGTCGAGGCGAATGTCGGTGCGCCGCAGGTGGCCTATCGCGAATATCTCAAGAAGGCCGTCGACGTCGACTATACCCATAAGAAGCAGTCGGGCGGCACCGGCCAGTTCGGCCGCATCAAGGTGAAGGTCACGCCGGGCGAGCGCGGTGCGGGCATCATCTTCAAGGATGAGATCAAGGGCGGTAATATTCCCAAGGAATATATCCCGGCGATCGAAAAGGGCATGCGCGAAACGGCCGCTACCGGCTCGCTCATCGGCTTCCCGATCATCGATTTCGAGATCAACCTGTATGACGGCGCCTATCATGACGTCGACTCGTCGGCTCTGGCGTTCGAAATCACTGGTCGCGCAGCGATGCGTGAAGTCGCGCAGAAGTCGGGCATCACGCTGCTCGAACCGATCATGAAGGTCGAAGTCGTCAGCCCCGAAGAATATCTGGGCGACGTGATCGGCGACATGAACAGCCGCCGTGGCCAGATCCAGGGCACCGACACCCGTGGTAATGCACAGGTCGTCGAAGCGATGGTCCCGCTGGCCAACATGTTCGGCTATGTGAACTCGCTGCGTTCGTTCACCCAGGGGCGTGCGAACTATTCGATGACCTTCTCGCACTATGATGAAGTGCCGCAGAATGTCGCGGACGAAGTCAAGGCGAAGATGGCCTGATGAATTTCCCCGGCCGAGCCGTGCAAGCGGCTCGGTTAGGGGCTGGTAATCTGCAAATTTGCTGCTATGGACGCGCCTTCGCGAGGCGCGGCCGAGCGGTCAGACCCAAGCTGATTTTGATTAGAAGGTAGGATAAAATGGCTAAGGCTAAGTTTGAGCGGAATAAGCCGCACTGCAACATCGGCACCATCGGTCACGTCGACCATGGCAAGACCTCGCTGACCGCAGCGATCACCAAGGTGCTGGCCGAAACCGGCGGCGCCACGTTCACCAGCTACGACAACATCGACAAGGCGCCCGAAGAGCGCGAGCGCGGCATCACCATTTCGACCGCGCACGTCGAATATGAAACCGAAGCGCGCCACTATGCGCACGTCGACTGCCCCGGTCACGCTGACTATGTGAAGAACATGATCACCGGTGCGGCGCAGATGGACGGCGCGATCCTGGTCGTGTCGGCCACCGACGGCCCGATGCCGCAGACCCGTGAGCACATCCTGCTCGCCAAGCAGGTCGGTGTTCCTCAGCTCGTCGTGTTCATGAACAAGGTCGATCTCGTTGACGACGCCGAAATTCTGGAACTGGTCGAGCTGGAAATCCGCGAGCTGCTGAGCAGCTATGATTTCGACGGCGACAACATCCCCGTCATCCCCGGTTCGGCTGTTGCCGCGCTGCAGGACAAGACCCCCGAAATCGGCCATGACGCCGTGCTGAAGCTGATGGCTGCCGTTGACAGCTGGATCCCGCAGCCTGAGCGTCCGATCGACAAGCCCTTCCTGATGCCGATCGAAGACGTGTTCTCGATCTCGGGTCGCGGCACCGTCGTCACCGGTCGCGTCGAAACCGGCATCGTCAAGGTTGGCGAAGAAGTCGAAATCGTCGGCATCCGCGACACCCGCAAGACCACGGTCACGGGCGTTGAAATGTTCCGCAAGCTGCTCGACGAAGGTCGTGCAGGCGACAATATCGGCGCACTGGTTCGTGGCGTTGGTCGTGAAGACGTCGAGCGTGGCCAGGTTCTGGCCAAGCCCGGTTCGGTCATGCCGCACACCGAGTTTGACGCTGAAGTGTACGTGCTGTCGAAGGAAGAGGGTGGCCGTCACACGCCGTTCTTCGCCAACTATCGCCCGCAGTTCTACTTCCGCACCACGGACGTCACCGGCGAAGTCATCCTGCCTGAGGGCACGGAAATGGTCATGCCTGGCGACAACGTGAAGCTCGGCGTCAAGCTGATCGCGCCCATCGCGATGGACCCAGGTCTGCGCTTTGCCATCCGTGAAGGCGGTCGTACCGTCGGCGCAGGGGTTGTCGGCACGATCTCGAAGTAATATAGGCACCGCAGCGGCGCGAATCGCCTGATTCGCGCCGCTCGGATTTTTACCGCCTCGGATCGTCTTTCTCCGGCTCTTGCGAGCTAGAAGGACAGATTAAGAGGCGGTTGTTTTTTGGCTCTTTCGCATCGGTACAGGAATATGGACAGCAACATCCGCATTCGCCTTAAGGCGTTCGATCATCGCGTGCTTGATCAGGCGACCGGCGACATCGCCGACACCGCACGCCGCACTGGCGCTCTCATCCGCGGTCCCATTCCCCTTCCGACGCGCATCGAAAAGTTCACGGTCAACCGTGGTCCGCACATCGACAAGAAGTCGCGCGAGCAGTTTGAGGTTCGCACCTACAAGCGTATGCTTGACATTGTGCAGCCGACGCCGCAGACGGTCGACGCGCTGATGAAGCTGGACCTGGCTGCCGGCGTGAACGTAGAAATCAAGCTGGCCTAAGGCGAGCAAGTCCCTGCCTTCTGTAACAAGTCGGCAGGGTATCGGGTATTCCGGGAAACCGGAAGCTCACACGACACAAGGGATACCGCACAGCGCCGGGCAACTGGCAAGTCTGTGGTTCTGGTCCCCCGTCGCTGGTCCCGAGAGGGGTTGGCATCCAACCCGGACGGGGTGATCTGCATATTTGGGTTGGCCGCTAGGGAATGATCCCGAGCGGTTTTTTTCGTTGGATACGCCCGCCGGCGTCAGTTTCTTTTAAGGCTTAGGCGGGCCTCTATTGGGAGTATGGATCATGCGCACTGGCGTGATCGCTAAGAAAGTCGGGATGACCCGCCTGTTCCAAGAGGACGGGCGTCACGTGCCGGTTACGGTTCTGGCCCTTGAAGGCAACCAGGTCGTGGCTCGCAAGGATGTGGACAGCGACGGCTATATTGCCGTGCAGCTGGGTGCCGGCGTAGCGAAGGTTAAGAATGTCGCCAAGCCGCAGCGCGGTCACTTCGCCAAGGCGGAAGTGGAGCCGAAGGCGCGTCTGGTAGAATTCCGTGTCGCCGAGGATGCACTCCTCGATGTCGGCGTGGAAATCGCCGCGGATCATTTCATCGACGGCCAGCTCGTCGATGTGTCGGGTCACACCCAGGGTAAGGGCTTTGCCGGCGCCATGAAGCGTTGGGGCTTCGGCGGTATGCGCGCCACCCACGGCGTGTCGATCAGTCACCGTGCCCATGGTTCGACGGGTAACCGTCAGGATCCAGGCCGCGTCTTCAAGAACAAGAAGATGGCCGGTCATATGGGTGATCGTGAACGCACGCAGCAGAACCTCGAAATCGTCCGCACGGACGTCGAGCGCGGTCTGCTGTTCGTCAAGGGCAGCGTGCCTGGTGCCAAGGGCACCTGGCTGACCGTCAAGGATGCCGTCAAGGTGCCCCGTCCGGCCGACGTTCCCTATCCCGCCAGCCTGAAAAAGGCTGACAACAGCAACGACAGCGCTCCCGCTGATACCCCGGCTGAAGAAGTCGCGGCAGTGGAAGCGACCGAAGGCCAGGAGGGCTAAACCATGAAGGTCAAGGTACAGACCCTCGACGCAGCGGAAGCTGGCGATCTGGAGCTGAACGATGCCGTATTCGGTGTCGAGCCCCGCGCCGACATCCTGCACCGTGTCGTCACCTGGCAGCTCGAAAAGCGTCGCGGTACGGCCCGTGGCACCCGCGAGCGTAGCGATGTTGCCCGCACGGGTAAGAAGTTCGGTCGCCAGAAGGGCGGCGGTACGGCTCGTCACGGCGATCGCCGCGCGCCTGTGTTCATCGGTGGTGGTAAAGCCCACGGTGCCCGCGTTCGTGACTTCAATCCCTCGCTGAACAAGAAGGTTCGCGCGCTGGGCCTGAAGATGGCGCTCTCGTCGAAGGTGAAGGACGGTTCGCTGTTCATCATCGACAGCCTCGACGTCGCCGAAGGTAAGACCAAGGCGCTGGTCGCCAATCTTGCCAAGCTGAACCTGACCAAGGTGCTGTTCATCGACGGCGACGCGGTCAACATCAGCTTCGCCAAGGCGTCGGCCAACATCATCGGCGTGGACTTGCTGCCGGCCGTCGGTGCCAATGTCTACGACATCCTGAAAGCCGACTCGCTGGTGCTCACCCGCGCCGCGGTCGAAAAGCTGGAGGCCCGTTTCAATGGCTAAAAAGCAAGCCGCAACGGTCGACAACCGTCATTATGACGTGGTTGTCGCCCCGCACATCACTGAGAAGTCGACTCTTCTCAGCGAATTCAACGCTGTGGTCTTCAAGGTGGCGGGCGATGCCTCCAAGCCTGAGATCAAGGCCGCTGTCGAAGCGATCTGGGGTGTCGACGTCAAGAGCGTGAATACGCTCGTGACGAAGGGCAAGACCAAGAAGTGGAAGGGCAAGCCCTACACCCGCTCCGACGTCAAGAAGGCGATCGTCCGCCTGGCCGAAGGCCAGTCGATCGACATCACCGAGGGAGTGCGCTAACTATGGCGCTGAAGCATTATAACCCGACGAGCCCCGCCCAGCGCGGCCTCATTCTGGTCGACAAGTCCAGCCTGCACAAGGGCAAGCCCGTCAAGGCGCTGACCGAAGGCAAGCGCAAGACCGGTGGCCGCAACAACAAGGGTCATGTGACCTCGCGCGGTATCGGCGGCGGTCACAAGCAGCGCTATCGTATCATCGATTTCAAGCGTCGCTTGTGGGATGTCGAAGGTACGGTCGAGCGTCTGGAATATGACCCCAACCGCACCGCGTTCATCGCTCTGGTCAACTATCCCGACGGTACGCAGGCTTATATCATCGCGCCGCAGCGCCTCGCTCCTGGTGACAAGGTCATCGCGGGCAAGAAGACCGACGTGAAGCCGGGCAACGCGATGGAACTGGGTCAGATGCCGGTCGGCACGATCATCCACAATATCGAGATGAAGCCGGGCAAGGGCGCACAGCTCTGCCGTTCGGCGGGCACCTATGCCCAGCTCGTTGGTCGTGATCGTGGCATGGTGATGATCCGCTTGTCTTCGGGTGAGCAGCGTTACATCCGTTCGGATTGCATGGGCACCATCGGCGCCGTCAGCAACCCCGACAATGGCAACACCAATCTCGCTAAGGCAGGCCGCAACCGTTGGAAGGGCATCCGCCCGCTGACGCGCGGTGTCGCCAAGAACCCGGTCGATCACCCTCATGGTGGTGGTGAAGGCCGGACCTCGGGCGGCCGTCATCCGGTTACGCCTTGGGGCAAGCCGACCAAGGGTGCCCGCACCCGTAACAACAAGTCGACCGACAAGATGATCATCCGGTCGCGTCACGCCAAGAAGAAGAGGTAATCCGCGATGGCTCGTTCCGTCTGGAAAGGTCCGTTCGTGGACCTCAGCCTTCTGAAGAAGGCAGAAACCGCGCAGGAAGCCGGTGGCCGTGCGCCGATCAAGACTTGGTCGCGTCGTTCCACCATCCTGCCCCAGTTCGTTGGCCTGACGTTCAGCGTCTATAACGGCCGCAAGCATGTTCCGGTGTCCGTGAACGAGGATATGGTGGGTCATAAGCTGGGCGAATTCGCCCCGACCCGCTTCTTCCCCGGCCACGCTGCCGACAAGAAGGGCAAGCGCTAATGAGCAAGGAAAAGGCTCCCCGTCGCGTCGCCGACAATGAGGCTCTGGCCGTCGGCACGCAGATCCGTGGTTCGGCCCAGAAGCTGAACCTGGTTGCCACGCTCATCCGCGGCCACAAGGTCGAGGACGCGCTGAACATCTTGGCTTTCTCCAAGAAGGCGATGGCAGTGGACGTGCGCAAGGTGCTGGCTTCGGCCATCGCCAACGCGGAAAACAACCATAATCTGGACGTCGACGCTCTGGTCGTGGCCGAAGCATCGGTAGGCAAGGCGTTCACGCTCAAGCGCTTCCATGCGCGTGGCCGTGGCAAGTCGACCCGGATCCTCAAGCCCTACAGCCGCGTGCGCATCGTCGTGCGTGAAGCTGGCGAAGAAGCGGAGGCGTAAGCACATGGGTCACAAGAGCAATCCGATCGGTCTGCGTCTTCAGATCAACCGCACCTGGGACAGCCGCTGGTACGCCGAAGGCGCGGACTATGGCCGCCTGCTGCTGGAAGATCTCAAGATCCGCCAGTTCATCATGAAGTCGCTGCCGCAGGCCGCGATTTCGAAGGTCGTCATCGAACGCCCTGCCAAGCTGTGCCGCGTGTCGGTCTATGCTGCCCGTCCCGGTGTCATCATCGGCAAGAAGGGCGCGGACATCGAAAAGCTGCGCAAGAAGCTGAGCGCGCTGACCACGTCCGACGTGTCGTTGAACATCGTCGAAATCCGCAAGCCGGAAGTCGATTCCAAGCTCGTCGCACAGGGTATCGCTGACCAGCTCGAACGCCGCGTGGCGTTCCGCCGCGCGATGAAGCGGGCTGTGCAGTCGGCGCTGCGTCTGGGTGCCGAAGGCATCAAGATCACCTGCGGCGGCCGTCTGGGCGGCGCAGAAATCGCGCGCGTCGAATGGTATCGCGAAGGTCGCGTTCCGCTGCACACGCTGCGCGCGAACGTCGACTATGCCGAAGCCACGGCGCACACCGCCTATGGCGTGTGCGGCATCAAGGTCTGGATCTTCAAGGGTGAGATTCTGGGCCATGATCCGATGGCCACCGACCGGCTCATGCTGGAGGCTCAGACCTCCGGTGTGCGTCCGGCGCGCTGAACATAAGGTAGGTATAGCGTCATGCTGCAACCGAAGAAAATGAAGTTCCGCAAGACCTTCAAGGGCCGGATCAAGGGCGATGCCAAGGGCGGTTCCGCTCTGAACTTCGGTTCCTATGGTCTCAAGGCCATGGAGCCTGAGCGGATCACCGCGCGCCAGATCGAAGCGGCTCGCCGCGCGATCACGCGTCACATCCGCCGTCAGGGCCGTTTGTGGATCCGCGTGTTCCCCGACGTGCCCGTGTCGAAGAAGCCGGCCGAAGTCCGACAGGGCAAGGGCAAGGGTTCGGTCGAATATTGGGCCGCCCGCGTCAAGCCGGGTCGCATCCTGTTCGAACTGGACGGCGTACCCGGTCCGCTCGCAGCAGAGGCCTTCTCGCGCGCCGCGATGAAGCTGCCCATCAAGACCAAGGTCGTTGCCCGCCTCGGCGACACCTCGCACCTGGAGGGTTAAGCCATGGCGAACGTTGCTGACCTTAAGACCAAGACGGACGACGAACTGTCGACCGAACTCAACAACCTGAAGCGCGAGCAGTTCAATCTGCGTTTCCAGGCGGCCACCAACCAGCTGGAAAAGCCCAGCCGCGTCAAGGAAGTCCGCCGGTCGATCGCGCAGATCAAAACTTTGCAGACCGAGCGTAACAGCTCGGCTGCGACCGCGAAGTAAAGGAAACACACGATGCCCAAGCGCGTGCTGACGGGAACGGTGGTTTCCGACAAGACCGACAAGACGGTGGTGGTTCGTGTAGAGCGCAAGGTTAAGCATGCGCTCTACGGCAAGATCATCCGCCGTTCGAAGAAATATCACGCCCATGACGAGGGCAATGTCTACAAGGAAGGCGAGACGGTCCGCATTGAGGAAACCGCCCCGATTTCCAAGCTCAAGACCTGGAAGGTCATCGAGCGCGTGGACACCCACAAGTCGCCGGAGGTTGCCGCCTAAAGGCGGAAACCCGGACTTTTAGGGTAGGCTCACTGATTCTTTGGGTCTTATTGCGACGCGGGGCTGGCCTTTTCGATCAGAAGGGGTTACAGGCCCGCGCTTCGCGTAGGACCCGACAGAGTCTTGGCACGAAATTCGGAACCGCTGGGCCAGACCTTTCTGGAGCGTCCCGGTAGGCCAAATAAGAAGGAACCGGATCCATGATCCAGATGCAATCCAATCTTGACGTCGCTGACAACAGCGGCGCCAAGCGCGTCCAGTGCATCAAGGTGCTGGGCGGCTCGAAGCGTCGCTTCGCGAGCGTAGGCGACATCATCGTCGTCTCGATCAAGGAAGCAGCGCCTCGCGGCAAGGTGAAGAAGGGTGACGTGCATCGTGCCGTCATCGTGCGTACCGCCAAGGACGTGCGTCGCGCTGATGGCAGCGTGATTCGCTTCGACGGCAACGCCGCTGTGCTTATCAACAAGAACGAGGAGCCGATCGGCACCCGTATCTTTGGCCCGGTCGTTCGCGAACTGCGCGCCAAGAAGCACATGAAGATCATCTCGCTCGCTCCTGAGGTGCTGTAATGAGCGCTGCCAAGATCAAGAAGGGCGACAAGATCGTCGTCCTGGCTGGCAAGGACAAGGGCCGTACCGGCGCTGTCCTGCAAGTGATGCCCAAGGCCGACAAGGTTCTTGTTGAAGGCATCAACGTGCATGCGAAGCATCGCAAGCCCGACCAGTCGAACCCGCAGGGTGGCATCGAGCGCAAGCCCGCGCCGCTCCACATTTCGAACGTGGCGGTCGCCGACAAGGATGGCAAGCCGACCCGCGTTCGTTTCGAGGATCGCGACGGCAAGAAGGTCCGTGTCGCCGTCAAGTCCGGTGAGGTGCTGTAATGGCCGATAAGTACATCCCGCGCTCCAAAGCGCTGTATGACGCCGAGATCGCCAAGGCGATGACCGAGAAATTCGGTTACAAGAACGTCATGGAAGTCCCCAAGATCGACAAGATCACGCTCAACATGGGCGTGGGCGAAGCGACCCAGGACAAGAAGAAGGTCACGCAGGCCGCCGAGGAAATGGAACTGATCGCTGGCCAGAAGCCGGTTATCACCAAGGCGAAGAAGTCGATCGCGCAGTTCAAGCTGCGTGAAGGCATGCCCATCGGTGCCAAGGTCACGCTGCGCCGCGAGCGCATGTATGAATTCCTGGACCGCATGATCAACGTGGCCCTGCCCCGCGTCCGCGATTTTCGTGGTCTCAATCCGAAGAGCTTCGATGGCCGTGGCAATTATGCCTTCGGTATCAAGGAGCAGATCATCTTCCCAGAGATCAGCTATGACCGTGTCGACAAGGTGCGCGGCATGGACATCATTGTGACCACCACGGCGAAGACGGACGATGAAGCGCGCGAATTGCTGCGCCTCTTCGGCTTCCCCTTCCCGCTCGAAGAGAAGCAGGCGGCCTGAATAAGGTCCCGCTTCTCTCCCAACGCTAAAGCTAAGGAAGAGAACTTAAGTCATGGCGAAACTGAGTTCGATCAACAAGAATGAGCGTCGCAAGAAGCTGGTTAAGAAATATGCCGGCCGATATGCAAAGCTCAAGGCGATCGCGAATGACAACGCGGCCGATGACAGCGATCGTCTGATCGCTCGTCTGAAGATGGCGGAAATTCCTCGCAACGGCAACCCGACCCGCGTGCGTAACCGCTGCGAACTGACGGGGCGCCCGCGCGCTTATTACCGCAAATTCCGGCTCTGCCGTATTCAGCTGCGCGATCTGGCCAATAAGGGCCTGATCCCCGGCGTCACCAAGTCGAGCTGGTAAGGATATCATCTCATGGCATTGACCGATCCCCTGGGTGATATGCTCACCCGCATCCGCAACGGGCAGCAGGCGAAGAAGGACAGCGTTATGTCCCCAGCGTCCAAGCTGCGCGCCCGCGTCCTCGACGTGCTCCAGCGCGAAGGCTATATTCGCGGCTATTCCGAGGAAGATCTCGGCAAGCACCCTGGCCTGCGCATCGAGCTGAAATATTTCGAAGGGCAGCCTGCTATCAAGCATGTCGCCCGCGTGTCCAAGCCTGGCCGCCGCGTCTATTCGGGTTCGAAAGAACTGCCGGTTATCCGCAACGGTCTTGGTATCACGATCGTCTCGACGCCCAAGGGTGTTCTGTCCGACGCGGAAGCGCGCGATCAGAATGTCGGCGGCGAAGTGCTGGCGGAGGTGTTCTAATGAGCCGCATCGGTAAAAAGCCGGTCGCGATCCCCAATGGGGTGACGGCGACCATCGAGGGCGGGCAGCTCTCGGTCAAGGGGCCCAAGGGCACCCTGGCCATGCCGCTGCGCGACGAGATCAGCTACACGCTGGAAGGCGAAGGCATTCTCGTTCAGCCGGCCAACAAGACCAAGGCTGCACGGGCATTCTGGGGCATGCAGCGCACGCTGATCCAGAACCTGGTCACCGGCGTGACGGAAGGCTTCACCAAGAAGCTGCTCATCACCGGCGTTGGCTACCGCGCGAACTCACAGGGCAAGAACCTGAAGCTGCAGCTTGGCTACAGCCATGACGTCGATTTTGCGATCCCCGACGGGATCGAGATCAAGACCCCGGATAATACCACGGTCGAGATCAGCGGCATGGACAAGCAGCAGGTCGGCCAGGTTGCCGCCGAAATCCGTCGCTGGCGCAAGCCTGAGCCTTATAAGGGCAAGGGCATCAAATATGCCGGCGAGTTCATCTTCCGCAAGGAAGGGAAGAAGAAGTAAGATGGCAAAGCTTTCCCTCTTCGCGCGGCGTCGTCGCCGTGTTCGCACCGCTCTTAAGGCTGTTTCGGGCACCCGCCCGCGCCTGAGCATCCACCGTTCGGGTCGTCACATCTACGCCCAGATCATCGATGACGCTGCCGGCACGACCGTCGCTGCGGCATCGACCCTGGACAAGGACGTGCGCGGCAAGACCGGCGCTACCTCGCAAGCCGCTGCCGATGTCGGCAAGCGCGTCGCCGCTGCGGCGACCGCTGCCGGTGTCACCCGCGTCGTGTTCGACCGTGGTGGCTTCCTGTTCCATGGCCGCGTGAAAGCGCTGGCCGATGCCGCCCGTGAGGGCGGGCTGGAGTTCTGATCATGGCTGACGAAAACACCACCGGCGAAGGCAATCAGCCCGCAGCCGTCTTGGCTCCTGAAGCGACGCCTCAGGAAGTCACCGAAAATCGTGGTCCCGGCCGTGGTCGTGGCAATCGTGGCGGCGGCGACCGCAACCGTAGCGATCGCGGCGGTGGCCGTGGTCGTCGTGACGATCGTCGCGGCGGTAACCGTGATGAAGATCAGGGCGAAGAACTGATCGAGAAGCTGGTCCACATCAATCGCGTCAGCAAGACGGTCAAGGGCGGCAAGCGCTTCGGCTTTGCGGCGCTGGTTGTGGTCGGCGACGGCAAGGGCCGGGCCGGTTTCGGCCATGGCAAGGCGCGCGAAGTGCCTGAAGCCATCAGCAAAGCGACCGCTGCTGCCAAGAAGGCAATGGTTCGCGTTCCGCTGAAGGAAGGCCGCACGCTGCATCATGATGGCCTTGGCCATTTCGGTGCGGGCAAGGTGACGCTGCGTTCGGCGCCTGCCGGTACGGGTATCATCGCCGGTGGCCCGATGCGCGCCGTGTTCGAAAGCCTCGGCGTCGCAGACGTCGTGACCAAGTCGAACGGCACGTCGAACCCTTATAACATGATCCGGGCGACCTTCGCGGCGCTGGGCGAACAGACGAGCCCCAAGTCGGTGGCGCAGCGTCGCGGCAAGAAGGTCGCCGACCTTCTGCATCGCGGTGGAGCCTCGGTCGAGGTTGCGCAGGCTGACGCCGAAGCGATTGTGGAGTAAGCGACATGGCAACAATCAAGATCAAGCAGATCGGTTCGCCGATCCGTCGCCCCGCCGACCAGAAGAAGATTCTGATCGGTCTGGGCCTTGGCAAGATGCATCGCGTGGTGGAACTGGAAGACACGGCGGAAGTCCGCGGTGCCATCAAGAAGCTGCCCCATATGGTGCAAGTGGTCGAGGGCTAAGCCCTTCGATCCGATGAAATGATGCGGGAGAGGGGGAAACCCCTCTTTCGTTTTTTTGACGGTCGGGCTATCGGCCCGGCCTCTTCAGGTTCCCACTGGGGACAGCGCGAACAAAGCGAAAGCGAGTGCACGATATGAAACTCAATGACATCCGTGATAATGATGGCGCCCGCAAGGGCCGTATGCGCGTCGGACGCGGCATCGGGTCGGGCAAGGGAAAGACCGCTGGCCGTGGCCAGAAGGGCGCCAAGGCGCGTTCGGGCGTTGCCATCAACGGCTTCGAAGGCGGCCAGATGCCGCTCCACATGCGCATCCCTAAGCGCGGCTTCAACAACATCTTCGCCAGCGATTTCGCGATCGTGAACCTGGGCGCGGTGCAGAAGGCGATCGACGCTGGCAAGCTGGACGCCAACGCGACCATCGACCATGCCGCGCTCAAGGCCGCTGCGCTTGCCCGTGGTGGCAAGGATGGCGTCCGTCTGCTCGCCAAGGGCGAACTGACCGCCAAGGTCAGCTTCCTCGTCTCCGGCGCATCGAAGGGTGCGTTGGAAGCCGTTGAAAAGGCCGGTGGCAAGGTCGAAGTGATCGAAGTCGTCGCGGCCGCCGACAAGGCGAAGGCCAAGAAGGGCACGGCGCTGGCCGCTGCCAAGGCTGCCCGGAAGGCGTAAGCCGCAGTCTCAGACTTGCAAGCACGGCCCCGCTGCCCGATATGGGTTGGCGGGGTCATGCGTATCGGGGGACTGTCTTTGCCACTTGGTATGGCAACTCCCCGTTCGACACGTTGAACCCGTCCCGCTAAGGGATGAGCGATTCCGCACCGGGGCTTGATGCCTCGGCAAGAGTGATTTGAAGGGCAGCCACCATGGCATCGAGAGCCGACCAGCTCGCATCCAATCTGAGCCTCGCGAAATTCAGCAAGGCCACCGACCTCAAGAAGCGCTTGTGGTTTACGCTCGGCGCATTGATCGTGTTCCGATTCCTCAGCTTCGTGCCGATGCCCGGCATCGATCCGACGGCTTTGGCCGGCGCGGTGCAGAATACGCGCGGCGGCGTTCTCGACATCTTCAACACCTTTTCGGGCGGTGCGCTGGAGCGTGCGAGCCTGATTGCGCTCGGCATCATGCCCTACATCACGGCGTCGATCGTGGTGCAGCTCGCGTCCTCGCTCTCGCCGAAGCTGGCGGCGATCAAGAAGGAAGGCGAAAGCGGCCGCAAGCGGCTCAACCAATATACCCGCTACGGCACGGTGTTCCTGGCTGCGGTGCAGGGCTATTTCGCGGCGGTCGGCTATGAGACGCAGGGCGCGGCCGTGGTCGATCCCGGCATGGTGTTCCGCGTGTCGGCGGTCGTGTCGCTGATCGGCGGCACCATGTTCCTGATGTGGCTGGGCGAGCAGATCACCTCGCGCGGCATCGGCAACGGCGTGTCGCTCATCATCATGGCGGGCATCGTCGCCCAGTTGCCGGTGACGTTGAGCAACCTGTTCAAGTCCGGCAGCGAAGGCACGATTTCGGGCCTGCTCATCTTCCTCGTGATGGTCATGGCGATTGGCCTCATCCTGCTGATCTGCTTCATGGAGCGGGCGCAGCGCCGGGTGCTGATCCAATATCCCAAGCGCCAGACCCGTCAGGGACTGATGCAGGCGGACCGCAGCCATTTGCCGCTCAAGGTCAACACCGCAGGCGTTATTCCGCCGATCTTCGCCTCGTCGCTGCTGCTGATGCCGCTTACCATCTCGCAGTTTGCGGGCCAGACGGTCGCGGGCGAAAGCCGGTGGGGCGATTTCGTCCTGACGCTCAACCAATATCTGTCGCATGGCAGCCCGGTCTATATGGGGCTTTATGGCCTGGGCATCGTCTTCTTCTGCTTCTTCTACACCGCCGTGGTGTTCAACCCGGAAGAAACGGCCGACAATCTCAAGCGCAATGGCGGCTTCATTCCCGGCATCCGTCCGGGTAAGAATACCGAACATTATCTGGACTATGTGCTGACGCGCATCACCGTGATCGGTGCCGCTTATCTGGCGTTCATCTGTCTGGTGCCGGAATTTGCCATCGCCCGGGCGGGAATTCCCTTCTACCTTGGTGGGACTAGCTTGTTGATCGTGGTCAATGTTACGGTCGATACCGTGACCCAGATTCAGAGCCACCTGCTCGCCCATCAATATGGCGATCTGATCAAGAAGGCGAAGCTCAAGGGCCGCCTGCGCTAAACGCGGCCCGGACGCTGGGCGCACAATAGGGGAGAATGCGCGCGATGAACATCATTCTGCTTGGCCCTCCGGGGGCCGGCAAGGGGACGCAGGCCAGTCGCCTGGTCGAGGACCGCGGCATGGTGCAACTGTCCACCGGCGACATGCTGCGCGCGGCCGTCAAGGCGGGCACGCCCGTCGGGCTGCAGGCCAAGGCTTTGATGGAAGCGGGTGCGCTCGTGCCCGACGATGTCGTGTCCGGCATCATCGGCGAAGCACTGGATGCGCTTGCCGCTGATACCGGCGTCATTTTCGACGGCTATCCGCGCACCGAAGCGCAGGCCCATTCGCTCGACGTCCTGCTCGATGGACGCGGTCGCTCACTCGATCATGTAATCGAACTGGACGTCAATGAGGATGCGCTGGTCGAACGGATCACCGGTCGCTTCACCTGTGCCAATTGCGGCGCGGGCTATCATGATGTCTTCAAGCTGCCCAAGGTCGAGGGCGAATGCGACAAGTGCCAGAGCCACGAGTTCAAGCGCCGTCCCGACGACAATGAGGAAACGGTGCGCACGCGCATGGCCGAATATCGCGCGAAGACCGCACCCATCCTGCCCATCTATGAAGCGCGCGCGATCGTGTCGCGCGTCGACGGCATGGCCGACATGGATGACGTGACCAGCGCCATCGCGGCGATTCTGGACGGCGACGCCGCCTGATATAGCGCGCTACGGAAAAGAAGGACCGACAGGGGCGGGTATGGCGTTGGCCATGCCTGCCCCTTTTGGCGTCATGGTGTCGATGACGAGGGGGTGGTGTACCATCCACCCATGACCGTTAAGCATATTTGCCTTAACGCAATGCGATGTAGCAAAAGACCAGCAACAAAAATCGGGTTTTCGCAGACCAATTAACCACGATCTTGCCAGATTTATGTCGCCTATGTTGCTATAGCGGGCTGTGGCTGGATCATCCCCCAAACGCGCACGGTTAACGGAACTGGATGCGCTGCGTGGCATAGGCGCGTTGTGCGTGTTGATCTTCCATTATTCCACGCGCTTCCACGAACTCTTCCCCCAGGCGTCGCATGTGCCGTTCAGCTTCCCCGGCGGCAATTATCGGGTGCTGCTGTTCTTCACCATTTCGGGATTTTCGATCTTCTTCACGCTCGATCGGATCGGGTCGGTCGGCGACTTCGTGGTCAATCGCTTCGCCCGGCTCTATCCCGCCTATCTGGTGGCGATGCTGGTGACGCTGTCGATCGAATATCTCGCCCATGCGACGCAGCTTCTGATCGGACCCGGCGCGATCCTCGCCAATTTCACCATGTTGCAGGGTTTTGCCTTCCTGCCCGAAGTGGATGGCGCCTATTGGACGTTGACGGTGGAGATCGCCTTCTACGCCTGCATGATCGGCCTGTGGAAATTCGCGGGTTTGAAGCATCTGGAGCCGCTGCTCCTGCTATGGCTGGGCGTCCGCTGGCTCTACGCCTTATGGCCCGACATGCCGGAGCGGATCATAATGCTGCTGGTGCTGCGCTATCTGCCCTTCTTCGTCATCGGCATGCTGTCCTACCGCGTCTGGGCGGGACGGCGCAGTTGGCGACAGCAGGCACCCTATGCCGCGCTGGCGCTGGCGTCGGTCGCGACGATGGAGACATGGGACGTGACCATCGTCGCCTGCGTCCTGCTCGCGGCCTTTGCGGCGCTGATCGCGGGGCGGCTGCACATATTGCGCATCCGCCCGCTCATCTGGCTCGGCGGGATCAGCTATTCCTTCTACCTGATCCACCAGCATGTCGGTTTCGTCGTCATGCTGGAACTGGCCAAGGCAGGCTATAGCCCCTGGATCGGCTTCTTCGCCGCCTTCGCGGTCGCATTGACACTCGGCACGCTAATCAACCGCGTGGTGGAGCGACCAGCCGGAGAAGCGATATTGGCCTGGTGGAAGCGGCGGCGTGCGCTCCAGCCAGCCGCCGTGCAACCGGCATGAAAAAGGCGGCGCTGGCTCATCCAGCGCCGCCTTTTCGGCTAACCCGTTCGAGTTACTGCGCGACGGGCGCGGCGGCCGCGGCGTTTTCGGGCAGGCCGCCCATCTGCGTCACCATCTTGGTATAGGCGTCCAGATAGGCCAGCACGATGACCTGGCCGATGTCGGTATTTTGATAACCGCCACCGCCGACCGCGGCCAGGCCGCCCATCCAGCCGAGGCCACCACCGCCGCCGAAGCTGAGGTCCGATTTTCGGAAATAGCCCTCTGCCATCACTTCTTCTTCGGTCGTGCGCGCGTTGACGACGGAGAGCATCACATTGGCCTCGCTTTTCTTGACCGAAATGCCGCCCAGCAAGGCTCCGCCGATGCGGCCGCCCAGCATCCCGCCCAACATGCCGCCCAGCGCGTTGCCGCCGCTATTCTTGTTGGTGGTGACGATATCGGGCTGGATGAAATAATCCGCCGCCTTCACCTGACCCCGGCCGAGGTTCGACCCAGCCTGCAACTCGCCGGAATCCGCCATGGCGCGTTCCAGATTGCGGCTGGCCATCGACCGGCCGCGATTGACCAGGCCGAAACAGCCCGATTGCTGCACGAACAATTTGATGATCGCTTCGGGGCTGCCCAGGCTCAATTCCCGCCACCACTGATTGTCCGGCTCGACGATCGCCGCCGTGCCGATGCGCTTGGTGCAGCGGGGAATTTCCATCTGTTTCTTGGTTTGTGCCTGGCGGCCGGACGACCCCTTGTCCTTGGCCATGGCTTGCGGGACGACCAGGGCAAGGCAGGCCGTCGCCGCGGTCAGCATTTTCAATAGACGCATTATCAGAACCCCGTTTGTTGCTTGCTTTGAAACTGTGCAGGCGACCCTGATATTTTGCGACCAGCCTATCACAGCCGCCTTGGCCTTCCAAGCATGGGTACGCAGGCGTAACACTCTTTGTCATCCATCACGCCGCCCCTCGTGATCCTACTGACAGCGCGTGCAATCGCTGCTATCGGGCGGCGATGACCGAGCTTTCGCATATCCGTAACTTTTCCATCATCGCCCATATCGACCATGGCAAGTCGACCCTGGCCGACCGTCTCATCCAACGCACCGGCGGCCTGACCGACCGCGAGATGAGCGCGCAAGTCCTTGATAATATGGATATCGAAAAGGAGCGCGGTATCACGATCAAGGCGCAGACGGTGCGCCTGGATTATGTCGCCAAGGATGGCCAGACCTATGAGCTGAACCTGATGGACACGCCGGGGCATGTCGACTTCGCTTATGAAGTCTCGCGCTCGCTGGCCGCATGCGAAGGTGCGTTGCTGGTCGTGGACGCGGCGCAGGGCGTGGAAGCGCAGACGCTGGCGAATGTCTATCAGTCGATCGAGCATGATCATGAGATCGTGCCGGTCCTCAACAAGATCGACCTGCCCGCCGCCGAACCGGAAAAGGTGCGCAAGGAAATCGAGGACGTGATCGGCCTCGATGCGTCCGAAGCGGTGTTGGCGAGCGCCAAGTCGGGCATCGGCATCGACGAAATCCTCGAAGCCATCGTCAAGAAAATCCCCCCGCCCAAGGGCGACCGCAACGCCCCGCTCGAAGCGATGCTGGTCGATAGCTGGTACGACCCTTATCTCGGCGTCGTCATCCTCGTCCGCGTCGTCAATGGCGTGATCAAGAAGGGCCAGGCGATCAAATTCATGATCGGCGGCACCGAACATCTGATCGACCGGGTGGGCTGCATGCGCCCCAAGATCGAGCAACTGCCCGAACTGGCGGCGGGCGAGATCGGCTTCATCACCGCGCAGATCAAGGAAATCGCGCAGACCCGCGTCGGCGACACCATCACCACGGTCAAGAATGGCGCGACCAAGCCGCTGCCGGGCTTCAAGGAAGTCCAGCCAGTGGTATTCTGCGGCCTGTTCCCCGTCGATGCCAACGACTTCGACAAGCTGCGCGACTCGATCAGCAAGTTGCGCCTCAACGACGCCAGCTTCTCCTTCGAAATGGAAAGCAGCGCGGCGCTCGGCTTCGGCTTCCGCTGCGGCTTCCTGGGGCTGCTCCATCTGGAGATCATTCAGGAGCGGTTGACGCGCGAATATGATCTCGACCTCATCACCACCGCCCCGTCGGTGGTGTACAAGATCCAGCTGACCTATGGCGCGGGCGAGATCGAGCTGCACAATCCCGCCGACATGCCCGACCCGACCAAGATCGACGAGATCGAGGAGCCGTGGATCGAGGCGATCATCTATTGCCCCGACGAATATCTCGGCTCGATCCTGAAGCTGTGCCAGGACCGGCGTGGCATCCAGAAGAACCTGACCTATGTCGGCGGCCGCGCGCAGGTGACCTATGAACTGCCGCTCAACGAAGTGGTGTTCGACTTTTACGATCGCTTGAAATCGATCAGCCGTGGCTATGCCAGTTTCGACTATCACCAGATCGGCTATCGGACGGGTGATCTGGTCAAGATGAGCATCATGGTCAATGCCGAACCCGTCGATGCGCTATCCATGATCGTCCATCGCGGCACCGCCGAATCGCGCGGTCGCGGCATGTGCGAACGGCTCAAGGATTTGATCCCCCGCCATTTGTTCAAGATCCCGATCCAGGCAGCGATCGGCGGCAAGGTGATAGCGCGCGAGACGATCGCGGCGATGCGTAAGGACGTGACCGCCAAATGCTATGGCGGCGACATCAGCCGCAAGAAGAAGCTGCTCGACAAGCAGAAGGAAGGCAAGAAGCGGATGCGCGAATATGGCAGCGTCCAAATCCCGCAGGAAGCCTTCATCGCCGCACTGCGCATGGGGGATGAGAATTGAGCGGGTCCGACGAAGACTATGTGTTCGACGAAGCGTCGGGCGAGTGGGTGCCTGCGTCGCAATTGACCGAGGCAGGCGATGCCGCCGACACGGTCGAAGTCCGCGACGCGGTGGGGAATTTGCTGGCCGATGGCGATCAGGTGACGCTGATCAAGGATTTGGTGGTCAAGGGGGCCGGGCAGACGCTCAAGCGCGGCACGCTGATCAAATCGATCCGCCTGACCGGCGACGCGCAGGAAATCGATTGCCGCCATGACGGGATCAAGGGCCTGGTGCTGCGCGCGGAGTTCGTGAAGAAGCGATGAGCGGCGCGCCTGTCCGTCCCGCCTCGCTGGCGCAGATGGTGCCGATCGCAGGGCAGGTGGCACGGATCGAGCGGGCGGCGGCGTTCCTGGCCAATGGCATGTCGCTCGGCCGTTGCCCGGATGCGGCCGATGACCGACGCCGCGCCATGCCCGCCAAGATGATCGGCAATGGCCTGCGCGAACTCGACTTGTTTCTGACCGACCTGATCGCCGAAGCGCGACGGATCGACCGGCTGGGGGCGGGGGCAGGGGATGATCCCGGCGTGCGGCCGAGCAGTCGCCTTTCCAGCGCAGCCGAGGCGTGGCATCGGGCGGGGCCGCAATTGGGACTGAAGGACGAGGGGCGCATGGTGCTGCGCGGCCTGCGCGCGGCGCAAAATCGTCTATGTTTCGGCCGGTTGCGCCGGGCCGACAGCGAAGCGTCGATGCAGCGGGCCTGCGCCGACTATGCGCGGTTGGCGGGCGATGTGCTGGCGGCGGTGCAGGCGCGCCGCTCAGGCGACGGCGGCGTAGCGGTCGCGGCTGGGTAACGTCACGTTCGGTAGGCTTTTGAAGCCGGGCCGGGCCAGCAGATAGCCCTGAATATAGCGCACCCCCATCTTGCACAGGGCGTCATATTCGCCGACCGTCTCGATCCCTTCGGCAATGACGATGATGCCCAGCGATTGGGCGATGCGCAGCACGCCCTCCACGATCATCCGGCGCGGCAGGCTGGTGTCGAGACCCCGGATCAGATCCATGTCGAGCTTGATATAGTCGGTCTGGAATTTGGCCAGCAGCCCCAGGCCCGCATGGCCCGCCCCGAAATCGTCGATTGCGGTGCCGAACCCCATTTTGCGGTAGGAATCGATGATGGTCCCGACATGGTCGGAATCGACCATCTCCTCATTTTCGGTGAATTCGAAGATCAGGCGCTCGGTCGGAAAGCCGGTCTTCTGCGCGGTCTTCAGGGTCAACTGGATGCAGGCCACGGGCGAATAGACGGCATTGGGCAGGAAATTGATCGACAGCTTCGCGTCAGTATCAAGAATGCCTGCCGCGACAGCGCCCTCGATCGCCGCCACGCGACATTGCTGGTCGAACGCATAGCGATTCTCCGGCGTGACTTCCGCCATGACCTCGCCTGCGCCTTCGCCATTGGGGCCGCGCACCAGTGCTTCGAACGCGAAAGGCCGTCCCGTCTGGATGTCGACAATGGGTTGGAAGGCCATTGCGATGTCGAATTGATGGGCTTGCGACCGGCAGCCCTGGCATCCTGTCTGCACCAAACGTCCTCCTACAACTGAAGGCGTAACCCGGCAGATGCTAACAGCCTGTAAACCCTGCAACTCGTGCGATCGCTTTTGCGACGGACCGAGTGGGAAGGGGGATATGGCCTATGTCAGCGTCAGGTCGCGCACCAATCGATCGGCGCGGCGGACCAGGGACTGGCATGACCCTTGAGGATCATGATCTCGCCCAGCGACACCTCGTCGCGGGTCAGTCTGCGCGCGGCAGGGTCGGCGTCGGTGGGGTCTGGCTTGGCGTCGAATCGGCCGCCGTTGAGAAGGGCGAGCAGGGCCATCCGGCCCCGCTGCGCTTTTTCCGCTTCTTCCGGGCAACGGGCACCATCTTCGGCGGGCACGCGGATGTCGGACAGGCGATAGCGGCGGCCTTCATAGGCGTAGCTGTTGGCGGTCAGCACGCAGGCCTCGCCGTTCGGGTCGTCGCAGGCGGTAAAGGACGCGCTGATGCTGGTGGGCGTGTCGACCGCTGCGCCGTTGCCGCCTCCCGGCAAAGCGTCCTTGAGCAGAAAAACGGCAAGCCCGGCGATGGCGAACGCGACGAGCAGCAGTCGCACCGGCACGATCCGGGCGGGCCGCTCCTGCTTCTCATGCAGCCAGCGGCGGTCCCTGTCCGGGCTGCGATCCTCGATATCGTACAGATTGCGTGCCATGGCCGCTCCTACCTTCCGACGCCCTCTAGCAGGATGCGGACGAATATTTGGTTAACCAAAGCATTGGCGCGGCGCTTGACGGCGCGGGGACGGCATGGTCAAACCGCGCCGGTTCACACGCAGGAGGCGGCATGAGCGACACCTGGCTGTATGACGAAAACCCCGCCATGTTTCGGGCGCATCCGCTGCTGTTCACGCTGCTGTTGCTATCGGTGGTTGGCATCCTGGTGATCGCTGTCTGGTGGGTCATGCACAAGGGCGAGCGGCTGGCCTTGTCGGAGCGCGAAGTGCTGCTCGAACGCGGGCTGCTGTCCAAGCAGCGGACCGAAGTGGCGCTGGGCAGCATCCGCAGCGTGCGGATCACCCAAAGCCTGGGCCAACGAATCTTCGACGTCGGCCATGTCGAGATGTTCAGTGCCGGTGACGTAGCGGAAATCGCGATCAAGAACATGCCGCGCCCCGGCCGTATCCGGGCGCTGGCGGCCGCCCGCAACCTCGACCTTTTGCCGCAACGCTAGGGCATATTGCACGCCGCGCTTGACTTGCGCGCAAATATTCCAACGATAGCAACCACAAGGGAGCCGCATCAGAGCATCCCCGCAGGCAGGATGGACGCCAGAAAGGACCGCCGGTCGCATCATGCGGCACGGCGCTCATAAAAGGGTGCTCTGCATGGTAGGCCTGCGCGTAATGCCTTCATTGCCGGATTTGACCGCCGAGCAGCGCGCGGACATCCGTCAGGCGTGCGGATTTGCCTGCGTGCGCTGCGGCGTCACCCTCTATAGCTATCTGGGATTGCCCGACGGGCCGGGTGCCACGCTGCTATGCCCGACCTGCCACGGCCTGGTCGAGGAAGGGCGGCTGACCCCGACCCAGGTCCATAGTTTCCATGCCAATCCCGTGGTGCGCCAGCGGCATTTCGCACGCGACCGGCTGCCCTTTTCCTCCGAATTGCCCCACTTGATCGTCGGCGGATCACGGGTGCTGCGCGATACCCCGATCCCGATCACGCTGGAGGGCGAACCGATCCTGATCTTCGCCCCGCCCCGCCGGATCAATGGCGCGACTCGGATCAGCGTGCGATTGGGCGGGCCGGATGGCGAGCCGGTGCAGGTGATCGACGGCAATGAATGGCTGCCGACCGATGGCAGCTGGCACTTCCTGCTGCGTGGTGATCGCTATTCGATGATGGCGGCGCGGGGCGACGGGCTTGCCGTGCTGCGCATCGTGACCCGCAACCGGATCGCGGTCGAGCATCTGCGCACGACGATCAAGGGGCGGCGGCTGGAAGTGACGCCCGACTGGCTGGAAATTGACGGCAAACGCTATATCGACCGGATCGGCAGCGGCACGCTCATCGGGCTGGAACTGTGATCGCGCTTTGACAGGCGAGCGCCCAACCGGCAGGGCGGGATCATGCAATTTGCCCATTTCGATATCGACCATTTCCTGCGCACCCATTGGCAGAAGACACCGGCCCTGATCCGCAATCCGTGGACGGCGTGGCGCAATCCGCTGGAGCCGGACGAACTGGCGGGCCTGGCCTGCGAGGAGGGCGTCGAATCGCGCCTCGTCATGGCCGCGGGCGACCGGCTGGCGATGGAGAGCGGGCCACTGCCCGAAACCCGCTTCGGCGATCTGGGGCGTGACCGCTGGACCTTGCTGGTGCAGGCGGTGGACCAGCATGTGCCCGACGTCGCGGCGCTGATCGACCCCTTCCGCTTCGTGCCCGACTGGCGGATCGATGATGTGATGGTCAGCTATGCCAGCGATGGCGGCGGCGTGGGCGCGCATTTCGATCAATATGACGTGTTTCTGGTGCAGGGCCTGGGCCGCAGGCGCTGGCGGGTCGGGCCGCGCTGCGACAGCGCGACGCCACTCTTGCCGCATGACGACCTGCGCCTGATCGCCGACTTCGAGGCGACCGACGAATGGGTGCTGGAACCGGGCGATATCCTCTATGTCCCGCCCTGCTTCGCGCATGATGGCGTCGCGGTAGGCGATGACTGCATGACCTATTCGATCGGCTTTCGCGCACCATCGCGCGCCGAACTGGTCGAACATTGGAGCGAACATCTGGTCGATGCCTTGCCCGACGAGGATCGCTATGCCGACCCGGATCTGGTGCGGCAGGACCATCCCGGCGAAATCGCCGCCTCGGCGATCGACCGGCTGCACGGGCTGGTGCTGGAAGCCCTGAGCGATCGGGCGACCTTCGCCCGCTGGTTCGGCGCCTATAGCAGCCAGCCCAAATATGCCGACACCGATTGGCAGCCCGAAGAACCCGCTGACGTCAACATGGCCCGCGCACTGATCGCGGCGCAGGTGCCGCTGTGCCGCAATCCCGCGAGCCGCTTCGCCTTCATGGCGCAGGCGGACGACGCCGTGTCCCTGTTCGTGGACGGGCAGAGTTTCGATTGCGTTGGCGATGGCGCGCTACTGGCGCGCGCCTTGTGCGGGCGGGGCGATCTGATGGTCGATCCCGCACTGGCCGGGTCCGACACGGCGCTGACACTGATCGCGGCGCTGATCGATCAGGGCAGCGTTGCCTTTGACGAGGGGGAATGACGACGATGACGCTGATCCTGTTCAACAAACCCTTCAATGTCCTGTGTCAGTTCACCCCGGAGCCGAACGGCCCGGAGCGCCCGACGCTCAAAGATTATATCGACGTGCCGGGCGTCTATCCCGCCGGGCGGCTGGACACGGACAGCGAAGGGCTGTTGCTGCTGACAGACGACGGGCGGTTGCAGGCGCGGATCGCCGACCCGCGTTTCAAAATGCCCAAAACCTATCTGGCACAGGTGGAGGGTGAACCCGACGAGGCGGCGCTCGACACGCTGCGGCGCGGCGTAACGCTCAAGGACGGGCGGACCTTGCCCGCCGAAGTCGAGCGGATCGATGACCCAGCGCTGTGGCCGCGCGACCCGCCGGTGCGGTTCCGCAAGACCGTCACCGATTGCTGGATCAGTCTGACCATCCGCGAGGGCAAAAACCGCCAGGTGCGGCGCATGACCGCGGCGGTGGGGCATCCGACGCTACGCCTGGTGCGCTGGCGGATCGGGGATTGGACGCTCGATGGCGTGGAACCGGGAACATGGCGCGACGCGGGCTGAGGCCAGCCCGCAAAGCCATCACCCGCAACGCGCCGAGGTGATCAACATCGCTTCGTCATAGCTGACCGTCAGCCGACCCGGACGAAAGTCCATCGTCATCGCCATGCCGGGGCCGCCCCAGCGCAAACTCTTTGCGCCCGATGCCCGGAGCAGGGCGGTGCCGGTTTCGGCGCTGGCCTTCTGGCCCGTAAAGCGGGCGAGACTGTCGTGGTTGCAGCCGCCATCGGCCGTGACGGGCGGGGTGGTCGCGCAAGCGGCGAGAGCAAGCGCGCTCGTAACGGACAGGATCTGGCGCATGATGTTTCTCTCCTTACCCAATTTCCACTCCCCGTTCGGGCTGAGCCTGTCGAAGCCCCGTACTTCTTTCCAGAGAAGGACAGCCCTTCGACAAGCTCAGGGCGAACGGCCGTCATTTACTCCGTCCGCGTCATCTTCAAACGCCCACCCTTGACCGCGAAGGCCAGCCGCCCTTCGACCAGATCCACCGCATCGCGACCGAATTGCTCGTAGCGCCAGCCTTCCAGGATCGACAGGCCATCGCGCACGCCCGCCGCCAGCGCCTCGATATCGTCGGACCGCGCCAGCAGGCGGGAGGCGACGTTGATGTCGCGCGAGCGGATCTTGAGCAGCAGCTTGAGCAGATCGGCGACCAGCGCGCCATCCTTGCCAAGGCCCGGACGGCGCGGTTCGCGGTCGGGCATCTCGTCTTTGCCGAGCGGCTGGTGCTTGGCGATCGCGTTCATCAACCGTGCGCCGATGTCATTGGTGCGCCAGGTGGCGGACAGGCCACGCACCTTGCCCAGATCCTCCTGCGTGCGCGGTGGATGGCTGGCAATGTCGGCCAGCGTCTCGTCCTTGACGATGCGGCCACGCGGCAGATTCTTGTCCTGCGCCTCAATCTCGCGCCAGGCGGCCAGCGCCTTCAACCGGCCCAGCACATCGGCTTTCTTGCTGGCGATGCGGACGCGCTTCCACGCGTCTTCGGGCAGGTTCTCATAGTTGGACGGGTCGCTGATCCGCTCCATTTCCTGGTCGAGCCAATCGCCGCGCCCGGTCTTGCGCAATTCTTCCAGCATCTTGGGGAATATCTGGATCAGGTAGGTGACGTCGCCGATCGCATAGTCGATCTGGCGCTTGTCGAGCGGACGGCGCGCCCAATCGGTAAAGCGCGCGCCTTTGTCGAGCTGCACGCCCATCCACGCTTCGACCAGATTGCCATAACCGATCTGTTCGCCAAGGCCGAGCGCCATCGCCGCGATCTGGGTATCGAACATCGGGTGCGGGGTCTTGCCGGTCAGATTGTGGACGATCTCGATATCCTGTCCGCCCGCATGAAAGACCTTCAGCACATCCTCATTCTCGCACATCAGGTCGAGCAGGGGTTTAAGGTCGATGCCCGGTGCCATCGGGTCGATCGCCGCGGCCTCATGCGGGTCGGCGACCTGCACCAGGCAGAGTTCGGGCCAATAGCTGTTTTCGCGCATGAATTCGGTATCGACCGCGATATAGGGGGATTTTGCGATACGGGCACAAAATGCGGCCAGGGTCTTGCTGTCGGTAATCAGCGGATGAATTTGCATATAGTCTTCGATCTTATTATGGGCAGGCCCGCTCCCTGGCGGGCTCGTCGCTAGTCGACGTTCCAGCCCATAACCCGGCTGCAACACTTTGTCATTTCCGTAAAACGAAGCTGAAAGAACCCAAACGCCATGCACGCCTATCGCACCCACACTTGCGGCGCCCTTCGTGAAGCCGATGTCGGCGCGACCGTCCGCCTGTCCGGCTGGGTCCATCGCAAGCGCGACCATGGCGGCGTGTTGTTCATCGATCTGCGCGACCATTATGGCATCAGCCAGGTGGTGGCGAAGGCCGACAGCGAAGCGTTGCATGTGCTGGAGGGGCTGCGGCTCGAATCGGTCGTGACGATCGACGGCACGGTCGTCGCGCGCGGTCCCGAAGCGACCAACCCCAAGATGGAAACCGGCGCGATCGAGATCGTCGCCGACAGCGTGGCCGTGCTGTCCACCGCCGCCGAACTGCCGCTGCCGGTGGCGGGCGAGCAGGATTATCCCGAAGATATCCGCCTGCGCTACCGCTTCCTCGACCTGCGGCGTGAAACGCTGCACGGCAATATCGTCAAGCGCACGAAGATCATTTCCGACATGCGCCGCCGCATGGAAGATGCAGGCTTCACCGAATATTCGACGCCCATCCTGACCGCATCCAGCCCTGAAGGCGCGCGCGACTTTTTGGTGCCCAGCCGCATTCACGCCGGCAAATTCTACGCCCTGCCGCAGGCACCGCAGCAATATAAGCAGCTGTTAATGGTCGCGGGCTTCGACCGCTATTTCCAGATCGCGCCTTGCTTCCGCGACGAAGACCCGCGCGCCGATCGGCTGCCCGGCGAATTCTACCAGCTCGATCTCGAAATGAGCTTCGTCACCCAGGAAGAAGTGTGGGACACGATGGAGCCGGTGATCGCCCAGATATTCGAGAAGTTCGCCGACGGCAAGCCGGTGACGCCCGCAGGCAGCTTCCGCCGTATTCCCCATACCGAGGCGCTGCTGAAATATGGCAGCGACAAGCCGGACCTCCGCAACCCGATCGAAATTACCGATGTGACCGAGCATTTCGTGGGTTCGGGCTTCGGCATCTTCGCCAGCCTAGTCGACAGCGGCAGCGTCATTCGCGCGATCCCGGCACCGGGCGCGGGCGCAGGCAGCCGCAAATTCTTCGACGAAATGAATAATTGGGCGCGCGGCGAAGGCTATTCGGGCCTTGGCTATATCAACATCAAGGATGGCATCCCCGGTGGCCCGATCGCCAAAAACCATGGCGAGGAAGCGACTGCGAAGCTGATCGCGGCGCTGGGTCTCGGCGCGAACGATGGCGTGTTCTTTGCCGCTGGCAAGGAATCGCAGGCGGCCAAGCTGGCGGGCCTCGCCCGGACCCGCGTGGGCGAAACGCTCGACCTCATCGACAAGGATCGGTTCGACCTGTGCTGGATCGTCGACTTCCCCTTCTACGAATATGATGAGGATACAAAGTCGGTCGACTTCGCGCACAATCCCTTCTCCATGCCGCAAGGCGGGCTGGACGCGCTCAACAATCAGGATCCGCTGACGATCAACGCCTATCAATATGATATGGTCTGCAACGGCTTCGAAATCGCATCAGGGTCGATCCGTAACCAGTCGCCTGAACTGATGGTCAAGGCGTTCGAGCTGGTCGGTCTGTCACAGCAGGATGTCGAGGAGCGCTTCGGCGGCCTCTATCGCGCCTTCCAGTACGGCGCGCCGCCGCATGGTGGCATGGCCGCTGGCGTCGATCGCATCGTGATGCTGCTGTGCGGCGCGCAGAATTTGCGCGAAATCACGCTGTTCCCGATGAACCAGCGCGCCGAAGACCTGCTGATGGGCGCGCCCAGCGCCGCCGAGTTCAAGCAGTTGCGCGAACTCCATGTCCGCGTGGTGGAGCCGCAGGCCAAGGGTTGACCCGGCATGGTCCTGCGCGGTTTTCAGGAGAAGAACATGAAGACCCGCAGGACGATGACCCGCCGCCCGCTGCTACCCCTCTGCGCGATCGGCCTGCTGCTCGGCCTGCTCAACTGGGCGCTGCAGGAGCCGTTGCCGGGTGAAGCTGCGCTGACGCGCGGCGTGCAGGCGCTGTTCGGGTATCAGCCCGGCTGGGCCAATGTCATGACCAAGAGCGCGACCGAGCCATGGATGTGGGCGATGACGCTGGCGGTCGCTATCCTGCTCCATATGCTGCACGGCGCGCGCATGGCGCTCGCCGTGCCAATCAGCTTTGCCCTGGCGATCGCGGCGGACGGCCTGCTGCGTTTCTACGTCCATTCACCCCGTCCGCTGGCTGCGTTGGTCGCGGTCGCCAAGCCCAGTTCATCCTCCGGCCTGGCCTCGACCTATGGATTGGTCACCGGGGCGACGATCGGCCTGTTGGCGATCGTCGCGCTGGCGGATCGGCGCGCCATGGTGCGGGCGATCGGCTGGATCGCGATCGGCTGGATGGTGGCGGGCTGGGCCGCGCGGGTGACGATGGGCGGGCATTGGACCAGCCAGTTGCTGGCCAGCTATGCGCTGTCGGCGGTCATGGCGCTGGGCGTCGTCAGGCTGCTGCGCCGGTGTTGAGCCTCGACAGCGTGCCCATGCAGCGTCATGATGGCGCTCATGACCATCACCCTGACCGACTATGAATCCGCACCGAAATTCGATGGCGATTATGATGCGACCCTCGCCGCCTTGCAGGAGCGGCTAGCCAAGATCCAGGTCGCGCACATCCTGCACAAGCGGCGCAGCGTCATCCTGCTGGAGGGCTGGGACGCGGCGGGCAAGGGCGGGATCATCAAGCGGATGTCCGCCGACTGGGATCCGCGCTTCTATCAGGTCCATCCCATCGCCGCGCCCAATGAAGTCGAGCGCGACCATCATTTCCTCTGGCGTTTCTGGACCCGGCTGCCCGCCAGCGGCAATATCGCGATCTTCGACCGCAGCTGGTATGGCCGGGTGCTGGTAGAACGAGTCGAGGGTTTTGCCAAAAAGGCCGACTGGAAACGCGGCTATGACGAGATCAACGCCTTCGAAAGGCAGCAGATCGACGCGGGCATGAACATGGTCAAATTGTTCGTCCACATCACCCAGGAAGCCCAGGACGAACAATTGGCGCAGCGGCTCGATACGCCGTGGAAGCGCTGGAAGACCGGGACCGACGATTATCGTAATCGCGCGCGCCGGGACGATTATCTCGACGCGATGCACGCGATGTTCAAGAAGACCGATACCAAGCATGCGCCCTGGCACGTCATCGACAATAATCATCGCAAGACCGGGCGGATCGCGGCGCTGACCTATGTCGCCGAGCGGCTGGAACAATTGGTGCCGATGGACTTTCCGGCGGCGGACCCGGCCGTGGTGAAATTGGCGGAACAGGCCTTTGGCTATGTTCCTGGAAAGTCGCAGTAAAATAGTGCAAATACAAGGGCTTGTAACATTATTGTCATAAATTCCTAACGGCCTGTTTACCAATGAGCGCTAACGCACGCCCATGCTTGCTGCGCGTCTTTCCCTGTCTGATACCAGTCCCGTCATAAGGCTGGGCCGTCCGCTCAGCGAGGCGGTCGATTGTTTTCAGGATGATTCCGGGCTGCGGCTGCTGCCGGTGCTGGATGAGGCCGACCGACCCGCTGGCGCGATCTACGAACGCGACATGCGGCGCATCCTGTTCAACCCCTTTGGCCATGCGCTGCTGCGCAATCCCAGTTTCGGCGGGCGATTGGACGATCATGTCCGGCCCTGTGCCACGGTCGAGCGCAGCGCGGCCGTCGAGCAGTTGGTCGATCTCTACGCCGCGCAGGGGGCCGGGTGCGAGGGGCTGATCCTGGTCGAGCGCGGGCGTTATGCCGGTGTGCTGGGCGGGCCGCTGCTGCTGCGCCTGACGGCCGAGCGCGACGCGCGGACGGCCCTGGCCCGCACCGAACGCGCGGAGCGGATCACGCGGGAAAGTACGGACTTCCGCGCCGATATCGGCGCGCTGATCGCGGACATGGTGGCGATGGCGGAGCAATTGTCGGTCCTGGCGGGACAAGTGTCGGATCGGGCGACCGGCGACCGCACCGATTCGGCGGCGATGGCGGTGGCGGCAGTGCAGACTGCCGACCGGCTGGCGGCGCTACAGAGCGGTGGCGCGGAACTCGGCCACTTATTCGCGGCGATGGAGGCCGAAGCGCGCGATGCGGGCGCGGCCATGCGCGAGGCGGCCGCGCGGAGCCGGTCGGGCCTGGCACAAAGCGCGGCACTACGTGACGAAGCCGACGGGATTGGCGAGGTCGCTGCGCTGATCGATGCCATTGCCGGCGCGACGGCGATGCTGGCGCTCAACGCAGGCATAGAGGCGGCGCGCGCGGGCGAGGCGGGGCAGGGCTTCGCCGTGGTCGCGCGCGAGGTCAAATCGCTCGCCGCGCAGACGCGCGCGGCAGCGGCGGGCATTGGCGAACGGATCGACCATATCCGCGCGGCCGTGGGCGATGTCGCTGCGGGCCACATGACGATCGACGATGCCATGACACGCGCCGACCGGCTGTCGACCGCCTTGTTCGATGCGATGGCGCGGCAGGGCGCGTTCACGCGCACGATCGCCGACAGCGTCGCTGAAGCCGGATCATCGAGTGACCATATCCGCGCGGGCGCGCAAGCGATCAGCGACAATGCGCTGGCCACGGCGCACGGCGCGCAGGAAATGCGCGCGGTAGCCCGGCGATTGGCGGACGAAGCGCACCGGCTGGAGGCGCGCGCTGGCGGTTTCATCGCTGAAATCCGCGCCGCCTGATAAAGCCACTGGCGCGCCGCGAAAATCGCGATAGGCTGTGCTTCCATAAAAAAGGAGAGGAAGCCATGCTCGTCATGTTCGTGGGGACGGACCGCACCGAAACTGCCGTCAACGCCACTCAGGTCACCTTCGTCTCATCCGTCAACGACGGCACCCGCATCCGCTTCGGCGAAGGCCGCAGCGTGACCGTGACCGAACCCATCGCCGAAGTGCTCGAAAGCCTCAACCGATCGCTGCGCCCGCACGAATAGGGACTACTTTAGGGGCGTCTGCCGGGCGCGGTGCCTGACGTCCCTCAATCCCGGCGGCTGGTCACGCGGCCGGTGCCGTCGCTGGTGATTTCGATCAGATGGGCGGTGTCATTGTCGCATCGCGCTTTCCAGCCCATCACGCCCTTGCGCACTTCGGTTCGAACCGATTGGCTTACCACCGGGCATGGTGCGCCCGATGCCCGGATCGCCCGTTCCAGCACGCCATTGCGCTGCGCGTCGTCCAGTTGGGCGACTTGCGCCGCAGCGCCTGTCTCCGGCGCGACCTGATTGTTCGCGGCGGCTGTCGGCGCGTCATTCCCGCCGCAAGCGGTAAGGCCCAAACCCACCACCATCATGATCATCATCCGCATGCCACTCTCTCCCATGTCGTTCTGGCTGCAAAACCATCGGTCGCGCGGATCAGTGCGTCCAATATGCCCGGTTCATTATACGCATGGCCTGCGCCTTCGATCATGTCGAAGCGCGCCTGCGGCCAGGCCCGGTGCAATGCCCAGGCGGTTTCGGCTGGGCAGGCCATGTCGTAGCGCCCCTGCACGATGACGCCGGGGATGCCCGCCAACTTGCCTGCGTCGCGCAGCAACTGGCCATCGTCCATCCAGCCGCCATGGACGAAATAATGATTTTCGATACGGGCAAAGGCCAGCGCGAAATCGTCCGCGTCATGCGCCGCTGAGAGCGCGGGGTCGGGCAACAGGCGGATCGTCTCGCCCTCCCACACGCTCCAGGCGCGGGCAGCGGCGATCTGCGCGGCGCGATCCGGTCCGGTCAAACGGCGATGATAGGCGTGGAGCAGGTCGCCCCGTTCCTCCGGCGGGATGGGAGCAATGAAGCGCTCCCATTTGTCGGGATAAATGCGGCTTGCACCATGCTGATAATACCAGTCGATTTCGCTGCGCCTAATGGTGAAAATGCCGCGGAGGATGAGTTCCGATACGCGCTCCCCATGCGCCTGTGCATAGGCGAGCGCCAGTGTCGATCCCCAGCTTCCGCCGAACACCAGCCATTGGTCGACGCCCATCATCGTGCGCAGCCGCTCGATATCGGCGACCAGATGCCAGGTGGTGTTGGCGTTGAGGTCCGCATGCGGTGTCGATCGGCCGCATCCCCGCTGGTCGAACAGCAGCACATCATAGCGTGCCGGATCGAACAGGCGCCGATGGTCGGGCGCGATGCCGCCACCCGGCCCGCCATGCAGGAAGACGGCCGGCTTCGCGCCGGGGGTGCCTACCCGTTCCCAATAGACAAGGTGGCCGTCGCCGACGTCGAGATGACCGGAGGCGAAGGGGGTGATCGGGGGATAGAGCGTTCGCATGGCGTTGCTTCTAGCAGCCCCGGCCTGGCTTCGCCATGTTCCACCTCGGCCAGCCCCGGTTCAGCCGCGCCATTACATGTTGCGACAAATTCGTCTGTCGGTTGCCAGAGTTCTGCGACAAGTGGCGGCTAATCGTTCATCAGCATCCGGTCTGATTTTTGGGGGTTTTCGTGCGGTTTTCCACGTCCATAGTGCTTGTTCCGTTCCTGCTGGGGACAGCGCCTGCCGCGCTGATGGCGCAGGAGGTGCCCGTCGGCGCGCCACCCGCCCAGATGGAGGATATAGAGGGCGAAGAGATAATCGTTACCGGCCAAGCCCCGCGCGGATCGGTGATCGGCAATATCGAACCGGAACAGACCCTATCGGCTGCCGATGTTCGGGCGCTGGGCGTTACGTCCATTTCCGAAATGATCAGCGAATTGTCGCCGCAGACCAATGGTTCGCCGGTGATTCTGCTCAATGGCAAGCGGATATCGAGCTTCTCGGAAATTCAGGACATTCCCTCCGAAGCGGTGGCGCGGGTCGAAATCCTGCCCGAACAGGTCGCGCTCTCCTATGGCTATGCGCCGACGCAGAAGGTCGTCAATGTCGTGCTGCGCGAGCGGTTCCGCGCCGAAACCGCCGAAGCGCGCGCGGGCGTTACGACGCAGGGCGGGCGGGAGAATGGCCAGGTCGAAGCCGGGATGCTGCGCATTCAGGGCGACAATCGCTTCACCCTTAATCTCAAATATAGCCGCGCTGCCGCGCTGCTGGAAAATGAGCGCGGCATCCTTCCGACTGCGCCCGGCCGCCCCTATTCGCTTGGCGGCAATGTCACCGCGCCAATTATTGGCGATGCCATAGACCCAGCGCTTTCGGCCCTGGCGGGGCAGAGCGTGACCGTGGCGAGCGTCCCCACTAGCGCAGCGTTCGGTGCCCCCAGCCTCAATGATTTCGTCGCAGGCGCGAACGTCACCGGCGTCAGCGACCTGACGCGCTATCTCAGCCTGAGCCCGGAAACGGAGAATTTCTCCGTCAACCCCACGCTGGCCCGCGCGCTGGGCGGCGTGACCGCCACGCTCAATGGACGACTGGAGCTTTCGGATAATGATTCGTTGCAGGGTCTGTCGGCCAACGCGCTGACGCTGCCGGGCGGCAGCCCCTTCTCTCCCTTCGCAGGCGATACGACGCTCCATCGCTATCTGGCACAGGCAGGCGCACTGGAGCAGCAGATACGCGGCACCACGGGGCATATCGGGCTGACGCTGAACGGTCAGTTGGGGCGCAGTTGGCAATGGTCCTTCACCGGCAATGGTGACCTGTCGATCACCCGCACCCGCACCGACCGTGGGGTGGATAGCGGTGCGATCCAGGCCGCGCTTGATGCGGGGGACTCCAGCGTCAATCCCTATGGCAGTTTCACCCCCGACCTGATCGCCACGCGCCTGTCCGACCGGGCGCGCGCGAAGAGCCAAGCGGTACAGGGCGATCTTTTGCTGAGCGGCACTTTGTTCGACCTGCCCGCTGGCGACGTGACCAGTTCGATCAGGATCGGTGCGTCCGCCAACGGCTTTGACAGCCGGTCGACCCGGTCGGGCGTCGAGAGCGAGACCCGCTACAGCCGGGAGATCGGCAGCGGTCAGTTGAGCCTGGACCTGCCGATCACCAGCCGATCGAGGGATGTGCTGGGCGCAGTTGGCGACATCAGCGTCAACCTGAATGCTGCCGCGCAGCATTATTCGGATTTCGGGACGCTTTCGACATTGGGCTATGGCCTGCGCTGGGAACCGGTGAAGGCGGTGCAGATATTGGCATCCGCCAATCAGGATCGGGCCGCGCCAACGGGTGCACAGATCACGGACCCGCTGATCGCCACGCCGAATGTCTCGGTCTTCGACTATGCAACCGGGCAGAGCGTGTTCGTCACCCAATTGTCAGGCGGCAGCGCCGCGCTGCGCGCAAGCGTGCGCGACCAGTTCCGCCTGTCGGCCAGGGTCAAGCCGTTCGAAAAGCCCAATCTGACGCTGACCGCCACCTATCTCAACAGCCGGACCAGCAACCCGGTCGCAGCCTTTCCTACGCCAACACCGGCGCTGGAAGCGGCCTTCCCGCAACGTTTCCTGCGCGATGCGGACGGCAGCCTGCTTCAGATCGACGCCCGACCGTTCAACTTCCTGCGGTCGCAGAGCGAACAATTGCGCTGGGGCTTTGACCTGTCGATTCCGATCAAGTCGCATGTCCAGAAGCTGGTGGAAGCGTGGCGCGCGTCGGGCGGCAAGCCCGAAGACCGGCCACCCGAATTGGCGGCCTTGTTCGGCAACCGACCGCAGCGCGCACCAGGGCAAGAGGGTGCCGACCGGCCGCGCGGAGAAAGGGGCGCGGGACAAGGCGGGCGCCCGTCCGGCCCACGCGGCGGCGGCTTTGGCGGCGGACGCGGCGGTGGCCAGGGCGGCGGACGGATCAGCGTCAGCCTCTATCACACCTGGCATCTGACCGAGAGTATCGACATTGCGCCCGGCGTGCCGCAACTCGACCTGCTGAACGGCGACGCGACCGGATCGGCTGGCGGTCAACCCCGGCATGAGATCGACGCGCGGATCGGCTATACCAATAACGGTATCGGGGCACGGCTGGGCATTGATTGGGAAAGCGGCACCCATGTCGATGGCGCGCTTGGTGGAGGATCACGGCTGAACTTCGGCAGCCTCGCTACCGCAAGCCTGCGTATCTTCGCTAATCTGGGGCAAATGCCGATGCTGGTGAAGGATATGCCGTTCCTGCGCGGGGCACGGGTGTCGATCGGCATCGACAATATCTTCAACCAGCGCCGCGAGGTCACCGATGCCACGGGCATGACCCCGCTGCGGTATCAGCCCGGCTATCTCGATCCACTGGGCCGCACCGTGTCTATCAGCATCCGCAAGCTGTTCTCTCCCAATTTTGGCGGCGGGAACAGGTCGCGTAGTTAAATTCTTGTTAGCCACGCCTAAAGCCCGTCGTTGCCCTGCCGTTATGACAGCTATCAAAGGTTCGGGAGACGACGGGATGAAGCCGATCAGGATTGTGGTTGTCGACGATTCGCTCACCATCAGGGCGATGATCGAGACGTTGCTGGAGCGCGACCGCCGGGTTCAGGTGGTCGGGATCGCCCGCAATGGCGAGGAAGCGATCGACATGATCCGGCTGGAAAAGCCCGATGTCGTGACCCTCGACATCGCCATGCCCGGCAAGGACGGCATGGCGATATTGGACGAGATCATGGACATGGACCCATGCCCGGTCATCATGCTGTCCAGCCTGATGCGCGAAGGCGCACCGATCGTCGCTGAAGCGATGGACCGGGGCGCCGCCGCCTGCTTCAACAAGGCGATGATCGTGCGCGAAGCCACGCGCTTCGTCACCCTGATCAAGGCCGTGGCGCGCGGCCTGGTGGAGATGGATGCGGAGCCAGTCGCGATTGCTGCCTGAACACAATATAAAAAGGGGGAAGAGGCCAATGGCTTCTTCCCCCTTTTTTTATGCGTCACGTATCAGCGCGCGGATGGTTTGGAACTGGCGAGTGCCATGGCGTTGGCGGCACCGCTGGCGGGCTGCACCGGCCTGTCTTTCCCCGAAATATAGTAGGCACTCAAAGTGGCGACGCCCAAGACGATCACCAAACCCAATATGGCGCGATTGCCTCTGCCGGACCTTTGTCCAGAGTTCGTCCGACCGTCATCATCACCTTTGCGCATATCTTATTCTCCATCGGGTGTATCCGTGGAGCATAATCACTACCGAACCCCGGTGTTCCTGCGCAAAATGGTGATATTTTGTTGCTGAACCAGTCCTTTAGTTACGCAATAAGCAGATCAGGACGCGAGCGTTTTGGGCGCATTACGCAAGGCACTCAGATCGATCATACCAGCAAATTCTACGCCCATTCGGTCGCCCTTCGACCATTTGGCGGTCGCATTGACCGATTGGCCTTCTGCCAACTCGATGGCGAACAAAGTGCCGGATGGCACATTCCATAGCCCTTCGATCAGCGCACCAGTGGCCGAGATGTTGCGGACCCGACCCGTGTAGACATGGCCTTGGTGGTGAATGGCCACGGTTCGCAACATGGTCTTGCGACTGGGCCGACTGGATTTAAAGCCGTCCATCGCCACGTTGGCGCCATGCGTGTCGTGGCTTGCCATGACATCGACGAAGGGCATGGGGCGGCCATAGATATAGCCTTGAACATGGCTACACCCCAATTGCCGGATCAGCGCAAGTTCGTCTTGCGTTTCCGCGCCTTCAGCGGTCGTATCCATCCCCAGCGCCTCCGCCAGGCTGACGATCGCCTTGATGATGGCGCTGTTGCGGCTGCCCTTGATGGCCGCGCCCCGCACGAAACTCTGGTCAATCTTGATCTTGTCGAACGGCGCCTTCTTCAGATAGCCGAGCGAGGAATAGCCCGTCCCGAAATCATCCAGCGCCAATCTTACACCCAATGCCTTCAATCGCGCGAACATGGCGTCGGTGCCATCATCGTCGTTCAAGAAGACGTTTTCGGTGATTTCAAGTTCGAGGCGTTCGGGAGCCAGTTGCGACGCGGCGAGCGCATTCATGACCGTGGACGGAAAGCCGATATTGGCAAATTGCGTCGGCGAAACGTTTACTGCAACGCGAATGCCATCGTCCCATTGCGCTGCGTCTCGACAGGCGGTGTGGATGACCCATTCACCGATCTGACTGATCATCCCGCTGTCTTCGGCGATGGGAATGAACAAGGCGGGCGAAATCGGCCCCCGCACGGGATGCGTCCAGCGCAACAGCGCCTCATATCCAGTGATCTGATCTGTCCGCAATGACACGACAGGTTGATAGGCCAGATGCAAGCCATCGCTGGCCAGCGCATGGCGAAGATCCTGTTCCAGGCGACGGCGATCTTCGGCGTCGGCATGCATTTCCGACGAATAGAAGCGATGCCTGCCTCGGCCGTCACCCTTCGCCGCATAGAGCGCAAGGTCGGCGTTGCGAATAAGCGCATCGGCCGTAACGCCATCCTGGGGCGCACAGGATATGCCGATGGATACGCCGATAACGACGGCATTGCCTTCGATCGAATAGGGCTGGGCCACCGCGTTGATGATGGTCTGGGCCAGAAGGGCCAATGCATCCCGGTCATGATGTCCAGGCAGCAATATCTTGAACTCGTCGCCCCCCTGACGCCCGACCAACCCCTTGTCGCCGACGGTGCGTTTAAGTCGCTGGCTGACCTGGCGCAGCAGCGCGTCTCCTGCAGGGTGGCCCAGCGTGTCATTGACCAGCTTGAACCGATCAAGGTCCAGCATCATCAACGCGCAATCGCCCGGTCGGCCCGGCCGCTCCGTGACCGCCTGCTCCAAGGAACTGAGCATCTGGATACGATTGGCAAGGCCGGTGAGGGAATCGAACTGGGCAAGGCGCGTCACTTCGGCCTGACTGCGGCGCATTTCCGTCAGATCCGTGCCGCTGCCGCGAAAGCCATGAAATTGCCCATATTCGTTGAACACCGGCTGGCCGGAGATCGACCACCATCGCTCTTCCTTCGCCATCGCCGCGCAGACCGAGAGGTCGGAAAAGCCAGTCCGCGCCGACAGATGAAAGCCCAGTGTGCGCTCCCCGTCGCCTTGCTGCCTGTCGCCCGGCCGGATGATTTCCGTCATCGGGCGGCCGATCAGCGCGCCTTCGCGCGCATCAAGCGTTTGCGCCAGCGTATCGGATATGTAGGTCAGGCATCCGTGCCGGTCGGTTTCCCAGAACCAGCCCCGCCCGGTGCGCTCATGCTCCAACAATAGTCGATCGGAACGCTGCGCGCGCAGGTCCTGCCTATGCCGTTCGATGGCGCAGTCCCGATCGACCGTGGCTTGCCGCACCGTCGCAACAGCCATCACGATCACGCAACACAACAGCATGCCGATGTGCGTGACACCGGCATGTTCCGTCACGGCCACCAGCAACAGGCCGAGAAAATAGCCGATCCCCAACAGACGCCTGTCGCCGAAAATACAGACAGCCAATAGAGCGACGGCCAATTCGGGGACTGCCAAAAGAAAAGCAGGTGCCGACGCCGCTGCGGGTGCCTGCCCTAGCCAGAGGCTGAAGCAGAGCCCCGACAAAAACACCATCGGCAACATCAGCCGATTCTGGACATGGGGCTTGACCGCTTGAAACGGCGCCTGGCGCGGGACGATCATCAAGACGCCGTCGACCAACAGCATGATAGCCAGGACTACGGCCTGCTCCCCGTCCCCTGCGTGATAAAAGGGGATATGCAGGAGGCTGACGATGCAGATCTTCGCCAGCAGGATCAACGGCCACAAGCGCGCGATCGGCGCGAACGCTCCCGAAATCCAGGATGCGGAAACCTCGGTTCCGCTTTCCGTCAGGCCCAGTGCGACCATCAAGGTCATCGGCCGCGAAGACGGATCAGACAAGGAAGCGCGCAATGGATTCATGCGCCCAATAATAGCGCCAAGTCGTTGACAGAGGCTTACTGCCCGACCCCTTGTAATCATAAGATTACATCATCGGGTCAGGCAGTAGCGCCCGCTACTCAGACACGCATCGGCATAAGGACATACAGGGCGGGACTGGCATCATTCTCGCGAATCAAGGTCGGTGCCGCGGCATCGGCCAGATGCAGTTCCACCAGATCGCTGTCGATCTGCCCCAATATGTCGAGCAGATAGCGCGCATTGAACCCGATATCGAAGCCCTCGCCCTGGAAGGCACCCGGCACTTCTTCGGCCGCCGTGCCGTTTTCCGGGCTGGTCACCGACAGGGTGATCTTGTCGCGGTCGAGGCTCATCTTGACCGCGCGGGTCTTTTCGGTCGCGATCGTCGCGACGCGATCGACACCTTCTTCGAAGCCGCGCGGGTCGATCTTGAGCAGCTTGTCATTCGCGGTCGGGATGACGCGGCTATAATCGGGGAAAGTGCCGTCGATCAGCTTGCTGGTCAGGATTGCACTGCCCAGCCCGAACCGGATCTTGCTCGCCGACAGCGCGATCTGGATCGAGCCATCGACTTCGTCGAGCAGCTTGCGCAGTTCGGCGATGCATTTGCGGGGAATGATGATGCCGGGCATACCGTCCGCGCCATCGGGGCGAGGCACGGTGATGCGGGCCAGGCGATGGCCGTCGGTCGCGGCGGCGCGCAAAACCGGCTGGCCGTCGTCGGCGACGTGGAAATAGATGCCGTTCAGATAATAGCGTGTCTCTTCGGTCGAGATCGCAAAGCGCGTCTTGTCGATGATCTGCTTCAACGTCTCGGCCGGCAGTTCGAAGCTGGTCGGCAGTTCGCCTTCGGCAATGACCGGAAAGTCGTCGCGCGGCAGGGTCGACAGGTTGAAGCGCGCGCGCCCGGCCTGGATCAGCATCTTGCCCTCGGCCGCCTGCAGCGAGACCTGGCTGCCTTCGGGCAGTTTGCGGGCGATGTCGAACAGCGTGTGCGCCGAAATGGTCGTCGCGCCGGGCTGCTCGACTTGTGCTGCGATACTGTCCACGATCTGGAGGTCGAGATCGGTCGCCATCAGCTTGATCGCGCCATCGGCCGATGCTTCGATCAACACGTTGGACAGGATGGGAATAGTGTTCCGGCGCTCGACCACCGACTGGACGTGGCTCAGGCTCTTGAGGAGCGTTGCGCGTTCGATGGTGGCCTTCATGTCCCTGATCTGTCCGTTTCTTTTTAAGCCGATAGCCAGGATTCGGTCGAATCCCGGCGACAATGATGGATGGTTCTTCATAACCGCTGTTGCGGCGTGGGCAAGCACTCGCTCACCCTTTCGCGCTGCATCGGGGTTGCAAATGGGGACAGGTTGGGCTTTGCCGTTCGCATGCGCGCTGCCTTTTTACTCCTTACGCCCCTGCTGTTGGCGACCGCACCGGCCATGGCGCGCGATTCTCTTGGAATATTCGACGGTTGGGGTGCCTTTCGTGACCCGGCGACGCCGCGTTGCTATGCCATCGCCCAATCGGTGATGCGCGGTGGACGGCGCGGCAAAGGCTTTGCCTCCGTCGGCACCTGGCCGCGTCAGCGGGTGCGCGGGCAGATTCATCTGCGCCTCAGCCGCGCCCGGTCGGACAAGGCGCCGGTGACGCTCAACGTGGGCGAGCGCCGATTCTCCCTGGTCGCGGGCAAGGTTGACGCCTGGGCCACCGACGCTCGCGGCGACGCGGCGATTATCGCGGCGATGCGATCGGCCAGCAGCATGAGCGTGCAAAGCATCGACGCGCAGGGCCGCGCCTTTGCCGACAGCTATGCCCTGCGCGGCGCGGCGACGGCGATCGATGCAGCGGCGCTGGGGTGCGCGAGGGTGCGATAGGCGCACGCTTTCACATTTTGTGAAAATCGACTACGGGCGCGGCTATGCAATCAGCCGCCAACCTTGTCATGCCGATTCCCGGCCTTATCGATCCTGTGCCCGTGCCCCGCGCCGTCACGCCCCGCGCGGATGGTCGCATCGACCTGCTGGGCCTGTCGCGCCCGCAGATCAAGTCCGTGCTGGAGGAGGCAGGGCTGGACGTGAAGGCGGCCAAATTGCGCGCCAAACAGCTGTTCCACTGGCTTTATCATCGCGGCGAGACCGATTTCGAGGCGATGACGGACCTTGCCAAGCCGATGCGCGGCTGGATGGCCGAGCGCTTCGTCGTCGGCCGCCCGGAGGTGGTGGAAGCGCAAGTCTCCAACGACGGCACCCGTAAATGGCTGCTGCGCTCGGACGACGGGCAGGATTATGAGATGGTGTTCATCCCCGATGCGGATCGGGGAACGCTGTGCGTGTCTAGCCAGGTTGGCTGCACGCTGAACTGCCGTTTCTGCCATACCGGCACGATGCGGCTGGTGCGCAATCTGACGCCGGGCGAGATTGTCGGCCAGGTCATGCTGGCCCGCGATGCGCTGGGCGAATGGCCCAAGGGCAATATGGGCAGCAGCATCGCAGTGCTGGACGACGAAGATGAGGATGCGCCGCAATATTCGCCCGATGGGCGGATGCTGACCAATATCGTGATGATGGGCATGGGCGAGCCGCTCTATAATTTCGAGCATGTCCGCGATGCGCTCAAAGTCGTGATGGACGGCGATGGCCTGGCCCTCTCGCGCCGCCGCATCACGCTCTCGACCAGCGGCGTCATCCCGATGATGGCGCGCGCGAGCGAGGAGATCGGCGTGAACCTCGCCGTCTCGCTCCATGCCGTGACCAAGGAAGTGCGCGACGAGCTGGTGCCGCTCAACAAGAAATATGGGATCGAGGAACTGCTCCAGGCCTGCGCCGACTATCCAAAGGCGAGCAATGCCCGGCGCATCACCTTTGAATATGTGATGATCCGCGACAAGAATGACAGCGACGAGGATGCCCGCGAACTGGTGCGGCTGTTGCGCAAATATAAGCTGCCCGCCAAGGTCAACCTGATCCCGTTCAATCCCTGGCCGGGCAGCGATTATGAATGTTCGACGCCCGATCGCATCCGCGCGTTCAGTTCCATCGTGTTCGAAGGCGGGATTTCCGCGCCGGTCCGCACCCCGCGCGGGCGCGATATCATGGCGGCCTGCGGCCAGTTGAAGTCGGCAAGCGAGAAGAAGAGCCGGGCCGAACTCGACCGGCTGGCAGCGGAGAAGCAAGCGGCGCTGGGATGAAGCGGAGCCGGTAACGTGCGCCCAGTAAGGCGCGAAACGATAGCCCCGCCCTGATCCGGCGGGGTTTTTCTTTGGGGGGACTGATGATGACGGATGACGAGATCGAACGGCTGGCGACGGGCTTTTGCGATTGCACCCTGCCCAAGGCCGCATGGACCCATGGCGCGCATTTCGCGACCGCGCTCTGGCTGATCCTGACGCGCGCCGACATCGACCCGGAACGCGACATGCCCGCGATGATCCGACGCTATAATGAGAGCGTGGGCGGGGTGAATAGCGACACGGGCGGCTATCATGAAACGATCACCCAGGCGTCGCTGCATATGACGCGTGCGCTGCTGGCCGCATTGCCGGCAGATGCGACGCCCGCAAGCGCCCTTGCCGCCCTGAGGGCGTCGCCGCTGGGGAACAAGGACTGGCTGTTCACTTACTGGTCGCGCGAGACGCTGATGGCCCCTGCGGCACGGCGCGCCTGGATCGAACCCGACATACAGCCGCTCCCCGCATAGAAAAAGGGCGGCCCTTTGCAGGACCGCCCTTCGTCATGTCAACGGATCCGCAAGGATCAGAAGCGGAAGCCGACGCCGACCATCGCGGCGTCACGGCCACCGATATTCTGCTCATATTCGGTGCGCTGATATTCGGCCGAGATGTAGGTCGACGGGGTCGCCGCGAATTCCAGACCACCACCGAAGCGGACGCCTTCCAGGCCAGCGCCGTCACCATCGACTTCGAAGCGCGTGGTGGCATAGCCGACCTTGCCGAACGCCAGGACGCGCGGCGTGGCGACGAAGCCAAGGCGCAGCGACGCGGCGAGATCGCGGCTGACGTCCAGGCCGAAATCGTCGACCGTGGTGTCGCCCAGGCTGACTTCGATGCCGCCGGTGACGCGGGGTGCCAGCGCCAGGTCGTAACCAGCGGTCACGCCATAAGCGAAGCCTTCTTCGCCGCCGATCTTGTCATAGCCCATGGTGACGCCAGCGCGCGGCCCGGTGAAGGGTGCAGCGTCCTGAGCGACGGCAGGGGTTGCAACAACGGCAGCAGCAATAGTTGCGAAAATCACAGTCTTCATAAATTCCTCGATATTATTATATCGCCTGACATAGTTTATCGTCAGGCTATTTGGTTCGACGCGAAGATTTCATGGCGCCATATGCGCCATGTTTATCCTATCCATGATTGCTTTTATTTTTAGCGATCATGAACGCGATCCGCATCGGCATCGCGTGATTGCCATCTAGGTGCGCCCTGTTGATTTGCAAAGGGGCTGGATTGTGAGTGGTCATGATTCTTGATTTATGTTGCAAAAGTGTGACATTGACAGCCATCGGACTGGGTGCCGACTGTCATACAGGCTCCGTGGATTTTCCCCGAAAAAGGCGTAAGGTTGCGCCAATGGATAGCCCCACTCCCACCGACGGCATCACCGTCAAGCGCCATCGGCTTTCGACCCGTTTGTGGCATTGGCTGAACGCCGCGCTGCTCTATGTCCTGTTCACCAGCGGCCTTGGCATCTTCAACGCCCATCCCCGCCTCTATTGGGGGCAGTATGGGGCGAATTTCGACCATGCCTGGCTGGAACTGGAGCGGTTTCCCGGCTGGATCACCTTGCCTGGCCTTTATAATCTGGCGATGTCGCGCCACTGGCATCTGACCGCTGCGCCGATCTTTGCCTTCGCACTGCTCTTCTACATGCTCTGGAGCCTTGCCAACCGGCATGTGACCCGCGACCTTGCGTTCCGCAGCGATGATCTGCGACCTCGGCACATCTGGCAGGATATCAAGGACCATGCCCGGCTGCGCTTCCCGACCGGGCAAGCGGCGTTGCGCTACAATGTCCTGCAGAAAGCCAGTTATGTCGGCGTGATCTTCATCCTGTTGCCGCTCGTCATTTTGACCGGGCTGACCATGGCACCGGGCATGAATGCGGCCTGGCCCTGGCTGGTCGACCTGTTTGGCGGTCGACAATCGGCGCGCTCGCTGCATTTCATCGCCGCCTTTGCGCTGGCCGCTTTCTTCATCGTCCATATCCTGATGGTCATCCTGGCCGGACCGATCAACGAAGTGCGATCCATGATTACCGGGCGATACCGGGTGCCGGAGGAACGACCATGATCCTGACCCGCCGCATGGCGCTGCTCGGCGCTGGCGCGATGCTCACCGGCTGCGACCGACTGGCCAGCCATGACAGCGTGCGAAAGGCACTTTTCTCGGCCGAAAATTTCCATCGCTGGGCGCAGCGCAGCCTGATGGCCCGCGACGCGCTGGCGCAGGAATTCAGCCCTGACCAGATTTCGCCGATTTTCCGCGCCAATGGCACCGCCAATCCCAATACGCCCGCCTATAAGGCGTTGTGGCGCAATGGCTTTGCCGATTGGCGGCTGGCGGTAACCGGCCTTGTCGAACGGCCGCTATCCCTGTCCCTCGCTCAGCTGCGCACCCTCCCCCATCGCGAGCAGATTACCCGTCACGACTGCGTCGAGGGATGGAGCGCGATCGGCAAATGGCGTGGCGTACCGCTGCGCACGATATTGGAGGGCGCACGGCTGCGCGATAGCGCGCGCTATCTCGTGTTCCGATGCGCCGACGACATGGGCGGCGGACGGCCCTATTATGAAAGCATCGACCTGATCGACGCCTTCCATCCCCAGACCATCCTGGCCTTTGCGCTCAATGACGCGCCCCTGACCGTCGCCAATGGTGCCCCGGTTCGGCTGCGCGTCGAACGGCAGCTTGGCTATAAACAGGCCAAATATCTAATGGGGATAGAGGCGGTGGCGACGCTGGACGGGATCGGCAAGGGCAAGGGCGGCTTCTGGGAGGATGTCGCGGGCTACGACTGGTATGCGGGTATTTGACGCAAGCTGTCCGGGGTGACAAGGTAACGGCATGAGACTGTTCGAGCGGGTGTTGGGGCGACTGGTCACACGGGGCCAGCTAACGGTAACTTATGCAAATGGACGACGCTTTGTCGTTGGACAGCCCGATCCTGCATTTCCCGATCTGGCGTTGCGATTTCACGATGGCCGCGTCCCCTTCGACATCGTTCGCGATCCCCGGTTGGGGATGGCCGAAGCCTGGATCGACGGCCGCATCGCCATCGAAGGCGGCGGCATCCTGGAATTCATATCCCTGATCCGGGCCAACACCCCTTGGGAAAGTGGCCGGTCGATCGACGCCAAGACGCTGCTGGCGCGCAGCATGGGCAGCGTGCGCCAGAAGCTGTGGCGCGCCAATCACAAGGCGCGTTCGAAGGCGAACGTCGCGCATCATTACGACCTGTCGGGCGCGCTCTATGCGCTCTTCCTCGACCGGGACCGCCAATATAGCTGTGCCTATTTCCCCGATGGCGACAATGAAGCCGGCATCAGCCTGGAACAGGCGCAGGAGGACAAGAAGGCGCATATCGCGGCCAAATTGCGGCTCGAACCGGGGATGAAGGTGCTCGACATCGGCTGCGGCTGGGGCGGGATGGCGCTGTATCTGCACCGTACCTGCGGCGTCGACGTGACCGGTATCACCTTGTCGGAGGAACAGCTCAAGGTCGCACGGCAAAGGGCAATGGATGCAGGCGTCGCCGATCATGTCCGCTTCGAACTGATCGACTATCGTGACATGACGGGCGCGTTCGACCGGATCGTGTCCGTTGGCATGTTCGAGCATGTCGGCACGGCCCATTATCGCAGTTTCTTCAGCAAGTGCCGCGACCTGTTGACCCCGGAAGGCGTTATGCTGGTCCACACGATCGGGCGGATGGGCGGCCCCGGCGTCACCGACGCCTTCACCCAGAAATATATCTTCCCTGGCGGCTACATCCCCGCCTTGTCGGAAATGATCGCGGGCAGCGAAGGCACGCGGTTGATGGTGACCGATGTTGAGGTGTTGCGGCTCCATTATGGGCTGACCATCCGCCAATGGTATAAGCGGACCATGGCGCATCGCGCCGAGATCGTTGCACTGTATGACGAGCGCTTCTTCCGGCTGTGGACCTTCTACCTTGCCGGGGCAGCCACGGTGTTCGAGCATGGTGGCATGGTGAATTATCAGGTCCAATATGCGCGCGACCGACGCGCACTACCCATCACCCGCGACTATATGCTGGAGGCCGAGGCTGCGCTGGCCGGACGCTGAACGCTGCCTGACAAGGCCATTCGCTGACGGTTCAGCCGACGGGCGCCATTCTCCCCGTCATGCCCCGCCCACCCTGCGGGGTGGATAAGGAGAGACATGAACATTTTATGGAAGGGCGCGGCTGCGGTGAGCCTCGCCATCGCAGGGATTGCCGCGGCAGCCCCCGCGCAGGCGCAATATCATGGCGGCTATCGCGACGGATGGCGGGGCGATCGTGATCGCGGATGGGACAACCGCCGTTGGGACAATCGTCGCTGGGACGGGCGCAGGGATGGACGGCGCTGGGATGGCCGCCGCCACTGGCGCGGCGACCGAGGCTATTACCGGGCCGCCTATCGCCCGCGCTGCTGGACGCAATGGCGTTATGACTATTATCGCGATCGCAACGTCCGCGTTCGCGTCTGTCGCTGACGGGCCTGCCCCAGCCAGTCGGTCAGGCTGATCGGCGGGTTGGGGCAGTTGACGGGTTGGCGGGCAAAAGGCTAGGCGCAGCCCAGCCAAATCCAAGGAACCGCATCATGAGCGATACGCCCCCCGACCATCTGTCCACCAATCCCAAAAGCCCCCATTTCAACATGGAGGTGCTGCAGCGTGGCATCGGCATCCGGTTCAAGGGTCGCGAGCGCAAGGATGTCGAGGAATATTCGATTTCCGAGGGCTGGATTCGCGTCGCTGCGGGCAAGACCCGCGATCGCAATGGCAATCCGCTGACGATCAAGCTGACCGGGCCGGTCGAAGCCTGGTTCGAAAATCCGGCTGAAGGCGCCGACGAAGACAAGCCTGCCGACGCGGAATAAGCGTCATGCACAGGCGCGCGTCGGTTCGCGCGCCTGTCGTCAATTCAGGACGGACTGGCGTTTGACGTCCGCAATGATCGCGCTCAGCGTCCGCTGCGATGGCGTTGCGTCCGCATAGCTGACCACGCGCAAATCCGCCTCCAGACGCGGGGCCGCTTTCCGGGCGACCTTGGCCGGGGCGGCAGGTGCCTGCGCGACCATGATGCCGCCATGGGGTGCGGGCGCGCGATGCGGCCGACGCCTATCCCACATATCCGCGTCGATTTTGGCAAAGCGCACGCTGCTGCCCAAGGCGGGGTCAGGCGTGAAATCATGCAATTTCGCTTTGGCCGGATAGATGAAGCCGAAGGTCGGGTTGGTGCGCGCGCCCATTTGCGCGGTCGGGCTGTGCCAGACGCGCACCTGGCTCCAGTCGCCGCCGTCCGACACGTCGATGGCCAACACATCTTCCTCGATCGCGCCGGGCACGGACCAGTTGGCGTGGCGGATCAGCACGCGCCGATCGTCCAGCACGCGACTGACCACCGCGACATGGCCCAGCATCATCGGGCCATGCGGCCGGAACGCCAGAACCGCGCCCTTTTTGGGCTTGGCACCGCGTTTATACTGTTGGCTGGCCTGGTCCCACCAGGTCAGCGCATCCCCGCGAATATCCACGCCCGACACGATGCGCGCATAAGGCACGCATTGCAGCACCGCCGCGCTCCACAAGGGCGCAGCCGTCAGACCGGACGCCAGCAATGCTGCCGCCCGGACAAGTCCTCGAATCATTTATGCGATCCCGAAACCCAAGAATCGCCCCACCAAGGACGACCCTAGATCGCGACTATTTATGAAGAGGTTAAAGGATCAGAATGCCGCGCGGGGCGCGCCGCCGCTGGCCGCTGCCGATGCGATCTGCACCGGCTGATCAATGGTCCGGGCCGGCTGGGCATAGATGAAGCCGCGCGCCGCATTGGAGCGCAGGCCCAGATTGCCGATCGGGCCATACCATACGCGTACATCGGTCCAATCATTGTTGGCCGATACGTCGATGGCGCGAACATTGCGCTCGATACCGCCACGATAGGACCAGTTGGCATGGGTCAGCAGCACTTCGCGCTCATTGACCACCTTGCTGACCATCGCGACATGGCCGACCGGCATGGACCGGCTGGCGGCGAAGGCGAGGACAGCGCCGACGCGCGGTTCATGGCCACGGGCATAGCGGCCTTCCGCCTGGTTCCACCAAGTATGCGCGTTGCCGTAAAGGTCGATGCCGGACGCCTGACGGGCAAAGGGAACGCATTGCAGCACTCCGGCCGTCGCAGGCGTAACGATCAGGGAAGAGAACGCAAGAAGAGCAGCGGCGAAAACCGCGCGAAAACTACCGATCATGCGAATGCGACCCCGACTTGGCTTTTAGGCTTTTGCCCCGATGGCTGCTTTAGGCCAGACGCCGGACGTGATGGAAAGCACCGGGCGACGAGTCGTTGCGACGACGCGTTATGTCGCGGAACAAAAGAGATGGCCCGCCGTTACCATCAATCGAGTCGCCGCCGTCAAATCGTTGAAAAGCGACGATTCCGTCCCGGTCATCCAGACCTGCCCCCCGGTTGCGGCCAATCGGTCGAACAAGGCGGCTCGCCGCGACGGGTCGAGATGCGCCGCCACTTCGTCGAGCAGCAGGACCGGCGGTTGCCCGCGATCGGCCGCCACCAATGCGGCATGGGCGAGCAAGATGGACAGCAGCAATGCCTTTTGCTCGCCGGTCGAACACAGCGCGGCTGGCTGCGCCTTGGCAATATGAGTGACAGCCAGATCATGGCGATGGGGCCCGGCCAGGGTCCGTCCTGCCGCAGCATCGCGTCGTCGATCCCGCCCCAGCCGAACCGCCAAAGGCTCGTCGCAGGCACCCTCTTCTTGCTCGATCAGGACGGACGGACGGGCAAATGGCGCGTCAGGCTGGTCGGCCAGCACCATGTTCAGGCGCATGACCAGATCGGCGCGCGCTTGCGCCAGCGCGGTGCCATGCTCGTCCATCTGCGCCTCCAGCGCAGTCAGCCAAACGGGGTCTGCACGGCGGGGGTCGACCAGCAGCCGGTTGCGCGCGCGCATCGCCGCGTCATAGCGGGCGCTGTGTGCAGCATGGCCGGGGTGCAGCGCCAGCGTCAGCCGATCCAGAAAGCGCCGCCGCCCGCCCGGACTGTCGAGAAACAGCCGGTCCATAGCCGGGGTCAGCCAGACGATCGCCAGATGATCGGCCAGCGCATTCGCCGACGACGCCACCCCGCCGATCCGCACCTGTCGCCGGTCGGGCGTGGCAGCCGATACGCCCGTGCCCAGCACAACCCCGTCCACCTCCGCCGCGACGCCAAAGCCGCCCGCTCCATCCTGCCGCGTCATCGCCCGCAGGGCCGCGCCGCGCAGCCCGCGCCCCGGTGCCAGCATCGACACGGCTTCCAATATATTGGTCTTGCCCGCGCCATTGTCGCCGGTCAGCAGGATGAAAGGATGATCGGGCAGGATCAGCGCATCCGCATGGTTGCGGAAATCGCTCAAGGTCAGGCGGCCGATCATTGTGCGGCTGTAGCGGGCAACAGCCTGTCGGGGAAGCGCTTAGCAGCGTTTGCGCGTGGCAGACGCCCCGTCATTGACGATGGTGAGCCTTTGCCCGTCGTCTGCAAGGGCGAACGACATGGTGCGGGTCCAACTTTGTCCCTCGCCGGTAAAGGCTGCTGTGACCGACAAACGCCCGTCCTCCCCCGGCGTGGCCTTTTGCACAGTGCCGACGCTTTCATGGAAGACCAACTGGTCCGGCAGAATATTCAATTCCATATCCGCCGCCCGGTCGCCGCATCGATCATTGATGCCGGTCCAGCGTCCGTGCAGAGCCGCCGGGATCGGTCCGGCCATGTCGGCGTCGGCAGCAGTCGCGTTGGATGCCATTTCGACCGGCGACGCTGCGTTCGTTGGGGGCGAGCTGTCCTGCTCCGGCTTTTCGGTGCGGTCGCTGATATTCGCCGTCACCGACGGCGACGCGTCCGGTGAGTCCGCTGCCTTGTCGCAGGCGGCAAGCGCGATCGGGAGAAGGATGGCAAGGGCAAGGCGCATGACCACAGGAACAGGCGAGTTGCGCGGTGGTTCCTTCGATAGCGCCATTCCCCAATGGCCGACTTGCGCCCGGCTGTCATTGCCGTCATCACCAAGCCTTGCGAAGATCAGCGCGATGTCGGCCGTTTCGCCGACATTCATGATCAACGAGGCATTGCGATCATTTACAAGGGAGCGAGCGGCTCCCGTCGCCTGACTGATGGAGCCCAACCGATGAAGCGCCTGACTTTCCTTCTTGCCACCGTCGCTGCCCTGACCGCATCGACCAGCGCCATGGCCGCCCTGGCCGTCGGCGCCAAGGCCCCCGAATTCACCACGCGCGGGGCGATGGCGGGCAAGACCTTCACGCTGACCCTGTCGCACCAGTTGAAGCGTGGGCCGGTCGTCCTCTATTTCTTCCCCAAGGCGTTCACGCCGGGCTGTTCGGCCGAAGCGCGCGAATTTGCCGACAATATCGACAAGTTCAAGGCAGCGGGTGCGACGGTGATCGGCATGTCGGCCGATCCGGTCGATGATCTGGTCGCTTTCTCCACCAAGGAATGCGCGGGCAAGTTCGCGGTCGCCTCCGCCGGGCCGGGCATCGTTTCGGGCTATGACGTGGCGCTCAAAATGCGTCCGGGCATGACCGATCGTACCTCTTATGTCATCGCGCCATCAGGGCGGATCGCCTTCGTGCATTCCGAAATGAGCTATGCCAATCATGTGAAAACCACGCTTGCCGCGGTCGAAGCGATGAAGCAGAAATAAGAGCGCGTTATCGCTGGCGGGACAGAAAATCGCCGCCAGCGATCAGCGGCAAATCCGTTACCGGCAGGGCGTAGGCATAGGCCCAGGCGACGATGGGGCCGTCCGGTCCCCACACGCTCAGTTTTTCGCGGCGATATTCGTGCGGCTGCGGATAGGTGGCGGCGCATTCCTCATATGCATCAAGCCAGGCAAGCGTCGCCGCAGGATCAGACAGCGCGAGCAGGTCGCCAATGACCTGCCCCTCCGGCCCCGGCAGGAAAGCGGGATAATCCCCCACTCGGTAAAGCCGTCCTTGGGCAAAAGCGCGACCGATATATTGAGTCGCCCCTTGCAACCGCCGCGCCATCGGCCCGTCAAAGCCCCGTCGCAACGTGCCATAGACAAAGAGTGGCGGATGGATCACGCGCATGCCCCGCAAAAATTCCTAACCAGCAGGAATTTTCGCCAATAGGCGGAATTTTTGACATGTGTGCACTCGACTGCGACGGCGGAAAACCCCGCATTTCTCAAAGAAATCAAAACTGGCACGGCTTCTGCATTCCCTGAAAGCATCAAGGCCGGATGGTCCGGCCACCAGACAAACAGGGAGTTTTCATCATGTCCACCACCCGTTTCCAGCATGTCGCCGTTGCGTTCACCGGTGCCATCCTCGTCGCCAGCCTGTTCATCAGCGCGGCGGTGCCGGTCCTGCCGATCGCCTGATCGCACGCCACCCCAGCCTCTCCAGATCGACTTGAAAGCCAAAGGCATGAACAACAGTTTCACCCTCGACCGTCGCAATGGCAAGATCATGGGCGTATGTGCGGGCCTGTCCAACCGCAGCGGCCTGGATGTGACATTGATCCGCGTCGCCGTCGTCCTGCTGACGCTTTGTGCGCTCGGACCCATCGGCGTTGTGGCTTATCTGCTCGCAGGATGGCTTGCCGAAGATTGATGTCGCCGCAAATCATTGCAGCAAAGCGTATGGCATGCAGACAGTAAAAAGGCCGCTCCGGTTATACCGGAAGCGGCCTTTTCGCATCCCGTAATGTCGGGATCAAGGTTGAGCGCAAAGCGCGCTCAGGCATAAAGCACCGAGTAGAAGGTCAGCATCTGTGCGCCGACGGCTACGATCAGTGCAGCGCCTTGAAAAGCCTGCCGCATGGTCATGTCCTTTGTTTGGGTATCATCTATCCCCCGTCTTGGGGTTGCGGGTCTATGCGCCTGTCATGATTATGTAACAATCGCAAAGCGCGGCATACCGATTGCACTAAATGCAACAGTGCTGTTACCCCAAAGTCGCAATCAGCGCCTTGGCCGCAGCAGGGTTGCGCTCTTTGGCACCGCCGATGACAAACGCATAGACGTCCCCCTGTTTGATCAGCGTCCGCGCCTGGTCCGTCCAATCGCCAATGTCTGCGTTGGAATAGCCAGTCGTCTCTTCCGCCTGGGTCCGCATCAGCCGCAGATAGGAAAAGCCGACATCATATCCCCGAATTGCCGGATAGCTGTCATGATCGGCCAGCACGACTGCCACGCCCGCATCCCACGCCATCTCCAGAAAAGCAGGATCGTCGAAACTTTCGTGCCGCACCTCGACCGCATGGCGCAATGCGATGCCATCGACGCTGGCAGGCAACAGGCGCAGGAACGCGCCGAAGTCGTCGGGATCGAACCGCTTGGTCGGCATGAATTGCCACAAGATCGGACCCAGCCGATCGCCCAGCTCGACAATGCCCTGTTTCGTGAATTTCGCGATCGAGTCTCCCGCTTCGGCCAGCACTTTACGATTGGTGCAGTAGCGCGATGCCTTGACCGCGAACTGGAACCCGTCGGGCACGGCCTTCGCCCAGCTCGCGAAAGTTGCGGGCTTTTGACTGCTATAATAGGTCGCATTGATCTCAGTGGCAGTCAGATGCGCCCCGACATAGGCCAGTTCGTCTTTCTGCCGCAGCCCGGCGGGATAGAAATTGTCACGCCATGGCGCATAGACCCAGCCGCCAATGCCCACCCTGATCCGACCTGCCATATCGCGATTCTCCTGCCGCAATGCTGATCGCTTTCGCCGATCAGAGCCAATGGAAAAAGCGGTTGGCACATTTTGCGAATAGTTCTTAGCTGGGTCGCAACAAGGAGCATCCCCATGTCGCTGGACCTCATCAAGACGGGCACATATCTCAGTATCCACCTCACGGTCGGTTTTACCGTCGCCTATCTCATGACCGGATCAGTAGCGCTGGCGGGTGGCATTGCGCTGGTCGAACCGGTAATCAATGCCGTCGCCTTCTTCTTTCATGAAAAGGCGTGGAAGAAGATACAGGCCCGGCCGCCGCGCGAAGGATATCCGGCGTCGCGACACGATCAAGCTGCCTTCGCCTGATCGCTACCTTGCAGGCTTCCGTAGCCTGCCGATCAACCAGGGCTTGACCCCGCCGGTAGGCTTGGCCTTGCCGTCGAGACGTTTAGCATGGCGGATGACAATCGGCTTGACGATCATTTGCCCCCGCATCGGCCCAGTCCCGCAGCAGGTCGGGACAGCGAGAATTTTCTTCACCACGTCCATCCCTGCGACAACATGGCCAAAGGCCGCATAGCCGATATAGCCCGGCCGTGCGTCCATGGTGGGGGTCGGGCCGATGGTGATGAAGAAATTACCCATTGCCGAATTGGGCCGGTTGGGCCGCGCCATGGACAGCGTCGCGTCAAGATGGCGGATGCCCGTCTGGGTCGTCGGCTCATGTACCACCGGCGGCAAGGACCGCCGCGCATCGCTGTCGATCCCGCCCTGGATCAACCCCATCGTCGGCGCGGATTTGCGTCGCGCAGCGCGGTAGAAGGTGACGCCGTCAAACCGACCATCATCCACATAGGTCAGGAAATTGGTCGCCGTGCGCGGCGCGCGCTTCTGATCCACCGCGACGATGATCGTCCCCACCGACGTCTCGATCGCGACGCGGGTGTAGCCGGGCGTCGGCCGGTTGGTCGGTGCAGCAGTAGCAAGGCCAGAAGAGAGCGCCAGAGCAAGTGCAAGGATATGGAATAACGATAGGCGGACGATCATAGCGTCCGGCCTATCGCTCCCACACCCGACTGGCAACGCCAGCAGGGTGTATTTGGCCGTATCGCGTCAACCGATCACGAAATCTGCATTGGTCAACGCCAACCCGGCAGCCAATTGCGCGAACAGCACCGACCCGCCCGCCGCATTGCCATTGGCATCATAATAGAGGTTGCCGGTAGCATTATCATACATGATCCGGTCACTGGCATCGAGCGCAACCGCGCCGAGACGGAAAGCGCCTGCCGCGAGTTGGCCGGCGGCTCCCGCCGCCGAAAATATCGATGAGGCCAATGAAATCACATCATCCGTCACATGGAAATCAGTAATAACATCGACATTGCCGGCACCAAGCGCCGTATCGAATACGAACATATCTTGGCCTGCGCCACCGGTTAGCATGTCGTTCCCGCCATTGCCTTCAAGGCGATCATTGCCGCCGCCGCCGCTTAGGGCATTATTGCCACTGTTCCCATTTATAGCATTGTCAACGCTATTGCCTGTGCCACCGATATTCGCAATACCGGTGAGGTTCAGTGTTTCCACAAAAGTACCGGCCAGAGTATAGCTGACTGAGGCATTGATAACATCGGTTCCGCCGATATTGGTTTCGATTACGACATCGCTGATATTATCAACGATATAGACATCATCTCCCAATCCTCCCGTCATCTTGTCAGCGCCAGCGCCGCCATTTAGCAAATTATTTCCACCATTGCCCGTAAGGATGTTTGCCAGATTATTCCCGATAGCATTGATATTTCCAGTCCCCGTCAACCTCAGATTCTCAACGTAGATACCTGCAAGACTGAAATCGACGGATGCGTCGATGCGATCGGCACCGCCTCCATTAAATTCGACGATGATGTCACCAGCGTTGTCCACGACATAGACGTCATTCCCATCGCCTCCCGTCATGATGTCGGCACCTATGCCGCCATTTATGACGTCATGCCCGGCAGTGCCCGTAATGGTGTTGGCTAGGGCATTGCCGTTCAGGGTCTGGCCAGTCGATCCCGTCGCCGTGAGCGTTTCGACATGATCGGCCAAGATGTAATTCGTGAGCGCTGTGCGCACTTCGTCATTGCCCTCTCCACCAAGCTCAATCACTTCTTCACTGACATGGTCAACGACATAAATATCATTGCCTTTGCCGCCGATCATTACATCGGCACCAATACCGCCATTGAGGGTATCGTTGCCATCGCCCCCGGTCATACGGTTGGCTACCGTATTGCCAATTAGGGTTTGGCCATTGTTAGTGGTCGCGGTCAGCTTTTCTACATTTACACCTAAAGTATAGGTAGAAAGACCGGTTCTGACTTCATCAGTCCCAGAATTAGCTGCTTCCGTGACAATGTCACCAGCATGATCAACGATATAAATATCGTTACCTATGCCACCGACCATCGTGTCAATGCCGGATCCCCCGTCGAGAGTATCGTTGCCGGCACCGCCATTGAGGGCGTCGTTCCCTGTACCGCCGCTCAACACATTATTATTGCCATTGCCAATCAACATATTGGCCAGGCTATTGCCGCTACCGTTAATGGCTGCTGTGCCCGTAAGGGTCAAGCTTTCGACATAAATACCCACCAGTGAATAGCTCACCGATGCATTGACGGTATCATTACCGCCATTGTTAGCCTCGACGATCGTGTCGCCTGCATCATTGACATAGTAGAGATCATCGCCCGCGCCGCCGACCATCATGTCGGCACCGCCGCCGCCATTGAGGATGTCGGCGCTGCCCGTACCCGTGATCCGATTGGCGAGGCTATTGCCAATCAGTGTTTGCCCTGCGCTGCGTGTGCCGGTCAGATTTTCGACATGCGCGCCCAGCGTATAGGACGCCAGGTTGGTGCGCACCTCGTCAACGCCCTCATCGGCCGCTTCGTTGACCATGTCATTGACGCTCGTGACGATATAGATGTCGTTGCCGAGGCCGCCTGCCATATCATCCGCGCCGACGCCGCCGTCTATGGTGTCGTTGCCTTCGCCACCCAGGATGATGTCGTTGCCGTCACCACCGTCGATACTATCGTCGCCAGCGTCCCCATAGAGGCGATCATCGTCGGCTCCACCTGACAGGCTGTCGTTGCCTGCGCCGCCGAAAATCTGGTCAAGGCCAGCGCCGCCAAACAGGCTGTCATTCCCGGCACCACCGAAGATCTGGTCATCGCCTGCATCGCCTTGGACGGTGTCGGCCCCGTCGCCACCATCCAGCCGATCCTCGCCGTCTCCGCCTGCCAAGCTGTCATTGCCGCCGCCACCGAGCAATATATTATTGGCGGACGATCCTCTCAGCACGTCATTATAGGCAGACCCCGTGATATTCTCGAAATTGGTGACCGTATCCGTTCCGGCTCCTCCGGTGATCTGCGCACCTGTGAGCGCGAGAGAAAGTGTGACCCCGGCCGTAGCACTGGTATAGCGCAACGTATCGACGCCATCGCGGCCGTCCATGACGTCATTGCCTGCACCGCCCTCGATGACGTTGTCCGTGCTATTCCCGGTCAGCACGTCGTTGAATGCGGAGCCGATAATACCCTCGACACTGGAAAGCGTATCCGTGCCGATATTGCCGCCAAGCGCGAATATGCTGTTGGCGGACAAATCAATGGTCAGTGCGACATTACTGCCGACATAGCTGGCGATATCATAGCCGCTGCCACCGTCCAGCATGTCATTGCCTTCGCCGCCGAGCAACAGATCATCGCCTTCGCCGCCATAGAGCCAGTCAGCGCCTGCTCCGCCAATCAGGGTGTCGGCACCACCGTCTCCATAAACCGTGTCGTTCCCGTCACCGCCGTCGAGGCTGTCATCGCCCAGACCGCCGAAGATCTGGTCATTGTCCGCGCCGCCAAAGACTTGGTCGTTGCCATCCTGTGCATAGAGCGTATCGGCACCGAACTCGCCATGCAGTTGGTCGCTGCCTGCTCCGCCATAAATGGTGTCGGCATCATCACCACCATGGACGATGTCATTGCCATCGTCACCATAGATGGTGTCGGTCCCGGCGCCGCTGGTTATAGCATCATCACCAGCGCCGCCGACGATATAGTCATTGCCTTGACCACCAGAGATGGTGTCGTTGCCATTGCCGCCATGCAGTTCGTCGTTACCACCATTGCCGACAATCAGGTCGTCGCCATCGACACCATAATAGATATTGGCTTCGTCCGTGTCGATAAACTCATTCGCCTGCGGCGTGCCGACGATCCGGCGGAAGGGGTTATCGACGAAGTCCGTCAGTTGGATGTCGGCAATGGTGCCGGGTGCGAACTCGACCACATAGTCCGAGCCGCTCAGCGTCAGGTCGCGGTCGCTGTCGATGATCAGCACCGTCTTTGCGCTGCCGCCTGTGCCAACCCGGCTCCACCACACCTGGACAAAGCCCGTGCCAAGGTCCGCCCCCGGCAAAGGCGCGCCATCATAATAGAGCGCCGACGACAATTCGCCCCGGAACACCAGCGGCACATTGGTGTAGCCATAGGTACCGTTGATATAGGGATCGAACTCTAGCTTCAGCTTGTCGCCCTCGACCCGGCTGAAATCGGTAATGACATGGGGTGCCGCCAAACTGCCAGGCGCATTGCCCGCAGCTCCAAGGCGAAACACATCAGCGCCCGTGCCACCCGTGGCTGTATCCCGTGCATTGACTTCTGTGCCGACATAGACCGCATCATCACCTGCACCACCGTTGACGATATTGATGCCGCCGTCGCCGCGTACGGCGTCATTGCCTGCGCCACCCTGGACTGTGTCATTGCCATCGCTACCGCGAACGTCATCATTGCCATCACCGCCATCGAGCGTATCGGCGCCTGCAAAACCCACAATATAATCGGCACCAGCGCCGCCACTGACACCATCATTGCCCTCGCCACCATAGAGCGTGTCGTTGCCCGCGCCGCCGGTCAGCTGGTCATTGCCGATGCCACCGTCCAGATAGCTACCCGACGTGCCTGCGGTCATCACATCGTCGCCAGCCTCGCCATACAGCGAGTCAGACCCCGCGCCGCCTGACATCACATCATCGCCAGCGCCACCATAGAGCGTGTCGTTGCCCGCATCGCCATACAGCGTGTCGTTCCCGGCATCGCCATACAGCGTGTCATTGTCGTTGCCGCCGTAGAGGCTGTCGGCATCGTCCCCGCCATAGAGAATGTCATTGCCGTCTTCGCCATGAAGCGTGTCGATGCCTGCGCCACCGGCGATCGTATCGCTGCCGCCATCGCCCCACAGGCTATCATTGCCCAGCAGCCCATAGATGAAATTATTGCTGGCATCGCCATGATGGCTGTCGTCCCCGGCCGTCCCGGCATAGGTGCGGAAGGGGTTATCGACGAAGTCCGTCAGTTGGATGTCGGCAATGGTGCCGGGTGCGAACTCGACCACATAGTCCGAGCCGCTCAGCGTCAGGTCGCGGTCGCTGTCGATGATCAGCACCGTCTTTGCGCTGCCGCCTGTGCCAACCCGGCTCCACCACACCTGGACAAAGCCCGTGCCAAGGTCCGCCCCCGGCAAAGGCGCGCCATCATAATAGAGCGCCGACGACAATTCGCCCCGGAACACCAGCGGCACATTGGTGTAGCCATAGGTACCGTTGATATAGGGATCGAACTCTAGCTTCAGCTTGTCGCCCTCGACCCGGCTGAAATCGGTAATGACATGGGGTGCCGCCAAACTGCCAGGCGCATTGCCCGCAGCTCCAAGGCGAAACACATCAGCGCCCGTGCCACCCGTGGCTGTATCCCGTGCATTGACTTCTGTGCCGACATAGACCGCATCATCACCTGCACCACCGTTGACGATATTGATGCCGCCGTCGCCGCGTACGGCGTCATTGCCTGCGCCACCCTGGACTGTGTCATTGCCATCGCTACCGCGAACGTCATCATTGCCATCACCGCCATCGAGCGTATCGGCGCCTGCAAAACCCACAATATAATCGGCACCAGCGCCGCCACTGACACCATCATTGCCCTCGCCACCATAGAGCGTGTCGTTGCCCGCGCCGCCGGTCAGCTGGTCATTGCCGATGCCACCGTCCAGATAGCTACCCGACGTGCCTGCGGTCATCACATCGTCGCCAGCCTCGCCATACAGCGAGTCAGACCCCGCGCCGCCTGACATCACATCATCGCCAGCGCCACCATAGAGCGTGTCGTTGCCCGCATCGCCATACAGCGTGTCGTTCCCGGCATCGCCATACAGCGTGTCATTGTCGTTGCCGCCGTAGAGGCTGTCGGCATCGTCCCCGCCATAGAGAATGTCATTGCCGTCTTCGCCATGAAGCGTGTCGATGCCTGCGCCACCGGCGATCGTATCGCTGCCGCCATCGCCCCACAGGCTATCATTGCCCAGCAGCCCATAGATGAAATTATTGCTGGCATCGCCATGATGGCTGTCGTCCCCGGCCGTCCCGGCATAGGTGCGGAAGGGGTTATCGACGAAGTCCGTCAGTTGGATGTCGGCAATGGTGCCGGGTGCGAACTCGACCACATAGTCCGAGCCGCTCAGCGTCAGGTCGCGGTCGCTGTCGATGATCAGCACCGTCTTTGCGCTGCCGCCTGTGCCAACCCGGCTCCACCACACCTGGACAAAGCCCGTGCCAAGGTCCGCCCCCGGCAAAGGCGCGCCATCATAATAGAGCGCCGACGACAATTCGCCCCGGAACACCAGCGGCACATTGGTGTAGCCATAGGTACCGTTGATATAGGGATCGAACTCTAGCTTCAGCTTGTCGCCCTCGACCCGGCTGAAATCGGTAATGACATGGGGTGCCGCCAAACTGCCAGGCGCATTGCCCGCAGCTCCAAGGCGAAACACATCAGCGCCCGTGCCACCCGTGGCTGTATCCCGTGCATTGACTTCTGTGCCGACATAGACCGCATCATCACCTGCACCACCGTTGACGATATTGATGCCGCCGTCGCCGCGTACGGCGTCATTGCCTGCGCCACCCTGGACTGTGTCATTGCCATCGCTACCGCGAACGTCATCATTGCCATCACCGCCATCGAGCGTATCGGCGCCTGCAAAACCCACAATATAATCGGCACCAGCGCCGCCACTGACACCATCATTGCCCTCGCCACCATAGAGCGTGTCGTTGCCCGCGCCGCCGGTCAGCTGGTCATTGCCGATGCCACCGTCCAGATAGCTACCCGACGTGCCTGCGGTCATCACATCGTCGCCAGCCTCGCCATACAGCGAGTCAGACCCCGCGCCGCCTGACATCACATCATCGCCAGCGCCACCATAGAGCGTGTCGTTGCCCGCATCGCCATACAGCGTGTCGTTCCCGGCATCGCCATACAGCGTGTCATTGTCGTTGCCGCCCCGTAGCACGTCGGCACCATCGCCCCCGTAGAGCGTGTCGTTTCCGTCCCCGCCCCGCATCGTGTCATTGCCGCCAAGGCCATAAGCGATAATGTTTCCGGCGCTTGCCAGGAGCGAGTCCCCGCCGACAGTTCCGCGCCAGATCGGGAAGCTGTCGGTGAAATCCTCCTGCGTCAGCGATGTTATGCCGTTGATATAGGTGTAGATATCGAGTTCGGAAAACTGACCGTTGTCATCGACATCGACCCATAGTTCGACACGATTGTTGACGGTATCATGCTTCCACGACACGTCCGCAAAGCCATCGCCGACCAGTTCGGCGGGCAACTGCACGCCCGACGCGCCACCGCCAATGACGAAGGTGAAGTTGATCGGAGTCGCGTTGAACGCGATGCCCCGGCCATAGGCGTAGGAAGGCAGGTCGATCTTGTCGCCGCCGGCCACGCCAGCGCCTTCGAAATCGGTAATGGTATCGATGGTGGAAGGCGAGGAATCCGAACGCGGCGTGTTGTAGGTCAGCGTGAAGATATCATTGCCTGCCCCGCCGGTCAGCATGTCCCCATCCAGGCCACCGATGATCTGGTCGTTGCCAGCGCCACCGACCAGCATATCCTGGCCCAGCCCCCCGTTGATCACATCATCGCCGCTGCCGCCGGTAATGATATCATCGCCTGCGCCGCCGGTGATGATCATGGCATTGGTCGCCGCAGTCGCATTCAGGTGCAGGAAATCGGTTTGCAGTTGTGATCCCGCGTCGATCCATCGCACGTCAGTCATGGCATGCAATGTCAGACGCACTTGCCCCGAACCGATCGAAAAACGCTCGACCCCGCGCACCGTATCAGCGTCGAAGAGGATGGAATTGGCGTAGATGCCCGATATCGACAATATGTCGACGTCACTGCCGGTACCGCCATTGATGCGGTCGGCGGCATTCAGCGATGACCCTATAACGATGTAGTCGGCGCCATTGCCCCCATCGACAATGTCGTTGCCGACGCCGGTGATGATCTCATCATTACCATCGCCGCCGTTCAATATGTCGTTGCCGACGCCACCGTCGATCAGATCATCGCCGCTATCGCCGTTGATCGTGTCATTGCCATCCTCACCATAGAGGGAATCATCGCCCAAGCCGCCGGAAATGACATCATCGCCGCCGCCGCCGTAAATTTCATCAGGGTCGGTCGTGCCAGTGAGCGTATTCGGCAGATTGTCGCCAATAATAGTCGCCATCATTCCCTCCTGCACCTCGATCGAGCAATGTCGCCGTCGAGTTAACCCCATCTATAAAAACGGAGTGGGGATAGCGCAGGAAAAGACCAAAACTATAGCATGGATTGGACATAATCAATGTGTTGGCGGGGCTTCCCGCGCACCGCGCGATTGCCATCGGCTTCCGCAAGCCAATGACAGAACACAAAGATCATGCCTCTCCCCAGTCGAGGGAAGGTCACATCTTCTCCTCGATGCGCAGGCTGATCAGGCCGCCCGCGCCTTGAGCAATTTGTCGATCGTCAGGGGATAATCGCGGATGCGGATGCCGGTTGCGTTGTAGATGGCGTTCGCCACCGCTGCGCCAGCCCCGCAAATACCCAATTCGCCAACACCCTTGGCCTTCATCGGCGAACTTTTGTCGTCCAGTTCTTCGATGAACAGCACGTCTTGTTCGGGGATGTCCGCGTGGACCGGCACCAGATATTCGGCCATGTCGTGATTGACGAAGAAACCGAAGCGGGTGTCGACGTCCAGCGCCTCCATCAGCGCCGATCCCGCCCCCATGGTCATCGCGCCGATGACCTGGCTGCGCGCGGATTTGGGATTGAGGATGCGCCCGGCGGCGAACGCGCCGCCCATGCGGCGGATACGCACTTCGGCCGTGTCGATATCGACGCCGACTTCGCAGAAATGCGCGCCGAAGGTCGCCTGCGCATAGCGTTTGTCGAGATCGCCGAACTCGATACTGTCCTCGGCCCACACACCCTCGCGTCCGGCGAGCGCTGCCAGCGTCTGGGACTTGTTCTCGTGACGGACCAGGCCCTCCTCGAACTCTGCCTGATCGACAGGATAGCCCGCCTTTTCCGCAAGTTTGGCGCGCAACGCCATGGCGGCGGCATAGACGCCCGCCGTCGAACTGTTCGCGCCCCATTGCCCGCCAGACCCGGCGGACACAGGGAAGCGGCTATCGCCCAACCGTACGGTGACGGCTTCCAATGGCACGCCCATCATCTCGGCCGCCGTTTGGGCGATGATCGTATAGCTGCCAGTGCCAATGTCAGTCATATCGGTTTCGACGATCACCTGCCCCTTGGCATCGACGCCGATCCGCGCGCCTGACTTGCCGACCAGATTGTTGCGGAAGGCCGAGGCGACGCCCATGCCGACCATCCAGCGTCCATCGCGCACTTGTCCTGGCTTTGCCTGACGCTTGTTCCAGCCGAAACGCTCGGCCCCGGCGCGCATGCACTCCACCAGCTTGCGGCTGGAGAAGGGCCGCTGCGTGCCTGCTTCAGGATCATATTGCACATCATTGCGGATGCGTAGTTCGACCGGATCGACGCCGCAGGCTTCGGCCAGTTCATCCATCGCGACCTCCAGCGCGAGCAGGCCGACCGCTTCGCCCGGCGCGCGCATCGCATTGCCTTCGGGCAGATGGAGCGTCGCCAGCCGGTGTGCGGTCATCCGATTGGCACCACGATAGAGCAGCCGCGTCTGCTGCGCCGCCGTTTCCGGCCCGCCGCCGGGCAGGTCGCCCGACCAGACTTCATGGCCGATCGCGTCGATCACGCCATCCTTGTCCGCGCCGATGCGGATGCGCTGGATCGTCGCCGGGCGATGGGTGGTGTTGTTGGGGATCTGGTGCCGCGCGAGCGCCACCTTGACCGGACGTCCGACCTGCCTTGCCCCCAACGCCGCCAGCAGCGCATCGGCGCGCAAGAACAGCTTGGCCCCGAAGCCGCCGCCGATATAGGGCGACACCAGCCGGACATTCGCCTTAGGGATGCCCAATGTCTTGGCAACATCGCCCACGGTCCATGCGATCATCTGGTTGGACGTCCACAGCGTCAGCTTGTCGCCATTCCACGCCGCGGTGGAGGCATGTGGCTCCAGCATTGCGTGGCTATGGTCGGGGGTGGAGTAATTCTGATCGACCTTGACCGCCGCCTTGGCGAACGCGCCGTCGAAATCGCCGACCGCCGTATCGGGTGACCCGCCAAAGCCGCCTTCGGGTGGCTTGACGGCATTGGCCCGCTCGGCGGTCAGGTCGAACTTCCCGCCTTCGCTGGTGTAGTCAATCCGCACCAGCTTGGCCGCGTCGCGCGCATTTTCGAGGCTGTCGGCGATGACCAGCGCAACCGCCTGATCATAATGGTCGATCTGCGGCCCACCCAGCAGGGGCGCGGTATTCATGCTGCCCTTGCCGAGTTTTCCGGCATTGGCGTGCGTGACGATGCCCAGAACGCCGGGCGCGGCTTCGGCCGCGCGCAGGTCCATGGCGGCGATGCGCCCCTTGGCAATGCCCGACCCGATCATCCAGCCATAGGCGGCATTGGGCGCGGCGTCGTGCCGTTCATAGGCATAGGGGGCGGTGCCGGTCACCTTCGCGGCGCCATCGATCCGGTCATGGGCCTTGCCCACGACCCGGCCCTTGTCGATCGGGTTCAACCCGGCGGGCGTATCGAACTTCATGCCCGTGCCTCCTTCTGCCGATAGAGCGACGTCAGCGTCTGTTCGACCAGCTTTTTCTTGAAATCATTATGATGCGTCGTGCGTGCGCCCGCCAGCGCGGCCTCCGCCACAGCCTTAGCGCCGGACCCGGCCGCTGCATCCGCATCAACCGTACGCCAAGGCTTTGCGCCAATGCCGCCAAAGGCAAAGCGCGACGCGCCATTCTTGCCGAACACCGCCGCCACCGACACCAGCGCGAAAGCATAGGAGGACCGATCGCGCACCTTGCGATAGACATGGGTACCGCCGATCGGCTTGGGCAGGGTGACCGACGTGATGATCTCCCCGGCTTTCAGCGCCGTTTCGACATGGGGCGTGTCGCCGGGCAGCAAGTGAAAGTCCGCGATCGGGATCGACCGGGCCGCGCCATCCGCCCCCACCGTATCCACCGTCGCGTCCAGCAGCCGCATCGCTACCGCCATGTCGCTCGGATGCTGGGCGATACAGGCATCGCTCACGCCCAAAATGGCGAGGTTGCGGCTCATACCCTGCAACGCGCCGCAGCCGCTGCCCGGCTTGCGCTTGTTGCAGGGCATGCGCGTGTCATAGAAATAGGGGCAGCGGGTGCGTTGCAGCAGATTGCCCGCCGTGGTCGCCTTGTTGCGTAACTGCCCGGATGCGCCCGACAGCAAGGCGCGGCTCAGCACGCCATAATCGCGCCGCACCACCTTGTCGGCGGCCAGATCGGTATTGCGCACCAGCGCACCGATGCGCAGCCCGCCATCGGCCGTCTTCTCTATCTGATCGAGCTTCAGCGGATTGACGTCGATCAGATGCGTGGGCGTCTCGATCTGAAGTTTCATCAGGTCGAGCAGGTTGGTGCCGCCGGCAATGAAGCGCGCGCCCTGGGTCGAGGCCGCCATCTTCGCCGCCTCCTGCGCGCTGGTCGCGCGGCTATAGGTAAAGGGCTTCATGCCTTGGCTCCCCCGGCCACGTCGTTCATGGCGGCGATGATGTTGGGATAGGCGGCGCAGCGGCAGATATTGCCGCTCATCCGCTCGCGCAGCTCGGCATCGGTCAGCGCCACCTTGTCCAAATCGTCGGTGACATGGCTGGGGATACCCGCCTCGATTTCTTCCAGCACGGCGACGGCGGAGCAAATCTGGCCCGGCGTGCAATAGCCGCATTGATAGCCGTCATGAGTGATGAAGGCGCGCTGCATCGGGTGCAGCTTGTCGGGTGTGCCCAGCCCCTCGATCGTAGTGATCGCCTCGCCATCATGCATGACAGCGAGCGTCAGGCAGCTATTGATGCGTCGCCCTTCCACGATGACCGTGCAAGCGCCGCACTGGCCATGGTCGCACCCTTTCTTGGTGCCGGTGAGGTGCAGATGCTCGCGCAGCGCGTCGAGCAGGCTGGTGCGCGGATCGAGCTGCAAATGCGCTTCGCGGCCATTGACGGTCAATTCCACCGGGATCATCGGGGTTCCTTCGCGAGAGGAAGCGGCGGCGGGCTGTGCCGCCTGCGCGCTGGAAAGAAATGGCGTGGCCGCTGCAATGGTCGTTCCACCGCGCAACATGCCCCGGCGGGTGATCTGGTCGGACGGCATGGCGGTCCCTTTCTTCTGCTATCGGCTGTCATACGAAGGGCGGCGGCAAATGATCCCTGCCGATGCAGGAAATATGATCGACAAGCCGCAGCGACGCAAGCGCACCTAATGACAGTGCGGCAGGACCGGCGCGATAGCCGGACAGCGAGTCGGACAATGGTTTCATATTTTTGCGCTGGGGCGCGCGGGGTGGCCGAGGGCGGCGAACGGGCAAAAGTGGCAGAAAACCAGGCTTTCCCGCACTTGCAGCAAGGAATTTCATATTTGTGCAATTCTCCCCTTGCCGATCCTCAAAAGCGCTGCTAGTTCCCCGCCACCCGCCGAGAGGGACACATCCTCCGGCCGCCAGAGCGGGCGTAGCTCAGGGGTAGAGCACAACCTTGCCAAGGTTGGGGTCGAGGGTTCGAATCCCTTCGCCCGCTCCAGAATTCATCGATATATCAATGGGTTCTGGGGCACGAAGCTATCGGAAAGTTGGAGACAAGGCGACTTACGCTGGCCGTTGTCTCCACCAAATTTATAACCGTGGCGGATTTTCGGGTTGGGTGGCGTAGCTATTCGCCCTTTGCATTTAACAATCTACGCAAATTCACACAGATGGGCATTGAGTTTCTTTGCTGCTTCATGAGAGGCGAAAACCGGACTTTGGTCGGCGGCTGAACGGCAACTATCATGTCTCACTCCTCGTGCTATGTCGTGAAGCAGACGAGCAGCTATTCGAGGTTAGCGGGCGGCAGAACAACAGGAAATCGACCACTATGTGTCGAAACTCCGGTTCATATTTGTTCAGACGCCTCAGAGTGCACAGTGGGCAATCCCACATGACCGTCACGCAATCACTGGAATGGCCCACTTTACGCGCGGGGCATCGGATAAGCAGACCAGGAAAATCTTGATTCGTGAAAAGCATCATCGGTGGTGGATCGAGCGATCGCAGGTCGAAGCCTATGCCCTAGGGTCGGCTCTTGATGTCAATCGCGGGGGGTGGCTGCATATCGGCACTCTGTCACGCAGCCTTGACCTACTTGTCCTGGGCAGGGGCGCAACTGTTACCACGCTGATCTGGGAAGATCGCGCGCGCAGCGACCCGTGTCAGGAACTCATACGCGGCATCGGCCCAAATTTCGTCGTCGCGTTGTTGATGGATGGACCCATCTTCGCGGCAGATGGTCGGCACGCTATAGGACGGTGCTGGCGGACGATCCGAAATCCTCAGTACTGACGATAACGTCCATGAGGCTGATTCAACGATCCAGCGAAACCGGAGCCTTTGCGCCCGCGAATTAGATTGCTCTGCTCCAGGACGATAGTAACCGACCGATTGAGGCCGCCTGCCTTGCTGTGATGTGAGCGCGTAAGGGACGTCCATAAGGACGTCGTTATGGACGTCCTGAGCCAAAGCGAGGGACGGCGGTGGAGATATTGGGCCGGGAACGGCGTCGTCGGTGGAGCAACGCGGAGAAGCTCGAGATCGTCGCCGCTGTGGGAATGAACGGAGAGACGTTGGCGCGCGTCGCGCGGCGCTACGATGTGTCGCGAAGCCAGATCTATCAATGGCGCCATCTGTTCAGGAAGCGAGGGTTGCTGCCTGCGGCGGACGAACCGACCTTTTTGCCGGTTGATATCGGGGCGCCCATGCTGAGCGCGGAGCCCGTGGTCGATGACCGGGTGGTGGCCTCGCCCTTGATCATCGAGCTGTGTCTGGCGCAAGGACGGCGGCTTCGCTTCGATGCCGACATCGAGGCTACTGCCTTGACCCGGCTCATCAGGTCGGTGGAAGCTGCATGATCGGACCGGGCACCGGCGTAAGGGTCTATCTCGCCTGCGGCTGTTGAGTTGCACTGAGAAGTGACCCGGGATTTTCATTGAGAAGTGACCCGGGTGGGCGAGGTTGATGTGCTGCCTGCGACGAGCAGGGTCAAGCGGGTGATTTGTCCTTTCTGGGTTTTGGGGCGGCGGAACTGGCCCTAAAGCGGAAGCTGTCATTGCCGGTTTCAAGGATGTGGCAATGATGCGTGAGGCGATCCAGCAGGGCGGTGGTCATTTTCGCATCGCCAAAGATACTGGACCACTCGCTGAAGCTCAGGTTGGTGGTGATAACAACGCTGGTCCGCTCATAGAGTTTGCTGAGCAGATGGAACAGCATGGCCCCGCCTGAAGGGCTGAAGGGTAGATATCCCAGCTCATCAAGGATGACGAGGTCGAGGCGCAACAGACGCTCGGCCAACTGGCCCGCCCTGTTTGCGGCCTTTTCCTGCTCCAACGCATTGACCAGATCGACGGTAGAGAAGAAGCGGATCTTTTTGCGGTGATGCTCAACCGCCTGGACGCCCAAAGCCGTCGCGATGTGGCTTTTGCCGGTGCCTGGTCCGCCGATCAGTACGACGTTGTCGGCGCTATCCATAAAGTCACCACGATGAAGTTGACGCACGAGCGCCTCGTTGACCTCACTGACGGCAAAGTCGAAGCCTGCCAGATCCTTGTAGGCCGGGAACCGGGCTGCCTTGATCTGGTAAGCAATGGACCTGACCTCGCGCTCGGCCATTTCCGCTTTGAGAAGCTGGGAGAGGATCGGAACGGCAGCGTCAAAGGCTGGCGCGCCCTGCTCGATCAGATCGCCGGCGGCTTGCGCCATGCCATACATTTTGAGGCCGCGTAGCATGACAACCACAGCGGCGCTGGCGGGATCATGACGCATGGCGTAACGTCCTCAGCGTGTCGTAGCGTTCGACATCGGCCACAGGCTCCTGGGCGAGGCGCAGGGCTTGCGGGGCATCGATTGGGGATGCCGGTGGAGCCTTGCCATCGATCAGGCGGTGCAGAACATTGAGGATGTGGGTTTTGGTCGGCACCCCGGCTTCAAGGGCCAGTTCGACTGCGCTGAGTACAGCCTGCTCATTATGCTGTAGAACGAGGGCGAGGATTTCGACCATCTCCCTGTCACCACCAAGCCGTTTGAGCAGATGCCCCTGCAGTTGCCGGAAGGCTTCGGGCATTTCCAGGAATGGCGCTCCATTGCGCAAAGCGCCAGGCTTGCGCTGAACAACTGCCAGATAGTGCCGCCAGTCATAGATCGTCTGCCCCGGCTTCTGGTGAGAGCGGTCGATAATTCGGTTGTGCTCGCACAAGATTTGCCCCTCGGCCGCGATAACCAACCGATCGGGATAGACCCGCAGGCTCACTGGCCGGTTCGCAAAGGAAGCAGGCACGCTATAGCGATTGCGCTCGAACGCGATCAGGCAGGTGGGCGACACGCGCTTGGTATGCTCGACAAAGCCATCGAAGGCCCTTCCCATCGGCATCAGGCTGATAATCTCAGCGGCGTGCACATCGGCAACTGTGCCGGGCAGGACGCCATGCTGGATTTCTCCCCATTGTGCGATGCACCGCTCTTCCAACCAGGCATTGAGGGCATCAAGATCCGGGAAGCTGGGCATTGGCTGCCATAACCGCCGACGCGCATCCTGAACGTTTTTCTCGACCTGGCCTTTCTCCCAGCCTGAGGCCGGATTGCAAAAATCCGTCTCGAACAGGTAGTGACTGGCCATGGCAGCGAACCGCGCATTGACCTGCCGGATTTTACCCTTGCCGATCCGGTCTACAGCCGTCTTCATATTGTCGAATATACCACGCTGCGGCACGCCGCCCAGCACCCGGAATGCATGCGTCAGCGCATCGAACAACATCTCGTGGGTTTGAAGCAGGTAGGCTCGCGTAATGAACGCCCGACTGTGGGAGAGCTTGGTATGGGCCACCTGCAGCTTGACAGGTCGGCCATTCAGAAGGGCATAATCCTCACTCCAATCGAACTGGAAGGCCTCACCGGGCTGGAAGATCAGCGGTACGAATGTACCGCGCCCGCTGGTTTGCTTTTCATATTGGCGTTCGGTCTTCCACGCTCGGGCGAAGGCGGCAACACGGCCATATGACCCCTCGTAGCCCAGCATAACCAGATCAGCATATAGCTGCTTGGCTGTTCGCTTCTGCTTGCGCGACTTGCCGGATTCCACCCGCAGCCACGTCGTCAATTTTTCTGCAAACTGATCAAGCTTGCTCGGCCGTTTGGGAACCTTGAACGTCGGCTCCACCGCGTCATCGCGCAGATATTTGCGGATCGTGTTGCGCGATAATCCAGTCCGCCGCCTGATCTCGCGAATGGGGATGCCTTGCCGAAAATGCCAGCGGCGGATCACACTGAGTAAGTCCATGTCGATCACTCCGATGCCTCCTGACTGTCAGCCAGGGGCTAGGAAAACATGGGTCAATTCTCAGTGAAAACTTATAACCCTTCCGGGTCACTTCTCAGTGCAACTCAACACTGCGAGGACTGCGGGCATTGGCGGATCGCCTATAACAGCTGTCTTATGGGTAGATCCAGTAATGGTGAGCTGGCAGCGACCTGGTCGCTCCTTCGCCCATTTCGCCGCCAGCCCCGCTCACCATTACGTGGTGCTCTTCAGCAGCGCCATCAGCTTGTCGGTCGGTTGGAATGTCCCACGACGCAGATGTGGCGGCACGATCGCTTCCATTGCTTCGAGCTTTTCGGTTGGATCGCCGCGCGTATAGACTTCGGTGGTCGTCATCGTAGCATGGCCCAGCCACAGTGATACTTTCCGGATGTCTTGGGTCGCCTGCAGGATGATCATCGCGCAGGTGTGCCTGAGCACATGAGGCGAGACGCGCTTCTTCGCGAGCCCAGGCTGTTGACGGGTAGCGGCCGCGGCGTGCTGCTTGAGTAGATAGGCGAAGCCCCATCGGCTCAAAGGTTCACCGCGCGCACTGATGAACACTTCGGGTGCCGCAACCTTTCCGCGAATGGCGAGCCATGCGCGCAGTGCCGTGGCTGCCGGCTTCCACAGCGGCAGAGCTCGTTCCCGCCGTCCCTTGCCAACAACGCGTATGCTCATCGACGACATGTCGATATTGTCGATCGTCAGACCCGTCAGTTCCGAGACGCGCAACCCTGCACACACGGCCACATACAGCATCGCTCGGTCGCGGATACCGTCGCGCGTTGCCGGGTCTGGGGCGTCGAGAAGCGCCTGCAGTTCCTCGCGTCGTAGATAGGGAACGAGACGCGTGTCCGTCTTCTTGAACGGAATAGCAAGAACGCGACGGACCTGATCGAGGGCCGCCGGCTGCCGGTATTCGAGGAAGCGGAAGAAGGACTTGATGGCCGCCAAGCGAACGTTTCGCGTCACGGCGGCGTTGTGGCGCTCATCCTCGAGATGCTCGAGGAAGGCGCTGACCAAGCCGGGGTCGATCTGCTCCAGCATCAACCTGGATGGTCTGGTCTTGAACCTTGCAGCCGCGAACTCGAACAGCAGCTGGAAACTCTGAGCATAAGAATCGCAGGTGTGTCGGCTGGCGCCACGTTGATGGACGAGTGTTTCGCGCAGGAACGCTTCGATGAGGGGAGCGATTGGTGTCATGCTCGTTTCCCCTCAGACATGAACGCATCGCCGGCCATGGCGATGTCGCGCACGAGGTCGGCGGTTGCCTCCAGATACCAGTAGGTGGCGTAGATGTTGACGTGCCCCATGTACGTTGCGAGCGCGACCATATGCGCACCGCACCCATTTCGGCCCGTCGGACTGTCTTGTAGTGCCCGCACCGCGAATGTGTGCCGCAGATCGTGCAGCCGCGGGCGGCGCGCCGACGATGGTCGGATGCCAGCTTTGCCGACCAGCCTGTCAAAGGTCTCTTTGACTGCGATGTATCGAAGTGGCTGGCCATGTGCATCGGCGAACACAGGATCATCTCCCGAGCCGGGTCCCCGGCGCTGCAGGTAGCGTTGCAAGCCTGCCGCCGCCGTATCGTGCAGGGGCACAAGACGGGTCTTCCGGAACTTGGTCTCGCGGATCAGCAAACCGTCGCTCGATATGTCGGCGAACGTGAGCTTGAGGGCTTCGGAGATGCGCAGCCCCGTGGCCGCGAGTAGGGCTATCAAGGTCGCATAAGTCAGCGGGCGCAGGCATCCTTGAGGTCGAAGCTGGCCAGCGGTTTCGATCAGGCGAGCGATCTCCGTGCGCGAGTAAATGTGCGGCGGCCGGCGCGTTTTGCGGGCGCCGAAGTGATTGCCCGGGGGCAACTCGTGCCGCAAGTCTTCGATGCGGATATGGCGTGCGAAGCGGCAGACAGCTTTCAGCCGAGCGTCGCGCTGTGCAATTGACGGTCCCAGTGCAGCCCAATCGATGGCTGTTTGCGTTTGAACATACGCGTGTCCGCGCTCAGCCGCGAAGCCGGCGAAGCTTTTGAGCAGATACTCGGCATTCGACATCGCAAAGCCTGTGGCACGGCGCAGTGAAGCGCCCCGGGTTTTCAGGAGGCAGTTTTCATTTGGCTATGCAGCCATATCGAGGTTCTCGAGGGCTGCATAGTAATTGTCTTCGGCCTCAGCGGGCGGGATGTGCCCGATAGGGCCGAAGAGCCGGTGATTATTGTACCAATCGACCCAGCGCAGCGTTGCCATTTCCACGGCCGAAACGCTTGGCCATGATCGCTGCCGCCAGATGACCTCGGCCTTGTAAAGGCCGTTGATCGTCTCGGCTAAGGCGTTGTCGTAGGAATCACCTACGCTACCGACCGAGGGGACGAGTTTGGCCTCGGCCAAGCGCTGGGTATAGTTCATCGCAAGATATTGAACTCCCCTATCGCTATGGTGGATCAGTCCATCATCGGGATCTGGCCTGCGGGCATGAATCGCCTGCTCCAGGGCATCCAGAACGAAGCTGGCAGTGGCTGACGTGCTGACCTTCCATCCGACAATCCGCCGGGCAAAAGCATCAATCACGAAGGCGACATAGACGAAGCCTGCCCAAGTATGCACGTAGGTGAAATCGACGACCCACAGGGCGTTTGGCCGGCTGACGCGAAATGCCCGATTGACCTTGTCCAGCGGACACGGCGCCTTCGGGTTGCTGATGGTGGTGATCGTCTTCTTCCCACGACGGACGCCTGCCAGCCCCATGGCGCGCATTAATCGTTCCACCGTGCATTTCGCCACCATGATGCCTTCACGCCGCATCTGGTGCCAGACCTTGCGTGCGCCATAGAGACCGAAGCTGGCCTCATGGACCCGCTTGATCTGCTCCCTGATCTCGTCATCACGCTGCGCACGTGCTGGACGCCTGCCGGGATCGGCACTACGCGCGGCGTGTTCATGGTAGGAGGATGGGGCGATTGCCAGTTCCCGGCAGATCGGCTCGATACCCAAATCCTCGCGATGGACGTCGATGAACGCCATCATCATCTCCCGGGGCGGTCGAGCTCCGCCATCGCAAAATACGCAGATGCCTTGCGCAAAATCTCGTTGGCCCGGCGTAGTTCCTTCACTTCGCGCTCCAGCAATCTCAGGCGTTCCCGGTCATCCGCCGCCAGCGCCGCTGGCCCCGCTCGTCGGCTCGCCTCCTCGCGGCACCACCGGCGCAGCGTCTCCAGCGAGCAGCCGATCTTCGCCGCGATCGACTTCATCACTTCCCATTCCGAGCCGTACTCGGCCCGCTGCTCCACCACCATACGAACCGCCCGCTCGCGGACTTCAGGTGAAAATTTGTTGGTTGTCTTGCTCATAACGGATGCTCCTTCTCACAAGTTGGAGCCTCCTGGAAACCCGGGGCGCTTCACAGCGCGAGATAGGTCTCGATGGTCTTCAACATCAGAGCACCTCCGGCCATGGCTGCGCCACCTGCTTCAGAAGCGCGACATCGGCTTTGGCGTAGTGGGCCGTCGTGTCGATGCCACTATGTCGGAGGACCAGGCCGATCTTGTCGAGCGGTACCCCGTGGCGCAGCATCTCTGTTGCCGCGGTGTGCCGCAGGACGTGCGCCCCCTTGAACGGTGTCACGAGCCCAGCCCGCTTCATGATGCGCCTGACCACCGATGAGACGGCGTCACCGTTCAGGAACGGGCGAGTGGGCGCGATCGTGCTCAGGAACACCCGATCACTTCGGCAAAAAGACGGTCGGCATTCGAGGTAGGCCGCGACCGCATCCCCGACGTCCTGGGGCAGCGGCAAGCGAACTTCATGGCGCGACTTGCCCGTAACCCGCAGCGAACCGGCCTGCCACTCGATATCGATGAGGCGGAGCTGTGCCACGTCGCCAGCCCGAAGTCCGAGGCGAGCCAACAGCAGTACAATGGCGCGATCCCGCCTGCGCGCGCCGGCGTCTCCATCGCAGGCGGCAATCAAGCGGCTGACCTGTTCGCCCGATAGATATCGCGGCATCTCGGCAAGCTGCCAATGCGCGTAGGCCGGAACGGCATTGTCGAGGCCGGTCAGGCAGTGCCCTTGCATCGCGACGTAGCGTAAGAACGCCCGCAGGCTCGTGGTCATCTTCTCGATAGTGCCGCGCCCGCATGTGCTCACGCGCGTCATGAAATAGCAGCGAATATCGGCGGGACACCAATGTGTCGGGTCCGCTCCAAGTGCTGCCATAAAACCGATCGCATTGCGCGCGTATAGCCCGATGGTCGCATCAGATGCCCCGCGATGCTTGCTAAGCCATGCTTTAAAGCCCGCGACCAACTGCGGTTCAGCAGGGCGCATCGCGGCGACTGCGGGCTTGCACACGCCTATTTTCTCGAGGTGCCGACGAAAGAGCCTCGCACCGTAGATGGTGTGATGGTTACGGCGCCCTCCCTTGGCGCGCGGACATCGGCAAGTCCTCAAATGCTGTTCGAACGCTGCTAAATCGATGTCGCTCACGCTGGCATCGCGCCCTGCCATCGCGTGGCCGACGTGAGATGCTGCCCGCAGATAGCGTACCGCCGTATCGGGTCCATAGCCCTGCCGTTCGAGCGCCCCGGCAAAGCCATCTAGAAATGGTCCGCACGGCCCGCTGCGCAGATGCTCCAGCGTCTTCGACGCAGAAAAGTAGATCTCCAACATGTTTGTCCTCGCTCGTATCGGCCATCCGAGGCCGAGCAGACGGGGCACCACCGGCGCCATGTTATGAAGAGTGAAAATCGACGATTCACGGGAAAATATTGGCGGTGCAGTCGCCAGCTCCCCATTACTGGATCTGCCCATAAGGCAGGTAATGGGCGTTCCACATTACTTGTCGTAACCGGCACTGCCCAAAGTGCCAGGGCGCGGCCGCGCGCACCTGGCTGGCAGAGCGCGAAGCCGACCTTTTGCCGGTCGGATACTTCCACGTCGTCTTCACGCTACCGGTGGAAATCGCCAGCGTCGCTTTCCAGAACAAGGCGGTGGTCTATGATCTGCTGTTCAAGGTAGCGTCGGAGACTATGCTGACGATCGCGGCCGATCCCAGGCATCTAGGCGCCAGGATCGGGATCACCGCCGTGCTCCACACATGTTGGAGTGGACGACCCCCAGCGGCATCGAATGTGCCAGAATGAGTTGTCAACGCTCAAACAAGGGAGCCGCCCGTGGAACAGCTTATCAGAATCGGAATGGATACGTCGAAGAGTGTTTTTCAGCTTCATGGAGTGAATGCGGCCGAGGAGGTCGTTCTTCGTCGCAAGCTGCGTCGGAAGGACATGGTGACGTTCTTCGAAAAACTGCCGCCGACCGTCGTGGCGATCGAGGCGTGCGGTGCCTCGCATCACTGGGCGCGCCTGCTCACCTCATTCGGTCACGAGGTGAAGCTGATAGCCGCACAGCTGGTTAAGCCGTACGTCAAGCGTGGGAAGAATGACGCAGCCGACGCCGAGGCCCTGTGCGAAGCAATGAGCCGACCGACTATGCGGTTTGTGCCAGTAAAGACGGCCGATCAGCAGGCCGTGTTGATGCTGATGGGTGTGCGTGACCGGTTGATCCGCAACCAGACGCAGCTCTCGAACGCTATCCGCGGCTTTGCTGCAGAGTTCGGGCTGACGGCCGCCCGGGGTATCGATCATCTCGGTCGATTGCTTGATCAGCTGCAAGCCGACAACAGCCTTCCTTCATTGGCCCGCGAATTGTTCGCGGCCCACGCGGAAGAATATAAGCAGCTTCAGGCAAAAATCGCGGAGGTCGATGCCAAGCTGGCAGCCTGGCAGAAAACTGAGCCTCACTGCAATCGCCTAGCGAAGATCCCCGGTATCGCAGCGATCGGCGCCGCATTGCTCGTGATGAAGACGCCGGCACCAGAGAGGTTTGCCTCAGGGCGCCAGTTCGCTGCCTGGATCGGCCTGACACCGAAAGATCACTCCACCGCCGGCAAAGTCAGGCATGGCGGCATCACCCGCGCAGGCGATGAAGGGTTGCGCAGCGTCCTGGTGGCGGGCGCCACAGCGGTCGTCAGGCACGTCGCCGCGGGCACCAGCAAAAATGCCTTCGCGCCTTGGGTGGAACAGTTGCTCAAGCGCAAGGCTCCCAAACTCGTCGCCGTTGCTCTCGCCAACAAGATGGCTCGCATAGCCTGGAAGCTGATGGTTACCGGCCAAAGCTACGCCGGCAAGACTGCACCGGTCGAGATAGCCGTCGCCGCATAGAGGTCAGCCAACGCGGGGAGCAAAGAGATGCAACCGCGCTGAGCCGATGCCCGAACTTGCAAGGAAAAAGCAGATGGTGTGATCGATCGATCCCGACGTAGGAAAATCCGGTAGCCCCAATGGCCTTCGAGGTCGCACACTTGGCTGGAACCGACGTCGCGGAAACCATCTTGGCCAGCGTTCACTCGAGCGCGCAAAAAGGCCGGACATATGGAAGCAAGCGATCTGATCAAATTAATGCCCAAGAAAGACCTTGTAAGAGGGGGTCGTCCACATATGGGGCTCGGCCCTTACGCACCATCCCCACGTCCATATGGTGGTGCCGGGTGGCGGCATCGCACTCGACGGGACGCGATGGATATCGACGCGCCCTGCCTTCCTTTTGCCGGTGCGTGTCCTAGGCAAGCTGTTTCGCCGTCTGTTCCTGACCCGGCTGATCCAGCTTTATGACGTCGGCAAGCTCACTTTCTTCGGATCGCTCGCATCACTTACCGAACGGCGCGCCTTCCTGCGTCATCTGGCGCCGGTCCGGAAGACGCGATGGGTGGTCTATGCAAAGGCGCCCTTTGCGGGCCCTGAAGCGGTGCTCGCCTATCTGTCCCGCTATACCCACCGGATCGCCATCTCGAACCGCCGGTTGATCAGCTTCGACGAGAAGGGCGTCACGCTGCGCTACAAAGATTACCGTCGCGATGGACCCGAACGCCAAAGCATTATGACACTCGCGACCGACGAGTTTATCCGGCGGTTCATGTCGCACGTCCTGCCTCGTGGCTTCCATCGTATCCGGCATTACGGTCTGCTGGCCAGCTCATCGCGCAAAGCCAACCTCGCGCGTGCTCGCGCGTTGCTCGAGGTAGCTGCGCCGCCTGACGAGGCGATCCTCGAAGAGCCCGTCGATCTGCGACCACCATGCCCTTGCTGCGGCGGGCATATGATCATCATCGAGACCTTCGAACGCTGGCGACAGCCGCGGGCACCGCCGGACATCCTGATGCCGATCCCGGAGATTACGTCATGAACCGGCATGAACTGCTCCATATCCCTCCTGTCAAAGCGTCGTGGCAGGAAATCACGGCGCTTGCGCTGGAAGCGATCCATGACGCCGCTCACAACCAGAATGATGGCAGCACGCACCGATTATGCTGCCCGCCCCGGACAAAATGCCGACCGCCTGGTTCCCGTCCATCGCACCCTACCGGCGATTGTGCCAGTCCGCGAAACGGCGCCGACCCGAAATCCCCATAGCCTATCGCCTGAGGCCCCGCGGGTCGTACATGTGAGACTTTCGTACGCCTGCCGGCGGCCGAAACCCTTCGACTTTCTTGCCGTTCCCGGCGGATCTCTCGAACGGCAGGTCCCGTCAGAAGCCGACATTCAACGTTTCCGCGACGGCAAGGCGAAACGATGGATGGAACGTCAATGAACCCCTAGATCGGGGCGGCTTCTTGCCGAGCCGCAATATTTATCATAGCTTCTGGCATTAATTTGCAGTATATTGCGTATCGGTTTCCAATACATGCAATGAAGGGGGTATTCATATGCGTGATATCGTGCCCGCAATCACGATCAGCTTGCGTGAACTACCCAAAAGACTCGTTATATCATGCGATGGCGAAACCGTGTCGATTAGCAACGAAGACGATGAGACCGGCATTACCGAAATCACCACGACCCGATTGCAGAATGTCTTCAAATCAAAATTCGCCGGTGATGCATTCGAAATGCTCGTCACCGAATCGGTTGGCAAGACCTTCAAGATCACTCGATCGGCCAATGATGTATCGGTAACAATCGACGACATTGCCGTCAACTTCGGCGGCAACAATGACGCCAGCGTTGTTCTTGAGCCGGGCCTGCATTTACTCGTCGCCTTCATACGCGGCATGCCCGGTGCCAAGGGCAGCGTGGAGGTCGACGGCATCGGCACCGCTGAAATGGAAATCGCCCACGGCACCAATAGCGATTTCGCAACCATCAAGATTCGCGCCTGAAGGAGGGATGTCGATGAAGATACGCCCCGCCCTCACCGTGCTGCTTTTGGCTACAACCACGCTGCCGGCCGCGGCGCAACCCGCCGATCTTGCCGCGCTGCAGGCCCGGCTCGCTGCCCTGGAAAAGGAAGCCGCGGCGATTTCGGCGCAACTGCGCGCACTCCAAGCGGCAGCCCCGGCTCCCGAGACGACGACCGCCCGCCCGCCGCAGGTCATCGCCGGCCCCGGCAGGACATCCGCCGACCTCAACCGCGAGATCGCCGAATCCACGCTGATCAGCGAAGATGGCGGCGCCCAAAGCCGCATCGGCGCCGCACTTCCCGACAGCCCGTTGGCAACCAGCAGGGGTGACGCTGCGCGCTTCCTGCTCTCCGCCAGCAGCGATGACACCACGGTTACGCTGCAACTGTCGCGGACCCGTGCCCGAAGCACCGAAGCCAAGCTACTGGCGGGTTATACCGGTAACCGGCTGATCGAGGACACCTTCACGTTCAACGCGTCGGCCAATCTGGGGTCGAACAACCTCGATGGTAAGCGCAAGAGCGGCTTCAGCCGGCTCGACAGCCTCGCCGATGGGCAGAAATTCACCCTGCGCTGGTCACAGATGCGCAGCCGCATTCCCGATGTCAGCAGCGGACGCTTCGCCGAGATCAATGCCGTTGCGCTGAAAAAATGCCAGAATGACGAGGATAATCTGAAAGCGGCAGCGGCCGCCGTCGCTGCAGCGGCAAAGGACTCGGCTACCGCCGGCAGCGTGACGATCGAGAGCTTTCTGGTGAAGGCTTGCGACACGATCGCCGACAGCAAATACTATGCTAAGTATCTCGACGGAAGGGACAATCGCGAACGCCAATTGCTGTTCGATCGCCTGCTGCTTCGAAAAAGCTTTTCGTATGGCTTCGAAGCCAGCCTTGGCTACAATGAATTCAGCTATTTCGATGTCGCCACGTCCGCTGTGACTAACCCGCTCAGCTTCGCCAAGACCGATCTGAGCCGCGTTGGTTGGGAAGTCGGCGGCTATGCTTCGGTCTTCCCTCTGCCGCAAAGCGCGATCAGCCTGCGCGGTCGGTATCAGGATTCGTTCAAGGCGACCGATACCCTCACCGTATGCCCGCCCTTCCCGACCGGTGCGACCAGCGTGCAATGCACGACCGGCGCCTTTGCTGTCCCCAAGCAAACCGAAAAACTGCTGCTCGCCACCGAATTCCGCTTTTGGGGTGGCAGCGGCAAGGGGTTGATCGGCCGCTGGGCGGTGGCGCCGTCGATCACCGTTGATGCTCTCACCGATGATTATGAGGTCGATGTGCCCGTGTTCCTCGTCGGCAATGCCGATGGCAAACTGACCGGCGGGGTACGATTTGGCTATTCCAACAATGACGATGCGGTTTTCGGCGTCTTCATCGGATCGGCCTTCGATCTGTTCAAATAGGGGAAACCTGATGGCCGCACCAGCCGCCGTCAGACGCGGGTCTGCCCTGCTCAACTCCCGCCTCGATAGATAGGTACCCATCAAGGCAGAATTGCTTATACGGTAATTGCATTGCGCGGGAAGTCTGGCGCGGACGTGAGCGACTAAACTGCGCCGGCTTCGCCGGAGGCGTTAGCTCACAGAGTCTGCTATTCTCCGAAGCGGTCATCCGTAAGCAACGATAGGAACGACGACAACTGGTCGTAGGCCGCCAGGCGCAGTCAGGCGACCGTGCCGGAGCGAATCAGTTTGCTCGCCCCCGCCAGCCTGATGGCCTCAGCGCTTCTCCGTAAGGCGACGGATCCACCTTCTGTAAGATTAAAGCGATCCGACGCCGAAGGCTCCTTGATCGCCTAGGTTGAAACGGTTTGCTCTGGCAGGGCATCAATCAGGTCGAAGGAGAAGCATACGTTCGGAAATCGATATTCACACATAATCGTCGATAGTGATTGAAATTCATAGCCAGTGATCCATATTCGCAGTTGGTCTAAACCGCAGTAAGCGGTTTTCACGGGATCGTTTATGGGTGAGTGGCCTTCGCAAGCAGTGATGGATTTTCGCGGACGACGCTTGCCTGAGCCCGCGATCCCGCAGGGCTATGCTGCGCTCATAGCGAGATATGATCTGTCGCTGCCCCTGCCGCCGCACCTTGCTGCCATCGCCAAGCGCCATCATCCCGCCTCAACCGACGACTGGACGCTCCTGACGCCGAGACATTTTCCCGACGCGACTCTCGCGGGTCAGTTGGTGTTTGCCCTCAAATGGGAGGGTGTCGACCTTAGCGTTCTTGCACGCCTCTTTGCCACCATCGGCGCGCAGACCATAAGTGACTTCATTCTCGCGACGCCGACGGGCGCGTTCGCCCGTCGTATCTGGTTCCTCTACGAATGGATCACCGGCGAGGCGCTCGATCTTCCCGACCCCGGCAAGGTCAAGACCGTTCCGATCATCGACGACAAGCTACAGTTCGCGTTGGCGAAAGGCCGGGTATCCTCGCGCCACAAGGTCATCGACAACCTCCCTGGAACGCCTGCCTTCTGTCCGATGGTCCGGCGTACCAATACCCTCGAAACCGTCGCAGCCAAGCAGCTCGATCAACTCGCCCGCGCCGAGATTGGCAGGGTCCGTGGCGACGTCATCGCCCGGGCTGCCGCCTTTCTCCTTCTCAATGATTCCAAATCATCCTTCGCCATCGAGGGCGAACGCCCCTCCGGAACACGCGCGGCCCGCTGGGGGCAGGCAATCGCGCAGGCAGGGACGCACCCGCTCACGATCGCCGAGTTCGAACGCCTTCAGCGCATCGTCATCGGCGAGGATACCCGCTTTGTCCGGCTCGGCCTACGAACCGAGGGCGGCTTCGTCGGCGTCCATGATCGCGAGACAGGGGAACCGCTGCCCGAACACATCAGCGCCCGCCATGAAGACATCGAAAGCCTGCTGACGGGTCTTGTCGCTTATGCCGAACGGACCTTGGATGGTGGTCTTGATGCCGTCGTAGCCGCGGCCGCCATGGCCTTTGGCTTCGTCTACATCCACCCCTTTGTGGACGGGAACGGCCGCATCCATCGCTGGCTGATCCACCACGCGCTGGCCTCGGCTCACTATAATCCGACGGGGCTCGTGTTTCCGATCAGCGCCGCGATCCTGCGTCAGCTCGACGGCTATCGCTCCGTTCTCGAGACTTATTCGCGTCCCCTCCTTCCTGAGATCGAATGGCAGCGAACCAAGGAAGGCAATGTCGAGGTGCTCAACCAGACGATCGACTTCTACCGCTATTTCGATGCCACCGCGCATGCCGAGTTTCTCTATGCGTGCGTGGAACAGACCATCGTAGAAGACCTTCCGCGCGAGGTCCGCTTCCTACAAGCATTCGACCAGTTCAGCGATGCTGTGCAGGAGATCGTCGATATGCCTGCGGCCCGTATCGAGCTGCTGCAGAAGTTCCTTGAGCAAAATGCCGGCCGCTTCTCCCAGCGGGCGCGGACGCGAGAGTTTAGTGCTCTGACCGAGGAGGAATCCAGCCAGATCGAGCAACTCTACGCAGATGCGTTCGGAGAGGGCGAATGACGGTTTCCCTCGTCGACCAACGCCGCTTGGCGATCGAAATTATCGCCACGCTCGTGAACATCAAACGTACCGCCGCAGACCAGCTCTTGCGGCGTGCGAATGTCCCGGAACCCCTGATCGGTCGCTTTCTGAGTGACCGCGATCCGGCAACCGGCACAAAGCTGTCGAAACGCGTGGCGGGCGCGATGGTGCTCGACGCACTTGCCGCCGAAGGTTGCGAGGCCGAGGTCATCGACGCGCTCATCAGCATTGCCGCCAATTGGGATGCCTACCATCTCGCTGCCGACGAATATCAGGCCCGCGCTACGGTTCAGAAAGCGCGCGAGGTCCAACCTGAGCTTGCTGGCCAGCGCGAACAGGAAGACGCGGCCAGACAGGCGCGCGATCGCGCCGCATCTGCGGCTGCCGAGCGCGCGCGGAAGGTGACGCTTGGCCAGCAAAGCGCGCTGCTCCTAGGCCAGTTTGATCATGCCATGGCGGGCGATGACGCCCACGGACGCGGCTATCTTCTCCAGGATCTCCTCAATCGCCTGTTCGACCTCCACGAGTTTCCGGTCCATCGGGCCTTTCAGCGAAACGCAGGTGCTGAACAGATCGATGGCGCCTTCGAAATGGATGGGTGGCACTATCTCGTCGAATGTCGCTGGCGAAAGCAACCTGCCGATTCGCGCGATCTCGACGGGTTGGTCGGTCAGGTCGGCCGATCCGGCCGCCAGTCCATGGGGGTATTCCTTTCGATCAACGGGTGGTCGGAGCATGTCGTGCCAATGCTCCTGCAGAGCCGCGACAAATGCATCATCCTGATGGACGGCTATGATTTGCGATCCGCGCTGTCGCAGCAGATCGCTCTGCGCACCCTGGTTCAGGCGAAGATTCGCGCGCTAAACTTGAAGGCGACTCCCTTCCTATCGGCTCGGGAGTGCATGTAGGGTACCAGCCCCATGTCAGAACTGAGTCGTGCATCGATGTCGACCACCGCCACTACCGGTGGTGCTTTCCTAACTTCTGGCAGCGCCATCCAGATAGTCCGACCAGGCCTGCATCATCGCTACTCGCTCATCCCAATATTCTCCGCGCGCATAAGCGCGCCTAACCGCGTCCGCCTCTGCGTGCGCCAACTGGCGTTCGATTGCATCGGGATGCCACTTGCCCATCTCGTTGAGCAATGTGCTCGCCATGGCTCGAAAGCCGTGACTCGTCATTTCATCGCCTGAATAGCCCAACCGTCGAAGAGCGCCGTTCAGCGCATTTTTGGACATGGGCCGCTTTATGGACTGGAAGCCGGGAAAAACATACTTACCCGTCCCGGTGACCTCCTTGATGGAAGACAGAATGGTAAGGGATTGCCGCGACAGCGGAACGCGATGTGGGCGCCGCATCTTCATTTTTTCCGCCGGGATCGACCATAACGCCTTGTCAAAATCGATCTCCAACCATTCAGCATGGCGCAATTCACCAGGACGGACAAAAACATGCGGAGCCAGCCGCAAGGCGGCTCTCGTGACCGCATGACCGTCAAAACCATCAATCGCACGCATCAGCGGCCCCACCTGCTGGTTGTTGGTGATCGCAGCCAGATGCTTTACCCTTGGTGTCGTCAGAGCGTCGCGAAGATTGGCGGAGAGATCATGCTCAGCCCTTCCCGTTGCGATCGCGTAACGAAATACTCTGCCGCAGACGCTCCTAAGTCGCCTGGCAGTTTCATGTCGGCCTCGCCCTTCGACCTCCCGCAAGACAGCAAGGAGTTCCATACTCGTGATCTCGCTCATCTTGCGATCGCCCAGGCTGGGATAAGCAAATTCGAGAAGCCACTTGATCTTGCCGATGGTGACATCCCCAAGTCCTTCCCGTTCTCGCTTGGCGAGCCACTCCTCGGCAACGGTGCGAAAACCAGTGGTCGCCTCAAAGGCTTCCAGGGCTTCAATTTCCTTTCGCGTTGCGGTGGGATCCGAGCCGGCCGCCAAGAGCTTGCGGGCTTCATCTCTTTTCTCACGCGCCTCCGCCAAGGTGATCAATGGGAAGACGCCCATCGCCACCGTCTTGGCTTTGCCATCGAAGCGATAATTCATGCGCCAGTAGCGACCGCCTTGGGGCGTCACCAACAGATAGAGACCATGCCCGTCCGCGAGCTTGTAGGGCTTGTCTCTCGGCTTTGCCTTGGACAATGCGAGGGATGAAAGTGCCATGAGGGTATCTCCTGCGGCCTTGTTGGCCGATACCCGCAAAGATACCCCCAGCTACCCTGAATTCCCAAATCCACCAGCGGAAACCGATGGACGACAGACACAAAAAAACCGCTGAATTCAGCGGTTTTTTCGATCTCTACGGACTTCTCCGGAAGAACAAATGGTGCCCAGAAGAGGACTCGAACCTCCACGACCTTGCGATCGCCAGCACCTGAAGCTGGTGCGTCTACCAATTCCGCCATCTGGGCACGGGGTAGGAGCGCGCAACTAGCCGCTGCCTCCAAAGCTGTCAACGCATGTTGCGGATTATTTCATGCCTCTTTGCAAAATCGCGCGCCGGGGGGTGGACGGGTGCGCCGGTGGAGCGGATGACGGCGTCATGACCCAATCCGATTCCACCCCTATCACCCTGCTCGCCCGCCCCGATGGACTGCGTCTCGCCTGCCGCCCGCGGGCGGGGGCGGGGCCGACCATCCTCTTCCTGCCGGGCTATATGTCCGACATGGAGGGCAGCAAGGCAGTCGCGCTCGATCAATGGGCGGCGCGCCAGGGGCGCGCCATGGTGCGGATGGACTATGCGGGCAACGGGTCGAGCGAAGGGCGTTTTGTCGATGGCACGCTGGCCAGTTGGCGCGACGATGTGCTGCTGGTGATGGATCGCCTGATCGAGGGACCGGTCCTGCTCGTGGGATCGTCGATGGGCGGCTGGCTCGCGCTACTGGTAGCGCTGGCCCGGCCCGACCGGGTCATGGGGATTGTCGGCATCGCGGCCGCGCCCGACTTCACCGAATGGGGTTTTACCGATGCCGACAAGGCGTTGCTGGCGACCGAGGGGCGGATCGAGGAGCCGTCCGCTTATAGCGACGATCCTTATGTCACGACGCTGGCCTTTTGGCAGTCGGGTCAGGCGTTGCGGCTATTGGAGGGCGAGATCGGCATCGATTGCGCGGTGCGGCTGCTCCACGGCCAGCAGGACAAGGATGTGCCCTGGTATGTAGCGGTGAAGGCGGCCGCACGTTTGCGTTCATCGGATGTGCAGACGCTGCTGATTAAGGACGGCGACCATCGCCTTTCCCGCGACGGCGACATCGCCTTGTTGATCCGCACCGTCGCCAGCCTGTTGGACAGCCATTGATGCCGCTCTTGCCCCTGATGCTGTTGGCCCAGGCCTATGATCCTGAGATCGAGGCCGTGATGAATCGCAGCCGCAAAGAGAAGCAGGAAGCCGCCGCCAGCGTCGCCGCTGCGCCGCTGCCCAGCACGCCCGCGCGGGAGGACGGCAAAATTCCCGTGCCCGCGAAATTCGCTGCGCCTTTCCAGGCCTGTCTCGACCAAGCGCTTGAAGATCCCACCGCCGGGGTCGCCTTTGCCGAAAAATGGCGGATCGACGGCGGGGGCTTCTATGCGCGCCACTGCATGGGCTTTGCCTTCGCGCGCGCCGAACGCTGGTCGCCCGCGATCATCGCCTTTCAGCAGGCTGCGGAAGAGGCTGAACGGAGCGGCGAGATGGTGCAAAGCGCGCGGCTGTGGGCGCAGGCGGGCAATGCCGCGCTCGCCAGCGGGGATGCCGCCAAGGCGCGCGGAGATTTCGATGCGGCCTTAGCGCGCGGTCTACCCGACGGGCTGGAAAAGGGCGAGGTGCATCTCGATCGGGCGCGGGCCTTGGTCGCACTGGGCGAGACGGAGGCTGCGCGCGATTCGATCGATGTGGCGCTGACCCAGGCACCCAAAGACCCGCTCGGCTGGCTGTTGTCGGCAACGCTGGCGCGCCGGTCCGGCGAAATGAGTCTGGCCCAAGCGCATATCGCGCGCGCCGTGCAGCTCTCGCCCGACGATGCGTCGGTGGCGCTGGAGGAGGGCAATATCGCGATCCTGACCGATCATGAGGATATCGCCCGATCCGCCTGGCAGCGGGCTGTGCGCCTGGCGCCGGACGCCGCAGCGGGCAAGGCGGCGGCGGATAATCTGTCCCGTTTACCTGTAGCCAAGCCTGCGGGCTAAGGCCGTCCAGCAAGACTTTGTCACGGAACCGCTTTCCGGTTCGGTCCGTTCGCATGGGTATAGCGGGACCACCGAAACGGAGATGAGATGATGACCCCCAATGTGAAGAATATCGCTGCGATCGGCCTGTTGCTCGCAGGCGCGATGGCGACCACGGCCTGTTCGCGCGGCGCGACGGCGGGCGGATTGATCGGCGGCACCGGCGGCGCAGTCGTCGGCAGCGCGACCGGCCTCGGCACGACCGAAGGCGCGATTATCGGTGGCGCGGCGGGCGCCGTGATTGGCGACGACCGCCGCGATTAAGGCCCGCTATTTCAGGTAGAAGTCGACGGTCGTGACGACGCGCACTTTCTTATAGGGCGTGTCGCTCGACCCGTCGCCGCCTTCGCCATCGCGCGCGTCGATCGAGAAATAGCCCTGCGTGGCGCTCTTGATCCCGCCGACGCCGGAAGCTGCATCCTTCGCGAATTGTTCGGCGGCGGCGCGGGCGTCCTTGGTCGCGGCGGCCACCATTTGCGGCTTGACGTCGTTCAGCTTGGTGAAGCTGTAGCGCATGCCCGACCCTTCCTGCAGCGTGACGCCCCGCCGGACGAGGTCGAACTGCTGCGCGACGGCGCGCTGGGCGCGGGCAATGTCGGTCGTGCGCAACAACATCCGCTGTGTCACGGTGATATTGTTGACGCCATTGTTGAGATATTGGTTCACGCCGGCGCCAGTCGGGGTCAGTTCCGCAGGCTTGAAGCCGAGGTCCGTGAAATAGGCCTGCAATTCCTTGGTATTATTGTCGATTTCCGCGCGCACGGTCGGCAGGTCGAAGCCAGTCGCCGAATAGCTGATCGACCAAGTGGCGAGGTCCGCCGTGACATCCTTTTCCGCCAGGCCGCGCACCGTGACCGAGCGATCCGCCGCCTTGGCGCGCCGCAGTCCGTCTCCCAGAAGATAGCCGCCGCCAACGACCCCCAACGCCAGCAGCGCGGCGCTGCCCAACATTATCTTGTCCCGCATGTCCCATGTCATATGCTTGCCTCTTCCCTGCGTTGATGCGCGACCTTATCTTGGGAGCATTCTTGCCCTCCCCCAGATGAACCGTTGCTTTATAGCGACGAATGGAGAAAGACTTGCCCAAATTCTTGCATAGCATGATCCGCGTCCGTGACGTCGAAAAGACGATCGCCTTTTTCGACCTGCTGGGATTGAAAGAGGTCAAGCGATTCGACAGCGAACAGGGGCGCTTCACGCTCGTCTATCTCGCCGCGCCGGGGGATGAAGATGCGCAGGTCGAACTGACCTATAACTGGCCGCCGGAGGATGGCAGCCCGGCCGAAATCTATGATGGCGGGCGCAATTTCGGCCATATCGCCTATCAGGTCGAGAATATCTATGAGACGTGCCAGCGCTTCCTGGATGCGGGCGTGACCATCAACCGCCCGCCGCGGGACGGGCATATGGCCTTCGTCCGCACGCCCGATGGTATTTCGGTCGAATTGCTGCAGGATGGGCGGCTCGACCCGGCCGAACCTTGGGTATCGATGCCCAATGTCGGGCAATGGTAAGCCCGATGCTGGAGGTGGTCCGCATCCCGGTTCTATCGGACAATTATGTCTGGCTGCTCCATGACCCCAGGAGCCAAGAGACGGTCGTGATCGACCCGGCCGTGGCCGATCCGGTGCTGGAGGCGGCGGCCGCGCGGGGATGGAACATCGGCCAGATCTGGAACACCCATTGGCATGGCGACCATGTCGGCGGCAATGCGGCGATCAAGGCTGCGACCGGCTGCGTCATCACCGGACCCGCGGCCGAAGCGGAGAAGATCGCGACGCTCGATCGCCTGGTCGGTGAAGGCGATAGCGTGCGTATCGGCGATCATGTCGCGACCGTGATGGCGGTCCCGGCCCATACGGCGGGGCATATCGCCTATCATCTCGCCGCCGCGCAGATGGCCTTTGTCGGCGATACGCTGTTCGCCATGGGCTGCGGCCGATTGTTCGAGGGGACAGCGGCGCAGATGTTCGCCAATCTGCAACGGCTCGCGAACTTGCCGGAGGATACGGCCGTCTATTGCGCGCATGAATATACGCTCTCTAACGGCCGGTTCGCGCTGACGGTGGAGCCGGACAATGCGGCGCTGGTCGAGCGGGTTGCAGCCGTCGAAGCGCTGCGGGCGCGGGACGAAGCGACGGTGCCGACGACGATCGGGCTGGAGCGCGCGACCAATATCTTCATGCGCGCGCGCGACGTGGCGCAATTGACCGAACGCCGCGCGGCAAAGGACGCGGCCTGACGGTTTTTGCGCTATGGTGCCGTCGTCAGGGTAAAGATCGACAAGGGAGAGTCGCGATGCGCGCATGGATAGGGATGATACCGCTCCTGTTGGCGGGCTGCACCGGCAGCTATACGCCCACACCGCTGACGCAGAAGCAGGCGGCCAAGCTGGAGAAGGCTTTGGAAGGCAAGGTGGCCGGTGAAAAACAAGGCTGCATCAACCGCGAACCACGGACCAATCTGACCGTCATCAGCAATAATGTGCTGCTGTATCGGGTGAGCAACCGGCTGATCTACAAGAATGAATTGATCGGCAGCTGCAGTGGCCTCGTCTATGGCGACACGTTGATCGTGCGCAGCTTCGGCTCGCAACTGTGCCGTGGCGACATGACCACGACCGCCAATCTACAGACCGGGATGACCAGTGGCGCCTGCGCGCTAGGCGACTTCATCCCCTATCGCGCGCCGGGTAAATAATCCGGTTCCGCCTTCTGGCTGCATCGGACTATTCGAACAGGCTTATTGGCCTAGATCGCAACCGGCTCTGACCGATCGATAGCACCACTATCTAGCAGTGGCGCGACATCCATGTCCTGCGCGCCCAGAATGACGCTCAATTTCTCCAGCGAGGCGAGGATCATCGCCTGTTCCCAGGCGGCGAGCGACGCGAAGCGGTCAGTGAATTGGGACTGCAGCAAGTCGGGCGCGCAGGCCAGTGCATCCCGTCCCGCCGCCGTTGCATGGAGCATGATCTGGCGCTTGTCGCGATCGCTGCGTTCGCGCGTTACCAAGCCCGATAGCACGAGCCGATCGACGACATTGGTGATCGTCGCCTGACTGAATTTCAAAGCCGCCGCAATGGCGCTCGGCGTCGCCTGATCGCGCGCCGCGATTTCGCGCAGCACCAGCATCTGGGAGGGCGTCAGCCCTGTAGTCGTCGCCAGCTTGCGACTGCCGATTTCGGTCGCGCGCAGAATGCGACGAAGCGCCTGGAGAGTGGGGTTCGAAAGGTCGGATTCCATGGCTGATAGCTATCCGTTTGCGCAGTGCCATGCCAATGTCATTTTCCTTTATATAATGAAGGATAATGCAAGGCCGAAACGGCGGACAGAGAAGTCATTGCGGCCAAAGGGTTGAAAATTTCGCGTTCATATGTATATATTGCGCCGCAGCAACAGAGGCGAAGGGATTCGCCCAGATAGTTAAATACTTTGGGAGGCTAATCATATTTGATCGTGAAACCGATGCGACGGTCCTGTCGCCACGGAATTTTGCGTCCCATGAGAATGAGACTGGACGAGTTATGAATTTCCGCATGCCGGTGGCGCAGGACGGCCCTGCCATCACCGCGCTGATCGCCGCCTGCCCGCCACTCGATGGCAATTCGGCCTATTGCAACCTGCTGCAATGCACGCATTTCGCCGATAGCTGCATCGTCGCCGAACGCGACGGCCAGATCGTCGGCTGGGTATCGGGCTATCGCCTGCCCGCCGACCCCGGTCGCTTCTTCATATGGCAGGTCGCCGTCGCTGCGGAGGCTCGCGGCGAAAAGCTGGCGCAGCGCATGATCGCCGCCTTGCTGGACCGCCCGTCGGCTACCGGCGTCACGCACCTGATCACCACGGTAACCCCGGACAATGCAGCCTCCTGGGCACTGTTCGCAGGAATCGCCCGGCGTCTAGGCGCTGAGTTGACCAAAGCCCCGCTGTTCGAGCGAGACGCTCATTTCGCCGGCGCGCATGAAACCGAGTGGCAAGCGACGATCGGTCCCTTCGCCCTCTCTTCCAAAGCCAGCCAATAGATATTCGGAGACTTTCCCCCATGACAATGACCCCCAAACCGACCCAGATCATTCCCGATACCGGCATTTACGAGCGCCGGGAATCGATCGTCCGCAGCTATGCCCGGTCGATGCCGCGCCAGTTCCATCGCGCCGAAAATGTGTGGATGCACGATAATCAGGGGGGGCGTTATCTCGATTTTCTATCGGGCTGCTCGACGCTGAATTACGGGCATAACCATCCGATCCTCAAGCAGGCGCTGCTCGACTATATCATGGCCGACGGGATTACTCATGGGCTGGACCTGCATACCGATGCCAAGGCGGCCTTTCTGGAAACTTTCGAGGAGGTGATCCTCCAGCCGCGCAAGCTGAATTATCGCGCGATGTTCACTGGCCCAACCGGCACCAATGCGGTGGAAGCCGCGATCAAACTGGCGCGCAAGATTACCGGCCGCGAAATGGTGATCGCCTTCACCAACGGCTTCCACGGCATGACGTTGGGCGCGCTGGCCTGCACCGGCAATGCCGCCAAGCGCGGTGGTGCGGGCGTGCCGCTCAGCCATGTCAGCCACGAACCCTATGACGGCTATCACGGCCCCGACGTCGATACCGCCGACCTTCTGGAACAGCGGCTTTCCGACCCTTCCAGCGGCCTGGATGCACCCGCCGCCATCCTGGTGGAAACCGTACAGGGCGAAGGCGGCCTCAACGCAGCCTCACCGGCCTGGCTGCGCAAGATTGCCGCAATCGCCAAGCGGCATGGTGCCCTGTTGATCGTGGATGATATTCAAGCCGGCTGCGGCCGCACCGGTGGCTTTTTCAGCTTCGAGGATATGGGTTTCACGCCCGACATCGTCACGCTGGCCAAGTCGCTGTCTGGCATGGGCCTGCCCTTTGCGCTCACGCTGTTCCGCGCCGAACTCGACCAATGGTCGCCCGGCGAGCATAATGGCACCTTCCGCGGCAACAATCATGCCTTCGTCACGGCGACGGCCGCCCTGCGCCATTTCTGGAGCAATGACAGCTTCGCCGCCGATGTGCGCCGTCGCGGCGCGTTGCTGGAAAGTCGCCTCGACAAGATGGCCCGCGAACATGGGCTGACCACGCGCGGGCGCGGCATGATGCGCGGCATCGACGTCGGGTCGGGCGAGATTGCGTCCGTCATTACCGCCGCCTGCTTCGCGCGCGGCCTCATCATCGAAACGAGCGGCCCCCATGACGAAATCGTCAAGGTGCTCGCCCCGCTCATCATCGACGACGCCGTCCTTTCGGCCGGTCTCGACATACTGGAAACCAGCGTGCGCGAGACGCTTGCCGCCGCCTTTGGCGTGGCGGCGGAATAAGGAGATATCGCATGATCGTCCGTAAACTGACCGACATTCGCAAGTCCGACCATAACGTCAAATCCGACGGCTGGGAAAGCGCCCGCCTGCTGCTCAAGGATGATGGCATGGGTTTCTCATACCATGTCACCACCATGTACGCCGGCAAGGAGCTGAAGATGCATTATCAAAATCATCTCGAAGCCGTGCTGGTGCTCAAGGGCAAGGGCACGATCGAGGATTTGGGCACGGGGGAAACCCACCAGTTGGCCGCAGGTACCATGTATGCGCTCAACGATCATGATCGCCATATCGTGCGCCCCGAAACGGACATCCTGACCGTCTGCGTCTTCAACCCGCCGGTTACCGGCCGCGAAGTGCATGACGAGAATGGCGCCTATCCCGCAGAGGCCGACATGGTCCGCACGGCCGAACTGACGTCTTGAAATCATAAAGAAAGGGGGAGTCCCATGACAGACATCTACCCATCCCGCCAAATGGCGGAACCGCAATTCCTGCCCCGTCTCGATCCGGTCGTCCATAGTGACTGGAGCGAGGCGGCACCGCTCTCGAAAGCGCAGGCCGCGCAGTTCGAGCGCGACGGCTATCTGGTGCTGGAGGATATCTTCTCCGCGCAGGAAGTCGCCTTCCTGCAACAGGAGGCTGGTTCCCTGCTGGCCGATCCCGATGCGCTCGATAGCGACACCGTGATCACCGAACCGGGTGGCGGCGAAATCCGCTCGATCTTCGAAATTCACAGCCAGAGCCGCGTCATGCACCGGCTGGCGGCCGACGCCCGGCTCGCCGACGTCGCCCGCTTCCTGTTGAATGACGAAGTATATCTTCACCAGTCCCGCCTGAACTACAAGCCGGGGTTCCAGGGCAAGGAATTCTACTGGCATTCGGATTTCGAGACCTGGCATGTGGAAGACGGGATGCCGCGCATGCGCGCCCTGTCCATGTCGGTTCTGCTGGCGGACAACACGCCCCATAACGGCCCGTTGATGCTGATCCCCGGATCGCACCGCAGCTTTTTGACCTGCGTGGGTGAAACGCCCGACGACCATTATAAAATGTCGCTCAAGAAGCAGGAATATGGCGTCCCCGACGAGGACAGCCTGGCCGACCTTGCGCACAAGCATGGTATCGTTGCGCCGACAGGCAAGCCGGGAACGGTCATCCTGTTCGATTGCAATCTGATGCACGGATCAAACGGCAATATCACGCCCTTTCCCCGCGCGAACGCCTTCATGGTCTATAATGCCATGTCCAATCAGCTGGTCACGCCCTTCGGCCCCGCGACGCCGCGCCCATCCTTCATCGCGGCACGAGAGGCGGAAGCGATCAGGGTCCGTCATGGGGATCTGGTTGCGGAGGTGATGGCATGAGCGGCCTGCATAGCGTCGAGAAGATCGGCGGCACATCCATGGCGGCCACGGCCAGCCTGTTCGACAATGTCCTGATCGCGGGACGCAGCGGTGACGATCTCTACAACCGCATCTTCGTCGTATCCGCTTATGCGGGCATGACCGACCTGTTGCTGGAGCATAAGAAATCCGGCGTACCGGGCGTCTATGGCCGCTTCATCGCCGATGATGGCGCGGACGGCTGGCTGGAGGCGATGGCCAAGGTGCGCGAGGCGATGCATGATCGCAATGGCGAGATGTTCGCGCGCACCGCCAGCCTGGAGGAGGCGAACGCCTTTGTCGATCTGCGGATCGCGGCGGTGCAGGATTGCCTTGCGGATCTCGGCCGGTTGCGCAGCCATGGGCGCTTCTGCGTCAAGGAACAGTTGCTGACGGTACGCGAATTGCTGGCGGGGCTCGGCGAGGCGCATAGCGCGCACAGCACTGCGCTGTTGCTGCGCGATCGCGGGATCAACGCGGCATTCGTCGATCTGACGCTGTGGGACCAGGATGATTTGCGCAGCCTGGACGAGCGGATCGTGGAAGCGCTGGAGCCTATCGACCTGCGCGATACGATGCCGATCGTCACGGGCTATGCCGGATGCCGCGAAGGCATGGTGCGGCGCTATGCGCGGGGCTATTCGGAAATGACCTTCTCGCGGATCGCCGTGCTGACCCATGCGCGCGAAGCGATCATTCACAAGGAATTTCACCTGTCGAGCGCTGACCCCCGCCTGGTCGGGGAGGCCGCCGCGCGCAAGATCGGCCGCACCAATTATGACGTGGCCGATCAACTCGCCAATCTGGGTATGGAGGCGATCCATCCCCGCGCGGGCCGTGGGCTGCGCCAGACCAGCATCCCGCTACGCGTCCGCAACACGTTCGATCGCGAAGATGAAGGGACGCTGATCTGCGGCGATTATGTGTCCGACACGCCACGCGTCGAAATCATCACCGGTGTGCGATCGATGCAGGCGCTCCAGTTCTTCGAGCAGGATATGGTCGGGGAGAAGGGCTATGATGCCGCGATCCTCGATGCGCTGACGCGCCATGGTGCATGGATCGTCAGCAAATCTTCCAACGCCAATACGATCACCCACTATCTGTCGATCGACGCGGCGACGGTGAAGCGGATCATGGCCGACCTGCAATCGCTCTATCCCGATGCCGCCATCTCCGCACAGCCTGTGGCCATGGTGTCGGTGATCGGCAGCGACATATCGCGGCCAGGACTGGTGCCCGATGCGCTCGATGCACTGGCGGCCGCCGATATCGACATGGTCGCGATGCAGCATCAGATCCGCAATGTGGACATCCAGTTCATCATCGATTGCGCGAATTTCGATACGGCCGTGCGTGTCCTGCACCAGCGGCTGATCGAGGATGTGGCCGATCAGAGCGAAGGGCGTCAGGCGGCCTAAGCCGCCGCTTTCCGTATGCTGTCATCGATACTCCCGGTTCGCAGCCTGCTGGCCGCCATCTTCATGCTGATGGCGGGCAGCGGCTTTCTGTCCACCCTGATCAGCCTGCGGCTGGAACGGGGGGGCAGTGGCACGCTGATGATCGGCGCGGTGGCGACCGCCTATTTCGCCGGGCTGACCGTTGGCGCGCTGCGCGCCGCGCCTGTCGTACAGCGAGTCGGACATATCCGCGCCTTTGCCGCCTTCGTGTCGCTGCTGTCGGCCAGCACGCTGGCTTATGCACTGTTCCAGAATGTGCTGTTCTGGGCATCGTTGCGGTTCATCGACGGGCTGTGCGTGGCGGGCGTGTTCATATGCCTGGAAAGCTGGCTGAACGAGCGGGCGGAACCGGACACGCGGGGCAGCATTTTGGCGGGCTATATGATCGCCCTCTATTCGGGGCAGGCGCTGGGGCAATTTCTGCTCAATTTCGGCCGCACCCCGTCCATTCCTTTCCTGATCGCCTCCATCCTCATTTCGCTGGCGGTCATCCCGGTCGTCCTCACCCGCATCGCCGCGCCGCTACCGGGGCAGAATGCCCCTTGTACGATGCGGCAACTCTATGCTTCGTCGCCGCTAGGTTTCGTCGGCGCGATGACGACGGGATTGATGCTCGGCGCTTTCTACGGCCTCGCCGCCGTGCATGTCCGACGGCTGGGACTGGACCTGTCCCAGACTGCCAGTTTCATGAGCATCGTCATTTTGGGCGGGGTTGCACTGCAATGGCCGCTGGGGCGGCTGTCGGATCGGTTCGATCGCCGCCGGGTTATCGTCACCAGCTTCGGCGCGACCATGGCCGTTTGCCTTGCGCTGACCATGGTCGATGGTATCGGCCTGCCCTTGCTGACGCTGGGGGGCCTGTTTGGTGGCCTCAGCTTCGCGCTCTATCCGCTTTGCGTCGCCCATACCAATGACCGGCTGGACCCGGCGGCCCGCGTCGCGGCCAGCGGCGCACTGGTGCTGCTCTATTCGATCGGCGCGGCATTGGGACCGACCGGCGCGGCGGCGGCGATGACGCTGTTCGGTGCGAGCGGGCTGTTCCTCTTCATCGCCGCCGTTGCGGGTGGCACGCTGGTCTTTGGCCTCTGGCGTCAGGCATCGTCCCTGCCAGTTCCGGGCGACGACCAGCAAAGCTATCAGATCCTGCCCCGCACCACGCCCGTGGCCGCGATGCTCGATCCCCATGCCCCGGAACAGAGTGCGCCCGACGAAGGCGAACCGGCCGACCGATCGCCGCTCCCCCTTTCAGGATAGATCCATGCCCGCGCCCCATCCTACTGCCCCGCTCCAGCCTGCCGTCGATCGGACCACTTTGCGCCGGGCGATCGGTGCGTCCGCCATGGGCAATGCGACCGAATGGTTCGACTATGGCATCTATGCCTATGGCGTGACCTATATCTCCGCCGCGCTGTTTCCCGGCAACACGGAGGAGGCGGTGCTGTTCGCGCTGGCGACCTTCGCCATTTCCTTCCTGGTGCGCCCGCTGGGTGGCCTCTTCTGGGGACCGCTGGGTGACCGGATGGGGCGCAAGTCCGTATTGGCGCTCACCATATTGATGATGTCGGGTGCGACGGTGTGCGTCGGCCTGATCCCCGATTATGCGACGATCGGCTTTTGGGCACCGACGCTGTTGATCCTGTTGCGGATGGTGCAGGGATTTTCCACCGGCGGCGAATATGGCGGTGCGGCGACCTTCATGGCCGAATATGCCCCCGACGACAAACGCGGCTTTTGCGGCAGTTTCCTGGAGTTCGGGACATTGGCGGGCTTCTCGCTGGGCGCGCTGCTGATGCTTGGCTTCTCGCTGTTGCTGGGCGACGCCACCATGTATGATTGGGGCTGGCGCGTCCCCTTCATGGTGGCCGGTCCCATGGGTCTGGTCGGCATGTATCTGCGATCGAAGATGGAGGACACGCCGGTCTTTCTGGAGGCCGAACAAGCCGCGCAGGGAGCCAAGGTCGCTTCGCCGACGCTGGGCGCGCTCATCACCGGCCATTGGCGCACCCTGCTGGTGATGGGCGGGCTGGTCACCGCGCTGAACATCGTCAACTATACGCTGCTCAGCTACATGCCGACCTATCTGCAGCGGCGGCTGGGCCTGTCCGCCAATGAGGCGTTGATCGTGCCTATCATCGGCATGATGTTCATGATGGTGCTGCTGCCCTTCGCCGGGGCGCTGTCCGACCGGGTCGGCCGCAAGCCGCTGTGGCGCTTCTCGCTCATCGGCCTGTTCCTGCTGGTGGTGCCCGCCTATTTGCTGATGGCGACGGGTTTCGTCGGGGCGGTGGTCGGCTTTGCCCTGCTGGGCCTGCTCTATGTGCCGCAACTTGCGACTATATCGGCGACCTTCCCCGCCTTGTTCCCGACGTCCGTCCGCTTTGCGGGCTTCGCCATTGCCTATAATGTCGCGACGTCCATTTTCGGGGGCACGGCACCTGCCATCGGCAGTAGCCTCATTGGCCTCACCGGCAACGAACTCATGCCCGCCTTCTACATGATGCTGGCCTGTGTCGTGGGACTGATCGCGCTGCGCTTCATGCCGGAAACCGCTGGCCAGTCGCTGCGGGATGGGGAACGAGCACGGATAGCATGATCAAGCCATACAACCCCGATGCCATGGCTTGGCGACTTAAAGCGACAGTGGCTGGCGGATTATGCGGCGGTTTTTTACATTGTGGAGCGGGTCGATTAGCCGCTGGTAGAGGGTGAAGAGATATTCCACCCGTTCGCGGTCGGACCCGAAGGGCGCCTTGCGATAGAGTCGGTCGATCGCGAGATCGAGGTCATGATGCGCCTTGCGCACTTGCGCGGGCATGGTGCCGGGGTCGTAGAGATCGGCCAGGGTCGATGTTGCGTTGCGTGGGAGGGCGCGGGCGTCGAGGACGGCTTGGGCGAGGGTTTCGATCCTGGTGCGCTGGGCTGGAATGGCATCGGGCCAAGGGAAGCAGTTATAATTTAGGCCAATGGCATATTGAAAGTCGCTCTTGAGGCGGCCGCCGATGTGCATCGTCCATGCCATGTGCATGTGGCTGGTCAGGACACCGAAATGCCACAGCGTCGCATCGGGCAGGATGCGTAACTTGTTACTCGGAATGGTCGGCGGTTCCAGCCAGCCGATCGGGATATAGTCGCGCCGTTCCGAACTGACTTCGGGAATGGCGAGGAAAGGCTGGGTCGGGATGACGGTGACGTGAAACGCCGATGGCGTATCGGCCAGCGCCAGCGAGGACCGGCCGGGCGTCTTCTTGCTTTCTTCCGCTTTGCCTAGCGCCGCGATCTCGCCGCGCCGATAGGCCGTCACTTGGCGCAGCCTTTGCCGGACTGTGGGAAGCTGGCGAATATCCGCCGGGGCGGCATCCTGTAGCGCCAAGATCCACCGTTCGCCGCCGTTGAGATATTCCTGCGCGCCGACATAGGGGCGCAGGAAGGGTGCGGCGTCGGGCTCCTGCGCCAGCAGCTTCGCCCGCGCGTCGGCGTCGAAGATCAGATAGCCGCCATCGATCGGCTTGGACCCGATGACGATGCGCGGTGCGCCGTTGATCGGTCGGCTCTCCTCCCGCACCACCAGATGGCGGTCGGCGTCGCGGGCGTCGAACAGATAGGCGGTCAGCGCGCTATGGCGGGTTTCGGTCGGCTCGCCCTTCGCGTCCGCATAGCTGAACAGCCGCTTTTGCGCGGGTTCGTCGCGGCGCTGGGCGAGGCCGATGATGACGCAATGGACCGCCGCCCGGCCGGGCCAGACGAAGGTGCGGTGGGCGAAGGCGATTTCGAGGCCTGCGCGGAAGATCAGCGGCCAGAGCTGCGCCACCTGTTCGCCCTGCACGATCGAGTTGGTGGAGACGAAGGCAATGCGCGCGTCGCCGCCCGCGACATAGCGGGCGGCCTTGAGGAACCAGGCAGCGACATAGTCGAGTGTGCCGCCGCTGCCGGGTAGGGCGGCGAGACGGCGGACCTGCGCGCGCTGCGCCTCGCTTTGATATTTCGCGCCGACAAAGGGCGGGTTACCGAAGACGAAGGTGCAGTCCTGCGCCGGGACGACCTGATTCCAATCCAGTTCCAGCGCGTCGCCATGGTGGATGCCGGGTGCCTTCACCAGCGGGATGCGGGCATAATGCTGGCCGAAATCCTCGGCCAGGCGGGTGTTGGCGATATGGTCAGTCATCCACAGCGCCACCTGCGCGATCATGGCGGGAAACTCGTCGATTTCGATGCCGAAGAAATGATCGACATCCAGTTTCGAGAGCGCCGCGACATCCATCACCAGTTCGACCCGGCCGTCGATGGTGAGCAATTCGCGCAATATGTCGCGTTCCAGTTCGCGCAGCTCGCGATAGGCGACGACCAGGAAATTGCCAGCGCCACAGGCCGGGTCGAGGAACGCCATCGTCCCCAGCCGCTGATGCAGCGCGCGCAACGCGCGCTCGCGGCCCGATTTGAGCGCGCTGGCACGGGCGAAGTCGGCGCGCAGATCGTCCAGGAACAGCGGTTCGATGACCTTGAGGATCGCCTGTTCGGGCGTGTAATGCGCGCCCTGCTTGCGCCGGGTCACCGTGTCGATAACGCTTTCGAACAGCGAGCCGAAAATGGCGGGCGACACGTCGCCCCAGTTGAACAGGCTGGCGTCGAGCAGCATCGTGCGCATCGCGGCGTCGAAACTGGGCATGGCGATGCGTTCGCGGAACAGTTCGCCGTTGATGTAAGGAAAGTCGGCGAGATCGGCGTCGAGGCTCTGCTGTCGCCGGTCGGGCGGGGTGTCGAGCGTCTGGAACAGTTCGCCGAGCCAGCGGCCAAGGTCGCGACCATCGGCGCGGGTGCGCCGTTCGAGGAAGGTGAGGAACTGGTCCTTACGCTCGAAAATGCCGGTATCGTCGGCAAAGAGGATGAAGAGCAGCCGGACGAGCAGCCGTTCCAGATCATGGCCGATATAGCCATCGGCCGCGAGCGCATTGTGCAGGCGGCCCATCAGTTCCGACGCCTGACGATTGACCGGCGACTGGTTGCGGAACAGGCGCGGCTGAACGCCGATGATGAAGCCGAAGGCTTCGACATGGCATTTGAGGTCGGTGAGCGGGAAGCGCCATTCGCGGCGGGTTTCCAGGTCGACCAGTTCGAAACGCTGGAAATCGCACACCATCATGTGGCGGGGGCGCTGCACGTCGGGCAGCCAGTCATAATAATCGAGCGCCTGGGCCATGGCGCGGTCGAGGTGGCGGCCCGCGCTTTTCTGTTCGACGATCAGCGTGCCGGGCCAGAACAGGTCGATGAAGCCACTCGACCGCGCGGGATCGAGCGATTTGACCCGCTGTTCGTAGACGGCGACCTGCTTGCGCGGCACGCCGAAGATGCCGAAAAATTCGTCGTAGAAGCTGTGGGTCTGGCCCTTTTCATAGCCCTTGCCCTGCCATTCGGCGGCGAAATGGGCTGCGTTCGTGCGAATTTCCGGCCAGCTGAGCCGCATCCCTGCCCTCCCCCCATGATGAGGGAGACGGGGTGGATGGAGGGGCGATCCGCGCCAAGCGGACCCTGGACCATTATGGCGCTGGTCCGATATGGCGCAAAATTATGGGCCGGATCAGGCCGGATTTCCGTCCATTATGGTCGCGTCACCCCATGCGGATCAGGCGGCGCGGACGGCCTCGATCGGGGCCAGTATGGCGCGGTTACGCCCCGCGCGCTTGGCCTGGTAGAGCGCGGCGTCGGCGGCCGACAGCCAGGCCTCGCTCGACATGCGCCCCGCCCCGATCGTCGCGACGCCGAAGCTGGCGGTGACATGCAGCGGAGGATTGTTGGTGATCTCGAACCGCTCGATCGCTGAACGTATCCGGTTGGCGACGGCCAGTGCATCGGCCTCCTGCGCTTCGGGTAGCAACAGGCCGAATTCCTCGCCGCCGATCCGGCCGAACGCATCGCTGGGACGGGACAGGCCTTTGCAGAGTGCCGCGACCGCTTCGATTACGCGGTCGCCCGCCGGATGGCCATGGCGGTCGTTGATCTGCTTGAAATGGTCGATGTCGAGCAGGACCAGTGCGGCGGGGCGGCGGTGGCGGGTGAAGAGCGCGATCCGCTTGTCGAGTTCGGCGATGAAGGCGCGCCGGGTCAGCGCCCCGCTCAGATGGTCGCGCTCGGCCAGCAGCCGCAATTCCATCTGCTCCACGACGATGGGGGCAAGGCCCTTGAGCACTTCCATCTGTTCGGGCGAAAAGGTGCGGGGCCGGGTGTCGATGGCGCAGAGCGACCCCAGATTATGGCCATCGGGCGTGCGCAACTGCACCCCGGCATAGCTGCGGATGCCCGGCTCTCCGGTTACCAGCGGATTGTCGCAAAAGCGCGGATCGGCCTGCGCATCGGTGATGACGAGCGGTTCGTCCTGGCGGATGGCATGGTCGCAAAAGGCCATGCTGCGCGCGGTTTCGGAAATGTCGAGGCCAGTGATCGACTTGAACCATTGGCGTTCGGTGTCGATCAGCGACACGGCCGAAATGGGCACATCGAACAAGGTCCGCACCAGATCGGTCACCTTGTCGAAGGCACCTTCGGCCGGGGTGTCCAAAATCCCATAGCGGCGCAGCGCCGCTATCCGGGCGGGTTCATCGATAGGTATGGCACAGGGCATTTCACGGTATCCGGTTATCATAGTATGCCTTGCCGCTTCGGGCATGGCGGGGAAATCCGGCGTGGTCTGGCCACCCCCCTTGGCCGACCGATGCGCCAGAGTGGGCCTGGGTTCTGAACAAAGGGTTAAAACAGGCGCGGAGCGGCAAGGGATATCGCGCGTTCGAGCCTGTCTTTCGCCGTGCGTATATTGTAGCAGCATAGCGGCCCGCCGGACAGGGCCGTTACCCCAATAATGCCGCTTCAGCCGGGCCGAGCCCCAAAATCACGCCGGGTTATGGTCTTTCAGGAAGGCATCGAGCTTTTCCAGAAACTCCAGCCTATCGGCCTCGCGCGAGAAGTGATGATCGGCCAGCGGCTGTTCGACATAGAGATAGTCGCGGCCCTGGACCTTCCCGGCGGCCTTGAGCTTTTCCGCCATTTCGCGCGACTGGCTTACCTGGACACGGCGGTCCTTCTTGCCATGCATCAACAGGATGGGCGTGGCGAATTGTCCGGCGAAGTGGATCGGCGAGACGGCGGCGAAATCGGGGGCCTGCTCCTTCATCCAATCCTTGCGCGTGCTATGATAGAGGAAGCGCTGGTCATAACGCATCATGGCGGCAAGGTCGGAGACGCCCGCATAGGACACGGCGCAGCGATATTTGGCGGGGTCACGCTGGGCTGCGCGCATCGCGGCATAGCCGCCATAGGATGCGCCGACCATGCAGACGCGCTTGGGATCGGCAATACCCTGCTGCACCGCCCAATCGACCGCGTCGTTGAGGTCGTCCTGCATGGCCAGGCCCCATTGTCCCTCGCCCTTTTCGGCGAAGGCTCTGCCATAGCCCGACGAGCCGCGATAATTGGGTTGCAGCACGGCATAGCCGCGCCACGCCAGAAACTGGACCCACCAGTCCCACTCCTCCGCATCGCGGGCGAAAGGGCCGCCATGGGGCATCAGGATGAACGGCAGGTTTTTCGCGTCCCGTCCGGCCGGAACCGTCAGCACGGCGGCAATCTCCAGCCCGTCGCGCGCCTTGTAGCGGATGGTCTTGACCGGGGCGAGGCGGGTCTTGGTGGTGAAGCGGTCGCTCACCCTGGACAGGATGCTCATGGCGCCTGCCGCCGTATCGTAATAATAATAGGCACCGGGTTGATCCGGCGTGCCGACATGCACGACCATGCGCTGGCCGTCCCGGCTGGTGGAAATGATGCGCGCGCGCCGCTCACCGACCGCCTTGTCGATATCCGCTTGAATCTTGGCCAGATTGGCGTCGAACCAATGAACCGCAGGCGCGTCGCCGGTGTAGCGCACCCCGGCAAGGCCGGTCCCGGCGGCATCCTCGGTTATCCCGCCCAGATCGAAACCCGGCGCCGAAAATATCTTGCGCCCCAGTTCGAGCGTGGCGAGATCCAGTTCGTAGAGCGCATCGGTGCCTTCGCGATCATCGCTGGCGATCGCCTTGGCGGGGTCGGCGGTGAAGAGCAGCGGCACCACCAGCGATTCATCGCGGCGGCGATCGGCGCGGTCGACGACGCGGAAATTGGCCCGCCCATCGGGGCGGTAGAGCAGCTTGCCCGTGCGGCTACTGTCATTATAGCCCACCCCCATGCGCACCGCACCGGTGGCGTCGGCATACCAGTTTCGCACATGCTGGCGGGAGGCAATGACGCTGCGCATCTTCCCCGTGCCGACATCGACCTCGTCGACCTTCGGCCAGAAGCCGGGGTCGTTGGAGAAGATCGACGTCTGGTAGGCGAGGAGGATGCGCGGCGTGCCATCGCGCGCGATCCAGATGACGTCATCGGCATTTTGCGCCGCGGCCGATTTGGCGAGCATATTGATCTTGCTGCCGTCGCGCTTCACGCTGGCGACGCGGCTGACATACCAGGGCATGCCCTGAACATTGCTTTCCGCGCCGATGCCCGCGATCAGCCAGTCGTCATTGACCCATTGCCACCAATTGAGATCATTGTCGCCCAGGGCCAGCGAACGGACGCGGTTAGGGCCGTCATGCACATCGGCGATCACCAGCAATTGCTCACCGTTGACCGCGACCCGGCTGGCGATGTGCAAGCCGTCGGGCGAGAGGGCAGGTTGCTCCATCAGCGGCAGGGCAGCGAAGTCCTTGACCGTCCAGGTCGGCGCACTGTCGGGGGCCGGGGATTGGGCGGATACCGGCAACGCCAGAAACAGCGCGCTGCCCATCAGCGACGTAAGAACAGCCTTCATCGATTTCCCCCCAGACAGATCGACCCCGCCCCAGGGAATAGGGCGAGGTCGACGCGCCGTCATCTGCTTTTTTGGGGGATGATCATGTGGTTGCGATGATCCGCTGCGACGCCCTGCTTGCCCCCGCATCCGTCACAGGTGTATACGTCGTCAGTATCAAGGCGAGGGCGTGATGGCAAAGAATGCAGTGTTCACCATGAAGCTGGAAGCCGATTTGCGCGCCGAGTTCATGGCCGAAGCCGAGGCCAGCCATCGGCCAGCCTCTCAGGTTGTTCGCGAGTTGATGCGGGACTTTATTCAGCAGCAGCAGGCGCGGCGTGACTATCACGATTTTCTCCAGCGCAAGGTCGATACAGCCCGCGCTTCGGCGCAGGAGGGGCAGGGGCGCTCGAATGAGGCTGTCGATGCTGACTTTGCCGCCCGCCGGTCGCGGTTGCTCGATCAGGCGTGAATATCGTCTGGACGTCGGAGGCGGAGCGGGACCGCGCGGCGATCTTTGACTATCTTGCTGTGCGTGACCCGGCTGCTGCGGTGAGATTGGATGGCCTATTCAGCCAAGCCGTTGCCCAGCTTGCGGACTTTCCCATGCTTGGTCATGTGGTGGAGGTTGCGGGCACGCGCGAACTGACCCCGCATCGCAGCTACCGCATCATCTACGAAGTCATGGACGAAACGGTGTGGATACTCGTCCTGATCCACACGGCGCGGCAATGGCCGCCGGAACATCCATGAGGTGAATAGCCCGCCCGGATCGCGCCGGGCGGGCCATGTCTTCAATTACGCCCCATGCGCCAGCGCGGCGAGCAGCAGCAGGGCGACGATATTGGTGATCTTGATCATCGGGTTGACCGCTGGCCCAGCGGTATCCTTGTAGGGATCTCCTACCGTGTCGCCGGTCACGGCCGCCTTATGGGCTTCGCTGCCCTTGCCGCCATGATGGCCATCCTCGATATATTTCTTCGCATTGTCCCATGCGCCGCCGCCCGATGTCATCGACAGGGCGACGAACAGGCCGGAGACGATGACGCCCAGCAACAGCGCGCCGAGCGCGGCAAAGCCGTTGGACACGCCTGCAACCGCCGAGATGGCGAAATAGACCACGATCGGCGCCAGCACCGGCAACAGGCTGGGGACGATCATTTCCTTGATCGCGGCCTTCGTCACCAGATCGACGGTGCGGGCATAGTCGGGCTTGCTGGTGCCATCCATGATGCCCTTATTTTCGGCAAATTGCGCGCGGACATCCTTGACCACATCGCCCGCCGCGCGGCCCACCGCGGTCATGCCCATTGCCCCGAACAGATAGGGCAGCAGCGCGCCGAGCAGAAGGCCGACGATGACATAGGGGTTGGACAGGCTGAAATCGACCGGCCCGGTGAGGCCGAGCGCGCTGTTATAATATTTCAAATCCTCGGTATAGGCGCCGAACAGCACGAGCGCGGCAAGGCCCGCAGAGCCGATGGCATAGCCCTTCGTCACCGCCTTGGTCGTGTTGCCCACCGCGTCCAGGGCGTCGGTTTTGACCCGCACGCTATCGTCGAGATGCGCCATTTCGGCGATGCCGCCCGCATTGTCGGTCACTGGGCCGTAAGCGTCCAATGCGACGACCATGCCCGCCAGCGCCAGCATGGCGGTCGCGGCGAAGGCGATGCCGATGAGGCCCGCCAGTTGATGCGCGACGATGATGCCGATGACGATCACCAATGTCGGCAGGGCAGTGGATTCCAGGCTGATCGCCAGACCTTGGATGACGTTGGTGCCATGGCCGGTTTCCGACGCCTTGGCGATGGAGCGGACCGGGCGATAATTGGTGCCGGTATAATATTCGGTGATGACCACCAGCAGCCCGGTGACGGCGAGGCCCACCATCATCGACCAGAATAGCGCCATGCCGGTATAACCGCCCACGCCATCCAGGTCCGCGCCGAACACGGCGTTCATGTCGCCCAGCGTGCGCCAGGTGACATAATAGATGGCCGGGATGGAGAGCAGAGCGGTGGTCCAGAAGCCCTTGTAGAGCGCGCCCATGATCGACTGGCTGGAGCCGAGCCGCACCATATAGGTGCCGATGATCGAGGTGATGATGCACACGCCGCCCACAATCAGCGGCAGCGCCATCAGGTTGAGCAGCACTGCATTGTCGAGGCCGGTGACGAGCAGCGCGGTCAGCACCATGGTCGCGCCGATGGTGACGACATAGGTTTCGAACAGGTCGGCGGCCATGCCAGCGCAGTCACCGACATTGTCGCCGACATTGTCGGCGATGACGGCGGGGTTGCGCGGGTCATCCTCGGGGATGCCGGCCTCGACCTTGCCGACGAGGTCCGCGCCAACATCGGCGGCCTTGGTGAAGATGCCGCCGCCCAGACGCGCGAAGATGGAAATGAGCGATGCGCCAAAGGCCAGCGCGACGAGGCTGTCGATGACGAGGCGATCGTCGGGCGCGTAACCCGAAGGGCCGATCAGATACCAGAAGAAGACGCTGATCGCGAGCAAAGCCAGGCCCGCCACGAGCATGCCGGTGATCGCGCCCGCGCGGAACGCCACCGTCAGCCCGCTTTGCAACGTGCCGCGACAGGCTTCGGCCGTGCGGACATTGGCGCGCACCGAAATGTTCATGCCGATGAACCCCGCCGCCCCCGACAGGATCGCACCGATCAGGAAGGCGAGGGCGGATGTGATGCCCAGAAAGAGCAGGACCAGCGTGGCCACGACCACGCCGACGATGGCGATGGTGGTATATTGGCGGCCAAGATAGGCCCGCGCCCCCTCCTGAATCGCGCCCGCGATCTGCTGCATGGTGGCGTTGCCTGCGGGCGCATTTAGCACCTGTCGGCTGGTGAACAGGCCATAGAGGATGGCCAACAGGCCACACCCTATGGCGATATAGACGATCTGCATGCTTGTTCCTCTCCCCCTGTTATGGCTGTCATCGGCCGCTCCGCAGGGAATGACGGGCGAACGAAAGGCGCAGGGGCGGGAGGCCGGGCGGGTTGGGTCCGGCATCGATCACCGCGTCAATCAGCAGTGGGCACACGCACATAAGCGGTCCAAACGGGCTGAGAATAGGGTGAAGCGAAGCTACAGGGTGGAGGGCGTGCGTCAAGCGGGTTGGCGCAGAAACTGTCTAAACGTCATCCGTTCGTTTCGAGCGCAGTCGAGAAACGATTACGCGGCGTTTCTCGACGTAGTTTATCCAGAGCGCCTGCCGCAGGCGGGCAGTCGAAGGGCTCGAAACGAACGGACCTTCTCAGCCTATCCATGCTCCCAGCCGAGCCGGTCGGGCAGCGGCACGATGGCACCGTCGATCATCAGGGTGAGGCCCGCGCCCGCGCTGATACGCCCGACCGGAATGGCCCTCACGGGGGGAGCCAGCCCACGCGGCAGGGTGAAGAGCAGTTCATAATCATCGCCCGCGCGCGCGGCGGCGATCTGGACGGCGGTGCTAGCCCCGCGCGCCTTTTCCAGCGCCGGGGAAAGGGGAATATGGTCGATGGTGATCGCGACACCGCTGGCCTGGCCCATGCGCTGGGCGTCGATCAACAGCCCGTCCGACAGGTCCATCATGGCGCTGGCGTGGGGGGCGAGCAGCGCGCCTTCGGCCAGGCGCGGGCGCGGGCGGCGATAGGCATCGACCAGCGGGCCGGACGCGGCCGGATCGGTACGGGCGAGGTCGAGGCCAATGCCCGCTTCGCCGACTGGGCCGGTGACATAGAGGATGTCGCCCGGCTGGGCGCCGTTGCGCGTCGGGATGGGGCCGGTTGCCTCCCCGATGGCGGTGAGGCTGTAGCTCCGCGCGCTGGCGGGCGGCATGGCGACAGTATCGCCGCCGAGCAGCGGCATGGCATGACGATCGAGCGCTTCGCCCAGCCCCGCGATAAAGGCTGCGTCCCATGCTTCGTCGCCCGACAGCGCATAGTTGAGCAGGCAGCCGACCGGCCGCGCGCCCTTCGCCGCCAGGTCGGACAGGTTCACCGCCGCGAGTTTCCAGCCGATATCGGCGGGCGGATCGGTGGGGAGGTAATGGACGCCCTCGACCATCGTGTCGCTGGTCAGGATCAGGCGGGTGTCGCCAACCGGCAGGATCGCGACATCATCCATCAACCCTTGCGCGGCGGGATCATTCGCCAACAGGCGCAGCAGGGTGAGGAAGCGGGATTCGGCGGACATGGCGGGAGTCTAACCTTCTCACCACCAATCCGAAATGCTTTCCTCCGTTCGTTTCGAGCCCTTCGACTGCCCGCCTGCGGCAGGCGCTCTGGATAAACTACGTCGAGAAACGCCGCGCGCAGGTTTCTCGACTTCGCTCGAAACGAACGGAGGGCGGTGCTTACGCCCGCACATCCTTGGCCACGCCATCAAGCAGGCCGTTGACGAAGCCCGATTCGCGCTTGTCGTAAAATGCGTGGGCGACATCGACATATTCGCTGATGACCGTGCCGGTGCCGACATCGGCGCGGGCGAGCAGTTCATAGGTGCCTGCGCGCAATATCTGGCGCATCGGCTTGTCGAGCCGGTAAAGGCTCCAGCCGCTCGACAGGCGGGCGGCGATCAGTGCGTCGATCTCGTCGCGACGCTTGTCCACACCGGACACGACATCGTCGAAAAACGATTGTTCGGCCGGGGCATAGGTCACATCCTCGATCGTCGCGCCGAGGCGGTGGGTGTGAAATTCATGCAGCAGGATGTGGAGCGGCGTGCCCTCCATTTCGAGCTGGTAGAGCGCTTGGACCGCGGCAAGGCGCGCGGCGGAGCGGGATTTGGATCGTTCGTTCATCGGATGCCCCCTACGCCTGTGTTACTTCAGGCGCAACGCCACGGATGCGGCATGGGCGGGCAAGCCTTCCGCCTCCGCCAGCGCAACCGCCGCCGGGCCGATCGCGCCGATCGCGGCGGCATCGAGGCTCAGGAAGCTGGTGCGCTTCATGAAGTCGAGCACGGACAGGCCCGATGAGAAGCGCGCACGGCGGCCGGTGGGCAGGACGTGGTTCGGCCCGGCGACATAATCGCCGACCGCTTCGGGCGTCATCCGGCCAAGGAACACCGAACCAGCATGGCGCACCTTGGCGAACAGCGCGTCAGGATCGTCCACCGCCAGTTCGAGATGTTCGGCAGCCAGCCGGTTAACCAGCGGCATCGCCTCTTCGAAATCGCGCACGACGATGATCGCGCCATTGGCTTCCCAGCTTGTGGTCGCGACGGCCTGAGTCGAGAGTAGCGGCAGGCGGCGCTGCACGGCTTGCTCGACCGCATCGGCAAAGGCGGCATCGTCGGTGAAGAGGATCGACTGGCTGGTAGGGTCATGTTCGGACTGGCTGAGCAGGTCGGCGGCGATCCAGTCGGGATCATTCTTGGCGTCGGCGACGACCAGGATTTCCGATGGGCCGGCTACCATGTCGATGCCGACCACGCCGTATAACTGGCGCTTGGCTTCGGCGACCCAGGCATTGCCGGGGCCGGTGATGACATCCACCGGTGCGATCCGGTCGGTGCCATAGGCGAGTGCGGCGACGGCCTGCGCCCCGCCGACGCGCCAGATTTCCTCGATCCCCGCAATCTGGGCGGCGGCCAGCACCAGCGGGTTGATCTCGCCATTCGGCGTCGGCGTCACCATCGCGATGCGGCTGACGCCCGCGACCTTGGCAGGAATGACATTCATCAGCAGCGAGCTGGGATAGGCGGCGCGACCGCCGGGAACGTATAGGCCCGCCGCATCCACTGCGCTCCAACGCGCGCCCAGGCGCACACCCGCGCTGTCCACGCCATCGCTGTCCACGGGGCGCTGCTTTTCATGATAGGTGGTGATGCGCGCGGCCGCGAGTTCGAGCGCGTCGCGCAGGGTGGTGGAAATGCCGTCGAGCGCGGCGCGGCATTCGGCCTGCGTCACGGCCCAGCCGCTGACATTCAGGTCGTGCCGGTCGAAGCGCTGCGTATAGTCCGCCAGCGCCGCATCGCCCCCTGTGCGCACGGCTTTGAGGATCGCGGTGACATCGCGCGAGACATCTTCATCAGCCTCGCGGCGCGCATCGACCAAAGTGGTGAAGGCGGCGGCGAAGTCGGGCGAGGTGGTGGTAAGGCGTTGGGTCATGATAAGTAAAATCCTCCCCGGCACGGGGAGGGGGACCGCTTGCGAAGCAAGTGGTGGAGGGGGATTGCCCCTCGCCCATGCATCGGCGCTTTGGTCCGGTCGCCCGCCCCCTCCGTCAGGGCTTCGCCCTGCCACCTCCCCGTGCCGGGGAGGATTATATTTTGTTCAAGCCGCATCCCGCACCCCTACGGCGCGACGAAACGCCTCGACCATCGGCGCCAATTCCGCCGAGCGCATCTTGAAGGCCGCACGGTTGACGATCAGGCGGGCGGAGATCGGCATGATGATATCGGTTTCAACCAGTCCATTGGCCTTCAGCGTCGCACCTGACGAGACGAGATCGACGATGCGGCGCGATAACCCCAGCGAAGGCGCCAGTTCCATCGCGCCATTGAGCTTCACACATTCCGCCTGCAGCCCGCGCGCTTCATAATATTTGCGCGTCAGGTGCGGATATTTGGTCGCGACGCGGACATGGCTGATCGCCGCTTCATCTTCGTCGGCAGCGTCGGCGGGCTGGGCGACCGACAGGCGGCAATGGCCGATGTCGAGGTCCACCGGCGCGTAAAGTTCGGAATAGTCGAACTCTTCCACCACGTCCGATCCGACGATGCCGATCTGCGCCGCGCCATGGGCGACGAACGTGGCGACGTCGAACGCGCGCACGCGGATGATCGACACGTCGGGGCGATTGGTTGCAAAGCGCAGCGCCCGGCTTTTCTTGTCATGAAACTCCGCCTCCGGCGCGATACCGGCTTTGGCGAGCAAGGGCAGCGCTTCATCGAGGATGCGGCCCTTGGGAATGGCGAAGGTGAGGGTGCGAGTCATGACGCGCGGGCCTTAGCCGGGCGCGGGGGACAGGGCAAGGATTTGGGGGGGGCATACTCCTTCTCCCTTGAGGGAGAAGGATATGGAGCCTTACCGAACGGAGTGAGGTTAGGCGGAGTTGGATGAGGGTGGCGGTGCGCTATCGTTAGGGCGGTACACCCTCACCCAGCTACGACTAAGGCAGCAAGCTGCCAAGTCTACGCATCCCTCTCCCTCAAGGGAGAGGGTTATAGAGCCTCCACCATCGCACTCTGCGTGCTCGCGATCCAGCCGCCGCCCAGCACATGGTCGCCGTCATAGAGCACCGCCGCCTGGCCCGGCGCGACGCCATATTCCGGGGCGTCAAACTGCAATTGCCCGTCCACCAGCCGCGCGGGCACGGGTTTCGCCATCGATCGTACCTTGGCGGTCAGCGGCCCGGCAAAATCACGACCCAGCCAGTTGATGTCGCTCAATGTCGCGCCCGATACCGCCAGGGCTGCCTTTGGCCCCACGATCACGCGCTTGGCCGCCGCATCCAGGCGGATGACGTAGAGCGGGTCGGGCTGGCCGCCAATCTCCAGCCCCTTACGCTGGCCCACGGTGTAATGGATCATGCCTTTGTGCCGACCCAGCACCCGGCCATCGATATGGACGATGTCGCCACCCTCATCCGCATCGGGGCGCAGCTTGCGCACGATCTTGGCATAATCGCCGTCGGGCACGAAGCAGATGTCCTGACTGTCGGGCTTCAATGCCACCGCCAACCCGAGTTCCGCGGCGATTTCGCGGACCATCGGCTTGGGCAATCCGCCGAGCGGAAAGCGCAGATAGTCGAGCTGCGCCTGTGTCGTGGCGAAGAGGAAATAGCTCTGGTCGCGCGCCGGGTCGGCGGCGCGGTGCAGTTCCGCGCCGTTTGGCCCTTCCACCCGGCGGACATAATGGCCGGTGGCGAGGCAATCGGCGCCCAGATCGCGTGCGATCTGGAACAGATCGGTGAACTTCACCCCCATGTTGCACTTCACGCAAGGGATGGGGGTGCGCCCGGCCATATATTCGTCGGCAAAGTCGGCGATCACCGACTCGCGAAAGCGGCTTTCATAATCGAACACATAATGGGCGATGCCGATGCGGTCGGCGACAGCGCGCGCGTCGCGTATGTCTTGGCCCGCGCAGCAACTACCCGTTCGTCCTACCGCCGCGCCATGATCATAAAGTTGCAGTGTCACGCCAATGACTTCCGCGCCCGTTTTCGCGGCCAGCGCAGCAACGACGGAGGAATCCACGCCGCCGGACATGGCAACGACGATGCGCCGCGCGTCGAGCGGCTGGGCTAGCTGAAATTCTGGCTGCATGGCCGCGCCTATACGCTCCACGCGGCTGCCATGCCAGTGGCGAGTGATGCGATAGCCCGCCCCGCTATGCGACGAAGCGTTGGTTCGAGTTTACGGACCCTTATCCATTGCCACCTAGAAAGAGGGCATGGACCTTAGTTTCCTTCGGGCAAGCGGGCTTAAGCCCGTCCATGCCAGAGCCCTCGACCGACCGCGCATGCCGGTCTGGCCGTTCCTGCGAGCCGCTTGCGCGGCTGCACAGGCGGCCAGTCCTACGGCGCAGGCGGTTGCGGGCGTCCTGCGGGGGCAGGGCGAAGAGGAAGACTGGGTTCAGGAACTGGCGGCAGTGTTTGCGCCACGTTCCGGCGGCATGATCGAGGCCGTTCGTCTCGCGGGAAGTTTCAATCCACTCGTCGCGAGCCGTCTAGCTGGGGGGCAAGGAAGATGAAGATGGCGTTTACCGTGGCGCTTTAGTCGATGTTCAGGGCTGAAGCGCAAAAAGGATAACGCTGTTGGATTTTGCAACACCAAATGCCGCAAGTTGAGGGTTAAGAATGATCGAGAACCAGAAAATCAGGCCTGCCCAGGTCGTCGGGCCGCTCGGAGAACCCCTGACGCTGGATAGCCTGCCGCCTGCGGATACGACGCGATGGGTGGTGCGGCGCAAGGCCGAGGTGGTCGCGGCCGTCAATGGCGGCCTGCTGACCGTCGATGAAGCGTGCGCGCGCTATAATCTGACGCTGGAGGAATTTGCCGGCTGGCAGCGCGCCGTCGACCGGTCGGGCATGCACGGGCTGCGCGTCACGCGCATCCAATATTATAAGTCTCTCTATGAGCGGCAGCAGAAATATTGAATTCGCGCCAGCTGGCGTGACGGGATTGGCAGGGGCCGTCGGAGCATCGCTTCGGCAGCCCTTTTTGCATCCCGTTGCGGGCGCGTCCTAACGACGCAAAGCCGCGATGGTTGCAGGGGCGGAATCATTTTTGTGCGATGGAACGAGATGCTCTGTCCCCCGTTCAATGATTACCCAACCCGCAGGGGGCGTGGTTCAAGGAGATTATCATGGGCATCATTCTGTGGCTTATCATCGGTGGCGTCGTTGGCTGGCTGGCCAGCATGGTCATGCGCACTGACGCGCAGCAGGGCATCCTGCTGAACATCGTCGTCGGCATCGTCGGCGCTTTCATCGGCGGTATGATTTTCAGCGGCGGTTCGATCAACGACGGTGTGACGCTCTACAGCTTCCTCGTGTCGCTGGTCGGTGCGATCATTCTGCTGGCGATCATCAACCTGGTCCGTCGCGGTTCGGTGCGCTAACGCGCCCAACCCGACCTTCCGATCAAAAGGGCTGCGCTTCATCCGAAGCGCGGCCCTTTTTTCATGACTGCGGGTGCTGCGGCTATCGCTTGGCCGCCAAGAAACGATACACGATCAATATGGCGATCGCGCCCAGCACGGCGGCGATGAAGCCGGCGCTTTGTCCCGGCGCATAAAGGCCCGCCAGCCTGCCCATGAAGCCGGCCAGCAGCGCCCCGGCGATGCCCAGCAACATCGTCACGATGCAGCCGCCGGGGTCGCGCCCCGGCATGATCAGCTTCGCAAGTGCCCCGGCCAGCAGGCCGATGACGATCCATCCCAACAAGTCCATGGCGCGCTCCTCTCCCCGTACCCCGCGTCGATATAGCGCCACAGTCCGGTTCGCTTGGCAATATGCTAAGCAGGCGTAACGAACCGACATCCGCGATCCACCGTCCCGTGCCGATACATTATCGCTTTGCCCTCGCGCCCGACCCCGTGATATTGGGGGTTGAGGCAGGTGCTATATTCATATAACACAGTCGCTGGATGGCGAAGGCCGGAAAGATGGAATCGGCATGAATTACGAAACCCAGGTCTTGCGCGACTCGACGGTTGTCCTTGGCGACGACGACTCACGCAACGGACGCAAGAAGCTGTTGATCGTGGGCGGCGTGGTCGCGCTGATACTGATTGCGGTGGCGATATGGATGTCCATGCGCGGCGGCGATGCAGCTGCGCCTGCGCCAAGCGCGCAGGTGCCGGTGGTAACGGTAACAAGTCCCGGCCAATCGACCGTCGCCCGCACCGTCACGGCAACAGGATCGCTCGCCGCGCGCGTCGAAATGCCGGTTGGCGTGATCGGCGAGGGCGGCATGGTCAGCCGCGTGCTGGTACAGCCGGGCGATTGGGTGCGCGCAGGCCAGCCGCTCGCCATCATCGAACGTTCGGTCCAGGTCGAACAGGTCCGCTCGCTCGCGGCCCAAGTCGAAGTGGCGCGCGCCGATGCGAAACTGGCGCAGGCGCAGCTCGATCGCGCCAAGGCGCTGGTCGGGCGCGGGTTCATCAGCGCGGCCGACATCGATCAACGCACGGCGACACGGGATGCGGCGCAAGCGCGCGTCAATGTCGCAGTCGCACAATTGGCCGAACAGCGCGCCCGCACCGGACGCCTCGACATTCGTGCGCCCGCCAAGGGCCTGATCCTGACCCGTGCGGTCGAACCGGGCCAGATCGTCGGTTCGGGCAGCGGCGTGCTGTTCCGCATGGCCAAGGATGGCGAGATGGAATTGCAGGCGCAGGTGGCCGAGGGCGACCTTGCGACGCTGCGCCCCGGTAACAGTGCGGTGGTGACGCCGATCGGCGGCAAGGATCAGTTCGCCGGACGGGTGTGGCAGGTGTCCCCTGTGGTCGATCCGACCGCGCGGCAGGGCATTGCCCGCGTCGCCATTCCTTATAATCCTGCGATCCGGCCCGGCGGTTTTGCCGCGGTGACGATCACCAGCGGATCGGGGACCGCGCCGCTGCTGCCGGAATCGGCGGTACAGAGCGATCCCAAGGGCAATTATGTCTATGTCATCAATGCCAAGAATATGGTCGAGCGGCGTGACGTGACCGTTGGCCAGGTGTCCGATGCGGGCGTCGCGGTAACCAGCGGCATCACGGGCACGGAAAAGATCGTGACATCGGCCGGCGCCTTCCTGACACCGGGGCAGAAGGTCAAGCCGGAAGCGATCAAGGGCAGTTAGGGCTGGCGGGGCCGCGTCGCGGCCTGCGCTGGATGGATTTGGAAGGGACGGCGATCCGTCCGGCGAGGGAAAGCCCGTCATGAGTTTTCGCAATATATCCGCTTGGGCGATCCGCAACCCGGTGACGCCATTGGTGATGTTCGCCGCCCTGTTGCTGGCGGGGATCGTCAGTTTCACGCGGATGGACGTCAACAATAATCCCGACATCAGCTTCCCGGCGGTCAGCGTGGTTGTCAGCCAGCCGGGCGCTGCCCCGACCGAGTTGGAAACGCAGGTCACCCAGCGGATCGAGGCGGCGGTCCGCGGCATCAGCGGCGTCGACGAAATCACCTCCTTCGCCTCCGAAGGCCAGTCGCTGACCAACGTCCAGTTCCAGATCGGCACGCCCGTCGATCGCGCCGTCAACGACGTGAAGAATGCGGTGGACCAGATCCGCAGCGACCTGCCCGACGGCATATTGGAACCACAGGTTACCCGCATCGACATTGATGGCGGGCCGATCGCCTATTTCAGCGCCGAAGCGACCGACATGACGCTGGAGGAACTGTCCTGGTATGTCGACAATACGGTCGCCAAGCGGCTGTTGTCGGTCAGCGGCATGGCGGCAGTCAATCGCGGCGGCGGCGTCAGCCGGGAAATCCGCGTCATCCTGGACCCCGCCAAATTGCAGGCGTTCGGCATCACGGCTGCACAGGTCAACCAGCAGCTGAACCAGGTCAATCTGAACGCGGCGGGCGGCCGCACCGAAATCGCCGGGGCCGAACAATCGATCCGCGTGCTGGGCAATGCCCGCAATGCGCGTGACCTGGGCGCGACCCAGATCGCGATCACCGGCGGCCGCACCGTCAAGCTGGCCGACATTGCCGACGTGCGCGACATGTATGCCGAACAGCGCAACCTGGCGCTGATGAACGGGCGGCAGGTCACCAGTTTCAGCCTGGAAAAGGCCAAGGGCGCGTCAGACGTCACCGTCTATGACGACGCGATGGTCGAACTGGACAAGCTGCGCAAGGAAAACCCCAAGGTTGCCTACAAGCAGCTCTATACCAGCGTCGATTACACCAAGGACCAATATCATTCGGCCATGGCCGCGATGATCGAGGGCGCGGTGCTGGCGGTCGTCATCGTCTTCCTGTTCCTGCGCGATTGGCGCGCGACGATGATATCCGCTTTGGCGATCCCGCTCTCGGCGATCCCGACCTTCTGGTTCATGGACATGATGGGCTTCACGCTCAACGGCATCTCGCTGCTGGCGCTCAGCCTGGTTGCGGGCGTGCTGGTCGATGACGCGATCGTGGAGATCGAGAATATCGTGCGCCATATGCGCATGGGCAAAAGCGCCTATCAGGCGTCGATCGATGCGGCCGACGAGATCGGCCTTGCCGTGTTGGCGACCACCATGGCGATCGTCGCGGTGTTCCTGCCGGTTGCCTTGATGCCGGGTATTTCGGGGCAGTTCTTCATTCAGTTCGGCATGACCGTCGTGGTCGCGGTGCTGATGAGCCTGGCTGTCGCGCGCCTGATCACGCCGATGATCGCGGCCTATTTCCTCAAAGCCCATGGCGAGGCAAGCCATGGCGAAGGCTGGCTGATGGACCGCTATATGAGCGTGCTGCGCTGGTCGCTCGACGAGCGCCGGGCCATCGCGCACCGCGCGCGCGGTGGCTGGCGGCGGTTCACCGCGATTTTCCTGGATCATCGGATGTGGACCGTCGGCTTTGGCGCGCTGGCCTTCATCGCGACCATCATCGCCTTCGCGACGCTGCCCATGACCTTCCAGCCCACGACCAACACCGATTTCAGCCAGGTGAAGATCGAAACCGTACCGGGCAGCACTCTGGCGCAGACGACGGCGATTACCCGCAAGGTCGCCGACATGCTGGCGGCCGATACGAAGGTGGTCGATGCCGCCTTTGCCGATATCGAAACCACCAATGCCGACATCTTCCTGACGCTCAAGAAGGACCGGCCGATGACGTCGGTCGAATGGGAGCGCAAGATTGCGCCCAAGTTCCAGACGATCGCCGACGCACGGGTGAATTTCCAGTCGCAGTCGGGCGGCGGCTTTGGCCGCGACATCATCATGATGTTCGGGTCCGACGATCCCGTGAAACTGGAGCAGGTCGCAAACCAGTTGGTCGCGGAAATGGCCCGCATCCCCGAATTGCGCGCGCCGCGCGTCCAGGGCGACATGCAGCGGCCTGAGATCATCATCAAGCCCCGGCTCGACCTGGCGGCCAGCCTGGGCGTGACCACGGCTGCACTCAGCCAGTCGATCCGTATCGCGACGATCGGCGACATCGATCAGAATAGCGCGAAATTCTCGCTGGCCGATCGCCAGATTCCGATCCGCGTGGCGATTGCGGAGGATAGCCGCAAGGATCTCGGCACGATCGAAAATATGCCCGTGCCCACCGTCAATGGCGGATCGGTGCCGCTCAAGGTGGTGGCCGACATCACCTTCGGCGCGGGGCCGACGCAGATCCGCCGCTATAACCAGATCCGTCGCATCGTCGTCGGGGCCGACATGGCACCGGGCGTCGTGACCAGTGAGGCGACCAAGAAGATCAACGCCCTGCCGCTGATGAAGGCGATCAACGAAGGCCGTATCCAGGGCGTGCAAAAGATCGACGCCGGCGATGCCAAGTGGCAGGCGGAAATGCTGGTCAATTTTGCCATCGCCGTAGCGTCGGGCATCCTGCTCGTGCTGGCGGTGCTGACGCTGCTCTACAAGCGGATCATGCCGCCCTTCGTCAATCTCGGCTCGCTATTGCTCGCGCCGCTGGGCGGGGCGCTTGCCCTGCATGTCGCAGGACAGCCCCTGTCGATGCCGGTGTTCATCGGCCTGCTGATGCTGCTGGGCATCGTCGCCAAAAACTCGATCCTCGTCATCGACTTCGCGCTGGAGGAAATGGACAAGGGCGTGCCCAAGTTCGAGGCGATCGTGGACGCCGGGCATAAGCGCGCCCAGCCGATCGTCATGACGACGGTGGCGATGGTGGCGGGCATGGTGCCGACCGCGCTGTCGCTGTCGGGCGATGGCGCCTGGCGCGCGCCGATGGGCATCACTGTGATCGGCGGCTTGTTGCTGTCGACCGTGCTGACGCTGGTGATCGTGCCCGCGACCTTCAGCCTGGCCGTCGCGCTCGAAAGCTGGGTCGGGCCGCGCCTTGGCCGGGGGCTGCTGACCTACAAGCCGGGCGATGACAAGGGAGTCGCCCTGCCTGCGGAATAGCCGGATGGATTAGGGCTTTGCCTGAACGAAACGGCGGCGTAACCGTTAAGCAGCCATGACATTGCTCCGCGCCTCCCGGTCGACCGGTGACACCCTGCCCAATCCCGCATGGCGCATGCGGATCTTCGCTACCGCGATGCTGCTGGTCATGGCGGCGATATTCATCGCGGCGCGGGCCACTGTCCATATCCATCCCGCCATCGGTTTCGTGCAGGCCTTTGCCGAAGCCGCGATGGTGGGCGGCCTGGCCGACTGGTTCGCAGTCACCGCGCTGTTTCGCCATCCGCTCGGCCTGCCCATCCCCCACACCGCGATCATCCCGCGCAACAAGGACCGGATCGGCGAGACGCTGGCGGTCTTCCTGCGCGACAATTTTCTCACGCCCGCCGTCGTCGCACGACGGATGCGGACGATGGACGTGGCGTCGGCGACAGGCCGCTTCCTCGCCAGTCCCTCGGCGGGTGACGGGCGGCTGCGCGCCGGTGCGTCGCGCCTGATCGCCGATATGCTCGAAGCGCTGGACCAGGAACGGCTGGGCGGCATGGTCAAGGGCGCGATCGGCCAGCGACTGCGCGGCATAAATGTCGGCCCGCTGATCGGCCAGGCGATCGAGGCGGCGATGCGGGATGGTCGCCACACCCCGGTCATGGACGGCATCATCCACTGGGCTGATAAAACGCTGGAAGCCAATGACCATCTGATCCGCCAGATGGTGCATGACAAGGCGGGCAAAGTGCTGCGCTGGACCGGGCTGGACGAAAATCTGGCCAATGCGATCATCGACGGCCTGCGCCGGATGCTCGCCGAAATGGCCGCTGATCCCGGTCATGAGTTGCGCCTGAAAGCGGAGGAGGGCATGGCGAAACTGGCCTTCGACCTGCAATTCGACCTGGAAACACAGGCCAAGGCGGCGAAGATCCGCGACGAGATACTCGACAATCCCGCCATGCAGCGCTGGATCGACGGGCTGTGGGAACAGGCGCGCGGCGGCCTGTTGCGCGCGGTGCGTGATCCCGGCAGGGCGATGGCCGGGCGGCTGGGCGAAGCGCTGCGCCAATTGGGCGGCACCTTGCAGGAGGATGCGCGGCTGCGGCTGGTTATCAACCGCTTCGTGCGGCGTGCAGCGGTGGGCGCGACCGCGACCTATGGCGATGCGATCGTGCGGCTGGTCAGCGACACGGTGCGCGGCTGGGATGCGGGCACCATTACCAACCGGCTGGAAGGCGCGGTCGGCCGAGACCTGCAATATATCCGCATCAACGGCACACTGGTCGGTGGCCTCGTTGGGCTGATCCTGCATGCCATTGACGTGGCGCTTTAACCCTCCTCGACAACCTTTCCAGTGACTCGATAAAATGATGTTGCAACATATCATAGAAGTATGATGTAACATGTCATGATCCGTCCAAAGGCGGGCGGTGTGGAGAGGAGTCGAGCGATGCGCAAATTGGCGATTCAAGCGACGGGCAACCAACGGACAGAGGCGGGAGTAGCGGCGCCATCAGGCTACCAGGGCGGCAAGGGGTCGCCGTTCGGCATCGGTGGCGCAATTGCGGTTCATGTGTTGGCAATCGGCGTCTGGCTGATGATCCCGCAGGAGATGATCGACGAGGTGTTCACGCCGCCGCCGCTGATCACCACCAACGTTCCGCTGCTTGATCCGCCCCCGTCCGAACAGACCGAGCCGACGACCACGGAGCGGATACCGACCCGACCGACAGAGCAGCGCCCGACCACAGTCGATCCGATCGTGCCGTCGAGCGGAGGCGATTCCGTCCTGACCGGCAGCACCGCGTCGGGCGAGGGCATCGACCCCGGCCCCACCATCGTCCTGCCGCCCGCCGACCCGCCACGCGAGCCGGTGATGGTGGAAGCGGCGATCGATCCGCGCGCGCTGTCCGCATTCCAGCCCGACTATCCCGGCGCGATGATCCGGCAAGGGATGGAAGGCAGCGTGACCGTGCGGGTGACGATCAACGCGCAAGGCCGCGTGACCGACATTGCCCGCATTGCTGCCAGCGACGAGAGTTTCTGGCGTGCGACGGAACGGCACGCGCTGCGCAAATGGCGGTTCCGCCCCGCGACCCGCGATGGCGTGGCGGTGGCGACGACCAAAATATTGACCGTGCGGTTCACGTTGACTGACCGGTAAGCCTACGGCTTCCGCCCTGTCCGTTGGGCAGGGCGGACCTTATCCATTTGCGCCAGCTGCGACGGACCCTTTTGCATCCTGGCGCAGGCTGGCCTATATGGACGATATGGCGATTTTTCCCCGTCCCGTTTCCCCCAAAAGAGCAGCCAATGATCTGTGGGGTTATTTTCGCGAAAGCCGGCCCCATAAATGGCCGTTGCTGGGCCTGTCGGCTGCGATCACCTATGTCATCATCTGGGCGTTCATCGTCGATGGCAACACCAATACGATGCCGACGCGCAACAAGATCATCTATGTCAAAAGCTGGGACGCCAACCGATCCGACGCGGCCGTGATCCTGCAGCAGAAGATGGACATCGCCCGCTATGAAGTGGCGCTCTCGCGCAGCCAGAAGGACATGCAGAAGGTCGCCGACATGGTCGGGATCGAATGGCGCGAGGACGCCGAGCGCAACAGCGCCAAGCGCAAGGAAGCGCTGACGCGGATCAACGCAATGCTGGACGAACGACTCGCCAAGGCCAAGCAGGCCGAAGGGGCGCAACAGCCCTGAGCGCATCGATGCCGATAGCCGACCCGGCCACCGACCGGCGCTTCATGGCCGCCGCCATCGCGCTGTCGCGGCGCGGACGCGGGCTTTCCACCCCCAATCCCAATGTCGGCTGCATCATCGTGCGGGACGGCCGGGTCGTGGGGCGTGGCTGGACGCAAAAGGGCGGGCGACCCCATGCCGAGGCGCAGGCGCTGGAACAGGCGCTCGACCGGGCGCATGGCGCTTGCTGTTATGTGACGCTGGAACCCTGTTTTCATCTGTCCCCGCGCGGCCCGCGCTGCGCTGACCTGCTGGCACGCGCCGGCGTGGCGCGCGTGGTGATCGCGCTGCGCGATCCCGATCCGCGCACCGACGGGCAGGGGGCGGCCTGGCTGCGCGAACGGGGCATCGCGGTCGAGATGGGCCTGATGGCAGAGGATGCCGCCCGCGCCATGGCGGGGTTCGTTTTGGGCCAGACGCTGGGGCGGCCGCATGTCACGCTCAAGCTCGGCCTCTCGCTCGACGGGCAAATCGCACTGGCCGATGGCGCCAGCCGCTGGATCACCGGACCGCAAGCCCGCGCCCACGCGCATATGGAACGCGCGCGGCATGACGCGATTTTGGTCGGCGGCGGCACGCTGCGGGCCGATGCACCGCGGCTCGATGTGCGGATCGCCGGGCTGGAAAACCGCAGCCCGCGCCGCATTCTGCTGAGTCGGGGCGAAGCGCCCGACGGCTGGGAACGGATCGGCAGCCCGGAAGAGATAGCGACGCTCGACCGGGTCGATCATCTGTTGGTCGAGGGCGGCGCGGCGACGGCGGCGGCCTTTTTGCGCGCGGACCTGGTCGATCGGCTGCTGCTCTATCGCGCGCCGATCCTCATCGGCAATGGCTTTGCTGGCATCGGCGACATCGGACTGACCGACTTGAGCGAGGCGCATGGCCGCTGGCGGCTGATCGACGAGCGGCGGTTGGGGGCCGACGGACTTGAGGTTTACGAGGCGGTTCGGAGCGCTTAGAGGCCGAGGCACAGGCCTCAACAGATGGATCAGGACGCATGTTCACCGGCATCATCACCGACATCGGCACCATCCGCAGCGCGGAGCAGCGCGGCGACCTGCGGCTGGTCATCGGTAGCGGCTATGCGATGGACGGCGTGGCGATCGGCGCGTCGATCGCCTGTTCGGGCGCGTGCCTGACGGTGGTGGAAAAGGGTGCGGACTGGTTCGCGGTCGACCTGTCGGCCGAAACGGTAGCGCGCACCGCGCCCGGTCTGTGGAACGAAGGCGCGCGCCTCAACCTCGAACGCGCGCTCAAGGTCGGTGACGAACTGGGCGGGCATATCGTCACGGGCCATGTGGACGGCGTCGGGCATCTGGTGTCGGCCACACCCGAAGGCGATTCGGTGCGTCTGATCATCGCCGCGCCTGCCTCTTTGGCAACGGCGCTTGCGGCCAAGGGATCGATCACGCTCGACGGCATTTCGCTGACCGTGAACAGTGTCGAGGACCAGGCCGATGGCAGCGTCCATTTCGGCCTCAACATCATCCCCCACACCGCTGCGGCCACCACGCTCAATGCGCTGCCGGAAGGGCGCGCCTTCAATCTGGAGATCGACGTGCTGGCGCGCTATCTCGACCGGATGATGAGCCTTCGCAATCGTGCAATGTGATTGCGGCTTGTAATTATCACATTGCAATGTGATATACGGCTCCAGTCCTTTCCGGGCAGGAGTCGTTTTCATGTCGTCCGCACTTCTCGATACCGTTCGCCGCCTCGTCACAGACGGCGGCATGTCCCGTTCCGGCCTGGCGCGCGCCGCTGGTCTGCACGCCAATTCCCTGCGCAAGCTGGGCGAGGGCGACTGGAATCCGACCGCCGACACGTTGGGCAAGCTGGAAGCCTATTTGTTGAAGCGCGAGGGCGGCACCGCGCTCGCCTCGCCGGAAGAGATCATCAACGAAGCCCGCAATGGCCGCATGTTCATCCTGGTCGATGACGAGGATCGCGAAAATGAGGGCGACCTGGTCATTCCCGCGCAAATGGCAACGCCCGACGCGATCAATTTCATGGCCACCCATGGCCGCGGCCTCATCTGCCTGGCGCTGACCAAGGCGCGGGTCGAGGAACTGGGCCTCGGCCTCATGAGCCGCAACAATGGCACCCGCCACGAAACTGCCTTCACCGTATCGATCGAGGCGCGCGAAGGCGTGACCACCGGCATCAGCGCGGCCGACCGCGCGCGCACCGTATCGGTCGCGATCGACGGGTCGAAGGGCAAGGCAGACATCGTGACGCCGGGCCATGTCTTTCCGCTGGTGGCCAAGGATGGCGGCGTGCTGGTCCGCACCGGCCATACCGAAGCGGCCGTGGACGTCGCCCGTCTGGCGGGCCTGAACCCATCGGGCGTCATCTGCGAAGTGATGAAGGACGATGGCACCATGGCGCGCCTGGATGACCTCATTCCCTTCGCCCAGAAGCACAAGATGAAGATCGGCACGATCCGCGACCTCATCGCCTATCGCCGCCGTCATGACCATATCGTCGAACGCCGTGCGGAAACGACCTTTGAGAGCCAATGGGGCGGCGACTGGAAGGCGATCAGCTTTTATAACAAGGCGACGCAGACCGAACAGCTGGCCCTTCAGAAGGGGCATGTGACGCCCGATCAGCCGACGCTGGTACGGATGCACCAGTTTTCGCCGCTGACCGACACGTTCGGACAGCAGGGGCCACGCGCGGGAATGCTGGCCCGCTCGATGAAAATCATCGGCGAAGAAGGCGCAGGCATCATCGTGGTGCTGCGCGGCGACGAACCGGACATGCTGACCCGCATGTTGCAACATCATGCCGGCATCGCGCAGGGCGACATGGACGAACTGCGCAACTATGGTGCGGGCGCGCAGATATTGGCCGAACTTGGGGTGCATGACATGATCCTGCTGACCAACAGCAATCATAGCCTGATCGCGCTTGACGGCTATGACCTGGCCGTGGTTGGGCAACGTCCGATCGAGCTGTAAAGGATTTATCATGGCCAAATTCCTGATCGTCGAAGCGCGCTTCTACGACTATCTCAACGACCTGCTGATCGAGGGGGCGACCGCCGCGCTCGATGAGGAGGGGCATAAATATGAGGTGGTGACCGTGCCGGGCGCGCTGGAGATTCCAGGCGCAGTGGCGCTGGCGGCGGAAACCGGGCGCTATGACGGCTTCATCGCCATCGGCGTGGTGATCCGTGGCGAAACCTATCATTTCGAAGTGGTGTCGAACGAAAGCGCGCGCGGCCTTATGGCCTTGTCGATGGACGGTATCCCGATCGGCAACGGCATATTGACGGTCGAAAATGAGGCGCAGGCCCTGACCCGCGCCAAGATGACGGAAAAGGACAAGGGCGGCGAGGCCGCCAAGGCGGCGATCGCCATGCTCGGCCTGCGCCAGAAGTTCGCGATCTAAATTCGCGCTATAAAAATATGATAGTCGGCCGGAGGGGGAGACGGTCCGGCCGACTATCGACCCGATCAGGCGGTGGGAGCGACCGCCTCCAGCGTCGGGTAGTCGGTATAGCCAGCCTCGCCCGGACCATACCAGGTCGTCATAGGCTGTGGCGGGGTCAGCGGCGCATCGTCGCGCAGACGCTCGACCAGATCGGGGTTGGCCATGAAAGGACGGCCAAAGCTGATCGCATCGGCAAGGCCGCTGTCGAGATCGGCCTGCGCGCGCGCCTTGTCATAATCGCTGTTCAGGATCAGCGGCCCCTTGAAATGCTGGCGGATCAGCGGCGACTGGCGCGGCACCTCGGTCGCGCCGAAGGTGCCGTTCGGACCCGGTTCGCGCAGTTCGAGCGAGGCGATGCCGATCGCGTTCAGCACATCGGCGGCATGGGCGAATAGTGTCGCAGGATCGCTATCGTCCACGCCCTGGCTGTCGCCATTGGGTGACAGGCGCACCGAAACCTTGTCCGCCCCGATCGCATCGACCACCGCTTGGGTGACTTCACGCAGCAGGCGGACGCGGTTTTCGACGCTGCCACCATAATCATCGTCGCGGAAATTGGCATTGTCGCGCAGGAACTGGTCGATCAGATAGCCATTGGCGGCATGGATCTGCACGCCGTCGAACCCGGCGCGAATCGCATTATGCGCAGCCCGGACATAGGTTTCGATCAGCGCGGGAATTTCCTCCACGGCCAGCGGCCGGGCGGTTTCGAACGGTGCCTTGCCTTCATATGTATGCGCGTCGCCCGCCGTCGCCGTGGCGCTGGACGATACCGGCTGTTCGCCAGTGACGCTCGAATGAACCTGCCGCCCCATATGCCATAACTGGGCGATGATGCGCCCGCCTGCGTCATGCACGGCCTGCGTCACGGGCTGCCAGGCGGTGACCTGCTCGTCGGACCAGAGGCCGGGCGCATAGGGCCAGCCAAGACCCTGGCGCGAAACGCCGGTCGCCTCGCTGATGATCAGGCCCGCGCCTGCGCGCTGGCGATAATAGTCCACCATGATCGGGGTGGGCACATGGTCGCGGGTGGCGCGGCCACGCGTCAGCGGCGCCATCAGGATGCGGTTGGGCGCGTCGATCGTGCCGATCTGGATAGGGTCGAACAGGCTGGTCATGGAATCTCCCGAACTTTCAAAGTTGCAATTTGCAACGGGACTTGGGCGCCAAAGCCAGCTAGGGAGCCGCGATGCCCAGTTCAACCCCCGCACCCCCGATGGACATACCGCGCCTGGCCTTTCCGGCGCTGATCCTGGCCAACATCATGTTGTCGCTCGGCCCGGTCCTGGTGCGGCTGGCCGATGTCGGGCCAGTTGCGGCGGCCTTCTGGCGGTTGACGCTGGCGTTACCCGTCCTGCTGCTGCTGGCGATCCCGCGGCTCACCCGTACCCCGCCCACGCGGCGCGAATGGGGCGTGATGCTGCTGGCGGGCGTGGTGTTTGCGGGCGACCTTGCGGCCTGGCATCTGGGCATCATTCATACCAAGGTCGCCAATGCGACGCTCTTCGGCAATATGAGCGCGTTGCTGCTCCCCGCCTGGGCGCTGCTGGTGCTGCGTCAGCGGCCGACGCGGATCCAGGCGATCGCGCTGCTGCTGGCGGGCGCGGGCGCGCTGATATTGATGGGGGGCAGCTATGACCTGTCGCCGGTCAACCTGCGCGGCGATCTGCTCTGCCTGCTCGCGGGCATCCTCTACACCGCCTATATCCTGATCATCCAGCGTGCGCGGGGCCGCCTCGACAGTTGGTCGGTGCTGGCGGTATCGAGCGTCGCCAGCGCGCCGACCCTGCTGCTCTGCGCGCTGTGGCTGGGCGAGCGGATCATGCCCGGCAACTGGAGCCCGCTGCTGATCCTGGCCATGTCGAGCCAGTTGATCGGGCAGGGGCTGCTTACCTATGCGATCGGCTGGTTTTCGCCGCTGATCTTGGGGTTGAGCCTGTTGCTGCAACCCGCCGTCTCGGTGCTACTGGGCTGGCTGATGTTCGGCGAATGGCTCAGCATCACCGACATGGTCGGAACGGTTGCGGTTGGGGTGGCGCTGGTGCTTGTGCGACTGCCCACCCGCTCCTAGATTGCGGTCATGACCCAGGACATGACCCTCGACGAGATCCGCGACCTTCTGGCCCCCGTGCTGGCTCGCCACGCCGCCTTCGACGGCTGGCGTAAGGAAGCCGTGATGATGGCAGCGGCGGAAAAGGGCGTCGATGCCGATATCGCCGCGCTCGCCTTCGCCGATGGCCCGGTCGACATGATCGACGCCTGGTTCGCCAGCATCGATGCGGCCATGCTGGATGCGCTGCCGCCCGAAACGCTTGACGCGCTGTCGATCCGCAAGAAAATCATCGCGCTGGTCGAAGCGCGGCTGGCCCTGGTCGCGCCCGATCGGGAAGCGCTGCGCCGTGCGCTGGCGATCCTCGCCATGCCGACCAACACTGCGCGCGCCGCCCGGCTGGGCTGGCGCGCCGCCGATGCCATGTGGCGTGCGGCGGGCGACACCAGCACGGACCTGGCCCATTATACCAAGCGGATGACGCTGGCTGGCGTCTATGCCGCCACGCTGCTGGTGTTCGTCGATGACGCCAGCGAAGGCCATGCCGACAGCCGCGCTTTTCTCGCCCGGCGGATCGAAGGCGTGATGCGCTTTGAAAAGCTCAAGGCGAAGATCAAGGGCGTCGGCGGCGGCGAACGGCTTAGCCTCGCGCGCTTCGTCGGGCGGCTGCGCTACCCCGCGATCTGACGCAGACGCGATTCGCGCTGGCCTTTCCCAATCGGTATTGATAGTCACTCGCAGCAATCATGCTGAGAGTATCCCTTACCGTGCGCCTGACCGACCTGCCGCTGCGCCAGCCCGCTTATGTTGAACTGATCGACTGGTCCGCTCTGTCCCCCTCCGAAGGCCAGCGCCTGCGCGAATTCGGCCTGTGCGAAGGCGCGAGCGTCGAAGCGCTGCACCGGGGCGGCATTTTCGGGCGCGGGCCGATTGCCTGCAAGGTCGGTCGCATGACGATCGCCATGCGCCGCAGCCATGCCGCCGCCGTCACGGTCCGCACTGGCCCTGACAGTCTCGATCAGGACCGCGCCGCATGAGCGCGCTGCCCCTGGTCGCGCTGGTCGGCAATCCCAATGCGGGTAAGAGCGCGCTATTCAATGCGCTCACCGGCGCGCGGCAAAAGCTCGGCAATTATCCCGGCGTCACCGTGGAGCGCAAGGCGGGCCGCCTGTCGCTGAGCGATGGCCGCCCGATCGAACTGGTCGACCTGCCCGGCACCTACAGCCTTGATCCCGGCAGCCCCGACGAGCAAGTGACCCGCGATGTCGTGATGGGCAAGCAGGTGGGCGAAAAACGCCCCGACGCGCTGGTCATCGTGGTCGATGCCGCCAATCTCGACAATCATCTGCGGTTTGCGCTGGAACTGATCGCGCTTGGCCTGCCGACGATCGTGGCGCTGAACATGGTCGATCTCGCCACCCGCGACGGGCTGGAACTGGACGCCGCGACCCTGTCGCGCGAACTGGGCGTACCGGTGATCGCCACCGTCGCGGTGCGCAAGCGCGGCCTCGATCATCTGCGCGAAGCCCTGGGCGAGATGCTGGGCGAAGGCCGCGCGGTGCGCGCCGCCGCGCCCGACCGCGATTTCGACGCGCTGCGTGCCGAAGCGCGACGCATCGCGCGCGCCGGTATCGTGCGCGAAACCCCGTCGCGCCGTCTGACGGCGGCGGTCGATCGGGTCGCACTGCATCCCGTCTTCGGCCTGTTGCTGTTGCTTGGCCTGCTGTTCGTCATGTTCCAGGCGGTCTATGCCTGGTCCGAAGCGCCGATCGCGATGATCGAGGGGGTGGCCGAAGCCGCCGCCAGCACCGTGCGCGACACGCTGCCCGATGGCATCATCCGCTCCTTCCTGGTCGATGGCGTCATCAACGGCGTCGGTTCCGTGGTGGTGTTCCTGCCGCAGATTCTCATCCTCTTCTTCTTCATCCTGATGCTGGAGGCGACCGGCTATATGGTCCGCGCCGCCTTCCTGATGGATGGCATCATGGCCAGGGTCGGCCTGTCGGGCCGGGCGTTCATTCCCCTGCTCTCCTCCTTCGCCTGCGCGATTCCCGGCATCATGGCGACGCGGACGATCGCCGATCCGCGCGATCGGCTGACGACGATCCTCATCGCGCCACTCATGACCTGCTCGGCGCGCTTGCCGGTCTATGCCGTCATCATCGGGGCCTTCATCCCCGCGCGCGACGTGCTGCCGGGCGTGGGCTTGCAGGGCTTCGTCCTCTTCTGCCTGTACGTCGCGGGCATCGTCGGCGCGATGCTGGTGGCGCTGATCCTGCGGATGACCGTGACCAAGGGCGCAAGCGGCGGCTTCCTGATGGAAATGCCCAAATATCAGTGGCCGAGCGCGCAGGACATCCTGCTCGGCCTGTGGCAGCGGGCCATGACCTTCCTCAAGCGCGCAGGCACGATCATTTTCGCTTCTACCGTGATCCTCTGGCTGTTGCTGACCTTCCCCAAAGTCCCCGATGGCAGTCCGGTCAGTCAGGTCGATTATTCCGTTGCCGGGCGTATCGCCAATGGCCTGACCGTCGTGTTGGAGCCGATCGGCTTCAACCGCGACATTTCGCTGGCGCTCATCCCGGCCATGGCGGCGCGCGAAGTGGCGGTGTCGGCCCTCGCCACCGTCTATTCGATCGACGCGGGCGATGACGAGGCACTGCTGGAAAAAAGCCTGGGCGACCGGCTCAAGGACCAGTGGCCGCTGCCCACCGCGCTCGCCTTCCTCGCCTGGTTCATCTTCGCGCCGCAATGTATTTCGACGATCGCCGTCACGCGGCGGGAAACCAATGGCTGGAAATGGCCCATGTTCATGGTCGGCTATTTGTTTGCGCTCGCCTATGTCGCGGCGGGCGTCACTTACTGGACGGCGACCGCAGCGGGACTATAAGGGGCCGCTTTCAAGGCATTCGGAGGAATCATGGCAGGGTCTGTCAACAAGGTCATTCTGGTCGGCAATCTGGGCGCGGACCCGGAGGTCAAGAGCTTCCAGAATGGCGGCAAGGTGTGCAACCTGCGCATCGCCACATCCGAAAGCTGGAAGGACCGGATGACCGGCGAGAAGAAGGAGCGTACCGAATGGCACACGGTCGCGATCTTCTCCGAAGGGCTGGTCGGCGTGGCCGAACGCTTCCTGCGCAAGGGCAGCAAAGTCTATATCGAAGGCCAACTCCGTACCCGCAAATGGCAGGACCAGTCGGGTAACGACCGCTATTCGACCGAAGTCGTGTTGCAGGGTCTGGGCTCGGTCCTCACCATGCTGGACGGCGCGCCGGGCGGCGGCGGTCAGGGTGGCGGCTATGGCGGCGGCGGTGGCGGCCGCGCGCAGCAGGGCGTGAGCGACTGGGGCGGCGGATCGAGCGGCTATGGCGGCGGCGATGCCGACGACTTTGGCGGTGGCCAGGGCGGCGGCTTTGGTGGCGGTCGCGCTTCGGGTGGCGCAGCGAGCGGCAGCCGCGGCGGCGCAGGCAGCCCCAATTTCGACAATGACCTGGACGACGAAGTGCCGTTCTGACTAGCACTAGAGCATGATGACTTTAAGTCGCATCACTCCGTTCGCCCTGAGTAGGGGCTGAGCTTGTCGAAGACCCGTATCGAAGGGTCGGCTGCGCTTACATCCTTCGATACGCCATTTCGACTTCGCTCAATGGCTACTCAGGACGAACGGTTTTGAGTAAAGTCATCACGCTCTAAAAAATCCTCCCCTGTAAGGGGAGGTGGCAGGGCATAGCTCTGACGGAGGGGTGTAACCCTATCGAGACGGCGACACCCCTCCGTCTGGCTTCGCCAGCCACCTCCCCCACAGGAGGATGATCTCTTTTTAGCCCCGCGCCAGTTCGGCCGCAGCAAAAGCGCGAATATGCGCGCCCATATCCTCACGCTCCAGTGCCAGCACCAGATTAGCCTCGACATAGCCTGCCTTCGACCCGCAATCGAATCGGCGGCCGTCAAAGGTCACGCCATGGAAGGGCTGCTGCCCGATCAGCGAAGCCATGGCATCGGTCAGCTGGATTTCGCCGCCAGCCCCCTTTTCCTGCGTTTCGAGGATCTTCATCACGTCGGGCTGCAGGATATAGCGGCCAGGCAGGATGAGATTGGAGGGCGCGGTGCCGAGCGCAGGCTTTTCGACCAGCCCCTTGACCTCCGTCAGCACGCCATCGCGCGCACCCGGATCGATCACGCCATAGCTCGGCGTCTGTTCCATCGGAATTTCAAGCGCGCAGACCAGATTGCCGCCGACCTGTTCATAGGCATCGACCATCTGCTTCATGCAGCCGTGGCCCGGCGCGCCCTTCATGAACTCGTCGGGCAGCAGGATGGCGAAGGGTTCGTCGCCGATGATGTCGCGCGCGCACCAGATCGCATGGCCTAGCCCCAGCGGCTCCTGCTGGCGCAGGAACACGGCATTGCCCGGCAGCAACCGCGTCCCGTCAAGCGCCGACAAATCCTTGCCGCGCTCGCGCTGCGTCGCCTCCGTCTCATAGGCGATGTCGAAATAATCCTCGATCGCGCCCTTACCGCGCCCGGTGACGAAGATCATCTGCTCGATCCCTGCCTCCAAGGCTTCGTCCACCGCATATTGGATCAGCGGACGATCGACGACCGGCAGCAATTCCTTGGGCACCGCCTTGGTCGCGGGCAGGAAGCGGGTGCCAAGTCCCGCAACGGGGAAAATGGCTTTGCGGATAGGTTTGTTGGACATGCTACTCCATTCTCGCTGCAACGCGGGATGGAGCAAGGCATCGCCATCCCCGTCGCAAAGGTCAAGCCTTACGACAGGACCATAACGCCTTTGATAGAGTGATGTTCATCCAGCGCGGCTATTATACCGCCAGAAGTCGCTGGGCGAGATGATCGAGCGAGCCGATCTCGATTTCGAGTTGATCCAGCGACACATGAATCTGGGTATTACGCCCGTCGCGGCAGGTAAAGCCACCCTCGGCCGGTTGCTGAAAGCCATTGATGATGAGCGAACGGAACCGGTCGATCCGCTGCATGTCGCGCTCGATTGCGGAGATTTCGGTCAGCGCGCTGGCATTGCGCCGGTCGCGCATCGCGACCATCGTGCGCAATTCGGTCATTAGCTTGGCCATGCTCGGTCGCGTGCGTGCGCCCACAGTGCGGATGTCGCCCATCGCCTCGCGCAGCAGGCCGATCTTGGCCTCCAGGCTTTGTTCGAGCATAGTCCAGGCACAGACCAGTCGCCCCACCGCGCAGAGCAGGGCGGCATCCTGCGGCGCATAATCCGAAACCGGCTTCATCGTCATATCGGAAACTAACTGTAACCCCACGCCCCGCACTCCTTTGTCCAATTCCTGCACAGGAGGCGGGACAAAAGACCAGAGCCGGACATGTGTCCGCTCGCATCATGGGCACGGGCCAGCGGCAGCCGTGCAAAAAGGGCGGCGAGCGGAGGAAAGGCGCTAAGCCTCAAAAATCAATCGCAATTCCCTTCCGCTCCCAATCGCCATAGCGCACCGGGCTCATCTCCTCGGTATGGCGCGTAGGGGCGTCGATCGGGTCGGGCTGCGGCACGGGGGGGCTTTTCGAAAGGTGCGCGGGGGCCTGCACATGCGCCGGGCGCTTGCCGTTGAAACTTCCCATGATCCTGCTGCCTCTCGATTGCGGCGCTGCCGGAGCAACCCCATATTCATCTGCAATGATCTATCTGGGCTGCGACGGAGGCAAGTGCAAGTGAACGGGTTGAAGACCACCATGTTGCTGGCGGCGCTGACGGCGCTGTTCATGGGGCTGGGCTATATGCTGGGCGGCAGCGGCGGGGCGATCATCGCGCTGCTGGTTGCGGCGGGGATGAACCTCGTCACCTTCTGGAACGCCGACAAGATCGTGCTGTCGATGCACAATGCCCGCGAAGTGGATGCCAGCAGCGCGCCCGAATTTTACGGGCTGGTGCGCGACCTGGCGCAGCGGGCCGGACTACCGATGCCGCGCGTCTATCTGATCGACCAGCCCGCGCCCAATGCCTTCGCTACCGGGCGCGATCCCGATCATGCCGCCGTTGCCGCGACCACTGGCCTGCTCGCGATGCTGAACCGCGATGAAGTGGCGGGCGTGATGGCGCATGAACTGGCGCATGTGCAAAATCGCGATACCTTGATCATGACGATGGTGGCGACGATCGCGGGGGCCATTTCGATGCTCGCCAATTTCGGCCTGTTCTTCCGCAGCGGCGACAGCCAAAATGGCCATGGCAATATGATCGCGACCATCCTGGCCGTGATTGTCGCGCCCTTCGCCGCGATGATCGTGCAAATGGCGATTAGCCGCCATCGCGAATATGGCGCGGACGCAGGCGGCGCTAAAATCAGCGGCAATCCCCGTGCGCTCGCCTCCGCACTCGCCAAGATTGCGGGCCAGGCCGAACGCATCCCCAATCCGGTGGTGCAGCGCAATCCGGCGGCCGCCCAGCTTTATATCGTGCCGACCCATGTCAGCGAACTTTTCTCCACCCACCCCGCGACCCAAAAGCGCATTGCCGCGCTTGAGGATATGGCCGCGCACATGGGCGCCCCTGCGCTGCGCCCGTCACCGCGCGTCTCGGCCCTGTCGCCCGTCACCGCGCGCCCACGCCGCCGCAGTGCCCTCGATCCGCACGGGCGGGATTAGTCTGCGCCAATCAAGCGTGTCTTTTCGGACGTTTCCGCCTAGGGACCGTCCATGGTCCGTAAATCACATCCCCATCCCGACACTGTCCCCGGCCTTCCCGCCCGCCGCGCCGCGCTCCGGCTGCTCGATGCGGTGCTGCGGCGGGGCGATCCGCTCGAACTGGCGCTGCACGGCGCGGCGCAGGGATTGCCCCCCGCCGATCGTGCGCTGGTTCATGCCATCGCCGCCGAAACGCTGCGCCATCTGCCCGATCTCGACGCGCTGATCGACGGCGCGACACAGCAGGTTCTGCCGCCCGATGCCAAGGCGCGGATGGTGCTGCGCATTGCTTTGGTCCAGACGCTGGCGCTCGACACGCCGCCCCATGCCGCAATCGCCACGGCGCTGCCGCTGGTCGACGGCGGCCCGCGCAAGCTGGTCCATGGCGTGTTCGGCACCGTGACGCGCGCTGCGCCGACGCTGCCCGTGCCCCCCACGCTACCCGCCGAGGTCGCCGCCCGCTGGGACGCGCAGTGGGGCGCGGCGATGGTCGAGGCGGCGGCCCGCGCCTATGCCATCCGGCCGCCCGTGGACATCAGCCTGCGCGACGCGGCGGAAACCGCGCGCTGGACCGAAGAACTGGGCGGCACCAGCCTCGCCCCCGGCCATGTCCGCTTGCCCGATGGCGTTCCCATTCCCGAATTGCCCGGCTTTGCCGAGGGTGCCTGGTGGGTGCAGGACATCGCCGCCTCCTGCGCCGCGCGGTTGCTGGGGCAAGGGGCAGGGCGCAGCGCGCTCGACCTGTGCGCCGCACCGGGCGGCAAGACGATGCAGTTGGCAGCAGCAGGCTGGCATGTCATGGCGCTCGACCAGTCCGCGAAGCGACTAGAAAGGCTGACCGAAAACCTCACGCGCACCGGCCTTGTCGCCCAAGTCGCCCAGGCCGATCTGCGCACATGGCAGCCCGATGCGCCGGTCGATGCGATCCTGCTCGACGCGCCCTGCACCGCGACCGGCATCTATCGCCGCCACCCCGACGTGCTGCACCGCATCGGCGCACGCCAGATCGAGGAGCTGGCGACATTACAAGGCGACCTGCTCGCCCGCGCCGCCGAATGGGTCAAGCCGGGCGGGCGCATCATCTACGCCACCTGTTCGCTGGAACAGGCGGAGGGGGAGGATCAGATCGCCCGCTTCCTCGCTGCGCGATCCGATTTCGCGATCGATCCGGTGCAGCCCGGCGAATTGCCCGACGGCTTTGCCCCGACATCGGGCGGCTGGCTGCGCACCTTGCCCGATACGCTGTCCGATCGCGGCGGCGCGGACGGATTTTTCATTGTACGGCTTGCCAGAGCGGCGAACTAACTCTTAACCATTAAACAGTTACGTTGCAGCCCGCCCTCATAGAAAAGGTGCATCTTGAGACCGATCGAGCCTCTGCCCCTGCATCATAGCTGGCCGCTGTTCGACCTGCATGACTATCTGGCGCCGGTTGCGCTCGACCCGTCGCTGGCGCGCAACGACGTCGCCCTGGCCGAACGGGGCCTCGGCCTATGGCATTGCGATCTGGCGAACGAAACGCTGAGCTGGACGGCGGGCGTCTATGACATGTTCGGGCTGGAACGGCATAGCGTCGTACCGCGAACCTTGTCCGTCTCGCTGTACGCATCGGAATCGCGGGAAGCGATGGAACGGTTGCGCAGCTATGCCATCCGCCACAAGCGCGGTTTCACGCTCGACGTTGATATCCATCAGGCCGACGGGATGGGCCAATGTGCCCTGCGCCTGATCGCGGCCCCCTTGCTGGACGAAGCGGGCGAAGTCACCGCCCTGCATGGCGTCAAGCAACTACTGCCGCCCGGCGCGCCTTGCTCGCGCCGCCTCGACCCGACCGTCTTCGTGATGCTCTAGGCGCACCGCACAAACTATCGCCTCATCGCCAAATCCCCGTTGCCCTGAGTCCAAGCCGTAGCTAAGGCAACCGGTTAATGACCCGGCCCATTCTCATCTCTCCGTCCATCCTCTCCGCCGACTTCGCCCGCCTGGGCGAGGAGGTTCGCGCTATCGATGCGGCGGGCTGCGATTGGGTGCATATCGACGTCATGGACGGGCATTTCGTGCCCAACATCACGATCGGTCCCGCCGTCGTGAAGGCGCTGCGCCCGCACAGCGCCAAGCCATTCGACGTCCATCTGATGATCTCGCCGGTCGACCAATATCTCGACGCTTTTGCGCAGGCGGGCGCGGACATCATCACTGTTCATCCCGAAGCCGGGCCGCATATCCACCGCTCGATCCAGCATATCAAGTCGCTGGGCGTGCAGGCGGGCGTGGTTCTGAACCCCGGTACGCCTGCCAAGATGCTCGATTATCTGATCGACGATGTCGACCTCATCCTGGTGATGAGCGTCAATCCAGGCTTCGGCGGGCAGAGCTTCATCATGAACCAGCTGCGCAAGATCGAGGCGATCCGCAAGATGATCGACAAGTCGGGCCGCGACATCCGCCTGCAGGTCGATGGTGGTATTGACCTTACCACCGCGCCGATGGCGATCGCCGCGGGAGCCGACGTGCTGGTCGCGGGCACCGCTACCTTCCGGGGCGGGCCGGACGCCTACGCCGACAATATTCGGAAGCTGCGGGGCGGGTGAACGACGCGCGGCGCATCTCCCCCGCTTCCACCGGGCAAGCGGCCGATCCCGTGGCCACGGACGATGGAATAGAACAGGGCAAGCGCCTCATCCGCGTCGCGGATGACAAAGGGCTGTCGCTGGCGCAGCGGATCGCCAATCATTTCTACCTGCTTAGCTGGAAGACGCCGATCCACGGTCGCAAGCTGCGCGGCAAATATCCGCTCAAGCTGCTGGCCGTGCCCGACGACGATATTCCCGGCGATGCGCGGGCGGGGCAGGCACTCCGCGCGGGCTATTTCCTGTTTCGCGGCCGCAAGCAGATTATCGACACGGTCGATTTCGCCCGGCTCGACCTTGGCCCCGCCTTTGCCGACCATATCCACAGTTTCCGCTGGCTGCGCGACCTTGCCAGCACGGCGACCCGCGAGCAGGCCGCGCCGATCGCCGAAGGGGTGATGCGGCGCTGGCTGGCGGCCCATGCCGAAACGCCGAGCGAACCGGCCTGGCGCGCCGACAATGCGGGCTGGCGGCTGCTGTTCTGGACCGCCCATGCGCCGCTGATCCTGTCATCGAGCGACCTTGTCTATCGCTCGCTGGTTCTCAACTGCATTGCCCGCACCGCCCGGCATCTCGACCGCATTGCCGACAAGGCCGCGATGGGCCTGCCGCGCATCGTCGCCTGGAGCGCTATCGTCGCGGCCTCGATGCTGATCCCCGGCGGCGCGTCCCGCAAGATTTTCGGCGAGGCGGGCCTCAAGCGCGCGATCGAGAGCAGCTTCCACCCCGATGGCGGCATCGTGTCGCGATCACCCTTGGCGCAGGTCGAGGCGGTGATGGCGCTTGCCATGCTGCGTGCGGTCTATGACGTCCGCCGCGAAACGATACCTGCCTTTCTGGACGAAGGCCTTGGCCGCGCGGTTCCGGCGCTGCTGGGCCTGATCCATGGCGATGGCGGGTTGGGGAGCTGGCAGGGTGCAGGCGCGATCGATCCTGTCACCGTCAACGCCGTGGTGCAGGCCAGCCGCGTGCGCAGCCGCCCGCTGCGGCAGGCGCGCGACTGGGGCTATCAACGTATTGCGGCAGGCACGACCGTTGTGCAGGTCGATGCCGCGCCGCCGCCGGTTGCCCGGCTCGCCGAAGCCGGTTGCGCGTCTACAGGCGCGATCGAAATCAGCGACGGCCCGCATCGGCTGGTCGTCAATTGCGGCGGCGCGGGGCTGGAGGGGGCGTGGATTCCTGCCGACCTCGCGCAAGGGCTGCGCACCACCGCCGCGCACAGCACGCTGGTGCTGGATGATTGCAACAGCACCGCGCTCTTGCCCGACGGCACGCTCGGCAAGGGCGTGACCGAGGTGGAATTGAACCGGCAGGAGCTGGACAATGGCAGCCGGGTCGACCTGTCGCATGATGGCTATGTCCGGCGGCTCGGCTATATCCACCGCCGCCTGCTGCTGGTCAGTGGCGACGGCAAGGAAATACGGGGCGAGGATATGCTGACCCCGGCCGAACGGCGGCGCAAGCCGTCGAAACTGCCCGTCATGCTGCGCTTCCATCTTGCGCCCGGCGTCGAGCCGACGCTGACCGCCGACAGCCAGGGGGCGCTGCTGCGCGTCGATATGGGGGCACTCTGGCAGTTCCGCACCGGCACCGGCGTGCTGAGCGTCGAGGAAAGCCTGTGGGTCGATGCCGATGGTCGCCCCCATCCGACGCGCCAGCTGGTGGTCACCAGCGAAGCGCTGCCGGGCGGGTCAAGCATCGGTTGGCTGTTCAAACGGTCAGGCTAAGCGCAGCCGAATCACTCTCGCCAGCTTGTGTTGATCCGGTCGATCACGCGCACCATCGCCTGAAAATCGGGCACGCCTGGCCCCACCGGCAATTGAATCCCCGACAGGTCGCGCTGATGCACCGCGATCACCTCCGGCGCGATCTCCATCGGTGTGCCCGCCGCACCAGCGGCCACCTGGATCTCGCAGGCGCGCTGGAGCGACCAATGTTTCAAAAAGGCTTCGGGCAGGGTGGAGGCCATGACCAGCGTGCCATGGTTGCGCAGCATCATCACCCGCTTGTCCCCCAGATTGGCGACCAGCCGTTCGTCTTCTTCGGGGCGAATCGTGATGCCTTCGAAATCATGATAGGCGATCTGCCCGGTAAAGGCTGCGGCGTAGAAGCTGATCGGCCGCAGCCCTTCACGGGTCGCGCTGACCGCCATCCCCGCCGTCGTGTGGGTATGAATGATGCAATGGGCGTCGGGCAGATAGCGGTGGAACACGCTATGCTGAGTGAAGCCCGCGCGATTGACCGGATAGGGGCTGCCATCCAGCACCGTGCCATTGATGTCGATCTTGACGAGGTTGGATGCGCAAACCTCGCCATAACCCAGCCCGAACGGGTTGATTAGGAAGGCATGATCCTCCCCCGGCACGCGCAATGTGATGTGGTTGTAGATCAGTTCCGACCAGCCCATATGCTCGAAAATGCGGTAGCAGGCGGCAAGCTGCTGGCGCGCTTCCCATTCGGCGGTGGACATGTCGGTGCGTGTTGCGGCGCTGGCCATGGGCGATCCTCTCTTATAGTCTTGCGCGATACCATCGACCTTTCCGGCATGGGAGTCGAGACTCTGCATGCTTAAGGGTTGATGTGCCGCGACTCTACTGGTAGGGCGCGCTCCACACGGCGTAGGGTGACCTGCGACGACTCATTGGCTTTGCTATTCGGTCGGGCTGTCGGGACGGATCATAGAATCCCGGCGAACCGCTCGTTTTCGATTGGAGATAGACGGACTTATGCAGATCATCGTTCGCGACAATAATGTCGACCAGGCCCTCCGCGCGCTCAAGAAGAAGCTGCAGCGTGAAGGCGTGTATCGCGAAATGAAGCTGCGTCGTCACTACGAGAAGCCCTCGGAAAAGCGTGCCCGTGAAAAGGCCGCCGCTGTCCGTCGTGCGCGCAAGATGGACCGCAAGCGCGCCGAACGCGACGGCGCGAAGTAAGCGTCGTTCGGGGCGGCACGCGCCGTCCCGCTTTCCTGCTGCTATCCCGCCCCTAATTGCGAGACTTGTCGCCATGTCCACGACAGCTGTTCCCCTTCGTTCGATTGCCAAGGGGTCGCTGACGCGTCTCTGGATCGGTGTTGCTGCCATAGCGCTGGCGGCAGGCGGTCTCGCTTGGGCGGGCCAGCAGCATGTCGAATCGACGCCCTCGGCGTTCCTGGCGGACAATGCCGATGCCGAAGGCGTGGTGACGACCGAATCGGGTCTGCAGTATAAGGTCCTGACCGAAGGCACCGGCCCCAGCCCGACCACCGCCGACGTAGCGCTGGTGGGCTATAAGGGCACGTTGCTCGACGGCACCGTGTTCGACGAAAATCCGCAGGCACCGATGCCCGTCGATGGCGTCGTGCCCGGCTTCTCCGAAGGCCTGCAGAAGATGAAGAAGGGCGGCAAATACCGCCTCTGGATTCCGGCAGAACTGGGCTATGGCGATCAGGCCGCTGGCCCGATCCCGGCCGGGTCCGTGCTGGTGTTCGACGTCGAACTGCACGACTTCAAGTCCCGCGCCGAAATCATGCAGATGCAGCAGATGATGCAGCAACAGCAGGGTGGAGCCCCAGGCGCAGCGCCCCAGCCGATGCCGGGCAACTGACCGCCAAAGCCAAATGAGATTTGAAAAAGGGGCCAATGATCGGCCCCTTTTTTATGCCTTCGGCATGGCGGCGTCACCCCGGATAGCGAATCGTCATCACCTCATATTCCTTTTCGCCCGATGGCAGGATGACGCGCCGCACATCGCCGATGGCGGCACCGCGCAGGGCGCGGGCGATGGGGGAGGACCAGCCGATGCGCCCCGCATCGACGTCGGTTTCGTCATTGCCGACCAGTGTGACGGTGCGGTGGGCGTCATCCTCGTCGACGATGGTGACGGTCGCGCCGAAATAGACGCGGCTCTGGTCGGGCTGCTGGCGCGCATCGACGACCTTGGCGTCCTTCATCTTCTTCGACAGGCGCTTCAACTGCCCATCAATCTCGCGCATCCGCTTGCGGCCATAGAGATAGTCGCCATTCTCGGACCGGTCGCCATTGCCCGCCGCCCAACTCACCACTTCGACTACCGCCGGGCGCTCCACGCCCAACAGATGGTCATATTCCGCGCGTAATTTCGCAAAGCCTTCAGGCGAGATATAGTTGGGATAGGGGATGGTCATTAACTGACCTTATCGCGTGTCACGGGCTTTACGCAATTTTGTTCACGCGGAGGCGCGGGGACGCGGAGAAGAATAGGCGGCCTTCCCCTTTCTTCTCCGCGTCTCCGCGTCTCCGCGTGAACCATTCAGCCCGGTGTCTGCTTGCCGAGATAGCGGCTCAATACCGCGCTGGTCCCCCGGAACCGCGCCCGCTCCGGGTTCATCGCTTCATAGACCACGGCATTTTCCAGCACCCGCTGCACATAATTGCGGGTCTCGAAAATGGGGATTTGCTCGATCCAGCGCAGCATGTCGGCGCCGGGCATACGCGGATCGCCATTGGCGCGGATCCATTTGTTCACATTGCCCGGTCCGGCATTATAGGCCGCAACGGCCAGCGGATAGGCCCCGCCATAATAATCGAGCATCCGCTGAAAATAGCCCGAACCCAGCATGATATTATAGCTGGGGTCGTTGAGCGAGGCGGGGTTGTAGCCCATGCCCATCTTGCCCGCCTGCTCGCGCGCCGTGCCCGGCATCAGCTGCATCAGGCCGCGGGCACCCGCATGGCTGACGATCTGCTTGTCGAACTGGCTTTCCTGCCGGGCGATGGCGTGGATCATGGTCCAGCTATGCTGCGCTTGCGGTGGCACGGGCACGCGCGGGAAGGCGGTGGACCCATAGCCCGTCAGACCGCTCGACACCGCACGACGGCCGACCATGACGCTCATGTCGGGGCGACCGATATTCTGCGCCAGTTGCCCGGCCAGGATATGATCGACATCATTGTCGGCGCTGTTGGCGATGGCGCGGGCAAAGACGCCCTGGTCCTGCCAATAGCCCATCTGCCCCAGCGCCTTGACCGCGCGGACCACCGAGCGGGATTCGAAAGCAGCGCGGTCCGCGGCGGAAATCTGCACCGGCCGTTCGGCTGCTGGCGGCGGCGGGATCGGACGGCCCAGCCGTTCGAGCGACAATTGCCCGTAAAATTGATCGGGATAGATGCCCGCTTGGCCGAAATAATTGTTGGCGGTGGCGGGGTCGCCCGCCTGGAGCGCGGCACGCCCCGCCCAATAATAGCCTTTCGACTTTGTCTGCGGCGATTTGGCCGCCTCGGCATAGCGGCGGAACATCGTCATCGCGTCGGTCGGGCGATTGAGATTGTAGAAGGCCGTCGTACCCGCCAGCCACGCCAAGCTGGTATAATCGTCGCGCACGCCCAGCGCCTGGTCGCTCACATCGATGCCGGGCGGCACCGCGTCATCGATCTTGCTGGCGATGCCATAGGCAAAGCTCCACTGGCTGTCATTGGCGGCGGCGCGCGCCTGACCCAGCAGCACTTCGTAGAATTTCTCGGCGTCGGTCGGACGATAGGTCAGCGACGGGCGGTTCGCCAGATATTGGCGCGCCGCCACCCAATTGCCGGTGTCGCGCAGCCAGGCGGCCTTGTCGGCGACGAAGCCCGCATCGCTGGCCCCGACCGGCTCGGCTGCCTGCATCAGCATGGCCGCGTCGCTGCTCTTGCGGCGAAAGGCGATGCGCGCCTGATAGACCGGGCGGCGGGCCGGGCTGACATAGGCCAATATCCGCTCCGCGCCGCTGACATCATTGCCCCACAGCAATTTGTCGGCCCGCAGATCATGGTCGGCCGCGGTCAGGCTGGTGCCGAACAACGACAGCAACCGCGCTTCGTCGGCCGCACTCAGCGATCCACCGATCCAGGCATTGCGCGCCGCGACGCGCGCTTCGTCCATCCGCCCGACCTGCATCAAGGCGGTCGCGTTGCGGGCATGGCCGACCGCCGTGCGTGCCGGGAAGCGCGCGAAGAAGGCCGTCACCTGGCGCGGATCATAGCTGTCGGGATTGATCCCGGTTTCGGCCAAGCGCCGCATCCGGTCCTCGCCCGGCCAGCCGGGGTTGGTGGTGATGAAACTGGCATAGGTGGAAAAGCCCAGGCCATCGCTCTGCTGCAGCGCGCGCCACTGGTTGATCGTCGCGGTGATGGCGCCATCGCTCGGCTGGCCGATGCGACCGGCGACCTGGCTCCAGGGGCTGGGACCGCTGTCGGCCTTGGGCAGCGGCTGCACCACGGCACCCGGCGGAAAGGGCGATGGCGCGGGCGGCTGTCCCTCGGTCTGGGCGCTGGCGCCGGCGGTGAACAGCAAAAGGGCAATAAGGGGCATGCGAATCAGGGTACTTTCGACAGGAGGGGGCGTCGACATGCTGGACATAATCGCAATTGCATCCTTATCAGGCCCTGAATGACGCGCTATAGCGCGCCGCTTGCCCGATCATGCCCCGGCCGCCCGGAGAATTGAAGGAGTTAAATCATGTTTTCCGGCTCAATTCCGGCTCTGGTGACCCCGTTTCGCGACGGACGGGTGGATGAGGAAGCGTTTCGCGCGCTGGTCGACTGGCAGATTGCGGAAGGATCGAGCGCGCTCGTACCCTGCGGCACCACCGGCGAAAGCGCAACCATGACGGTCGAGGAGCATAATCGCGTCATCGCGATCTGCGTCGATCAGGCGGCAGGCCGCGTGCCGGTAATCGCCGGCTGCGGCTCGAACGACACGCGCATCGCGCTGGAGCATATGTATGCCGCGCAAGGGGCAGGGGCCGACGCCGCGCTGGTAGTCGCGCCTTATTATAACAAGCCCAATCAGGATGGCGTCTATCAGCATTTCGCTTATCTCGCCGAACGCTGCGCCCTGCCTATCATCCTCTATAATGTGCCCAGCCGCACCATCACCGACATCGGCGTGCCGGTGATCCATCGCCTGTCGGAGGAATTTCAGACGATCGTGGGCATCAAGGACGCGACCGGCAATCTCGGCCGCGTCACCGCGCAGCGGCTCGCCTGCCGCCCGGATTTCTGCCAATTGTCGGGCAATGACGAAACCGCGCTGGGCTTCAACGCCATGGGCGGCAAGGGGTGCATTTCCGTCACCGCCAATGTCGCGCCGCGCCTATGCGCCGATTTTCAGGCCGCCTGCGCCGCGCATGACTGGGATGGTGCCTTGGCGCTGCAGGATCGTCTCTATCCCTTGCATGATGCCTTGTTCAGCGATTCTTCACCTGGCCCGGTCAAATATGCGCTCACGCGCGTTCGGCCCGACATGCCCGGCGACGTCCGCCTGCCGATCACCTGGCCGTCGGAATCGAGCCGGTCGGCGGTCGATCGCGCGCTGGAGATTGCGGGACTGGTTTAAGGATTTGGTTATTGCCTGTGCATACCCCATCTTCCGTTCGTCCTGAGTAGGCATTGAGCTTGTCGAAATGCCGTATCGAAGGACTGAGTGGCGTGCCGATGCTTCGATACGGAGCTTCGCCTTCGCTCAGCCCCTACTCAGCACGAACGGCAGTTTAGATATTTGGTGTTAGATTAATTTATGGCCCGCCCGCGTCCCGTCACTTTCGACAAGAAGAAGATCGTCGCCGAAAACCGGCGCGCACGGTTCGATTATTTTATCGAGGATGTGTTCGAGGCGGGCATCGCGCTGCAAGGCACCGAGGTGAAGGCGCTGCGCGGCGGCGAGGGCAATATCGCCGAAAGCTATGCTGAGGTGAAGGGTAACCAGGTGTTTCTGGTGAACAGCAACATCCCCGAATATAGCCATGGTAACCGCGAAAATCACGAACCCAAGCGGCCCCGCAAGCTGCTGCTGCACGAACGCGAGATCGAAAAAATGCACAGCGCCGTGTCGCGCAAGGGCATGACGCTGGTCCCGCTGATGGTCTATTTCAACAGTCAGGGCCGCGCCAAGATCGAACTGGCGCTGGCCAAGGGCAAGCAGACCCACGACAAGCGCGAGACGATCAAGGACCGCGACTGGAAGCGCGACCAGCAGCGCATCATGCGGGACAAGGGCTGATGGACAATCGCTTCAGCCGCTGGTGGCACGCCAACGCCCCGACCCGCGAGTCGCTGGAGCATAACAAGTTTCTGGCTCCGGTCGCGCATCGGGTGCTGGAACCCTCGCTGTGGCGCTTCACCCGTCGGTCTGTGCCGCGCGGGGTCGCGTTGGGATTGCTGGTCGGCATCTTCCTGCTGATCCCCGGCATCCAGATTGCCGGGGCCGCACTGCTGGCGCTGCCGTTCCGCGCGAATATCCCGGTCGCGGCCGCCATGACCTTCCTGTCCAACCCCGCGACGACGCCGCTCATCCTGTGGCTGTCGGTCTATATCGGCAACTGGATGCTGGGCCGCAGCGCCGATGCATCGGGCTTCATGGCGCTGGTCGATGAGCATGCCACGATCGGCCAATGGACCGCTTGGCTGGTGTCGGAAGCGGCACCTGCAATGCTCTTGGGGCTGGCGATCATATCGGTGGTGGCGGCGATCGTCGGCTATGTCGTGGCCGACTGGTTCTGGCGCCATCGCATGGGCCGCAAGTGGCAGGCGCGCAAATTGAGGATTGGCAAGGTCCACGAAAGCAGCGCAAGGGAAGAAATCGCGCCGGTCTGAACCGGGGCGATAGGGAACCAATGCTGGTGCAAGGGGAAGGCCGATCATGGCCGCGCGGCTGAACAAGGATGGAGAAGCATGGCTGACGCAGCCATCTTCGCGCCTCGCGCTGCCGCTGTTGCTGCTGGCGGCCGCGCTTTCGGCCGCGCTGGTTTTCTACGCGATCGGTGACGCCGCGCTGGCCGCCGGGTTCGCGGCGACCCTGCTGGTCATTGCCGCACTGATGGCCTGGGCGCGCCGCCTCTACCCGGCGCATGTCGTGGCGGGCGAAGCCACCCCCGACTGGACCGTGGCCCGCGCCGCGGCCGACGCGTCCAGCATGGCGATCGCGGTCACGGATCGGGCCGGGCGGCTGGTCTGCGCCAGCGACCTGTTCGGCCAATGGTTTCCCGGCTACCCCACTCCGCCCGGTGTCACCGGCGAAGCGGCACTGACCGAGAGCCTGTCGCTGGCCTCGCGCGCTGCCTGGCGCGATGGCGAAGCGCGGGTCGAGGGGGTGGCGCAGGGCGGACTTCGGCTTGATGTCGATATCGCCCGCACGGGCCGCGCGGAGGATTATCTGCTCTGGCGCTTCACCCCTGTCCGCCAGCCGAGCGCGCTGGATGATGTCCACCGGCTGCTGACCGGGGAGGCGGGCCGTCAATTGGGCGAAGCGGGCGTGATGGCGGTGATGATCGGTGGCGAAGGCCGCATCCGCGCCGCCAACGGTGCCTTTCTGCTCCGGGCAGCCGGACGGATCGATGCCAATATCATCGGCCGCGATTTCGCCGCGCATATGCGGGTCGACGACAAGTCGCGATTGTTCCTGGCCCGCGAGGAGCAAGGCGGGCTGCCGCTCCGCTTGCTGCAGGTGCCGTTGAAGCGCGCGATCCAGGCCAATGGCGCGCAGGGCTCGGCGCAGGACGGCCCGATGCTGCTGCTGCTGATCGACGAACCGGCCGGTGGCGGCGGCACGTCGGCGCTCTCCTATATCGAAACTTTGCTCTCGCTGCTGCCCTTTGGCCTTGCCATGGCGGATCGCGACGGACGCGTGCTGTTCGTCAACAATGCCTTTGCGCGCGTGGTGGGCCTCAAGCCCGGCGAAACGCCCAGCTATCCCGGCGATCTGGTGGTGCGGGAAGATCAGGCCGCCGTCGCCGACGCGGTGCGGCGCTTTGCTGTCGGCCCGCAAATGTCGGGCGACATCGCCGTGCGGATGCGCGACCAGCCCGATGAGCCGGTCGCGCTCAGCCTCGCGGGCGTGCGCGGCTTGGGCGAAGCGGCGGTGCTGCTCAGCCTCAAGGACAATAGCGAAGAGAGCAAGCTCAAGCGGCAGGTGGCGCAGGCGACCAAGATGCAGGCGATCGGCCAGCTGGCGGGCGGCGTCGCGCATGATTTCAACAATATCCTGACCGCGATCATCGGCCATTGCGACCTGATGCTGATGCGCCACGCGCCGGGCGACAGCGATTATGACGATCTTCAGCAGATCAAGTCGAACAGCAACCGCGCCGCGGGCCTGACCCGGCAATTGCTCGCCTTCTCGCGTCAGCAGACGTTGCGCCCGCAAATCCTGCAATTGCCCGATATCGTCGCCGACGTGTCCAACCTCTTGAAACGCCTGCTTGGCGAAAATGTGAAGCTGGAGGTCAATCATGGCCGTAACCTCGGCGCGGTGCGTGCCGACCCCGGCCAGATGGAGCAGGTGATCGTCAACCTGGCGGTCAACGCCCGCGATGCCATGCCCGAAGGCGGCACGCTCAATATCCAGACCTATGCCGTGCCCGCGATCAAGGTGCGGGAAATGCGCCAGCAGATCTTGCCCGCCGGCGACTATAGCGCGCTGCGCGTGTCGGACACGGGGCTTGGCATCCCGCCCGACATATTGGCCAAGATTTTCGAGCCCTTCTTCACCACCAAGGAACTAGGCAAGGGCACCGGCCTTGGCCTTTCCACCGTCTATGGCATCGTCAAGCAATCGGGCGGCTATATCTTCGCGGAATCGGAAATGGGGCGCGGGGCGAGCTTCGTCATCTATCTGCCGGTCTATGCCGGCGCCGATGCGCAGGAGGTCGCGCCGGTCAAGGCGCCGGTCAAGCGCAGCGAGACATGGGGCACCGGCACGATCCTGCTGGTGGAGGACGAAGACATGGTCCGCGCCGTCGCCGAACGCGCGCTGACTCGGCAGGGCTATACCGTGCTGACCGCCAATGACGGCGAACAGGGGCTCGAAGTGCTGGCGAATACCGACAGGATCGACCTGCTCATTTCGGATGTGGTCATGCCCAATATGGACGGCCCCTCGATGGTCGCCCGCGCCCGGCGCGCCCGGCCTGACCTGCCGGTCTTGTTCATGTCCGGCTATGCCGAGGAGCAATTGCGCAAATCGATCGACATCGCCAATGTCGCCTTCCTGCCCAAACCCTTTTCCGTCAGTCAGCTGGCGGAGGCCGCGCGCGACGCGATGGCGGTCAGGTCGCCGATCGATTGAGCTTGCGTTGGATCAAAGCAATTATGCTGGGCAAGCCTGCGGCGATACGGTAGCGGACGAGCATCGCAAACAGGGGACTGCCACGCATGACTGAAGGCAAAAGCATTTTGATCGTCGAAGATGAAGCGATGATCGGGATGATGCTGGAAGATTATCTCGACGCATTGGGCTATCGACTGCATGCGGTCGCGGCGAGCGTCGATGAAGCCTGCGCCTATGCGCGCGACGGTGGTTTCGACGCGGCGCTGGTCGATTGTAATCTTCATGGCGAAAAAAGCTGGCCGGTTGCCGACCTGTTGGCGCAACAGTCGATTCCCTTCGTCTTTGCGACCGGCGGCATGGCCGACGATCTGCCGCCGGTGCATGCCGACCGACCGACATTGGCCAAGCCCTTTACCATCGGCGCGGTCGAACGGGCGCTCGGCAAGATATTCGCGGCCTGATAGGAAATTTCCGTTCTCCCCTTGTTCTGGTAGAACAAAAGAGATACATCATGACCAAGACGCCGACCGAGTCGGCGGCTCCGCTTGACAGGAGATTGGCTCATGACCGCAATGCTATCCCTCATCGATTCCAAGAAGAACGGGACTATGGACAGACAGAAAGCATTGGACGCGGCGCTGGCCCAGATCGACCGCGCCTTCGGCAAGGGCAGCGCGATGAAGCTGGGGTCGCGCGAGAAACTGGAGATCGAGGCGATCTCGACCGGCTCGCTCGGACTCGACATCGCACTTGGCATTGGCGGCCTGCCCAAGGGGCGGATCATCGAGATTTACGGCCCGGAAAGTTCGGGCAAGACGACGCTGGCGCTGCACGCCATCGCCGAAGCGCAGAAGATCGGTGGCACGGCCGCATTCGTCGATGCCGAACATGCGCTTGATCCGGGCTATGCCAAGAAGCTGGGCGTCAACATCGACGAACTGATCGTGTCGCAGCCCGATACGGGTGAGCAGGCGCTCGAAATCGTCGATACGCTGGTGCGCTCCAACGCCATCGACATTCTGGTGATCGATTCGGTCGCGGCGCTGGTGCCGCGCGCGGAAATCGAAGGCGAGATGGGCGACAGCCATGTCGGCCTGCAGGCGCGCCTCATGTCCCAGGCGTTGCGCAAGCTGACCGGCTCGATCTCGCGCTCCAAATGTATGGTCATCTTCATCAACCAGGTGCGGATGAAAATCGGCGTGATGTACGGCAACCCGGAAACCACGACGGGCGGCAACGCGCTCAAATTCTACGCCTCGGTTCGCCTCGACATCCGTCGCACCGGCCAGATCAAGGATCGCGACGATATCGTCGGCAACGCGACCCGCGTGAAGGTGGTCAAGAACAAGGTCGCGCCGCCGTTCAAACAGGTCGAATTCGACATCATGTATGGCGAAGGCATTTCCAAGATCGGCGAAATTCTCGACCTTGGCGTCAAGGCCGGGATCGTCGAGAAGTCGGGTGCCTGGTTCTCCTATGATTCGATCCGCATCGGCCAAGGCCGCGAAAATTCCAAGACCTTCCTCAAGGGCAATCCCGAACTGGCCGACAAGCTGGAAAAGGCAATCCGCAGCAAGACTGAAGCGGTGGCCGAAGCCCTGATGACCGGACCCGAAGCGGATGACGACGACGAATAAGGGCTGCCCTCCTCGTCCGGCCGGATCAGCCGGACGAGACAGCCTGGCTCGTTCGCGCTTTCGCTTCACGCACTGAAAAGGCCCGTCCCGTGGTGGGGCGGGCCTTTTACCGTGATCGGCGAGGCGGGGGCGGTCCGCGTTCCGATAGGATCAGCCGGGCGCAAGATTATGTCGAAATGTACGGGAAAAGTGCGAAGTTAAGCGCCCGCCACCATCTCCCTTGCCTTGTGCCTGCGGCTTCGCAATGCTGCTTTTGGAGCATGCGGACCCGGACTCCCTATCCGCGCGTTTGGCGCATATTCCCTGACAGAAAGGCATCCCATGCGCGTCGCGATCGAAGCGATACTGGACTATGATTTCGCCCAGCCAACCGACGTGCTCCTGGCGGTGGAGGCCGCCGCGATGCCCGACCAGCGCATCGTCGAACAGTCCCACATCATCCAGAATGCCGGGCCTTTGACCAACAAGATCGGCGGCAATGGCATTGGCCGTCGCACCTGGACCCGCACCGGCACCGGCCGGATGGTCAGCACGTTCCGCGCGACCGTGGACGTGGAGCGGCCGACCGTCGATCTCGCCACCCTCAACAAAAGCCCGTTGCCCAGCCTGCCCGAAGAGGTGCTGCCCTTCATCTGGCCGAGCCGCTATTGCGAAGCCGACCGGTTCGTCAGTTTCGTCTGCGGCCATTTCCCCGATCTGGAGGGCGGCGCCTTGGTGCAGGCGCTGGTCCAATGGGTGAACGAGAATCTGGTCTATGTCTCCGGCAGTTCCGACGCCACCACCACGGCCGCCGACACCTTCGTCGCCCAGCAAGGCGTCTGCCGCGACTTCGCCCATCTGACCGCCGCCCTCATCCGCTCGCGCGACATTCCCGCGCGGCTGGTGTCGGTCTACGCGCTTGGCCTTGAACCGCCGGACTTTCATGCCGTGGTCGAAGTCTGGCTCGACGGCGCTTGGCATCTGGTCGACTCGACGGGCCTTGCGCCGGTCGAAACCATGGTCCGCATCGCGGTCGGGCGCGACGCCACCGACATTGCCTTCATGACCATCTTCGGCGGCGGTCAGATGAACGCCCAATCGATCAGCGTCACGCAGGTCGACGCCGAATAATCGTCCGATGGGGCGGCGCGGCCGTCGCCCCATTCCACTCCAATCATCGCTCCTGCATTGACAGTGAGCCCGCTTGCCCTGAAAAAGAACATAAAGGGAACAAGTGGAATGGCCGAGTCGATTCACAGCCTCGCCGCGCTCAAGCGGCATATCGCCACGCTGGACCGCGCGCCGGCTGCGGAGGCCTCGCCGCGCTTTACCTGTGGCCCGGCGGGGATGGACGCCGCGCTGGGTGGCGGACTGGCGCAAGGCCGCGTGCATGAGATTTTCGCCAGCGTCGAAGAGGAAGGGGCCGCCGCTGGCCTCGCCCTGCTCTGGATGCGCCAGGCCGGAAGCGACGCGCCCTTATTGTGGCTACGCAGTGCGACGGCGGTGCGGGTGGCGGGCGCACCTTATGGTCCGGGTCTGGCGGCGCTGGGGCTGGACCCGCAACGGTTGCTGATCGGCATGATGGCCGACGACGCGATGCTGCTGCGCGCCGCTGTGGATGCGCTGCGCTGTCCGGCTTTGGGGGCGCTGCTCATCGATCTGCGCGGCCCTGCGCCCTTGCTCGACCTGACCGCCAGCCGCCGACTGGCGCTGGCGGCGGAGACATCGGGCGTGACTGCGCTGCTGCTGCGGATCGGCGGTGATCCGGTGCCCAGTGCGGCCGAAACGCGCTGGCGCGTGGCGGCGGCCCCCTCCGCCCCGCTGCCGGGCCAGGCACCGGGCCAAAGCGCCTTCGACGTCACCTTGCTGCGCCGCCGGGCAGGGCCGGACGGGATGGCATGGCGACTATATTGGGACAGCAACAGGGGCGAATTTGGAGACGCGGCAGATGAACGCCATGACGATGACGACATCCGCGACGCGCCGCTATCTGGCGCTGCATTTTCCCTTCCTGGCGCTGGACCGTCTGCGGGTCGCGCGGCCTGACCAATGGGCGACCGGCGGCAATGGCCCGGCGGTCATCGTCGAACCCGTGCGCGGCGCAATGCGGCTGGCGAGCGTCGATGCCGACGGGCTGGCGATCGGCTTGCTGCCGGCCATGACCCTGGCCGACGCACGCGCGCGCGAACCGGACCTGCGTGTGTTCGATGCCCAGCCTCATGCCGATCAGGATTGGCTCGAACGGCTGTGCGATGGCTGCGGGCGCTACACCCCCAATGCTGCGCTCGACGGTCCCGACGGGCTGATGCTGGATATCAGCGGCTGCGATCATCTATGGGGTGGGGAAGAGGCGCTGGCGCGTGACGCAGCCGACCGGCTGGAGCGCTATGGCATGCGCGTGCGTCATGCGATCGCCGCCAGTCCCGAAGCGGCCCACGCACTCGCCCGTTTCCCCGTGCCCCCTGCGCCCGACGAAGCGGCGACGATCCGCCGCCTGCCTGTGGAAGCGTTGCGGCTGGAGGATGAAAGCGCGGTGGCGCTGCGCCGCGCGGGCCTTCGGACGGTGGGCGATCTTGCGGCCCGCCCCGCTGCGACACTCGCTGCGCGCTTCGGGGCGGAAGCGGTCGATGCGCTCCATGCACTGTTGGGACTGGGGCACCGCCCGCTCGCGCCCCGCCGTGCCCGCCCCGCCATCCGCATCGACCGCCGTTTTGCCGAACCGATCGGCAGCACCGCCTATGCGCTCAAGCGGCTGGAGGAGATGGCCACGGAAGCCGGCGAGCAACTGGCCGAACGCGGGCAGGGGGGGCGTCGGTTCGAAGCGGTCTTTTTCCGCAGCGATGGCCTCGCCTTCCCGCTGCGCGTCGAAACCGGCCTGCCCGTGCGCGATGCCCCGTCCATCCTGCGGCTGATGCGCGAGCGGATCGACGCCCTGTCCGATCCCATAGATCCTGGCTTCGGCTTCGATATGCTGCGCCTCACCGTGCCGCTGGCCGAGCCGATGGCCGCAACTCAATTGGCGCTGGAAGGCGGCGAAGCGCGCAAGGGCGAAAGCGTGGCGGCGCTGGTCGATCGGCTGTCGATCCGGGCCGGGCGCGGGCGCATCCAGCGGCTGGTGCCGCGCGACAGCCATATTCCCGAACAAGCGCAACTGGCGCTGCCCGCCGTAGAAGTCCGCGCGCCCGCCGACTGGGGACCGGTCGGCGAACCGGGCGACCCGCCGTTGCGCCCGATCCATTTGTTCGATCCGCCCCAGTCGATCGACGTGGTCGCTGGGGTGCCCGACGGCCCGCCCCATCGCTTCCGCTGGCGGCGCGCCTTGCATGATGTGGTCCGCTTCGAAGGCCCCGAACGGATCGCGCCTGAATGGTGGCGCGCGAAGGATGGCGCGATCGAGGGGGACAGCATCGGCAAGACGCGCGATTATTATCGGGTCGAGGATGCACGCGGCCGCCGCTACTGGCTGTTCCGCCACGGCCTCTATGGCGCGGAGACGCCTGACCCAGGCTGGTATCTCCACGGCCTGTTCGCATGAGCAGCCGCCGCAAAGGACCGGACCCAGCCAAACCCAAATCGGCCGACCGGCGCGAACTGGATCAGTTCGCAGCAAAGCATGCGGCTGGAAGGCGGGTGGAGGAGCATCGACCTCTGGACAAGGGGGGACCAGATTTCGCCGAACTGGTGGCGATGAGCCATTATAGTTTCCTTCATGGTGCATCGCATCCCGCCGACTTGGTCGGACAGGCGATCCATCTCCGCCTCAAGGCGATCGGTATTGCCGACAGGAACAGCGTGGCCGGTGTCGTTCGCGCGTATGTCGCGCTGCGTGAGGCACCGGACAAGGCACGCGCCGCGCTGTTGAAAGCGCGGGAGGAGAAGGGCGAACCCGCCCTACTGACGTCCCAGGAAGAAGCAGCGTGTGAAACCGACCTGCGGCTGATCGTTGGCGCGCGGTTGGTGTTCGTCGATGGCACGCCGGACATCATCGCCTATCCAACGACCCGCCTGGGATGGGGACGGCTGACCCGATTGCTGACCAAGGGGAATATCCGGGCGGTCAAGGGCGACTGCATTCTGCGGTTTGGCGATTTGCTCGTGCATCTTGAAGATATGCTGTTGATCGTCCTGCCCTTTTCTACCGGGCAAGCGCAGCAGGCCCATCGCGCACCCCCTGTCTATGCGGCCGACGAAGAAGAAGAAGAGACGCCTGCCGGGCATTTGCGCCTGGTGCCGCCTGCTTCCCCACCGACATGGCAACAGGTAGCGCAACGATTGCAGGAAAAGGCACCCGGCCGGGTCTGGCTTGGTCTGTCCATGCGCTACGAAGGCCGCGATGCCCGCCATATGGCGATGATGCAAGCTGTCGCCAGGGAATTGGGGGTGCCGCTGATCGCGACGAACGACATACTCTATGCCGCCGAAACCGCACGTCCCGTGCAGGATGTCCTGACCTGCATCCGGACGGGTACGACCCTCAGAACGGCGGGTCGCCTATTGCACGCCAATGCCGAACGGTTTCTGAAACCGCCTGCGGAAATGGCGCGGCTCTTTGCCGCCTGCCCCGATGCGATTGCCGAAACGATCCGGTTCATCGCCCGCATCGATTTCAAGCTTAACGACCTTCAATATGAATATCCGCATGAGCCGGTTCCCTCCGGCTGGTCACCGGACGATTGGTTGGAGGATATGGTGCGGCGGCGAGCGAAACGGCATTATGGTCGGGCGTTGCCGCAAAAAGTCAGGGCGTTGATCGGCCAGGAACTGCGGCTGATCCGTATCCAGAAATATGCTTATTATTTCCTGACCGTCCATGACCTCGTCCGGTTCGCCCGCACCCGAAATCCCCCCATATTATGCCAGGGGCGGGGATCGGCGGCCAATTCCATCGTCTGCTTCCTGCTGGGCGTCACATCGGTCGATCCGATGAAGCATGACTTGCTTTTTTCCCGTTTCGTGTCGGAAGAGCGCGACGAGCCGCCCGACATCGACGTCGATTTCGAACATGAGCGGCGCGAGGAAGTGATGCAATATATCTATCGCCGCTATGGCCGCGAACGGGCGGGCATCGCCGCGACCGTCATCCATTATCGATCCCGCAGCGCGCTACGCGAAGTGGTCAAGGTGCTAGGCCTCAGCGAAGACGTGGCGATGCGCTTGTCGGCGACGATATGGGGCAGCCATTCCGGTGATCTGGGCGAAGCGCGGATTATCGATGCTGGCTTCGCCCTCGACAATCCGGAGGTCGTGCGGCTGCGGGGGCTAGTCGAGCAACTGATAAAAGCACCTTTCCCGCGCCACCTGTCGCAGCATGCTGGCGGTTTCGTGCTGACGCAGAATCGGTTGGACGAAACCGTGCCGATCCACAATGCCGCCATGCCCGACCGCAGTTTCATCGAGTGGGACAAGGATGACATTGATGCGCTGGGCTTGATGAAGGTCGATGTGCTGGCGCTTGGGATGCTCAGTTGCATCCGCAAGGCTTATCAACTGATGCGCTGTCACGGGCTGGGGGATCACGACCTGACGGTCGATATCAATTCCGATGATGCATCCGTTTACGATATGCTGTGCAAGGGCGACAGCGTCGGCGTATTTCAGGTGGAGAGCCGCGCCCAGATCAACATGCTGCCCCGCCTACGCCCCCGCAATCTTTACGATCTGACGGTTCAGGTCGCGATCGTGCGGCCTGGACCAATCGAAGGAGATATGGTCCACCCCTATCTGCGGCGGCGCTGTGGGGAAGAGGAGCCGGAATTTCCGCATCCCGCGCCACCGCATAATCCCCACGAATTGAGAACATTGCTTGGGGCCACCTATGGCGTGCCTCTGTTTCAGGAGCAGGCGATGAAGCTGGCCATCGTCGCCGCGGGCTTCACCCCGTCGGAGGCGAACCAGCTACGCCGCGCCATGGCGACCTTCCGCAATGTCGGCACCATCCACCATTTCCGCGAAAAGCTGGTCAAGGGCATGACCGCGCGCGGCTATCAGCGCGATTTCGCCGAACGCTGCTTCAAGCAGATCGAAGGCTTTGGCAGCTATGGCTTCCCCGAAAGCCACGCGCTCTCCTTTGCCCGGCTGGTCTATGTGTCGGCCTGGCTCAAATGCCATCAGCCCGCGGTCTTTGCCTGCGCGCTTCTCAATTCGCAGCCGATGGGCTTCTACGCGCCCGCGCAATTGGTCCGTGACGCGCGCGTCCATGGCGTGACCGTGCAGGGTGTCGATGTGAATGCCAGCCAATGGGATAATGGGCTGGAGCCGATCGACCGGGCGCGCCGGACCGATCGGGGGGAGGGGACGGGTAAGGCCTTGGCGCTGCGGCTGGGGTTGCGGCAGGTTGACGGGTTTCGCGAAAGCTGGGCGGCGCAGATGGTGGCGGCGCGGGCCGACGCCCCCTTTACCAGCATTGAGGATCTGGCGCGCCGGGCGGGCCTGCCTGCGCGCGCGCTCCGCCTGCTCGCCGACGCCGATGCCTGCCGCTCGCTGGGGCAGGACCGGCGTGCCGCCTTGTGGGAGGCGCGGCGCACGCCGTCCGACGAACTTCCCCTCTTCGCGGCGGCGCGCCGACAGGACCGGGCCGCGCGCGAACTGGGCGAGGAACCGGACGCCATGCTGCCCGCCATGCCGCTCGCCGAGCAGGTGGCGACCGATTATCAGGTGACGCGCCTGTCGCTCAAAGGCCATCCGATGCAATTTCTGCGCCCGGCCTTCGCCGCTGAGGGTGTGCTGAGCTGCGCGCAGGCGAGCGCGGCCAAAAATGGCGCGCGGGTGCAGGTGGCGGGCGTGGTGCTGGTGCGGCAACGGCCGGGCAAGGGCAATGCCGTCTTCATCACCATCGAGGATGAAACCGGCGTCGCCAATATCCTGCTCTGGGCACGGCTGTTCGAGATGCAGCGGCGCGCGGTGATGGCATCGCGGCTGATGCTGGTGGAGGGTGAAATCCAGCGCAGCAAGGAAGGCGTCGTCCACCTGATGGCTGTTCGCGTGCATGACCGCAGCGACGCGCTCGGCCGCCTGACCCACAGCGGCGACGGCACCGGCAGCCCCCCACCGCGCAGCGCCACCCACCCGCGCCAGGTACGGATATTGCCGGGCTCGCGCGACTTTCATTGAGGGGATGGCGAGTGGCTCAACAAAAAAAGGGGCCGCGCACCGCGCAGCCCCTCCCTTTACGACCTGATGCTGGATCAGAAGGCGTAGCGCGCCATGATCTGGAACACGGGGCCGGCCTTTTCGCTTTCCAACTCATATTCGTCGAAGTTGCGATCGATCTGGTCGGCCAGATTGTCGAACTTGTTGAATTTCTCGGCCTTGGCACCGTTCAGCAGGTTGGAACCGACCGCGCGAATGGTGAAGGTCTTGCCGAAGCGCTTTTCAACGAAGATTTCGAGGTCCGCGCCATAGGTGGTGGTCACTTCCTCGGCGATCACCCGGCCAAAGGCGCTACCCTGTTTGCGATAGGTCGCACCGAACGCCGCGCCCGCTTGCGGCAGATCCTGGATGAAGCCGAAATTATAGACATATTTCGACTGATCGTTGAACCGCCGTTCCCCCAGCGCGTCGGTGATCTTGCTGTCGAGCAGCGAGAGGTTGCCGAAGATGCCGGTATTGGGCAGGCCGATGAAGCCAAGGTCCGACGACAGATCGAACTCCACGCCCCATACCTTGCCGTCGCCGACATTCATCGGCTGGTACACGAACGTACCTTCGCCTTCGGAGCCTTCTTCGCCGGTATTGGTCAGTTCGATCAGATTCTTGACGTCGCGATAGAAGAAATTGACGCCGAAAATGCCGCCCGTTCCCATGCGATGTTCATAGCCGATGTCGAAGCCCCAAGCGGTTTCCGGGCCAAGCTGCGGATTGCCGAGCAGGTCGCTGTCACCCACTTCTTCTTCCAGAACCGCCGGGGTCAGATAGTTGAATTCAGGGCGACGCAGCGTGCGCGCGACCGATCCGATGATGCGGTCATTACTGGTCAGCGAATATTTGAACGACGCCGATGGCAGGAAAGCGTCATAGCTGCTGTCCTGGTCAGCGATCGCCGCCGCGACCGTATAGTCGGTGATACGGACCTTGGTATTTTCATAGCGCAGGCCCGCTTCCCACTTCAGGCTGCCGCTGTCACCCTCGATCAAGGCAAAGGCATCGCGACGCTTTTCCTTGATGCGGTTATCGCCGCCGTCGATCGCTTCCACATCATCAAAGGCGGTGGCAAGATCGGTCGGATCCTGGCTGAACTGATCCCAGGTGAAGCTGCCAGTGCCTTCCTGCTCAGATTCGAAAATGCCGCTGCGGCGATTCTTGTCCTGATAGAAGCCGCCGAATACGAATTTCATGCTGTCGTTCAGCGGAACCTCATGCTCCAGCTTGGCCGAAAATTCGCTGTCCTTGATATCCGTCTGGGTCAGCGTGCCTTCAAATTCAGGATCGTCCCCTTCGTCCACGTCGAAGCCGATCTCATATTCGGTTTCGGCCCGGTCTTCGATGAACTTGGCATAGCTCAAACGCAGCGACGTTTTACCCGCCGCCCATTCATGGCTTAGCTTGCCGTCGATCGAGAAATTCTCCTGGTCGATCTTCGAGACGTTCGCGTTGTCGCTCAGCAGATTGCCGACGGGAACCGGGCCATTGATTGCGGTCGGATCGTCATATTCAAAGCTGCGTTCCGTTTCGGTCCGGTCGGTCTTCACATAAAAGCCGTTGAGCTTGAACGTCGTGTCGCCAGCATCGATCTGATAGCTACCGTTGAAGCTGTAATCCTTGCCGTCGCGGGTATCGCTCTGGTCCTCGCGATTGTCGAAATCGTCGGTCACATAGTCGGCGTTATTTTCCGGCGAATCGCCGTAGCGCAGGCTCTTCTTCTGCTTGGGATTGTGACGGCCCTGCAGGTTCGCGCCCAGCAGCAGACGGCCGGGACCAACTTCCCCGCCCCAGACCAGGCCCAGGCTAGGCTCGATTTCCTTGTCGTCATAATAGAGGCCGCCCGCACGGACATAACCGCCATTCAGTTCATAGCCGTCACGCAGATTGATGTTGAGCGATCCCGCAACCGCATCACCCGTGCGACGCGCGGAGGAGGAGCGGACGATCTCGACGCTGGAGATCAGTTCAGCCGGAATGCGGTCGAGGAAGAAACTGCGGTCGGCGCTGCCGCCGGGGACGCGCTCGCCGTTGATCAGGATCTGGGTATAGCCCGGCGGCAGGCCGCGCAGACGCGGCGCGTCGCTTTCGATCACGTCCGACAGGAAGGTGACGGAGGGCACGCGCTTGAGCGCATCGCCAGCGGTCAGCGGCTCGAAACGCTGGAAATAGTCGGTGCCATATTTCAGCACGGGTTCGGGGGTGTCGGTGCGATCACGATAGCCGATGCCGGCGATGACGACGATGTCGGCCGCCTGGGTAATCGGCCCGTCCGTCTTGGCGATCTCGTCGGCGGCAGCAGGTGCCTGCGCCTGCGCGGAAACGGAAAACAACGCAATCGATGCGCAACCAAACAACAGCCACTTACTCGCGACCATATCTGCCCCCTATTGAGAATAGTTTAATTGACCAGCGGGCCGTGTCTTGTATCTAGCCCGTCGAATTGGGCCGCTAGGAGGTATTCGTGACCGCATCGCGAAAGAAATATTACAGTTCGATGATTTCGGGTTTCACTTTTATTACATTGTCGGCCTGTGCCGCCGGCGAAGTCGAAGTGCCTATCGCCGTGCGCATCGCCAACGCCACCCCGGCGGTGTCGGTGACCGCGCGTGGCGAAACGACGCCGGTCGGCACCACCAATGCCGATGCGGCCGATGATCCGGCGATCTGGCGCAATGCGGCGAACCCCGCCGCCAGCCTGATCGTGGGCACCGACAAGAAGGCGGGCGTCTATGTCTATGGGCTGGACGGCAAGGTGCGCGACTTTCTCGACGCGGGCCGGGTCAATAATATCGACCTGAAGGATGGCGTCGCGATCAACGGCGGCACGGGCATCCTGGTCGTCGCCTCCGACCGCAACGATGTGGCCCGCGCCAAGCTGGCGCTGTTCCGGCTTGATCCGGCGACGGCCAAGCTGACCGCGCTCGGCACCATCGATGGCGGTGCGGGCGAAGCCTATGGCTTGTGCATGGGGTCGGACGCGGCGGGCCTCTATGCCTTCATCGTGCTCAAGGACGGGACGATCAACCAGGTCGCGCTCGATGCGTCGGGTGCGACGCCCACGGGCCGCATCGTGCGAACGATGAAACTCGGCACCCAGTCGGAAGGCTGCGCGGTCGATGACCGTACCGGCACGCTCTATGTGGCGGAAGAGGATGTCGGCTTATGGCGCTTCGACGCGCGGGCGAGCGGCAGTACCACACCCACGAAGATCGCCGCTGCAGACGACAAGAATATCGTCGCCGATGCCGAAGGCGTCGCCATCGCCCCGATCGGAGAGAAGGACGGCTATGTCCTCGTTTCCAGCCAGGGCGACAATGCCTATGTCGTCTATCGCATCAGCGACGACAGCTATGTCGGCCGCTTCCGCGTGGTCGACGGGGCGATCGGCGGGTCGGAGGAAACCGACGGCATCGAACTGATGTTGGGCGATTTCGGCCCCGCCTATCCCGGTGGCCTGTTCATCGCGCAGGATGGCCAGAATGGCGCGGCAGCGCAGAATTTCAAGCTCGTCGCCTGGGCCGATATCGTCAAGGCCCTGGGCCTGCCGCAATAAGGCTTCGGGCCGGGACGACCTAAACCGTCCCGGCCCGGCGACTGCCCCCTTGGTCTTGACCGGGGCTTCCTCTATGGCGGCAAACGTCTTGCCACTAAGGAAGCCGATTTGATCCTGGACCTTGCCGCCGCCGCTTCGAGCGCCATTCGTTTCGAGGATCTGGGGCTTAGTCCCGTTGCCCTCGACCTGGGGTTCTTCACGCTGAAATGGTATAGCCTTGCCTATCTGGCGGGCATATTGATCGGCTATTGGTATCTGCTGCGGCTAATCGCGCAGCCAGGATCGCCGATGGCCCGGCGGCATGCCGACGACATGATCTTCTATGCGACGCTGGGCATCATCATCGGCGGGCGGCTCGCCTATGTGATCTTCTACCAGCCGGAAATCCTGCAAAATCCGCTCGATATCCTCAAGCTCTGGAATGGCGGCATGTCCTTCCACGGCGGCGCGGCGGGCGTGTCGCTCGGCATCCTCTACATGGCGCGCAAGGAGAAGCTGTCCTGGCTGCGCATCCATGATTATGTCGCCTGCTGCGTGCCCTTCGGCCTGTTCTTCGGCCGCCTCGCCAATTTCGTGAATGGCGAATTGTGGGGCAAGGAAACCGATGTGCCATGGGGCATCATCTTTCCCACCGGCGGACCGTTCCCGCGTCATCCAAGTCAACTCTATGAAGCCGCGCTGGAGGGGGCCGTGCTGTTCGCCATCCTCGCCTTCGCCTTCTGGCGCACCCGCGCCCGCTATCAGCCGGGGATGCTGGTCGGCATCTTCCTGCTCGGCTATGGCTGCTTCCGCTTCGGCGTCGAATATGTGCGCGAGGCCGATGCCCAGTTGATGGAATTCGCTGCGCGCACCGGCCTGCATATGGGCCAGTGGCTGTGCGTGCCGATGATCCTGGGCGGCCTCTACCTCATCTTCACCGCCAAGGGCCGCCGCGTGCGGGTGGAGCCGATCGCGGGCAGCGCGAGTGTCAGCTGAGCCGCTACCGCTGGCGGAACGACTGACGCGGCAGATTGCGGCGGGCGGGCCGATCTCGGTCGCCCATTATATGGCCGAATCGAACCAGCATTATTATGCGACCCGCGACCCGCTGGGGCTGGAAGGCGACTTCACCACTGCGCCTGAAATCAGCCAGATGTTCGGCGAGCTGGTGGGCTTGTGCCTGGCCGATGTCTGGATGCGGTCGGGGCGGCGGCCCGGTGCGCTCTATGCCGAGCTGGGGCCGGGCCGCGGGACGTTGGCCGCCGATGCGCTGCGGGCGATGGAGCGCGCGGCGCTTGCCCCCCGCGTCCACTGCGTCGAGACCAGCCCTGTCCTGCGCGACCGGCAACGCGGGCTGATCCCCCATGTCACCCATCATGAGACTATCGACAGCTTGCCCCATGAAGGGCCGCTGCTGGTCGTCGCCAATGAATTTTTCGATGCGCTGCCAGTCCGCCAATGCATCCGCGTCGGCGACGAGTGGCGCGAGCGGGTGGTGATCCGGCGCGAGGCGGATACCGCCTTTCTGCCCGTGCCCGGCTATCGCCGCATCGAATCGGGCCTACCGCCGATCGCCGCGCAGGCGCAGGATGGCGCGATCATCGAAACGCCGATCGTTGGGGCTGGCATAGCCTATGCCCTGGCGCAGCGCATCGCCAAGCAAGGCGGGGCGGCGATCATCATCGACTATGGCTATGAAGGGCCGCTGCTGGGCGACACGCTCCAAGCCGTCAAGGCGCACAAGTTTGCTGATCCCTTTACCGATCCGGGCGAGGTGGACCTGACCACCCATGTCGATTTCAGCGTCATCGGCAATATGGCGCGACAGGCGGGGCTGCGGGTGCATGGCACGGCGGGGCAGGGCGATTTCCTGCGCCAATTGGGCATCGATCCGCGCGCCGAGCAACTGGCCCGCGCAACGCCCGCGCGCGCGGGAGAGATCGAGGCGGCACGGGTGCGGCTGACCGATGCAGCGGCGATGGGCACGTTGTTCCGGGTGATGGCCTGGACGCACCCCGACTGGGCCGACCCGGCGGGCTTTGCCGCCTGACCCTAAAAACGGTCGTCAATCGTCCTGATGATAGCGGCCAAGGCGACGGATGAAGCCAATCAGGCCGGTCTGGCGGCTGCGCTTCATGCGTTCGGCATGCAGGATGGTCTGGACCCGGCTGAAACAATCATCGGCATCGACATTGCACAGTACATAATCATAGCCGTCCCAATGCGCGATTTCGCCCGCCGCGCGCGCCATGCGGCCTTCGATCACGGCGTTGCTGTCGGTTCCGCGCCCGCGCAGGCGGCGTTCCAGTTCTTCCATCGAGGGCGGCAGGATGAAGATGCGGACGACATCGCCCCCGGCAATCTGGTGCAATTGCTGTGCGCCCTGCCAATCGATGTCGAACAGCACGTCCTTGCCGGACTTGAGCATCGCTTCGACCGGCGCGCGCGGCGTGCCGTAGCGCTGGCCAAAGACATGCGCCCATTCGAGAAATTCATGGTCGGCCGTCATCTGGCGGAAGGCTTCCAGATCGACGAAATGATAATCCTTGCCATCGACCTCGCCCGGCCGCATCGGCCGAGTGGTGGCGGAAACGGACATGGACAGGTCCGGTTCGGCGGCGAGCAGCTTGCGCGCGATCGTGGACTTGCCCGCGCCCGAAGGCGAGGACAGAACGAAGAGAACGCCACGGCGCTGGAAATCGGGCGTTTCGATCGGGATATGCTCGGCCATGGCCGCTAGTGACGCTTGGGACAGGCTTTGGCAAGAGGCCGGATGACGGAAGGAACAGGATATGCGCCGCAAGCACGCCGCCAATCGTCGGGGTTTCATCCTTGCGGGGCTGATCGTCGTGATGACCGGCGTCATCCTCTTCCTGATGCAAAGGCCGCCGATTTGCGCCTGTGGCACCGTGGAATTATGGCATGGCGCGCTCGATAGCGGCAATAGTCAGCATATCGCGGACTGGTATAGCCTCAGCCATATCATCCATGGCTTTCTCTTCTACGGCGGCACCTGGATGGTGCTGCGGCGGCGTCCCATCGGCATTCGGCTGGCGGTTGCGGTGGCGATCGAGTCGGCCTGGGAAATTCTCGAAAATTCGCCGATCATCATCGACCGGTATCGCACTGCGACGATCGCGCTTGGCTATTCGGGCGATTCGATCCTCAATTCGGTGAGCGACATCGGCATGATGGCCTTGGGCTTCCTATTCGCATCGCGCGCGCCGGTCTGGCTGACGGTCGTGGTCGGCGTCGGGTTCGAGCTATTGGCGCTCGCCGTCATCCGCGACAATCTGACGCTCAATATCCTGATGCTGACCTGGCCGATCGACGCCGTGCGCGACTGGCAGGCCGCGCTCTAACCTTCGCGGGCCTTGCGCGCCTTATCGATCGGGATCGGTTCGGCTGGGGTCGGCTCGGCGCTAAGATCGGGCAGCAATTTGGTGGCGCGCTTGCGGTCGGCTTCGCGCTTCGCCTCATAGAGCTTGCCCGCCATATAGGCCCCGGTGACGAACAGCGCCCCGGCCGGGAACCGCATGATGACCCGCTTGGCCCCCATGCCTGCGACCAGCCCCAATATGCCGGCCTTGCCTGTTGCTGCGGCTACACGCGTCGCCACGACGGTTGCGCCGACGCGGGCGACCTTTCGCAATATGCCTGCGCGCTTGGGCGAACGGACGGTGACGAGCGGGGCGGAGGGGGTGCGCAGCTTCTTCATAGAGGGTTAATGTATCGGAGGCCCACGGGTTCCACCAGCGCCATATGGATCACACCATATTTTCCGGGCGCACCAGCGCATCGAAGGTCGCCTCGTCCACCAGTCCCAGTTCCAGTCCGGCTTCTTTAAGCGTCTGACCAGTCTTGTGGGCCTGTTTGGCGATCGCCGCCGCCTGGTCATAGCCGATCGCAGGTGCCAGCGCCGTGACCAGCATCAGCGACCGATCGACCAGTTCGGCGATCCGCGCCTCGTTCGCCTCCAGCCCTTCGACGCAACGTTCGGCGAAACTGTCCATGCCGACGGCAAGCAGGTGGATCGAGCGCAGCACCGCCGCGCCGATCATCGGCTTGAACACATTGAGTTCCAGATGCCCCTGCATGCCCCCCACCGTCACCGCCTGATGATTGCCGATCACCTGCGCGGCCACCATGGTCAGCATTTCGCACTGGGTCGGGTTGACCTTGCCCGGCATGATCGAACTGCCTGGCTCATTGGCGGGCAGGTCCAGCTCACCAAGGCCGGAGCGCGGGCCGGAGCCAAGCAGGCGGATATCGTTGGCGATCTTGGTCAGCGCGACCGCCAGCGTGGCGAGGGTCGAGGAGAGGTGAACCAGCGGATCATTGGAGGCCAGCGCCTCGAACTTATTGTCGGCGGTGCGGAACGGCAGTCCGGCAATCGCCGCAATCTCCGCCGCGACCGCGACGTCGAAGCCTTTGGGTGCATTCAGCCCCGTGCCGACCGCCGTGCCACCCTGCGCCAGCGCCATCATGCCGTGCATCACGGCCGGTTCGATGCGGCTTTTTGCGCGATAGAGCTGATGCGCATAGCCCGAAAATTCCTGCCCCAGCGTCAGCGGGGTCGCATCCTGCAAATGGGTGCGGCCGATCTTGACGATATTCGCCCAGGCCTGCGCCTTGGCATCGAGCGCGGCGTGCAGCCGGTCAAGCGCGGGAAACAGCGCTTGCACCGCCGCCAAGGCCGCCGCGATATGCAGCGCGGTGGGAAAGCTGTCATTGGAGGATTGGCCGAAGTTCACACCGTCGTTGGGATGCACCGGCACCTTGCCGCCACGCGTGCCGGTCAGCGCTTCATTGGCGATCCCGGCGATCACTTCATTGACGTTCATATTGGTCTGGGTGCCGCTGCCGGTCTGCCAGATTACGAGCGGAAACTGATCGTCATACTCCCCCGCCGCAACCGCCGCCGCCGCCGTCTCGATCGCATCGGCTTGTATGGCGTCCAGCCCGTGATGCCGGTTCACCCTCGCCGCCGCCTGCTTCACGATCGCCATGGCATGGACAATGCCGATCGGCATCCGCTCGGTATCGCCGAACGGAAAATTCTCCATGCTCCGCTGCGTCTGCGCGCCCCAATAGGCGGCGGCGGGAACGTCGATCGGGCCGATACTGTCGGTTTCGGTACGGGTGGCGGGCATGGGCTTCTCCTGGTCGATGATCATGCGCATCAACATGGTCAGCATGTGGGGCCGGGCGAGAGAAAACCAAGAGTGGTCGCAGGGTGGCACTATGCGGATATCTAACCGGTGGCCATGGTTGTCCGACCACATCATGTCATGGGCTGATACGCCCTAAAGGCCGTATAGAAGATGCAAGAAATTGGTTCGATACCGGCATGATCGAGGCAAGATGCTTCGTGCTATCCCACGGTGTTATGGGTATCTTCTCTATGCCCGCCTAATCCATATGATCACGTGGCCAGCGAAGTAAAGATGCATCGATATAATGCTCATCATTCGCTTATCGCGATTTTGTTCAGGGGTCTATTATGGATATGATTACGGCAGGCCAATATCTATTGGTCTATAACGCATTTTCGTTCACATTCGCCTCGATGGCTGCCGCCACATTATTCTTCTGGTTTGGACGATCGCAGGTCGGGCCAGCCTATAAGACGGCATTGACGATCACGGGATTGGTCACGGCGATCGCGGCCTATCATTATTACCGCATTTTCGAGAGCTGGTCGGAAGCCTATGCTTTGACCGATGGCGTCATCACGGCGAGCGGCGTCGCCTTTAATGATGCCTATCGCTATGTCGACTGGCTGTTGACCGTCCCGCTGCTGCTGATCGAACTGGTGCTGGTGATGCGCCTGTCGCAAAGTGCGACGGTGTCCACGTCGGTTCGCCTGGGTTCGGCTGCGGCGCTGATGATCATCCTGGGCTATCCGGGCGAAATTGCCGACAACAACAGTACGCGGGCCTTGTGGGGCACCTTGTCGTCCATTCCCTTCCTCTACATCGTGTGGGAATTGTTTAAGGGCCTGGGCGATGCGATCGAGCGGCAGCCGGAAAGCGCACGCGGGTTGATCAAGCAGGCACGGTTGCTGACCTTCGCGTCATGGGGCTTCTATCCCATCGTCTATATGATCCCCTACACCAACCTGGCCGGTGGTGCCGTCGAAACGGGCGTGCAGATCGGCTACACCATTGCCGATCTTATCGCCAAGGCCGGCGTGGGCATCCTCGTCTACATGATCGCCGTGCGCAAATCGGCGGCCGAATATGGTGAGCCGGGCAAGCCCGCCGCCGTAACGGCGACGCATTGAGACCGGCTATGAACCGGCAGGTTGCAACTAACCTGCCGGTTCATGCCAGGGAGATGGTGATGGGGCAGAGCCCGACCCGATGGGACGATTGGCGCATCGCCGGTCTGCTGGTAATTACCGCGACCGCCATCTGCCTATATTGCTTTGGCGTGTTGCTCGATACGTCGACGATGACTGCCCTGGCGTCGGCGACATTGCTGATTTTTGGCATGCCGCATGGCAGCTTCGATCTGGCGTTGCTGCAAAGGCATTCAACAGGCAGGGGCCTGTTCGGGTCGCGGATCGCGCTGATCCTCCTCTATCTGACCTGTGCGGGTGCCATGTATCTTCTGTGGCGCGTCGCACCCGTTGCGGCCTTGATGGCCTTCCTCTTCATGTCGGTGATCCATTTTGCCGAGGATTGGGAAGGATGCGGTTCGCCGTTCATTGCCGGTGGAATCGCTCTCGCCTTGATTTCCGCGCCATCCCTGTCGCACGGCGACAGCCTCGGCACCCTGTTCGTGACATTGTCCGGGCGCGCCTCGGCCGCCATCCTCGCTGACTGCCTGCTTCTGGTAGCGCCTACGATGATGCTGCTCGCCATCGCAGGGTTTGCGATGCTGTGGCATATCGACCGCCGCAGACTGGCGCTGTCGGCGGCCTGTGCCTTGCTGGCGATGCTGGTGCTGCCGCCAGTCATGGGATTCGCCCTATTTTTCTGCCTCGTCCACTCACCCATCCAGTTCCGGTCTCATGCCACCGCGCTCGGATTGCGGGGGATCGACCAATGGGGTGGGACCGTCATTCCGCTCAGCCTGGGCGGACTGGGCATTGCCGTTGCGATCTTCGCCTTGGGTAGCGGGCAATCCCTGCCCGAAGGCATTTTCGCCAGCAGCTTCATGGCCCTGTCGGTCCTCACCGCGCCGCATATGGCCGTGCCGATGATCCTTCGGATGGCGCAGGGCCAGAAAGCCCCAGTCCATATGTGACAGGGGAACGTGCCGTTTTGCTGCAATGATGCAGCCGCCCCGACCTATTTCTTTTTGCCGAAGTCCACGCTGACGACGTTGGAGCCGTCTTCACTGGTGACGACCGGGCCGTCATTTTCGGCTTCGTCATGCGGTTCGGGCAGGGCGTCTGTCTGCACCTGGAACTGCAGGGCGAAGTTGACGGCGGGGTCCACGAAGGCGGTGATCGCGGCAAAGGGGATGTAGAGGTGGGCAGCGACCTGGTTGAAGGTCAGGCTCACCTCGACATGCTGGTCGCTGACCTTCAAATCCCAATATTTATTCTGCAGGACGATGGTCATTTCGTCCGGGAAGCGCTCGATCAGCCGCTTGGGAATGTCGACGCCGGGTGCCTGCGTCTTGAAGGTGATGTAGAAATGATGGGCGCCGGGCAGGCCGCCGCTGCGTTCTACCTCACCCAGCACGCGGCCGACCACGGCGCGCAGGGCTTCCTGCACGATTTCGTCATAGGGAATCAGGCTGTCGGGCAGGTCATCGCTCATGGCCCAATGTCCTAACGGCGCGAATCATGCGGTCAACCCCCGCACGCGCAGATTGCATGGCGCGCACCACACGCTATAGGGCAGCCATGCGCACGGCCGAGATTCACCGCAACACGGCGGAAACCCAGATCGACGTGACCGTCAACCTTGACGGCACTGGCCTCTATTCGGTGTCGACCGGCATCGGTTTCCTCGACCATATGATCGAACAATTGTCGCGGCATTCGCTGATCGACATGACAGTCAAGACGGTGGGCGACCTGCATGTCGACCAGCATCACACGACCGAGGATACCGGCATCGCCATCGGCGAAGCGGTGGCGCGGGCGCTGGGCGACAAGCGGGGCATCAGCCGCTACGGCAGCGTCTATTCGCCGATGGATGAGACGCTCAGCCGCGTGGCGCTCGACATTTCAGGCCGTCCCTGGCTGGTGTGCAAACTGCCCTTCACGGTGCAGAAGATCGGCGAATGGGACGCGGAGATGGTGGAGCATTTCTTCCACAGCTTTGCGCAAGCCGCCGGGATCACGCTGCATATCGAATTGCTTTATGGTGCGAACAACCATCATATCGTCGAAAGCGCGTTCAAGGGGCTTGCCCGCGCGCTGCGTCAGGCGGTCGAGATCGACCCGCGCAAGGCGGATGCGATCCCTTCGACCAAGGGCATGTTGTAAGGCATGACCATTGCCCTGATCGACTATGGCGCGGGCAATCTCCATTCGGTGCATAATGCCTTGCGCAAGGCGGGGGCGCAGGATGTGGTCATTACCGCTGACGCCGATCTGGTCCGCCGGGCCGATCGCATCGTGCTGCCCGGTGTAGGCGCATTTCGGGCGTGTCGCGACGCGCTGGTGGTGATCCCCGGCATGGTCGAGGCGATGGGCGAGGCGGTGGGCAGCCGCGCGGTGCCGTTCCTGGGCGTATGCGTGGGGATGCAGTTGTTGGCGGACGCCGGCGAGGAATTCGGGCGGCACGAGGGACTAGGCTGGATACCGGGCACAGTGCGGCTGATCGAACCGGCCGAGCCTGGTATCAAGGTGCCGCATATGGGCTGGAACGATGTGATCCTGCAGGGTTCGCCGCCGTTGCTGGAGCCGGGCGAGGCGTATTTCCTGCACAGCTATCATTTCGAAGCGACCGACCCGGCCCATGTCGCGGCGATCACCAGCCATGGCGGCCCGCTGGTCGCGGCGGTGGCGCGTGACACGATCATCGGCTGCCAGTTCCACCCGGAAAAGAGCCAATCCTATGGCCTTTCCTTTCTTTCGCGCTTTCTGGAGTGGTGTCCTTGAGCCTTATCGTCTTTCCCGCCATCGACCTGAAAAATGGCCAGGTCGTCCGCCTGGCCGAGGGCGATATGGACCGTGCCACCGTCTATGGTGACGATCCCGCCGCGCAAGCGATGCTGTTCGCGCAGGCCGGCGCGCAGCATATCCATGTCGTGGACCTGGACGGCAGCTTTGCGGGGCGTGCGGTCAATGCCGATGCGGTCGAAGCGATCGTCGAGGCGTTTCCGGGCCATGTGCAATTGGGTGGGGGCATTCGCAATCGCGAGGCGGTGGAGCGCTGGTTCGATCTGGGTATCTCGCGGATTGTGATCGGCACGGCGGCGCTGAAAGACCCGGCGTTCGTGAAGATGGCGGCGCGCGACTTTCCCGGTGGTATCGTCGTGGCGGTCGATGCGCGCGACGGTTTCGTCGCGACCGACGGCTGGGCCGAAAAGTCCGACATGCCGGTGATCGACCTTGCCCGTCGGTTCGAGGATGCAGGCGTCGCCAGCCTGCTCTTCACCGATGTTGGCCGTGACGGGATGCTCAAGGGCTGCAACATCGACGCCACCGTCGAACTGGCGCGCGCGACCGATATTCCGGTGATTGCCAGCGGCGGCGTGGCGGGCATCGCCGACATCCGCATATTGAGCCTGCATGCCGACGACGGGATCGAAGGCGTGATCACGGGCCGCGCCCTCTATGACGGGCGATTGGACCTGAAGGCCGCGATGGCGGTGGCGCGGGCGGCGGCGTGACCGTTCGCACGCGGGTCATACCCTGTCTCGACGTCGCCAATGGACGCGTGGTCAAGGGCGTCAATTTCGTTGATTTGAAGGACGCAGGCGATCCGGTCGAACAGGCGCGGCTCTATGATGCGGCCGGGGCGGACGAACTATGTTTTCTGGATATCACCGCGACGCATGAAGCGCGCGGGACCATTTTGGACGTGGTGCGGCGCACGGCGGAAGTCTGCTTCATGCCGGTGACCGTGGGCGGCGGGGTGCGCAGTGCCGAGGATGCGCGCGCGCTGCTGCTGGCGGGGGCGGACAAGGTGGCGGTCAACAGCGCGGCGGTGGTGCGGCCCGAACTGGTGGCCGATATCGCCGATCGCTTCGGCAGCCAGTGCATCGTCGGATCGGTCGATGCGCGCCAGGTTGCGGAAGGCCGCTGGGAAATCTTCACCCATGGCGGGCGTCAGCCGACCGGAATCGACGCGCTGGACCATGCGCTGCGGCTGGCGGACCTCGGCGCGGGCGAATTGCTCGTCACCTCGATGGATGGCGATGGCACGCGCAAAGGCTATGACCTGGCGCTGACCCGCGCGATTGCCGATGCGGTATCGGTGCCGGTGATTGCCAGCGGAGGCGTCGGCACGCTCGATCATCTGGTCGAGGGCGTAACGCTGGGTCATGCCAGCGCGGTGCTGGCGGCGTCGATCTTCCATTTCGGCCAGCATACGATCGGCGAGGCGCATCAGGCGTTGGCGGCGGCCGGCGTGCCGGTTCGCGGCGGCTGAGCACCGCCAAAACGTCGATTTACTTTACAGTAACCATATTCGCCATCGCGCTGTTAACCGTTATTTTCGGCGTAAAAGCTGGCATTTTGCGGTTCGGCACGCGCTCTGCATTATCCTTCTGCGTCTATCGTCAACCAATGGGGGTTTGGCGCAGGGAGGGTAAGGAAATGACTTTGAACAAGATGCTTTTGGCGGTCGGCGCGGCGGCATTCATGGGCGTTGCGGTGCCCGCACCGGCGCAGGCGACATGGTGCTGGTTCGGCAAGTGCGGCGGCACCAGCACGGGTGGCAACACGTCCACCGGCGGCACCAGCACCGGCGGCTCGTCGGGCGGCACGCCGACCCCGGTGCCTGAGCCGGAACAGATGGCGCTGTTCGCGATGGGCGCAGCGGTTCTGGTCGGTCGCGTCATGGTGTCGCGCCGCAAGCGCAAGTAAATTTAGATTGACGGGTCGCGCGCTCGGCGCTTGATGCGCGGCATGCGCGCGACCCTTCACACCCTTGAACAAACCATCCGCCAGCGGCGGACGGCGGACCCTTCCACCTCCTATGTTGCCAAGCTGACGGCGCGCGGCCGTGGCAAGATTGCGCAGAAGGTCGGCGAGGAAGCGGTCGAAACGGTGATCGCCGCGATGGCGGGCGATCGGGACGGCGCGATCGGCGAAAGCGCCGATCTATTATTTCATCTCATCATATTGCTGGCCGACCTCGACATCAGCCTGGACGAGGTGATGGACGAACTCGACCGGCGCGAAGGGGTGTCGGGGATCGTTGAAAAGGCCGCGCGCCCCGCAGACTGACTCTTTTCCATCGGATAGATGTTGCGCGCCAAGCGTTGGGGCGTCAGCTTATTATCCTTACGGGGGAGATTATCATGGTGCGTACTGTTATCGGCGGCCTGGTCGGCGGGTTCGCCTTGTTCATTACCGGCTTCATCTTCTGGGGTACGCCCTTGAGCGCGCTGGCGCTCAGCCGCACCGACGAACAGGCAAGCGCCAATCTGCAGGCTGCCATGGCCCAAGCGCTGACGCCGACCGGCACCGGCGTCTATACCATTCCCGATCCCTCCTCCGCGCAGGGCACCGTGCTCTATGGCAAGGGACCGGTCGCCCAGATTTTCTACAATGAAGGCGGCTTTCCGGTGATGGACAGCGGCGCGCTGATCGGCGGGTTGATCCTGGCGCTGATCGTCGGCGTGATCATCGCCATGGCCTTGCGCTTCATCGCGGCGAATTTTGGCGACCGGATGCGCGTAGCGATCTTGTTCCCGCTGGCCGCCGTGCTGTGGATGCATGTCGGCCAGGCCGTGTTCAACCACGCGCCCTGGGGCTATATCCTCTATCTGGCGTTCAGCGACTTCGTCGGCGTCGCGATTGCGGGCGTGATCGCGGCCAAGCTGATGGAGACGAAGGCGACCATGGTGGGCACCGATCCCATCCATTAAGCCGCTTCCTGCGCCAGGCGGATCATGCAGGCGGCGTGGCGGCGGGCGATCAGCATCCGGTCCTCGCCATAGCCGCCGCCCATGGTGCTGGCGAGCGGGATGCCGCGCGCTCTGGCCTGGCGCATGACATAGCGATCGCGTGCATCAAGGCCCGCATCGGTCAGCGCCAGCCGCCCCAGTCGGTCGTCGGCATGGGGATCGACGCCAGCCTGATAGAGAATGAGGTCGGGCGCAAAGTCATCGAGAATGGGTGGCAGCGTGTCGGCGAGGATGGCCGCATAGGCGGCATCCTCCAACCCATCGGGCAGGGCGATGTCGAGCGTCGAGCGCGCCTTGCGCACCGGGAAATTCTTGTCGGCATGGATCGACAGGGTGAAGATGTCGCCGCGCCCCGCCAACAGGGACGCGGTGCCGTCGCCCTGATGCACGTCGAGGTCGAGGATCAGGATGCGCGCCGCGTCACCCTCCGCGATCAGGCGGTTGGCGGCGATGGCAAGATCGTTGAACACGCAATAGCCCGCGCCGCTGTCGGCCAGCGCATGATGGCTGCCGCCTGCCGCATTGGCGCCATAGCCATGCGCCAGCGCCAGCTGCGCCGCGGCCCAGGTGCCGCCGGGCGACAGCAGCGATCGACGCATCACCCGTTCCGTGACGGCAAAACCGATCCGCCGTTCCTTGTCGGGCGGGACGGACAGGGTCACGACCTGCTCGACATAGGCGGGATCATGCACTGCCTCAATCCAGGCACGCGGCATCGGATCGGGCTGATGCACGGTGATGGGTGCGCCGGATTCGCGCAGCGCCTCCATCACCAGTCCATATTTGTCGAAGCGGAAGCGGCTGCCGGGTGTTGCTGGAGAGACATAGGCGGAATGGTGAACAACGTGCAGCATGATCTTTTCCGCTATGGTCGTTTGAACGATGGCCGCTTTGCGCTATCTGGTCCAGCATGAACCGCTCCCCCCTGATCCGTATCTCGTTGCTGGCCTTGCTTGGTGCCAGTGCCCTTTCCTTGGCCTCACCGAGCATTGCTGCACCGCCTGTCGTAGCACCGACCCTACCCACGCCAGCGCAGCCAGCGCCGACTTCGCCCGCGCCCGGCATGGTGCAGGCGATTCCGGCCGCGCCCTTGCCCGCACCGATCCCGCCCTTGTCGGCGGCGCAGGAGGCATGGGCCAATGACTGGCTGAAGCAGGGCGCAGCGCAGGGATTGATGGCGCGGCAGAAGGCGAGCGGGCCATTGTCGGGCGAGGCGCTGGTGCGCGCACTGCTCGACCGCGCCAAGGCGCTGTCCACCGGGCGCGTCGATACCGCCGATTTCCTCGAAGTCTGGGCGCTGCGCCCCGCGCCGTTCGATCCGCGCCCCTCGCTCGCGCGCGCGGTGGCTGAGGACCGGCTTGCGCAATGGGCGAGCAGCCTGACGCCGCCCTATGCGGGCTATGAAGGATTGCGCCAGGGTCTGGTCCGCTACGAGACGATTCGCGATCAAGGCGGCTGGCCGACGCTGACCGCGCAGTCCGCGCCCGACGTGGTGCGCGCGCGTATCGCGATCGAGGATAGCGCCGTGACGCCAGGCGAGAAGCTGAGCAACGTGTTGCAGCGCGCGCAGCGCCGCTATGGCCTCAACCCCACCGGCCTGCTCGACACCCGCACGCTGGCGGCGCTCAACGTCAGCGTGGATGACCGGATCGCCGCAATCATGGCGAATATGGAGCGGTGGCGCTGGATGCCGCGCAACTTGCCGGTCAACCGGGTCCAGGTGAATATCGCGGCGGCCGTACTGACCATGTTCGAAGGCGACCAGCCAATCAGTTCGATGCGCGCCGTCACGGGCAGCCCAGACAATGCGACGCCGATGCTGATGTCGAACATCCATTCGATCGTCGTCAATCCGCCGTGGAACGTGCCCATGTCGATCGCCCGGCGGGAACTGTTCCCCAAGGGGCGGGCGACGCTGATCAAGCAGGGCTACAAGATCGTCAAGACGCCCGAAGGCGGCGAGCGGATCGTCCAGCCTGCCGGACCCAACAGCGCGCTTGGCCGATTGAAGTTCGATTTCGCCAACCCATTCGCCGTGTATCTGCACGACACGCCCTCGCGGGGCAAGTTCTCCAGCTATGACCGGCTCGCCAGCCATGGCTGCATCCGCCTCGAAAAGCCGGTATCGCTGGCCGAACTGATGGTGGCGAGCGACCCGGCGTTAAATGGCCAGATCCAGAGTCTGATCGACGAAGGCAAGACCCAGCGCGTGTCCCTGCCCAAGGATGTGGCAGTCTATCTGCTCTATTGGACTGCCTTTGCCAGCAACAATGGCACGATGAGTTTTCGTGCCGACCCCTATGGCTGGGACAAGCTGCTCGCGAGCAAGATCGAAGCGTCGAGCCGTCGCGTCGATCCCACTGCTGCCCCCGCCGCCACCATAGCTTTGAAGGATTGATCCCCCATGCGTAAAATTGCCTTTGCCGCGCTCATCGGTGCCCTTGCCTTGTCGGCGTGCGGCAAGAAGGAAGAAGAAGCGCCAGTCGTCAACAATCTGGTCGAACCGCCGGTCGAAAATGTGATCATCGAAGAGCCGGATACGGCGATGCCGATGCCGTCGAACAATGCCGTCGCGCCGACGCCCGCAGCGCCGCCATCGGTGTCGGAGCAGCAGCAGATTCTCGACGACGCCGATGCGACCGGCATGACCGCGCGCCTGCCCGATATGCGCGATGATGCGCAGCCAGCGGACGAGGCGAGCGGTACGGAGGAATGAAGCGCATCGCCCCGGTCTTGGACCGGGGCGTTCCTTTTGGTATAGCGTGCGGATGGATCGCCGCTATTTCACGAAATTCGCCTTAAGCGGATTCGCCCTGACATTTCTGCCCGACACGATGGGCAAGGCTGCGCTGCCGACGGCGCCCCAACCTGTACCCGTTCCCGCGATGCCGCGCGCCGCGCCGCTGCCCCCCTATGCGGGACTGCTCGCACGCGCGAAAGCGGCATTGGACCGCCATGCCGGTGCCGTCCTGCTGCGAGACCGGGTGGCCATCGCCGATTTCGATGCCCCGTCGAAGGATTTGCGCTTCCATGTCGTTGATCTGATGAACGGCCAGTCCAGCAGCTATCTGGTCGCGCATGGTCGCGGGTCCGACCCCGCCCATTCCGGCTGGCTCCAAAGCTTCTCCAACGAGCCCAATTCGCTCGCCAGTTCGTCGGGCGCATTTCGGACGGGTGAGATGTATGTTGGGCAGCATGGGCAGGCGATGCGGCTCGCGGGCCTCGACCCGCAGAATAATAATGCGGAGCCGCGCGCCATCGTCCTGCACGGTGCGGATTATGTGGGCGAGGACCATATCGCCGCATGGGGAAAATGCGGGCGCAGCGAAGGTTGCTTCGCGGTCGCGCCGCATATGCTGCCGCACTTGCTGGGGCTTCTCGGCACGGGTCGCCTGCTCTACGCCGACAAGATCGGAGCGGGTTGAGGGAGCTTCAGCGCCCCCTCAACCCTTCAACCTCTTAGCCAGCCTGGGGCGCGCCGGTCAGCGCCTGTGCCGAAGGCTTGTTGCTCGCATCGACGCTGCCGTCAGCCAGCATCTTCTTGGACATTTCGACGGCTTCGGCCTGAAGCGCGGTGTCGCTGGTCGACTGGCTGGCACCGATCAGCGCGGACAGCAGGATATTCTTGCTGACATTGTCGGTGGCATTTTCGGCAACCGACTTGCGGGCCAGTGTCAGCGCTTCGCTATAGAGCGGGGCCGATCCAGCCTTGTCCTGCGCGCCCAGTTTCTGATTGCCCATCTGGATCAGGATACCGGCCAGGATGTTGCGGCTGGCCGCGTCGGTTGGCTTGGCTTCCACGACCTTGCGCCAATAGGGCAGCGACTCGCCATAGAGGGCGATCGTCTTGTCCAACTGGCCCATCGCGCCATAGGCAGCGGCGTTGGCGTACAGCGCGTTGGCGAGGAAATTGACATTGTCCATCTTGGACGGGTCGGATTCGACCGCCGTCTTGATGGCGGGGATGGCCGCTTCATATTTGGTGATGGCCGTCGCGTTGTCGCCGCTCTGCTGCGCGCTCTGCCCGGCGGTGAAATCGGTGACGGCCGTGTTGAAGGCGGCGATCTGTTCCGGCGTCATCGCGGTTGCTGCAGGCGCGGCCTCTGCGGGCGCGGCGGGATCGGCCGGCGTCGTGGCGGCGGGTGCCGAAGCGGCGGGCGCGGCGGGCGCTTCCTGCGCAAATGCAGGGGCGGTCATCGCCGTCGAAAGGGTCAGAAATGCGATCAGTGCGGACTTTGGCAACGTCAGGGTCTCCTTGTTCGTCGTCTAAAAATATCGGTTGGGCATCATTGCTGCCCCGCAACATCTTTAATGAACGAAGGAACGATGGAGTTCCCACCCCGTCAAACTCAGCTCATCGCGCAAAAGGCTCCGGCCATGGAAAATTCGCTTTTACGCCGTGCGCTGCGGGCTGCCGCTTGCGCATCTTCGCCCCATTGTTCGACCTGCCAAGCCTCGTCGATCTCGGCGATCGGCCATATTGCTTCAGCACTATGGCTATTTTCCACCACCGCCAAGCCGCATACAAGCGACCCGCTCAGCGTTACCAGCGTGGACAGGCCTGCCAATCGGAACGGATCATGCCCTGCAACCACGGCGTGAAGCCGGGCGAGCGTCGCTTCGGGCTGGGCGACTGGCAGGATGCCCTGCGTCACCACGAAGGCCACATCATAGCGCGCGCGCGCCCAGTCGAGCAGTGGATCCCACGCCGCCGCCTGCCGCGCGACCAGCGTTTCGGGCGAATGGGCACGATAGCAGAGCAGGTCGCTTTCGCCATAGCGCGCGATCCCGGCGGCAAATTGCGCGCGATTGGGTACGATATGATCGATCGCCGCATTGGCGAGGCCGGTGAACGGCATGGACGCTGGATCGACCGTATCCCCCTGCGCCCGCCATTCCTCGGCAACCGCCTGCGCCAGCGCCAATGTCGGCAGCGTCAGCAGCGCGCGGGCGGGGGTGCGGACCGGACGATCATCGAGGCGAATGGCATGGCCATCACTCTCGGCCACGATCGTCACATCCTTGTAGAAGCGCTTCATGCGCCCGTCCGCTTGAACAGGGCCAGCATCAGGCGCGGCACCACCAGGAACTGGAACAGGCCGACCACGACCATGATCGCGCCGAACGCCTTGGCCTTGTCGCCTTGCACCCAGGAAAAGCGCTGCATGATGGCGAGGAAGCCGATCATCACGACGAACGCGCCCGACAGGCGGAACAGGCCGATGGCGAAGTGTCGCTGGCGCGCGATCTTTTCGCGATCGATGGGCGGAATCGGGGGCATATCGGTCATGGCGCGCCGATATGGCCGCGCAAAGCCGCGCTGTCCATCGCCACGGCCTGCGCGCCCGATGCGAGCAGTTCTGCTGGCGGGTGATAGCCCCAGGCGACGCCGATACTGCGCACGCCCGCCGCGACCCCCATGTCGATGTCGAAACTGGTGTCGCCGATCATGACCGTTGTGTCGGGCGCGGCTCCGGCCTCGGCCATGGCGGTCAGCAGCATGGAGGGATGCGGCTTGGACGGGTGGCGATCGGCGGTCTGGAGCGTCACGAAACGGTCGATCAGGCCATGATGGGTGAGGCACAGCGCCAGCCCGCGATCGGACTTGCCGGTCGCGACACCCAGCAGCCAACCTGCCGCATCCAGTTCCACCACCAGATCCGCGATACCGGGATAGAGCGGTTCGCATACGCCCTCCTCCCGCCGCATCGCCTGAAACGCCAGCTTGTAGCGGTCGGACAGATGATCGTGGAAATCCGCCTCCGCGTCGGGCAACAGCCGGGCGATGGCGAGCGGCAACGACAGGCCGACGACCGAGAGGATGGCGGGCCGGTCGGGCGGGGCCAGCTTTGCCTCCTCGAACGCTCGCGTCATGGCGGTGCAGATGCTATGCTGGCTATCGACCAGCGTGCCGTCGCAATCGAACACGACAAGCGGATTGCTCATGCCAATGTCCCCCGCATCAGCGACCCCAGCGCGCCTTCGCCCACGGCATCCAGCGCGTCGGCGACGCCGATACGCGCCGCTTCCGGCTTGTCCTGCCCCAGCTTGGCAGTGCCGTGGATAGCCTCGACCTGCATCGCAAAGCCGACCAGCCCGGTCATGGTCTTGTCGAACAGGCCATCGCTCATCTTGTCGCGCGTCCATAATGGCTTGGGTGCCAGCCGCTGCTCCTGCTCGTGGCTCAGCGCGTCGATCTGCGCGATGGTTTCGGCCTTGTCCAACCGCACCATCGGCCCGCGCAGTTCAGCCGCGACATAGTTCCAGGTCGGCACCTTGTCGGGCAGGCCATACCAGTCGGGACTGATATAGGCCTGATCGCCGGTGACGACGATCAGCGCGTCCTGCCCGTCCAGATGCGGCACGATCGGGTTGGCGCGATGGAGGTGCAGGCCGATCCGCCGCTCGTCCAGCCAGATGAGCGGCAAATGGACGGCATGCATCCGGTCGGGCGCAGCGACGCAGAGCAGGCCGAAGCCCGTCTGCGTCACGAAATCACGGATCGCGGCCTCATCGGTCCAGCGATAGGGCGCGCCTGGCGTCATTCGTCGCGAGAACCTCCGCGCGACCGGCGCTCGCCCTTGCGGTCCTTGCGGACCTGCTTGGCATGCTGGCGCGCAAACTTCTTTTCATCCTCGCGGGTCGGGGTCCGGTCGATCTCATCGTCCAGCAGCATGTCGCCAAGGCTGAGGTCGAAGCCCATGTCCGCGAGGCTGGCGGCGAAATGCGTCGGCGGCTCAGCCATCACGTCGACCCGTCCACCATCGGGATGATCGACGCGGATGCGGCGGGCGTGGAGATGCATCTTGCGGCTGATCGACCCGGTCAGGAAACTGTCCTTGCCGCCATATTTGCCGTCGCCCACGATCGGATGGCCGATCGCCGCCAGATGCACGCGCAACTGATGCGTGCGGCCGGTATAGGGCTGCAGTTCGACCCAGCAGGCGCGGTTGCCAGCGCGCTCGATGATGCGATAGCGGGTGCGGGCGGGCAGACCTTCTTCCTCATCGACATGCATCTTCTCGCCACCGGTGCCCGGCTGCTTGGCGAGCGGCAGTTCGATCATCCCGTCGGAGATGGACGGCACGCCGATCACCAGCGCCCAATAGACTTTGCGCGCGGTGCGGCTGGAAAAGGCCTTGGCGAAATGCGCGGCGGCGCGGCTGGTACGCGCGATCAGCAGCGCGCCCGACGTGTCCTTGTCCAGCCGGTGGACCAGCTTGGGACGCGATTCGGAATCGAACATCAGGCCGTCGAGCAGCTTGTCGACATGCTCGTCGGTCCTGGTGCCGCCCTGCGTCGAAAGGCCCGGCGGCTTGTTGATGACAATCGCCTGCGCGTCGCGATGGATCACCATCTCCTGGACAAAGGCAATCTCGTCCTCGGTCAGGTCGATGACGCGCTCGCGCTTGGGGCGTTCGGCGGCGGGTGCCTTGGCTTCGGCGGGCGGTACGCGGATCATCTGCCCTTCGGCAACGCGGTCCCCCGGCGCGGCACGCGCGCCGTCGATGCGCAACTGGCCGGTGCGCGACCAGCGCGACACGATGTTGAAGCCGACATCGGGCAAATGCCGCTGGAACCAGCGGTCGAGGCGGATGCCGTCATCGTCGGGCTGCACCCGATATTGCCGCACGTCGAGCGAGACGCCCTTGGCCACGCTGGGCTTTGCAGGCGTGGATGGTACGATAGCGACTTTCGCCACGGCCGCTTTGGCGGCGGGCTTGCCCGCTGGCTTAGCGCCGGATTTGAAGGGAGCCTTGAAGGCGGGTTTGCCGCCTTCGCCCTTGCGTGCGGTTGCGGCCTTGGCCCCGCCACGGGCGCGACCGGGCGCGCCCGATGGCTTGGAAAAGGATCTGGCGCCGCCGCCGGGCTTGCCATCAGCGGCCTTGCCGAACCCCGACTTGCTCCCAGCGGGTTTGCCGCCAGTGGATTTGCCAGGCGCGGCAGGCTTGCGACCGCGCGGGGCGTCGTTCTTGGGTGGGGGACGACCCTTCATGCCACGACACTCCGCATCACGGTGAGGCCGAGCGCAAGCGCCACGACTGCGCCGATCACCGACGCCAGCGCATAGCCCAAGGCGACGATCATCTGGCCGCGCTCGAACATCAGCAGCGTTTCCAGGCTGAAGGCGGAAAAGGTGGTGAAGCCGCCAAGTAGGCCGACGCCGAGCAGCAGCCGGATCGGTTCGCCCGCCACCGCGCTGCCGCGCGCCAGCCATCCGGCGAGCAGTCCCATGGCGAAGCCGCCGATCAGATTGGCGGCGAACGTGCCCCAGGGCCAGGTCGCGCCAGGCGTCAAATGCCCGGCGAAGCGCCCAAGCTGGTAGCGCAGCGCCGCGCCAATCGCGCCGCCGCCCATTACGAGAAAGATATTGGTCATGACTATCGCCCTATAGCGATTCCGCCAAAGGGGAAAGGTCGATGGTGAAACAGTCTTTCCGCGTCTGAAGCGCAGAGAGCAGACGCCCGTTACTTTCCGTTGTCGGCGATGATGTCCACGCCGGTCTTGCCGCCGGGCGCATCGGTGAAGAGGATGAAATAGGCGCTGCCATCGGCCTTGCGCGTGCCGCCCAGCACATGGTCGCCGCCCAATATCTTATGCTCGCCGTCATAGCCCGCGCGGCGGGCCACGGTATAATAATAGTCCATCACCCCCTGGCGTGGGGCGGGGGTGACGAAGCTGGCCGCGCGCAGGGTGCAGCCGTCGGTCTCCGCGCCGGCCGCTTCGGTCAGCTGCGCGCCGGGATAAAGGGCGAAGGGGTCGGGCAGGCGCTGCGCCCATTCCATGCCGTAAGCGAGTTTCTTCGAGCAATTGGCCGTGCCGCCACGCCGGGTAGCCTGTTCGCGCGCGACCGCGCCCAGCGTGACGCTCGACGCCATGGCGGTGCCTTCGCTGGCGGCAGGCGCCGGGAGCAGCTTGCCGCCCGCCTGCTTGACCGCTTGCGCCTGCGCCTGCGCCGCACCGGCATCGCCCGACAGCACCGGCACTGCGCCATTGGCGGGCTGGTCGGCGGGGCGCACGGCGTTGCGGTTGGACTGGCCCACCAGTTGCGGATCAACGACGATCGGGTCGGCCAGCGCGCCCTTGAGCGCCGGGTCGACCGCATTGTTGGTGAGTTGCGCATCGAGCGCGGCGAGATTGGCGTCCTTGTCGCCCTTGCCGCAGGCGGCCAGGCCAACCATAAGCGTGAGCAGGGAAACAGACCGGAAAAACGCCATTCTTCACTCCTTCGTAAACAAGCCATGAAGAACGGAGGTTAATTTTTCGTTAGGACATTTGGTGAATCCCGAAAAATTCCCCTATCGCAAGGCCAGTTTCTGCGCATTGGCCCTGTCGACCGACTTGTTCGCGCGCGGCGAAAGGATCATCTGACCATCATGCTCAACATATTGTCCGGCTTTATCGGCCTTGTCACCCTTATCATGATGATCCCGGCGGTCTTTCCGTTTCTGGGCGCGCTCAACTGGATCTTCGTGCCCATGGCGCTGTTCGGCGCCTTTATCGGCATGTTCTCCTCGAAAAATGGCGGCCGCAATTTCTGCCTGATCGTCGCGGCCTTCGGCGCGTTGCGGCTGTTCATGGGCGGGGGGCTTATCTGACCGACGCGGACGCCAGTATACGCCGGGGATTGCTCGCGGCGCTGGGCGCTTATGGGCTTTGGGGGCTGCTGCCGATCTTCTTCCGGCTGCTGCACCATGTCGATCCGGTGGAAATCATCACCCAGCGCATACTCTGGTCGCTGCTGCTGATCCTGACGCTGCTGGCGCTGCGCAACGGCATCGGCCCGATGATTGCCGTGCTGCGCGACCGTCGCCTGCTGCTGGCGCTGGCCGGGTCTGCGGTGATGATCGCGATCAACTGGCTGGTCTATGTCTGGGCGGTCAATGACGGCCATGTCGTGGCGACCAGCCTTGGTTATTTCCTCAACCCGCTGGTCAATGTGGCGCTGGGCGTATTGGTGCTCAAGGAACGCTTGCGGCGTGGGCAGATGCTGGCGATCGGCTTTGCGGCGGTGGGTGTCGCCATCTTGGCGGCGTCCGCGATTACGACGCTGTGGATCAGCCTGACGCTGGCTTTCAGCTTCGCCTTCTATGGCCTCATCCGCAAGATGACGCCGGTAGCCCCGATGACGGGGTTGGGGGTCGAAACGCTGCTCCTTGCGCCGCTGGCGGTCGCCTATCTCGTCTGGGAAGCGAGCCATGGTCCCATCGGCTTTGGACAGGATGTATCGACCACCGCCTTGCTCATCATCGCAGGCGTAGTGACCACCGTGCCGTTGGTGCTGTTCGCCACGGCCGCGCGCAGCCTGCCCATGGCGACGCTGGGCGTGCTGCAATATCTGGCGCCGACGCTGCAATTTTTTTGTGGCGTCCTCTTGTTCGGCGAGACGCTGAGCCGGAGCCAAATGCTGAGCTTCGGCCTGATCTGGGTCGGCCTGATCCTGTTCGCGACGGACAGCGTGAAGGCCGCCCGCCGCAATCGGGTCGTGACGGCTTAGGAAAACTCCGTCGCTTCGAACCGCACGGGTTCGCCCACCGCAGCATTGGCGAGCGCATCCTCCCACATCACACGATGGCCGCGGATGATGGTGCCGACCGCCTTGCCGGTCAGGTCCATCCCCTCGAACGGCGACCAGTCGCAGCGCGAGGCAAGCCAGTCCTTGCCCACGGTCCAGCGCTTCTTGAGGTCCACCACGGTAAAGTCGGCATCATAACCAAGCGCGATCCGGCCCTTGCCGACCAGCCCGAACACCCGCTGCGGCCCCGACGAGGTCAATTCGATGAAGCGGCGCAGCGTCAGCCGCCCCTCCGCCACATGGTTGAGCAGCAGCGGCACGAGCGTCTGCACGCCCGGCATCCCGCTGGGGCTGGCGGGATAGGTCTTGGCCTTTTCCTCGATCGTGTGCGGCGCATGGTCACTGCCCAGCACGTCGGGCACGCCCTGATTGAGCCATTGCCACAGCCCGTCGCGATGCGCGGCGCTGCGGATTGGCGGGTTCATCTGCGCATAGCTGCCAAGGCGCGGATAGGCATCCTCCCCCGCCAGCGTCAGATGCTGCGGCGTCACTTCGCAGGTCGCAATATCCTTGTTCTGGCCGATATATTCTAGTTCTGCCGGCGTCGTGATGTGCAGGATGTGGATGCGTCGCCGCGCGGCGCGGGCGAGGGCGATGATCCGCTTGGTCGCGATCATCGCGCTTTCATCGTCGCGCCAGACGGGATGCGACGATGGATCGCCCTCGACCCGATAGTCCTTGCGCGCGTTCATCCGCGCCTCATCCTCGGCATGGATGGCGACGCGGCGGGTACCGCTGGCCAGCACGCGCGACAGGGCATCATCATCATCGACCAGCAGGCTGCCGGTCGAGGCCCCCATGAAGATCTTGACGCCTGCCGTGCCGGGGATGCGTTCCAGTTCGCGCAACTGTTCGGCATTGTCCGCCGTCGCGCCGACATAGAAGGCATGGTCGCACCACATGCGATGCCGGGCGCGGACCAGCTTGTCATGGACGCGCGCGGCCGTGTCGGTGTTGGGGTTGGTGTTGGGCATTTCGAACACGGCGGTCACCCCGCCCAGCACCGCCGCGCGGCTGCCTGATTCCAGGTCTTCCTTATGTTCCAGGCCCGGCTCGCGGAAATGCACCTGGCTGTCGATGCAGCCGGGCAACACGTCCAGCCCGCTACAGTCGATCACCTCGCCCGCATCACCCAGGCCGGAACCGATCGCCACGATCTTCCCCGCGCGCACGCCCACGTCCGTCTGCTCCGCGCCACCCGGTGTATGGACGGTGCCGTTCTTGAGGATCAGGTCGAAAGTCTGGGTCATGGCGTGGTTCCGCTTGTCAAAACCCGTTCGGCCCGAACGGGTTGGTTATTCAGCGCGACTGTCCTACCTAAAGCCGATGACCGGCACCACCCTCACCGACCGCGCGCTCCTCAGAATTTCGGGCGAGGAGGCCAAGCCCTTCCTGCAAGGGCTGCTGACTCGCGACGTGCTGACGCTCAAGCCGGGGGAGGCGCGCTGGACCGGGCTGCTGACGCCGCAGGGCAAGGCGCTGTTCGACTTCCTGCTATGGAGAGACGGCGAGGATGTGCTGATCGACTGTGAGGCGGCGCAAGCCGATGCGCTGGCGAAGCGCCTCACCCTCTATCGCCTGCGCCGCAAGGTCGTGATCGCGCGGGACGATGCGTTGGCGGTGCATTGGGCGCCCGACGCGCAGGACAAGCCGCTTGACCCGCGTCTGCCGGCGCTTGGCCATCGCTGGATCGCGCCAGCGGGGGAGGGGGACGCCTCTGCCGCCTTCCGCGCGCATCGGCTGGCGATCGGCGTGTTCGAAGGTGTGGGCGAACTGGGACAGGATCAAACGCTTTGGCTCGAAACCAATGCCGGGGAGCTGCATGGGGTCGATTATGACAAGGGCTGCTATGTCGGTCAGGAAAATACCGCGCGGATGCATTATCGCGCCAAGGTGAACCGGCGGCTGGTCGCGGTGCCGCTGGCGCAGGCCGAGGAGAAGCGCCAGCGCGCCGCCTTGCCCGAGCTTGGTCTGTCGATCGAATTGCGGCGGGTGGAAGATCTGGACCCCGCGCTACTGCCGGACTGGCTGGCGCAAGCCATAGCGGCGCAGGTGGCGGAATGACCTGCCGACGCATGGGGCGGATGCTCCTTCTCGCCCTACTCGCCCTCATCGCCACGCCAGCCCTGGCCGATACGCCTTGGACGCTGGTCAAAACATACCCGCATGACGAGACCGCCTTTACCCAGGGTCTCTTCTTCCACGACGGCGCGCTTTACGAAAGCACTGGGCTGGAAGGGCGGTCGGACATCCGCAAAGTGGCGCTGCGCACGGGCAAGATACTGGCCCGCCGCACGATCGAGCGGCCCTATTTCGGGGAGGGCATGGTCAATTGGAACGACCGGATCGTCAGCCTGACCTGGCGGCACCGGCGCGGCTTCGTCTGGCGGCTCGATGATTTCGCGCCGATCGCCGACTTCCGCTATGAGGGCGAAGGCTGGGGCCTGACGCAGGATGGCAAGAGCCTGATCATGAGCGATGGCACCGCGCAGCTGCGCTTCTTCGATCCTGACACGATGACCGAACAGCGCCGCATCACCGTAAGCTGGAACGGTCGGGCGGTCGATCGGCTCAACGAGCTGGAATATGTGCGTGGCGAAATCTGGGCCAATATCTGGTATGACACGAAGATCGCCCGGATCGACCCCAGCAATGGCGCCGTGATCGACTGGGTCGACATCGCCGCGCTGCGCAAGGCGGCGGGGGTGACGGACAGCGAGGCGGTGGCCAACGGCATCGCCTGGGACAGTAAAAGGGATCGCCTGTTCGTGACCGGCAAGAACTGGCCCAAGCTGTTCGAGATAAAGGTCGCCCGCGCGGCCGAATAGACCAGCCATGCGGTTGACAGGAAGCGGCCGAATCGCTAGTGGCGACCGATCCCGACACGCAGGTGACCGGCAGTGCTCTGCGCACTGACCGTCTTTTTTGCGTCTCGGAGGATAGTATGGATCGTGCGTTTCCGCCAGGAAAACCGGCCTTTGACGCTTTGAGATGGGGTGACGCCAATCGCCCCGTGGAGCAGGAGATTTAAGTACCATGGCACGTATTGCGGGTGTTAACATCCCGACCAACAAGCGCGTAATCATCGCGCTCACCTACATTCACGGCATTGGTCGCAAGACCGCCGTTGACATCGCCACCAAGCTCGGCATCGACCAGAGCCGTCGTATTCAGGATCTTTCGGACGCCGAAGTGCTCCAGATCCGTGAAACCATCGACGCCGACCTGACGGTCGAGGGCGATCTGCGTCGCAACACCGCGATGAACATCAAGCGCCTGATGGATCTGGCCTGCTATCGCGGCCTGCGTCATCGTAAGGGTCTGCCGGTTCGCGGCCAGCGCACGCACACCAATGCGCGCACCCGTAAGGGCAAGGCAAAGGCGATTGCCGGTAAGAAGAAGTAATCGTTGAGGGTCGCAGGCTTTTTGGCCTGACCCTCCGGCGACTTCTCCTTTTAAACGATTTCAGTAGGATAGAGCAAAATGGCACGCGAACCCCAGCGCATTAAGCGCCGTGAGCGCAAGAATATCTCGGCCGGCGTCGCGCACGTCAACGCCAGCTTCAACAACACCATGGTGACCATTACCGACGCCCAGGGCAATGCGATTTCCTGGTCCTCGGCCGGCATGATGGGGTTCAAGGGCAGCCGCAAGTCGACCCCGTACGCCGCCCAGGTTTGCGCCGAAGACGCGGGCCGCAAGGCCGCCGAACATGGCGTCCGTACCCTGGAAGTCGAAGTCAAGGGCCCCGGTTCGGGTCGTGAATCGGCTCTGCGCGCGCTGCAGGCCGTCGGCTTCCACATCACCTCGATTCGCGACGTGACGCCGATCCCGCACAACGGCGTGCGTCCGTCCAAGCGCCGCCGCGTCTAACCACGGCTGAGCGATATGGCGGGCGGCGGACGCGCCGCCCGTTACCCGTCTGCATCGGCCGCAACGTCCTGTCGGGTCCAGGATCATAAGCGTTTCGGCCACATCCCCAGGGGAATTACATGACTGTCAACATGAAGAACTGGCAGGAATTGAAGAAGCCCAACGCGCTGGAAATCAAGCCAACCAGCGACGGCAAGCGTAAGGCGACTTTTGTCGCCGAGCCACTAGAGCGCGGTTTCGGCCTGACGCTTGGCAACGCGCTACGCCGGGTTCTTCTTTCCTCGCTCCAGGGCGCGGCGGTCACCTCGATCAAGATCGAGAACGTCCTGCACGAATTTTCGTCGCTCGCTGGCGTGCGTGAGGACGTGACCGATATCGTCCTCAACATCAAGCAGGTTGCGCTGCGGATGGAAGGCGACGGGCCAAAGCGCCTGCAGCTTTCCGCCACCGGCCCGGCCGTGGTCAAGGCAGGCGACATCAGCGTCGTCGGCGATATCGAGGTTATGAACCCCGATCTGGTCATCTGCCATCTCGACCAGGGCGCCACGCTCAACATGGAACTGACGGCTGACATCGGCAAGGGCTATGTCCCCGCCGTTGCCAACCGCCCGGCCGACGCGCCGATCGGCCTCATCCCGATCGACGCGCTTTACTCGCCGGTCCGTCAGGTCGCCTATAAGGTGGACAACACCCGCGTCGGCCAGGAACTGGACTATGACAAGCTGTCGCTGACCGTCGAAACCGACGGCACCGTCACGCCGGAAGACGCGGTGGCCTTCGCTGCCCGTATCCTGCAGGACCAGCTCCAGCTGTTCGTCCACTTCGAAGACGCACTGCCGACCGCAGCGCCGTCGCAGGGCGGACATGCCGTCGCATCGACGTCGGACAGCGAAGGCGACACCAACCAGATCAACCGCTATCTTCTCAAGAAGGTGGACGAACTGGAATTGTCGGTTCGCTCGGCCAACTGCCTCAAGAACGACAACATCATCTATATCGGCGATCTGGTCCAAAAGACCGAAGCCGAGATGCTGCGCACCCCCAATTTCGGCCGCAAGTCGCTGAACGAAATCAAGGAAGTGCTGTCGTCCATGGGCCTGCGCCTGGGCATGGACATCCCCGGCTGGCCGCCTGAGAATATCGAGGAAATGGCCAAGAAGCTCGAACAAGAGCTGCTGGGCTAAAGAAAACTCCGTCATCCCCGCGAAAGCGGGGACCCATCTCCTGGCCTTGCGCCTGGGGATGGGGTGGGAGATGGGTTCCCGCCTGCGCGGGAATGACGAACAATGGGGCGGTCCCGTCACCGCCTGGTCTGGGGTACCTCGAACGGCCCCTTAACGAACGAAGGAAGAGATTATGCGTCATAAAATGGGTCAGCGTAAGCTGCAACGCGCCACCGGCCATCGTAACGCACTGCTGCGCAACCTCGCCGCCTCGCTCATCAAGCATGAGCAGATCATGACCGGCACGGTCAAGGCAAAGGCGCTGCGTCCCTATGTCGAAAAGCTGATCACGCTGGCGAAGAAGGGTGGCCTGTCCAACCGTCGTCTCGCCCATGCGCGGCTGCAGGACGACACGCAGCTGATCAAGCTGTTCGAGACGCTGGCCGAGCGCTACAAGGATCGTAACGGCGGCTATACCCGCGTGATCAAGGCCGGTTTCCGCGCGTCGGACGCTGCGCCGATGGCGATCATCGAACTGGTCGATCGCGACGTCAGCGCCAAGGGTCAGGATTCCGGCCCGCTGCAGAATGAAGACGAGGACGAGCTGGAAGCAGCCTGATCCGTCAGTTTTGACTGTCGGCATGACCTGACAGTCGGACCATATTGCTTTATCAACAGGCCGCGGCTCTCAAGGGAGCTGCGGCCTGTTGGCGTTGAAGAAGACTGTGAGAGGATGCGCGCGTGTTTCGCCTGACCCTGCTGCCGCTGCTGCTGGCGGCGACGCCTGCGCTGGCCGGGCCGAACGCAGCCATCATCGACGCGGGCGCGCAGGATAGCAGTCTGCGCTACCCCGCCGCGCGACGGCTCGATCTGGTCGAGGATCATTTCGGCGTGAAGGTCGCCGACCCCTACCGCTGGCTCGAAAACGACCTGCGCGCCGACCCGGCGGTGCGCGACTGGGTGGCCCAGGAAAATGCGCTGACTCGCCGCTATATCGACGGGCTGCCCGGCCGCGATGCGCTCAAAGCGCGGATGCAGGCCTTGTTGTCGCATGGTCGCTACACCGTGCCGCGCAAGGCGGGTGGCCGCTATTTCTACGGCTATAACAAGGGTCTGCAGAACCAGACCCCGCTCTATGTGCGCGACGGGCTGGCGGGTGCGCAACGCTTGCTGCTCGATCCCAATGATTGGGCCAAGGACGGCGCGAGCGCGCTCGCCGAATGGGCACCGTCCCCCGACGGCCGCTACCTTGCTTATGCGATGCAGGAGGCGGGGAGCGATTGGCGCACCCTGCGCGTGCTGGACGTGGACAGCGGGCGGACGCTGGACGAACGGGTCGAATGGGTGAAATTCTCGCAGATCGCCTGGGACGGGCGGGGTGAGGGGTTCTTCTATTCCCGCTATGCCCCGCCAGCGGACGGCGAGACGTTTCGCTCCGCCAATGAGGGGCAGCAGCTTTTCTACCATCGGATCGGCACGGAACAGGCGCAGGACCAACTTGTCTACGAAACGCCCGACCGGCCCAAGCTCAGCCATCAGGCGCAGGTGACGAGCGATGGCGGCTGGCTGGTCATCAACAGTTTCGAAGGCATCGACAGCCGACGCGAAGTCCATGTCGCTGCGCTGGATGGCGGGCCAGTCAAGCCGCGCCAGCTGGTCAAGGGACCAACGCATGACTGGCGGCTGGTCGGCAGCCGGGGGACGATGCTCTACTTCATCACCAACAAATCCGCTGCTCGATCGCGGCTGGTGACTCTGGACGCCGCGCGGCCGCGCCGGGGGGCGAGGGAAGTGGTGGCGGAGCGGACGGAAACGCTGGCGGGCGGGTCGCTCGTCGGCAACCGGCTGGTCCTCGCCTATGTCAGCGAGGCGGAGACGATCGCCGAACTGGTCGAGCTGGACGGACGCAAGGTAGCGGATGTCCCCCTGCCGGGCATGGGCACAGCGGCGGGCTTTGGCGGGCGTGACGGCGACCCGGAAACCTTCTTCAGCTTCTCCGGCTTCGTAACGCCGTCCAGCATCTATCGGTTCGACACCGCGACCATGGAAAGCAGCGTGTTCGCGCAGCCCGAACTGCCCTTCAACCCCGATGATTTCGGTATCGAACAACGGCTCTACCCCTCCAAGGATGGCACGCCGATCCCGATCACCATCATCCGCAAGAAGGTGCTGGCGGACCGGGCGATCGCCGCGCCGACCATCCTCTATGGCTATGGCGGGTTCAACATCAGCCTGACGCCCGGCTATTCGGCGACGCGGCTTGCCTGGCTGGAGCAGGGCGGGGTCTATGCCATCGCCAATCTGCGCGGCGGTGGCGAGTTCGGCAAAGCCTGGCATGAGGCCGGACGCGGGGCGAACAAGCAGAATGTGTTCGATGATTTCATTGCGGCGGGCGAATGGCTCAAGAGCAATGGCTATACGCCCAAGGATGGCCTGGCGATCGAGGGGCGCTCCAATGGCGGGCTGCTGGTCGGCGCCGTGGTCAACCAGCGGCCCGACCTGTTCGCCGCTGCCCTGCCCGCGGTCGGAGTCATGGACATGCTGCGTTTCGACCGTTTCACCGCCGGGCGCTATTGGATCGATGATTATGGCTCGCCGGGCCGGGCCAAGGATTTCCCGCTCCTCTACGGCTACTCGCCCTATCACAATATATTGGACGGAAAGGACTATCCTGCCATCCTGGTGACCACGGCCGACACGGACGACCGGGTCGTGCCCGCGCATAGCTTCAAATATGCGGCGGCCCTCCAGGCGGCAGCGGTTGGCGACAGGCCCCGGCTATTGCGGGTGGAAAATCGTGCGGGCCATGGCGCGGGCAAGCCGATTGACAAGCTGATCGACGAATATGCCGACAGCTATGCCTTCGTGGCGCATTTCACCGGACTGACGATCCAGCGAAAGCCCCAATGACGCGCCCTCAATAATCCTTCGAATAGCGAAGGTTGGCTGACGACCCGGCGTTGGTTCCGGTCTTGGACAGCAGGCTGAGCGTCTTCGACAGGGCGATTTCCAACTGGGTCGCCGTGAAGCCGCGCGAATCGGTGATGATCTCCACATAAATATCGTTGGAGATGCGCTGGCCGACCGCGAGTGACGTGCCGCGTCCGGTCTGCTCGTCGCCTCCGACGATGCCGATCCGATCGATGCCGGTCGCGCCCTGCAGCTTGCCCATCGGGTTGAGTCCCCCGCTGCCGCCGCGCAAGCCGTTCAAGGCCGCTGCCAACTGGATCGCCTGCGTCGCCGACAGGTTGGCGACATTGTCGCCGAACAGGATGCGCGAGAGGATTTCGTCCTGCGGCAGGCTGGGTGTCGAGATGAAGGCGATGTCGGGCTGTTGCGCGCTGCCGGTGACTTGCAGGCCCGCCGTGACCGTATCGATCCGCGTCTCGGCCTTGATCGCCAGCGTCGGGTTCATCATCGGCCCGTTGAAGGTGATGATGCCCTGCTCCAGGTCGAACTGCTTGCCGGAGAAGCTGTAACGGCCCCGCAGCACTTCCAGCTTGCCGACGACGCGCGGATTGGCGGTGGTGCCGGTGACGCGCATGTCGGTCTTCCATTCGGAATCCAGCCCCATGCCGGTCACATAGATTTCATTGTCGGCCCGCACGCGAATGTCGAGCTTCCAGTCGGCTGGCTGTGCCGCAGTCTTGCGCGCGGCCATACGCTGGTCGAGGATATCGACACCCTCGCCCTTGCGACGCACACCCTGGAGCTGACGGATTTCCGTGCCGCCCTGCCATGCCACCTTGTAGCGGGTTTCGGGCAGGCTGAGGTCGCCCTTGATCAGCCCGCCATTGGCCGCGCTGTTGGTGATGGCCAGCGACCCGCTGACCACGCTGGTAATCGCTTCGCTGCGCGCGAGGCGTGCGCGGTCGAGCTTGACCGCAATGTTCATCGGGAAACCGCTCTCGGCCGCCAGTCCGACCGTGCCGGATGCCTGCACCGTGCCGTCGCCAGCGCGCCCTGAAAAGTCGCGAATGTCGAGCCGGTCGTTGGTGAAACGCCCGTCGAGTTTCATCTGCGTGACGCGGGTGCCGAACGTCTCATTCTCATAGGTCAGCGCATTGGCGCGGGCGATGCCGTTGACGCGCGGGGCCGTCAGCCGCCCGCTAAAGTCCGCAGCAACGGCGAGGCCGCCGGTCAGCTGCTGGTCGGCGAGTCCTGCGAAGGAGAAGAGGACATCGGCCGGGCCGGAATAGCGGATGCCGCCGCCCAGCGGGGCGGACTGGAGCTGTTCGCTCCAGCTTGCGCCGGGGCCGGGGGGGGCGAGCGTCGCGACGAAGCGGCCAAGCGTCGCGCTGCCGCGCCGGATCAGCCCGCGCATGTCGCCGCCTGCGGCGGACAGTTTGCCCTCCATCGTCATCGACACGGGGTCGGATACGGCCGACAGGCTCGACCGGCGGAAATCGGCGATGGCGAGGCGCGTGGTCGCGGTCGGGAAGGCATTGCCCTCCTGCACATAATCAAGCGCGCCCGTCATGCGACCGCCAATGCCCATGCCGGGGGCCGCCATGTTGACGATGGCGAGATCGAAATCCTTGAAGCGCGCCTGCACCGCGGTCGTGCCGCCGAAGCGCCCGGCCAGATCGACCTTGCCCTGCGGCAGGACCAGTGTCGCCGGGTCGAGGCGATAGCCGCTCGGCTCGGTGCGGATGATGGCGGGCTGGGCTAGGCGGAACGGGATGTTGCCCGCCTTGCCCTGCAACGCCACGGCGTAGAGATTGGAGCGTAGCGCGGCGTTGGCGGCGATCGAGAAGGGCACGCCACTGGAGCCGTCCGCAACCAGCTGGGCCTTGCCGCGCCCGCCCTGATATTCGAGCTTCGCCCGCGCCTTGCGGACGATATAGTCACCATAGGCGGCGTTGGCGATCTGGGCATCGGCGATGATGCGCGGTTGGTCGGTCAGCACCATCGATGCGGTGACGATCGCACGGCCGATCAGGATTTCTGCGTCGCCGGGCAATTTGGCGTTGCTGGCGGTCGCATTGACGTTCACGCCCTGCGCCTGACCGACGGCGGCGAGCCGGATCGCACCGGTGATGCCGGAGCCGTTCATCGCCAACTGGCCGGTAAAGGGACCGGCGGCGCTCTGCTGGATGCGGCCGTTCATGTCCACACCGGCAAAACGCGCGCGGGTGACGTCAATGGTGAGTGGACCTTGGGCGGTGCGGATCAGCACATTGGCGAAGAAAGGCCCATAGGGCGACCCACCGGTGGCTTCCAGGCGATAGCCCGCCGCTTCGCCATTCAGTTTTGCGACCACGTCGGACAGTTGCACGCCGACATTGGGCCGCGATGCGCGCAGCACCGCCTGCGGCCGTTCCATCGTCCCGCGCACGGTCAGCGCAAGCGGGCCATATTGGCGCGAGGAAGCTGTCGCGTCGAAGGCGATCGCGCCATCCGTATCATAGCTGCCCGACCCCGATTGGATCGTGAAGTTGGGCGCTGCGCCCTTGAGGCCTGCGAGCGTGAACTTGCCCTCCGGCGTCATGCCGATGCGGCCGCTGGCCACGGCATTGCCGCCCAGGAAATCGCGGACGGAGGCGTTCTCCCAGCGCGCGGTGCGCACGCCGAAGCGACCGGACAAGCCAAAGCCGCCCTTGGGGCCGGGCACCAGTTCGACATCGGTATTGAGATTGACGATACCCACACCGTCGATCTTATAGTCGTTGACCCTGCCTTTAAGCGCGCCGCGATAAAGGGCGTTGTCGAGATCGGCGAGGATGATCGCGGTGGCGTCGATCCGGTCGCTGTCGATCTTGAGATTGTCGCTGATCAGCTTGCCGCCCGCATAGGCGAAGTCGCCCTTCACGCGCAGATTATTCATCAGACCGCCTGCCGCGGCATTAAGGCCGGTTACGCGACTCGCCGTGGCGTTTACGGGAATGCGGATGCGGTCGGTGTCGATCACCGCGCGGCCAGAGGCCTTCAGATTTTCGATGCCGGTTGCATCGAACGCCAGATTTCTGGCGGTGATGTCATAGTCGATGAAGGGCGTCGCCATCGGCCCGTCGAGAATGATCGAGGCGCGCACATCGCGGCCGCGCACCTTCTCCATGATCGCGCCGGGGGTCAGCAGCGCGGCGTTGATCCGCAGCGCGCTAAAACGGCTGGCGGCAAGGTCGATGACGCCCTGTGCATCGGCGGATAGAGCAGGCGAGCGCAGCGTGCCTTTGAGGTTCACACGGCGTTCGTTGAGACCCGCAAACAGATCGACATCTAGTTGCGGTGCGGTCAGGCGATCGACGGTGCCCGCCATGACCAAGCCCGGACGCACCGGACCTTTGGCGGTGAAATTGCCATCGCGCGCGGCGATGGCGACGTTGGCAAGTTCGCCCCTGGGGCTGGTGGCGACGATGCGCCCGTCCCACGCCTGCCATGTGCCCTTGCCATCCAGGGTCGCAGTCATGCCATCGGTCAGGCCCGACATGGCGGCGATGACGCCGCCCTTGGGCGCGGTCAGCGTGCCGCTCATGGCCAGGCGGTTTTGCGACGGCACGGCGTCCAGCTTCGCCTGCAAACGGTCGCCGCTATCGACGATCGCATCGGCGGACAGGATCGCGCGGCCATCGGCGATATGCGTGACGCCATCGATAGCGATCTCGCGCTTCTGGCCAATCACGGGCCGGGCAAGGATGAACTTGTCGATCTTCATCCGGTCAACGTCGATGTCGAGGTCGGGCAGGATCGGCGCGTTGGGGTCGGTCGGCGTTTCGTTGAATTGGGGGCTGCGCGCCAGCACCACCAGCGGGGTTTCGAGCAGGCTGACCGAAATATGATTGTTGATGTAGCGGAATGGCTTCCACACCACATGCACGCGCGGGCTGACCGCGAACACGCCCTTGGGGTCGCGCAGGATCAGGTCGTGAATGACCATGTCGCTATAGATGGACCCGTCGATCCGCCCGACCTCGATTGCCATCCCCGATTCCATCTGGAACGCGGCGATCTGCTGGATCAGGAATTTCTTGCCCGGCTGGGTGTTAAGGCCAAGCAGCAACACGCCCGTCAGCAAGACCAGTGCGACGATCAAGCCGACAACGCCGATCACGATCTTTTGCCACAAGGGGCGACCCTGACGCACGGTGTCGATCCGGTCGGGGGTGAGGGTGTCGTCCTGCGTCATCAGAAAGCCTGCCCGATCCCGATATAGACGGCGAATTTGGATTCGCCCGGTTGCCGGTTGATCGGCATGGCGATGTCGGCGCGGAACGGACCGAAATTGGTATAGAAGCGCCCACCCAGACCCACGCCATAGCGCATGTCGGAAAATTCGGGGACCTGGCTTTCATACACCTGCCCCGCATCGACAAAGGCGACCACGCCATAATTGCCGAAGCGATAGCGCCCCTCGACCGCAAATTCATTGACGGATCGGCCGCCGATCGGGTCCGCGTTTACGTCCTTCGGTCCCAATTCCTGGAACCCGAAGCCGCGCACCGATCCGCCGCCGCCGGCATAGATGCGCCGCGATGGCGCGACATCGTCACGGGCCACACCGTTGATGGTGCCAAGGCGCGTGCGCGCGGCAATGACCAGGCTGTCCGACACCGGGAAATAGCCGCTCAAGTCGAACGTGCTGCGCACATAGGGCGAAACATTGCCCTGCAGCGAGGCTTCGGGCGACACGCGCAGATTGGCGCGGAAGCCCCTTGTGGGGTTGAGCAGGTCGTTGGACCGGTCATAGCCGACCTGCACCGGCAGCGCGCCGATGAAATAGGTCAGCCGGTTATTCTCGCCGGTGGCGGCGTTAATCGTGGTCTGTTCGTTCGACAGCAGGATTTCCGCGCCATAGCTATAGGTCCAGCGCTTCTGAAAGATCGGCGTCGATTGGCGCGCCCAGGTGATGTTGAGGCCAGCGGTAAAGGCTTCATAGGCATCATATTTCTGATGGTTGAGCAGCGCGCCCGCCTGGAACGTGCGGTCACGCTTGCCTGCATTGGAGCGGCGGAACGTGCCTGCCACGCCCTGTTCCTGCGTGCCCGCAACCACGCTGGCGATCAGCGCGCCTTCGGCCGGAAAGAGGTTGCGGTGGGTCCAGGTGCCTTCTGCGCGAAAGCCCTGGCCGGTGCCATAGCCAGCTTCGCCAGCCAACGTGCGCGGCGGACCTGCCTCCTGCTCGACATGCAGATCGACATATTCAGTTCCGTCCGGCCCGGCTTCGCCCGTGCGCACCGGATCCACGCCGACGCTGGCGAACAGGCCCGTCGCCACCAGTGCCTTGCGCAGGTCATCGACCTTGCGGCTGTCATAAAGTTGGCCTGGCTTGTAGCGGCGGATGACCTCCATATGGTCGGCGCCAAAGGCCTGCTTGTCGCCGCTCGTGGTGATCTTGCGGAATGTGCCACGCGGGCCGGTGTCGACGGGCAGGGTATAGTCGCCCGTTATGGTCGCCGGGTCGAGCAGGATGTCGCGCTCGCCCACCTTGGCAAAGGCATAGCCATTTTCCGGCAGCTTCAGCGCGACATTGGCTTCTGCACCCTCGATCGTGGTGGCGACGATATAATCGCCGGTCTTGAGCGGCAGGCTGTCACGGACCAGCCCCGGCGGTACGGTTTGCCCGGCGGTGATGACGATATCGCCGAGCGTGTAGCGTTTGCCAGGCGTCACCGAAACGACCGCCTTGAGCGTGCCGTCACCGGTCTGATCGAGGCTGGCGAGCGCGGTCGCGTCATAATAGCCTTCGGAATAGAGCAGCCGCACGGCGAGCTCCTCATCCTCCTGCGCGCGCGCCTGCACCATGGCGGCGGTTTCCGCCTTGCCATCGCCGTCGATCAGGGTCGATGCGTCCTTGAACGCATCCTCCAGGCCGGTCTTGCCGAACCCGTCGATGCTGGTCGCATAGCGGATGTCGGGCTGCTCGGCATTGGGATCATCGTCGGACGCGGCATTGGCGGGCACGGTGACGCTGTCGAGCGGGGCCAAGGGCTGGGCGAGTTCCACCTCCTGCGCGGGTTCGGTCGCAGGCGGCAACTGCGTCGGGGCGTCGGCCTGTAGTGGCATCTGCTGGTCGATCCAGCTGTCGATGGAAGGAAGAGGCGCCGATGAATCCGTATTTTCGACCTGCGGCAGGCGCGCCTCGAACTGATCGTCGGGCAGGATCGGTTCTTCGCTCGATGCCGCGTCATAGGGGAGCGCAGGCACAGGATCACTGGTCGTCTGCGCCATGAGAGGCAGGGGCGATGCGGTGACGAGGATAAGGCCCAACATGCGCCGGACATGATGTGCCTGCCGTCTGATCATGAAAATGCGATGCCCCTTCATCGCCAGCCCTGCAATTGGCCGACGAACTTCCAATACGCGCAACGGGTTGCGACGGTTCCGTTCCGGCGACGATTAGCCGCGACGGGGGCGCTTCCCACCGGCCCAAGGCCCGTCTAGAGCAAGCGCATGACATTTGCGCTCAATATTTCGCGATCCCTGATGGGCCAACCCTGGCGTTGGCGGGGGGAGGGGGCGGACGCGCGCGACCCCGGCTATCTGCCCGATGACCTGGTGACGCAATTGCTGATGGCGCGCGGCTGCCCGCGCGAGGCGCTGGAGGCGCATCGCAACCCGACGATCCGCGCCTTCATGCCCGATCCCAGCCTGTTCCGCGACATGGACGCGGCGGCCGAGCGATTGGCCGATGCCGTGCAGCGCGGCGAGGATGTGCGCATCTTCGGCGACTATGATGTGGACGGCGCGACCAGCGCGGCGCTGCTGATCCGATTGCTGCGCGATCTGGGGCTGGAGGCCAAGCCCTATATCCCCGATCGCCTGATGGAGGGCTATGGCCCGTCGGGCGAGGCCCTGGTGCGCCTGGCGGGCGAAGGGGCGACCCTGATCGTCACCGTCGATTGCGGTGCGCAGGCGTTCGAGGCGCTGGCGATGGCGAAGGCCACCGGCGTCGATGTCGTGGTAGTCGATCACCATAAATGCAGCGCGGCGCTGCCCGAAGCCCTGGCGCTGGTAAACCCCAATCGGCTGGACGAGGGGGACGAAGCGGCAACGCATGGCCATCTGGCTGCCGTCGGTGTCGCATTCCTGCTGGGCGCGGCGCTGGTGCGGCTGTTGCGCGGGCGCGGCTGGTTCGCGACGCGGGCGGAACCCGCGCTGATGGAATTGCTTGATATTGTCGCGCTCGGCACGGTGGCGGACGTAGCGCAACTGCGCGGCCTCAACCGCGCCTTCGTGGCGCAGGGGCTCAAGGTGATGGCCAAGCGGCGCAACATCGGCCTCGCCGCCCTGATCGACGCCAGCCGCCTGACCCGCGCGCCGCTGTGCCATGATCTGGGCTTTGCATTGGGGCCGCGCATCAACGCGGGCGGGCGCGTGGGGCAGGCGGATCTTGGCGTGCGGTTGCTTACGACGCTGGACCCGTCGGAGGCGGCGCGGATCGCGGGACAGCTCGACCATTATAATGAGGAGCGCCGCGCGATCGAATCGACGGTGCAGGAACAGGCCGAAGCGCTGCTCGACGCGCAGGGCAATCGCGCCGTCGCGGTGATTGCCGGGCTGGGCTGGCATCCGGGCGTCATCGGCATCGTCGCGGGACGGATCAAGGAAAAGACTGGGCGACCGGCGATCGTTATCGCGCTGGACGAGGATGGCGTGGGCAAGGGGTCGGGCCGGTCGATCTCCGGCGTGGATTTGGGCGCGGCGGTGATGGCGGCCAAGGATAGCGGTCTGCTGGTCGCGGGCGGCGGTCATGCCATGGCGGCCGGGCTGACCGTCGCGGCAGACAAGGTCGATGCGCTCGCCGATTTTCTGGACGAACGACTGGCAAGCGCTGTGGCGCGCGCGCGCGACGACCGGGCGTTGTTGATCGACGCGGTGCTGGCCCCGGCGGGCGTGAACCCGGAATTTGTCGCCGCGATCGAGCAGGGCGGCCCCTATGGCGCGGGCTGGCCCGCCCCCCGGATTGCCGCTGGCCCCATGCGCGTGGTCAAGGCCGATGTGGTCGGCAATGGCCATCTGCGCGCGATCATGGCGGGCGCGGACGGCCGGTCGATCAAGACCATCGCCTTTCGTCAGGCCGAAAGTGACATGGGCCAGGCGATATTGGGCGCGTCCTACGACCGGCGGCTGTGGGTTGCGGGACGCGCGAAAATCGACGACTGGGGCAGCCGTCCCGCCGCCGAACTGCATCTGGACGACGCCGCCTGGGCCGACTGAGTGGCAGGCGCGTTTTTGCCCGCAAAAGGGGTTGACCGCCGCGCCGTCTCCTCCTAATGCCCCCCTCACTTCGCAGCGCCGCTTGGCCGGTCGTTGTATGTGGTCCCATCGTCTAACGGTTAGGACACTGCCCTTTCACGGCAGCGATACGGGTTCGAATCCCGTTGGGATCACCAGTTTCTCTACAGCGAAGATGCCGGAAAGCGCCTGAATGGCATTTCCCTCAATGTCATTTACGCAAAACGTTCCATACCAAAGCGCTCGTCGTCGTCATATGACTACAGGGCGCTGATGATGGGTGCCGATATGACCGGTTTCCTGGCTTCTGATCCGGCCAGAACATCCAAGGCATGCAGGGTTGTTCCCTCCCCTAACTCAGGCGAAACAACGCGCTGGCATGCGGCGCAAGGCGCGTGACTACATGGCCCGTGACCGGACCCATGTCGCGTCGCTTCCACAGATCGCGCGCCGCTGCAGAACCGTCGACACCGACATTCGCCAGCGGCACCGAAACGTCCCGCGTCTTGGTCCCAAGGTTGAACAGCGCAAGATAGCGCGCCTTCCCGTCCTCGGACGCCGCCGACCAGACCCGCAATCCGTCTTCAAGGAAGTGCGGGCGGTTGTCCTGGCTTGCCTGGTTGACTGCCAGCACTTCGGGGTTGGTCAGCAGCGCCAGCGTGGCCGCATCGAGGTGGCGCAGGTCGCCGCCCATGATCAACGGCGATCGGGTGATCGACCATAAAGTCATCAATGTCTGCTGTTCGTCGGGCGTGAACCGCGACATCCGCTCGCCCAAGGCAATGCGACCGAGCGGCAACATGTCCGCATCGGGCCAGGCGCCGGGACCACGAAACGGCGTCCAATTCTCCAGCCGGGTGAACTGCGCTTCCAATTGCGCCCATTCGTCCCAGAAATCGTCGGAAATGCGCCACATCTGCGCATGACGGCGGACATGGTCGCCGCGCAGAAGCGGCGTCTCGCCGGGCGACAGGCTCAGGATCATTGGCCGCCCGCAGCGGGCAATGGCTGTCGCCGCCGCTTCGATCTCCGGCGCGCGGCTGTCATAGGGACGGCTCATATCGTCCATCTTGATGAAATCGACACCCCATGAGGCATAGAGTTTGAACAGCCCGTCATAATAGGCCTGCGCGCCGGGCTTCGTCATGTCGACGCCATACATGTCCGGGTTCCACGCACAGATGGATGTGGTGTCGGCGATATCCTGCGCGCGGACATTCGTGCCGAGGATCGGCAGGTTCAGCTTCACCGCTTGGCGCGAAATGCCGCGCATGACATGAATGCCAAATTGCAGCCCCATCGCATGGACCTTCGCGGCAATCGGCGCGAAGCCCTCACCACCCTTGGCCGATGGAAAGCGATTGGGCGCGGGCACCAGCCGCCCATGGGCGTCCAGCGCCGGAACCGGGTTGGCATTATAGGTGTAGCTGCTCGCTTCCGGCTCATACCACTGAATGTCGATCGTGAAGACGTTATAGCCCGATGGCAGCAAGGCGTCCCGCATGATCGCAGCGGTCTCCAGCGCCTGATCCTCAGTGATGGTGCCCGCAAAACTGTTCCAGCTGTTCCAACCCATGGGCGGGCGCGGGGCCAGTACAGCCCCTTGCGAGCCTGAGCGCGAGGGGGACATCGGCGTCTCCGCGACGGCTCGTTGTGCAACGCCTGCAAGAGAAGCCGCAGCCGTAGCGAATATAGCTGTTCGACGGGAGATATCCATGAGTAGGCCTGTCCTCTGCCAGCAGAAATCAGGCCATATTTGTCAGACAATATCCGGCGGCGCAACTTGGGAGGACAAGGTCTCGGATCAACACCGCAGACCTAGAGCTGAAAATGGATGAGCGCAGCGTTAATAATGGCTTAGTCCCTCCCGGCGACCTTGATCTCTTTGCCCAGCATCGATTGCACATACAGGCGCTGCACCGCGACGAACACGACCACCGTCAGCGGCGCGGCCAGCAGCACGCCGAGGAAGCCGAACAGCAGGCCGGCGGCGAAGACGGCGAACAGCAGCACCGCCGGGGGCACATCGACGGCATGTTTCTGGATCATCGGCTGCAGGAAATTGCCCTGCAATTGCTGGATCACCAGAAAGAGCAACAGGGTCCACAGCGCGGTCATCGGCGACACGGTGAAGGCCAGCAGCACGGCGGGTACGCCCGAAATGACCGGTCCGATCATCGGAATGATGTCGAGCAGGCCAGCGATCACGCCCAAGCCGCCCGCAGCAGGTACGCCCAGCAAGGCAAGCCCCGCCCAGGTGAACGCAGCGACGACCAGCGAGGACACCGCTTGCCCCACCATCCATCCGCGCAGCCCGCCCGACGCATCGTCCAGCGCCAGCGCGACCGTCTCCTCGGCCCTCTTCGGGATCAGCAGCAGCAGGCCCCGGCGATAGGTGGCGGGATCGCCCGCCAGGAAGATCGCGCCGACCAGGACCAGCACGAAATCGGCAAGGCCGCTGCCCGCTGCCAACGCATAGCCGCCCGCCTGCGACACCAGTTGCGACACATCCTTGCCGCCACCCTCGACCAGTTGCCGCGCCCGTTCGCCAAGGCCATAGCGGTCGAGCAGCCCCTCCACGCTTTGCAGCGCGCGGGGGACGGTTTCGCGGATCGTATCGAACTCCTGCGCCAGTTGCGACCCGAACAGCGCGAACGCGCCCACGAACAGGGTGATCATGCCGATGACCGACAAAGCGAGCGCCATCGACCGCTTCATGCCGGTGATGCGGCACAACCAGTTGGCGATCGTGTCGAACACCGCACCAATCACGATCGCCGCGAACACCAGCATCAGGAAGCGGGTCAGTTCGACCATGATCCATGCCAGGCCGACGATACCGACGACCACCAATGCGGCATTGGCAACCCGGCCGGGGCTGTAGGATGTTGCGGAAGACGCCGGTGCCGGCTGTGATTGCGCCGTGGCGGCGTCGTCATGATCAAGGGTCATGCACGCCTTCTATCGTGCATGATCCATCGTGCAACCTGTTGCTGGCGCGAATGCGCCACGGGCTATTCCGCGGTCGGCCCGGCCAACGCCTCGCGCATGATATAATAGAGGCTGTGCTGCTCGATCGTGCCCTTGACCAGATGTGCCATCGGCCCTGAAGCACGGGCGAGGACATCGTCGCCGCCATGGGTTTCGGACCCCAGCGGCACCAGCGCCTGCTGGCGATAATCGAGTGCGGTGGTGTCGGTCTGGAGCGGGTCGGCGCGCGGCGTGTCGATCGTCGCGCCCGGTCCATTGGCATAGCCCAATGTCGTATAGCCCTTGCCGTCCTTGGCCTTGAGCGCCTGGCCGCCATTGGTCACCGCGCCCAGGATAGGGTTGCCCCGGCCGGGATAGCCGCTCATCGCGAACGTGTGGCTATGGTCGGCCGTGACCAGCACCAGCGTATCGGCGCGATTGGTCATGTCCATCGCGACCTTCACCGCCTCATCGAGCGCGATCGTGTCTTCCAGCGCGCGGCGGGCGTTCCCGGCATGGTGGGCATGGTCAATCCGGCCCGCTTCCACCAGCAGTATATAGCCCTTGTCGCGGCTGCCCAACATCGTGATCGCCGAACGGGTCATGTCCGCCAGCGACGGTTCGCCGCCTGTGTCCTTGGCGCGGTCGGCCTCATATTGCATATGGTCGGGCTCGAACAGGCCTAGCAGGCGGGGCGTGCGGGTCAGGTCGACCTTGGCGAAATCCGCGCTGTTCCAGACATAGGCCCCGCGCGGATTGCGCCGCTGCCAGGCCTTGGTCAGGTCTTTGCGGTCGGTGCGCTTGCCCGTCATGGCGGCATATTCGGGATCGCGGCTGGTGGTCGGCAGGAAATTGGCGCGCCCCCCGCCCAGGATCAGGTCGAGCCGCGCGCCGACGTCGCCCTCCACCATCTGCCGCGCAATGTCGATGCAGCCCTGCGCGCGGGCGTCGGGCGTCAGGTCGCCATCGGCTTCCCAGTCGCGCTGGGCGGTGTGGGCATAGGTGGCGGCGGGCGTCGCATGGGTGATGCGCGCGGTCGAGATCACGCCGGTCGCCATGCCCTGACCCTGCGCAAAGCCGAACAGCGAGGGCAGGCGATGCGCCTTGCTCGTCGCGCAGTCATTTTCCGGCACTTCCGGGCCGACGCCGATGACGCCGTTGCGGGTCTTGACCCCGGTCAGGATCGCCGTCGCGGTCGGCGCGGAATCCGACACTTGCCCGTCATGCGAATAGGTTTTGACCTGCGCCGTGCTGGACAGCCGGTCCATGGTCGGCACGAAGGATTCGCCGTCCACGCCCTGGCGCTGCCCCTGATGGATGCGCGCCGCCGTCAGCGTGCTGACCCCCATGCCATCGCCGATGAACAGGATGATGTTGCGCGCCTTGCCGACGACCGGCGCGTCTGCCTTGATCCGCTCCAGCTCGGCCATCGCCTGCGCGCGATAGGCGTCAGTAGTGCTGGCATGTTGCGCCAGCGCCGGGCTGGCAGCGAATAGCAAAGCAAGAACGGACGAACGGGCAAGACGGCGGGCAGCGACCATGAAGAGACTCCTTTGCCGCACCCCCTTTCATCCAATCATGACAGAGATGCTACATTATCGGAATATTTCGATACCTCTCGAAATGTCGTTGACGAGCCCTTGGCAGCGCCATATTTCGACAAATATCGAATAAAGGACTCGCCATGGATCAGGACAAGGCCGTCGCGGCGCTGGCCGCGCTGGCACAGGACACCCGCCTTTCGGTCTTCCGCCTGCTGGTGAAGGCCGGTCCTGATGGCATGATTGCTGGTGCCTTGGCCGAAGCGATGGATGTCCCGCCCTCGACCATGTCGCATCATCTGGCAAAGCTGGAACAGGCAGGCCTCACCACCTCCTGGCGCACCAGTCGCCTCATCCATTATGCCGCCGACTATGCCGGGATGCAGGCGCTGCTCGGCTTTCTGATGGCCGATTGCTGCCAGGGCGATCCGACGCTGTGCGCCGGCCTTCTTTCTTCCATTACGTGCGACGCCGTTTCCGAAGGAGCCCCAGCATGACCGACAAAGTCTATAATGTCCTGTTCCTGTGTACCGGCAATTCGGCCCGCTCGATCCTGGGCGAAGCGCTGATGAACAAGCTGGGCGCGGGCCGGTTTCGCGCCTGGAGCGCGGGCAGCCAGCCCAAGGGTGCGGTCCATCCCATGGCCCTGTCCGTCCTGTCGGGGTTTGGGTTCGAGACGGAGGGCATGCGCTCGAAAAGCTGGGACGAGTTCGCCGCGCCCGGTGCGCCGCAGTTCGATTTCATCTTCACCGTCTGCGACAATGCGGCCGGCGAGGCCTGCCCGGTGTGGATCGGCCACCCCATGACCGCCCATTGGGGCATCGAAGACCCGGCTGCTGTGGACGGGGAGGGGCAGCGCGACGCTTTCCTCACCGCGCTGCGCTATCTGCGCAACCGCATCACGCTCTTTTTGGAACTGCCGCTCGACGCGCTGGATGCCATGGCGACGCAGCGCAGGCTCAAGGAAATCGGCCAAGGCGAGGGTGCCAGCGCGCAGGCGGGAGCAAACGCATGACCCACGACATCATCATCTATCATAACCCCGAATGCGGCACATCGCGCAACACGCTGGCGATGATCCGCAATGCGGGCATCGAACCGCATGTGATCGAATATCTGAAAACGCCACCGTCGCGCGCGCTGCTCGAAAGCCTGATCGCCCGCGCCGGGATGACGCCGCGCGCCCTGCTGCGCGAAAAGGGCACGCCCTTTGCCGAATTGGGGCTGGACGATGACAGCCTGTCCGACGCCGCACTGATCGACGCGATGATGGCGCACCCCATCCTCATCAACCGCCCGCTGGTGGTCTCGCCGTTGGGCGTCAAACTCTGTCGTCCCTCCGAAGCGGTGCTGGATATCCTTCCGGCGGCGCAGCAAGCGGCCTTCGCCAAGGAAGATGGCGAGCAGGTGATTGACGCCATGGGCCAGCGCAGCCCCAAGCCGGTCGGGAGCGAATAATCATGGCCACCGCATCCGCCTCGCCGCTCGGCCTGTTCGAACGCTGGCTCTCGCTCTGGGTCGCGCTGGCGATCGCGGTTGGGATCGTGGCGGGCAATGTCGCGCCCGGTGCCTTCGCGATGCTGGCCGGGCTGGAAATAGCCTCGGTCAACCTGATCGTCGCGGTGCTGATCTGGACGATGATCTATCCGATGATGGTCGGCGTCGATTTCGGCAGCATCCGCGACATCGGCCGCAAGCCGCGCGGCCTCATCATCACCATCGTCATCAACTGGCTGGTCAAGCCCTTCACCATGGCGGCGCTCGCCGTCCTGTTCTTCGACTATCTCTATAGCGGCCTTATTCCGCGTGGCGATGCCGACCAATATATTGCCGGGCTGATCCTGCTGGGCGCCGCGCCCTGCACCGCGATGGTGTTTGTCTGGTCGCAGATGACGCGCGGCGACCCGGCCTATACGCTCGTGCAGGTGTCGGTGAACGATCTGGTGATGATCGTCGCCTTCGCACCCATCGTCGCGCTGCTGCTCGGCGTCACGGACATCGTGGTGCCGTGGGAAACGCTGCTGCTCTCGACCCTGCTCTATGTCGTGATCCCGCTTGCGGCGGGGGCTTTGACGCGGCATCGCGTGATCGCCGCGCATGGCGGCGATGCGGCCGCGGTCGACGCCTTCACCGCCCGGCTCAAGCCCTGGTCGATCATCGGCCTGTTGGCGACCGTGGTGCTGCTCTTCGCTTTCCAGGCCGAAACCATCGTCGGGCAACCGTTGCTGATTGCGCTGATCGCGGTGCCGATCATCCTCCAATCCTATGGCATTTTCGCGCTCGCCTATGCCTGGGCCTTCGCCTGGAAGGTGCCGCACCGAATCGCGGCACCCTGCGCGCTCATTGGCACGTCCAACTTCTTTGAACTGGCGGTCGCGGTCGCGATCGGCCTGTTCGGCCTGTCGAGCGGCGCGGCGCTGGCGACGGTGGTGGGCGTGCTGGTCGAAGTGCCGGTGATGCTCTCGCTGGTCGCCTTCGCCAACCGCACCCGCTCGCGCTTTGCGGAGGATGCTGCATGAGCGCCACTATGCCGTTCGCCTATCTCCGTCCGCTCGCCGATCCCGACCATCTGCCCGCGCTGCACCCCGACTATGCGCATCGCCAACCCGCGCTGGGCTTAGGCGCTCTCGACCCACCGCCGCGCATCCTGCTGCTCTATGGATCGCTGCGCGAGCGCTCCTATTGGCGGCTGGTGGTCGAGGAAGCCGCGCGCCTGCTGCAGTTTTTCGGCTGCGAAACCCGCATCTTCGACCCGCGCGACCTACCGCTGCCCGATCAGGTGGCGGGCGACGATCACCCCGCCGTCCATGAACTGCGCGCCCATTCGCTCTGGTCGGAAGGGCAGATCTGGTGCAGCCCCGAACGCCATGGCCAGATCACCGGCATCATGAAGGCGCAGGTCGATCATCTGCCGCTGGCCTATAAAGGACTGCGCCCGACACAGGGGCGCACGCTGGCGGTGATGCAGGTGTCGGCCGGATCGCAATCCTTCAACAGCATCAACACGCTGCGCGTCCTTGGCCGCTGGATGCGGATGTTCACCATTCCCAACCAGTCCTCCGTCGCCAAAGCCTATGAAGAATTTGACGAGGCCGGTCGGATGAAGCCATCCCCTTATTATTACCGCATCGTCGATGTGGTGGAGGAACTGGTCCGCTTCACCGTCCTGCTGCGACCCCATGCCGAGCAGTTGGTGGACCGCTATTCGGAGCGCAAGGATCGCAACGAGCCGGTGGCGACCCATGTCGAGAAGGCCGGGCTGGCGACATCCGACTGACTCGTCGTCCGCGCCCGTCACTCTTGCGCCGATCAGGCATCTTGGATAAGGCGACCGCATCCATTGGACCCGGCATCGTCGGGTGGCTCGGCCCGGCGCCTATCCCCGGGATAACCATTAGCGAATTTGGGCTTCGCTTTTCCGAGTTTTGAGCGTTTCCGCGCACACACGCGATGCCCCGCTAGCCAATCTAGGTTTTTCAAATGCTGTCCATCGCCTCGCTGCAACGCGAATGGCTCGCCAATCCGCGCGCCGACATCCTCGCCGGGATCGTCGTCGCCCTGGCGCTGATCCCCGAAGCCATCGGCTTTTCCATCATCGCCGGCGTCGATCCGCGCGTCGGCCTCTACGCCTCCTTCTCCATCGCCTTCATCATCGCCTTCGTCGGCGGCCGCCCCGGCATGATCTCCGCCGCCACCGCCGCCGTCGCGGTGCTGGTGGTGCCGCTCGTGCGCGACCATGGCATCGAGTATCTCTTCGCCGCCACCATCCTAATGGGCATCATTCAGGTCATCGCTGGCTTCCTGCGGCTCGACATGCTGATGCAATATGTGTCGCGGTCGGTCATCACCGGCTTCGTCAATGCGCTCGCGATCCTGATCTTCATCGCCCAATTACCGCAGCTTATGGGCGTGACCTGGATGACCTATGCGATGGTCGCGGGTGGCCTTGCCATCATCTACCTCTTCCCGCGTATCACCAAGGCGGTGCCCTCGCCGCTGGTCGCGATCGTCATCCTGACGATCCTGTCCATCTATGGCGGGCTGAATGTCAACACGGTGGGCGACATGGGCGAACTGCCCTCGACCCTCCCGGCCTTCCTCATCCCCAACGTCCCGCTGACGCTGGAAATGCTCCAGATCATCCTGCCCTATTCGCTGACCATGGCGGCCGTCGGCCTGCTGGAATCGATGATGACGGCGCAGATCGTCGATGACCTGACCGACACCGGGTCGGACAAGCGCCGCGAGATGAAGGGCCAGGGCATCGCCAATTTCGCCACCGGCTTCCTCGGCGGCATGGGCGGTTGCGCGATGATCGGCCAGTCGGTCATCAACGTGAAGTCGGGCGGTTCGACCCGCCTGTCGACCCTCGTCGCAGGCACCTTCCTGCTATTCCTGATCGTCGTGCTCGGCCCGTTCGTGGCCCAGATCCCGATGCCCGCGCTGGTCGCGGTAATGATCATGGTGTCGATCGGCACGTTCAGCTGGCGCTCGATCAAGGATCTGCGGACCAATCCGTGGCAATCCTCGGTCGTCATGATCGCCACCGTCGTCATCGTCGTGTGGACGCATGACCTGGCGCAGGGCGTGCTGGCGGGCGTCATCCTGTCGGGACTGTTCTTCGCGAGCAAGGTCAAGCGGCTCTTCACGGTCACCTCCGAAATATCAGCCGATGGCAATGCGCGCACCTATCGCGTCGCAGGCCAGGTCTTCTTCGCCTCGTCGGACAGCTTCACCTCTGCCTTCGACTATAAGGAGGTTCTCGACCGCGTCGTGATCGACGTGAGCGACGCGCATTTCTGGGACATTTCGGCAATCGGCACGCTCGATAAGGCGATCCTGAAATTCCGCCGCGAAGGCACGGCGGTCGAGGTGATCGGCCTCAATGACGCCAGCGCCGCGATGGTCGAACGCTATGCCCTGCACGACAAGCCGGGTGCGGACGCGCGACTCGGCGCGCATTGAGGAGAGACGCCATGACCAAGATACTCGCCTGTATCGACGCCTCGGCCTATGCGGCCAGCGTCTGCGACCTCGCCGCCTGGGCGTCTAAGCGCCTCGATCTGCCGGTCGAACTGCTCCATGTCGTCCAGCGCCGCGATGCCGTGGCACAGCGCCATGACCTCAGCGGCGCGATCGGCCTGGGGGCCAAGAGCGAACTGCTGGAGGAATTGACCCGGCTGGAGGAAGCCGACTCCCGGCTTCAGATCGAACGCGGTCGCGTGCTGCTCGCCACCATGGCCGATCGGCTGCGCGCCGACGGGGCCACCGCCATCGCGCCGCTCCATCGCCATGGCGGCATCGTCGAAACGATTATCGAGCGGGAAGCGGATGCCCGCGTCGTCGTCATCGGCAAGCGCGGCGCGAGCCATGAATTCGCCACCGACCATATCGGCTCGAAGATCGAGCGCGTCGTGCGCGCCAGCGCCAAGCCGGTGCTAATCGCCGCGCGTGCGGCGCAAGCCCCGCAGTCCGTGGTCCTCGCCTATGACGGCAGCAAACCCGCCGACCGCGCGTTGGAACGGGTCGCCAATTCGCCCTTGTTCGCCGGGCTGCCGATCCAGGTCGTGACGGTCGGCCCCGACGACGACAAGCATCGCGCCCTACTCGACAAGGCCCGCACTGCTTTATCGGCCAGCGCGACCGTCACCCTGACGATCCTGCCGGGCAAGCCGGAGGATGCCATCGCCGAACTGATGGCCGCAACGCCGCAAGCGCTATTGGTGATGGGCGCCTACGGCCACTCCCCGCTCCGCACCCTGATCGTCGGCAGCAGCACCACCACCCTCATCCGCACCGTCCACGCACCGGTTCTGCTGGTGCGGTGAGAAGGGCTGGCCCGTCAGGCGGCGTCGCGAGTGTCGATGTCGCCTAGCCCCGTCAGCGTGAACGGGCCAGTGCCAGGCAGTTCGACGCGCAGTTCGAGCGTCCCGCCCGCCGCCTCCACGAAGCGGCGCAAGGTCGAGAGGTAGAGATCGGTCTGCCGCTCGATCTTGAGGACGGAGGGTTGCTTGATGCCAAGGCTTTGCGCGATTTGTTCCTGGCTGCGTCGGGCGAGCAGGCGCAGCGCCTTCAACCCTTCCACCTCGGCGTAAAGCTCCGCCGCGCGCGCCTTGATTCGGTCCTGCCGCTCCTGGGGGAGGCGGGCCATGATTTCGTCGTGGGTGACTGCCATGTTGCTTATCCTTTCAATGTTTCCAGATGCTCGGCAAAGCGGGCATCGGCTTTGGCAACCAGCGTCTTGTAAAAGCGCTTCTGGGCGACCCCGGCCTTGTCGCCTGCGACAAGGATTATGGCGCGACGTTTGGGGTCGAACGCAAAGGCCACCCGCCACACCCCATCCTGGGCCGTAAAGCGTAGCTCCTTCATATTGGCATGGCGGGATCCCGCCAGTGTGTCGGCATGAGGGCGACCCAGCGTTGGCCCAGCCAATATCAATAACTCGGCGATGGTCAGCAGCCCGTCTTGAACCACCTCTGGCAGCGCCTCCATCTCCGGAACAAACGCCTGATGATAGAGGACCGTCCACGCCATAAGCGGATAATAGCTTATAGCCTATATTATGTCCATAGGCTTTAGGCTATATACCTCAGGCCGCCTTCCCCTTCAGCGCCTTCTGCCGCCGCCGTTGCACCGACGATCCAATCCCCATCGCCTCGCGATATTTGGCGACGGTGCGGCGGGCTATGTCCATGCCGCGCGCACGCAACAGCTCGACCAGCGTGTCGTCGGACAGGATGGCCTGCGGCTCTTCGGCCATGATCAGCGTCTTGATATGGCTCTTGACCGCTTCGGCCGAGACGGAGCCGTCGCCTTCCGCGTTCGACACGCCGCTGGTGAAGAAATATTTCAGCTCATATTGCCCGCGCGGGCAGGACAGATATTTGTTCGATGTCACCCGGCTGACGGTCGATTCATGCATTTTGATCGTGTCGGCGACGGTGCGCAGCGTCAGCGGTTTCAAATGCGCCACGCCCTTGCGAAAGAAATCCTCCTGGCAGCGGACGATCTCGCTCGCGACCTTGATGATCGTCTTCTGCCGCTGGTCGAGCGCCTTGACGAGCCAATTGGCGCTGGCCAGGCAATCGGCGAGCCACGCCTTGGCATTCTTGTCCTGCTTGCCCGTCGCCAGTTCGACATAATAGCTGCGGTTGACCAGCACGCGGGGCAGGGTGGCGCTGTTGACCTCGATGCTCCATCCCTCGGCGGTCGGGCGCACGAATAGGTCGGGCGTGACCGGCGCAGCGCGATCGCTGGAGAATTTAAGGCCAGGCTTGGGGTCATAGCCGCGCAATTCGGCGATCATGTCGGCCATATCCTCCTCATCCACCCCGCAGATGCGGCGCAACTGGGGCAGCGCGCCCTTGGCCAGCAGGTCGAGATTGGCGAGCAGGCGCGCGATGCACGGGTCGTAGCGGTCGGCTTCCTTGGCCTGCAGCGCCAGGCATTCGGCCAGCGACCGTGCGCCGATCCCGGTCGGGTCGAAGCTGTGGATGACGCCCAGCACCCGTTCGACCTCGACCAGCGGCAGGCCCATCGCATGGGCGGTCTGCAACAGGTCCGCCTCCAGATAGCCCGCCTCGCTGATCTGGCCGATCAGTTGCGCCGCGACGATCAGGTCCACGCCCGACAGCGCGGCGCGCGCCTGATCCATCAAATGTTCCTGCAGGCTGGCACTGGGCGCGGCGAAACTGTCGAAGTCCGGGGCTTCGTCGCCATAACCGCCCGTCATCGCGTCCATGCCGCCGCCACCGGCGCCGAGTGCGCTCGCCATCCGGTCGCCGGGGCCATCGTCGATGAACGTGTCCGCGCCATGATCGACGTCGAGCGGGCTGTCCGCGCCGCCCAGCCCCTGCGCGATCAGATCGTCGCTCGCCCCGGTTTCGGCGGCCAGCGTGGGGCGCTCAAGCTCGCGGTCGATGCCGTCGGCGGGCGGGGGACCGTCATCGCCGCCACCCGATTCGAGCAGCGGATTTTTCTCCAACTCGCCCGCGACGAACGCCTCGATCTCCAGATTGGACAGCGCCAGCAGCTTGATCGCCTGCTGCAACTGCGGCGTCATGACAAGCGACTGGCTCTGCCGAATGTCGAGGCGTGGGCCGAGCGCCATCAGGCAGCGCGCCTTGTGCTGGCGCACCGGCTCGCGCCCCCACCCGGACGCCCAGCCAGCCTATACTGTGGGAGGCCGGGTGGGGGTGCGGGCCGGTGCGGCTCAGAAAGAAAATGCCCCCGCTTCATCTTACATCACAACGAGAAATTCTCGCCGAGATACAGGCGGCGGACGTCGGCATTGGCGACCAGTTCGGTCGGGCTGCCTGTGAACAGCACTTGCCCGTCATAGATGATGCAGGCGCGGTCGACGATTTCTAGCGTCTCGCGGACATTATGGTCGGTGATCAGCACGCCGATGCCGCGCGTCTTCAACTGCTTCACCAGGTCGCGAATATCGGCGATCGACAGCGGATCAATGCCCGCAAAGGGTTCGTCCAGCAGCACGATCGAGGGATTGGCGGCCAGCGCGCGGGCAATCTCGCAGCGGCGGCGCTCGCCCCCCGACAGCGCCATCGCCGCCGAATCGCGCAACCGGGTCAGGCCGAATTCGTCGAGCAATTGTTCCAGCCGCGCGGCGCGCGATGCCTTGTCGGGCTCCGCCATTTCCAGCACCGCGCTGATATTCTGCGCGACGGTCAGGCCACGAAAGATCGAGGTTTCCTGCGGCAGATAGCCAAGGCCCAGGATCGCGCGGCGATACATGGGCAGGCTGGTAATATCCTGCCCGTCGAGCAGCACGCGGCCGCGATCGGGGCGGACGAGGCCCATGACCGAATAGAAGCAGGTCGTCTTGCCCGCGCCATTGGGGCCAAGCAGGCCGACGACTTCGCCTTTGCCGACGGTCAGCGACACGTCCGACAACACCACGCGATTGTCGTAGCTTTTGGCGATCGAGATGACCGACAGGCCATCGCCCAGCTCGTGCGGGACGGGAGGGCGGGGGGCGGCGGGCCGTTCCTGGGTGGTGACGTCGTGCATGGGTCCATCCTTGCGGCCGGACGGCGAACCGCCCGCGCCAGTTGGCATCCTTTGTGCATGGGATCGCCGCCGGGGCAAGGGGAAAATGGCGCGACCGCCGCGCTGCGAGGTGAGGCGACGTCGCCTTTCACCCTCGCTCAAACAAAAATGGCGGTCGTTCCGGGGTTGGAGAGGAACCCGGAACGACCGCCATATCATCATGGAGCGCAGCGAGGAGACGCCACGCCCCATGGGCACTCAGTCAAACTTGAAGCGGACACCCAGAGCAAAGGTCCGGTCGATCAGCAGCGTGCTGGAGTTGAACTCGGTCGGATTGCCGACATCGCCGAACTTGTAATAATTCTGCTGCTTCGCCTTGGATGTGTTCACCGCGTCGAAGGTGATGCCGATATCTTCGTTCACGTTCAGCGTCAGTTGGAAGTCCAGGCTCTTTTCAGGCGCACGCCACATGCCGATCGGGTTGGCAAAGGCCCGCGCTTCATTGTTGTTCAAGAAGCCCTTGCGCCAGATGTAGGACAGGCGCGCGCCGATCGGGCCTTTGTCATAGGCCAGCGTGGCGTTGTAGGACAGCTTCGACACGCCGAAGAAGGCGGACTTGGCCGTGCCGGTGATTTCGCCTTCATTGTTGACGACCGGGATCGTCTGTTCGGAATCCAGGATCGTCGCGCTGCCGGTGAAGCCAAGGCCGTCAAGCACGGAGGGGTAGGTAGGAGGGGAAGTAGGTCAGCCCCAGTTCCAGCCCCTTGAGCGTGCCATCGGAAGCGTTCGCCGGACGGGTGATGTTGAAAAAATTCGGTATAGGTCTCGTTGCGCGGCAGATAGTTGTTCGGGATGAACTCGCGAACGGTCAACGGCACGACCAGACCTTCGATCTTGCGGCGGAAGGCGGTCGCATAGATGGCGCTGTTGCGGTCGAAATACCATTCGATCGCCAGATCCATATTCTCCGACTTGGTCGCCCGCAAATTGGGGTTACCCGAAGACCCGGTGCCGAAACCGATGCGCGACAGATCGCCGCCGAGCGCCAGATTGGGATTGAGGTCGCCGAACGCCGGACGACGCAGCGTTTGGCCATAGTTGAACCGGATGCGCAGATTGTCGGTGATGGCATAGCGCGCGGTAAAGGACGGCAGGAAATCGTCGGAACCGGTCGACACGCCGGTCCGGGCGAAATTCGCGCCCCGGTCGAAATATTCATAGTCGGTATCGATCGCGACATAGCGCACGCCACCCTGCAATTGCAGCGGACGCCCGAAAATCTCGACCTCGGCATCGGCCACGATATAGGCGGCCAGGTTGCTTTCCTCGATGCCGAACACGCGGCCGAAGCTCAGCTGGTCAGACAGCAGCAGACCGGGCGCGACGGCGCGATACAGGCTGCGCACGCCATCCCTGTCCATGCTGCGCGGATCGGCCAGCACCCAGCTGGTCGGGATATTGGCACGGCCGTCGAAGAAGCCTTCGTTGGTGAAGGGGCTGCCTTCGCCAAATTCCAACAGACAGGGGAACGGGGATGCGGTCCGGGTTCGCCGGACTGACTGGGCGCGTTGGATCATAGGCAGGGGTTGGGCAACGTATGCACCGGCACCCTGATCGCGGACATAGCTGTCGGCCGAACGCTTGTCATAGCGCCAGCCCGCCTTGATGCGGCGCAGGAAGCCCTCGTCCCACTCATATTCGCCGTCCAGCATCATCGTCAGCGCGCTACCGGTATTCTTGGTGCCGCTGTCGAACAGGTTGCCGACAGTCCACTTGCTCGCGTCGGTCAGGACGTCCTGATTGCCAAAGCTATAGGCGGGCAGGCCGCCGCCGGCGTTGAAATCGACATCGATGTCGAGCGGGCCGCGATCGGTACGGATGGCAAAGAAGCTCGTCTCGTTCTTGCTGTCCTGATAGGCGATGTCGGCCGAAATCTTGCCGCGCTCACCCACATCCCACTTGGCGTTGAAGGCATAGACATAGCTGTCGGTGCGGCTGGTCGCCCGGTCGCCGCTGTTGAAGCCCGCGACCGCGCCGGCTCGCCGCGACTTGATGATGTTGGTGCCTTCGAACAGTTCGAAGCTGTTGGCCACGTCAGTAGGCAGGTTGCCCCACCAATCGACAAAGCTGAAGTTCAGGCTGTTGAACGTCTCGCCCTTGAACCCCCGTGTAGAAGACCTCAGCGGTGTAGACCGAGCTGTCGTTCGGCGCCCATTGCAGCGCGGCGTTGATCGCCTTCCGATCGCGCTTGCCATAGACATCGGATGCGATGACGTGTATGCACCGGCACCCTGATCGCGGACATAGCTGTCGGCCGAACGCTTGTCATAGCGCCAGCCCGCCTTGATGCGGCGCAGGAAGCCCTCGTCCCACTCATATTCGCCGTCCAGCATCATCGTCAGCGCGCTACCGGTATTCTTGGTGCCGCTGTCGAACAGGTTGCCGACAGTCCACTTGCTCGCGTCGGTCAGGACGTCCTGATTGCCAAAGCTAAAGCTATAGGCGGGCAGGCCGCCGCCGGCGTTGAAATCGACATCGATGTCGAGCGGGCCGCGATCGGTACGGATGGCAAAGAAGCTCGTCTCGTTCTTGCTGTCCTGATAGGCGATGTCGGCCGAAATCTTGCCGCGCTCACCCACATCCCACTTGGCGTTGAAGGCATAGACATAGCTGTCGGTGCGGCTGGTCGGTCGCGGTCGCCGCTGTTGAAGCCCGCGACCGCGCCGGCTCGCCGCGACTTGATGATGTTGGTGCCTTCGAACAGTTCGAAGCTGTTGGCCACGTCAGTAGGCAGGTTGCCCCACCAATCGACAAAGCTGAAGTTCAGGCTGTTGAACGTCTCGCCCTTGAACCCCGTGTAGAAGACCTCAGCGGTGTAGACCGAGCTGTCGTTCGGCGCCCATTGCAGCGCGGCGTTGATCGCCTTCCGATCGCGCTTGCCATAGACATCGGATGCGATGACGGCGTCGCGGGCGAGATAATAGGGGGTTTCGACGCCATTGATGTTGAGCGTCGATCCCGGCGCGGTCGGCAGGCCCGCGTCGAGACCAGGCGTCCAGTTTTCATTGGTAGCACCGGGGAAGATGCGTTGCAGCGGGGTCAGGCCCGACCCTTCCGGCGGCGTTTCGGTGGCGAACGGCACCATGGCACCGGCCTGCAAATTCTGGTTGCGAAATTCGGCGCGGGTGTAGCTGCCATTCACCAGGAAGCCGATGTCGCCGATGCCGGTTTCCCAGCGGTCGCTGACCAGCAGCGCGACATTGGGGTTCACCTTGTCGGCAAGTTCCGAATAAACGCCGCGCGCCAGGCCCGAAATGGTGAAGCCGTCAAAGTCGAGCGGGCGACGGGTCTGCACGTCGATCTGGCCCGCCAGGCCGGTTTCCAGCTGGTCGGCCGAACGGGTCTTGTAGACATCGACCTGCTTGACGAGGTTGGCGGAGATGTCCTGCAACGCGAAGGACGTGCCAGCAGCGGTGAAGATGTTGCGGCCATTGAGCGTGGTCAGCGGATCGGTCAGGCCGCGAATGGTGATGGTCGCCGCTTCGCCGCCGGCGCGGTCGGTGACCTGGATGCCGGTCACGCGCTGCAGGGCTTCGACGACATTATTGTCGGGCAATTTGCCGACATCTTCCGAAACGATCGAATCGACGATCTGGGTCGATTCCCGGCGCACGTTGAGCGCGCCGACGATCGAGGCGCGGACGCCGGTCACGACGATATCGGCGACTTCCTCTTCCGGCGCTGCCTGCGGCGTTGCGGGGGCGGTTTGGGCCTGGGCAGCGCCCGCCAGCATCAGCGCGAAGAGCGATGCGGAACCCATTACGATCGGCTTGAGGGCCATGTCAGATATCCTCCCTGGAGCTGGCCCTTGGCCATGCGTGAATTACTCGGACTAATTATTGCTCCGACAAATGAATCGCAAGCGGAAAATGAGGGCGTCGCGACACGAATGTCCGGCGCTAGTTACATTATTGCCACAGGCCACGAGCTATCGGGTGTCGATCGGATACCCACATAAGCGAAGGGGCCGGTCTCCTGCTGGAAACCGGCCCCTGGCACCACCTATTTGTCAGACATATTATGGAATGTCAGTCCGCACGCCAGTAAGCCGTAGCGTCCCGGCTCGGCACCAGCCGCAACTGATCGCCGACGGTGCCGATCGCCTTGCCCGGCGCGGAGATGGCGACGAAGCGCAGCGCGTCGCTGGCCTTTTCCTCGAAGCGGACGAACTGGCTGCGCAGCGCGAAATCGGCGCTCTTGCTGTCCTTTTCCAGGCTGATCGACCCATCCTTGGCCGCGACCAGATAATGATCGGGCATCAATATGGGGGACAGCATGATGCTCTTGGCCCCGGCACGGCCGGGCGACTGGCGGAACTGCGTCTGAGGCAGGGCCGGGTTGCCCGCGACCAGGCGGGTGCCGTCATGCGCCATCAGCCGCTTGGGGTCGGCCACCGCGATGAACCGTTCGGGCAGCGGGCCATTGCCCACCGGCACGCCGAAATCGGGCGTGCCATCGGCGGTATAATAGAGCCGCTGGACGCGGGTATGGCGGTCGGGGTTGAGCAGCGGATCGCCCTGGATCGTCTCATAGTCGCGCCCATGATAGACCAGGATGTCACGGCCCTGCTCATCCACGGTGAAGCTGTTGTGGCCCGGCCCATAGACGCTCGTCGCCGCATTGGTGACGAACACCGGCTGCGGCGATTTGACCCAGCTCTTGGCATCCAGCAGGTCGGCATTCTCGTCCGCCGTCAACAGCCCCAGGCAATAGCGCGCATCGGTCGCGCTGGCCGAATAGGTCATGAACAGGCGACCATTGCGATGCAGGACGGCGGGCGCTTCGGCGACCTTGTAGCCGCGGATTTCCCAATCCAGCGTCGGCACGGCGATCCGCGTCGCCTTGCCCAGCTTGAGCGCCGATTCCAGCTTGGCGATGTACAGGTTGCTGTTCGTTTCGATGCCCGGCTCGCGCTGCGCCCACGCCATATAGCGCGTGCCCTTGTGCGTGAAGATGGTCGAATCGAGGTTGAAACTGTCCCAGGGCGTCTGCAATTCGCCCAGAACGCTCCATTTGCCGACCATCGGGTCGGGGCCGTCGCACACCACCGCATAGGTGCGGATGCGAAACACATCCTCGCCACCGCCGCTCGGACCAGCGGCGAAATAGACGATCCATTTGCCGTCCACCATATGCAGTTCGGGCGCCCACAGGAAACCCGACATCGGCCCGGTCTTTTCATGCCGCCACAGCACGGCTTCGGTCGCGGTAGCGAGGCCCGCGATTGTCTTCGACCGACGCAGCACCAGCCGGTCATATTCGGGGACCGACCCGGTCATATAATAATAGCCATCGTCATGGCGGAAGATCTGCGCGTCGGCGCGCTGCTTGATCAGCGGATTGACCGGAACGGGGCCGTCAGCGGTCGGTGCAACGGGTATGGCGCCCAGCTTGCCGCAGGCAGTCGGTAATATCGCGGCACCGGCCAGGAAGAGGCGGCGGTTGATGTGGTTCATAGCGTCGTTTCCTCAATAATCTGCGACGGGCCAGCCGTCCGCGCCCCAGCGCACCGGCGCGATGCGCAGGGTGGGGGCACCGTCGGCTTGCTTGTCATAAGCGTGGTAGACGACATAATCTTTGCCGTCCTTATCGTGCAGCCACCCGGCATGGCCGGGGCCACGGAAACGCTGCTGCTCCTGCAAATCCGCGCGCAGGAAGATGGTGCCGCCACCCTCCATCATCGCACTGCCATCCTTGCCGAGATACGGCCCGGTGATGTCCTTGGACCGGCCGATCACGGTATAATAGGTGCTGTTCACGCCCTTGCAGCAATAATCATAGGACGCCATCAGCCAATAATAGCCGCCATGATCGACGATAAAGGGCGCTTCGACAGGAGCAGGACCACCAGCCGGAGCCGCGCGGCGCGCGATCGACACAGGCTTGGCCGTCGCATCCTTGGGCTTGCCGCTCTTGGGGTCCAGCTCGAACAATTTGAGGCCGGTCCAGAAGCTGCCGAGCGAGAGCCAGTGGCGGCCTTCGCGGTCGATGATGAAATTGGGGTCGATGGCATTATAGTCATCGTCCTTGGTGGACATGACGACCATGCCTTCATCGCGCCATTTGAAGTCCGGCGACTTCGGGTCGAGCGTCGGACTGGTGGCCAGGCCGATCGCCGAGCGGTTCGAACCAAAGGTCGAGACGGAGTAATAAAGCCGGTAGCGGCCATCCACGAAGCTGATGTCGGGCGCCCACATGCCATCGCTGCCGGGGATCGCCTGCTTCGCCCAATCGGGCAGCGCGGTGAATACCGGCGGCCCGGCCGTCCAGCGCACAAGGTCGGGCGAGGTGCGCGTTTCGATCAGCCGCTGGCCATGGCCAGTGCCGAACACATGATAGACATCACCCTGCCGGATGATCACCGGATCATGGGTAGGGGCGAGGTCGCCGGTCAGGCGGCTGTTGAGCGTCGGCGCGCTCGGCGGGGCAGCGGCGGGCTGGGCGAGGGTCGGGCCAGCAAGGCTGATCGCCGCAAGACAGGCGAATTGAGCAATTTTGAACAATGTCTGTCCTCTTCACAGATAGGGGTGGCGAAAAATTCCGTCCCACCAACCCGTTCGGGCTGAGCCTGTCGAAGCCCTGCACTTTTACCCGAAGGGAAGTGCGGCCCTTCGACAAGCTCAGGGCGAACGGGGAGGGGAGGTCGAACCTCCCCTCCAGATCGCCTTATTGCAGGTCCAGCACCACCACCGACATCGGCGGCAAGGTGACGGTCAGCGTGCCGCCATTCACCTGCGCGCCGGTAAAGGCGGCGGGCTTGACGGTTTCGGGCGCATCGAACGTGTTATGCGCGTTCATCGCGCCAGCGGTCAGGACGCGGCCCGATACCGTTCCGGCGGTCAGGCCATCGAGCTTGACGGTCACCGTATTGGGCTGGGTCGGGTCGAGGTTGGACAGGCCGACATGGACCTTGCCATCCTTGCCCCGCACCGCCGAACCGCTGACCGCGGGCATCACGAACTGGTCCTTATTATACCAAGGCGTGTCGATGCTGATCGGTAGAACCGTCGCATCCTGCCAGGGCTTGTACATTTCGAACACATGATAGGTGGGGGTCAGCACCATCTTCTTGCCGTCGGTCAGGATCATCGCCTGCAACACGTTCACCATCTGGGCGATGGCGCTCATCTTCACCCGGTCGGCATGTTTGGCGAAGATGTCGAGATGGATGGACGCGACCAGCGCATCGCGCAGCGTATTCTGCTGACGCAGGAAGCCAGGGTGCGTGCCGGGGTCTTGCGCATACCAGGTGCCCCATTCGTCCACCGCCAGGAAGACGCGCTTCTTGGGATCATATTTGTCCATGATGGCGGTATGCTTGGTGATAAGCTCATCCATATGGACGGCCTTGGCCAGCGTGTCGGCCCACAAAGTCTCGTCGAAATTCACCGGGTCCGCCTTGGGCGGCCAGCCACCCTGGGGCAGGGTGTAATAATGGAGCGAAACGGCGTCGAGCTGATCGCCCGCCTCCCGCATCATCACCTCGGTCCAGTTATAATCATCGACATTGGCACCCGCCGCGATCTTGAGGATCTTGGTGCCGGCAGGCGCCTTGATGAAGGTGGCATAGCGGCGCGTCACGTCGGCGGCATATTCGGCGCGCATATTGCCGCCACAGCCCCACAGCTCGTTGCCGATGCCGAAATAGGGAACCGCCCACGGCTCCTTATGTCCGTTCTTGGCGCGCTCGTCGGCCAAGGTCCCGGCGGGCGAGGTCATATATTCGACCCATTCGCCCATTTCCTGCGGGCTGCCATTGCCGACATTGCCCGCGACATAGGCCTCCGCGCCGATCTGGCGGATCAGTTCGAAAAATTCATGGGTGCCGACCGTATTGGGTTCGGTCACGCCGCCCCAATGGGTGTTGATCTTGACCGGGCGCTTGGCCTTCCCGCCAATGCCTTCCCGCCAATGATATTCGTCGGCAAAGCAACCGCCCGGCCAGCGCACGACCGGCACCGACAGATTCTTGAGCGCCGAGATCACATCGTTGCGAAAGCCGTTGGTGTTGGGAATCGACTTGTCGTTGCCGACCCACAGCCCGCCATAGATGCCATTGCCCAGATGCTCCGCAAATTGCGTGAAGATGCGCTTGTCATAGACCGGGCCGGGCTGCGCCGCATTGATCGTCGCGGTGGTCGGCTTGCCGTTGGTGTCGGCAAAGGCACTGGTCGTCAGAGCACTGGCGCAAAGCAGCAGTGCGGCGGTGGTACGGCGCAGGGTTTTTATCATGTCGTCCTCTCCCATTTGGAAATCAGTCGTGAAAAGCGTCGGTCGGTTCGCGGCGGCCGCGCAGGAAGGCGTCGGCGACCAGCCGCAACGGGCTGGTATCGACATCGCAGCGCCCACCCCGGATCAGCGTGGCGAACCGGCTGTAGAGGCCCGGATATTCGACATCCTCGCCATGTTCGGTGCCACTGGGCAGCGTCAGCACCGCGCCGCCATGCGCCAGTTTCAACGTACCGGCATCGGTGTCGATGATGATGTCCCAGCTTTGCGGCCCGGTCTGCCGCCAGTCGAGATCCATGTGGATCGGCGCGCCGCCGGTATCGCGGAAATGCAGGTCGGCGGCGATCGGCGCAGCGCGGTTCTCCGGCAGCACCAATGTCGCCTCTTTCAAGAAGAAGGGGCGCGGCAGGATATGGGTGACGATCGAAAGCGCGTTGATCCCCGGATCGAACACGCCAAGTCCGCCCGGCTGCCAAATCCACGCCTGACCCGGATGCCATACGCGCACATCCTCCCGCCAGACGATCGATACCTTCTCGATTCGGCGCTCGGACAGCCAGGCGCGGGCCGGGGCGACCCCCGCCGCGAACCGACTATGCCAGGCGGCGAACAGCGTCGCATCGACCTTGTCGGCCTGGACTTTCAGCGCCTCGACCTCCGCCAGCGTCGCGCCGGGGGGCTTTTCCAGAAAGACGTGGATGCCTTTGGCCAAGGCCTGCGCCGCCAGATCATAGCGAACCTGCGGCGGGGTGCAGAGCGCCACAGCGTCGACCGCCGGACCTTCGGCCAGCAGCGCATCGAGGCTGGCCAGATGCGGCACCCCCGTCAGCCCGGCATCATGCGGGCTGACGGTCGCGGCCAGGCTGAAGGCATTATTGCCCCGGATCGCCGGGACATGCTGGTCGCGCGCGATCTTGCCGATGCCGATGATCGCGATACGGATCGGGTCCATCGCTTCAGAGCGCCTTGACGGCCACTTCCTGCGGCGCGGCGCGCGTCAGCACATTGCGCACCGGCAGGGTGAAGGGCGCGGCGAGGATTTCGAACACATCGCCCTCTTGGCAGGCGACGCCGTCGCTGAACGACAGGGTCGCGGTGCCGAAGAAATGGACATGAACGTCGCCCGCGCGACGGAACAGGTCATATTTGAAATGATGATGTTCCAGGTTCGCGAAGCTGTGCGACATATTCCCTTCGCCCGACAGGAACGGCTTTTCCCAGATCGTCGCGCCGTCGCGCCTGATGCGGCTCGAACCCTCGATATGCTCCGGCGGTTCGCCGACCAGCAGTTCGGGGCCAAGCGCGGCCTGGCGCAGCTTGGAGTGGGCCAGCCACAGATAATTATGCCGCTCGGTCACATGGTCGGAAAACTCGTTGGCGAGCGCGAGGCCGAGGCGATAGGGCGTGCCATCCTCGCCGATGATGTAGATGCCTGCCAGCTCCGGTTCCTCGCCGCCATCCTTGGCAAAGGCGGGCATGGTCAGCGGATCGGTCGGACCGACCAGCTGCGACCCGTCGCCCTTGTAGAACCATTCGGGCTGCTGTCCCGTCTCGCCGGGGGCAGGCTTGCCGCCCTCCAGGCCTTCCAGGAACATGCGCATCGAATCGGTCTGCTTTTCGACCGCCGCCGCCTCGCGGTGCATCTTGTCGCGACCTTCGGCGGAGCCGAGATGGGTGAGGCCGGTGCCGGTCAGCAGGATATGCGCGTCATCATCATGGTCGATCGGCGCGAGCAGGCGGCCCGCTTCGAATTCGGCGGCGATGTCCACCGCGTCGCCCTTGGGCGCGGCTGCCACGGCGGCGGTCAGGCTGATGCCCTGCGCGATGGCATGCAGCGCCAAAGCGCGGATCGAGGTGAAGCCGACCACGAAGGCGGCGCTGTCGCCTTGCGCGGCGATAACGCCCCGTTCGCCGCTTGGGGCACGGTGCTGCAACAGGCGCAATGTCATGAAAATCTCTCCTCCCGCGCGCCACTGACGGCGCTGAACGCTTGCCGAAGACACGCCATCGTCCACCTCGACCAAAGCCGGGGCGGCAGTGAATCTCCGAATTACTCCGACATATTACAGGAAGATGGTAATGGCAATGCTTGTATTATAGACGGAGTTGTGCCTGATAGTTGGGGGGCGAGAGGAGCAGGAATGGCGAAGGAAGATCCGTCTTTGCACGGGGATGGGGCGGAGACGGGCGCATCGGCGAAGATTGCGCGTGGCCCCGGCAGGCGGCTGCACGGCGCGATCGCGCACAAGCTCGGCACCGCCATCTTGTCCGGCCAATATGCCCCCGGCGACGTCCTGTCGGGCGAAGTCGCCTTCGCCGAGGAACTGGAAGTCTCGCGCAGCGCCTATCGCGAAGCGATCCAGGTGCTGACCGCCAAGGGGCTGGTGGAAAGCCGCCCCAAGGCCGGAACGCGGGTCTTGCCGCGCACCCGCTGGAACCTGCTCGATCCCGAAGTGCTGGCCTGGGCCTTTGCCGGGGAACCGGACATCCAGTTCGTGCGCGACCTGTTCGAACTCCGCGCCATCGTCGAACCGGCGGCGGCGCGGCTGGCGGCACAGCGGCGTGACAAGGAAGATCTGCGGCTGATGAAGGAAGCGCTCGCCGCGATGCGCCGCCACACGCTGGCCACCGAATTGGGCCGCGCGGCCGACCGCGATTTCCACAATGCCATCCTGAACGCGACCCGCAACGACGCGCTGCAGGTGCTGTCCGCCAGCATCGGCGCGGCGGTCAACTGGACCACCCAATATAAACAACGCGCCCGCGCCCTGCCGCGCAACCCTATCCCCGACCATGTCCGCGTCTATGACGCGATCGCCGCCGGCGACACGGCCGCCGCGGCCGAGGCGATGGGCGTGCTGGTCGACCTGGCATTGGAAGACACCGCCAGCGCGATGGGCGGCTAATCCTCCCCAATATCTAAATCCTCCCCTGTAAGGGGAGGGGGACCGTTCGCGAAGCGAATGGTGGAGGGGTGTCACGCTATCGATAGGGCAACACCCCTCCGTCAGGGCTACGCCCTGCCACCTCCCCTGCCAGGGGAGGATTTCATACAAATAAAAAAGGCCGGAGCGGACATCCCGCTCCGGCCTTTTCAGCGCCTCAACTGCGACCCCTGGGCTTTATTCCGCCACGGCCTGTTGATCGGGCAAGGCGTTCGTAACCTTCGACCCCCACAGCGCGTAGAAGAGAATGTACAACTCGCACGCAGCGGTCAGCAGGAACGACCATTGCAGACCATATTCGTCCGCCAGCCAGCCCTGCACCACCACCAGCGCGCCACCGGCGATCGCCATGATCAGCAGGCCCGAACCCTCTTCGGTCAACGGCCCCAGGCCCTTGATGCCGAGCGTGAAGATGGTCGGGAACATGATCGAATGAAACAGGCCGACGAGGATCAGCGCCCACATCGCGATCGGCCCCGTGGTGAACACGGTGACCAGCATAACGATGAACGCGCCGATCGAGAAGGCCGCCAGCACATGGCCCGCATCGAACTTCTGCATGATCGCGGCGCCCAGGAAGCGGCCGATCATCATGCCCGCCCACAGGAAGGTCAGATAGCGCCCGGCCTGTTCATAGGTCAGGTTGGCAATGTCAGGCTGGCTGACGAAATTGATGAACAGGTTGGCGACGCCGATTTCCGCGATTAGATAGATGAAGATCGCGGGCACGCCCCACACCAGATTGCGATGGTTCCAGAGGGAATGTTTCTTGCGCTCTTCCTTGCTGTGGCGCGACGTCGCATTGCCCATGGCGGGCAGGGGAAAGCGCGCGATGATCACCGCCAGCGCCACCAATATGACGGCGACGATGATATAGGGCAGGATCACCGACTGCGCATCGGCCAGCCGTTCGGCCTGCGTCAGCACCGTGCCGGTTTCGGCCGTGCCACCCTTGGACCGGCCCAGGATCAGATAGGCCCCGAACAGCGGCGCGAGCATCGTGCCCGCCGAGTTCATCGCCTGCACCAGATTAAGGCGCGAAGAGGCGGTTTCGGGCTTGCCGACGACCGCGACATAGGGGTTGGCCGCGACCTGCAACAGCGTGATGCCACTCGCGATCACGAACAGCATCAGCAGCGTGACGCCATAGGAGGGGATCGACGCCGCCAGCGTCATGCCCAATGCGCCCGCCGCCATGACGAGCAACCCCACCACCAGCGATTTCTGATAACCGACCCGCTCGATCAGCTTGGCCGACGGGATGGAAGCGACAAAATAAGCGATGAACCATACCGATTCGATCAACGTCGTCTGGGTGTAGCTCAAGTCGAACACGCTGCGCAGATGCGGCAGCAGCGTGTTGTTGATGACGGTGATGAAGCCCCACATGAAGAAGAGGCTGGCGAGCAGGCCCAGCGCCGGGCCATAGCGCGTTGCGGGATTATGCGTCGCGGTGACGCCCGCGCCTGATGTTACGGGTCCTGCCATCCATCCTTCTCCACTGCATTTCCGGGGACGGGCGACCCGGATAGGGGTTGCGCCCGCTTATTTTGTCGGAGTATATTCCCCGAAACCGCGCGTCAATGGGCGGTCGGTATCGGGAGGAAGTCCATGCAAAAGGTCATCATCAAAACAGCGCTGTCATACGCATTGGCCATGGCGCTGACAAGCACGGCGGCGCTGGCCGCCGACGCCAGCCGCGCGCCCGCAGGCACGTTGGCGGACGGTACGGCAGTGGAAACGATCACGCTGACCAATGCTGCTGGCGTATCGGCCAAGATCCTGACCTATGGCGCGACGCTGCAGTCGCTGTCGGGGCCGGACAAGGATGGCAAGATCGCCGACGTGCTGCTCGGCTATGATGATCTCAAGGGCTATGTCGATCATCCCAATTATTTCGGCGTGACCGTGGGCCGCTATGCCAATCGCATTGCGGGCGGCACCTTCAAGCTGGGCGACACCAGCTATCAGCTTCCGCTCAACGACAAGACCAATTCGCTGCATGGCGGCGACAAGGGCTTCGACAAGCTGCCCTGGAAGGTCGTGTCGGTAAAGAGCGGCCCGACCGCCACCGTGGTCCTCTCCCTCGTCAGCGCCGATGGCGATTCGGGCTATCCGGGCAAGCTCGACACGACCGTCACCTATACGCTCGACGAAGCGGGCAATCTGGGCATCGTCTTTGCCGCCAAGACCGACAAGCCCACCATCGTCAACATGACCAACCACGCGATCTTCAACCTCGCGGGTGAAGGATCACCCGATGGCGCGCTCGGCCATATGCTGACGATTCCGGCCAAAGCCTATACGCCGGTGGACGAAAAGCTGATCCCGACCGGCGAATTGAAGTCGGTGGACGGCGGCGTGTTCGATTTCCGCGCGCCCCGCCGCGTCGCCGATGGCATTCGCGACGGCCGCGACCAGCAGATCGTCTATGGCCGCGGCTATGACCATAATTGGGCGCTCGACAAGGGCGCGACCAAGGCACCCGAACTGGCGGCCCGGCTGGAAGATCCCGTGTCGGGCCGGGTGCTCGAAGTGCTGACCACCGAACCCGGCGTGCAATTTTACGCCGGCAATTTCCTCGACGGCACATTGGTCGGCAAGGGCGGCCATCTCTACCGCATGGGCGACGGCATCGCGCTGGAGCCGCAGAAATTCCCCGATGCGCCCAACAAGCCCGCTTTCCTGTCGGCGCAGGTCGATGCCGGCAAGCCCTATCGCCATGCGATGGTCTATCGGCTGTCGGTCAAGCGCTGATGACGGCCTGGCGTCTGATCGAACGGGGCGTTGCCGACACGCTGGGCGAGGGCACGCTCTGGTCGGCGCGCGATAATGCGGTCTATTGGGTCGATATCCTGGCCCCGGCGCTCAACCGGCTGTCCCTTGCGGACGGCACGGTCGAGCGCTGGGCCATGCCCGAACCGCTCGGCTGGGTGGTGGAACGCGAAGGGGGCGGCTTTGTCGGCGGCTTCCAGAGCGGCTTTGCCGACATCCGCCTCGATCCGCTCACGATCACGCCCTTCGGCGACCCCGAACCGCATTTCCCCGGCAATCGCATGAATGATGGCAAGGCGGATGCGCAGGGGCATATCTGGTGCGGCACGATGGACATGGCCGAGGAACATGATCGCGGGGCGCTCTACCGGCTCGCACCCGACCGCAGTTGGAGCGTGATCGACGCCGACTATCGCGTCCCCAATGGCCCTGCCTTCTCGCCCTGTGGCCGCTGGCTCTATCATAGCGATACCGCCAAGCGGCAAATGTATCGCTTCGCCCGAACGGCGGATGGCGCGACCGATCGCCAGCCCTTTATCCGTTTTGCCGAGGAATATGGCTATCCCGACGGCATGACCGTAGATGCTGACGGCCATATCTGGGTTGCCCATTGGGGTGGCGGGCGGGTGAGCCGTTTCACCCCCGACGGCGTGCTGGACCGATCAATCGCGCTGCCCGCGCGGCAGGTGACCAATATCTGCTTTGGCGGGGCCGATCTCGACCGCATGTTCGTCAGTTCGGCGACCATCGGGCTGGACAATGCCACGCCGCACGACGGCGGCTTCTTCGAAGTCGATTGCGGCGTGCGCGGCCTGCCGACCCACCAATATGCAGGCTGACGCCTAAAGAGCGCGCGCAAAGGGGCTTGCGGCCCGGCGCGGAATCTGTTTTATGGCGCGAGACAGCGTTGTCATACCTCTCCAAAGTGAGGCAGCGCTGCAATCCCGGACGGCCCGCTACGGCGAACTGCACGCGCCATGGGTCGTCCGGGACGATTTTTTCCTTATCCCTGCTTCAATCGCGCCAGCCCTCGGCGGACCATCGGCATGGTCAGCATCGTGCTGCCGATCGCCATCAGCAGCAGCGCTGTAAAGCTGGTCCCGGTGATGATCTGCCGGTCGAGCAGGATATTTGCGAAGATGATCATGATCAGCGCCTTGGTTTGCAGCAGCCAGCCGATCACCCCGGCCTCGCCCTTGGGCCAGCCCAGGATTCGCCCGGCCAGCGCCACCCCGGCCAGCTTGCCGACCACGGCAGCGGCCAACAGCAGCAATGCGCCGCCGATCACCTCGAACCCGCCCATATCCCATTGGGTGCGCAGCCCCGTGCTGAGGAAAAAGACCGGCATCACCGTCAACAGCATATGGTCGCGCAGCATATCCATCTGCGCTTCGTCGAACCACTCCTTGTCCAGAATCGCGCCCGCCAGGAAGGCGCCGACCATGAAATGCAGCCCGGCCCAATCGGCGGCAAAGCCCAATAGCGCGAGCGAGAGCATCCCCAGATACAGCCGGTCGCGCCCGCCGATTCGCCGCATCACCGCGCGCAGCCCCCAGGCGACGAACGGGAACAGCAGCAGGAATCCCGCCTGCCGCTCCACCCGCGCCCAATCGAGCAGGATCAGCGCCAGCACACCCCAGATGGCGATATCGTCCAGGCTGGCATAGCGCAGCACCCGTTGGCCCAGCGGCTGGCGCAGGATGGTGAGCCGATCCATCAGCAAAACCAATATGGGCAGGGCGGTCACCGCGCACGCCATCCCCATCCCCAGCAACGCCTGCCAATGCTGCCCCTTCGCGCCGATCCAGCCCGGCTGCGTCAGGATCAGCGCGGCGGCCAGCGCCCCCAGCGCCAGCGGCGTCACCAACGCCAGCCCCGCCGTCGTCCATGTCTCGCGCCGCGCGACCCAGGCCTGGTGCAAGTCCAGTTCGATGCCCGCCAGCCAGACGAAGATCATCACCGCCCACCAGGCGATGCCGTTGAGCGCGGCGATGACGCCGGGCGGAAACAGGAAATCATGCACTTGCGGCAGCGCGACGCCCAGCACGCCGGGGCCAAGCAGCACGCCCGCAACGATCTGCACCACCACCAGCGGCGCCCAATTGTCGGTGCGCAGCACGCGCCACACCAGCCAGGGCAACCCCATGACAAGCGCCAGCGCGAGCAGAAAAGTCTCCGTGATCGTCATGCCCCGCTCCCCTTATCGGCAGGCAGGATTAGCGACGACCCGCGCGCTACGCCAGCGCTATGCCCCAAGAGCGTCGGCCCTTCGCAGCCGCAAAAAACATCCTATATGGATGCCGAGCCTTTTAGGGAGATTTTATGGACACTGACCCCCGCGCCGTCACCCGGCCCGTCGACCCCCTGTTTCTCGACCGCTGGTCGCCCCGCGCCTTTGACGCGTCGGCCCTGCCGCAGGCGGATCTCGACACCTTGCTCGACGCGGCCCGCTGGGCACCGTCGGCCTTCAACTATCAACCTTGGCGCTTCCTCTACGCGCATCGCGACAGCGCCGACTGGGCGCGGTTCCTTGGTCTGCTGCTGCCCTTCAACCAAAGCTGGGTGCAGCATGCCTCGGTCCTGACCTTCATCCTGTCCGACAGCCTCTCTTCGGCCCCCGGCTCGCAGGAAACCAAGCCCTCGCACAGCCACAGTTTCGACGCAGGCGCCGCCTGGGCGCTGCTGGCGCTGCAGGCGACGCGGATGGGCTATCATACCCACGCCATGACGGGCGTCGATTTCGACGCCGCCCGCCGCGAACTCGCCGTGCCGGACCGTTTCCGCATCGAAGCCGCCGTCGCCATCGGGCGCATGGGCGACAAGGCGACATTGCCTGAAGCCCTGCAGGCGCGCGAAGCCCCCAGCGGCCGCAATCCGATCGACAGCTTCGCCTTTGCCGGCAATTTCGTCGCCTAAAACGCCACTTAAGTCACTTGCCCCCGGCACCTGGACCGATCGACCGCCTCGAAACCGCGTGTTTTCGGCAATATGTCACCGGAAATGCGCCGAAATTCGCCGTTAGGCGATGGACCGGCGGATGCGAACGGGCTAGGGCAGGGGGCATCACACTTGAAGAGGACGTCCTATGAATAACAGTGACCTGATCGACACCGTCGCCACCGCCCACGACCTTTCGAAGGCGGACGCCAAGAAGATCATCGACGGCGTGATCTCGGCGATCGTCGACGCGGCGGCCAAGGGCGAAGAAATCTCGCTCAACGGTTTCGGCAAGTTCAAGGTCAAGGAAAGCGCCGCGCGCGAGGGCCGCAACCCCGCCACTGGCGAGACGATCCAGATCGCCGCGTCCAAGAAGCTGGGCTTCACCGCTGCCAAGGCGGTCAAGGACAAGCTGAACGGTTGATCCACTATGCAATTTGACGACCAACTGCGTCGCTATTTCGGCCGCACGGACATTGACGCCGTGCCCGCCGAAGCGATCGCAGCGGGCGTTGAGCGCATGCGCGTCGACCTTGGTCTGGAAAAGGACCGGGGTCGACGTTTTGCGTTGTGGTGCCTGCTCTTCCTGATGGGCGACGCCCCCGACCTCGACATCGCCTTCAAGGACGCGGCCGATCGCGACGCCGCCCGCAATTTCATGGATCTCGCGCAAGGCGATCCACCGCTCGATTAGGCCTCTTCGGGCCATTCAAGCGTCCAACGATCCACATCCCCCTTTCCGCCATCGGGCGATCATCCACTGTGCGCCTGTCATTTTCCGGCACATGCTGCCTGCGCACGCCTGAAAAACGGCATCCGGCGGGCCGTCGCTGACATAGCCTGTGTGCCAGGGCCATTAGGGCCACGGGAGATGATCGATGAAACTGTCACGCATCCTTGCTGTCACCGTCGCCGGATCGGCGCTTCTGGCCATGGCCGCCCCCTTGAGCGCGCATGGCATCTGGTTCGCCCAGCGCGCGACGCAGATCGCCCTCATCTATGGCGTCGGCGCTGACGATCTCGACGCGGTCAAGCGCCTGCCGCTCATCAAGACCGTCACCGGCTATGATGCCGACTGGGCACCCGTCACCACCAGCCTGCGCACCGCCGGGCCGATCCCCGTCGTGGACAGCGAAGAGCCGGTCGCGGCGGTTGCGGCGATCATGGACTATGGCCTGTGGAGCAAGACCCCCGACGGCAAATGGCACAATAAGGGCCGCGACGAAGTGCCTACCGCCAGCCTTGCCGAACATAATTGGAAATATGCCGTCCACCTGACCAAGGTGCCGACCAGCCCCGTGCCCCTGTTCGAAGGACATAAGCTGCAGATCGTCCCCGTCGATCCCGCCATCCCGCAGAAGATGGGCGAACCGATGAAAGTGCGCGCCTATTATGAAGGCAAGCCGATCGCGGGCGCGACCATCATGTCCGACTATGTTAACGATCCCGACGAAGTCGCGGTCAAGACCGGCGCAGACGGCACTGCCACCATCACGCTGCGCAATCAGGGGCTGAACGTGCTGATGGGCATCTATGTCGGGCCGGCCGACGACAAGGCGAAGGTCGACCATGTCGAATATCGCTCGTCGCTGTCCTTCGTGCTGCAGCATCTGCCCGAATAAGGCCGCACCGCCACCTTTTGTCGCTACCCTGTAAGGAGACACCCATGAAACTCGACCTGATGAAGCTCGGCCTCGCGGTTGCTGCCCTCGCCCTGACCCCCACCGCCGCCTTCGCCCATGGCAGCATGAAGCCCCAGCATGGCGGCCTCGTTCAGATGTCGGGCGAAACCATGGTGGAACTGGTCGCCAGTCCCAAGGGCGTCGATGTCTATATCAGCGAAGAGGATGAGCCGCTGCCCGCATCGGCCTACACCGCCACGCTGACGCAGACCGCATCGGGCCAGAAAAGCCAGGCCGCGCTCAAGCCCGCCGGTGGCAATAAATTGTCCGCCCCCGGCTTCAAAGCGGCCAAGGGTGCCAAGATCGTCGTCGCGCTCGTCAACAAGAGCGGTGCCAAGGTCTTCACCACCTTCCAGACCAAGTAAGCGGCGATCATGCGCAGCGCGATCCGCCCCTTGCCCATCCCCCTCGGTATGCGGCGGGTCGCGCTGCTGCTGCTGGGGCTCATGCTGGCCTGCATCGGCCAGGCGCTCTTGGCCCATGGCGTAAACGAGAATGACCGCGCCTTCATCGAAGGCGCATCGGGGGTCAACATCATCCCCTATATGTATCTGGGCGCCAAACATATGGTGACCGGCTATGATCATCTGCTCTTCCTCGCCGGGGTCATCTTCTTCCTCTATCGGCTGAAGCAGGTCGGCACCTACGTCACCCTGTTCGCGATCGGCCACAGCACCACCTTGTTGCTGGGCGTCATCCTCGACCTGCGCGCCAATCCTTTCCTGATCGACGCGATCATCGGCCTGTCGGTGGTCTATAAGGCGATCGACAATCTCGACGGCTTCCGCACCTGGTTCGGCATATCGCCCAATCCCAAGGCGGCGGTGCTCATCTTCGGCTTCTTCCACGGCTTTGGCCTCGCGACCAAGCTGCAGGATCTCACCCTGTCGAGCGACGGGATGATCCCTAACCTCGTCGCCTTCAACATCGGCGTCGAAATCGGCCAGTTCATCGCGCTCACCTTCATCCTGCTCGCCATGACCTTCTGGCGCAGGACCGACAGCTTCCGCCGCAGCGCGGTCCTCGCCAATGCGGCGCTGATGACCGCGGGCTTCGTCCTCGTCGGCTATCAATTGACCGGCTATCTGATCGAAAGGGGCCTGACATGACCAGCAGCCACCAACCCGCGCCACCCACGCGCATCACGACCCCGCCCGCCACGCTCGCCAAGGCCACCGGTGCCGCCGCGATCGGCGCGGTCGCCATCCTGACCCTGTTCGTCCTGCCCGCCGAATATGGCATCGACCCGACCGGAGTCGGTGGCGCGCTCGGCCTCACCGCCATGGTGGCCGAACCAAGTGCGCCTGCGCCAGCAGCCGCCCAGCCCGTAGCCAGCACCGCGCCGACGCTTCCGACCAAGGACAATATCGCCCGCACCGCCCCGTGGCGGCAGGACAGCATGACCATCACCCTCGCGCCGCACAGCGGTCAGGAAGTGAAGGCGCATATGCAGCAGGGCGATAGTTTCGTCTTCGAATGGCAATCGACCGGCGGCCCGGTCAAGGTCGACATGCATGGCGAAGCCCCCGATGCAACCGACGGCGCCTTCACCAGCTATTGGGAAGAGCGCGAACAGACCAGCGCCAGGGGCAGCTTCACCGCGCCCTATGCCGGCACCCATGGCTGGTATTGGCGCAACAAGGGCGACACGCCCGTCACCGTCACGGTCAAGACGACCGGATTCTACAAGGATCTGTTCCAGCCCGCGGGCGCATGATCCCATCAAACGCAACCTGCGCCGGAGCATCCCGCCCCGGCGCAGGCCTTTCAGCTTAGAAGCGATAGCCGACCGTCGCGCCATAGGTGCGCGGCGGCAGGTAGGTCACACCGATGATGCGGCCCGTCGAGATGGCGAAGGTGCTGCTTTCGCGCAGCGTATCGCCGATATTCTTGACCCACAGCGACGCCGTCACCGTATCGGTCTTGTCCACCCAGCGCAGCGACGCATCGAACATCGTGTAAGCGCGCGTGCCTTCCACCAGCCGCTTGAACTCGGTGAAATAGATGTTGCTGCGCCCGGTCATGTCGCCGCTGATGGTGAAGGTGCCCGCCTCCTGCATGATCGGCAGGTCGACTTCGATCCCCGCGCTGTAGGACCAGGTCGGCGAATTGCGCGTCGGGTTGCCCGCCAACTGGATGTTGCACGGCGCATTGGCATTGAGCGCATCGGCCCCGCATGGCGCGCCAAAGGCGGTGGGATCGGGATTGGTGACCGGGTTGTAAGCAGGCTGCCCCGCCTGCGCCACGTTCACTGGATCGAGCGGATCGACCGTGATGAAATCATCATATTTGCTGTCGGTATAGGAAACCGACCCGCGCAAGCGCACGCCATCGACCGGCCGTGCCAGCAGGTCGGCTTCGACGCCGGTCGCCGATGTCTTCGCCGCATTTTCGAATATGGTGGTGAAGCCCGCCGGGCCACCGCCGATCGTCTTGTTGATCTGCAGATCGTCCAGCTTGTAATGATAGGCGGCCAGATTGACTTGCAGGCGACGGTCGAGCAGTTCCGCCTTCACGCCCAGTTCGTGGTTCTTCATCTTTTCCGGCCGCACGATCGTCGTGCTGCCCGCCGCATTCTCACCCGACCCGGCCTTGAAGCCTTCGGAATAGGTGTAATAGAGCAGCAGATCGCTGTTGGGCTGCCATTGCAGGCCGATTTCCGGGGTGAAATCCTTGAACGTGCGTTCGCGATAGGTGCCCTCGATGGTCGTCTTGCGCACCTGCGCCACGGCGGGATTGCCGTTGGCGGTCAGGATGATCGACGGGTTGGCGCTGTCCACCTTTTCATGGCTGTAGCGTCCGCCCAGTTTCAGCGACACGCCATTGAGGCCGAACGCAGCGCCCAAGTCGAAATTCAACTGCCCGAACGCCGCATAGGCGCGGGTGCCAAGGCTGGACTTCAGGCAGACGCGATTGGGCGATGTGCCCGCCGGGAAATTGCACATCGCTTGCGCTTCGGCCAGAGTCACCGATCCGACGGGAGCGGCCACATTGTCGATGAAGGTCGGCCGCGTTGCCAGCACGGTGATGTTGGACGCCAGATCGTTGGTCGAACTCAACCCCACCTGATCGCGCGGCCGCTGCCGCTCGTGGAAATAATAAAGGCCGACGACACCCTTCACGATGTCGCTGTCATATTTGAATTGCAGCTCGTTGCTGAACTGCTGCGCGTCGATCGTGCGCGTCTGGATCGACGTGGAGTTGGGCAGGGTGGCGACCAGCGCCGACCCGTCCAGATCCTGGATCAGCTGCGTCTTGAAATCGCGATAATTGGTGATGTTGCCGATGCTGAACGCATCGCTCAGCTCGATGTTGAGCGTCCCGGTGACCGAATAGCTTTTGGTATCGACCGAGGGCGGCTCGTCGCTGCCCAGATCGCGCGGGTTGGTCGCAAAACCGCCGGTGCCGGTGGGCGCGAGGCGCGGCACGCCGGGGAAGGCGGGGCCACGATAATGGACCGCGCCGCTATTGTCGTTCTGGCGGAAATATTCGCCCGAAATCAGATAGTCGATTTTCTCCGACGCGATCAGGTGGATCTGGCCGCGCACCATGTAGCGATTAAGGTCATCGACATCGGCACCGCCCTTGAACGGGTTGCCGCCATAGCCGTCGCGCGCCTCGACCTTGCCCGCCAAACGAAAGCGGATCGCATCGATGATCGGCCCGCCGATCGCCGCTTCGCCGGTCATCGCATTATAATTGCCATAGCCCAGCCGGCCATAGCCTGTGAACTCGGCGGTCGGCTTGGCGGTGATCAGGTTGATCGACCCGCCGACCGCGTTACGGCCATAAAGGCTGCCCTGCGGCCCGCGCAGCACTTCGACCCGCTCCAGATCGAACAACGACGTCAGCTGCGCTTCGGCGCGCGCGACATAGGCGCCATCGACATGCAGCGCGACGCCGGTGCTGGACCCGGTGGTGGAGGTATTGGCGCCCACGCCGCGAATGAACACCTTGGCCTGGTTGAAATCATTGCCGAACGTGACCGACGGGACGAGCTGCTGAATGTCCTGCAAATTGCTGACCCCGGCATTGGTCAGCGCGTCGCCGCTGACCGCCGACACCGCGACGCTCACATCCTGCAACGACTGGCTGCGCTTCTGCGCGGTGACGATGATGTCCATGCCATCGGTCTGCGCCTGCGCCATCGAGGCGAGGCCAAGGCTCGAAACGGAAGCGAATAAGGCGCAAATCGCCCGCGAATTACTGGATGCAATCATGGCGTCCCTCCCTGAAACCGGACATCGTGTTAATTGTGTCCCGCTGAAACAATTAGCATGAGTGCTACCCCCACGCAATTTGCATCCAGCGACTGTCCCAAGGTGCATGTGAATTTCGGGTGATGTGCTAAAATTGCATCAGGCCTTGCCCAGTTGCCTTGGCGTCGAAGAAAGGCAAATGCAGGATTGATGTGCATTTCGGCGCAATTATGCCTCGGCGAAGAGGCGCTGTGGCATTCGACGAAAAAGCGCGCGCTCTACCCTGCGCGCGCCAGCATTAGCGAAAACAATCCCTCCTTATCGGTCCATTCACGCACCGGCTCCCAGCCACCCGACCGCAGCAGCAGTCGCCCGTCGCGCTCCCCATATTTATGGCTGCTTTCGGTGTGGATCGTCTCGCCCTGTCCCATGCGGAACCCTTGGCCCGCCACATGGAAATGCAGCGGCTGCACCGCCTCCAGATGCATTTCGACCCGCGCCTTGTCGTCATTCCAGATCGCGCGATGGGCAAAGCCGTCGATCGGCAGGTCGCCCTCCAACTCGCGGTTGATCCGGGTGAGCAGGTTCAGGTTGAACGCAGCCGTCACTCCCGCCGCATCGTCATAGGCCGCGATCAGCCGGTCGCGATCCTTGATCCGGTCCACGCCGATCAGCAGCATCGCCTCATCGCCCAGCAGGCGGCGCATGGCGCGCAGCAGGTCGACCGCCGCATCCGGCTCCATATTGCCGATGGTCGATCCGGGGAAGAAACCCAGCCGGGGCATGGCTTCGATCGCATCGGGCAATGTCAGCGGCCGGTTGAAATCCCCTTCCACCGGAATCACCGGCAGGTCGGGAAAGGCCTGCGCCAGGGTCGCGCTGCTCGCCCGCAGAAAATCGCCGCTAATGTCGATCGGCACATAGGCACCCGGCGCGATCGCGCGCAACAGATGTGGCGTCTTGCGCGAACTGCCCGCGCCAAATTCCACCACCGCGCGGCCTTCGCCCACCGCGTCGGCAAAATCTGCACCATGATTCTCCAGCAGCGCCGTTTCGGTGCGCGTGGGATAATATTCGGGCAGGTCGGTGATCGCCTCGAACAATTCCGACCCATGCCGGTCATAGAACCAGATGGGCGGCGTCGCCTTGGGGCTGCGCGACAGACCTTCGATGATGTCGCGGCGAAAGGCCGGGTCGACCGCATGGGCTACGGTCGGAGCGTCGTCTGTCAGCAGCATGGTCGTTACAGATCCTTCGCCAGTCGCAGCCCGGTGAACTGCCAGCGTTGATGGGGATAAAAGAAGTTGCGGTAGCTCGCCCGCACATGCCCGCGCGGCGTGGCGCAGCTACCGCCCTTCAGCACGAACTGGCCCGACATGAACTTGCCATTATATTCACCGACCGCGCCCGGCGCAGCGCGAAAGCCGGGATGGGGACGGTAGGCGCTGCCGGTCCATTCCCACACATCGCCGAACATTTGCGTCAGCGATGCGGTGGCATCGGCGGGGTGGGGACGGGGGCAGGCGGCATCATCCAGCAGATTGCCCGACGTCGGCGCGATATTCTGCGCCGCACTTTCCCATTCCGCCTCGGTCGGCAGCCGCGCGCCCGCCCAACTGGCATAGGCGTCGGCTTCATACAGGCTGATATGCGTCACCGGCGCGGCCGGATTGACCGGCTGGCGGCCATCGAGGCCAAAGCGGGTCCAGCCCTGTTCGCCCTGCGCCCAATAGGCTGGCGCATCGACGCTTTCCGCCTGCACCCAGGCCCAGCCATCGGCCAGCCAGTGCGCCGCCGTGCGATAACCACCATCCTCGATAAAGGCGATCCATTCGCCATTGGTGATTGGCCGGTGCCCCAGCGCATGAGGATGCAGCAACGCCTTGTGCCGTGGCCCTTCGCAATCGAAGGCGAAACCGCCCCGGCCTTCATCGCCAATCTCGACCAGCCCTTCGCGCCCCTCGATCCAGTGCAGCGCATCGGGCAAGTCCATGGAGGCAGCAGCGGGTCCGGCGAACAGCGCGGGTTCCATCGGATTGAGCGAAAACAGATGCAGCAGGTCGGTCAGCATCAATTCCTGATGCTGCTGCTCGTGATGCAGCCCCAGCGTCACCAGCGTCCTAGCCTCGCGCGACAGCATGGGGATTGCCGCCAGGAGCGCCGTATCGACATGCGCGCGATAGTCGCGGACCTCGTCCAGCGACGGCCGCGTCAGCATCCCCCGCATCGGCCGCGCATGGCGCGCGCCTTCGGCCTCATAATAGCTGTTGAACAGGAAGGCGTAGCGCGGATCGAACGGCCGATAGCCCGGCATATGATCGCGCAAAACGAAGGTTTCGAAGAACCAGGTGCCATGCGCCAAATGCCATTTGGCAGGGGACGCATCGGGCATGGACTGGACCGTCGCATCGGCGTCGGACAGGGGAAGCCCAAGCGCCTGTGTCAGCGCCCGCACCTCGCGATAGCGCGACATCAGCGCGTCCCTGTCCAACTCGGTCCAGCTTCTGGCCATGCCTGCCCCTTACGCTATGCTCGCATGATGATGGAGCAAAAAGCGCATGACTGCCCTTTAGGGTTCCCCGCCTTTTTCAGCAGCAGACCGGTTGGGCGGCGCGGCAGACGCGGTCGCGGCCCTGTTGCTTGGCATCGTAGAGCGCCTGATCCGCGCTCGCGATCGTCTCGTCGATCGGCGTTCCCTGCCAGCGGGCGACACCGGCGGAAAAGCTGATCGCGCGGCCATTGACCTGGCCGATCGGATCGTCGCGCATCTGCGTGGCGATCCGCGACAGCGACCAGCAGGCCTCATCCTCGATACAGTCGGGGAAGAAGACCATGAACTCCTCGCCGCCCCAGCGCGCGACATGATCGACCCGGCGCAACTGCGCCGCCAGCCGTTGCGCAAAGGCCGCCAGCACCCGGTCCCCCTCGTCATGGCCCATCCGGTCGTTGACCTGCTTGAAATGGTCGATGTCGATGATCGCCACGCACCCCTTGCGCCGCGCCTGCGGCAGCATGTCGATCTGCATCAGGAAGCCGCGCCGGTTGGCGATACCGGTCAGCGGGTCTTCATGCGCGGCGACGTTCAGATCCTGCATCTGCGTGCGCGTCACATGGGCGGCGCGATGCACCCCGGCATAGAGCGTCTGGATGACATCGCCGACTTGGGGCAGGGGCGTGGGGTCGCTATCTTGCCCCTGCAATGTCTGCGCTAGCGCATGGATGGGATTGAGCAACGCGCCGATCCCGTACAGCGCAATGCCGGTGCCGATCACCGTCGCCAGCGTCAGCAGCACGAACTCGGCCAGCGCCAGCCGCCCTGTCGCCAGCCCCCAGGCCATATAGCCCAGCAGCGGCAAATGGGTGGCGACGAAGCAGAGGGTGAACAGCCGGAGCCTGAGCGAGCGGGGGAAAATGAAGGAGGTCGCGAGGTAGAAATGCATATCAGCCCAGTCATGATTATAGACCGGGCGGAAAGTCGTCGGCGCGTCTAAACGCATCCTGAAGAAACAGGGTTAACGCGCATCCCTGCGACCAGCCGTGCCGCGCATGAGTCGAGCGACCCGACCGCTCAGCGCGATGCGCCCGGCACCCATTTGACGTCGCGCGCGCCATTGTCGTTCAGGCGGCGTGCCATGACGAACAGCAGGTCGGACAGACGGTTGAGATAAATGAGCGCCTGCACGTTCAGCGTCACATCGACCGCCGCCGCCGTCGCGCTGCGCTCGGCCCGCCGCGTGATCGCGCGCGCCAAATGCACCGCCGCCGCTGCCGCCGATCCGCCCGGCAGCACGAAACTGTCGAGCGGCGCCAACTCGGCGTTCATCGCATCGATCTGCTGTTCCAGCCGCTCGACCTGGCTTTCGATGATCCGCAAGGCCCAGGGCGGGTCGCCCGCATCGGTGATCGGCGTCGCCAGATCGGCCCCCAGGTCGAACAGATCATTCTGGATCATCGTCAGCGACGCCGCTTCGGGCGCATCGCCGATCGCCAGCACGGCAAGGCCGATCGCGCTATTGGCTTCATCGACATCGCCCACCGCCTGCATGCGCGGCGCATATTTGGGCAGGCGCGTACCGTCGGCAAGGCCGGTGGTCCCCGCATCACCGGTGCGGGTGTAAATCTTGTTCAGCTTGACCATGTAATCTTACCCGTTGCCCTTCATCAGCAGCAGGAGCGCGACGATCACGATCGCGATGGCCTGAAACAGCACGCGGTTCATCATCGCCTTATTCTGCTTCAACCGCGATGGACCGGGACCGCTGCCTTCGGGCGCGTTCAATTCTTCCTTCGTCGTCTGAAGGAAGCTGATGATGCCACGGATCAGCGCGAACAGCGTCGCGGCCATGGCAAGGATGAGGGCGATGACGAGGACAATGTTCATGAATGCAATCTAGGCGCTTGCCAGCCTGATTCCAACCGGAAAGCGTCTGCCTCTTAGGGCAGCCGCAAGTTCCGCGGGATCGACGCCCTGCGCGCGCAGATCGGCAAGCGCGATCGACCCGTCCCGCTTGGCCAGCCGCCTACCATCCGGCCCGACCAACAACGGATGGTGGCAATAGGTCGGGGAGGGCAGGCCAAGCAACGCCTGCAACAGCCGATGAATATCCGTCGCCCCTTTCAGATCATCGCCGCGCAGCACATGGCTCACCCCCATCGCCGCATCGTCCAGCGTGCAGGACAGATGATAGCTCGCCGGCGCATCCTTGCGCGCCAGCACGACATCGCCATGCGCCAGCGGATCGGCGGAATGCAGCGTCTCACCCTTTTCATCGTCATCCCCGCGCAGGCGGGGACCCATCTCCCAACCTGGCGTTGACATGATAACGTGGGAGATGGGTTCCCGCCTGCGCGGGAATGACGACAGAGACAAAAAATCCACCGCCCGCCACCGTACCGCCCCAACCCGCGCCACCGCCGCCGCCATATCGATCCGCCACGCATGCGCGTGCCCCGCCGCGATCCGCCGCGCTCGCTCGTCCTCGCCCAACCCCCGGCATGTCCCCGGATAGACAGGTCCCTCCGGCCCATGCGGCGCGGTCAAACTCGCCTGAATGTCGCTGCGCGTGCAGAAACAGGGATAGAGCAGCCCCATGGCCCGCAACCGGTCGAGCGCCGCTTCATACGCCCCCAGCCGCTGCGACTGGAACAGCACATCGCCATCCCACGCCACGCCCAGCCAGCGCAAATCCTCGATGATCCCCGCCACATGCTCGGCCCGGCTGCGTGTCCCGTCAATATCCTCGATCCGCAGGCGAAAAGCGCCCCCCGCCGCGCGCGCCATGTCCATGGCCAGCAACGCCGACCAGCCATGGCCGACATGCAGCCGCCCGGTCGGGCTGGGGGCAAAGCGGGTCACCATATGCGGTAGGGTGTTCGTATCGGTCATACAGGCTCTTGACGGACGATATTGGTTGATGCTGTCATGCGGATGTCATGTTGCTGGTTAATCAGCGGCGTCGGCAAGGGGGTAGAAGGTTTCTATGTACCATCCCGACCTTATACGGCACCCGGAAAACTGCCCGGCGCTCGTACTCAATGCGGATTACACCCCGCTCAGCTATTATCCGCTGAGCCTGTGGCCGTGGCAGACGGCGATCAAGGCGGTATTTCTCGACCGCGTGGACATCATCGCCAGCTATGAGCGGCAGGTGCATAGTCCCAGCCTGGACATGAAAATCCCCTCGGTCATCGCGCTCAAACAATATGTGCGCCCGTCCGAACATCCCGCCTTCACCCGCTTCAACCTGTTCCTGCGCGACAAGTTCGCCTGCCAATATTGCGGCGTCAGCACCGACTTGACCTTCGACCATGTCGTGCCGCGCCGGTCGGGCGGGCGCACCACCTGGGAAAATGTCGCCACCGCCTGTTCGCCCTGCAACCTCAAAAAAGGCGGACGTACGCCAAAGCAGGCAGGCATGCGCCTCCATGTTGAACCGATCCGCCCGACGACCTGGCAGCTACAGGAACATGGCCGTGCCTTCCCGCCCGGCTATCTCCACGACAGCTGGCGCGACTGGCTCTATTGGGATGTCGAGCTGCTGGCATGACACGGATGCTGCGGCTTGCTCTGGCCGTGCTCCTGCTTGGCCCCGGCCCGCTCGCCGCGCAGGAGGACCATAGCGGCCTGACCCGCGCCAAATATGTGCAAAACTGCCTGATGTGTCATAATCGCGCCGCGCCGGAAGGCCTGTCGCCCGACATCCTCGCCCGCCTTGCGCCGCAACCCGAGCTCAAGCCAGCAGTCGCCATGCCCGGCGTCACCTGCTGGCGCCGCTGCGACCGCTGCTTCGCGCCCGCGCCACGGCAGGAATAGAAGGTTAAGCCTCTCAAAAAATACCGTTCGTCCTGAGTAGCCATTGAGCGAAGTCGAAATGGCGTATCGAAGGATCATGCGCAGCCGCCAGGTGCTTCGATATGAGCCTTCGACAGGCTCAGGCTCTACTCAGCACGAACGGAAGGAAGAGTGCCTGCATCAAGATCAGATCGCTATCCGACCGGCAACCAGTCCAGGTCCATATCCTTCTGCCGATTGGTATAATGGCCGATTTCCTCCAGCCGTGCCAGATCGCGCAGCGTGATGCGGCCGTTCGTCCGGCTGATCAGCCCTTCCTCCTCCATCTGCCGGATCATACGGTTCACATGCACCGATGTCAGGCCGATCGAATCGCCGATTTCCTCCTGCGTCAGCTTCAGGTCGAAACTGTCGGTGATGGCATCGTCGGTGACGCGCAGCCGATCGAACATGTCGAGCAGGAAGGCGGCGACCCGCGCCTTGGCCGATGTCCGCCCCAGCGACGCGAGCCGGTCGGTCATCGCCACGCGCTCCGCATTGGACAGCAGGAACAGCAGCGCGGCAACACGCGGGGATTCATCGAGCAGTCGGCGCAGCGCATGCTTGTCGAACGGACAAATAATCGCGTCGGTCAGCGCGATAAGCGATTCGGGCGCGCGGCTATAGATGGTGCTGGCCGACCCGATGAAGTCGCCCGGAAAATAGACGCGCAATATCTGACGGCTGCCGTCGGGCATGATGACGAAGCTCATCATCCGGCCTTCGCGCAGTACGAACAATTCTGTCACCGTATCATTGACACGCTGAACCATCGCCCCGCGCTTTACCTTACGGGGGTTTTCCTCCAACCGTGCCAGTGCCGTCTTTTCCGCGTCCGACAGCGGCACCTGTTTGGCCAGCCTTGCGGCGAAACAACTCGTTGCCACCAATAACACCTTCTTCCAATTCTCGTTACGATGGCAGAACGCCTCAAGCGCCTTTTGGCTGCATTTGCGCCCGTCGCACTAAACTCGATCAAGCTGGCGACGAATGTTGCCGTTATATTGCGCGCGCACCGCGCATGGGTGACGAATGCTACGGCGTCCGCCTTGCGCGGCGCGCATTTGCCGCTATTAACCCTGTCCGATGGACCGCATTGATATTCGCGGCGGCAACGCACTGAACGGCCGCCTTCCCATTTCCGGCGCGAAAAATGCGGCTTTGACGCTGCTGCCCTGCGCCTTGTTGACCGACGAACCGGTAACTCTGCGCAATCTGCCGCGCCTGGCCGATGTCGACAGTTTCGGCCACTTGCTGAACCAGTTGGGCGTCTCGACCATGATCGAGGGGGCAAGGCCGGAGGATTTCGGCCGCGTCCTCACCATGCGCGCAGGGCGCGTCACCTCGACCGAAGCGCCCTATGACATTGTGCGCAAGATGCGCGCGTCGATCCTGGTGCTTGGCCCCTTGCTTGCCCGTGCAGGCGAAGCGCGGGTCTCGCTGCCGGGCGGCTGCGCCATCGGCAACCGACCGATCGACCTGCATTTGAAGGCGCTCGAAGCCTTTGGCGCGGTGCTGGAGATTACCGCAGGCTATGTCCGTGCCAGCGTGCCCGATGGCGGCCTGCCCGGCGGTCACTTCACCTTCCCGGTGGTGTCGGTCGGTGCGACCGAAAATGCGCTGATGGCCGCATCCTTGGCCAAGGGCACCTGCATCCTCGACAATGCCGCGCGCGAACCGGAAATCGTCGATCTGTGCAACTTGCTGATCGCCATGGGTGCCGATATCGAAGGCGTGGGCACCGACCGGCTGGTGATCCATGGCCGCGAACGGCTGCATGGCGCGACCTACAGCGTGATGCCCGACCGGATCGAAGCGGGCAGCTATGCCTGCGCCGTCGCCATCGCCGGGGGCTCACTCGATCTCGCCGGGGCCAATGAAAACGACATGCACGCCATCATCGTCGCGCTGCGCGAGGCCGGCGTGCAGGTCGATCCCTATAAGGGCGGCATCCGCGTCGCCTCGGACGGCAAGCTGCGCCCGCTCACCCTTTCCACTGCACCTTTCCCGGCCTTCCCGACCGACATGCAGGCGCAGTTCATGGCGATGCTGACCATGGCCGATGGCGCATCGGTGCTGACCGAAACCATCTTCGAAAACCGCTACATGCATGTGCCCGAACTGGCGCGCATGGGGGCCGACATCGCCGTCAATGGCCGCACGGCCGTCGTCCGCGGCGTGCCCCGCCTCGTCGGCGCGCCGGTGATGGCGACCGACCTGCGCGCCTCGATGAGCCTCATTCTCGCGGGCCTCGCTGCCGAAGGCGAAACCCAAGTCAACCGCGTCTATCATCTCGATCGCGGCTATGAACGGCTCGAAGAGAAATTGTCCGCCGTCGGCGCGGATATCGAACGGGTCAGCGATGGCTGAGGGCCGCGGCCTGGAGACGGATCGTGCCGCGCTGCTCGCGCTCTACGATCTCGATGCCGGTGGTTTCCGCAATCTGGACGAGATCACGGAGTTCGCGGCAACGCTGTGCGACGCGCCGATCGCGCTGGTCAGCATTGTCGAGGATGTGCGCCAGCGCTTCCTGGCCCGCACCGGGCTGGATGCGGAGGAGACCCCGCGCGACGTCTCCTTCTGCGCCCACGCCATGCTGGGGTCGGACATTTTCGTCGTCCCCGACGCGACGCAGAATCACCGCTTCGCCGACAATCTGCTGGTCACTGGCCCGCCGCATATCCGCTTCTATGCCGGGGCACCGCTGGTCGGGGCCGATGGCGTGCCGCTCGGCGCGCTATGCGTCATCGATACCAAGCCGCGCGCCGACCTGACACCGATGCAGCGGCAGGGCATGGTCCTGCTCGCGCGGCAGGTAATGGTCGAACTGGAAGGGCGTCGCCGCGACCGCGACATCATCACCTTCCAGAATGAAAGCGCAGCGGCGCTCGCCACCAGCGATCGCATGTTCCACACGCTGGCCGACACCATGCCGCAAATGGTCTGGTCGACGCTGCCCGATGGCTTTCACGATTATTATAATGCGCGCTGGTACGAATATACCGGCACGCCTGCCGGCTCGACCGATGGCGACGGGTGGAGCGGCGTCTTCCACCCCGACGATCAGGAGCGCGCCTGGGGCCGCTGGCGCACCAGCCTCGTCACCGGCGAACCCTATGAGATCGAATATCGGCTGCGCCACCATAGCGGCGAATATCGCTGGACCCTGGGCCGCGCCTTGCCGATCCGCGATGCGGAAGGCACGATCACCCGCTGGATCGGCACCTGCACCGACATTCACGAACAGAAATTGATGATGGAAGAGCGCGAGATGATCGCGCACGAACTCTCCCATCGGATCAAGAACATCTTTTCGGTCATCGCTGGCCTCATTGGCCTGTCCGCGCGCCAGCATCCGCAGATCAGCGATGTCGCCGACGACTTGCGCGACCGCATCCTCGCCTTGGGTCGCGCCCATGATTTCGTGCGCCCGCACAGCGCCGAATCCGCGCCGCAGCCGGGGCAGGGGGTCGGCAGCCTGTCGGGTATCCTCAAACAGATTTTCGCGCCCTATCGCGGCACGGACGGTTCGCGCATCCTGCTGTCGGGCGACGATGCCGCGATCGACGACCGTTCCGCGACGCCGCTCGCGCTGCTCTTCCACGAACTCGCCACCAACGCCGCCAAATATGGCGCGCTCTCGGTGCCGGACGGACGCGTGCTTCTCCATGTCAGCGTGGAGGGCGATGACGTACGCATCGACTGGCGTGAAGAGGGCGGGCCGAGCGTGGCGCCTTCCAGCACCGACGGGTTCGGCAGCCGCCTGATGACGCTCAGCGTCGAACGGCAGCTGGGTGGCAAAATCGAGCGCGAATGGCGCTCGGAGGGCCTTGCGATCAGCCTCTCGATTCCGCGCCGTTCGATGAGTCGGACGGCAGGAAAGGAATAAAGCCCGCAATATCGGCGGCGCAGGGTTCCGGCGTTTCCTCTGCCGCCAGCTGCAGCGCGGCGACGATGCTATGCGCGCGAAACGGCTTGGTGATGACGCCCAGCGCCGCCACCGAAGCCGGGCCGATCTGCGCGGGATTGGCGGTCACATAGATGACCCGCACGCCATGCTGCATGGCCAGTTCCATGCCGATCGCCGGACCCGTCGGTCCATCGCGCAGGTTCAGATCGACGAGCGCGATGTCGCACGAATCAGCGCAGGCCAACGCGGCATCCCGGTCGGCCGCGATCGCGCCGACGTCGAATCCGGCGTCCTCGACGATCTGCTCGATTTCCAGCGCGACGAATATCTCGTCCTCGACGATCAGAACCTTCTTGCTCATTCCCATTTCCATATAACCTGGATCAACGGAATGTCCCGCGCGCGGATTCAGTTCCCCCGCTGGCGGATAAAGCCTTGAAAACTACACTATTGGACAGGCCTCACGCCGCCTCGCTGGTCCACAGCGTCTCGAACTCGGTGCCCTTCATCAGCAGCACCGACGCCGGATAGCCGCCCTCGCTTGCCTGCCGCGCCGTCGCCGTCGCGCTCTCGACCGCCGCCTCTTGGGTCGCGAACGGGCCATAATAGCTGTTGTTCAGATTGATCTTCCACGCCCCATCATGGTGCAGGACAATGTAGCGGGCATGCGGCAGTTTGGGGGGCAGTGTCTTGGTCATAATACCTCGATGTTATAATGGTGCCAGGCCATGATCGCCGCCGCGCCGCGATGCGGTCGCCAGGCGTCGGCCAAAGCGCGGGTCGCTTTCTCGCTCGGCCGTTCGGGCAATCCCAATATCCGCCCGGTCTCGATCTGCACCGCCAGGTCGCCCGCAGGCCAGATATCGGGTCGCCCTTCGGCAAACAACAGATAGATTTCCGCCGACCAGCGCCCGATCCCCTTGATCCGCACCAGTTGCGCAATCGCGTCCTCGTCATCGGCGGGCAGGTCGTGGAGGTCCAGCGCGCCCGAAACCACCATTTCGGCCAGGCTCCGCGCATAGCCCTGCTTCTGCCGCGACAGCCCGCACGCGCGCAACGCATCATAGTCCCGCGCCAGCAGCACGTCCGGCGCGCACCCTTCGCCCAGTTCCGCCTCCAGCTTGCGCCACACCGCACCTGCCGACGCGACGCTGACCTGCTGTCCGACGATCGTGCGCAGCAACGTCTCATAGCCCGGCTCCCGCACCCGCGGCTCAGGATAGCCCGCCCGCGCCAGCGCGGCGGCGAAGCCCGGCTCGATGGCGGCGATCGCGTCCAGGCTGTCGCGCAGCTGTTGCGCCGTCGTCACCATGATGTTTCCCTCAGCAGCGCTTGATTTCCGGCCGTCCCTCCGTCAGAGCAGCGGATATAATTTCCTAGGGGACTGGATAGATGCCGAAACTGATCGTGGTCAACCGTGCGGGCGAAGAACAGGCTGTCGAAGGCGACAATGGCCTGTCGGTGATGGAAGTCATCCGTGACAACGGCTTTGACGAATTGCTCGCCCTGTGCGGCGGTTGCTGCTCCTGCGCCACCTGCCACGTCTATGTCGATCCCGACTTCGCGGACGTCCTGCCCGCGATGACCGAGGATGAAAACGACCTGCTCGACAGCTCCGACCATCGCAACGACACCAGCCGCCTGTCCTGCCAGGTCGTGCTGAGCGACGCGCTCGACGGTCTGCGCGTCACCATCGCCCCCGAAGACTGATCTCAAAAAATCCTCCCCTGCAAGGGGAGACGGAGGGGTGTCACCCTATCAACAGGGCGACACCCTTTCCTTTCTGCTACCGACTCGCCGCCGCATAGAGCGCGATCGCCGCCGCATTGGAGACGTTCAAACTCTCCATCCGCGGACTGATCGGCAGCTTCGCCAATATGTCGCAATGCGCCATGCTGTTGTGCCGCAAGCCTTCGCCCTCGGCCCCCAGCACCAGCGCCACGCGCGATTCGCCGATGGCGTCGCCCAGCACCGTATCCGCATCGCCATCCAGGCCGATGCGCCAATAGCCTGCCTCGGCAATCTCATCGAGCGCCCGCGCCAGGTTCACCACCCGCACCCACGGCATGATTTCCAGCGCGCCCGACGCCGCGCGCGCCAGCACGCCCGATTCGGGCGGCGCATGCCGGTCCTGCGTGACGATGCACAAAGCGTCGAACGCCGCGGCCGACCGCAGGATCGCGCCGACATTGTGCGGGTCCGTCACCTGGTCCAGCACCAGGATCGGGCGCTTGTCGTCGCGGCCCTGTTCCAGCACTTCGTCCAGCCAGACATCGTCCAGCGGTTCGACTTCGGCGACGATGCCCTGGTGCGGCGCGTCCGACGGGACCATCCGGCCCATGTCGGCGACGTCGGCATAGACGATCGGCAGCACCGGGGGCAGGTCAAGCGGGGCCAGCGCTTCGCGCGTGCCCCATATCTTGCGCACGACGCGATTGGGGTTGGCGAGAGCCGCGATAACGGCGTGACGCCCATAGAAGCGCGGGAAGGCGCCCTTGGGCTTGGCGGAGCGATGACCTCTTTTCATGATTGCGCTCATTTCACATCCACCCATTGACAGGCAAGCCTCGTTTCGCCATTGAGCCGCCTCCGGCGCGATGAAAGGCAGTTTTCTGTCATCGCACAGGGTACTGGACAGGTGGCCGAGTGGTTAAAGGCAGCAGACTGTAAATCTGCCGGGCTACGCCCTACGTTGGTTCGAACCCAACCCTGTCCACCACCCTTGCGCGTTGCGCCCCGGCGCGCGGCCTCTTCCGGGTTTCCGGCTGGCGCGCCCTCCCACCGAGCCCGCTGAGAGACGAAAGGGAAGCGCCCATGGCGTGGCTTATCCTCGGCATCGCCGTGTTCACTGAAATCTGCTGGGCCTTGAGCCTCAAATGGGCCGCAGGGGTCGCCACCTGGCAGGCATCGATCGTGCCGATCGCGCTCAGCTTCCTCAACATGGGCCTCCTCGCCCTCGCCATGCGCGGCATCCCCGCCGGCACCGCCTATGCCGTCTGGACCGGCCTTGGCGCCGTCGGCGTCATCATCGGCGGCATCCTCTTCTTCGGCGACCGCGTGAACGGCGTGCAGATGATTTTCATGGCGCTGATCGTGGTGGGCGTCGTGGGGACGAAGTTTTTCGCGAGTGCGTGAGGGGGGGGGTGGATATGCGCCACTCTTGGTATTCGTCATTCTAAAATCCAATTTTGGGGTAATTTCTGTTTTACCCCCAAAGCGGTATAAAATTATAATTGACCCAATTTCGGTTGAATGGCATTGAAGTGATATGGTTCAATCTACTTCATCCTTTGCCGTTCTCATGGGCGATCTCGTAGGTAGCGAAAGACATACGAACCCTGAAAATCTCCATGCCCAATTCAATGCTGCGATTGATCGTCAGAACAAATCTCTCCGCGCGGACATGATGTCGCCTTTAACGATAACTCTTGGTGACGAATTCCAAGGATTACTCAGTTCGCTCGTAGCTGCTGCTCACGCAGCGCGTGAGATCCGCTTTGAGTTGATGCGGGAAAATATAGACTGCCGATTCGTGATCGGTGGCATTGAACTAAAGACCCAAATCAATCGCGAGCGCGCCTGGAACATGATGGGACCAGGCTTTGCTGACGCCCGCGAACGCCTCGGTGAGAAACGGTCTCCAAGTCGCTATCGTTTTTCCATTCAGCAAGACGAACTTCTCGAAACTATGCTTGAAGCGAGCGGCGCAAGCGTGACCGCTATCGAGCGCGACTGGTCCGAGGTCCAGCGTGATGACATTATCAAGTTGCTGGCTGGCGCTTCTGTCGCTGAAGTAGCGCGCGCGCGCAATGTCAGCGCGCACAATGTTTACAAGGTACGAAGCGCTGGTGATTTTGACCTTTATGTGATGCAATGGAATGCAATCTACAAAGCTCTTGCCGAGCTTGACCATCGTTATCAAATGCCGGGGGCTGATAAATGGGGCACGCACTATTTTACACCAGCATAGCTCTGGTACTGTTAACTTGGGTCGGCAACCTAATCTGCCGGAGCATTTTCCACCTCACCGGCTTGAAGCAAGCGATAGCGAATCTCCCTACGCCTACGCATAGCGCGGGGCGCTGGATCGGTGTCTTCGAACGTTTAATTCTAGCTCTTGGCATCATCATCCATAGCTGGGAAATCCTTGCCGCAGTGATCGCATTAAAGACTGTTGCGCGTTTCAAAGACATGGACGAACGCGACTTTGCTGAATATTTCCTCGTAGGATCGCTGTTCAGCATACTTTGGACGATGCTCGTGACCAGTGCGTGGCTGGCCTATGATCACAGGATCGGGATCGACATAAGGACGCACACCGAACAATGGCTTGGTATCGAGACAGATAAATAATGACCGAGCTTTGACGTCCGATCAAATTTGCGCAGTTCAAATTTTGGGGCGGGTAAGGTCTGCTTCCGCAATCGAAGTGCCTGGCAGCAACCAATCCCCTACCAGCCAAAAATCCCTGTCCTACATCCCCCACCCCATGCCACACTCCCCCCACGCTCTTTCTCCCCGTCAGCCTCTCCCCACCCTGCGGCCCGTCCTCCGCACCCACCCACTTCGCAAAAATTCGCCTATTGCGAAATTCGCGCCACCCGTCTGTCCCCACGCTTTTGCGTCGGCCACGACACTGTATACCCGCAACCAGCCGCGCCCTTGCAAAACGCCGCTTCCTGCCTTTGCTGCACCGCACGCCCATGCTAGGGGCGCGCCATGCTTAATCTGAATGCCATCACCGTGCGCCTGGGCGGCCGCATCATCCTTGACCGTGCCGCCGCCGCGCTGCCGCCCCGGTCGCGCGTCGGCCTCATCGGCCGCAATGGCGCTGGCAAGTCCACGCTGATGAAGGTGATGATCGGCCAGCTCGACCCGGACGAAGGCAGTTGCGACATGCCGCGCGACACGCGCCTTGGCTATATCGCGCAGGAAGCCCCGTCTGGCACCGCGACCCCGTTCGAAACCGTGCTGGAGGCGGACAAGGAACGCGCCGCGCTGATGGAAGAGGCGGAGCATACGCAAGATCCCGACCGCCTCGGCCATATCTATGAGCGGCTGACGACGATCGACGCTTACACCGCGCCCGCCCGCGCCGCCCGCATCCTGGTGGGCCTTGGCTTTGACGAGGAAATGCAGGGCCGCCCGCTCGACAGCTATTCGGGCGGCTGGAAGATGCGCGTGGCGCTCGCTTCCCTGCTCTTTTCCAACCCCGACCTGCTGCTGCTAGACGAACCCTCGAACCATCTCGATCTCGAAGCGACGCTCTGGCTCGAAAATTTCCTCAAAGCCTATCGCGGCACCGTGGTCATCATCAGCCATGAACGCGACCTGCTCAACAATGTGGTCGACTATATCCTCCATCTCGAAGGCGGGAAGGTCACCCTCTATCCCGGCGGCTATGACGCCTTCGAACGGCAGCGCGCCGAACGGCTGGCCCAGCTCGAATCGGCCCGCACCAAGCAGCAGGCCGAGCGCGAGAAGTTGCAGGAGTATGTCGCCCGCAACTCCGCCCGCGCCTCGACCGCGAAACAGGCCCAGTCCCGTGCCAAGGCGCTGGCCCGGATGCAGCCGATCGCCGCCGCCATCGAAGATCCGACGCTGCATTTCGGTTTCCCCAGCCCTGCGGAACTACGCCCGCCGCTCATCACCATGGACATGGCCTCGGTCGGCTATGGCGACACGCCGATCTTGAAGCGCATCAACATGCGCATCGACCCGGATGACCGGATCGCGCTGCTGGGCCGCAACGGTAACGGCAAGACGACGCTGGCCCGCCTCATCGCCGCGCAACTCGCGCCGATGGAAGGCGAAATGGCCAGCAGCCCCAAGATGAATGTCGGCTATTTCACCCAATATCAGGTGGAAGAACTGGACGTCACCGACACGCCGCTCGAACATATGACCCGTGTCATGAAGGGCGCGACCCCCGGTGCCGTCCGTGCCCAACTTGGCCGCTTCGGCTTTTCCGGCGAGCGCGCGGTGCAGAAGGTCGGCTCCATGTCCGGCGGCGAGCGCGCCCGCCTGGCGCTCGCCCTCATCACCCGCGACGCCCCGCACATGCTGATCCTCGACGAACCGACCAACCATCTGGACGTCGACAGCCGCGAAGCCCTGGTCCAGGCACTCAATGACTATTCGGGCGCCGTGGTGATCGTCAGCCATGACCGCCACATGATCGAACTGGTCGCCGACCGGCTGGTGCTGGTCGACAATGGCACGGCCCAGCCGTTCGACGGCAGCCTTGACGATTATACCGACATCATCCTGCGCAAGGCCGACGGCAACAGCAGCAGCGGCGACGCGCCCAAGGTCGATCGCAAGGCCGACAAGAAAGCCGCCGCCGAATGGCGCGAAAAGCAGAAGCTGCTCAAGAACGCGGTCAACAAGGCCGAACGCGAAATGACCGCGCTCGCCGCCGAACGCACCCGCATCGACGCCGCGCTCGCCAACCCCGCCAAGGCAACGGCCAAGACCAGCGACCTGATGGTCCAGCGCGCCGCGATCGAAAAGAAACTCGCCGCCGCCGAAGAAGTGTGGATGGAAGCGGGCGCGGCGCTCGAAGCGGGCTAGAAGCAGCGCTCCAGCAGCATCAGCGCCGGGTCGCCCTCGACCGCGCGGGCGGTAAAGCCCATTTCCCGCTCCAGCGAGATCGCGGCATGATTGTCGCGGCTCTCGATCGACTGGAGCTTCTTGATGCCCCAATGCCGCGCTTCCTGCGCCATATGGTCGAGCAGGGTCCAGCCAATCCCCTTGCCCTTGAGTTCGGGCAGGATCGAAATGGCGACCTCGCCAATGTCGCCCGCCTTGTCAGCCGCCAGCGTCGCCGCCGCGATGATCGTCGCGCCGCCCGGCTCGAATGCCAACACCGTTTCATGCCGGTGATGCTCGAACGCGGTAATGTCATGCAGTTGCGCCGGGCTGACATGACGCACCGCGCTTAGAAAGCGGAAGCGCCGGTCCTCGTCGGACACTTCGTCGAAGAAGGCGGCGAGTGCGACCTCATCGTCATGGGTGGCCGGGCGCACCGTGAAGGGAAAGCCGTACCGGGTTTCAAGCGCGATCATCAGATAATATCCTTTTGCATTCAGGCCGCCGCCAACGCTTTCACCAGGAAGGGCAGGGCAGCGCCATCGGGTTCGATCAGGGTGATCATATTGCCCGCCCGGATCGCTTGCGCGTCCAGCCGGAACAGCCGTTCGTCATCCTCCTTGCCCGGCGCATAGGCCAGCGCCCAGCCTTCGGCCGTGCGCAACAGGCTGCCGTGCCGGTCGGGTTCGTTGGGCCAGAAACGCCGCACCGTCGCCAGTTCAGGATGGGCGCGATAGGCTGGTTCGTCGATCACGCCATCCTCTCCCAGCGGCAACCGCAGCACATAGCTGCGCGCCACTGACCCCTTGGGAAAAGCAGGAGAGCTGGCCAGTTCCAGGCGTATCGTGGTCCACGTCATGCTGGAGTGAATCGGATTTAGGCGCAGAAAATTCTATAAGGACTATCCCTGATGGTGCGCGCGCCGGGGGACGCCTAGCCATCAAGGGGCGATAAACCCTGCCGGGAGACGTGCGATGAAATCGATCCTGCTGCATATTCATGATGATGTCGGCGCGGACAGCCGCCTGCAGGCCGCCTGCGACCTCGCCCGCGCCTGCGATGCCCATGTCCATTGCGTCCAAGTGACGCCGCTGCCCGATTTGGTCGCGGCCGACGTCTATGGCGGCGCGGGCTATGCCCCCTCGATCGCGGCCGAACTGCATGAGATTGACGAAGCCTATCGCACCAAGATGGAGGCGCGGTTGGGGCAGGAGGATATCGCCTGGGACTGGCGGCAGATCGACGGCGACAGCGTCGCGGGCCTGCTCTCCGCCGCGCGGCTGAGCGACGCGATCGTCGCGACCCTGCCCGAAGGCGGGCGGGTTCACCTGTCCGATCCCTTGCCGATCGTCGCCGACCTGGCGCTGGGCGGACGGACGCCCGTGCTCGCCGTGCCGCAGGCATGCAAGGGCTTTGCCGTTACCGGCACCGCGCTGGTCGCCTGGGACGGGTCGCCCGAATCCTGTGCCGCCCTGCGCGCTGCCGTTCCGCTGTTGCAACGGGCGCAGGCGGTGGAGATCGTGTCCGTCGAGGAAGCCGACAAGGCGGAATTTCCCTCGACCGCCGCACCCGAATATCTCGCCCGCCACGGCATCAAGGCGCAACTGCATAGCTGGCCGCGCAAGGGCCGGGCGGTGGACGCGGCCCTGCAAGAGGCGATCGGCACGCTGGCGGCGGACTGGGTGGTCATGGGCGCATTCGGCCACAGCCGCTGGCGCGAACTGGTGTTCGGCGGCGTCACCCGCGCCATGCTGCGCGATACGCGTGTGCCCCTCTTGCTGGCGCACTGAAAGAGGGTCATGGTCGGCGCATGGCTGTAGCGGATGATGATAGCGATGCGCTGACTGACGCGCACAGTCTGGAACAGGCTTTGCTGGGGTCCATCCTGGCGACCATTCCCGATGCGCTGATCGTCATCGACATGCGCGGGCGCATCGTGTCGTTCAGCGCCGCGGCGCAACGCATGTTCCAATATAGCGAAGCCGACGTGCTGGGCGAGAATATCTCGATGCTGATGCCCTCGCCTGATCGCGAGCGGCATGACGGTTATATCGGCCATTATATCGACACGGGCGAAAGGCGGATCATCGGCATCGGCCGCCTGACCGCCGCGCGGCGGCGCGACGGGTCGACCTTTCCCATCGAATTGTCGGTGGGGGAAGTGAATGATCAGGGCCAGCGCCTCTTTACCGGCTTCATCCGCGACCTGACCGAACGGCAACAGGCCGAACGGCGCGTCGCCGACTTGCAGGCTGAACTCGCCCATGCGGGGCGGGTGACCGCGATGGGCACGCTCGCCTCCGCGCTGGCGCATGAACTCAACCAGCCCTTGACCGCCATCGCCAATTATATGGAGGCAGGCCGCGACCTGCTCGCCGCCCCCGGCGACATTGACCGCGCCATGCTGGGCGAAGCGATGGACGAAAGTGCGCACCAGGCCCTGCGCGCGGGCGAGATCATTCGCTCGCTGCGGGAGTTCATCAAGCGCGGCGAAACCCTGCGCCAGCCCGAACCGCTGCGCAGCCTGCTGGCCGAAGGCGCAGCGCTGGCCTTCATCGGCACCGACAGCCGGGGCATCGACATGGACGTGCAGGTCGACCGCCACGTCGATCTGGTGCTGGCCAATCGCGTGCAGTTGCAGCAGGTGATCATCAACCTCGTCCGCAATGCGGTGGACGCGATGCAGGACAGCCCGGCCCGCATCCTGCGCCTCACCGCCGCGCCCGCCGACGATGGCAAGGTGGAGGTGGTCGTCGCCGACAGCGGCCCCGGCCTTGACCCCGGCATGTCGCGCACGCTCTTCACCCCCTTCACCACCACCAAGGCCAATGGTATGGGGGTCGGCCTGTCGATCAGCCAGACGATCGTCGAAGGCCATGGCGGGCGCATCTGGGCCACGCCCTCGCAATGGGGCGGCACCGCCTTTCATTTCACTTTGGACCGGGCGGACGACCTATCATGAGCGAACCCTATCCCCTCTATGTCGTGGATGATGACGACGCGATCCGCCGCTCGCTCTCCTTCCTGCTCAAGACCAGCGGCTTTGGCGTGCAAGTCTTCGAAGGCGGACTGCCCTTCCTGAAGGCTGCTGCGACGCTGCCGCAGGGTTGCGTCCTGCTCGACGTGCGGATGCCCGACATAGACGGGCTGGAGGTGCAGCGCGAACTGCGCGCGCGCGGCATCATGCTGCCGGTCATCATCATGACCGGCCATGGCGACATCGACATGGCTGTCGCGGCGATGAAGGCGGGGGCGAGCGATTTCATCGAAAAGCCTTTCGAAAAAGCGACCCTGCTCGCCTGCATCGAATCGGCCCGCAAACAATCGATCGCCACGCGCGGGGTCGGCGCGCGGGCGCAGGAGGCGCAGGCCCGCCTCAACATCCTGACCGACCGCGAACGCGAAGTGCTGGACGGGCTGGTCGAAGGCCTACCCAACAAGACCATCGCCTATGACCTGGGCATCAGCCCCCGCACCGTCGAAATCCACCGCGCCAACCTGATGCAGAAACTGGAAGTCCGAAGCCTAGCCGAAGCCCTCCGCATCGCCTTTCACGCTGTCGAAGGGGCACCGGTGGGATAGGGCGATCCAAGCGCCAGGCCGCATGAACTAAAATCCTCCTCTGACCGGAGAGGAATTTTTAGAAACTTGCTTTCAGGCCGTCGATTACGAATTGGGCGGCAAGCGCCGCCAGCAGGACGCCGAGCAGGCGCGTGATGACGGCTTCGATCTTGCGGCCGAGCAGTGCCATGAGCGGGCCCGCCGCGAGCAGCGCGCCGAGCATCAGCGCTAGCGTCAACAGCACAGCGCCCAGCACCACCATCCGCTCGGTCAGATCGTGGGCGCGCGACATCAAGAGCATCACCGTGGCGATCGATCCCGGCCCGGCGATCATCGGCATGGCCATCGGAAAGACCGACACATCCTCGACATGGGGTTCTTCGTCGGTGAGCTTCTGCGCTCGGTCCTCGCGCCGCTGGGTGCGTTTTTCGAAGACCATGTCCATGGCGATCATGAACAGCATGATGCCGCCCGCGATGCGGAAACTATCGAGTTCGATGCCCAGCACGCCGAGCAGTTGCTTGCCCCACAAAGCGAAGACCAGCAGGATGGCGGCCGCGATGCCGACTGCGCGGATCGCCATGGCGCGCCGTTCGGCGGCGCTCGCCTCGCCGGTCAGGCTGGCATAAATGGGCGCGCAGCCGGGCGGGTCGATCACCACGAACAGGGTGACGAAGGCCGACAGGAATAATTCGATCATGTTCCGGCCCCTACCCTGTCCGCGATGACGACATCATAGCTGCTGCCATTCCATATTTGCACATTGACGGTGCGGCTGCCATCGGCGGCGACGTCAGCGCTCCAGAGCAGGCTGTCGTCGGGCGGTGGCGGCAGGTCGTTCTTGCCCGTCTTCCCCCCCGGCGGTGGCCCCCCGGCACGCGGCGGCCGCTTGCAGGTCGCGACCTTGCCGGTCAGAAATTCAGGCGCGGCGCGGGGGCTGGCGAGCGGGGCGCGATGATCGAAGATCCATTCCCACCTGCCCTTCTTGTCGCGCCGCCAGATGGTGGTGAAATAGCCGACCGATCCGTCCGTGGCGGTCCAGTTGCCGGTACTGGCGGCGAGGCCACCATCGCAGCCGACATAGACGATCGAGGGGGACCAATTCATCGGCGCGGGCGGGTCGGCACGGCCCTTCAGCCAGTCCTTTGCTACTACACGCTGCGGCACGACCATCACCGCGTCATCGGCGGCGGCGTCGCGAAAGGCGGTCCATTGCCCCTTTTGCTTGGCCAGCCGGTTGAAGGCGATTTCGGCGGCGATGACCGAACTGGGGTCGGGCTGAAAGCGCAGCGGCGGGCGGGCGGAGACCGGCACCGCGAGCAGCGCCAGCGCGCTGAGCGTCAGGAGGGCGGCGCGCGCCCTCACAAGCCCTCCGGCTTGGGCAGCCCCGCGCGGGCATGGGCCGCGACCAGCGTGTTGCGCAGCAGCACCGCGATCGTCATCGGGCCGACGCCGCCGGGGACGGGCGTGATCGCGCGGACATGGGCGAGCGCTTCGGCGGTGGCGACGTCGCCGACGATCCGGCTCTTGCCATCCTCGGTATCAGTCACGCGGTTGATGCCGACGTCGATCACAGTGGCGCCAGGCTTGATCCATTCGCCCTTGACCATTTCGGCCCGGCCGACGGCGGCAACGACGATGTCGGCGCGGTGGACGATGCTGGCAAGGTCGCGGGTACGGCTATGCGCGATGGTCACGGTGCAGCTTTCGGCAAGCAGCAACTGCGCCATCGGCTTGCCGACGATATTGGAGCGGCCGACCACGACCGCCTCCAGCCCCGACAGGTCGCCCAGTTCATCCTTCAGCAGCATGATGCAGCCCATCGGCGTGCAGGGGACCAGCGCCTCCTGCCCGGTCGCCAGACGGCCGGCATTGACGACATGGAAGCCATCGACATCCTTGGCCGGGTCGATCGCGGCGATGACGCTGGCTTCGTCGATATGGTCGGGCAAGGGCAACTGAACGAGGATGCCGTCGATGCGGTCGTCCTGATTGAGTTCCGCGATCAGGTCGAGCAGGTCGTCCTGGCCGATGGTAACCGGGCGTTTGAATTCATAGCTTTCCATGCCGACCGCGACGGTCAGCTTGCCCTTGGAGCGGACGTAGACGCTGCTGGCCGGGTCTTCGCCGACCAGCACGACGGCGAGGCCGGGCTTGCGCCCCGCCTGTGCGGCGAAGACGGCGACGCCCTCGGCCACCGTGTCGCGCAGCCCCGCCGCATAAGCCTTGCCGTCGATGATCTTGCCGATGGTCATGTCGCTTGCACCCATATGTCGATGATGGTGGTGAGGCGCGCCGCAGCATTCGCCCCATCCCGTATTCGCAGCCGCTTTAGCCGGTTGGTGTCGCCCGATTCCAGTAAAATCGCGCTTTTGGGCCAATCGAGCGCCTTGGCCAGCAGCGCGATCAGCGCGCCATTGGCGCGGCCCTTTTCGGGTATGGCGCGCACGCGGGCTGATAGCCACGCCGCACCCTTCTCGTCTGTCCAGCCGCCGCCGATCGCATCCTTCTTAGCGCCCGGCGTCAGCCGGACGGCGAGCAGCAGATCGTCGCCCGCCAGCGACCAGACCGCGGTCAGATCGTCGCGCGCATCAGCGCCCCGAACAGATTTTCGCGCACCGGCCCCTGCAGGATGATGACCGCGAGCAGTACGACCATCGGCGACAGGTCGAGCGCGCCCAGATCCGGCAACACCTTACGCACCGGGCGGTAGAGCGGCTCGGTCATGCGATCGAGCGCGTAGAGGCCGTTGCGCACATATTCGTTGGAGGTGTTGATGACGTTGAAGGCGATCAGCCAGCTCAGCACCGCCTGGACGATGATGATCCACCACACCGCTTCCAGCACGATATAGACGATGCCGTTGAGGGCGTTCAGAAGTTCGTACAAGCTATCGTTCTCCGCTGGTCACCCGCCACGGGGGCGGGTTCTTCGGTCTATGCTTTAGCGCAGGCGGCAGGCCGTCCACAAGCGGCAGCACGCGCCCTTAGCGCCGGATCAGCGTGCCTGCGCCGCGGCGGGTGAAGATTTCCAGCAGCATCGCGTGGGGTACCCGACCGTCGAGGATGACGGCGGCGTCCACCCCGCCCTCGACCGCGCGGACGCAGGTTTCGAGCTTGGGGATCATGCCGCCACTGATCGTGCCGTCCTGTTGCAGGACTTCGATCCCCTGCGGATCGAGGTCGGTCAGGAGGTTCTTATCCTTGTCCAGCACGCCCGCGACGTCGGTCAGCAAGAAGAAGCGCGATGCGCCGAGCTCGGCGGCGATCGCGCCCGCCATCGTGTCGGCATTGACGTTATAGGTATGGCCATCCGCGCCGATGCCAACGGGGGCGACGACGGGGATGATGCCGTCCTGCGTCAGCGTGTCGAGGATGCGGCGGTCGACCTTCACGGGATCGCCAACGAAGCCCAGGTCGACATTGCGCTCAATCCCCGAATTGGGGTCGGCCTCGCGCTTGCCCAGCACTTTTTCGCAGATGATGAGATTGCCGTCCTTGCCCGAAATGCCGACCGCCCGGCCACCGGCCCCGGCGATCCAGCCGACGATTTCCTTGTTGATGGAACCGGCCAGCACCATTTCGGCGATCTTGGCGGTTTCCGCATCAGTGACGCGCAGGCCGCCGACGAACTCCGATTCGACGCCCAATTTCTTGAGCATCGCGCCGATCTGTGGTCCGCCGCCATGGACGACGACGACATTGATGCCGACCGCCTTCATCAGCACGACATCCTCGGCGAAATCACGCGCCGCTTCGGGGTCGCCCATGGCGTGGCCGCCATATTTGACGACGAAGGTCTTGCCCGCATAGCGCTGCATATAGGGCAGTGCTTCGACCAGGGTTTCGGCCTTGGCGAGGAGCGCGGGATCGGGGGCGTGATTGCTGTTCATGCGCGGGCGCATAAGCCCTAAGCGGGGGTATCGCAAGGCCGGGACCGTACAGCGACCCGGACAAGGGTCGCGTGTTTTTCGATTTTGATTAGTTAGCCAACTAATCAAAGTGTCACCCCTCAGGCGCGATCGAGCCGCCGACCAAGGCCCACCAGCTCAGCCATGCCGTGACCGAATAATTTCGCTATCGTATCTTTTAAAATTACTATAACATTAACCATAGGGGGATCTTACAAAGAGTATCTTTGTGTTGATTGATCTTCCGTCACTGTGCCTTGTTCTCGATGAATCCAAAAATGCCTGCCTTTGACTGACACCTCTCTATTTTCTTATCTTTACCATGAAGATGCCGGAGGTTCTCTGAAGGGCCGGATAATTGAAAATAGTGGGAGAGAGCCATGTCATACCCTTATCGCGGTGCAGCATTTACTTCGCTAATTCTTATGGGTTCCGCATTGATGGCCTCAAACGCGCTCGCTCAGCAGGAGCGGCCGTGTGAGACATGCGAAGCGAGCGATCCGGCTAATCGATCGGCCAAGGCTATCGGCATGCCGATGCAAATGCCAAGAGGCCCGGCTGGCCCGGAGCGACCTGACTGCTGCCCGCCGGTGATCGCGAACAAAGCCTATCTGGGGACCAGCTTCGCCTTCCATCAGCTTCCTGGCGAAAATTCAAACCAGCATTACGGTCTGAGCTACACGCCCAATGCGGCGTTCAATGCGCAAATGACGCTGTGGGCGCCCTATGCCGCCAGCGCCTTGGCAGTGCCGGGCTGGACCCCCCAGGCGGTCGTCATGGCGGCGGAAATGCGAACGGACGCGCCATCGACCATCGCCGTCAACTATTCTACCCATCCAGCCTGGAACAACTGGCCGCCTACGATCGCGGATTTCGCCGCTGGTACGACGGTGCGCGCGCCCGTCTATATCAGCGCGTGGTGGACCAATTCCACAACCTGGCATGACAATAACGAATTCCATGATCAGGCATCTGGCTGGACCGCACCGCCCAATTTCCACATGGTACCCGATGGCCGCCGCTACATGATGGCCTTCTCCTTCTACATGTTCGAATGGAGCCACGACCGGTGGCGCTTGCGCCCGATCGACTGTCAGACGCCGATGCTGAGTTGGCGGTTCAATGGTATGAACCTGCGGGCGACAGGTGGCGCAAAGCCGATGCTGCAACCGATCATGGCAGTCGGTAGGCTCAAGGCACCCGAATTGCAGCCGGGCAAGGACTTGATCGAGCAAGCCCAGCGTATGAGGAAATAATCGGCCAATTCCTGTAATCCGAAACTGAAGTGCGTTGCATAACCCTGCCCGGCAGGAGCGACGCACTTTGGCTTCGGGTCATGCGCGATCGAGCCGCCGTCCGAGGCCCACCAGCAGATAGATGACCGGCGGGACGAGCAGCGCGGACAGCACGACCTTGGCCAGCATCTGGCCCAGCAGCAGTTCGCCGATCGGGAAGATGCCGTAAAAGGCGATCGAGACGAACAGCAGCGTATCGACGATCTGCGAGAGGATGCTGGCGACGGCGGCGCGGAGCCAGAGCATCCGGCTGCCCTCCTGCCCCTTGAGCGCCGCGAACAAAGTGACGTTGAGCGTCTGCGAAATGCCATAGGCGATGATGCCGCCGAGCCAGATACGCGGCGTGCCGCCCATCATCATGGCAAAGGCTTCGGCACGGGCCGGGTCCATGTCGCCCGCCGCGGGCACCGACAGGACGATGATCGACAGCAGGATCGAGGCGATGAGCGGGAGAAAGCCGATCTGCACCAGCCGGTTGGCGACCGCGCGGCCATGCAATTCGGCCACCGCGCTGGAAATCGTCACCAGCAGCAGAAAGGCGAAGATGCCCGCCTCGACCGCCAACGGTCCCAAGCCAACCATAGGGCCAAGCGCCGAAATCGGCCCCAACGTCACCTGCTTGTTACCCAGCACGCCCGCGATGCAGACCATGCCACCATAAAAGATCGCGAAGGAAAAGAGCGAGCGGCTGATCAGCGCGGGAGAGGTGGTCATCGTCAGCCTTTAGCTAGATTTGCGGACGTGGGAAAGATAGCGCGGGTCAGGCGGTCAGTTGATATTTGACGCTCATGGCCTGGGCCAGATGGCGCAAGCGGCGTTCGACGGCTTCGCCGAACAGGTCCGCATCGTCCTTTTGCAGCGACAAAGTGAGCAGGTCGCCTTCGCGCGCCAGCCGCGATAGGTTCAATGGCCCTTCGACACCGCCCGATAGACGCTGTGCGAGGCGGATCGCGAGGCCCCATAGCGCGGCGTGGTGTAGCGCTTCGGGCGAAGCGAGTTGTTCGACGCCGAGCGGGGTGGACAGGCCGCCGCCGAAATTGCTGTGGAGCGCCTGCGCCAGCATGGCGCGTTCCGCTGCGGTAATGCCGACCCAATTGCTGTGCAGCGCGATCTCCACCCCGCGTTCGGCGCGGAAATCGGGGTTGGCGCGCCAGCCGACATCGGCGAGCAGGCAGGCGGCGCGGCGGATGCGGCGCAGATCGGCGCTGTCGTCCAGAAAGAGCGGCGCGATCCAGCGTTCGATGCGGTCGCCATGGCCGCGGAAGCGCGACTGGGCCTCGCCTTCCGCTTCAGCCGCGACCAGCAGGGGGTCATCCTGCCGAATATCGGCGGGCAGATCTTCGTAGAGCAGCCCTTCGCGCAGGCCATAGGCCGACACTATCAGGCGGCTCGACCGTAACTGCCGCACGACGACCGACAGCAGGGCAGCGGCGTTGGGCAGGGTCGGGATACGCGATCCGCTCATCGCCGGGATGCTTTTGAGCCGGGCGCGGCCGACATGCGAGACGATGCGGGTCAATTGTTCGGCGCGCGCGGCGGTCATCTCATATTGATGGACGACGGGCAGCGGGAAATTGGTCAATTGCATGTCGAACCGTGCCAAGGCACGCCACGATCCGCCGACTAAGTAGAAAGGCAGGTCGGGTTCGGGCTGCCAGCCCGCTTTCTCCATCATCCCCTTGACCCGCCGTTCCAGCGCGCCCGGTCCCTTGGCGCGGATGGCGGGCAGGCGCAGGACGCCCAAGGGCAGCGATATCGTCTGTTCGACCGCGCCGTCGCGAATCCGCGCCAGTTCCAGGCTGCCGCCGCCCAGATCGCCGACGATGCCGTCTGCGCCCGGAATACCCGACAGCACGCCCATGGCCGCGCCGATCGCTTCCTGCGCGCCGGTCAATATTTCGACGGTCAGGCCCATGGCGGCGGCACGGGCGATAAATTCATCGCCATTGGTCGCATCGCGCACCGCCGCCGTGGCGACGCAGCGGATATGGGCGACCTTCATATCCTGGCACAGATGGGCGAAGCGGCCGATCGCGCGCAGGCCGCGCTCCATCGGCTCTTCCTCGATCCGGCCGGTCCGGGCGAGCGAGGCGCCCAGCCCCGCCATCACCTTTTCATTGAACAGGATGAAGGGCAGCCGCCGTGGGCCGTCATAGACGACGAGGCGCACGCTGTTGGAACCGATGTCGATGATCGCCGTGCGCGCAGTGGCTGGCTGGGGCGAGGTCGCCATGGTCTGGGCAGCGGCGCGGACCCGGCTGAGCATCGAGTTCATGAGGGTCAAACCCGCCCGCGCAGGCGCAGGGTCGGCACCGCTTCATTGTCGAGCGCGGCGCCGCGCCCGGACAGCGACGGGTTGGTCATGAAATAGCGGTGCAGGTTGAACGGCTTTTCGCCCGCATCGACGCGCGCATAATGGCCATCGCTATCGAGTTCCCAGCTTTGTTCGGTGTCGATGAGGTTGGCGACCATCACCTGGTCGAGAATCTGGTCATGGACGGTGGGATTTTCGATCGGGGCCATGAATTCGACGCGCCGGTCGAAGTTGCGCTGCATCCAGTCGGCCGAGCTGATATAGACTTTCGCGCCATTATTGGGCAGCGCCTTGCCATTGCCGAACACGGCGATGCGGCTATGTTCCAGGAAGCGGCCGACGACCGATTTCACCCGGATATTTTCCGACATGCCCGGAACGCCGGGACGCAGGCAGCATATGCCGCGCACGATCAGGTCGATCTGAACGCCCGCATTGCTGGCGGCATAGAGTTTTTCGATGATCGCCGGGTCGACCAGGCTGTTCATCTTCGCCCAGATATTGCCGGGTCGGCCGGCACGGCAATGCTCGATCTCGTCATCGATCAGCTGGCACAGGCGGTCGCGCAGGTCGCGTGGCGACATGACCAGCTTTTCCAGCCGCTTGGGTTCGACATAGCCTGTGATATAGTTGAACAGCGCGGCGGCATCGCGGCTATAGGCCGGGTCGGCGGTGAAGAAGCTGAGGTCCGTGTAGATGCGCGCAGTGATCGGGTGATAATTGCCCGTGCCGAAATGGCAGTAGCTGCGAAACTGCTCGCCCTCGCGCCGGATCACCATCGAAATCTTGGCGTGGGTCTTCCAGTCGATGAAGCCATAGACGACCTGCACCCCGGCGCGTTCCAGCGCATCGGCCCACAGGATATTCTGTTCCTCGTCGAAACGGGCTTTCAACTCCACCACGGCGGTCACGGACTTGCCCGCCTCCGCCGCGTCGATCAGCGCGCGGATGATCGCCGACTGTTTGCCCGCGCGATAGAGCGTCTGCTTGATCGCCACCACATCGGGGTCGATCGCCGCCTGTTTCAGGAAGGAGACGACGACGTCGAACGCTTCATAGGGGTGGTGGACGACAATGTCCTTGGCACGGATCGCGGCGAAGCAATCGCCGCCATATTCGCGGATGCGTTCGGGGAAGCGGGGCGCATAGGGCTCGAATTTGAGGTCGGGCCGGTCCTCGTCAACGATGCCGGACAGGTCGCCGATGCCGACAAATCCTTCGACCTCGGCGATGATCGCCTCATGCCCCTGGATCATGTCCTGCAGCATTTCCTCGACCGGTTCGGGGATACGCTCTTCGATTTCCATGCGGATCACGCGGCCACGACGGCGGCGCTTGATCGCGCTGCGGAAGTGGCGAACCAGATCCTCGGCCTCTTCCTCGATTTCGATGTCGCTGTCGCGGATGATGCGGAACACGCCGCTGTTGCGCACCTGATAGCCGGGGAAGAGATCGCCCGAAAAGCGCCGCACCACCGCTTCCAGCGCGATATAGCGGGCCGTTGGCCCCGGCACGCGCACGAAGCGGTCAAGCGTCGCGGGGATCATCACCAGTTCGCGGATCGGCTGCTTGTCCGACAGGCGTTGCAGGTCGAAGACGATCGACAGCCCCTGATTGGGGATGAAGGGGAAGGGATGCGCCGGATCAAGCGCCTGGGGCGTCAGGATCGGGAAGATTTGCGTCAGGAAATGGTCGCGCAGCCAGGCTTCGCACAAGGGGTCCATGGGGCTGGACGGGCCGATGACTTCGATGCCGACCTGCCCCAGCTCGCCGTGCAATATGCCCCAGACCTTTTGCTGCGCCGCCATCAGCCGGGCGGTTTCGGCGGCGATCGCGGCGAGTTGCTGCCCGGCGGTCAACCCGTCGACCGAGCGCAGGTCGACATCCTGCAACTGCTGCCCTTTGAGCCCCGCGACGCGGACGGAGAAAAATTCGTCCAGGTTCGCGCCGGAGATGGACAGGAAGCGCAGCCGTTCCAGCAGCGGATGGGCGCGGTTCATCGCTTCTTCCAGCACCCGCTGGTTGAAAGCGAGCCAGGAGAGTTCGCGGTTGAAATAGCGTTCGCTGTGCAGCGACAGGCTGGGTGTGGGATCGGCTTCGGCCACGGATTACTCGCGGTTGGCGGTGGAAGGATCGGGCGGCACTATAGGCAGAAATCCGGCAGCTTGCAGAGCCTCTTTCGCCAGTGCGGTGGAAATCTTACGACCAGATGACAGCGCCGCCGCGTCGAGCAGACGGGTGACGGCGTCGATCGCGCCATAGCTACGCTCTATCCGGCGCAATAGCCAGTCCGGCAGATCGGCGGCATAGCCCGCACCGGCGTGGTCGAAGGCGCGGGCGATCAGCGCTCGGGCAAGCGCTTCGTCGGGTTCGGTGATGGCGACATGCGGCACCGCCGCCAGTCGGGAGCGCAGGTCGGGCAAGGCGACGGTCCAGCTGGCGGGCGGAGTGCGCCCCACCATCAGCAGCGGTCGCCGGTCGGTCTGCGCCGCGTTCCAGGCGTGGAACAGGCGATGTTCGTCCTGCCCCTGCGCCTCGTCGATGATGGTGCCGCCGCTCAAGCGCGCGAAATGGCGGGCGAGCGTCGAGCGCCCCGATCGCGGCGGGCCGGTCAGGACGCTGACCGACAGCGGCCAGTCGCGCCAGCGTTCCAGATGGGTGACGGCCTGGGCATTGGCCTCGCTGACCAGGAAATCCCCGTCGCGCGCATCGCCATGCCAGTCGAAGGGCAGGCTGATCTGGCTCATTGCGCGGCGGGGGCGGGTCCGGCGGGCGCGGCGCGACGGCTGATCCGCAGCGTGGTACCGGACGCCGCGACGGTATAGCCGCGTGCCTGGAGGCCCGCGCGGAGCATTTCGACCGTGCCCTCGAAACTGACCTGCATCACCGATGTCCCGCCGAGCGCCAGGCTGCTGGTCGTCGCCGAGCGGACGCCCGGCACCGCGCGCACCGCCGCCTCGCCTTGCGTCACCGATCCGACATCGGGCGTGTCGAACTGGATCGCAAAGCTGGTGCCGGTCGTGGCGGCGGTGGGCAGTTCGGTCGTTTCGACGATCGCCTCGGTCACATTTTCCAGCTCCAGCGTGGCGGGATCGACCGGTTCCTCGATGATCAGCGAGGGGTCGGGCCGCAGGCGGCCGTCGTTGAGCGCGCGGATATAGAGTTCATCGAGCCGCCGGGCGCCTTCGTCCAGCATCTTGGGCAAGCCGCTGTCGTTGGACGCGCGTAGCGTGACGCTGCCGATCAGACTGTTGTCGGGGCCATAGCGCGCAGTGAAGGTGGCGGTCACGGGGCCGCCGGGATAGGCGCGGTCGAGCCGGGCGATCGGGATCACCACATCGGCCGCGCCATATTGGTCGAGCAGCACGCGCCACCATAGCCGCCCGCGCCGTCCGGTCTGTCCGGCGTTCAGCAGGATCGGGTCGGCGATCGACCCCGCGACGCGGACATAGTCGATGGCGCTGTCACCAGTGCGATACCGTGCCCAGGCCTTTTGCCATTCATTGGTGCGTTCGTAGGAGACCGCCGAGCCGCCATCCCACATTACGGGAATGACGAGGAGAGGCGGCGAACGCATCGCATTGCCCGATACGCCAAGCAACTGGCCGGTGCGGGCGCGGTCGAACAGGATGCTGAGCGTCGCGACATAGCGCGTCGGCCCGGCCTGTTCATAATCAATCTCGATGCCCGACACCATCGCCTCGATCTGCGAATCGGACAGGGCTGGCGCACCCGCGCCGCTATGCGTGCGGCTCCACAGCATCCGCCACGCCTGCCGCTGGGCCATGCGCCAGCCCGCATAGCGGGCGGTATCGGCATCCTTGGCGACGACATCGACCTTGACGCCGCGCACTTCGAAATCGCCGCCGCTGGCGATCGGCGGTACGCCACGCTCCCCCTCCATCTGCGCGAACAGCGCGGCGGCCGCGAGGCCGAGCGCGATGGCGAACAGGATCTGTGCCGGACGCGACAGGGCACGCAGCATGGTGCCGGGCGACAGAGAAAGGCGGGACAAGGTCTGGGCAAGGCTCACGCGCGCCCTTTTGGCGGGATTTGCCCTATATGCCAAGCGCCAACCCATGCATCCTTCCGTTTTCGCATCGATTGCTCTAGGCGCGTCTCCCATGACCGATACCGAATCCTACAGCTACGCCAAGGCTGGCGTCGACATCGCCGCCGGCAATGCGCTGGTGCGCGCCATCGCTCCTTTGGCCAAGGCCACCCGCCGTCCCGGTGCGGACGCCGAACTGGGCGGCTTTGGCGGCTTTTTCGACCTCAAGGCGGCGGGCTTTACCGATCCACTGCTGGTCGCGGCCAATGATGGCGTGGGCACGAAGCTGAAGCTCGCGATCGACCATGGCCGCCATGATGGCGTGGGCATCGACCTGGTTGCCATGTGCGCCAACGACCTGATCGTGCAGGGTGCCGAGCCGCTATTCTTCCTCGATTATTATGCCACCGGCAAGCTGGAGAGCGGCGTGGCCGAGCGCGTCATCGCCGGGATTGCCGAGGGTTGCCGGATCGCGGGCTGCGCGCTGATCGGCGGCGAAACCGCGGAGATGCCGGGCATGTATGCGCCGGGCGACTATGACCTGGCGGGCTTTTGCGTCGGCGCGGTCGAACGGACCAAGGTGCTGACCGGCAACCGGGTGAAGGCGGGCGACGTGCTGCTGGGCATTGCTTCGTCGGGGGTTCATTCCAACGGCTTCTCGCTGGTCCGCCGCCTGGCCGCCGACAAGGGGTGGAAGCTCGATCGGCCCGCCATCTTCGACAATGAAGTGCTGCTGATCGACGCGCTGATGGCGCCGACGCGCATTTATGTGAAAAGCCTGCTGCCGCTGGTCCGCGCGGGCATGGTCAATGCGCTGGCGCATATCACAGGCGGCGGTTTGCTGGAAAACATCCCCCGCGTGCTGCCCGATGGGTGCCATGCGATGGTCGATGCCGACACCTGGGAACAGCCGCGGCTGATGGCGTTCCTGCAGGCGCAGGGGCATATCGACCCCGCCGAAATGGCGCGCACTTTCAACTGCGGCATCGGCATGGTGCTGGCCGTGGACGAAGCCCATGTCGCGGGCGTCACCACGTCGCTGGCGGCGGCGGGCGAGAGCGTCCACCGCATCGGCGTGGTGCAGGCGGGCGACAAGGGCTGCACCGTGCGCGGATCGACCGAGACCTGGAGCGCGAAGGCCGACTGGTCAGCGACGCATTTGGGGTAAGATAAGACAAATTTGCTCCGTTCAGGCTGAGCCTGTCGAAGCCCTGTTCTTTCTTTTAAGAAAAGTAAGGCCCTTCGACAGGCTCAGGGCGAACGGAGTTAAACTGATGGCTAAAGCCAAAGTCGGCGTCCTGATTTCCGGGCGCGGGTCCAATATGGCGGCGCTGCTCTACGCGGCCAAGGCTGACGACTGTCCCTATGAAATCGTGCTGGTCGCCGCCAATGATCCGCAAGCACCGGGGCTGAAACTCGCCGCCGCCGAAGGGATCGCGACCTTTGGCCAGAGCCATAAGGGCTTGAAGCGCGCCGATTTCGACCAGATCATCGATGCGCAGTTGCGCGCGGCGGGTGCCCAATTTGTCGCGCTGGCGGGCTATATGCGGCTGCTGTCGCCCGAATTCGTCGCGGGATGGGAAGAGCGGATGCTCAACATCCACCCCAGTCTGCTGCCCAAATATAAGGGGCTGGACACGCATCAACGCGCGATCGACGCGGGCGACAGCCATACGGGTTGTTCGGTGCATATCGTGACGGCGGCGCTGGACGATGGCCCGGTGCTGGGCCAGACGCCGGTCGCGATCCTGCCCGATGACGATGCCGATACGCTGGCCGCCCGCACACTGATCGCGGAGCATCAGCTCTACAGCCGCACCCTCGCTGCGTTCGTCAGCCGCGAGCGCCACCCGGACTGGCTGCTCAACAAGGTGCGCGAAACTGCGCTGGCCTTGCCGCAGGCGGACGAGATCCTCTCCCACGGCATGCCCTGCTTCGGCATCGTCAAAGGCAAGAAATTCGCCTATTTCACCCGCGACCATCATGGCGACGGCATCCTCGCCCTGCTGGTCAAGACCACCGCGCCCGAAGAACAGGCGAGCCTGATCGAAGCCGACCCGGCGCGCTATTATCGACCCGCTTATTTCGGCACCGATTGGGTCGGCATCCGCCTGGACCTGGGCGATACGGACTGGGAGCATATCGCAGAACGGCTGCGCGCCAGCTGGCGGCAGGTTGCGCCGAAAAAGCTGCTGGGGCTGATGGATATTGCGGAGGAGTTTTAAGGGGGGGCTTTTTAGGGTGGGAGAATTTCCCCCGCCCGCTGGCAGGACTGTTGCAAATGCCTGCGATCGGGATCGCATCGAAGGGGGCTAAACGTCTTAAAATCGGCGCATTTAGTAATCTACCCCTGGTAGGGGAGGTGGCTGCGCAAAGCGCAGGCCAGGGGTGTCGCCATCTCGATAGGGTGACACCCCTCCATCTCGTCGTGGTCCTCAAACCGAGGCACATGACTCCGCTCGGCCCCTTACAGGGAAGGATACACTATCAGCTCCGAACGTCAGCCTCGGTCACCGGCGAGATTTTGATCTCCACCCGGCGGTTGGCGGCCTTGCCTTCTTCGGTCGCGTTCGACGCGATCGGCTGGGTCTCGCCGAAACCGCGCGTGCCCATGCGGGCCGACTGGACGCCACGGCTCACCAGATAGCTCGACACCGCCTGGGCGCGGCGTTCGGACAGGATCTGGTTGTAGGCGTCGGCCCCGTCGCTGTCGGTGTGGCCGAACACGTCGATATAGGTTTTGGGATATTGCGCCAGAACCGACGCGACATCGTTCAACGTCGGCTGGAACTGGGGCTGCACATCGGCCCGGTCATAGGCGAAGGTGATGCCCGACGGCATGCGCAGAAGCAGGTCGTCGCCATCGCGAATCACATCGACGCCGGTGCCGGCTGTTTCTTCGCGCAGCTTGCGTTCCTGCGCATCCATATAGGCGCCGATGCCCGCACCCGCGACCGCGCCGATGCCCGCGCCCAGAATCTTCTCGGTCCGATCGCTGCGCCCGCCGACCAGATCGCCCAGCAGATAGCCGCCCAATGCGCCGCCGATGCCGCCGATCGCGGCCTTCGAAATCGTGCGCTGACCCGTGGTCGGGTCGGTGGTGCAGGCGGTGGTGGCCAGCATGGCAGCCAAACCGGCCGCACCGATGATGCGATGTGAAATCCTCATGAAACTATTCCCTTATCTTATCGCCCTGTGGAGCGGATGTCCCCAAATCGCTGAGCGGGCATCTTTGTTCCACAAGCGAACTGAACTCTTGATGATGGGATGGTTGTGCAAATGAAAGAATAGAGGGTATAGCCTTTTCCTGACCACCATGGCCACGATACCCCTCCCCAATCCGACGCCCTTTCCTTGGGCCGATCTTGTCATCATCCTCGCGCTGGTGGCGTTGAACGGCGTCTTCGCGATGTCCGAACTCGCCATCGTCTCCGCGCGCAAGCCCCGGCTGCAGGGCTTGGAGAAGGCCGGGCGCAAGGGCGCGACGACGGCGATCGCGCTCGCCAGCGATCCCGGCAAATTCCTCTCCACGGTCCAGATCGGCATCACCCTCATCGGCATCATCGCCGGTGCCTATTCCGGCGCGAGCCTGGGCGGGCCGGTGGGCGAGCGGTTGCAGTGGCTCGGCCTGTCGGCCGATGCCTCGCAGACGTTGGGCTTCGCCGTCGTGATCGGCCTGACCACCTATGCCTCGCTCATCATCGGCGAACTGGTGCCCAAGCAATTCGCCCTGCGCGCGCCCGAACCGATCGCGGTGCTGGTCGCGACGCCGATGCTGTGGCTCTCGAAGATCACCGCGCCGATCGTCTGGATATTGGACGGGTCGAGCAGCCTGATCTTCAAGCTGTTGCGCATGGACCGCGAATCGGAAAGCCATGTCACGGCCGAGGAACTGCATCTGATCGTCGCCGAAGCGAGCAAGTCGGGCGTGATCGAGGAAAGCGAGCGGGCGATCATTTCGGGCGTCGTGCGCCTGGCCGACCGTCCGGTGCGCGAAGTGATGACCCAGCGGATGGACGTCGACTGGATCGACATCGCCGCCGACGAAGACACGATTCGCGCCCGCCTGCTGGAAACGCCGCATACCCGCCTGCCGGTCGGCCGCGGATCGGTGGAAGACATTATCGGCATCGTCCAGGCCCGCGACATCATGAGCGCGCTGTTCCGGGGCGAAGCGCTCAATGTCGGCGCGCTGATGCGCAAGGCGGAGGTCGTGCCCGATCAGGTCGATGCCATGGATGCGCTCGAAGTGCTGCGCCGCTCCGACGTGCCGATGGTCATGGTCCATGACGAATATGGTCATTTCGAAGGCATCGTGACCCCGGCCGACCTGCTGTCGGCGATCGCCGGACATTTCGCGTCGGACCGCGATGCGTTCGACGAACCCGATCTGGTCGAGCGCGAGGATGGCAGCCTGCTGGTGTCGGGCCAGATGCCGATGGACCAACTGGCCGAACGCATCTGCATCGACCTGTCCGAAGACCGCGACTATGCGACCGTCGCCGGCCATGTCCTGTGGCTGATGAAGCGCTTGCCCGAAGTCGGCGACTATATCGACGATCAGGGCTGGCGCTTCGAGATCGTCGACATGGACGGACGCAAGATCGACAAGCTGCTGGTAGCGGAACGCTAAGCGAGACCAAGTTCCTCCCCGGTAAGGGGAGGGGGACCGGCGAAGCCGGTGGAGGGGTGTCACCCTATCGATAGGGCGACACCCCTCCGTCTGGCCTGCGGCCATCCACCTCCCCTGCCAGGGGAGGATGCAAGCGACAGACGTCAACCTTGCCCTCTCCCGTCTTCACGGGAGAGGGAGGGGCCCGCGCCGCAGGCGTGGGAGGGTGAGGGTCTTACAGGCATCTGGAAGAAAGGACCCTCACCGACATCGACTAGGCAGCAAGCTGCCAAGTCTCCGTAGCCTCTCCCGTGAAGACGGGAGAGGTGTACATCAGTCGCCACCTTCCGGCACGCCCACCCCACAAACAAAACGGGCGCGACAACAAGTGCCGCGCCCGTCAAATCCGCAAGGCGGATGGTGCCACCTGAAACCGATTATTCCGCCGCGTTGGCTGCGTTCTCGGCCGGGGCTTCGGCGGCGTTGGCGGCATTGCCTGCCTCGGCCGCATTGTCACCCTCGGCGGCCGGTTCGGCATCGGCAGCGGGCAGGGGCAGGTTGGAGCCCTGCGTGTTGAGCCAGGCGATCAGGTTGGCGCGATCGACGGGGTTGCCAAGGCCAGCAAAGGTCATCTTGGTGCCCGGCGCATATTCGCGCGGGCTCTTGAGCCACTTGTCCATCGCTTCGAAGGTCCAGTCGCCTGGAACCGACTTGAGCGCTTCGGAATAGGCAAAGCCTGCGACATGGCCATGCGCCTTGCCGACCGTCGCCCACAGATTGGGGCCAATGCCGTTCGCACCGCCCTGGTTCACGGTGTGGCAGGCGGCGCACTTGGCGAACACCTTTTCGCCCGCCGCGACGTCCGCGCTGGCGAGCAGGGTGTTGAGGCTGGGACCGGCAGCGCCGCCTTCGCCTTCGGCTTCGACGCCCTCGATCGCATAGCCCATGGTTTCGGGCCGTTCGTCATGGAAAACTTTGGAACTGACGATCGCGCCGCCAAGCGCGATGATGCCCGCGAACAGTGCCCAGCCCGCTACGGTATTGAAACGATCGCCCATTTCGCTCGATTTCCCTTGCGTATCTTTTCGGGCGGCTATGTTCCGGCCCCCTCTTGAGGGCTGCCATAATGGCGGACACGCCAAGGTGCAAGCCGGGTTGACGCGGGAAATATGTCAGTCCTGTTCACTGCCGCCCTGCCGATGCTTGCACAGCGCCAAGCAAATGCATAAGCGCGCAGCCACCCATGGACAATTATCCCGCCCCCGCCCGCATCATTGTCGCCGACCTCGCGGCCAAGGCCGCCGCCGATCCGGCCCGTGCCGTCGCCTATCAGGGCGCGCCGGGGGCCAATTCGCACCTCGCGGCCTTGGGCTATGCGCCCGATTGCGTGCCTTTGCCCTGTTTCGCGTTCGAAGATGCGATCGATGCGGTGCGCAATGGCCTCGCCGCGCGCGCCATCATCCCGATCGAAAACAGCCTGCATGGGCGGGTGGCGGACATGCATTTCCTGCTACCCGAATCGGGGCTGGCGATCGTCGACGAATATTTCCTGCGCATCCGCCATTGCCTTATGGCGCCCGACAATAGCCCGGTGAAAAGCGCGATCAGCCACCCCCAGGCGCTTGGCCAATGCCGCCACTATCTGCGCGAGCGCGGTATCCAGCCGGTTGCCTATGCCGATACGGCGGGCGCGGCGGCGCTGGTGGCGGAACGCAAGACGCCGGGCGAAGGGGCGATCGCGCCTTATCTGGCGGCGGAACTCTACGGCCTGCGCCTGATCGCCGAGAATATCGAGGATAGCGACGATAATATGACGCGCTTCCTGGTGCTGGCGCGCGAACCCAAAATGCCGATCGCCAATGTCGGCCCGGTCATGACCACCTTTTTGTTCGAGGTGAAGAATGTCCCCGCCGCGCTCTACAAGGCGATGGGCGGCTTTGCGACCAATGGCGTCAATATGACCAAGCTGGAAAGCTACCAGCGCGGGGCGAGCTTCGCCGCGACCGAATTTTTCTGCGATATCGAAGGGATGCCGGGCGATCCGGCGGTCGACCGGGCGCTCGCCGAACTGGAGTTCCATACCAAATGGGTGCGGGTGCTGGGCAGCTATCGGCAGGCGCGTCCCCGCACTTAAGTGCAGGCTCCCGCTTTCGCAGCCGCGCAATCGCGCCTATAGGCGCTTCATGGTCGCAGCTATTCTTTTGTCCGCCCTGGCGATGAGCGCCATTGTCGGCGTGCGGTATCTGTTGGCGAGCGGGGGCTTTGCGCTGGCGACCCGGATTCGCCAGCCAGGCCTGTATCGCGGCCTGGAAAAGCAGATGGGGCGGGAGATCGCCTGGTCGCTCGCCTCCGCGCTGATCTATGGCATACCCGCGGGCGTGGTCGCCTGGGGCTGGCAGGCGCATGGCTGGACGCGCATCTACACCGATGTCGCCGCCATGCCACTCTGGTATCTGCCGCTGTCGGTGCTGCTCTATCTCGCCGCGCACGACACCTGGTTCTATTGGACCCACCGCTGGATGCATCGGCCCAAGCTGTTCCGCGTTGCCCATGCGGTGCATCATGCCAGCCGCCCGCCCACGGCCTGGGCAGCGATGAGCTTCCACCCCTGGGAGGCGCTGACCGGCGCGGTGGTGATCCCGGCGCTGGTGTTCCTCATCCCCATCCATGTCGGCGCGCTTGGCGTTGTGCTGACGATCATGACGGTCATGGGGGTCAGCAATCATATGGGGTGGGAGATGTTCCCGCGCTGGCTGGTGCGCGGGCCGATCGGCGGATGGCTGATCACCGCGACGCATCATCAGCGGCATCATGACCGCTATAATTGCAATTATGGCCTCTATTTCCGCTTTTGGGACCGACTGTGCGGCACCGACCAGGGGCTGGGCGATTTCACGACGAAGGCGCGCGCATGATCGGGCGGTTGGCGATGGCTGTCATCGCGCTGGCGGGATTGAGGGGGGCTGCGCCGCTGGGCCAGCCCCAGTCGGTCAGCATGGCGCTGGAAGGCCTGCGATCGGGCAAGGGGCAGATATTGGTCTGCGTCACCCGGATGCCGGAATATTTCCCCGACTGCACCAAGGATCCCGACAAGCGCCATTTCGCCGTCGCGGCGCAGGGCGGGGCGGTGGCGTTGGGTGCCATGGCGCCGGGCCGCTATGCCATCGCCATCATCCATGACGAAAATGCCAATGGCAAATTGGATACCTTCGCCGGGATACCGCGCGAAGGCGTCGGCTTTTCCCGAAACCCGGCGCTGCGCTTTGGCGCGCCGAGCTTTCAATCGGCCAGTTTCCCGGTCGCGGGGGCGCCGGTCGAACAGGATATAAAGCTCAAATATTTCCTGTGACTTGATCGGTTGGCCGCATCGGCGGGAACCTGTCACCCGCCCGAAACATTCAGAACCCTGAACGCACGTTAAAAAACAACAGGGTCATTCATGCCATTTTTCCGCTGCTCGCTGGCCGCGACATTCGTCGCGACCCTGTCCCTCGCCGCGCCCGCACTGGCGCAGGAAGAAGAACAGCATAGCACGCTGACCATCGGGGCCGGTGCCGCCATGATCCCGAGCTATGAGGGGTCGGACGAATATCGTGTCCTGCCCATTGCCCAGGCGCGCGGCAAGGTGAACGATATCGCCTTCTGGACACGCGGCACCGCCCTCTATGTCGATGCCATTGCCGATCCGACCGGGCCAGGCGTCGATTTCGAACTGGGGCCGGTCGTCAACCTGCGATTTGACCGTACCAGCCGCAAGGCCATCAAGGATGACGCCGTGCAGGCGTTGGGGAAGCGGGACTTCGCGCTGGAAGTGGGCGGCTTTATCGGCATCGGCAAGACCGGGGTGATCACCAGCGATTATGATAATCTGTCGGCCCGCGTCGCCGTGACCAAGGATGTTGCGGGCGCCCATGGCTCCTTCGTCATAACGCCGTCGGTCGAATATTTCACGCCGCTGTCGATGACCACCTTTGTCGGCCTGGGCGTGTCGGCCGATTATGTCGGCAAGAAATATGGCCGCTATTATTTCGACATCACGCCGCAGGATAGTCTGGCCAGTGGGCTGGACGTCTATGACCGTGCAGGGCGCGGATCGGGCTTTCGCCGGATGAACGTCAACCTGTCGGCAGGCAAGTCGCTGTCGGGCGATATCCGCACGGGCTGGGCGATCTTCGGTGTCGCCGGCTACACCCGCTTGCTCGGCAAATATGCCGATTCGCCGATCGTGTCGGATGTCGGATCGCGCAACCAGTTCGTCGGGGCGGTCGGCGTCGGCTACACCTTCTGACAGGCGATCTTGCGGGACAAGGGTGACGCGCCCCATATGGCGATATATGGAGGCGGCGACACACCGCATTGGCAGGAGATTGAAGCGTGGCGACCCTGGGATTGAGCGAGGCCGACAAGGCGGCGATTGAGGCGTTTCGCCAGGACGTGGTGGAGCCGTCGCGCACCCAGCTGGTGATCGTCGATTTCTGGGCCGAATGGTGCGGCCCGTGCAAGCAACTGACCCCGATCATCGAGAAGGTCTGCGCCGACTATGCGACCAAGGGCGTCAAGCTGGTCAAGGTCAATGTCGACGACAATGGCTTCATCGCCAGCCAGTTTCGGGTCCAGTCGATCCCGACCGTCTATGCCGTGTTCCAGGGCCAGCCCGTCGCGGATTTGACCCAGGCGCGGACCGAAGGCGCGCTCAAACAATATCTCGACCAATTGCTGTCGCAACTGCCGATCGAATCGGAAGAAAGGTCGCAGGCGCAGGAAATCGCGCCGTTGATCGCCATGGGCGAGGAATTGCTGGCCGAGGGCGACGCCGAGCGCGCGCTGTCGGTGTTCACGCAGATCGCGCAAATGGCCCCCGACATGGTCGAGGTGGTCGCAGGACAAGCGCGGGCGCTGGTGATGCTGGGCCAGCTGGACGAGGCCGAAGCGCTGTTGGCGGCCTTGCCCGCCGAGATCGCCCGGCATGGTGCGGTCGATCAGGCGCGCGCGGCGATCGCGCTGGCGCGCGACGTCAAGCCATTGGCCGACCTCTCGGCGGTGGAAGCGAAAGTTGCCGCCGATCCCGACGATCATGAAGCCCGGTTCGAATTGGCGGGCGGTCTGATGGCCAATGGCGACCGCGACGGGGCCGCCGACGCGCTGCTGGAAATCGTGCGGCGCGACCGGACCTGGAACGAAGGCGCGGCGCGCGCGCAACTCGTCACCATCTTCGAAGCCGTTGGGCTGGAAGATCCTTGGGTATCCGCGCAGCGTCGCAAGCTGTCGCAGATTCTCTTCGCCTGATGCCCCTCGCGCGCGTCTCGATCTTTCCCTTGTCCGGCGCCTTGTTGTTGCCGGGCATGGACCTGCCGCTGCATATTTTCGAGCCGCGCTACCGGGCGCTGATCCATGACGCGATGGCGCGCGACCGGCGCATCGGCATGATCCAGCCGCGCGAAGGCGGCCCGGTGCCTTCGCTGTTCGACATGGGGTGCCTGGGCCATGTCAGCCATATCGAGGCGATGGAGGATGGGCGGTTCAACATCATCCTGACCGGCCTCGCCCGCTTCCGCTTCGTCCGCGAACTGCCGGTGGCGACGCAATTCCGCCAGATCGAAGCGGACATTGAGCAGGCGCCGCAGGAAGAAGAAGTGCTGCACGCGGTCGAACGCGCCGCGCTGGAGCAGGAATCGCGGCGCTTTGCCGATGCGCTCGGCTATGTGGTGGACTGGACCGCCGTGTCGCGGCTGGACGACACGTCGCTGGTCAACGGCATCGCTCAGATCGCCCCGTTCGACCCCGCCGCCAAGCAGACCTTGCTGGAAGCCGACACGCTGTCCGAACGGTCGGAGCGCATCATCCAACTGATGCAGATCGTCGGCCGCGCCGACCGCGATGGCGGCGCGACGATGCAGTGAGCGAGACTGCAGTAAGCGAGGCTGGGCCAATCGACCCCTGGCTCTTCGCCAAGCTGGTATGCCCGGTAACCCGCACGCCCTTGCGCTGGAACGCGGTGCGCGGCGCGCTCATATCGGAAGCGGCGGGCCTGGCCTATCCGGTCCGCGACGGCGTCCCGGTACTGTTGGCGCGCGAGGCTGTGGCTATCCCATGATGCCTTTCACAGTCCCCCGTTCGTCCTGAGCCTGTCGAAGGACGCGCAAAAGCGATGGCCTTCCACGCCTATCTTCTTCGATGCAGCGACGGCAGCTTCTATGCCGGGCATACGGATGACCTGGAGAGCCGGATCGCGGCGCACGAAATGGGGATGATCCCCGGCTATACCTTCGCGCGTAGACCGCTCCATCTGGTCTGGACCGAAAGTTTCGGCACCCGCGACGAAGCCTTGACGGCAGAGCGGCGGATCAAGGGCTGGAGCCGGGCGAAAAAGCAGGCACTGATTGATGGTGACTGGGCGCGGTTGAGCCTGTTGGCACGCAATCGGCAGAGTCAGGGATAGGTTGGCGCGCGTCCTTCGACAGGCTCAGGACGAACGGCGGTTGGTGAAGCATAGGCCGCGATACATTCCACTTCCAGCGGCGCGCCGAGCGCCAGGCCGTCCGCGCCGAAAGCACTGCGCGCGGGCAAGCGCTTGCCGGCAAAATAGGGCATATAGGCGGCGTTGAAGCGGGGCCAGTCGGCCATGTCGTCCAGCATGACCGTGCATTTGACGACATCGCCAAAGTCGAGACCATTATCCTTGAGGATACCGCCAATCGCATCCATCGCGCCCCTGACCGCCGCGTCGAACCCTTCCTTATGCGCGTCCATGCCTTCGGGCACCTGGCCGATCTGCCCCGACATATAGAGAATATCGCCCACTCGGATGGCGGGGGAGAAGGGCAGGCTGGCGGGCATCGGCTGCGGCGCGGCGGCAGGCTGCGCAAACGAAGGCGTGGTAGCCAGCAGCAGGGCGGCGGGGATCAGGCGGACCATCAGTCTCTCCAAATATCAGGCACGGGGCAGGGCGGCGAGCAGCCGTTCGGCATCTGTCGCATCGTTGAACACCGAAGGCGAGACGCGCAGATGATGATCGTGCAACGACACCCGCACCCCCGCCTTGGCCAGCGGGTCCGACAGCCGCGCCTTGGCATCGGGCAGCAGCGCGGTCAGCAGCGGCGCGGTGGTGCCGGATGGCGTGATGATCGCATAGCCCTTGGCGCGCAGGCCTTCGCGCAAGGGGGCGATCAATTGCTGGGCATGGGCCTGGATGGCGGGCACGGTAAGGCGGCCGATATAGTCGAGCGAATGGTCGAGCGCGGCGACGATCGCCTGCGCATAGGTGCCGGTCGCGAAATGGCCGAGCGCGCCTGTGCGGACGGCATAGCTGACCGGCGCGTCGCCCGGCGGGTCGAGTGGATAGGCGTGGGTCTGCGGCGGCGACAGGCCGATGCCCGGCGGGGCGTCGGGCGCGGCAAAGCCATAATAGCCATATTCGGTGCGGGGTAGCTCATCCCACACGCCGCGCCGGGTATAGAGGAAGCCAAGCCCGAAATCGCCCATCAGCCATTTATAGCTGGCGCAGGCGGCGAAATCGACGCCGCTGGCATGGAGATCGACCGGGACCGCCCCCGCCGCATGAATGATGTCGGCATAGACCAGCGCGCCGACCTTGTGCGCCAGGTCGCACACGGCCTTCAGGTCATGTTGGAAGCCATTATAGGTCGATACGAGCGAGAGGCTGACGAGCCGGGTGCCGGGCGTAATGGTGCGGGCCATGTCGTCCAGTTCGATGCGCCCCGCGCGCGCCTGAACCCAGTCGACATCGACGCCCTGTTTGGCCATTTCCAGATACATGGGGAAGGCGGCATAGAAATGCAGCGTGTCGGTGACCACGCGGCCCTTGCTGCCGGGAAAGCCGAGCGCGCGCAGCACCGCCTGCTCGCCCATGGTGGTGGATTGGACCCAGGTGATTTCATCCGCGTCGGCGTTCACCAGGCGCGCGAATTTGGCGATGACTCCTGCCCGATCAACCGGCTTGCGCGCGAGCGCGGCAGGATCGAGCGTCCGCGTCGCGACATAGGCGTCCATCGCGGCGCGCGCGCCCAGGCTGATTGGGTGCGTCGATGCGCTGTCGAGATAGGCGACCTGGGTGGCGGCAAAGCTGCCCCTGTCGGGAAGGGTGGGCGTCGCGGCGCGCGCTGTCCGCGCGGCCAGCGGCAGGGCCACCGCCGCGCCCAGCGCCTCGCGGCGGCTGAGGCTCATGCCAGCGCCTTGAGCAGTCCGGTTTTGAACGCCTGCATTTCGGCTGGCGTGCCGAACGAGACACGGACCCAGTCGTCCATATGCTTACGCGGCCCGCCAATATAGATTTTCTGCGCCGCCAGCGCGGCGGTGACGTCTGCGCCCGAACGGCCGACATGGATCATCGCGAAGCTCGCCTGCGAGGGCAGGTAGCGCAACCCCTGCGCGTCAAGCCAGCGATAGAGATCATCGCGCACCGCCTTATTCTCAGCCTTGCGCGTGGGCAGCAGCATGGGATCGAGCAGGCTCGCCTCCGCCGCGACCACGGCGGGCATGGGCGTGATGTTGGTGCCATAGCGGGCCATGCCGTCGAGCAGATCCTTGCGCCCCGCGATCAGGCCGCAGCGCAAGCCCGCCAGGCCGTAAATCTTGGAAAAGGTCCGCGTCACCAGCACGTCCGCGCCGCTGGCCACCAGATCGAGGCAGGTGCGGGCATCGCTGAAATCGATATAGGCTTCATCGATCAGCAGGACTGCGCCCTTGGGCTTGTTGGCGAGCAGCCAGTCGATGTCGGTGCGCGCGGTGACAAGGCCGGTCGGGTTGTTGGGATTGCACAGATAATAGACGCCCGCATTCGGTGCAGCGGCCAGCAATGTGCGGGGGTTCCCGGCGAAATCGCCCGACAGCGGCACGGCGACCGATCGCGTCACGCTCTGGTTACCAAGGCCCAGAAACCCCTGGTCGAAGGTCGGCTCGAAATAGGCGATGGGCCGGTCAGTCGAGGAATAGGTCAGCGCGACCGAGCGGAGCGGCATGAAGGAGCCGGGATGGACCTGCACCTGTGTCGGCGAGAGGCCATTCTGCCGCGCGAACAAGCTTTCCAGCTTGCCCGCGAACGCCATGCCATAGCGCCCCGACAAGGGCGGCAGCTTGGCCAGTGCGACAAGCGCCGCAGCGCCGGGGCCGATGGGATGTTCATTGCTATTGAGGAAGATGCCGTCGGTCAGGCTGGCGACCATTGCGACGGGATCGTCGGGCAGATCGACCTTGGGCCCGCGCTGGGCGAGGGCGGGCGTGGCCGTCGCGATGGCGGTGGCACCCATAGCCCCGCGCATCAGCATGCGGCGGGACAGGCTGTCGGACGATCCGGTCATGCAGGCACCCTCCATAGGAAAAGGGCCGGTTCGTTCCCGAACCGGCCCTTCGTCATGATATGATTTAGAATTTGAAGTCGATACGCGCGTAATAATAGCCGCCCGCCGAACCATAGGCACCATGGCCATATACCGCGTTCCAGGCACCCGATCCGCTTTCATAGGGCGACTGGCCTGGCAGTACCGTCACGCCCTCCAGCAGCTTGGGCGTTTCCGGGCGCTTGTCGAACAGATTGTTCGCGCCAAGCGAGAAGCTGACATAATCGGTGAAGTTATAGCTCAACTCCAGATCGGTAATGCCAGTAGCCTTCACGATACCGTCACGCAATTGGGGCTGGCCGTTCATCGCCGCAGCCGACAGAGCGGAGCGGACAAGGATGCTGGTCTTGCCATAGAAGGTCTGGCGCAGATTGGCATTGAACGGCCCGCTGGCGAAGTTGATGCCCGCGACGACCTTATATTCAGGCGATGCGTCTTCGATATAGCTTTCCGACTGGGCGTTGAACAAGGCCGTGTTCTTGTTGTCGGTGATATTGGTCTTGTTGTAGTTGGCCAGCAGCGACAGGTCGAGCTTGCCAAAGTCCAGCGCGACCGGATAGCGGGCGGCAAAATCGATGCCGTAGGTTTCCGTATCGATCAGGTTGGTGAAGCTGGCTACGCCCAGTGTTTGCAGGCCGGTATCGAGTACAAGTCCGGTCGAGGCGATCGCGGCGAGGATGCTTTCGGCACCCGCGACAGGAAGGCCACCCTGGATGGCAGGCAACGATGCGGTGGCCGAGATGCGATCCTTGATCTTGATATAATAGCCATCGATCGTGATCGCGAGGCGCGGAATCGGCCGCACCACGATACCGGCCGAGAAGTTGGTCGATTTCTCCGGCTTCAACGCATTGAAGCCCAGCAGCAACGCAGCAGGCGAGCCAGCCGGAAGTTGCAGAACGGCGCTGGTCGGTCCGACATTCACGGTGGAATAGAAGGATTCGGCCAATGTCGGCGCGCGGAAGCCGGTGCTGGCCGTAGCGCGGATCGCGAAGGCGTCCGAGAAATCGTAGCGCGTGGTGATCTTGCCGATCTGGGTATCACCAAAGTCGCTATAATCTTCGTAGCGGCCGGCAAGATCGAGGGTCCAGCCTTCGATCGGGTTGGCGATCAGGTTGAGATAGACCGCCTTGGAACTGCGGCTATGGTCACCGGCATCGACATCCTTATAGCCAGGGAAGGACTGGACGCCTTCCTTATAGGTGGAAGCGAAATCGCCCTGCACGATTTCATAGGTGTCGCGCCGATATTCGCCACCGAAGGCGAGGGTTAGTGGACCCGCCATGCCAGCATCGAATTCCTTGCGGATGTCGAGCGTGTTCGTGAGCTGGCTGAGCTTGAACCCGCCGTCATAGGCGTCGGATACGGTGCTGGGGGTTACGGTCGATCCGGGCAGCAGTGATGCCTGGTAGGATTCGATCCACAGCGCGCGATGCGCCGATTCGATGGTCCAGATCTTGTTCTGGTCATAACCATAGGTGGTGCTGACATCATAGTTCCAGCCGCCACCGAATTCACCCTTGGCCCCGACCGTGAAGCTATATTCCTTCTGCTCCACCTTCTGCTGCGGAACCATGCCGAATGTGCCGGTATCGCCGAAGCAGGTCGACAGGTCGGTCGTGCTGGCGCAGATACGGTTGGGCGGGCGATAGCCCTGCTTGGCATAGCCTACGCGGCGGGACACGTCACCGAAGCTGTAGAGTTCGACGCCGCCGAAATCATAGCCCATATTGTAGAAGAGCAGGTTGAGTTGCGACTTGGCCTGTCCACCATTGATACCGTTCAGGTCGAGGTCGGCCCAGGCGGGATCATAATAGCCGCTCGTGCCGCCGAACCAGCCGGTCGGCGTTGCGCCTGCAGGGACCGTGTAGGGATTGCCGTTGATGTCGGCCATCGAAACCTGGCCGGTGCCGTTCGACGTATAATTTTGGCGGCGATGGAAGGCGGTGACATTGAAGAAGCCGTCTTCACCCAGTTTGAAGCCGACATTGCCCGATGCGGAGAAGAGTTCGCCTTCGCTGTTATAATATTGGCCACCGGTAACCTTGAAGCTGCCGCCTTCGCTTTGATCCTTGAGGATCATGTTGATCGCACCGGCAATTGCGTCGGTGCCGTACACGGCGGCCGCGCCGTCCTGCAGCACTTCGATGCGTTCCACCGCGTCTGGCGGGATCAGGTCGATGCTGGGTGCGGCCGAACCCTGGAATGGCCCCGCGATCACTTGCAGAATGGCCGAACCGTGGCGGCGCTTGCCATTGACCATGACCAGCGTGTGGTTGGGGCTGAGGCCGCGCAGGCGAGCCGAGAGCGCGAAGTTGGACATGTCCGTGCCCTGCGTCTGGGCGGTGAAGGACGGGACCAACTGGGTCAGTGCCTGATTGAGGTTCGGCTGGCCGACGCGGCTCAGGGCCTCCTGGCTGAACACCTGCACGGGTGCGGCGCTGTCGGCGGCCTGCATGCCAACGGCACGGGTGCCGGTGACGATGATGGTGCCGCCGTCCTCGGTCTGTGGTTCCTGCGGTGCTTCCTGCGCCAATGCGCAAGCGGACCAAGACGAAGCGAGAATCAATGAAAGTTTAAGCGCTGACAAGCGTGTCATTCATGCCCCCTGTTATTGCATTGTTGATGACAGGGGGTTTGACGATTGGCTCAGGCAAAGCCTCTATTGCGCCGCACAATTTTTAAGTAAAAATGCAATAATTGCCGCTGCTTATCTGAGCAGCGACTCAACAGGATAATTTTCTTCTACACTCTTACGCAATTGCCAATTTTGCACTGACGATCATGCATTTTGCACGCAGCTGGCATGGTGGATTTTTTCGCTATGTTCGTTTTAGTGCGCCTTGGTCTTTCGGATCAGGAAGCCATCGCGGCGTCGATCAGCGCCTTGGCTTCCGCCCCTTCCCAATCCATCGCGCCGATGACGCGCACCATTTCCTTGCCCTGCGCATCATAGAGGACGGTGGTGGGCAACAGGCCGGTGGCGTAGTCGAAACCGAACTGGTTGTCGGGGTCTGCCCAACCCTTCAAATGCGGCAGGTCATGCTTGGCGAAAAAGGGTTTTACTGCCTTTTCACCCTGATTGTCCTGCGAGATGGTGAGGACGGCCAGCCCCTTGGGACCATAGGTGGCCGCGATCCGGTCAAGCGTGGGCATTTCCGCAACGCACGGCGTACACCAGGTCGCCCACAGATTGACCAGCATCGGCCGCCCGGCAAAATCCTGCAGCGTCGCCTCGCCGCCATCGGGGTTCTGGAAGGCGAAGGTCGGCGCGGCCGTCCCCGCCTTGCTGCGATCGAGCCGATAGTTGAACGCTTCGCTGTCCGTTGTCGCATTTCCCGATGCCGGAACCTCGCCGCTCATGCTTGCATTGGCTTGCCCAGCGGGCGGCGATTGCCTATCGCAAGCCGCCAGACCGGCAGCCAGGAGCAGTATCATTAGCGCGCGCGAAACAGGTTCCAAGGGAGAAGGCTCCAACAGCATGTGGGGTGGCCGGTTTGCGGCCGGCCCCGCGTCGATCATGCGCGAGATAAATGCCTCCATCCCGTTCGACAAGCGTTTGTGGCAACAAGATATCGCCGGGTCAAAGGCGCATGTCGCGATGCTGGCCCAGCAGGGCATCGTCGATGGCGAGGATGCGCAGGCGATTACCGAGGGGCTGAACCGGATCGCGGCGGAATATGCAGCCGATGGCGTGCCGGTCGATCTCGACCTCGAAGATATTCATATGGTCACGGAATCGCGGCTGGCGCAGCTGATCGGGCCGACCGCCGGACGGCTGCATACCGCGCGCAGCCGCAACGATCAGGTTGCGACCGATTTTCGCCTGTGGGTGCGCGATGCGATCGACGAAGTGGCGGCGGGCCTGCTTGGCCTGCAACGCGCGCTGTTGGCGCGGGCGGAGGAGCATGCCGATGCGGTGATGCCGGGCTTCACTCATTTGCAGTCGGCGCAACCGGTGACGCTCGGCCATCATCTGATGGCCTATTATGAAATGGTCCGTCGCGACCGCAGCCGCTTTGCCGATGCGCGGGCGCGCGCCGACGAATGTCCGCTGGGTGCGGCGGCGCTCGCTGGCACCGGCTTCCCCATCGATCGCCAGGCGACGGCGGAGGCGCTGGGCTTTGCCCGGCCAACCGATAACAGCCTGGACAGCGTATCCGACCGTGACTTCGCGCTCGATTATCTGATGGCGGCAACGCAGGCGTCGCTGCATCTGTCGCGGCTGGCGGAGGAATTCATCATCTGGGCGAGCCAGCCCTTCGGCTTTGTGAAGCTGCCCGACGCCTATTCGACCGGCAGTTCGATCATGCCGCAGAAGCGCAATCCCGATGCCGCCGAACTGGTGCGCGGCCATGCCGGGCGGATCATGGGCTGCATGACCGCGCTGTGCGTGACGATGAAGGGCCTGCCGCTCGCTTATTCCAAGGATATGCAGGACGACAAGCCGCCGGTGTTCGAGGCGCACGACCTGCTCGGCCTGTTGATCGCGGCGATGACCGGCATGATCGAGACGGTGACCTTCCGCACCGACCGGATGCGCGGCCTCGCCGAAAGCGGCTTCGCCACCGCGACGGACTTGGCCGACTGGCTGGTGCGCGAAGGCGGCATTCCCTTCCGCGAGGCGCATCATATCACCGGGCGCGCCGTGGCGGCGGCGGAGGCGGCAGGCGTGCCGCTTGATCAACTGCCGATCGCGACGCTCAAGGATATCGACGCGCGGATCGACGATCGCGTCTATGCGGTGCTGACCGTCGATGCCTCCGTGGCGAGCCGGACGAGCCATGGCGGCACGGCCCCGGCGCAGGTTCGGGCGCGGATCGCCCAGGCGAAGAAGGAACTGGACTCATGAGGACGCGCACGCTCGCCGGGTTGGCTGTGGCCACATTGGTGCTGGCGGGCTGCGGCGGACGGCCTGCGCTCAAGCCGCTCAAGGACCAGAAACTGCCCGCCGTACCCGTGGGCGCGGCGACCGCCCCCACCGGCGGCGAACTGATGGCACCGTCCATCCAGGCGCGGCCCGAACGCAACGTCGAATTGCTGACCCAATCGCGCCAGCGGAGCGACGACCCGTTCGACCTGCCGCCCGAAAAGCAGCCGCAATAAGCCTGTAAGGACTGGAAATTGGACCATTTCGACTATGTGGACGGCACCATGCGGGTGGAGCAGGTGCCGATGGCGGTGATCGCCGATGCGGTCGGCACGCCGGTCTATGTCTATTCGACTGCCACGCTGGAACGCCATGTCGGCGTGTTCCGCGAAGGGCTGGCCGCGCTCGACAATCCGCTGATCGCCTTTGCGGTCAAGGCCAATCCCAATGCCGCCGTCCTGGCGACGCTGGCGAAGCTGGGTCTGGGCGCGGACGTGGTGTCCGGCGGCGAACTGCTGCGCGCGGTGGCGGCGGGCATCCCGGCCGACCGCATCGTCTTTTCTGGCGTCGGCAAGACCGCAGACGAAATGCGGCTGGCGCTTGACCATGGCATTTTCCAGTTCAATCTGGAGAGCGAACCGGAAGCCGAGATGCTGTCGCAAGTCGCGCTGTCGATGGGCAAGCGCGCGCCGGTCGCCTATCGCATTAATCCCGATGTCGATGCGGGCACCCATGCCAAGATCTCGACCGGCAAGTCGGAAAACAAATTCGGCATCCCCTATGACCGCGCGCTGGAGAGCTATGCCGCCGCCCGCGATCTGCCGGGGCTGGATGTGCAGGGTGTCGCCGTCCATATCGGTAGCCAGCTGACCGATCTCGCCCCGCTGGAGGCCGCCTTTACCAAGGTCGGCGCACTCATCACGGCGCTGCGCGAAGCGGGCCATGACATTCGCACCGCTGACCTGGGTGGTGGCCTGGGCGTCCCCTACGACCCGTCGCAGCCGCTGCCGCCCAGCCCCGCCGATTATGGCGCGATGGTGTGCCGCGTGACGCAGGGCTGGCCCGTGCGGCTGATGTTCGAGCCTGGCCGCGTGATCGTGGGCAATGCGGGCGCGTTGCTGTCGCGCGTGGTGCGGGTGAAGCAGGGGGCCAAGGCACCCTTCGTCATTGTGGATGCGGCCATGAACGACCTGTTGCGGCCCAGCCTTTATGACGCCTGGCATGATATTCGCGCGGTCGCGCCATCGGGCAAGCAGGCAGCCGCCAATGTCGTCGGACCCGTATGCGAGACGGGCGACACCTTCGCCATGGGACGCGATATGGACGTGGTGGAAGCGGGCGATCTGGTCGCCTTCATGACCGCAGGCGCTTATGGCGCGACGATGGCGGGCACCTACAACAGCCGCCCGCTCACGCCTGAAGTGCTGGTGTCGGGCGACCGCTGGGCCGTGGTCCGCGCGCGTCCGCCGATCGAGACGTTGATCGAGGGCGATTCGATCCCCGACTGGCTGGCAGATTGATGCACAGCCTGCCCGTGTTCTTGCGCCTGACGGGCAGGCCCGTGATCCTGACCGGCGAAGGCGAGGCGGCGGACGCCAAGCGCCGCCTGCTGGAACGGGCAGGCGCGCGGATCGTGGGCGAAGAAGATGGCGATGCGCGGATCGCGATCGTGTCCGATGGCGATGCGGTGACGGCCCAGCGCCTGCGCGTACGCGGCGTGCTGGTCAATGCGACCGACAATCCCGACCTGTGCGACTTCACGCTGCCCGCGATCGTCGATCGCGATCCCGTACTGATCGCGATCGGGACGGGCGGCGCGTCGGCGGGATTGGCGAAGGCGTTGCGGCAAAGGCTGGAGACGCTGTTGCCTGCGGGCCTTGGCGCATTGGCGAGGGGATTGTCAGCGGCGCGGGGCGCGATCCGCGCGCGTTGGCCCGATGGGGGCGATCGACGCCGGGCGATCGATGCCGGGCTGGCGGCGGGCGGCATGATCGATCCCTTGCGCGCGGGTGCGGCCGATGCCGTGCCGCGCTGGATCAAAGGGCAGGGCGATGCGGATGCGACGCGGCTGGAGCCGATCCGGCTGACATCCAACGATCCTGACGATCTGACCTTGCGGGTGGCGCGGCTGTTGGGGGAGGCCGACCGGGTCTATCACCAGCCAAGGGTCGCGGCCGTGATCCTCGACCGGGCGCGGGCCGATGCGGTGCGGATCGCGGTGGACGCGCCCCCTGCTGAGCCGGGTGTGGGCCTGTCGCTGTGGCTGGCCCTGGGCTGATGCCTAGCCCTGCTGGGCGGTGACCCGTTCGAGCTCGTCGTGCAAGGCCTGGATCGAGGAGACGAGCCGAGCACGATCGATCTGTAATTCGCGCAGCGTTTCGCGGGTTTCGCCCAATTCCACGGCACGGCGCGCGATGCGGGCGTCGAGTTCGGCATTGTGGCGCGAGAGCGCGCCCATCTGTTCGGCACGCTGGCACAGATGGCGCAGTCGCGCGTCGAATATGTCGAAGTCGAACGGTTTGACGACATAGTCGTCCGCGCCCGCGTCCAGCGCTTCGACAGTCGCCTGGCTGTCGAGCCGCCCGGCGATCATGACGAAACAGGCGGAGGCGGCGAGATTGGCGGCGCGGATCTGCTTCATGGTCGCGACGGCGGGCAGCATCGTCAGCCCCATGTCGATCAGGATGATATCGGCCCTATGCGTTACGAGCAGGCTGAGCGCGCTGAATCCCGTGTCGGCGAGGGCGACGTCATAATTGAGGTGCGACAGGCGACGGGCGATGACAGCGCGCGCGGTCGGATTTTCGTCGATCAGCAGCACGCGCAGGCGGCGCTGGGCGCGCGCGCGACCCTCCGCATCGGGTGCATCGAACTGCGAGGCTTCGTTCCGTTTGAAAAATGGCATCGTCTGTCCTTCCGCCCGTCATGGAAGGATAGGAACGCACCGCAAAGAAATGGTTAACGGTTCGCGCTGTTCGGTTCGGGCGCATAGCCGCGCAGGAACAGGTCGACGGCCAGATCGACATCGGCCTGCATCTGCGCTGACGAGGGTTCCGTAATCTGACCGATCATCAACTGCTGATGGCTGCCAGCCATGGTCAGGGCCATCAGGACGCGCGCCGCGTCGGCGGGGTCATCCCGCCGCAACTGGCCCCGGTCCATTGCGCCGCTTATATAGTCGGCGAGCAGGGCGCGGGTGTGACGGGGCGCAAGTTCGAAGAATATCCGGCTGAGTTCGGGAAATCGACCACTTTCGGCATAGATCAGCCGATGCAGGGCGATCGCTTCGGTCGAGCAGACCTTGTCGAGCAGGCTGCGACAGGCGCGCAGCAAAGTGGGTTCCAGCACGCCGCACGGGTCGAGGATTTGCGACAGTTGCGCGCGATAGGCGGTAGCGACGCGATCGAGGACCGCCGAAAATAAGTCTTCCTTTGAAGGGAAGTGATTCCACAAAGTGCCCTTGGACCCGCCCAGCGCCGCGGCGATGCCCGACATGGTCGTCCCGGCATAGCCATGTTCCAGGAAATAGGCCTTGGCCACGGTCAATATGGCATCGCGCCGATCCAGTCGACGTGCTTCCCTTCGGCTAGTGGGGGGGATGGTGGAAGCGCCTGTCATGAAACCGTACCATAGAGTATGATAAAGATCTTGACAAGCGGGAGCCGCGACGCCAGATGCATTTTTCATACTAGATGGTACGGTTTTTATGTCGGTGAGTCGCCTTTCCCCGCCCGTTCGTCCGCTGGTCCTGGCGACGATGATGTCGTTGCTGGCGGGGTGCGCGGCGGTCCCTGACCTTGGCACCAAGCCCGAAATTCGCGCGGCGGACACGATCGCCGCGCAGCAGAGCCTCGCCGCACCGCAGGCGGCATGGCCCGCTACGGACTGGTGGCGCGCCTATGGCGATCCGCAACTCACCGCGCTGATCGAGGAAGGGTTGCGCAACGCGCCCGACATGGCGATCGCCGCCGCGCGTTTCCGCCAGGCGCAGGCGCTGGCGCAACAGTCCGGCGCGGCATTGCTGCCTTCCGCCAATCTCGATGCCAGCGCGGCCGCCACCAAGCAAAGCTATAATATGGGCATGCCCAAGGAGTTCGTGCCGCAGGGCTGGCTCGGCACCGGACGGCTGGCGCTGGACCTGGGGCTTGATCTCGACCTGTGGGGCAAGAACCGCGCGGCACTGGCGGCGGCTACGTCGCAGGCGCGTGCGGCAGAACTCGACGCGCAGCAGGCGCAACTGGCGCTGACCACGGGCATTGCCGACGCCTATGCCGACCTTGCCCGGCTTTATGATGAGGCGGACATTCAGCAGCGCACGCTCGCCATCCGCATGGCCAGCCAGAAGCTGGTTGCGGATCGGCGGCAAAATGGGCTGGAAACGCGCGGCAGCGTGCGGCAGGCCGACGCCACGGTCGCGTCCGCGCGCGCGCAACTGGCCGGTGCGCGCATGGCGATCGCACTGCGCCAGCATCAGATCGCGGCGCTGATCGGCGCGGGGCCGGATCGCGGCGCGGCGATTACCCGGCCCACGCCCGGCGCACTGGCACCGCTTGGGCTTCCCGCCGACGTCACCACCAATCTGATCGCGCGCCGTCCCGACATCGCGGCGGCCCTCGCCCGTACCGAGGCGGCGGCCAAGCGGATCAAGGTCGCGCGCGCCGATTTCTTCCCCGCCGTGCGGCTGAGCGCGCTGATCGGTTTGCAGTCGCTGGGCTATAACACGGTCTTCGCCAATGGCGGCGCGATCGGATCGGCCCAGCCGTTCACGAACAATCTGTTCCAGAAAGACTCGATCTTCGGCAATGCCGGGCCAGCGATCAGCCTGCCGATCTTCCACGGTGGCGCGCTGCAAGGCCAGTATCGCGGTGCGCGCGCGACCTATGACGAAGCGGTTGCAAGCTATGACAAGGCCGTACTGACAGCCTATCAGGAGGTGGCGGACGCCGTCACCAGCCGCCGCACGCTGGACGCGCGTCTGGTCGATGCCCGTGCGGCCGTGGCCGCGTCGCAGGACGCCTATGGCATCGCCAAGAAACGCTATGATGGCGGCCTGTCCACCTATCTGGATGTGCTGAATGTCGAGGATCAACTCCTCGCCGCGCAGCGTACCGTTTCCGGGCTGGAGGCAAGCGCCTTTTCGCTCGATATTGCCCTGATCCGCGCGCTGGGTGGTGGTTTCGCCCCTGACGCCGCCCTGTCCAAGGACGCACCCCATGGCTGACGCCACTCCCGAACTTCCCGCCCCGACCGATGAAACCCAGGCCGATCGCAGCAGTGCGCGCAAGACCTGGCTGACCCGGCTGGCGCTTGCGGTGATCGTCGCTGGCCTCCTCTGGACGGCCTGGTATGTCCTAGTTGGCCGCAACCATGTCAGCACCGATAATGCCTATGTGAATGCCGAGATGGCGCAGGTAACGCCGCTGATTTCCGCGCAGGCGATCGAGGTGCTGGTCAGCGATACGCAGGCGGTCAAGCGTGGCGACATATTGGTGAAGCTCGATCCCACCAACGCCCGCATCGCCATCGCGCAGGCACAGGCGGACCTGGCCGAAGCACAGCGCCGCTTCCGTCAGACGTCGGCCACCAGCGGCGCGCTCTCGGCGCAGGTCGATGCGCGCGGCGCGGATATCATCCAGGCGCGGGCGCAACTCGCCAGCGCGCAGGCCGATGTCGAAAAGGCGCGGGTCGATCTGCAACGGCGTGAAGCGCTGGTCGGCGACGGGGCGGTATCGGGCGACGAAGTGACGAGTGCGCGCACGGCCTTTGCCGCCGCCCGCGCCGCGCTTGATGTCGCGCGCGCCAGCGTGACCACGGCGCAAGCGACGCGCAGCGCGGCAAGCGGGCAACTCGCCGCCAATGATGCACTGGTGCGCGGATCGCAGGTCGATACCGACCCTGCAGTGATGGCGGCGCAGGCAAAGCTCGACGCGGCAAAGCTCGACCTGGAGCGCACCGTCATCCGCGCGCCGATCGACGGCGTCGTGACCAAGCGCCAGGTGCAGGTCGGCCAGCGCGTCGCGCAGGGCAGCCCGATCATGACGATCGTCCCGCTCGCCCAGGTCTATGTCGACGCCAATTTCAAGGAACGGCAGCTGGGCAAGGTGAAGGTCGGCATGCCCGCCAAGGTGACCGCTGATATTTATGGCGGCGACGTCGTCTATCATGGCAAGGTTGTCGGCTTTTCCGGCGGCACCGGCGCGTCGCTCTCGCTGATCCCGGCGCAGAATGCGACCGGCAACTGGATCAAGGTGGTGCAGCGGCTGCCTGTCCGCATTGCGCTCGACCCCAAGGAATTGGCGGCGCACCCGCTGCGCGTGGGCCTCTCCACGGAGGTCGAGATCGACCTTTCCGGTCACTGAAGGGTCGACAGGTGAGCGACGAGGACAGCATCTTTTCCCGGCTGACGCCGCGCCAGCGCACGCTCGCCGGGCTGGTGCTGGCGCTCAGCAATTTCATGGTCGTGCTCGACCTGACCATCGCCAACGTTTCGGTGCCGCACATAGCGGGCAATCTGGGCATCACGCCCGATCAGGGGACGTGGATCATCACCTCCTATGCGGTGGCGGAGGCCATCTGCGTGCCCTTGACCGGCTGGCTCGCCCAGCGGTTCGGGGTGGTGAAGATGTTCATCTCGGCGATGATCGGCTTCGGCATCTTCTCGGTGCTGTGCGGCCTGTCCATGTCGCTCACCATGCTGGTGGCGTGCCGCATTGGCCAGGGGCTATGTGGCGGCCCCATCATGCCGATGTCGCAGACGCTGTTGCTGCGCATCTTTCCGCCCGATCAACGCGCGCGGGCGATGGGCCTATGGGCGATGACCACGCTGCTCGGCCCGGCAATGGGGCCGATCATCGGCGGCTATATCAGCGACAATTGGAGCTGGCACTGGATCTTCTTCATCAACGTGCCGATCGCGATCCTGTGCGTGGTGGCGGCGATGGCGCTGCTGCGGCCGGTGGAAACGGAAACCGCGCGCGTGCCGATCGATCGCATGGGCCTGTTCCTGCTGGTCTTCTGGATCGGTTGCCTGCAAATCATGCTCGACATCGGCCGCGACCATGACTGGTTCGGCGATCCGCTGATCGTCATCCTGGCGATCCTGGCCGTGATCGGCTTTGCCGCCTTCATCATCTGGGAATTGACCGAGGAGCATCCGATCGTCGATCTGCGGATATTCCGCCACATCGGCTTCACATCGGGCGTTTTCTCGCTGGCGCTGGGCTTTGGCGCCTATTTCGCGGGCATCGTTGTCATTCCGCAATGGCTGCAAACGTCGATGGGCTATACCGCCACCGACGCCGGCATATTGACCGCCATGACGGCGGTGGCGGCCCTGATGGCCGCGCCGATCGCCGCGCGCATGACGGGGCGGGTCGATCCGCGCATCATGATTTCGGGCGCGCTATTTTGGCTGGGGCTGATGACCCTGTGGCGGGCGCATTGGACCAGCTCGATCGATTTCTGGTCGATGGCCGCGCCGCAATTCGTCCAGGGCTTCGCCATGCCTTTCTTCATGATCCCGCTGACGACCCTGACGCTAGGGTCGGTGCGGCCCGACGAGACGGCATCGGCGGCAGGGTTGCAGAATTTCCTGCGAACCATGGCGCTGGCGATCGCGACGTCGCTGGTGCTGACCGGCTGGGGCAATGGCCAGCGCGTCTCACGCAGCGAGATGGCGGGCACGTTGCAACCGGCCGATACGCAGGCGCAACTGAGCGGCATGGGCATGTCCTTCGAGCAAGCGCGGCAGGTCATCTCCAATCTGGTCGATCAGGAGGCGTTGGCGATCGCGGTGGATCATGTCTTCTTCCTGTCGGCGCTTGTGCTGTTCCTCGCGACGGCGATCGTCTGGCTCGCACCCAAGCCGACCGGGCCGGTGGATACGTCCGCCGCGCACTAAAGCGGCAGGGCGATCCGCCGAGTGATGCCGATCGCGTCCAGAAAAGCCGCATCATGGCTGACCACCAGCAGCGCGCCGTCATAGGCGTTCAACCCCTGTTCGATCGCGGCGATCGAATCGAGGTCGAGATGATTGGTCGGCTCGTCGAGCAACAAGAGCGGCGGCGGCGCGGCCCCGCCGAGTACGCAGGCCAGCCCCGCACGCAATCGCTGCCCGCCGCTTAGCGTCCCTACCTGTTGCAGCGCCAGGTCGGCGCGAAACCGGAAGCGGGCCAGCGCGGCATGGACCGCATTGCGGGTCGTGCCGGGGTGCAGCCGGGCGAAATTGTCGGCGATACTGCGTGCCGGATAGAGCAGCGCAACGTCCTGATCGAGCAGCGCGCAATCGACAGGGCGGTGAACCCGGCCCGCCATGGGTGGTAGGTCACCCGCGATCAAGCGCAGCAGCGTCGATTTGCCCGATCCGTTAGCCCCGGTGATCGCCACCCGTTCCGGGCCGCTGATCGTCAGGCTGATGTCGCGCAGGACCGGGCAGTCCGGCGCATGGCCCGCCGTCACCGCGTCGAGCGTCAGGATGATGCGACCCGCCGCGACGTTGGCGGAGGGCAGGGCGATGCGGATCGGCTCCAATATCTCGATCCGCGCGCGCGCCGCGTCGATCGCCTGCCGCGCTTCGCCTTGTTGCTGCCCGGCGCGGCGCACGGCATCGCCGCCCGATTGTTCGGCCTGCTGCTTGCGCTGGCCAAGCAGGATGCGGGGCATGCCGCCCTTGGCCGCGTCGCGCTTACCTGCGCCATCGCGCCGCTGCTTGCGCTCGGTCAATTGCTGGGTCTTGCGCGACAGGGCCGCCGCCTGCTTTTCGGCATGGTCGAGATCATGATGCGCGGCGGCCAGTTCGAGCGCCTTGCGCGCCGCATAAGCGGACCAGTTGCCGCCATAGCGGGCGATACCCAGCGTGGTGAGTTCGGCGATGGCGTCCATCGTCTCCAGCAGCGCGCGATCATGGCTGACGACGATCGCGCCGCCGCGCCAGCGCGCGAGCAGCGTGATGACGGCCTCGCGACCCTCGGCATCCAGATGGTTGGTCGGCTCGTCCAGCAGCAGGAAATCGGGCCGGGTAAAGAGCGCGGCGGCGAGCGCGGCACGGGTGCGCTGGCCCCCTGACAGGGTCGTAAGCAGCGTTGCCGGATCAGCGCTCAGCGCCACGTCCGCCAGCGCATCGGCAATGCGCGCGGGCAGCGTCCAGTCGCAGGCATCTAGTTCATCGAGCGTCGCGCTGCCCACCTCCGCCCGGTCGATCACCGCCAAAGCCTCGCGCGCGTCGAACAGGTCGGCAATGGTCGCGCCCGGCGCTGGTTCAAGATTTTGGCGCAGCACGGCGATGCGTCCGTCGATCGTGACATGCCCGTGCGTCGGGGTGCGCTCCCCGGCGATCAGCGCAAGCAGGCTGGATTTGCCGACGCCATTGCGACCGATCAGGCCGATGCGTTCGGATGCAAAGCGGAAATCGAGCCCGGCCAGAACGGCAGTACCGTCGGGCGCGGACCATCCAAGGGTCGAAAGGATAATGGCAGGCATGGACACAGGCTTTCCTGAAGGCAGAGCGGGTGGGCTAAGCGGTCAGGGCGATGTCCATGGCGGGTTCCTTTTAAGATGATTGGGCAATGTAGAGGCTAAGGCATCGGTTGGCAAGATAGGCGGCGGCACGCCATCCCTCCACATCATGAAAGCTAGGGATATTTACGCATAGGTCGGTGTCCGCCGTCGCGTCATGCAGCGGACATGGACATGCAATTTGACGTGGCGCAAAATGGCGCTCTTTCGCTGATGACGCGCCCTTGTGCGCCCCAGTCCTGCGACCAGTGCGGGGTGCGCGATCGGGCGATTTGTGCTGATCTGTCAGAAACGGATCGCGACGCGCTCAGCCGGATCGGCCGGCGGGTGACGTTGCATGCCGGGCAGACGGTGATGTGGGAGGGGGACGACAGCATGGTTGTCGCCAATGTCATCGAAGGGACGCTCAAACTGGCGACATCGACCGGCGATGGGCGCGAGCAGATCGTCGGCGTGGTCTATGCATCCGATTTTATCGGCCGCCCCTTTGGCGCGCGCACGCCCCATAGCGTCACCGCGCTGACCGATGCGCGGCTGTGCCTGTTTCCGCGTGGGCGCTTCGATGGCTTCGCGCGCGACCATGGCGACCTTCAGCATCGGTTGCTCCAGCGCACGCTCGACGATCTCGACCGGACCCGCGCCTGGATGCTGCTGCTCGGCCGCAAGACGGCGCGGGAGAAGGTCGCGACCTTCCTGCTCGACATGGCGCGGCGGTTGCAGGTCGACCCGACAGGGACGATCGAACTACCGCTCTCACGCCAGCAGATTGCCGATATTTTGGGGACGACGATCGAAACCGTGTCGCGGCAGATGAGCGACTTCAAGCGGCGCGGGATCATCGCGCTGGTCGGGCGACGCGGCGTGCGGCTGGTCGATAGCGCGGCGCTGGAGGCATTGGCGGAAGGGGTTTGAGGTTAAGATTTGGCGGGCTTCGTAGTATTTCGCCGCCCGCCCCCACCCCAACCCTTCAAACGAGTCACGTGCCTCGTTTGAACCTGAAGGGGAGGGGCTTTAAGTGTCGCGCCCGTCGCGTCAGGCTACATCCCCCCCTCTCTACGCACTATCCCGTAAAGACCCGCGCCCGGCGGTTTGACAGAGGTCAATGCATGGGGGCGGCCTGTCGAACAGAGGGACCGCCGAGCCTTTGACGGGGAATATCATGGACCGATTGGTAATGAGGACGGGCGGCTGGTTCGCGCTCGCGCTGGCGGCCTTCGCGGCGATGCTGGGCGCGGTGGACAGCGGGTTTGCCGTTCATATGGGGATCGTCTGCGCGGTCGGACTGCTGCTGGCGATCCTGACGATGCGCGGCGCGGATTATGCCGGGATGGCGCGCGGCATGCTCAAAATGCCGGCCGACCAGGGCAAATATGATGATGACCCGATCCGCTGGGGGGTGATCGCGACCGTGTTCTGGGGTCTGGCGGGTTTTCTCGTCGGGCTGGTCATCGCATTTCAGCTGGCCTTTCCAGCGCTCAACCTTGGGCTGGAATATACCAGCTTCGGTCGTATGCGGCCGCTGCATACATCTGCGGTGATCTTCGCCTTTGGCGGCAACGCGCTGATCGCGACGAGCTTCTATGTGGTGCAGCGCACTTGCCGCGCGCGGCTGGCATTCCCGTCCATGGCCCGCTTCGTCTTCTGGGGCTATCAGTTGTTCATCGTGCTGGCCGCGACCGGCTATCTGATGGGGATTACCGAGGGCAAGGAATATGCCGAGCCCGAATGGTATGTCGATCTGTGGCTGACGGTCGTGTGGGTCTGCTACCTGCTGGTGTTCGGCGGGACGATCCTCAAGCGCTCCGAACCGCATATCTATGTCGCCAACTGGTTCTACCTCGCCTTCATCATCACCATCGCCATGCTGCACATCGTCAATAATCTGTCGATGCCGGTCAGCCTGCTGGGGTCCAAGAGCTATAGCGCCTTTGCCGGTGTGCAGGATGCGCTGACCCAATGGTGGTATGGCCATAACGCGGTGGGTTTCTTCCTGACCGCCGGCTTCCTGGCCATGATGTATTATTTCGTGCCCAAACAGGCGGAACGGCCGGTCTACAGCTATCGCCTGTCGATCATCCACTTCTGGTCGCTGATCTTCCTCTATATCTGGGCGGGGCCGCACCACCTTCACTATACCGCGCTGCCCGACTGGGCGCAGACGCTGGGCATGGTCTTCTCGGTCATGCTGTGGATGCCGAGCTGGGGCGGGATGATCAACGGTCTGATGACGCTCAACGGCGCCTGGGACAAGATCCGCACCGACCCGATCATCCGCATGATGGTGATGGCGCTGGCCTTCTACGGCATGTCGACCTTCGAAGGGCCGCTGATGTCGATCAAGGCCGTCAACAGCCTGTCCCATTATACCGACTGGACGATCGGCCATGTCCATTCCGGCGCGCTGGGCTGGAACGGCATGATCACCTTCGCCTGCCTCTATTATATGACGCCGCGCCTGTGGGGCCGGGAACGGCTCTATTCGCTGCGGCTGGTGAACTGGCACTTCTGGCTCGCGACGCTGGGCATCGTTCTCTACGCCTCGTCGATGTGGGTGGCGGGCATCATGCAGGGCTTGATGTGGCGCGAATATGGGGCCGATGGCTATCTGGTCTATGCCTTCTCCGAAGTCGTGACCGCCATGTTCCCCATGTATCTGATCCGCGGTGCCGGTGGCCTGCTTTACCTGGCCGGGGCGATCATCATGGCCTGGAACATCGGCAAGACCATCGCAGGCAGCAAGCTGCGCGAAGAGAAGCCGATGCACGACGCCGCCTTCGATCCGGCGGCCGACAAGCCGCTCCTCGCTGCCCAGCCTGTATAAGGAGACGCCGACATGGCATCCAAATTCTTCGACCATGGCAAGCTGGAGCGGAATGTATCGCTGCTCGGTATTGCCGCCCTGATCGTCGTCGCCATCGGCGGGATCGTGGAAATCGCGCCCCTCTTCTGGATCGACAATACGATCGAGAAGGTGGAGGGGATGCGGCCCTACACCCCGCTGGAGTTGGCCGGGCGCAACATCTACATCCGCGAAGGCTGCTACAACTGCCATAGTCAGATGATCCGCCCGTTCCGCGACGAAACCGAACGCTATGGCCATTACAGCCTGGCCGCCGAAAGCATGTATGACCATCCGTTCCAATGGGGGTCCAAGCGGACCGGGCCGGATCTGGCGCGGGTCGGTGGGCGCTATTCCGACGAATGGCATGTCCAGCATTTGAAAGACCCGCGCGCCGTGGTGCCGGAATCGATCATGCCGACCTATCCTTTCCTCGCCGAGCGCGAGCTGAAGGCGGGCGACATGACGGCGGACCTGACGGCGCTGAGCCGGGTCGGGGTTCCGTACAGCGATGCGGACATAGAAAAGGCCAATGACGACCTCAAAGCCCAGGCCGATCCCAACGCCGATACGACTGACCTGATCAAACGCTATCCCAAGGCGCAGGTGCGCGATTTCGATGGCGATCCGAACAAGCTGACCGAGATGGATGCGCTGGTCGCCTATCTCCAGATGATCGGCACGCTGGTCGATGTCGATGCCGCCAAGCCGCTCGAAGGCCAGCCGCAGCCAAAGGAGGGGACGCGATGAGCTACGACGCCTTGCGGCATTTCGCCGATAGCTGGGGCCTCGTTTTCATGGCCCTGACCTACATCCTCCTCATCGGCTGGCATTTCCTGCCGCATGGCCATCACGCCAGCAAGCGGGCAGCCGCGATGATCTTCGACGCGGACCCGGAAAAGACGGAGGCCGACCATGGCTGACGACAAGAACCCCAAGATCGACGCCGCCACCGGCACCCAGTTCAAGGGGCATGAGTGGGACGGTATTCAGGAACTGGACACGCCGCTGCCGCGCTGGTGGCTGTGGACCTTCTATGCCAGCATCATCTTTGCGATCGGTTATGTGATTGCCTATCCGGCGATCCCGATGCTCAACGACTATACGCGCGGGATGCTCGGCTGGTCGAGCCGCGGGGCGCTGGAACAGGAACTGGCCGCGCGCGCCGATCAGGTGGCGCCCATTCACCAGGCGATCGCTGCGACGACGATCGAGAAGCTGGCCGGGCAGCCGCAATTGATGCAGGCCGCGATCGAGGGTGGGCGCGCTGCGTTCAAGGTCCATTGCGTACAATGCCATGGCTCTGGCGCAGCGGGCGGCAAGGGCTATCCCAACCTCAACGACGATGACTGGCTGTGGGGCGGCGATCTCGCCACGATCGAAAAGACGCTGATCGACGGCATCCGCAATCCGGGTCATGACGCGACGCGCGTGTCGATGATGCCCGCCTTTGGCCGCGACCAGTTGCTCACTGCGCCGCAGGTCGATGATGTCGTCGCCTATGTCCGGGTCGCCAGCCGACAGGATAAGCCCAGTGCCGCCGCGCAGCGCGGGGCGACCCTGTTCGCCGACAATTGCGCGGTCTGCCACGGCACGGATGCCAAGGGCAATCGCGCGCTGGGAGCGCCCAACCTGACCGATGGCATCTGGCTCTATGGTGGGGACACCGAGTCCATCCACCAGAGCGTGTGGAACAGCCGCCAGGGTGTGATGCCGCGCTGGGACGACAAGCTCAGCCCCGCGACCATCCGCATGCTGGCCGTCTATGTCCATAGCCTGGGCGGTGGCGAAGCGACGCTGGTGGAAGCGGCGGCTGCGGCGGACAATGGAGTAGAAGGCAATGTGGCCCAATAAAGCCCCGATCCTTGCCTGGAAGGGGAGGGGGTGCGCCTTTAGCGCAAGGCTTGCGCAGCATTGCCTGCCCCCTCCGTCTGACCTGCGGTCAGCCACCTCCCCGTGCCGGGGAGGGTTGGGCGCATGTTGATGCCGACCGACACGGGCGATCTCTATGAGAAGCGCAAGGGCGTCTTTCCCAAGGCGGTGGATGGTTTTTACCGCCGCCTGAAATGGGCGATCATGGTGGTGACACTCGGCATCTATTGGGTGACGCCGTGGATACGCTGGGATCGCGGCCCCTATGCGCCCGATCAGGCCGTGCTGGTCGATATGGCCAATCGCCGTTTCTACATGTTCGATATCGAAATCTGGCCGCATGAATTTTACTATGTCGCCGGGCTATTGGTGATGGCGGGCGTCGGGCTATTTCTGGTGACGTCGGCGGTGGGTCGCGCCTGGTGCGGCTATGCCTGTCCGCAGACGGTGTGGACCGACCTGTTCCAGCATGTCGAACGCTTCATCGATGGCGACCGCAATGCGCAGGTGCGGTTGGCGAAGGCGCCCTGGACCCCGTCCAAGCTGGCGCGGCGGCTGGTCAAATGGAGCGTGTGGCTGATCATCGCCTTCCTGACCGGGGGGGCGTGGATTTTCTATTTCGCCGATGCACCGACGTTGCAGCAGGAATTTTGGAGCGGCACCGCCGCGCCGGTCGCCTATGGCACTACCGCGCTGCTGACCGCGACGACCTTCGTCCTGGGCGGCTTCATGCGCGAACAAGTGTGCATCTATATGTGCCCGTGGCCACGCATCCAGACCGCGATGCTCGACGAGAAATCGCTGGTCGTGACATATAAGGACTGGCGCGGCGAAAAGCGCGGCAGCGTCAAGAAGGCGGCGGCGCATCCGGGCGAATTTGGCGACTGCATCGATTGCGACCAGTGCGTCGCGGTCTGCCCGACCGGCATCGATATTCGCGAAGGGCCGCAGATCGGCTGCATCACCTGCGCCTTGTGCATCGACGCCTGCGACAAGGTGATGGCGCAGGTCGGGCGGCCACGTGGGCTGATCGATTATTGTACGCAGGATGATGCCGATGCGGAGAAGCAGGGGGCTAAGCCCCGACCGGTACTCAAGACATTGCTGCGCCCACGCACCATCGCCTATCTGCTGGTATGGAGCAGCATCGGCGCGGCGATGCTGTTCGCGCTGGGGGCGCGCACCCGGCTGGACATCGCCGCACAGCAGGACCGCAATCCCATCTTCGTGACTCTGTCCGATGGGGCGGTGCGCAACGCCTATACCATCAAGATTCGCAATATGGAGACACGCCCTCGGCCGATGACGGTGCGCGCCGAAGGCTTGCCCGGCGCGCTGCTATGGACCGATGCGATGGCGCGGGAGCAGGCCCGCGCGGCGGTGGACGTCACCGTACCGCCGGACAGCGTGGCCAAGTTGCGCCTCTATGCCGCCGTGCCCGCCGCCGGACCACAGCGGCAGGATTTCCGCTTCGTCCTGACCGCCACCGACCGCGAAGGCGGCACCGCCAGCGAACCCGCCCGTTTCGAAAGGCCTCAATGATGCGTAGCTCCACCCCCCGCCGCTTCACCGGATGGCATATGACCGGCATATTGGTGGCCTTCTTCGCCGTCGTCATCGCCGTCAACATGCTGATGGCGACGCTTGCGGTGCGGTCCTTTGGCGGGGTGGTGGTCGACAACAGCTATGTCGCCAGCCAGAAATTCAACGGCTGGCTGAAGGCGGCGCGGGCGCAGGAGGCGCAGGGCTGGCGCGAGACGATCGCGATCGACGCGCAGCGGCGGGTGCAGGTCAGCCTCGCCGATGTGGCGGGCGCGCCGCTCAACGGCGTGGCGGTCACCGCTACCGCCGCGCATCCACTGGGCCGCGCACCCGACATTGCCTTGTCGTTCCGTGAGGTGGCACCTGGTCGATATAGCGCCGACCGGACACTGCCTGCCGGGCGCTGGCGGTTGTCGCTCACAGCTGCCGATCATCGCTTCGTCCAAGAGATCGACTGATGGCCAGCCAAGCCCTGATCCTGCCCGCAACGGACACCGAAACGGACATAGGCACGACGCAGATCAGCCTTTTCGCGGTGCCGGGGATGCATTGCGCGGGCTGTATCGGTAAGATCGAGAATGGCCTGACCCGCACCCCCGGCATCGCGTCGGCGCGGGTCAATTTGTCGGCGAAGCGCGTCACCATCCAGCACGATCCCACGCTCAGCCCGCCCGACTTGCGCGCTGCCATCGCCGCGCTGGGTTTCGAGGCGGAGCCGCTCGCCGATCCCGGCGTCGATGTGGCGGCGGCGGAAAACCGCATGCTCATCCGCGCGCTGGCGGTGGCGGGCTTTGCCGCGATGAACATCATGCTGTTGTCCGTGTCGGTCTGGTCCGGGGCGGAGGGCGGCACGCGGCAGATGTTCCACTGGCTGTCGGCGCTGATCGCGTTGCCGACGGTGGCCTATGCGGGGCGGCCCTTCTTCCGCTCGGCCTGGGCGGCGGTGCGGCAGGGGCGGACCAATATGGACGTGCCGATCAGCATCGGTGTGCTGCTGACGACCGGCATGAGCGTCTATGAAACCCTGATCGGCGGCGAAGACGCCTGGTTCGACGGGGCGGTGATGCTGCTCTTCTTCCTGCTCGCCGGGCGCTGCCTCGACAGCCTGATGCGGGGCCGGGCGCGTGCTGGTGTTGCCGCGCTGCTCAAACAATCCGCGCCGGGTGCGATGCTGCTGGACGATAGCGGGCAAAGCCGTTGGGTCGCGGCGAGCGCGCTGCGGCCGGGCATGATGATGCTGGTCGCCGCGGGCGAAAGGCTGGCCGCCGACGGGCGCGTGATGGAGGGCGACAGCGGCATCGACATCGCTTTCCTGACCGGGGAGAGCGCGCCGGTGCGCGTGCGTCCGGGGGATTTGGTGCAGGCCGGCGCGCTCAATATCGATGGGCCGATCCGCGTCGTGGTGACCGCCGCCGGGCCAGACACAGTGATCGCCGACATCGCCCGGCTGATGGAGGAAGCGGCGCAGGGCAAGTCGCGCTATGTCCGCCTCGCTGATCGGGCGGCGCGCTATTATGCGCCGAGCGTGCATCTGCTGTCGGCGCTATCCTTTGCCGGGTGGATGATCGCGGGCGCGGGCGTGCATCAATCGCTGCTGATCGCGGTCGCTGTGCTGCTCATCACCTGCCCCTGTGCGCTGGGGCTGGCTGTGCCGGCGGCGCAGATCGTGGCTTGTGGGGCGCTGATGAAACGCGGGGTGCTGGTCAAGGACGGTTCGGCGCTCGAACGGCTGGCGGAAGTGGACGAGGCATTGTTCGACAAGACCGGCACGTTGACGCTCGGCCGACCGGTGCCGCGCGACTTGGCGGGACTGGCGGCGGAGGACCGCGCCGTCCTGCTGGCCCTGGTGCAGGGCAGTCGTCATCCGTTGAGCGTCGCGCTCCGTCAGGCTTTGGAGGGCGAGGGTGTCGTCCCGGCGGCGCTGACCGACCTGCGCGAACAGGCTGGCGAGGGGATGACGGGCCGGTTGCGCGATGAGGTGGTAGCGCTTGGCCGCCCGCGCAGCCTCATCACCCTTTTCGATCTGGCGGCGGAATATCGGCGCGGCGACCGGGCCGTGCTACTGCGCTTCACCGATGCGCTGCGGCCCGACGCGGTCGAAACGCTCGCTGATCTGCGCGCCATGGGCCTCAAAACGCTGATCGCCAGCGGCGACCGGCCCGAAGCCTTGACCGAGATTGCGCGCCAGACCGAGACCACCGCGATCGGCCATCTGCGCCCGCAGGACAAGCTGGCGCTGATCGAGCGGCTGCGCGCGTCGGGGCATAGGGTGCTGATGGTGGGCGATGGCCTGAACGATGGCCCCGCGCTCGCCGCAGGCCATGCCAGCATGGCACCGGCCTCGGCGAGCGACGCGAGCCAATTGGCGGCAGATGCGGTGTTTCTGGGCGATCGGCTGGCCCCGGTGGCGATGGCGGTGCGCGCGGCGCGGCGGACGGTGCGGGTGGTGAAGCAGAATTTCGCGCTCGCGATCGGCTATAATGTCTTTGCCGTGCCGCTGGCGATCGCGGGCCATGTCACCCCGCTTGTCGCCGCGGTCGCCATGTCGACCAGTTCGCTGATCGTCATCGCCAATGCGCTGCGGCTCAAGGGGGCGGCGCGATGACCGGCCTCACCGTCCTCATCCCCATCGCTCTGTCGCTCGGCCTGCTGGGCCTCGCCGCCTTTTTTTGGGCGCTAGGCAGCGGCCAGTTCGACGATAGCGATGGCGCGGCGGCGCGCATCCTGATCGACGATGACGAGTGATCAGCGCCCAACGAGGATGAAGGGCGCCCAGATATAGGGCTGCACCGCGCCGGGGCGCTTTGACCGCATCAGTTTCAGCATCGCGCGTTGCAGCGCGACCGCGCGGGGCAGGCCGCGCTCCGCCCCCTTCACCGTTTCCAGCGTGACGAAGGCGCTGGCATCGTCGCGCACCGGCCAGTGCGAGACGAGTAGCGAACCAGCGCCCGCATAGCGGAACGCCTGCGCCAGCCCCGAATAAGCGGGCGCCTGCGCACTGTCACCCGCCGCTGTGTTGCAGGCGGACAGGATCACCCAGTCCGCGCCGATCCGCATCGCGGCGACTTCGGATGCGGTGAGCAGCCCATCCTCGCCGGTCGCGCCGGGGGCGGGGGGCGAGAGGACCAAGGCGGGTTCGGTCACGCCCTCCATCTGTCCGCTCACCAGCCCGTGCGTTGCGAACAGGATGACGCCATAGTCGGACAGGTCGAGCGCGCGCAGGGCGCTTTCGCTGGCCGCTTCGCCCAGCATCAGGGTCGCGCGTTGCGCGCCATAGCGGCTGGCGACGCCGCGCACTTCGTCGGCTGATCCCGGCAGCGGCGGCAGGTGCGAGAGCGCTTCGCCATCGGCCGCGCCGCCCCGGAAATACTGGTTCGCGGCCATCAGCGCGGGACGGGGTGTGGCGTTCGCCGCCGCTGGAAAGGGAAGCGGCGCGCCGATGCCCAAGAAGCGGGATGCGGCGACCTGCATGGGGCGCTTGTCCGCCTCCATTGCGAAGGAGGGCTGCACCGCCAGCGCATAGCGGCGGATCAGCCAGGGCGTGTCGCGCTCGGCGGCGGCGACGGGCCGCTCAGGCAACAGCGCGAAGGGGAGCGAGGCGAAGGCGCCGGTCGGTACGATCCGCAATGACCGTGCCTTGCTCAGCGTCGCGCGGATGGCGGGGGTGAAGATCTGGCCATAGAGCGTATGGGCGGCGGGCAGGTCCATGCCGCCCGGCGTCATCGTCGCGCGCAGCCGATCGACCAGCGCGACCATGGCGGCGCGGCTCATCACCGTGCGTTCGACCCGCGCGCCGGTGCGACTGATCGCCAGCAGATAGACATGGCCAAAGGCGGGCGTGACCGCCAGCAGTGCCTCATCCTTGCCAAGCCCCGCCTGCACCTGCGCCAAATCGGGCTTCACCCCGCCGCGCGCTTCGGCCCAGCGGGGATAGTCGCGGCTGATCGCGGCGCGCAGGCCGTTCACTTCGGCATCGAGCCGGTCGCGCGCGCTGCGGGTGGCGGCGACATCGCCTGCGGTCGCCAGCGCCCGCAGCATCGCGCGGTCTGCGGTCTGGAGCGCGCGCACCTTGTCCTGCAATGCCCGCACCCGCTCGCCAAGCGCCGGATCAGCGACCAGCCTTTCGGTGACGAGGCGGTTGGCCTGCGCGATCTTCGACCCGGCCAGGATCGCCATGGCGTCCAGCGCCAGCGCCGCATCCTGGCTGTCCGCCGCGATGGCGAGGATCGAATCGAGCGCCGCGCGCTGTTCGTCGGCCAATTCGCCATCGTCGCGCAGATTCTGCTCGTCGCGCAGGAGGGCGGCAAGCTGGGCCGCAGAGGCGGTGCGGCCCGGATCGCCATCGGCCCAGCGCTGCATCATGGCGGCATTGGCCAGCGCGAAGGCGGGGCTATTGTCGAGCGCGGCGGTTTCGTCGGCATAGTCGCGCGCCGCCGCCGCTGCCTTATCCCGCTGTTGTAGATCGAGCAGCACCGGGATGAGATGCGGATAGACGCGCTGGCCCATGTCGCGGTCCTGCGTCGTGGCCGCGCGCACGCGGGCGAGAGCGGTTTCCAGCTTCGTCGCGGCCTCTTCCGGCCGTCCGCTGGCCTGGTCGATCAGGCCCAGTAAAGCGAGCGATCGGGCCGCCTGCGGGCTGGCTTCGCCCTCCACTGCGCGAAACCCCTTTTCCGCTTCAACGTAGAGCGGCGCGGCATCGGCATAGCGTTCCAACGGCAGCAATATGCCGCCCAGATTATAGAGGCCATAGTGGAAATAAAGGCTCTTAGTCCCCACCGTCTCGCGCTTGATCGCAATCGCGCGCTGCAGATAGGCCAGGCTTTCCACCCGTCGCCCGGTGCGCGACAGGAGGATGCCCAGCATTTCCAGCGCCCGGGCATAGCTTGGATGTTTGGTATCGATATGGGCGGTCGCGACCTCCACCGCCTGGCGCGCATAGCGTTCCGCCTCGGCATTGCGGTCGGCGCGAAGCAGCATTTGCGCATAGGTATAATAGGAAGCGACCGTGTCGGGATCATGCGGCCCAAGCCCGGTGATCCGCGCCTCCATGCTGCGCTTCTGCGCCTCCACCGCATCGCTGTTGCGGCCAAGGCGCGAATAGGCCTGCGCCAACGAGAAGGCGATATTGGACTTGAGCATATAGTCGCCCTTGTCCAACGTCTTGGGATCGACCTGCGCGAAATGGCGGTCGGCATAGGCGCTGCCCTCCGCCAATGTCTGCGCGCCGGTCGCGACGTCGCCATTGATCGACTGGATATAGCCCTTGATCGACAGCCCCTGCATCCAGGGGATCGGATAGGCGTCGCTAAAGGGGGCGAGCAGCGCCAGGCCCTTTTCGGCCATCGCCAGCGCTTGCGGATTCTTGCCTTCGATCTGGTCCATCGACGCCAGGTTGATCGTCGCCACCGCCGCCAGCGGATGGGGCAGGCCGTTCACCTTGACCCGGCTGGCCGCGGCGACCAACTTGTGCCAGGCATCGCGCGTCGCCGGACCCATCGCCTTGTCGAAATCGTCATTTTCGAACAGGGCCGTGCCGCGTGTCTCCATCGCGCGCAGATTGGCATAGCGGGCATCGTCGCGCTCAAAACCGCGCATCGCGTCCGGCGCGGCCAACGCCTGTGGCGCGGCCAGCGCCAGGAGCAGACTGATTGCGCGCGTCGAAAGCCTCATGCCCATGCCCCCAAGGATTCCCCGGCGTCAGCATAGGCGCGCGGCGCAGTGCCGCGTCAAGTCACAACCGCAGCCGTTACGATCCTTGCGTCAGCGTCAGCCGCCAGTCCCAGCGCAGCGGATCGCCATCCATCACATCGACGCCCTGCGCGATCAGCGCGTCGCGGATCTCGTCCGACAGGGCGAAATCCTTGTCGGCACGGCCAGCGGCACGGCGCTCCAACTCCGCCTCGATCGCGTCGGGGGTGATGGCGGCATCCTTGGGTCGCAGGCGCAGGTCGGCGCGGCTGAGCGTCATCAGGTTCAACCCCAGTGCCGCGTCGAAGGCGGCGATCAGGCAGAGCTTTTCATCCACCGGGATCTTCTTGATCGCGATCGCTTCCTCCAGCAGCGGCAGGGCGCGGGGCGTCATCAGATCGTCGGCGATCGCTGCGTCGAATTGCTCCAGCAACGGCACCAGCTTGGGATGGAGGTTGGCGCGCAGATAATCGAGCCGTGGCGATTGCCAGGTCACGCCCTCGGCCCGTGCCTTCAACCCTTCGACGCCCATCACCAGCCGCTTGAGGCGCGTCAACGCAGCGGCCACGCCCTCGGCGCTGAACTCCAATTCGCTGCGATAATGGGCACCCAGGCACAGCAGGCGATAGGCGAGCGGATGCACGCCTGCGTCGATCAGCGAGAACAGGGTCGTGAAGCCGCCCTTCGACTTGCTCATCTTGCCGCTGCGGTCGACCAGGAAATTATTGTGCATCCACCAGCGTGCGCCGGTGAAGCCCGCCTCCGCCGCGCCGACATCACCGCCGCAGCAGGCGTGGAACGCCTGATTCTGGGCAATCTCATTGGGATGATGGATTTCGCGATGGTCGATGCCGCCGGTGTGGATGTCGAACGGATGGCCGAGGCGCGCCTGACTCATCACCGAACATTCCAGATGCCAGCCCGGCGCGCCCTTGCCCCATGGGCTGTCCCATTCCATCTGCCGCTGTTCGCCGGGCGGTGATTTACGCCAGATCGCGAAGTCGGATGCGTTGCGCTTGCCCGCGACCGGATCGATCCGCGCATGCGCGGCATCGTCGCGGCCGCCCGCCAGCGCGCCATAATCGGGCACCGTCGAACTGTCGAAATAGAGGCCGCTGTCTAGCTCATAGCAATGGGTCGGCGCGATCTTTTGCGCAAATTCGATCATCTGCGGCACATAATCGGTCGCGACCGTCCACTCGCTAGGCGAAAGGATATTGAGGTCGGCGATATTCTGCTTGAACGCCTGGGTATAATGGGCCGCGATGTCCCAAATGCTCTTGGCACTGGCGCGCGCCGCCGCTTCCATCTTGTCGTCGCCCACATCGGCGTCCGACGTCAGGTGGCCGACATCGGTGATGTTGATGATGTGGGTGACCGACAGGCCCTTCCACAACAGGGTGCGGCGCAGCGTGTCGGTGAAGACATAGGCGCGCAAATTTCCCAGATGCGCATAATTATAGACGGTCGGCCCGCAGCTATAGATGCGCGCATGGCTGTCCTCGATCGGCGCGAACGGCGCGATCGTGCGGGTCAGGCTGTTGAACAGGCGCAGCGGCGCGGTGATATGCTGGTCGTCGGACATGGCGCAAAGCGATGGCGCGAAGCGGCGCGGGGGTCAACAACAAGAAATCCTCCCCCGGCGGGGGAGGGGGGCCATTTGCGCAGCAAATAGTGGAGGGGTGTCACCCTATCGATAGCGTGACACCCCTCCGTCAGGGCTGCGCCCTGCCACCTCCCCTGCCAGGGGAGGATTTGAATATTTGTAATAAAATGTTACATCTGCGCCCGGCCCTTGCACCGGCGCGTTCCTCCACCAATATGCTTGATGCGGGCCGGGCCCCTCTGACGATCTGGATTTCTCCCCCTTGTCCATATCGTGATGTCGGACCGCATCGGGTGCGCCCGGTGCAGGTTTTGCGGCAGTTGCCCCCTCAATGTCGCAAGAGACCGCACCGGGCCACTCGATCCACCGTCTTGATGGAGTAAGAGTAGCCGTGAATAATCCCGTTCGTATGCCGGGCTATGGCGCGAGCCGGACGGCGCAGACCGACGCCGGGCTGCGCGCGCATATGCTGGGCGTTTTCCGCAATATGGGCCTGGGGCTGGTGATCACCGGCCTGGTCGCCGCGTTCATCGGCAATACGCCGGTGCTGGCCGCCGCGATCTTTGGCACGCCGCTCAAATGGGTGGCGATCTTCGCGCCGCTGGCCTTTGTGTTCTTTTTCAGCTTCCGCATCGACAAGATGACGACGGCGGGCGCGCGGATGGCGTTCTTCGCCTTCTCCGCCGTCATGGGCGTATCGCTGGCCAGCATTTTCCTGGTCTTCACCGGCGGCAGCATCGCGCAGGCCTTCTTCTCGGCGGCGGTCATGTTCCTCGCCATGGCGCTGTGGGGCTACACGACGCAGCGCGACCTGACGAAGATAGGCAGCTTCCTGATCATGGGCCTGATCGGCATCATCGTCGCCAGCCTCATTAACCTGTTCATCGGCTCGTCGGCGATGCAGATGGTCATCTCGATCCTCGGCGTCGTCATCTTCACCGGCCTGACCGCCTGGGATACGCAGCGCATCAAATCGGATTATTTCGCCTATGCAGGCCATGAAATGGCGGCCAAGATGCAGGTCATGGGCGCGCTGTCGCTGTACCTCAATTTTGTCAACCTGTTCCAGATGTTGCTCAGCCTGACCGGCGAGCGGGAGTAAATCTATGCGTGATCAAGCGGCGGTCTCCGCCATGCTCTGCCCGGTCTGTCATGTCGGATTGGCGATGACGGACCGGCAGGGGGTTGAAATCGACTATTGCCCGCAATGCCGGGGCGTGTGGCTGGACCGGGGCGAACTGGACAAGATCATCGAGCGATCGGGGCCGGGCAATGTCGTTGCGCCGCCGGTGGCACCGCCAAGCTATCGCCCGGATCGCGATTATCGTGACGATGGGCAGGGCTATCAAAAGAAGCGGAAGAAGAGCTTTCTGGAAGAGCTGTTCGATTGAGGGGAGGCCGGTCCGGCGAGGATCGGCCTTTTCGTTAGCGCCGGTCCTTCACCTTCATGCTTGGAGCCAGTTGGTTCGCGCCGATCTTCACCGCGTCGTCGGTGAAGTTGGCGACGAAGGTGGAGCCGCGTTCCAGGCCGGGCACGAAACCGGCCTTGTTGCCTTCGATCACCAGCCCGCTGCTGTCATGTTCGCGGCCTTCGGGGGCGACGGTGATGAAGGCCGACCAGTTATCCTTGTCCTTGCCTTGGACCATTTCATTGCCGCGGATGAGGCCGCTCGCGCCGTTGGACAGGTCGATCATGTAGTTGGTCAGCTTGCCGCCGCTATCATCGAAACTATTGCCGGTGATGGTGACGCGGGCGGTGCGGGTCTTGAGATAATGGCCGCCATCGCCGAGGTCGAAGCGGCTGTTGGTGACGGTCAGGCTGTCGAGCCGCCCGATATAGATGCCGTGCGCGCAATCGAGGTCGCGGTCGCAGCGGCCCAAGTGGCGGAAGGTCGACTTGTCGATGCTGACCTGGCCGCCGTCATAGTCGCCGGTCAAAATCCCTTCCTCGCTGTTGCGGAACAGGCTGTTGCGGACGGTGAGATTGCCGCTTTCGAGGCGGATGCCCGCGCCATTGCCATCGGGCACGCGGATGTTCTGGAAGATGATGCCATCCACCACGCTCGCCCGGCCGCGCAGCACGAAGGCGCCCTTGCCCTCGCACGGCACGCCGTCGAATATGACGCTGCCCGGCGTCGCGGCGCGGATGGTGACGTCGCCGCCCTGCTGCACCGCGCATTGGCGATAGGTGCCCGGCGCCACGACCACCGTGCCCCGCCCGTCGCCGATCGCGCCCAGCGCATCGGCCAGCGACCCGAAGGCGCGGCCCGATTCGGCGATGGTGAAGGGGGCGGGATTGCCCTGTGCCAGTGCGGTCGAGGCGATGGCGAGGGAGACGAGCAGGCTGGTGGACATGATGCGCATGGCGCGCAGGATAGGCGCGGGCGACGCGCCGACCAAGGCGAGAAGGGGGTTAATGGCGCGCTGCCCCGCTATGGGACAGAGTGACAGGCAAAGGTTGCGGGCGGCGGTGGCGGTTGCCGGTGCCCTGCCCGTCCGCGTGCCGATCAGGGTCACAGCCACGCGACGGCGGGGAAGTTCACACCGTTGCAGCACCCTATTTTCGGGCGAATCCGGGCGTAAAGTGCCGATAAAGCCCCCGCGACGCGACGGTGACGCGCCTGTTGGGTCACAATGACGCGACAGGGACGCGCCACCCACGCGTCAGCGACGCGCCGCCCTGGGGGCGGGTGGCGGGGCGAAGGGATCGGCCAGGCTTTGCGCATGAAGCGCTAATGCGCGGTCCCATGTCCGGTCGAACGGCGTGCCCGCCAACCGCCGCCGCAACCGATGCGCGCTGGCGCGCGACATGCCCGCGGTGCGGGCGGCGTGCGTGACATTGCCGGTGGCGAGCAGCGTGGCGAGGAAAAGCCGCTGCCGGTCCGGCGTCCAGCGGGCGCGATCGGTGGAGGCGGGCGCGGGGCGCGCGGGCGGATGGGGGGTGGGGTGCTGGTCCATCTATGAGGATAGACCAGAGGATTTCCTACATTGGAAGGGGGATTTTTGGGTGGATTCATGACAGGGTCTTTTCAAGTAGCCAGACGCCGAAAGCCGTCGTTTATTTGCATGACGCATGCTAAACTGTATCTATGACGACCGCTGAAATCATCTCCATTGGCGCAGCCACTGTAGCGCTAATCGGTGCATCGGCTGCATGGGGCGCAATTGTGGCAAACCGCCAGATTGCTACCAAAACTATACGCGCGCAAATCGACATCGCAGCACGCAACTCGCGTGCAACGGTCGTGAGCGCGAATAGGCAAAAGTGGATCGATGCTGTCCGAGAAGATGTAGCAGATTTTATCTCCATCCGGTCGCAGATTGAGACATTGAAGTCTGCCGGTAGTTTCCACGGTGCAGGACAAGACGCGCTACTCACAGAGGAGCGAGGCCTTCGGACTAAATTGGTGATGTTACAGGCCAGAATCGAGATGCGGTTGAACCACGGTGAGGAAGATCACCTTGCGCTGCTCGCAGCGTTAGACCGTTACGATCAGGAAGTATCCACCGAAGCGGCTACAACCTTGCGAGCGGCGGGCCGCAAAATATTCAAGGAAGAGTGGACCCGGCTCAAGAAGGAAGCGAGCGGAATCAATCCGTTTGCAAAAGAGGGCGTCCCGTCCCGGCGGGTTTAGGGCTCCCACGCGATCGCTGTAAACGGTAAGACTTGGTCATCCTCAGTCATCCTCCCCCTAGCACGGAGGTGGCTGGCGTAGCCAGACGGAGGGGTGTCACCCTGTCAATGGGGTGACACCCCTCCACCATTTCGTGGCCCCTTCAACAGATTCACGTGCCTCTGTTGAACCCTACAGGGGAGGATTTTCGGGCAAACGCGGGCATTACGCTTTGCCTTCCCCCTCTCGTCATGCCGGGCTTGACCCGGCATCCCGCTTTCCTTCGGTTGCGCCGGAGGAGAAGCGGGACCCCGGCTCAAGGCCGGGGTGACGTTGATTGGGGGCGAGTAGGAGTGAACGGTTGTTTGTGTCGGGCTTGGCTGGTTGGGTGGTCAAGTCAGCGTGTCGAACAGGTCGCGCCAGTTCGGGTTGCCCTGTTCGACAAGCGCGAACTTCCAGGGGCGACGCCAGCGTTTTATACGCTTTTCATGGTCGATGCAGTTTGCGATGTCATCGCCGCGCTCCGCCCAGACGAGGCGATGCAGGCCGTAGCGCGCGCAAAAGTCTGAGCCGGTGCCGGAGCGATGCTGGTGGATGCGGGCGGCGAGATCGGTGGTGACGCCGACATAGAGCGTGCCGCGATAGCGGTCGGCCATGATGTAGACCCAGCCGCCTTTATGTTCGCGATCCATGGGGCGGGTTTTAGAAGGCAGCGGGACCCCGGCTCAAGGCCGGGGTGACGTAGCGTTGGACGGTGGGATGCTGCGCATTTTCAGTCCGACTGATCACCCGACGCATCTCCTTCCATCCCGCTCAACTTCTCTAATTCAACACATCGCAATCATGTCTGCTTGCGGGCGGATCAGCAAGCCAGATAAGCGGCAAGAAATGGCTGATGTCAGCCAGTAGGCAGATGCCGTGCAAGCCGCTCCTCCAGCAATGCCACCAGCGCCGGGTCCATGAATACGAACTCATCTGGTATGTCGAGACAGATCATCCGCTTTCCATTGAGCGAAGAACGGAAGCGTTTTTGGACCTTGGTGCGGTGCATCTTTTCCATGACCACGATCACGTCGGCCCACTTGATCAATTCCGATGTGAGAGGGTTCTCAGCATCATTATTTGTGCCTGCCGATGAAACTTCGAGGTCCGGTCGCCCAGAAAAAACCTGCTCAGCAGTCGGGCTGCGAAGACGGTTCTGACTGCAAACAAACAAAATATTTTTCACGGGCATAGCCTCCCGGCCCAACGGATGCCCGCGATGTACTGTCAGCTTTGGGGGAAGGTCAATTGAGCTGGAAACAGCTTGATGTGGTCGTTCATTCCCATCCGCCTTCCTCATGCCGGACTTGATCCGGCATCCCGCTTTCCTTCGGTTGCGCCGGGCAAGAAGCGGGACCCCGGATCAAGTCCGGGGTGACGTGGAGTGGGATGGGGAGGTCGTGCCGATTTTCAGTCCATCTGGTCACCAGACTTACCCTCCTTTCGTCATGCCGGGCTTGACCCGGCATCCCGCTTTACATCGATAGAAGGGGTGATGCGATACAGCGGTTCCCTACCGAACCGGCCCACTCACCCCCGCCCATTCACTCCCACTTGGCCGTCGCCTTTTGCGTCTTGGCGTTCCAGAAGATCTGGATTTTGCTGATCGTGCAGAGGTCGAAATTGGTCCACTGGGCTTCGTCGCCATCGGTGAAGATGACTTTGAGGTCGTAGTTGCAGACGGCGTTCTTGGCGTTGAAGGTGATGGGGACCGAGGCGGTGTCTTCCAGCACTTCGTCTTCCATCACGTCGTCGCCCCAGGCCTTGGCATCGGCGGGTGAGACATAGACTTCGGCGATGTCGTAGCCGGTCTTGTTGAACAGGGTGAAGTCCTGGTCCCCGGCGATGGCGGGCGCGGCGAGAAACAGGGCGCAGGCACCCAGGATGGTGGCAATCGGTTTCATGAATAATCCCCCCCGTGCCGATGCATGCCATCGGCGCGGGGTGGGTGTAGGATATTGCGCTGACCGTAACAAGCGCCTGTTTCGGGGCGCTTAATCCAGATTGGGACGCAGATAGCGTTCGGCCGTTTCCAGGTCGATGCCGCGCCGTCCCGCATATTCCTCCAACTGATCGCGGCCGACGCGGGCGACGCCGAAATATTCCGATTGGGCGTGGCCGAAATAGAAGCCGCTGACCGCCGCGGTGGGGAGCATCGCGAAACTCTCGGTCAGGGTGATGCCGGTCGCGTGATGGGCGTCGAGCATCTCGAACAGGATCGTTTTGAGGCTATGTTCCGGGCAAGCGGGATAGCCGGGCGCGGGGCGGATGCCGCGATATTGTTCCTTGATCAGCGCTTCATTGGTCAGTTGCTCGCCCTCGGCATAGCCCCAGAGCGCGGTGCGGACATAATGGTGGAGGCGTTCGGCGAAAGCTTCGGCGAGGCGGTCGGCCAGGGCTTTCAGGAGGATGTCGGAATAATCGTCGATGGCCGCCTTGAACTTGGCGAGATGCGGCTCGATGCCGTGGATGCCGACCGCAAAGCCGCCCATCCAGTCGCCATCATGGCTGATGAAATCGGCGAGGCACATATTGGCGCGGCCTTCGCGCTTCTGGATCTGCTGGCGCAGCATGGGGAGGGTGTAGTGTTTCTCATCCTCGACATGGACGATGATGTCGTCGCCCTGGCGGCGGCAGGGCCACAAGCCAGCGACGCCGCGCGCGGTGAGCCATTTTTCGGTGACGATTTTGTCGAGCATCGCCTGCGCATCGGCGAACAGGCTGGAGGCGCTTTCGCCCACGACCTCGTCGGTCAGGATCGCGGGATAATTGCCCGCCAGTTCCCAGGCGCGGAAGAAGGGGGTCCAGTCGATATATTGCACGAGATCCTTCAGATCCCAGTCGGGGAAGCGATGGACGCCGGGCAGGCGCGGGCGCGGGGCCTTGAGGCTTTCGTCGATCTCGAAGGCGTTGGCGCGGGCGTCCTCGATCGACACGAGCGCGCTTTGCCCCTTGTTGGCGCGGGCGACGCGGACATGCTCATAATCATCCTTGGTCTTCTGAACGAAGGCGGTCTTTTGCGTGTCCGAGACGAGGGCGGTGGCGACGCCGACGGCGCGGCTGGCGTCGAGCACATGCACGACCGGGCCGGTGAAGGCGGGGTCGATGCGCAGCGCGGTGTGGACGCGCGAGGTGGTCGCGCCGCCGATCAGCAGCGGCATGGTCATGCCCGCGCGCTGCATTTCGGTCGCCACGGTCACCATCTCGTCGAGCGAGGGGGTGATGAGTCCCGACAAGCCGATCATGTCGGCGTCATTCTCGTTCGCGGCCTTGATGATGTCCTGCCAGGGGACCATCACGCCCATGTCGATCACGTCGAAGCCGTTGCATTGCAGGACGACGCCGACGATATTCTTGCCGATGTCATGGACGTCGCCCTTGACCGTGGCCATGATGATCTTGCCCTTGCCCTTGGCGCCCGGTTCCTTGGCGGCCTCGATATAAGGGAGCAGGTGGGCGACTGCCTTCTTCATGACGCGCGCGGATTTGACGACCTGGGGCAGGAACATCTTGCCCGCGCCGAACAGGTCGCCGACGACGTTCATGCCGTCCATCAGCGGGCCTTCGATCACTTCGATCGGGCGGGCGGCGACGAGGCGGGCTTCCTCGGTATCCTCCACCACATACATGTCGATGCCCTTGACGAGCGCATGTTCGAGGCGGCGGGCGACGGGCCAGCTGCGCCACTCCTGCGCGGCTTTTTCGGTGGCGGCGTCCTTGCCGCGATAGCTTTCGGCGAGGGTGACTAGGCGGTCGCCAGCTTCGGGATCGCGGTTGAGGAGGACATCCTCGCAGGCGGTGCGCAGCGCGGGGTCGATGGCGTCATAGACGTCGAGCTGGCCGGCGTTGACGATCGCCATGTCGAGGCCGGCTGGGATGGCGTGGTAGAGGAAGACGCTGTGCATCGCCCGGCGGACGGGTTCGTTGCCGCGGAAGGAGAAGGAGAAGTTGGACAGGCCGCCGGAGATATGGACATGCGGGCAGCGCGCCTTGATCTCGCGGCAGGCTTCGATGAAGTCCAGGCCGTAATTATTATGCTCCTCAATGCCGGTCGCCACCGCGAAGATATTGGGATCGAAGATGATGTCTTCGGGCGGGAAGCCGATGCCCATCAGCAGGTCATAGGCGCGGGCGCAGATTTCGACCTTGCGTGCTTTGGTGTCCGCCTGGCCGGTTTCGTCGAAGGCCATGACCACGACGGCGGCGCCATAGGCCATGCATTTGCGGGCGTGGAAGAGGAAGGCTTCCTCGCCCTCCTTCATGCTGATCGAGTTAACGATCGGCTTGCCGGAGACGCATTTGAGGCCTGCTTCGATGACGTCCCATTTGGAGCTGTCGATCATCACCGGTACGCGGCTGATGTCGGGTTCGGAGGTCATGAGCTTGAGGAAGGTCGTCATCGCCTCGACCGCGTCGAGCAGCCCCTCGTCCATGTTGACGTCGACGATCTGCGCGCCATTTTCCACCTGCTCGCGCGCAATGTCGATCGCGGCGGCGTAATCGCCCGCCATGATCAGCTTCTTGAACTTGGCCGATCCGGTGACGTTGGTGCGTTCGCCGATATTGACGAAGGTGGCGGTGGATTTGGTGGTCATTTTTTCATGGTCCGTTCGCTTCGAGCGAAGTCGAGAAGCATTCGCGCCCGTGTCTCGACTACGCTCGACACGAACGGAGGTTGGGTTCAGGCGGCGATGTGCATGGGTTCGAGGCCCGCGAGGCGGGTGACGACTTCCAGCTTTGGCACCACGCGCGGCTTTTCGCCCGCCAGCGCCCTCGCCACCGCGCCGATATGCTCCGGCGTCGTGCCGCAGCAGCCGCCGACCATGTTGACCAGCCCTTCATCGACCCATTGGCGGATCAGCTTTGCGGTGGTTTCGGGCAGTTCGTCATATTGGCCGAGTTCGTTGGGCAGGCCTGCATTGGGATAGGCCAGGATCAGCGTGTCGGCATTTTTCGACAGGTCGGCGAGATAGGGGCGTAGCAGGTCCGCGCCGAACGCGCAGTTCACGCCGATGGTCAGCGGCTTCAAATGGCGCATCGAATACCAGAAGGCGTTGATGGTGTGGCCCGACAGGTTGCGGCCCGACATGTCGGTGATGGTGAAGCTGAGCATCAGCGGGACCGGGCGGCCCGCCGCTTCCTCCGCCTCGCGCGCGGCCATGCCAGCGGCCTTGGCGTTCAGGGTGTCGAAGCAGGTTTCGACCAGCAGGAAATCGACGCCGCCTGCGATCAGCGCTTCGCACTGTTGCCGATAATCGGCCTTGAGCGTGTCATAATCGACCTCGCGATAGGCGGGGTCGTTGACGTCGGGCGAGATGGACAGCGTCTTGTTCGTCGGCCCGATCGAGCCGCACACGAAGCGGGGGCGGCCATCCGCCGCGGTCGCGGCGTCGCAGGCGTTGCGCGCCAGCGTGGCGGCGGCGATATTGATGTCCCATACCAGATGTTCGCAGCCATAATCGGCCATCGCGATCTTGGTCGAGCTGAACGTGTTGGTTTCGATCATGTCCGCGCCCGCCGCCAGATACGCGGCATGGATGCCCTGCACGATGTCGGGCCGGGTGAGGCAGAGCAGGTCGTTATTGCCCTTCTGATCCTTGGGCAAATCGAGGGTGCCGCGATAATCGGCTTCGGTCAGGCCATGTTTCTGGATCGACGTGCCATAGCCGCCGTCGAAGATCAGGATCTTTTCGGCGGCCAGGGCGCGTAATTGTTGTTCAGCGTTCATCAGTCAAACTCCGTTCGCCCTGAGCCTGTCGAAGGGCCCCACTTAACTTCAAGAAGGATTGGGCTTCGACAAGCTCAGCCCGAACGGGGAGGGACATCATCGTCATGCCGCAACGTCCGCTGTCGCCTTTGCCCGCAGCCCCAGCAAATGGCAGATGGCAAAGCTCAATTCCGAGCGGTTGAGCGTGTAGAAATGAAAGTCGCGCACGCCGCCTGTGTAGAGTTTCTGGCACAGTTCCGCCGCGATCGTGGCCGATACCAGCTGGCGCGAGGCGGGGTGGTCGTCCAGTCCTTCGAACAGGCGCGCCATCCAGCTGGGCACCTGCGTATTGCACATGGCGGCCATGCGCTGGGTCGCGGCGAAATTGCTGACCGGCATGATGCCGGGCACGATGTCGGCGGTGATGCCCGCGGCCAATGTCTTGTCGAGGAATCGGAAATAGGCGTCGGGCGTGAAGAAGAATTGGGTGATCGCGCGGATCGCCCCGGCGTCCAGCTTGCGCTTGAGATTATCCAAGTCGCTTTGCGCGCTGGCGGCTTCGGGGTGGACTTCGGGATAGGCCGATACCGAAATTTCGAACGGGTGGCGCTTGATGAGGCCTTCGACCAGTTCGGCCGCGCCCCTATAGCCCTGCGGGTGCGGTTCGAACGTGCCACCGACTTCGGGCGGGTCGCCGCGCAGCGCGACGATGTGGCGCACGCCCGCGTCCCAATAGGCATCGGCGATCTCGCCAATCTCATCCTTGCTCGCGCCGACGCAGGTCAAATGCGCGGCGGCGGCCAGCGGCGTTTCCTTCGCGATCCGCGCGACCGTATTATGGGTGCGTTCGCGGGTCGATCCGCCCGCGCCATAGGTCACGGACACGAATTTGGGAGCGAGCGGCGTCAACGTCTCGATCGCGGACCAGAGTTGCGCTTCCATCTTTTCCGACTTGGGCGGGAAAAATTCGAAGCTGACCTGGCAGTCGCCCGCCAGGTCGGCGTAGAGCGGGGCGGCAGGATCGTTCAGGGTCATGCGGAAATCCGTCCTTCGATGGGCAGGATGCGGGCGCCCTTGCGCCGTCCCAGCCAGAGTTGCACCGTCAGTTCCTGGCCCGGCAAAGTCTCCACCCGCTCCAGCACCAGCCCTGCGGCCGCGAACCAGCCGCCGATCTGATCGTCGGAGAAGCCGAGGCGGGCATGTTGGTCGCGCAGGCGCAATTCCTCACGCTCATGCGGGGCGAAGTCGGCGATCAAAACGCGGCCGTCGAGCGCGGTCACGCGCGCGGCTTCGGCAATCACCTGTTCGGGGGCCTGCGCATAATGCAGCACCTGATGCAGCACGACGGTATCGACGCTGCCCGGTTCGAGCGGCAGGTCGAGGAAATCGCCCAGCAGCAGCGCATATTTGTCGCCGGCATCTTCGGGCAGCTTGGCGCGCGCGAGGCGCAGCATGTCCGGGCTGCGATCGATCGCGGTCACGGCGCGGGCGGCGGGGCCGAACAGTTCGACCATCCGGCCGGTGCCGGTGCCGATGTCGAGCAGATGGCCGATCGGGGCGCTGGCGAGCAGCGCGGTCATCGCGGTTTCCACCTGCGCCTCGGCAACGTGGAGCGAGCGGATCGCATCCCATTCCTCGGCATGGTCGGCGAAATAGCTTTCGGCGGCGCGGGCGCGATCGGCGCGCACGGCAGCAAGGCGCGCCAAATCAGCCTGTTGCCATAATTTTTCGGCGTCCGATGGCGTCAGATGATCGAACAGGGCGATGAAGGGGGCGAGGCCTTCGCCTTTGCCGAGGCGCAGGAACACCCAATTGCCCTCCTTGCGCCGCTCGACAAGCCCAGCCTCGGCCAGGATGCGGACATGGCGCGATACGCGCGGCTGACTTTGCCCCACGACCTGTGCGATTTCGCCGACCGCCAGCTCCATCGCGCGCAGCAAATGAATGATCCGCAAGCGGGTCGGATCGCCAAGGGCGCGGAAAATGTCGAGCGAAGCTGCCATGCCAGCATCATATAAAGAAATCTTTATATGCGTCAACAACTCTCATTTTCCGGCTTTTGACCGGCAAAAGCATGGGCCTATCGCCTTGCTGTTGCATGAATGGGATTGCCTTGCCCCGTCCAAGGCATTACGAATCGCCCCGCAGGCGCAATGGGGGGTGAGCTTTTCTCCGAGAGTGGTCTGCACCGTTTTTTTCTCAGAGAGGGGTTTTTGCCCATGACCAAGTCTATCGCTCTTTCGCTCGTTCTTGCCGCTTCGCTCGGCCTGGCTGCCTGCTCGGGCGCCGAAACCGAAAACGCCGCCAACGCCGCTGCCAACTCGGCCGAGAACGCGTCGAACGCTGCCGACAACGCCATGAACGCGGCGATGAACGCTGCCGACAACGCCGCCAACGCCGCGTCGAACGCCACCAACAACGTCGCCAACGCGATGTAAAACCCGCAAGGGTTTGTTGGACGAATGTGATTGGGGGTCGCACCGGCAACGGCGCGGCCCCTTTTCTATTGGGGACAGAAAGATGATCCGCGCCTTACTCATCGCTACAGCACTGCTATCGCTTGGTGCCTGTGGTTCAGAGCCGTCCGATGGAGTCGGTGGGGTGAGCGCCAGCGAGGCAGAAGCGCTGAACGATGCGGCCGCGATGCTCGATGCGCAAAGGGGTGTGGCGCAGAGCGGTGATGCTGGTCTTAATCCCGCAGCCAGCGCGGCCGCAGGGGCCGATCGTGGCCGGGTTGCGCCGCAGCCTGATCCCAAACCTTGACGCAAAAAGGCCGCCCCTGACGGGACGGCCTTCTTACTTGGCTCAGAATTCAGCAGTTACGGTCGATCGCCCGGCCGGCGAGGGCACCAACGCCTGCGCCGATGATCGCGCCGGTCGTGCCGTCACCGCGACGGCCATAGCGGCCCGAACCCTTGCCCACTTCATTGCCGAGCAGGCCACCGGCGATCGCGCCGATGATGGTGCCGCCCGTGCCATTGTCGCGGCAGCGATAGCCGCCCCGATAGCCATTATTGCGATAATAGCGGTCGCCGCGATAATATTGGTTACGGTTGCCGCGATAGCCACGGTCACCCCGGTAGCCGCGATTGTCGCCGCGATAATAATCGCCGCGATCATAGCCACGGTCGTAACCGCGATAATAGCCATTTTGCGCCATTGCGGGTGTGGCGGTCGCCACCATGGAGGCTGCGCCCATTGCCAGGGCTGCGCCCAAATTCAAAAGAAACTTCATCTTCATCGCGCTTCTCCTTCCTGTGTCAGCATCAGAGGGGCGATGTCCGATTACGGGATTGCCCATCGAGTGACGTCTTTATGGCCGATTCGGGTTGAGCCATCCCTGAATGGCGATGACAGCCATTGTTCACATGGCAGGTCACGTGGCAGGGGTTGGCCATTGCCCTGCTGCGCTTCGTCGACGGAGCCGCTATGGCGGGCGGGATGACGCGAATCCTGATCGTGCTGGCGCTGGCCATCCTGCTGTTGCCAGCGCCGCATCCCAGCAAGCCGGAAGCGGTGCAGGCAGGGGCGTTGCTGGTATCGGCGCGCGCGCTGCCGCTCAGCAGCATCGACCCCGCGCTGCGGCGCGTGGGAGCGCTGGACTATCTCGGCGGTTGGGAATTGCGCAGCGCCAATCCGGGCTTTGGCGGCATTTCAGCGCTGCGGGCGACCGGCGGGGGCGACATATTGGCGTTGAGCGATTCCGGTATCCTGATGGGTTTTCATGTGGGGTCGGGCGAGGCGTCGCGGCGGCCGTTCATCGCGCCCTTGCCGGTGCGGCCCAAGGACCGGGACCGACCTTGGTGGGCGTGGGATTCCGAAGCGCTGACCTATGATCCGGCCACCGACCGCCACTGGGTGGGGTTTGAACTGCAACAGTCGATCTGCCGCTATGCGCCGGGTTTCGCGCGGGTGGAGGCGTGCCGCGTCTGGCCCGCCATTCTGCGCTGGCCCAAGACGGGATCCATCGAATCGCTGGCGCGGTTGCCCGATGGCCGGTTCATCGCGATTGCGGAGATGGGGATGACGTCGGACGGGGCGCATCAGGCGCTGCTGTTCGCGGGCGATCCGGCCGAGAGTGCGACGCCCGACCCCATTCCGCTGCGCTACACGCCGCCGCAGGGTTATCGGCCGACCGATGCGGTGGCGCTGGACGATCGGCGGTTGCTCGTGGTCAATCGCCGCCTGACGCTGCAGAATCTGTTTACCGCCACCATCGCGATCGTCGACCTGCCAGGGAAGTTGGCGCCGGGGGCAACGCTCAAGGCGCGGACGCTGGCCCACCTCGCGCCGCCGTTGCTGGCCGATAATTTCGAGGGGATCGCGATCAGCCGGGAGAGCGGGCGGACAATGCTATGGGTCATCTCCGACGATAATCACGAATTTTTCCAGCGGACATTGCTGTTGAAGTTCGGGCTGGCGGATCAACCATCGGCAAAGCCGAACGGCGCGCGCGTTCCGCGATAATCGTCGGGCAGCATGTCGCGGCCGATCGGCGGGGCGGCGCGGGCGAGGCAGTGGGGCCGGTGGCAGAGGCGACAAGTGACGCCGATCGGCGTGGGGTCCGGGGGCGGGCTGCCTTGGGTGTAGATCAGGCGATGGGCATGATCGGCGGCGCAGCAGAGCGCGATGGCGCGGTCGACCTTGGGCGATCCCCAGCCACCACCGCCCGCCGTCACCGTGCGCGCGATCGAGAAGAAACGCTGGCCGTCGGGCAATTCGAGCCATTGGGTGACGACCTGACGTGGGGTTTCGAACACGCGATGCACCGACCAGAGTGGGCAGGAGCCGCCATGGCGAGCGAAGGGGAAGCCCGCGCCGTCGAGCCGCTTGGAGACATTGCCCGCCGGATCGACGCGGAGAAAGAAGAAGGGGACGCGCTCTTGTCCCGGTTTTTGCAGGGTGGTGAGGCGGTGGGCGGTCTGTTCGAAACTGGTGCCGAACTGGCGGGCGAGCGCTTCGACATCATAGCGGCGCGCTTCGACCGCTTTGGCGAAGGCGGAATAGGGCATCAGGATCGCGGCCGCGCCATAGCTGGCGAGCGCGCGGCGGGCGAGGCGGCGGCTGCTTTCGTTGGCGAACTGGCCGTCCTTGAGGATGGCGTCGAAGGCCTTACGCATTTCCAGATAGGCGATCTGGAGCGCCAACTGGAATTGCGCGCTGGCGGTGTCGAGCGTGTCGTCGAGGAGTATTGCGTCGCGATGCCGATCATAGCGGCGGAGCGACCAAGCCATGACGTCGGCAGGCAGGCGGCGGACGCGGAGGCTATGCCGGGCGCGCAGCCAGCCGGTGAGGCCGCCTTCCGTCTCGGCATCGGCGGCGAGTTTTTCGGCCATGTCGTCCAGCGTCGGGAAGCTGTTGCGGCGGGCGGCGAGGAAGCGGCGCGATTCGGCGACCGGATCGGGCGTATCGTCGGGGGCGGCGCCCTGGTCGGCGAGGGCCAGATGCTCCTGGCGATAGCTGGTGTAGAGGCGCAGCAGGGCTTCGGTGATGCCGGGATAATTGACCGCGACATCACCAGTGGCAAGCGCGGGCAGGTCGAGGTCTGCGAACATCGGGTCTTTGAGGACAGCGTGGAGCCGCGCGGTCTGTTCGGTGCCGCCGTCGCCCGCGACCTCCGCCATGTCGAGTTTATAGGTGCGCGCGAGGCGCAGCAGCATGTCGGCAGTCAGCGGCCGCTGGTTGCGTTCGAGCAGCGCGACATAGGAGGGAGAAATGTCGAGATCGGCGGCCATGTCGGCTTGCGTGAGACCGAGGTCGCGGCGCAGCCGCCGCAGGCGCGGCCCCATATAGACCGGACTATCTTTACGCATCGGGCCGACTCCTGTCTAGGCTTTACAACTTTACAGCAGATTTTTGTAAAGATCGACAACTGAACTTCACAAGGGCTGCCGCGCCGTGCGGGCGGGGGGTAGGGGCTGTGCATCAAGCCCATAGCTCAAGAGGGAACGGCCCATGTCCTACCAGGAAAATATCGCAAAGGCGCAGGCACTGATCGGCAGCCATCCCGGCACCTGGGACGGCATCAATGCGGAATCGGTTGCGCGCATGCAATTGCAGAACCGGTTCAACACGGGGCTCGACATCGCCAAATATACCGCGGGTATCATGCGCCGCGACATGGCGGCCTATGATGCGGACCCGGCCGAATACACCCAGTCGCTGGGCTGCTGGCACGGTTTTATCGGCCAGCAGAAGATGATCGCGATCAAGAAGCATTTCGGCACGACCAAGCGCAAATATCTCTATCTGTCGGGCTGGATGGTCGCGGCGCTGCGCAGCGACTTTGGCCCGCTGCCCGACCAGTCGATGCATGAGAAGACCAGCGTTCCGGCGCTGATCGAAGAGCTTTACACCTTTCTGAAGCAGGCCGATGCCCGCGAATTGGGCATGTGGTTCCGCGATCTCGACGCGGCGCGCGCTGACGGTGACGAGGTCAAGGCGCAGAAGGCGCAGCATGCGATCGACAATTTCGAAACCCATGTCGTCCCGATCATCGCCGACATCGATGCGGGCTTCGGCAATGCCGAAGCGACCTATCTGCTCGCCAAGAAGATGATCGAGGCGGGAGCCTGCGCGCTCCAGATCGAGAATCAGGTGTCGGACGAAAAGCAGTGCGGGCATCAGGACGGCAAGGTCACGGTGCCGCATGAGGACTTCCTCGCGAAGGTCCGCGCCTGCCGTTACGCCTTTCTGGAACTCGGCGTCGATGATGGCATCATCGTCACGCGGACGGACTCGCTGGGCGCTGGCCTGACCAAGCAGATCGCGGTCAGCAACGAGCCGGGCGATATCGGCGACCAGTATAACAGCTTCCTCGATTGCGAGGAGATCGACCCGGCGACGGCGAAGAATGGCGATGTCATCCTGAACCGCGACGGCAAGCTGCTGCGCCCCAAGCGGTTGCCGAGCAACCTGTTCCAGTTCCGCGAGGGCACTGGCGCGGATCGCTGCGTCCTCGATTGCATCACCAGCCTGCAAAATGGCGCGGACCTGTTGTGGATCGAGACGGAAAAGCCGCATATCGAGCAGATCGCGTCGATGGTCGACCGCATCCGCGAGGTCGTCCCCAATGCCAAGCTGGTTTATAATAATTCGCCCAGCTTCAACTGGACGCTGAATTTCCGTCAGCAGGTGTATGATGCCTGGGTCGAAGCGGGCAAGGATGTCAGCGGCTATGACCGGGCGCGCCTGATGAGCGTCGATTATGATGCCACCGATCTGGGTCGGGAAGCCGACGACCGCATCCGCACCTTCCAGAAGGATGCGGCGGCGCGGGCGGGGATTTTCCACCACCTCATCACCTTGCCGACCTATCATACGGCGGCGCTCAGCACCGATAATCTGGCCAAGGAGTATTTCGGGGAGGCCGGGATGCTGGGCTATGTCGAGGGCGTGCAGCGCAAGGAAATCCGCCAGGGTATCGCCTGCGTGAAGCATCAGAACATGTCGGGCAGCGACATTGGCGATGATCATAAGGAGTATTTCGCGGGTGAAGCGGCGCTGAAGGCCGGTGGCGCGCACAATACGATGAACCAGTTTGCGGCCTGAGACTCTCGCGCTTTGTCAGGGGGCGATGTCGGGAGATCGGTCCCCGCCTGCGCGAGGATGACGGCCGCTTTACGGGCCAGCTCGCGGGGAATTCGACACTCCCTTCGCGGGTTTGGGTGGAAGGACTGGACGGCCCGGCGGGAAACTGCCGGGCCGTTTTTTCAACGTTGAAATCCTCCCCCTGGAAGGGCAGGGGAATCGCATATGGGCTTGAACGATTGATCGAATGGGATTCTTGGGTGGTCTCCATAGTTGGAGGCGACCGATGGATGATTTTTTCGGCATATTTCGGTGAGGTTGACGATCCGCGCGCGGGCAATGCGCGGCACAATCTTCTCGAACTGATCTTCGTTGCGCTTGCGGCGGTTCTGTGCGGTGCCGAAGATTGTACGGATATGGCGGAGTTTGCCCGTGCCAAGCTGGGCCTGCTGGTCAGGTGGTGGATCTGGAGCATGGTCCACCGAGCCACGACACGTTCAGCCGGGTCTTCCGGTTGCTCGATCCCGAGCCGTTCGAAGCGGCGTTTGCACGCTTTACGGCGGCATTCGCAGGTGCCCTCGAAGGCGTGGGTGGCGATTGATGGCAAGGCGTTGCGCGGGGCGTATGAACGTGGGCGCAAGGCGACGCCGCTGCATCTCGTCAATGTCTGGGCAGCCGAGAAGCGTCTGGTCATTGGCCAGCGGCTGGCACCCGGTCGCAATGAAGTCGCCGGCGTGCTGGAGGTGCTGACGCTGTTGCGTCTGGACGGCTGTATCGTCACCGCCGATGCCCTGCATTGCCGACCCGACACAGCGCAGGCCATTCTCGCAACCGGTGCCGACTATGCCCTGGCGATCAGGAAAAAACCGGCCAAAGCTGCTAGCCAGCGCCAAAGCGCTGATCGCAATGGGCGAGCAGGCGGATGTCGCCACGATCCGGTCAGGCCCGGCCCATGATCGCACGGAAATCCGACACGCGATCGTGGTGCCCGCCGAAGCCCTCGACTTCCCCGGCATCGCGGCGGTGGGGCAAGGTGGAAACGTGCCGCCGCAACGCTGGTCGGGACGAGCCACCGGTCAAACGCTGGTTCCTTCTGTCCCGACCTTTGACCGCCAAACGGCTGATCGAAGTCGCGCGTGCGCATTGGACCATCGAAAACCAACTGCACTGGGTGCTCGACGTCACCTTCGAGGAAGACGCCGCGCGAAGCCGAAAGGACTATGCCCCGCAAAACCTCGCGCTAATCAGGAAACTTGCGCTCAACATCTTGAGAACCCACCCGGACAAGGGATCAATCAAAGGCAAAATCAAACGGGCGGGCTGGAACGATGCATTCCTTCTCTCAATGCTTGGTCATATGCGATAGCCCTGCCTGGAAGGGGAGGGGACCGCGCCCGAAGGGCGTGGGGAGGGCGTCGCCCTATCGAGAGCGTGACACCCCTCCGTCTGGCCTGCGGCCATCCACCTCCCCTGTAAAGGCAGGCAGGGGAATCGCATATGGGCTTGAACGATTGATCGAATGGGATTCTTGGGTGGTCTCCATAGTTGAGGCGACCGATGGATGATTTTTTCGGCATATTTCGGTGAGGTTGACGATCCGCGCGCGGGCAATGCGCGGCACAATCTTCTCGAACTGATCTTCGTTGCGCTTGCGGCGGTTCTGTGCGGTGCCGAAGATTGTACGGATATGGCGGAGTTTGCCCGTGCCAAGCTGGGCCTGCTGCGTCAGGTGGTGGATCTGGAGCATGGTCCACCGAGCCACGACACGTTCAGCCGGGTCTTCCGGTTGCTCGATCCCGAGCCGTTCGAAGCGGCGTTTGCACGCTTTACGGCGGCATTCGCAGGTGCCCTCGAAGGCGTGGTGGCGATTGATGGCAAGGCGTTGCGCGGGGCGTATGAACGTGGGCGCAAGGCGACGCCGCTGCATCTCGTCAATGTCTGGGCAGCCGAGAAGCGTCTGATCATTGGCCAGCGGCTGGCACCCGGTCGCAATGAAGTCGCCGGCGTGCTGGAGGTGCTGACGCTGTTGCGTCTGGACGGCTGTATCGTCACCGCCGATGCCCTGCATTGCCGACCCGACACGGCGCAGGCCATTCTCGCAACCGGTGCCGACTATGCCCTGGCGATCAAGGAAAACCGGCCAAAGCTGCTAGCCAGCGCCAAAGCGCTGATCGCAATGGGCGAGCGAGCAGGCGGATGTCGCCACGATCCGGTCAGGCCCGGCCCATGATCGCACGGAAATCCGACACGCGATCGTGGTGCCCGCCGAAGCCCTCGACTTCCCCGGCATCGCGGCGGTGGGGCAAGTGGAAACGTGCCGCCGCAACGCTGGTCGGGACGAGCCACCGGTCAAAAACGCTGGTTCCTTCTGTCCCGACCTTTGACCGCCAAACGGCTGATCGAAGTCGCGCGTGCGCATTGGACCATCGAAAACCAACTGCACTGGGTGCTCGACGTCACCTTCGAGGAAGACGCCGCGCGAAGCCGAAAGGACTATGCCCCGCAAAACCTCGCGCTAATCAGGAAACTTGCGCTCAACATCTTGAGAACCCACCCGGACAAGGGATCAATCAAAGGCAAAATCAAACGGGCGGGCTGGAACGATGCATTCCTTCTCTCAATGCTTGGTCATATGCGATAGCCCTGCCCTGGCAGGGGGAGGATTTTTAGGCTATCCCCGCCCGTTGCCGGACAGTCTGCTTCAATATGTCGAGCGGCATCGCGCCCAGCGTCAGCACATCATGGAAAGCCTTGATGTCGAAGGCGTCGCCCTGCTTCTTCTGCACTTCGCCACGCAAATCGTTCCAGACGGTGTGGCCGATCTTGTAGCTGCAGGCCTGACCCGGCCAGACGGTATAGCGGTCGATTTCGCCCTGACTGCGGCCGCGGGCTATGCCGGTGGTGGCGATGAGATAATCGGTGGCCTTTTCGCGGCTCCACCGTTTGACGTGCATGCCGGAGTCGACGACGAGGCGGGTGGCGCGGAAGAGGAGCGACTGGAGATAGCCGACCTGACCCAGCGGGTCGCCTTCATACATGCCCATTTCGTCGGCGAGCTGTTCGGAATAGAGCGCCCAGCCTTCGCTATAGCCGCTATAGCCGCCGCGCCGACGGATCATCGGGATGGCGTCCGATTCCAGTGCGACCGACACCTGGAGATGATGGCCGGGCACGGCTTCATGATGGGTCAGGGTCGCGAGGCCGAATTTGGGCCGGTCGAACGTGTCACGCAGGTTGATATAATAGATGGCGGGGCGTGAGCCGTCGAGCGAGGCGTTCTGATAATAGCCGCCCGGTGCGCCCGCCTGGATGGTGACCGGCACGCGGCGGACCTCCACCGGGGCCTTGGGTACGGTGTTGAAGGCTTCGCCGAGCCGCTTCTGCATGGCGATGATCTGGACATTGAGCTGGGCGAGCAGCGCTTCGCGGCCCGGATCGGTATTGGGGAAAAGCTGGTCGGGGCGCTTGTTGAGCGCGACGAGGCGATCGCCAACCGTCCCCTGGCTCATCCCTTCGCCCTTGAGGATCGTGTCGATCCGGGCGCTGATCTGCGCGACCTGATCAAGGCCGATCTGATGGATTTCGTCGCCGGTGAGCGCGGTGGTGGTGGCCGCTTCGGCGGCGGCAGCGTAGAAGGCCTCGCCTTCGGGCAGACGCCACACGCCCGCGTCATGGGTCGCCTTGGCGCGGAGGTCCTGCACCAGGGCGCGCTGGCGATCGAGCGCGGGGAAAATCTTGTCGGTGACGATCTTTTCGGCCTGCGCGGCGCGTTCTGGCGGCAGGCCGGCGGCGGCGAGCTTCTTCACGAAGGAGGCGACGAGGACGGTCTGCGCGGCGGGCTGATCGCGCAGCGACGCCTGCATCTTGAGCGTCGTGTCGAGAATATAGTCGGGCGCGAACACGCCCTTGGCCGCATCCTCCTTCTGCCGGGCCAGTTCGCCGTCCATGGCGGCCGGGAAGGCTTCGAGGCGGGCGAGATAGGCGTCGGCATCGGCGGCGTTGGCGACGCGATGCTGCGAATCGAGGAAGTCGGGGGTTTCGCGATAGCTGCCAGTGAGTTGGCTCAGCACATAGGGGGCGTAGCGGCCCGCCGTCTCGCCATAGCCGAAACGTTCGCCGCCGATCGCGCGGTCAAGCTGATAGGTGACGACGTCATAGTCGAGCTTCGAGGCATCGCTGAGCGATGTGCGGTCGATGGTCGCGAGTTGCCTGGCCTGCGCCTTGCTGCGGGCGAGGTCGCGGGCGACCCCGGCGGCGGAGGTGTCGCTGAGCTTGCCGCGCAGCGCGGCGCGCTCGCCGGTGTCGAGGCCAAGGCGGGTCGCCTGTTCGGGCGAGTCGGCGAGCCGTTCGTAGAAGAAGCCGTCGAGCATGGCGCGCAGCCGGGCGTCGGCGGAGCCAGCTTGGGCGAAGGCGGGGGAGGCTGTGGCGGCGGTCAGCGCGGTGGCGCCGCTGGTGGCGAGAAATTGGCGTCGGTTCACGACTATGGGCTCCACAAATCGGGGAAGGGCGGCGAGGGCGTCGCCCGTGATGCCCCCTTGTGCCGCGATCCCAAGGGCTTGGCTAGGGGCAGTCCGATGCAAAGCCACTGGCGCTATACGCTGCGATGTCGATGGGATAAGCGACCCGCGCTTCCAAGGGAGACTTGCCATGGCCTACACGCTGATCACCGCGAACCGCAATTATAGCAGCTGGTCGCTGCGCCCCTGGGTGCTGATGACCGCGTTGGGCATCCCGTTCATCGACCGGATCGAGCCGTTTTTGCAGCCGACCAACTATGCCGCCTTCCGTAGTTTTTCGCCGACGGGGCAGGTGCCTGCGCTGATCGATGGCGAGCGGACGGTGTGGGATTCGCTGGGGATCATCCTCTATCTCGCGGATCGCTATGCCGAAGTGTGGCCGCGGGACGAGGCGGCGCGGGCCTGGGCGCTGTGCGCGGCGGCGGAGATGCATAGCGGCTTTGCGACGCTGCGGAATGATTGCACCATGAACGTCGGTGTGCGGGTGGAACCGCATCTGCCCTCGCCCGCGCTCAACAAGGATATCGCCCGGCTGACCGAGCTTTGGGCGGAGGGCCTTGCGCGCTTTGGCGGGCCGTTCCTGGCGGGGGATGCCTTTACCGCCGTCGATGCTTTTTATGCGCCGGTTGCCTATCGGGTGCGGACCTATGGGCTGGATGTCGGCCCGGGGGGGCAGGCCTGGGTCGAGCATATGCTGGCGCTGCCCGCGATGCAGGAGTGGGAGACGGCGGCGCTCGCCGAAACCTGGCGCGAGGATGGGCATGAGGCGGAGATCGGCGCGGCCGGGCGCATCGTGGCGGACTATCGCGCCTCATAAAATCCTCCTCTGCCCCGCTGGGGGAGGATGAATTATGCCTGTCCACCGCCTCAATCGTAACATTCTTGCCCGCCAGATAGATAAAAGGGCATATTGCGGCGCGCTTCCCCCTTTTCCCCCTGCCATTCCGGGTCTAGGGGGGAGCCACTATGGTTAAACCCCGCACCCTCTATGAGAAGATCTGGGACGCGCATGTCGTGGAGCGTCGCCCGGATGGCACTTGCCTCATCTATATCGACCGGCACCTTGTCCATGAAGTGACGAGCCCGCAGGCATTCGAGGGGCTTCGTCTTGCCGGGCGCAAGGTGCGGCGGCCCGATCTGACGCTGGCAGTGCCGGATCATAATCTGCCCACGACCCCGCGTCGCGACGCCGATGGCAAGCGTATTCCGATTGCCGATCCGCAGAGCGCGCAGCAGCTGGAAGCGCTGGAACGCAATGCGCCGGAATTTGGCGTCCGCCTGATCGGCGACGCCGATGTCGAACAGGGCATCGTCCATGTGGTGGGGCCGGAACAGGGCTTCACGCTGCCGGGCACGACGTTGGTATGCGGCGACAGCCATACCAGTTCGCACGGCGCGCTCGGCGCGCTGGCGTTCGGGATAGGCACGTCGGAGGTCGAGCATGTGCTGGCGACCCAGACCCTGCTGCTCAAACAGTCGAAGACGATGGCGGTCGTGGTCGAGGGCGAACTGGGCTTTGGCGTTACGCCCAAGGATGTCGCGCTGGCGATTTGCGGGCGGATCGGCACGGCGGGCGGGACCGGCTATGTCATGGAATATCGCGGGTCCGTGTTCCGCGACATGTCGATCGAAGGGCGGCTGACGGTCGCCAACATGTCGATTGAGGCGGGCGCGCGGTCGGGCCTGTTTGCGCCAGACGAGACGACCTTTGCCTATTTGCAGGGCCGTCCGATGGCACCCAAGGGCGCGGATTGGGACGCGGCGGCCGCCTGGTGGCGCACGCTCGTCACCGATGAGGGCGCTGTCTTCGACAAGGTGGTGGTGATCGACGCTGCCGATATCGTGCCGACCGTGACTTGGGGCACCAGCCCTGAAGATGTGGTTGCGGTGACGGGCGTGGTGCCCGACCCCGACAGTTTCGAGGATGCGTCCAAGCGGGCGGCCGCGCAAAAGTCGCTCGATTATATGGGCCTTACCGCCGGGCAACGGCTGGCCGACGTGGCGGTGGAGCATATCTTCATTGGCAGTTGTACCAACAGCCGGATCGAAGATCTGCGTGCGGCGGCGGCGTTGCTGGACGGTCGGCGGATCGCCAGCGGGATCAAGCATGCCATGGTCGTACCAGGCTCTGGCCTGGTCAAGCGACAGGCGGAGGCCGAAGGGCTGGACCGCATTTTCGTGGCGGCCGGGTTCGAATGGCGCGAGCCGGGCTGTTCGGCGTGCCTGGGCATGAACCCGGACAAGGTGCCTGCCGGCGAGCGCTGCGCATCGACCAGCAACCGCAATTTCATGGGCCGTCAGGGACCGGGTGCGCGTACGCATCTGGTGTCGCCTGCGATGGCTGCGGCGGCGGCGCTCACCGGGCGTCTGACGGATGTGCGCGAGTTATTGAAAGACCAAGAGGGGATGACGTTGTGAAAAAGATATTCTGGCTGCTGACGCTGGGCGCGCTGGCAAGTGCCGCGATGGCCGCCACGCTCGGCCGGGCCGAAGATCTGACCGCAGCGGAAGCCAAGCAGGCGCGCTGATGGAGAAGCTGACGACCGTCGAGGGGAAGGCCTATCCGTTCGGGATGAAGAATGTCGACACCGACATCGTCATCCCCTCGCACTGGCTCAAGACCATTTCGCGCACCGGCCTTGGCAAGGGCGCGTTCGAGGTGTTGCGCAAGGAACCGGGCAATGTCTTTGACGATCCGGCCTATGCGGGCAGCCCGATCCTGATCGCGGGCGACAATTTCGGTTGCGGGTCGAGCCGCGAACATGCCGCCTGGGCGCTGGGTGACCTGGGCATCAAGGTGGTGATCGCGCCGAGCTTTTCCGACATCTTCTCCAGCAATGCGTTCAAGAACGGCATATTGACTGTGGTGCTGCCGCAGGCGGCGATCGACCGGCTGATGGAAGTCGCACGGACCGACGAAATCCATGTCGACCTGGAGCAACAGACGGTCACGACGCAGTTTCAGGACCGTTTCGCGTTTGAGATCGACCCTTTCCGCAAACATTGCCTGTTGGGCGGCTTGGACGAGATCGGCCTGACGCTGGGCGATGCGGACGGGATTGCCGTCTATGAAAAGAGCGTCGCGCAGGATCGCCCCTGGATGATCCCTGCCGTTGCGTAATTACGCGCTTCTGCCTATCTGATTTTCGATATCCGCTTTGAACAGGGCTTTTGGGCATGACGACTTTCGACGATCGCGAACGGGCATTCGAAAATATGTTCGCGCATGACCAGGAAATGCAGTTCCGCATTCAGGCGCGCCGCAACCGTCTGCTGGGCGAATGGGCGGCAGCGAAGATGGGCCTGACGCCCGAAGAGACCGACGCCTATGCCAAGGCGGTGGTGCAGGCCGATTTCGAGGAAGCGGGCGACGAGGATGTGATCCGCAAGCTGGTGGGCGACATGACATCGGCCGGGATCGAGATTGACGAGCCGGGCGTCCGCGCCGCGCTGGAAGAGCAGGCGGTCGTCGCGCGCCGTATGTTCATCGAAGCGCAGTAAGGCCGCCGCGATGCCGATGGCCGCCGACGAAATTGCCGACATGATCCGCGCTGCCATTCCCGATGCGCAGGTTGAGATTACCGACCTGGCCGGTGACGGCGACCATTATGCCGCGCGCGTGGTGGCGGAGAGCTTCCGGGGCATGAGCCGGGTGGCGCAGCAGCGCGCCGTCTATGCTTCGCTGGACGGGCGGATGGGGGGCGTGCTGCACGCCTTGCAACTGACCACGGCGGTTCCCAACTAAGATCGCATGGATAGTATGCGTCCGCCTATCGCGACGCCAGACAGGAATGGACTTTCGATCATGACCGACGCCGTGCATCAGCGGATCGCCGAACTTGTGGGTGCCCATGACGTGGTGCTTTTCATGAAGGGCACGCCGCTCTTTCCGCAATGTGGCTTTTCGAGCCGCGCCATTGCGATCCTGGAGCATCTGGGCGTGGCCTATGACACGGTCGATGTGCTGCAGGATCAGGCCGTACGGCAGGGGATCAAGGCTTTTTCCGATTGGCCGACCATTCCCCAGCTTTATGTGAAGGGCGAATTTGTCGGCGGCAGCGACATCATGATGGAAATGTATGAAGCGGGCGAACTGCACCAGCTGATGACTGATCAGGGCGTTGCCGCCGCGAGCTGATCGCGATGGATAAGGCGAGATTGAAGGAGGCGGTCCAGTGCGGGCCGCCTTTTTTTGTGGCTGATGGGATTGGCCGCCGCTTCTTCGCTTTTCTGCGTTGACTACGCATGTAATCGATGCGATTACAGATGTAGTTGAACGGGAGACGCAGGCGCGTGGCGGACATAGGCGACAAGATCAGTGAAGCCGAGCTGGTGGTGATGGAGGCGCTGTGGGAACAGTCGCCGCAGACCGCCACTGATGTCGCCGACCGCGTCGCGGCTGCGCGCGACTGGAGCGTCCAGACGGTCAAGACATTGCTGTCGCGGCTGATGGCCAAGGATATCATCGCCGCCGACCAGGATGGTCGCCGCTTTCTCTATCGGCCGATGGTGGCGCGCGATGATTATGTCGCGGGCGAATCGGGGCGGCTGGTCAATCGCCTGTTCGGCGGCCGCATTTCGCCACTGGTCGCGCAGCTGGCGAGCCAGGATCAGTTGACGGCGGAGGACATCGCCGAGCTGGAGGACATCCTCAAAGGGCTGAAATCATGAGCGTCTGGATCGTCGAAACGCTGATCGCCACCAGCTTGCTGATGGCGCTGGTGATGCTGCTGCGCCGCCCGGTCGCGCGCTGGCTGGGGGCCGGGGCGGCGTACAGCCTCTGGGTCTTGCCGTTGCTGCGCATGGTTTTGCCGGTGCTGCCGCAGGAGGTGGCTGCGCCTTCGCCGCTGCATATCGCGGTCGATCAGTCGGGCCTGCCCGGATTGCTGGCGCTTTCAAATAACCCGCAAGCGGCCTCGGCATCAGGTTTCCCTTGGCTGGAAACGGGGATTGCGCTCTGGTTCATCGGGTTGCTGGCGTTTCTGCTGTTCCAGGCGGTGGGCTACATCCGTTTCCGTCGCCATATGCTCGATGGCTCCGTATTGCTGGGGCAGGAGGGGCGCATCCGCACGATCGCCAGCCCGCAGGCATCGGGGCCGCTGGCCTTTGGCGTGCTGCGGCCGATGATCGTCCTGCCGGTCGATTTCGCGCAGCGCTATGACGATCTGGAGCAGGAAATGGCGGTCGCGCATGAGCGCGCGCATCATGAGCGCGGCGACCTGCTGGCCAATATGGTCGCGCTGCTGCTGCTTGGCGTTCATTGGTGCAACCCGATCGCCTGGATCGCCTACCGCGCCTATCGCGCCGACCAGGAAACCGCCTGCGATGCGCGCGTCCTCTCGCTTTATGGCCGCGACCAGGCCCATGCCTATGGCCGCGCCATCCTGAAAGCCGCAGGCGGGCGGCAATTCGTCGCCGCCTGTCATCTCAATCGCATTGCTACACTCAAGGGGAGGCTTGCCATGCTTTCGCACCATGAAATTTCGCTCCAGCGGATCAGTTGGGGCATGGCGGCTGTCGCCATCGTCACCGCCACCGGCCTCGCGCTCACCGCATCGGGCAGCCGCGCCGCGCAGCAAATGGCGGCGATCAGCGAGACCGTCGAATCCGCTGATCTGGCCCGGCTGGGCGATCTGGTCGCCCGGCCCGCCGCTGCGACCGTGCCGGAAGTGCCAGCCGTTGCAACCGTCCCCGACGTGCCGACCGCTGCGACCATCGCGGCCGAAACCGCGCCGATGACGCCCGTGCCGCCAGAGCCGATCGTGCCTGCCGCCGACATGATCGCACCTGTGCCGCCAGTGCCCCCTGCGCCGCCGGTGACCTGGCGCGAGGAAAGGGCGCGTATCAGCGTAAGTCGTGCCAATCAGTGGGGACAGACCCCTGCCATCCCGACCGAGGCGGACATTGCCCGGATGGTGCCGGTGGTGGATGTCCGCAAGGGTTGCGATGGCGACCGGACGGTTAGCCAGCGCGAGACGGTGGACAGCAATGGTCGCCGCGCCATCCGCATCCGCATTTGCGAGGCGCAGATCGAAGCACAGGCGCTGCGATCGGCGCGCGCGGGGTTGATGAAGGCGCGGGCGAAGGTGGAACGGGCAACGCATATGTCCGATCGTATTCGCGCCGACGTACTACGCGACCTGGACGAGGAAATCGCGCAGATCGACGGTCAGCGCAACTGATTGCGCGCCGTCAGCGGCTGAGGATGCGGGCCACGGCTACGAAATCCTCGACGCTGACGGTTTCGGCGCGGCGCTGCGGATCGATGCCGACTTCTGCCAGCGCGTCGAGCGCGCCGGGTAGGCCCTTGAGGCTTTGCCGCAGCATCTTGCGGCGCTGACCGAAGGCAGCGGCGGTCAGGCGTTCGAGCATCTTGAGCTGGACGCCGTCCGGCGAGGGTTTCGCGGTGATATGCACGACCGCCGACATGACCTTAGGCGGGGGAGTGAAGGCGCTGCGATGCACCTTCATCGCGATCCGCGCCTCGCTGCGCCACTGCGACAGGATGGCCAACCGGCCATAATGGTCGGTGCCGGGCTGAGCGACGATGCGTTCGGCCACTTCCATCTGGAACATCAGCGTCAGGCTGGACCACCAGGGCAGCGGTTCCCAGGCCGCCGACAGCCAGCCGACGAGCAGGGGCGTGCCGACATTATAGGGGAGGTTGGCGATGATATGCGCGCCCTCACCAGCCTCGGCACGGGCATCCACTTCCATCGCGTCGCCGGACATCACACGCAACTGACCCGGAAAGGCCTCCTCCAGTTCGGCAAGCGCAGGCAGGCAGCGATGGTCGCGCTCGACCGCGACGAGCCGTGCGCCTGCGCGCAGGATGGCACGGGTCAGGCCGCCGGGTCCGGGGCCGACCTCGAAGGCGGGCTGCCCATCCAGGGGGCCGGGAATGGCAGCGATCCGGTCGAGCAATTGTTCGTCGAGCAGGAAATTCTGACCCAGCGCCTTGCTGGCGGCGAGGCCATGGCGCGCGATCACGTCGCGCAGCGGCGGCAATGCCGGGCGGGTTTCAACCATAAGCGATGCGGGCGCGGGCGGCCGCTTCGGCCATGCGGATCGCTGCGATCATCGCGCCCGGATTGGCGCTATCGGTCCCGGCGATACCGAAGGCTGTACCATGATCGGGCGAGGTGCGGACGATCGGCAGGCCGAGCGTGATGTTGACACCATCGTCGAAATTCAGCGTCTTGATCGGGATCAGCGCCTGATCATGATACATGCACAGCGCCACGTCATAGGTTTCGCGCGCGCGGGCGTGGAACATGCCGTCGGCGGCCAGGGGGCCGACAATGTCCATACCCTCGGCGCGCAACTGTTCGATCGCAGGGCGGATGATCTCGATCTCTTCACGTCCCAGTGCGCCATTTTCCCCGGCATGGGGGTTAAGCCCAGCCACCGCCAGGCGCGGGCGGGCGATGCCGAAATTCTTCTGCATCCCCTTGGCCGTGGTGATGGCGCGGGCGCGGATCAGATCGATGGTGAGCGCGGCGGGCACATCGGCCAGCGCGATATGGATGGTGATCGGCACGACCTTGAGCGATGGTCCGGCCAGCATCATCACCGCATTATGGGCAGAAACGCCGCAGCGTTCGGCGACGAATTCGGTCTGGCCCGGATGGGTGAAGCCGACGCCATACAGCTGTTCCTTGCCCACCGGCGCCGTGACGATGCCAGCGGCCGAACCGGAACGGGCTAGGCCAACCGCGACTTCGAGCGCCTGAAAGGCGATGCGCGCGCCATCGACGCTGGGCGCCCCCGGCACGATCTCGCCCGCCTTGGCGATTTCGAGACAGGGGAGGCCGGTCGCAAAGGCCGCCGTCGCTTCTTCCGGCGCGCTGATCGGGATGATCGGGCCGAGCCACACGGCGCGCAGGGCGGCGGGGTCGCCCACCGCGAAGAAGGGGGCAAGGCCGCGTGCCTCACGCATGACCCAGCTTTTGGCGACGATCTCCGGCCCTATCCCGGCCGGATCGCCCAGCGGCACCGCGAAGGGTGCTAAAGAGACGGCCTCAATTATATTCGATCACCGCATCGCGACGCAGATCGCGCAGATAGATGCGCGCACGCCGGTTGACCCGTTCTTCTTCCAGTTGCGCCTGGATCTGTTCGGCATTGGGCGCATTGGCCGATGCCGGATCGTCGCGACCGCAGACGATCAGCACGCGCACGCCTTCGGTAATGGAGCCGAAGGGCGGCGTGGCTTCGCCGACCTGGAGGTTCAGCAAAATATCCTGCAACTGCGGCGGCAGATCGCGGATTTTCACATTGTCATTGTCGACCACGTCGGCCCCGATCCGCGCACCGACTTCGTTCGCCTGGCCACAGCCTTTGATCTCCTTGATCGCGGCGGCGAAGCTGGCGGCCTTGGTGCTGGCCTGTTCCTTGGTCGTGCCCTTGGGGAAGAGGACCGAAAGCTGCTTGAGGCTGAGCAGCGAGTCGCGCGGATCGGCGGTCAGCACCTTGCGCTTGTCCATGACGTAGAGCAGCGACACGCCGCCGACGGTTTCGATGGGGCCAGCGATCTGCCCGACCTGCATTTCGGCGGCTGCCTGTGCCAGTTCGGGGGGCAACTGCGCGGGGCGAACCCAGCCCAGGTCGCCGCCGACTGCCGCCGTCGAGGCTTCGGAAAACTGGCGGGCATAGGCAGGGAAGCTGCCGCCCTGCTGGATCTGCTGAATGATGTTGCGCGCATTGGCGATGATCTGCGCCCGATTTTCCGGCGTTGCCGACAGATAAATTTCGCCGATCCGATATTCGTCGCTGCCCTTGGCGGCGTTCAGCCGGTCGATGACCGATTGCACTTCGTCTTCCGACACGTTGACGAAGGGCTGGACATTGCGACGGAGCAGGCGGCTCCACGCCAGTTCGCCCTCGATCTGGCGTTTGATGCTGGCCGATGAGCTACCCTGCGTGCGCAGATAGGCTTCGAACTGGGTCGGCGACTGGCGGAAATTCGCTGCGACCCGCTCATAGCTTTGCTGGATTTCGGCTGGATCGACCTTGATGTCGTTGGCGGCGGCTTCCTGGATCTGGAGCGTTTCGTCGATCAGGTTGCGCAGCACCTGCAGGCGCAGCCGCTCCTTTTCTTCCGCTTCGACCTTGCCGCCATTGGCGGTGATGATCAGCGCAAGCCGCTGGTCGATGTCGGTGCCGGTCAGGATGCGGCCGTTGATGATCGCGGTTGCCTTGCGCACATTGGGATCGCTCTTGCCAAAGACGGTGACTTCCTTCGGCAGGTTAAGCTGCTGGTTCGCGACATCGCCCCCGTCATCGACGGTCTGTGCGACGACGCCCTGAACCCCCATGCTGAACAGCGCGCTGGAGGCGAGCGCGGTGCGCAGGCCGGAGCGCAGGGAATGGCGGATGCGGTAAGGCAGGGGAACCAGGGGCAGCATCGTCGGCAAAAATCTCCAATACGGTCCTGCGTCAATGCGCGGGGCCGCCTTAACCAGTCCTGACGGGACGCGGGAAGGCTGATCCTTATATGCCAATATTGCGGAAAGCTAGCCGTAGCTGGAAGCCATTGCCCTTTCGCGCGTCGCCATTGGCCACATAATCGCGGCGCCAGGTGAGGCCAAGCGTCAGGCAATCATCCTCATAAGCGACGCCCAGCCGGTGGCGTACCGGCTCATAGCCGTCCGCCGCGCTCAACGGATCTTCCTTGGCATCGGTCAGGTCGATGACGGTCGACCCGAACACCGACCAGAAGCGCGCAAACTGCACCCGGCCGCCCAGCCGCACTTCCTCGCGGTCCTGCAGATCCTCCAACGTGTCGTCGGCATCGCGGTTGAGGCGCAGATAGCCGACCATGACATAGGTGCTTTTGCTGCCGACCGTCGCATCGACTTCGTTGCGGCGGACCGCCAGATTGTCCTTGTCCGCGCGGAAGCGGTGGGTGAGGCTGATGAAATCCTTGTAGCGTGCGGTTACCCGGCCGACGATGTCGGATGTGCGACCCGACAGGCCGGTGCCGTCGGGCAGGATATTTTCCCGGCTGTCCAGGCGATAGCTTTGCCCGACGATGCTCTGGAGCGAGAAGTCGGGGAGATCCAGGCCATATTCCAGGCCATAGGTGATGCGCGTCGAATCCTCGAACCGATCATAACCGGCGAAGCGATTGAGCGCGAAGAGGTTGCTGTCTTCCAGATCGACGGCGCGGGCGTCTTCATTGGGCAGCGACAAATTGGCGAGACGTGGCGCAGCGACGATCTGGATGCGGGGCGCGATGCGCTGTACCCCGCCAAAGGCTTCGCCCACGAACGGCCAGCGCATATCGACGGCGGCCGCCGCAATACCGCGACCCTGCCAGCCCGGACTGCCCGCATAGGTGTCGACGGTGGTCAGATCATTGTCGCTACTATGATAGACGTCGCCGCGCAGATAGCCGGTGAAGGTCACTTCCTGGCCAAGGCCGGTCAGCGTGCGCAAATTCCATTCGGCGGCGGTGAAGGCGCGCTGCGTATCCTGCCCATGGGTGCGGGTGATGGCCAATGTGTTCGCCTGCAATTGCAACACACCGCCCAGCAGCGGGTCTTTCAGCCGCAGCCGATAGTCGATCAGCGGCAGGGCGATCGGGGTCTGGCCCTGCGAATCGCCCGCGCGCAGCGTCTGCACGGCCCAGCCGCGAATCGAGAAATAGCTGTTGTCGCCGATCCGTTGTGCGCCAAGGGTCGAACGGAGCCGGTCATCGCGGCTGATGTCGTAGCGGCGAAGGAAGGTGCGGTCGGACGCGAAGCGGATCGACCCGTCCAGGCTCCATTCCGGCGTCAGCTGCATCGCCCCGGTGGCGTCAATATAGCCACGAATATCTTTTTGCGCGTCGACCGGGGTGGTGCCGATCGGGCTGTCGCCGGTCGCGACGCGGCTGCCATAAGTGAGGAAGCCGGTGGCTTGATAGGCGCCGCGATCATAGAGATGGCGGTAGTTCGCCTCCAGCATGGGCAGCGCATTGGTATAGACATGCGGCGTGAGCGTCAGGTCGCGGTTGGGCGCGAGCTTGAAGAAATAGGGCAGCGCGACTTCGAAGCCGTTATTGCGGTCATAGCGCAGATTGGGCATCAAAAGACCACTGCCGCCCGCTTCGCCGACCGGATGGGAGAGGCCCGGCAGCGGGATGAGCGGCAGGCCGAACAATTCGATATTGGCGTTAGTATAGCTGACCCGTTCGCGCCTCGGATCGTAGATGACCTTGACCGCATTGATCTGCCAGGTGGGTTCCTTGGGGCAGCCCTTGCTGTCTTCCACCGCGCAGCCGGTATAGGCGGCGCGGTTGAGCGTATAGACGCCGTTGACGCGCGTGCCCGTCGCCGATGCCAGCCGCCCGCCCGACTGCAGCACCAGCAGCATATTGTCGACCATGCCGTCCTTGAGCGTGTCGGTTACGTCGAACCGGTCGCCATAGGCGATATTGCCCTCCGCGTCGGTAAGCGAGACATTGCCCAGCGCTTGGACCTTGCCGGTATCGCGGTCCCACACCACCTTGTCGGCGCGCAGGCGGTTGCCCTCGCGCAGCAACTGGACATTGCCGCTGGCGGTGACGACTTCCTGATTGCTGTCATATTCGAGCGCGTCGGCGGCGAATCCGATCTGGTCGTCATTGGTGGGCACGGGCGCATCGGGCGCGCTTATGGGTGTTGGCGGCTCGTTGAGTTGCTGGGCCAAAGCCTGCGGGGCCAGCGCCAGCAGGGGCAAAGCGCTGCCCAGCAACAAAGCGGAACGAAACGGGAAAAGGGGCGTGACCAACAAAAAGAGCCTCAAAACGGGGGCGCATATCGTCCCGCCTATCGCATTGCTTCGCCCGCGCCGCAATCATGCGACCATGGTCTTTTGCGGTAAATCGGTCGAACGGCTTTGCCAGACACGGTTCGCCGCACTATCTGACGAACATCAGCGGGCCAGACGCCCCCAAAGCCGTCCCCATAGCAAGAAAAGGTCCATCCATGGATATCGTCATCAGCCCGACCCGTCCCGACACTGACAGCCTGGCCTTTGCCGTTGCCAAGGGCGCGCTGGCCAGCCTGCCGCTCGTCGCGTCCGCGACGCTGGTGGCAGGCGCCGCCGCTGCGCGCTTCACCGGTGAAGCCGGGTCCAGCTTCGAGAGTTTCGTGGAAGAGGGCGGCAAAATCCTGCGTATCGTGCTGGTGGGCACCGGCAGCGGCAGCGACGCCGACATGGAGCGCGCGGGCGGTGCGCTGACGGCGAAGCTGCTGAGTAGCGGCGCGACTCATGTCGCGGTGGAGTTCGTCGGCGACGTGACGGGCGAGGGCGCGGCGCGGCTGGGCTTCGGCGCGCTGCTGCGCAGCTGGCGGATCGACACCTACCGCACCAAATTGGCCGAAAAGGCCAAGCCCACGCTGGAAACGGTGACGATCGTGTTGGACGATGCGGGCGCGGCCTGGGATCGTTGGGCAGCGGTGGCGGCGGGCGTTGCCTTCACCCGTGAACTGGTGTCGGAGCCCGCCAACATTCTTTACCCCGAAAGCTTCGTGGAGCGCTGCCGCCACCTGGCGGACCTCGGCATCAAGATCAGCGTGCTCGACCGCGCGGCGATGGAAGAATTGGGCATGGGGTCGCTGCTCGGCGTGGCGCAGGGGTCGGTGCGCGAAGCGCGACTGCTGGCGATGGAATGGGACGGCACCGGCGGCACTTCGGACAAGCCGGTCGTGTTCGTCGGCAAGGGCGTGACCTTCGACACCGGCGGCATCTCGATCAAGCCGGCGGCCGGCATGGAAGACATGAAGTGGGACATGGGCGGCGCTGGCGCGGTCGCAGGCGCGATGAAGGCGCTGGCCGGGCGCAAGGCCAAGGCGCATGTCGTGGGCATTTGCGGCCTCGTCGAAAATATGCCCGACGGCAATGCGCAACGGCCTGGCGACATCGTCACCTCCATGTCGGGGCAGACGATCGAAGTGCTCAACACCGACGCCGAAGGGCGGCTGGTGCTGTGCGATGCGCTGACCTGGGCGCAGAAAACCTATGTGCCCGAAGTCGTCATCGATCTGGCGACGCTGACCGGCGCGATCCTGGTGTCGCTGGGCGACCAATATGCGGGCCTCTTCTCGAACGACGATGGCCTGTCCGATGACCTGATCGCGGCGGGCAAGGCCAGCGGCGACGAATTGTGGCGGTTCCCGCTGTCCGACGCCTATAACAAGCTGATCGACAGCCCGATCGCCGACATGAAGAATATCGGCGGGCGCTATGCCGGGTCGATCACCGCCGCGCAGTTCCTCAAGCGCTTCATCGACGATGGCGTCAAATGGGCGCATCTCGACATCGCCGGCATGGTATGGTCCGACAAGCCCGGCGCGACATGGGACAAGGGCGCGACCGGCTATGGCGTGCGCCTGATCGACCAGCTGGTGGCGGACAAGTTCGAGCAGTAAGATACCCCCACGCCCGTTCGGGCTGAGCTTGTCGAAGCCCTGTCCTTCTGTGCAAAGAAGAACAGCCCCCTTCGACTGCCTGCTAAGGCAGGCGCTCAGGACAGGCTTCGACAGGCTCAGGGCGAACGGGGTTAGGATTTTACGATCATGCAGGTCGATTTCTACCAGCTGAGCCGCGATCCGGTCGAACAGGTGTTGCCCGCCATCGCGGCGCGCATCCTGGGGCTGGGTGCGCGGCTGCTGGTGGTGGCGGATACGGCCGATCGGCGCGAGCGGATATCGCAAGGCTTGTGGGCCGGGCCGCCCGAAAGCTTCCTCGCCCATGGACAGGCAGGCGAGGGGGATGAGGCGGTGCAGCCGATCCTGCTCGCCCCGACCTGCGCGGCCGCCAATGGTGCGCGGCATGTGGCGCTGGCCGATGGCGTGTGGCGCGACGAGGCGCTGGAATTCGAGCGGGCCTTCTATTTTTTCGATGTTGATACGATCGATGGTGCGCGGGCAAGTTGGCGGACCCTGTCGAAGCGTGAGGGCGTCGAACCGCGCTTCTGGCGGCAGGAGGGCCGCAAATGGGTGCAGGGGCCATAGATCACCTCCGGTTTAAGCCTCTTGCAGCGCAGCACGGCCCCGTCTAAAGGCGCGGCCAGCATTTCCACCCATTCGGAGTATCGAGGGCCATGGCCGTCACGCGCACCTTTTCCATCATCAAGCCCGACGCGACCCGTCGCAACCTGACCGGCGCCGTCACCAAGATGCTGGAGGAAGCAGGCCTGCGCGTCGTCGCTTCCAAGCGCATCCGCATGAGCCGCGAACAGGCCGAAGGCTTTTACGGCGTTCACAAGGAACGCCCCTTCTTCGCCGACCTCGTCGCCTTCATGATCTCCGGCCCGGTCGTCGTCCAGGTGCTGGAAGGCGAAAATGCCGTGCAGCGCAACCGCGACATCATGGGCGCGACCAACCCGGCCAATGCCGACGTCGGCACGATCCGCAAGGAACTGGCCGAATCGATCGAAGCCAATTCGGTCCATGGTTCGGACAGCGAAGAAAATGCCGCGATTGAAATCGCCTATTTCTTCAAGTCCGAAGAAATCGTCGGCTAAAGCCCGATCCTTTCGAGCGGGAAAAGCCCGGTCCTTCCACGAAGGGCCGGGCTTTTTCGTGGAGCCGCGTCAGTTGCGCGCGGTGACGACGGCCGCCCAGCGCGCATCGACGGTCGCGGCGGGGGACTTGCCGTTTTCGCGCGTGACCAGCGACAGGCCGCGCAGCGTCACGTCATGGCCCGACAGCCAGCGGCCCGATATGCCATAGCCGATATCGTAGATGGCGCGATCTTCGCGTGCCTCGCCATTCACCACGAAGCGGGTGGTGATGAACACGGGTAGCTTTTCGTCGCCCACGCTATTGTCGGGCAGCTTGGCCTTGTCCCGCGCCCGTTTGAGCGCATTGTCGAACCAGCGTGCCTCGATCCGCGCTTCGCCGGTGGTCGATACGGGCGCAATATCCAGCGCGGTGGGGAAGAGAAAGGTCTGGCTCTGCACGATCTGGTCGGCAGCGGCCGGGGTCAATATCAGCCGGTCGTCGCCATCCGCGCGGGCATTGAGCACCAGCTTGGCGGCGCGGACGGATGCCTGGCGGCTTGCGATCGCCTTTTCCGCGCGCTCGTCTTGCTTGTCCGACCAGTTGAGATAGAGGGTCAGCCCGGAAATGCTGACCGCCAGCAGCGCCAGCATTTCGCCCAGCGTGATCCAGCGGCGGCGAATCGCGGCGGCTTCAGCGGCACGTTGTTCGGTGGGGGTGTCGGGCGTGTCCGTCATTGCCTCACGCCACCTGGGGCGGCACCTCGAACTTGTCGATCACCCAGTCCTCCGCCTGTGCCCCGCCGATCCATTCCTGCATCCAGGGATGGGCGATGATCGCCTGCATATAGGCCTGGGCAAAGCGGGCGACGGGCAGTTGGTAGGTGATGAAGCGGGTGACGACCGGCGCGAACATCACATCGACCGCGCTGAACGCGCCGAACAGAAATTCGCCCTCGCCACCATGGCGCGCGCGGGCCTGCGCCCACAGCTGCATCATGCGGAAAATATCCTGCGCCACCGCTTCGGAGGGCGGCACGGCGTCGTAGATGCGGCGGATGTTCATGCTATGCTCGCGACGCAGTGCGGCAAAGCTGCTGTGCATTTCTGCCGCCATCGAGCGGGCCATGGCGCGCGCGGCAGGGTCGGTCGGCCAGAACAGGTCGCCGCTGGTCTTTTCATTGAGATATTCGATGATGGCGAGGCTGTCCCACACGACGATATCGTCGCCATCCCACAAGATCGGCACCTTGCCGGAGGAGGGTGCGAACTCGTCGCCCTCGCGCCTTTTCTCCCACGCCTCGTCATAGAGGGGGACCACGACTTCCTCGAATGGCAAGCCCGACAGCTTGCACGCCAGCCAGCCGCGCAGCGACCAGCTCGAATAGGCCTTGTTACCGATAAACAGCTTCATCATGTGCCCCTCTTAGCCGGGAGCGGCGCGGCAAGTCGAGGCCGAGATGGAATTCAATGCAGAATGGCTCTGCTTTAATTTTCAACTATGTAGTGAAAATCAGATGAGAGTGATAGGCCGCCAGAAAGGCCCAGTTTGGTCATGCTGCAATCTGGAATCAGATCGGCGTCCTAACCACTTATACCATAGGGCTGGATCAAAGCGGACGACACGCGCAGGCGGCTTGGGGAAGGAATAAAACAGGAAGGTCGGCCTTGTTCGGGGCGCCCTTTTCATCGGCTGACTATGCCGCCTCTTTCTCTTCGTTGAATCCATTCAACGTCCCATCGGACAGACGTGGCTTTGTGCCAGATCGGCATCAGCGCAGTCATTCTCCGGTGCGGAGGGCAATCAAATTTTAAATCGCTACTTATTTGCGCTTAGCCCCTGAGCTACAAGATCGCGTACTGCTTCAGGCGCGCTCATTGGGCACCCATATTCGTGTCACCTCGTCGGCACGGCCTTGCGCGCGTCAGTGGCGCGGGAAGGGGAACTTGCCCGCATCAACCGCCGCGAACCCTGTGCGTTGCCAGCGTGCGGATCGCGGCGCACTTCCATGAATAGGTCGATTTGATCCTTTCGGTTTGACCGGATCGCGCTGCGGCATGATCCTGTGATCCAGAAAAACGGCGGAGGGGTAAGACGATGCGCGCTGATACCATATTGCGGCTGGGCGATTAGCGGCATGGCAGGCCAAACCGCGTCTGACCCTGTGCCCGGCACGCTGACCGGGATCGCGCTGCTGTTGCCGATCACCCTGTCGACCATGGCGATCGTGCTGCTTGCGCCGATCCTGCCGCAACTGCTGCATGAATATCGCGCAGTTCCGGGTTTTGAATTTTGGGTGCCGATGATCCTGACGGTCCCGGCGCTCTGCGTCGCTTTTCTCTCGCCGATAGCCGGATTGCTGGGGGACCGCTTCGGCCGACGCCGCCTGCTGCTGGCCGCTTTCCTGCTCTATGCGATGACCGGCGTTGCGCCGGTCTTTCTCACCAGCCTTCCCGCCATCCTGGTGTCGCGCGTTGGCGTGGGCATTTCCGAAGCGCTGATCATGGTATTGTCGACAACATTGATCGGCGATTATTTCACGGGTGCGGCGCGCGATAAATGGCTGGCGGGGCAGACCGCCTTCGCGTCCATGTCGGCGCTGCTCTTCTTCAACATCGGTGGCCAACTCGGCGTCTTCGGCTGGCGTATGCCCTTCTGGGTCTATACCTCCGCGCTGCTCATGTTTGCTCTGGTCTTGCGCTTTACCTGGGAGCCCAAGGGGGACCGCAGCGGCCCAGCGGCGGTGGCGCAGGCGCCTGTTGCGCCGCTGATGTTCCCCTGGCGACGCATGATGATGATCCTCGCGATCACCGTCTATGGTTCGATCTTCTTCTATGCGGTGCAGATACAGGCATCGTCGGGGCTGGTGCATCTCGGCCTGACCGACCCCGCCCGTATCGGCCTGTTGACCTCGATCGCCAGCATCGGGGTACCGCTGGGCACATTCGTCTATTCCCGCATCGGGCGTTGGTCCATTCGCCGCCTGCTGCTGATCGAATTCGGCCTGCTGGCGGCGGGCTTTGCGACCATGGGGCTGGCGACGGGGGCGACGTCCTTCCTCGTCGGCTGCTTCCTCAATCAAGTCGGTGCCGGCCTGCTGCTGCCCACGCTGCTCGTGTGGTCGATGAGCCTCTTGTCTTTCGAGATACGGGGGCGGGGCGCTGGCATGTGGCAGAGCGCCTTCGCCTTCGGCCAGTTTCTCAGCCCCGTCATTGTCACCCTGCTGGCACGGCCGGCTGGCGGGTTGATGGGGGCGTTCCTGCTGTTGTCGGTTGGCGCGCTGTTTGGCGCGGGCATCGCGCTCGTCGCGCCCTTCCGCCGCGGCGCGCAGCCAGTGGAAGGCATGGTCGTCCATGGCTGAGCGGCTGAAGGGCAAGGTGGCGGTGGTCACAGGCGCGGCCAGCGGCATTGGCCAAGGCTGCGCGCGGCTCTTTGCAGCGGAAGGTGCCAAGGTCATTGGCTTCGACCGGGCAGGGGCCGACGAGCACTGCGACCTGCTTGACGAAGCGACGACCGATGCGCTGTTCAACAGGATCGGCACCGACCATGGTCACATCGACATCCTCGTCAACGCCGCTGCTTTCGCCATCTTCGATTGGATCGAGCATCTCTCCTACAGCCATTGGAGGACGACGCTGAGCGGCGAACTCGACATCGTCTTCCTTGCGACCCGCGCCGCCTGGCCTTGGCTCAAGGCAAGCGGTCGTGCCTCCATCATCAATTTCGCATCGGCCAACGCTCGCCACGCGCTCGAAGGCTCGCCTGCGCTCGCCCATTGCGCCGGCAAGGGCGGGGTGCTGGCGATGACCCGCCAACTCGCGATGGAAGGCGCGCCGCATAATATCCGCGCCAACAGCATCGCGCCCGGCTTCATCCGGACGGCCGCGACTGGGCGTCATCTGGATGAGGATCCGGCGCTCGAAGCGAAGGTGCTGGCGAAAAATATGCTCAAACGGCTGGGCGAACCCGACGACATTGGCTGGTGCGCGCTGTGGCTGGCCTCCGATGAGGCCCGCTATGTGACCGGGGCCGACATCGCGGTCGATGCGGGCGCGACCGCCTGGTGATCCGACGAAGGAAGGAATGGACATGATCAAGGAGATAGCCCGGATCGACATTGATCCGGCCAAGGCCGCTGCCTTTGAAGCAGCCGTCGCGCAGGCGCAGCCGCATTTCCGTGCGGCACCTGGTTGCCGCAGCTTCGCGCTGGAGCGCGCCGTCGATCGGCCAGGCCATTATCTGCTGGTGGTGGGCTGGGACAGCATCGACGCGCATGTGGTCGATTTCCGCGCGTCCGACGGCTTTCAGGCGTGGCGCGCCCTTGTCGGCCCGTTTTTCACAGCGACGCCCGACGTCTTCCACATCGAAACCGCGATCGACGGATTTTGACGCATTTTCGGGCCGGGACGGCCCCCTCAGAAGGAACGAACATATGGCACATTATCTCAAGCGCGGTGCCACCGCGCAAGCGAAGGCCGATGCCGACCGGAAGGTCCGCGACATCGTCGAAGCGACGCTGGCCGACATCGAACAGCGTGGCGACGCAGCGGTGCGCGACCTGTCGATCAGGTTCGATGGCTGGGATCGGGACGATTATCGCCTGAGCCAGGCGGAAATCGACGCCTGTATCGACAGCCTGACGCCACAGGCGCGCAAGGACATAGAATTCGCCCAGACCCAGGTTCGCAACTTCGCGCAGCTTCAGCGAGACAGCCTGCATGATGTCGAAGTCGAGACGATGCCGGGCGTGATTCTGGGCCACAAGAACCTGCCGCTCAATTCCGCCGGTTGCTATGTGCCGGGGGGCAAATATCCTCTGCTCGCATCTGCCCACATGTCGGTCATCACCGCCAAGGTCGCGGGCGTACCCCGCGTCATAACCTGCGCCCCGCCCTTCCAGGGGCAGCCTGCCCGCGCGATCGTGGCGGCGCAGGCGATGGCGGGCGCAGACGCCATCTATGCGCTGGGCGGCATCCAGGCGGTGGGCGCGATGGCGCTCGGCACGCAGAGCATCGACCCGGTCGATATCCTGGTTGGCCCCGGCAATGCCTTCGTCGCCGAAGCCAAGCGCCAGCTTTATGGTCGGGTCGGAATCGACTTGTTCGCCGGGCCGACCGAGACGCTGGTGATCGCCGACGAGATCGGCTGCGACGCCGAACTCGCGGCGACCGACCTGCTGGGCCAGGCCGAACATGGCCCGGACAGCCCGGCCGTGTTGCTGACCACGTCGGAAAAGCTGGCGCGCGAGACGATGAAGGAGATCGAACGCCTGCTCCAGATCCTGCCCACCGCCGATTATGCACGGCAGGCGTGGGAGACGTTCGGCGAAGTAATCGTGGCGGAAGATGAGGCCGAAATGGTGCGGATCGCCGATGAGCTGGCATCCGAACATGTCCAGGTAATGACTGCCAATCCCGATTATTTCCTGCAAAACATGACCAATTATGGCGCGCTGTTCCTCGGCGCGCGCACCAATGTCAGCTTTGGTGACAAGGTGATCGGCACCAACCATACCCTGCCGACGAAGAAGGCCGCGCGCTACACCGGCGGGCTGTGGGTCGGCAAATTCATCAAGACCTGCACCTACCAGAAGGTGCTGACGGACGAAGCCTCCGCGCTGGTAGGCGAATATTGCAGTCGGCTCTGTGCGCTGGAAGGCTTTGCCGGCCATGGCGAGCAGGCCAATATCCGGGTACGCCGCTATGGTGGCCGCAATGTCCCTTATGCCGGGACGGCTGAACCCACGTCGGCGACGGCCGCCTGACGATGGAGGCCTTGCCGAAGACACCCAGCTTCCGGCTGGATGGCAGGCGCGCGCTGGTGACGGGGGCGGGGAGGGGCATCGGCCTCGCCTGCGCCGCCGCACTGGCGCAAGCCGGCGCGCATGTGACTCTGGCCGCCCGCAGCGGCGAGGAGATCGCGGCTGGTGCTGAGGCCATCCGGGCCGCGGGCGGGCAGGCGGATTGGGTCCGTCTGGACGTCAGCGACGTGGCGGGCACGGCCCGATCGCTCGATGCGCTGGCGCCCTTTGACATCCTGCTCAACAATGCAGGGACCAATCGCCCCAAGCCTTTCACCGAGGTATCGGAGGAGGATTATGACGCGGTGCTGGGCCTTAACCTGCGCGCCGCTTTCTTCGCCGCGCAGATCGTGGCGCGGGGCATGATCGCGGCGGGCCTGCGCGGCTCCATCATCCATATGGGCTCGCAGATGGGCCATGTCGGCGGTGCGCGAAGGTCGCTTTACTGCGCATCCAAATGGGGGCTGGAGGGGCTGAGCAAGGCGATGGCGCTGGACCTCGCGCCGCATGGCATCCGCTCCAACACCATCGCTCCGACCTTCATCGAAACCCCGATGACCCGGCCCTTTTTCGAGGACAAGACGTTCCTTGCCAGTGTGCTGGACAAGATCAAACTGGGTCGGCTCGGCTCGGTCGAGGATTTGATGGGCGCGGTGGTCTTCCTCGCGTCCGACGCCAGCGCGCTGATGACCGGCACCAGCCTGATCGTCGATGGTGGCTGGACCGCCGAGTAATGAAAGGCCCGGCGGCTGCGTCCGCCGGGCCTTCAGCCGCGCTCAATAATGGTTCGCCAGCCGGTGCAGTCCCGCGCCCAGCGCCGCGCCGACCGCTTCGGGCGGATCGCCTGCCAGCTGCATCTTGCCGACCGCGATGCTGGTTTCCACCACATGCCGACACCGATCGTAACGTCGCGCTTCATAGGCCTCCAGGCCCGCCTCGATACTCGCCGCCCGGTCCAGTTCCTCGGCCAATACCAGCGCGCTTTCCACTGCCATGCCTGCGCCCGACGCCATGTGCGGGGTGGTCGCGTGAACCGCGTCGCCCAGCAGCACGATATGCCCCATATGCCAGGGACCAGGCTGCAAGGCGGCGGCCAGCGGGCGATAGTTGATCCAGTCATGGCGGGTCATATTCTCCCGCACCCACGCGATATTGCCGCCGAAATCGGCCAGATTGTCGTGCAACCGCGTGAACAGCTCCTCGTCGGTGAAGTGAACCTCGCGATGTTCATGCGGCGTCAGCATCCACAGATAGACCATGTCCTGCGCGCACCGATTGATGCCGACAGGGAAGCGATGACCAAGATAGATCTCGCCGTTCTCCAGCGCCGGCGGCCGCTTCATCGACACGCGCCAGCATCCCTGGCCGGTGGGTTGCGCTTCGGCCATGTGCGGGAAAGCCATGCGCCGCACCGCCGAATAGATGCTATCAGCACCAACGACCAGGTCGAAGCGCCCTTGCGTTCCGTCGGTGAAGGCCACGTCCACGCCGCCATCGCGGTTGTCGAGCGCGCTGACCGACAGGCCCAGCCGGACATCGATCCCTAGCGCATTGACCCGCGCCTGCATGATCCGATGCAATTTCGGCCGCATGATGCCACCGGTGGCGGGCAATCCTTCCTCCAGCGCGGGTTCATCCAACTGCTGCAAGCGCAGCCCGTCATAGCGGAAGATGGTCGCCCCCTCGGCAATTGCGCCCTGCTCCTTGATCGCGTCGAGCAGCCCCAGATGGCGATAGGCACGCAATGTCGGCCCGGTAATGGTGATGCCCGCGCCATAGACCCGCCATTCCGGGTCGATGTCGATCAGCGTAACCTTCGCGCCCAGTTCGGCGAAGCGGATCGCCGACGCCATGCCGCCAATGCCGCCGCCGACGATCAATATCTGTTTACCCGCAATCATGATGTCGTGCCTCTCCCGGAAAACCTTCTGACCCTTGCTGCTATCGGGAGCCGGACGGCGGCGAAAATGCTTTGCCTCAATATCTGCTATCGGAAAGCTGGATAGACAGGCCGATCGTTTCGCCGTCGTTCGTGCGTGCAGATAGGTCGCATCCAGAAAATCAATGCGACAGCAGCCCGCCTCAGCGATCAATATTGCGCCAAATCAAAACCATTCAGGGAGAGGGCAATGCTCAAGATTCTGTTCGCCACGACGGCCTCCGTCGCTACGATGGCTATTATTCCGGCCGCTTGGGCGCAGGTCGCCGAACCGGCTGCCGACCAGTCGTCGGCCGGCATCGACGAAATCGTCGTGACGGCCCAGCGCAAGGCGGAAAGCGCTCAAAAGGCTGCGATCGCGATCGACGCGGTCACCGGCGACACACTGATCCAGCAGGGCATCGCCAAGGCGGAGGATATCACCAAGAGCGTCCCCGCGATTACCGTTACCAATGGTGGCGGCTCCAACACCTCCATCTTCATTCGCGGCGTCGGCAATATCACGTCGAGCAGCTATAACGACCCCGCGGTCACCCCCAGCTATGACGGGGTCGTGCTGGGCCGTGCGGCGGGTGCCTTCGGCTCCGCCTTCTATGACCTTGCCCGTGTCGAGGTGCTCAAAGGGCCGCAGGGCATTCTCTATGGCCGCAACGCGACCGGCGGTGCGGTCAACATCATTCCTGCGCGCCCCGAACTAGGCAAGAATGGCGCGGGCTTCAACGTCTCCCTCGGTAATTACGACGCGGTCAGTGCTGACGGCTATCTGAACCTCGCCACCAGCGACACCAGCGCCCTGCGCGTTGCCGCCACGCGCCAGGTGAGCGACGGCTACAACCGGGACGGCAGTGACGACTTGAAGCGCACCGGCCTGCGCGGGCAGTTCCTGATCGAGCCTTCCGACGCGATCAGCCTGCGCATCGGCGCGGACTGGACGAAGATTGGCGGCGTCGGACCGGGTGGCAGCTATATCGGTTCCTACTCGCCTGGCCCGTCGGGCTACACATTCACGCCCAGCGGATTCGACACGTCGGAAGGGTTCAATACGGACGCCGCCAACGCCTATCGCCAGACCTTGGTCGGCGCGCCAGGCTTCGGCTTCCTCGATGCGATGAACCAGCAGCAATCGGTCGACTACACCTATTGGGGCGTGAACGCCGAACTCAACTGGAAGACCGACATCGGCACCTTCACGCTCGTCCCCGCCTTCCGCAAATCGAAGGGCGACAGCTTCTTCTACGGTCCTGCCTTCAATACCGCCTATAGTGCTGAAACCGACAAGCAATATAGCCTGGAAGCGCGGCTGGCCGGGTCCGTCGGCATGGTCGATTATGTGCTGGGCGGCTTCTATTTCAATGAAAGGATCGACGCGCAGACGGAATATAATCAGGAATTCGTCCTGCCGATCCAGTCCTACACGCACAAGACCAAGAGCTGGGCGGCTTTCGGCCAGCTGACCGCCAATATCAGCGACCGCTTCCGCCTGGTCGGCGGCGCGCGCTATACCCGCGACAAGAAGTCGATGGACGGCATCATCAACAATTTCATCACCTTCTGCGGCGGCCTGCCGCCTGCCAACATCACCCCGCCTGCCTCCTTCGCCGCGGGTTGCGCCGCACCGGGCGCGCTGCCGCGCTATCCTAATCTCCTGACCACCGGGGGCACGGTTAACTGGCTCGTCAGCAATGGCTGGATCGCGGCAGGCAGCACCGATCAGGCCAACCCGCAGGTGTTTCCGCTGCTGAACGGCGTCGGCACCATCCTCAAAACCTATAATCCGGTGGTCGACAGCGGCACCTATTCGCGCATCACCTGGAAGGCGTCGGCGGAATTTGATCTGGGTCCGCAGAACCTCCTCTATGCGACCGTCGAAACCGGCTATCGCGCGGGCGGCTTCCAGTTGGCCGAAGGCAAATCCAGCTATGATCCGGAATTCATCACCGCCTACACGGTGGGATCGAAGAACCGCTTTTTCGACAACCGCGTCCAATTGAATGTCGAGGGCTTCTACTGGAAATATAAGGACCAGCAGATCACCTATTTCACCGTGGATACCAGCGGCACGCTCATCAACTCCAACGAGAATGCCGGCAAGTCCACGATCAAGGGTTTCGACGTCGATGCCATCGTGAAGGCAACGCCGACGACGACTCTGAACGCCAAGGTGCAATATTTGAGAGCCACCTATGACGACCTGCATCTCTACACTGCTTCGCCCCGCGACAATATCGCCTGCCCCTTCACTCTGACGGGGGCCAGCGCAGGGGGTGCGCCGGTCAAGGACTTCAACTGCTCCGGCAAACCCCTGCTCTATTCGCCCAAATGGACCGTGAATCTGGGCGCGGAACAGGTTGTGCCGCTCGGCCGCTCGCTCGAACTGGTGGGCAATGTCGCGACCGCTTGGCGCGACGATCAGTGGGGCGCGTTCGAATATCTCGATTTCGAACATATCCGCGCCTATTGGCAGACCGACCTCAACCTGACCCTGCGCGCGGCCGACGGCGGCTGGTCGCTCGGCGCCTTCCTCTACAATCTGGAAAACAAGCGCCGGGTCGCCACGCCGCAACGCTCGCCGATCGGCATGGCGATCGCCCGCTACACCGCGCCGCAAACCTATGGCGTGCGCTTCTCGGCGAATTTTTGAGCGAACGGTGGATGACGAAAAGGTGCGGGATCATTATGCGGATCGGTATTAGATCATGACAGTCATCGTCACTGGCGCAGGCGGTTTCGTCGGCCGCCAACTGGTGCGGCGGCTGTTGGCGGCGGGTCATGACATTGTCGGCATGGACAGCGCAGCGGGCGGCATCCCCGCCGGTGCGCGCGCGGTCGCGGGTGACATCGCGTCCCCCGCCGTCCGTGCCGACGCCTTGCGCGACGGGTGCAGTGCGATCGTCCACCTCGCCACCGTGCCGGGCGGTGCAGCCGAAGCCGATCCCGCCGCATCGCGCCGCATCAATATCGACGCGATGTACGACCTGCTGGACGAGGCGAAGGCAGCGGGCCATCGCCCCCGCATCGTCTATGCCAGCTCGATCGCTGTGTTCGGCGATCCGTTGCCCGCCGGTGGCGTCGATGACCAGACCCCGCTTGCTCCGCGCATGGTCTATGGCGGGCATAAAGCGATGATGGAAATCGCTGTCGCCATGATGCACCATCGCGGCGAAATCGACGGGATCAGCGTCCGCCTGCCCGGCATCCTTGCCCGGCCCAAGGGACCGTCGGGCATGAAATCCGCTTTCATGAGCGACCTGTTCCACGCCCTGCGTGCGGGCCAGACTTTCGTCTGTCCGGTGTCGCAGGGCGCGACCATCTGGGCGCAATCGGTCGCCTGCTGTGCCGACAATCTGGTCCACGCGCTGACCATGGACGCATCGCTGATGCCTGCCACCCGCGTCGTGACCCTGCCTGCTCAGCGCATCACCATGGGCGATCTTGCCGCCGAAATCGCTAGCCAGTGCGGCGTATCGGCCGATCTTGTCAGCTATTGTCCCGACGTCGGGCTGGAGGCGGCATTTGGCGCCCATCCCCCGCTCGCCACGCCCGCCGCCGACCGTGCCGGCTTTGCCCATGATGGCGACCCTGCTACATTGGTCACCAACGCATTGTCGGTGATAGCGGCAGGCTGAACGGGAGACGGACATGCGCTTCGACAGGCTGGACCTCAACCTTCTGGTGGCGCTCGACGCGCTACTGGCTGAGCGCAGCGTCAGCCTCGCGGCGGATCGCATCTGCCTGTCCCAGTCCGCTACCTCATCGGCATTGGGCCGCCTGCGCGATTATTTCGCCGACGACCTGCTGGTGCAAAAGGGGCGTCAGATGGTGCTGACCGCGCGCGCGGAAGGGCTGGTGGAGCCGGTCCGCGCAGTGCTGGAACAGATCCGCTCGACCATCGCCGTGCCGCCGCCGTTCGACCCCGCCACGTCCGACCGGACGATCCGCATCATGGCGTCGGACTATATTACCGAAGTGCTGCTGGCCGTCTCCATGATCGACCTGCAACAGCAAGCGCCCGGCATGCGGTTCGAAATCCAGTCGCTGAGCGAGTCTCTGCTGGAATCGCTTGAGCGCGGCGCCGTCGACCTTCTCATCACGATCGACTATGCGATTTCCGCCGACCATCCCAGCCAGATTTTGTTCGAGGATGACTATGTCGTCGTCGGCTGGAACGGTAATCCGGCCATGGCCGGGCCGATGACCAAGGAGCTTTATTTCGCGCTTGGCCATGTGACCGCCCGTTTCGGCCGCGCCCGCGTTTCCGCGTTCGAGGACTGGTTCGTGCGGCGGCAGAAGCGCCAGCGGCGGCTGGAGATCGTCACCCATAGCTTCCTGTCGCTTCCCGGCCTGGTCATCGGCTCCCAGCGGATCGCGACGATGCACCGGCGATTGGCGACCCGTATGGCGGCCTATCTGCCGCTGACCCTGCGCGAAGTACCGATGGATATCCCGCCCATTCGCGAAGCGATCCAGTGGCATATCTCCAGCAACAATGATCCGGCCATCCGCTGGGTCGTGGAACGGATCATGTCCGATGCGCAGATGCCCGTTGTGCCGAAGCGCGATCAGTCCGTCATATCGCTGGACGAAGCGCGTGTGTCGCGCGAGGAATTGGCGGCGCAATTTCAGAGCGACACGACACCCAAGTCGCGCGGCTAAAGCCTTTGTCAGGCAGGTGGAATTACCGGCTGACCCGGAAAAATGCGGCAAACCAAAAACGTAGAGCAGCTACGCCGATGCAATCGGATCGGAAGCGGCTCTAATCCTCGTCCATCCTGTCGAAGGCCGCTCGCGCCTCATGGATGCGCGCGCCGCTGGCCTGCACCCAGCCCAGCAGTCGGCGCGCTTCCCCGACCAGCTCGATGCCTAAAGGCGTCAGTGCATAGCCCACCTTGGGGGGCACGTCTCCGCTCACTGATCGCGCCACCAGGCCATTGCGCTCCAGCAGCCGCAATTTGAGCGTCAGCATCCGCTGGGAAATCCCGCCTTCCGCGCTCAACCGGTCGAGCAGCCTGCGCAACTCCGCATGGCGAAAGGGCGCAACCGCCAGCAACAGCAGCAGCAGCATCGACCAGCGATCCCCCAGCAGCCCGAATATGCTGCGGATCGGCCCATCGCGCTCTGCGCCATGATCCGCCATATCCTGTGCCAGCGCCGCCAGCCCTGCGCGCGCGGGCGCGTCGAAATCGTCGAAATCCATGGTCCGTCCACATTATGGAGGGCACAAAAAAGTGCCGTCTTCCCGCCTTTGCTGCGCAGCATATGATGCCCGCCGACAAGAGCAAGAGAGGAGAGGGCGATGCAGGCTGATGCGATCCGGCTGGACGGGAAAGTGGCGATCATCACGGGCGGCGCGGGCGGGATCGGCGCAGCGACGGCGCAACTGATGGCAGCGCGTGGCGCGCGCGTGGCGATTGCCGACATCGCCTTTGACGCCGCGCAGGCGCTGGCGGCGACCTTGCCCGATGCGCTGGCCATTGCGCTCGACCTGGAGAGCGAAACCTGCACGCAGGACATGATCGCTGCCACCGTCGCCCATTTCGGTCGGCTCGACATTCTCCACAATAATGCGGCCCTGCTTGGTCCCGACATCGCGCAGCAGGATGGCGATATCGAGCATATGGCGACCGCGCTGTGGGATCGGACCTATGCCGTCAATGTCCGCGGCACCATGGTCGCCTGCCGCGCTGCGCTGCCCCATTTGCGCGCCACGCGCGGCAATATCGTCAATACCGTCAGCAATCTGGCGCTGCAGGGGCATATGATCCAGGCGGCCTATAGTTCGTCCAAGGCAGCGATCATCCAGATGACCCGCTCGATCGCCGCCAGCCACGGCCCCGATGGCATACGCTGCAACGCGGTCGCGCCCGGCATGACCATGACGCCCGCACTCCGCGCCGCCTTCCCGCCACCCTTGCGCGAAGCGGTGGAGGCCGAAACCCTGCGTGACCAGCTCGGCGACCCGGACGACATAGCGCAGGTCGCCGCCTTCCTGGCGTCCGACGCCGCCCGCAACGTCACCGGCCAGTTGATCGTCGCCGATGGCGGCTGCGCGTCGCACGTCCCCGGCATCGCCCAATTCCGCACCTTCTTTGGAGAGCATCAATGAGCAATTACGACATCGTCGTCATGGGTGCGGGCCATAATGGCCTGACTGCGGCGGCCTATATGGCGAAGGCCGGCAAGAAAGTGCTGGTTCTCGAACGCAAGCCCCATTTCGGCGGCGGCGTGTCGACCCGCGAACTCATCACGCCGGGCTACTGGCATGACGAACATAGCAATGTCCACATCATGATTCAGGGCAATCCCATGATCCGCGAGGATGAACTGGGACTGATCGGCAAATTCGGCCTCGATTATATCTATCCCGAACTGCCCCATGTCAGCATCTGGGACGACGGCACGGTCATGCGGTCGTGGAAGGATCTCGACCGCACCTGCCAGGAAATCGCGCAATATAGCCCGCGCGATGCGGAGGCCTATCGCACATTTGTCGGCATCAGCCAGGGCGTGCTGCCGATGTTCATGGGCGGCCTTTATGCGCCACCTTTCCCGATGGGCGCGTTCGTCGCGATGATGGACCAGTCCGACGAGGGCCGCTTCCTGCTCGACGTGATGCAGCGCTCCGCCCTCGACGTGGTGAACCAATATTTTGAAAGCGACCGGCTGAAAATCCATATCGTCCGCCTCGTCACCGAAAATCTCCAGATGCCCGACGAACTGGGCACCGGCATGGGCGCGCTGCTGATGCCCGGCATCATCCACACCTATGGCGTGTCGATGCCAAAGGGCGGATCGGGCGAACTCAGCAAGGCGCTGGTCCGCGCGATCGAGCATATGGGCGGCGAAGTGCGCTGCAATGCGGAGGTGAAGCGCGTCATCGTCTCGTCCGGCAAGGCGACGGGGCTGGAGCTTATCGACGGCGAAACCATCATGGCGAAGGATGGCGTCATCGGCGCGATCCATCCCCATGTCCTGCGTCGCTTCGTGTCCGAAACGCCAGAGCCGGTGCTGGCGCGGGCCGAGCGGGTCACGCCGTCGACCTTCTCGATCAACCTGCTGCACATGGCCTTGAAGGAAAAGGCGAAACTGCGCTGGAGCGAAGGAGAGGGCGGCGTCATGACCGAATTGCTCCAGACCCACACGATGCGCGACATGCTGCTCGATTATGATCATCTGCGCCGGGGCGTGGTGCCGCCGCGCCGCCTGATCGCGGGCGGCGACAATAGCTCCAACGACCCCAGCCGTGCGCCAGCGGGGGGCGGCATATTCTATGGCGTAACCTTCGCGCCCTACGATCTGCACGAAGGCGGTCCGGCGGCCTGGGACCGGATGAAGGAGGAGATCGCGGCAGAAAGCCTGCGCCAATATCGCCTCTTCTATAGCAATCTGGACGAGGATAATATCATCGGATCGCTGGTCCGTTCCCCGCTCGACCATGAACGCGACAGCCCGGCCAGCTTCGTCAAGGGCGACATCCATGGCTGCGCGCCCTTCATGTACCAGACGGTCGGTCACCGCCCGACGCCGGATCTCGGCCATTTCCGCGTGCCGGGGATTGAGAGTCTCTATCTCGTCGGTCCCTTCATGCATCCGGGCGGCGGCGTGTTTGGGGCGGGGCGCGCCACCGCGATCCAGATGATGGACGATATGGGCATGGATTATGACAAGGTCTGCGCAGGAGCGGTGCAATGAAAAATGGCAAACCCCCGATCATGAAAATCCTCGACGGGCAGGACAAGGAACTGATGACCGTCCGCAAGATCGAGCGGGACGGCAACGCGCTGATCATCCGGGGCAAGATTTTCGGCGCGATGCCGATGGTGGCCAAACTGACCCCCGGCGAAGCGCGCGCCGCGCTCAAACTGCTGGACGCGCGCACGATCCTGTTCCTGCTGACGATGCTGTTCCGGCGGGGGTAGGAGCCATAATAGCCCCTCCCCTTCAGGGGAGGGGTTGGGGTGGGGCCATCGACAAAAAGCAGCGCGCGAGACACGCCCCACCTATCCGCCCCACCGATAGCAGCCCCCCATGAAATGCGTTTCCGCGCTGCCAGCCTCACCGCCATGATGACGCTCAGGATGAGGAGTCATGCATGAGTATATTGGGCGTTGAGAGCGCAATTTTCGGGGTCGCGGACTTGGGCGAACATACCCGTTTCTGGACTGATTTCGGCCTGCCGCTGGAGCAGGCGAGCGATGAGGAGGCGACGTTTCGCCTCGCCTCCGGTTCGCGCATCATTCTTTATCGGCATGGCGATCCGCGCTTGCCCTCGCCCGATCCCTTCCCCGGCGATGGCTTGAAAGAAACCGTCTGGGGTGTGGACGGTGCCGACGCGCTGGACCGGATCGCCGCCAGCCTCGCGAACGAAGTCGCCGTGCGCCGCGACGATGACGGCACCATCCATTGCACCTGCCCCGACGGCCAGCCGATCGCGCTGCGCGTCTGGGCCAAGCGCCCGGTGGTCAGCGAAGCCAGTCCGGTCAACACGCCGGGCAACTATCCCCGCTTCAACCAGCACCGCATCTGGCGTCAGCGAGCCATTCCCAAGACGATCAACCATGTCGTCTTCTTTTCGCCCGACTATGTCAGCAGCTTTGAATTTTACGAACGGCATATGGGCTTTCGCTATGTCGACCATAGCAAGGGCACCGGCATCTTCGCCCGCGCTGATGGCACGTTTGAACATCATGCGATCTTCTGGGTCAATTGCGACCTACCGATCGCGCCGGACCATTTCAAATTCATGCATATCGCCTTTGGCATGGACGATATTGACGAGGTGATGCTGGGCGCCAACATCATGGAGGCAAAGGGCTGGAAGAACCGGTCGATGAACAGCAGCGGCGGCATATCGCGTCACCGCATTTCGTCTGCCATCTATTATTATTGCGACATGCCGGGCAAAGCGGGTGAGGCGGAATATCACGCCGATACCGATTATCTCGACGATAATTGGGTGCCGCGCGCCTGGGATTTCCGCTTCGGCTCTCTGCTCTGGTCGAACAATGCGCCGCCCATCTTCCGGGGTGACGATATCCCCTGGGACATGGCCTTCGACGCTGACCGCGCCAGCTTTGAAGCCTATCGCAAGACCAGCCCCGGCAAGCGGCCGGTGGAGGGCAAGCTGGCCGACATCACCGAAGCGGACGAACACGCTCTCTGAGGAAAGACCCTCTCCCCAGCGGGGAGAAGGATATGCAGCCTTACCCGCGCGGAGGGTTAGGCGAAGTCGGATGCGGGGGATCGCCGCTTGTGCCTATGGCAAGCTCATCCCTCATCCTGTCCTACACGCCTCGATTCTGTTAGGCTTGGCCATGGCTCTTTCCCACCGTCCGACCACGCCTGAATGCACCATAGAGGATAGGGGCGCAGTCAGTGCGGTTCTGTGATACAAAATGTCGCAATGGCGCACTATAATGTCGAAATTGGCGGGAAATATGCGAAGTTAAGCGCCGACAATCCTATTTCTCAAGCCGCCGCTTCCTCGACAAATTCGATCAGATTGCCCGCAACATCGCGCAGGAAACATCCCTTGCCGAATGCTTCGAGCACGACAAAGGCGATGTCCGCGCCCTTGCCTTCCATCTCGACCAGAAACGCCTCCAGATCATCGACCTGAAAGGCGACATGCTTGTTGCCATGGGTCTTGAGGTCGGACGGCGGATGGCGGCGTTCTTCGGGCAGCGGGGCCGCGCCCTCCACCTCGAACAGCTCGAAGCGCAACGCGCCCTTGCGCATCATCGCCGCATGCGCCCGCGCCGCTTCGATATGGAAGCGTTTTTCGACCGCAAAGCCCAGCACCCGAGCATACCAGTCGATCGCGGCGTCCAGGTCTGGCACGCTGACCCCGCCATGATGAAAGCTGAAATCGGCCATCAGTCCATCTCGGCGAAGGTCTGCGCGCACCAGTCGGCGATATAATCGCGCATCCCCGTGCCATTGTCCGCGCCGCAATGCTCCACCTCGAAATCGGCCTTGGTGAACATGCGCAACGTCCGCTTGGGGCTGTTGACCGCCTGGTCGTAACTCAGCTGCGCGTTGAACGCGGGAATCTGCCGGTCATTCTCGCCATGGGTGATAAGGAAGGGCACCCGGATCTTTTCGACCTGCCTGTCCAGCGTGATCTGGTCGGCATAGGCCAGGAAATCCGCCTGATTGTCGAAGCCGAACACCCACATGACATGATCCCAATAATGGGGAACGGGGTTTTCGCCTTCATTGGCGACCCGCTCGCGCTGCCGCTGGCCCCAGACATGGTTCGCGCCCATGACCGCACATAGCGCGTAGCGCGGATCGTTGGCGGCAATCCGCGGCGCATGATAGCCGCCAAAGGACAGGCCGAAGATGCCGATCTTGTCATGGATGACATCCGGCCGTGTCAGCAGATAGTCGAAGGCGGGCGATCCCCAGCGCTCGGCATCGAACACCGCCGTCAGCCCGCGCTTGCGCAGTGCCTCGCCCGTGCCTGGCTGATCCACGAACAGGGTGTTGATCCCCCGCTCCAGATTGGACGCGCCATGGCCCGCCATATTGACCTGTTCCTTCATGGAATCGAGGCCGTTGACCGACACCAGGGTCGGTCGCGGCGTCCCCGACCCATCATGGACGAAGATGGCGGTGTAGGCGCTCCCTTCATAGGGTATCTCGACGAAGTCGACATGCAGGCCGCGCAATGCGCACCCTTTGCGATAGAGTTCCAGCCCGCGGTCATAAGCTGCCCAGCGCGGCGCATAGTCGCGGCTCTGCATCCGTTCGGCCGCCAGATAATAGCCTGACGCACGCAGATATTTGGAGCCGGCCGACAGATCGAAGCCCGCCACTTCGTCCGCCGCCGCATTGGCAGCGACCTGGTCCGCCACGCGCAGCCAACTGTCGAACATCAGCGCGCTGCCCGCGTCCGCCCCAGCCTTGGCGGCCTCCATGATCGGGCGGTTCGCTTCGTCGATCTCGCCATGATTGCCACCGCATACCAGCGCCAGGTTGGTGGCAAGATTCCAGACGTAATTTCCGGGGAAGGGCTCGAACATGCAGATCCTCTCGACTGTCGCGCCGCCGATATGCGGCAGCTTCATCCATCGCATCACAGACGCGCATGCATCGCGCGGATCAAATTGAAACCGTGGAAGCCCACTATCCACCATTTGGCTTTGACCATGCCGCCGCCCTGTCCCATCGGTTTGGCGACAAGAGCGAGAGGAGAAGCGATGCGGCTGGCGACGATCAGAAATGGCGGCAGGGACGGGCGACTGATCCTCCTGTCACCCGACGGCAGCAGCTATGCGGAACCCGCCGTCACCACGCTTCAGTCGGCGCTCGAACAATGGACGGACATTGCGCCAGCGCTCGCGGCAATTACGGATTTCCCGCATCCTGTCGATCCCGCCCAACTGGCCGCGCCCCTTCCGCGCGCCTGGCAGTGGCTCGATGGCTCGGCGTTCGAAAGCCACGGCGCGCTGATGGACAAGGTGCTGGGCATTGCGCCTGAAAAGACCGGGCGTCCGCTCATGTATCAGGGCGTCTCGGATCATTTCTACGGTCCGCAGGACGATGTCCCCATGCCTGACGAGAGCCTCGGCATTGATTTCGAGGGCGAGTTCGGCGTCATCGTCGATGCCGTGCCGATGGGTGTCACGCCTCAAGATGCCATGGCGTATATCCGCCTGATCGTTCAGATCAATGACTGGTCGCTGCGCGCGCTCGCCGGTCCTGAAATGAAGACCGGCTTTGGCTGGGTCCAGGCCAAGCCTGCCTGTTCCATGGCGCCCTTTGCCGTGACACCGGACGAACTGGGCGACCAGTGGCGCGATGGCCGGGTGGCCATGGACCTGCTGGTCGATTGGAACGGCCAGCGCTTTGGCGCGGCCAATGGCGACGCGATGGGCTTTGGCTTCCATGACCTGGTCGCCCACGCCGCGCGGACCCGCCATCTGGTGGCGGGCACGGTGATTGGTTCCGGCACTGTTTCCAACGCCAATTTTCGTGAAGTCGGCTCCTCCTGCATCGCCGAACGGCGCGGGATCGAGATTGTCGATGAAGGCGTCGCCCGCACCGCCTTCATGCGCTTTGGCGACCATATCCGCATGGAGGGACGCCTCGCAGACGGCCGCGCGCCCTTTGGCATCATCGACCAGCAGGTCATCGCCTATCGAGGAGAGCAATAATGACCGAGCTTAGCGATTCAGGCCTGCCCCCGATCCAGTGCGTTGTCACGGGTCACGACGCCGACGGCCGAGCGATCTTCAAGTCTGAAGATGTCACGCCCACCCGGATGATCCCATCGGGGGATGCCGCTTTCCTGCTTATTTGGACGACGGCGACGGTGCCGGCTGACAATAATGACGAGACGGACGGCCGCCTGCGCGACGCCGGCCTCACCCTCAACCAGGGATCGGTGATCCGCATCGTCGACATGCTTCCGGGCAAGGAATCGCCGATGCACCGTACCAACAGCATCGATTATGGCATCGTCATGTCTGGCCAGGTCGAGCTGGAACTGGATGACGGCCGCAAGACGACGGTGCGGGAAGGCGGCGTCATCATCCAGCGCGGCACAAATCATCTCTGGCGCAACATAACCGACAGGCCCTGCCGTATCGCCTTCATCCTGATCGAGGCACCCGCTTATCGGCATGACGGCCAGCCGCTCCCGGAGGAGAAGCCAGAGGACAAGCATTGATGGGCCTGTTCGATCTTTCCGGCAAAGTCGCGATCGTCACAGGATCGACCCGCGGCATAGGGCTCGCCATCGCGCAGATGTTTCAGGGCCATGGCGCGCGGGTCACGATCTCCAGCTAAGATCCTGCAGACTGCGAGCGGGCCGGGTATCGGCTGAAAACGCTGGCGATCCCGGCTGATGTCGCCGACGATGCGCAACTCGCGGCGCTGGTCGATGGCACGATGGCCCATTTCGGTCGTCTCGACATTCTGGTCTGCAATGCCGGGATCACGGGGCGCGCCGGCCCCTTCGCGACTATCGACATGGACGATTATGACCGGGTCATGGCGGTCAATTTGCGCAGTCAGGTTCGGCTGTGCAACCTCGCCTTGCCCCATATCGCCGCAACGGGTGGCGGCGCGGCAATCCTCGTTTCCAGCCTGTCGGGCCTGCGCGGCAATGGCGCGATCAACGCCTATGCGCTAGCCAAGGCGGGGGTGGCGCAACTCGCCCGCAACCTCGCGGTCGAGTGGGGCCCGCGCAATGTGCGCGTCAACGCCCTGTCGCCGGGCCTCATCCGCACCGAACTGTCCGCGCCGCTTCTGGCCGACGATATATTCATGGCACGGCGAATGCAGATGACGCCGTTGCGCCGACCGGGCGAAATGGACGAGGTGGCAGGAAGCGCCCTCTTCCTCGCTTCACCGGCTGGTGCTTTTGTGACTGGCCACAATCTCGTTGTCGATGGGGGCACCCTGATCACCGATGGCAGTTAGCGAAAGGACACATCTGCCATCTGGCTACGCCCAAAACGCAATTTCCGATCCACCCTGTTGATGCGATAATTGATTCGCCACAATTTGCCGCCCCTTTGGGGTTGACGAGCAAATGCGAACCTTGGGCGGCGGCGACCTTGCACAGCTGGTTCGCAGGCTTTGCGTTTCGGATAGCGGTATCGGTCAGCACGGTTGGGGGCATAGCGAAGCCCCCAAATTAGGCCCCACCGTCCGCACCTGCGAACAATCAGCGAATACCCATAAACTACCGGAAATCAGGGATTTTTCAACTGTTGGCAGGCTTCGCCAGACAGGATTTTGGAGCGAGCCGGAATCCAATCCACGATGTTTCTGTTTTTATTTTCAAATATGTAATGAAAATGAGGTGGTTAATAAGGCCCCCAGAAAGGCCCCAGTTCGTTCTTGCTGGAATCGGGAATCACATTGGGTTCCCAATTACTTACCGCAAGGCTAGGCACAAGGGAACGGACCATGAATGGAGCCAGGTAGCAGTGAATGCCCGCCGCTCATCGTCGCGCGACAGATCATCTTCTTTACGACAATGCAGCCGACGACAGACGTAAAAAGGACGCGGCATCTTTATCCCGCGCCCTTTCCTATGCGATGGCGTCGCGCTTACAGCTTATCGGTCAATTCCGGCACGATCTTGAACAGATCGCCCACCAGACCGATGTCCGCCACCTGGAAGATCGGTGCATCCTCATCCTTGTTGATGGCGATGATGGTCTTGCTGTCCTTCATCCCCGCCAAATGCTGGATCGCCCCGGAAATACCCACGGCAACATAGACTTCGGGTGCGACAATCTTGCCGGTCTGCCCGACCTGATAGTCGTTCGGCACATAGCCCGCATCGACCGCGGCCCGGCTCGCCCCGACCGCAGCACCGAGTTTGTCGGCCAGCGGATAGATGAATTCCTCGAAGGTAGGCCCATCCTTGAGCGCCCGGCCACCCGACACGATGATCTTGGCACTGGTCAGCTCCGGCCGTTCCAGCTTGGCGATCTCCGCCCCGACAAAGGACGACAGCCCCTTGTCCCCGGTCGAAGCCACCGCTTCCACCGTGCCGGAACCACCCTCACGAGCCGCCTTCTCGAACGCCGTACCGCGAACGGTGATGACCTTCTTGGCATCCTTGCTCTTGACCGTGGCAATCGCATTGCCCGCATAGATCGGCCGCGTGAACGTGTCTTCGCTCTCGACCGACAGGATATCGCTGATCTGCATCACGTCGAGCAAAGCCGCGACGCGCGGCGCGATATTCTTGCCGTTGCTGGTGGCAGGCGCGATGAAGGCGTCATGATGCCCCATCAGCTCGACAACCAGCGGCGCGATATTCTCGGCAAGCGCATGGCCATAGGCGGCATCGTCGGCAACATGCACCTTGCCCACGCCCGCAATCTGCGCAGCGGCGGCGGCAACGCCATCGACGCCTTCGCCAGCGACGAGCAGATGGACTTCGCCCAGCTTCGCAGCAGCGGTGATGGCGGAAAGCGTCGCGTCCTTGACCGCGCCGCCCTCATGTTCAACCCATACAAGCGTCTTCATGCGGCAACTCCCATGGCCTTGAGCTTGGCAACCAGTTCATCGACATCGGCGACTTTGACGCCAGCGGTTCGCTTGGGCGGTTCGACCACCTTCAGCGTCTCCAGCCGTGCGCTGATATCCACGCCATAATCGGCCGGCGTCTTCTGCGCGAGCGGCTTGGACTTGGCCTTCATGATGTTGGGCAACGACGCGTAGCGGGGCTCGTTGAGGCGCAGGTCAGTGGTGATGATCGCCGGGGTCGACAGCTTCACCGTCTCCAGCCCGCCATCGACTTCGCGCGTCACCGACACGCTGCCGCCTTCGACCTCGACCTTCGAGGCGAACGTGCCCTGCGGCAGGTTCAACAGCGCCGCCAGCATCTGGCCGGTCTGGTTGCTGTCATCGTCGATCGCCTGCTTGCCCAGGATGATCAGGCCAACGCCTTCCTCTTCCTGCACCTTGGCCAGCAGCTTGGCGACGCCCAGCGGTTCGACGTCTTCATCGGTCTGGATCAGGATCGCCCGGTCAGCGCCCATGGCCAGCGAAGTCCGCAGCGTTTCCTGCGCCTTGGCAACGCCGATGGACACCGCAATTACTTCGGTCGCCACGCCCTTTTCCTTCAAGCGGATGGCTTCTTCGACCGCGATTTCGTCGAACGGGTTCATGCTCATCTTGACGTTCGCCAGATCGACGCCCGTACCGTCCGCCTTCACGCGCGGCTTTACATTATAATCAATCACCCGCTTCACGGGCACAAGGATCTTCATGGCTCGCTCCATTTTCATAATGGTCCGACCATTAAAGAGTGATAGGCGTCTGTCAATCCCGTTCGGTCCGGCCATTGCGCCTTTCTCGGCGTCGGCTATAGATTTGCGCATCTCTATCGGAGCGTACTCTATGGCATCGTCCCCGTCCTCCAAGCCCAGTTTCGCTCCCATCAAGACGCGCCGCGCGTTCGAGGTGATCTGTGAACAGATACGGGAGCAATTGGCGGCGGGGACGCTCAAGGCGGGGGACAAGCTGCCTGCCGAACGGGAATTGGCGGTCGAGTTTCAGGTCAGTCGCAGCGCGTTGCGGGAAGCGCTACGCAGTCTGGAGGTCGCAGGAATCATCCGCAATGTGAAGGGCGCGAAGGGCGGGGCGTTCGTGCAAACGGCCGAGCCGGACCGGATCGTGCAGGCGATGCAGGATTATGTCCATCTGAGCGATATTTCGCTTGGCGAACTGACCGAGGCGCGGCTGGCATTGCAGGATATCATCGTCCGCCTGGCGTGCGCGCGCGCCACGGAAACCGACCTGGCGGACTTGGAGGCGATTGCCGAACGGACGAAGCGGGAAACCAGCGTGGAGGCGCGCTATGCCTGTGCGGTGGAATATTATGCGGTGCTGGCCCGCGCGACCAAGAACCGCATCTTTGGCATCTTCGTCGATTCGCTATCGGCGATCCTGCACGAATTTGTGCGGGGGCCGGACTATGAGACGTTGCAGCAGTCATTGATCGAATCTCGGTTCAAGCTGGTGCGGCATTTGCGGGCGAAGGATGAGGAAGCGGCCGTTGCGGAAATGCGCAAGCATCTGGAACGGGTGCATCGCCATGTCCGCAAGAACAGCAAGGCCGCCGCCAAGGGCTGATTGACCGCGCCATCTTTGCCATGCAATAGGTAGGACCATTAAATATATGGATCCATAGGTAGGTGCGGCATGGCGGATGATGGCAAGATTGTGATGGCGGGCGCGCTGGACGGCGTGCGGGTACTGGATTTCACCAGCGTCATGGCCGGGCCTTTCGCCACCCGGATGCTCGCAGACCTTGGCGCGGAGGTCATCAAGGTGGAATCGCTTGAGGGCGATCAGGTCCGTGCGCGGCCGCCCAAGCGAGACGGGCATAGCGCCTATTTCGGCAATCTGAACGCGGGCAAGCAGTCGATCGCCTGCAACCTCAAATCGCCCGAGATCATCGCGCTCATGAAACAGCTCGTCGCCACCTGCGACGTGCTGGTGGAGAACTTCCGGCCCGGCGTCATGGCGCGCTTCGGCCTCGACTTTGCGACGCTGGCGGCGATCAATCCGCGGCTCATCTATTGCTCCATCTCCGGCTATGGCCAGACCGGGCCAAAGGCGCTGTTCCCGGCCTATGCGCCGGTCATCCATGCGGCCAGCGGTTTCGACATGGTGAACCTGCGCTATCAGGACGGGGCGTATCGGCCCGCGACCAGCGGCATTTTCATCGCTGACGTGCTGGGCGGCACCCATGCGTTCGGCGCGATCCAGGCCGCGCTCTATCAGCGGGAGCGAACGGGGCAGGGGCAGCATATCGACCTGTCGATGCTGGAAGCGATGGTCGGCATGCTCGTGTTCGAGACGCAGGAGGCGCAATTTCCGGGCGACGCGCGGCGGCCGCTCTATACGCCGCTCAAGACCAATGACGGTTTCATCATGGTCGCGCCGACCAGTCCGCGCAATTTCGAGCAATTGTCGGACGCCGTAGGTCATCCCGAATGGCGCGACGATCCGCGCTTCCTGACCAATGCGGATCGCAATGCCAATTGGGCGACGTTGCTGGCGCTGACCGAGGCGTGGACGATAGAGCGCAGCGCGGCGGAGGCCGAGGCGATCCTGTCGCGCCATGGCGTGCCATGCGCCCGCTATCGCGAGATTGGCGAGTTGCTGGACGACCCGCAACTCGCGGCGCGCGGCGCGTTCGCGCAGGTGCATGACGGCGCGGGTACGTTCAAAGTGCCCAATCCGCCTTTCCGCATGAGCGGATCGCGGGTCGAGGCACGGGATCATGTCGCGCGACTGGGCGAGGATGGCGCGACGGTGCTGGCCGGGCTGGGCTTGAGCGCGGAGGTTGTCGCGGCGTTGCGGGCCAGCGGCGATCTGGGCTGACACGCGCGTTTGTAAAAGGTGCGAAGTTCACACCGTCGTGGGCTACGCATTTGCGTGGATGCGGAATGGTGGCGTGAATTTCGCAATAGGAGATTTTTTGCGAAGTTAATGCGTGTCCCTGTGCGGACGGCGCGCGGGGTGGAGACGGACGGTTGGAAAGAGCCGGGGTGGATTATGGCATGAGGTCGGGATGTAGGACAGGGGGAGGAGGGCCGATTTCGGAATGTCGCCTTACCGGCGGGTAGGAAGGGATAGCCGCCGGTCCCCCTTAGGGCAGGCGACACGATCATGAACGGAAGTGGCTGCCTGTCGCCCATCGACCAAGGTAAGACTTCTGTCCCTATCGATCCAAGCATGCCAACGTCAGCCCAACGATCCAAGCGTGACCGCGCGTTTGATCCTGCTATGGCCGAGCGCGGGCAGTGTTCAATCATGGCGTAGCCCTAGTAGGAGAAGATGCATGCTTTTTCACACGATGGTGGGGTCGAACGACATCGACCGGGCGAAGCGCTTTTACGACACGGTGCTTGGTACCCTCGGCGTTGGGGAGGCGACGATCAACGTGGCCGACAGTGGCCACACGCGCCTGATCTACAACAGCGGGAATGGGGCCAATTTCATTGTCACCCAGCCGATCAATGACGAACCGGCAACTGTCGCGAACGGCAGCACCATTGCTTTTTCATGCAATTCGTCAGAGCAGGTGAAGCAGTTTCATGATGCTGCAGTTGCCAATGGTGGCATGTCGATCGAGGTAGCGCCCGGTCCTCGCGAAACAGCGTCTATGGGTACGATCGTACTCGCGTACTTCCGCGATCCAGATGGAAACAAGCTATGCGGCATCCACTTCCCCAAATGACGCTGCTTGGCATCGTTTAGCCTGATTCAGCTGCCCGCCAATGATTTGGTGGGGCAGCTGGTCGCTCTCTTCCCGTTCCATTTTGGCCGATTGCGGAATGTCGCGTTACCGGCGGGTAAGAAGGGATAGCCGCCGGTCCTCTTTAGGGCACGCGACACGATCGTGGGCGGAAATAGCTGCCTGTCGCCCATCGACCATTGTTGGTCACCCCTTCACACCATCCCCATCCCTGATACCGGTCATTCATTTCGACGGCGGGTCGAAGAGTGAATGACGAAATCTCATGGTTAGCGGACAGCCGAAGCTCAGGCCCGCCAGTTCTCCAAGCGCCTCAAAACATAAGCAGGAATAAGGCTGGCAGTGCCGATATTCTCTCGGCGCAGCGTGAAGTCGAACGTCAGGCCCTTATCGCGAATGGTGAAGCTACAATCGAACCTCTCATGCCCATTGATGTCTGGCGAACCTTGGCACGAGGGAACTCGCCAGTTGGGCGGTAGGCTTTCAACACCCTCGCGGGGAACGAGGTAGAAAAGGGAACCGGCCTGTCCCGGCGTCCCCTCCTCGCCCACGAGCCAATACACCCTGTCCCACCCGGTAGTGGGGTCACGCTGTCGAAGTTTGCCGTTGGCGAGTTCCTCTCGAACCTTAGTAATGTCGCTGCTCCGGTCAGCAGGAAACTCGCGCGCTTCCATTCCGCCAAGCACATTGACCACCATGTCGGCTTCAACATCGCTCGAATACCCGTGAAAGAAGCGATTGTAGCCCTGCACACCGCCCGAAAGTTCAGAGGCCGGAAGCAAGAGCCAAACGGACTCATCCGGTTCCTTATCCAGCCCTTTGACGCCTACGAGCCACGGCACGCTGAAGTTGCGCACGAACTCGTATTTGTGGGGAACAGCGTAGGGCGCGTCGTTGAGCCGGTAGCGCGTAGAGCCGAGATAGGATTCGGCCATAGCTGCCGCGCCGATGCTTGCGATTGCGAGGACAAAGATGTGGGCGCGTTTCACCGCCGCATGGTTCCCCATTTGTCGTATGTCCGCAATGGGGCGGTGGCCGACCGTCTGCTTTTCTAACACCTGAACCTGAACGAATGACCGCTTCCAAGAAGCAGAAATCGCCCTCTGAACGGCGACAAGTGGCGCATACCAGCCATTAGGCGGGAGACGCCCTACAGCCCTCCCGCCCACACCCTCTTTACCGCAACAACTCCCGCGCAATCGTATTGCGTTGAATCTCCGACGACCCCTCGTAGATCCGCGTAATCCGAATGTCGCGGTACAGGCGCTCGATCGCAAAGCCCCGGCAATAACCTGATCCACCGAAAATCTGGACTGCCGTGTCGACCGTGCGGCTGCCGGCTTCGGTGGCGAACAATTTGGCCATGGACGCCAGCTCACGTTTTTTCTCACCCTGGTCGTAGCGCCAGCAGGCGTCGAGCAGGATCAGGCGTGCAGCGCGCATGTCCGTCGCCATGGTGGCGATATAGTGGCGGATCGCCTGAAAATCGGAGATGACGCCGCCAAAGGCGGGGCGCTGTTTCGATTCCTCGATCGCCAGTTCCAGCGCATATTCGCCCATGCCGACGGCGGTCGCGCCGACATTCATGCGGCCCTCGTTCAGGCCTTCGAGCGCATAGTGGAAGCCGCGCCCTTCTTCGCCGAGCAGGGCGTCGGCGGGCAATTGGCATTCGTCGAAGGTCAGTTCATAGACGCCCGGCGTTGCGGTGCCCATCAGTTCGATCGTGCCAGTGACGGCAAAGCCGGGCGTGTCGGCGGGCATTAGGAAGGCGGAAATGCCGCCGCGTGGCCCGGCGGCCTTGTCGGTATAGGCATAGACGATCACATATTTGGCGTTCTTGCCGTTGGAAATATAGGTTTTGGAGCCGTTGATGACCCAGCCGTCGGCATTGCGGGTGGCGGTGGTGCGCATCGAGCCCGGATCGGAGCCGCTATTGGGTTCGGTGAGGGCAAAGGCGATCGGGATTTCGCCTGACACCATGCCAGGGATCAACTGCTGCTTTTGCGCTTCCGAGGCATGATAGACGATGTTGCGCGCGCCCGGACCCATGAGCGGGCGCAATTCGGTCCAGAATTGGGGGGGAAGGCGGGCGAGTTCTATCTGCACTGCCGCCTGCGCGAGTGCGCCGAGGCCCAGGCCGCCATATTCTTCCGGCAGCGACAGGCCGAAATAGCCATTATCGACCAGCGTTTGCCGCACGATCGGCGGCACTTTGCCGGTGGCCTGAAATTCCGTTTCATAAGGCAGCAGGTCGCGCACGATGGCGCGGGTGACGTCGCAAAATTCCTTGATGTCGTCGGGCAGTTCAAAGTCCATGGGTGCCTCCTTTTTATCCGAATCCGTCGGGCGGCCGTGCGCGCCTCTCGCTAATGGTCCTACCATTACGGTAATGGTCAGTCCATTAGAATTTCGGCTGATTTGGGCAAGGGGCCGCTGTCCTTTGGGGCAGTTGTCCGGTAAGGCCGCGGTCGCCCGATGACGCCACAGCGCGCGGGCGCAGGGTAACAAGAGTAAGCGGCATGGCGACCGATCCATTCGACCTCAATTTGCGCCACCTGCGCGCGCTGCTGGCGATCCGCGAACATGGCAGCATCACCGCCGCCGCCGATGTGGTCAGCCTGTCGCAACCGGCGCTGACGCAGGGGCTGGCCAAGCTGGAGCGGCAGTTCGGCTACACCTTTTTTGAGCGTCGGTCGGGCGGGATGGTGCCAACGCCCATGGGCGAGATCGTGATCGAGCGGGCGCGCGCGGCGCTCGATCATCTGTCGCAGGCGGCCAAGGGCTTGTCGGGCGTGTTCCATTATCCTGAGCGGCTAATGACGATGACGCAGTTGCGCGCCTTTCTGGCGTTGGCGGAGGCAGGGAGTTTCGCGGCGGCGGCGCATGGTAGCACTCTGTCGCAGACGGCGGTGCATCGCGCGGTCGGCGACCTGGAGCAGATGATCGGCGGGAAGCTGGTCGAACGGCGGGGGCGGGCGGTGTGGCTCAATCCGGCGGGGAAAAGGCTGGCGCGCGGGACAAGGCTGGCGGTGGCGGAGATCGTCGCGGCGCTGGCGGACATCGGGCGCGATAGCGGGAGCGGGAGCGAGCTGATCGCGTTCGGGGCGCTTCCATTGGCGCGGCCTTATCTGGTCCCCGCCGCCATGGCGCGGATGGCGCGGAGCGATCCGCGCGCGGCGTTCAAGGTGCTGGAGGGAAGCTGGCGCGAGCTGGTGGAGCCGCTGCGCGACGGAGTGATCGACATGGTGGTCGGCGCGTTGCGGCCGTTCGAGATTGCTGATCTTTATCAGTTGCCCTTGTCGGAGGATCGACTGGTGATTGCGGCGGGGAGCCAGCATCCGCTGGCCAAGGTGGACAAGCCGACGATGGAGCAACTGGCCAGCTATCCCTGGATCGTCGCGCCTGCCAATTCGCCGTTGCGCGAACAGTGGGAAAAGCTGTTCGGGGAAGGCAAGGTGCCAGCGACGCCGGTCGAGTGCGGGTCGGTGATGATCATCGGGCGGTTGCTGACGGAGGGGGATTTCCTGACGCTGCTGTCGCCCGATCAGGTGGCGCTCCAGATCCGCAGCGGGCTGCTGACGCAGGTCGGGCCGCCGCTGGAAGGCAGCAAGCGCGTGGTGGGGATCACGACGCGGCGCAGTTGGCGCCCCACAGCGACCCAGCGCCGCTTTCTCGACATGCTGAGCGAGGCGGCCAAGGGCGAGCGCGTGGCAGGCGCGCCGCCGGACTTGCGGGAATCGGGCTGGGTGTGAGGCTATCGCGGGTTGTTGGCCTCAAGCGCGGCGATGCGGCCCTTCAGACGATCAGCGAGCGAAGGGCGGATCGGCTGTCCGGCGAGCAATTTGCGCCATGTATTGTAACTGATGCCGAAGCGGGCGTTAAGCGCTTCGTCGGTGCGGCCAGTCACCAGCCTTTGCATCTGGAGGATCATCTCCTCCTCCAGATGCACGCCATTGCTGTTGTCCTGCTGCACGATGCGCGCCTCAGTCCAGGTTGATCCAGACCGCCTTCGTTTCCAGATAATCCTCGATATGGTGCGCGCCGGACTCGCGGCCGAAGCCGCTCATGCGATAGCCGCCGAAGGGGACGGCGGGGTCGAGCATCTGGTAGCAATTGACCCAGACGGACCCGGCGCGGATGCCGCGCGCCATGCGGTGCGCGGTGGCCAAGTCGCGGGTCCATACGCCGCCTCCCAGGCCAAATTCGGTGGCGTTGGCGCGGGTTAGAACCTCCTCTACGTGCTCGAATGTGAAGGCGGAGAGCACCGGGCCGAAAATCTCTTCCCGCGCGATCGTCATGTCGTCGGCGACATGGGTGAAGATGGTGGGTTCGATGAAATAGCCTGCATCATAGCCCGCGCCGCTCATGCGATTGCCGCCGGTCAGCGGGCGGGCGCCTTGCGTGTTGGCGCTGGCGATGAAGCCGAGGATCTTGTCCATTTGGGGCAGGGAAACGACCGGCCCCATCTGGGTGGTCGGGTCCAGGGGGTCGCCGACCTTGATCGTCTTCGTGAAGGCGGCCAGGCGCTCCATGAATTCGTCGTGGATTGTGCTTTGCACGAACAGGCGCGTGCCCGCGCTGCAAATCTGCCCGGCATTGGCGAACACGGCCATGGCGGCGGCAGGGACGGCCTTGTCGAGATCAGCGTCGGCAAAGACGATGTTGGGCGACTTGCCGCCCAGTTCCACCGTTACGCGCTTCATCGTTCCGGCGGCGGCGTGCAGGATTTTTTCACCGACGCCGGTGGAGCCAGTGAAGGCGATCTTGTCGACGTCCGGGTGGCTGGAGAGCGCCGCGCCTGCATCGCCAAGGCCCGTGACGATGTTGATGACGCCGTCCGGTACGCCCGCTTCCAGGCATAGTTCGCCAAAGCGCAGCGCGGAAAGGGGCGTCTGTTCAGCGGGCTTCATGACGAGGGTGCAGCCGGTAGCGAGTACCGGCCCCGCCTTCCACACCGACATGCCGATCGGGCCGTTCCATGGGTTGATTGCTGCGACCACGCCGATCGGTTCCTTGAGCGTCTGGGAGAGGACGTCGCCCATCGCGCTATTGTCGATCGTGTCGCCCGCGATCAGCGTTGCCTGCCCCGCATAATAGCGCAGCAATGCGCCTGCGCGGGCTTTGCCCATGATCGTGCGGCTATAGGGTGCGCCAAGGTCCAGCGTGTCGAGCATCGCCAGTTCCTCGAAATGCTGCTCCACCAGATCGGCGAGGCGCAGCATGATGCGCTGGCGCTCCACCGGCTTCATGCGCCGCCATGGTCCCTCGAACGCGGCGCGGGCCGATTTGACCGCGCGGTCGACATCCTCCGCCCCGCCCTGCGCAACGGTAGCCAACAGATCGCCGGTGGCGGGGTTGCGGGTCTCGAAACGCTGCCCCGACAAAGCGGGGACGCGCTGGCCGCCGATCAGCATGTCCTGATGCGGGGTGTCGAGCAAGGCGGGGCGCGGGGGGATGATGAGTTGGGTCATGGGAGCTTCTTTCAGGCGGCGATGTTGGATGTGACGGCGTCTTGCAGGATGAACTGTGCCGCGCGCTGGGCGATCATCATGGTGGGGGCGGAGGTGTTGCCGCTGATGATGTCGGGCATGACCGATGCATCGACGACGCGCAGGCCGGATACGCCGCGCACGCGCAGGCGATTGTCCACGACGGCCATCGGGTCGCTGTCCGGCCCCATCTTGCAGGTGCCGGTCGGATGATAGGCAGTGTTGACGATCTTGCGCAGGGCGGCGCCGATCTCGGCGTCGCTTTGATGCTGCGCGCCCGGTTCGATTTCTGCGCCGGTCATGGCGGCGAGCGCGGGCTGGGCGAAGATATGGCGGCAGGCGCGAAACCCGGCGATCAGCGTCTGCATGTCATAGGGATCGGCAAAGAAATTGGGATCAATGACCGGCTTGTCCTCCGGCCGGTTGCTGGCCAAGCGGACCGACCCGCTGCTTTTGGGACGCAGCAACTGAATGAGCCCCATATAGCCGTGGCGGCGGGGGACCGAACGGGCGTCGAGCTTCAGCCCGGCGAGGAAGGTGATCTGGATGTCCGGGCGACCCGTTCCGTCGGTGCAAAGGAAACCGCCGGCCTCCGCGACATTGGACGCCAGCATCCCTTCGCGTTTCAGCAGATATTTGAACGGGCTGGCCAGGATGCGGGGCAGAACCTTGGCCGATACGGCATAGGATTCCGCCGACGGGTTCTCCATCGCGACATGGACGGTGGGATGGTCCTGCAAATGCGCGCCGACGCCGGGCAAATGGTGGACCAAGTCGATGCCCATCTCGCGCAGATGATCCTGCGGCCCGATGCCTGACAGCATCAGCAGTTGCGGCGAATTGGTCGCACCCGCGCACAGGATGATTTCCCGCCGGGCGGCGATGGTGCTGCGCGCGCCGCCCGTCTCGATCTCCAGCCCTACCGCGCGACCCCGGTCGAACAGGATGCGGCGGACCATGGTGTCCGCCATGACGGTCAGGTTGGCGCGATCCAGCACGGGGTGGAGGAAGGCGCGGGCGCTCGACAGGCGGGTGCCGTTGCGTTGGTTGAGGTCGTAACGGCCAAAGCCGTCCTGCCGATCGCTGGCGAAATCATCATTGCGGCGATGCCCGGCTTGTTCTGCCGCGTCGACGATGGCGGCGCTGACGGGGTTCCAGCTTTTGGGCTTCTGCACGTCCAGTTCGCCGCCCTTGCCGTGCCAGGGCGTATCGGGACCGGCGTAATTTTCGACCGCCTTGAACGCGGGCAGGACATCGTCATAGGCCCAGCCATCATTGCCCGCATCGGCCCAGGCGTCATAGTCCGCCCGTTGCCCGCGAATGTAGACGCCACCGTTGATGGCGCTGCATCCCCCGAACAGCTTGCCGCGCGGAAAGTTGATCGTACGGTCGTTGACGGCGGCGTTGCCGGTCAGCGCCTGTTTCCAGTTATATTTTGCGTGCGGCAGCAGGAAGATATTGCCGACCGGCATCGCGGTCTTGAGGTTCACCGGCCATTGTTTGTCGGATGGCCCGGCTTCGATCAGAGTGACGCGGTTGGCCGGGTCGGCGGACAGGCGATTGGCCATCAGGCTGCCCGCCGAGCCGGAGCCGATCACGATATAGTCGAAGCTGTCGCTCATATCTGTGCATCCTTGCGGCCGATGGCGGGCACATGGCCCCGCACGGCGATGAAGCCCAAGGCGTTGACCAGCATCAGGGCGGCGAGCGCGCCGAAGAAGCCGAGATTGCCCCAGTCGATGAGGAGCGCGCCCGCCACCGCGCTGACGATCGCGCCGACCCGGCCCGCCGCGCCCATCAGGCCCAGGCCACGGGCGCGCAGGCCGGTGGGGAAAGCGTGTGCGCCCACCGCGAACATGGCCGACTGGGCTGCACTGGCGAACAGGCCGAGCGCACCGAGGCAGGCAAGGACAGCCCCTTCGTTCCGCGCGCCGCTGATGGGGAGCAGGGCGAGGGTGGCGCAGACGGCCGCCCCGACGATCGCCATCAGGATCAGCACCGGGCGCGATCCGAAGCGGATGATGGCCAGCGACGCGATCATCGCGCCGGTGGTGCCACCAATGTTAAAGCTGGTCAGGCCAAGGCTGGCGGTCTGGAGGCCGAAGCCCGCGCTGGTGAGCATGGTCGGCGCCCAGTTGAACATGAGATAGATCATGAACATGCCGGAGAACATCGCCACCGACAGCGCCAGCGTGTCGCGCAACAGCGCCTTGCCGAACAGGTTGCGCATCGGTTCGTAGCGGGGCGCTTCCCCGGCGGCGAGGGGGCTGTGGGCGACAGAGGTGGGATCAGGGTGGCCGATGCGGCGCAAGATGCGGTCGAGTTCAACGGCGCGATCCGGCCGGTCCGCCAGATAGCGGGGGGATTCGGGCAGGATGAACCAGAGCCATGCGACGAAGATCATCGTCACGCTGCCGCCGATATAGAAGAGCCATCGCCAACCAAGGCCCGGCAGGATAAGCGCGGCCGCGACCCCGCCCAATATCCCGCCGATCGACACGCACACCACGCCGAAGGTGACGGCGACGCTGCGCCAGCGGACGGGGGTGAATTCGGCGATCATGGCGCTAGCGGTGCCGGGGACGCCGCCAAGGCCCACGCCCGCCAGCGTCTTGAGCGCAGCAACCTGCCACAATGCCGTGGAAAAGCCGGTAAGCAAGGTCGCAATGCCGAAGATGGCGACGCCGATGATGAGCGCGCCGCGCCGTCCGAAACGGTCGCCGACCCAGCCCGACGTCAGCGTGCCGATGGCCATGCCGACAAAGCCCAGCGCGAACACGGACCCCAATGCCGTGCGGTCGATGCCCCATTCCTGGAGCAAGGAGGGCGCGGCTAGGCCAAGCATCTGATTGTCGAGGCCGTCGAGAATGACGGTCGCGGCGATCATCAGCACGGACCAGATCTGGTAGGACGACATGGGTATGTCATCCAGCATCCCCTTACTGCTGCCTTTCATTGGGACGACCGCCAACACCTTCTCCTTATCCTGGGCCATGTGTGGCCGCTCTATTCATTTATCGACAGGCAATTGAAAAACCGGAATATCGCAATCAGATGTCGAGGACGAGGTTGGCACTTTTCGACCCCGAACAGCAGACCATGATCGACCTGTTGGCGGCTTTGTCGTCATCCGACAGGAAATGGTCGCGATGGTCGGGAATGCCGTCCAGCACCTTGACCTCGCAGGTGCCGCAAATCCCTTCGGAACAAGCGAAGCCGACATTGACACCGGCGCTGAGCAGCGCGTCGAGCATCGTTTCGCCTTCTTCCACCGCGATGGTCTTGCCGCTCCTGGCCAGTTCCAATGTGTAGCCGCCCTCGGTCGCCATTTCGGTTTCGGCCGAGAAATATTCGATATGGGCATGCCCCTTGGGCCGGTCGCAATTGATCGCCATGAAAGCATCGAGCATCCCGCCCGGACCGCAGCAATAGAGATGCGCGTCGGCCGGCGCAGCGGCGCAGATGGCTTTCAGGTCCAGGCGGTGGCCGCCCGGAATGCCGTCATAGGCGATTTCCACCTGGTCATAATCGGACAGGCGATCGACATAGGCGGCGCGCTCAGGCGAGGCGGCGACATAATGGAGTTCCCAGCTACGTCCAAGTTTTTCGAGGCGCGCGATCATGGGCAGCATCGGCGTGATGCCGATCCCGCCACCGATCATCACGGTGTGGCTGGCATCCTCCACCATCGGGAAATTGTTTTTCGGTTCCGAAATGTCGAGGATCTGGCCGACCTGCCATTTTTCATGGATGTGGCGCGATCCGCCGCGACCGTCGATCGCATGATGGACGGCGATCTCGTAATAGCCGCGAATGGCGGGGTCATTGACCAACGAATAGCTGCGCGCCAGACCGGGGGAAAGCTGGACGTCGATATGCGCGCCGGGATCGAAGGGCGGCATCAGCCCGCCATCGACGGCTTCGAGGATGTAGCTGTTGATCCCTTCGGCCTCCCAGCGGATATTCTTCAATCGTACGCGCATCACCCTCTCCGTCCGGTGCGATGCGTCTCTTGGCAGGGCCGGGGCGCCATGGATCGGCGAACCGGACAAACCGCAATGCGTGTCGTCACCTCTATCATCCTTGTCCGAGGCACCGGGGCATGGATCGCCCCGGCCCTTATATATGTGTCACTCAGCCGCTTCGACCTTGTCGGGCCAGCGTACCGCCTTGGCCAGTGCCGATTCATAGGCGTTGGCGAGCGTGTCGCTGGGGTCGTGCAGGAAGGAGCCGGCGCGCGCACGGTAGAAGATGCTGGGGTCTTCGATCCCCGGTGGCAGCTTGCCCTTGTTGGCGAGCGCGCGGGCGGCGAGCAGCACACGGCGGCGCACGCGGGCGATCATCTGGTCGGTCGGCGCCAGATTTTCAAAGCTGTGGTCGGTGATCGGTCCCATGCTTTCGGTCACCGCCTGATCCTGCATCGTGATGTTGGGGATGCCGGTGAACTGGGTGCCGTTGCGCTGGGATTCCCGGTCGATCGCCCAGTCATTCTTCTCGCTATCGGGCGAGCGCCAGCGGCCAAACCAGTCGGTGGTCGTCGGCGCATATTCCAGCGGCGCGAACAAGGGCGTGCCGTCCTTGAGTGTCGACGTATAGGCCGGGTTGCCCGCGTCCACGCCGCAGGTGATGTCGAACAGCATCGAATGTTCGTCGTCCATCGGCACCCAGGCGCGGGCGATCGCGCGGGTGGCGAAGCGATTGTTGGGCGTCTGCGTCCAGAAGGGGAACATATAGTGGGCGACGCGCCAGCTCATCTGGCCATCATCATTCGGGCGATAGCCTCCATACATGACGCCCCAGTCGGCCTGCGCCACTTCATAGTCGGGCGCGCGGTTGAGGACGGTGGGACGCATCGGATGATCCTCATCCAGATCGTCCGCCTCGATCGATCCGACATGCAGGAAGCCGACATGGCTGGTGTCGATGTCGCCCTCCAGCGCCTGAAGCCAGTTGCAGTCGCGCTGCAGGCACCAGATTTCGGCGTCCGAGTGCATCGTTGCTTCGATTTCCGGCAAGGGCGGCGGCGCGGACTGGTTTTCGCCCATATAGACCCAGATCAGGCCGTTGGCTTCGTGCGTCTTATACGCTTTGGCATGGACCTTGTCCTTGAAGTCCATGCGGGCGGGGACGGACGGCATGTCGACGCACTTGCCGTCGACGTCGAACTTCCAGCCATGATAGACGCAGCGTATGCCGTTTTCTTCATTGCGGCCGATGAACAGCGATGCGCAGCGATGCGGGCAGCGATGGTCCATGATGCCCACGCGGCCTGAGCTGTCGCGAAAGGCGATCAGCTTTTCGCACAGGATCATCAGGCGCAATGGATCGCCGTCAGCGGTAACTTCGGACGAAAGGCAGGCGGGCAGCCAATATTGGCGCATCATCGTGCCCATGACCGTGCCCGGTCCTACCCTGGTCATGTCTGCGCTATCTGTGGACTGCATGAGTTTTTCAGCCTCTTCCTTGCTTTTCGTTATCGGCGCGGCGTGAATCGAAGCCAGCGCCATTCCCTGATCCCTGACTAGAGCCACTGCACGCCCCGCCCCAATCGGAATGTGGTCGGACCATTCAATAACCGGGACGATGCTATTGCGCCTCTTTTGTTTTTGCTGCTTCACGGTTGGCAGACGGCATCAAGCCGTGTTGTCAAGGGAGAGTCCGGGAATGCCTTTCAGCTTCAAAACATCCTGCGCCATGGGCGCGATCATCGCCGCGATGACGAGCGTTTCGGCCTTTGCGCAGGCCGATCAGCCAGTGCCGCAGGACGCCGCGCCCCAGCAGGCGATCTTCCCCGAAGACATCGTCGTCACTGCCGAGCGGCGCGAATCGACGGTGCGCGAAGTGCCTTTTTCCATTGCGGCGTTCGGCGGCGAATTGCTGCGCGAAGCGCAGGTCTACAGCCCCGCCGCGCTGACGCAGCAGATGCCGGGCATCACCATCAACACCGCCGACAAGTCGCTGTCGATCGTCGCGATCCGTGGCAATGTGTCGACATTCCGTACCGCCACGCTGGACACGCCGGTCGCCTTCTTCATGGACGACGTCTATTATGTGTTCAACAATGACCTGAACGCCAATTTCTACGACACCGACCGCGTCGAAGTGTTGCGCGGCCCGCAGGGGACATTGTTCGGGCGCAACGTGGTAGGCGGCGCGATTGCCGTCATCACCAATAATCCCAAATTTGAGGACGACTATTTCGCGCAGGTCACTGGCGGCAATGGCGGCTTCGTGCGGACCGAAGGGATGCTGAACGGCGCGCTGGTCGAGGACAAGATCGCCGCTCGCTTCGCGTTCAGCACCGAACATAGCGATGGCCTGATCGACACGCCCAACCAGTCGGGACGTTACGGCAAATATGACAGCTATTCGGCGCGCGGCAAGCTGCTGTTCCAGCCGACCGATAGGCTGCAGGTCGTCCTGTCGGGCGACTATAGCTATACCAAAGGCAATGGCGGCGCGATCCAGCTCGGCATTGGCGGCAATCAGGTCATCCCCGATACGTTCGGCGCCTATACCGACGACGAATGGACCAATAACGACTTCGTATCGTCACCCTATCGCCAGCGGCTGCGCGGCGGCTATCTGCGCGGCGACCTTGACCTGCTCGGCGGCACGCTGACGTCGATCACCGGCTATCGCATGAACGACAGCCGCGCGATCAATGACGACGTGCCGGTGGGGACGGTCGTGCCGGTGTTCGACCGCCGCCAAGTGGTCAAGAACCGCAGCTTCACGCAGGAAGTGCGCTTCGCATCGGCACCGGGCCGCTTCTCCTATGTCGTGGGTGCCTATTTCCTGTCGGCGGATGTTTCGACGACCAACATCTTCTTCTACAGCCCGCTGCCCGGATCGGCCGTGCCCGGCAGCATCCGCCGCAATCCTGACGTCACCAACATCACGCGCGTCCAGGACGGCAATGTCCGCAGCCTGGCCGTGTTCGGCGAGGCGACGTTCGAAATCACTGACAATCTGGCCGTGGTCGCGGGCGGTCGTTATACGTCGGATCGCAAGAAGGTCGATTATCGTGCCTTTTCGACGACGGATGCAGGGACCATTCCCGGTTTCGGTTTCCCCGGCGAAGTGCGCGCATCGGGCGGCCGCACCTGGGATGCCTTCACGCCGCGCTTCACGATCAAGTTCGAGCCGACCGAACAGATCAACATGTATGCGACCTATGCCAAGGGATTCAAATCGGGCGGCTTCGTCGACAATGCCTATCGCGACCCGACCATCCCGCTGGCGCCGGAAAATGCCGAAAATTATGAAATCGGCGCAAAGTCCCGCCTGTTCGACAACAGACTGGATCTGAACGTCGCGCTGTTCCACCAGACGACCAAGAATCTCCAGAATTTCTCCGGCGCGGGCGGTATTGCCCATACCTATAATGGCACGCTCAAGATGAAGGGCATGGAGGTCGAATCCGTCATTCGACCGGTCGAGGATCTACGCCTGACCGCCAATTATACGCATCTGGTCGGCACCTATACCGATCTGCGCGATCCGCTGGTGAACCTCGATTATTCGGGCAATCCCGCCAAGTTCGCACCGCGCGACAGCTTCACCGTCGGCGCGGCCTATACCGGGCGGCTGGGCAATGGCGCGACGCTGACGCCGCAGGCGGATTTCAACTTCTCCACCCGCATTTCGACCGACGACGCCAATACGCTGCGGCTTTATGACAATCTGCATCGCGATACGCGCGGCCGGACACTCAATGCCCGTCTGAATTATGAAACAGCCGATGGCCGGTTCCAGATCGGCCTGTGGGGCAAGAACCTGACCAACAATTATCAGATCGTGAATGCGGACGACATCACCGCCTTCCTGGCCGTACCGGGCAATGGCACGACTTATTGGAAGATCTTTACCAACACGCCGCGGACCTATGGCCTGACGCTGTCGATCCGCCGCTGACGAACGGCATGGGCGGGGAGGGCGCGGCCTTCCCCGCCATTTTATTGCAGGACGATATCATGAGCGATCATTTCACGCTGCCTGCCAATGGCAGCTTTTCCTTTGCAGGTCGCACCGCGCTGGTGACCGGCGGCGGCCGTGGTGTGGGCGAGGCGGTGGCGCGCGAAATCCACGCCGGGGGCGGTCGCGTGGCCGTCAGCGATGTGGACAGCGCTGTGGCGCAGGCGGTCGCGGCCTCGCTCGATCCGTCGGGCGCGACGGCGATCGCCTTGACGCTGGACGTGCGGGAGAAGGCGCATTTCCTCGCTGCGCGGGATCAGATGGCGGGCCTGTGGGGCAAGGTCGACATCGTGGTGAACAATGCCGGCTTCGCCAAGCGCACGCCGACGCAGGACATCAGCCCCGAAGAGTTCGACGCGATCGTGCAGATCAACATGCGCAGCGTATTCCTGAGCTGCCAGATATTTTCCGACCATATGCGCGAGAATGGCTATGGGCGGATCGTCAATATCACGTCGCTCGCCGGGCAGAATGGCGGGACGGTGGCCTCCCCCCATTATGCCGCGTCCAAGGCCGGGGCGATCATGCTGACCAAATATTTCGCCCGCTATCTGGCCGGGACCGGCGTGACCGTCAACGCCATCGCGCCGGGACCGATCGACACGGCCAAGGCGCGACTGTCGGCGGAACAGATCGCACAGGTCGAGGGCGAGGTGCCGGTCGGCCGCTTCATGGAGGTGGGCGAGATTGCGGCGGCGACCGCACTGCTGGCTTCGGATCGCGGTGGGTTCTTCGTGGGCGCCACGCTGGACATGAATGGGGGGCTATATTTGCGGTGATCCCGCTTTACCGTCTTTGTTTCCCGCTTTTCTTATGGCGTTATGGGATTGCGATTGGCGGTTCTGCGCGGGCTATCCATAATCACCACCAACAATAGGGTAGCGCCGGAGCCGTGAACGGCCCGGCCGGATAATGGAGAGCAGCATGTTCATTTACAACGCATGGTATGTGGCCGCTTTCGCCGCCGATATCGAAGCCGGCAAGACGCTTGGGCGCAAATATCTGAACAAGGCGGTCGTGCTGTTCCGCACCGAAAGCGGCGAGATCGCCGCGCTGGAGGACCGGTGCAGCCATCGGGCGATGCCGCTCTCTTCGGGCCATGTCGATGGCGACGTCATCCGCTGCTGCTATCATGGCGTGGAATTTGACGGCAAAGGCACCTGCACCCGCATCCCCAACCAGGCGCGTATTCCTGCCGCCGCCAATGTCCGCCATTATCCGGTGGTGGAAAAGGATCATCTGATCTGGATCTGGATGGGCGAACCGGCGCTGGCCGATCCGTCGATCATCGTCGACAGCCCGGAACATGATGATCCGGCCTGGACGTGGCGGCCCTATAATTTCCCGGTGAAGGCCAATTGGCAGCTGATCATCGACAATATCATGGACCTGACCCATGTGCCTTATATCCATGCGCGCACGATCGGCGGGAACCCGGAGCAGCATTATAATGCCGATACCAAGGTCGAGTTTGACGGTCGCAAGGTCACGTTGCTACGCAAGATGCCCAATTCGATCCCGCCCAAATCCTATATCGACGCTGGCGGCTTCAAGGGCCGGGTCGATCGCTGGCAGGAAGTGCGGTTCGAGCCGGGCATCGGCATGACGTGCCGCGTCAACGCGGGGGGCTGTGACGCTGGCACCGGCGCCTATGAAGGCAAGCGCGACCATGGCTTCATGCTGGCCAACAACCATTTCATCACGCCGGAAACGGAAACGACCAGCCATTATCTGTGGACTATCTGCACCACCGCGCCAAAGGAAAGCGGTGTGCCGGACGTGCTGTTCGACCAGTTTTTCGATACCATCACGGAGGATGAGGTGACGCTCGAAGCGCAGCAGCGCCGGATCGACGACGAACCGGAACGGGCATTTGTGGGCATCGCCAGCGATGGCGCGGTCAACCAGGCGCGGCGGCTGCTCAGCGCGATGCAGGAAGCGGAGGATGGCGGCAAGGTCGCGGCCTGAACCACCAAGCCTTGCGTATATAAGTAACATAGCGGCTTGCCCTGTCCGGTGCGCCATGCTGTAGCGCCATCATGAAGATGCGCGAACTGGAGGATCGGACAGGGGTTCATCGGGAGACAATCCGTGTCTATCTGCGCGAAGGATTGATCCCGGAGCCAGAGCGGCCGCGCAAGACGGTTGCCGATTATGGGGAGGAGCATGTCCAGGCGATCCTGTCTGTGCGTCGGCTCCAGCGTGAGAACCGGCTGACACTGGCACAGATTAAGGCGATCATCGGCGGCGAGGGCACCGAAGGCCGGGTCGAGGCCAGCGCGTTCGACCAGCTGGAGCAACTGGTCGCGCATCGCGTCGGCGTGGACGGGCCGCCGGTGACGATCGCGTCGCTGCTGGAACGCCATCCGCATGCGGCGGAGGATGCCCGCACGCTGGCGAAGATCGGCATATTGGATATCATCGAAACGGATCAGGGCGAGGCGCTGAGCATCACCTGCGCGCAGCTGGTGCGTATCTGGGGCGACATGCGCAAGGCCGGGTTCGATCAGCGGCTTGATTATACGCCCGACATTCTGGGTTTCTACACAGAGGCAGCGGATTTCGTCGGACGCTGGGAAGCGTCGACCTTCATGGAGCGGGTCGACGGGCATATCGATGTGGCTGAGGCAGCCACCATGGTCGAACATGCGCTTCCGCTCATGCTCGATTTCTTCGGCCTGATGCGGCAGCGCGCTTTCTTCCGCCATGTCGAGGCGATCCGCGCCGGCAAGGAAACGGATCGCCCGGCGGGCAAGGTCACGCCATCGTCAGTACAGCCTTGACGCAGCGGCCATCATGCTGGTCCTCGATCGCTTGGTTGATGTCTTCCAGCCTGTAGGTCGTTATCAGCTTCTCGAATGGGAACAGCCCTTTGGCATTTAGCGCGATCAGTTCGGGCAGGAACGTCTGCGGGTCGGCATTGCCTTCGGTCACGCCGCAGATCGAGATGCCAAGCGACAGGAGGGTCAGGATGTTGAGGCTGATCGCCGCATCCAGCGCCTTGGGCACACCGACGATGGCAAGACGCCCCAGAGGGGCAAGAGAGGCCACGCCGGCGTCGATCGCCGGGACCGCGCCCGACGTGTCCAGCACGCAATCGACGCCTTGGGGCAACAGCTTGCGCAACTGTTCGGCGGTGTCGCTCGCGGTCACGTCGATGACATGGGTCGCGCCCAGGTCGAGCGCCATGGCGCGGCGTGTTGCCAAAGGATCGGCGACGATGATCTCCCCTGCGCCCGAAGCCTTCGCCGCCATGACGGCGCTCAGACCGACGGGGCCGCCGCCAGTGATCAGGATGGTCTCGCCAGTCTGAAGTTTGAGCGCCTTCATCACCGCGCCTGCCCCGGTCATGATACCGCAGCCCAGCGGGCCAAGCAGTTCGAGCGGTGCTTCGGCCGGTACCTTCACCAGATTATGGGCGGCCGCGATGGCGTGGCTGGCGAAGGAGGATTGGCCGAAAAAGTGACTGCTGACCGGCGCTACGCCGTCATGCAGGCAGGTCGAGCCGTCCGCCCGGCAGCCACCGAAGTTGAGTGCGGAAAAATCGCGGCAATAGGCTGGGTGCCCCGCAACACATTGGGGGCATTGGCGGCAGGCGGCAAAGCCCATCACGACGCGATCACCCGGCACGAGTGTGGTGACATCCGCGCCGACTGCCTCGACGATGCCTGCACCTTCATGGCCCAGCACAGCGGGCAGGGGCGTCGGCAGCAACTGATCGCGCACGACGATATCGGTATGGCACAGGCCCGTCGCGACGATCCGCAACAGCACTTCGTCGGCGCGCATATCGGACAGGGTGAGCTGCTCTAGCGTAAAGTCACCACCCGCTATCCGGGCGACAGCTGCCTTCACTTCCATGGGTCTTCTCCTATTCAATCTTTGGGTTCGTCATTCAGTTTCGGGAATAGGAACGGATGATTTGCGCCGTAAAGCCGCGTATTTTCTGCGATTTCCGTCCCTGAAAGGCTGAATGGTCCGACCTCTTTTTACGATTGACGAATTCGCTTGTCTATAGTTACGTAATGACAATACGCAATACGCAAGTGTCCTTGGGGCATCGTGTAGGAGAGGGTAGTTTCATGGCGACTTCGCTGGATGCCGACGTGCGTCCCATCATCCCCGACGACATTGCGCGGATCGTGATCGCGCCTAAAAGCTATACGGACGACGCGACGATCTATGGCGCTTTTCGCTGGCTGCGCGAACATATGCCGCTGGGTATCGCACAGGTGCCTGGCTATGACCCGGTCTGGGTCGTCACCAAACATGCCGACATCAAGGAAGTGGAACGCAACGGCAAGCTGTTCCACAATGCCGATCACAACCCGATCCTGGTCGATCAGGCATCGGACGCCTTCACGCGGGACATCAACGGCGGGTCGATCCGCATCTTGTCGTCGCTGACCTTTATGGACCCGCCCGAACATGCGTCCTACCGCACGCTGACGTCCAACTGGTTTCTGCCCGGCAAGATCAGCAAGCTGGAGGATCAGATCCGCGTGCTGGCGCGCCAGTCGGTGGACAATCTGCTGAGTTTTGACGGCGAATGCGATTTCGTCCGCGATTTCGCGCTGCACTATCCGTTGCGCGTCATCATGACGCTGTTCGGCGTGCCACCCGAAGACGAACCGCGGATGCTCAAGCTGACGCAGGAATTTTTCGGCGTGCATGATCCCGAAGAACAGCGGCCCGAAATGGCGGCGGACCCGGTGGTCGCGGCAAAGCAATGGGCAGCCTCGATCGAGGATTTCTACACCTATTTCGACAAATTGAGTGCCGACCGCCGGGAAAGGCCGACCGATGACCTGTTGTCGCTGATCGCCAATTCGCGGATCAACGGCGCGCCGATCCCGCGCGATGAGGCGAACGGCTATTATGTCGCGATCGCCACCGCGGGCCATGACACGACGTCGTCCTCGACCGCCGGTGGGCTGCACGGGATGATGGTCTATCCCGAAAATTGGGCCAAGGTGAAGGCGGACCCGTCGCTGATCCCTGGCCTCGTGGATGAGGCGATCCGCTGGACCAGTCCGGTCAAGCATTTCATGCGCAATGCCACCGCCGACACGCAGGTGCGCGGCATGGATATTCGCGCGATGGAACGGCTGATGATCTGTTACCCGTCGGGCAATCGCGACGAGGCGGTGTTTGACGACGCTGACCGCTTCGACATCACCCGCTCGCCCAATCCGCACATCGCCTTCGGCTTTGGTCCGCATATGTGCCTGGGCCAGCATCTCGCCAAGCTGGAGATGCGCATCCTGTTCGAGGAATTGCTGCCGCATCTCAGCTCGGTCGAAATGGCGGGCGATCCCCGCATGGTCGAGACGAACTTCGTCGGCGGGTACAAGGCGCTGCCGATCCGCTTCACGAAGAACTGACGCACATCGCCGCGGGATCACCGCCAAGGCGGGACCGGCGCACAGGCCCAGGATGGGAACATCCGGGCGATAAATGGGAGGAGTCTGAACATGACCAAGAGGTTTATCACGCTGGCCGCCACCGTATCGGCCGTTGCATTGCATGCTCAGGCCTGGGGCCAGACCGAAGCTGCGCCACAGGTGACATCCTCAGGCCTTGGCGACATCGTCGTGACGGCACAGAAGCGCGAGCAGGCGATCAACGATGTGCCGCTGTCGATCACCGCGGCATCCGGCGAGAAGCTGGCGAACCAGGGCATCACCAATGTCGCGGATCTGGTAAAGATCGTGCCGGGGTTCAACTATACCGAGAGCGCGTTCGCAACGCCAGTCTACACATTGCGGGGTATCGGCTTTTACGACACCAGCCTGGCCGCCAAGCCGACGGTCAGCATCTATCAGGATCAGGTGCCGATCCCCTTTTCCATCATGACGCGCGGCGCGACGCTCGATCTGGAGCGCGTGGAAGTGCTGAAAGGGCCGCAGGGCACGCTGTTCGGATCGAACGCGACGGGCGGTGCAATCAACTATATCGCCGCCAAGCCGACATCGACCTTCAAAGCCGGTCTTGACGCGGGTCTGGACAGTTTCGGACAGGTGTCGGGTGGCGGCTTCATCAGCGGGCCGATCAGCGATACGCTGTCCGCACGCGTGGCGGTGCGGACCGAGCAGGGCGGGGCATGGCAACGCAGCTACACGCGCGATGAAAAGCTCGGTGATCGCAACTTCACCACGGGCCGTATCCTGATCGACTTCGAGCCGTCCGACAGCGCACGCTTTTCGCTTAACCTCAACGGTTTCATCGACAAGAGCGATGGGCAGGCTGCGCAACTGATCGGCGTGGTGCCGCTGGGCAATCCCGCGCGGCTGGGGCCTCTGGCCACCTATCCTATCGCGCCGCGTAACAATCGTGATGCCGACTGGACGCCGGAACAAAAGCCCCAGCGTGACGACTGGTTCTATCAGGCCTCGTTTCGGGGGGATATCGATCTGGCCGACGATGTGAGCCTGACCTCGATCAGCAGCTGGTCGGAATATCATAATGACCAGGATATCGACCCGGACGGCGTCGCCCTGCGTGACTATTTCTACAACACCACCGGAAAGATCACGGCACTGTCGCAGGAATTGCGTCTGCAAGGGCGGACTGGCGGCCTGACCTATATTCTGGGTGCCAATTATGCGCGCGAAAAAACCTATCAGCAGGATGATGCCGGTCCCTATGACCAATCGACATCGGCCTATAATTTCGTCGACGCCGGCCTTGGCATCCCCTTTTTCGTCTATAGCCAATATGCGCGCCAGAAATTCGTGAACAAAGCGGTGTTCGCCAATCTGGACTATGACATCAGTGACAGCATCACCCTGCATGGCGGGGTGCGTTATACCAAGACCAATATCGATTTTGCCGGTTGCACGGCCGATCGCGGCAATGCGTTGGGGCTGGGGATCGAAAATCTGATCAACTTCATTCGCGGCGGCGCAGGGCTGGCGCCCATCGATATTCCCACCAATGGCTGCGTCACGATCGACGGAGCGACGCTGACCGTGGGCGAGGTGCGCAAGTCGCTGGACGAGGATAATATTTCCTGGCGTGCGGGTGTCGATTACAAGCCGAGCAGGGACGTGCTGCTCTACGCTTCCGTCAGCAAAGGGTACAAGTCGGGTAGCTTTCCGCTGCTGTCGGCCAGCGATGCCAACCAGTTCAATCCCGTCACGCAGGAATCCGTGACCGCTTATGAACTCGGCGCGAAACTGACCTTGCTGGAGAACACCGCCCAGATCAACGGCGCACTCTTCTATTACGACTATAGCGACAAGCAGTTGAAGGGCCGCGTGATCGCAAGTCCCAATGTGTTCGGCCCTCTCGAAGCGTTGGTCAATGTCCCGAAAAGCCGGGTAAAAGGTGCGGAAATTCAACTTGACCTCGCGCCGACCGATGGCCTGCGCGTCAGCATCGGCGCGACCTATCTCGACACGCGGATCAAGGGCAGTTTCGTCAACTATGACAGCTATGGCAGCCAGCTGGATTTTGGCGGATCGGCCTTTCCCTACACGCCCAAATTTCAGATCGTGACCGATGCCCAATATGACTGGGCGCTCAGCGACGATGTCGAGGCTTTCGTCGGTGCCAATCTGAATTTCCAGAGCGATACCAAGGCGGTGCTGGGCAACGCCCGCGCTACGCCATCGGCGGACCTAAGCGCGCAGGGTGGCCTGACGATCGAGGATTATACGCTGATCGATCTGCGCGCTGGCCTGTCCTTTGCCGACAAGCGCTACAAGATCAGCGCCTTCGTGCGGAACCTGTGCAACACCTACTATTGGTCCAACGCCACGCGCATCACGGACACGACGGTCCGTTTTGCCGGACGACCACGCACATTCGGCGCGACCCTGTCGGCGCGCTTCTGACCTGCTCCCCCTGGGCCGCGCCCTGAAAGGCGGGCGCGGCTCTTTCTTGATCCCCGGAGACATGTTCCATGACTGCACCCGTTTTGATCGCCGCTGGATTACATGGTGACGCCGGTTTCAAGGTCCGCCTTCCACAGCAAAAAATGTTGATCGGCCAATCATGGGAAGCGGCCGCGGACGGCCGCGTCATCGATGTGGAAGACCCAGCTACCGGCAAGGTGTTCGCCGCTGTTCCCGCAGGAACGGCCGCCGATGTCGATCGCGCCGTCAGGGCAGCGCGGACCGCGTTCGAATCAGCCGCCTGGAGCCGGATGCGCCCGCTCGATCGCGGCCGGATCATCGAGGCGATCGCGCGCAAGATCGAGGATCATTCGCAGGAACTGGCGCTGCTCGAAAGCTATGACAATGGCAAGGCGGTGCATCATGCGCTGGCGGTGGACGTGCCCGCCGCCGTCGATATTTTTCGCTACATGGCGGGCTGGGCATCTAAGATTTATGGGCAGGTGAACCCCATTTCCGGCGATGGCCGCCAATATCACAGTTACTCGGTGCGCGAGCCGATCGGTGTTGTCGGCCAAATCGTGCCGTGGAATTATCCGCTGGCGATGGCGGCCTGGAAGATCGCGTCGGCGCTGGCGGCGGGCTGCACCATTGTGCTGAAGCCGTCCGAAGTCACCCCACTGACCGCGCTGCGCCTCGCGGAACTGGCGCTGGAGGCGGGGCTGCCTGACGGTGTGCTGAACATCGTCACCGGCTATGGGCATGAAACTGGGCAGGCGCTGGTTGAGCATCCCGGCATCGACAAGATCGCCTTTACCGGATCGACCCGCGTCGGCAAGCGGATCGTCCAGACCTGTGCGAAAGACCTCAAGCGCGTCACGCTGGAACTGGGCGGCAAGTCGCCCTCGCTCATCTTCGCCGATGCCGATCTCGACAAGGCGGCGATCGGCGCGGCGCTCGCCATTTTCTTCAACTCGGGCCAGGTTTGCTTGGCCGCCTCGCGCCTCTATGTCGAACGGTCGGTGTTCGACAAGGTGATCGACGGTATCGCGCAGGTCGCTAAGAGCTTCAAACTTGGCCATGGGCGCGATCCTGACACGATGCTCGGACCGCTGGTATCGAAGGTGCAGCAGGGGCGCGTGCTGGACTTTATCGCGCAAGGCAAGGCGACCGGCGCGGACCTTGTCACAGGTGGCGGGACCGGGGACCGGGACGGCTATTTCGTCGAGCCGACGATCTTCGCCAATCCCGATGCTGATGCCAGCATCGTGCGGGAGGAGATTTTTGGCCCGGTACTGGTTGCGACCCCCTTTGACGATATCGATGACGTGGTCAGGCAAGCCAATGACACCCGCTACGGCCTGGCTGCCAATATCTGGACCCGCGACCTGTCCCGCGCTCATCTGACCGCAAGACGGCTTCAGGCCGGCACGGTCTGGATCAATACGCACGGGATGAACGATCCCTCCGCCCCCTTTGGCGGGGTCAAGGAATCAGGCTGGGGCCGGGAGGTTGGCGAAGAAGGTGTCCTCCATTACACGGAGACAAAGACCGTGACAGCACTTTTGGCCGATTGAAGCCGCGCCGCGAATGATGGTTGTGGCGGGACGAGGATGATCGTTTTAAGCGTGATCGTCGTAGACGACCCATGAGGGCAAAGAACGTCTGGCGCTGTCTGGGAAACAGGGAAATTATTACGGGCGAGATCGTGGTCGATCTTCCCCTCTCCAAATAGGCGCGCTTTGCAAATCGTCCCATCGGTATTGCTTCTCCGAATCAGGATGTTAATCTTGCTTCGCGTCGCGAAGGCGGCGCCGAGGCTTGAGAACCTCGCTTGGGAAAATGAATTAACCCGCCATCGACGCGGCCGGGTGGCCGACGCGCATGTCCAAGCCGCTTGCGGCCAAAGGCGTCGGCGCATGTCTCAAGTCGATTTCCACACCTGGGCGCTGCTCAAGGGCGTAGCGATATCGACATTGCTCGGCGTCGGGGCGAACGTCACCTTCTCCGGTGAAAGCGATCTTGTCCAAGCGATCCGTCAATCCACGCAGCAGAATGTGTCCCGCGCCGGAGACCAGATCACATCCCGCAATCTTCAGATCCAACCGACCATCACCATTCGGCCCGGTGCCCCGGTCCGACTCATAGTGCATCGCGATCTCATTTTGGCCCCGTGGACAGAATAGGAGCACGATATGACGGATATTAAACTTGGTCGTCTGCCCGACAGAACGCCGGTCAAACTAGCTATCAGCGTCCCGCCAGACCTTCATTTGGCGTTGGCGGATTATGCCACCATCTATCATGAGACCTATGGCGATGATCAGGCGATCGCCGATTTGGTCCCGCATATGCTTTCTGCCTTCCTCGCGAGTGACCGCGGCTTTGCCAAGGCGCGGGCAGGGCTAGCCGCACGGCGTAAATAACGACAGGCAGCGACAAAATACAGCATGTCGACTGAGCCGGTTATCCCTATCGGTATGTGTCAAACACCGCGAAGGCTTTAGAAGATCGTGACAATCTCAGCATTCTGACATCCGGCCGCAGGCGTAAATTTAGCTAATGGCCAGCATCAATGGTTCAGCGTGTGAGCCGGAACGCACGCTTACCTTGGTAATCGATAAGCAAGGAGATGCACATGGAAGTGCTAGCAATCTCTATTAACGACACCGCTAAGGTGCTCGGTATCGGTCGGTCGTCGGTTTATGCCTTACTCAAATCTGGCAAACTTGATGCGATCAAAATCGGTAGGCGAACCTTGCTGACCACTGAGTCCATCAAGCGGCTGGCACAATCCCGAGATATGGCTTGATACGCCAGCGCTACACGGCTCTTGCTGAAAAATTGCCCGCGGTAGAGTAGGGCAGGGCGGGCCTGTCATCTGTTTCCGCCCTTTCGCAGTTCATCCATATAGTCGCTCCACCACTGCGCCATTTCAACACGTTCGGCCCAATAGGCGGACTGGTTATATATGCGACGTACGGACCCGGCCACCATATGTGCCAGTGCGCGCTCGATGGCATCCGGGTTCCATTTGCCGGATTCGTTCAACAGCGATGATGCGGACGTGCGGAAGCCGTGGGCCGTCATTTGCTCTTTGGAATAGCCCATGCGCCGCAATGCCGCGTTGATGGTGTTTTCGCTGATCGGTCTTGCTCGGGTGCGGATCGAAGGGAACACATAGCGCCCGGAGCCGGATAAGGATCGCATGGCTTGCAGTATCGCGAGAGCCTGCCGAGACAGAGGCACCGAATGGGGCTGGCGCATTTTCATCTTTGTTACCGGGATCGTCCAGACAGCTTTGTCGAAATTGACCTCAGCCCATTCCATTTGCCGCAGTTCGCCCGGACGCTGGAAGACATGGGGTGTCAGTTTCAAAGCATAAATGACGGCGGGGTCACCCTGATAATCTTCGATAGCGCGCAGGAGAGCGCCGAACTCGTCCGGATCGATGATAGCGGCGAAGTGTTTGACCCGCGGCGTGGTCAATGCGCCGATCAGAAGTTGCGCCGGATCACGTTCTGCACGGGCCGTTGCAACTGCAAAGCGGAAAACACGGCTGGCAAAGGCGCGCAGGAGATTGGCGGTTTCCAAGCGGCCCCGCCGTTCATGCTTCTGCAGTTCATGAAGAAGTTCTTGAGGCGTGATATCGGCGACAGGCCGCTTTCCGAAGTCTGCTCCCATCAGTTTTACAAACCAGCGCATCTTCTCCAGCGTTGGCTCAGCCAACCCCTCGCGCGCTTTCTTCTCTATCAATTCCTCGGCCACGCTAGCGAAGCTGTTGCTGGCCCGAATGCTCGCCTCAATGCGGGCTTGTCGTTTGGCTACGTTGGGATCGATCGCATGAGCCAGCTGCCTACGGGCGGCATCCCTGGCAGCGCGCGCCTCGGCCAAGGTAATCTCGGGATACGCCCCGAGCGACAATTTCCGTTCTACGCCGTCGATCCGGTATTTGATTCGCCACAGCTTGCTGCCTCTTGGATTGACGAGCAGATACAAACCTTGGGAGTCAGTAACCTTGTAAGGCTTATCTGCGGGCTTGGCATTGCGGATAGCGGTATCGGTTAGCACCATTGGGGGCCTCGATTCTGCTGGGGCCTTTGAGGCCCCCAAATTAGGCCCCCATCATCCGCAATTGCAGGCAAACAAGGGCATCCACTGACAATCAGCGAATGCCCATAAACTACCGGAAATCAGGGATTTTTCAACTGCTGGCAGACGTCGCCAGACAGGATTTTGGAGGCCCGAGCCGGAATCGAACCGGCGTGCAAGGATTTGCAGTCCTCTGCGTAACCACTCCGCCATCGGGCCTCAGTCAAGTGGGTGGCCGCAAATGTGCGGCTTTGGCGGCAAAGTCAAGCGGAAGGGCAGCGGCCCGCCCTAAGAATCTCGCATGCCGTCATGTAAAGCCGCTTGGCGCGGGGGCTGCGCTGATTTAGAGGTCCGTTGATCCCCTTACTGTATTGCATTGCCAATACAGTTGTGCCAAGCCCACTGGACCAAGCGAGAAACTATCGTGACCGAGCAGAAACATTCTTCGATGCGGGCCGCCATGGTCGAAAGCCAGCTGCGCACCAGCGACGTCAACGACCCGCGCGTGATTGCGGCGATGGCGAAGGTGCCGCGCGAGGACTATGTGCCCGCGCATCGCCGCGCCATGACCTATATCGACCGCGCTATTCCGCTGGACGGCGGGCGGGCGATCAACCCGCCGCTGGCCACCGGCCGCTTATTAACCGAGGCGCAGGTCGTGCCGGGTGACAAGGTGCTGCTGATCGGGGCGGCGACCGGCTATTGCGCCGCGCTGCTGGCCGAAATGGGCGCGCAGGTGGTTGCGGTCGAGGAAGAGGGTGGGCCTGAGAGCGTTGGCGCTGCGGTTACGCGCGGGCCGCTGAGTGCCGGGGCGGTCGATGGCGCACCCTATGACCTTCTGGTCATAGATGGCGCGGTAGAGGAAGTGCCCGCGACGCTCGTTCAGCAGCTTGTCGATGGCGGACGGGTGGTGACCGGCCTGGTCGAGCGTGGCGTGACGCGCTTGTGCAGCGGCCGCGTGGTCGGCGGCGTGCTGGGGCTGTCCAGCATCGCCGACCTGGAAATGGTGGTGCTGCCGGGTTTTGCCACGCCGGAACAGTTTGTTTTTTGAGACAGGGATCATGACAGCAAAGCGACCATCATTTGGGCGGGTCACCGCTACAGCCTTGCTGTTATTGTCCACCAGCCTGTCGGGGCAGGCCATGGCCGAAACCCTGCAGGGTGCGCTGGCCAAGGCCTATGCCTCGAATCCCACGCTGACCGGTGCGCGCGCCGGGCAGCGGGCGACGGATGAGAATGTGCCGATTCAAAAGGCGGCGGGGCGTCCCGGTGCCGAAGTGACCGGCAGCTATTCCGAAAGCATCCTCAAGCCCACCATCAGTTTCACCTCGCCCCAGCGGACGGTGAATGCACAGGCACAGCTCAACGTGCCGCTCTATGCCGGGGGTGCCGTGCGCAACGGCGTCAAGGCGGCGAAGGTCCGGGTCGAAGCAGGGCAGGCGAACCTGCGCGGCACCGAGGCGAGCATTTTTTCGCAGGTCGTCGCCGCCTATATGGATGTGATCCGCGATAGCGCGATCGTGTCGCTGAACCTTGCCAATGTGCGCGTGCTGGAGGTCAATCTTCAAGCGACCAATGACCGCTTCGAAGTTGGCGACCTGACCCGCACCGACGTGGCGCAGTCACAATCGCGCCTCGCGCTGGCGCAATCGGATTTGCAGACGGCGCAGGCCAATCTCATCACCAGCCGGGAAAATTATATCGCGCTGGTCGGCAGCGCGCCGGACGATCTGGCACCGCCCCCGGCGCTGCCCGGCCTGCCTGCCACGCCGCAGACGGCGGTGCAGGTCGCGCTGGCCGACAATCCCGACATCATCGCGGCGGAAAAATCCCGCGACGCGGCCCGTTATGATGTGAAGGTGGCCAAGGCCGGCAATCTGCCGACGCTATCGGCCTTCACCCAGGCGGGCTACACCAACTATCTCGATACGCTGGAAAATGGCACGGTCGGCGGTGGGTCGCAGATCAACAAGCAGGCGCAGGCCGGGGTGCAGCTAAGCATTCCGCTCTATCAGGGGGGCCGAGTGGCGGCGCAGGTGCGACAGCGGCAAGCGCAACTGTCGCAGACGATGGAGCAGGAGATCGAGACGGAGCGCAGCGTGATCTCCCAGACCCGCGCTGCCTATGCCAGCTGGCAGGCGTCGCTCCAAACGATCGAATCGAGCCAGAAGGCCGTCGATGCATCGAGCCTGTCGCTGGAAGGCGTGCGCGCGGAAAATTCGGTCGGCAGCCGCACCATTCTCGACATCCTCGATGCCGAACAGGAAGCGCTTAACGCTCGTGTCCAACTCGTGACGGCGCGGCGCAATGCCTATGTCGCAGGGTTCAGCCTGCTGGCAGCCATGGGCCATGCCGAAGCGGATGATCTGGGTCTGGAAGGGGGCGCGCTCTACGACCCGATGGTCAATTATGACCGGGTGAAGGGCAAATGGTTCGATTGGGACTATGGCATTACGCCTACGCCCGCCGCGACACGCACCGTTGACAGCGTGCCACAAAACGCCAATGTGAATCCCGAAACGGCACAGCGGCCCTGATCGGCTGCGGTCGGCGGCCGGACAAATTGGGGGCGACATGGGCGATATGAGCAAAGAACCCTCGATGGAAGAGATACTCTCGTCCATCAAGCGGATCATCGCCGAGGAAGGCGAGGAAGCGGCGCAGGCTGCTCCCCGCCGGGTTCGCGCCGATTCGGTGCGCCCGGTCGCAGCGCCTGCGCCCGTCGATCTGGACAGTGATGAAATATTGGAACTGACCGAAGAGGTCGGTGTAGAGGACGCCATGCCTGCCCCCAAAGCCGCGTCGCCTAAGCCCACCAAGCCAACCACTGCGGCTGCCACCCCGAGCGCTGAGACGATATTGTCGGTCGAAAGCGAAGTGGCCGCGCGCCACTCGCTCTCCGCTTTGTCCTCAATGCTGGTCGCGCCGCAGGATGGTGGGGACAATACGCTCGACGGGCTGGTGCGCTCGCTGCTCAAGCCCATGCTCAAGGAATGGCTGGACGCCCGGCTGCCGGCCTTGGTCGAAGAGATGGTGGCCAAGGAGATTGCGCGGATTACCGCGCGCTGATCCTGTCCTAGCGCAAACCGCTGACGCAATTCCTTTTATCATGCTATATCTAACCCGGTTCTGATGGCTGGGGGGATGGCAGCATGATGGTCCTGATCGCGGCGACGGCCTTTGTCGGTACGCATTTCATATTGTCTCATCCCTTGCGTGCGCCACTGGTGGCGCGCCTTGGGGAGAAGGGCTTTCTTGGCGTCTATTCGCTGGTTGCGGCGGTTACGTTGATCTGGATGATCGTCGCCTATCGCGCTGCGCCGGTCACGCCGTTGCTGTGGCCGGTCGGCGATGGATTGTGGGTGATCGCGACCCTCATCATGCTTGTCGCCTCGATCCTGCTGCTGGGGTCATTGGTTGGCAATCCAGCCATGCCCAACCCGGACGGGCCGATCATGGTCCCGGCGGAGGCGAAGGGCGTGTTCGCCATCACCCGTCATCCGATGATGTGGGCTTTCGCGATGTGGGGACTGGCGCATATCTTGGTTTATCCCGTGGCAGCGAATATCATCGTATCGGCGGCGATCATCCTCCTGGCGCTGGTCGGCGCCGCCTTGCAGGACCGCAAGAAGAAAGTGCTGACCCCTGCGGCCTGGCAGCATTGGGAATCGCGGACAAGCTATTGGCCCTTTGCCGCGATCCTGGCTGGGCGCGCGCGGTTCGGACGGTTCGGGATGCATGCGCTGGCGGGCGGGCTGGTCGTCTGGTTGGCGGCGACCTGGGCGCATATGCCGCTGGCGGGCTGGCCTGCGGGCATATGGCGCTGGTTGGGCTGATCTTTCGGCTGGAATGGGGCGGCAAGGCGCATTAAGGCCCGTGCCATGACCGAACTGCCCAAAACATTCGACCCCGCCGCAATCGAAACCCGCTGGTACGCCCATTGGGAGGAAAAAGGCCTGTTCCGCCCCGAACGGCCGGACGCGCAGCCCTATACCATCGTCAATCCGCCGCCGAACGTAACCGGCAGCCTGCATATCGGCCATGCGCTCGACAATACGTTGCAGGACATCATGATCCGCTACGAGCGGCTGCGCGGCAAGGATGCTTTGTGGGTGGTCGGCACCGACCATGCAGGCATCGCGACGCAGATGGTGGTCGAGCGGCAGATGAATGCGAAGGGCGAGAAGCGCACCGATTATAGCCGCGACGAATTCATCGCCAAGGTCTGGGACTGGAAGCAGGAAAGCGGCGGCACGATTACCGGCCAGCTGCGCCGGCTGGGCTGTTCGATGGACTGGAGCCGCGAACAATTCACCATGGATCCGCATTTCAGCAAGGCCGTGGTCAAGGTGTTCGTGGAACTGCACCAGCGCGGCCTGCTCTATCGCGACAAGCGACTGGTGAACTGGGACCCGCATTTCCGGTCGGCCATTTCCGATCTGGAGGTGGAGACGAAGGAGACGCAGGGCGGCTTCTGGCGGTTCAAATATCCGCTGGCCGATGGCGTTCGTCTGGCCGACGGGGCGGACCATATCGTCGTCGCGACGACGCGGCCCGAAACGATGCTGGCCGACATGGCGGTCGCGGTCCATCCCGACGATCCGCGCTATCAGAGCGTGATCGGCAAGGAGATTTTGCAGCCGATCACCGGGCGGCGCTTGCGGATCGTGGGCGACGATTATGCCGATCCGGAACTGGGGTCCGGCGCGGTCAAGATCACGCCGGGGCATGATTTCAATGACTTCGAGGTCGGCAAGCGCGCAGGGATCGCAGCGGGCCAGATGCTCAACATGTTCGATGCCGATGCGAAGGTGGTGCAGACCGCTGACGGGCTGGTGCCGGAGGCGTTTCTAGGGCTGGATCGGTTCGAGGCGCGCAAGGCAGTGGTCGAGGCGATGAAGCCAGATTTCTTGGTGCCGCATGTCACCAGGAACAAGGAAGGCGAGGAAGTCGCCGCCGACTCCGAGCCGCGCGTGATCCAGACGCCTTTCGGGGACCGCTCCGGTGTTGTGATCGAACCGTGGCTGACCGACCAATGGTATGTCGATGCGGCTAAACTGGCGGTCGCGCCGATGCAGGCGGTGCGCGACGGGCGGATCGAGATCGTCCCCAAGACGTGGGAAAAGACGTTTTTCAACTGGATGGAGAATATCCAGCCCTGGTGCGTGAGTCGCCAGCTTTGGTGGGGGCATCGGATTCCGGCTTGGTTTGGGCCGCCAATTTGGGAAAAGGATGGCGTTCGCTACCATTTTTATCCGAACGATGAACACTTTGATTCAAACCGTAATCAGCTTGAAGATCAGCAAGCCTTCGTTGGTGAAACTGAGCAAGATGTCTTCAGTCAAGCGAAGGAGTTTTATCGCAGCGAAAAGCTGCCCAACCCTAACATTATTTTCGCCAATGATCGGGCTGAAGCCGCTCAAATTAGCGATGGGACGACTATAGCTCTTGTTCGCGACCCCGACGTCCTCGACACCTGGTTCTCCTCGGCGCTGTGGCCGTTCGGGACGCTGGGTTGGCCTGAGGGCGCAACAGAAAAGCCCCTCCCCTTTCAGGGGGAGGGGTGGGGTGGGGCCATCGACCAGGCACAGGATTTGGGGCACGCCCCACCCCAGCCCCTCCCCCCAAAGGGGAGGGGAGCCAATCACTCGTATCCCGCCACTACCCCAACGACCTCCTCATTTCCGGTTTCGACATCCTGTTCTTCTGGGACGCGCGGATGGCGATGCAGGGCATGGAGTTCATGGGTGACGTGCCATGGCGCAAACTCTATCTCCACGGCCTCGTCCGGGCGGCGGACGGGCAGAAAATGTCCAAGTCCAAGGGCAATGTGGTCGATCCGCTCGGCCTGATCGACAAATTCGGGGCCGATGCGCTGCGCTTCTTCATGGCGGCGATGGAGAGCCAGGGCCGCGACGTGAAGATGGATGAGAAGCGGGTCGAGGGCTATCGCAACTTCGCGACCAAGCTGTGGAACGCCGCACGCTTCCTGCAGTCGAACGGCGTGACGGCCTCGACCAGCCATGAGGCTTCCGCCGCACAACTGCCGGTCAACCGCTGGATCATCGCCGAGACGGTCGCGACCGTGCAGGCGATCGACAGCGCGCTTGCCGACCTGCGTTTCGATGCGGCGGCCAACGCCATCTATCATTTCGTCTGGGACCAGTTTTGCGACTGGTATATCGAGCTGACCAAGAGTGCGATGGACGATGAGACGCGCGCGGTCGCGGGCTGGGCGTTCGATCAGATATTGGTGATGTTGCACCCCTTCATGCCCTTCATCACCGAAGAGTTATGGCACCTGACCGGCGCGCGCGCGAACGAACTGATCGTTGCGCAATGGCCGCAGGCGCTGGCCGCGGTGGACAGTGAAGCACAGGCGGAGATCGACTGGCTGATCCGGCTGGTGAGCGCCATTCGTACCGCGCGAACCGAACTCAACGTGCCGCCGGGCGCAAAGCTGCCGATGGTGGTGAGCGACGGGTCGGAGGAGACGCATCGCCGCCTCGATCGGCAGGGCGCAGCGCTCGCACGGCTGGGTCGGATCGAGAGCCTGACCTTTGGCGAAGCGCCGACCGGCGGCGCCGCGCAGATCGTGGTGGATGAAGCGACCTTCATCCTGCCGCTGGAAGGCGTGATCGACATCGCGGCGGAAAAAGCGCGGCTCGCCAAGGCGCTGGCTGCAGCGCAGAAGGAGCGCGATGCACTGGGCGGGCGCCTGTCCAACCCCAGTTTCGTAGAGAAGGCCAAGCCCGAAGCGGTCGCCAAGGCGCGTGAGGACCATGGCGAAAAGAGTGCCGAGGCGGAACGGTTGCAGGCGGCGCTCGACCGGTTGGGGTGAGATTGGGGCACGCCTATTGAAATCCGTTCGGGCTGAGCTTGTCGAAACCCCTTTCTTTGAAGAAGAAAGACCCTTCGACAGGCTCAGGGCGAACGGGGGGACGGGAATCTTCTCCAAGGCGTTGGTGGGATTGAGGAATGAGCATGGCGGCAGGCAAGACGGGCGCAAAAGACCTGACGCAAGGGCCGATCGCGTCCACGCTGATGTTGTTCGCCATGCCCACATTGGCGTCGAACATCCTCCAGTCGCTCAATGGATCGATCAACGCCATCTGGGTCGGGCGTTTTCTGGGGCCGGAGGCGCTGGCGGCGACGGCCAATGCCAATATCATCATGTTCCTCATGTTCTCGGTCGTCTTCGGCTTCGGCATGGCGTCCACGGTGATGATCGGCCAAGCCATGGGCCGGCGCGACTTAGACGCGGCGCGTCGCGCCTTTGGGTCGGCTGTGGGCTTCTGCATGGGCCTGGCGCTTGTCGTATCGACCCTCGGCTGGGTGGGTGCGCCCGCGCTGCTGCGGCTGCTTTCGACCCCGGTCGAAGCCTATGCCATGGCGCTCGTCTATCTGCGCGTCATCTTCATCGCCATGCCCGCAACCCTCTTGTCCGTCATGATCATGATGGGCCTGCGCGGCGTCGGCGATGCGCGCACGCCGCTCATCTTCATGATCGTCAGCGTGGCGGTGGACCTGATATTGAACCCTGTGCTGATCCTGGGGCTGGGACCGTTCCCGGCCATGGGGATTGCGGGGTCGGCGACGGCGACCGCTGTGGCCGGTTTCGTCAGCCTGATCGGGATCATCGCCTATACCTATGCCAAAGATCTGCCGTTGCGGCTACGCGGATTGGAGCTGGCCTATCTGCGCCCGGCGGCCGAACAGATGCGCGTGCTGCTAGGCAAGGGGCTGCCAATGGGCCTCCAAATGATCGTCATGTCGGCGTCGGGGCTGGTGATGATCGGCCTCGTCAACCGTGAGGGACTGCTGGTGACGGCGGCCTATGGCGCGTCGCAGCAGCTATGGACCTATCTCCAGATGCCGGCGATGGCGATGGGCGGCGCGGTCAGCGCCATGGCGGCGCAGAATATCGGCGCGGGGCGGTGGGACCGGATCAGCCGCATTACCGGCTATGGCATCGGCTATCAGTTGCTGATCACCGGCACCATGGTCGCGGTGATGCTGACCTTCCACGAAGCGTTGCTGGGCCTGTTTTTGGGCGACAATGACGCCGTGATCGCGGAAGCGTGGCATATGCAGTTGCGGGTGAGCTGGAGCTTCATCGCTTTTGGCTGCACCATGATCCTGTTCGGCGTGATGCGCGCCAATGGCGTGGTGATAAAACCGCTGATCATCCTGATCTTCACCCTGTTCGCGGTGCGGATCGGTTTCTATTATCTCGCTTATCCCCGGATCGGTGCCGATGCGTTGTGGTTCAGTTTTCCGGCGGGATCGTTCGTCTCGCTGCTGCTCGCCTATCTGGTCTATGCCCAGGGCGACTGGCGCAAGGCCAAGCTGCTGGTGCCGGTGCATGAAGAAGAATGTCGGGAGAGTGTGAACAGCGACGCCGAACCCGCCGGACGGATTGCGCCGACTGGGTGATTAGCGCCCCTGGTTGCGCCAGCGGGTGATGGTGCGGTCGAGGATAGCCTGCTCATCGCCCGACTGCCGCCAAAGCTCGGTAAAGCTTGGGTCGCCGGACGCGGGGCGGCGATGTTCTTCCAGATTGTCGAGCGCGACGCGGATCGGCACTGCGACGCCTTCGCCGCAGATGATCGCTTCGCGGTTGCGCAGCGCGGGGATCGAATCGAGGAAGCCGCGCGCCCCTTCGGGCATGGCGGCCTTGACGAAGGCCTGATCGCGGTCGTTGTTCAGGCGCATCGCGATGATCGTACCGCATTGCGACAGCACGCCTTCGGCCAGATCCGACGGACGCTGGGTGATGAGGCCCAGCGAAACGCCATATTTACGGCCTTCCTTGGCGATCCGCTCCAATATCTTGCGCACCGCCTGGCCGTTGCCGCTGGTCGAATTGGGGATGTAGCGATGCGCTTCTTCGCAGACGAGCAGGATTGGCCGTTGCGGTTCGTCGCGCGCCCAGATGGCATAGTCGAACACCAGCCGCGACAGTACCGACACGACGGTCGAGGTGATGTCCGACGGCATGGCGGACACGTCGATGATCGAAATCGGCTTGCCGTCCGATGGCAGGCGAAAAATCTTCGCGATGAAGTCCTGCATCGTGTCAGCGACCAGCATGCCGGAGAACATGAAGCTGTAGCGCGGGTCGGCCTTGATCTCGTCGATCTTGGTCTTGATCCGCATATAGGGTAGCGACCCGGTGCCCTTGTCGAGCTTGCCCATTTCATTCTGGAGAATATTGGTGAGGTCCGAGAGTAGATAGGGGATCGGCGAATCGACGGTCAGGCGACCAATCTGTTCGGCAAGCCTGTTCTTCATGCGCGCCGCGAGCAGGCATTTGGCCAGAATGTCGCAATCCACCGTGCGTTCGGAGCCGGAAGAAGTGACAAACACCTCGCAATGTTCCTCGAAATTCATCAGCCAATAGGGCAGCGCCAGATTGCTGATGTCGAACACCGCGCCATTGCTGCTGAAGGCCGCGCCATATTCGCCATGGGGGTCGATCATCACGATATGCCCCTGCGGCGATAGGTCGCAGATACGGTGCAGAATCAGCGCGGCACTGGTCGATTTGCCGGTGCCGGTGGAGCCAAGCAACGCGAAATGCTTGCCCAGCATCTGATCGACATAGAGCGCGGCGCGCGTGTCGGTGGTGGGATAGACGGTGCCGATCTGGACATGCGGCCGGTCATCGGCGGCGTAGATCTGCTGCATATCCTTGCTCGACACCGGGAAAATCTCGGTGCCGGGCGTTGGATAGCGGGTGACGCCGCGCCGGAAGTGAAAGATGCGACCAGTCAGTTTCTCCTCATCACCTTCGCCCAGAAAGTCGATGTCGGCGACGATGCTCTGGCTCGCCTGGTCCAGCATCATGGCGCGGACGCTGGCAACCAGCCACACCGTGCCGACGCGCATCTTGACCTGGCTGCCGACCTGGCCCGCCATGGCGGTGCAGGGGTCCATGTCCTGCCCCAATAGGGCGAGCCGTTGCGGATCGATCAGAATCTTGGAACTGGACCCGGCGATCTGGAACACCATGCCCATAGATTGTGCCATGGCCAGGGACGCGGGCGTCGCTGTCGGCGTGAAGTGATGCGCACCCGGCATATGGGTCATGAGCCTTTGTCGTCCCTTGGCCCGGAAAGACTTCCGGCAAACACATGACGTCTAGGCGGCGAAGGTAAAGATTAGCTTATGCATGGGTCGATCATCGCTTGATCGGACAATTTGGGGCATGGCTTCTTACCAAAAGGTAGCGGTTGGTCCGAAACGGATCGGATCGGATCGGGGCCGGGGAACAGGACAGGCTTTGGGGAATTGAGCCTGCGCCACTACAGGATATTTTCGTGCCCGAAACGATACCGGACCATGGAGCGCGACGCTCCGACGCGATTGCCATAGCCCGTGTCATCTGCATCCTCGGCGTGGTCTATGTCCATGCCTGGACCGGCTTGAACGGGGAAGCGCTCGATGCCTTGCGCGGAACGGCGCAGGAAAATCTGCGCTGGCTGTTGATGGAATTATTCGGGCGTAGCGCGGTGCCGTTGCTGGGCCTGATATCGGGCTGGCTGGTGGCGGGGTCGAGCGGTACGCGCAACTGGAGCGGGCATGTCCGGCGCAAGGCGCGGACGATCCTGCTGCCCATGATCCTGTGGAATGGCATTGCTATCCTGCTGGTATCGAGCGCCGCGCTGACGCTCGGCCTTTCCGCACCCGTGCCCCAGTCGCTCTGGTGGACGGTGGATGAAATGCTGGTCCTCACCCACAATCCCGACATCAATGTCCAGATGGGATTTTTGAGCGACCTGTTCCTGTGCATGGTCGCCGCGCCGCTGCTGGTGCGGGCGCCGGGCTGGGCATTAGGGATCATCGCGCTGGTTGCGGCGGCCTGCCACGTCACCGGATTGGGGCCACCCGTGCTGATGCGCGCGTCGATCCTGTTCTTCTTCACACTTGGCATAGTGGCACGGCGCGGCGCGTGGGAGGGGCGGATCATTCGCTTGCCCTTGTTGTTGGCGCTGTTGCCCTTCGCGCTGCTGATGGGAGCGCAGCTGTATCGTGCGATCATGGTCGGCGATGGCGAGGCGGTGCTGGCGCAGCGGACGTTGGATTTGGCCGTTCGCTTGAGCGCCGTGGTTGCCTTCTGGCGTATTGCCTGGGCACTGGCGCGCAGCAGGGCGCGCGCAACGCTGCTGCGGATCGAACCGTTCGTCTTCCTGCTCTTTTGCGCGCACCTGATCCTGATCTGGCTCGGCGGACCATTATTGGGCAAGCTGACTGGCCCGCTGGGATCGCCGCTTTATCCGCTCTACCTGATCCTTCAGCCGCTCTTGGTGCTGGTCGCAGTGGTGGCGCTGGGCAGGATACTCCGCCGGGTCGCGCCGCGCGCCGCCGCCTTGCTCAGCGGCGGCCGCTTATAGCGCGAGTTCGGGCGCGGTGATCGCCTGCGCTGCCGCCATGGCGATGGCGAAGCTGCGCTTGCGGGCTGCGGTATCGAAAATCTGCCCGGTCAGGATCAGTTCGTCCGCGCGCGTGCGGCGCAGGAAGGCACCCAGGTCACGCTCGATATCGGCTTGCGTGCCGATGCTCGATGCGCTCAGCACATCTGCCAGAATCGCCTGCGCCTGAGGCGGCAGCATGTCGTAATAATCCGCCACGGGGGGCTGAAGCTTGCCCGGCTGGCCCGTGCGCAGCCGCACGAACGCCTGCTGCATCGAACTGGCGAGCAATTGCGCGTCAGCCATGCTGTCGGCGGCGAAGACATTATAGCCCGCCATTACATAAGGCTCCTTCAGCTGGGCCGAGGGGCGGAAATCGCGGCGATAAATTTCAATCGCTTCATCCAGTGCAGCGGGCGCGAAATGCGAGGCGAAGGCGTAGGGGAGGCCCAGCGCCGCAGCGAGTTGCGCGCCATAGAGGCTGGAGCCCAGAATCCACAGCGGCACGTTCGCGCCTGCGCCCGGTGTCGCCTGAATACCCAGCCGATCGTCGGCAGCGAAATAGGCCTGTATTTCCATCACATCGCGCGGGAAATTATCAGCGCCACCGACAAGCGTGCGGCGGATCGCCTGTGCCACTCGCTGGTCCGACCCCGGTGCACGACCCAGCCCCAGATCAACCCGGCCGGGGAAGAGCGCGTCGAGCGTGCCGAACTGTTCGGCGATCAGCAGGGGCGCATGATTGGGCAGCATGATGCCGCCCGCGCCAATACGGATCGTCGATGTCGCCTGACCGATATGTGCCAGCACCACAGACGTCGCGGCCGATGCGATGCCCGCCATGCCATGATGTTCGGCGACCCAGAAACGTTGATAGCCCAGCCTTTCGGCATGGGCGGCGAGGTCAGCTGTATTGGCGAGCGCGGTAGCAATGCTGTCGCCTTCGCGGACGGGGACGAGATCGAGCAGGGAAAAGCGTGTCATGCTCTCCATATGGGGGCATGATGGGTTTTATTTCAATACGTAAATTCAGATGGCGCGGCCAAAGCCCTGGGCCGGCGTTTCGGTACGGCGACCGAACGTCACGGGACGGCGCGCGACCAGCGGGTTGGCGTCGCGATCCAGCAGCGCCAATGTTTCGGTGAAGCAGGGGCGTAACGCTACGACCGTTTCGATCAGTTCGTCGGGCTGTTCACGGTTTTCGACGCAGCGGCGGGCGACCATTTCAATCTCTTCGGCCATGGCGCTCAAGCGATAGGCACCGAACTGCGCCGATTCCCCCTTGAGCGTGTGCGCGGGCGTGACCAGTGCGACGGCGTTGCGCGCGCGGAATGCCTGCTCGATTGCCTGGATCGACTTCACGCCATCTTCGCGAAAATAGCCCAATATGCGCGGAAATGCGGCACCCAGCTCATGCCGGGTCCGGGTAAATTCGGTCCAGTTGACCAGATCGGTCTCTTGATGGGGCACGCGCACCGCTCCTTTGGCTACCGTCTGGAAATAGGCAGGCTGCGTAAACAGGCGGTTAAAGCGGGATGATGATCAGCCTGGGCGGCGCAGTGAAAAGCGATGGTCGCTCAGCGCCTCGAACGCCCAGCCTTGCGCCGTTGCCAGCGCCGCGAGTTCGGCAGGCGCCATCGGATCATCGGCCTCCACCAGCACCGCATCGGCCCCGCGCATGGCCCGTGCTGCGCGCAGCACGGGCCAGGGGCATTTCATGCCGCGCACGTTGACCGACACCGGCTCATTTGGTGGCATAGGGATTCTTGGCGCTCCGCAGCGTCAACCGCACCGGCACCGCGCCAAAGCCGAGTTCCCGCCTTATGCCGTTCACCAGATAGCGGCGATAGCTTTCGGGCAGATCATCCAGCCGCGTGCCAAACAGCACAAAGGTCGGCGGGCGGGTCTTGTTCTGGGTGATGTAGCGCAGCTTGATCCGCTTGCCGCCCGGTGCCGGCGGGGGATTGGCCTCCAGCGCGGTTTCGAACCAGCGGTTGAGCACGCCGGTCGACACGCGCTGCGACCAGGCGGTGCGCGTTTCGAATGCGACGTGGATCAGGTCGTCCAGGCCCTTGCCGGTGGCAGCCGACACGGTCATGATGGGCACGCCGCGCACCTGCGCCAGCCCGTCGTCCAGCGCTTTCTTGATGCCCTGATACAAGGCCGAACCATGTTCGACCGTATCCCATTTGTTGAGCGCGACGACGAGCGCGCGCCCTTCCTCCAGCACCTTGTCGGCGATGCGCAGATCCTGCGCCTCCAGGCCACGGGTCGAATCGAGCAGCAGCACCACGACTTCGGCAAAGTTCACAGCGTTCAGACCGTCGGTCACGGCCAGCTTTTCCAGCTTGTCCTGCACCTTGGCATGTTTGCGCATCCCCGCCGTGTCGATCAGGCGGACGGGGCGCTCCACGCCCTCCCGGCTGGTCCACATCCAGTCCACGGCGATGCTGTCGCGGGTGATGCCTGCTTCCGGCCCGGTCAGCAGGCGATTTTCGCCCAGCAGGCGGTTGATCAGCGTGGACTTGCCCGCATTGGGGCGGCCGACGATGGCGAGCTTGAGCGGCGCGCTCTCGTCATCCTCGTAAAATTCCCGCTCGAACGGTTCGTCGCCTTCGCGCTCGACATGGGGCAGCAACGCCTGGAACAGGTCGGCCATGCCCTGGCCATGTTCGGCCGAAAAGGGGACAGGTTCGCCAAGTCCCAGGCTGAAGGATTCCATCACGCCATCATCGGCGGCTTTGCCCTCCGCCTTGTTGGCGACCAGGATGACCGGCGCATCATTGGCGCGCAGCCAACGGGCGATTTCTTCGTCCAGCGGGGTGATGCCCGCGCGCGCGTCGATCATGAACAAGGCGACGTCACAATTTTCCACCGCCGCTTCGGTCTGCATCCGCATCCGGCCGGGCAGGCTGTTGGCGTCCTCATCTTCATAACCGGCGGTATCGACGATGGTGAAGTCGAGGCCGAGCAGGTGCGCCTCGCCCTCCCGCCGGTCGCGGGTGACGCCAGGCTGGTCGTCGACCAGCGCGAGCTTCTTGCCGATCAGGCGGTTGAACAGGGTGGACTTGCCCACATTGGGCCGACCGACAATGGCTACGATGGGCAGCATGGAGGCCCGTTTCCTTCTTATCTAAAAAACGCAATGCTCCTGCGAAGGCAGAAACCCAGTCCAAAAGCGGAGGAACTGGGCTCCGGCCTTCGCAGGAGCATGCTTAGCACGAATATTGGGTTTAGCGGAACGCCGTCAGTTTGCCGTCATCCGCCAGAACATAAAGTATATTATTGGCGACGATCGGCGAGAGCGACATGGAATGTTTCATGTCCACTTCCGATTGCACCGTCCCGGTTGTGGGGTCGACATAGACCATCTGGCCGCGCGTCGACACGACGATCAGGCGGCCACCTGCCAGCACCGGGCCAGTCCAGCGGATCGCCTTGTCCTTCTTCTTTTCCTTCTGCCAGCGGCGCAACTGGCTGACCCAACGGATCTTGCCGGTCGCGCGGGCGACGCAGAGCAGGCGCGCATCGCTCGTGACCGCGAACACCCATTCGCCCACCACCCAGGGGGTGGAGATGCCCGCAATATTGATTTCCCACAGGCGCTGACCGCTGGTCAGTTCATAGGAGGCCATGCGGCCGCCCTGGCCGATCGCGAAGACACGGCCACGGTCGATGACCGGATCGGCGTCGATGTCAGTCAGGGTCGCAACCGCCGTGGAAATGCTGGTGCGCGAGAGCGCATCGCCCCAGAGCGTGCGGCCATTTTCGTAGCGATAGGCGTTGATTTCGCCAGAGCTATAGCCCGCAACCACCGTGCCCTGCGCGGCGGCAGGGGCGGCGACGCCGAAAATGCCGGTGACCTGCAAGGTGCCGCTGTCGGTCCACTGGGTTTCGCCATCGGACTGGTTCAACGCAAAAATCTGGTTATCCTGGCCCATCACATAGACATGGCCATTTTCCAGCGTCGGCGCGCCGCGCAGCGGCCCGGCCAGATGCTTTTTCCAGATGATTGCGCCATCGGTGGCATTGAGCGCAAACACGTCGCCAAGACCCGTGCTGGCGAACACGCGATCGCCGACGACGCTGACGCCGCCGCCGAACAGCGACCGGCCATTGCCCTTGCCCTCGGCAGGCAGGTTGGTCTGCCACAATTTCGATCCGCTGGCGGCATCGAACGCAATGACATGGGCGCCCGCATCCGTCACGAACAGCTTGCCACCCGCCACGACGGGCGAGGCGGCGAGCCGGGCCTGCGGCGAACTGCCATCGATGCTCGCGGTCCATAGCTGCGTCGGAGAGCCGCCCAGCGCGACATGGCCCATCGCCTTGGACGGATCACCGCCTGGCTGCGACCAGTTTTCGTTGACGGCGGGGGCGGGGAGGGTGACCTGCACGTCGGCTAGGCTCGGTTCGACCTCGACACCCTGTTCGCTGGTCAGGATGGATACGCGATTGCCGACCACGGGGGTCTTGGGTCCGCCCTTCTTGCCGCCGATGATGCCGCACCCGGCGACCATCATGATCATGGCGGTGAGCGTCAGGGCGCGGCCCATGGGCGCAAATCTCTTCATCTTATGCTGTCCCATTTGCTCGTTACCCTTCCGTCGGTTCGGCCGGTATTTCTACCGCGTCGATCCCCATGACGCCTGCCATCTGACGCGCGCGTGAACGGATCGACTGCGGCACATTGCTGTCCTTGGCCAGCGCGGCGAACATGGGGCCTGCCAGATCGGTCTTGCCCATCTTGGCATAGGCGATGGCGACCAGTTCGCCTGCGCTGCCAAACCAGGGCGCACCCTCGACCGCGAGCGGCTTGAGGCGATCGACCACTTGCTGGGGTTTGAGCGTCTCAAATTCCAATGCGGTCTGGCGGATCAGCGCCAGGTCGCGATAGGGTTGGTCGAGGCCAGTGTCGGCGGCCATGGCTGCGTATAGCGCGATCGCGCTCTTGGCGTCGCCCTTGCGCGCGGCCACGCCCGCCTTGAGCAATTGCGCCGACGCGCGGTAGCCCGGTTGGTCAGCCTTGGTCAGCGTGTCGAGCTGCTTGGCATCGGGCGTTCCGCCACCAGCAGCTGTCGTCAGCACTGCGTCCATCTCTTCGGACACGGCATGGGACTGGCTCTGCTGATGCTGCTGCCAATAGAGCCATCCGCCAAAAGCCGCGAGGCCCAGCACCAGAACGACCAGAAGCACGCGGCCATAGCGCTGCCAGAAGGATGTCAGCTGGTCCTGCCGGACGGCTTCGTCGACTTCACGCATGAAGGCTTCACTATTTTGCGGCGTCAGGGCCACTGCATTCTCCGGGACATGGATCAGAAATATGTGAGGGCAGAAGGCGCGACCAATAGCGGCGCTTATGCCACAGGCAAATCACTTTTTCGGGCGATAGACCTGTTCTTCGGTGGGGAAGGCGCGGCTGCGCACATCGGCGGCGTAACGCTGGGCGGCGCCGTCGATGCTTTGGGCGATATTGTCGAATCGCTTTACGAACCGGGGGACGCGCTCGAACATGCCCAGCATATCCTCCGTCACCAACACCTGTCCGTCGCAATGGGCGGACGCGCCGATACCGATCACCGGCACATCGACGCTGTCGGTGATGGCGACGGCCAGTTCCTCCATCACCCCCTCCAGCACCATGGCGAAGGCACCGGCATCGGCGACGGCGCGCGCATCGGCCATGATCTTGGCATGTTCCTGCTGGCTCTTGCCCCGCGCGCCATAGCCGCCCAGCGCATTGACCGCTTGCGGGGTCAGGCCGATATGCGCCATCACCGGGATGCCGCGCTGGCCAAGGAAGCTGATCGTCTCCGCCATGGCCTGCCCGCCCTCCAGCTTGACCGCCGCCGCGCCGGTTTCCGCCATGATGCGGCTGGCGCTGGCAAAGGCCTGCTGCGGGGAGGCTTCGTAGCTGCCAAAGGGCATGTCGATGATGACGACGCTATGATAGCTGCCGCGCACGACGGCGGCGCCATGGGCGCACATCATGTCGAGCGTGACGGCCAGCGTGGATGGCAGGCCATAGATGACCTGTCCCAGCGAATCGCCGACCAGCAGCATGTCGCAATGCGGATCGAGCAACTGCGCCTGGCGCGCGGTGTAGGCGGTCAGCATCACCAGCGGCTCTGTCGTCTTGCCCTCGAACTTGCGCCGCTGGATGGCGGGCACGGTCAGCCGCTTCATGGGGGCCGGGGTGGGCGTGGCGCGGCTGGTCGCCGTGTCGATCGTGAAGGTCGTGGACATGGGTGCGCTCTACCCCACCCTGGGCCGGGCCGCAAATGCGCAAAGAAACGGGTGCGATCCAGGGAATCGCACCCGCAGGGTGGGAGCCTGTCAGAAGGAGAATTTGATCGTACCGCCCCAGGTTTGCGGATCGCCGGGCTGGCCCGCGATCAAGCCGGTATTGCCCGGCGCGACCTGCAATGTTTCGATATAGTTGACGTCGAAGGCATTGCGGACCCAGCCAAAGACATCGAATCCCTCGCCCCGGAAGCCCGCACGGACGTTGGTGAGCGCATAGCCCTTGACCTCGGTATAGATTGAAGGCGAGGCGTTCGAATTCCAGCGCGACCGATAATTGCCATCGACGCCGAGATAGACCTGGCCCTCCTTCGCCAGCAGCGTGATCGGTGCATTGACCTCCGCGCCGTAGGAGAAAGCCCATTTGGATACGCCGGGCAGTTCCTGCCCCGAAATATCGCACTGGCGCGGGCTGAGCGCGCCGGGGACACCGGCTTGCGAATAATCGGGCGTTGCGCTGGCTGGCTGAAGCGTACCGCCCGACAGTTCGGGCGGGCAGGGTGCGTTGGTGAATCTCTTATACTTCGCATCCGTATAGGCACCGTTGGCATAAGCGCTGAAGCGATCGCTCGGCGTGATCTTGAAGTCGGCTTCGATACCTTGCGACCTGACCTTGCCCGCATTGGCGAGATAGCCGCGCACCGTGCCGAACTGGCCGCCATTCACCGTCGCCTGAAAATTCCTGATGTCGGTGCGGAAGGCGGAGAGGTTGAAGGTCGCCCGGCGATCCCACAACTGGGTCTTGAGGCCGATTTCATAGTGGTTGACCGATTCGGGCTTCACCGTCCCGGCATCGTAATTCACGCTATTGTCGGCGTTGAGCGGCAAGCCGTTCTGGTTGATGCCCAGCGTCTTGAAGCTCTTGGCATAGGTCGCATAGGCGAGAACATCGCGCGCGAACTTGTAGTTCACGTTGAAGTCGTAGGTGAAGTTCCAGGCGCTGTCCGATGGCGCGCTGACCTGCGGCTGGTAGACGCCGCATTGCGCGGCCAGCACTGATCCGGTGGCCGGGGTCGGGGAGCAGCTGATGAGCTGGCCCTGGCCGTTGGTCACCACACGCTCGTAGAAGCCCGACTTCTTGTCATAGTTGATGCGTGCGCCCGGCTGGATGGTCAGCGCATCGGTCACCTTCCAGCTGAGCTGCCCGAACAGCGCTGCGCTGTCACTCTTGAGATATTGCGTGTTGCTGGCGGTCAGGCCTTGCAGCACGCTGGGATCATGGGCCAGCGCACCGGTCAGGCTCCACCGGGTGGCGTCGGCACCTTGCTGTTCCGTGCCTTGGGTGTCGATCCGCTGCTTGAAGCCGAACAGGCCGACGACAAAATCGATCTTTTCGCCTTCCTGGCTATAGCGAAATTCCTGGCTATATTGATCCTGTTGCGAGGGGTTTTGCGATCGGGACACGATCGACAGGCCGGTAAAGTCGCGATCATTTTCCGGCTTCCAGTCCCAGAACCGCCAGGCGGTCACGGAGGTGAACTTGCCCGCGCCAAGATCCCAATTCACCTTCAGCGATGCGCCACCGATCTTGTTGCCGGCGTTCAAGCTGGAGTCGAGATCGGTCAGCCGATCATAGACATTGCGGCTGGGCGTATAGGTACGACCGGGATTGGCGGCGTTGATCGCGGCAACCAGGGCGTCATATTGTCGGTTGAGCGCGCGCTGGGTGCGGCCGACCCGCACGAAGGCGGTGCCGAACCCTTCTGGGTCTTGCTTGCTGTAATCGCCCGACAGGGTGATGCTGAGGTCTTCATTGGGCTTGAACAGCAACTGGCCGCGGAGGCCCAGATTGTCCTGCTCGTTGATCCACCGGTCGCTAGTGGTGTTGAACAATGTGCCGCGCCGACTGGTCGAGGCGATGGCGATGCGCGCCGCGATCGTGTCGGACAGCGGGCCGGATATGGCGGCCTTGGCCTGCTTATAGTTGAGATTGCCGACGGTCAGTTCGGCGCGCCCCTCGAAGTCGAAAGTCGGCTGGTTGGTGGTGATGTTGATCGCGCCGGCGGTGGTGTTCTTGCCGTACAGCGTGCCCTGCGGCCCGCGCAGGACTTCGACCTGGGCCACGTCCAGAAAATCGAACGTCGCAGCGGCGACGCGCGAATTATAGACGTCATCGACATAGATGCCCACGCCCTGTTCGAACCCGTCGCTGGTCAGCCCGAACGGCACGCCAAGACCACGGATATTGACCGACGTGTTGCGCGGGTTGGTGGTGTAGACCTGCAACGTGGGCGCAAGCTGTTGCAGCTTGACGATATTGAAATTGCCGGTGGACTCGATGCTGTCGCCCCGGATGACCGAGATGGCGAGCGGCACTTCCTGCGCCGTCTCCTGGCGACGCCGCGCAGTGACGACGATCACATCGCCGCGCACCTGCTGCGCCTCGGCGTCGGTCTGGTCCGGCGCCCCGTCGGGGGCTTGCGTCTGCGCATAAGCGGCAGGCGCGATGATGGAAGCACTCGCCACGCTGGCGAGCAACAGGAAACGCGCAATCATAAATATCCCCTTGATGTCCGGCTGTTCGGTGGATGTGTGATCGCGGCGATTCCGGTGGTCCGGTCATAGCCGATAGGTCGGGCTTCAAGGCCCCGTTGTAATGCCCCGGTCCTGTTGTCAGGCGGTGAGGCGGGTCTTTTCCGTGACGTCGATCTGCACCACGCGGGCGTCATGCACGGTCAGCGTGATCGAGCCGAAGCGCAAATCCTGGAGGACGTCGCGCACCTTTTCGATGCTGGCAGCGATGTCGATGCGCGGCGTGTCGGCGCGGCCATGGTGCAAATCGAACGGTCGTTGGTCGGTCATCTGTACCTCCTGCCCCTTCTTATCTCAACTCATTAAGTAGACAAAATATGAAAAGTAGCAGGCCGACAATCAGAGCTTCTCGCCTTTCGGCTTAGCGAGGGGCGACGCCAGATAGGAAAAGAGGAGCATGACCGCCTGGTCATGCGCCTCCCGAAGTACATCGAACGCGCCGAACCTACCAGGGATAGATCAGCCCATAATATTGATAGACGTTGCGGCCATAGCCATCGTCATATTCAGGCCGCTGTGCATCGGCATAGCGGGGGGCATCGTCCAGCACGGACTTGTCCAGTTCCACTACATAGCCGCCCTGCGCGACATCATAGTCGAGCATCGACCAGGGCAGGGGATAATGATCCTCCCCCATGCCCAGAAAGCCGCCGAACGACAGGACGGCATAGCGCACCTGTCCGCTCTTCTTGTCGACCATGAAGTTGGAAATCTTGCCGAGTTTCTCGCCTTGTTTGTTGAAGACCGTGGTGCCTTCGACCCGGTCCGATGCGATCAGGTCGCCGCGATTGTGCATAGCCAGTTCGGCCATCGTCACTCTCCTCACATAATGTCGCTATACTGATGCAACCATGCGGGCGGGCTGGGGTTCCATGGCTGACACAAGAGGAGTGACACGATGAAGATCAATCGCAACGGTTCGGCGGCCTGGAGTGGTGGCCTCAAGGACGGCAAGGGCAGCATCTCCACCCAGAGCGGCGCGCTCGACGCCTACCCTTATGGCTTTGCCACGCGCTTTGAAGGCGTGCCGGGCAGCAACCCCGAAGAACTGATCGCCGCTGCCCACGCCTCCTGCTTCACCATGGCGCTGTCGCTGATCCTGGGCGAGGCCGGGCTGACGGCCGACAAGATGGAAACCAATGCCGTCGTGACGCTGGAAAAGCAGGATGACGGTTTTGCCGTGACGGCCAGCCACTTGACGCTCAAGGCGACCATCCCCGGCACCGACGATGCGACGTTCCAGGAACTGGCGGGCAAGGCTAAGGCGAATTGCCCGATCTCCAAATTGCTGAAGGCCGAGATCAGTCTGGATGCGGAACTGCTGAACTGACGACTAATTGCCTGGCGCGACGATGTTCGCGCCAGGCAATGTAAAGCCCGCTGGCGATGATCAGGCTCGCGCCGATCCAGGTCGTGATCATGGGCCAATCCTCGCCGATCGCCACGCCCAGCAGGGTGGTCCAGATGATCGCACTATAATCCATCGGCAGCACCACCGACACCGGCCCCCACCGCAACGAGGCGGTGAGACAAAGCTGCGCGATCCCGCCGACACAGCCGATCAGCAGCAGCAATCCCCATGTCAGCGGATCATGGCTCTGCGCAAAAAAGGGCATGGCAATGCCCAGCGGGATCATCGACAGCGTCGTGAACCAGAACACCACCACCCCAGCATTTTCCGTCCGGCCGAGCGCGCGCAGCACCAGGCTGACGCTGGCGGTCACGATCGCGGCGACGATCGCGACGGCGACGCCTTGCATCGGGAAATGCCCCGCTTCGGGCCGGATCATCACCAGCACGCCGACAAAGCCGATCAGTACCGCACTCCAACGATGCACGCCCGTCGCTTCGCGCAGGATCAGCGCCGACAGGATCGTGCCGAAAATCGGCATGGTGAAGCCGATCGTGGCCGCTTCGGCAGGCAATAGCAGGATATAGGACAGGAAATTGAGCAGCATGCCGGTCATGCCCAGCAGCATCCGGCTGGCATGCACGCCGATCCGCTGTGTCCGCACCGCACCCAGCCCACCGGACAGGTACAGCCAGGCAATGACGAAGGGCAGGGCAAGCGCCTGCCGGTAGAAGAGCGATTCGACGATATGCACGCCGCGCTGATCGACGATCCGCACCGTCACGAACATCGCCGACAGGCAGATTACGGCGGTCAGGCGCAGGCCGATGGCCAGGAGCGGGCGATGGGGGCGGGCGGCAAGGGTCACGCCCCCGCCTTAGCCCGGTCGCGCGTTGACGCAACCGGGCTTGGTCAGGAAAGACCTATGCCGCAGGCTTGCGGAATTTGAGCGTCATCCGGTCACTCTCGCCAATAGCGAGATATTTGTCGCGATCGACCTCCTTCTGGCTGAGGCCCGGCGGCAGGGTCCACACGCCCTTGGCCCAATCGGCCGTATCCTTGGGGTTGGCATTCACCTCCGACGCCTCGACAAATTCAAAGCCTGCCTCCTGCGCAATCCGCTTGATGGTCGAGACTTTGAGATAGCCGCTGCTCTTTTCCAGCGCGCTGTCACGATCTTCGGGCAGGCGGTGATCGACCACGCCCAGCGTGCCGCCGGGCTTGAGCATCGCGAAGAAGGCCTTGAACGTGGCCGCCTCATTGCCCGCCATCACCATATTATGGACGTTGCGGAAGGTCAGCACCGTATCCACGCTACCCGCCGGGATCGTGCCGGCTGCATCGGGATGGGCGACCAGCGTCACCTTGTCATAGACGGTCGGCTTGGCGGCCAGGAACGTCTTGTAGCCATCCAGATAGCGGCCGCTAGGCTGGAGCGCGTAGAAACGCCCCTTGTCGCGCAGCAGGGGTGCGAGGATTTCGGAATACCAGCCACCGCTGGGGCTATATTCCACCACGGTCTGGGTGGGGGTGACGCCGAAGAAGGCCAGCGTCTCGGCCGGATGGCGATATTGGTCGCGCGCGACATTGGCCGGGGTACGGCTCGGTGCGGCGACAGCGGCCGCGATCGGGTCGGCAGCCTGATGCGCGGCATGATCGGCATGCTGGGCGGCCAGCGGCAGGAGGGGAAGGCAAAGGGCGGTTGCAACAAGTGCGGTACGGGCGAGACGGTTCATCGGGGATCCTCTCTTATAGGGAGAGGCTGATGTGCCGTCCGCCCGTGCCAAGCGCAAGGGGAATGGAAGGGAAAACCCCTCCCGAACATCATAACTTACAGACACGCCTCCAGAAACGGCTGGTCGAAGCCGAACATCCGCGCCTTGTCGAGCGTATAGGGACGCAAGCCCATCGAGCGATATTCGCCGACGATCTTCCCGCTGTCATCCTCGTCATGATATTCGAATTTGAACAATTCCTGGGTGACGATGACGTCGCCCTCCATACCGATGACTTCGGTGACGTTGGTGATGCGGCGGGATCCGTCGCGCAGGCGTTTCACCTGGATGATCAGGTCGACCGAATCGGCAATCTGCTTGGAAATTGCTTCCTTGGGGATTTTGATGTCGCCCATCAGGATCATATTTTCCATACGGCCCAGGCATTCGCGCGGGCTGTTGGCGTGGAGCGTACACATGGAGCCGTCATGGCCGGTGTTCATCGCCGCCAGCAGATCGAAACATTCCGCGCCACGAATTTCGCCCAGAATGATGCGGTCCGGCCGCATACGCAGGGCGTTCTTGACGAGATCGCCGATGGTGATGGCGCCATTGCCTTCCAGATTGGCTGGGCGGGTTTCGAGCGGCAGCCAATGCGGCTGTTGCAGGCGCAGTTCGGCAGCATCCTCGATCGTCAGCACGCGCTCACCCGGATCGATCATTTTCGACAGGGCGTTAAGCATCGTCGTCTTGCCCGAACCGGTGCCGCCCGAAATGACGATGTTGAACCGGCAGGCACCGGCAATCTTGAGCGCGGTCGCCATTTTGGGGCTCATCGCGCCCCAATTGGCCAGCATGTCGAGCGTAATCGGCTTGGCGGAAAATTTACGGATCGAGATCGCCGTGCCCTTGAGGCTCAGCGGCGGCACGATCACGTTGACGCGGCTGCCGTCGGGCAGGCGGGCGTCGGCCAGCGGTGTAGTCTGATCGACGCGGCGGCCGACCTTGTTGACGATCCGCTGCGCGATCTGGAACAGATGCTCCTCATCGCGGAACTTGATCGGGGCGATGACCAGCTTGCCCTTTTTTTCGATATAGGTCTGGTCCGGGCCGTTCACCATGATGTCGGTGATGTCCGGGTCGTTCAACAATTCTTCGAGCGGGCCGAGGCCCAGCAATTCATCGACCAGCACCTTTTCCAGCGCGAATTGTTCGCGCCGGTTGAGCGTGAGCTTGAGTTCGGCCAGCACCTCCAGGATGATCGGGCGGAATTCCTCCGCCAACTCATCCTTGGTCAGCGTCGCCGCGGCTTCGGGATCGACACGTTCCAGCAGGCGGGGCAGCACCTGCTCCTTGATCTTGTGGACGCTCGCCTCGAACCCTTGCGGCCCGGCGTCGGGCAGATGCTCGGCATTGGCGCGATCGGACAGGCGCATCATCGCATCGGCATTGCGCTGCATCTGGCTGGTCGGGGCAGACAACGAGTCGAAACTCTCGCCCGGCAGCGACGCTATGTCGAGCGGCGGGAACTGGTCGCCGCCGCGCGGCTCCTCCTTCGCGCTGCCGCCGTGCATCGGTCGGGCGACGCCAAAGCCGGGCTTGATCGCGGCAGGCCCATTTTTCCGTCCAAAGGCGCTCATATATCTCCGCCAGCAATTCGCGACCGTCGCCGGCCTGATGGTGTCGGATAAGGTGAATAGATTGGAAACTTTGACAAATGGCTAATGGCGCATTGGCCAATCAGTGCCCGCCCCTTGGTGGTGGACATAGGGCTACAATAAAAAGGGGCGCCAACAGCGCCCCTCCTCATGCGGTTGGGCCAATGCCCGCCGCTCTATCGCTGAAGGATCAACCGGCCTTTTCGGCCAGCACCGTCAGGCCCTTTTCATTGACCTCGGCAAAGCCGCCCTGGACCGGAATAATCTCCGGCGTGGCCCCTGCCGACGCATAGATCTGGATGCTGCCATCGCGCACAGTCGACATGAAAGGCGCATGGCCCTCCAGCACGCCGAAGTCGCCATCGGTGCCCGGCACTACGACCTGCCACACGTCCGCCGCGCGAACGAGCTTTTCGGGGGTCACGAGTTCAAAATGCAGTGCCATGTTTTCGATCCTCTTGCCCTCTCCCGCCTTAGCGGGAGAGGCTACGAAGACTTGGCAGCTTGCTGCCTAGTCAAAGTCGGTGAGGGTCTTCCTGTCTTTCCGCTCATTGCCAGAAAGAGAGAAAGACCCTCACCCAACCCTCTCCCGCGAAGGCGGGAGAGGGCTAGATAGGTTCTGCTTATGCCGCTTCGGCCGCCAGCTTCTTGGCCTTCTCGACCGCTTCGTCGATGCCGCCGACCATGTAGAAGGCGTTTTCGGGCAGATGGTCATATTCGCCATCGACCACGGCCTTGAACGACTTCACCGTGTCTTCGATCTGCACGAACTTGCCGCTGATGCCGGTGAAGACTTCGGCGACGTGGAAGGGCTGCGAAAGGAACTTCTGGATCTTGCGCGCGCGGGCGACGGTCAGCTTATCCTCTTCGGACAGCTCATCCATGCCCAGAATGGCGATGATGTCCTGCAGCGACTTATACTTCTGCAGGATCGACTGGACCGCGCGGGCGGTGTCGTAATGTTCCTGGCCCACGGTACGGGCGGTCAGCATGCGGCTGGTCGAATCGAGCGGATCGACCGCCGGATAGATGCCCAGTTCCGAAATCGCGCGGTTGAGGTTCGTGGTCGCATCAAGATGCGCGAACGAGGTGGCCGGCGCCGGATCGGTAAGATCGTCCGCAGGAACGTACACGGCCTGGATCGAGGTGATCGAGCCCTTGTTGGTCGAGGTGATGCGCTCCTGCAACTGGCCCATGTCGGTCGCCAGCGTCGGCTGATAGCCCACGGCCGAAGGAATACGGCCGAGCAGAGCAGACACTTCCGCGCCCGCCTGGGTGAAGCGGAAGATATTGTCGACGAAGAACAGCACGTCCTGATTTTCGACATCGCGGAAATATTCGGCGATGGTCAGGCCCGACAGGGCGACGCGGGCACGCGCGCCTGGAGGCTCGTTCATCTGGCCATAGACCAGCGCAACCTTGGAGCCTTCGCTGATCGCATTGCCATCGGCATCCTTGGCGATGACGACTGCGTCGAGGAATTCATGGTAGAGATCGTTGCCCTCACGGGTCCGCTCACCCACGCCTGCGAAGACCGACGTGCCACCATGGCCCTTGGCGATGTTGTTGATCAGTTCCTGAATGAGAACCGTCTTGCCCACGCCCGCGCCGCCGAACAGGCCGATCTTGCCGCCCTTGGCATAGGGGGCGAGAAGGTCGATGACCTTGATGCCGGTGACCAGGATCGAGCTTTCGGTCGACTGGTCCACGAAATCGGGGGCCTTGGCATGGATGGGCGAGCGCATCTCGGTCTGCACCGGGCCGCGTTCGTCGATCGGTTCACCGACGACGTTGAGAATGCGGCCAAGCGTGGCCGGACCGACGGGAACGCTGATCTGCGCGCCGGTGTCGGTGACTTCCTGGCCGCGGGTCAGACCTTCGGTCGAATCCATCGCGATGGTGCGGACGGTGTTTTCGCCCAGATGCTGGGCGACTTCGAGCACCAGCCGCTGTCCGTTATTGCTGGTTTCCAGCGCCGAGAGAATGAACGGGAGCGCATCGGGGAAGGTCACGTCGACGACGGCGCCGATGACCTGCGAAATGCGGCCTACATTGTTGGTGGTTGCCATGACTGCTTCCTTGCGTGCGTGTACTTAGAGGGCTTCCGCGCCCGAGATGATTTCGACCAGCTCAGTGGTGATCGCGGCCTGGCGGCTGCGGTTATACTGGATGGTCAGCTTGTTGATCAGATCGCCGGCGTTGCGCGTGGCATTGTCCATCGCATTCATCGATGCGCCCTGTTCGGATGCGTTGTTTTCCAGCAGCGCCTTGAACAGCTGGATCGCGATGTTGCGCGGCAGCAGATCGTCCAGGATCGCTTCCTCGCTCGGCTCATATTCCACCGTCGCGCCGATGGCGTTGCGGTCGGCGTCGGCCGGGATCTTGACGGGAATGATCTGCTGCTCGGTCGGGATCTGCGACAGGGCAGACTTGAAGCGCGAATAGAAGAGGTGCGCCATGTCGAACTTGCCGTCCAGATACATGGTGGTCAGCTCGTTCGCGATCGCCTGCGCCTGATCATAGCCGGGCTGTTTCGCGCCGGTGGTATCGAACTGGGCGACGATCGCACCGGGGTAGAGGCGATTGATCACCGGACGACCCTTGCGCCCGATCAGGTAGAATTTCACCGTCTTGCCCTGCTCGATCAGGGCATCCGCCTTGACCCGCGCGGCCTTGACGATGTTCGCGTTGAACGCGCCTGCAAGGCCACGGTCGGAGTTGGCGACGACCAGCAGATGCACTTCATCCTTGCCGGTGCCCGCCAGCAGCGGCGACGCGCCTTCGCCCGAACCGCCCGCGATCTTCGAGGCAAGGCTGGCGACTACGGCTTCCAGACGGCTGCTATAGGGACGCGCGGCCTCCGCTGCGGCCTGCGCCTTGCGCAGCTTCGCGGCGGCGACCATCTGCTTCGCCTTGGTGATCTTCTGGGTCGATTTGACCGACCCGATCCGGATCTTCAGTTCTTTCAGACTTGCCATTTCACGTCAGTCCATCAGCGAGTTCGGTCATATCGACTGGCGCAGCGAGCCAGTCCTCGTAGCTCTTGAACACCGCGCGCGTGTAGGGTTGCGCGTGATGCATCTCGAACGCTGCCTTGTCAGCCCAGCGCTCGTAGATGAAGATCGTCGGTGACCCGTCCGCAGCCGGATGGGGATCGAAACGCTCGCACCCCGTTTCCGACCGAGTCTCGGCAACGATCGACCCTACGGCCCGACAGGCTTCATCGAAGCAGTCGGGCTTGAGGCTGATCTTGGCGAGATAGGCCAAAGCCATTAGGCGAACGTCTTGCCGAAGCTGTCGAGCGCGGCCTTGAGCTTGCTCTTGGCTTCGTCACCCAGATCCTTGGTATCGCGGATCATGCCCAGCACGTCGGCATGTTCGTGGCGCAGATAGCCCAGCATCATCTCTTCATAGCGGTTCACGTCGCTGACGGCGATGCCGTCGAGATAGCCGTTGGTGCCAGCGAAGATCGACGCGGTCTGCTCTTCAAACGGCAGGGGCGAGAATTGCGCCTGCTTGAGCAGCTCGGTCAAGCGCGCACCCCGGTTCAGCAGCTTCTGCGTCGAGGCATCAAGGTCCGAACCGAACTGGGCGAATGCCGCCATTTCGCGATATTGCGCCAGCTCCAGCTTGATCGAGCCGGACACCTTCTTCATCGCCTTGGTCTGCGCGGCGGAACCGACGCGCGACACCGACAGGCCGACGTTGATGGCCGGGCGGATACCCTGGTAGAAGAGGTTGGTTTCGAGGAAGATCTGGCCGTCGGTGATCGAAATCACGTTGGTCGGAATATAGGCCGACACGTCGCCCGCCTGGGTTTCGATGATCGGCAGTGCGGTCAGCGAGCCCGAGCCATTGTCGCTGTTCATCTTGGCGGCGCGCTCAAGCAGGCGGCTGTGCAGATAGAAAACGTCGCCGGGATAGGCTTCGCGGCCCGGAGGACGACGCAGCAGCAGCGACATCTGGCGATAGGCTACGGCCTGCTTGGACAGATCGTCATAGACGATGACGGCGTGCATGCCGTTGTCGCGGAAATATTCGCCCATGGTCACGCCGGTATAGGGCGCGAGATACTGGAGCGGGGCAGGCTCGGAAGCGGTCGCGGCGACGACGATCGAATATTCCATCGCGCCATTTTCTTCGAGCTGCTTGACGATCTGCGCCACGGTCGAGCGCTTCTGGCCGATCGCGACATAGATGCAATAGAGCTTCTTGCTCTCGTCATCGCCCGCATTCGCGGTCTTCTGGTTGATGAAGGTGTCGATCGCGACGGCGGTCTTGCCGGTCTGGCGATCGCCGATGATCAGTTCGCGCTGGCCACGGCCGACGGGGACGAGCGTGTCGATGGCCTTGAGGCCGGTCTGCACGGGCTCATGGACCGAGGTGCGCGGGATGATGCCGGGCGCCTTGCGCTCGACGCGCATGCGCTGGTCGGACACGATCGGACCCTTGCCGTCGATGGGATTGCCAAGGCCGTCCACGACGCGACCCAGCAGGCCCTTGCCGACGGGCACATCGACGATGGTGCCGGTGCGCTTGACGGTGTCGCCTTCCTTGATCTCGCTATCGGACCCGAAGATCACGACACCGACATTGTCGGCTTCCAGGTTCAGCGCCATGCCCTGAATCCCGTTGGCGAATTCGACCATTTCGCCCGCCTGGACGTTGTCGAGGCCATGGACGCGGGCGATGCCGTCACCCACGGTCAGAACGGAACCGACTTCGCTGACCTGCGCTTCGGTGCCGAAATTGGCGATCTGGTCCTTGATGACCTTCGAAATTTCTGCGGCGTTGATATCCATGTTCAGCCTTTCATCGCCATAGCGAGACTATTCAAACGGGTACGAATGGAGCTGTCGATCATCTGGCTGCCGATCTTGACGACCAGCCCGCCCAGGATCGCGGGGTCGACCTTGGCATCGACGGCAACGGTGCGGCCGACGCGGGCGCGCAGATTTTGTGCCAGCGCGGCGATCTGCTGCGCGTCGAGCGGATGCGCGCTCGTCACTTCGGCGCGGGCCTCGCCCTTGTGATTCGACAGCAGCGTTTCATAGGTGCGGATGACCGCGCCCAATTGGCTGAGGCGACGGTTCTGCGCGAGCACGCCCAGAAATTTTGTCGTCAGCGGATCGATGCCCATGGCGGATGCCACGGCCGCGATCGTCTTGCCCGATGCGTCCCGGCTCAGCACGGGGCTGTTGATAAGGCCCTTGAAATCAGGGGATTGGGCGATAGCCGCCTTCAACCCGGACAGGCTTTGCGCCACCGTGTCGAGCGCGTTCGCGTCGCGAGCCAGATCGAACAGCGCCACCGCGTAGCGGCCGCTGAGGCTGGCCTGTATGCCGCCATTAGTCTCCACGCGCTTGCCGTCCTCCGTTGACTTCCCTGGCAGGTGATTTGCCGGTCATGCAAAAAGAGAGGGGAGCAGTTACGCCCGTCCCCCTTGTTGTCGGGCCGGTTAGCAGCGCGATTATGACTATGCAAGTCATGGTGCGCGATTCCATCATTAGTCGGAAGGGCGCGCCATTTGCCTGAGTTTTTATCGCCCGCGCGAATCGGCTATTGCGCCGCTTCGGCCGGGGCAAGCCGTCCCTTCTGGCAATGATAGACGATCCGCTCATTGGGCTGGGCGGGCAGCAGCGCGGTCAGGTCCGATTGCAGCGTGGCGATGCGCGCCAGGGCTTCTGGGTCACTGCCGCAACCGGGGAAAGGCTTGTCGCCCAGCAGCGCGCGCGCCTTGGCCATGTTCTCCATGTCGGGCAGCCAGCGCTGCACGCGCAGGGTGCCGCTGACCGGATCGAACGCGCTCATGGTCACGAAATTGCCCTGCGCAGGGATGCTGGCGCGCTGCCATTTGGTCCCACTCGCGACATATTGCGTGTCGCCATCGACGCAGCCACCTTCGGCCCAGTTGAACCCGATATCATTGGGCTGCGATACGGTGAGGCGGCTGCGCTGCAGGTCGACCCGGCAGATATTGTCCCCGGCCCAGGCATAGGCACCATTGCCGGTAATGCTCTTGTCCTGTGGCAGGGCCGTGCGTTCTTCGATCGTGTCGAAACTCGGCTTGAACACGAACAGGGCCAGGGCGGCGAACAGCAACGCCCCGCCGCCGCCAATGCCCCATATGGCGGGCTTTTCCTTGCCCTGGCTGTAGAATAGACCGCCTGCGCCCAACCCCAGCACCGCGAGTGCCAGCAGCACGGCCGCTCCCGCCATGGCGTTTTCGCGCGCGGTGATGACATCGCGCTCGGCGGCGTCGCGCGCGCGCATCATCGCTTGCTCGCGCGCATCGGCGCTGGCCCGGTTCTTCTGCTCGCTGGCCTGCGATTCGCGCTGGGTGATCGATGCTTCGGCGGCGTCCGCCTCCGCCATCGACCGGCAGGGGACGACGGTGCGTAACGACGCGACGCCGGCCTGCCGCAGGAAAGAGGCGATCTCGCGCCACGACACGGCGAAGCCGAATTCGGCGTCATTGCCGTCCGAAATCGAGCCGAAACTGTTGACCCCCAGCACCCGGCCGCAATCGTCCACCAGCGGCCCGCCGCTATTGCCCGCGGCCAAAGGTGCTGTGTGCAATACCGTTTCGAAGCTCTGGCTCGCGCGCCCCGCCGACACAGTGCCGCTGGTCTTCACCGTCGCCAGCGGCTCTACCAATTGCTTGAGGCCAAGCCCTTGCGCCCGATCGACCGTGCCGGGATAGCCGATCGCGGTGACATGCTGCCCGTCCGATATCGCCCCGGCGTAAAAAGTGCTGACCGGCAGGCTGCCTTCCTCAAGCTGAATGAGGGCAAGGTCGTTACCCGGCGAAAAGGCGATGATGCGCCCGCCATAGGTCTTGGTGCCCTCCGACGGGATCACGCCGATGACCAGATTCTTCTCCTCGCGCGCCAGTTCGACAACATGGGCGTTGGTCAATATCTTGTCGGGCGCGACCGCCAGGCCGCTGCCATGGCCGACGAAATAGGCTTCGCTGCCGTCGGTCGCGACCAGCACCACCCGCACCACCCCGCGCGCCGCCGCAGCAATATCCTGCTGTTCGGCGTGGGACGTTGCTGGCACAAAAAGCGCGATCAGCAGGGCGAAGCGGCGGAGGAGGGCGATCATGAGCGGGCATACATATTGGATGGCGGGCGCGGCGCAATCGGGAAATGCCGCAATGGTTTGAAAGCAAGACGCGGGAAGCATGGCCAAGCGCCAGCGTCTATTCCATAGGCATGACCCTGATGACCGCCCTTGCCGACTCCATGCCTGACGATGCGACCTGCTGGGCCGCCTTCGTTGCGCGCGACCGCACCATGGACGACCGCTTCGTCGGCTGCGTCGCCACTACCGGCATTTATTGCAAGCCAAGCTGCGCTGCCCGCCATCCCAAACGCGAGAATATGCGCTTCCTGCCAGACCCGGAGGCCGCGCGGGCAGCAGGGTTCCGCGCCTGCCTGCGTTGCCGCCCGGACGAGGTTGGCCGCGACCGAATCGCCGTCGCGGCGGCGTGCGCGCTGATCGAAGCGGCGGAGGACGCGCCCCGGCTGGAAGCGATCGCCGCTCATGTCGGCTATGCCCCGCATCATTTCCACCGCCTGTTCAAGCGCGAGACGGGCCTAACCCCCGCCGCCTATGCCCGCGCCCTGCGCGCCGACCGACTAAAGGCGGCGCTTGATTCGCCTGGCAGCGTGACGAGCGCCATCTATGCAGCGGGCTATAATGCGCCGAGCCGCGCTTATGCCGACGCCGACCGCCATCTCGGCATGACGCCCAGCGCCTGGAAGGATGGGGGGCGCGGCGCGCTGATCCGCTGGCGCACGATCGACAGCAGCCTGGGACCGCTTTTGGTCGCGGCGACGGCGCGCGGCCTGTGCCGTATCAGCTTCGGCGAGGGCGAGCCCGAACTGCGCGCCCGCTTCCCCAACGCCGATCTCCAGCCTGCCGACGCCACTCTCGACCAATTGGCGCAAGCCGTCGTGGCGCTGGTGGATCACCCCGGCGAAACGCCCGATTTGCCGATCGACGTGTGCGGCACCGCGTTCCAACAGGCCGTCTGGGCCGCGCTGCGCGCCATCCCGCCGGGCGAAACGCGCAGCTATAGCGAGGTCGCGGCCGCCATCGGTCGCCCGCAAGCCGTCCGCGCGGCGGGCAGCGCCTGTGGCGACAATGTGCTGGCGGTCCTCATCCCCTGCCACCGCGTCCTGCGCAGCGATGGTACGCTGGGCGGCTATGCCTGGGGACTGGACCGCAAGCAGGCGCTGCTCGCTCGCGAAAAGGGCGAGTAGCGGGCCGATTGTATCTTTCCTTCGTGCCATCGCTCGGCCACTCTGAAGGCTGGGCCAAATGGGGGATAGGATGCGATTCTGGTTGAAAGCGCTGGCGACGATGATGCTCGCGCTGCCCGGCGTCGCACACGCGACCTGGTGGCAGGCAAAGACCGACCATTTCACCGTTTACAGCGAGGGCAAGGACGAAACGCTGCGCGGCTTTGCCGAACGTCTGGAGAAGTTCGATTTCCTCCTGCGCCGCCTCTATGGCGTCACGGATCGGCAACAGGGCAGTCCGGTCAAAGTCTACCTCTTGTCCAACGACCGCAAGGTGCAGGATCTGGCGGGCAACCGCAATCTCAAGGGCTTTTACACCACGTCGCAACGGAACGCCTACGCCTTCCTCTCACGCGAAACGAAAAGCGGTCGTTTCGGCATAGGGGCGGAGGAAATTCTTTTCCACGAATATGCCCATCATTTCATGCTGCACTATTTTCCAGCCGCCTACCCTGCCTGGTTCGTGGAGGGGTTTGCCGAATTTTTCTCCGTCGTGAAGTTCCCCAAAAACGGATCGATCGAGTTCGGCCATATCCCGATGGCGCGGGTGCCGGGCCTCGTGCTGGGCCAGCCCTATCCCCTGACGCAACTGCTGGCGCGCGAAACCAAGGGACTGAACCTGCGAGACGGCGATCGCTTCTATGGCACCGCCTGGTTGCTGACCCATTTCTATTTTCAGCACGCGTCGAATCGGAAGGCGGAGATCAACCGCTATCTGACAGAGATCGCCAAGGGCACGACGGACGGCGATGTGGCGCACTATTTTGAGGGCGGGCTGGACGGTCTCGAAAAAGACCTCAAAGCCTATATGCGTAAAAAGCATTTCATCAGCGTGCTCACGCCCAAGGATATGGCGATCGGAGCGATTACCGTGACCGCTGTTGACCCAGCGCAGGCGGCTTTGGTCGAGGATGAGCTACGCTTGACCCACCGCCCCAAGACGGAAGACCTGCCCGGCATTGTCGCGGCTATCCGCGCCATTGCCGACCAATATCCCGGCGACGCCTATGCGCAGGCGTTGCTCGCGGAAGCGGAATGGAAGGCGGATCAGGCAGACGCAGCGCTGGCCGCCGCTGACCGCGCCATCGCCAGCAACCCCCAATCCGCGCGCGCCCAAGCTGTTCGCGCAGAAGTGTTGCTGGAACGCGCCAATGACAGCGACAAGGCGGACCACTGGAAGGCTGCGCTGACGGCGATCGTGCGCGCCAACCGCGCTGATACCGAGGACCCGGTGCCGCTCGCGCTCTTCTATCGCTATCATGCGATGCGGGGCGGCAAGATGCCGGACCTTGGCTATGACGGTCTCTACAAGGCGTTCAGCCTGCTACCGCAAAACCCCGGCTATCGCTTCAATTTTGCTCAGGCGATGGCTTTTAGGGGTGACTATGCCAGCGCCTCGACCCTGCTCGATCCGATCGCCTATTCGCCCCATGAATCCGGGATGCGCGAAAATGCGCTCAGGATGAAGGCTCAGTTCGACGCGGAGGCGGCGAAAAAGCCGAAGGATGCGGCGAAGGCGCAAAGTCCTGCACCCGCGTCATGACGGCGGCGCGCTGCGCGTCGGTCATGCTGCGCCAATGGACGATCTCGTCGATCGTCCGGCCGCAACCGGTGCAGGTCGCGCGCGCCGCATCCAGCGCACAGAGGTTGCGGCAGGGTGTCTCCATCACATGAAGCTGTAGGGATCGACGTCCACCGCCACCCGTGTCCCTGATTTCCACACGATCTGGCTTAGCCACTCACGGATCGCGGACTGGATATCCACCTGCCGCGTGGCGTGAATCAGCAACCGGTGGCGATGCCGCCCGCGCAATACCGACAGCGGGGCCGGGGCCGGGCCATAGACCCGCATCCCCTCAATAATCGGCGCGGACTTGCCGATCAGCCGGGCGACCTGCGCGGCTTCGTCGGCATCCTCGCTCGAAATGATGATTGCGGCAAAGCGGCCAAAGGGCGGTGCGTTGGCCCGTCGCCGATGCTCGGTTTCCACCGCATAGAATCGCTCGGTATCGCCATCGATCAACGCCTGGATGACTTCGCTGCTTGGCATCCGCGTCTGGATGAATACCCGCCCCGGCTTGGCACCGCGCCCCGCACGCCCCGCGACCTGGACGATCTGCTGGAAGGTCCGTTCGGCCGCGCGCAGGTCGCCGCCCTCCAGCCCCAGATCGGCGTCGATCACCCCCACCAGCGTCAGGTTGGGGAAATGATAGCCCTTGGTGACCAACTGCGTGCCGACGATGATGTCGATTTCGCCCGCCTCCACCGACTTGACGAAATCGGCGGCCTTGGCGGGCGAAAACAGCGTGTCCGACGTAGCGATCGCAATCCGGGCCAGCGGCCACAGCGCCTTCACCTCGTCCGCGATCCGCTCGACCCCCGGCCCGCAGGCGACCAGGCTGTCCTCTTCCTTGCAGTCCGGGCAGAAACGCGGCGCGGGCACGACATGGCCGCAATGATGGCAGGCCAGCCGATGCGACAGCCGATGCTCGACCATCCAGGCGGTGCAATTGGGGCATTGGAAGCGATAGCCGCAATGGCGGCACAGTGTCAGCGGCGCATAGCCACGCCGGTTGAGGAAGAGCAGGCTCTGCTCGCCCTTTGCCATCGTCTCGTCGATCGCCTTGACCAGAGGCGGGGCGATCCAGCGCCCGCGCTCGGGCGGATCGGTGAGCAGGTTGATGCCCTCGATATGCGGCATTTCCGCCCCGCCATAGCGCGACGGCAATTTGATCTCGGCATAGCGGCCCAGTTCCACCTGATGCCGCGTTTCGATCGCGGGGGTGGCGGATGCCAGGATGACCGGGAATTTCTCGATCAGGCCGCGCATCACCGCCACGTCGCGCGCGTGATAATGGACGCCATCCTCCTGCTTGAAGCTGGCCTCATGCGCCTCATCGACGACGATGAGGCCAAGATTGGGATAGGGCAGGAACAGCGCCGACCGGGCACCCACCACCACCTGCGCTTCGCCTGCTGCAATGGCCCGCCACGCCCGCCGCCGCTCGGTCTGGCGCAGCCCGCTATGCCAATTGACCGGCACCGTGCCGAACCGCTTTTCGAACCGCTCCAGAAACGGCTCGGTCAGCGCGATTTCAGGCAGCAGCACCAGTACCTGCCGCCCCGCCCGCATGGCGGCCGCAATCGCCTCGAAATAGACCTCGGTCTTGCCCGACCCAGTGACGCCGTCGAGCAGGAAGGGCGCGAAGTCGTGTGCCCGCACCGCATCGGCCATGGTGGTCGCCGCCGCCATCTGCGCGTCCGACAAGGCAGGGGGCGCATGATCGGGGTCGGGCAGGGGAAAGGGCGTATCGACGCTGACCTCGACGGCCTCGAACACATCCTGATTGATGAGGCCACGGATCACCGCGTCGCTGACCCCGCCGATCATCGCCAGTTCGCGCACCAGCCCTTGCCGCTCGCCGATCCGCTCCAGCGCCTGCGCGCGCTGCTCGGTCATCCGTTCCGGCACGGCGCCGGTCGCCTTATATTCGATGACGGTGCGCGTCCCCTCCAGCGCCGCCATCGACGCCAGCGCCATCCGCAGCACCGCGGCGGGCGGGCTCAGATAATAATCCGCCGTCCATTCGATCAGGCGGCGCAGCGGCGCGGGCAGGGGCGGCGCATCGACCAGTTCGAGCAAGTTGCGCAGCCGGTTGTCGCCCACGCTCTTCACATCGGGGAAGCTCTCTTCCTCCCACACCACGCCCACCAACTGGCGCGGCCCCAGCGGCGCGACGACGACGCTGCCGGGTTTCACGTTCATCCCGTGCGGCACGCGATAGTCGAGCGGCCCCAGGGCGGCATTGAGCAGGAGGACACGGGCGCGGGACATGGGACCGTCCTTAGCCCCTCCCGCCCGCCACGCAAATGCCGTGCGTCAGATCCGCCAGCTCAGCGTCAGCCACGGCACATGCGATACGACATCGGGCCGCCCATCGCGAAAATTCTGCTGCCGCATGTAGAGAAGCTGCGCATCGACCCCCTTGGCGATCGGATGACGCAGGCCGATCTGGTGGCGCATCGTCGCCAGGCCGGTCTTGTCGCTTGGCCGCCCGCGATTGAGATGGAAGAAGATTTCGGTCGCGGCGATCACCCTCCATTGCTTGGCCGTATCGATCGGGACGCTCGCCTGCAGCCGTTGGCGCAGCCGCCACACCGGCGCATCGACGGTATCGAAGAAACGCTGCTCCATCCGGGTGCGCGCCATCCAGATGCCCTTGGTCAGTGTTACTTGCTGGAACAATCGCAATTCTTCGTCCTCCTCGCTCTTGAGATAGGCAAAGCCGCCACCCAGTTGCACGGCCGGGGCGATGCGGTGGTCGATGGCGATCCGGCTGAGAAACTGCTCGCCGCCGCTCCGACTGTCCGACCGCGCGCGCTGGCTCGAATCGATCGTGATGATGTCCGCCGGACCCACCTTGATCGTCACCATCTCGGTCAGCCACGCCTGGCTTTCCTGTGTCGCCGCATGAACGGGCAACGGCATGGCCAACACTGACACGGCAATAATCAGGCGGCACAGCATCATGGCATATCCTTTGGCTGGGTGCCCGCGGCTTAGGCATGTTGCTGCTTTGTTGCAATTGCCGCCCTGCGCCGCCGACGATGGCGAAACCGGCGGCCAGCGGCTAAAGGGGACCGACTCATTCATCCCCGGAGCGTTAGACCCATGAAATTCTTTGTCGACACCGCCGACACCGCCGACATTCGCGACCTGGCCGCTACCGGCCTGCTCGATGGCGTCACCACCAACCCGTCCTTGATCCACAAGTCGGGCCGCGCCTTCCTCGAAGTGGTCGAAGAAATCTGTGGCCTGGTCGACGGCCCCGTCTCCGCCGAAGTAGTCGCGCTCGACCATGAGACGATGATGAAAGAAGCAGAAGTCCTGCGCAAAATCGCGGACAATGTCTGCATCAAGGTGCCGTTGACCATCGACGGGCTCAAGACCTGCAAGGCGCTGACCGACGAGGGCACGCTGGTCAACGTCACGCTCTGCTTCTCCGCCAATCAGGCGCTGCTCGCGGCCAAGGCCGGCGCGTCCTTCATCTCGCCCTTCGTTGGCCGCCATGATGATAATGGCTTCGACGGCATGGCGCTTATTCAGGACATCCGCCTGATCTACGACAATTATGGCTTCGACACCGAAATCCTGGTCGCCAGCGTCCGCCATCCCATCCATGTGCTGGAAAGCGCGCGCATCGGCGCCGACGTCATGACCGCGCCGCCCGCCGTCATCCGCATGCTGTCCAAGCATGTGCTGACCGACAAGGGGCTCGAAGGCTTCGCCGCCGACTGGGCCAAGACCGGCCAGTCGATCCTGTGATCTGAACAGGCGGGGCGGCAACCGCCGTCCCGCCTTAAGGAAAATCCCATGAGCCACGATCCCGACAAGCCCGATTTCGGCTTTCTCTGGTTCTCGCTGCTGCTCACCATCGTCGGAATGGCGCTGCTCATGGTCATGGGTGGTGTCGGTTGTCAGCAAGACTGCTCCTGACCCCCCAGAGTTTCCGGTGCTTTTGTCATCAGAGGATCACGGCTGATTTTCAACTTCTGCTCCTCTGGAAGGGGGGCATTGTCAACTTCTGCTCCGATCCTTGTTTTATGGGCGCGGCAAAGGGGTCTGCTGGCGGACAAGTGTCGCTGGCGGCCATGCCGACAAATCAGATTCACGAAGATCGCGGCGAGGTCCGGGGTAGATCGCGGACACGTTCGGCGCTCAGCGGCATCATATCAATGATGACGAATGACGGAGCGCTTCTGAGGTCCATGTAGGCATTGCCGATGAAGCGGCCTCACAAAGCCTCTGCCTGATGTGCTGTGTTATTCCGATGGTTCTGTAATGCCCATAAGACGGGGGTTGGCTATTTTGGCAAATTGCGCCTTGTGTCTGGGCTGGTATGTAAATTTATTCGAATGATACTTATCGGCGCCATGATGTATATTCGATCGCATCATAGTTTAGGTAAAGTTAATCCGTGATGATATGGTGTATCAGTGCGCTATCATGGCACAATGATCTGATGTAACATTCAGAAACAGTCCAATATGCCGCGATTTTACTTTTGCAGATGACATTCTGCGGAAAGCCTACTATGTAGCCTGTCATGCGCCGCTTGGGACGTTTCCTGCTCTGCCTGATTTCGTTGTCCATGCTGACGACGACGATGGTGCATGCTCAGGAAGTTCCTAACGCTCAGGCGCCCACGATCGAATGCTCCGGTTACGTGCATAGCGATGGCGATGCCGACCAGACGCAGGGTGATGCCGACAAGGGCATGCCGCACCATCATGGTGGTTGTCAGGGCGCTCCGGCGTTTGTGCCGGCTTCGGCCAGCGATGATGTGCTCCCCTCCGCGGTGAACGCTCCTGCGTTCATTCCTGCGCCGATCCCGTCCAAGCGCTGGGCCATCGGTCCCGACCTACGCCCACCCATAGCCTGACAGAGCCATAGTGGACCGTTGCGCCTGAATTCAGGCCGCCGGTCGTCCATGACTCGTGTTCAGGATTCCTATTCATGTTCCGATCCATTGCAGCCTTATTGGCTGCCGTGTCCTGCGTCGCTGTGGCGCAGGCACAGGAGATGCCCGCTGCGGTAGCGGGGGCATCACCCTATACGCTTGATCAGGCGGTTGCCGCCGCTGGTGGCAGCGCCCCGGCGGCTGAAGCCGCGCAGGCCAATGTCGAAGCGGCCCGCGCCGCACGTACCGTCGCTGGTCTTCGTCCCAATCCCACCGTGCAGACGCAGGTGGAGAATATCGCAGGAAGCGGACCGTATCGCGGCGTTGGTAGCGCCGAGTCGACGGTCAGCATGGCTGTTCCCATAGAACTGGGTGGCAAGCGGTCCGCACGCATCGCGGTCGCTAATGCCCAGACCGACAAGGCGCTGCTAGTCTCGGCGATCACGCAGGCAGACATCAGGCTGCAGGTCACGCAGCTGTATATCGAAGCGGCTGCTGCCGAACGGCGTGTCCAGACGGCGCGCGATCAGGCGCGCATAGCCGGCGACGCCGCGAACGCTGCGAGTGTACGGGTAAAGGCCGGGCGGGCCTCTCCAATCGAGGAGCAGCGCGCCAATGTCGCGAAGATCAACGCCGATGCCGAACTGGTTCGGACTATCCGGCTGGCACAGGCCAGCCGCGCCAATCTCGAGCGTCGGATTGGGCAACCGATGGGCGGACCGCTCGATACGGCCTGGTTGGAGCGTTTGCCACGTGGTTATGGTCCCGAAGTCCCACCGAGCGCGGTAGGTACGCTGGCCCTGGCGGCCGCAGATGCGGACCTTGCCGTGGCTGATGCCAATGTTCGACTCGCCAATTCTCAACGAGTCCCCAATCTCGAAGCTGGCCCCGGTTTACGCAGGCTGTCAGCCACCAACGACACGGCCTTGATCTTCACGGTCACGATGCCGATCCCGATCTTCAATTCGGGCAAGGCAGCTGTCGCGCAGGCTCGCGCGCAGCGCAATCAGGTGGAAGCCCAGAAGCGGATGACAGTGCTCGATGTCGAGCAGGCAATCACCGACGCGCAGACATCGGCATCGAATGCCGCAGTCACTGCACAGACGGCTATTGGTCCTGCCCTTGAGGCGGCCCAGGAAGCAGCCCGTATTGCGCGCATCGGCTATCGCGAAGGCAAGTTCGGCCAGCTCGATCTGCTCGATGCCGAACGCACGCTGGCCCAGACGCGCCTCGCCGCCATCGACGCACTTGCCTCTTATCAGAATGCCCGCGCGCAACTGGAGCGCCTGACAGCGCCCGCGCCGGAACAGGGGAACTGATCCATGACATCCAAGAAGATCATCTACGCCGCCTTGCCCCTGTCCCTGATGCTGGCGCTCGCCGCTTGCGGAAGCGGTGCCGAGGAGAACCCGACCAACGAGGCGGCGCCCGCTGCTGAAGCAAAGACAGGGGATAAAGCCGAAGAGGGCAAGATCACGCTCTCGGCCGATCAGATCGCATCGGCTGGCATTCAGACGGCGCGCCCGATGATGGGCGGCTCGGGCACGATCGAGCTCCCCGCTACCATCGATGGCGACCCTCAGGGCACGCAGGTGGTATCGGCCGCGATCGGTGGCCGCGTGGTTTCGCTGACCCGTAACCTTGGGCAGTCGATCGGTCGCGGCCAGACGCTTGCCGTGATCGAGAGCCGCGAGGCCGCCTCGCTCAACGCCGAGACCGAAGCTGCTCGCGCACGGCTGTCTCTGGCGAACAGCAATCTCGCCCGCGAACAGCGTCTGTTTTCGCAGCGCGTCTCGCCTGAGCAGGATCTCATCGCTGCACGCACCGCAGCGACCGAAGCCCGCATCGCCCTTCGTCTGGCGCAGCAGCAGGTTTCTGCTGCGGGCACGGGTGGCGGCGGCCTCAATCGCATCGGCATCGTGGCGCCTATGTCGGGTCAGGTTATCGGCCGCAGCGTGGTGCTGGGGCAGACGGTCGCGGCGGATGCTGAATTGTTCCGCGTCGCCAACCTTTCGAGCGTGTCGCTTTCGCTCAACCTGCAGCCGCAGGATGCGGGCCGGGTGCGTCCGGGCGCAACGGTGAATATCAAGGCAGCTGGTCGACAGGCGACCGCGAAGGTGACGTTCGTGTCGCCGGCGCTCGATGCCAATACGCGACTGGTTCCCGTCATCGCGACTCTCGACAATCGTGATGGCCTCTGGCGCGTCGGCGAGCCGGTTACGGCATCGGTCGCGCTCACCGGCAGCGGCGGCGATGGCGCGATCCGTGTGCCGCTGACTGCCGTGCAGACGGAAGAGAGCCGGTCGGTCGTCTTCGTCCGGACCAAGACCGGGTTCCAGGCAACCGCCGTCCAATTGGGCGACAGTGCCGGCGACAGCGTGATCATCAAGTCGGGCCTGAAGGGCACCGAGGAGATCGCCACCGTCAATAGCTTCACGCTCAAGGCCGAACTCGGCAAGAGCGAAGCCGCGGAGGACTGAGCCGATGATCGCCCCAATCGTAACATGGGCGGTTCACAAGCGCTGGCTCGTCCTGCTGCTGACCGCCATTGCCGCCGTGATCGGCGCCGCCGCCCTGTCTCGCCTGCCTATCGACGCAGTGCCGGACATCACCAACAATCAGGTGCAGATCAACGTCCGTGCGCCCGCGCTTTCGCCCGAACTGGTCGAAAAGCAGGTGGCGTTCCCGATCGAGACTGCGCTCGCCGGCATTCCGGGCCTCGAATATAGCCGTTCGCTTAGCCGCAATGGTTTCGCGCAGGTGACGGCGGTCTTCTCCGATCAGACGGATATCTTTTTCGCCCGCCAGCAGGTCGGCGAGCGCCTGACAGGCGTGTCCGAGAACTTGCCCGATGGCGTAACGCCCGAAATGGGCCCGATCGCCACCGGTCTGGGCGAGGTCTATATGTGGACCGTCCGTCTGGAGCATCGCAAGGACGACAAGCACCAGCCGGGTGAACCCGGCATGCAGCCCGATGGCAGCTACATCACGCCGGAAGGCGAACGGCTGACGAACGACACCGACAAGGCGACCTACCTGCGTACCGCGCAGGACTGGATCGTTTCGCCGCTGCTGAAGAACACTCAGGGCTTGGCCGGCGTCGATTCGATTGGCGGCTATGCCAAGCAGTTCCTCGTCGTGCCCGACGTCCAGCGCCTGGCTTCGATGGGGATCACGCTGACGCAGCTCAGCACAGCCCTCGAACGCAACAACAACAGCGTCGGTGGCGGCTTCGTCAATCGCAATGGCGAAGGTCTGGCAGTCCGTGCGGACGCTCTTGTCCGTAACGCCGACGAACTTTCCAAGATCGTGGTGGCCACCCGGGAAGGTGTACCCATCACCCTTGGTCAGGTTGCATCTGTTCGTACCGGTCAGGCGATTCGCATGGGGTCGGCGTCCGAAAACGGAACTGAGGTCGTCGTCGGCACCGCCATCATGCGGATCGGCGAGAATAGCCGCACCGTCGCGACCGCAGTCGCCAACCGGCTGGAGGAGATCAACGCCTCACTGCCGCCAGACGTAATCGTCCAGCCTGTGCTGAACCGTACGGCGCTGGTGAACTCGACCATCAAGACGGTCGCCAAGAATCTGGGCGAAGGCGCGGTCCTTGTCATCGTGGTGCTGTTTCTGCTGCTCGGCAACTTCCGTGCCGCGCTGATCGCCGCCGTCATCATCCCGGTGACCATGATGCTGACCGGCTTTGGCATGTTGCGTGCCGGGGTGTCAGCGAACCTCATGAGCCTTGGCGCGCTCGACTTTGGCCTCATTGTCGATGGCGCCGTCATTATCGTCGAAAATGCCCTGCGACGCATGGCTGAGCATCAGCATCACGAAGGGCGTCTGCTCACCGTGAAGGAACGGCTGGATACGGTCGCTTCTGCTGCCCGGGAGATGATCAAGCCGTCGGTCTATGGCCAGGCGATCATCATCCTCGTTTATGTGCCGCTCCTCACCCTGACCGGTGTCGAGGGCAAGACCTTCGTGCCGATGGCGCTTACCGTCATCATCGCGCTGGTCTGCGCCTTTATCCTCTCCCTGACCTTTGTTCCCGCCGCGATCGCCCTGTGGCTGTCCAAGCGGATCGAAGAGAAGGAAGGACGGATCATGAGCTGGCTCAAGGCCCGCTACGAACCCGGTCTCGACCGGGCGATGAAGCGGCCTGTCGTCACTGTCGGCGCGGGTGTCGGCGGCTTCGTCCTTGCAATCCTGGCCTTCATGTCTCTGGGACAGGTTTTCCTGCCGCAGCTCGATGAGGGCGACCTGTTGATCCAGGCCCTGCGTATTCCGGCGACGTCGGTACAGCAGAGCCAGGCGATGCAGGTGCCGCTTGAACAGATGATGTCGAAGCAGCCGGAGGTGAAGTTCGTCTTCTCCAAGACGGGTACGGCCGAACTGGCATCCGACCCGATGCCGCCAAATGCCACGGACATGTTCGTCATCCTCAAGGACCGGAAGGAATGGCCGGACCCCAGCCTGAAGAAGGAGGAACTCATCTCTCGGATCGAGGGTGAGCTCGCCAAATTCCCGGGCAACGCCTACGAGATCACTCAGCCGATCCAGATGCGCTTCAACGAGCTCATCGCCGGCGTGCGCGGTGATATCGCGGTCAAGGTCTTCGGCGACGACTTCAACTCGATGAATGCGACGGCGGAGAAGATCGCCAGCGTCCTGCGCCGCACGCAGGGGGCGGCTGACGTGAAGGTCGAGCAGACCACGGGCCTTCCGATGCTCGACATCCGCGTCAATCGCGATGCCATGGCCCGCCTCGGCGTTACCGCTCAGGACGTGCAGGACATCGTGAACGCAACGCTGGGCGGCCAGCAGTCGGGCATGATCTTCGAAGGCGACCGCCGTTTCCCGGTGGTGATCCGTCTTTCCGAAGCGCAGCGCGCCGACATATCGCTGCTGAGCCAGGTTCAGGTGCCGACTCCGGGCGGGCAGTTTGTCCCGCTGGCCAGCGTGGCGGATATCCGCGTCGTTGACGGTCCCAACCAGATCAGTCGTGAGAACGGCAAGCGTCGCGTCGTCGTCCAGGCGAACGTGCGTGGGCGTGACGTCGGCGGCGTGGTCGCAGATGCGCAGGCTGCCATTGGTAAGGAAGTGCGTCTTCCTCCAGGCAGTTATCTCGAATGGGGTGGCCAGTTCGAGAATCTGGCATCGGCTCAGGAACGCCTGCAACTGGTGATCCCGGCCTGCTTTGTCCTGATCCTGCTGCTCCTCTATGGAGCGTTGGGGTCGGTCCGTGATGCAGCGATCGTGTTCACCGGCGTTCCGCTCGCTCTGGTGGGTGGCGTGCTGGCCCTCTTCTTGCGGGGCATGGACTTCTCCATCTCCGCAGCGGTCGGGTTCATCGCGCTGTCCGGCATCGCGGTCCTGAACGGCCTCGTCATGGTGTCCTCCATTCAGGATCTCATGCGAACCGGCATGGACCGCGCCGAAGCCGCTCGGGTGGGCGCGCTTCAGCGTCTGAGGCCGGTGGTCATGACGGCGCTGGTTGCGAGCCTTGGCTTCGTGCCGATGGCCCTGGGCAGTGGTGCTGGCGCCGAAGTCCAGAAGCCGCTGGCGACGGTCGTAATCGGCGGCCTGATCTCCGCGACGCTCCTGACCCTGTTCGTCCTGCCGACGCTCTACGCGCGATACGGCCGCACGACGATGGTCGAGGAGGATGATCCAGAGATCGAGGTCTCCCCGTCTGTTCAACCGCAGCACTGATGTGACGGGAGGGCAGCAACTGCCCTCCCGCCTCTTCCTGATCGAAGGAAAGGATCAGACCGATGAGAGAGGAAACCATGTTCAGTCCTCAGATCTCGCGTTTGCGGGCGTGGACGCTGTTGGCCGACCTCAATCGCTATGAAGCATGGCATCCCCACTATCGCTTTGGCGCGGGGGTCGTCGAACTTGGGAACAAGATCGACATGACCTGGACGCTGATGGGCAAGCAGGCATCGCTGGAAGCCAGAATTGTAGCCAATGATAAGCCCGATATCATCCGCTGGAGAGCAGCCACATTGCCGCTTTTCAGCATCGAAGAGGGGTATGAAATTTATGAGGATGAGACCGGTCTGCATGTCCGGCATAGCTTCGAATGCAAGGGTATCCTTGGATTGTTGGCACGCCCGCTAGCCACAGGCCTTCGCCGTCAAATGAGAACGCAGGATGCGAGTTTCATGGCGGCGGTGAAGCGCACGATCCGCGCAGTCTCTCCAGTCAATCGCCACAAGCGGCGCTCGCTCAGCGTGATCAAGGGCAGGGGGAAGAGCGATGGTTGAGACCGTACGTTCCGGCGATCAGAGGATGGAACGCAAGACGCTCTGGATTGTGCTGATCCTGAATGTCCTCATCTCTGCTGCCTTCTTTGTCGTGGGCTTTACTGGAGACTCCAGCGCGCTCATCGCCAATGGCGTCGACAATCTGTCGGATGCTCTCGTCTATGCGCTGAGCCTTGTAGCTTTGAGCCGAGGACTCATGTGGAAGAGCAGGGCGGCAATGTTCTCCGGCTCCATGCTGCTGGTCTTTGCAGTCGGCATCCTTATCGATGTCGGCCGTCGCTATGTTTATGGCAGCGAGCCGATCGGCACAGCGATGATGGCGATGTCGGCTGTGGCAGCCGTCGTCAACTTTATCTGCCTGAGGCTGCTGCAACGGCTCGAGCAGCCCGACGTCAACATGCGTGCTGCGACCACCTTCAGCTTCAACGACTTCATCTCAAATGGCGGGATACTGATCGCAGGCGTGCTGGTCTGGTGGCTCGGCACAAACTGGCCGGATCTTCTCGTTGGCGTCGCGACTGCGCTGATCGCCATCAAGGGCGGGATCGAGATCCTCAAGGATGCCCGTAGCGAAATTCGGGAGGCCAAGGGCCGCCCAGAAATCAAGGAAGCCTGACATGACGAACCCTACCCCTTCGAACGGACTGCCCTGTCCGGTGTGCAAAGTCGACCTGCTCATGAGCGAGCGGCAGGGCATCGAAATCGACTATTGCCCCCAGTGTCGTGGCGTTTGGCTCGATCGTGGCGAACTCGACAAGATCATCGAACGCAGCATCAGCGAAACTCAGCCGGTCGAACGGCGTGAAAGCACGCTTGGTGTGTTCGGCTCAAAGCATGGAAGCGATCGTGGTGACGGCCATGGATCTCGGGGCGGCCACCACGGTCGTCGCAAGGGCTTCCTGCGTGAACTGTTTGACTGATGACCAGTTTGGCCGCCGCACCCACCCCTGTGTGTGAGAACGGCCCGCGTCATGGGCGGCCTCCATTGCCGCCCATGACGACAGTTTACCCTCCGGATCCGGGAAACAACATGCGCCTGAAACAGTATCGTTTGAGCCGTCTCTCCCTGACTGGAGGAGTTCTGATGCTCAGCCTGATGGGATGTCAGCAGAATAGCGGCGGTGATGAAAGTCGCCATGATCGTAATTCAACGCCAGCGTTAGTGGGCGAGCATCTCTATGTCTGCGAGGATGGCACCCAGATCGATGGGGATTTCCTGGTCGACGGACTGACGCTAGATCTCGCCATCCTACCGGATCAGAAGCCTATCCGGCTGACCGCACCCGACACGGGCCTGACCTATGTCGGCAACAAGCTTAACGTCAGCCTAACCGGCGTAGACACGTTGAAGCTGGTACGCGCCGATCAAAAACCGCTGATCTGCAGGAGAACTCGGACGATCAGCAAGCAGGGACGCCTGCATCCACCCTGATGGTAACTGCTTTTACCGAAGATAGCGTGCCCCAACCAGGATTATGGTCATGATTGAAAAACTCCGCCTCGATGTCCCCCTGCTGCTCCCCGAAGTCATCGACACGGCTGATGGCTGCGTTTCGCGCCTGATATCCTTGATCGAAAGCCGTCCCGGCGTCGCTGAAGTGCATGTAACCAAGGAGTCAGCGGGCACACTGCCGCAGCTGTGCATCCATTATGATCCGGACGCGATCTCACTTCCGCGTATCCGGGAGCTTGCGAAGGCGGCGGGGACGCAGATCGCAGAGCGCATCGGCCATGTGGTGTGGGAGGTCGACGGCATCGGCCACCAGAGGCGGGCCAGGTCCATTGGCGAAACGCTTCGCGCGCTGTCAGGCGTGCTCGAAGCCGAAGTGAAGCGCCCCGGGTTTCCAGGAGGCTCCAACTTGTGAGAAGGAGCATCCGTTATGAGCAAGACAACCAACAAATTTTCACCTGAAGTCCGCGAGCGGGCGGTTCGTATGGTGGTGGAGCAGCGGGCCGAGTACGGCTCGGAATGGGAAGTGATGAAGTCGATCGCGGCGAAGATCGGCTGCTCGCTGGAGACGCTGCGCCGGTGGTGCCGCGAGGAGGCGAGCCGACGAGCGGGGCCAGCGGCGCTGGCGGCGGATGACCGGGAACGCCTGAGATTGCTGGAGCGCGAAGTGAAGGAACTACGCCGGGCCAACGAGATTTTGCGCAAGGCATCTGCGTATTTTGCGATGGCGGAGCTCGACCGCCCCGGGAGATGATGATGGCGTTCATCGACGTCCATCGCGAGGATTTGGGTATCGAGCCGATCTGCCGGGAACTGGCAATCGCCCCATCCTCCTACCATGAACACGCCGCGCGTAGTGCCGATCCCGGCAGGCGTCCAGCACGTGCGCAGCGTGATGACGAGATCAGGGAGCAGATCAAGCGGGTCCATGAGGCCAGCTTCGGTCTCTATGGCGCACGCAAGGTCTGGCACCAGATGCGGCGTGAAGGCATCATGGTGGCGAAATGCACGGTGGAACGATTAATGCGCGCCATGGGGCTGGCAGGCGTCCGTCGTGGGAAGAAGACGATCACCACCATCAGCAACCCGAAGGCGCCGTGTCCGCTGGACAAGGTCAATCGGGCATTTCGCGTCAGCCGGCCAAACGCCCTGTGGGTCGTCGATTTCACCTACGTGCATACTTGGGCAGGCTTCGTCTATGTCGCCTTCGTGATTGATGCTTTTGCCCGGCGGATTGTCGGATGGAAGGTCAGCACGTCAGCCACTGCCAGCTTCGTTCTGGATGCCCTGGAGCAGGCGATTCATGCCCGCAGGCCAGATCCCGATGATGGACTGATCCACCATAGCGATAGGGGAGTTCAATATCTTGCGATGAACTATACCCAGCGCTTGGCCGAGGCCAAACTCGTCCCCTCGGTCGGTAGCGTAGGTGATTCCTACGACAACGCCTTAGCCGAGACGATCAACGGCCTTTACAAGGCCGAGGTCATCTGGCGGCAGCGATCATGGCCAAGCGTTTCGGCCGTGGAAATGGCAACGCTGCGCTGGGTCGATTGGTACAATAATCACCGGCTCTTCGGCCCTATCGGGCACATCCCGCCCGCTGAGGCCGAAGACAATTACTATGCAGCCCTCGAGAACCTCGATATGGCTGCATAGCCAAATGAAAACTGCCTCCTGAAAACCCGGGGCGCTTCAAAGCCATTCTTCCTGGGACAGTGCGGGTCGAGTTCGATCGTATGCTCACTTCGGAAGATGGAATTCTTACGGCGCTTCGCGATGCAGGTGTAAGCCCGAGGGCTCTCACCGCTCCGGACAAGAAGCCGTCGGCACATGACCATGACAAGGATCACGATCACCCGGCAGGCGAGAAGCACGATCACGATCATGGGCATGGCGGACTGCTTGGACCCAACACCGAGCTGATTTTCGCTTTGGCCTGCGGCGGCGCACTGGGCGTGGGTTACCTCATCGAGACGTTCCTGACGGCACCCGCCTGGGTTCCGTTCGCTCTCTTCATCGCAGCTTATGTCTTCGGCGGCTTCTACACCGTGCGTGAGGCTATCGAAAATCTGCGTCAGAAGCGCTTCGAGATCGACACGTTGATGCTTGTGGCAGCAGCAGGTGCGGCCGCTCTTGCGGCATGGGCCGAAGGTGCTTTGCTGCTGTTCCTCTTCAGTCTGGGGCATGCGCTAGAGCACTACGCCATGGGTCGCGCAAAGCGTGCAATCGAAGCGCTGGCCGAACTGGCGCCGCGGACGGCTACCGTTCGACGGATGGACGGTGGCTCCAGCGTCGTACCGGTCGAGGAACTGGTCCTTGGCGACGTGGTCATCATCAAACCGGACGAACGCATCGCGGCCGATGGCTTCGTCATCAAGGGCAATTCTGCGGTCAATCAGGCGCCTGTCACTGGCGAAAGCATCCCGGTCGATAAGGAGCCGGTCGAAAGCGCGGACGCTGCTCGGGCCAATCCTGATCGCGTCGCTGCAGCCAGCCGGGTCTTCGCCGGGACGATCAACGGCAGCGGCCTGATCGAGATCGAGGTCACGCGGCTGTCGAGCGAAAGCACGCTGGCCAAGGTTGTGAAGATGGTCAGCGAGGCGGAGACGCAGAAGTCGCCCACGCAGCGGTTTACGGATCGCTTTGAGCGCTTCTTCGTGCCCGCAGTCCTTGCACTCGCCTTCCTGCTGCTATTCGCATGGGTGGTCGTCGACGAGCCTTTCCGCGACAGTTTCTATAGGGCGATGGCCGTCCTTGTGGCCGCCAGCCCTTGCGCGTTGGCCATTGCGACGCCGAGCGCCGTGCTGTCGGGTGTTGCCCGTGCGGCGCGTGGCGGCGTCCTGGTGAAGGGCGGTGCCCCACTCGAACTGCTGGGTTCGCTCGACGCTATCGCATTCGACAAGACCGGCACGCTGATGATGGGCGAGCCGCGCATCCAGCAGATCATCCCGGCGCCTGGCGTCACCAGGGAAGAGCTGATGGCGCTGGCGGTGGCTGTAGAAAGCCTCAGCGACCATCCCTTGGCCCAGGCAATTGCGCGAGATGGGCGCGAGCATATTGGCGATCATCCAGTTCCGGAGGCTGAAAATCTGAAAAGCCTCACGGGTCGCGGCATCTCGGCTCTTGTCGGTGAGGACGAAGTTCTCATTGGTAAGGCCGAGATGTTCGGCAGCGACGGCATCGCCCCGCTGTCCGCCGAGATGGATGCTGCGATCAAGACGCTCCGGGAGGCAGGACAGACCAGCATGGTCGTGCGCAGCGGCTCGCGGGATATGGGGGCTATCGGTCTTCTGGATACGCCGCGCGAAGCAGCCCGCGCGGCGCTGGAACGCCTGCGCGAGATCGGCATCAAGCGGATGATCATGATCTCGGGCGATCATCAGCGTGTGGCTGATGCCATAGGCAAGCAGGTCGGGATCGATGAAGCCTGGGGCGATCTCATGCCTGAAGACAAGGTCGAGGCCATCAAGAAGCTGCGGGCCGAGACCAAGGTCGCCATGGTCGGCGACGGCGTGAACGACGCACCAGCTATGGCGACCGCAACCGTGGGTATCGCCATGGGCGCAGCCGGCTCAGATGTTGCTTTGGAGACAGCCGATGTGGCGCTCATGGCCGACAATCTGTCGCACCTGCCGTTTGCGGTGGGCCTCAGCCGGAGCACGCGCTGGGTTATCAGGCAGAATGTGTTCGTCAGCCTGGGTGTCGTCGCCTTCCTCGTACCGGCGACCATCCTGGGTCTTGGCATCGGACCGGCTGTCGCCCTTCATGAGGGGTCAACGCTGTTGGTGGTTATCAACGCGCTGCGGCTTCTGGCGTATCGAGATCCGGTCCGTGTCTAAGCAGAACGCGGACCACCATCGAGAAGCGACGTGAGGATCGGAAGATTCGACGCCATCTTCGTCGGGACAGGCATACTGATATGCGTCGCTCTCGCTGTGGTGGGAGTGTGGGCGATGTCCGGCGGACTGCACGCATCACTCAATGATCCTCCCGCCACGAAGCGTGTGCACTTCACGATCCAGCCGGGCGAGACGCAACGCGTAGCAGCCTATGTCGCCGGAGCCGGGACCGTAAGGTTCGTAAGCGAGAGCCGCGGCGCGAAGGTCCGCTATCGCCTTCGCCTGGAAGATGGGCACCAGGGCTCCATCCTCGCCGATACAATTGCGTCGGGCGCTCAGCGTGGGGAATTACGACCGCAGCATGGCAGCTTGTACGAATGGTCTTGGAACAACCTATCGCCCAAGCCGGTGCACATTGGCTTCTTTGCCGAGGGCAACTTCGACATCCTGAACCGAACAGGCGCTCGTCAACCTGAATCCGCGCTCATCCCCTGATTTTAAGGATTGGACGCTATATTTCTCATATCATAGACAATGGAGCACCGCGATGATCGTCGGAGCGCGTCCCCGCCTGCAGCAGATCATACTCGAAATCTGGAAGCCACTGACCATCCTGTTCGCTTGGGATGTGGCGGTCACCATCTTTCACCGATACATGCCGATCAAGGAGCCGGCGCTGCCGGTCGCACTGTTCGGCACGGCCATCGCCTTGTTTCTCGGCTTCCGGACTAACGCGGCCTATGCTCGTTGGTGGGAGGCGCGCACCTTATGGGGCGCCTTGATCAACGCCTCGCGCAGTATGGCTCGGTTATGCCGCAATGTGCTGCCAGCTGGCCCGGAAGCGGAGGCCATCGTGTTGCGGCAGATATCCTTCGCGCACGCGATGCGGTGCCGGCTGCGGGGGCAGGATCCGACAGAGGATATTGAGCGGCTGGCGGGTAAGGAGGCGGCCGAAGTCGCTGCTGAGCGTACTAACCGCCCCAATGCGCTGCTCGAGGATATGTCCCGCATTGTGTCTGGAGCGCGGGTTGACGGGAAGATCGACACCATACAGCAGTCCCTGTTTGAACGAGTGATGATCGACATCGCCAATGCCCAGGGTGGCATGGAGCGGATCAAGAACACGCCGCTGCCCAGCGGCTTCGAGTTCATGCCGAACTTCTTTACGCGACTGTTCTGCGTGTTGTTGCCGATCTCGTTGGTGGAGACGTTGGATCTCTACACACCGATAGGATCGACCCTGATCGGGATGATCTTCTTGGCTGCGTTGCGGATCGGACAGGATCTGACGGATCCGTTTGCCAACACCGTCCATGACGTGCCGCTATCTACGATGTGTCGGACGATCGAAATCGACCTTTTGGAGTCTCTGGGGCGGAAGGGGCCTGGGCCGCTTCCTCCTGTGGCGGGAACGCAGTGGTAGGGGAGGGTGGGACAAGCTCACTCGACTTACGAATGCACGCTGCTGCATTAATTCGTCGGTTGGCGGGGACTAAGTGACTCGATGATGAGGCAGTTGCCTATGGTGCTGCCGGTGCAAGCGTCGAGCCGTAAAAGCAGTTGGTCGCGTAAGGCTGTCAGATCTTCGATCTTCCGGTCGATTTCAGCGATGTGGCTGGCCGTTATGGCATCGACTTGCGCGCACGGAGCGTCCCGGTCATCTGCCAGCTTCAGCAGTTTGCGAACCTCATCCAATGTGAAGCCAAGATCGCGGGAGCGGCGAATGAAGGATAGCCGCTTGAGATGGGAGTCTTCGTAAATCCGATAGTTGCCAGCATTTCTTGACGGGACAGGGATCAGGCCTTCCTTCTCGTAAAAGCGAATGGTCTCTACCCGTGTGCTGGTCAGTTTTGCGAGATCGCCAATTTTCATAGCTTGACCCTATAGTCACTTCAGGGTGCATAAGACAGGTCCGACATCGTGAAGGACCGCATAAATGGCGCATGATTGCTGCTCGAAGAAAGGCGATACTCTCGCAAAACTGGCTGAAAAGCGGGATCAGCGGCGCGTCCTGATCATTGTTATGGTGATCAATCTCGTGATGTTCATTGCTGAGTTCGGCGGCGGCGTTGTTGCCCGCTCCTCGGCCTTGATGGCGGATTCCGTCGACATGCTGGGTGATGCGTTTGTCTATGCTCTTAGCCTCTATGCACTGCATCGCGGTAGCCGGTGGGAGGCTGGTGCCGCGATTGCGAAGGGGGCAATCATTCTGGCATTCGGCGTCGTCGTAATCTTCGAGATCGCGGACAAGATCGTCAACGGAGTGCCGCCATCGTCCGGCCTGATGATGATCTTTGGAAGTATTGCCCTAGCGGCCAATCTGGCTTGCCTGGCGCTCTTGTGGCGGTTCCGCAAACTCAACGTCAACATGTCCAGCACCTTCGAATGCTCCCGCAACGACGTCGCGTCGAATGTGGGGGTACTGGTAGCTGCGGGCCTGGTAGGGATCACGGGTGCGGCATGGCCAGACATCGCCATTGGCGGGATCATTGCGATTATCTTCCTACGCTCGGCGTGGAAAGTCCTGGCGGAGGCTATACCCTCTTGGCGACGGACGTCTGCCTGATGAGCTTGGATCAAAGGCTGAGCGTGGCCGTTACATCTTCCAACGAGCGCTAAGGGCTAGAAATCAATCGTTACGATCGCGTTGGGCGCCGGCGATAGACGGTTCCTATCTGCTTCGCGCGCCCATTCATGTGAAGGAGTAAGAAGTGGCAACTGCAAGCGTAATCAGCACGCAACCGGCCCCGGACGAGGCCTTGCAGCGTCTGGTCGACGGCAATGAGGCATTCGTGGCCGATGCGCCGGTGCCGGCCGACTTGTCACGCGAGCGGCGACTGGCGCTCGCCGAAGGTCAGCAGCCGTTCGCGACGCTCGTGGGCTGTTCGGACTCTCGCGTTGGCCCAGAACAGCTGTTCGGCGCCGGCCTCGGCGAACTGTTCATTGTCCGGACTGCCGGTAACAACGTGGACACCGCCGGCATGGGGTCCATCGAATATTCGGTGGCCGTGCTGAAGGTGCCGCTCATCGTCGTGTTGGGGCATGAGAAGTGCGGCGCCGTTGCGGCTGCGGCCGACGTCGTGACGAAGGACACACGATTCCCGGGCAGCATCGCTCGTATGATCGAGCCGATCGTACCGGCCGTTCTGGCTGCTCAGCGCAATGTCGGCGAAGACAAGCTGGTCGATACCGCTGTCGAGGAAAATGTCCGGCGCATGGTCGAACGCCTGCAGAAATTTTCGGAGCCGATGCTGATCGAACCGCAGGAGCGTGGCGAGTTGAAGGTCGTGGGTGCTGTGTACGAATTGTCGACCGGCCGGGTTCGCTGGCTCTGATGAATTCGTGATGCTGCCCCACATCTTCGCATCTCGAAGATGTGGGGCAGAGTCGGGCAAGCAAAGGTTCAGAGGAAGGCGGGCGTCTGATTAGCGCGAGGCGATAGCCCGATCGAAGCGAAGATCCCTTCGAGCATCAAGCTACTGAGATGAGCGGCACATGCGAGGTGCAGCCAAGCGCAAGGATGCTGGGGCCAACACAACAAACTGCTGACCATTTCGGTGCTGGACAACGAGCAGGGTATGCACAAGAAAGTCTTGAGATGGAAAATCCGCATATGAAACTTTATTTTGGGACGTATGAGCAGCACATTTCCTGACGTTGTCATATTTCTGCCTGGGATAGCCGGATCCACATTGGTCCGGGGAGGCAAAGTCCTTTGGAATTTAACGTCGGGTTTCATTCTAAAGACGCTGCGAGAGCATCAGCTTGAAGATCTAATCATCTCAAGCGAATCACACGACATTGATCTTGGAGATGGGATTCGACCGGGAGAGGTGATTGGTGGCATTTCCATGATCCCAGGGCTCATGAAGTCCGATCTGTACGGTGGTTTCGGGCAGATGCTGCGGCAGTCAGTAGGGCTGAGGCAGGGAGAGAATTTCTTCCCGTTCGCTTACGACTGGCGTCGCGACAACCGTGTCAGCGCCAAGCGGCTGGCTACCTTCGTCGATGAGAAGCTGGCCAATTGGCGCAAAGCCTCGGGGAATGACGCTGCGAAGGTCATTCTTATCGGCCACTCGATGGGTGGGCTGGTATCGCGGTACTACATCGAATGTCTTGGCGGCTGGCAGAACGTCCGCCGGCTGTTCACCCTAGGAACGCCTCATAGAGGATCTCTGAACGCGCTGGGTTTCCTAGCTAATGGTTTATCGAAAGGGATTGGACCGCTCCATGCCGATGCCACCCTTCCGCTTCGATCTTTTGCGTCGGTTCACCAGTTGCTGCCGACATATCCGTGTATCATGCAGGGAGGGCAGCATCATCGCGTTAGCGAGACTGAAGTACCGAATCTAAATCGGGCTATGGTGGAGAAGGCTGCGTCCTTCCATAGCGAGATCCAGGACGCGATCGCACAGAACCGGCAGCTTGACGGCTATAGGGCGGATTATCTTTCCCCTGTGATCGGAGTTCGTCAGCCGACATTCCAGTCGGCAAGTCTCACCAGCAACGGCGTCGAACTGCTGACCGATATGGAAGGCATCGAACTGCGCGATATCGGTGGTGATGGAACGGTGCCAGCACCATCGGCGCTCCCCGTCGATCTGGACGCTGGCGTGGCGACCCATGTTTGGGGTGCCCATTCCAGCCTCTGCAAGGAAGAGAGCGTTCGTGAGCATATGCTAGCGGCGGTAAAATTCATGGGGCTGGATATGGACAAGTTCCGATCAGCACCCCCACGGCGTGGCGTGAGTCTCTGGTTGGACGACGCATACGAAGCTGGGATCGCATTTCCATTGATCGCCACTGTGCAAGGTGGCGTGAACGAGCAGCAATTGGTCGCTCAGGCCGAGACCGAAGATGGATCGCCGGGGCCATCGACCGTACTTCACAAAGATGGCGAGAGCTATGTCGGTGAATTGACACTACCAGAAGGCGCATGGCGACTGCGAGTTTCCGGGAATATTGTCCCCGGGATTGAAGATGTCGTCTTGGCCGCCTAGGCGCGCGCGGTGGGGGCATACATGACCGATGACCATATCGACTACGGCGTTTTCAGTTGGGAGACGGTCGAGGAATTGACCGCAAAAGTGCTTGCGCGTCTTGCACGCGAGATCCCCGGCCAGGTCGACTCTTTGAAGATCACCTTGAGCGGCAAGTTCGCTCGCATCGAAGGCCAGGTTCATTCTGAGCATGCGCGAACGGTAGCGATCCGCATGGTGGCGGCCTTTCTTACAAAGCATGAGATCAAGGCTGAGATTGAAGTTGCAGGAACCCTGGAGCCTGCAACCAACGATTGGTATCTCGTCGACCCCTGGGATAATTCGGGTGATGATGGGAAAAAAGGCTCCTCCGGGAACGTGCCGCCTAATGCGAGCCCGGTAATTCGATACCCGGAAGTTTCTACCTCGGATAAGCTGATAGCAGGGCACGAGGTGACGATTACGATCGACCTGAAGGTTCACTGCCCTGATGTTGCAACTTCCCCGCTCAACCTGGGTATATTTGAGCAAGGTTGGAACAAGATCGAGGTGATGGCACAGGTTTCATCCTCTGCCTTCGAGGCCGTGGGCGGTGAAGGCAGGATCACCATTTTTGAAGATGGCTGTTGAGTTGCACTGAGAAGTGACCCGGGATTTTCATTGAGAAGTGACCCGGGTGGGCGAGGTTGATGTGCTGCCTGCGACGAGCAGGGTCAAGCGGGTGATTTGTCCTTTCTGGGTTTTGGGGCGGCGGAACTGGCCCTAAAGCGGAAGCTGTCATTGCCGGTTTCAAGGATGTGGCAATGATGCGTGAGGCGATCCAGCAGGGCGGTGGTCATTTTCGCATCGCCAAAGATACTGGACCACTCGCTGAAGCTCAGGTTGGTGGTGATAACAACGCTGGTCCGCTCATAGAGTTTGCTGAGCAGATGGAACAGCATGGCCCCGCCTGAAGGGCTGAAGGGTAGATATCCCAGCTCATCAAGGATGACGAGGTCGAGGCGCAACAGACGCTCGGCCAACTGGCCCGCCCTGTTTGCGGCCTTTTCCTGCTCCAACGCATTGACCAGATCGACGGTAGAGAAGAAGCGGATCTTTTTGCGGTGATGCTCAACCGCCTGGACGCCCAAAGCCGTCGCGATGTGGCTTTTGCCGGTGCCTGGTCCGCCGATCAGTACGACGTTGTCGGCGCTATCCATAAAGTCACCACGATGAAGTTGACGCACGAGCGCCTCGTTGACCTCACTGACGGCAAAGTCGAAGCCTGCCAGATCCTTGTAGGCCGGGAACCGGGCTGCCTTGATCTGGTAAGCAATGGACCTGACCTCGCGCTCGGCCATTTCCGCTTTGAGAAGCTGGGAGAGGATCGGAACGGCAGCGTCAAAGGCTGGCGCGCCCTGCTCGATCAGATCGCCGGCGGCTTGCGCCATGCCATACATTTTGAGGCCGCGTAGCATGACAACCACAGCGGCGCTGGCGGGATCATGACGCATGGCGTAACGTCCTCAGCGTGTCGTAGCGTTCGACATCGGCCACAGGCTCCTGGGCGAGGCGCAGGGCTTGCGGGGCATCGATTGGGGATGCCGGTGGAGCCTTGCCATCGATCAGGCGGTGCAGAACATTGAGGATGTGGGTTTTGGTCGGCACCCCGGCTTCAAGGGCCAGTTCGACTGCGCTGAGTACAGCCTGCTCATTATGCTGTAGAACGAGGGCGAGGATTTCGACCATCTCCCTGTCACCACCAAGCCGTTTGAGCAGATGCCCCTGCAGTTGCCGGAAGGCTTCGGGCATTTCCAGGAATGGCGCTCCATTGCGCAAAGCGCCAGGCTTGCGCTGAACAACTGCCAGATAGTGCCGCCAGTCATAGATCGTCTGCCCCGGCTTCTGGTGAGAGCGGTCGATAATTCGGTTGTGCTCGCACAAGATTTGCCCCTCGGCCGCGATAACCAACCGATCGGGATAGACCCGCAGGCTCACTGGCCGGTTCGCAAAGGAAGCAGGCACGCTATAGCGATTGCGCTCGAACGCGATCAGGCAGGTGGGCGACACGCGCTTGGTATGCTCGACAAAGCCATCGAAGGCCCTTCCCATCGGCATCAGGCTGATAATCTCAGCGGCGTGCACATCGGCAACTGTGCCGGGCAGGACGCCATGCTGGATTTCTCCCCATTGTGCGATGCACCGCTCTTCCAACCAGGCATTGAGGGCATCAAGATCCGGGAAGCTGGGCATTGGCTGCCATAACCGCCGACGCGCATCCTGAACGTTTTTCTCGACCTGGCCTTTCTCCCAGCCTGAGGCCGGATTGCAAAAATCCGTCTCGAACAGGTAGTGACTGGCCATGGCAGCGAACCGCGCATTGACCTGCCGGATTTTACCCTTGCCGATCCGGTCTACAGCCGTCTTCATATTGTCGAATATACCACGCTGCGGCACGCCGCCCAGCACCCGGAATGCATGCGTCAGCGCATCGAACAACATCTCGTGGGTTTGAAGCAGGTAGGCTCGCGTAATGAACGCCCGACTGTGGGAGAGCTTGGTATGGGCCACCTGCAGCTTGACAGGTCGGCCATTCAGAAGGGCATAATCCTCACTCCAATCGAACTGGAAGGCCTCACCGGGCTGGAAGATCAGCGGTACGAATGTACCGCGCCCGCTGGTTTGCTTTTCATATTGGCGTTCGGTCTTCCACGCTCGGGCGAAGGCGGCAACACGGCCATATGACCCCTCGTAGCCCAGCATAACCAGATCAGCATATAGCTGCTTGGCTGTTCGCTTCTGCTTGCGCGACTTGCCGGATTCCACCCGCAGCCACGTCGTCAATTTTTCTGCAAACTGATCAAGCTTGCTCGGCCGTTTGGGAACCTTGAACGTCGGCTCCACCGCGTCATCGCGCAGATATTTGCGGATCGTGTTGCGCGATAATCCAGTCCGCCGCCTGATCTCGCGAATGGGGATGCCTTGCCGAAAATGCCAGCGGCGGATCACACTGAGTAAGTCCATGTCGATCACTCCGATGCCTCCTGACTGTCAGCCAGGGGCTAGGAAAACATGGGTCAATTCTCAGTGAAAACTTATAACCCTTCCGGGTCACTTCTCAGTGCAACTCAACATGCACCGGACTTGTATCTGCGTACCGCCCAGCTTCCTGAGGGCATCGTCGGGCCATGGAAGTTTGAAGAACTTCATTTCGTGGAGCTTCGAGCTGGTCTTTGTCCGCTCGTAAGGTTGCATGGTGTCTTCAACCAGTAGCGTGAGGGCGTTGTCGGCGCTGTTAAACAGGCGGTCTTCGTCTGGGATGCCCCAGCCATAGCAGGAAAGGATATGATAGGCGGCACGCGATTCCGACATCCCACGGCGAACGAGCAATTTCATCCGCGCTTCCATGGCTTCGGTCCAGCGCGCCGAATTCACGATGAGGCCACGTACTGTTTCTGGGCGGATTCCCGGATAGCGATGCATCACCTTCGCTGCGAGCCGGGCAGCGGCTGCCGTGGCCGCACTGGTTTCGCCTGTTATGGTGATTGGCATCTTCTGGAAGTCGCGGCCAGTGGTCATGACCATATCGTTCGGGTGCGGCTGTGATGTCTTACCGCAGCTGCGGATTATATGATTCCCGCCTTCCATGACGATGTCAGGCTTGTGCGCGCGCTCGTCGTCCCAACTCAAGGCCGTGCGTGACGTAGGCGACAAATCACCGACCGGCGCTACGAGATTGGCGATAGAGCGCAATTGGGTAGCAGCCCCGACAGACAGCGCATTGAACGATTGAGCTGGCGATTGAATTCCATGAAATTCGTTCAGGCGATCATATTGGCTGATCTGGTAGGGGTTGGTTGCAGCGGTATCGACGTTTCCGACCGCTGTACAAAAGAGACGAGTGTCTTCCCCATCGCCGAATGCTAATTTGTCGAGTGTTGCCGACGTGCTGGTAGGAATCCCGGATTCTGCTTCACCTACGGAAGTGGCAGCCAGACAATAGACACGATTACCGGGATTTCGTTCCACCAGATTTACCGCCCGCGCCAATGCATCCCTCGCTGGTAGCCGTGCGTTGCTTCCAGGTTCGGAGACGGTCACGCTTTCGAGGTTTGCAGTGAGAGTTATCGGCCCTGTGGAGTTGAGTGCTGATGAAAGGTCTCCAAACAAGGCCACACCGGCCATGCAGGTTCCGTGACCATTGGAATCGAATGGGTCCCAGCGCGGATTGACTGTATAGCATCGGTTGGCAGGTAGTGACTGCTTGAGGAGAGGATGCGTCCGGGCAACGCCCGTGTCTAGCAGAGTGACGATTGGATCTGTCACCTGCGCAGATTGCACTCGTGCTGCCAGTTCGTGGACTCGTTCTTGGCGCAGACTCGGGGGTATGTCGTGATCCCGTGCCACGAAATTCGAAGCGCCCCGTAATTCTACGATTGCGCCAGTGCCAATGATGAGCTCTTGGATTTGGGCACGTGTGGCAAGCATGTTGTGAACGGCGATATCTTGGAATTCTGTCACATTCCCACGACTGCTGATTTCAAGCTCACGCATGGCGTCGTCGAGCTCTTCGCTTAACGAAGCTCGGGTCCAGACTTCCCATTCCGCGCGCTTCGCGGTCCTGGGCATTCTGCCGCGATCGTCGTTCCAATATCCTTCGATACCCATCTCGTCGAATGACTCAGCACCTTCGAACAGCCAGAAGTTTAAAGGTCGACGAGGCCTGCCCGGCTTCCAGTCGATGTATTCGTCCAGACGGTTCAGCAACTGCTCGAACCCTTTTTGGGTGTAGAAAACACGGGCCTGCTGGCGCGTAGTTTCATTCTCGTTGCTATCGTGATTACGCCTTGTTTTGATTAGTTTGACGCCGAGGACAGAGTAATCACGGGTTTCGAGTTTAAGGGTGCCGACATCAAGGGGCTGCCCTGGTCTGGACGTTATCGATATCGCACTGCCGCGCTTTTTCTCCGGAATGCCATAAAGTGCTTGGCGCTCCATTGAACTGGCGAACATGGCGCGGAGCTGGTCGAGATCCCGTGCCAACCGTTGACCGTGCTCACGCCGGCGCTCGACAAACGTCGGGCGTGATTTACGTCCGACGTCGGGAGATGCGAACTCTGCAGATGCAACGCCCAGGTTGCGAAGACGAATATGATCGTAACGTGCCATTTGGCCCCCTTTCCGATGTGATTACTCACATTGGATCGAAGGTCAACGCGCTCAATGCTTCAAGTGCTTGAGTTCGAATGAAGTTGTGCTCGATCGCTTATCGACCTCGAGAGATTTGCCGTTTCGATGACACCGTCATTGTCGAGTACAGCATGGCGGGCTGCATCTTTCGCGGCAGCTGCAAGGTCCGCTTGGCTGAGGCCCAGCGCAACGGACGTTAACTCATGCCAGTTGATGTTGCCTAAGTCGAACTGCAGGAGATTAGAACATAGGACGCGTTCGATCTCATCGGAGGTCGGATGCTGGTAGACTAGGGCGGCATCAAAACGGCGGAATATTGCTGAATCGAGCAGGCCGGGATGGTTGGTCGCTGCAATCAGAATGCTTCCGGAGGAGTCCTCGTCGAGAAACTGCAGCAAGGAGTTCAGCATCCGCCGAGCTTCGCCGATGTCGTTGTCAGCGCCTCGGCTGGTCGCCAAAGCGTCGACCTCATCGAAAAGGTATACGCCCCGCACCGATTGGACGGCGTCGAAGATAAGGCGCAGCTTGGCTGCGGTTTCACCCATGTACTTGGTGATCACGCCGTCTAGCATAATGGTGAACAACGGAAGCCCGAGTTCGCCAGCCAGTACAGCAGCAGTCGTGGTCTTGCCCGTCCCCGGGGGGCCGGAAAGTAGGATTTTTCGGCGCGGAGTGAGGCCGTGCTCTGCCAAGGTCTCACGGGCGTTGTGTTCCCGAACGATACTGCGGATGCGTGCATCAAGCGACTCGGGCAAGATTAGATCCGAAAGGCGTGCCTCGGGATAGGCGGCCCGCATCAGTCCGGCGAGTTCACCGCGCGGTGCCGAAATGGGTGTGGGTCGGGTCGCTGGTCGACGCGTCTCGGTTTCGGCGCGCAAGTTCTTGATCAGACCGAGAAGTTCGCCGGCCATTCGTGTTCGGCCAGCTTTCTCAGCGTCAAGTGCGATGTGTTCCGCGATGGCCAAGAAACGAGAATCGTCCCCTGCGGCGTGACTGCGGATCATTCCGATGAGTTGCTTGCTGCTCGCCATCTTCAGACTCCTACCGCGCGGCCTCTAGGCGGTTCAATGCTCTACGGACAGTCATTTCTACTTCGCTTCGAATTCTATCCACCTCTGCCAGAATATGCAATGCTTTATGCAACGATTCGACAGGGTTCTCATAATTTCCATCGAGCTCCTTAGAGAGTTTTTCACTTAGGCCTTTTGAAAATTCTTTGAGCTTCATCGAGCGGGTCAAAGTGCTAACGCTAATATTCAAGCTTTTTGCCAGTTTTGTCGCCGAAATGCCCTGATTTTTGAGGTGTGCATCGACCTGGGCGGCAAGGTCGGCGTCTGATTTGCGGGCTGGGCGAGGCATGGCGCACTTATTGCAGTTTTGAATAAAAAAGCAACAGTTTATGCAACGAACTGGTGCTGCATCGTCGTTGCTGTTTCAAGGCCAGCTGGTCATTAGGATCGGCAAGCCGTATGCGTTCGGCTACAGCGGCGCCCAGGTGGGCTGTTAAGGCCGTAAGGGCCGGCGCATTCTCAGTCGCAAGGGCGATCGCCTCTTCTCAGGTTAACTTAGAATGACGAGATCAATGTGTCCCGCGAACCGGGCTTTTCTCTGTGTTCGATGAGAAGGTAGCGAGATGCAGGCGGCTTTCGTGCGATAAATCTCATCGCTTGGATCACGCGTTCCAAAATTTATCCCACATTTTCGCGATTCAAGAAAATGTGGGATAAATCACTGCATTCCTGTCGGTTATGCCACGGTTGCGACTTCGACGGTGAGGTGTTGAAGCTCATGAACGGGCACAAGGCGTCGCCGGATTTCCGTCGCATCTACGCCCGGTTGGGCAGAGACGCCGACGATCGCTGAGTGGGCTTCGGGGCCGACCTTCCAGACGTGCAGATCCGTGATCCGGGCATCGCCTGTCGTTTCGACCAACTCGCGGACTTCATCGGCTACGTGGCGATCTGTGCGGTCCAGGAGAATGGCGGCCGTGTCGCGCATCAGCGACCGTGACCAGCGCGCAATCACGATGGCGCCGACGATGCCCATGATTGGATCCATCCACACCCAGCCCAGATAGCGGCCGGCCAACAGAGCTGCGATTGCCAGCACCGATGTCAGGGCATCAGCGAGAACATGCATATAGGCGGAACGCAGGTTGTTGTCGCCACCATGGCTGTGGCCATGCGAATGCCCATGATCGTGGTGGTGGTGATGACCATGGTCGTGCCCATGACCACCAGATAGGAGGAAGGCCGACGCTATGTTCACGAGCAGTCCGAGGATTGCGATCCATGTGGCTTCCGCGAAGGCGACGTTGATAGGCTCAAACAGCCGCATGACGGACTCAACGCCGATAGCGAGGGCGATGATGCCCAGGACGAGGGCCGATGCGAAGCCGGCGAGATCCCCGACTTTCCCGGTGCCGAAGCTGAAGTCGCCGTTATGAGCATTGCGTTTCGCGTAGGCATAAGCCGCGGCTGCAACACCAAGCGCTCCGGCATGGGTGGCCATATGGAAGCCATCAGCCAGTAGGGCCATCGATCCAGTAGTGTAACCAGCGACAATCTCTGCCACCATCATGAGGGCGGTGAGCACCACGACCCAGAGTGTCCGGCGGGCATTGTCGTCATGGCTGGCGGCCAGGAACATATGTTCGTGCGTCAGGTGGCCGGTGTCGGCCAGCACGGCGGTCTTGGTGCTCACTTGCTGTACCTCCGGATGATCGTGACGAGGTCCTCTGCGCCTTGCTGGCGTTCTTCGGGCGACAGACCGTCGCGTGCGACATGGGCCTCCAGATGTTCGACGATGATCTCATCGAGAAGCCCATTCACGGCGCCGCGAACGGCTGCGACCAGATGAAGGACTTCGGTGCAATTCGCATTGCCGCCAAGCGCGCGCTCTACTGCGCCAACCTGGCCCGCGATGCGCTTGATTCGCCCGAGTAACGCGTCTCGGTTTTCATTGATGTGAGCCATTTTCCCTCGACAGCCTCGATGTCATGCAGCAAATTGCTGCTGGTAGGATGATGCTGTATAGGGTAGGGGGGTATGGTATTCAATTAAATTCGATGGAACGATCTGTGCGCTCGCCTTGCATTGACCTTTGTGGTTTCGACGCCTCGTCCGGCTGGTGCCGTGGTTGCGGCCGTTCTCGTGAGGAAGTGCGCCGTTGGCGTAATCTGCGCCCGGGCGAGGCGCGCAAGGTTGCTGCGGATCTACCGCAGCGCCTGTCCAAGCTGCGCGCAAAGGGCCTGACGAATGATCGCACCGATGACTGACCGGCCTTTCGGCTGATGTCGTCGGTGCGATGGGTGGCAAGCGGAAGCTGTTAGCCAGGCGCGACCTTCAACTGATGATCGTCGCCGTACCGGATGCGGCAGGAATAGCCGTGGCCGCACTCGGTGTGCATCTGAGACACAGCGGCTTTGGTAAGACGCTGTGTCTGGCCACTATCTTCGATTTCAATCCGTTCGACCGATTGGAAATCGAATGGCGCAACGGGGACATTTTCCCGACCCTGTTTGATGAGCACCCCATAGTGCGCCGTGCCTTTGAAATAGGTCACACGGATGTCATGGGAGCTTTCGTTCTTCCATCTGGGATGGACGGGACCGCATGCGGACAAGCATAGGGCCAAGGCGGTCAGTAAGATCGTCGGTTTCATGGTCTCAATTTCTTGCGGGATTGCTGTTCCTAACAAATCCGCCCTAACCGGGCATGAATGCCTAACCCTCAGGGGCGACGCGATCTGGTCGCATCAGCGCCATGTTCACCACATCGATCCAGTTCCCGCCCATGAAGAGCGCGTTGCGTGAGGTGCCCTCTTCGACAAAACCCAGCCGATGGTACAGCCGCCGTGCGGGTTCGTTATGGGCGAAGACGTTCAGTTCGAGCCTGCTCAGGTTGAGATCACGCCAGCAATATTCAATGGCGACTGCCATCGCGTCTGCTGCCAAGCCTTTGCCGCGGTCTTCGACCTCACCGATGCGGATGCCGATAAGGGCCGATCGATGGATGGCGTGGATTTTGTGGATTTGGATGAATCCCACAATATGCGGAGCGTCCTGCACGCGAATAGCGAAGAAGACGCGTGAGGCGTCCTGATCGGCATTTAGCCAGAATGCTTCCTGATGCTGCCAGTTAAGCGGTCGGTAGGGTTCATTCAGGCGAGCGTCGTCGGCATTGTCCATCCAGCGGAACAGGCGCTCGAGATCGACAGGGAAAATGGGGCCGAGGGCCACGGTGTTGCCAAAGAGCATATTGGGTCTTTCATGATGTGCAGATGGCCGCGCGGATGGCGACCGAAGAGGAAGCTCGATCAGACTGGCTGGGGGCTAAGAGCCCGATCCAAAAGTTGTTGAGCAATACCAGCATGTTATGATTCACGCCGTCCTTGCGAGAGATGGAGTGATCAATGGCATGGACTGGCATTGCTCGAGATGAGCATAGCCGCAAAGGACTGCGGTATCCAAGCGACATGACGGACAGAGAGTGGGCGCTGGTGGCACCGTTCATTCCTCCGGCAAAGCACGGCGGTCGGCGTCGCAGCACGAATATGCGTGAAGTGGCCAACGCGTTGCTCTACCTGGCCTCGGCCGGATGTGCCTGGCGCCTGCTGCCCAAGTGCTTTCCACCGGTCTCGACGGTCCGGCGCTATTTCTACGCCTGGCGTAACGCGGGATTGTTTGAGGTGATGAACACGCTGCTGGTCATGAACCTGCGAGAGATCGAGGGGCGCGAAGCCTCTCCCAGTGCGGGCATCATCGATAGCCAGAGCGTGAAAACGACCGAGAGCGGCGGTCCGAGTGGGTATGACGCAGGCAAGAAAGTCAAAGGTCGAAAGCGTCATATCCTGACCGACACCTCCGGCTTTCTGATCTCCATCCTCGTGCACACCGCCGATATTCAGGACCGGGATGGCGCCGTCGACGTGCTCAAAAGGATTTGCCAGCGCTTCCCTTGGCTGCGCCATATCTTCGCCGATGGTGGCTACGCCGGTGACAAGCTCAGAACGGCACTCGCCAAAGCCGGGAACTGGGTGATCGAGATCATCAAACGATCTGATCAAGCCAAGGGCTTTGAAGTCCTCCCGCGCCGCTGGGTCGTCGAGCGCACCTTCGCCTGGCTGGGACGGTGTCGCCGCCTCGCAAAGGACTGGGAAGCGACCATCGCCTCTTCAACCGCCTGGGCTATGATCGCTTCTATCCGCATGCTCATCCGCAGAACCGCAAGGTATTGCTACGCCTGAGAAACTTTTGAATCGGGCTCTAAGGCGCCTGAGCCACCATGTTCGGATGGCCCGCTCCGCAGGTGCCTCGATGCTGTGGTGCAGGAGGGCTGCCAGACCAAGCATCGTTGCCGACGTGACGATGACCCCCGCGAAGGGGCCTATCTGTGCGCGGTCGATTGCCCGGAGCAGCACGAAGCCGGCGTGATGGTGGATGAGATACAGCGGGTAGCTGAGAGCGCCGAGATACAGCAGAATAGGATGAGTGATCGCGGACAGGCGGCCGTTGATGGCCAGCCAGAGCATCACCTGAATTCCAACCCCGGCGATCAGGAAGGCGGCGCCGCCATTGAAGCTCAGTATCGCCAACGCCATCGCGAAATAGGGAAGTTGGTCGAGATAGCGCCGTTGTGCTGACCACGCTCTGTAGGTGAGCACACCAATGGCGAAGAACGGGCTGTATTGGTTCACCAGGAGCATCTGTACCCGATACGGCGCTATCTCGGAGACGGAGGCGATCGCGCCAACTGCCATCCAACCAGAAAGCAGGTACTCGATGCGCACCCGCCTGCGCGCCATCCATGCGAGGGCGGCGCAGATGTAGAAGGCAAGTTCGACAGTCAACGTCCAGTACACGCCATCGACCGACGGGACGAAGAAGAAGCCTTGCAACATGGTGAGGTTGATCAGGATCGTTTCGAATTCCGCCTGTAGACGTTCGGTCCCGCTCCATTGCACGACCAGCGTCGTGATCAGCACCGCCGCCCAATAGGCTGGGAAGAGCCGGGCAACACGCTTGATGGTGAAGTCGGCGATGCCCGCGGTGTTTTCCAGCGTCCGACTGATCACGAAACCGGAGATGCCGAAGAACAGGAAGACGCCATAGCCTCCGGCATCGAATCTCACTCCGATGTTGCGGTGCTCGGGAAAGAAGTCGGGATAGATCGAGGTGTAGTGGAACAGCATCACGCTGATCGCTGCGATCCCGCGCAGGGCGTCGAGTTCCTTCAGCCTGTTCCTGAACGGGCCGCTGACCGGTTGTTGTTCAAGCCGATCAGAACGCACATCGACCTTCTGTTCAACGAGGGTCATGGCCGCCCCCCTTGAAAATCTTCCCAACCATGTTGCGGACATCTTGATAGAATGGGCCGGTATCGTCCTTGTCGAAGACATAGTAGCGCATGTTCGGGCGCACGAAGTCTGCGAGGTAGGATCGTAGCTCATGCAGGCGGCTATATTTAGCGACGCGCTCATCTACGCTCGATTTCCCGACGAGCAGGCGCATCAGCCTTTTCGTTTCAGGGATCATGTAGCGCGCCTGAATTATGTCCTGTCGGCCCATTGGCGCGTCGACGACCTGGCCCAGGACCGACCGGCGATAGGCTTCCCAGGCGAAGAGTATGTCACAGTGGCGAGCGAGAGGGAGGCTGCCCCAATAACGGCCGTTTACTTCCATGAGCCAATAGCGCTTCCGCGCAGCATCATAGCGATACTCGACCATGGCCGGGCCCTCCCACTCCAAGTCCTGAAGCAGGCGCTCCGACAATTTCATCTGCGCTTGATGTTGATAGAGTGGCTCGTTGTAGCAGAGCGTCGACACCCCACCTTCTGGCGGCCATTCATGTAGGCGCACATGCTGAAAGCGCAGCGTCGCGCGATTGCGCGCCATGTAGAGCATTTGACCGAGCCCCACGCCATCGCAATAGGACTGGATCAGCGGCCAGCGGCCTATTGTTTGGAAGCGATCAAGCAAACGGTCGAGTTGGCCGACATTGCTGATGAACTCTGCCTTCTCCCATTTGAGGCCAGCCTCTTCGAGAAGGGGGAGGATGTCATTTGGGTTGTCCCACTTGGCGATAGCGGGGAAGGTCTGCTCAGCGATCCGCGCGGCGAAATCTTCGCCGGCTCGAGGTTGCCATGTCTGCGGCACGTCGAACCCGAGCTTTCTGGCTGCGCTCAGTGTGTCGCTCTTGCTGAGCGCCCGCTGCAATTGCTCCAAGCGGGGCGTCAGAACTTCGCACTTGCCGATGTACTTCGGACCTGACGCCAGTTGCAGCAAATCGGTTTCGGACACAGCGAATAGTGCCATCGCGCCCGTGCGACGTACGATGTCGGGCATCCAGGACATGATTGGCCCGGCCGGACGGATGATGGCTTGCGAGCAATGTCGTGAGGCTGCAGCCATTGAGGTTGCGGCCGTCCCGACGCCGATGACCGGCACGCCCTTTTGGCCGAGTTCACGGATGATGCTGAGATTGATCGCGCTATCGAGCCCGAGCACGATAGCAGGTGGGTGCGGGCGCAAAGGACGCCCGCCAGAATGCAGTGTTGCCACAGAAGATGCCTTTCGAACGTGCCGAAGGCAGCGACGGACGCAAAGCATCACAGCCGCTGCCAGACTGGCAGGTCAGACCAATCGGAAGATCGGGCGCCCTACGAAAAGGGCGCGGCGGCATCAGGCGGAGGGCGGCTCTAGTAGCGGAGGGGAGGGGACGATCGTCAGCTGTTGGTCATCAGACCGACGGAACTGACGCTTGAGAATACGGCGGTGCCGGTCGCCCACACCAGCTATCCTGACGTCGTCTGCTGATCCGTGCGTGTGATGGCCGGTGTGACGGTGAGAACCGTCAGGGAGTTCGTCCGTCTGCCCGTCAACCAGATCCGCCGGCTCAGTGTGCGCCTTACCTACTGGATCGGTATGGGTATATTCGTAATGATGTCCCTGAAGCGGCGCGTGCGGCAGGGCGGCTCCAGCCGCTCCTTGAGCGAGGATCGCCAGAACTGTCAGCATTATGCAGCGGATCAGCTGTGTCATGTCGCCTCGGCTCACATGCTCAGTTCGGGTTGCGCTCGGAGGCCTATAACAGAAATGGCCTCACAGATATCGTGAGATTGCCCGGAATTCTTCAACAGCCTTGGAGACGCCGCCGCTATCCTGGCTATGGCTGAGGCAATGATCGATATGGTCGTTGATCAGGGTCTTCTTGGCGTTGACGATCGCACTCTCGACTGCTTGCAGCTGCTGAGCGATCTCGACGCAGGAGCGTCCTTCTTCGATCATCGTCACGATGCTGCGCAGGTGGCCGCCAGCGCGGTTCAATCGCTTTATGATCGCAGGGTGCGTCTCGTGCTGATGATCAGCCATGCAGAATCTACTCCAGGAATGAGGCTTGCAGTATCCTCCCCGGGGGGATACTGCAAGCCTCATTCATATCCCCCCGGGGAGGATGATTCGTGATGAGGTCATGCAATGCTTTCGGTGTTGAGCAATCGGACATACCGTCACCTGTTCCTGGCGCAGGTGGTGGCTTTGGTCGGAACCGGGCTGGCTACGGTCGCGCTGGGGCTGCTCGCCTATGACATTGCCGGCGGATCGGCAGGCGCAGTGCTGGGGACCGCGCTGGCCATCAAGATGATCGCCTATATTGGTGTGGCTCCCGTCGTAGGCGCCTTTGCCGACAGGCTGCCGCGTCGCGCCTTTCTCGTCACGATGGATGTGCTGCGCGCCGCCGTCGCGATCTGCCTGCCGTTCGTCAGCGAGATCTGGCAGATCTACGTCCTGATCTTCGTGCTTCAGTCTGCATCGGCAGCGTTCACGCCCACTTTTCAGGCGACCATTCCCGATGTCCTGCCGGAAGAGCGCGACTATACCAAGGCGCTCGCCCTGTCGCGGCTGGCTTATGATATGGAAAGCCTGACGAGCCCGATGCTTGCGGCTGCCCTGCTGACTGTCATCAACTTCCACTGGTTATTCTCGGGCACGGCGGTCGGTTTCGTCGGTTCGGCCATTCTGGTCCTGTCGACCACCTTGCCTCGAGCGCTTAACCGTAAGGAAGTGCGCACCGGCATTTATGCCAAGACCACCAGGGGTATGCGGATTTACCTCAAGACGCCACGGCTGCGCGGCCTTCTCGCTTTGACCTTTGCGTCGGCGGCGGCGAGTTCGATGGTGATCGTCAACACTGTCGTCATTGTCCGGGACCAGCTTGGCCTTGGCCAGCGGGACGTTGCCTTCACACTAGCAGCCTTTGGTGGAGGCTCTATCCTCGCTGCGCTGGGGTTGCCCCGTATTCTCGACCGCATATCCGACCGCTCGATCATGATCACTGCCGCAGCAGTGCTGGCTTGGGGGCTTGCGATCATGGGTGCCCTCACGCACTGGTTCGGCAGTTCTTCCAACTATTGGTCCATACTGCTCGCGGGTTGGTTCGTCCTGGGTATGGCCTATTCGATGAGCGTCACCCCGTCGGGACGGCTATTGAAACGGTCGGCCAATGCGGAAGATCGGCCTGCACTCTTTGCGGCGCAGTTTGCCCTGAGCCACGGAAGCTGGTTGATCTGCTATCCGCTTGCTGGCCAGCTTGGCGCGAGAGAAGATCAGGTAATGACGTTCATTGCCATGTCGATCATCGCGCATTTTGGTGTGATCGCTGCTTATTTGCTGTGGCCGAGCGCGGATCCTGACGAACTTCCGCATGATCACGTCGATCTCGATGCAGACCATCCCCACCTTCGGGACAAGCATGGCCAAAGCGCTGGCCACGCCTATGTGATCGACGATCTTCATCAGCATTGGCCAAGATCATGACTCGTTCTTTCGGTCGATCCGGCTTGCCGAGCGCATGTGACGAAGATAGCGTGCGCGCCATGCGAGCATTGCACTCATCCCGGCGTAACAGCACGGCGCTCATATGGCGTCGGCGCGTGTCGACGCTGTGCGGCCTGCTCGCTTTGTTGGGTGTGACCCTGTTGACCACTTGGCATGACACCCTACCTCAGGCGCATGCGGCCCAGCAGGTCGCGTCCAGCGTCGCCGATCACGATCATCACCATGACCGGCATGAGACGAAGGACCAGCCTGACCTGGCAGACATGATGCACATTGCTGCACATGCCGCGCATCAGTCGACAGATCTCCCGTCGCAGCCCGTAATAGTTGCAGATGTTGCGCCGGTCGCTGGGCGTTGGGAGCTGTTCCACGCTGCCGCGTTGGGTTCCACGGGGCCAGCCTCTCTCTTGAGACCACCCGAGGCCTGATCCCTGGCGCGCATCTGCGCGCATCTTTTGATCAGACCTACGAGGGAATTACACAATGCAAGCCTTTCGAGGCTGGCTGCCGCGTATTGCGGTATCCGGCGCGGTCGTTGCGACCTGCCTTATGGCGGGTGGCACGGCTGCAAGCGCGCAAGTCGCGCCACCATTTGCCGAGCTTTTTCGGCAAACCAGCGAAGCGCCACGTCAATTGGAGCTCGAAGCCGAAGTAGATCGTGCCGAAGGATTGGCACGGCAGGCACGCGCCTATCCCAATCCGACCGTGAGCGTCATGACGGAGAATGTGGGGGGGCAACGCCCTTACAACCGCTTCGGTCGTGCGGAAAACACGCTCCAGGTAAACCAGCCGCTTGAGCTGTTCGGAAAGCGCTCCGCTCGCATCGCGGCAGGCGAAGCAGGCGTGGTCGCTGCTCAGGCGCGTACGCGTGACGGGCGGCTGTCCTATGCATATGAACTGGCGCGTGCCTATGCTGGCGCTGAAGTAGCCGATCGCAGGATCGGGCTGGCTGAAGATGAACTGGAAGAAGCAGAAGCCGATCTTAAGGCCGCCCGCGCTCTGGTTGAAGCGGGCAAGGAAGCCCGGCTTCGCGGCCTTCAGGCTGAAACCGAAGTGAATTCGCTAAAGGCTGTCGTCGATACGGCCAAAGCAGAGCGGGTTGGCGTCTATTCCCGCCTGACTGCGCTCAGTGGTCAGTCGGTGTCTTATTCGACGCTTGCCGAACCCATGTTGGACCGGTTGGCGCCGATGAAGGGGCAGGGGCCCATCGACCCGACGCAGACGGCGCCGTATCTGGCAGCGAAAGCTGACGCAGAAGCCGCCGCGCGGCGGGTGACATCCGCCAAGCGGCAGGCCATTCCTGATGTGACGGTGTCCGTCGGCGTCAGACGGCTTGAGGTCGATAACGCGAATGCTCTGCTGGCAGCTGTGAGCGTGCCATTCCCGCTCTTCGACAGGAATCGCGGCAACATCGATGCTGCGCAGGCCGAACTGCGCGGCGCGCAGGCACGGGAGGCGGCAACCCGGTTGGAGGCCGAGGCTGCAATCCAGGCTTCGCTTGCTCTCAACGAAGCGGCAGACGCCAGAGCAGCGGCTGCGGATAGAACGCTGTCTACGGCCGAAGAAAGTTACCGGCTTGCACGCATCGCCTATGAAGCGGGGAAGTCCCCGCTGATCGAATTGCTAGCTGCCCGCCATGGCCTGGGAGCTGCTCGCGGCGTGGTGCTCGATGCCCGCGCTGCCCAGTTTGACGCCCGCGCCAGCCTTGCACGGCTTGAGGGCCGCACCATCACCGGAGAACCCGTCCAATGAAGTCCGACAACAAACTCTATGCCGGCGCTGCGGTCGGCCTCATTCTGGCGGCACTGGCCGGCTTCGGCGTTGCACGCATGACAGCGCCCAGCGCACCGGTGGCTGAGGAAAGCGCTGCGGAAGCAGAGGCCCAGCCTGCCGATACCGTGGAGATCACTGCGGACGGCATCAAGACCTCGGCAATCTCGGTTGAAGCTGTCTCCGGCTCCAGTCTCTCGGGGATCGTCATGGCGAGCGCCACGGTCGAAGCCACGCCTGATGCCGAAGCTGTTCTAACCGCGCGAGCGCCAGGCACGGTGACGCGCATCTTCAGGCGTATCGGTGATACGGTTCAGGCCGGTGAGGCGATCGCGCTGGTGGAAAGTCGTGATGCCTCGGCAATCGCGGCTGATCGGGGAACTGCGGCGGCGCGGGCGACACTCGCTGCGCGGCAATTGGCCCGCGAGAAGAGCCTGCTCGCGCAAGGTGTATCGGCGCGGGCGGACTATGAAACGGCCGAAGCCAATCTGGCGGTAGCTCGGGCCGAAGCGCGCCAGGCGGACGCGGCTGCGCGTGCAGCACGGGTTGCTGGCGATGGTCGGTCCGTATCGGTCGTGAGCTCGGTCTCCGGTCGAATCACGTCGGCGACGGCCAGCCTTGGTTCGTTTGTGCAGGCGGAGACCGAACTGTTCCGGGTCGCAGATCCGCGCAGCATCCAGATCGAGGCCGCGGTGCCCGTGGCTGATGCTGGTCGGGTCAAGGCTGGGGATCGGGTGGAACTCACGACATCCGACGGCCAGAAGGTGGAAGGGCGCGTGCGCTCGGCGACGGGTGTTGTCGACACGCAGACCCGGCAAGCCACGGTGGTCATCACCCCGAGCGGTGGTGGCAGCGCGATCGCTCCGGGACAGCTTGTGCAGGCACGTATCTTTGCCAGCGGTGGTCAGGGCGCGAGCGGTGTCACGGTGCCGCAGGATGCGGTCCAGACAGTCGGCGAACGGACAGTGGTTTTTGTCCGCACGCCCAAGGGCTTCAAGGCACAGACCGTTCAGGTCGCCAGTCGCAGTGGCGGCATGGTTGCGATTGCGGCTGGCCTGAAGGCGGGACAGCAGATCGCGACGACCAACGCCTTCCTCCTCAAGGCTGAGCTTGAGAAGGAGTCGGCAGAATGATTGCGCGCATCCTCAGTCTATCCGTCAGGATGAGATGGGCGGTGTTGTTCCTGACACTCGCCATTGTCGGATTTGGCGGCTGGCAGATAACCAAGCTGCCGATCGATGCCGTGCCGGACATCACCAACCGTCAGGTGCAGGTCAACACCTTCAATCCCACGCTCGGCCCGGTCGATATGGAAAAGCAGGTGACTTATCCGGTCGAGACGGCCCTTGCCGGCATTCCAGGTCTCACCATGACCCGGTCGCTCACGCGTAACGGGTTCAGCCAGGTGACGGCGATCTTCACGGATAGCACAGACATCTTCTTTGCTCGTCAACAGGTCACCGAACGTCTTGCGCAGGCAAAGGATAGTCTGCCTTCCGGCGTTCAGCCCAATCTGGCGCCGCTCAGCACCGGCCTTGGTGAGATCTTCTTCTACTCGGTGGCGTTCCGTCATCCCGATGGGAAGAACGTCAAGATCGTCAATGGCCAGCCTGGCTGGCAGTCGGACGGCAGCTACCTCACGCCTGAAGGCGAGCGACTGACCACCGAACTGGCAAAGGCGGCCTATCTGCGCACCGTGCAGGACTGGATCATCCGTCCGCAAATGCGCAATGTCAAAGGCGTGGCCGGCGTCGATTCCAACGGTGGCTTCGTGAAGCAGTATCTGGTGCAGCCCAATCTCAACGCGCTGGCCACCTATGGCCTGTCGGTGACGGAACTGGCTGATGCACTGCAGCGGGCGAACCTGTCGGCAGGGTCCAATTACATCAAGCGGGCCGGGGAGAGTTTTCTGGTTCGTGCCGATGCGCGTCTGAAGTCGATCGAGGAGATCGAGGAGGCGGTTGTTGCGACCCGTGCTGGCGTGCCGGTGCGTGTGCGTGACGTCGGCGAAGTGGTTATCGGTGGCGCGGTCCGCACCGGCTCCGGCAGCCGCATGGGATCCGAAGCTGTGATCTCGACCGTCCTGATGCTGGTGGGCGACAACAGCCGCATCGTGGCGATGAGCGCGGCGGAAAAGCTCACGCAGATCAACAAGGGGTTGCCGCCAGATGTCTTTGCAGAGCCGGTTTATAACCGCTCGAAGCTGGTGAATGCGACCATTTCGACGGTCGAGAAGAACCTGACCGAAGGCGCGCTCCTCGTCATCGTGGTGCTTTTCCTGCTGCTGGGCAATATCCGGGCGGCGCTGATCACGGCGGCGGTCATTCCGGTGACCATGCTGATGACGGCCAGCGGCATGAACGCCATCGGGGAATCCGGCAACCTCATGAGTCTTGGCGCGCTCGACTTCGGTCTGATCGTCGACGGCGCCGTGATCATCGTGGAAAATGCGCTGCGACGGCTCGCTGAACGGCAGGAGCATGAAGGGCGTCTGCTGACGTTGTCGGAGCGGCTGGGCGAGACGACGGAGGCTGCGGTCGAGATGGTGCGACCTACCGTTTACGGGCAGCTCATCATCTTCCTCGTGTTTGTGCCGTTACTGACCTTCCAGGGTGTCGAGGGCAAGACCTTCTCGCCGATGGCGGTCACGCTCATGATCGCTCTGGCCTCGGCCTTCATCCTCTCGATTACCTTCATCCCTGCGATGATCGCCATCGTGATCAAGGGGAAGGTGAGCGAGACGGAAGTGAAGCCGATCCGCTGGTTCAAGGAAAAGTACGAGCCGCTGCTGAAGAAAGCCGTGGCGCGTCCCTTGCCGTTCATTGCGGCCGGCGGTGGCATGTTCCTGGCAGCCGTCCTGTGCTTCGGCCTGCTGGGCGAGGAGTTCATGCCCCAGCTTGACGAGAAGGACATAACGGTCACCAACTTCCGCGTACCATCGGCCTCGATCGACCAGTCGACCGAGATGCAACTGCGGATCGAGAATACGCTCAAGACCTTGCCGGAAGTGGCGCTCGTCTTCTCGAAGAACGGCAACGCGGATCTGGGTACCGACCCGATGCCGCCAAACGCCTCGGACACCTATGTCATCCCCAAGCCCGAAAGTGAGTGGCCGTCGGATGTGAAGAGCAAGGACGATATCCTCAAGCGCATCGAAGCGAGGATGAAGCCCCTGATTGGCAACCGGACGGAAATCCAGCAGCCGATCCAGATGCGCTTCAACGAGCTTATCGCCGGCGTTCGGGCTGACGTGGCCATCAAGCTTTATGGCGATGACCTCGATCAGATGAGCCAGCAGGCGCAGCGCATTGCCGCGGTGGTTCGGAAGATCCCCGGTGCTGGCGATGTCAGTGCCGAGCAGACGTCTGGTGCGCCGACGTTTGACGTGAAGATCGATCGACTGGCGGTCGCGCGTTACGGCCTTTCGGTCGAAGAGGTCGCCAATACCGTTGCGGCTGCTCTTGGTGGCCGGGAAGCCGGGCTGCTGTTCGAAGGTGACCGTCGCTTCTCAGTCGTGGTCCGTTTGCCCGACGCGCAGCGCGATGATCTGGAAACGCTGGGGTCCATCCCGGTGATGTTGCCTACCCCCGAAGGTCAGGTGGCAAGGTCCATCCCGCTCCGCGAGGTGGCACGGTTCAGCTTCACTTCGGGGTTGAACCAGATCAGCCGCGAGAATGGCAAGCGTATGGTGATCGTGCAGATCAACGTGCGTGGTCGGGATCTGGGCGGCTTCGTCACAGAGGCGCAGCAGAAGGTGGGCGAACTCCAACTGCCTGCTGGCATGTACACCGATTGGGGCGGCACATTCGAAAGCCTTCAGTCGGCGCGTCTGCGCCTGCTGATCGTGGTGCCGATCTGCTTCGCCGCGATCTTCGCACTTCTCTACATGGCATTGGGCGGCGCTATCCCAGCAGCGATCGTGTTCAGCGCCGTGCCGATGGCTCTGGCGGGGGGTGTCTTCGCCCTGCTGCTGCGCGGGATTCCGTTCTCCATCACAGCTGCGGTGGGCTTCATTGCTCTCTCCGGTGTCGCGGTGTTGAATGGCCTCGTCATGATGAGCGCCATCCGCAAATATCGGGAAGATGGGGCAGAGGAGGATCAGGCGATCATCGGCGGCGCGATGGAGCGCGTGCGGCCGGTGCTGATGACTGCGCTTGTGGCCAGCCTCGGCTTCGTGCCGATGGCCCTCGCCACAGGAACGGGTGCCGAGGTGCAGCGACCGCTCGCTACGGTGGTCATCGGTGGCCTCATCACCTCGACGGCGCTGACCTTGCTCGTGTTGCCGGCGATCACGGCATTCATGGGGCGCCTCAAGAAGAAACAGGCGCAAGAGTCGTCGGGTAATTCCGAACCGGCAACTGCGTAATCGAAAGGCAGACGGCGGCGGAGCTGCCGCCTGCTTCATCTATGATTTGCTCAACGCCAGACCCTCGAGGATTGGAAAGTGCCATGTTCCTTGACGAACGTTCTCGATTTTCTGTCCGGTCAGGCCAGCTGGCTATCGTAATGATGGCGGCGCTGGCGGCCGGGGCATGTTCATCTGGCGATGGCAATGGCCAACTCAGTCCCGACGACCAGGCGCTGCTCAGTGATCGCGAAGCGCATCATGAATTTCAGTGCAATGATGGCTCCCTTCTCCACGCGGCGTACCGCGATGAGGGGCTGGTGATGATCCTGAGTGGACCCGCGCAACCGCAGCCGATCCGCCTGACTGCTCCGGCTCAGGGGCTGACCTATGTCGGGGAAGGCATCACTGCCACGATCACCAATCGCGTCCTGCGCATCAGCGAAATAAACCGGCCGGAGCGCATCTGCACCTCGGGCAAGCCCTTGGGCCTTAGCCCTGTAGAACCAGCCGACGACTTGGTTCGTGACGAGAATAGGTCATCTGGCGCTCGCAATTTTGTTGAGAATCATTCGCGATAATCTATCGTGTGTGCGGTTTGGCGCCCGTTGAACGGCCGTTTGGATGAATGAGAGAAGGAAGGAGTGACGAATGCGAACTTATCCATTCCTCTCTGTCCTGCTCGTAATCGCTATGATGATCTCACACGGCTCGTTGCTGACCGTGTCACAGCATTTCCACAAAAGCGACCGATCATCCGTTGAGGCTACTACAGAGCATCAACATTTTTCAGAAAACCATGAGGAGCCGGGCAGCGCTACAGGAGGCGGTCACGTTCATCTAGTCGGTGATCGCGTGCCAGATGACCATGGGCTGAAACCTGTCCCAACTGGGAAGGCTATCCATAGCGGCGCGCATCGCCAGCCTTTTATGGCGCCATTCACCATGGCTCCGCTACTCGAGCCGCCATCGATATCCTGAAGCATGGCAGTGCGAGGCGTTGGTCTCGCACTTGGTGCTGATCTGCCGGCGTCGAGGCGCTGGCGACCATACGGATATCTATATGAAACTCAGACTGGCTCGACCGTGGGCATGTTATGCTGCGGTCTTTACAGCCTTGGCGTTTTTCGTCGTCGATGTGGCCTTGGCCCATGGCGTTGCGGAAGGCGACAAAGGCTATATCGAAGAAACGACCGGCCCTCAGATAGGAGCGTTTCTCTATCTTGGCGCCAAGCACATGGTCACCGGATACGACCATTTGCTGTTCCTGTTCGGCGTCATCTTCTTCCTCTACCGGATGCGCGAAGTGGCATCCTATGTCACGCTGTTCGCCATCGGTCACAGCACGACCCTGATTGCAGGGGTGCTGCTGGGAACGAATGTCAGCGCCTATCTTGTTGATGCGATCATCGGCTTGTCGGTCGTTTACAAGGCGCTCGACAATCTTGGCGCGTTTCAGCGCTGGTTCGGGTTCCAGCCGAATACGAAGGCGGCCGTGCTAATCTTCGGCTTCTTCCACGGCTTCGGTCTGGCGACGAAGCTGCAGGATTTCGCGCTATCGTCTGATGGTCTGATCACCAATCTCATCGCTTTCAACGTCGGCGTTGAGATGGGTCAGATCCTGGCTTTGTCGGCCATCCTCATCATCATGGGTTATTGGCGGCGTACTCGCAGCTTCGCCCAACATGCCTTCACCGCGAACGTCGTGCTGATGACCGCCGGCTTCGTTCTCACCGGCTATCAGCTTGCCGGCCTGTTCTTGGGAGACCCCTCATGACCCGACCCCACTCGCCCATGCCGGGCGAACTGCCCAGCCTTGGCCAACTGAATCGGGCTACACTCATCGCTTTCGGTGCCGCTGCGGTCATCTTGGTGACGACCGTGCTGCCTGCGGAATATGGCGTCGATCCGACCGGCGTCGGTGGCGCCCTCGGCCTCACCCCGATGGGCGAGATGAAGCAGGCTGAACATGATGCTGCGCCAGTGGCGTCGTCCGCACAGGCTACGCTAACGGCGTCCAAGCCGGCCGTGGCTGCCCCGGGTGAACCGGTCCAGGTCGTCATTACGCTCAAGCCCAACGAAGGGCGCGAAATCAAGGCAGTAATGACCGCCGGCAGCGCGATGCGCTACGCTTGGAAAACCGATGGCGCGAAGATCCGCTACGAATTGCATGGCGAGGAATTCAACGCGCCTGAAGGCGAATACACCAGCTACGAGAAGGGCACGTCGGCCGGTGAAAGCGGATCTTTCACAGCCCCCTTCGACGGTACGCATGGCTGGTACTGGAAGAACAAGACCAGCGAGCCTGTCACCATCACTGCATCTGCGACCGGTGGCTTTTCCGCCTTCGCAGCCAAGCCCTGACCCAATTCATAAAGAGAGAAGGAAAATCTGATGCGTAAATTCATTATCGCAGCTGCCGTTGTTCTCGCCCCCGTGTCCCCGTTGATGGCGCATGGCAATCATGATGAAGAAGAGCAGGATCGTCCTGTTCAGCAGGTGGCGAAGGACAATGTCATCAAGCTCATCACCAAGGGTACATTGCCGGCGAGCTGGTCAAAGGCGAAGTTCGTAGAAACGAAGTCGCGTACCGTTCAGGGCGCCCGTCAGGATGTGGTGATCTTCCGCAACGACGCTGAACCGGAAGCTCGCAAGCTGTTGTACGTTGCGTTGAAGCCGGACGGCACCTTCGTTTCGGCGAACCATAAGCTGAAGTGAGAAGTGATGGGCGCGGTCGATTGGCCGCGCCCATATTTCTGTCGTCATGAAGATCCGACGGCAACGATATCCAGCAGGAAGTCGGATCTTCTGATCAAGCCCGGAATTAAGCCGTTGGAGCCCTGCGACCATCGGCGGCACCTTTTAGAGATCGATTTCAGCGGACGGCATGTCCATATCTCTCTTATTGCGCACGCTTATCGCTAGGCAGCGTTGACAAAGTGGATTCCCAATCTGCCTGATTTCTGATTCACAGCTTCTCTTTGCGAGGAGCGATGATGGGCCGAGGCGATCTGACGGACGAGGAATGGGATGTGATCGCGGGGCTTCTGCCGTCGGAGCGCGGCCGCAAGTCCCGTCCTGCCCATGACAACCGGCGTTTCCTCAACGGCATGCTGCATGTTTTGCGGGTCGGCTGTCCGTGGCGGGATATGCATGAACGCTATGGTCTGTGGAATTCGGTCTATGTGCGGTTCCGGCGCTGGGCCGAACAAGGTGTGTGGGATGCAATCCTGGCGACATTGGTGGAATTGGGACTGACCGACGACTGGCAGCACATGATCGACAGCACCATAGTTCGCGGCCACGTATCGGCAGTGGGCGGAAAAGGGGGGCTTGTGCGCAAGCTCTTGGTCGATCACGCGGCGGCTTTACGTGCAAGGTCCACGCCCGCTGTGACAATCAGGGTCGCCCTATCGGCTTCATCCTGACGGGCGGTGAAGCGTCCGACTATGGCGCTGTCGATGCCCTGATGGCGATCCCTGTCACCAAGCCAAAGGCGCTGTTGGCCGACAAGGGCTATGACGGTGATGCTGTCCGCGAAAATCTGCTGATGCACGGCATCCTGCCGATCATCCCGCCCAAGGCCAATCGCCGAGAACCCATTCCCTGCGACTTCCGTCGCTATCGTGACCGCAACCGCATCGAGCGCATGTTCGGGCAACTCAAGCAGTTCCGCCGTATCGCAACCCGTTACGACAAAACCGCCTTATCCTTCGCAAGCTTCCTGAACCTCGCCGCCATTCGCAAATGGCTGCCGCACTTTGTCAACGCGACCTAGGGAAATTATGCCGAATGAGACAGACTAAGCCGTTTCAACGCGAATGGATTGTTTCAATCCTGGTTATGACATTCGCGCTAACGCTTGCCATCGGGATTGGTTTTCTGGCGGGTCATTATATCCCGTCGGCTTCTGACGATATGTAGGAGATCTGTCGAAATTTGCCAAAGAAAGGACCGATGGCGGATTGTATCGCTCTACGTTCAGCAGTTGCTACTGAGCAGGCGACATCGACAGCGCAATGGGGTCTGATGATCGCGGTTGGCTCGCTTTGCGCTAGCAGCGCGGCGCTGTTGGGATTGATCAGCGCCTTCAAACAAGGGCAGCGTACGATCGGGATAGCCACCGACGCGAACCGCATAGCTATGGAATATGGGCGGGCGCAGGCCCGCGCATATGTCGTGGTTCAGTCGGTGGAGGCAAAGCTTAGTGAGCTGGGCGATCTGACTGCCAAGGTAACTTTCCAGAATTCTGGCGCATCGCCTGCGCGCCGGTTACGCTGGCTATACAACGCACATATTGTCGCTGTTTATGGCGATAACACTCGGCGCGGCATGATGCTTGGCGATCAACCAGACCTGGAAAGATCGCACTGGCGGCAGGACATACCTTCGGCGGATTCCTGGACATCATATCCGCTTGGATTGCGTTCTCAGGATGGCGTTGCGGCCCTGCTCGAGAAGGCTACCTTTGTCGCGATCACGATAAAGGTTGTGGCAGATTTTCAGGACGTGTTCGGCGAAACACACCGGGAGATCGCCTGTTTTGAGGGACGGGTAAATCCCAGCGAGCGAGACGCGTCATACACAGCGCTACATAGTGCGCATGACAACGCATTGGACGACAAAACAGAATCCCCTGCAGCTTGATCTGCTGCCAGGCACTTGCGAATTTTGCCACTAATCGCGCAGGCGTCGAACCAGCCGTTTCCAGCTTACCTCGCTGTTTATGCAGTCAGGCCGGTCCGGCTGTCGAGGCTCTGAAGACGCGCTTACTTCTGTCAGTCGTCGGCAAGGAGAGACGCGAAGCCATGAATCGTGAATGGCATGGCGGCGTCAGGCACTTTCGCCTCACTTGGAACTTCATGCATGAGCAGCAGCATGCCCTCATGCGGGAGATAAGCGCAGCCGAAGCCCTTCTCCCGTCGCTGTTGCGCGGCTTCGAGAACGGCTGCGCGGTAGGCGTCATGAACCTTATTTCCGACATGCAGCTTGGTTAGATCGATAAAGCCCAGTGCATCGCCATTCGGACCCTCTTCGCTGACGCCGAAGATCATAGTTTCATCGGGCATTTCGAATCCTCATTTCATTTCGCGAACATTCGCGAAGTGTGTTTCCAAGCATGATGACGTCGGCGCGCGGGGCCTCAATGATCATCTGGTCGCGCGCCATTGCGCCTTTAATCGCGGCCTCGACCGCGAGGCATAGCAAAGCTGTGCTGTTCGCTTGCATCTGGATCTGTGCGGCCTTTCGGCTTGATGGCCAATTCGAACTTGATGTGGCTCGCCTGCGAGGCGATCCCGTGAGTAACTGCCTCAGATAGGTAGGAGCCCTCCGCGTCACCCCCGGCAATTTCAGATTCCCGATCAAGGTCACTGGGCGCCGGCTCTCGCGCTTGAGAAGCAAGGCGCTCCAACCGCGCATCCAATGCTGCAGCCCCAGGGCCACCGGTTCGCGCCCAAGTAGCCCCTAAATCGATCCCCGCCCGATGGAATTCTGACACTCGCTCATAACGGCCGACGGCTGCCATCGCGATGTCCTGTTGACCCAGGCCGTCCTTCTCCAGTGTTCGGATGCCCATGCTGGATACGAGTTCCTGAGCGGGCTTGGCGATCGCCATGCCTCGGCTGACGCTTAGGACTCCGCCTCGGCCGATCAGTTCGAGGCCACGCGCCTCTTCCTGAGTGGCGACGTCGTAGAGGATCATCCGGGCCTTTTCATTTGGCGAGAGGGTCCCATTCGCCGCCTCGTGGATTTCCGCACGGACGAAGGCGCGTTCGGTCGCCGCAAAGCGGTGCTCATTGAGAGGCATCCCGGCATCGCCAAGGGTCAGGACCGCGCGTTCAAGGGCTGGATCAACAGCGATCGTATCGTCGCGGTAGCGAAGCTTGTCCTGAACGGTTCGAATTTCAGCGGCGGCGCGGACCAACTCAGCAAGCGTCAAAGTCCGGAAAGGGCGATACTCTTCCGCCTGAGGGCCGGTGGCCATCTCCAGCCGCGCCAAATCGAACGCTTCAACGCCGGAAGCTGCGGCTGTCTTCGCCGCAGCGCCTATGGCAGCTGTCGTGGCATTCTGTCGTTCCTTCGGCATCGCGTGCCGTTCAGGCGCATCAGACAGCCATTCCTCAATTGCTCTGAAGTCCATTGTAATGCTTCCCTGCAAGACCGGGAGTAATTGTCTCAGACCGATTGGGCAAATTCCAGACCCCCTTCAGCACAGGTTGCATTGGATATGGAACAGGATGCTTCGAATCCTACGGAAAGCGGCTTATGCGTCGCAGTTATCGGCGGCGTTGGATTGAACCGATGGGCTGACCAGGCTAGTCCAATGGGGGACTATTCGTTATGGACTTCAGCGCTTCCGAGGCAAGATAGAGTTCGTCTTGGGCTGCTTCCCATTCACGGCGGGCTTCATCCCAGCGCCGCTTAGCGATGAGCAGGCGATCTTGCGCTTCCTGTTGTTTATTCCGTGTACGGGTGCGTTCCCTCGTTCGGCTCAGCGGCAACCGATAGACGTCGTTGTCGGTCAGCTTTCGACCGCACGACTTTGGGCTATGTTGATTGCGTATGTGGCCCCATGATCCTTGCAGCTTGCGGACGGAATTACCGCAGCGCTTGCAAAACCATTCGCGCTCAATGCGATCGGCCCTCACAGCAGCACTCCGATCATCAGGCCGACGAGCATCCATGCGAGGCCGGTCATGACTTGCACGGGATCGCGCCAGTATGCGCGTTCAATTATGGCAGAGCTGCCGCTGGCCACATCCCTGAGATCGTCGCGACACCCGGGATAGGGATATTCCTCATCCAGATGGTTTGCGAGACGTTCGAACGCGGCTTTCTTGTCGGGGGGAATATTCCCGGGCATGCTTTCCTCAATCGCTATCGGCTATACGATAGTAATCGTCGGATTTTCCGGCGAGACCCTCGTTGAGCTTTTGCACTGGTCTGCAGCAGGACCGCGGGTTCGGATTTGCGGCAGTCAGGCATCGCACCTGGGCAGTGGACGCAGCTGGCACATGCATCTTGCATGGGATATTATCGGTACCGGAGCAGGGATGTCGCAGGCGGGCTGCACATTTCTAAGATGGACCGGGATCCACGGAAGGGATGGAGCGGTATGATCATCACCCTCTCAGACCTTTTAGCGGGAATCCGAGAGCGCAAGGCTGCCTTGGGGTTAGCGTCCGCGCTCGTGGTGTAATTTCCGGTGTAGATTGAGGTTGTCGCATGGGGTGGGGCATGCCCCACCCCATGCGATTTCGATCTCGGTGGCCACCGGGCTCATCGGTAAGGTGGAGTTACCACACTTCACACGCCCACCGAGGAGTTGATCCCGATGACCGACGACAGACTACCGCTTGCTGAACTGATGGCGAAGACCGGAGATGGAGATTTCCTGCGCACGATCGCCGAGAGCGTGCTGCAGATCATTATGGAGGCCGATGTCGACGGTCTCGTCGGCGCTGGCCGGCACGAACGCTCCGGCGAGCGCACGACCTGGCGCAATGGCTACCGTGACCGCAGCCTCGATACCCGGCTCGGCACGCTCAACCTGAAGATCCCCAAGTTGAGGACCGGCGCCTACTTTCCCGGCTTTCTGGAGCCCAGGAAGACCGTCGAGAAGGCGTTGGTCGCGGTCATCCAGGAGGCATGGATCGCTGGCGTCAGCACCCGGCGCGTCGATGAGCTGGTGCAGGCAATGGGCATGACCGGCATCTCCAAGTCCTCCGTGTCGAAGCTGTGCAAGGACATCGATGAGCGCGTCCATGCCTTTCTCAAGCGACCGCTTGCCGGCGACTGGCCCTACCTCTGGCTCGATGCCACCTATCTCAAGGTGCGCGAGGGGGGGCGGATCGTCAGTGTCGCCGCGATAATCGCCGTGGCCGTCAACACCGAGGGCAGGCGCGAGATCGTCGGCCTGCACATCGGCCCTTCCGAAGCCGAACCGTTCTGGTCGACCTTCCTCAAGGACCTTACCCGCCGCGGCCTGACCGGCGTGAAGCTGGTCATCTCCGATGCCCACGAGGGCCTCAAGGCCGCGATCACCCGTGTGCTCAGCGCCACCTGGCAGCGCTGCCGCGTCCACTTCATGAGAAACGCGCTGGCCTACGTGCCCAAGGGCCAGAACACGGTAGTCGCTGCTGCCATCCGCCAGGTCTTCCTTCAGCCCGACCATGCCGCCGCAACACAAGTCTGGCGTCAGGTCGCTGATCAGTTGCGCGCCCGCTGGCCAAAGCTGGGCGCGTGCATGGACGATGCCGAGCATGACGTCCTCGCATACATGACCTTCCCCGAGCAGCACCGGGTCAAACTCCACAGCACCAATCCGCTGGAAAGGCTGAACAAGGAAGTGAAGCGCCGCGCCGATGTCGTCGGCATCTTCCCCAACGAGGACAGCATCATCCGCCTCGTCGGCGCCGTCCTCCTTGAGCAGAACGACGAATACCAGCTCCAGCACCGCTACATGCAAATCGAGGGCATGGCCGCACTTGCCACACCAACAATCGAGGAGGTTCAGCCGCTACAGATTACACCCAAGGCCGCCTGACAATGCAGCCCGCTGGCCACACCCGAATTTACACCACGTTGACGGACGCGACCGCCTTGGGCATCATCGATACCCCAGAGCGTACCGATGCCATGCGCAATAGCGGATCGCGCCGAACAGCGCGCAAGCGTGCTATGTTGGCCCGGATCGAGGAGCGCTCACGCGACGCGGGCGCCGTCTAGCCTGACCAAGCGCCTTGTTTTGTGATCTTGGCGAAGCTCATGCGGCAGTAGCCAGCATCATGTATCGTCGGCAGACCGACCTTCCGCGCCCATTTTTGTGCTGACTGGGGAGGCAGTCCCATCCTGTAGCCGATCTCGACCGATCCTATGATCTCTGCCGCGGTCTGAAGAACATCCGCCGCGAGATATGCTTTGCCGTGGCGACGTATGAGGCCGGTGGCGACAAATTTGAGAAACTGTTTGGCGGCCAGGTTGAGTATCTCGCTGGCATCGGCGCCTGATAGCTCATCCTCGACATGGGCGCCGGACAACGGGTTTTCCAACATCCGCAAAGTGTCGATGAGTTCGGCCGGGATTAGTATCTGGTGGGACAGGTCCGTCGCCTCGGGGGCCAGACCAAATCGACCATCCGGCCCCAGAAGCCAGGCGAAGATGCCGGCCCAGGGCTTGGCGCGACCGCCAATAGCTCGTGCTGCGATTTGCAGCGGAACGCCGTCAATCATAGCGGGATCGGCTTTGGCTTGGATCTTTGCCTCGAATGCCGCCCAGGCCTGCGTGGTGGTATTGCGGACGCCATATCGCGCCTCCCAATAAGGGTGGGTCAGCGGGGCGAGCAATCCAGATTGCATCAACTGCGCTATGGCATAGCGGGGCAACTGAGTTGACTGCGACACGGCGGTCAAAGGCAGACGGTCAGGCTTGGTACGTGCCAGTTCCTCGATTTCTTCGGGATCATGGAACGGTCTAACCACGCCATGAACTCGCACGTCGGTTAGCTTGAAGACGCCGGCGGCTCGCAGCTTCGCGATAATGGTATCCGTCTCGCGCAGCACACGCACGGCTGATTTGGCGGAAATCAGTCCAATTATGTCATTCCCCTCGTCGGCCGACGGGAGGTCGGTCAGATCAGGGCTTTGACTGAGATCGGGCTGCTCTTGCTGCAGGCCATGTAGAAACATCGCGAACAGGGCTTTGACGCGGGGCGAGGAGCGGCCGATCCTGGCTTGCTTGACGGCGTGTCCCAGCTTGTTCGACCAGTTGTCCCCTTCGCCTGGAGTTGGAAGTAGCTGGGCTGGAACGATGGGCCATTGGCGCAGCAGCGTTACAGCGTCATGAAGCGCGCTGATGACCGCCATGGTAAGGTCAAGATTGGTCAGCCATTTTCCGCGCAGTTGGTCGTTTAGCCAGGGGGAGAGCTTCAAAGCCAAGTCGGCAATGTCGTGCGGCTCCAAACGCGCAATCGGGTCAGGAAACTGTGATCGCGAAGCGGTACGTACATCGGAATCATGGCTGAAGAGGCCAGCATAGATGCCCAAATTGTCGCGCATCTCGAGAGGGATGAACTCGGCCGGTCCCTCACGCAGGTCCGCGCTGCAGACATCTTGGTCGCAGGTGGCAATGCCGTTGGCGTAGCGCCACCGCTGGGTGACGCCGCATTCGTGACACTCACTGCGCAAGACCTGAAAGGTTTCCGGGCAGAATGGGACGGAGGCCAACTGCCAAATCGCACGATGATGAGCCGATAGGGCAAGGCTGGCCGGTGCATATCGGCGGATGGTGGTTCTCAGTTCGCTCTGCCACGCGCGTCCACCAAACCAATGTATGATCGCGCTGCCTTCTGGACCGTGGGCATGGTGCAGTAATTGGGGGTAGGGCACCACCAGAATGTCAGCCAGCGCCGGTAGCTGTTCGGCGTTGGTTGTGGCCGCCGTCGGCTTGTTGTCGTAAACCCAGCCAGCCTCGGACAACAGCGTTCCCGTCCGTGGATACCCGTTCTCGGCAGTCACACGGGCGACAAGGCCCATGAGACTTTCGCCAGCGATCGGCGCGAGCGGGTATTTTACATGGCTCAAGCTTCGATCTCCACGAACGGATTATAGTCGATGAAGCTATGGGCGATGGCCCAGCTGTTCACCGCCATGGCGAGATCGTTGCGGGTAATAGCATTCCGACCTTCACGCACCACGTTTATGGCCGCCGTTTCCACGATGCGGCACGTACGGCCGATGATTCCGCTGCTTGCGAGACAAAGGGGACGAGCGATGTCCTCTTCGACCAGGCCGCTGGCGACCTTCATGATCTGCTTGTCGACCATGGCGGTATCGAGGTCTTCGACGAAGTCCAGGAACAGATCCCGATCGTCATCCGCCCACCAATCAAGCGGCGGGAGCGTAAGAGGCGGGAACAGGCGGCTGTTCAGCTCGTGGCTGGACTGGAACAGCTTGTCCGCGTCGTGGGTGCCGAAAAAGGCGATAGGCACAAGGCCAGAATCAAGGAACGTCTTAAGGCTGTCCGTGACATGGGTTGCGGCTGATGACCGGCGCGACAGATGTTGGATTTCATCGATGACGAGCAACTGCACGTTATCCCGTTTGATGGCTTGCACGGCGCGCTTGTGCAGGTTGGGTTCGGTGCCGCGGTCATAAAAGGGGTCGTCCAGGGCCTGCAGGATGGAAGAGAATAGCGACCTGGCGGTGCCAGTGCTCATGAGCTTGACGATCAGGACGGGTCGGCTGCCTTCGGGAAGTTCGCCCAGGCGTTCGATGCCGTCCCGGAAATGTTCGGCTGCTGTCGTTTTGCCGGAACCGCTTTCAGCCAGGAGGGTGATGCCATATTGCCGCTCGCCACGGGTGGCGATGCCAGAGCGCCTGACCTCATCCAGCCCTGCAATGATAGCCTCTTGGCGAGGATGAACAATCTTGATCTGGCGGAACGCGCTGCGGGCATCTGCCACGCGTTGAGAGCGGGCAGCGGCTTCATTCGGCCGTACAACGGGCGGGTTTGATGTGGTGGTAGTCATGTGTTGCCTTTTAGGTAGGGGTTAGAAGTAGCTGCTGTCGTTTGAGCGCTTTTTGCGTTCACGGCGTGGTTCGGGGTCAGTGGTCGACGCGTCCGGGGTGGGTGGCGGCGCAGGAGCACGCCGGTCGCGATCCGGCATGTCCTCTGGCGTCGCCTCTCGGGCATTGGCGGCTTTCGCCTTCTGCCGGTTGCTCCGCCGTTTAGCCGCGGTAGGGGCAGCTTTCTGTGGGGCGGGGCGACGAGACAGGGTGTCGGCATCGTGCATCTCGTGCTCGATCACGTCTGCATAGATGATCGGGATGTCGACAGGTTCAGGGCGCTCCCGCTGCAGGCTGGCGAGTTCACCGGTGATGCTGCGGATGCGCTTGTTTTCGTACAGCTTGGCCAGAAGCTTGCGTTCACGCTCCTTGGCTTCGGGCGTCAGCTGGTCGATGGCGTCGAGAAGCTCGGCGCGGCAGGCGTCACGCCATTCCCGTGAGTTGAAGTCGGCGGCTTCCGCCTTGGCCTTCTCACGGATCTGCTCGTGCATCCACAGGCTGATCGGCTCGTCGGTATAGCCGGCCGTCTGGCAGTACAGCTCGACGTCCTGATTGGTTTTGCGGTTGATCACCCAAATCTTGCGCAGATCGTATGGGTCATAGCGGAACGACACCGTTGCAGTGGCATTCTTCAGGCGCTGACGCTTGCCTTCCAAGGGGACAAGATCGGCGAGAAGGTCAGGCACGGCTTTATAATCGCCGAAGCGCAGGCCATTCCACTCGATGCCAGCGTGGGTCAGCCGGTGCGAATTGATCTTGGGGAGGAGGGCCTTCTCGAAGATGCGAGGGTCACGCGGTAGAACGATCCCGTACTGGGCGGTGCCCTGTTTCCAACAGAGCAGAGGCTGTTTCTCGTTCAGGCCGCCATGCGGGGTCGTGTGATAGACCGCGATGGCGAACATGATGAGTGCCTCGAGTTCGTCGAGTGTCAGCACGGCATCCACGGCGGGGTCGTAATCATACTCGCGGGAGAGGGCGATCGGCAGATGGGCGCCGGCCACCTTCGATGACACGTAATTGTGGATGGTGAGGAAGATGCGCTCAACAAGGGCTCGTTCGCGCGGCTTCTTCCGACCACTGATGCGGATCGTTGCACCGGTCGCCTTGCTCATGCTCTCCATATCGTGGCTGCGGAATTCCATACCGCCATCCACGTGATATGTGCTGCACAGGCCGCAAACGTCCTGGGCTTCAGGGTGCTTGTTCTTGATGATCGGCGGCACGATCTTGGGCAGAACAGACCGGCGAAGCAACTCCGACACAGTGGCGTATGATGGGGCGTTGAATGACAGCATGTGCGAGAGCACGACCCTGCTGAATCCATCAACAAGTGCGGAGAAAGTCGGGCGGCCCAGGATGATGGCGCGTTCCACGTCGATGACGAGGAGAGCGGGTATGGGTGTGTGATCCATAAGCCCGAATTCCAGAGGGCGCTCCGCCTGATGGCCTTTCCCTGCGCCACGCCACCGAGAGTAGGCCGCTTGCTTGCCGTGGCGGGCCGCAACCGTCTGTTCGCACTCCAGCTTTTTGATATCGCGATATGTGGTGCTCATGCTCACCGGGAGGAGCGGCTCTGTAGGCATCTCGTATTCGAGCGAAGTGCCATCGTTAACGCGGCTAATCTCGGCGTTGGTCAGCACATTGATATCGGTGACGCTCTTCTTCGACACATAGTAGGTCAAAGCCAGGCGCTGGCGGATTTCCATGCGAATGCCATCTTCATCATAGCAATGGTGCCCCTGGGCGCTTGTGGCCTCACGAGCATCGCGATCGCCAACTTTACCGCGCTCCCGCATCCAGCGTTTCACGGTGTGCGGATTGGGTGCCTCGCCATATTTGGCGTGCAGCTCGGGTGTCCAGTGCTCGGCAAATCCCGCAGAGATTGCCTTCACGCCGGTCATTACGCCGTTCCGGTCGAGCAGCCGTAACGTTGCCAGCCGAAGTGCGCTTTCGGGATCGAGTTCCTCACATTCGGCGGGCGTGAGATGTGATTCAGCGATCTTGTTCTTGGCCGGCGACTGCCCACGATCTGCCATCTGGAAGAATTGACCGTTCTGAAGCAGCTCTCGAAAGCGCTCCTGGTCCATTGGACGGACGACGCCGGCGTCATCGAGATATTCGACGGGCTTGCCTGTGGCAGCATGTTCGAAGTTCAGGCGGGTGCCATATCCGTGTGATGTAAAAACACAGGGTTGACCTTCGATACTGTATAGCTGATTGCGTTTGAGCTTATAGGGGAAGTAATTCACGTATCTCTCCCGAGATTTGGGCATTCTGAGGGCGCGCAAAATCCATCAGCAGTAGATATTTCTACGCTGCGAATGGCATTGCTTCTGTTGTGATGGGTGCCTGCGGGTTCGTCAGGTAGTTATGATTTCACTCTAGGTCATGGTTGAATCCTTCCTGGGGTATTTGATCTATGATCAGATGAAGCTGACAGGCATCTCATCGATGAAAGGCTGCGTGAGATCGATCGACACGATGCGCCTCACCAGCATGGCGAAAGTGATTGCCCGCCCTTGGACAAAATTTCCGGGCGCCATCAGCTCAGCGAATTCGCCCAACTGCATGTCATCGCCTTTGCTGCGGAGGCTTTCGACGAGCCGCTTCTGCGACGATGAGATGGCCGTGCGGCGCATCGAGCTGGCGAGGCGTACGTTGAAGCGGTGGCGGCTATTCTCGAAAATTTCGGAACCGAAGGTGATACGGAATTCGTGGCCTACCCGGCGGCAAATCTCTGCGACGCCGGCAAGCTTCAGCCGATATTCCGGATCTCGGAGGTCTGCATCGTCGCCTTTGACCTCGACAACCGCCAGGCGGCCATCGGCGTCCAATATGTCGACGTCGCTTGTGTACCGCTCCTTCTTCCTCAGGATGAATTCGAAGCGGCGAGCCTCTGATTGGTAGTGGACGACATTGGGGTCCGTCTCGCACCGCTCGATCAGTGCAAGCTGATGCAGGCTCTCATAATGCTGTGTGCGGCCGACCTTCACGGAAGGGTACCAGCCACTCGCATGGTGCGTTCCGCCAGAGACTGTTCGGAGCGATCCATTGTCGTTGGCGACCACAATGCGAGCCATGGTGTTGACCAGGCTGTTGTGCTTCCTCAGCAAGGTTTCGGCGCGCAACCGGCCAGCGGAAGGTTCGTATGACGGGTTGCGCAGCATGAGGTTGATAGCGGCGCGAACGTCGATCTCAGCCAGTTCTTCATATGCGTCAGTCATGCCAGAACGTCCAACCGCGACGGTTGCTGTTGGGCCATTTGGAGCGAGAACGACTCCACGTCTTAACGCGCTGCTGTCGTTCAAAATGTCGAATGATCTCGATCAGATACTCTGTATAAACGATTGAAACGAGGTTGTTTTGATCTGCACTTCGCGGTTTAGTCGTCATCGCACTGTCTCCATGTTGGTCACGATACTGTGCATTTAGGAACGCTAAAATGACCGTGATGGCAACAGGAATGTGGTTTCAACTGCACAGTATCGTGACCAACTCACTTGACGATGCGTGCCTTACTGTTCTAATAAGTCATGGATGAACAGTAAGAAAAACGGCACGCGCGACGTTGGTTCGGACCGGTCGGCCCTCGAAACTGACGAGGAGTTGGTCAAACGGCATGCCGCTTCAGGCTTTTCTGGCGAATCAGAGTACGCCCTGTTCCTGTCTCTGGATGATTCTAAGCGGGAGGCGGTGATCGCCAGACTGAGGACGATGGACCTCTATCTTCGCGACGATGACCCCATGCCCGTGGGCGACGCGTGCAGCGCGCTCGATATGGAGCAGCGCAATTTTTACCGACTGCTGAAGAAGCTGAAGGATCTGGGCCCGACACGAGGTCTGTCACCGAGCTTCCGGGTGAAGGCTGTCGCGGCACCAGCACAGAAAGGCTTCGCACCCGTTGCCGAGCGTGCGCTGCGCTGGAAACTGCAGCATGAGCCCGCGGCTTCGCCCGCGTCGATCATACGCTGGATATTTGAATCCTGCGCGGACGCGGGCGAGGCGCCTCCGTCTGCATCCTCGATCCAGCGACGCATAAAGGTACTCCGCCGGGAAGGTGTCGCAGAGCCGGCGGCTGGGGCTGCTGGTCTTCAGATCCTGGTGGACCAGACCGCAGTCGATGTGATGGTTCAGATCAGCGGCCGGGTGGAATTGGCTACGGCTACGTTCATTGTCGATACCAGCTCTAGGATGATCCTTGGATTGGGGGTGGGCGATCCGCTGATTCCGGAAGACGGGCTCATGCGCGCTACCCGCAATATGGATGACGACCTCATGCGCCATCTCGTGCAGCACACGCAGGTGCATTTCGATCGCGTGGAGTCGATCGACTTTATCGCGCCTCCAGGCGGGGCGCGGCAGAGCAAGCAGTTGCAGAAGCGCTTTCGGGTCTTCAACCGCCGAGTGTCGTTTGACATTCATGCAGGCGGAAAGTGGCGTCACGGCACACAGCTGGTCCGCTACCTGGGCGACACGCTGGGGCCGTATCAGTTCAAACCGCGGTTTACAGAGGAGGGGGCTCCTCTCAGCAACTCGATCAGCGAGGGGATTGAGCAGGAGATCATAGAGCGGGCGTTGCTCGTGGAGGCGATGCGCTGGAACGAAAGCCAGTGGCAGCAGGTGGAGCCGACGGTCGAAAAGTCGCAGCGCATGCGTGAAGAGCGCGCGAGCGCGATCACGGCGCTATTCCGCGATGTGGTGATGCGGCCAGAATTTTGATCGAAGCTATTAATCGGTAGTGCGGCATGGAGTGGATCAGACTGAAATGCTGTTCAACTTCATGCCCCACTCGAGTTTCTCGACCGTGATGGCCGTACATATGCGAGCTTTGAGGCTGGTAGACAGATTGTTAGGTGCTGCGTAGCCGCCGCAGGATCCTACCTAAATGTCAAAGCCATTGTGAGCCTGGGATCTCGCTAGTCCCTTTGACGGCGACAAATTATACGCTGCCTATTTTAAGTCGGCCCCACCCGCCATCGGGATCGATGGCATTCAGGCGGTCGATAAGCGCTCGCCATTCTTGACCTGCGCTCGTTGACGGAATGGCCTGAATAACGGGCGCGTCTGAGGCATAACGCGCCTGCATCTTGCGGTTCATGGCGAGAGCGTAGGCAAAGCTGTCAATTAAGATGTCGAAATCTGACTGACTCATATGTTTTTGCTACCTTATGTATTGCGCCGGATTGCTGGAATGCCAGTTTTGGCCTCTCAATATTACTCTGCCATTTCGATAAGAAGCGCGATCGTGTGTCCCATGGCGGTCACTGTAACGGTTTCAACATCATTGATGAGGATACCGTCATTGCGGTCGGCAATCACATCGCCGACTTGCACCCTTCCGGAGAGCGGCACGACATAGCCGAAATTGCCTGCCTCAAAGCGGTAATCCGCAGCGCCGCCATCAGCCAGCACAACTCGCGATAGACGGGCGTTGGCTCGCATCGGCAGTGAATTACCTTCATTGTCGAACCCGCTGGCTAATGTAGCGAACTGGCCCTGCTCACGATCGTCAGCGAACCCCCTTACAACAGAGAAGGGCTCGCCGCCCTGATGGTTGGGTATCAGCCAGATCTGGACGAATTCGACCGGGTCGGCCTCGTCTGGATTGCCGCGCCGGATAGCGACGCCCGTACCAGCGGATATGACTTGGCAATCGCCTGCTTGAAGCGCCCCGACATTGCCCAGGATATCTTCGTGATAGAGCATTCCGCTCGTGACGTAGGTCAGTATCTCGGTGTCGGAATGCGGAGTTTGCGGCAGTCCGGCACGGGGAGAGATCGCCTCCTGATTCCACATGATCATATCGCCCCACTGCATCGGGTGTCCGCCACAGCTTTCAGGCCCGAAATGCTGGAGGCTTTGGAAATGCTCCAGGCGGAATATGCCGAAGTCACGGGCCGGGCGTAAGGCGATCATCAGGGTTCCAGTGCGAATAGGTGTGGCTAAAGCGGGTTTGAAAAATCCCCTCAAGCTTTGGACAGGCAGTTGCTATGCAACTGCGCTGCATTTCCGGGTGGACGCGCAGCTAGACGCTGGCGTTGGGCAAAGCCTTGCCCACCCTGCGACCCAAAGCGGCCGCATGCGCAGAGAGCCCGCGCGCAAGGATGTTGATTGCATTGTTGGTGCCTCGTGGGACATCGACGCCGCAGGCACAGATGTGCCGCTCACCGTCATTGCTTTCAGAGGATGGTGATCCGCATGCATTGCACTTTGGCGCAATGCGTCTCGGATCCACAATGATGACCGCGCCGCCAGCCTTTTCAGCTTTGTAGCGGATCATTTCGAGAAGGCGCTTTGGTCTCACCTCCGCCAATATTTGACCGTTTTCCCGCGTCGCGATTGCCCCGATGCCGTCTGACGGGCGTCGTGTGCGTGATGGACGGGGAAATTGTTTGAGGTCGAGATCTTCGACCACGATCGTCTCAAATCGATTAGTGATCGCCGCCGAAATCTGATGAAGCCGCGTGGAACGGAGGTTTATCACGCGTTGACTGGCGCGGTCTCGGCGTTCGCGCAGCATTTTGCTTCGGCGGGAGTTTTTCTGGCATCTTGCCAGTGCCCGGTGGGCCCGCCGCAACGCAGCATTTTGAGTCGTCCATCGGACTGTATCGTTGAAGAGCGAGCCGTCCGATAGCGATGCCAGGTGATCTATGCCGAGATCGACGCCACACGCGCTGCCAGGATTTTGGTGCTCTTGGCCGCCGGCTTTGCAATCAACCAGGATTGTGACATGCCATCGACGCGCTCTGCGGGTGAAGGTGAGTCCGGCGAGGCGAGCGTCAGCTGGCAACGGGCGATGCATGCGCACCCGCAATTTGCCCACGATGCCATCCACCGACAGGTAGCTGTCCGCGACGACACAGCCTCGTACGCCGTGGACGCCAAAACTGCGCCAACGCTCTTCGGAGCGGAAGCGCGGGAACCCGGCGTTGGGGTTGGCCGTCAGGCGATCACGATACCTCGTCATTGCGGTATCGACGCAGCGCAAGGTCCAATTGTTAATGCCCCAGGGCAGGGCAGTATGCTGGCGGTTGGCCATTCTATACGCAGGGAGAGACTTGGTATCGTCTTCGTATGTGAGATGGACGCCGCGCTGATAGGCTGCACGCCGATTTTGGAGCGCGTCGTTGTACAAATTTCGCTGTAGCTGCAGGATCGACGCCAAGCGCGCATGTTGCGCCCTGCTTGGTTCGATCGGAAATTTATACTGCAAGAACATGTGCTTGCATGTGACGCGCAAAAGTTAACGCAAGGTGGATGTTCGAAGATCAATCAGGCGGAATGGGGAATGACGGTTGGGATCCCATTCAGCCAGCGCGCTGCGACAATCCCACCTGCCGCTAAAGTGCTACCTGGTCGGGGACAGAGGTCGGGCATAGGCGACTTCAGTTGGCTTTGCTTTCGCTGGCCCCTTGGTAATCGCTTGGATCGCTGCTGCGGCTGATACGGCGGGCTCGGCCTCGCGATTGATCTGCAGGCCAGCGTGATAGCGTTCCAGAAGCAGAGCAACGGCTGGACGCACGACAGGCAGAGGCAGAGTTTCCCGAATTGCGAATGGGATGGAAGGATTGCGGCGAGGATTGAGTGGCACGCGGCCGAGCTTGGTGCCAAACATAGCAGTGAGGGCCAATCCTGGCCGACGAGAATCTACCTGAACGTCTGACTGGGTGATGCCGAGTGAGCGTAACTGGGCTTTCGTACGCGGGTCATCGACAGGAGCGTTCCGGTACATCGCCAAAGATGCGCGTGCGGGTGATGCGGAACTCGTCTTCTCAGCTGCCTCGGTGACCAACTGGAGGATGTCGTCGGCAGTTGGCCGATCTGCAGTCACCACATGGGCAAGAGCGATACCACGGTTGACGTCGATGAACGCGGTGAGGACAGCGTGATAGGGGATGTTATCGGGGCCATCGACCGCCACATCGAGTGGCGACATATCGATGGCGTAGTCGGTATTCATGCCGGTGTAGGACGCGATATCGGTCACTTCCATGGGCAGATTGAGTCTCGTGCGGACTGCCCGTTTGCTTGGTGGACTTATTTTACGCTTCTCGCACAAGGCTTCGGCGGCAGACTGGATCGCCCCTGGCCGAGCGCCCGGGCCGGCGTGCGCGATGGCTTCTTCGAGAGCTGCTCTCGTTTCAGCAGGAAGCTGACGGGGGTAGTTGGACAGAACCTGATCGTTCAGCTGGAGCGAGTCCTTGTACGCCCGAATGATCTTGAAGAAGTTGCGCTCCTTATACCCCAGCCGAGTGGCGGCAGCGGTAACAGCTGCTGCCATTCGCCGACTGCCCTTCCTGGGGAGCTCTTCAACTTCCAGAGCACGCCGGTAAGCTTCCGGCCATTGCTGAGGCGTGAAGGTCACCATGTAGTGGGCAATGCGATCTTCCATTTTTCTTCACTCCTGAGTTTCGAGGAGCGAAGCAGAGCGTATTCAGAAAATTCAGGGCGTCACTGAGGCTAAGCCATTGAGGTATGTGCCGATGGACGACGCTGCGGCTGTATCAGCCCGATAGATCACCTGTTTTCCCGCACGGCGCGAGGAAACAAGGTGGGCGCGCGATAGAATTCCCAGATGGGAAGATAGCGTGTTTGCAGCGACATTGAGGTGGCGCGCAATTTCTCCCGCCGGCAGGCCTTCAGGCGCCCGGGCGAGTAGGCGGTAGATATCATGGCGAGTCGGTTGCCCTAGCGCAGCCAGGGCCTCGACCATTGCTGATGAGTCCATGGGCCAGACTATCAGCGATCCATCCCAACCGGTCAAACGGTTAGTGACGGACAGATCCGTCAGCCAAACCAACAATGTACCGGCCGATGTCCGTTTCGACGTCCGTTGAAACAGAAAATCGGACACCGTTCAATTCTATAATTCCAGAATCATTGAAATGAATGTACAAGTCTGCAAGTGGAGCAAGCGACTCGCGCAGGCTTCTTTTGAAAAGGATGGTGACAGAAAGGGTTTCGCAATGCTGACGCATGAGATGTACGAACAGAGAATAGCTGCCCGGACCCAGCGCTCAGCGCTGGATTACTTTACCACTTCAGCTCTGTTGGGACGCCCTGATCCGCTAGCCAGCGATAGCCCCGACGATGTGTCATTCGATTTGACCTACAAGATGGTCGATCGCCTCGTGATCGCGGCCGTTGAAACCGGCGCTCGGTTTGAGCGTGACAGCTTGCCGTCCGATCCATTGGCCTGGCTGTATAGCCCGCAGCCTCCGTTTGACGGGGCGCGACCGCTGGAAGCGTGTTTGACCGCGCCGGGGTTGATGAGGTGCATCATGTTCCACTCGCTCGATCTGGAACTGGGCATGCCAAGTGATCTGGTCGATCAAATCCTCCGTCGTGACGCGGGCATGACCGGAGAGACGGTGGCCGGGGGGCTCTGGAATATCGGCAGGGACCGGGACAGTGTCGAACATGGTCGGACGCTTTACACCGCGACGATCGTCGATGTGCAGGTGAGCCAAATCCATCATGTCTACCATGCGATGATGGCCTGCGATCTCGCCGAGGCGAGAGGATTGCTCAGACTTCGTTATGGAAGACAGTTGGCGGACCAGGCTGAGGTCCGCAGAGGGTACGACGCGAGCAACCCGCTGGCGGTCTCTATGGTGTCGGACGCGATGGGCGCGATCTTGGCGATGGTGGCCAGCAACCCCCAAAGTGCGTTGGCTGAGGGGCTGGACCTGCAGCTCGAGTCTAGGTTCGCGCCGTAGAGATGGCGCGCAGGCCATGATGGTCGTCACGATCACAATCTGGCCGGGTGGCGATGAGGCAGCGGCTTTCGATATCGCTCAGATGAAGATCGAGAACGAGAGCAGGCTGGCGGACGTCAGCGACTATACCGCCCGCATCGTCCAGTGCGAAAACCGCCGGCTAGGGGTGCAGGGGATAGATACCCGGGTGGAGATATTATCGCATCCTAGGCGAGATGGGCCTTGGGCGTTGCTCAAGCGGATACTCGATCAGGTCCAGTTTCATCGAGTTGGCCAGACTCCCGCGACCTGACGGAGCGGGAGGTGGCGTGTGGTCCAGATTACGGGTATCTGGTGCACCGCTCAGAGGAGGGGCGGGAGGCCCCGCTGCCAAGCGAAGGTCAGACAGAAAGGGAGTAGAATGATCATCACACTCTCCGATCTCCTATCCGGTATCCGGGACCGCAAAGTGCAGTTGGGTGTCCGGCGTCAGCACCCATGGCACAGATTATGGGTTGAGATTTAAGGAGGGTTTGGGCTTCGTCGTAGTGACGAAGGAACGCATCTATGGACGCCTCCCGCGCAAGGTAGTGTCTCGATGTTGCTCCGGCATTGGATGCGTGAATCTATCCGGCCTGTTGATCGAGGCAGACTTGCCCCTGGCCATGATGGGAATCCGCTCGTTTCAGTGCCTTTTAAGATGAGCGGCCTCGAAGGCCATCGTTCCTTTCAGGCTGTGAAGCGGCGGTCCGTGCCGTTACACCATCAAGTCTTCCACCTCGCATTCGAACCTCTGATCAGATTGCGGCCTGCTGCCAAACGGTCAGGCCATTTTGTAGCTTTCGCCGCTTCGCAACATCGCCCAGGCCATGCGAGCAGTCTTGTTCGCCATGGCGACGAGTGTCTTGTTGTGACCGGCCCTCGATTGCAGTTCCTGCGCCCATTTTGAACGCCGGTCGTCATGCTTGGCGATCCGCAGCAACGCAGACCGTGCACCATGTATCAGCTGGCGCCTCAGGTAATGATTGGCTCTGTTCCCGATACCACCGAGCCTTGGCTTGCCGCCAGTCGTGTATTGTCGCGGAACCAGCCCAATCCAGGCAGAAAGGGCTCTGCCCGAATTGAAGTGCCGACCATCGTCAATCGCGGCGACGAGGGAGGTTGCAACGATCGGTCCCACACCGGGTAGTGTCATGAGACGTTTGCAACGTTCGTCTCTCCGACAGATATCAACCAGCATGTCATCCAGAGTGGATACTCTGGCATCCAAGTCGCGATACTCCTCGACGAGCTTCAGGAACAGGTCCTTCGCCAAGTGCGAGAGTTCGGCAATTTCGATCATCTTGTCGACCTGCAGCCGGAACCGGGACGCACCTGCCGGCATGACGACGCCATACTCGGCCAGAAGGCCTCGAGTGTGATTGATCAACGCGGTGCGCTGCACAATCAGCCTGTCGCGCGTGCGGTGCAGAGCTTGAAGATCCTGCTGCTCGACGCTCTTCAGCGGCACGAACCGCATGGTTGGCCTGTTGGCAGCTTCGAAAATGGCTTCGGCATCAACCGCATCATTCTTCGATCCCTTCACGAATGGCTTTACGAAGCGCGGATGGATCAGTTGTACAGCGTATCCCTGAGCGTCGAAGACGCGGCCCCAATGGTGCGAGCTGGCGCAAGCTTCCATCGCGACCGACTGCGGTTGCAATCTGGTCACCGCACCGACCAGCTTTGCCCTGCTAACCTTCCGCGAGATTATCTCACCTTCGCAAGTAATCCCGTAGATGTGAAAGGATTGCTTGCCCAAATCGATCGCTAGCATTTGCATGTGATGAACTCCTCTCCCCGGTCGCTGTGGCAACATGCTCGGCCCGATTGCGGGAGGCGTCCATCCCATAAGATGAAGCCCAAACCCTCCTTGCGAAAATCGCCGACGAAGGCCTCTGCCGAAGCCGTGGTGAAGGATATTCGCCGACAGACGCGGCGGCATTTCTCGGCCGAAGACAAGATCCGCATCGTGCTCGACGGATTGCGCGGCGAGGACAGCATCGCCGAACTGTGCCGGCGTGAAGGCATTGCCCAGAGCCTCTACTACACCTGGTCGAAGGAGTTCATGGAAGCCGGCAAGCGCCGTCTTGCCGGTGACACCGCCCGCAGTGCGACAACGGGCGAGGTTCAGGACCTGCGCCGCGAAGCCCGTGCCCTCAAGGAATGCGTGGCCGATCTGACGCTGGAAAACCGTCTGCTCAAAAAAAGCATGATCGCGGATGGGGGCGACGACGAATGAGGTACCCTGCCGCAGAAAAGCTGGAGATCATCAGGATCGTCGAGCAGTCGCACCTGCCCGCCAAGCACACGCTGGATAAGCTCGGCATTCCCCGCCGGACGTTCTACCGCTGGTATGATCGCTTCCTCGAAGGCGGCCCCGAATCGCTGGAGGATCGCCCCTGTGCGCCAGGCCGGGTGTGGAACCGCATTTCCGAGGATGTCCGCGAGCAGATCGTCGAGATGGCGCTTGATGCGACCGAACTCTCCCCCCGCGAACTGGCCGTGCGCTTCACCGACGAGAAGCGCTACTTCGTGTCGGAGGCCACGGTTTACCGCCTGTTGAAGGCGCACGACCTGATCACCAGTCCGGCCTATACCGTGATCAAGGCCGCCGACCAGTTCCACACGAAGACCACCCGGCCGAACGAGATGTGGCAGACAGACTTCACCTACTTCAAGATCATCGGGTGGGGCTGGATGTACCTTTCGACCGTGCTCGACGACTATTCGCGCTACATCATCGCCTGGAAGCTGTGCACCAACATGCGCGCCGAGGACGTCACCGACACGCTCGACCTCGCTCTCAAGGCCTCGGGTTGCGATAGTGCCACGGTGCTGCACAAGCCCCGGCTGTTATCGGACAACGGCCCCGGCTACATCGCGGGCGAACTCGCCGAGTACATCGAGGCCCAGCAGATGAGCCACGTTCGCGGAGCCCCGTTGCATCCGCAAACTCAGGGCAAGATTGAGCGCTGGCACCAGACCTTGAAGAACCGCATCCTGCTGGAGAATTACTTCCTGCCCGGCGACCTCGAGGCCCAGATCGAGGCGTTCGTGGAGCACTACAATCACCAGCGCTACCACGAGAGCCTGAGCAACGTGACCCCGGCAGACGCCTACTTCGGCAGGGCTCCCGCCATCATCAGGCGCCGCGAAACCATCAAGCGAAAGACCATCGAACATCGCCGCTTGCTTCACCGCAAGCTCGCCGCCTAACATCAAGCCCCAGACGAGGCCCGCTCTCCGCTAATCCACGATCCCATCTGTGCCAAATGTTTCGACGACGGACATCCGGGACCGCAAAGTGCAGTTGGGCATCGTCGACACGCCTGAGCGTACCGAAGCTATGCGCAACAAGGGGTGCAATCGGACCCCGCAAAAACGCGCAATGCTGGCTCGGATTGGTGCGCGTGCCCGTGATGACAGCGCGGACTGCTCGATCTAGGTCTGCTTGGGTGAGAGGCGTGCTTTCGCCATTCGCCACGTTTTGACCCTTTCGCTTGTCTCACGCTCTCCGATGAGGGTGGAGAATGGATTGTTGGAACGCAGCAATCTTCCTTCCGCATCGTCGGCGGTCATGCATGCAAGAATGAAGCTGTGCGGCTGGTCGAGTAGTGCGTGCCACAGGCGTTGACCTAAGGTAGCTTCGCCATCGTCGATCAGGTGTGCGATCTGCTGCTTGGCTGATGCAACCAAGGCAGGGTTCGTCAGAATGACGTCGCGGTAGGTCTCGGCGCGGATCAGGCGTTCCATATCGGTGATGTCGTGCGCGGTGACCTGCGATTCCGACGGACTGGTGGCCGGCAATCGACGCGCACGACCGACGGACCGCCGGGTATTGGCGGGCTGAGCCGTTGAGCGGCGTTGATCGAGCTGTTGGGCCACGCTTTTCCTCCTCACTTTTGGATTCTAGCCGACACGCTGAAAGAAGTGAAGAAGGGCAACGAATGGCGTTGGGCAAAGCCTTGCCCGCACCGCGACCCGTAGCGGCCGCGTGCGCGGTGAGGCCGCGCGCAAGGATGTTTAGGGTGACAATCCGCGCGTTCCGGAGGGCCAACAACGGCGTTTCAATGAGGCAAAGAAAACCGAAAATGGCAGAAATTGGCCATTCTTGCAGCTCAGAGGATCACGAAAATGAAGTAAAGGAGCAGTCTTACTGACAACCGAAAGGTGGATGGTGACCCCGGCGTGACTCGAACACGCAACATCCCGCTTAGAAGGCGGGTGCTCTATCCAGTTGAGCTACGGGGCCTTGGGCAGGCTCGATAGCGACGCTGGGGACAGCTTGCAATCACCCGACTGTGCGATATGCAGGGCGTTATGAACGACGGGGCGGTTCACAGGGTCGATGCAGGCGCGCTGGGTGCGCGGCCGCTACGCTATTATGATTTCGTGATGGCGGCCTTCGTCGCGATCCTGCTGCTATCCAACCTGATCGGCGCGGCTAAATTGTCGAGCCTGGGTGGCTTCACCTTCGGCGCTGGCATCCTCTTTTTCCCGCTCGGCTATGTGATCGGCGACGTGCTGACCGAAGTCTATGGCTATGCCCGCGCGCGCCGCTGCGTCTGGGCGGGCTTTGCCGCCATGCTGTTCATGGCGGTGATGAGCTGGGTCGTGGTCGCGCTGCCGCCTGCCGAAGGCTGGGCGGGCCAGGCATCCTATAAAGCCGTGTTCGGCAGCACCTGGCGCATCGTCTTTGCTTCGCTCATCGCTTTCTGGGCGGGCGAACTGGCCAACAGCTTCGTCCTCGCCCGCATGAAATTGCTGACGCAGGGCAAGCATTTGTGGATGCGGACGATCGGATCGACGATCGTGGGGCAGGGCGTGGACAGCCTGCTCTTCTACCCGCTCGCCTTTTACGGCAATTGGACCGATGCGCAGGTGCTGACCGTCATGGTCACCAATTGGGCGATGAAGGTCGGCTGGGAAGCGCTGCTTACGCCTGTCACCTATGTCGTCGTCAATGCGCTCAAGCGGCGCGAAGGGCTGGACGTTTACGACGCAGGCACCAACTTCACCCCGTTCCGTGCGCGGCTCTGATTTCTTTCGTCCAGCGAGCATGAGATAAGGCCCTGTTTACCCTCCCGGTCGCATGAGGGGGTATGAGCAGGCAGTCGCATCGGCATTTCGATCAATCGAACATCGAAGGAGGCGTCGCCTCCATTTCTCACGACCATCTCGTCGCCGAATTGGCGCTTGCGCAACGCCGGTTCGAGGCGACCTTTTATCATGCGCCGGTGGGCATTGCCCATGCGGGCCTGGATGGCCGCTTCCTGCTGGTAAATCCCCGATTCTGCGAAATCAGCGGGCATGATGCCGATACGCTGTTGCAGGTCGGTTTTCAGCGGATTACCCATCCCGACGATCTCGATACCGACGAAGCCTTACTGGCGCGTCTCCATGCCGGTGAGATACCGCGTTATACGCTGGAAAAACGTTATATCCGCGCCGATGGCGGCATCGTCTGGGTCAACCTGACCGTGTCGATGGTGCGCGATGCAGCGGGGCAGCCCGAATTGTTTGTCGCCGTGATCGAGGATCTGTCCGACCTGCGCCGTGCCAGTTTCGAAGCCGTGCATGATCCGCTGACCGGCCTGCTCAACCGGCGCGGGCTGGCGAACCGCGCTGACGCCATTCTGGCCGACGCCGCGCATACAGGGCAGCCGGTCAGCCTCATCTTCCTCGACCTCGACGGGTTCAAACAATTGAACGACAGCCGCGGCCATGCGGCGGGTGACGCCTGCCTTGCCGATGTGGCAGCGTTGTTGATGGATCATACCGGGGCCATCGATGCGGTCGCGCGGGTGGGTGGCGACGAATTTCTGCTCCTGCTGCCCCTGCGCGACGCGCCGACCGCGACGGCGCTGGGCGATCAATTGCGGCATGCGCTCACGGCGCGCTGCGGCGGGATCAGCGGCTCGTTCGGGCTGGTCACCGCAAGCGGTGCGCTTGATCTCGAAGCGCTGATCGATTGCGCCGACACCGCCATGCTCGCCGCAAAGCGCGGCGGGCGCAATCAACTCAGGACGGGTTATCTTCCCTGACCGGATAATGTGCCGCCGCGAAATAAAGCCCATCGGGCGGGGCATTGAGCCCCAACGCGGCGCGATCCTTCGCCTCCAATGCCGCGCGCAGATCGTCGGTCGACCACCGTCCATAGCCCACCAACGCCAGGCACCCGACCATCGATCGCACCTGATGATGCAGGAAGGATCGCGCGTCTGCGTGAACGGCGATGCGTTCGCCATCGCGCGCGACGTGCAAGCGGTCGAGCGTCTTGACGGGGCTGGCCGATTGGCAATGGGCCGACCGGAAGGTGGTGAAATCATGCAGCCCGACCAACAACTGCGCCGCCGCCTGCATCGCGTCGGCGTCCAGCGGCTTGGCCACTTGCCAAGCCAGCCCCCGTTCGACCGTCAGCGGCGCCCGCCGATTGACGATGCGATAGACATAGGAACGGCCAAGGCAGGAAAAACGCGCATGCCAGTCGTCCGGCACGATCTCGCACGCCAGGATCGCCACCGGATGCGGCCGCAATCGCGCATTGATCCCCCCCATCAGCCGGAATGGGGTGATCGCCTTGGCTATGTCGGCATGCGCCCGCATCGCCAGCCCATGCACGCCCGCATCCGTCCGCCCGGCGGCATGCACCGCCACCCGTTCGCCCGTCACCGCATGGATGGCATCCTCGATCGCCTGCTGCACGCTTGGTCCATGGTTCTGCCGCTGCCACCCCATGAAGGGCCGCCCGTCAAATTCGACCGTGAAGGCGAAGCGGGTCAGGCCCGTCTCCGGCTCATCCATCCACCCGGCTCCTCGCGGGCATGTCGAACCCGCGCAGCAGATCGTCCGGCGTCATCGCTGCCTTGCCTGCGCGCTGGATCAGCGTCGGGCGGATCGCGCCATGACCGCACCCGATCAGCAGCGCATCGTCCAGCATTGCGCCCGCTGCGCCATCCTCATGCTCGACATGCGCCGCCAATATGCGAAACCGCTCGCCGCCATATTCGAAAAAGGCACCCGGAACGGGATTGAAGGCGCGGATCTGGCGCTCGACCTGAATCGCCGGGCGCGTGAAATCGATTCGCGCTTCGGCCTTGTCGATTTTGGCGGCATAGGTCACGCCTTCCTCCGGCTGCGGCATCGCCGGGTGCAGGCTGATGTCGTCCAGCACCTCGACCATCAGCGCCGCACCCGCCTGTGCCAGTTCCTCGTTCAACGCGCCCGCCGTTTTCCCCTCGACCGACGTCACATATTTCGCCCGCATCGGCCCGGTGTCGAGGCCCGCTTCCATGTCCATGATGGTGACGCCTGTGACATTGTCGCCCGCCAGCACCGCCCGCTGGATCGGTGCCGCCCCGCGCCAGCGCGGCAACAGCGACGCATGGATGTTCATGCAGCCATGACGCGGCGCATCGAGAATCGCGCGCGGCAGGATCAACCCGTAAGCTGCCACCACCGCGACGTCGGCGTCGAGCGCGGCAAAGGCCGCCTGCACCTCTGGCTCTTTCAGCGACACCGGCGTCCGCACCTCTATCCCCAGCGCTTCGGCACGCTGATGGACGGGCGAGGGCCGCAAGGCCTTGCCGCGCCCGGCGGGCCGGGGCGGCTGACTGTAGACCGCAACGACCTGATGCCCGGCCGTAACCAGCGCGTCGAGCGCGGGAACGGCGAAATCGGGAGTGCCCATATAGATGATACGCATAGCTTTATCCGGGTTTCCGCACCGGCCCGTTCCCCCACCCGGCCGCCCGCAGGATAATGCCATTGGGTGGTCGGGTGGGGGAGCGGGCCGGCACCGCATCCGAAATGCGCAATTCGCGCATTTCCAAAGAAGCTTCTCAAAGCTCTTGTCGGGACGGGTTGCAACCCCTTATCTCGCAGCATGGCCTCTCCCGAAATCGAAGCGTTGACCCAGGCGCTCTCCCGCCTGCCCGGCCTTGGCCCGCGTTCGGCGCGGCGCGCGGTGCTGCACCTCATCAAGAAGCGCGAGGCGGCGATGGCCCCTTTGCTGCGCGCGCTGGAGGCGGTCAACGAGCGGCTCGTCACCTGCCATGTCTGCGGCAATGTCGATACGGTCGATCCCTGTGGCATATGCACCGATGCGCGCCGCGATCCCCGCGCGCTCTGCGTGGTAGAGGATGTCGCCGACCTGTGGGCACTCGACAAGTCGCGGCTGTTTCCCGGCCGCTTCCATGTGCTGGGCGGAAGGCTGTCCGCGCTTGAAGGCATCCGGCCCGAAGACCTGACCATCGACGCGCTGGTCACCCGGCTGGAACAGGGCGGGGTGGACGAAGTCGTGCTGGCCATGAACGCCACGCTCGAAGGCCAGACCACCGCCCATTATCTCGCCGAACGGCTGGAACGCTTCCCCATCCGCTTGACACAACTGGCCCATGGCGTGCCCGTCGGCGGCGAACTCGACTATCTCGACGAAGGCACCCTCGCTCAGGCACTCCGCGCCAGAAGGCCGGTGGGGTAGGGGGCAACCTCTCCAGTCATCATGATCCTCTCAATCCGTCATCCCGGACTTGATCCGGGATCCATTAGCCTCACCCTGTCGATAGCGAACGACCATCAGGCCCGGTCGGAAACACCGTCACCGCAAAAGCTGGCCTATCGCGCCAGTCCTGCTATGCGCAGGCCATGCAAAATATGCACAACCTTGCTGGCAGCATCGACGTCGATGGCGAATCCTATGAATGGGAACTCCGCCGCGAACCCCAATGGAGCGACATCGACGGGTGGAAAGGCATGGCCATCGCCTTGCAGCAGAAAGACACGCAACGCGGCGCGCTCCTCGAATTTCCGCCGCCCAAGCGCTTGCTGAAAGGCCTGCAACGCGGCCGCCTGCAGATCAACGACGCCATCATCGCCCGCGGCATCCGCGCCGCGCTGGAAGCCGGCTGGGAACCCACCTCGCGCGGCAAACCCATGGTGTTCACCGTCGACGCCGAGGGCAATTAGGGGCAGGGTCGGCCTTCCTGGCCGGCCCTCCCTGCGAAAGCCACTAGCTGACCTGTTCTCCACCTTCCGCTAGACCCACCTCAAGAACCACAGGAGGGATGCCCCGATGATCGACCTGACCCGCACCCATCACAAGGGTATTGCCGTTGCCGATATCGACCGCGCCGTCGCGGACTATGGCGCGGCGCTCGGCCTGACGTTCGCGCCCGTGCGCGATTTCGATCCGCTGCCTTTCTGGACGCCCGAAGACGGCCTGCGCGACCTTCGCGTGCGCGCCACCTATTCGCTGGGTGGCCCCATTCATATCGAACTGGTGCAGGGACAGGGGCCATTCTACGATCCCGCCAGTGCCGAAACGGCCCGCCATATCGGCGTCTGGGTCGATGATCTGCCGACCGAAACCGCACGGCTGGTTGATCTCGGCTGGATCGTCCGCGCCGCCAATGCCGCGCCCGCCGATGGCTATGGCCTCATCGCCTATCTCGCCTCGCCCGATGGCGCGCTGCTGGTCGAACTAATCTCCACTGCGCTCAAGCCCGCTATCGACGAATGGCTGGGCGAATAAGCGGAGGCGACTCGGCGGGCGGCTTGAAATTCCGTGCCATTCCGCTATTTTGTCACGATGGCCATACTTCCTATCCTTGAGGCGCCCGATCCGCGCCTGCGTACCATTTCGACCCCGGTCGAAGCGATCGATGACGATCTGCAACGGCTGATCGACGATATGTTCGAAACGATGTACGACGCGCCCGGCATCGGGCTGGCCGCGATCCAGGTCGGTGTGCCCAAGCGGGTGCTGGTTATGGACCTGCAGGAACCCGAATCCGACGAGGAAGGCGCGCCCCCGGTCAAACGGCCGATGGTCTTCATCAACCCGGAAATCCTGCGCGAATCGCAGGATCTATCGGTCTATAATGAGGGCTGCCTGTCGGTTCCGGAGCAATATGCCGAGGTCGAGCGTCCCGCGACGATCCGCGCCAGCTGGATGGATCGCGATGGCCGCATCCATGAGGAGCAGCTTGAAGGCCTGCTCGCCACCTGCCTTCAGCATGAGATGGACCATCTGGAAGGCGTTTTGTTTATCGATCATCTCTCGCGCATGAAGCGCGACATGCTGCTCAAGAAGCTGACCAAGGCCCGCCGCGCCGCCTGATCCGATATAAAGGGGAAGCCCCGGTCATGCCGACCGGGGCTTTCTGTCATGTCACGCTACGCCGTCGGTATCCAGCGCATAACCCGCTGACCGTACCGTGCGGATGATGTCGGTATAGACGCCATCGGCATTGATCGCCTTGCGCAGACGACGAATATGCACATCGACCGTGCGCAGCTCGATATCGCTATCCTGCCCCCACACGCTGTCGAGCAGCCGTTCGCGCGAGAAGACCCAGCCGGGATGCTCCAGAAAATGCTTGAGCAGCCGGAATTCGGTCGGTCCCAACGGGATCACCTGTCCGCCGCGCCGCACCTTATGCCCCACCGTGTCCATCTCGACATCGGCAAAGGTCAGCGTCTCGCCGGCCAGGGCCGGACGCACCCGCCGCAGCACAGCGCCGACGCGCGCCACCAGCTCGCGGGGCGAGAAGGGCTTGGTGACATAATCGTCCGCGCCGGTTTCCAGGCCACGAACGCGATCCTCTTCCTCGCCGCGCGCGGTCAACATGATGATCGGCACATTCGCCGTGCCGGTCATCCGCCGCAGCCGACGGCACACCTCGATCCCCGACAGGCTTTCGACCATCCAGTCGAGCAGTACGATGTCAGGCACATTTTCCTGCGCCATCAGCAAGGCTTCTTCGCCATCGACCGTATGGGCGACGTCGAAATCCTCGCGCTTGAAATGCCAGATGAGCAATTCGGCCAAAGCCGCGTCATCCTCCACCAGCAGCATCTTGGCCCGTCCCATGGTCAGATCTCCGCCTGGACTTCAGTGCCGCCGCGTTCCCGCTCCGGCATGGTCTGGCCAGTCGCGGCATAATAGACCATCTCGGCGACGTTGGTGGCATGGTCGCCGATCCGCTCGATATGTTTGGCGACGAACAGCAATTGCGCGCATTCGCTGATCGTCTTGGGGTTTTCGACCATGAAGGTCACCAGCGTGCGGAACACGCTATTGTAGAAATCATCCACTACCGCATCGCGATCGACCACCGCCTGCGCCAGATCAGGGTCGCGCGCGGCATAGGCGTTCAGCACGTCATGCACCATCTCGGCGGCCACCTGTCCCATGGAGGGGAGGAGCGACATGGGTTCCAGCAACCGCTTGTTGGTGGCGATCAGCGGCACCCGCTTGGCGATATTCTTGGCATAGTCGCCGATCCGCTCGATCACGCTGACGATCTTGAGCGCGGCGATCACGTCGCGCAGGTCGTTGGCCATCGGCGCGCGCAGCGCGATGACTTCGATCACCAGCTTCTCGACTTCGGCCTCGATCGCGTCGATCCGCTTGTCGCCCTGGACGACCTCGGCCGCCAGCGCCAGATCCTGCCGTTGCAGCGCCAGCATCGCATTTTCGATCGCCGCTTCCGCGCGACCGCCCATTTCGGCGATCAACCCGCGCAGCCGGTCGATTTCGTCGTCAAATGCCTTGATCGTATGTTCAGCCATGTCTTGTCTCTCTCCGCCCGATCAGCCGTAACGACCGGTGATATAGTCCTTGGTCCGCTCCTGGCGCGGATTGGTGAAGATGTCCGACGTCACCCCATATTCGACCAGTTCGCCCAGATGGAAGAAGGCGGTCCGCTGCGACACGCGCGCGGCCTGCTGCATATTATGGGTAACGATGACGATCGCGTAGCGGCCACGCAGTTCGTGGATCAGTTCCTCGATCTTCGCCGTCGCGATCGGATCGAGCGCCGAACAGGGCTCGTCCATCAGGATGACTTCGGGCTCGACCGCGATCGCGCGGCCGATGCACAGACGTTGCTGCTGCCCGCCCGACAGGGCCGTGCCGCTGTCATGTAGACGATCCTTGACTTCTTCCCACAGCCCGGCGCGGCGCAGTGATTTTTCGACCACCACGTCCATGTCCGCCTTCGATGCGGCCAGGCCATGAATGCGCGGCCCATAAGCGATATTCTCGTAGATCGACTTGGGGAAGGGGTTGGGCTTCTGGAACACCATCCCCACCCGTGCGCGCAACTGCACCACGTCCATGGACGAGGCATAGATATCCTCGCCGTCCAGCGTGATCTCGCCTTCGACCCGTGCCGAAGCGACGGTGTCGTTCATGCGGTTCAAGGTCCGCAGGAAGGTCGACTTGCCACAGCCCGACGGGCCGATGAAGGCAGTGACATTGTCCATGTCGACATCGATCGACACGCGCTTGATCGCCTGCTTCTCGCCATAGAAGACGTTGACGTCGCGGGCCGACATTTTCGGATTGGCGATCGCCAGGTTGATTTGGTCTTGGGTCATGGGTGTGGTTACCACCGTGTTTCAAACTTGTTGCGCAGATAGATGGCGAGGCCGTTCATCGCGAGGAGGAAGGCCAGCAGCACGATGATCGCGGCCGATGTCTTTTCGACAAAGCCCTTCGACACTTCGTCCGACCATAGGAAGATCTGGACCGGCAGGACGGTTGCCGGATCGCTGATCCCGCCGGGCGGGGTGGCGATGAAGGCGCGCATGCCGATCATCAGCAGCGGCGCGGTTTCGCCGAGCGCACGGGCCATGCCGATGATCGTGCCGGTGAGGATGCCGGGCAGGGCGAGCGGCAGCACATGCTGGAACACCACTTGCACGGGACTGGCCCCGATGCCGAGTGCCGCGTCGCGGATGCTGGGCGGCACCGACTTGATCGCGTTGCGCCCGGCGATGACGATAACCGGCATCGTCATCAGCGCCAGCGTCATGCCGCCGACCAGCGCCGCCGATCGCGGCAGGTGTAGCAGGTTGAGGAAGATCGACAGGCCGAGCAGACCGAAGATGATCGACGGCACCGCTGCGAGGTTGTTGATCGACACTTCGATGATGTCGGTCCACCACGCCTTGGGCGCATATTCCTCCAGATAGAGGGCGGTTGCCACGCCCACAGGGAAGCTGAGCAACAGCGTCACCAGCATCGTCAGCAACGTGCCCTTGAACGCACCCCAGATGCCGACCTGCGCCGGATCGGTGCCGTCACTGGCGGACAGGAAATTCCAGTTGAAACCCGTCGTCAGCACGCCTGCCTTTTCCAGCCGCGCGACGGCGGCCTCGGCTTCGGGGGGGCCTTCGCTCTTGGCCGCCAGGTCAATGCCGGTCGACGCGGGCAGGGCGATCGTCTCGGTCCGGCTCAGGATCGAGGGATCGGCCTTGATCGCGTCGCGGATGGTGATCCAGGCGGTCGACGACAGGAGAGAGTCGGCGTCCGGCCCCAACGCCTGCTTGGCAACCGCGCTGGTCACCATCGGCAGGTTCGCCTGATTGAGCGATTCGTCCGTGATCGCGGCGGGATCGAGCAGCAGCGGCGAGGCCGGGAAATCGACCGTCAGCGCAATCTCCGTCCGGGTAAAGCCGCGCAGGCCATTGCCCATCATGGTGAAGAGCAGAAAGGCGAGGAAGGCGGCGGACAGAACCACGGCGCCAAGGCCGATCAGCCGGAAACGGCGTTCCTTGGCATAGCGTCCCGCAATCCGCTTGCGCATCGCCTCCGACTTCCAGTCGGTGGGCAGACGTTCGACGGTCATTCGTAAGCCTCGCGATATTTCTTCACGACCCGCAGGGCCACGATGTTGAGCAACAGAGTGATGATGAACAGCACCAGCCCCAGCGCAAAGGCCGCCAGCGTCTTGGCGCTGTCAAACTCCTGATCGCCGGTCAGCAACTGGACGATCTGCGTCGTCACCGTGGTCACGCTGGAAAAGGGATTGAGCGTCAGGTTGGCGGCAAGTCCTGCGGCCATCACCACGATCATCGTCTCGCCGATCGCACGGCTGACGGCGAGCAATACGCCGCCGACGACACCCGGCAGGGCGGCGGGGATGAGGACGCGCTTGATCGTCTCGCTGGTGGTCGCGCCCATCGCCAGGCTGCCGTCGCGCATCGACTGCGGCACGGCGGCGATGCTGTCATCGGCCATGGAGGAGACGAAGGGAATGATCATCACGCCCATGACGAGGCCGGCCGCCAGCGCGCTTTCCGACGATGCACCGGAAATGCCGATCATCACTGCAAAGTCGCGTAGCGCAGGCGCAATGGTGAGCGCCGCGAAATAGCCATAGACGACCGTGGGCACGCCCGCGAGCATCTCCAGCGTCGGCTTCATCCAGCGGCGCACCGTGGGACTGGCATATTGGGTCAGGTAGACCGCGCTCATCAGGCCCAGTGGAATGGCGACGATCATCGCGATGATCGCGCCGACGAAGATCGTGCCCCAGAAGAGCGGGATCGCGCCGAACGCATCCTCATTGCCATAGCCCATCGCCGCCGATTGCGGGCTCCACTTGGTCCCGAACAGGAAGTCGATCGGGTTGACCATCGAGAAGAAGCGGAAACTTTCCCACAATAGCGAAGCGACGATGCCAACAGTGGTCACGATCGCCAGCAATGATGCCACCAACAGCAGAGCCATCACAAGCCGCTCGACCCGCGTGCGCGCCCGGAAATCGGGACGGATGCGGGTAAAGGCATAGGCGCCCCCGGCGAAAGCCAGCACCAGCGCCAATATCGCGCCTGCCAGCCCGAACTTGTCGAGCGCCCGCGTATAAGGCTCGACCAGCGCTTGCGAGGCCGGATTGAAGGCACCCGCCTGCATCCCCGTCGCGATCGCCCGTGCCTCGCCCAATATGGCGGAGCGAGAGAAGTCGTCGAGCGGCAGAGCCTGCGCGGCCGGATCAGCCAGCACGGCCTGCGTCACCAGACTGGGTGCCACATTGGCCCAGACGACCAGGAAAAGGGCAGCGGGCAGCAGCGTCCACAGCGCCACATACCAGCCATGATAGCCCGGCAGGCTGTGGACGGCGTCACGCCGCCCGGTTGTCCGCGCCACCGCCTGCAAACGCATGGCGCGGGCGCGGGCACTGACCCAGGCGATCGCGCCCAGGCCTGCCAGCAGCAGGAGGATTGCGGGTCCGGTCATGGGGTCTCGCTTATTTCAGCTGCGCGCCGTCAAGCACGGTCAGCGCCTTGACGGTTTGCTCGTTCGCCTTGCGGACATCCTCCGGCGCGGCGACCATGCCGCGCTTGGTGAGTGCGCCGCCCGGCGCCCAATTGGTCGCAAAGGTGTTCAAGAAGCCCTGAAGGCCCGGAATGGCGGACATATGCGCCTTCTTCACATAGATGTAGAGCGGGCGCGCGCCAGGATATTGGCCCGACGACACCGTCTCATAGGAGGCTTCGATCCCGTCGATCGGAATATCCTTCAGCGTGGCGCGATTTTCTTCGAGGAAGCTGAAACCGAACACGCCGACCGCATTGGGATTCGCACCCAGCTTCTGCACGATCAGATTGTCATTTTCGCCCGAATCGACATATTTGCCGTCTTCGCGCACGCGGGTGCAGGTCGCCTTATATTCGTCCTCGCTCTTTTCCTTGAGCGCTTCCATTGCCGGATCGCTCTGGCATCCTTTTTCCAGGATCAACTCGGCGAGCGAATCGCGCGTGCCGCTGGTCGATGGCGGGCCGAACACCGAAATCGCGATGGCGGGCAGGCTGGGGTCCACATCCTTCCAGGTCTGCGTCTTGTTCGGACCCTTGCCATAAGGATTGGCGGCCAGCGCCTCATAGACGATCTTGGGGGTCAGCTTGTAGCCAGGGCCATTCTTCGCTTCGGCAAAGGCCAGACCATCGACGCCGATCTGCACTTCGATGATGTCCTTGACGCCATTCCCCGCGCACAGGTCGAACTCGGCCTTCTTCATGCGGCGCGAGGCGTTGGCGATGTCGGGATATTGCGCGCCGACGCCGCTGCAAAACAGCTTCATGCCGCCGCCGGTGCCGGTCGATTCGATGATTGGCGACTTCATGCCGGCATTGGTCTGCACGAACAGTTCGGATGCGGCCGTGGCGAAGGGATAGACGGTGGAGGAACCGACCGCGCGGATCTGATCGCGGGTCGCCCCCGCGCCGCCCTGATCGCCGCAAGCGGACAGGCTAAGGACGCTCAGCGCCGTGGCGGCGAGCAAGGCGAATCTCTTCACGGAAAACCTCCATCAACTAAGGCCGCGATTCGCATGTCGCCGCCCCCCATGGAGCAAGCGTCTAGCTGCGGACCATCGCGCCTTTGTGACAGTCAGGTTGCAGTTTCATGACACCGTGCCCGAAAGCGCCGATGGCCGCCTTCGTTCATCGGCCTTTGCCACCCCTTCATCGGCCGCTGGCGGCAGCAATATGGTGATCGTCGTGCCCTTGCCCAACGTGCTGGCAATATCCAGCCGACCGCGATGCCGCTCGATAATATGTTTGACAATGGCGAGGCCAAGCCCCGTGCCGCCCATCGCACGGCTGCGGCCTGAATCGACGCGATAGAAACGCTCGGTCAATCGCGGCAGGTGATCGGGGCCTATGCCTTCGCCCTCGTCCGCCACGGCCAGCCGCGTCATGCCGCTCGGTCCCTCGGTCAGCGTGACGCGGATCGGCGTGTCGGGCCGACCATATTTCACCGAATTGCCGATCAGATTATGCACCAGCTGCGACAATTGCGCGCGGTCACCCAGCACGGGCGGCAGCGAATGGGCGATCTCCATCTCCACATCGCGGCCGCGCGGCCCATGGCTGGACCGGAATATGCCGACCACTTCGGCAACCAGTTCGGACAGGTCGACAGCACCATCTGGCGCCCGATATTTTTCCGCCTCGATCCGCGAAAGCGAGATGAGATCGTCGATCAACCTCTGCATCCGCCGCGCTTCGCCATCCATGATCTTGAGGAAACGCTGCCGCGTCTCATGGTCCTTGCCCAGTTCGGGGTCGGCCAGCGTCTCGATGAAGCCCAATATCCCGGCCAGCGGCGTGCGCAGTTCGTGGCTCGCATTGGCGACGAAATCGACCCGCATCCGCTCCGCCGCATGGGTGCCGCTATGATCGACCAGATGCACCAGCCGCCGCATCGACGTCACCGCGCCCACCGGTGCCACGCGCATCTGCCAGCGCTGCTCGCGACTGCCGAGGCCCACCAGTTCGATCATGAAGGGATCGGCCAGCGGCGCGGTGCTGGCCAGCCGTTCGGCTGCAGCTGGATGACGAATGGCGATCCGCGCATCGTCGCCTTCTATGTGCGCGCCCAGCAACCGCTGCGCCGCCCGATTGGCGCGCACGATCTTGCCCTTTTCCACCAGCATCAGCGGATCGGAAATCCCTTCCAGCAATGTCGGGAAATCGGGATGGTCGATCAGGTCGGGCTGTTCGGGCGGCGGCGCGGGCTGGTCCGGCTCCGGGTCATGGCCGTGTGCCGCGATCAGCAACACGACCAGCCCCGCCAGAATCGGCAGGGCAATGCCGACGGGCGAAGCGCCAAGCAACAAGGCGCCGCCCGTGCCTAGCATAAGCACGGCCAGCGACGCGGTGATCTGGGAAATGCTGAGTCGATTCATGGTTACCGCACTGGATTTGTCGCGCAAACACTGCGAAGACCTAAGCCCAATAGCGTGCAATCATTACGCTTTGGCAAGCGCGAGATGCGGAACAGGACGATATGAGCGAGCAGATGCCCGATCAGGACGGTCCCCAGATGGACGAAACCGCCGCTGAACCGGCCGTCGCCTCGCGTCGCCAACTGTTGATGGGCGGGGCCATGGCGGCGTCCGCCATCGTCTCGATCCGCCCCGCGCTCGCCAACACCGCCGCCTCGGTCCTGAACTGCACAATCCCCGTGCCCGACAATGGCCGCGCTGGCAATTTCATCGCGCCCAACGGGCATGTGGTGCCTGCGGGCACCCCCGGCGCTTTTCCCGGCACGGGGCGCAGCTTCACCGGCGAACAGGTGAAGCAAGCCCTGCGAGGCCGTCCGCTGCCTGGCACCAGCTATCAGCAGAACCAGGCCTATCTCAATTATATCCGCCGCCTCCAATCGGGGCAGAGCGGCTTCACCTGCTACGCCTCGCTGCAGATGCCGCGCTGAAGCGCCGCTTTTCCGCGACTACGATACCTGTAGCGATCAGGACGAATACGGCTTCGCCGCGTTGAGGACGTCGAACCTGCGAAGGTTCGATCCAACGCAAGGGCAGCCCCATGTTCCACTTCCGCCAATCCCCGGCGCATGCCCTGTCGGTCGCAGTCTATCTCTACGAGCCGGGCGATGGCGGGCTTGATCGGGTCGCGATCCTGCTTGCCAATCATCTTCTGCGTCGCGGCGTTCGCGTCGAACTGTGGATGACCCGCACCGATGGACCAACGGCGCATCTTATCGACCCGGCGCTGACCGTCCGCCGCCTTCCCGCGCCGGGCGGCAACCGGCGGCTGGCGATGATCGCGCAATGGCCAGCACTCGCCCGACTGGTCCGGCGTCATCGTCCCGACATCCTCTATTCGGCGGGCAACCAGAGCAATATGCTGGTCGCGCTCGCTGCGCTGGGTACTGCGACACAGGCGGTCGCACGGATTTCCAACCCGATCCAGCGCCCCGGCAGCCACGGCGTAGCGGCCCAGGCCCGGCTTGTCCGCTTCCGCACGATCGCGCGGCTCAGCGCCCTGACGATCGTGATGGGCCAGCATGACCGCGCCCTGCTGGCCGACAGTGGCCCCGTGCGCCTGCTCTCCCGTCCGACCGTCACCCCCATGATGGATCAGGCCCGCGCCGCCCGCTTGCCCCGCGATCCCGCCGCGCCCGTGCGCCTGCTGATGGTAGGCCGCCTGACCGCACAGAAGGATCAGGCAACGGCGCTCGAAGCCTTGGCGCTGCTCCCCCATTGCGACTGGCAGTTGACGATCGCAGGCCAAGGGCCACTGCGCGCCGCCCTCCAGCAGCAATGCGCCACGTTAGGCATCGCCGACCGCGTGCATTTCACCGGCTTTATCAGCGACCCACATGAACTCGCCGCCCTGATGGGCCACGCCGACCTGCTGCTCCAGCCTTCTCGTTGGGAAGGCCTCTGCGCCACCCTGATCGAAGCCCTGGCTTGCGGTGCGGGTGTGGTCGCGACCGACAGCACGCCCAACATCCACCCGGTTCTCGCCGCCGCCGCCCAGCATCCCCCGGTGCCAACCGGCGACGCCGTCGCCTTCGCCCGCGCCATCGAACGCGCGCTGCGCCAGCCCGCCGACCCCTCAACGCTCGCCGCCGCCGTGCGCGACCATCATGTCGATCGTGCGCTCGACGGCTATTGGCGCGCCTTCGCCGCTCTCGCCGATCGCCCCGAAACCCACGCCCTGCCATCGCCAGCCCTGCGCTGATACGTTAGGCACTTGGCTACGCTTCCGCGCTAGAGGGAGCCAAAGCAGCAGGGTGCCGGACTATGGACAACAGCCTATCCTATCGACGCGATCCGGCCGACGCGCTGCTCAGTTGCGCGCTCGAAGATCTGACGCTGCTCTATCATCGCCGGTCGGGCCAGACCCATATGGTCATCAGCCCCGTGCCCGAACTGCTCGACCGCATGGCCGACGGCACCCCCGTCACCGCGCAGGCGTTGCATGACCGACTAGCGCAGGACTTCGACCTCGGCCCCGCCGACGAAGCGCTCGCTGAAATCGCCACCCATCTCTATGCGCTGGCCGCGCTCGGCCTGGTGCGTCCGGCATGAACCACGCGCTGACCCTGCGCATCGGCCCCGCCACTTTCCGTATCGGTTCGGCCTGGCCCCAGCCGATCGCGCAGTTGCAACACCTCTACGCCGCCTATCCCGATGTGACGGAACAAATCGCCGACTTCACCGTCCGGCTCCAGCCGACCAGCATGGTGCGCCGCTGGGTCCGCCCTTCCATCTTCATCACCGGCGACCATGGCCTTGCCGATGCCGCGCCGATGAGTCTGTCCCACGGTCTGCTGGCGGCGGAGATGGGTATGAACCTCCAGATGGCGCTCGGCTGGCGACGGCATCTGCTGCTCCACGCATCGAGCGTCGAAAAGGACGGCCGCGTGCTGGTGATGACCGGCGAGTCGGGGTCGGGCAAATCCACCCTGGCGGCGTTGCTGGGCGAGCGCGGCTGGCGCTTCATGGGCGACGAATTTGCCCTGCTCGATCTCGACAGTGGCGCGATCCTGCCATTTCCCCGCCTTGTCAGCCTCAAGAACCGCGCGATCGAGGTCGTCGCCGATACGGTCGGGCAAGCCCGCATGGGTCCACTACTCGCCGCGACCGCCAAGGGCGACATCCGCCACATGGTCCCCCGCGCCGATGCCGTCGCGCGCATGGGGGAGGGGGCGATGCCCGCCCTGCTGCTCTTCCCTCGCTTCGGCCATGCCGCCGATATCCGTCCGGTCGGGCAGGGCGAAATCTTCATGCGTCTGACCCAGGCCTCGACCAACTATGTCGCGCTCGGCGAACCCGCCTTCGCCGCCCTGACCCGCTTCGTGCGCGACGTTCCTGCCCGCGCCATCGACTTCCCCACCGGTGAGGACGCCATCGCCATGGTGGAACGGCTGTGGGAGGAGCGGGCATGAGCGCCGCGCTGTTGGTAAGCGCGCTGCGCGACCCCGCGTCCGTCACGACACTCGATGCAACCGGCTGGAACGGCCTGATCGCCGCAGCCCGCGCCGAACGGCTGATCGGCACGCTGGCCTTCCGCCTCGCCGACGTCGCCGTGCCGCCAGCGGTGCAACCGATCCTCGCCGACGCGCGCACCGACGCAGCCCGCGAAGCGCGCCAAGCCCTGTGGGAAGCCGACCGCGCGGTCCAGGCGCTGCGTCCCCTCGACGTGCGGGTCATCCTGCTCAAGGGCACCGCTTATGCAGCGGCCGGACTGCGTGCCGGGCAGGGGCGCTTCATCGGCGACCTCGACATACTCGTGCCGCGCGACCGGCTCGCGGCGGTCGAGCAGGCGCTGATCGCGGCGGGCTGGGAATGGGTGAAGGAAGACGCCTATGACGACGCCTATTATCGCCAGTGGATGCACGAACTCCCCCCGATGATCCACCGCACCCGCGACCGGATGATCGATGTGCATCACACCATCCTGCCGCTCACCGCCCGTCCCAAGCCCGATGCAGCGGCGCTGATCGTTGACGCTGAACCAATAGCCGACGGGTTATATATGCTCTCGGCGGAAGACCGCGTCTGTCACGCCGCCGCGCATATGCTGGCCGACGGGGATCTCCAAGGCGGGCTGCGCAACCTGTGGGACATATATGGCCTGCTAGCCGAATGCGATCCGAGCCTGTTGGACCAGCGCGCCGCCCACCACGGCCTGCGCGCCCATGTGCAGCAGGCGCGGCGGCTGGCGCTGGCGCTCTATGGCGACGGCGCACGCCTGACTCTGTGGGACCGCCTCGTCCGCGCCCGCCTCCTCGCCCGCGACGGCTGGGGCCGCGAAACCCGCAAGGCGCTCGTCTTCGCCTTCTTCCTGCGCTCCCACTGGCTCCGCATGCCCCCCCTGATGCTCGCCCGCCACCTCTGGACCAAATGGCGCAAGGGCCACCGGCCGACATGATATGTTCGCTGTTCCGTTCGCCCTGAACCTGTCGAAGGGCCTTGCTTGTTCCCGCTCTACCGACATGATATGTGTATGATTCTCTAATCGGATACACATCATGCGCACCAATATCGTAATTGACGACGAACTCATGGCGCAGGCCATGCACGCGACCGGCATCAAGACCAAGAAAGAGGCCGTGGAACAGGGGCTGCGCACCCTGCTGCGCCTGAGCGAGCAAGCGGAATTGCGGTCGTTGCGCGGCGCGATCGACTGGGACGGTGATCTTGACGCCCAGCGCTGCGACGGATGATCCTCGTCGATAGCAGCGTCTGGATCGACTATTTTCGCGGCATCGCGACGCCACAAGTCGACCGTCTCGACACTCTGCTGGGACGGGAACCCTTGCTGTTCGGCGATCTCATTCTCGCTGAAATATTACAGGGCATTAGTGCCGACCGGGAGTTCGATCGAGTCCGCCGCCTGCTCCTGACTATGGATGTGATCATCATCGGCGGAGCGGAGGTGGCGGTCGATGCTGCTCGGCACTTCCGCCACCTCCGCGCATTGGGCATCACTGTCCGCAAGACGATCGATACGCTGATCGCCACCCGATGCATCCGCGACGGCCATGCGCTGCTTTTCAGCGATCGTGACTTTGATCCCTTCGTAGCGCATCTGGGGTTGAGGACCGCGATGGCCTAGAAGCAGGATGCGGCGCTAAGCCCCGCTCCCCTATTTCTCCTTCAATATATCTAGCGCCAGCACCGTCATCGCCTCGCTTGCCGAGGCGATCACCTTGTCGGCCTGCGGTGCCCAGAAGGGACTGTGGAGTGACGGAAGCGTCGCCTGTCCCGCAGCGGCCGCCGCCATCTTGTCGGCCGGCACGCCACCGACCCAGAAGATGAAGCTGTTGATGCTCTTGTCCGCGCGATAAAATCGTCCGAAATCCTCGCCCCCCATCACCGCCGGGGTCTTGACCACCCGATCATCGGCGAAATGGGCTTTCAGCACGCCTGCCATCTGTTCGGCAAATTCGGGCGGGTTGAACGTCGACGGGGTGAACTCGTCCTTCACGCTCACCACCGGCATCCGGTTGTCCGGGATGCCCGCCGCAATCGCCTCGCCGCGCGCGATCCGTTCGATCCCCTTGATCAGCTTCTCGCGCGTCTCGTCCGAATAGCTGCGGATCGTCAGCAGCAGCTTGGCTTCGTCGGGGATGATATTATGCTTGGCCCCGGCCTGGAAACTGCCGACCGTCACCACGGCGGGGTCTTGCGGCTCCTGCTCACGGCTCACCAACGTCTGCAGCGACCCCACGATCCGCGATCCCAACACGATCGGATCCTTGGTCGTTTGCGGATAGGCCCCATGGCCGCCGACGCCCTTTACGAGGATGTCCACGCTGTCGACATTGGCCAGCGCAAAGCCCGGCGTATAGCCGATCTTGCCCGCCTCCAGATTGGCGGCATCATGGAAAGCGATGGCATGGGTCGGCCGGGGGAAGCGCGTGTAAAGCCCGTCTTCCAGCATCAGCCGCGCGCCGCGCCCGACTTCCTCGGCGGGCTGCAGGATCATGACCAGCGTGCCTTTCCAGTCATCCTTGCGCGTCGCCAACAGCTTGGCGGTCTGGATGAAGGCGGTCATGTGCGTGTCGTGGCCGCAGGCGTGCATCACGCCCGTTTCCACGCCTTCGGGCGTCTTGGTGCGGACCTTGGACGCAAATTCCAGCCCCGTCTGCTCGACCACCGGCAGGCCGTCCATATCGGCGCGGATCAGCAGCACTGGCCCCGACCCATTCTTCATCACCGCCACGACGCCGGTGCCGCCGACCTTCTCGGTCACGTCATATTTCATCGCCTTCAACCGCTTGGCGAGCTTGGCGGCGGTGTTGACTTCCTTTTCAGACAGTTCGGGGTTGGCATGCAGGTCGCGATAGAGCGCCATCAGCCCGTCCATATCCTTGGCGATCGCCGCACCGATCTCGCTTTGCGCCGGCGGCGCTGCGGCGACGGGGGCATCCGTGGTCTGGGCCGTGGCAATGGACGAAAAGCTGACGGCGGCCATGATGGCCGTAAGCGCGTGGCGCATGCTGATATGTCTCCCTTGGATCGGGGGAGCATAAGCCTATTTTGCGCCGGTTAAAAAGGGGCTGTTTCCAAGGCTGCCCTTGTAAACTTGCGCATAAGAGACTATTTCACATGTGAAAGGAACGATCCGTCGCACGACGCGGCCCGATGATCGTCCTCCCTGCGGCACTTCTCCTTTTTTGGCCCTGATTTTGGCCCTGCCGCCACCAACGCCCCATTCCTCGCACTAGGAGCCTGATCCATGGCCCAGACATCGGCATTCTGCCTCACCCAGCAGTCGCTCCATATCGCCCGTTCGCAGTCGGAAACCTTGCCCAACACCCGCCGGATCGCGCTTGCCGCTGCCGATGCCTGGGGCAAGGAAGCGGCGCTCGCCGCCAATGCCGAACGCCGCCGCGCAACCCGCACGGTCGCGAGCGAAGATGAAGCCATCGTCGCAGAATTTCAGGCCGAAGACGAAGCCGCCGCGCGCGCGGCCGGCTGACCTTTTCCCCTAATCGAAGGAATGGACGATGGCCAAGAGCCAGAAGAAATCGAACAAGGAAGTGCGCAAACCCAAGGCGGAAAAACCGCCCAAGGCCAATGCGTCCAACCCATCCAGCAAGCCTGCGCCGGTCGGCATCGTGACGTTGAAGAGCTGATCGATGACGACGCAAACACCTGACGCCGCCGCCACGCCAACGCCCGCGCGCACCGCGCCCGGCCGACGTTTCACGCCCCGCAACGCCGTGCGCCTCGCACCCGATGCGGCGGAACGGCAAGGTCGCGTCACGCGCCTTGCCATCGAGGCACTAGGCGCTTCCGCCGCGATCCTGTTCCTCAACAGCGAACATGACGGCCTGTCCGACCGGCCACTTCCGCTGGCGACCGCCAGCGAAGATGGCCTGCAATCGGTGCTGCGCCTGCTGGAGCCAGCGGCCGCCTGAACGAACCGGCGACGGCGCTTTATTGCGCCGTCCAACCCCCATCGATGCTCATATTCGCGCCGGTGATGTTCGCAGCGGCGTCGCTGCACAGGAACAGAGCCATGGCCGCGACCTGTTCCACCGTCACGAACTCCTTGGTCGGCTGTCCCGCCAGCAGCACGTCGTTCATGACCTGCTCGCGCGTCATGCCCCGCGCCTTCATCGTGTCGGGAATCTGGTTCTCGACCAGTGGCGTCCAGACATAGCCCGGCGAAATGCAGTTGGCGGTGATCCCGAACGTCGCGACTTCCAACGCGACCGTCTTGGTGAAGCCAGCCAAACCATGCTTGGCGGTGACATAAGCGCTCTTGAACGGCGACGCCGCCTTGCTGTGCGCGCTTGCCGTCTGGATGATCCGCCCCCATTTCTTCGACTTCATATAGGGCACGGCCAGCCGGGTCGTGTGGAAGGCGCTGGTCAGGTTGAGCGCGATGATCAGGTTCCATTTGTCGACCGGAAAATCCTCGACCGGCGACACATGCTGCGTACCGGCATTGTTGATCAGGATATCGACCCCGCCAAAGGCCTCCGCCGCCTGCGCCATCATCGCCTCGATCTCGTCGGCCTTGGTCAGGTCATGGCCGCTATAGAGCGCCTTGACACCGCTCAGCGATTCCAGTTCCAGCCGTTCCTTCTCGATCGCATCGGCATCGCCAAAGCCGTTGATGACGACATTCGCGCCTTCGCCCGCCAGCACCTTGGCATAAGCGAGGCCAATGCCCGACGTCGAACCGGTAATGAGGGCGGTCTTACCTGTCAGGGACTTGCTCATGCCTTTTTCTCCTTGAGATGATCGGGGGCGTCGAGGTCAAAGGTCGAACTCTTGCCATTCAGGATGTTGCGCGCGATCAGGTCGCCCTTGTGCATCACTTCCTCGACGGCATCGCGACCCTGCGCCCAATGGTCGAGCATGGTCGAGCGCGAAAATTCAAAGTCCTTCGCCCCGCTTTCCCAGTCGCGCGTGCGGTAGATGAGGTGGACGATGTTGACCGACCCGACATCGAGGATGTCGCGCAGCGTCTGCGCTTCCGGTTCGCCCTGCAAGGCGGGCGGCAGCTTGTCGAGCAACGCCTTGATCGCGCCATGCTCGCGCCGCAGCCGCAGATATTGGTCGGTCACCTGGCGGGTACGGCTGGAAAATTGAATATCCTTCGCCCGCGAATAGACGTCGGTCATGTGGCGCGGCATCGGCCCTTCGGCGGGGAAGAGGTCGACCTGGAATACCAGCATGTCGTCGGTCTGGTGATCGAGCACATGGGCGAGCGGCGTGTTCGACACGATGCCCCCGTCCCAATACCAGCGCCCGTCAATCTCGATCGGCGGCAGGCCAGGGGGCAGCGCGCCCGACGCCATGATGTGCCGCGCGTCGATCCGCGTATTGCCGCCGGGGCCGCGCGTATCCCAATAGGCGAAATTGCCGGTCTCGACATCGACCGCGCCGACCGACAAGCGCACCGGGCCGTCGTTGAGCAGATCCCAATTGACGCAGGCGTCCAGCGTCTCCTTGAGCGGCGCGCTGTCATAGAAGCTGATCGCACCTGCCGTGCCTTCGGGCATCAAAGTCGCGGGCCACAGGCGGGGGCGGAACATGCCCGGCACGCCGAAACTGGCCACTGTGCCCGCGGCGAGCAGATGCATTGCCTCGCGGATCTGGTCGATTTCGGGCAGGATGATGTTCGGCATGCCGCCCGACACCGTATACCAGAATTTCTTGAGACGGCTGATCCGGCGGTGCGGTTCGTTCCCCGCGATGATCGCCGCGTTGATCGCGCCGATCGAAATCCCCGCGACCCAGGTGACGTCCACGCCCAGTTCGTCGAGTCGCTCATAAGCGCCGGACTGGAAGGAACCCAGCGCACCGCCGCCCTGCAGCAACAGCGCGACTTCGCGGGGAAGGGGGAGCGGCGTGCGCGCACGGCGCAGCGGCTTGGGGTGGATGGGGGGATCACTGTCAGCCATGTCGCACTGCAATATAGGGTTTAGGCCTGGCAATCCAACGCATAGTAGCAGGTAAATTATTCACCGCCTTGCAACCGCATGACCCTTGCGGTGGTTTCCAGCCGTCAGGGAATCGCGTAGGCCGCGATGACGAGAGGGAGGGCATCATGCGGCTCGACGACGAACAGGAAAGCGGCAATTTCGAAGTGCAGGACGGCCGGGGCGGAGGCGGCGGCCTTGGCGGAGGCCTCGGCATGTTGTTGCCGCTGATCGGCAGCCGCTTTGGCTGTGGCGGCATCGCCGTGGTGTTGGTCATCATGGTGGTGATGGGCATGAACCCGCTCAGCCTGATCGGCGGCGGTGGTGGTGGCCAGTCTGTTCAGACGGAGCGCCCGGCGACGACCGAACTGACGGACATCCAGCGCACCTCGCTGAAGGTGCTGGGATCCACCGAGCGCCGCTGGGCGGACATCTTCGAGGCAGAGGGGCAGCAATATCCGCCGCCCACCTTGGTCTTCTACACGCAGAACGGCCAGTCGGGCTGCGGTGCGGCACAATCGGCCATGGGACCATTCTACTGCCCGGCCGATCAGCGCATCTATATCGACACCGACTTCTTCAACGAGATGGAAAGTCGCTTCAACGCGCCGGGCGACTTCCCGATCGGCTATATCATAGCGCATGAGGTAGGGCATCATATCCAGACCATTACCGGCACCGCCGAGAAGGTCCGCGCCGCCCAAAGCCGGGCCAGCGAGGCGGAAGGCAATGCGCTCCAGGTCAAGATGGAGTTACAGGCCGACTGTTATGCCGGCGTCTGGGCCGCGCGCGATACCAATTTGATGGAAGCGGGCGATCTGGAAGAAGGCATGCGCGCCGCCGAAGCGATCGGCGATGACACGCTGCAAAAGGCGGCCGGGCGTCGACCCGTGCCTGAGAGCTTTACGCATGGCAGCGGCGAACAGCGCATGGTCTGGCTACGCAAAGGCCTGTCGACCGGCGACCCCGCTCAGTGCGACACGTTCAGCGGCGCGATCTGACGGTCATTCCGCGTTGGGCGACCCCGGCGGCGCGGAACGGGACGAAAAGATCGGCCCGCTGGCTGTCGTGGGCATATTTGAACTGGGCACGATCAGCGGCTGGCCCGCGCCCGGAAGCGGCTGGCCATAATCGGGCATCGCCGCGACGGGTGGCGCTTGAGGCATGACGATGGGAGGTGATGGCGGGACCGGCGTGACTGGCGCGGGGGCCGCCGTCGCCGCGCTGGTCTCCGCTGCAGGTTGCGACTTGGGCACCACCGCTTCCACGACCATGACAAGCAAGGGCGCGCCCAACAAGGTGGCAATGGCAAAGTTGCGATAGAGCATGGAGCCGTCCCAAATCCCGACGATAATGCCGTCTGCTATTAGGGATCAGAGGTAAAGAAACTGCTGCCTTACTAGGCGACGAACCATTTCAATGATGGTCGAGCTTCTTGAGCAGCGCCATCATATCGTCGGGCAAACTGTCTCGCGGCGGGCTGTAGGTCTTGCGCAAGGCATTGCCGATCCCCTCATAAGGGGCGGGCAGCGCCACGGTGACGATCCGGCCTTTGTCGCCGTCTCCACCGATTGCCGATCGGCAAGCATATTTGCGCTGCATTTCCATAATCCACAGAACGGTCGTCGGGCCAAAAAGTTGCTGGCATTCGTCGCATGGTCACGCGATAGCCCGCGCAAAGACGGGAGAGAGTGCGTGACGGACTGGCCGCAGACACAAGCACGGATACGGGCACATTCGCCCTTTTTGGCGCGGGTGGTGGATCGCTTGCCGACCCTGGCCGATTGCCTCGCGACCGGGGATTTCGACGCCGCGCTGGCCATGGCCCATGCGGCGGGTAGCCCGGAGGACGGGGTGGCCCGATCGCTGCGGCGGCGGCGCAACGCCATCGCCCTGACCGTTGCGGCCGCCGACCTGTCGGGGGCGTGGGATCTGGACCGGGTCACCCGCACTTTGTCCGACTTTGCCGACACCGCGCTGGAAGAGGCGCTCGCCGCCGCCATGCAGGAACGCTATCCTGACATGCCCCATCGCGGCTTCGTCGTGCTGGCGCTTGGCAAGCATGGCAGTCGCGAACTCAATTATTCCTCCGACATCGACCCGATTCTCCTCTACGATCCGGCGACCCTGCCGCATCGCGATCGAGAGGATGTCGCCGATGCCGCCGTGCGGATCGCGCGGCGGATGACAGAGTTGCTGAGCGCACCCGATGGCGACGGCTATGTCTTTCGCGTCGATCTGCGGCTGCGCCCGTCACCCGAAGCGACGCCGATCGCGCTGCCGGTGGAGGCGGCGATCGGCTATTATGAATCGATGGCGGTCGGCTGGGAACAGGCCGCCTTCATCCGTGCGCGTGCTGCGGCGGGCGACATGGAACTGGGCGACTATTTCCTGCGCCAGATCCGCCCCTTCGTGTGGCGGCGCAGCCTCGACTTCGGCGCGATCGACGCCATCGTCGACATCAGCCGCCGCATCCGCGACCATTATGCGCAGGGACAGGCGTTCGGCCTGGGCTATGACTTGAAGCGGGGCCGTGGCGGCATCCGCGAAGTCGAATTTTTCGCGCAGGTGCATCAGTTGATCCATGGCGGGCGCAACCCCGCGCTGCGGTCAGGCAACACGCGCGAAGCGCTTAGCGCACTGGCCGACGCGGGCGTGATAGAACCCGACGTCGCGGCGCGGCTCGATGCCGCTTACATCCTCCTGCGTACCATCGAGCATCGCCTCCAGATGGTCGAGGACCTCCAGACCCACGAATTGCCCAAGAGCGACGCAGCGCTCGACAATGTCGCGCGGCTGCACGGCCTTGCCGATGGTCCGGCGCTGCTCGACCTGCTGACACCGCATGTCGAGTGGGTCGGCCGCAATTATGACCGGCTTACCCCGCAGACCGATGACACATCGCTCTCGCATGACGAGGATCGGCTGAAGGACCAACTGCTCGCCATGGGTTTTGTCGATGCTGACACACCGCTCGCCCGCATCGCCCGTTGGCGCGGCGGCACGATCCGCGCGCTGCGCAGCGGCCCCTCGCGCGAGGCGCTGGAAGCGCTGCTACCCGGCCTGATGCGCGCGATAGCCAAGGCACCCGATACCGCCCGCGCGCTCAACCGGCTCGACGACATGATCGCCCGGCTGCCGAGTGCGATCAATTTCTTCAAACTGCTTGCCGCTCGCCCGGCTTTGGTCGAACTGCTTGCCGAGATACTAAGCCATGCCCCAACGCTGGCCGATGCGCTCGCGCGCCGGGTCGAACTGATCGACGGGCTGATCGACGCCACCGCCTTCGACCCGCCGCCCTCGGTTGAAGGGCTTACCGCCCAGCTTGGCGCGCTGGAGCCGGGCGAGGATTATCAGGCACTGCTCGACCGCGTGCGCCAGCGGGTGGGCGATCGCCGCTTCGCGCTGGGGGTACAGATCATCCGTGGCGGCGATCCGCTCGAAGCCGCGCGCGGCTATGGCCGCGTGGCCGAGGCTGCGATCGAGACATTGGCCAATGCCACCATCACCGAGTTCGAATCCGCCCATGGCCGGGTGCTGGGCGGCGAGTTGGTCATATTGGCGCTGGGCCGGATGGGCGGCGGCTTACTGACCCATGCCTCCGACCTTGATCTCATCTATCTCTTCACCGGCGATTTTCAGACCGAGTCCGACGGTGCCCGACCGCTCGGTGCGACGCTCTATTTCAATCGCCTCGCCCAGCGCGTCACCAATGCGCTGTTGGTCCATACCGCCTCTGGCCCGCTCTATGAGGTCGATACCCGGCTGCGGCCATCCGGTGCGCAGGGACTGCTGGCGGTCAGCTTCGACAGTTTCGCCAAATATGAACGCGAAGCCGCCTGGACCTGGGAGCATCTGGCGCTCACCCGCGCCCGGCCGGTGTTCGGATCGCCCGAAGCCCGCACCGCGCTGAACGCCATCCTCGCCGAAACATTGCACCGGCCCCGCGACTTCGATGAACTGGCGCGGCAGGCGGTGCAGATGCGGCGGGACATCGCCACCCACAAGCCGCCTGCCAGCGACCTCGACGTCAAGCTGGTGCCCGGTGGCCTGGTCGATCTCGAATTTCTAATCCACGTCTCGCAATTTCGTTACGGCATGGCGTTCGACCCGGATCTGGGCAAAGCGCTCGCGGACCTCGTCGCTGCGGGGCATCTGCCCGCCGATCTCATCGCCGCGCATGACCTCATTACCCGCTATCTCGTCGTCTCGCGTCTCGTCGCGCCCGGATCGACCGAACCGGCCGAAGCGACCCGTCCGCTCGTCGCGCGCGCCTGCGGGGCTGACCATTGGGACAGTCTGCTTGAAAGCTATGCGCAGGCGCGGCAAAGCGTCGGCCAGGCCTGGGCCGCGCTCGCCGCGCCCTATTCGGAGGATATATGATGCTGCAACAGGGCGACGCCATCCCCACGGGGACGATCAAGGATGCCGATGGCGTGGAGTTCACGCTGGACCGCTATGCAGGCAAGCCGCTCGTCGTCTATTTCTATCCCAAGGCGGACACGCCGGGCTGCACCAACGAAGCCAAGGATTTCACCGCGCTGGCCGACGAATTTGCGGCGGCGGGCGTCCCGGTCGTCGGCGTGTCGAAGGACAAGCCCGCCAAGCTGCGCAAATTCGCCGACAAATATGGCCTGTCGGTGATCCTGGCCTCCGACGAGGAAGGTACGCTGTGCGAAGCCTTCGGCACCTGGGTCGAAAAATCCATGTATGGCCGCTCTTATATGGGCATCGAGCGCGACACCTTCCTGTTCGACGCCGATGGCCGCCTGCAGCGTGTCTGGCTCAAGGTGAAGGTCAAGGGCCACGCGCAGGAGGTGCTTGAGGCGGCGCAGGCACTTTGAGCCTGCCTGCTGGCGTTACCAGCGTGGGCGCCGCCTGTGCCCATGTCCTGCTGACCGCCGATCCCATCGCCAAGCTCATGGCCGCCCGCGCGACCGCGCGGGCGTGGCGGCTCGGACATCTGGCCCATGATTTCGATGTGGCCATGCCCGATCGACCCGCGCGCCCGGCCACGCCTGAACTGCTGCCGCCAGCCCAGATGCCCCGGCGCGGCAAGATCGGGTCGGAACGGGCGCGGATCGCCATGATCCACGCGCTCGCCCATATCGAATTTGTCGCAATCGACTTGGCTTTCGACCTGATCGGCCGCTTCGGCAGCCAGTTCCCGCCGGCCTTCACCGACGAATGGATGCGCGTCGGCGCGGACGAAGCGATGCATTTCGCCTTGCTCGACCGGCGGTTGCGCCAGATGGGCAGTCATTATGGCGCGCTGCCTGCGCATGACGGTCTGTGGCAGGCGGCCACCGAAACAGCGGAAGACGCGCTCGCCCGCCTCGCCATCGTGCCCATGGTGCTGGAGGCGCGCGCGCTCGACATCACGCCCGCGACGGTCGCGCGCTTCGACCAGGCAGGCGACGCGCCCACTGTTAAAATCCTTGAGCGCATCCTCGTCGACGAGATTCGCCATGTCCAAGCCGGGACGAACTGGTTTGTCACGGAGGCGAACCGAAGGAACCTAAATCCACCGATTCATTACCAAATGCTGGTGAAACGCCATTTTCGGGGCAGCGTTAAGCCGCCGTTCAACGACTCGGCGCGTCGACAGGCCGGTTTGACCCACGAATTCTACGCCGCGCTTGCAACCTGACCGCCAATTTGCAGTCTATGTCTGGCGGGGGCGATCTAGGTCGCCAAGAAAAACACGGGAAGCGCCGACGGGCAATCAAGCCTGCGGTGACATAAGTCGGGGTCGGCATGCTGTTTCTTCAATCGATCAATGCTGGTGCATCCAATTTGTTCCAGAGTGCAGCGAAAGCCGCGAAAATTTTTGGAAGCATCGCAATGGTCGGAACGCTCTGCGCGGCGATGCCCGCGCACGCGACCGAAGATGACGATCCTTATGGCGAAGTGACCGACGCGGCGGCGACCACGCCTGCCGCGGTCGATCTCGCCTTCTCCAACATCTTCTCCAGCCTGCAGCGCATGGATGGCACGCCCAAGGCGACCGCCTACATCCCGTCGGGCCGCCCGGTCGAAAAACTTTCGCTTACCTCCAACTACGGCACCCGCTCGGATCCGTTCAATGGCCGCGCCCGTATGCACAAGGGCATCGACATTCCCGGTCCCGTCGGCACCCCCATTTACGCGACCGCCGACGGCATCGTCAGCCGCTCCGGCTGGGCCAGCGGCTACGGCAACCTCGTCCAGATATCGCATGGTGGCGGCATGGAAACGCGCTACGGCCATATGTCGAAGCTGGTCGTTGCAGCCAACAGCTATGTGAAGCGCGGCCAGGTCATCGGCCTCATGGGCTCGACCGGCCGTTCCACGGGCAGCCACCTTCATTATGAAGTCCGCGTCGATGGCGCTGCGATCAACCCCATCCCCTTCGTTGCCGGTCCCGACTATCTGGTCGCAGCCAACACCAAGCCGCCGGTCGCCATGGGCGGCCCGACCACGGCGCAGGAAAAAGCGGCCGATTGATTGCCCTTTTTCGACTTTCGCAAAAGGCCGGGCGCCCCATGGGTTGCCGGGCCTTTTGCTTGATCCTATCTAAGGTCCATGACCGACATTGATATCACCCCGTCTGCCGCCGCGCGTGTCGCCGCGATCGCTGCCAAGCAGGGCAAGCCCGCGATCCTGCGGCTGGCCGTGGAGGGGGGCGGCTGTTCGGGCTTCCAATATCGGTTCGGCCTCGCCGATCAGATCGATGCCGAGGATATATCGGTCGAGCGCGACGGCGTGACGTTGGTGGTTGATGACGTGAGCCTCGACCTGGTCCGCGGATCAGCGGTGGATTTCGTCTCGGACCTGGGCGGCGCGGCCTTCAAGGTGACCAACCCCAATGCGACCGCCGGTTGCGGCTGCGGCACCAGCTTCTCGGTCTGATAGCCAAGCGCCGTTCCAGCCTCTAGGGACGGGGACGAGGAGAATCGTCCATGCGTATCGCCACCTTCAACATCAACGGCATCAAAGCGCGGCTGCCGCGCCTGCTGGAATGGCTGGACGAAACGCGGCCCGACATCGCCTGCCTGCAGGAGATCAAGACCTCCGACGAAACCTTCCCGGTCAAGGATATCGAAGAGGCCGGCTATGGCGTGATCTGGCACGGGCAAAAGGGCTTCAATGGCGTCGCCATCCTCGCGCGCGGCGAAAGTCCGGTCGAAGTCCGGCGCGGCCTCGACGGCGAGCCGGAGGATGAGCATAGCCGCTATCTGGAGGCTGATGTGAAGGGCGTACGCGTCGCCAGCATCTACCTTCCCAACGGCAATCCGCAGCCCGGCCCCAAATTCGATTATAAACTCCGTTGGATGCAGCGCCTGCGCACCCGCGCCGCCGAAATATGGGCGGAGGAAGTGCCCGCGATCCTGGCAGGCGACTATAATGTCATTCCCCGCGACGATGACACCTATTCCGTCAAGGCGATGGCAAACGACGCGCTGATGCAGCCCGAAAGTCGCGCCGCCTATCGCCGCATGCTGGCCGATGGCTGGACCGACGCGCTGCGCAGCCGCCACCCTGCGGGCGGCGTATGGACCTTCTGGGATTATCAGATGAACAGCTGGCCACGCGACGCAGGCTTCCGCATCGATCATCTGCTCCTAAGCCCCGCCGCCGCCGACCGCCTGATCGACGCACAGGTAGACCGGGACTTTCGCGGCCGGGAAAAAGCCAGCGATCATGCCCCAACCTGGGTGGAATTACGCGACGCTTGAAGCGGGGACGCCGACCATCCTACGCACCGCCGTCATCCCGCACTTGATGCGGGATGCATTGGCCTCAACTTCTCCATGACGCTCGACCGCAGAGCGAATGGATGCCGGGTCGAGGTCCGGCATGACGGCGAATGGCATTGGCAGGGTAGCCGTCAACGATCAGACTATCACGCCGCCAACCGCAAAAACGGCACCGGCTGGGTCGATCGCAGCACGATCGGCTTGCCCTCCGACGCTTCGAACAATTCGCCGTCCAGTATCACGCTGCTATGATTGCCTTCGATACGGATGGTGTCGCCCTGTTCCAGGTGGATGCCCTGCATCTGCCGCTTGCCCACCCGCTTGAAGATGCTGGCCCACATCAGCCGCAACAGCGCCGGCAAATTCTGGTCCACGGCCATCAATTTCATATTGCCGCGCCGACTGTCGCCCGGCTGTACGCCCAGCAGCAACCGTTCGAGCGTTGTGACGATCAGCACTGAAAAACGCCCGACCAACTGGCCGTCGCGGATCAGCGAGATGCTGACCGGCTTGCTCGATGGCGGCAGGAAACGGGCGCTGATGCCGAACAGCAGCGACACCAGCACCGCCATCGCGGTGATGAAGTGGCTCAGGCCATTGGAAAGCCCCAGCGGATAAATCTGGTTGCGGCAATAAAGCATATAGTCGGCCAGCCCCGCGCCGCCCAGGAACATGCCCAGCACCGGGCGGCTGCCGACCTGTCCGTCCGACAGGGCAATAAGCTCCCGCGCAACGACATGATCGTCCACGCCCGCCTTGGCGATCGCGACGATCCGCTCCAGCGCCTTGATCGGGTCGCCATGGATGCCCAGATCCAGCGCGATCAGGTTGGTCTTGCCATTGGGCAGCACCGCGATCGGCGGCACCCGGCCCTTGAAATGCTCACCCTGATAGAGTTCGGTCAGCGACGCCTGCACCGTCCCGTCGCCGCCGTTGATGACGATGACGACCGGATCGACGCGGGCGATGGTCTGAAATGCGCGGCCGATCTGTTCGACATGCTCCACTTCATAATGGAAGATGTCGGGGTTGCTTGCGCAATAGCTGCGCACGCGCGGAAGCGACTGCCGGTTGCCCGTGGATTTGGGATTGGACAGGAGGGCGACGCAAACCATGGCTTTGGGGTCACATATATTTGAGGGTGATCGTGATTTTCGTCACGCCGGGACCGGCATAGAAAGCGGCTTTCTCGACACCGGGCTTGCCCAGGTTGAAGATGCTGATCGACGGATTGTTGGAAAACCCGCCGCCGTCGCTGGAAATGTCGGTCTTGCCATTGCCGTTGCGGTCATGCCGCACGGCGATGCCATATTTGCCCGGCTGCGGCACCGGCATGCAGAATCGCATGGCACCGTTGGCGGGACGCACCGCGGTATCGATGCGGTGCAGCCATTGACCCTTGTTCAGCCAGGCGGCCTTGGTGCCGGGATAGGATTGGACGCGCACCTTGCCGGTGGCGGCGGCAAAACCGCGTACATCGACCAGCACTGCCGGTCCGCTGGCGCTTGCCGCGCAACGGTCCAGATCATTGGCAATTTCCTGGCCATGGGCGAATGCGGGCGTCGCAGCGACCAGCGCTGCTCCCGACATCAAACCCATTGCAACTTTTATCATGACCATCAGACTCCTGGAAGCTATAGCCACCGGCATGGGCCGGATGGCGAGCCCCTGTTCGCCCCGCAACGCTATGCCGTTTGATATGGGCGGGGTTTGCGGCCAAAACATGGTGATGGGACGACGACTTAGAGAATGCTGACCGCCACCGACCGTTATCTCGCCCGCCTGATCGCGGTGCCCATGCTGGGTACGCTGGTGATCGCCGCGATGCTGCTTGTCCTCGACAAGATGCTCAGCCTGTTCGACTTCGTCGCGGCGGAGGGCGGGCCAGTCAGCGTCGTGTGGCGCATGCTGGCCAATATGCTGCCCGAATATCTCTCGCTTGGCATCCCGATCGGCCTGATGCTCGGCATATTGCTGGCCTTTCGCAAGCTCGCCATGTCGTCGGAGCTGGACGTCATGCGGGGTGTCGGCCTGTCCTACGGCCGCTTGCTGCGTGTGCCCTATATGTATGCGATCGCGCTGGCGCTGCTCAATTTCGGCATCGTCGGCTGGGTCCAGCCTTTATCACGCCACGCCTATGAGGCATTGCGCTTCGAACTGCGGTCTGGTGCGCTCGGCGCGTCGATCAAGGTCGGCGAGTTCACGAATCTGGGCAAGCGGATGACGATGCGAATCGAGCGCAGCCTGGACGAAGGCCGCAATCTCCAGGGCATTTTCGTGCGGGCGACAAGCCGCGACGGCCAATCGGTGGCGGTAACGGCGGCGCAAGGCATGTTCCTGGCGACCGACGATCCGGACACGATCATCTTCCGCCTGCGCAACGGCGTGCTGGTCAATGATGCGCCCAAATATAAGACGCCGCGTATCCTGTCCTTTTCCAGCCATGACCTGCCGATCGACCTGCCGCAGATCGAGAACTTCAGGGGCCGCGACGTGGATCGGGAAAAGACGATCCCCGAACTGGTGGTGATCGGCCGCAGCGCCGCCACGCCCGACAAACTGCGCGACGAAGTGCGCGCTAACTTCCATTTCCGCATGGTCGAAGTGGCGATGATGCTGCTGTTGCCGCTTGCCGCGCTGGCCTTTGCCATTCCGCCGAAGCGATCGACATCGGCGCTCGGCGTCTTCCTCTCGATCGTCTTCATCGTAACCTATCACAAGATCAACCAATATGGCGAAGGCATCGGCGCGCTTGGCAAGATCGATCCGATCATCGCCCTGTGGGGACCGTTCGTGCTGGTGTCGGGGCTGATCTTCTGGATGTATCATGTGGTGGCGCATCGCCCCGGTGGGCAGCCGATCGGCGCGCTGGAATTCGCCTTCGCCAAATTGGGCAAGCAGGTCGCGCGCCTGCTGCGGCTGGGCCGTAAACGGCGACCTGCTATGACCGTGGAAGGAGCGGCCTGAGGCCATGCAGTTTAATTTCTTCCCGTCGACGCCCATCACCCTCTATATGGCGCGCCTGTTCCTGACCCGGACGTTCGCCGTCCTGGCGCTGCTGGTGGTGGTGCTGCAGACGCTCGACCTGCTCGGCAATTCGGGCGACGTGCTGGCCTATCCCGGCAATGGCGACGCGCAATTATGGCATTATGTCGGCCTGCGCGCGCCGCAGATCATCGCCCGCTTCCTGCCCTTCTCGGTGTTGCTCGGCACGCTGGTCATGCTGGCCACGCTCAACCAGAATAGCGAGATCATCTCGATGAAGGCGGCGGGCCTGTCCGCGCATCAGATATTGGCACCGCTGATTGCCGCGGCGCTGGGCGTCTCGCTGATCAGCTATGTGTTCAACGAGCGGGTGGTGGCGCGGTCGACTGCGGCGCTCAGCGCCTGGGAAGATGTGGATTATGGACCGATCCCGCGCGACAGCGGGGTCAAGAGCAACCCCTGGGTCCGCGACGGCAACAATCTCGTCAACGCTGCAATCGTGGCGGGGCGGGGCACGGAAGTCCAACTGCGCCAAGTTCGCATCTACAACCGCATCAACAACAGCCTTACGACCATCGTGGAAGCGCCGCGCGGTCGCTACGACGCCGCCAGCCGCAGTTGGCTGCTGGAAGGCGCGCGGCAGTTCGACGTCGCGCGCGGCACGGTCACCAATGTCGGCACCGTCCGCTTCGGCCGCGACATTCGCCCCGACCAGTTCACCCTGGCCAAGGTCGATCCTGACGCGCTGACTTTCGCGCAGCTCAAGGCGGCGATTGCCGACCTGCATGACGCCGGGCGGCCGACGGCGGAGCTGGAGGCAAGCCTGTGGCACAAATTATCGGGGCCGCTGTCCGCACTGCTGATGCCGATCCTGGGGTCCGTTGCCGCCTTCGGCCTCGCCCGGTCCGGCCAATTGTTCGTGCGCGCGGTGATGGGCATGGCGCTTGGCTTTGCCTATTTCGTCGCTGACAATTTCTCGCTGGCGATGGGCAGCCTGGGTGCCTATCCGCCCTTCCTTGCGGCTTGGGCACCCTTCTTCCTGTTCCTGCTGGTCGGCGAAACGGTGCTGTTCAGGACCGAGGAATAAGGCTCAGCGCGCGCCCATCGTGCTGCGCGCGATCTTGCCTACCAGCGGGGTCATCCCCGGATAATTGCCACGATGATAGGGGGAATTGACGTCCAGCGTCGCAATCAGCCGGGCATGCGCCTTGCCCAGCGCATGATAGGGGACGCTCGGCAGCAGATGGTGGAGCGCATGATAGCGCAGGCCCACCGGCGCCCATAGTTCGGGCAAGGCACCGGGCGGCGGCACATTGACCGAATCGAGATATTGCGCGGTCACCGTCATCGGGTCGCCCTCATTCTCCCACAGATGCGCGACCAAGGTGCGCAACTGGTTGACGACGGTCATCGCCGAATGGATCGCCATATAGACGAGCAAAGGCTTCCAGCCGAAGACGAATACGCTGCCCACCAGCGCCAGCGCGAACAGGCAGGCACCCGCTTCCTGCCACGCCCACATGCGCGCAAAGTCACCCTCCGGCGCGCGGCGGCGATAGGCAGGATTAATCGACAGCGCCGACAGTTCCGCCACCACCTTGCGGCGCAAGGGCGGCAGGATGAGGCTGAGCGGCGTCAGCAGCCCGAAGCGCAGGATCAGGCCGACGGGCGCCAGCGACGCGACCAGAATGAACAAAGGCAGCGACCAGGGCTTCATCAGCGCCAGCGGCAGATATTCGGGGTCTTCCGCCGTGCCATAGCGGGTGCGGGCATGATGCTGGGTATGCACGCCTTCATAGAGGAAGGACGGGATCATCAGCGGAATGCCGACGATCAGGTTCCAGCCGAAGCGAAAGCCCGGCAGCGCACCTTTACGGATATGCGTCAGCTCATGGATGAAGCTCGCCGCGCGATACAACGCCATCATCGCAACCAGGCCACACACAATAGCGATCGCCATATTCTCCGCCACGATCGCGCCTGCCATCGCGGCCCAGCCGATCAGCGCTGAACCCAGCATGTCGGGCCAATAGATGCGCGGATTGGCGACGCTATAGTCGCGCATCAATTCCGCTGCGGCCCGCAGCATGGCGGTGTCGTCGGGAATGGTCGCCCGCGCGCGCTGGGCGGCGGCCAATATGGGATCATGCACTGTCATAAGACCGTCCTAAACTCCAAATGCGCTGATATCGTGGCAGCACCATGACATCCGCGTCCCGATACGCCGCCAACCCGCGCCCGTGATTGACATTGCGCAAACAAGCGGCGAACTGCATCCCATTCCCATCATCAAGGCGGCAACCGTGGCGCAATCCGATCTGGTCATCACTCCCGTTTCCGGCAAGGCCGACCTCAAGGCTTTTATCGACCTGCCCTGGTCCCTCTATGCGAACGATCCGAACTGGGTGCCCCCGCTCAAGGCCGAGGTGAAGGCGCTGCTGACGCCCGGCGACAATCCCTTTTTCGACCATGCCGAAGCGCAATATTTCCTCGCGCGCCGCGGCAACCGCGTTGTCGGCCGCATTTCGGCGCATATCGATCGTCTGGCGCTGGCCCAACCGGCCGAACAAGGCATGGGGCCGGGCACGGGCAATTTCGGCCTGTTCGAAGCGACCGATGCGGACGTAGGCGCGGCGCTGATCGCGGCGGCCGAGGACTGGCTGCGCACCAAGGGCATGACCCGCGTGCTGGGGCCGATTTCGCTGTCGATCTGGGAAGAGCCTGGCTTGCTGATCCAGGGCCATGATCATCCCCCAACGGTCATGATGGGGCATAACAGCCCGACCTATCAGGGGATGATAGAGGACGCAGGCTATGCCCCGGCCAAGCAATTGCTTTGCTACGAACTGGACATCACCAACCAATTCCCGCCGCTCATCCAGCGGATCGTCGCGTCGGGGCAGAAAAATCCGCGCATCCGCATCCGCAAGGTCGAAAAGGCGAAGTTCGACAAGGAAGCGGCGATCATCCTGTCGATCCTGAACGACGCCTGGGGCAGGAATTGGGGCTTCGTGCCGATCACCGATGCGGAAGTCGCGCATACCGGCAAAAAGCTGAAACCCATCGTGTTCGAAGATCTGATCATGATCGCCGAACTGGATGGCGAGCCGGTCGCCTTCATGATGACCCTGCCCGACCTCAACGAGGCGCTGGGTCCGCTCAACGGATCGCTTTTCCCGTTCGGTTGGCTAAAATTGCTGCGCTGGCTGCGCAAGCCCAAGGTCCGCACCATGCGCGTGCCGCTGATGGGCGTGGTGCAACGGCTGCAATCCTCGCGCATCGCCAGCCAACTCGCCTTCATGATGATCGAACATATCCGGCTCGACGCGATCGAACATTATGGCTCGACGCGGGGCGAGATCGGCTGGGTGCTGGACGATAATCAGGGGATGAATGCGATTGCCGAGGCGATCAACAGCACGGTCAACAAAGTCTATCAGATATACGAAAAGCCGCTCTGATCACGTCTCGACCGGCACCGCCACCTCGATCGCGCCCGCCGCGATCCGGGCGGTGACCGGCGTTTTCGCCAGCACTTCGCCATCGATCGAGATGCGCTGGGTCGGGCGGGTCGAAATCTTGAACGATTTGCCGGTAAATTCCTGCGTGTGGGAATCCCGGTCGCGCAGCTTGAAGAATTTGGCATACCAGTCCCAGGCGAGCCGGACATGGCTGCGTCCGACCACCGCCTGGACAACGATTTCGCCCGTGTCCACATCGGCATGGTCGGACAATTCGACCCCCCCATGAAAGGGGCCGTTGAGAATACGGACTTCGGTCGACCAGAGCCGATGCTCCTTCTGCCCATCGTCGATCACGAGGCGAAAGGCACGGAACCCAACCGAGCATTTGACCGCCCAGACCAGATAACCGATCCGGCCGAGATAGCGTTTGAGCTTGTGCGGCACGGTCTTGCCGATCATCGGCGACAGACCGAGCGAGGCGGCGTTGACGAAATAATCCCGGTCGATCATGCCCAGATCGACACGTCGGCGGCGGCCATGGGCAATCACCTGCACCGCGCCGCCCAGATCGAGCGGCAAGCCCAATGTGCGGGCAAAGCTGTTCGCGGTGCCGAGCGGCAGCACGGCAAAGACACAATCCTTGCCCACCAGTTCATCGACCGTGCCCGACATCGACCCATCGCCCCCGCCGACGATCACCATCGGCGCGCCATCGGCAATCGCCTGGCGGACCGTCCTATCCATTTGGCTGGGATCTTCGACCGCATGCGCGGCAACCAGCCGGACGCCTGCCTCTTCCAGCTTCTGCTTGGCTTGCGCGTAAAGATCCTGGCCCCTGCGGCTATGCGCGTTGACGATCAGCGCGGCCTCGCGGGGGAGGGGGCGAAGAACAGGGCTGGGGGGCGCTTTCGTTTCCATGGCACAACAACACGGCAAGAGGGGATTTGGGTCCAATGGAAACCATCTGCTTACACTTCGTTACCCTTTAATGGCCCGCATCGCACATCTCTCCGACATTCACTTTGGCGCGAACGATCCCAGGATCGTCGACGCCGCCACCGCCTGGCTGGAGGAGCGCCGACCGGACCTGGTCGTCATCAGCGGCGATTTCACGCAGCGCGCCCGCGTCGATCAGTTCCGGGCGGCGTCCGCTTGGCTCAACCGCCTGCGCAGCGCAGGCCTCAAATTGCTGGTCGTGCCGGGCAATCATGATGTGCCGCTCTATGACGTGGTGCGGCGCTTCATGGCCCCGCTTGATCGCTACAAACGCTATATCAGCAGCGACCTGTGTCCCTTCTATGAAGATGCCGAGGTCGCCATTCTGGGCCTCAACACCGCGCGCTCGCTGACGATCAAGGATGGCCGGATCAATCATGATCAGATGGAAATATTATGCCAACGCCTCGCCACCGTCGCGCCGGACAAGACGCGGATACTGGTGACCCACCACCCGCTGTTCGCCATGCCGATCGGCCGGGGCGGCGAATTGAGCGAAGCGGTCGGCCAGCATGAGGACGCGATACAGGCGGCGCGCGAAGCTGGGGTGCATCTCGCACTGGCGGGCCACTTCCACCAGACCTATGCCGAATCGGCGACCAAGATGGTCGAGCAGGCGGGCGGCGCGCTGGTGATCCAGGCCGGCACCGCCACCTCTACACGCCTGCGCAACGACGAACCACAAAGCTTCAACTGGCTGCACGTCCACCGAAACAACGAAGTGGAACTGCAGGTGATCGTCTGGGACGGCACAGGGTTCCAGCGCGCCAGCCATGTCGCCTATCATCAGCATGGCGATCGCTGGACCGGCGAGGCGGTTGATCATCCGGCGAGCGTGGGTGCCATCGCCTGACATCGCCGTGGCTGCTTTTGTCGGATAGCGCGATACGCTAGGACGCGGCCTATGAGCGTTCGCAACCGGAATCCGCGCTGAGATGGCGATCGTCAGAAGCCTGTGCGGCCAGTGCGGCATGGGGTGCGGCGTGCGGGCGATGACCGGCACTGATCGCGACCTGCGGACCGAGGGTGACAAGGCGCATCCCGCCAATGCCGGGCGGTTGTGCGATCGGGCAGACATGCTGACCGCCATGGCGGACCTGGGCGGGCGATTGCTGCATCCGCTGGTCGAAGGTAAGCGCGCGACATGGGACAAGGCCATCGCGCTGATCGCCCGGCGTCTGGCCGCCGTGCAGGCGCGTCATGGACCAGGCAGCATCGCACTGCATGTCGGCGGCGGCTTGCTGACCGAGGACTATTATGTCGCCAACAAGCTAATGAAGGGCTTTTTGGGGTCGGCCCATATCCATGCCCCCTGGCGCGGCGTGATCGGCGGCGTGCAGCGCGCCGCCTATGGCGAAGATGTGATGCCCGCCACGCTGGAGGATATCGACCGCGCCGACCTGATCCTGATCGCCGACGTGCCCGCGTTGCTGGCGCATCCGCTCTTGTTGGAGCGGGTGCAGGAGGCGCGCACGACGCGCGGTACGCGGCTCGTGGTGCTTGGCACGGGGATCGACGCCGACATGCAATTGCCGGTGCGTGCAGGGAGCGTCGCCCGCTTGCTCTCGGGGTGGCTGCTGCACAGCATCGATGGCGGCCTGATCGATGCGGATTTCGTAGCCGCGCATGTAACCATGCCCGATGACTTTCGGGATCGGCTGGCACCCGGCCATGATCTATGGTCGGTGGCGCGGGCCTGCGGCATCGAGCCGGGACAGGTGCGGGATTTCTACGATGCGATCGGGCCGGTGGATCGGCTAGTGACCCTGTTCGGCGAAACGGCGGGCGCGGAGGTTGCGGCGGCGGCGATCAACCTGCATCTGCTGTCGGGGCGGATCGGACAACCGGGCGCGGCACCCTTCGCGCTGCCTTCCGGCGCGAACGGCATGGGCGCGCGCGAGGTGGGTTGTCACGCCGCCGACCTTGCCGCCCATGGTGATTTCTCCGAGCTGACGCGCGCCAATGTCGCCCGCTTCTGGGGCGCGCGGCAGTTGGTGGAGCAGCCCGGACTGGAGGACGACGCGCTGCTCGACGCCGTGCGCGACGGGCAGGTGCGGGCGTTATGGAGCATCGGCGCGGATGACGGGGCAACGGACTGGTTGCGCGCCGCGCGAGCGGTGGTGCCACTGTCGATCCGCTCGACCGACCGTGCGAAAGAAGCCGAGGACGGCTGGACCCTATGCCTCCCTTCGGCGAACTGGATCGAAAAGGATGGCACGATAACGGGGCTTGACCGGCTGGTCAGTCGCCAGCGACGCTTGTTCGACCTGCCCGGCGAGGCGCGGCCCGACTGGTGGATGCTGACGCGGGTGGCGCAAGCCATGGGCTGGGGCGATGCTTTTCATTATGAACAGCCTGCCGATATTTATCGCGAACATGGGCGGCTGACCGCCTATCGCAATGATGGCACGCGGCTGCTCAACCTGCGTCGCCATGCGCCCATTTCCAACCCCGCCTATGCCGAGTTGACGCCCTGGCGCTGGGGCGAAGTGCCGTTCGACGGCGGGCATTTTCCGACGCCCGACGGCCGGGCGCGGCTATTGCCGATCGCGGGTCAGGCCGATGCCGCGATCCCCTGAAGATGCGCTAGCAGCGCGTCGCCATTGGCCGCCCAGGTAAAGCGCAGCGCCGCCTCGCGCACCGTTTCGGGTGCGGGTGGATCATCGAGGATAGTACGAATGGCCGCCGCGATGGCCTGCGGATCGCGATCGACGATCTGCCCAGCTTCGGGCCGATCGAGCAGTTCGCGCGCGCCGCCCACGTCGCTGATGACGATCGGCGTGCCGCAGGCGAGCGATTCGACCCAGGCATTGGCCAGGCCTTCGGACGATGAAGGCAGCGCCATCACATCGGCGGCGGCAAAGATGCGTGGCAATTTATGATGCGGCACGGACCCCAGGAAACCGACGCGGCGTTCGACGCCCAATTCCTGCGCCAGATTTTCCAGCGTCCGCCGATATTGTCCCTGACCCGCCAACAGCAAGGTGACATCGGGCAATGCGGGCAGCGCGCGGACGAGCAGTTCCTGCCCCTTGCGCGGGATCAGCGCGCCGACGCACAGCACCACCGGCCCGCTGAAATCGAGCGCTTCCTTCGCCGCTGCGCGATCGGACAGTTCGAACGTGTCGAGATCGACCCCGGTATAATGGACCCGGATCTTGTCGGCATCCATCCCCATCCGCGCCATCGACCGGCGCATCGCGTCGGACACGGCGAGCAGGCCCGCCGCCTGGTCGCCCGCTTGGGCCACCATCTTGCGGGTACTGCGCTGCGTGCCCCAATGGTGAATATCCGCGCCGCGCGCCTTGACCGAATAGGGGATGCCGAGCGCTTTCGACAAGCGCTGCGCCACTGGCCCATCGGGGAAGAAGAAGCTGGCATCGATCACATCGAACGGCGTCTGCGCGTGGAGCCGACGCACCAGCGGCAGGATCGCCCGTGTCATGGTGATGACATTGGTACGCCCGCCAAATTTGGGGATGATCGGAAAGGTCGGACGATAGACGGTGAGTTCGCGCCAGCGTTCCTTGCGCGGCAGCGCGCGCAGCGGCGCATAGCGGGCGCTGAGCGACAATGGCCATGGCGGCAGGCCGACCGGCGCGACGACGGTGACCGTCGCCTCCGCCCGGCTGGCCAGTTCGCGCGCCTGCCGTTCCACGAACACGCCGAAATTGGGGCGGCTGATATCGGGAAAGAGGGTCGATAGCATGAGGACATTGAGCGTCATGGTCTTGTCTTTCGCGGATCAGCCATTGCCATCGGGTTAAGCGGCGCTTGTGCTTTTGGCTAGAGCCGCCGGACGAGTTGCACGGCGACTGCGGCCCATGGCGGGTCAGTCAGCACCAATTGCCGCGCGCCCGACCCCAGCGGCAGCAGTTGCAGCCGGTCGCCTTCCCGCCCGATCAGCCGCCCGAACAGGAAGCGCCCGGCGGGACGCGGAAAGAGAATGTCGCGGTTGAGCGCGCTGGCGAATTCTTCCGGCCCGATGCGGCGGCACCAAATCGCGTCACCGCTGCGATAATCGCCGATGCTGGCGCTGACATGCACGCCGACCATGCCGTCGCTTGGCGCGGGCGAGGGGAAGGCGAGCGGCCGGGTCGGCGCGCGCACGCCATCAGGGCCGAGCAACGCGGCGACCGGCACTTCGGCCTGGCCCGGCAACGCGACCAGTTCGGACGTGGTAACGCCCAGCGCCAGCGCGATGCGGTTGAGCCATTTCACCGATACGGTGCGCGTGCCCGTTTCCAGCCGCCCGATCGTCTGCGCCGTCGTCGGCGGATCGCACAGCGCCCCAACCTGTTCGAGCGTCAGCCCCTTCGCCTTGCGGACTTCGCGGATGCGGGTGATCATCCCATACCTCAATAATAACCTATTTGGTTTTCTCTTTCCTACAAATGATCCTCCATGGCAAGAGCGGCTCTTCCGATTCTTGGGCGACAGGAGGTGGTGATGGCCGCAACGCATATCGAACAGACGATCGAAGGCCCCGATGGCCGGGCGCAGCGGGTGATGGTCAATCTCGGCGAATCCCCGCTCGCCTGGCTGCACGCGCGCGGGCATGTGAGCGAACGCCAATATCTGGCGGGCGAACGCCTGCGCGCCGACTGGGAGAAAGCGGGCCTCGGCGCACGGGTGACGATGTGCTGGGACGAGGCCCCGCGCGAGGGCGGACGGCGTGGACCGGGACGGCAAGCCGACCCGACCAGCGCGCAACTGTCGGCGCGCGACCGTTTCGATGGCGCGGTCACGGCCGCCGGGCCGGGCCTCGCCGACATATTGTGGCGCGTGGTCTGTGCAGGCGAAGGCCTCGTCGCGGCGGAAAAAGCGCTGGGCTGGCCGAGCCGCGCAGGCAAGCTGGTGCTGACCCTCGCCCTGGAGCGCGTGGCCGACTGGTATCGGGTGGCCTAAGCCATCATCCCCGCGCCCAGCAGCAACAGCAGCTTAACGTCCATCGCATAGCCCTGCGCGCGCCACTCCGCGATCTGGTCGGGCAGGGTGGCAAGCGGGATGCGGTGAACGATAATATCCTCGCCCTCCACACCGCCGCCGTCGCCGGTCTTCTCCAGGCCATGGGCGCGGAACAGGGTGAAACTTTCCGACACCATGCCGGGCGAGCTGAAAAACTGGCCAAGCGATTCGAGCCGGGCCGGGCGATAGCCCGTCTCTTCCTCCAACTCGCGCGCGGCGGCGATGCTGGCGTCCTCGCCCGCTGCCTCGTCACCCACCAGGCCAGCGGGCAGTTCGATGCAGCGCCGACCCAAAGGCACGCGATATTGATCGACCAGCAGGACATGGCCGTCATCGATCGCCAGGATCACGGCCGCCCGGATGCCGCGCGCGCGCCCCACATATTCCCATTTGCCGCGCTGTTTGGCGGTGATGAAGCGGCCCTGCCACATCACCTCTTCGGGCGCATCGCGATCCGGGTCGGTCATAATTCGATCAGCCTGTCGGGCAATTCGTTGATGTCGTCTTGCGCGCGCGGGAAATGCGTCGCCAATATCGCGCCGACCTGCCGCACTTCGGCCGCCAGCCCTTCGCCGGGGCGACCGTCGCGGATCGCCACGATCAGCGCCGCCATCGCCTCGCCCCAGGCTTCGGGCGCGACCTTGTCGTTGATGGCGCGGTCGGCCACCAGTTCGGCGCGATGTTCGTCGAGCGAGAGATAGAGGAGAACACCGGTGCGGCCATGAGTGCGCGCCTCGACCGCCGAACGGAACAGCAGGATGGCCCGGCGGCGCACGCGACGCGCCTTGGTCGCGCGCGGCGTGGCCCACATCCGCAGCGCCGGGATCGCCAACAGATAACGGATGACCAGGAAATTGAGCAGCAAGTCGCCCAGCAACACGGTCAGCAATTTCCAGTCGGCAACCTCATGCTCCCAGTCGCTGAGCAGCATCGCGGACAGATCGCGCAAATGGTTAGGGAAGGTCGCGAACCAGCCTAGCGTCAGAAACACTGCCGCCACGGCCCAGATCAAGCCGACATCATGATAGGCGTCCGACCGGCGCGCGACGATGGTGACGATTTCGCCCGACGTCAGCGCTTCGGTTTCCGCGACCGCGGCGGAAACGAGGTCATGGTCGGCCTGGCTAAGGTTAAGCTGCATCACCAGTCCCCCGACGCGCCGCCGCCGCCGAAGCTGCCGCCGCCCGAAAAGCCGCCGCCACCACCGCCAAAGCCGCCACCACCGCCCCAGTTGGAGCCGCCGCCCGACCCCCCAGCCGGACCCGCCAGCACCCGGACCCAGGGATGATCGGCATGCTGCTCCCGCCTCGGCGATAGCGCTTCCCGCCGCCCCCGCCGGTGCCGCGCGACATCAGCCGCATGGCGATGAAGAGGATGATGAACAGGATCGGCCACAAACCCAATATCGCACTGCCGCCGCGATCGGCGGCCCGCGCTTCGGTTTCTGCAGCGGCCGCGCGGGCCTTGGCCTCTTCGGGCGGCAGGGCGAGCAAGGCGGTGATCTGCTCCACGCCCGCCACGATGCCACCGGGCATGTCGCCCGCCTTGAAGCGCGGGGTGATGGCATTGCGGATGATCTGGGACGAAAGCGCGTCAGTCAGCACACCTTCCAGGCCATAGCCGACCTCGATCCGCACCTTGCGATCATTGGGTGCAATGATCAGCAATGCGCCATTGCTGTCCTTGTCACCAATGCCCCAGGCGCGACCCAGCCGATAGCCATAGTCGGCAATATCATAGCCCTGCAGATCGGCTATGGTCGCGACCACCAGCGAACGTCCGCTGGCCTGCTTCTGCGCGATCAGCGTCTGGCTAAGCGCCTGTTCCTGCGCCGGATCGAGCAGGTTGGCGGCATCGACCACGCCCTTGTCGTCGAACTTCGGAAAATCCTGCGCCCACGCCGTCGAGGCGAGCGCGAGGAGAAGGAGAAATAGGCCAGACAGTGCCGTGCGGAGCAGGCCTGTCGATACTCCTCCCCAACGAAAGGAAGGGGCCTTCGACAGGCTCAGGCCGAACGGAGAGGAAGGCATGGTTCCTATGCTCAACTACCGAAATCGACCTTGGGGGCTTCTTCCGCGCCGGGGGTGGTGGCCTGGAACGGCGTCATCGGCTTGGCCCCATGGATGATCTTCGCGCCGATCGCATCGGGGAAGGTGCGGATGCGGGTATTATAAGCCTGCACCGCGCCATTATAGTCGCGAATGGCGACGGCGATGCGGTTTTCGGTGCCCTCCAGTTGCGACTGGAGCTGCAGGAAATTCTCATTGCTCTTGAGGTCGGGATAGGCTTCGACCGAGGCGAGCAAACGGCCAAGCCCCTGGCTCAACTGCGCCTGTGCTGCCTGGAACTGCGCGACCTTGGCGGGGTCGGACAGGTCTTCGGCATTTACCTGTACCGACGTGGCCTTGGCCCGCGCTTCGGTTACCTGGACCAGCGTGTCCTGCTCCTGCTTGCCCGCCGCCTTGACCGTGGCGACCAGATTGCCGACCAGGTTGGAGCGGCGCTGATATTGCGCCTGCACGTCGGCCCATTTGGCCTTCGCCTCTTCCTCGGCCGTCGGAACACTGTTGATACCGCACGCGGACAGGGCGAACGCCCCAAAGAGCGGCAGCAGAAAGGTGGAGAAGCGGCGCAGGCGCGTCATGGGACATCCTTGGCGATTGTTTCGCTGCTGGAAATAGGGCGTTGAACTGATCCGCGCAACGGGCCATGCAGATATTATCGCAGATGGTAAAAGGGCTTAAACCATGGGGCTGCTTTCGGAATTCAAGACTTTCATCAATCGCGGCAATGTGATGGACCTCGCGGTCGGCGTCATCATCGGTGGTGCCTTCGCGACCATCACCAAGTCGCTGACCGATGACCTGATCATGCCGGTGGTCGGCTATATTTTCGGCGGCGCCGACTTTTCGCGCTACTTCATCCGCATGGGTGATCTGCCGGCGGGTTTTCAGGGCAATCCCGAAAGCTATGCCGATCTGAAGGCTGCGGGCGTTGCCATGTTCGGCTGGGGCGAATTTCTGACCGTGCTGGTCAATTTTATGATCCTCGCCTTCATCATCTTCCTGCTGGTCAAGCTGGTCAACAGGCTGACCGCCAAGCAGGAGGCCGAAGCCCCCGCTGCGGCACCCGCGCCCACGCCCGAAGACATCATGTTGCTGCGCGAAATCCGCGATTCCCTCAAAAAATAATCGTTTATGCGACGAAGCGAGACTGCGACGGGAACCATCCCCGGCGCGACCGGTTGATCGCGGTCAGGGCTGAAGGCTGCGTGTGCGGCCTGGAAGCCTTGCGAAGTAGGTAGCCCCAGGGGGCGCAACAGGAGAACAACGCCGTGAAAACCTTCGTCAAAGTCCTTGGCCTCGCCAGCCTTGTCGCGCTCGCAGCGTGCGATTCCGCCAAGGAAAACCAGGTCGAGAACGCTTACGAAAATCAGGCGGACGCCCTCGACAACCAGGCTGACAATATGGAAGCCATGGCCGACAACCTGACCGGCAACGCCGAAATGTCGGCTGAAAATGCTGCCGATGCGCTGGAAAACAAGGCCGACGCCACCCGCGAAGCGGGCGAGAAGGCTGAAGAAGCGGTCGAAGACCAGCAGTAATCTGCTCTCGTCATTCAAGCGGAGGGGCGTCGTGACATGGTCACGGCGCCCCTTTTGCCGTCTGCGTCCCGGCTTTTAACGGCCCTTTAACCACGTCCCGCCAAAGGTGCCTGTCGCGCGCATCGGTGGGGCCATGGCAATGGACGAGTTACTGCAGGAATTCATATCGGAAACCCAGGAAACGCTTGAAGCGTTGGCTGGGGAGGTCGTGGCGTGGGAAGCCGACCCGTCCGACCGCGACCGGCTCGATGCGATCTTCCGTTTCTTCCACACGGTCAAGGGCAGCTGCGGCTTCCTCAACCTCCCCCGGTTCGAACGGCTCAGCCACGCTGCCGAAGATGTGCTGGCGGATATTCGTGCCGGCAAGCGCGGCGCTGATCCCGCAACGGTGAGCGCGGTACTGGGCCTGATGGACCGGATCGGCGAACTGACCGAAGCGGTGGCCATGGGCGCGGCGCTCCCCAACGAAAATGATGATTATCTGATCGCGGCGCTCAACGCCCCAGTGGACCAGCCCACGCCCCAGGTGCAGGCGGCTCCGGTCGCGGTGGCGCGGCAAGCGGGACAGGCTGGCCCCCGCACCATCCGCCTGCCCTTGAGCCTCATTGACCAGTTGATGAACGGCGTGTCGGACATGGTGCTGGCCCGCAACGAATTGTCGCGCAAACTGCGCGAGCGATCCGCCGATCCTGAACTCGACAATGTGTTCGAACGGCTGTCGACCTGCGTCGCGGACATGCGCGACGTGATTTCCAAGACGCGGATGCAGCGGGTCGAACGGCTGTTCGCTGCCATCCCGCGCATGGTTCGCGATCTCGGCCGGGATCTGGGCAAACGCATCGACCTGACGCTGGAGGGCGGCGATGTCGAAATGGACCGCGAAATGGTGGAGATGGTCGTCGATCCGCTCACCCATATCGTCCGCAACGCCATCGACCATGGCATCGAATCCCCCGAACAGCGTCGCGCGGTCGGCAAGCCGGAAGCCGGCGCGCTGCGCGTGGAGGCCCGCCAATCAGGCAATCAGATCGTCATCACCATCAGCGACGATGGCGCAGGCATCGACACCGCGCGGCTGGTGGACAAGGCGATCGGCGCAGGTCGCCTGACCGCCGAAGCGGCGGCGCGGATGACCGAGGTGGACAGGTTGGACCTGATCTTCCACGCCGGACTGTCCACCGCCGATCAAGTGACGTCAATCTCCGGCCGCGGCGTCGGCATGGACGTGGTGCGCGCCAATGTGGAGCGGATCGGCGGCGTCATCGCGCTCGACAATCATCCGGGCCAGGGGCTGTGCATCACCCTGCGCGTGCCGCTGACGCTGACAATCATTCCGGGGCTGGTGGTGCGGGCGGGCGGCCTGCATTTCGCCATCCCGCGCGCTGCCGTTGTCGAAATACTGCATGATAACAATGCGATGCTCCAAATCAGTTGCATCGGCGGCGCACAGATCGCGACGATCCGCGGCGTGCGGCACTCGATGATCGAGCTGGAGGATGTGCTGGGCATGGACCGACCAGCACAGGCCGGACCCCGCGCCATCATGGTGGTGCGGTCGGGCAGCGGCGTGCCCTATGCAATGGGCGTCGCCGCAGTGGACAATCATGAGGAACTGGTAATCCGGCCAGCCTCGCCATTGATCATGGCGACCGGCGTCTATGCTGGCATGACTTTGCCGGACAATGGCAAGCCGATGCTGCTGCTGGACGCGGCGGGCATTGCCAGCGCGGCCCAACTGCCCACGATCCTGGACGATCAGGCCGCACGGCGGACAGAGGAGCAAGCGGACGCCAACGCCGGGGTCGAAATGGTCGCGGCGCTGCGGTTCGAGGAAATGACCGGCGAAAAACGGCTGCTCAAACTGGCGCTGATCGACCGGGTCGAAGATATCGATGTCGGGCTGTTCGGCCGGTCGGGCGACCAGGCCTATGTCCGGCTCGACGGGCGATTAATCCCCGTCGTCAATGGCTTGTCCCAGTTCGATCGGGCCAAAGTGTCCGCTTTGCGCCTGCGCGATGGCACGCAGGAAGCCTGCTACCCGGTCGCCGCCGTGCTGGACATCGTCCAGATGCCGCTGGTCCCCGACATGGTCGCCATGCACGGAATCCTAAGCGGCGTTGCCGTGATCGAAGGCGAGCATCTGGAGGTGATAAACCCGTTTGCACTGTTCGCTTCGCTGTCCGGTTATGACATGGTCGAGGGTCAGGGCGGCCGTTGCCTGCTGGCCGATGCCGAGGATGGTTGGACCCGCGAGATATTGGCACCGCTGTTGCGGCAGGCGGGCCACGACGTGGTGCTGGGCCTGCCGGAAGACGGCGTGATCGACCCGCGCGACGTATTGCTATGCCATGATGGCGAAGGGTCGAAAGTCGCCGGGATCATGGCGGAGATGACCGGATGCCGCGTGGTGCAACTGCGCGCCTCGCCCCGTGCCGCCGGGCCGCGCGACGCCAGCATCTATCGCTATGACCAGGACGCACTGATGGCGGCGATCACCGCCGGACAGGGATAGGGCCATGAACCGACTATATCTTTTCGCCACTTTGGCGGGCACCCGGATCGCGGTGGAAACCGACGAGGTGGAGGCGGTCGTCAAGCTGACCGAAATTTCGCCGGTGCCGGGCATGGGCGCGCATGTCGCGGGCCTTTCCGCCCTACGGAGCCGGGTGCTGACGATCATCGATACGGCGGCCTTGATCCAGGGGATGGCGTCGCCGAGCCGCGACGCGGGCCTCGCCATCATCGCCAATATCGCCGGGCACAGCTATGGTCTGATGGTCGACAGCGTCTCCGACATCTGCCGCGTGCCGGAGGGAGAATTGCCGCTGCGCGGTCAGTTGGATCGGCCCTGGGCACCCTATGGCCGCGCCATCGTGGAACAGGATGGTCATCCCTGGCTGCTGGTATCCTTGGCCAGCTTCATCGACGGCGGCTGCCAGGCCCAGGCGGCCTGAACTGTTTTCCAGCACGTTTACCAAAAACTCGCTTTTGCCCGTTAGGTCTCGATTTTCGGGCCATAAATTCCAAAGGGACGCATCATGAAGAACTGCCTGGTCGTCGACGATTCGAAGGTTATCCGCAAGGTGGCCCGCCATATTCTCGAATCGCTCGACCTGTCCGTCACCGAAGCGGTGGATGGGCAGGACGCCCTGACCCAGTGCGAAGCCTCCGCACCGGACGTGGTCCTGCTCGACTGGAACATGCCGGTGATGAGCGGGATGGAGTTTCTGCAGGCCCTGACGACCGCCAAGATGACCGCCCGTCCCAAGATCATCTTCTGCACCACGGAAAATGGCATCAGCCATATCAAGGCTGCGGTCGAGGCGGGGGCCGACGAATATGTGATGAAGCCTTTCGATCGCGAAACGCTGGAAAGCAAATTGGTGATCGTTGGGGTCATCTAGCCCGACAGCCTGCACTCCAATCCAGGGAGCAACCTCCTACCTTTTCGTCTTCGTGCAGAGAGCCTCGTGATGACCGTCAACATGCCGATCATGACCAATATAAGGAGACAGCAGGGTGCCGTGCGCACCTTGATCGTCGATGATTCGGTGGTGGTCCGCACGGTGATCGAGCGGATACTCAACAACGAGCCAGCCTATAGCGTGGTTCACAAGAGCAACAGCGCGGAACTGGCCCTGGGCTATCTGGCCGATCATGCGGTCGATCTGGTTCTGCTCGACATCGAACTGCCGGGGCAGAGCGGCCTGGCCGCGCTCCCGGCGATATTGAAGGCGCAGGCCGACGTGAAGGTCGCGATCCTGTCGGGCAAGTGCGAGGAGGGCAGCGCGGCGGCGGTCGAAGCGCTGGCGCTTGGCGCCAGTGACATCGTGTCGAAGCCCGGCAGCGGCAGTTTCGGCTACCAATTCTCCCAGGGCTTGATCGACCGGCTCAACCGCCTGTTCGACCAGCGCGTCATGGCTGTCCTGTCCACCGCACCGGTTGTCCCGCCGGTCGCGCGCCCTGCGCTCCAGCCGCTGGCTTGTCTGGGCATTGGCGCTTCCACCGGCGGTATCCATGCGCTCGGCCAATTGTTCGAAGGCCTGTCAGCGCCGATGGGGGTGCCGCTGCTGCTGACCCAGCATCTGCCCGCGAGCTTCACCGTTTATTTCGCGCAACAACTGATGCGCATGACCAGCTTGCGCGTGAAGGTGGCTGAAACCGGGGATATCTTGCTCCCCGACACCATCTATGTCGCGCCGGGCGATGCCAATCTGCAGGTGCGCCGCGGCCTCCACGGCCGGGTCATGGTGCAACTCAATCCCGAACGCACGCCAGCGGGCAACCTGCCCGGCGTCGATCCCATGTTCGCCAGCATGGCGGAGGTCTATGGCGCGGGTGCAGCCGGGGTCGTGCTGACCGGCATGGGGCGGGACGGCACGGTCGGCGCGCGCGATATCGTCGCAGCGGGCGGCTGGATCGTGGCGCAGGACGAAGCCAGCAGCGTCGTTTGGGGCATGCCGGGATCGGTGGCGGGCGCTGGGCTGACCTGCGCCTTGATGGAGCCGCACCAGATGATGGACTTCGTCGCCCGACGCGGCAGGGTCGGCGCATGAAAATGGCGCAACCGGCCGCCATCTTCGAAGGCGCAGCCCGCGTTCTGGCGGCGCTGCTCGAAGCCCGCACTGGCCAGGCCTTGTCCGAAGGGCGTGCCTGGCGGATGGAAACCGCGCTACGCCCGGTGTTGCGACAGCATAAGCTGGCGGACATGGACGAACTGGCCGGACGGTTGACGCGCAAGAGCGACCCCCGGCTGGAGGAGGATGTGGTGAACGCGCTGCTCAACAATGAAAGCAGCTTCTTTCGCGACCTTCAGATCTTCGACATGATCCATCGTCAGATCCTGCCTGCGATCCAGGCGGATCGGTCCAATCGCACCTTGCGCATCTGGAGCGCGGGCTGTTCGACCGGACAGGAAGCCTATTCGCTGGCGATCCGCCTGCGTAATGATGCCGCGCGTTGGAGCGGCTGGCGGATCGAGATCATGGCCACCGACATTTCGACCGCGGCGATCGATCAAGCGCGCGCCGGCATTTTCTCGCAAATGGACGTTCAACGCGGCTTGGCGGTCGGCGACCTCATCAAATGGTTCGAACCTCATGGCGAAGATTGGCGCGCCAGCGCGGAACTGCGCCGCATGATTGATTTCCGCCACGACAACCTGTTCGATGCCAAGGCACCAAGCGGCGAATATGATCTTATCCTGTGCCGCAACGTCCTGCTCTATTTCTCGCCGGAGCGGCGGCAGGCGGTGCTGCGGCTGCTGGGCCGACACAGCCATGCCCGGTCGGTATTGCTCTTGGGTGCAGGCGAAACGGTGATTGGGCAGGGCGACGATTTCACCGCCCATCCTGAATTTCGCGGTGCCTATGTTCGGCAGGCGGCGTTGCCGGAGGGGACGATCGGCCGGACGCGGTTGGCAGGCTGACCGTTCCGGCCCCATAGGCAAGGCTGCCCGTTCTTAACCATGCTTGATTGCGGCGTCGCGCTGCGCCATTGTCATGGTCAGGCCGCCGGATCGACGGTGCAGGCCGAAAGGGCGTGATGACCAAGCTGCCGATGATCGAGACGCCGTCGCCCAATTATGACGAGCGCAGCCTGCCCATCACCATGTTGGTGCTGCATTATACCGGGATGCCCGACGCGGCGAGCGCGATCAACTGGCTGGCCAACCCGGAATCGAAGGTGTCGGCCCATTATGTCGTGACCGAGGATGGCCAGATCATCCGCATGGTCGATGAGGCCAAGCGCGCCTGGCACGCCGGGCGGTCGCACTGGCGCGGTATCGACGACATCAACTCGGCCAGCATCGGCATAGAGATTATCAATCCGGGGCATGAATGGGGCTATCGCCCCTTTCCCGAAGCGCAGATGGGGTCGCTGATCCCGCTGGTGCATGACATCACCCAGCGGCACCGGATCACGCGCGGCAATATCGTCGGCCACAGCGATATCGCGCCTGCGCGCAAGCAGGATCCGGGCGAGTTGTTTCCCTGGGGCCAACTGGCGCGGCTGCGACTGGCGCTGCCCCGGCCGACCAAGAATCTGATGGACCCACACTGGACCGATGGCGGCTTCATGCTGGCGCTCGAACGCTTCGGCTATGACATTGCCGAACCGCAGGCGGCGGTGGTCGCGTTCCAGCGCCGCTTCCGCCCGGAACGGATCGACGGGGTGATCGATGGCGAATGCCGCGCCATCCTGCTCGCGCTGTTGCTGCCCAAGCCCAGGGGCGATGAATAAGCAGGTGACGCCGGACCCGAACGGCGCTAGGGACGTGTCTGCCAGAGGGCTGGGCGGCCGCGGCGTGGCGGGTAACTTCCACGGCGAGGAAAGTCCGGGCTCCACGAAATGACGGTGCCGGTTAACGACCGGCTGGAGTGATCCAAGGGACAGTGCAACAGAAAGCAGGTCGCAACGGCTTAGGCCATGCGAAATTGAAAGGGTGCGGTAAGAGCGCACCGCGTCTGCGGCAACGCAAGGCGGCACGGTAAACCCCACCGGGAGCAAGACCGAATAGGGACGGCGCGCAGTTTCGGCTGCTAGGTCTGTTTCGACCGAGATCGTCCGGGTTGGTTGCTTGAGGGGCGGAGTAATCCGTCCCCTAGAGGAATGGTCGCACATCTCCGCAAGGAGAGGACAAAACCCGGCTTATAGGCCCTCTGGCACATTTTTTGGCGATCCCTTTTGCGCTGCAGCGGGGTGGCGTTTTTCTGACGGAATCCTTACCTGTAACTAATGTCTCGTAACGGCCGATCCAATGACTGGGGCTTTCCCCGCTGGCGCAGCTATGGCGCATCGCGTGAAGCCCAGGCGGTGCGCGGCTGCGATCGCTTTGGCTGTGACCAGCCGGGCAACTGCCCCGCGCCCAAATCCCCCAACAGCCCGGAACGCTGGTATTTCTGCCCCGAACATGCGGGCGAATATAACCGGAACTGGGATTATTTTCAGGGGCTGGACGACGAAGAGCGGGCGAAGCGCGAACATGATGAGCGGCGCGATGCAGGCGGCTTTCAGTCGAGCGCCTATCATGGCTGGGGTGGGCCGGGCGATGGCAACCGGTCGCGCGACGAACTGCATGCGCTCCAAGCGCTGGAGCTGGAAGATGACGCCGATTTCGAAGCGGTGAAGAAAAGCTGGCGTCGATTGGCCAAGGAATTCCACCCTGACGTAAAGCCCGGCGATGCCAAAGCGGCGGTCCAATTCCAGACGATCCAGGCCGCCTATGAAGTTCTGCGCGCCGCCGAGGAGCGGCGGACGTGGAAACCGCGTGGCGCGGTAGATTGAAGGCCGATCGATGAAGGATCATGTCCGTTCCAACTGGCGCAACGCCGTGCTGGTGTGCCGCAAATGTGCCAAGAAACTGGACGGTGGCTTTGGCCCAGATGGCGATGAGCGGCTGGCCAAGGCGCTGCGCAAGCATCTGACACTGGGCAAAGGGCGCAAAGCGGCGGCCGGGATTATCGAAGTCGATTGCCTGGGCATCTGTCCCAAGGGCGCGGTGACGGTGGTCAACGGCGCGGCGAGTCGCGAATGGTTGCTGGTGAAACCGGGCGCCGATCTGGATGAACTAGCTGTCACTTTGGGCATCGGTGCGGCGAAACAGCCTTAATATTATCCTTACCATTCAATCCTATCCGGATGGAATGACATTTTTTGCGCGCTTGCGTCCTGGCACGTCCCTATCCGTTCAATGCTGCTTGGTGATGAGCAGCCTGGCCATGCTTTACGCCATGCCCCCCGTCAGCGGACGCATGCTGCTGATGCCGATGACCCAGGATGGGCGCGCGGGGCTTGCGCGCGTCGCAGTGGCCCATGGTGCGCGGCTGATCGCTGCCGGGCCATGGGCGGGATCGCTGGTGGTGGAGGGACGGCGTGACGCCTTGGCGCGGCCCTTGTTCATGGCAGGTGTCCTGGCCATTGCGGCTGACGCTGGTGGTTGCGGAGATCTGGGCTGATGAACGCGATCAGCAGTCTTGGCCGTCTGCGCTTGCAGGGTCTGCGTATCCTGTTGCTCGCCAACTGGGTCTGGACCGTGGTGCTGGGCCTGATGGCCATGGCGATGGGCGAAGAGGACAGCATCAAGGCGATGTTCCTGTCCGCCTTGGTCAATGCGCTGCCCACGGTGATGGTCCTGCGCGGACGTCGGGATCTGGAAGCGCGCATGGTGATGGGCACACTCGCGGCGGTGCAGCCTGCCATCGGTGTCGTGCTGCTGTCCGGCCATGGCTGGCAAATGGACGGCCATATGTATTTCTTCGTAGCGCTGGCGGGGCTGGTGCTGCTCTATGACTGGCGGCCGATCGTGCTGGGTGCGACATTGGTTGCGCTCCATCATCTGCTGCTCAACTATCTTGCGCCGTCGTGGGTCTTTCCGGGGCAGGGCAATCTTGAACGGATCGCGCTCCATGGTGTGGCGGTGATCCTGCAGGCGTCGGTGCTCTGCTATCTGAGCGTTCGCCTGCGCGAAATGCTGCTGGCATTGGACAGCCATGTTGCGGGCTCGGCGGAGTTGGCCGAACAGGCCCAGGCCGGGCGCGCGGCTGCGGAAGCGGCGATGGCGGCGCGGCGTGAGGCTGATGCGCGCGAAGCGGCGCTGCGGATCGAAAGGGAGCGGGAACGCGAACAGATGATGGCGGATCGCCGCGCCGAAACGCTGGCATTGCTCGCGGCCTTCCGCCAGTCGATCGCCGAAGTGGCCGATGCCGTCAGTGCAGCGACGGGCGAATTGGAGGAGTCGGCCCTGTCCCTGAACGATCTCGCGCGTCGGGCAAGCGCGGGCACGGGCGAGACTGTCCATGCCGCCGAACAATCCTCGGCGCGGGCTGCCATGCTGGCGCAGCGGATCGATCAATTGTCCGAATCCATCACGGCCATTGCCTCGGCCGCGCATCAGCAGGCGACGCTGGGTGGCGAGGCGCAACGTGTGTCCAACGCCGGACATGAAGCGATGCGCGACATGGAAAATCATACCGCTTCCATCACCAGCTTTGCCCATTCGATCACCCAGATCGCGTCGCGTACCAATTTGCTGGCGCTCAATGCCACGATCGAAGCAGCGCGCGCCGGGGATGTCGGACGTGGCTTTGCCGTGGTGGCGGGCGAGGTGAAGCAATTGGCGGGGCAGGCGGCCAATGCGACAGGGGAGATCCAGTCGCTGGCGTCTTCGGCGCAGCAGGGCGCAGGAGTCGCCCAAAACGCGCTGTCCGATGTCGCGAGCGCAGTCGAGCAACTGGCCGATGCCGCCGATGCGATCCAACGCGCGGTGGCGGATCAGCGGGATGCGACGGCGGCCATTGGTGCGACGGCGCGGGATACGGCACAGGACGCCACCATCATGGCCGGACGAATGGAGCAAGTGGCGGACATGGCCCGCAGCACGGAAAGCCTGTCGGGGCGGGTGTCGAGTGCCGCTTCCGGTCTGTCGCGCACGGCGCAGGATTTGCAGCGCGCGACAGACCTGTTCGTGGCGCAACTCGAAGCGGCCTGAGCCCGGTCAGCTTGCCCGTGCGACCGGTGGCATGGGGCGTCGTTGCTGGTCCGCCAATGGATAGAGGGTGCGATTCTCGCGGTCGACCTGTTCGGCCAGCGCCGCCAGGATCAGCCGGGTTTCCGCACAGAAAGCGGACCATTCGCGGGCGATGCGATCATCGCTCCACTCGGCCATATAGCGGGTGAAGCGATCGGCCAGTGCGCCGGTTTCGCTCTGCAATTGGGCGGCTGTCTTGCGTGCGGCCAAGTCCGGCGCCCGTTGCATGGCGGGATAGAGGATGCGATCCTCCAGCGCGAGATGCGCGATCAATTGTCGCGCCAGTGACCATCGCAGCGCCGCAACGCTTTGCGGTGTGCCTGTGTCACTCGTGGCCTGCGCCAGTTGCCGGGCGGTCAGGCTGATTTGTTCATGCTGCCCCCGCAGCGCCGTCATATCCATCATATGTCGCCCCTCCCTAAAGGACAGGCGATGATGCGCTTCGGGGTTTAACAAAAGATTGTGTAAGGTCCGTAACGGCGCAAAAAAGTGGGCGGCCCTTTGTAGGACCGCCCTTGTGCATCAGGCCGGCTGGTCGGCGCGGCTGGCGCCTTCGCCATCCAGGTTCAGCGCCGCAAAGTCCCAGTTGATTGCGTCTTTGAGGATGCGGTCGGCATAGCCGGGGCGTGCGTTGCGATAGTCGATATAATAGGCATGTTCCCACACATCGACGATCAGCAGCGGGGCATGGCCCTCATGCGCGACCGGCGTGTCGGCGTCATGATAGCTGGTGACTTCCAGCTTGCCGTCCTTGAGGATCAACGCGGCCCAGCCGCTGGCGAAGTGGCCCACGGCCTCCGCCTTCATCTTCTCGATCAGCGCATCGACCGAACCGAACGCCTCTTCGATCTTGGCCAGCAGGTCACCGGTCGGCGCGGTCTTGGTCGGCGACAGCGACTGCCAGTAGAATGTGTGGTTCCAGATCTGGCCGACCTGGTTGAACAGGCCGCCCTTGGTCGACTTGATCAGCTCGACCAGCGACTTGCCCTGATGGGCGGAGTCGGCGGCGACCAGTTCATTGGCCTTCACCACATAGGCGTTATGATGCTTGCCGTGGTGATAGTCGAAGGTTTCGGCCGACAGGATGTCGCCAAATGCATCCTTGGCATAGGGCAGGTCGGGCAGAACAAAAGCCATGGCGGAACTCCTAAGGTTCGGTGGGACGGCCGCACGATGACTGGCGCGGTCGATCTATTATGGGTCCAGGCGGGACGCGAAACGCCGCCGCGCCCTTCCATATGCGCACCCGCACGCGGAAAAAAAGGCCTATATGCCTATTGCGAAACGATCGCAGAAATAAGGGCTTAGCGGGCGGTTCAACCCTGGGGCGGGGTCGTCTCGCCCAGATCGTCGCTGGCAGGCTCGTCGCCCAGTTTCAGTCCATGGCGCATCAGCATCGGGATATTGGCGGCGGCGAAGATCACCGACACGATCGTCACGCCCCAAACCTTGACCGCGAGCCAGGTGTCGAAGCTCAGCGACCGGCGCATCGCTTCGTTCGCGATCGCCATGGCGACGAAGAAGAGCGCCCAATTGCGCGACAGCTTCATCCAGCCGGGGTGGCTGAGGCCATCATAGGCGGCCTGCAACAGATATTTGAGCAGCGGCTTGCCCCGTGCCAGCCCGGCGAACAGCATCAACGCGAAAAAGGCGTAGATGATGGTCGGCTTCAACTGGATGAAGCTCTGGTCATGGAAATAGATGGTCAGGCCGCCGAAGAACAGCACCAGCGCCGCCGATAGCCAGAGCATGGGCGAAACTCGACCCAGCTTCCATTTCGACACGATCACCGCGATGACGATGGCGATCATGAAGGCCGCCGTGCCGACGATCATGCCGAGAAATTTATAGCCGAGGAAAAAGACCAGCAGTGGCCCGAAATCGAGCGCGAGGCTGAGCGTGCCGCTATGGGCGGGCTGTTGCGTGGATTTGCGCTGGGTCATCAAAATTGCTCCGTCATCCCAGCAAACGCTGGGATCCCACTTTTCTTCGCGGCGATCAGAAGGAAGGGAGATGCCAGCTTTCGCTGGCATGACGAAGGGACTGCATCAGCGGGCATAGGCTGTTCCTGCGATAGCGCGCGCCATGTCGCCGGGATCGAAGGGCCGCAAATCCTCGATCTTTTCACCGACTCCGATGGCATGGATGGGCAGGCGGAATTTCTCTGCCGCCGCGACCAGCACGCCGCCGCGCGCCGTGCCGTCGAGTTTGGTCATGACCAGGCCCGTGACCTGTGCGGTTTCCTTGAACACTTCGATCTGGTTCAGCGCATTCTGGCCAGTGGTCGCATCCAGCACCAGCACGACGTCATGCGGCGAAGCCGGGTTCAGCCGGCCCAGGATGCGGCGGATCTTGGCCAGTTCGTCCATCAACTCGGTCTTGTTCTGCAAGCGCCCTGCGGTGTCGACGATCAGCACGTCGATGCCGGTGGCGGTCGCCTGCTTGACCGCATCGAACACGATACCCGCCGCGTCGCCGCCTTCCTTGCCCGCGACGATCGGGATGCCCAACCGCTCGGCCCACACCTTGAGCTGGCCGATCGCCGCAGCGCGGAACGTATCGCCCGCCGCCAGCATCACGCCATAATCCTGTTCCAGGAAATTATGCGCGAGCTTGGCGATGGTGGTGGTCTTGCCCGATCCGTTGACGCCGATGACCAGGATGACCTGCGGCCGGGGGAAGGCTTCGATCTCCAATGGCCGGGCGACGGGGGCCAGTACCTTCTCGATTTCCTCCGCGATGATCTCGCGCAGATAATCTTCGGTCAGTTCCTTGTTGAACCGGCCTTCGGCAAGCCGCTCGCGCACCCGCACGGCCATGGCCGGGCCAAGGTCGGACAGGATCAGCGCTTCCTCGATCTCGTCGAGCGTCTGCGCGTCCAGGGCGGCCTTGCCGAACAGGCCGGTGAGATTATCGCCGAGCTTGTCGGACGTGCGCTTCAAACCGCCAAAGAGGCGGTCGCGCCAGGAAATGTCAGCCATGTTCATCCACCATCGTCATCCCCGCGCAGGCGGGGATCCATCTCCCGACGCAGCATCAAGCGCGGCGGTTGGGAGATGGGTTCCCGCCTGCGCGGGAATGACGGAAAAAAGAGCGTCATTCTTGAACCGCCTCTTGCGCGATCAGCGTGTCCTTCTCAAGCCCCGTGATGCGGGCGGTGACGATGGTCGAGGGCAGTTGCTGGCTTGCAAAGCGCACGGGGGCGAAGTTTTCGGCATGGCCCGACAGGCCGCTGCGTTCGACCAGCACCGACTGGGTCGTGCCGATCAGGCTGCGTAGCCAGGCTTCGCGTTGGATCGTGCAGGCAGCGCGCAACTGGGCGGCGCGGGCCTTGATGGCCGTGCGATCGACCTGCGGCATCCGTGCGGCGGGTGTGCCAGCGCGCGGCGAATAGGGGAAGATATGGCCATGGACGATGTCGCAGTCGGCGATCAGCGTCAGGCTCCGTTCGAACATCGCCTCATCCTCGGTCGGGAAACCGGCGATGATGTCCGCGCCGATGCTGATGGCGGGGCGGGCGGTCTTGAGCCGTTCAACGATGCGGACAGCGTCGGCGCGACTGTGGCGGCGCTTCATCCGCTTGAGGATCATGTCGTCGCCCGCCTGGAGCGAGAGGTGGAGGTGCGGCATCATGCGCGGTTCGTGGGCGATCAGGTCGAACAGGCGGTCGTCTATCTCCACGCTGTCGATCGAGGAGAGGCGCAGGCGGGGGAGGTCGGGGACGCCGGTCAGGATGCGCTCGACCAATGAGCCAAGCGACGGGCTGCCCGGCAGGTCGGGGCCGTAGCTGGTGACATCGACGCCGGTCAGCACGATCTCGCGATAGCCCGCCGCGGCCAGTTCGCGGGCCTTGTCCAATACCGCGCCTGCGGGGACGGAGCGGCTGTTGCCCCGGCCATAGGGGATGATGCAGAAGGTGCAGCGATGGTCGCAGCCATTTTGCACCTCCAGGAACGCGCGGGCATGGTCGGCAAAGGCGGACGCCATGTGGGGCGCGGTGTCGCGCACGGCCATGATGTCGGCGACACGGACTTTGGGCATCGCTCCAAAAGCGCCGTTCGCTTCGAGCGAAGTCGAGAAGCGCTTCTCGACTTCGCTCGAAGCGAACGGACGTTGGTATGTTTCCGCCTCTAGCTTCTCCCGGTTGCCGATCACCGCATCGACTTCGGTCATCGCCGCGAAGGTCTCCGGCTCGGTCTGGGCGGCGCAGCCGGTCACCATGATCCGCGCGTCGGGCCGTTCGCGCCGGGCGCGGCGGATCGCTTGGCGGGTCTGGCGCACGGCTTCGGCGGTGACGGCGCAGCTATTGACGACGATCAGGTCGTCCTGCCCCTGCGCCAGGTCACGGATCGCCTCGCTCTCCGCAATGTTGAGGCGGCAGCCCATGGTGATGATGGCGGGGCCGCTCATCAGAAGCGCGCCCAGTCAGCCTCGCCATCGAAGACATGGGTGGCGGGGCCGGTCATGCTGATCGTGCCGCCCGGTGCCCAGCCGATGACCAGATCGCCGCCGGGCAGGCTGACAGTAACGGGGCCGCGTACCAGCTTGCGGCGGATGGCGGCGACGGCGGTGGCGCAGGCGCCGGTGCCGCAGGCGCGGGTCAGGCCAGCGCCGCGTTCCCACACGATCAGGCGGATATGATCGTCGGCCATGACCTGCGCGAAATTGACGTTGATGCGGGCGGGAAAGAGCGGGTCGGTCTCTATGAGCGGGCCGAGCCGCTCGAAGTTCACACCGTCCCAAGCGTCCATGAAGAAGATGACATGGGGGTTGCCGACATTGACGGCGGCAGGCGGGGGCAGGTCTTCCCAACTCGCGCTCATGGTCAGCGTGTCCATGGGGTAGGCGAGCGGGATCGCGTCCCATGCGAAACGTGGCGCGCCCATGTCGACGCTCACGCCGCCATCGACGGCCTTGGCTTCGAGCAGCCCTGCCTTGGTGCGGATCGACACGTCGCGGCCGACGAACAACGGCACGCAGCGGGTGGCGTTGCCGCAAGCCTCGACCTCGCTGCCATCCGCGTTGAAAATCTGCATCGAAACGTCCGCATCGGGCGCGTTGCCGATCAGGATCAGTTGGTCGCAGCCGATCCCGGCATGACGATCGGCAATGGCGCGGGCGAGATTCGGGGTCATTTCGATCGCGTCGCTGCGCGCGTCGATCACGACGAAGTCGTTGCCCAGACCATGCATTTTCGAGAAGCGTCCCATGATCGCGCATGTAGGGGGTGGGGCGGAAAAAGGCCAGTGGGGGCATTCCCCTTCATTTCGTTCAGCCTGAGCTTGTCGAAGGCCGTCTCTATTTTATGATGTCACGGGTGTCTGGAAATCGATTAACGATAGCTTTCAGTAAAGGGCTTCGACAAGCTCAGCCCGAACGGAAGGGGGAGGTCAATAATGGCGCTTAAGATGCACGCTTCGCTGGCGGTTCATCCCAGCGACTTGATCGTCACTGGACCGCAGTCGCCCGTTTCTGCCCGTACAGAAAATACACGACCAGCCCCAGCGCATTCCACCCGAAACACGCCAATATCGTGTCCCTCGGCAGGCTGATGAACAGATAGGCGCAACCGGCGATCGCGCCTAACCCCACGAACCAGGCGGCGGGGGTGCGGAAGGGGCGGCGCAGGTCGGGGCTGCGGCGGCGCAGGACTAGGAGGCAGGCACCGACCGCGGTGAAGGCGATCAGGGTGCCGGCATTGGCGAGGGCGGCGATCTCATCGATGGGGAGCAGGCCCGCGATGATGGCGACCAAGACGGCAGTGACGATGGTGATGCGCACAGGGGTGCCGCGCCTGGAGATTTTGGCGAGGCTTTGGGGCAGGAAACCGTCGCGCGCCATCACCAGGAAGATGCGGCTCTGGCCGTAGAGGAAGCCCAGCAGCACGGTCGGCAGGGCGATGACGGCGGCGATGGCGACGATCCGCGCCACCTCTCCGCGACCCATTTCGCGCAGGATCAGCGCGAGGGGTTCGGGGCTGTCGGCAAAGCGGGTGAAGGGCATGGCCCCGATCGCGGCGGCCGCGACCAGGACATAGATCAAGGTACAGACGATCAGCGACCCGACGATGCCGATGGCGAGGTCGCGGTCCGGGTTCTTGGCTTCCTCCGCCGCCGTCGAAATGGCGTCGAAGCCGTAGAAGGCGAAGAAGATGATCGCGGCGGCCGCCATCACGCCGCGCTCGACCCCGTCCGGTCCCATGGCCTTGGCGAAGCCGAAGGGCATGAACGGTTCAAGATTCTGCGCATCGAAAGCGGGCAGGGCGACCCAGACGAACAGGCTCAAGGTCGCGATCTTGATGAGGACGAGGATGCTGTTGAGGCGGGCGCTTTCATGGGTTCCGAGCATGAGCAGGCCAGCGACCACGGCGATGATGAAGATGGCGGGCAGGTTGACGAGGCCGCCCAGTTCCGGCCCCTGCGTCAGCCCTTCGGGAAAGCCGATCCCGGTCAGCAGCGGCGCGGCATAGCCCGACCAGCCGACCGCTACGGTCGAGACGACAAGGCTATATTCGAGGATCAGGCTCCATCCCACGATCCAGGCAATGCCTTCGCCCAGCGCCACATAGGAGTAGCTATAGGCGCTGCCCGCTGCGGGCATCATGGTCGAGAGTTCGGCATAGGCTAGCGCGGCGCAGGCGCAGATCGCGCCGGCTATGGCGAAGGAGAGGAGGACGGCCGGCCCGGCACGGTCCGCGCCGACGCCGATCAGCGTCAGGATGCCGGTGCCGACGATCGCGCCGACGCCCAGCGCCAGCAGATGCGGCCAGGACAGGGTGCGGGCCAGGCGATGCTGGTCCCCCGTCGGCGTCATCGCTTCGATCGACTTGCGGCGTGTCCAACTCATATGTCTCAGGCTCCCCTCATCTTGTCGCCCTTCGCTTCGCACATTTCCCGCAGATTTCGACATAAAATTACGCGGCCTTGATCCTATCGGAAAGTCGGGGGCGGAGCGCATGGGGTGCGGGGGGAGTATAGCGGCTCAGGTGCGGGTAGGACAGCGGTGCGTGATGGGGATTATTTTAGGACGCCGGATCGAGCAAAATTAACAAAAATTTGATGCTGTAAGATTACGCCTGCAGCATGACCGATCGAAGCAAAATCCAGCTATTGTGCGTGGCCTTAGTGGGTATCATCGCGTTCGGCGTTTATAAAATTGGGTTGGCTCTCAGCACCGGAATTTTGGAAACAAGGTTGGCGCGCGCTTCGTGGATCGACAACCCGGCTGGCTTTATTTTCTATCTAACTATTTTTGTGGTGGGCACCGCGGCATTTTCCGCCTGGTTGTTTGTCATCATTCATGGTGAGCGGTCCGCACGCCAGCACGTCAAAAACCAGTTGCCGACGTTCGACAGACCAGAATACCGGTCACCCGCCCCCGACAAGTCGCGCTGCGACGAACGTCCGTAATCAGCCCTCTGCCGTCATGCCGGGCTTGACCCGGCATCCATTGGCTCACGGGTGAGACGTCATTGCTAGGTTGAGGCTCATGGACCCCGGATCGAGCCTGTTCTGAGCCTGTCGAAGGGTCCGGGGTGACGGCGGGGGATGGGTGTCTGCGAACCACCCATCTCGTCATTTCCCGCGAAGGCGGGAAGCCATCTTCTTGCAGCCTCCCAAGTGCGGCGCTGGGGAGATGGATCCCCGCTTTCGCGGCAATGACGACCGTGGCGCGGCTCTTCCACCAGTCCGTCCGCGCGCTGCGCTTGCCATTCCGCCCGCTTTCCTCTAAGCGCACGCCAGCAATCGGGCGGTTTGCCGTTCGGTCCCTGACAAATCCATTGAGCGCGCATCCTGAAAACAGGATGCACCAGGCGTTTTGTATGGACGCTGGTTGGCGAGGTTTCGCCCACCGGCGATTTTGTCGTTTTGGCAGGGTAGCTGCTGTTTTCCGGGCCTTTTGGCCCAATTGAGGTGATGATGTTCGATTCGCTGAGCGATCGTCTGGGTGGGGTATTCGATAAACTGCGGGGGCGTGGTGCGCTCACGGAGGACGATGTCCGCGCCGCGATGCGCGAGGTGCGAATCGCGCTGCTCGAAGCCGATGTCGCCTTGTCGGTCGTGCGTCAGTTCGTCGATCAGGCGACCGAACGGGCCGTTGGCAGCGACGTGCTGCGGTCGGTTACGCCGGGGCAGATGGTCGTCAAGATCGTTTCCGACACGCTCACCGAAACGCTGGGGTCCGAAACGTCGGACCTGATGATCGACGTGACCCCGCCCGCCGTTATCATGATGGTCGGCCTCCAGGGGTCGGGCAAGACCACGACGACGGCCAAACTCGCCAAGCGCCTCAAGGAGCGCGAGCGCAAGAAGGTGCTGATGGCGTCGCTCGACGTGCAGCGCCCGGCCGCGCAGGAGCAGTTGGCCGTGCTGGGTACGCAGTGCGATGTCGCGACGCTGCCGATCATCGCCGGGCAGCAGCCGGTCGATATCGCCAAGCGCGCGCTGCAGGCGGCCAAGCTGCAGGGCTTCGACGTGGTGATGCTCGATACCGCCGGGCGTTTGCATGTCGATCAGGCGCTGATGGACGAGATGAAGGCTGTCGCTGACGCGAGCAGCCCCGCCGAAATCCTGATGGTGGTCGATTCGCTGACCGGCCAGGATGCGGTGAATGTCGCGCAGAATTTCACCGCGCAGGTGCCGCTGACCGGTGTCGTGCTGACCCGGATGGATGGCGATGCGCGCGGTGGTGCGGCGCTGTCGATGCGGGCCGTCACGGGTCGCCCGATCAAATTCGCGGGCACGGGCGAAAAGCTCGACGCGATCGAGCCTTTCCATCCGCAGCGCGTGGCGCAGCGCATTTTGGGCATGGGCGATGTCGTGTCGCTGGTCGAGCGGGCGGCTGAAAGCATCGACGCGGACGAGGCCGACAAGCTCGCCAAGAAGATGGCCAAGGGTCAGTTCGACATGAACGACCTGCGCAGCCAGTTGAACCAGATGCGCCGCATGGGTGGCCTGGGCGCGCTGGCGGGCATGTTGCCGGGCCTCAAGAAGGCGCAGGCGGCGATGGCGAACAGCGGCGCGAACGACAAGACGCTGATCCACCTCGACGCGATGATCGGGTCGATGACGCCCAAGGAGCGGGAACGGCCCGCCCTGATCAACGCCAAGCGCAAGATCCGCATCGCCAAGGGCGCCGGGCGGACGGTGCAGGACGTCAACCGCCTCCTGAAAATGCATCAGGAGATGGAAGGCGCGATGAAGAAGATCCGCAAGATGGGTGGCCTCAAGGGGCTGGCCAAGATGTTCACCGGTGGCGGTGGAATGGGCGGATTGGGTGGTCTTGGCGGGCCGGATGGCGGCGCTGGTGGGCCTGACCTGTCGGGCCTGGGCGGGCTGGGTGGCAATATGCCAAAACTGCCGCCGGGCTTTCAGAATTTCATGAAGAAGTGAAGTAACCTGTCATCCCAGCGCAAGCTGGGGTCTCACTTCTTCAAGGGGAAGAGAGATCCCAGCTTACGCTGGGATGACGAAATCAAACATATATATTCAAGTCAGAAAGGTTAAGTTCCATGGCAACGTCCATTCGTCTCTCGCGCGGTGGTTCCAAGAAGCGTCCCTATTATCGCATCGTCGTGGCCGACAGCCGCGCGCCGCGTGATGGCAAGTTCATCGAGCGTATCGGCAGCTACAACCCCGTCCTGCCCAAGGGCGACGAAAAGCGCGTCATCCTGGACGTCGAGCGTGCGAAGCATTGGGTTGCCGCTGGTGCGCAGCCGACCGACCGCGTTGCCCGTTTCCTCGACGCCGCTGGCGTGAAGGAGCGGATCGTCCGCAACAACCCGAACAAGGCCGTGCCGGGTCAGAAGGCCAAGGATCGCGCCGAAGACCGTGCGACCAAGCTGGCCGAAGCCGAAGAAGCGCGCATTGCCGCTGAAGAAGCTGCCAAGGCGCCTGCTGAAGCGCCGGCTGAAGAGGCTCCCGCCGAGGAAGCCGCGACCGAACAGGCCGAGGGCTGATTGTCTTGACGGACAAGCCCGTCACGCTCGCCGCGATCGTCGGGGCGCATGGGGTGGCGGGCGAAGTCCGTCTCAAGCTGTTTGGCGAAGGGGCCGAAAGCCTCAAAGCCTATGGCAGCTTCGATGCGGCGGGGCGCACATTGACGTTGAAGTCGGTGCGCCCCGGCCCCAATGGCGCGGTCGCCCGCTTTGCCGAGATCGGCGATCGCGGCGCGGCCGAAGCCCTGCGCGGCACGGCGCTGACCGTCCCGCGATCCGCCCTGCCGCCGCTGGCCGAGGGCGAATATTATCATGCCGACATTATCGGCCTGCCTTGTCTTTCGAGCGAGGGGGAAGCGCTGGGCGAGATCATCGCGATCGAGAATTTCGGCGCGGGCGATATTGTCGAAGTGCAGCGACCATCGGTCGAGGGCAAGCCCGGCAAGCGTTTCATGGCGCCGATGCATGCGGTGACGCTGGAGGCGGAGCGGGCGGTGATTGACGCGCTGTTCGTGGAGTAGTATATACGCTCCGTGCATACGGAGGCGTGGCGATGGGCGAAGAATATCGAGCCAAGATTTTCAAGTCTGGCAATTCCGTCGCATTGCGTTTGCCCAAGGCTTTGGGCCTGTCCGACGGCGAAGAGGTCGTACTGGTCCCCCATGAGGATGGCAGCTTCTCCTTCTGGAAGGAGGATCAGGCCCGCGACATCTTCCTGGCGCTATATGGCAGCATGTCGAGCGACTTCATGCAGGAAGGGCGCGGCGATATCGACCAGGGTGAACGGGACTGGACGTCGAACACGCCCCAAGCCGCATGACCAGTCGCTATCTGCTCGACACCAATGTCTGCATCGATTTTTTGCTGGGGCGAAGCGCGTCCTTGGCCGAACGGGTCGGTCAGGCTTTTGGTGGCTTGGCGGTATCGGCCATCACCGCAGCGGAGCTACGGGTTGGCAGTCGCGCGTCCAGTGATCCGAAGGGCGACATGCGCCGGGTCGATGCTTTCCTGGCGATGCTGGATGTCCTGCCGTTCGATGATCGGGCGGCGGCGACCTATGGCGCGGTCGTCCGACAGGTCGGCGTGCGCCGCAAGAGTTTCGATCGGCTGATCGGGGCACAGGCGCTGTCGCTGGACGTGCCGCTCGTCACGCGCAACGAACGCGATTTCGCCGACATACAGGGGCTGAGGCTGGAGAATTGGACGATATGATCCGCGCGATTGTCGCTGCCTTTTGCATCGCGGCGGCCCCGGTGGCCCATGCCGCCGACGCACAGAAGATCGCCGCAGCCATCCCTGAGATCGACCGGCTGTTTGCCGATTTTCAGGTGGATAGTCGGGCACCGGGACTGGTTTATGGCATCGTCGCGGACGGCAGGCTGGTCCATGTGAAGGGCTTGGGCGTGCAGGATCTGGTGCATAAGCGGGCCGTTACGCCCGACAGCCTGTTTCGGATCGCGTCGATGACCAAGGCGTTTACCGCGCTCGCCATCCTGAAATTGCGGGACGAGGGCAAGCTCGGCCTCGATGATCTGGCCGAAACGCATGTGCCGGAAATGCGGGGATGGACCTATCCGACCAAGGACAGTCCGCGTATCCGTATCCGCGACCTGCTGACGCACAGCGCTGGGCTGGTCGATGATAACCCCTGGGGCGATCGGCAAACGCCTCTGCCCGAAGCCGACTTTACCCGGATGTTGCAAACCGGCGTGCCGTTCAGCACTACACCCGGCACGCGTTATGAATATAGCAATTTCGGCTATGCGCTGCTGGGGCGGATCATCGCCAATGTGTCGGGCCAGCCTTATCGCCTTTATGTCGAAGGCGAGCTGCTGGCCCCGCTCGGCATGGCGTCGAGTGGCTATCAGGTGCGCGAATGGCCGGTTGAACAGCGCGCGATGGGCTATCGTTGGGAAGAGGGGCGCTGGACGGTTGAACCGACCATGGCGGACGGGGCGTTCGGGGCCATGGGGGGCTTGCAGACCAGCGCCAAGGATTATGCGCGCTGGGTCGCCTTCCTGCTGTCCGCCTGGCCCGCGCGCGATGATGCGGAGGCGGGGCCGGTGGCACGCGCGTCCGTGCGGATGCTGGCGCAGGGGAGCAATTTCATGGGGGTCGCCCAGCGCAATGGCGCGAGCGGGGCGACGGCATGCCGACAGGCGGCGGCCTATGGCTTTGCGATGCGGGTGGCGCAGGATTGCGACCTGGGGCTGACGCTGGCCCATGGGGGTGGCTATCCGGGCTATGGCAGCCATGTCATGTTGATGCCGGACTATGGCGTGGGCATCTTCGTCTTTACGAACCGCACCTATAATGGCGGCAGCGGCCCGGCCTGGGACGCGGCGGTGGCGCTGCACAAGGCGGGGGCATTGATGGCCCGAACGATCCCGGTGTCGGCGCTGCTGGCGGACGGTTACGCAGCGGCGGGGCGCATCTATGCGGCGGGCGATGTGCTGGCGGCGCGCGATCGGCTGGCGATGAATTTCCTGATGGATCACGACGCGGCGCAATGGGGTAAAAGGATCGCGGCGGTGAAGCAGGAGGTGGGCGCATGTGCGAGCGATGCGCCGGTTGTTGCGACTGGCGCTCTGGCGGGGCGGTTCACCTGGACATGCGAGCGCGGACGGGTGGCGGGTACGATCTTGCTGGCCCCGACGCCCGATGCGCAGATACAGGAACTGTCCTTCACGGTGCGGGCACCCTGACAGCAGCCGTCTGGACGCTGCGGCTGGCATCGCCTAAGCGCAAGACATGCCCCAGATATTCACCGCCCTCTATCTGATCGCCATGCTGGCCGCTGGCTGGCGCTTGTTCGGCCTTGGCTGGTCGCGCGGCCTCAAGATCGCGGCTGCGGTGGCGCTGGTCTGCCCGGTGCCGCTGCTGGTGCTGCTGCCCGGCCTCATTCATCCTGAGCGGCCTTTTGCCGACCTGTTGCGGACCATAGGCCTCACGCTGCTGTTGTGCGGGGCATTGTGCCTGGGCGGAGGCTGGTCCGCCGCCAAGATGCGGGCGCGGCGGCGATGAGCTTTACCGCGCAAGTCCTGACGCTCTACCCGGAGATGTTTCCGGGGCCGCTTGGTGTGTCGTTGGCTGGGCGGGCGCTGGCGGAGGGGAAATGGGCCTGCGATCCCATCCACATCCGCGATTTTGCGGCCGACAAGCATCGCACGGTTGACGATACGCCCGCAGGCGGCGGCGCGGGGATGGTGCTGCGCGCCGACATATTGGCAAAGGCGGTCGATCATGCGCTGGAGCGGCGACCTGACCTGCCCGTCCTCGCCATGACGCCGCGCGGGGTGCCGATCACGCAGGCGCGGGTGCGCGAACTGGCGGAGGGGCCGGGCGCGACGATCCTGTGCGGGCGGTTCGAAGGGTTTGACGAGCGGATTTTCGATGCCCGGCCGATCGAGCAAATCAGCATGGGCGACATCATATTGTCGGGCGGCGAGATGGGCGCGCTGCTGCTGCTCGATGCTTGCGTCCGGCTGCTTCCCGGTGTAATGGGCGCGGCTTCCAGCGGAGTCGAGGAGTCCTTTGAAACGGGGCTGCTTGAATATCCGCATTATACCCGACCGGTCGAATGGGAGGGACGTATGATCCCGCAGGTGTTGCGATCGGGGGATCATGCGAAGATCGCCGCCTGGCGGAAACAAAGGGCGGTCGATGATACACGGCTAAGGCGGCCGGACCTTTGGGAACGTCACAGCGGCGTTCGGGTCCAGTCGCCCTCTGGTGCGCAACGCGACTTGAAGGACTGACGTTTCATGAACATCCTCCAGCAGATCGAGGCGGAAAACATCGCCGCCCTCGGCAAAGAAATCCCCGAATTCCGCGCCGGCGACACGCTGCGCGTCGGCGTGAAGGTCGTCGAAGGCGAACGGAGCCGCGTCCAGAATTACGAAGGCGTGTGCATCGCGCGTTCGAACAAGGGCATGGGTTCGAACTTCACCGTGCGCAAGATTTCGTTCGGCGAAGGCGTGGAGCGCGTATTTCCGCTCTATTCGCCCAACATCGATTCGATCACTGTCGTCCGTCGTGGCGTGGTGCGTCGTGCGAAGCTCTATTATCTGCGCGGCCGCACCGGCAAGCGCGCTCGCATCGCCGAGCGCCGCGACGTGCGCACCGAGGGTTGATCCTTCGGCTGTCCCACGGGATAGCGTAGAAACAGGAAAGGGCGGCGCTCCATCGGAGCGCCGCCCTTTTTCTTTTGCGGCGGATTAGCGGCGGCTGGTCCACCACAGGCCTGCCAGGCTGATCGCGGCGGCGGCGGACATATAGAGGCCGACAAATTCGACGCCCTGGACTGCGATCAGCCAGGTGGCGACGATCGGGGCGAGCGCGCCGCCCAATATGCCGCCCAAGTTGAAGGCGAAGGACGCGCCGGTGTAGCGGAGCTGGATCGGGAAGAGGGCGGGGAGATAGGCCCCCAATGGCCCGTAGACGAAGCCCATCAGGAATAGCGCGAGGCTGAGGATCAGGAAGATTGGCAGCAGCGTGCCCGCGCCCATCATCGGGCCAAAGATCAACCCCATGAAGACCGTGCCGACACAGCCCCAGGCAAGGACGCGGGTCGGGCTGGTCTTGTCCGCCCACCAGCCTGCAATGAGGATGCTAAGCGCCATGAACAGGATCGCGCCAAGCTGGATCGAGAGGAAATCGCTGCGGTCGATGTCGAGCGTGGTGGTGCCGTAGCCGAGCGCGAAGGCGGTCGCGATATAATAGATGGCGAAGCAGGCGACGACGGCGAAGGTGCCCGCGATCGCTGCGCCCAGATGATGTTTGAACAGCGATGCGAGCGGCATGGCAGGTGGCGGTGCTTCGGCCTGGGCGGCGGCGAATTCCGGGGTTTCGGTGAGCTTGAGGCGGACCCAGAGGCCAAGGAATACCAGCACAGCGCTGCCGAGGAAGGGCAGGCGCCAGCCCCAGGCGAAAAACTCCTCTTCGGTGAGGATGGTGCCCAGGATCAGGAACAGGCCATTGGCGGCGATGAAGCCGACCGGCGCGCCCAGTTGCGGGAACATGCCGAAGCGCGCGCGCCAGCCGGGCGGGGCATTCTCCACCGCCAGCAGCGCCGCGCCGCCCCATTCGCCGCCCAGGCCCAGCCCCTGGCCAAAGCGCAGCAGGCACAGGATGAGCGGCGCCCACCAGCCGATCTGCGCATGGGTGGGCAGGAAACCGATGGCCAGCGTGCAGCCGCCCATCAGCATCAGCGAAGTGACCAGCGTTACCTTCCGCCCGACGCGGTCGCCATAATGGCCGAAGACAGCGGCACCCAGCGGCCGGGCGAAGAAGGCGAGCGCCAGGCTGCCATAGGAGGCCATCAACTGCGCCGTGGGCGAGGAGGAGGGGAAGAAGAGCGCCGGGAAGATCAGGCTGGCGGCGGTGGCGTAGATGTAGAAGTCGTAAAATTCGACCGCCGTGCCGACCAGGCTGGCCGTCAGCACGCGCTTGTGCCGCCACATTTCGCCTATGCCGCTCATCTGTTTCATCTCGCTTTCCCCCCTCGTCATTCCAGCGAACGCTGGAATCTCCCTTCTGTTAGCCACTCCCAAAAGAATTGAGATCCCAGCTTTCGCTGGGATGACGGCTATCCTTTTTTGCGTTTCTGGTTGAGCAGTTCATAGGCCATCACTGCCGTCGCTACCGCCGCGTTCAGGCTGTCGGCCTTGCCCAGCATGGGCATCTTCACCAGCAGGTCGCATTCGGCTTCATAGGCTTCGGGCAGGCCCTGCGCTTCATTGCCGACGAGCAGGAAGGACGGGCTTTGGTAGCGCGGTTCCTGATAGTCGTGGGTTGCCTTGAGGCTGGTGCCGATCAGTTCGCCGGGGCCAGCGCGCAGCCAGGTCATGAATTCGGGCCAGCGCGCCTGGGTGATCGACTGGGTGAACAGCGCGCCCATGGAGGCGCGGACCGATTCGACCGAGAAGGGGTCGACGCAATCGTCGATCAGGATGAGGCCGCCTGCGCCGACCGCGTCGCCGGTGCGCAAGATGGTGCCAAGGTTGCCGGGGTCGCGCAGCGATTGCGCGACGATCCAGATGTCCGCTTTGGTACGATCGAGCGCATCCAAGGGCGTCAGCCGGTCGCGATAGACGCCGACCACGGCCTGCGCATTATCCTTGCCGCTGATCTTCGACAGGATGTCCGCGCTGGTTTCGATGACGTCACCGCCCGCCGCTTCCATCGCCGCAATCAGCTCGGTCGCCAGCGGATGGGTGGACCCGGCGTGGAACAGCATTTCGGGCAGCACGCCTTCCTCGCGCGCTTCGGTCAGGATGCGCAGGCCTTCGGCCAGGAACAGGCCTTCGGCCTTGCGGAACTTCTTTTCGCGCAAGGATCGGACACGCTTCACCAGCGGGTTTGAAAATCCGGTGATTTCGCGTGCCACGGTTGCTCGACGTCCCAATTGCCCAAGGAATGGGCTTCTCTATCGACGGAAACGACAAAAGGACAGAGGGCAGGGTCGGCTGGTCGTTCGGAGATGGATTTGATTGCCGAATCTTGCGAAGGAGCGGGCATGGATTCCCAAACGCCCCCACCGCCGCTGCACGTCTCGCCCAAGATAGAGGATGGCTTTTTCCTGGGCGTCGTCGTGCTGGTGTCGATCGCTTTTCTGCTGGTGATCCAGCCCTTCTTCGCGGCGATATTGTGGGGGGTGATCGCCGCCATTCTGTTCGCGCCGATCTATCGCAATATATTGGAGAAAATGCCGACCCATCGCAACGGGGCGGCGTTGATCACGCTGTTCCTGATCCTGGGGATCGTCATCATCCCGGCCTTCGTGCTGGGGGCGGCGCTGTTGCAGGAAGCGGCCTATTTCTACGGCAAGGTCCAGTCGGGGGAGATCGACTTCGCCCGGCTCTTCTCGCAGATGATGGCGGCACTGCCCGACTGGTCGCGCCCCTATTTGCGACGGTTGGGCCTGAGCAATTTCGATGCGGCGCAGGCGATGGTGACGAAGGGCATCACCAGCAGTTTCCGGGTGCTCGCGGCGCAGGCGTTCCAGATCGGCCAGAGCGCCTTCAGTTTCTTCATGGCGCTGGGCGTGATGCTGTACCTCTCCTACTTCCTGTTGCGCGATGGCGAAAAATTGTCGCAGCGCATCGTCGCCGCCGCGCCGTTGCGGGCCAGCCAGCGCCAGGCGTTGATCCAGCAATTCGTCATCGTCATCCGCGCGACGATCAAGGGCAGCATCGTCGTCGCCATCGTCCAGGGCTTGATCGGCGGCATCGTCTTCTGGGCCTTGGGAATCGAAGGCGCCTTGCTCTGGGCGGTGCTGATGGGGGCGTTTTCGCTGTTGCCCGCGGTCGGCACGGCGATCGTGTGGGTGCCTGTCGCCATCTACCTGTTCGCCAGCGGCGCGATCTGGCAGGCGATCGTGCTGGTGGCGTGCGGGGTGCTGATCATCGGGATGGTCGACAATGTGTTGCGCCCGATCCTGGTCGGCCGCGATACGCGCATTCCCGATTATGTGGTACTGATCACGACGCTGGGCGGGATCGAGCTGTTCGGCTTCAACGGCATCGTCATCGGCCCGGTGATCGCGGCGCTGTTCATCGCGACGTGGAACATCTTCACTCGGATGCGGCAGGTGGGTGGCCTCGCGGAAGGGTAAGGCACCGAGCGCTGGCCCGGCCCGCCGGGTGGCCGGCCGGGTGACGCTCGCTTTCCGTTAATCCCCGAAGCTGCGGGGCGCGGGCGCGATGACGGTCATGTTGCCTGCGCCGATTTCGGTCACTTCGAGCGCGCGTTCGGCAACGCCGGAGCGCGAGAAGCGGAATGCGCCGTCGATGCCGGAAAAGCCGCCTGCGTCGCGCAGGCGCGCGGCGGGGAAGGCGCTGCCGGGCTTCCAGTCCTGCGCGATCCGCACCGTCAGCAGCACGGCGTCATAGCCAAGCGAGGACAGGCGGAAGGGCGCGCTGCCGTAGCGGGCGCGATATTTGGTGGCGAGCTGGCGATAGAGGCTGTCGGAAACGCTGGCGAACCAGGCGCCGCGCAGCACCGGGCTCGCCGACAGCGAGCCTTCGGTATTCCATAATTCGGTGCCGAGCAGCCGCGCCGTCGCGCCGCCATTTTTGCGCACGATCGGCGCGATCTGCAACGCGACGCGGCCACTGTCGGCGATCAGCAGCGCGTCATAGCTGGAGGAAGCCTGCAATTTCTTGACCGCCGCCGTCATCGACGCGGGGCTGCGGTCGAAGGTCTGCATCGATACGACCGTGCCGCCCGCCTGCTCGACCGCGCGCAGCAGGGCGTTGCCCGCCCGCTCGCCATAGGTGCCGCGCGGGATCAGCGCGCCGAACTGGCTCAGCCCCTTTTGCCGGGCAAAGCCGACGACGCGCTCGATCGACTGATTGGGGTTGTAACCCATGATATAGACGCCGCTGCCCGCAACGCCGCTGTCGTTGGAGAAGCTGATCACCGGCACATTGGCGCGCGCCGCGATCGGCCCGATCACGCGGGCGTCGTCGGCCAGCAAGGGACCAAGGATCAGGCGGTTGCCATCGGCCAGCGCCTTGTTGGCCGCCGCCGCAGCACCCAGCGCGGTGTCATAGGTGGTGATGCGGACCTTGTCGGTCTTGGTGTCCATCAGCGCCAGCGTGGTGGCGTTGGCGATCGACTGGCCGACGCCCGCATTGGTGCCGCTCATCGGCACCAGCAGCGCGACGCGATGGCGCATGGTGTCGGTCGGCAGGCCTTCGGTCACGGTCGGGCCGGACGGTTGGGCCGGGCCGGTGGGCGTCGTCGGGGCCGGTCCCTTGGGGACGATCGACTGACAGGCGGCGAGCATCAGGGCGCTCGCGGCGAAAGCCAGCCGTGCGCCGCGTTTGAGGGAAGCGAACAAGTCCGCTTGCCGGGAGGCATCCGTCTCTGTCATCTGGCGTCCTTATGGAAACTCAATCATCGGGTCTTGAACCTGGGCTTTATATCGTCGCGGGGCCGATCGGCAACCTTGGTGACCTTACTCCCCGCGCGGCGGAGGTGTTGCGGCTGGCCGATGTCGTCGCGGTCGAGGATACGCGGGTCAGCGCGCGGCTGCTCCGCCATGCAGGCTCTGATCGGCCGATGCTGCCCTATCATGACCATAGCGGCGAAAATGTGCGCCAGCGGCTGGTCGAGCGGATGGCGGGCGAATCAGTCGCCTTGCTGTCGGATGCGGGCACGCCGCTGATTTCCGATCCGGGCTACAAGCTGGTGCGCGACGCGCGGGCGGCGGGGCGCAGCATCACGACGCTGCCAGGGCCAAGCGCGGCGATCGCGGCACTGACCTTGTCGGGCCTGCCGACCGATCGGTTCCTGTTCATGGGTTTCCTGCCGAGCAAGGCCAAGGCGCGGGGCGATGCGCTGGATGAGGTGGCGGGATTGCGGGCGACTCTGGTCTTCTACGAAAGCGGGCCGCGCCTGTCGGAAAGCCTGTCGGCGATGGCGGCGCATCTGGGCGACCGGGAGGCAGCGGTCAGCCGGGAAATCAGCAAGACGTTCGAGGAAACGGCCTGCGGGACGCTGAGCGAACTGTCCGCTCGCTATGCCGATGCCGCGCCCAGGGGCGAGATCGTGGTGACGGTCGGGCCACCGGGCGAAGCGCCCCCCGCCACCGCCGAAGATGCCGACGCGGCGCTGCGCGAGGCGCTGACCCGGCTGTCCGTGTCGAAGGCGGCGGGCGAGGTGGCGAAGAAACTGGGGCTGGACCGGCGCACGCTCTATGACCGGGCGACGGAATTAAAGGGGTGAAGCGCGAAAGCGCCGAGCGACGCGGACGGCAGGCGGAGCGGATCGCGGCCTGGTGGCTACGGCTCAAAGGCTGGCAGATTGTTGGGCGGCGGATGCGGACGGCAGCGGGCGAGGTCGATCTGGTCGCGCGCAAGGGCACGATGCTGGCGTTCGTGGAGGTGAAGGCGCGCGCCACGGCGGCGGAACTGGACCTGGCGATCGACGAACGGCGGTTGCGCCGGGTCGCGGCGGCGGCGGAAATCTTGTGGCATGACCTCGGCAAAGCGGGCGACGATATGCGAATCGACGTCATCCTCCTTGCGCCGGGCCGCGCGCCACGCCATCTGGCGAATGTCTGGCATGGGGGGTGATCTGTCCTTCCATACACCCCTTCGTCACCCTGAACTTGTTTCAGGGTCCATTGGCTCTGCGGCTGCGGATATACGCGGCGGTAGGACGAATGGATGCTGAAACAAGTTCAGCATGACGAGTCATTATATGAGGATGACCCCAATGACGCAGCTCAACCCCCTGACCGTCGCGGTGCAGATGGACCCGATGGAGGGCATCAAGATCGCGGGCGATTCGACCTTTCACATCATGCTGGCGGGGCAGGCGCGGGGGCACAGGCTCTACCATTATCTCGCCCATGACCTGACGTTCCGCGACGGCCGGGTGCTGGCCAAGGCGCGGCCGGTGCATGTGCAGAAGGTGGATGGCGATCATTTCGCTTATGGGCCGGAAGAGATGATCGACCTTGGCCGCGATGTCGATGTCGTGCTGATGCGGCAAGACCCGCCCTTCGACCTGTCCTACATCACCGCCACCCATTTGCTGGAGCGGGTGCAGGATGAGACGCTGGTGGTCAACGACCCTGCCAGCGTGCGCAATGCGCCGGAAAAATTGTTCGTGCTGGATTATGCGCGCTTCATGCCGCCGACGATGATCACCCGCGACCTCGCCGAAGTGCGATCTTTCCTCGCCGAACATGGCGAGATCGTGGTCAAGCCGCTATATGGCAATGGCGGCGTGGCGGTGTTTCATGTCGGTAAAAATGGCGCCAACCTCTCCTCGCTGGTGGAACTCTTCAACGCCTCATGGGTCGAGCCATTCATGGTTCAGGCTTTCATTCCCGGCGTCGCGGAGGGCGACAAGCGCATCGTGCTGGTCGATGGCGAAGTCGCGGGGGCGGTCAACCGCATTCCCGGCGCGGGTGAGATCCGGTCCAACCTGGCGGTCGGCGGCTCTGCGGCCAAGACCGTGCTGACCGACAAGGAGCGCGAAATATGCGCGGCGATGGGGCCGGAACTCAAGCGGCGCGGCCTGCTGTTCGTGGGTATCGACGTGATCGGCGGCGAATGGCTGACCGAGATCAACGTGACCTCGCCGACTGGCATCGTGTCGATCGAAGCGTTCGACGGGACTGACACCGGCGGGCTGATCTGGGACGCGATCGACGCCCGACTCGCAGCGCGCGTGGCGGTTTGAGGCTTTTGTGTTACCCTTCGCCCGTTCGGGCTGAGCCTGTCGAAGCCCTGTCCTTTCTTTCAGGAAGTGCGGCCCTTCGACAAGCTCAGGGCGAACGGAGGATAGGTCGGTACTTCGTTGCGGACGTCAGCGGCCTGCTGGCTGGTGGGCTGTGAGCGATATATGACTGACTGGGTGCTGCGCCTGATCGATGCGGGCGGCTATTGGGGCATTTTCCTGCTGATGGTGCTGGAAAATGTCTTTCCGCCGATTCCGTCCGAACTGATCATGGGCATTGGCGGCATTCGTGTCGGCCAAGGGCGGATGGACATGGGCTGGCTGCTGCTGGCGGGCACGATCGGCACCACGGTTGGCAATTATTTCTGGTATATGGTTGGCCATGTGCTGGGCTTTGCCCGGTTGAAGCCGCTGGTCGATCGCTATGGCCGCTGGGCGACGCTGGAGTGGGGCGATGTCGAGGCGCTGGACCGCTTGTTCGGCAAATATGGCCAGATCGTCGTCTTCGTCTTCCGCTTCATGCCCGCGCTGCGGACGATGATCTCGCTGCCCGCCGGACTGTTTCGGATGGGGCATATCCGCTTCCTGCTGTGGACTACCGGCGGGGCGCTGATCTGGAACATCATCCTGGCTTATGCTGGCTTCGTACTGGGCAAGAATTTCAGCGAGATCGACAAATATATCGGCCCGGCCGCGACAATCTGCGTCGTAGGGGCGGTAATCCTCTATCTGTGGCGTCTAGCAACATGGAAGCCCAAGGCGCCTGTTTGCGAGGAGCGATAGCCACAGCGCTTCGTTCGTCGGTCAGGTGCCTAAACCCGGCTGACTATCGGAGTTTGTTTTGATGTTGATGAAAACCGCGACACTATTGAGCGCTATGTTTCTGGCGCTTGCCCCTACCTCTGTTCTTGCCCAGCCGGGACAGCAATCGGGGAGCACTATCGGACGCAAGGACGATGACCGTCGCGGACCGCAGAAGGCGCAGACCAGCAACCGTGACGACCGCCGCGCTCCCGCCGCCAGCCGGAACGACAATGGGCGGAACAGTGGCCAGAGCCGCCATGGCAATTGGGACAGCAAATGGGGCATCCGCCCGTCCGATCCGCCGCGCAGCTGGGGCAATCGCAGCAACTGGTATCAGCATGTGCGCGCCTGCCAGCAGCGCTATCGCAGCTATAATTCGCGTACCGACCAATATTTCGTGCGTCGGGGCGTAAGCCGCACCTGCACGCTCTGACGCCGCTTCACGCCCGCGGATGGGCGTTACGATAGACGTCCATCAAATGTGCTGCATCGACCTGGGTATAGACCTGGGTCGATGACAGGCTGGCATGGCCGAGCAACTCCTGCAAACTGCGCAGGTCCGCGCCCCGCCCCAGCAAATGCGTCGCGAAACTGTGGCGCAGCGCATGGGGCGTGGTGCGGTCCGACAGGCCCAGTCGACCACGCGCGCCCTGCACCGCGCGGCGGATCAGCGCAGGCGACAGCGGACCGCCGCGCGCGCCGCGGAACAGCGCTTCGTCGCGGGTCATGGGGAAAGGGCATTGTTCGACATAGGCCTCGATCGCCTGGCGCACCTGCGGCAGCAGCGGGACTTGCCGGGTCTTGTTGCGCTTGCCGGTGACGCGCAGCGTATCGGCGAGCGGCAGTGCCGCACCGGTCAGCCCCATGGCCTCGCCAATGCGCAGGCCCGCGCCATAAAGCAGGAGCAGCACCGCCCAGTCGCGCGCGCCGATCCATGGCAGGCGCGCGGTTTCGGCTATGTCCTGCGCCAGCGCGACGGCTTCGTCGGGCGAGATGGGGCGGGGGAGGCCGCGCTTGACCCGTGGCCCCTTGAGCAGCGGCACGCGCGCATCCTCGCCGCCGATAAAGCGTAGAAAACCGCGCACCGCGGAAAGCTCGCGCGCCGCTGACAGATTGCCGATCCCGTCCATCCGCCGCACCGTCAGAAAGGCGCGCAGGTCCGCCTGGTCGATCCGGGCCAGACTGGCGGGGGTCACCGCCGCGCCATGATGGCCCTCCAGAAAGGCGACCAGCCGCTCCGCCGTCGCGACATAGGCGCGCACCGTATGCGTCGACCGGCGGCGGTCGAGCGCGAGATGGTGACGCCAGCGGTCTATGAGGTCGGGGGAGGGCATGGGCGGAAGGATAGGGCAGGTTGGGGGAAATGGGAAATGCGGGATCGGCTTCGCGCATGTCCCTAAAATCCTCCCCTGCAAGGTTCAACAGAGGCACGTGACTCTGTTGAAGGGGACCGGCGAAGCCGGTGGAGGGGTGTCACCCTATCGAGAGGGTGACACCCCTCCGTCAGGGCTACGCCCTGCCATCTCCCCTACCAGGGGAGGATGACAACAAGCAGCCCCCACCTTGAAATCCGGCCGGAAATAGGCACATGGGAAGCATGGCACCTCCTTTCGATCCGGCCGACCTGCCGACCGGCGTTCAGATGCCGCTATCCCCCCTGGTGGGGCGGGTGCTGGCGCCCAATCCGTCGCCTTTCACCTTTACCGGCACCCAGACCTATGTGGTCGGGGCGACCGATGTGGCGGTGATCGACCCCGGACCCGATGCGCCCGATCATCTCGCGGCACTGACGGCGGCGATCGCAGGGCGGCCCGTCGTGGCGATCCTCTGCACCCACACGCACCGCGATCACAGCCCGGCGGCGCGACCGCTGAGCGAGGCCACGGGCGCGCCGGTGATCGGCTGCGCGCCGCTGACGCTGGAGGATGACGGGCCGCGCGCCGATGCGGCATTCGATGCGGCCTATCGCCCCGACCGGGTGCTGGGGGATGGCGAACAGGTCGCGGGCACCGGCTGGACCCTGGAAGCGGTGGCGACGCCGGGGCACACGTCCAACCATCTCTGCTTCGCGTTGGCCGAGGAAGGCGCATTGTTTACTGGCGATCATGTCATGGGCTGGTCGACCAGCGTGATTTCGCCGCCCGATGGCGACATGGCCGCCTATATGCGATCGATGCAGCGGCTGCTGGAGCGCGAGGATGGGATCTATTATCCCGCCCATGGCGACCCGATCGACAATCCGCAGCGGCTGGTGCGTGGCATGATGGGCCATCGCAAGCAGCGCGAAGGGCAAATTTTGCGCTTTCTGGCGCGCAATGGCGACAGCCTCATCCCCGACATGGTGCTGGAAATGTATAAAGGCGTCGACCCGCGCCTGCATCCCGCCGCCGGGCGATCGGTGCTGGCGCATCTGATCGACCTGGATCAGCGCGGGCTGGTGACCGCGACGGAGGACCGATGGCAGATGCGCTGAAACGCTATGCCGGACCGATTGCGGCGGCGGTCATCCTGTTGCTGGTCGGCGGCGCGATGCTGATCGGCTGGCAGCGCTATGACCGCGACTATGTGGTCGCGGTCGAGGAGGATGGCGTCGCGGTGACCAAGGTGATCGCGGCGAAGATCGCCGGGGTGAGCAGCCTCAAAGTCTCCGAACTGTCCGGCACGGTCCAGAGCACGGCGCAGGATGTGCGCGGCTTTGGGCTGTTGAAGTCCGATCAGGTCGTCAAAATGCCCTTCTCCGTCGATTATTTCGTCGAGGTCGGCGGCCTTGGCGAAGGCGATTTGGAATGGAACGAGGCGACCCGCACGCTGATCGTCAATGCGCCCGACGTGAAGCCGGGCAAGCCCAATGTCGATGAGAGCCGGCGCACGCTGGTCCGCACCCAGGGCATGTTCGTGACGCGGCAGGCCGGCGAGGAATTGAGCCGTCGCGTGTCCGCCCATGCGCAGAGCCGCGCCCAGCGCGAGGCGCAGGCACCCGAACGCATGGCGCAGGCGCGCGATTATGGCCGCACGGCGCTGACCACATTGATGGCCGCGCCGTTGGCGGCCGCAGGCTATGGCGACGCGCGGGTGATCGTGACCTTCCCGCCCGAACGGGCCGGGCGCAATCGCGAACGATGGGACGTCACCACGCCCGTCAACGAGGTGCTGGCCAACCGGCAGGCTCGGCGCTAGGGCGCTGTTAAGGGACCGAGGAGTTTTAGGCACATGAACGCTTTTACCGGCATTCCGCAGGGCATCGACCTGCGCGGCGAGATCGAGCGGCTGCGCAAGGAGCGCAATGCCGTGATCCTGGGCCATTATTATCAAAGCCCGGAAATTCAGGACTTGTCCGATTTCGTCGGCGATTCGCTGGAACTCTCGCGCAAGGCGGCGGAGACGGACGCGGATGTGATCGCCTTTTGCGGCGTGCGCTTCATGGCCGAGACCGCGAAGATCCTGTCGCCCGACAAGATCGTCGTGCTGCCCGACATGGATGCCGGTTGCAGCCTGGAGGACAGTTGCCCGCCCGCCCAGTTCAAGGCGTTTCGCGAAGCCCATCCGGACCATATCGCGCTCAGCTACATCAACTGTTCGGCCGAGGTAAAGGCGCTGTCCGACATCATCGTGACATCCTCGTCCGCTGAAAAGATCCTGTCGCAAATCCCGCTGGACCAGAAGATCATCTTTGGCCCCGACAAGCATCTGGGCGGCTATCTCGCGCGCAAGCTCGGCCGTGAGATGCTGTTGTGGCCGGGCGTCTGCATCGTGCATGAGGCGTTCAGCGAGACCGAATTGCTCAAGCTCAAGGCGCAGCACCCGGACGCGCCGGTCGCGGCCCACCCCGAATGCCCGCCCTATATCGTCGATCATGCCGATTATGTCGGGTCCACCAGCGGCATCCTCGACTTTGCCAAGACGATGCCCGGCGACACGCTGATCGTCGCGACCGAACCGCATATCATCCACCAGATGGAAAAGGCGGTGCCGGATAAACAGTTTATCGGCGCGCCGGGTGCGGACGGCAACTGCAACTGCAACATCTGTCCCTATATGGCGCTCAACACGATGGAAAAGCTGTACCTCGCCCTGCGCGACCTGCAGCCGCGCATTGAGATGGACGAGACGCTGCGCCTGGGCGCGAAGAAGAGCCTGGACCGGATGCTCGAAATGGCGAGCGCCACGGTGGGCCTGGGCGACGTAGGACCACGGTGAAGGGGCGCGCGGTGAAGGCCGCACGGCGATGATCGCCCGGCTGCGCGCGCGCTGGCAGGAAACCCGCGCCAGCTACTGGTTCTATCCGGCGCTGTTCACCACGCTGGCGGCCATCATGGCGTTCGCGACGGTGTGGATCGACCGCCATGGCGGATCGGTCTGGCTGGCGCGGCACGAGTGGATCGATATCGCCCGGCCCGAAGGCGCGCGCAACGTCCTCAATGTCATCGCCGGGTCGATGATCGGCGTCGCCTCCACGGTCTTTTCGATCACCATCGCCGCCGTCGTCTATGCATCGGGCAGCTATGGTCCGCGCTTGCTGTCCAATTTCATGGAGGATCGCGGCAACCAATTGTCGCTGGCAACCTTCATCGCGACCTTCGTCTATGCGGTGCTGGTGTTGCGCGTGGTGCGCGATGCGCAGGAAAGCGCGGGCGATCCCGGATTCGTGCCGCAAATATCGTTGCTCATCGCCACACTGTTGATGGGCATATCGATCGCCATCCTGGTCTATTTCCTCAACCATGTGCCGTCGAGCATCCGTATCAACGCCGTGCTGGAAGGCATTGGCGACCGCCTGCTGCGCGAAGTCCATGGGCGCTTCCCCGACGATTGCGTCGAGGAGACCGCCGATGCCCCGCCCCAGGGGGAGCCGATCGTCGCAGCCGATACCGGCTATATCCAGATCGTCGATTTCGCCGGGTTGAACGAGATTGCGCGCGATGCCGGATGCCGGCTGGAGTTGCGGTTGCGGCCGGGCGATTTCGTCCATCCCGGCATCGTGCTGGTCGGCGTCGTCGGCGCGAAGATCGACAGCGCGATGCGCGACGCCGTCCGGTCCTGCTTTTCGACCGGGGCGATGCGGTCGCCTGCGCAGGATATTGAATTTCTGATCGACGAACTGGTGGAAATCGCGTTGCGCGCCTTGTCGCCGGGCATCAACGATCCGTTTACGGCAGTGACCGCGCTCCATTGGCTGGGCGCGGCGACGGCGGCGATCGGCCAGCGCGACCTGCGCGGCGGGCCGGACCGGGGCGATTATGACTGGAACCGGGTGGTGCCGCTCAATGACGATTTCGACCATTTCGTTGCGCGCGGTTTCGGTGGGATCATGCCCGCTGCTGCGACCAGCCCGATCGCGGCGGCGCAGTTCCTCGATGGCCTGCGGGACGCCGCAGCCCCGCTGACGCTTGCCTCCCGGCGCGCGCGGTTGCAGGCGGAGGGCATGCGCCTGATCGCGCAGGCACGCCTGGCGCTGGACGGCCCGGCATTGGAGGAATTGGAAGCGCGCTATTGCGATTTTGTCCAAGCCATGGAAAACGGCGCGCATGACCGGCTTTGCTCTTGATGGTTTCGATCTGAACGCCTTTGTGACCGCCACGCTGGCCGAGGATCTGGGGCCGGACCGGCGCGATGTCACCAGCGAGGCGGTGATTCCCGCCGATGCTATCTTCGATGGAGTCATGGATGCGCGCGATCCGGTGACGCTGGCGGGGCTGCCGATCGCGGTCGCCTTTTTCCGGGCGCTCGATCCCGATGTCGAGATCGAACAGCTGCACCAGGATGGCGAGCAGGTGGCGGCGGGGACCGACATATTGCGCATCCGGGGACGGGCGCGCGCGATGCTGACGGCGGAGCGGTCGGCGCTCAACACCGTGCAGCATCTCAGCGGCATCGCGACCATGACGCGCGCCTATGTCGATGCGATCGACGGCACCGGCGCGATCCTGCTCGACACCCGCAAGACCATCCCCGGCCTGCGGAGGCTTGAAAAATATGCGACGCGCATGGGCGGGGCGACCAATCATCGCATGGGGCTGTGGGATGCGGCGATGATCAAGGATAATCATGTCGCTGTGGCGGGGTCGGTCGAGGAAGCGGTGCGCCGCGCGGTCGATGCCGGGGTCGAGCGCATCATCGTCGAGGTCGACCGGATCGACCAGATCGAACCCGCGCTGGCGGCGGGGGCGACCCATTTGCTGCTCGACAATATGGATGCGGCCATGCTGCGGCAGGCCGTAGGACTGGTCGATGGCCGTGTCCCGACCGAGGCGTCGGGCGGCGTGACGCTGGACACGATCCGCGCGAAGGCCAGCACGGGCGTCACCTATATCAGCGTCGGACGGCTGACCCAGTCGGCGCCTGCGGCCGACATCGGGCTGGACTTCGCTTATGCTTAAGGCGCTGGCAGTCTTGGCTCTGGTCGCGCTGCCGGGCACCGCGCTGGCGCAATCGGCCCAATGCCGCCCGCCATCGCAGATCGCTCGACCCACGATCGAAGGACCGACTGCCAAGGAACCCAAGCGCGTGCTGCCGATCGGCAGCTATACGCTGGCGCTCAGCTGGTCGCCGCAATTTTGCTCGACTGCGCGCGGCAACAAACATGCGCTGCAGTGCGGGGGCAAGGCGGGGCGCTTCGGCTTCACTCTGCATGGCCTGTGGCCCGACGGGTTCGGCAAGGAATGGCCGCAATATTGTCGCCCCGCCGACCTGGTCCCGCGCGAGGTGATCCGCGCCAATCTCTGCACGACGCCGTCGGTGCAACTGATCCAGCATGAATGGGCCAAGCATGGCACCTGCATGACGACCAAGCCGGAACTCTATTTCAACCTGTCGCGCGCCTTCTACCAATCGATGCGCTACCCCGACATGACCGCGCTCGCGGCAACCAAGAATTTGACCGTCGCGAAATTCGCAGAGGCCTTTGCGCGCGCCAACAAGGGGCTGCGCGCCGACATGCTGCGGGTGACGACGACGCGCGGCAATTGGCTGAGCGAAGTGTGGCTGTGCATGGACCGGGCGATGGCCTTCACCCGCTGCCCGGCGCATCAGGGCGGTGCCACCCCGGCCAGCCTGTTGCGGATCGAGCCAGGCCCGCGCATCGCCTATAGCCGTCCGGCAATCTCCGTGCCCAGGCAAGCCAAGCCCGCCGTCACGCCCGCCCGCAAGCCGGGACTGATCCTCGACCTCGATCCCAACGTCCAGCCGCTCTCCAACGCCAGCGCGCCGTAGAGTATGATGACTTTAAATCGCATCACTCCGTTCGCCCTGAGTAGGGGCTGAGCTTGTCGAAGACCCGTATCGAAGGGTCGGCTGCGCTTTATATCCTTCGATACGCCATTTCGACTTCGCTCAATGCCTGTCCTGAGCGCCTGCCTTGGCAGGCAGTCGAAGGGGCTACTCAGGACGAACGGTTCTGAGTAAAGTCATCACGCTCTAAGGATCAGGCGTCGATCGTCGCGGTCGATGGGTGATGCTTGTCGAGATGCTTGCGGATGATGCGCAAATTCTTGGTGTTCGACTTGTAGAGAAAGTCGAAAATGTCGCCCGCAAAGGGAATCGCGCCGATCAGCGTATCGACGCCGACATTGCCCGCCATGCGCGTCAGCTGCCATTTCGACATGCCAAGGTTGCGCGCTTCCCACACCATCCACGCGCCCATGGCGGCGGTGGCGAGGTCGCCGACCACCGGCACCAGGCCGACGAGGCTGTCGAGGCCGACGCGGCGATTGGTGCCGGGGATGACGAACAATCCCTCCAGCACCGCTTCCATTGCCTCTATCCGGCGGCGGATCGACGCGGGGTCGCGGCCGAAACCGGGCATGTCGCGCACCACGCGCTCGAACTGATCCTGTGATACTGCCATCTGCCTGTCTCCTTCCCCCTTAATTGGGGCGACGGAACAGATGGTTCAATGGGTGGCGCGCACGACGCGATGGCTGAAAGCCGCTCAACCGTTTGGACACCAGCGACCAGCGGATCGGCGCACCCAGCGCGATATAGCCATTATGCGCCTGCATCAGCGCTTCGGCCTGGGAGATATGGGCGATCCGATTGTCGCTATCGCTGGCAAGGCTTGCGGACTGCAACGCCGCGTCGGCGGCATCGCTGCAATGGACCGCACGGGCGCATCCGACGCGGCCGAGATACCAGAGCGCACTGTCATAGGGTGCCACCTCGTCGATCAGGCGCAGGTCCGCATCCTTCTGGTTGATCGCCACGCGCACGGCGGTCAGCCCGATCGCGGCCAGATCGCGCCGCAACAGCCCGAAGATCAGCGTAGCGCCCGGTCCCTGCGGCAGGGCGATACGCAGCGGCGGTGGATCGCCATTGTCGGCCCGCCACCGCGTCATGGTGGCGCTGGCCAGCGCGCGGCGCTCATCCATCGACTGCCCGGCCCAGGCGGGGGCGGTGGGCGAGCGGCCAAGGTCGAGCGCGGAGGGCAATATCTGTTCGCTGGTGGCCCAGCCGCCGAGCGGGAACAGGGCGGACAGGCTGGCGCGGTCGATCGCCATATTGATCGCCGCGCGGACATAATCATCATCCAGCAGCTTGCCGCGCCCGGTGACGGCCAGGCCCAGCAGGCCCTGGACCGGGTCGGTCCGCACCGTATCGCGCTCGACCCCGGCGGGCAGCAGCAGCGGCAGGTCGGCAAAGCGCCCGCCCAGCACCAGCGCCGCCTGTTCCTCGCGAAACCGGATGATGGCGAGCGCGGCATTTTCGGCGCGCAACACTCGCGTCTGCGACGGCGGGATCGGCTCGTCATCGGCCGTTTCATCGTCCCCGGTCGCGCGATCGATGGGGGTCAGGAACAGCGCCTGGCCCTGTTGCGCGCGGCGATAGGGACCAGTGCCCCCCTCGCGCGCCAGGATCGCCATTTGCGGCTGGGCCAATATCTGCAGCAGGAAGGGGCGTGCGACCGTCAGTTTGATTTCGATCACTTCGCCCGTCATCGGCACGACGCTCTGCACCGCGTCGAACGGCCCATCCGGGTCGAGCCGCCGCTGCGCCACGATCCGCGACAGCAATATCCGCGCGACGTCGCGCGCCGTGACGCGCGTACCATCGGGCCAGAAAGCACGACGCAGGCGGAAAATATAGCTGCGCCCGTCATCCTCGACGATCCAGCGCTGCGCCAGCGCGGGCAGGATTTCGCCACTGGCGTCGAATGCAACCAGACCTTGCGCGGTCGCTTCCAGGATCAATTTGGCCGCCGGGTTGGGCAATCGCTGCAACGGCTTGGTCACATCCGCCCGGTCGCCCACCACACTGACGACAACCGGCCCGCTCCCCTCCCGCGAACAGCCGCCAATCGCCGCCAGCGCAGCGACGGCGGCGAACAAGGGGCGATAACGACGCGGCAGGGCAGGGCGGACGAACATGGCGATAACCAGACCTACCCCGCTATCGCCCCGCCGCCAACCATCATGGCGGGAAGGGGAGGGGATGGGGTGATTTTTTACGGTCCGGGATATTGCGACCTCACTGGAACGCCCCTTCTCCCCGCCGGGGAGAAGGATAGGAAGCCTCACCGACTACCGTGAGGATAGGTGTAGTTGGATGAAGGCGGACGCTGATGCCGCGCGCGCTCCGACATACTCAACCTGTTCCGACTAGGCCGCGTGCAATTAGCAATGTCCCGATGAAAATACTCCCCTGCCAGAGGAGGATCATCGAAACGACCATTTGTTTCCTTAGACATGAGGCGCTTACTGCCTAATTGCAGACGCTGGCTGGCGGTCTCGGCGTTCGGGAATCAGAGATGTAGAAGGAATGATTGCAGAGAATGCCATTAGGGCGCACGGACGCACATTGTGAGCGTTTGCTCTCTCACGTTCAGGTCCCTAAGCAGCTAGTCCCCTTCCAACTCCCTTGCCGTCATGCCGGGCTTGACCCGGCATCCATTGGCTCTAGGGTCCGGCGTCATTGCGAGGGTGAGGCTCATGGACCCCGGATCAAGTCCGGGGTGACGGCGTTTGATGGATGTCTGCAACCCACCCTTTGCCATCATGCCGAGCCTTAATTCGGCATCCATGGATGCAAATCTGGCGCTGATATGATCGGTCAAAACCAAACGCTGCCACCTCTCATCCCACGAAAAAGGGCGGCCCCGCGAGGAGCCGCCCGATATCGCCCGGCCAAAACCGGAACGTTGTGCCCCGCATGACGCGGGGCGCACCGATTACTTGAGTTCGACGGTCGCGCCAGCTTCTTCAAGCTGCTTCTTGACCTTCTCGGCCTCGTCCTTGTTGACGCCTTCCTTGACGGCCTTGGGAGCCGATTCGACCAGCGTCTTGGCTTCGGTCAGGCCCAGGCCGGTGATGGCGCGGACTTCCTTGATGACGTTGATCTTCTTGCCACCGTCGCCGGTCAGGATGACGTCGAATTCGGTCTGCTCTTCAGCAGCCGGGGCAGCGGCAGCGGCCGGGCCAGCGACGGCGACGGCAGCAGCGGCGCTAACGCCCCACTTTTCTTCCAGAGCCTTCGACAGGTCGGCGGCTTCGAGGACGGTGAGGGCCGAAAGCTGTTCGACCAGTGCGTTGATGTCTGCCATGTGCAATATTTCCTTACTTTGGGGCCGTTTGCCCCGTCAGATAATGAGTCAAACGAAAAGGGGTCGGGGGCAGCCCTTAGGCTGCGTCCTTCTCCGCATAGGCGTTGAAGACCCGCGCGAGCTGCGAAGCCGGTGTCTGGATGACGGTAGCGAGCTTGGTTGCCGGCGCCTGGATGAGGCCGATAATCTTTGCACGCAGTTCGTCCAGCGACGGCATCGATGCGAGCGCCTTGACGCCCTCTGCATCGAGCAGCATTCCGCCCATCGCGCCGCCAACGATTTCGATCTTGTCGTTGGTCTTTGCGAATTCGACTGCAACCTTGGCGGCTGCAACCGGATCGGCCGAGGTGGCGAGGCCGACAGGACCGGTCAGCATGTCGCTGAGGCCGGCATAGTCGGTGCCATCAAGGGCGATACGAGCGAGGCGGTTCTTCGTAACCTTGTAGGTCGCGCCCGCTTCCCGCATCTTCTGGCGCAAAACCGTCGACTGGGCGACGGTCATGCCGAGGTTGCGGGTCACGACGACCACGCCAACTTCTGCCAGCTCTGCGTTCAGCTTGGAGACGACCTCAGCTTTCTGATTACGATCCATGCCATTCTCCACTTTCTGTTCGGCGGAAATCCGACGAACGCTTAAAACCCGTGGGGTAAGCCACGGGGCACTAAGTCCGAAGGGGAGAGATCGACTGGCCCGCATCCGTTTGACGGGAACAGGCAGACCCGAATCAGGCACGCGGCCCGTTCGGTAAAGAACTTTTCCCCGTCTAGGCTGGACATTAAGAAGGGCATATTCCCTTCACCAACTGTCTCGGACGGTGAACCCCGAAGGGTTCGCTGCCGGGCCGTTAGCGGAAGGGGCGCGCTTTGTCACGCGGAAAGTGGATAAGAGCGGCCTGCTGGAGCCCTGGCTGCGGGATGGCGAAGCAAGCAAAGCCTACGGCATTGACCGGCCACCGCGCTATGGCCAGACGGAGACGAACGACCTGGTTCGTAAAGGAGAGGCATGATGCGGACGAAGATGAAGCTGGCTGCGCGCGCGCTGCTCTGTGGCGGGCTGATCATCGTTACGCCCGTTTACGCGGTGTCCGCCGCGCGATCGGCCCAGGATACCGCGCAGCCCAGGTTGATTGTGCTGACCGACATCGGCAACGAGCCCGACGATTCGGAATCGATGGTCCGGCTGCTGACCTACGCCAATGACATACAGATCGAAGGACTGGTCGCTTCAACATCACGCCATCTGCCGGTCGGCACGAATAAAGGGATGATCGAAGAACGATTGGCCGCTTATGGGCAATCTTTGGCCAATCTGAAGATTCACGATGATCGCTATCCCAGCGTCGAGCGGTTGCGAGCAGTCACACTGTCGGGGAGCGCGGTCTACGGAATGCTCGGCGTGGGACCGGGCAAGGACAGCGCGGCTTCCCGCCTGATCATCGAGGCAGTGGATCGGCCTGACCCGCGCCCGGTGTGGATCGCGATTTGGGGCGGCGCAGCGGATCTTGCCCAGGCGCTCTGGACCGCGCGCGCAACGCGAACGCCGGCGGAACTCGACCGGTTCGTCGCCAAACTGCGCGTCTATTCGATTTCCGACCAGGATGATGCAGGGCCGTGGGCGCGGGCCTATTTCCCCAAATTATTCTGGGTCGCCAATGTTCATGGCTTCACGCGCTATCGGCTGGCGACCTGGACCGGCATTTCCGCACCGGCGCTGGGTGCTGATCCAGAGCCGGTCAGCAAGGCGTGGCTGAGCGCCAATATCGTCGCCAAAGGCCCGTTGGGGGCCAGCTATCCGCTGCCCGCCTACATCATGGAGGGGGACACGCCGTCTTTCCTGAACCTGATTTCCAACGGCCTTTCGGTTCCGGAGCGGCCGGATTGGGGCGGTTGGGGCGGACGCTACGAACGGCTGACGGACGATCTGGGGCTGTGGACGACGACGGCGGACACGGTCGTCGGCGCCGACGGGGCGTCGCATTCCACGCCGCAGGCAACGGTCTGGCGCTGGCGTGCGGCTTTCCAGAATGATTTCGCCGCGCGAATGGCTTGGTCCGTGTCGCCGCGCTATGCCGATGCCAACCATGCGCCAACGATTGTGATGAATGGCAAGGATGGTGTGGCCCCCGTCGAAATAACAGGGTGCGCGGGCGTGCCCATCAGCCTGTCGGCCATCGGGTCGCGCGATACCGACGGCGATGCGCTGACATATCGCTGGTCCTGGTATCGTGAAGCGACCGGCCTCTTCGCGCCGGAGGTCACGCTGTCCGCGCAAACGGGGACTGAAACCAAGATTGTCATCGGCCAGACCGTCCAGATTGACCAGTTCACACCCCCATCGACCTACCAAATCCACGTCATATTGGAGGTGCAGGATTCCGGCACGCCAAAGCTGACGCGCTATCGGCGGGCGATCATCACGGTTCCGGGTGCCGACCATGGCGACAAGGCCAATTCCTGCGCGGTGACGCCTAACCCGCCCGGCCATTAATCGCTACGCAAGACGCTAAACCCTGTCCGCCTGCACGACCACGTCGATCGCGCGCAGCGCTGACAATATCCGCATCAGATGCTGCGCGTCGGCGACTTCCAGGTCGATGACGTCGGTGTGGAACGGGCCTTCGCGGTTGACCAGTTGCAGGTTGAGGATGTTCGCCTTGGTCGCGCCGAACACATTGGCGACGGCGGCGAGCGCGCCGGGCTGGTTCTTGACGATGACCGAGAGGCGGGCGGTGCCGCCCTTGGACTTGCTGTCCCAGCTCAGATCAATCCAGTCGTCGTCCTGCCCCGCTTCGAGCGCGCGGCAATCGATGGTGTGGACCTCGATCGGCTCGCCGGTGCGGCGCACGCCAACGATGCGGTCGCCCGGCACCGGATGGCAGCAATCGCCCAGATTATAGGCGATGCCGGGCGTCAGGCCGCGGATCGACACCGGGGCATGCTGGCGGGGGTGGGTTTCCTCCATGCCGATGGCGCTGGTCGAACCGGGGACGAGCGCTTCCATGACTTCGGAATCGAGCAGGCGATGCGTAGCGATGGCGACCATCAACGCGGCGCGATCCTCCAGCTTCAAGCGTTTCAGCGCCCCGGCCAGCGCCTTGTCCCCCAATTCCTTGGCCAGGTCAGGCGAGAAGCGGCCGAGAATCTCGTCATAGAGTTTCTCGCCCAGCTTGATCTCCTCGCCGCGCTGCTTCTGGCGGATATAGCGGCGGATCGCCGCGCGCGCCTTGCCGGTGATGGCGAAGGTCAGCCAGCCGGGCTGCGGCTCCTGCCCGTCCGATTTAAGGATTTCGACCTGATCGCCATTTTCGAGGGAGGTGCGCAGCGGCACGACCCTGCCATTGACCTTCGCCCCCACCGTCTGATTGCCGAGCGAAGTATGGACTGCATAGGCGAAGTCGACCGGGGTCGATCCCTTGGGCAACTGGTGCAACTCGCCCTTGGGCGAGAAGGCGAAGATGCGATCCTGATACATCGCCATGCGCGTATGTTCGAGCAGCTCGTCGGCATCCTGGCTCTGTTCCAGAATTTCGACCAGGTCGCGCAGCCAGGCGGCCTGCTGATCCGTGGCGTCGCCCTTCTGCTTATAGGCCCAATGTGCCGCCAGCCCCAATTCGGCATGATTATGCATGTCGCGGCTGCGGATCTGTACCTCGATGCGGGCATTGTCCTGATGGATGACCGTGGTGTGGATCGACCGATAGCCGTTACGTTTCGGGGTGGAGATATAATCCTTGAAGCGGCCCGGCACCATTTTATAGGTCTGGTGGATGACGCCCAGCGCGCGATAGCAATCTTCCGGGCTGTCGGTGATGACGCGAAACGCCATGACGTCGGTCAGCTGTTCGAAGCTGATGTGGCGTTCCTGCATCTTGCGCCAGATCGAATAGGGATGCTTCTCCCGTCCCGACACGGTGACCGGCAGGTCGCGGCTGCCCAGCAATAGCTGCAATTCCGCGCCGATGCGATCGACCTTGTCATGGCCGCCTTCCTTCAGCTGCTCCAGCCGCTTGGTGATGCTGTCATAGGCATCCGGTTCCAGCTCGCGGAAGGACAGAAGCTGCATCTCGCGCATGAAATCATACATGCCGATCCGCTCGGCGAGCGGGGCATAGATGTCCATCGTCTCCTTGGCGATGCGGCGACGCTTGGTTTCATTCTTGATGAAATGCAGCGTGCGCATATTGTGCAGCCGGTCGGCGAGCTTGACCAGCAGCACGCGGATATCGTCGGACATGGCGAGCAGGAATTTGCGCAGATTTTCCGCCGCCCGCTCATTTTCGGACATGGCTTCGATTTTCGACAGCTTGGTGACGCCATCGACCATGCGGGCGACATCCTTGCCGAACGCGGCCTCTATCTCTTCATAGGTGACCAGCGTGTCTTCGATCGTGTCGTGCAGCAGGGCAGTGACGATGGTCTGATCGTCGAGATGGAAGTCGGTCAATATCCCCGCGACTTCAATCGGATGGCTGAAATAGGGGTCGCCGCTCGCGCGTTTCTGGCTCCCATGTTTCTGCACCGAAAACACATAGGCGCGGTTGATCATCGCTTCGTCCGCATCGGGGTCGTAGCGCTTTACTCGTTCGACAAGTTCATACTGGCGTAACATCGTTTCCCGATTGTGTGGGAAGTGCCTTGTTACGCAACAAAAAAATCCCATTTCCTCAAATAAGGCTGCACTTTTGCAACGCCTGTGGCTTTGCGCTATATGCTATGACGATGAAACATAATCTCGCCCAGGATCTGGAACAATGCGCGCTGCCCAGCGCGCTGGAGATGATGGGCGAACGCTGGTCCTTCCTGATCCTGCGGGGCGCCTTGTCGGGCATCCGCCATTTCGAGGAATTTCAATCGACGCTGGGCATCGCCCGCAACATCCTGGCCAACCGCCTGTCGCGGCTGGTGGAAAATGGCATCATGCTGCGCCAGCCGATGCAGTGCGACCGGCGCAAGGTCGAATATCGCCTGACGCAAAAGGGCGAGGATCTCGTACCGGCAATGATCGCGCTGCGCCAATGGGGCGAACGGTGGGGATGCGGCACCATGTCGTGCCAGGTGCTGGCCGACAAGCGCGATGGCCAGCCGATCCGTCCCATCGCCATCCACGCGCATGACGGACGGCCGCTCAGCTTCGCCGATCTGGTGTGGCTGTGCCCGGATGAAATCACGCCGATGGCGGAAGAACCGGCAGCCGCAGCCTGAACCCGGCTTCACCCCCGCGCGGAAATCGCCTAGTCTCCCGCGCGATGTCCGTACCCCGTATCCAGCCTCAGCCCTTTTTCGCTGACAAGAACCGTGCTTTCTGGAACCTGCAATCGCTGGGATGGGCTGGTGCCTTCCTGCTGCGGGGCTCGTCCACGATCGCCAATGGCCAGTCCTTCTCCAGCCTGGTGCCGGTGATGATCTCCACCGCGACCGGCTATTCGGTCACGCTGCTGATCGCGGTGATGTTCCGCTTCCTGCTCAAACAGCGGCCGATCATCACCTGGGGCGTATCCATCCTCGCCGTGCTGATCGCCGCCGGGCTGGTAGCGTTCATCGACGCCTGGGTCTTTTCGACGCAGAATAAGGGCAGCGAGACGGCCGGGGTGCAATTGTTCCTGGGTGCTTTCTACCTGTCAGTCACGCTGATCGGGGCCTGGTCCGCGCTTTATTATGCGATCAACTTCTATCTAACGGTGGAGGAACAGGCCGACCAACTGCTCCGGCTGGAGGCGCAGGCGGCGAATGCGCAACTCGCGATGCTGCGCTATCAGCTCAACCCGCATTTCCTGTTCAATACGCTCAATTCCATCTCGACGCTGGTGCTGCTCAAGCAGACCGATCGCGCCAATGCGATGCTCTCGCGCCTGTCCTCCTTCCTGCGCTACACGCTCGTCAACGAACCGACCGCGCAGGTGACGATCGAACAGGAGATCGAGACGCTCAAACTCTATCTGGAGATTGAGAAGATGCGCTTCGAGGAGCGGTTGCGGCCGGTCTTCATCATCGATCCGGCGGTCGGCCATGCGCGCCTGCCATCGCTGTTGCTGCAGCCGCTGGTCGAAAATGCCATCAAATATGCGGTCACGCCCAAGGAGGAGGGGGCGGAAATCTCGGTCAGCGCGCAGCCTGCCGGTGAAAATGTGCGGATCGTCGTATCGGACACCGGTCCGGGATTGAACGAAGGTGGAATGAAGCCGCACATGATGGTGAGCGAGGGCATGGGCGTGGGCCTGCCGAACATCCGGGACCGGTTAATTCAGGCTTTCGGGGAACGACAGCGCTTTGAAACACGTTCCAGCCCAAGCGGATTTTCGGTCATCATCGAAATTCCGCTGAACATGGAAGACAAACCGAAAGTGGCCGCATGACCATCAGAACTATCCTCGTCGATGACGAAAGCCTGGCCATCCAGGGCCTTGCCCTGCGTCTGCAAGCGCATGAGGATGTCGACATCATCGAAACCTGCACCAATGGCCGCGAAGCCATTCGTGCGATCAAGACGCACAAGCCCGACCTCGTGTTCCTCGACATTCAAATGCCTGGATTCGATGGATTTTCCGTCGTGCAGGGGATGATGGAAGTCGAACCACCGCTGTTCATCTTCGTGACCGCCTATAGCGACCATGCCATCCGCGCGTTCGAAGCGCAGGCGATCGACTATCTGATGAAGCCGGTGGAAGAAGGCCGCCTGGCCGATGCACTCGACCGCGTGCGGCTGCGCCTGTCCGACAAGCGCCAGGTGCAGGAAGCGGAAAAGCTGCGCGAAGTACTGGCCGAAGTCGCGCCCCAGGCGATGACCGATTTCGCCGCGGGCGATGAAGAGGGGCCAGCCTCCAACCGCTTCGAAAAGCTCATCAACATCAAGGATCGCGGCCAGATTTTCCGGGTCGACGTTGATTCCATCGAACGGATCGACGCGGCCGGCGACTATATGTGCATCTACACCGCCGACAACAGCCTGATCCTGCGCGAAACGATGAAGGATCTGGAAAAGCGCCTGGACCCCCGCAACTTCCAGCGCGTCCACCGCTCCACGATTGTCAACCTGAGCCAGGTGAAGCAGGTCAAGCCGCACACCAACGGCGAATGTTTCCTGGTCCTGGAATCCGGCGCCCAAGTCAAAGTCAGCCGCTCTTACCGCGACGTGGTGGCGCGTTTCGTGCATTGAGGTGAGGACTCTGCCCTCTCCCGCCTTCGCTTACTGCGATCGGTAAGGCTTCCTATCCTTCTCCCCGATGGGGAGAAGGGACTTTTGTTTAGGGGCCTGCCAAAAAAGGCGGTCGGCGCGGTCAATGCCCCTCCCCAACTTTGCCGAATCGCTTTAGGCACATTGCCATGATCCGTTTTGCCGCAATTCTCGCCCTTGGCCTGCTCGCCGCCTGTTCCGCCCCGCAAGCCGCGCCCGACAATGGTGCGCAGGCGCAGGCCGTGCCTGCGTTGCTGCCGGTGGTTATCCGCACCGCAAAGGGGGCGCATCGGTTCGATGTCGAAGTTGCGGATACACCGCAGGCGCAGGAGAAGGGGTTGATGTTCCGCAAGGAGCTTGGCCCCAATAGCGGCATGTTGTTTCCGATGGACCCGCCGCGCACGGCGAGTTTCTGGATGAAGGACACGCTGATCCCGCTCGACATGATCTTCATCCGCACGGACGGGACGATCGCGTTCCTGCAGGCCAATACCGAACCCTATTCGCGCGTGCCGGTGTCGGCGGGCGTGCCGGTGGCGGCGGTACTGGAACTGGCGGGCGGGCGCGCTGCGGCGCTCGGCATCAAGGAAGGCGACCAGGTTGCGTGGGGCGGGTGCGCGGTGTCGGGGGACAAGGTGACGACCGAGCGCAATTTCTGCCCGTCCGCCTCTCGGTAAAAGACGCACAGCCACCAACCGTTCGCTTCGAGCGTAGTCGAGAAGCCTCTCGCGCTGTGCCATGCGTTTCTCGACTTCGCTCGAAACGAACGGATAGGGATGGATCGACCCCGGCCCTCCGCATCCCCATCCGCCTCTCGATTCTCGCATATCCGCCTTGCCAACGCCCCGCTCCAGCGGCTAAGCGCTTGGGCCATGGGAATCCTCGGCAAGATCTTCACCTGGTGGGATGGCGCGACCATCGGCACTTCGCTCTTCACCGCTCGCAAGGGCAGCAAAGTGGGCGAGGATCATCAGGGCAATGTCTATTATCAGGGCGGCGTCGATGGGAATGGCCTGACGCGGCGCTGGGTCATCTATAATGGTGCCAATGACGCCAGCCGGGTGCCGGCCGAATGGCATGGCTGGCTGCACCATTCGATCGAGGGTGCGCCCGAAAGTTTCCTGCCGCCGCCGCGCATCTGGGAACGCGAATATACCCCCAACGCGACCGGCACGGTCAATGCCTATCGCCCGTCCGGCGCGATGGAAAAGGGTGGCCTGCGCCAGAAGGCGACGGGCGATTATGAAGCGTGGAGCCCCGACGCATCATGATCGGGCGTGCGGCGGGCATTGCCCCGTCGATCCTGATCGGCGCGTCGCTGCTCGCGCTTGCCGCCTGTAGCGATGGCGAGGTGCCCGTGGCCAACCAGACCGGCCCGGTCAAGGTGCAGGGCACCGCGATCCGCTCCGCCGACAAGGACAGCCTGCCCGGCACGCCGATGGCCGAACGTAGCGCCGTCGTCGGCCTGCTCAACAAGCGCAACGGGCTGACCCGCGACCTGACGCTCAAGCCCGGCGAAGCGGTGCGGGTCGGGGACGCGATCGTGCGCCTGCAGGCCTGCGAAACCAGCGCGCCGTGGGAAAATGTGCAGGACACCGGCGCCTTCGTGCAGCTCGACGTGCGTAGCAGCGCCGATGGCAAATGGCGGCGCAATTTTTCCGGCTGGCTGTTCCGCGACCGGCCCGACCGCAATGTCGTCCAGCACCCGATCTATGACATCTGGGTCAGAAGCTGCACGATGGCATGGCCCGAAAGCGGGCCTGAATCTGTGACATTGGGCGCGAAAGGCGAACCGGCATCGGCGCGCCCGGCGAGCGGCGCGAATGCCAGTTCGGCGGCGGCCCCGGAACCCGAACCCAGCGCCTCGGCCCCTGCGCCCAGCGCCGCATCGCCCACGGCCGCGCCCAGCAACTGAAGATAGTCGCGCTGGCTGATTTCGACCGCGCCCATCGAATGGAGATGGTCGGTCATGAACTGGCAGTCGAGCAGGGTGAAACCGCCAAAGCGTAGCCGCGCCACCAGCCAGGCGAGCGCGACCTTCGACGCATCGGTGCGCCGCGACACCATCGATTCGCCGAAAAAGGCGCGGCCCAGCGCCACGCCATAGAGGCCGCCGACCAGTTCCTCCCCGTCCCACACTTCGACCGAATGGGCGTAGCCGATCGCATGGAGGTGGCGATAGGCGGCCTCGATCTCGCGGTTGATCCAGGTCGAGGGCCGATCCGGTGCGGGCTGGGCGCAGAGCGCCAGCAGGTCGGGGAAGGCGCGATTGGCGGTGACGCGGAACGGATCGCGGCGGATGGTCTTGGCGAGCGAGCGGGACAGATGGAAGCCGTCGAGCGGCAATATCGCGCGCTGCTTGGGTTCGACCCAATAGACTTCGGCGGCATCGCGGTCGTCCGCCATGGGAAAGACGCCGATCGAATAGGCCTGGAGCAATATCGCGGGATCGATCATCATTGCCCGTCTTATGGCGCACATTCGGCACCGGGCGAAAGCGCTTTGGGCGGCGCGGGCGATTTTTAGCCATTGACGTGGGGGGGGGCCACCATAGGCTCCAGCGCCATGATCCTGTTTCGCCTGATGGCCCTGTCGCTGCTGCTCGCCCCGCTGCCGCTCCACGCCGCTCCCGATCCTCATGCGGCGCGCATCGCCCGTATCTTGAGGGCCACGCCGCTGATCGACGGGCATAATGACTGGCCCGAAGCGCTGGCGGAAAAGGCGAAGGACGCACGCTGGACGATGGACCTGACCCGGCTCGATCCGGCGACCTATCATACCGATCTCGATCGACTGCGCGCGGGTGGGGTCGGCGGGCAGTTCTGGTCGGTCTGGGTGTCGGCGGACCTGCCGCAGGTGCGGCAGGTCAAGGATACGCTCGACCAGATCGGCATGGTGCATAGCCTGGCCGCCCGCTATCCCCGGCGTATCGCGCTGGTCCGCACGGCGGCGGAGCTGCGCGCGGCGCACAAGGCGGGGCGGATCGGTTCGCTGATCGGGGTCGAGGGCGGTGGCCAGATCGACGGCAGCCTCGCGGTCTTGCGCGCCTATCACCAGCTTGGCGCGGCCTATCTGACGCTCACCCATAGCCGTACTATCGCCTGGGCCGACAGCGCCACCGACAATCCGCAGCATGACGGGCTGACCCCGTTCGGCGAAGAGGTGGTGCGCGAACTCAATCGGCTGGGCATGTTGGTGGACCTCAGCCATGTCAGCGAAGCGACGATGCTCGACGCGCTGCGCGTGACGAAGGCGCCGGTGATCTTCTCCCACTCCAACGCCCGCGCGCTGTGCGACACGCCGCGCAACGTGTCGGACACGGTGCTAAAGGCAGTCGCGGCCAATGGCGGGGTGGTGATGGTCAATTTCGCTGCGCAATATGTCTCCGAAGCCCGGCGCATCTGGGGCGCGGATCGCAGCGCCGAAATCACCCGCAACAACGCCCCGCCCTTTGGCGGCCTGCATATCGGCGATCCCAAAGGCGCGGCGCAGGCGCTGGCCGACTGGGAAAAGGCGCATCCAGAACCCGTCACCACGATCGCGCAAGTGGCCGACCATATCGACCATATCGTCAGGGTGGCAGGCATCGACCATGTCGGCATCGGCAGCGACTTCGACGGCGTCGGCGCGTTGCCGCAGGGGTTGGGCGGCGTCGAGACCTATCCGGCGCTGCTGTCCGAACTGATGCAGCGCGGCTGGAGTGATGAGAATATCGCGAAGCTGGTGGGCGAAAATGTGCTGCGCGTGATGACGGCGGCGGAGAAGGTGGCGTCGGAGAAGTAGATGCTGCCTGTTTTTCCCTCTACAGCCCTCGCCGACATGACGTGGGAAAATTACGGCCGGTTTTTAATGCGTCCGACGGACACAGCAGCAAAGGCGGAGAAAAAAGGACAGGCTGCTAACGACCATCTGTTGCCGTCTATGCCGCTTGCGGCGCTGCCCAGAAGCAGACACATATAGCTGGCATATTCAACGTGAAGAAATATGAAGGCGGCATTCTGGCGTTTCGCACATATGCGTTACCAAGGGCACCATGCCTTACTCCACCTGATCCACGCGCCAGTGAATCAGGAAAACCATCCCCTCTTAAGATGCTGATTGGGTTTGGATCCTAGCGACAGCTTTTGAAGTCACATTTTGATATCTGGCGCGGATCTCCGAAAGGCAAAGAACGATACCAGTTGTCAAAGCCAGTCTCTGGCCCAAAGCTAGGTAACGTCGGTTCAATACCTTCTGTCACTGGATCGTCGGTAATTTCTACATAGACGCGCGTTAAACGGGTGCCTGAGCCAAAGCTATTGGTAAGATCGGATGGGTCGACAATTTCGATTGTTTTAGGATCGTTTTGATCGCGAAATCGGACCATTTTTGGGCAGCTTAGGCCGATCCATGCCGGGTTTACACATTGTAAATCGCCGGTGGCACCTACCATCGTTTTTATGTGACGAATGTCATCCATGCGATCTTTGAAACGGGGTTTGATCAGGCGATCGCCTAACGGTGCTCTACGTCGATCGCTAAAGATATTTTCCGGATACCCGGAATCTGCAGCCACTAAAGCGTAAAGATAGCCACGGCCCGGAATTACCACCCTAACCGCTTCACCTCGAAATCGAGCATTATAGGGGCTTGCTAATGGAAGGATGGCCTTGGCTACAGCAATGGACCAGACCGCCGAACCAGACCGTTTAGTACCTCGATCATCGACCTCTACAGTTACGCGATAGCGCACTTCGGCAGCCCGCTGACATCCTGCAAGCGTTGCAAAGGCTACTGCCATGACGGCTACGAGCCATAGTCGATTAGATTGTCGCATCGTCGCTCTGATACTTTCTTTCGATGAACAAAATATGCTTCTGCCAGCCTTTCGCTAACCATAGCTGCGACCGCATATGCTTGATCGTATAGACCTCAAAAAATGGGCGATGTCGGTTCATGCGATGTTGCTCTCGTAAGCCGACAGTCCGCCATCCACCCCTCTTCGTCATTCCCGCGACCCGAAGGGCGGCCGCAAGCCAACGCGGGAACCCATTTCCTGCGCTCACCCCACGCACGACGCTGCGGAGATGACTCCCCACGTAGCCCTGCCGTTCACGGGGATGACGGGATAGATGGTGCGTGCCCACTCCACCCAAAACCCTCTTCCAAAATAGGATTTCGTCTGATCTATCCTTATCGATGAACCCCGATCCCGCCGCCGATCCGCCCGCGCCGTGCGCGACAGCCTCCCGCCCCCACGACCCCGCAGTCGCGTCGCCGACGCGCAGGTGGCGCGTCCCTGTGACCCTACAGGCACCTCATTGTGACCCAACAGGCGCGTCACCAGGGCTTCGTCGGCACTTTCCGCGCCTTTACACCCCATTTTCCCGCGCAAAATCACGCCAGCGACGGTGTGAACTTGCGCCCTGTGACCCTGCCGTGCCCCAGGCCCGCTATTCCTCCTCCTGCGCCAGCGCCTCGCCCGGCGCGGCGTCCACCCAGCGGCGCGCCACGGCATAATCATGGCCTGCGCGCAAAAAGGCGGCGATCGCTTTCTCGCGCTGCTTGGGGTCGAGCGGCGCGGTCGCATAGGGGCCGACCCGCTTGCGCCGGGCAAAGCGGTCCGCCGCCGCCCAGGCTTCGGCCGCGATCTGTGCGTCGGCCTGCACCCGGTCTTCCTCGCCGATGCCGGCCGCGCGCAGATCCTGGTCGATCCGCCGCGCGCCATAGCCGCGCCGGGCGAGCGCCCCGCTCTTCATCACCGCATAGCCTGCATCATCGATATAGCCGATCTCCACGAAGCGATCGGCCAGCCCGTCCGGGTCGGCAGGCTGTTCACCGCCCCAGCCACGCTCCTTGATCTTGCGCTTCAAATAGCTGAGCAGCTTGCCCCGGCTGGTCGCAAAGCGGGCGACATGGCGCAGCGCCATGTCGCGCATCGTCGCCTCATCGAGCGGCGGAGGGAGGCGTTTGCCGGACATATTCGCTTTCATGGGCCATGCGCCATGTTTATGCCACAGTCGGGCCGGAATTTTACCGTTCCTGGTCCGCTAAGAAGGAAAGCTGGAGTGCAATATCCGGTGCATGTCGCAGTCAAAGATGATAGCGGCCGCGCTTTCACGATTTTTAGACCATATGGTCACGCCAATATGACGGGTTCGCAAGAGATGATGGCACCAACGCCGACCACCGATGACCTGCCGCGCCGCTTCTCGGACTTCGAGACGCTGGGCGAGGCGCTGGACTATGCGGCGCGCGGCAAGCGGGGCCTGAATTTCCATGATGCGCGCGGCAATCTGGCGCGACCCTATCCGTTCAGCACGTTGCGCGACGATGCCGTCGCCTGCGCCCATCGCCTGATCGCTCATGGCGTCAAGCCCGCCGACCGCGTCGCCCTGGTCGCCGAAACCGGGGCGGATTTTGCCCAGCTCTTCTTCGGCATCGTCTATGCCGGGGCCTGGCCCGTGCCGCTGCCGCTGCCGACCAGCTTCGGCGGCAAAGAAAGCTATATCGACCAGCTCAATGTCCAGCTGACCAGTTGCGATCCGATGCTGTTCCTCTTCCCCGCCGAACTGGCCGACATGGCCGGGGAATCGGGTCGGCAAAAGGCGGTCGAAAGCATCGCGTTCGAGGATTTCATTGCCCGCGACGCCACGCCCTGCGCTTTGCCGCAGGCGCGCAGCGACGAGATCGCCTATCTGCAATATAGCAGCGGATCGACCCGCTTTCCCCATGGTGTCGCGGTGACGCATCATGCGCTGCTGTCTAACCTGTCGGCGCACAGCCACGGGATGCAGGTGCAGGACAGCGACCGCTGCATCAGCTGGCTGCCTTGGTATCATGACATGGGCCTCGTCGGCTGCTTCCTGTCCGTCGTCGCCAATCAGGTGTCGACCGATTATATGAAGACCGAGGATTTCGCCCGCCGTCCACTCGCCTGGCTCGACCTTATCAGCCGCAACGAAGGCACCTCGATCAGCTATTCGCCGACCTTCGGCTACGACATTTGCGCCCGCCGCATGTCGAGCCAGACCAAGGCGCAGGATCGTTTCGACCTGTCGCGCTGGCGGCTGGCGGGCAATGGCGCGGACATGATCCGCCCCGACGTGATGCAGAGCTTCGTCGATGCCTTTGCCGATGCAGGCTTTTCGCCCAGCGCCTTCCTGCCAAGCTATGGCCTCGCCGAAGCGACGCTGGCCGTCACCATCATGCCGCCGGGCGAGGGGATCATCGTCGAACTGGTCGAGGAAACCGACCTGTCCGGCGGTGACGCGACCGAAGGACGGCCGCAACGCTTCCGCTCGATCGTCAATTGCGGCAAGCCCGCCAAGGACATGGTCGTGGAAATTCGCGACGAAGATGGCGGCCCGCTGCGCGAGCGCCAGATCGGCAAGGTCTGGACTACGGGGCCATCGCTGATGGTTGGCTATTTCCGCGATCAGGCCGCGACCGACGCCTGCATGGCCGCCGATGCCTCTGGCCGCGTCTGGCTCGACACCGGCGACATGGGCTATCTGAGCGACGGCTATCTCTACATCGTCGGTCGCGCCAAGGACATGATCATCATCAACGGCAAGAATCACTGGCCGCAGGATATTGAATGGGCGGTCGAACAATTGCCCGGCTTCAAGCAGGGCGACATCGCCGCCTTCGCCATCACCACGCCGGGCGGCGAGGAAGCGCCCGCCGTGCTGGTCCATTGCCGCACCTCCGACAATGAGGAGCGCTCGCGGCTGCGCGACCAGATCCGTGAGCGCGTGCGCGCCATTACCGGCATGAACTGCGTCGTCGAACTGGTGCCGCCGCGCACCCTGCCGCGCACCAGTTCAGGCAAATTGAGCCGGTCCAAGGCGCGCAACCTCTATCTGACCGGGGAAATCCGCCCCTACGACATCGCCGCCTGACAAAGTCGGATCGAGGTTACCAAATCATAACCCATAGCCGTTATCGCGGCACGGTGGGCAAGAGGGATCATCAGCAACGCGACGCGGATGGCCGGGCGCGGATAAGTCTCCGGGCGATGACGGGTCTGGGCACCATTGCCGACGACGCGCAATATCGCGTGCTGGAGGCGCAGTTCCGCGCCGCCGACAGCGTCGCACTGCTCCGCCATGTGATGAACCTGCTGGGCCTGATTTTCGTCTGGACCGTTTTCGCCCATTGCTGCTCGCCGATCTTGCTGGCCGGGTGGAGCGTGGCGCTGATCGGCACGATAATGTTGGGACTATGGCTCGACCGCAATCGTCGCCTTTCAGCCAATGTCGGCCTGACTGCACGGGATTTGCGTCGCCATGGGATGGGGGGCTTGGCGCTGGGCCTGTCCTGGGCGGGATGCATGATGATCGTGGCCCATGCCGGGGAGACAGAGGAACTGGTCGCGCTCTGGACGCTGGTCAGTTGCATCATGGTCTGCAGCGCGATCAGCTATGCCGCCACGCCGCTGGCGGCGACGGCGTTTCTGCTGCCCTGCATCGGCGGCTTGTTCGCTATGTTCGGCGACGGCCTGCAACTGCCGCTGCACGCGCTCGCGACCAGCTATGCGCTCTCGCTGCTCGCTGGCTGCTTCATCTATGCGCGCACATTCGCGCACCAGCATAGCAGCACCGCGCAACTGGCGGAAAAATCCGAAGTCGTCAGCCTGCTGCTGCGCGAATATGAAGAGGGCGGCTCGGATTGGCTGTGGCAGACCGACACGATGCGCCGCATCAACGGCGCATCCAAGCGCTTTGCCGAGACGCTGGGATTGCCGCCCGAACAGTTAGAGGGCGTGCCGCTGGTTCAGATATTGGCGGGTAGCGCGTGGGAAAGCGGACGCTTCGCCGCCGGACTGCACAGCCTGGCCGACCATCTCAAGCGGCGCGAAAGCTTTTCCAATCTGGTGCTACCGGTCGAGGTGGCAGGCAAGACACGCTGGTGGGAATTGTCGGCCTCGCCCCGCTATGACGATAATGGCGCATTCCTTGGCTTCCGTGGCGTCGCCTCGGATGTGACGGTACAGCGCGAATCGGCGGACAAGATTGCGCAACTGGCGCGTTTCGATCCGCTGACCGGTCTGCCCAACCGCAGCCATCTGCGCGAAGTGCTGGACCAGGCGGTGACCGCCGCAGGCGCGCGCCGCCCCGGCTGCGCTTTCCTGATGGTCGATCTCGATCGGTTCAAGTCGGTCAACGATACGCTAGGCCATCAGATTGGCGATAAATTGCTGAGCGAGGTCGCACGCCGTTTGAGCAAGGCCTGTCGCGGACAGGAATTTTGCGGACGGATCGGCGGCGATGAATTTGCCGTGGTCGTGCCGTCCGCTCTGGACAATCATGCGATCGCGCAACTGGCGGACAGCATCATCGCCATATTATCGGCCTCTTATCAGATCGATGGCCATATCCTCTATATCGGCGCGTCGATCGGATCGGCGCTGTCACCGGTCGATGGTCGGGATTCCGAAGCGCTGATCCGCAGCGCGGACTTGGCGTTGTATCGCGCCAAGGATGATGGCGGCGGTGTCCATTACGCCTATGAGCCACAACTCCATGCCAAGGCCGAGGAGCGCCGCCTGTTGGAACTGGCGCTGCGCGCGGCGTTGGAAAAGAACCAGATGCACGTCCTCTATCAACCGGTGGTGCAGGCCGATAGCGGTCGGGTCGTCGGTTTCGAAGCTTTGGCCCGCTGGACGCATCCCGAACTGGGGCCGATCTCGCCCGCCAAATTCGTGCCGGTGGCCGAAGAAGCGCGGTTGATCACACCCATCGGTGAGTGGGTTTTGCGCACCGCCTGCATGGAAGCGGTGAACTGGCCCGATGACGTGCGGATCGCGGTCAATGTATCGGCCGAACAGTTGAGCCATCCGAGCTTCGTCGCGACCGTCGTGTCCGCCTTGGCGCAGAGTGGCCTGGACGCACGGCGGCTGGAACTGGAAGTCACCGAAAGCGTGTTCATGAACGAAGATGCGGGTGCTTTGCGCGTGCTGGATCAGTTGCTTGGGCTGGGTATCCAGCTCTCGCTCGACGATTTCGGCACTGGCTACAGCTCGCTTGGCTATCTCAGCCGCACGCGCTTCACCACGATCAAGATCGACCGCAGTTTCGTGGTCGGCGCGTCCAAGGATGTGGCGGAAAGCCTGGCCATCATTCGCGCCGTCGTTACACTGGCCGATAGTCTGGGGATGGCGACGACGGCGGAAGGCGTGGAGACAGAGGCGGAACTGGCGATGGTATTGGCGCTGGGCTGCAAGAAGGTACAAGGCTTCTATTTCGGACGGCCCATGTCCGCCGACGACGCAGGCGCTCTGTTCCTGGCGGCGCCCGAACGGCTGATCGCTTGATCAACCGCCCCGCAGCAACCGTTCGACGGTAGTCCAGAGCGCGGCAAAATCCTTGGCCGGGGGCGAATTGGGCGCGAAGCTCCCCAGCGGCTTGCGGCGCACCGTCATCTGCTCGATCATACTGGCCATCGGGATAGCGGGCCAACCAGGATGTTCGTCCAGCGCCTTGCGATGCAGGCTGCGGCGGCGATCGACCATCGAATAGACCGGCAGGATAGGCGCATGCGCCCCGCCGCGTTCGACCAGATAGCGTGCGACCTCGCCCATGGCCCGCTGCGACAAGGGGGAGGGGATGACCGGAATGACGATCAGGTCAGCGGCGCGCAGCACCTGCTCGCTGGTTTCAGTGAGGCCCGGCGGGCAATCGAGAATGATGCGGTCATAATCCTTGCCCAAGCTCTCGATCAGCTTGGACAATCGCTTCTTCTTGTCCATCTCCCGGAAAAGATGATCGAGGCTGCGCAGCGACGTGTCCGCCGCGATCAGGTCCAGCCCCGGCACGGTCGAAGGCTGGATCAGTTTCCTGACCTCGACATCCTTGCTGAAGATCGCCTGCGCGGCATCGCGACTCTTGCTGTCGGTGGACACAAGCCAGCTGGACGCCGCCTGCGGGTCGAGATCCCACAATAGGGTGCGCCGCTTCGATATGCTGGCCGATGCCCAGGCGAGGTTGATCGCGAATGTGGTTTTGCCCACGCCACCCTTGAGACTGTAGACCGCGATGGTCGCCAATGCCGGTTCCTTTGCCATGAGGCGTGAAGCTACGGCTTCCGTCCGCCAAAGCAAGCGCTCAATCATCCTCATGTTACGCGACGGTGACGGTGACGCAATCCATGGCGATTGACAGTGTGGGCGCGAAAACGCATATGGCGACCGCGAATCATTCGCAATATCAATATAAGCAGATCATCGGGGGGCATCGTCATGCCAAAGTCGCACGTCATTCTTTTGTCCATCACGGCATCGCCGCTTGCGCTGTTGCTCGTCGCGCCCGCACAGGCGCAGACCTCTGCGCCGACCGATCCGACGGAAGCAGACCAGATCATCGTCACGGGTTCCTACACCACCAATGAGAAACTGGGGTCAGCGACGGGACTGGGCCTAAGCATTCAGGAGACGCCCCAGTCCGTCACGGTGATGACGGCGCAGCGGATGGAGGATCAGGCGATCCGAACGCTGAGCGATGTCATGAACAATGCGGCGGGCGTTTCGGTCAAGGCGCTGGACAGTTCGCGCAACGGCTTTTCGGCGCGCGGCTTCGACATCAATATCTATCAGATTGACGGCATCCCTGTGCAATGGGACCAGGGCTTCAGCGCGGGCGAATCCAATCTGGACGTCATCATCTATGAACAGGTCGAGATCGTGCGCGGGGCCACGGGTCTTCTGACCGGCGTCGGCAATCCCTCGGCTTCGGTCAACCTGGTGCGCAAACATGCCGACAGCGACCATCTGACCGGAACGTTGACCGCTTCTGCAAGCCGCTGGGACAATATTTTCGTCATGGGCGACATCAGTGCGCCCATCACCGCCGATGGCGCCGTGCGCGGACGGGTCGTGGCCAAATATGAGGAAGGCGACAGTTTCATTGACCGCCTCCACAACAAGAAACTCGTCCTGTACGGCGTGATCGACGCCGATGTCACGGTGGACACGCATCTGCGCTTGGGGGCCAGCTATCAGGATCATGATGCCAGCGGCACCCAATGGGGCGGCTTGCCGACCTGGTTTTCCGATGGTTCGCGCACGGATTGGAGCCGGTCCCAAAGCATCGGTGCGGACTGGACGACATGGCCCGCGAAAAATGCCACCTATTTTGCCGATGCGACGCAGCAACTCGGCGAACGGTGGCAATTGCGCGTTTATGGCAATTATACGCAGAACAGCAGCGACATGCGATTGCTGTTCCTGTCGGGGCAGCCGGACAAGGATACGGGTCTTGGCATGACGGCCTCGCCCAGTCGCTTTGACGCGCGGCGCAACCAGTTCGATGTCGGCATCCGGCTGAATGGCAGCTACGCGCTGTTCGGTCGCGACCATGAATTGATGGTCGGGGCAAGCTATGCCAAGCAGGATATGGACTTTTTCGGCTATGCGCGCAGCAATGTCGCGACGCCGGGTAATTTCCTGACCTGGGATGGCAGCTATGCCGAACCGACCTGGGGCGCGCGCAGCCATCAGGTGGACCTCGCCACCAAGCAATGGGGCTATTTCGCATCGACGCGGGTCAATCTCGCGGATTCGCTCAACCTCATATTGGGCGGGCGACTGAACAGCTGGGATCGCACCGGCGGCTATTATGGCATGGCGATCGATTACGGCATCCGCGACAAGTTCACGCCCTATGCCGGGCTGCTGTACGATATTGCACCGGGCCATACGCTCTATGCCAGCTATACCGACATTTTCCAGCCGCAGCAGATACGGAACCGCAACGGCCAGTTCCTCGATCCACTATCGGGCAGCACCTATGAGGTCGGGCTCAAGAGCAGCTTCTTTGGCGGGCGACTGAACACGGCGCTGTCGGTTTTCCGCATCGAGCAGGATAATTTCGGCGTGCTGGACGGCGACGTCCCCGTGCCGGGTACGGAAAATGAGCAAGCCTATCGCGCGATCAAGGGCGCGAGAAGCACCGGATTCGAAGTCGAGGCCAATGGCGAACTGCTGCCCGGCTGGTCGGTCAGCGGCAACTACACCCAGTTTCGGGCCAAGGATGCGAACGGCGCGCGTATCAACACGCTGTATGCGCAAAAATTGTTGCGCCTGTTCACCACCTATAAGTTGAACAGCCTCACAATAGGCGGCGGGGTCAATTGGGAAGGGTTAAGCTATACCGACGCGGTCAATCCGGTGACGGGCGCGGCGGAACGGTTGGAGGTCAAGCCCTATGCGCTGGTCAACCTGATGGGCCGATATGAGTTCAAGCCTGGCCTGTCGGCTCAGGTCAATGTCGAAAATCTGTTCGACAAACATTATTATTCGCAGATTGGTTTCTACAACCAACATGCCTTCGGTGAGCCACGCAACGTCACGCTGACGCTGCAATATCGCTTTTGAGAAGGCGGAGGGCAGGCACATCGCCTGCCCTTCGCTCCAGCGTCACAGAACGTCACGCGCCTTTTCGGGCGGCCGGGCAATGACCGCGCCCTTTTCCGTGATCACGATCGGTCGCTCGATCAGGATCGGGTGCGATGTCATTGCATGAAGTATGTCCGAATCGCTGTCCGTATTGAGGCCGATCTCCTTCACCACGGCCTCTCCCTTGCGCAGCGCCTGCGCGGGGGTGACGCCAGCCTTGGCGAACAGCGCTTCCAGTTCGGCGCGGCTCGGAGGGGTCTTGAGATAGTCGACAATCTCGACCTCCACGCCCGGCGTCGCTTGCAGGATCGCAAGCGCCTCGCGCGATTTCGAACAGCGGGGGTTATGCCAGATGCTTGCCTTCATGGCTGGCCATCGCGGGCCAGCCATTCCTCCAGCCACTTGATCGTATAGTCGCCGTTGAGGAACTCAGGATCGCGCAGCAGCGCCTGATGCAGCGGAATGGTGGTCTTCATCCCCTCGATCACATATTCCTCCAGCGCGCGTTTGAGGCGCATGATCGCGCCCTCGCGGGTGCGGCCGTAGACGATCAGCTTGCCGATCATGGAGTCATAATAAGGCGGCACCTTATAGCCTTGATACAGCCCGCTATCGACGCGGACGTGCATGCCGCCGGGGACGTGATAGCTGGTCACGGTGCCGGGCGAGGGGGCGAAGGTACGGGGGTCTTCGGCATTGATGCGGCATTCGATCGCATGGCCCGAAAAGACGATATCTTCCTGCGCGACTGACAGCGGCCTGCCCTCGGCAATGCGGATCTGTTCGCGCACCAGATCGACGCCGGTGATCATCTCGGTGACGGGATGTTCGACCTGCAGCCGGGTGTTCATTTCGATGAAGTAGAATTCCCCGTCTTCCCACAGGAATTCGATCGTGCCCGCGCCGCGATAGGCCATGTCGGCCATCGCCTTGGCGCAGATGCCGCCGATACGCTCGCGATCGGCCTGGCCCAGCACCGGGGAGGGGGCTTCTTCCAGCACCTTCTGGTGGCGGCGCTGGAGCGAACAGTCGCGCTCGCCCAGATGGATGGCATTGCCCTTACCGTCACCGAACACCTGGATTTCGATATGGCGGGGGTTGCCCAGATATTTTTCGAGATAAACGGTCGCGTCGCCGAACGCGGCCTTCGCTTCCGACCCGGCCTGCTGCATCAGCGTTTCCAGATCGTCGGGCGAGGTGCAGACCTTCATGCCGCGACCACCGCCGCCGGACGCGGCCTTGATGATGACCGGATAGCCGGCCTTCTCCGCGATCGCCTTGGCTTCTTCCAGGTCGCTGATCGCGCCATCGGAGCCGGGGACGAGCGGCAGGCCGAGCGCGCCAGCGGTGCGCTTCGCCTCGATCTTGTCGCCCATGGTGCGGATATGTTCGGGCTTTGGCCCGACGAAGGCGATGCCATGCGCTTCGACGATCTCGGCGAATTTGGCGTTTTCGCTCAGGAAACCATAGCCCGGATGGATCGCGTCCGCGCCGGAGATTTCGGCGGCGGAGATGATCGCCGCGACGTTCAGATAGCTGTCGCGCGCAGCGGGCGGCCCGATGCAGATCGCCTCGTCGGCGAGGCGCACATGCATGGCGTCGGCGTCGGCGGTGGAATGGACCGCGACCGTCTTGATGCCCATTTCATGGCAGGCGCGATGGATGCGGAGCGCGATTTCGCCGCGATTGGCGATGAGCAGCTTTTCAATGGCCATGGGGTATAGCGGCCTTATTCGATCACGATGAGCGGCTGGTCGAATTCGACCGGCTGGCCGTTGTCGACGAATACGGCCTTGACCGTGCCCGACACCGGCGCGGGAATTGCGTTCATGACCTTCATGGCTTCGACGATCAGCACGGTTTCACCCGCAGCAACCTGCGACCCGATGCGGGCGAAGGGCGCGGCGCCGGGTTCGGCCGACAGATAGGCGGTGCCGACGATCGGCGAGCGGACCAGCGTGCCGGCGGGCATGGCGGGTTCAGCGGCTGCCGTTACAGGCGCAGCGGCGGGAGCGGCCGCTGCGACGGGCGCTGCGGGCGGCGCGGCATAGACGGGGGCCATGGCCCCGGCCTTGCGGGCGACGCGGATCTTGCGATCGCCGTCTTCGACCTCGATTTCGGTCAGGTTGGTGTCGTCCAGCAGCGCGGCCAGTTCGCGCACCAGGGTAACGTCCACCTGCATCGCGCCCTTGTCTTGCTTGTCGTTCATGGTTGACCCTTGTTTGCCATTCTAACGTATCTCTAGCGGCCAGCGCCTATGCCGGTTTGCGGCAAAGCGCAACTTTGTAACGTCCGGCCGATCGAGCGCAACGCCGTATCCGCCGATGCTATAGTTCCAGCGCAGCTTCGAGCGCGAGCATATAGGAGAGCGGCCCGAAGCCCGCGATCGTCCCCTTCGCCGCCATGCCGACATAGCTTTTATGGCGAAAAGGCTCGCGGGCATGGGGGTTGGACAGGTGAATTTCGATCACCGGCACGCTGATCGCCTTGATCGCGTCATGCAGCGCGACCGAGGTGTGGGTCAGGCCGCCGGGATTGATGATGACCGCATGTGCCCCTTCGCCATGGGCTTCCTGTAGCCAGTCGATCAGATGGCCTTCATGATTGGACTGGCGAAAATCGAGGACGACATGGGCGCGGGTTGCGGCATCCTCCATTCGTTCGGCGATGTCGTCGAGCGTGTCATAGCCATAGATTTCTGGCTCTCGCGTGCCCAGCAGATTGAGATTGGGGCCGTTGAGAACATAGATTTTGCGACTATCCGCCATGGCGATCCCCCTTGCATGTTGCGGCTGGGGCGATGCCGCCCCTATATGCGGCTCAATCCTTAGCCTTTCGTGCCGCGCCAAGTCGAGGCACGTTTCCTTTTTGCAAGAACGGGACCGCATATCGTGAGCGTCGACGGCACCATATCCATCCACATCAATGGCGAGCATCGGCGGGTGCGTGAAGGGCTGACGCTGGCCGCGCTGGCGAGCGAACTGGGCTTCGTGCCGGAAAAGGTGGCGGTGGAACGCAATCTCGCGGTCGTGCCGCGCTCGACGTTGCAGGACGTGATGGTCGAGGATGGTGATGAGCTGGAAATCGTGCATTTCGTCGGCGGTGGCGACATCGCTCCAGCGGCCGACGATAGCTGGAGCGTCGCGGGCAAAACATTCCGCTCGCGGCTGATCGTCGGCACCGGCAAATATAAGAGTTTCGAGCAGAATGCGGCGGCGGTCGCTGCGTCGGGGGCGGAGATCGTCACGGTCGCCGTGCGCCGCGTCAATGTGTCGGACCCCAAGGCACCGATGCTGACCGACTATATCGACCCGAAGGTCATCACCTACCTGCCCAATACGGCGGGCTGTTTTACGGGCGAGGACGCCATCCGCACGCTTCGCCTAGCGCGGGAAGCGGGCGGCTGGGAATTGGTGAAGCTCGAAGTGCTGGGCGAAGCGCGGACGCTCTATCCTGACATGGTCGAAACGCTGCGCGCGACCGAAATATTGGCCAAGGAAGGCTTCAAGCCGATGGTCTATTGCGTCGATGATCCGATCGCGGCCAAGCGGCTGGAGGATGTCGGCGCAGTGGCGATCATGCCGCTGGGCGCGCCGATCGGGTCGGGGCTGGGTATCCAGAACCGAGTGACGATCCGGCTGATCGTGGAGGGCACCAAGCTGCCGGTATTGGTAGATGCAGGGGTCGGCACCGCGTCGGAAGCGGCGCAGGCGATGGAACTGGGCTGTACCGGGGTGCTGATGAACACGGCAATCGCCGAGGCGAAAGACCCGGTGCTGATGGCTGCGGCGATGAAGGCCGGTGTCGAGGCGGGCCGTATGGCCTATCGCGCCGGGCGCATGGGCAAGCGTATGTATGCCGACCCGTCCAGCCCTTTGGCAGGATTGATCTGAGCGCGGATTTCGCCATCGCAGCAAATTGACCGGTGGCCCGCTTGTCCCCTATGGGCAGGATCAAGTTGAGGAGGAGAATAAGCGATGGTGAACAAGCTCTACCCTGATGCGGCATCGGCTCTGGAAGGCCTCCTCTTCGACGGGATGCATCTATGTGCGGGCGGATTTGGGCTGTGCGGCATTCCCGAACGGCTGATCGATGCGATCCGCGATTCGGGCGTCAAGGATTTGACCATCGCGTCCAACAATGCCGGGATCGACGGCGAGGGGCTGGGCAAGCTGTTGCGCACCCGGCAGGTCAAGAAGATGATCTCCTCCTATGTCGGCGAAAACAAAGAGTTTGAGCGGCAATATCTGGCGGGCGAGCTGGAGGTCGAGTTCTGCCCCCAGGGGACGCTGGCCGAACGTTGCCGCGCAGGGGGCGCTGGCATTCCGGGCTTCTACACCAAGACGGGCGTCGGGACGGCCGTGGCCGAGTGCAAGGAAGTCAAGAATTTCGACGGGCAGGATTATATCCTGGAGCGCGGCATCTTCGCCGACGTGGCGATCATCAAGGGCTGGAAAGCCGATGAGAGCGGCAACCTGATTTTCCGCAAGACCGCGCGTAACTTCAACCAACCGATGGCGACTGCCGCGAAGATCTGCGTTGCCGAGGTCGAGGAAGTGGTGCCGGTCGGCTCACTCGATCCCGATACGATCCATCTGCCCGGCATTTATGTGAAGCGCATGATCGTCGGCGCGCCCTATGACAAAAAGATCGAATTTCGCACCGTAAGGCAGCGGGAAGCGGCGTGAGAGCAGTGGCGCTGCGCGCGTTAGCGGTAGCATCGTCGTTGGCGATGCTTGCCGCCTGTGCGCCCGGCCCCCAGACTGTCACCCCGCCGCCCGCCAATCCGCCCGCCGGGATGCAATATCTCTACGGGTCGGGCGAGGCGGCTGCGCTGTCGGTGCAGGCCTTTGCCATGCTGGTGTCCCATGCCACCGCGGCGGCCAAGGCACGACCGGCGCAGTCCGTCGTGCTGGCATCGGGTGCGTCGCTCGACCAGCCGCGCTTCGTGCCGTGCGGAGACAAGCCTTTGGCCGCCGTGTTCGATGTCGATGAAACCGTGCTGCTGAACATCGGCTATGAATATCATGATGCGCGGTCGGGCAAAGGCTATGACGAAGCGGCCTGGGATGCGTGGGAGCGCACCGGCGCGGGTGCGGTCAGTCCGGTGCCGGGCGCGGTCGCGGCGCTGGCGCAATTGCGGGCGGCGGGCGTGACTGTGGTCTTCAATACCAATCGGTCTGCCGCCAACGCAGCTGCCACGGCGCAGGCGATCAGCGCGGCGGGCCTTGGGCAGGCGGTGCATGGCCAGACATTGTTCCTGAAGGGCGATGATGCCATGGGATCGGGCAAGGATGGCCGCCGCGCCACGATTGCCGGGCGCTATTGCGTGATCGCCATGGGTGGCGACCAGCTCGGTGATTTTTCCGATCTGTTCAACGCTGGTCAACCGGTTGCCGCCCGACGTGCGGCGACGGCATCGCCTTCGATGGCGGCCTTATGGGGGAGGGGCTGGTTCATCCTGCCGAACCCCGTCTACGGCAGCGGCCTCAAAGGCGGATTTGACGATGTTTTTCCAATGGATAGAAGGTGGGCCTTGCCCACCGATGGGGAGAAGTGAAGATGCCCTGGACTCGTGACGAAATGGCCGCGCGTGCGGCAAAGGAACTCAAGGACGGCTTCTACGTCAACCTAGGGATCGGCATCCCCACGCTGGTGGCCAATCATATCCCCGCCGGGGTCGAAGTGATGTTGCAGTCGGAAAACGGCATGTTGGGCATTGGCCCGTTCCCGTTAGAAGGCGAGGAGGATGCCGACCTGATCAATGCGGGCAAGCAGACGATCAGCGAATTGCCGCAGACCGCCTATTTCTCCTCCGCGGACAGCTTCGCGATGATCCGCGGCGGGCATATCGACCTGACCGTGCTGGGCGCGATGGAGGTCGCGGAAAATGGCGACATCGCCAACTGGATGATCCCGGGCAAGATGATCAAGGGCATGGGCGGCGCGATGGATCTGGTCGCTGGCGTCAAGAAGATCATCGTGGTGATGGAGCATACATCCAAGAACGGCGATCCAAAATTCATTCCCGCATGCACCCTGCCGCTGACCGGCCGCAATGTCGTGGACATGATCATCACCGACCTGTGTGTCTTCCAGCGCCCCGACCATGACAGCCCGTTCAAGCTGGTCGAACTGGCCCCCGGCGTCACGGCCGAGGATATCGCTGCGAAAACCACCGCGCATTTCGTGCAATAAGGGGCGGCTGATGAGCCTCGATGGCACCTATGATGCGGGCAATCCATTCGCCCTGATCATCGCGGGGAAAATCCCGGCGACCAAGCTGTATGAGGATGACGACACGCTCGCCTTTCTGGACATACAGCCGCAGTCTAAGGGCCATGCGCTGGTCATTTCCAAATGGTCGAAGGCGCGCAACATCCTGGAGATTGAGCCGGAGGCGCTGGCGCAGGTGATGGCGACGGTGCAGAAGATCGCGCGTGCCATCCGTTCCGCACTGAAGCCCGACGGATTGCATATCGCGCAGTTCAATGGCGCACCGGCCGGACAGACGGTGTTCCACCTGCACGTCCATATCGTGCCCCGCTGGGATGGGCAGGCCGTCGGCTTTGCCGCGCATGGGCAGGGCGCGTTCGCCGATGCCGACGCGCTCGGCGCGCTTGCCGACGAGATCCGCGCGCAACTTTGATGGTCTGGCTCCCGATCATCGGCGCGCGCTGACATGGTGCTGCGTCCTTTCAATGCTCCCGGCGCGCGGCTCGCGCTGCGGTCCAAGCGTGCCAGCCCAAACCTGACCGGCGGCGCGGGCGATAGCGAGATCATCCTCGATCTGTCGCGGCTGCTCTCGCGCTCCTTTCATGCAGCACCCACCGGAATTGACCGGGTCGAATATGTCTATGCGCGCGAATTGCTGGAGCGCATGCCCGATCGCCTGTCCTTTGCGGCGGTTCATCCGGCGGGCGGCTATTATGGGCGGCTGAACAGCGCCGCGGTGCGCCAATTCCTGGCCTCGACAGCGGCTAAATGGCGCAATCCGGGCTTATATGATGCGGCCGAAGGCAAAGCGGCGGCGATCCGCCATATGTTCGCCACCCGGCCGCGCCCGGTGCCGCGCGCTACCCGACCACGCATCTATCTGCAGGTTTCCCCACACCATCTGGACGATCCCAAGCAGGTCGGCGCGATCCTGCGGGCGGAAGGCGCGAAGCTCGTGACCTTGGTGCATGACGTGATCCCGCTCAGCCATCCAGAGTTCGCCCGACCGCAGGGGGCGGAGGAGCATGTGCGGCGCGTGCGGTCCATCGATGCCTTTGCCCATGGGATCATCGGCAACAGCCAGGCGACGATTGACGCGCTTGCCCCGCATATGCGGCGCGGGCTGGAGGGACGAGCGATCCGCGTCGCCCATTTCGGCGCAGACGCGCCCGACATATTCGGCGCCCCGCGCGAGGACGTCCCCGACCGCCCCTATTTCGTCTACATCTCCACCATAGAGCCGCGCAAAAATCACCTGCTGCTGCTCAATATCTGGCGGCGCTTGATCGAGACGATGGGCGATGACGCACCCATGCTGGTGCTGATCGGTCGGCGCGGCTGGGAAAACGAGAATGTCATCGACATGCTGGAGCGCGGCGAAGTGCTGCGTGGCCATGTGATCGAAGCGGGCGAGGTTTCCGACAACCGGATGCAGGCCTTGCTCGCCCATGCCCGCGCGATGCTGATGCCGTCCTTCATCGAAGGGTTCGGGATGCCCGTCGTCGAAGCGCTCGCGGCGGGTGTGCCGGTCATTTGCAGCGACATTATCGCCCATCGCGAAGTGGGCGGTGATGCACCCGATTATCTCGATCCACTCGATGGATTAGGCTGGATGCGGATAATCTGTGCCTATGTCGCTGAGGATTCGCCGGAACGCGCGGCGCAGCGCGCGCGTATTGCGCAGTGGCGCGCGCCGACCTGGCGCGACTATTTCGACATTATCACGGGTCTTCTGGAAGAAGTGACAGAGTCTGTTTCTTGACCTGCGACTGGCCGCCGCGCATGGATGAACAGTGACGCTATCGCCTTCGGATATGACAGCAGGGGCTGCGCGCCAGCCCCTAACTTTCCCGCCCTTTCTGCGGTCGCCCCCGTTTCCCGGCATTGCGCCATCGGTCGCTGCGATCAGTGAGGCGGCCATCGAGTGCGAAGGCGAGGTTGCTGACGACTTGCTCGACCTGATCCGAGACGCGCGCGTCGGTGGGGCATTCTGGGCCGGAGCGAACGACCCTTGGACACAGGTCGCGCAAGCACGGCGCATAAAGGCAAGCGCCGACGATGACGTGGCGCTGGTTGCTGGACTGCTGGATGTGCCAGTGATTGGCCCGGATGGCGTGCGGATCGATCCTGCCATGCTCCGCGCGACGCTGAAACGGCGCATTGCCGCGGCCCGCTACCGTGACTGTTTCAGTGGCGCGCCTGTCGATGTGGTGCAGGCGGTAGCGCAACTGGCGGAATGGCGGCGGCATTTGGACGGCAATCGAGGGATCGCAGCCGCCTGTGGCATGGCCTTCTGGAAGCGGGAGGCAATGCGCCACTTTCTTTGGGATGGACAGCGTTCACCGCCGTTCCTGTCTGCAGCGCAGGGGTTGCGTCGTGCCCGTTATGGGCGCGGTGCGCTGGCCATCTGGCCTTCGCGGGTGCCATCGACGCTGGTGGCGGACGCGCAGGCGCAGGGCGTGCAACTCGTGCGGGTGGAGGATGGCTTCCTGCGCTCACGCGGGCTGGGTGCGGCGCTGCATCCGCCGGGATCGATCGTCGTGGACCGCAGCGGCATCTATTATAATGCACTGGCCGCCAATGACTTGGAAACGTTGCTGGCGACGCAGGATTTCTCCCCCGCTCTTGTGGAACGTGCCGCACGCCTGCGCGCGCGTATATGCGTCAGCGGGGTCACCAAATATGGGCAGGATACGGGGCGGTTGCCTGATTTACCCACCGGACGCCGCACGGTGCTGGCGATCGGGCAGGTCGATGATGATTTGTCGGTGCAACTTGGCGGGGCAGGGGTCGCGGGCAATCTCGATTTTCTTGACCGGGTGCGACGCGCCGAGCCCGATGCCTGGATCATCTATCGCCCCCACCCCGATGTGGAGGCGGGGCATCGCAAAGGGCATCTGGCCGATGCGACCGTGCTGACATATGCCGATGCCATCGACCGTGGCTCGCCGCTCATGGCTCTGGTGCAGACGGTCGATGAAGTCCATGTCCTGTCTTCGCTGACCGGGTTCGAGGCTCTGATGCGAGGGTGTCGCGTGACGGTGCATGGTATGCCTTTCTACGCAGGCTGGGGTTTGACGCGCGATCTTGCCCCACCGGTTGCGCGGCGCGGGCGGCAATTGTTGCTGGACGAACTTGTCGCCGCCGCCCTCATTCTCTATCCACGGTATCTGGACCCGGTAACCCGGTTGCCCTGCGGCCCTGAAGTGATGACGGATCGCTTGGCAAATGGCGCTGTGCCACCAACGACATGGCTGATCCGGTTGCGGTCCATGCAGGGAAAGTTACGACGGTTTATGACTTTGACGGCTGAGTATCTTCATGGCTGACGTGCCAACCAAGACCTTTCTCTTTCTGCAAGGGCCGCACGGCCCCTATTTCGCAATGCTGGCGGATGCCCTTCGGACGCGTGGGCATATAGCCCTGCGGATCAATATCAATGGCGGCGACAAGATCGACTGGCCGGGGGACGCCACGGACTATCGCGGCACGTTCCGCAACTGGCCGCTATTCTTCGATGATTTCGTCGTCAATCATGGCGTCACCGACCTTATTCTCTACGGCGATTGCCGCCCCTACCATGCGTCCGCGCATGGCATGGCGCGGCTGCGGGGCTTGCGTGTCCATGTGATGGAGGAGGGCTATATCCGCCCTGACTTCCTGACCTTGCAGGATGACGGAGTGAACGGCAATTCCACCCTGCCGCTCGATCCGCAATGGTATCTTGATCAGGCCGAGCAGCTCTCTCCCTATGATGGCGACTTGCCGCCGGTGCCATCGACTTTTCGAGCGCGCGCGCGCAATACCATGCGGAACGGCATGGCATCGGCCTGGATGCGGCCCTATTTTCCCTATTATCAGACCCATCGTCCGCACAGTTTCCTGCTCGAATCCGTTGCCTGGTGCTACAAGCTACTGACGCGGCAGAGCGAAATTCAGCGTTCGGCGGCCGTTTGGGAAGCGGTCAAAGACAAGCCCTATTTCACGCTGCCGCTCCAGCTCAATTCCGACTATCAGATCCGGGTTCATTCGCCCTTTGGTAACATGCGCGCCGCGTTGCGTTTCGTGATCAAGAGCTTCGCACAGCATGCGCCCGAAGGCGTTTCTCTCTTGGTGAAACGGCATCCACTGGATGCAGGTCTTGTCGCCTGGCGCAGGCTGACACACCGGATTGCTAAACATTACGGCGTGGCAGACCGTGTATCCTACCTACCTGACTGGGACATTGCCGAGGTAGTGAGCAAATCTTTGGGCGTGGTGACCGTCAACAGCACTGTGGGTACGCTGGCTCTGAACAGCGGCAAGCCAGTCGTGGTGCTGGGACATGCAGTCTACAAAGTGCCAGGTGTTGTGCACCAGGGCAATTTGGATGATTTTTGGGTGGCACCCCGTCAGCCGGACCTGAAACTCTATTCAGCGTTTCGTCGCGTTTTGGTGGATCGGTGTCTGATCCGTGGCGGTTTGCTGAGCGAAGAAGGGCTTGAGCTGCTTGTAGCCAATGCGGTTGAGCGCCTTGAGAAGGACCCGTCGGAAGTCCTGGCTCTTCCACGGCAAAGTCGCCGAAGTCAGCGCCAAATAGCTATTGTACGGGGCGATGCAGCCTGATGGACGATGCATCCTAGCTAAACTTCTACTGGATGGATGGAAGTATTTTGGATGCCCGACGAGGATTCGAACCTCGATTAACGGAGTCAGAGTCCGTTGTCTTACCTTTAGACGATCGGGCATTATAAGCGAGGATGCGCCGCGCTTGGGAGGTCGCAGATAGGCGGCGATGCTCATTCGGTCAAGAGCTTCTCGATGATCTGGAATGACTTTTTGGCCGATCACCTAGCCCACCGGGATCGAAAGATTAGCTCAATCCCGTGATATTAACAATCGGCGACGCTTGCTCTTACGCTTTAATAATTCTCCGCCAATCACCGTAATGCTCGCGCGTCGCTCCTTAAATTCCGGCGACTCAAGGATTGAACGAAGCATGTCGATCTTTGTCACGCCACTGCTTAACAGCGCAAGATGGTGCGAAAGACCAGCGGGATCAGCGCGACGACCAAGTGCGTGTTGATAAAATTTCTCAATGAACGCTTCATTATCTAGCGCAAGGATCGAAGCAACATCGACAGTGGCATCGGATTCGCGCCAAATTTTTTGCGTTGCACCTCCACCCACATCATCTCTTGCAGAAGGCGAAGCGAGGGAAGAAGATTGCGATGCCGCATTTCCGACCGAATGACGAAAACGCAACGTGTCCCCGTCCTCAATGCGGTCCATCAGTCGATCATATAGGTCAGGACTAGACGTCAGGCTGGTGGCAAATTCGAATAGTCCCCGTGACCACTCATTCCAGTCGCTTGGTTCACGTTCGACCACGGCAGAATGGCCGAAAGCCACAGCAGCCCGCACTAATTCAGGTAGTTCGCTGTCGCTTTCATAGAGATATATGCCTTCAGCCGATGAAAAGGTGGCAAGAATCTCGCGTGTAGCTGGAATGTCGCGAGCAACCACAGGCTTACCTAGTGCGAGGGCGTGCATAAGTGAAAGGCCAAACCCCTCATAATATGATGGTAGAATGACCACACTACTTCCTGCCAAAATATCGTTCATGTCTTTTTCAGGAACGACGCCAGCATGGAGTTCGCGTAGATTTCGGAGAGGCGTTTCGCTCCCATGCCCCATAACAATGACGGAAACGCTTGGAATAGCATTGGCAATGATTCTGCCGGTGCTACCAGCCGCCTTGTGTGCAAAATGGTTCCCCATCACAAGTACATGCTCTCTCCCGAACGTGACGCCCTCATAGCGAGAGGCATAGGATTTCGGGCTGGTAGGCAAAAGACGGGTAAATTTTTCAGACCGGTCTTTCCGAAGAAATCGATGGCGGAAGGTGTCTTCGGCAAATTGACTGATGAAAAACAGGCCGCTCGCGTTACGTGCAACGTAGGACCACAACGGCTCCACGTTGCTATCATGGCGAAGATTGCTGCAATCCAGCGCAATTACATCCAGCATTCCATATATATTAATGGGAGCCAGATGCTCCATCACGTTTATATGGTGTAGGTCAAAAGGCTGTCCAAAGAAGATAGCCGCGGCATATGTTGGCGATATTTCAGCTCGAACTTTAACATGTTCAAGTTGATCAATGCCGTGAAATTCAGCGACGGAATTATCACAAATGGCATAAACTTCAAATTCGTCAAATTCTCTTTTATCGCACCAGCGTAAGAAATTAACGATTAGTTCGTTAGTACCATTGTGATGACGTCCCATTGTCAGTAAGTTCAGAGCAACCTTAAGCTTACCTTCAACAGTGGGTACCAAATTTTTGACTTGGGTCATGGCCCGATATTCTGGCGACCGCTCAAAATCTCGAACTAGCGGCAAAAATTCGGGGTGCCGCTCCATAATCTTTTGAAGATTATGTTGTTGCTGGCCTTTCAGGTCGATTTCGTGAAGCATGAAAGACGCCGATCCCGAATGATAGGCGTAGGCGTGATTAGCGAGCGCAGCGCGATAACCTACTTTGCCAGCACGCATAACGAGATCATTTTCTTCTTCATAGCCTGTGCCAAAGGCCTCTTCGAGATAGCCAAAATTGGCGACGACTTGGGGCGAAATGAGCATGTAGAAGCCGACAGCTGTGGGCGCTAAGGTATAGCGGGGTAAATATCGGTAGACTGTTTCCCAACTGATATAGCATATTTCCGGGGTGGTCGCGATGCCGGATAAATTATTTGGAGCCTGGGGGAATGTTGCGATAGCGGCGTTGTTTGACCGCGGGCAGACAAAACCTATCTGTGGATCCGATAACATCACCGCAACGCATTCCATCAACGTATTTTTGTAGGTAATGGTGTCGCTGTTGATCAGTAGGGCGCCAGCGCCATCTTTCCGGCTAATTGCTAACCCTTTGTTGACGCTCTGAACGAAGCCGACGTTGGCAGTGTTACGAATATAGATGTCAATCAGACCCGTTGCGTGACAGTCGGCAAGATACTTATTGACGGCCTGATCATCAGGCGAATCGTTAATAACGATGACCTTAGGATTATATGCCCGAATTTCATCCAGATTTGCGCTTATCGATTCGAGGCAAGTCTTAACCAACTCGACATTGCGATAAACGGGTATGATGAGATTGAGTTTCATCAAAGGTCCTTGATAACTTGCTCACTCCGCCTTGGTTCAGGCGGTTCGAAGGAGGTCGGGTTCTATTAGCCACCCAACTCAGCACGGTTCATCAATGGACGCCACCAGTCTTGGTTATCCAGGAACCAGTTGAGCGTATCAGCAAAACCCTGCGGGAAATCACGCGATGGAGCGTAGTCCAATTCGCTGCGAATTTTGGTTTCGTCGATGGCATAGCGACGGTCATGGCCCTTGCGGTCCTGCACATAGGTCATCAGGTCGATCGACGGGCGGCCCTGCGCGGCGGGTGCATCGGGGAAGATGGTGGCAAGGCCTGGATTGCGCTCGAAAGCGGCATCCACACCGCGACAGATTTCGCGAATCACTTCGATGTTAGGCAATTCCTGCCCGCCGCCGACATTATAGGTTTCGCCGATCCGGCCCTTGCGCAGAATGAGTTCGATGCCGATGCAATGATCTTCGACATGCAGCCAGTCGCGGATATTCATGCCATCGCCATAGATAGGCAGATTTTTGCCCGACAGCGCATTGATGGTGAACAGCGGGATCAGCTTTTCGGGAAACTGGTAGGGACCATAATTGTTCGAACAATTGCTGGTCGTCGTTTCCAGCCCATAGGTGTGATGGTAGGCCCGAACCAGATGGTCCGATCCCGCCTTCGACGCCGAATAGGGCGAGTTGGGGGCATAGGGGGTGGTTTCGCTGAACGCCGCATCATCCAGTTCCAACGTGCCATAGACTTCGTCGGTCGAGACATGGTGGAAGCGATGGGGGCGGCCGGTGCCCTTGTCGAGCCAGGCGGTCTTGGCCGCCTTGAGCAGGCTGTGCGTGCCGATGACATTGGTCGTCACAAAGGCGTCAGGGCCAGTGATGGATCGATCAACATGGCTTTCCGCCGCGAAATGAACGATCGTGTCGATATCATGATCGGCCATCAGTCGGGAAACGAGGTCGGTATCGCAAATGTCGCCGACGACCAATTCGACGTTGGGCACATCGGTAATGTTGGCAGGATTGCCTGCATAGGTCAGCGCATCTAGGACGACGATCCCGTCATCGGGAGACGCTTTGCGCCAGTGACGGACGAAATTCGCGCCGATGAAGCCGGCTCCTCCAGTGATGATCAGATTGGCCATATGCCCGTATTTCGCTCCCTCAAGATCCCCGCGCCGAAGAAATAGCCCACCTAGCCTGTTCGGATCACGAACGACTTGTGATTCCCCTACGCCTGGTAAAGCAGTAGCCGTAAAATACGCCGCACTGCAATCAGAACGCCTATTTTTTCGTCACTTGACGAAAGGTATCAATGCTCGACATAAAATTCTCCTGCGGGGGTATTTTGCGTCCGTTCACGTCGCCCGGCGAGGACATAATCCTGATTGCAATAAGGAAGCCAACCGGGATTTCGTATCGTGGCCAAATTGGGAGACGTAGAAAGACCGGATAGTCGCCCTTGCGGGCGAAAATGACCAACCAAACTTTGCTGGGTCAAGTCGAAGTTTCTCACTGATATATCGCTATGCTCTAGATCTACATTTCATACCAATAGTTCGCCCTTTTTGAGAAGGAAGTATAGGGCTGCATATTAGCTTTTTTTGACATGTTACGTCAGATTCCGAGTCCGCTGATGACTGCCGGAAACATGTATCAGTTCGCCTGAACTGCTGAATACCTTCCAACGTGATCCAGCAGGCATCTAGGATCAGGACCTAGTAAATTGCTTAAATAGGTGATGTTTGGTTGATTCAATAGCGGTGCAAGGAGGCGCAGCAATGAGTGATTTGATCTGGCTTTCGCAGGCGCAAATGCGCTGGATTGAGCCGTATTTTCCGTTATCGCACGGGGTGACGCGTGTCGATGATCGTCGGATCATCAGTGAGATCATTTTTGTGACCAGGAACTGATTGCGGAGGCGAGATGCGCCCGCAGAGTACAGTCCGCCCAAGACGATCTACAATCGGTTCATCCGGTGGAGCCGCCTTGGCGTTTTCAACAAGATTTTAGCAGGCTTGGCACAAAGGGCGGGAAGCCAGACCAGTTGATGATCGATGCAACCCACCTAAAAGCACACCGGACGGCGGCAAGCCTACTTAAAAAGGGGATGTTCCCCGACGTATCGGACGCACCAAAGGCGGCCTGAACTCCAAGCTACACGCTGTCTGTGATGGTCGTGTCCCAGGAGGTGGTGTAGGTTTTGAGGGTAGCGAAGCTGACCGGACGCGCGCTCATCGATAAAGCGCTGTAGCGGCCGGTCAGTTTCGCGGGTGGTCACCGGCGAACTTCGGATAAGTTTGGGTTGCGAAGCTCAACTTACGGAGACCTCCGATGACCAATGACAAGATGGACCTGCACGCTCTGGTTGGGAAGACAGCCGACGGCGATTTTCTACGCGACATGATCGGCTTTGCCGCGCAGCGGCTGATGGAACTGGAAGTGGGCGGTGCGACCGGCGCTGCCTATGGTGAAAAAGATCCTGAGCGCCTCGCGCAGCGCAACGGCTATCGGGATCGGGACTGGGAGACGCGAGCAGGGACGGTCGAGCTGCGGATCCCCAAGCTGCGCAAGGGAACATATTTTCCAGGGTTTCTGGAGCCCCGCCGTATGGCAGAGAAGGCACTGACGGCCGTCATCCAGGAAGCTTATATCCAGGGGATCTCGACCCGCTCTGTGGACGATCTGGTCAAAGCCATGGGCATGAGTGGGATCTCAAAGAGCCAGGTCAGCCGACTGTGCGTGGAGATCGACGAGCGGGTGAAGGCCTTTCTCGATCGTCCGATCGAAGGCGACTGGCCCTATCTCTGGATGGACGCGACCTACATCAAAGTGCGGCGAGCCGGTCGCATCGTCTCTGTCGCGGTCATCATTGCCGTTGGCGTTAACAGCGATGGCCGGCGCGAAGTGCTCGGCATGGCGATCGGTCATTCCGAAGCGGAGGTCTTCTGGACCGAGTTTCTACGCAGCCTTGCTCGTCGCGGTCTGCGCGGCGTGAAGCTGGTGATCTCAGATTCCCATGAAGGCATAAAAGCCTCCGTCGCCAAAGTGTTCAGCGCCACCTGGCAGCGATGCCGGGTTCATTTTATGCGCAATGCGCTGGCCCATGCCGGCAAGAGTGGACGCCGGGTCGTGTCGGCATTCATCGCCACCGCTTTCGCCCAGGAAACTCCAGAGGCCGCAAAGGCCCAATGGCGTAGCGTCGCCGATCAATTGCGCCCTACCGTGCCAAAACTCGCTACTCTGATGGACAGCGCCGAGGAGGATGTGCTGGCCTACATGACCTTCCCAGCCCAACACCGCACGAAGTTGCACAGCAACAATCCGATCGAGCGGCTCAATGGCGAGATCAAGCGGCGCACCGATGTTGTCGGTATCTTCCCCAACGAAGAGGCGATTACCCGTCTCGTCGGCGCTATCCTTCTGGAACAGAACGACGTGTATGGACCACCCCCACCTTGCAAGGCTTTTCAACAGATTTCGACGATTTCGGATCTTGCGGTCGTGTATCCGGCCTTGTTGTGCGGCATAACACGCCGCAGGCCCCTATGGTTTCCGCGGATCGACGGCCGGACAAATGGACGAACTCAAATTGGTTCGCATCATTTCAGTGACCTTTGTCGATCCCCGGTGATACCGGTTCGCCATACTCTGTCGTTGCCCTCGCAAGTCGGCACCATCACATCGGCGCCGAACTGGTTAGGCCGCCATCGGCAAAGGCGATGGACGGCGGTATACCTCATTCCTGGTCAACATGGCCCAGATCGAGCGAGCCGTCTTGTGAGCGACGGCTGTTGAGGCTACATTCACGGGCCTCCTGTCGACCAAAGCTTTAAGCCAGGGCCGAGGTGTCACGTCCTTGCGGAACGTTGTTCCTACAACGGCCCGAGCTCCATGGATCAAGAGCGTTCGGAGATATCGATCGCCGCCTTTGCTGATCCGACCAATCTTCTCTTTTCCCCCGCTCGCTCGAATCCGTGGCGTCAGGCCAAGCCAAGCTGCAAAATGACGGGAAGACTTGAACTGACTGCCATCGCCGACGGCTGCCACAATCGCTGTCGCCGTAATTGGGCCCACGCCCGGAGCAGTAGCCAGACGCTGGCTGTCCGGGTTTGATTTGTGCCAGGCGACGATCCGCTTCTCCATCTCGCCAAGCTTATCGGTTAATGTGTCGATGTGCCGGAAAAGACATCGCAACGCTTCTCGCGCTTCGTCCGGGACGACGGTCTTGTCCGAGGTTGCAAGACGCTCGCTCAATATCGCGAGCTGTCGCACGCCCTTGCCCGCGATAAGCCCGTATTCGCCCAGCAGTCCGCGCAGTGCATTGATCGTCGCCGTTCGCTGTCGGACCAACAGGCTGCGGACACGATGCAAAGCCAGAACCGCCTGTTGCTGCTTCGTCTTGATAGGAACAAACCGCATGTTCGGCTTGGCGACGGCCTCGCATATGGCCTCCGCGTCGGCGGCGTCCGTCTTGTTCCGCTTCACGTACGGCTTAACGTACTGAGGTGGAATGAGCTTGACCGTGTGGCCGATCTCCACAAGCAAGCGCGCCCAGTGATGCGCGCTAGAACACGCTTCCATTCCGACTAGGCACGGCGGCTGCTTTTTGAAGAAGGCCGCCATATCGGCCCGAGAGAGCTTTCGGCGAAGCACGGTTAAGCCGGCCTCATCTACACCGTGAACTTGGAAAACCGTTTTGGCCAGATCAAGGCCAATCGTAACAACTGACATCGCGCTTCCTCCACTTTAATGGCACCATATAATATGATCGTTTGCATGGGGGTGGTCCATGCCATCAAATGGGCCGTCCAACGCTGCCGCTACATGACACTTGAGAGCGTCTCAGGTTTAAGCGATAATCCCATCATCACGTTGCCTGCCATGGCAGCATGATCAATCCGGCTTAGCCGGAGGTCGCTGTGGCTATCCCAGCGAACCTACACCACGCTGTGGGACACGATCGTCTGTGATAGCAGAGGCCGACCGCTCATCATCCTGCTCAGTGAAGGCCAGATGAGTGATTATAAGGGCGCTGCGCTGATAATCGATGTCTTCTCGAAGGCAAAGGTCCTGCTGGGCGACAAAGGCTATGACGCCGACTGGTTCCGCGCGGGACTGGTCGACAGCAGGATCGCGGTCTGCATCCCGTCAAAGGCAAACCCGGAAGTGCCCATTCCACACGACACGGCGCTCTATCGACAGCGGTACAAGATCGAGAACATGTTCGGCAAATGGGCCGTCCAACGCTGCCGCTACATGACACTTGAGAGCGTCTCAGGTTTAAGCGATAATCCCATCATCACGTTGCCTGCCATGGCAGCATGATCAATCCGGCTTAGCCGGAGGTCGCTGTGGCTATCCCAGCGAACCTACACCACGCTGTGGGACACGATCGTCTGTGATAGCAGAGGCCGACCGCTCATCATCCTGCTCAGTGAAGGCCAGATGAGTGATTATAAGGGCGCTGCGCTGATAATCGATGTCTTCTCGAAGGCAAAGGTCCTGCTGGGCGACAAAGGCTATGACGCCGACTGGTTCCGCGCGGGACTGGTCGACAGCAGGATCGCGGTCTGCATCCCGTCAAAGGCAAACCCGGAAGTGCCCATTCCACACGACACGGCGCTCTATCGACAGCGGTACAAGATCGAGAACATGTTCGGCAAGTTCAAGGACTGGCGGCACATTCACACGCACTACGATCGTTGGGCCTATACATTCATGTCCGCCATTTCCACCGCCGCAACCGTTATATTCTGGATCAATTAATGAGCCCGGGCCCTAGTTCCAGCGCTTATCTAACAACGATATAAGTAATACCTTGATGAAGACCTCGCTGTTACCTCTGATCGAAAATCAATATCCTATGTAGCAGGAGTCAAATGTAAAATTTGTCTGCAAATATAACAATAGAAATGCAAAATCGGAAATAGAGAAATCAGAAAAATAATAAAATGAGAAAATTTAGCATATAGCCTTATTATCATGCAAATTTTTTTGAAAATTATCGTATTTTTGTAATATTCATACAGAAAATTTCTGTAGATTTAAATAAATATAGTTCAATATATATTAAGTTTCGTCTGTCTTTATATCACCATATGAAATTACTGAATAAAATTCAATTTTATCTATTTTATCTGATGTCAAACGGTCGAATTTGATCAGTTGGTACCGTTCATTGTGGTCTGCCCATAAAATAATAAATCGTAAGTCAAGGGCAGTGCAAATTAATCATGAATACCATAATTTCAGGCCAATCTTAGGCCTCAAAATATCATGATAACGCGTATGCTTGCCTAACCGCAATACTCATTGGATCCTTCAACCAACGTCGATAGATATGAGTCCAATCCCTAACACTCTGGTGTCTAGACTGTCGCCAAAGGCGGCAGGAGAGAATGATTTATCTTGTTGAGTTTGCAACAAAATATCACCGTTACAGATGCAAGAGGGAGGTAACCGCAACCTTATTATCTGCAATCCTCCAGGTAGATCGAAACTGCCGAGGAAATAGCCATTTGCTAAAATATCGATATTCTGATGGCTCATGCCTGGTGGTACGAAGCATTGGAGGGCGAGGTGGACGGTTGCATATCCGCCGCCGTAGCCTTCCATTGCGAACCGCAGTTGCTGAATTGAATCACGACCCCACACACCCCATTCTTCTCGGGCGTACCAACCGCTGACCAATATATCATCGACACCGACAGTTTGGTTATCGCGAAGCGTGCCGAAAAATACCGGCATGTTGCGGGGGATGAGGGGAAAGCCTGCGCTGGACCAGCTTGATTGGCCTTGAGGCTTCGTCGCGTCGTCACGGCGACGGGCGTGGGTTTCTGCAAATGACAATTCAGCCAGATGCTGCAATTGATCGATCCGACCAATAATCTCCGCCGTCATCTGCTCTAGAGTCGTCAAACGTTGCCGCATCTCCTCTATGACAAACAAAGTGCCTGCGGGTTCAACTGAATCAGCGGTTCGGCCATCGCCGCCTGGCAGATCAATTTCTGGCTCTTGCATCGCGTTTCCAATGACTGGCAATTGGCATGTTGTCGACCGCAAAAAAGGAGAAATGCGTCAGTCTATTGGCATTTCCAAGGTGAGATCTGGCTGAGTGGACGTGTATGGCTCTTCGCTCGGCGAGGAAGCGAAACCTTCGCAGATATTTCCGCTATCATGATCAGCCTTTACCCTTGAGCGCCGCGGCGAGCGACACGGTGGCGCTGCCGCGTCGAGCAGGGGCGGCCTGGCTGGCGTCGGGTTTCCAGCCGGACAGATAGACGATCGCCATCTGTTCAGCCGTCCGGCCGTCCGCGTCCGCTGCCTGCGCGAAATGCGCGCCTGCGCTTGCCAGCGTTTCGCGGTTCAGTAGCGGTGGTTGCTCGGCCAACCGGTTGCCCGCGCCCATGCCGCGCAAGTCACGCATCAGCCGCACTATGTCGCCATAGCGCACGACGAGCGTCTCGCCATCGGCGACCGGCATGGCAAAGCCCGCTCTGCTGAGCAAATCGCCGGCCGCGCGGACATCAATCTGGGGATGGATATGCTGGCCTGGCCGGTCGCCCTCGCCCGCCAGCAATGCGGCCTTGAGCCTTGGCAGGCTGCCCGCGCCACTGAAGGCGGCGAGCATCAATCCGTCGGGTCGCAGGATGCGTCGCATCAGGATCAGCGCGCCGGGCAGGTCGTTGACGCTGTCCAGCGTGCCGCAGGCGATGATGAGGTCGAAACTGTCATCGGCAAAGGGCAGGGCATCTTCGTCGCCCTGCACGCCGTTTGCCCCGCGCGCGGCGAGGAAGCCAGGATCGATGCAGGCGACGCGCTTGCCCATCGCTTCCAGCGCCGCCTTTGCACTGCCATCTGGGCAGCCGATCATCAGTGCTTCGGGCAGGTCGCGCTGCACGTCGGCCAGTCGGTCGAGCAATTCCTCCAGCATGGCGCGATAGAGAAAGTCGTGATCGGCAAAGCGGGCGATCATACGGTCGCGACCCTGGGCGCGGCGCGATCGGTCGAATATGTCGGGGGCGGTCATGGCGGGCCTTGTGCATCGGGCGGCAAGCGGGGACAAGCAGATGATGTCCGTCTTGCCGCTTCTCAAGGGCGCGATCCGTCCGCTGGTCGATTATGCGCTGCCCCCGCGCTGTCCCGGTTGCGGCGCGATCGTGCAGGAGGATTTTGCTTTCTGCCTCGATTGCTGGGGCGGAATGGAGTTGCTGGGCGAACCTTGTTGCGCGCGCTGCGGCCTCCCCTTTCCCCATGATATGGGGGAGGGGGCGGAGTGCGCGCGGTGCCTCGCCGATCCACCGCCCTTCGACAGCGCGCGGGCGGTGCTGGCCTATGGCGATGTCGCGCGCACCGTTGCGCTACGGCTCAAATATGGACGACGGATCGGCCTGGCGCGGCTGATTGCGCGACAGATGGTGCGGCATGTGCCCGATCATGGCGACGATCCGCCGCTGATCGTGCCGGTGCCGCTGCATCGCTGGCGATTATGGGGGCGGGGGTTCAACCAGTCGGCGCTGATCGCCGATCATCTGGGCCGCCTGACCGGGTTCCGGGTCGAAAAACATCTGTTGCTGCGGACCCGTCGGACCCAGCCCTTGCGGGGCATGAACCCGGCGGCACGGGCGAAGACGGTGCGCGGTGCTTTTGCGCTGGCGGATAGGCATGGAGTGAAGGGGCGGCGCATACTGCTCATCGACGATGTCCACACCAGCGGCGCGACAGCCGGAGCCTGCGCAAGGGTTTTGCATCGTGGCGGGGCCAGTCATGTGCGTTTATTGTGCTGGGCGCGGGCCTTGCCGCGCGACGCTGCGGATTGACAAAGCGGTGCGCGCGCCCAATTTCGGACGCTAAGGAGTATGACAGGCATATGGCGAAGGTCGAAATCTATACCAAGGCATTTTGCGGCTATTGCGCGCGCGCCAAGGCGTTGTTCCGCGACAAGGGCGTCACGTTCGAGGAATATGACATCAGCATGGGCGGTCCCAAGCGCGAGGAAATGCTGGCGCGCAGCAATGGCGGGGTGACCGTGCCGCAAATCTTCATCGATGGCGCCCATATCGGCGGCAGCGACGACATGGCGACGCTCAACCGACAGGGCAAGCTCGACGCCTTGCTCGGCCTCTGACCATCATGCGCGCCGCGCTGTTCCAGATGACCAGCGGCATCGACCCCGCCGCCAATGCCGCCGCGATTGTGGAGATGATCGCGCGCGCCAAGGGCGAGGGGGCGGACATGCTCTTCACGCCCGAAATGGCCGGCTATCTGGATCGGGACCGGGTGCGCGCGGCGGCGACCTTGCGTTGCCAGGCGGAAGATGGCGTGCTGGCGGCAGTGTGCGAGGCGGCGGCGCGCGAAGGGCTGTGGGTGCATATCGGTTCACTGCCGCTCAAGGACGAGCGAACGGACGGGCGCTGGGCCAATCGCAGTTTCCTGATCGACGATACCGGCGCGATCCGCGCGACCTATGACAAGATCCATCTGTTCGATGTCGATCTGGCGACGGGCGAGAGCTGGCGCGAATCGTCGGTCTATGGACCGGGGGAGCAAGTGGTCGCGGCGGATACACCCTGGGGCCGGATGGGTTTTTCGATTTGCTACGACATGCGCTTCCCGGACCTGTATCGCGCGCTGACTAATGCTGGGGCAACGATCCTGTTGGCACCGGCCGCCTTCACCGTGCCGACGGGGCAGGCGCATTGGCATGTGCTGCTGCGTGCCCGCGCGATCGAAGCGGGCTGCTTCCTGATCGCGACAGCGCAGGTCGGTCATCATGCGGATGGCCGGACGACTTATGGCCATAGCCTGGTGGTCGATCCATGGGGCGATGTTCTGCTCGACATGGGCGAGACGGCCGGGCTGGCGCTCGTCGATCTCGACCTGTCGCGGATCGAGGCTGTGCGGGGGCGGGTGCCCGCCATTGCCAATCGCCGCCCGATCCCGGCGCAGGTGACGCTCGCATGATCGTGTTCGACCTCAAATGCGAAGGGCAGGGCCATGTGTTCGAAGCCTGGTTCGGCTCCAGCAACGACTATGCCGACCAGCAGGCGCGCGGCCTGATTGCCTGTCCGCTTTGTGGTGACGCGCGCGTGATGAAAGCGGTGATGGCCCCGGCCGTTGCGGCCAAGGGCAATAGTCGCGCGGTGGTACCGCGCCCAGAAGCCACAACCCCGGTGGTCGCCAATGGCGGCGACGAGGCGAAGATGCGGGCGCTGGTCGATGCGCTGGCGCAGGCGCAAAGCAAGGCGCTGGAGGGATCAACCTGGGTCGGGCGCGGCTTTGCCGAACAGGCCCGCGCCATGCATTATGGCGAGCAGGATCGCGCCAGCATCCATGGCGAAGTCGCGCCGCAGGAGGCCAAGGCGCTGATCGCCGAGGGGGTCGAAGTCGCGCCGTTACCTTTCCCGGTCATCCCGCCCGAAGCGAAGAATTGACCGCACCGTTCGCGCATAATAGAGCGACCGATGTGTGCACCCGTAGCTCAGCAGGATAGAGCATTAGATTCCTAATCTAAGGGCCATGGGTTCGAATCCCGTCGGGTGCACCATCTTTTTTGGCCTCAAGCGCCGGCGCGGGCATCCGCCCGCTTGTCTATCCTCGCATAAGCTCGGGCGGCCGTTCGGCCTTGCGAACCCTGACGGGTTCGAAATCGCTCTTACCGGGTGCACCATCTTCCTACAGCCATTTGAGCTTGCGGAAGCGGGCATAGAGTAGGCTGCAGATGATTGTGATCACGCCCAACACGACGAAATAGCCGTAGCGCGTCCGCAGTTCGGGCATATTGTCGAAATTCATGCCATATATGCCCGCGATCGCGGTCGGCACCGCCAGAATCGCGGCCCAGGCGGCAAGTTGCCGAGTGATCGCGCCGGTCCGCTGCTGTTCGAGCAGGTTGCTGAATTCGAACACGGACATCAATATCTCGCGCAGATCATCGACCATGGTCTGGACCCGGCGGACATGATCGCGCACGTCGCTGAAATAGGGTCGCGTATCCGCGTCGATGCACGGCAGGTCCAATTTGACGAACTTGTTGGCGACTTCATGCATGGGCGTCAGGATACGCTGGAAACGCATGACCTGTCGGCGCAGATTGAAGATCCGGGTTATATCTTCCCGCCCCAGGAACTGATCGACGGTCTGTTGCTCCATCGCCAGCACTTCGTCCTCCACGCCCTCGATGACGGGCAGATAGCCATCGACGATGAAATCGAGGACGGCATGCAGCACATAGTCCACGCCTTGCGCCAGTCGATCCGGCACGGCTTCCAATTCCTGCCGCAGGGCGCGATGGGCACGAGCCGATCCATGGCGGACGCTAATAATATGGCTATGGCCGACGAAGATCGCGGTCTCGCCATAACAGATGCTGCCTTCCTCGACATGAGCGGTGCGCGCGACCACGAAGATTTGGTCGCCATAAATATCGACCTTGGGCAGCTGATTGGCCTTGATGGCGTCTTCGATCGCCAGCGGGTGCAGGTCGTAGCTGCGCCGCAGAGTCTCCATTTCCGCAATCGTCGGTTCGGCCATGCCGATCCAGACAAATTCGGATTTGTCATGCGCGCAGTCGATCCGCTCGTCGATCGTCACCGGCCTGACGCGGCGGCCATTGCGATAGAGATAGGCGGCGATGACGGTCATGAGTGATCCTACATGTGGAGTCGGACATGCCGATTAGCAGATGGCCTTTCCCGCGTCCTCCAGGCACGCCCATCTGTTCGTCGCTCGCCAGCCTCGCCCGGCGCAATTTTATCGGGAACTATCGCTAGCTGACTTCGCTCTGACACAGTCGAGCGCGAAAGGGATGTATCGATGCGGGCACCCAGGCCGGGATAAACCGGGTCACGCGCACAGTGGAGCTACATCCGTGTCTATCCTGACCATTGATTTCGAGGCGTCCTGCCTCCCGCGCCATGGTCGGTCCTTCCCGATCGAGGTCGGCATTGCGGTGGAAGGCTGGTCGTGCAGTTGGTTGATACGGCCGCATCAGGATTGGGAAGATTGGGGCTGGACGCAGGAGGCGCAGGCTTTGCACGGTCTTGATCGATCGACGCTCGTGCAAAAGGGCTTGGATGTCGATGCGGTATTAGCCTTGCTGAGCGATGCCGCAATCGGTCGGCGCGTGGTGGCCGACAGCCGCATCGATCAACAATGGCTGGACACGCTCGCCACCGCTGCGGGGCGACCTACGCCCTTCCTGATCGAGCATGTGTCCGCGATTGTTGCGGAACGGCACGCCGACGATGCGCAAGTCCGTGAGTCCGTGGCGATCGCCGATCGCCGATGCCCCACACGCCATCGCGCGGGCACCGACGCCTTGTGGCTCGCCACCATGCTGGCGCATCTCCCCGCCGCTGCACCACCGCAGATTGGGACGAAAATGCCGGAATTATCGTCGGTTTGACGCTGCTGTGTCGCCTGCGCAATAATTTGTAACGTTCGGCAAATTTCAGAGACATTCAGGCGATCTAAGTCCGGCCGCGTTGTGGGCGCATTGGGGGCGTCTGTCTGTTTCTGGAGGTACGCGCATGATCGGCGATCGAGGCAAGTGTGGATGGCACGATCTTTGGGCATGACCCCGCCGCTCATCCTGGTGACGGAAACGGAAGCCGCGCAGCAGCAAGCGGTCCGCACGCATCTGGAGGAAACCGGCTTTAGAGTTGTGCCAAGCGGTGGTGCTGCCCAAATTTTTCAGGCGCTGGCCACCATGCCCGTTGGCGTCATAGTGCTGGACGCCGCGCTTCGCGGCGCGGATGGCATGGACTTGTGCCGAGACGTGCGTGCGCGGAGCGAGGTGCCGGTGATCCTGGTGGGGGCCAATAGTTCGGAGGTCGATCGCGTCGTCGCATTGGAGCTTGGCGCGGACGACTATATCAACAAACCCTATTCCGCGCGTGAACTGGCTGCGCGCCTGCGTGCCGTCCTGCGGCGGGGGCGGGGCGAGCGCGCGATCGGCCTGCCGCGCCAATCCATGGCGTTCTTCGACGGATGGACTGTGGATTTTTCGCGCCGCTCCCTGGCTGATCCGGCCGGCGCGACTGTTGGTCTGACGGCGGCCGAGTTCGCGTTGCTTGGCGTATTGCTTGATCATCCGCAAATCGTGCTCACGCGCGCGCGACTGATGGAGTTGGCAGGTGTGCGCGACGCGCCATCGTCCGATCGCAGCATCGACGTGCTGGTCAGCCGTTTGCGTCGAAAGCTGCAATGGGGCAACGAACCTGCCCCAATTGTTACCGTAAGACGTGCAGGCTATATGTTCAGCGCGGCAGTGGAGCGACGCTGACCCACTAAAACGCCCGGAATTGCTGGTTTTTCGCGATGGCGATCACCCCGTAACGATTTTGCCATCCAGACATGTTTTTTAACAAAGCCGCTGCGACGCAGCAAAACCCGACCTCTATTGTCCGAGACTGAGCCGGTGCCCCCTGACCGGCATAGCAATAGAAGGATAGACCCCATGAACGAGCTTCTAGGCCGCGTCTTCAGCTTCGAAAAGCATGTGTTTCCTAATGAAAGCGCGCTTTACAATCGGCTGGCCAGCGATGGGCAGAGCCCCAAGGCGCTGATGATCTCCTGCGCCGACTCGCGGATCGTCCCCGAACATATCATGCAGGCACAGCCGGGCGATCTGTTCGTATGCCGCAATGCCGGCAATATCGTGCCGCCGCATGCAACGCAGAATGGCGGCGTCACCTCCACCGTCGAATATGCGGTGATGGTGTTGGGCGTGCGCGACATCATCGTATGTGGCCACAGCGACTGCGGTGCGATGAAGGCGATGTCGACCAATGCCGACCTCTCCAAAATGCCCAACGTGGCGGCTTGGTTGCGTCATGCCCATGCCGCGCAGCAGGTTTGCAGCGAAAGCTATCCCGACACGCTGACCGACGCGGAAAAGTTGCGTAACATGGCGCTGGAAAATGTTGTCGTCCAGCTGGCCCATCTGCGCACCCATCCATCGGTCGCTTCGGGCATCGCGCGTGGTGATATCGCCTTGCACGGTTGGTATGTGGACATTCATGCCGGGCAAGTTCTGGGCCTCGACGGCGATACCGGCCGCTTCATGCCGCTCCGCGAGGATCAGCCCATGCCGATCGCGCTTCCCCACGCCCGTCGACTGGCTGGCGATAGCGAATATGCCCTGGCGGCGGAGTAAATCATGCTGAAAGCCTTTTCCGGCGGCACCTTCGGCCGCGACTTCACGGCGTCGATCGTCGTCTTTCTGGTGGCGATGCCGCTCTGCATGGGCATTGCCATTGCCTCCGGCGTTCCGCCGGAAAAGGGTCTGATTACCGGCATCATCGGCGGCATCGTCGTTGGCCTGCTGGCGGGTTCTCCGCTGCAGGTCAGCGGACCCGCCGCTGGTCTTGCGGTCATCGTCTTTGAAATCGTGCGCGAACAGGGTCTCTCCGCACTTGGGCCGATCCTGATTCTGGCGGGTGCCATCCAGGTGGTGGCGGGCCTGATGCGCGTCGGCGGTTGGTTTCGTGCGATTTCGCCGGCCGTCGTCCATGGCATGCTGGCTGGCATCGGCGTGTTGATCGTCGTTGGCCAGTTTCATGTGCTGTTCGACGATACGCCCCTGTCGAGCGGTCTAGCCAATTTGCTGGCCATGCCTGCGCAGTTGCTCGGTCTTTCCACTGGCGACACGGTAACGGCCTTCACCGTCGGCCTGGTTACCATTGGCGGCATGCTCGGCTGGGAGAAGTTCCGCCCTGCGTCGCTGAAGCTCGTCCCCGGCGCACTGGTGGGCGTCTTGCTTGCGACCCTAGTTGCCTTCTTCCTCGCCCTTCCCGTCGCGCGGGTCGTAGTGCCCGAATCGATCGTGGCGGCTGTGAGCCTGCCGGACGCAGGGTTGTTCGCGACGATGATGGACCCTGCGGTCATCACGATCGCCATCGCCATTGCGTTCATTGCCAGCGCCGAAACATTGCTGTCGGCCGCCGCCGTCGACCGGATGCATGATGGCGTGCGTACCGATTATAACCGGGAACTCAGCGCTCAAGGCGTCGGCAACCTGCTGTGCGGCTTTGCCGGTGCATTGCCCATGACCGGCGTTATCGTTCGCAGCTCGGCCAATGTGCAGGCGGGCGCAAAGACCCGCATGTCGGCGGTGCTGCACGGCGTCTGGATTTTGGGCTTTGTCGCCTTGCTGCCTTGGCTGCTGCGCGAAATCCCGATGGCTGCCCTGGCTGGCATTCTCGTCGTGACCGGCGTGCGCCTCGTCAGCGTCGATCACGTCCGGCACCTGCTTCACCGTTACGGTCCGTTGCCCGCGATCGTCTGGGCGGCCACGCTGATCTGCGTGGTTACCATGGACCTGCTGACGGGTGTTCTGGTGGGTATCGGCCTTTCGATGCTGGAACTCATCCCTCACCTCAGCCGCCTGCGCCTCAAGCTGGAGGATGAAAGCCGGGGTGATGCGCATGAAGTGGCTCTGCGCGGCAGCGCGACCTTCCTTACGCTACCCAAATTGTCGGCAAAGCTCGATTCGTTGCCAAAGGGTGGCCTTGTCATCCTCAATGTCGAACGTCTGGGCCATATCGATCATACGACCGCAGAGATGGTCCGCGAATGGGTCGAGCGTCGGCGCGGCAGCGGGCTTCCGGTGGAATTGTTCGGTGCGACCGGACGGATGCGCCAACTGGTCGCCTGATTTTTCAAAATATCGGGCGATACAGGGTGTCGCCGCGCCACTACCCCCGGCGCGGCGGCATTTTTTTGATTTTGTATCAGCGTGGCAACGCATTGAACTGTGCCCGTTATGCAACAGCGATACGCGCCATCTCGCAGATGCGAGAAAAACCTGTTTGACTGTGGGGCTATTTTGAATAGGCAAGGGTCATCCACCGGCACTGAGTGCGCAAGCAACAGACTTTCGGGTTGAGTGGAAGCAGGACGGAACATTCTTTCGTAAAGGGGAATGTTCATGAAGTATAAAATCGCCTGTGCCGCCCTTGCGCTCATGTCCAGCGTACCGGCCTTTGCTCAGGAAGAACCCACCAGCCCCGTCACCGTGACCGGCAGTGTAGCGATGGTCTCTGACTATCGTTTCCGCGGCGTTTCCATGACGGACAAGGGTATGGCTATTCAAGGTGGCTTGACTGTCAGCCATGAATCCGGTGCTTATGCTGGTGCCTGGGGTTCCAATCTTTCAGGCTGGGGCACATTCGGCGGCGCGAACATGGAACTCGACCTGTTCGCCGGTTACGCTATTCCGCTCAACGAGACGACGACGCTCGATGTTGGCTTGACTTGGTATATGTACCCCAGTGGTCTCGACATCACTGATTTCGCAGAGCCTTATGTCAAGCTTTCCAGCCAAATCGGGCCGGTCAAGGGTTTGGTCGGCGTTGCTTACGCGCCTAAGCAGGAGGCGCTCGGCAACTGGTCGAATACGCCGCAGAGCCGCGTGGGAGATAAGGAAGACAATCTCTACATCTGGGCAGATGTTAGCGGTTCTGTGCCTAACACGCCGGTCACTTTGAAAGCGCATCTCGGTTATTCGAATGGCAACCCAGGCTTGGGGCCAAATGGTACGTCACTGGCTCCAACCGGTAAGTATGTCGATTGGCTGGTAGGCGCGGATGTCGCTGTTCCGGGTACGCCGCTTACGCTGGGCATCGCCTATGTCGATACGGATATCGCGCGCGTCGAGGAAAATTATTTGCGTCCGAACTTCTCTGACGCTGACGGTTCTTCGATTGCCCGCAGCCAGGTGGTCTTCTCGATCTCGGCCGCATTCTAATAGCCTAAGGAACGCCGGGGCCAGCAACTGGTCCCGGCGTTTTCGCATCTGCGTGGCTTTACTTCACGCATGACAAATTGTTGCTAAGCCGCTGGCAAGCGTCCGGTGCGTCTGATCCGGTTGACCCCCGAAACGGTCGGCCCTATCCCATGGCCATGACATCACGCGCCTTGCAGCATTCATGACCGCTCCGTCGATCATCCTCGTCGAAGACGACCCGCCGCTTCGCACTCTGACCGCCCGTGCTTTGCAGGAGCATGGTTATGAAGTGCGTCCCGCTTCGTCTGGCCCGGAAATGTGGGTTGCGTTCGATGCTGGCCCTGTCGATCTCGTCGTGCTCGACGTCATGCTGCCCGGCACCAACGGCATCGACCTGTGCCGCCAGATCCGCCGCAAGAGCGATGTCCCCATCATTTTCATCAGCGCCAAGGGCAGCGAAACGGACAGGATTGTCGGCCTGGAATTGGGTGCGGATGATTATCTGCCCAAGCCATTCGGCACGCGCGAACTGATCGCCCGCATCAGGGCCATCCTGCGCCGGGTGGGACTTGAGCGTGGCCCGGACGAACATCGCGAGAATGAAGCGCGGTTCGACGGCTGGGTCGTGAATTTTCCGCGCCGCGAGTTGCGATCCCCGACCGGCGGGCTGGTCGATCTGACGGGCGCGGAATTCGATCTGCTTGGCAGTTTTCTGAGCCATCCACAGCGGGTCATCGCCCGCGAGCGCCTGATCGAACTGTCGCGGACCCGCATGGGTGACAGCAGCGATCGCAGCATCGACGTGCTGGTCAGTCGCCTGCGTCGCAAATTATCGACCGAGGATCGGGGCGCTCCGATCACGACCGTGCGCGGCGTAGGCTATATGTTCAATGCAGAGGTCAGCCGCGCTTGAGGTGGCACATGCACGGATCGCTGGGGCTGGTTGGCCGCCTCTTCGCGATCCTGCTCCTGACCTTGACGCTGGAATTTGCCGTCGGCACGCTGATCTACGAACGGGCAAGCCAGATATCGCTGCAGGATGACGAAGCACGGCGGCTGGCCGAACATCTAGTCATCGCCCGAAAATTATTGACCGAACAGCCGCCTGCTGAGCGACGCGCCATGGGCGTTCAACTGACCACCGATCGCTACGATGTCCACTGGTCGGCTGCATCGCCGCCGCCGCCGCCGCTGTCGCCTGAACTGGAACGGATGCGGCAGCAGATCATCGCGTGGGAGCCGACACTCGAACGCTCGCGCCTCTGGCTGCGGCTCACGTCGCCCAGCCGCCATTCGGAAATCAACGGCGGACTGCAACTGCCCGATGGCAGTTGGCTTTATTTCGGCATGCATCATGGCGGTGGCAAATGGGCCTTCACCATCGGCCGAATGGGCCTCGCCCTGATCCCGGTGCTGGCGCTGTTGGTGGCAGGATGGATATTGATTCGTCGCACATTGGCACCACTACGGGAACTGACGCGCGCAACGGAAAAGATCGGGCTTGGTGCCGAAGTCATCCTGCCGGAAGCGGGAACCAGCGACGTGCGCGAACTGATCCGCGCTTTCAACGCGATGCAGACCCGCATCCATCGCCTAATCAACGAACGCACCGAGACATTGGCGGCGGTCGGCCATGACCTGCGCACCCCGCTTTCCCGGTTGCAGTTGCGGCTGGAAACGGTACGGCAGGATGATGTCCGCGAAGCCATGGACGGCGATCTCGAAGAGATGGGCGCCATGATCGAATCACTGCTCGATTTTCTGGGCGGCGAGAAGAATCCTGAGCCTCTGGTCCGGGCGGACCTGGCCGTCACGATCGCGACCGTGGTTGATGCTTTTCAGGATCATGGGCAGGATGTCGATTATAGCGGGCCGGACCATCTGGAGATGGAGATCCATGCGCTTTCGCTGCGACGCGCGGTGCGCAATCTGATCGAAAATGCGCTCCATTATGGGCAGCGGGCGCGCGTCTCCCTGCTGCGGGTGGGGGATGAGGTGCTGATCCGTATCGACGATGATGGCCCCGGCATACCGCGCGACCAGATCGGCGAAGTGCTCAAGCCTTTCGCCCGGCTCGATACCGCGCGGCAGCGGAATACGCGCGGCCTGGGGCTGGGACTGGCGATCGTACAGAAAGCGGTGGAACTGGAACGCGCGCAGTTGACGCTGATCAATCGCCCCGAAGGCGGGCTGCGGGCAGAAATCTGCCTGCAGCGGCCCAAGAACGTGCGGCGCTAACACCGCGTCATCTTCCCACGCAGCTATCTCCCTCGCCCGCGATCAGATCCAGGCAGCGCCCATCGATCTGGTCCTGCGCGATCGACAGGCCGATCAGCGCGGCCAGACTGGGCATGATATCCACCGTCTCCACGCCCAGCGGCTGCTCGAAGCCGCGCATACCCTTGCGCCAGAACAGGATCGGTACGCGGCGGTCACTATCCCATGGGCTGCCATGGGTGGCGACTGAACCCATTACCGCCTGTTCGGGGATCGACATGACCCGCGATTTGAGCAGCAGGAGCAGGTCGCCCGACCGCGTCGGATCGAAGCTGGCCCGCGCCTTCTGGATCAGAGTCCAGTTTTCGGGCGGACCGGCAGGGGAGGGGGTGGCAGCGATTTCCGCCTTGGTAAAGGCAGCGGCGACCTGCGGATGGACGCGTAGCAGCGCGAGCGTGGCAGCCTCCACCTTCGCGCGCTGGGCGGACGTCAGCCCTTTGTCGAAATAAAGGTCGCCCGACGGTCCATCGCCCCAGATCAGTGTCTTGCCCGCCAGGCCGGTGCGCTGCGCTATGGCCGCGTTCAGCGCCTTGGGCGTCAGCGCGGTGTCGACGCGGCTCTCCATCGGCATGGCGTTCAGGCGATGCCGTTCGGGCAAGTCATGCCCGCCATGATCCGCGGTCAGCACCACGACATAATCGATGCTGTCCTTGTCGAGCCGGTCGAAAAAGGCACCCAGTTCCCGGTCCAGACGATCGACCTGGATACAGCTTTCGGTCCCTTCGGTGCCGTAGCTATGGCCGATATAGTCGGTAGCGGACAGGCCGATGGAGATGATGTCGGTCTGTGTCTGCTGGCCCAGCGCCATGGTCTCGACGGCGGCCGCCGCGAACGCGAGCGTCATGGCATCCTGTTCCGGCGAGATGCGGAAGCCCTTATAATCGCCCGCAGCACGCGCAAAGCGACCTGTGCCCACCGTGCGGTCGCCTGCGCGTACCGCAAAATCCTTGGCCACGCATTGGGCGGGCAGGTCGAAGCCGGGATTGGGCTGTGCCAATTGCCGGGCCATCGCCTCATTCACCTTGGCGACCAGCGGCGGGGTAGCTACACCCTTGTAGCTGACATAGCCCTGAGGCCCTCCCAGCCACCAGACCTGGTCTGCGGTCGGCCCGCCCATCATGATCGCGGCCCGATCCTTGCCGGAAATCGACACCACGCGGGTCGCCGGATTGGCGGCTTTCATGCGTCCGCCCAATGTCGGCACTTTGAGATGTACGGGCGACGCGACATAGGCGTCGCTGCTGCTGTCCGGCTGGGTTTCGTCCTCGGCGCAGTAGATCGCTTTGTCGGGGCGCGCGGCGTTCAGGTCGAACCAGCTATTGGCGATGATGCCCGTGCGCGACGGACGGCTACCGGTCAGGATGGTGCTGTGGCCGGGGCAGGTTTCGGTCGCGGCATGGCTTTGAAAGCCGTTCGGAAAGACCGCGCCCTGGGTCAGTCGCTTGAGACCGCCGCTATAATATTGGCGATATTCGCTGAACAGGTCGGCGGAAAATTGATCGACGCTGATTGCGACGATCAGCTTCGGCGGAGCGGCGGTTGTCGCCGGGGCAGGCGTCTGCGCCGCAATCGGCATGGCGGTGGCCAGCAGCAGGGCGGCGGCGACATGTTTCAACATTTCCTGTACCTTCTCCAGCCTTGACGGCGAACGCCCCCGGACCTAGCCCGCTCTCACCCACTCGACCAGAGGCCCGATGCGGATTTTTCATGGCATATTGATGACGTTGGCGTTGCTGTTCGCCGCGCCCGCTGCGCTGGCCCAGGGCGCGTTCGGCGGCGGCGCACCGCATATCGCCGCGCGGCTGATGGCCGAAAGCGCTGCGCCGCAGCCGGGTAAGGGCACGACCATCGCCTTTGCCATGACGCCGGAGGCGGGATGGCACGGCTATTGGGAAAATCCGGGCGATGCAGGCCTGGGGATGAGCGTCGAATGGACGCTGCCGAAAGGCGTCAGCGTTGGGGCGTTGCGTTACCCCGTCCCTGAAACGCTGCTGATCTCCGGCCTGATGAACCATGTGTATGAAGGCCCCTATGGCCTATTGGCGAACCTAACCGTCGCGCCCGACGTGGCACCGGGCACCCGTATGCCGGTCCGGGTGAAGGCGCAATGGTTGGCTTGCACCGACAAAGTGTGCGTGCCTGAACGCGGGGAAATGGCGCTCGATCTGGTGGCGGGTGAGGGGCAGGCCAGCGCCGCTGATCGCGCCCGGTTCGATGCCTGGCGCACGCATCTGCCTCGGCCTTTGGGCAGTATGGCGACCTATGCCATCGCCGACGGCAAGTTGCGCCTGTCAGTGCCGTTTCCAGCGAATGCCCAGGCGCGCGATGTCCATCTCTTCCCGTTGGCAGAGGGGCTTACCCGCTATGCCGCGCCGCAAAGCATCACCCGCGATGGTGATCGCCTGCTGATCGAGACGGACGCGGGCGAAGGCGGCAAGGGCGGTAATGTTCAGGCGGTGTTGCGAACCGACGAGCATGTCGGTTTCCTGGTGACGGCGCAGCCGGGCGCGGTTGCCGCATCGTCGGGCGGGGGGCAGGCGGTGGCGATCCTGGCCGCGCTCGGTGGCGCCTTGCTTGGCGGCTTGCTGCTCAACATCATGCCCTGCGTCTTTCCGATCCTGGGCCTCAAGGTCATGAAACTGGCCAAGGCCGGAGGCGACGAGCGCGTGGTCCGGCAGGAAGCGCTGGCCTATACGGCGGGTGTCATCATGACCTGCCTTGCCCTTGGTGGCATTTTGCTCGCCTTGCGCGCTGCGGGGACGGCGGCTGGCTGGGCGTTCCAGTTGCAGGATCCACGCATCATCCTCGGCCTGTTGTTGCTGGTGACGCTCATCGCCTTTAATTTGGCGGGCCTGTTCGATTTTCGCGCAATTGGCGGCGGTGATCGATTGGCGGGGAAGGGCGGCTTGGCCGGGTCGTTCTGGACCGGCGCGCTGGTCGCTTTCGTCGCGACTCCCTGCACGGGGCCGTTCATGGCGGCTGCCATGGGCGCGGCGCTGCTGCTGCCGCTGGTCGCCGCGCTGGCAGTGTTCGCTGGCTTGGGGCTGGGACTGGCGTTGCCCTTCCTGCTGCTCGCCTATGTCCCCGCTTTGCGGCGGCGTTTGCCCAAGCCCGGCGCGTGGATGGGTCGCCTTCAGAAAATTCTCGCTATCCCGATGTTCCTCACCGCGCTCGGCCTTGCCTGGCTATTGGGGCAGCAGCGCGGCGTTTCGGGCATGACGATCGGTCTGGCGGCAGCGCTCCTGCTGGCGCTTCTGCTCTGGTGGCTGGGCATGCGGCAGCGCGCAGGTCGGGGGGGCGGACTGATTGCGGCGTTGCTCGGTGTGGTGTTGCTGGCCGCAGCAGCGGTGACATTGCCGACGCAAGCCCCCGCGGAAACAGCAAGCGCCAATCATGTCGCGTTCGACGAGGCGCAGCTGGCCAGTCTGCGCGCGGCGAACAAGCCCGTTTTCCTCTATTTCACCGCCGACTGGTGCCTGACCTGCAAGGCCAATGAAGCCGCCGCCATCGACCGTGCCGAAACGCGAGCGCGTTTCGAACAAGGCGGTGTAACCGTCATGGTTGGCGACTGGACCAATGCCGACCCCGCCATCACCCGCTTCTTGGAAGCGCAGGGCCGTTCGGGCGTGCCGCTCTACCTCTGGTATGCGCCGGGTAAGGAGGCGCAGACCTTGCCGCAATTGCTGAGCGTAGCGACGCTGACCGGACTGGTACGCTGATGGCCAAGATACGCGCCGATCAGTTGCTCGTCGATCTGGGCCTGGCGGAAAGCCGCGCCCGCGCGCAGGCGTTGATCCTGGCAGGCCATGTCTTCCTCGGCGATCGCAAGGTGGAGAAAGCCGGTCAGCAGGTCGCGCCGGACGCTGCGATCGACGTGCGCGGCCGCGACCATCCCTGGGTCTCGCGCGGGGGCATCAAGCTTGCCCACGCGCTCGATACATTCGCTATCGACGTGACCGGCCAAGTTGCGATCGACGTGGGCAGTTCGACCGGCGGCTTTACCGACGTGCTGCTGACAAATGGCGCGGCCAAGGTCTATGCGGTCGATAGCGGCACCAATCAGCTCGCCTGGAAATTGCGCTCGGACGATCGGGTGATCGTCCACGAACAGACCAGTGCGCGCATATTGACGGAAACGCACATCCCGGAGCCGGTCGATTGTATCGTCTGCGACGCGAGTTTCATCGCTCTGTCCAAGGTGCTGGAACGCCCGCTGACCTTTGCCCGGCCCGGCGCGGCCCTGGTAGCGTTAATCAAACCGCAGTTCGAAGCGGGACGTGGCGAAGTCGGCAAAGGCGGGGTCGTGCGCGATATCGCGATCCACGATCGGGTTTGCGCGGAAGTCCGGGCATGGATCGATGCGCAGGGTTGGACCGTTATCGGCCTGACACAAAGTCCGATTACGGGTCCACAGGGCAATGTCGAATTTCTCATCTACGCCCGGCTTGGTGGATAAACGCCCCATGTTCGTTTCTCGCCAGTAAGTTCATCCAGCGGCAAAAGGTCATGTTGTGCCGCTTGCAAAGGCCCGTTAGCCCCCTCCTATGCGATTTCCCCATCTCCTCGCCTTTACAGCGCTTTGCCTTGCCGGTTGCGGCAGTGAAAAGGCGCAGCAACCGCGCGCCGTTCCGCTGGTGGAGGCGGCACCGGTCGCCACCGCAACCTTTACCGACCGCCTGGAAGCAGTCGGCACGGCCCTTGCCAACGAGCAGGTGGTTTTGTCCGCGCCGGTGACGGAGCGGATCACATCGATTAATTTTGCCGATGGCGCTTATGTCAAAAAAGGGCAGGTGATCGCGACGCTGGCGGTTGGCCAGGAAAAGGCCGAGCTTGCGGCCGCCGAAGCGCAGGCCTTGCAGGCCCGCCAGCAGTTGGAGCGGGTCCAGTCGCTCAAGACCCGCGGCTTTGCGACCGCGTCGTCGCTCGATCAGCAACTCGCGCTGGCCAACGCAGCGCGCGCCACTGCCGATCAGGCGCGTGCGTCTATCGGTGACCGGGTGATCCGCGCGCCCTTCGCGGGTTGGGCCAGTCTGCGGATTGTCTCGCCCGGTGCGATCGTGTCCGCAGGCACCGCCATCGCGACGGTCAGCGACGTGTCACGCATCAAGCTGGACTTCACCATCCCGGAGACACGGCTATCGTCGATCCAGGCCGGTCAGTCGATCAAGGCTATTTCCGCCGCCTGGCCCGACAGGCCCTATACTGGCACGATCGCGACGATCGATCCCGTGATCGACCCCGCCACGCGGGCAGTGCGGGTCCGGGCGATCTTGCCTAATCCTGACCGGACCCTGAAACCCGGCATGTTGCTGACCGTCAGCGTCGCATCGCGCCAGCGCCAGTCTCTGGCCTTGCCCGAACTGGCGATCGTCGGTGATGGCGAGGACCGGTTCGTGTTCCTTCTCGAAGGTCGCAAGGTGAAGCGGGTCAAGGTCGATACCGGCATTCGCCAGGATGGACAGGTCGAGATTTTGGGCGGCCTGAAGGCGGGGCAGCAGGTCGTGACCGAGGGTGTGGTGAAGCTGAGCGATGGCGCGACCGTGCGCCTGGCGGGTGACAAGCCAGCGCCTTCGCGCAAGCCTGCGGGCTAGAGCAGTCATGCAACTGTCCGATCTCTCCGTCCGCCGCCCGGTCTTCGCGGCTGTTATCGCCATCTTGCTCTGCATCGTCGGCGTGGTCGGCTATTTGAGCCTGTCGGTGCGGGAATATCCCGATACGGACCCGCCGATCGTCTCGGTGGAAACAGGATATACCGGCGCCGCCGCGTCGGTTGTCGAAACCCGTATCACCCAGTTGATCGAGGATGCGGTCGCGGGTGTGCAGGGCATCAGGACGATCACCTCCCGGTCGCAGGACGGCACATCCGACATCAGCATCGAGTTCGATCCGTCACGCGACATTGATACGGCGGCTAATGACGTGCGCGACCGTGTCGGTTCCGTGGTGGAGGACTTGCCCGAAGACGCGTTGGCTCCGGAAATTCGCAAGGTCGATGCGGATGCGCGGCCGATCCTGTTTCTGGCCTTCTCCCGCCCCGGTTGGACCTCGATTCAACTCAGCGACTATATCGACCGCAACGTTGCGGACCGCTTCTCTGCCATCGATGGCGTGGCGCGGGTTACCATTGGTGGCGAGGCGCGGCCTTCGACCCGTGTGTGGATGAATGCCGAGCGGCTGGCCGCGTTCGGCCTGACGCCCGCCGACGTGGAAAACGCCCTGCGTGCGCAGAACGTCGAACTGCCGGCCGGGCGCTTTGAGTCGAAGGATCAGAATCAGACGCTGCGCGTCGAACGTGCCTTTGCCACGACCGCGCAGTTCGCCAGCTTGGTCGTCGGCCGTGGTGCCGACGGCTACCAGGTCAAGCTGGGCGACGTAGCACGGATCGAGGAGGCGGCGGAAAATCCCTACAACAGCTTCCGCTCCAACGCCGGGACGGCGGTAGGATTGGGCATCGTGCGCCAGTCGGGTGCCAATACGCTGGACGTCGCCGACAAGGCGAAGGCTTTGGCGGAGGAATTGCGACCGACCTTGCCCGAAGGCATGCGCGTTGCCGTCGGGTCCGACGAGTCCCTCTTCATCAGCCGTGCCATCGCCAACGTCTACGACACGCTGATCGAGGCGGCGCTGCTCGTCATTCTCGTCATCTTCCTGTTTTTGGGCTCGGTGCGGGCTACCATCATCCCGGCCATCACCGTGCCGATCTGTCTGTTGGCGACCTGTGCTGTCATGTGGTTAGCGGGCCTGTCGATCAACCTGCTGACATTGCTGGCGTTCGTGTTGGCCATTGGCCTCGTCGTGGATGACGCCATCGTCGTGCTTGAGAATGTCTATCACCGCATCGAACAGGGCGAAGATCCGCTGGTCGCGTCCTATCTTGGTACGCGGCAAGTAGGTTTCGCCATCATCTCGACCACTTTGGTCGTGTGTGCGGTGTTCGTGCCGGTGATGTTCCTGGCCGGACAGACGGGGTTGCTGTTCCGTGAACTGGCTATCGCGATGGTCGCGGCCATTGCTTTTTCCGGCTTCATTTCCCTCAGCCTCGCACCGATGCTCTGCTCCAAATTGCTCAACAATGCGGAGCGCGGGCGTTTGGCGCGCTGGGTCGATGCACGGTTTCAGAGGATCGAAGGGGGCTATCGCAAGTGGCTGGACCGGGTGCTCAACAAGCCCCTGATCCCACTCATCGGGGTCGGCCTTTTCCTCGCCATTGCAGGTGGTTTGTTCACCCTGTTGCCCAACGAATTGGCACCGGCCGAAGACACGGGTGTCGTCGACAGCCAGATCAGCGCACCCGAAGGCACCGGCTATGCCCGGATGCTGACCTATATGCGCAAGATCGAGGATGAACTCTCGCCGTTGCGCAAGGATGGCACGCTTCAAAATCTGATTATCCGCACGCCAAGCGGCTTTGGTACGACCGATGACTTCAACGGCGGCAATGTCATCGCCTTCCTCCGACCATGGGAGGATCGCACGATCACCACGGCGGAAGTCGCGACCATCATCAACAATGTCATCGCCAACCAGCCAGGCGTGCGCGGCAACGCCGCACCGCGCTCTGGCTTGGGACGCGGGCGCGGCCTGCCGGTCAATATCGTGCTTGCAGGCTCTACCTACGAAGGCCTGGTCGCGGCACGCGATCGCATCACCGCGGCCGCCGCCAACTATCCGGGTTTGATCAACCTCGACAGCGACTATAAGGAAACCAAACCGCAAATGCGGATCGACGTCGATCAGCAGCGCGCCGGCGATCTGGGCGTGTCGGTTAACGATGTCAGCCAAGCGCTGCAAAGCCTGCTCGGCTCCCGCCGCGTGACTACCTATGTCGATCGGGGCGAGGAATATCGTGTCATCGTGCAAGCCGAAGACGAAGGGCGGCAAACCCTCGCCGATCTGGAACGCATCAATGTTCGGACCCGTACCGGGGCGCTGGTGCCGCTGTCTTCCGTAGTCACGGTGCGCGAAGTCGCAGGGCCACGTCAGCTTAACCGGTTCAACAAGCTGCGCGCGATCACTTTGACCGCGGCCCTTGCACCGGGAACCTCGCTTGGGGACGCGCTCACATTTCTGGAGAATGAAGCAAGGCAAGCGCCCGAAGTGCTGGCCGTCGGCTATCGCGGCGAAAGCCAGTCGTTGCGGGAAACCGGCGGGTCGATCTGGTTGATTTTCGGCCTCACCATCCTCGTCGTCTTCCTGCTGCTCGCAGCGCAATTTGAGAGCTTCATCCATCCCGGCGTCATCATCGCTACAGTGCCGCTCGCCGTGGCCGGCGGCGTGATCGGGCTGATCATCACCGGGGGCACGATCAACCTCTACAGCCAGATCGGTATCGTGATGCTTGTGGGGCTAGCAGCCAAGAACGGCATTTTAATCGTCGAGTTCGCCAACCAGTTGCGCGACGAAGGCATGGAGGTGGGGCAGGCCATTCGCGAGGCCGCGACCCGCCGCCTGCGCCCCATTCTGATGACCTCGATTGCAACGGTCATCGGCGCGGTGCCGCTGGTCATACGCGGCGGGGCAGGGGCGGCGGCGCGCCAGTCGATCGGTGTGGTCATCGTATCGGGGGTCAGCCTGGCGACGCTGATCACATTGTTCCTCATCCCCATCTTCTATTCGCGCGTTGCCAAGCGCACTGTTTCCCCGCAAACCGTCGGCCGAAAGCTGGATTCGGCGCTGAAGGACGCGCCTGAACCGGCGGAATGAGGGTTATGGAGAAGCGTTGCCGATGAACGAGATCGCGTCCCCCGGCCAGTTGCGCCTCGCTTATCTGCGGTGGTCCCTGCTTACCGTTCCGGCCATTGTACTGTTAGGCTTCCTGTCGGGGCGCCTCGCCAATAGCGGCTATGGCAATCGTTGGTTCGATGCGTTGGAAAAGCCCGCATTGATGCCGCCCGGCTGGCTGTTCGGTGTCGCCTGGACCATTCTCTACATATTGATGGGTCTGGCGCTGGCTATCGTTCTGCATGCGCGCGGCGCGAAGGGGCGGGGGCCGGCGATTGTCCTGTTCCTGGTGCAGCTGGTCATGAACCTTGCTTGGTCGCCGCTCTTCTTCCGCGCGCATCAGGTCGGCAGCGCGCTGATGTTGATATTGGCGCTGATCGTCGTTGTCGCGATAACCATATGGCTGTTTGGCCGGATACGCCGTGTCGCCGGTTTGCTCCTGCTTCCCTATCTGGCGTGGCTCGCCTTTGCTTCCTTCCTCAATTATGAGATCGGACGGCTCAATCCCGATGCCGAGACCCTTGTCGCACCGGCGCTTAGCACCCAGATATGATTTTTGGCGCAGGTTCCATCGCGCCGCCGCAAAGGACAAGAGCAATGCAGAGCGAAAACCGCTTTTTCGACGATCTGGCCAAGCTGGTGAACGGTGCCGCCGGTACGGTTGCGGGCATGAGCCGCGAGTTCGAGGCCAATGCCCGTGAAAAGGCCAAGGAATGGATTGGCGGCATGGAGTTCGTGTCGCGCGAGGAATTTGATGCGGTCAAGGCCATGGCCGCCGCCGCGCGCGAAGAGGTTGAATTGCTCAAGGCCCGCCTTGACGCGCTGGAGGGGCGGACGTCCGAACCCGTCACCAAGACGGTCAAGGCGAGCAAGCCAAAGGGAAGCGACGCGCTCTGATCCTGTCTGTCCTTTCGCCTTATCCGGTGATAAGGCGCGGCGATGATGGATAGTGACGAGTTTGAACATGGCGGTCAGGAGGCCGCTCCGATCGATATGCTGGCGGCCTTTTACGAGGCGCATGGCTGGAGTTACGAGCAGGTTGGCGAGGATGAGATCGTCGCCAACACGCAAGGTTCTTGGGCGCAATATGAATTGCGCGGCATTTGGCGCGACGAAGACCAGGTGTTGCAGCTATTGGCCATGCCCGACATCCGCGTCACCGATGAGAAGCGCAGCGTCATTTACGAGACGCTGGGCCTAATCAACGAACAGCTCTGGCTCGGTCATTTCGAACTCTGGTCTTCGAGCGGCATCATCCTTTTCCGTCATGGTGCGCTGCTGGGCGCAGGCGGCACGCTAACGCTCGATCAGGCGCAACTGCTGGTCGAAACGGCGATTGACGAATGCGAACGCTTCTATCCCGTGTTCCAGTTCGTGCTGTGGGGCGGCAAATCCCCGTCGGAAGCGATTTCCGCCAGCCTGATCGAAACGCGCGGCGAAGCCTGAGCCGATGCCGGTGACGCTCTGGCCCGATCATCTCTTTCTTGTCGGCTGTGGCAATATGGCGGGGCAGATGCTGTCGCGCTGGCTCGCCTGCGGCCTTGATCCCGCGCGCGTGACCGTCCTGCGGCCAAGTGGCAAGGCGGTAGCGGATGGTGTGACGGTGAGGACGGATTATCCCGCCGCATTGCCCGCTGGAACCACGGTGCTGCTCGGCATGAAACCCTATCAGATCGGCGGTGTGGCGGAATCACTTGCGCCCCTATGCGCGGCCGACACGAGGATCGTGTCGATCCTGGCCGGCACGCTTTTGGCGGATCTGCGCGCATGTTTCCCGCAGGTTCGGGACATTGTTCGCGCCATGCCCAATCTGCCCGTGGGGCTGGGCGAGGGCGTGACCGCGCTGTTCACGGATAGCCGCACTGCGCCCTCGGCGAGGGATGCCGTCGATGCCCTTATCCGTCCGTTGGGCCTTGCCGAATGGGTGACGGACGAAGCGTTGTTCAACCAGGTCACGGCGCTGTCCGGTTGTGGTCCGGCGTTCGTCTTCCGCTTCATCGACGCGCTCGCCCAGGCAGGCGAAGCGCTTGGCATTCCCGCCGATCAGGCCGCTCGGATGGCGCTGGCGACGGTTCAAGGTTCGGCCAATATGGCGGCCCGCGCCAGCGATAGCCCTGGCCAGTTGGCCGACCGAGTCGCCAGCCCCGGCGGCATGACGCGCGAAGGCATGAACGTCCTCGACGCCAACGACCGCCTGCGCACGCTGCTGGTCGACACATTGACGGCGGCGCGGGATCGCGGCGAAGCGATGGCGCGGGGGGAATAGGCCGGTTCCGGCACGGGCGGATTTGCGCTAGGGGCATGTCTTCCCTGTTTGGAGCTTTCCCATGCTGTCGCCCGACACCCCCATATTGCTGCTGACCACCGGCGGAACGATCGACAAAGTCTATTTCGATGCGCTGTCCGACTATCAGGTGGGCGAAACGGTGATGGCCAAGCTGCTGGACGTGGCACGGGTCAAGCGGCCGTTTCGGATCGAGGAAGTGACCCGCAAGGATAGTCTGGAACTGGACGATCGCGATCGCGCGCTCATCTATGCGCGGATCGCCGCAGCGGCGGAAAAGCATATCGTCATCACCCATGGCACCGATACGATGACCGATACGGCCAAGGCGTTGGCGGGCATCGAGGGCAAGACGATCGTCCTCGTCGGCGCGCTTGCGCCCGCGCGCTTTGGGGAGAGCGATGCGAGCTTCAACCTCGGCATGGCCTTCGCCACTGCGCAGGTGGCGGAACCCGGCGTTTACATCACCATGAGCGGTTCCGTGTTCCGCGCCGACAAGGTCGTCAAGGATCGCGCCAAGGGGGCCTTCGTGTCGATACCAACCTGACAGCCATGGCCTTTCGGGTTGGTTTACCGCGTGGTCGAGCCGTTTAAATCAGCGACATACACAGGATCAGGACCAGCATGATGCGTCACAGGATTGCCGCTACCTTAGCCCTCTCTTTTCTGGCGACGCCTTTGGGCGCGCAGGCGTCGGATATTTCCACCCATGTTCTCGATCTGGCGCAGGGCGTTGGTGGGGCCGACATTCCTGCGACGCTGGAGCGCAAGGATGCGGCCGGCAACTGGACCCGCGTCGCCACCGCGCGCACCGATGGCAATGGACGCATCCGCAGCTTTGGCGAAGGGATCGATACGCCGCCCGGCATCTATCGCATCAGTTTCGACATGACCGCCTATACAGGGTCGGCGGCGAAGCCATTTTTCCCGGAAATCAGCGTCACGTTCCGCGCCGACGAGGCGAAGGCCCATTATCATGTGCCGGTTGTCGTCAGCCCCTATGGCTATAGCAGCTATCGCGGCAATTGACCGGCCCGGACGAGGAAGGGGCGCCCCGATGATATCGGAACGCCCCTTTTCCGTTAGGCCAGCCGCTAGCGGCCTAAGCCAAGCCGATCAGCCTTCGACCTTGGCATATTTGGGTGCGGCTTCGTTGAGGATCGCGAGGATCTTTTTGAGCGCGGTAGGCTCGTCGGTTTCTTCCATCGCAGCCAGTTCGCGGGCGAGGCGGCTGGACGCCGCTTCGAAGATCTGACGCTCGGAATAGCTTTGTTCGGGCTGGTCGTCGGCGCGGAACAGGTCGCGGGTCACTTCGGCGATCGACACCAAGTCGCCCGAATTGATCTTCGCTTCATATTCCTGCGCGCGGCGCGACCACATGGTGCGCTTGACCTTTGGCTTGCCCTTCAATGTTTCCATCGATTCTTCGAGCGTCTTGTTGGACGACAGCTTGCGCATGCCGACGCCTTCGGCCTTGTTAGTCGGTACGCGGAGCGTCATGCGCTCTTTTTCGAAACGGAGCACGTACAGTTCCAGATCCATGCCTGCAATCTGCTCTTTCTGCAGTTCGATTACACGGCCTACGCCATGCTTGGGATAAACGACATAATCACCAACGTCAAAGGACAGCGCTTTGGCAGCCATTTGCAACCTTTCCAATTCAACCGGGGAACGGGGCCGACGCAGGGCACATGCGATAGGGGTCACATGCAGGGAAGACCGCGACACCACCGTCAAGACATGAAGCTAATACTCCAGGGGCGAGCGCATATGCCCGTCCGTTGTGACGGCTTTTAGCAGATTCGTAACAAAATTACCACCCCCGGACATAAAGGGCGGGCGTGTGGCGCAAAATGGGACGGCGAAGGCGGCGACAGCGCGCCCGTCAGCTACCCGTGCCGGGTTCCGGCGAGAAGAACTGTTCCAGCTTGTTCTCGACGCCCTTCATGGCGTCTGCGTCGACTGGGGCATCGCCCTTGACCGTGATGTTGGGCCATTCGGCCGAATATTTGGTATTCAGCTCCAGCCATTTTTCCAGGCCATTTTCGGTATCGGGCAGGATCGCTTCGGCCGGGCATTCAGGCTCGCACACGCCGCAGTCGATACATTCGCTCGGATTGATGACCAGCATATTCTCACCCTCGTAGAAACAATCCACGGGGCAGACCTCGACGCAATCCATATATTTGCAGCGGATGCAGTTGTCGGTCACGACATAGGTCATTGTCTGGTCACTCTTGGTTGGAAAAGCGCGGTCCTGCTATGCGCAGGCACGGCCAAGGTCAATGAGGATAATGTTGCCGGGGGTTTAGGCCCGGTTTCCTGCGGCCCGACTCGAAAGTTCACACCGTCGCAGGGGTGCGTCGCGGGGGCGGGGTGGACGAAGGGGAAGAGCGGTGCCGGGCAGGGATAGCATGGCTCCGCCTAGGTGCCTTCGGCACCAAGGCTGCATATCCTTCTCCCCGGCGGGGAGAAGGGGGTAATGCGCCGGGGGAGGGGTACCGTTGCGGACGGTTGGCATGGTGAGAAGGTGAAGCCTCTCAAACTGCGTCACCCCGGACCCTTCGACAGGCTCAGGACAGGCTTGATCCGGGGTCCATGAGCCTCTCCTTCTCGGTGACGTCGAATCGTTGAGCCAATGGATGCCGGGTCAACCCCGGCATGACGGCAAGGGGTGGTTGGCGGACTGACGGCTTTCCAGCCCGAAAGTGCGAAAGCGGACCTTTAGTAGGCGGTCAACATATCGTTGTCGTTGGTTACCGTATGACCGACGCTTGCGCTATGGTGGAGCCAAATGGTTAGAGAGATTGAGGGCAATTGTCTTGGCGGCGTTAGTAGATTCGACAACTTTAGACCTGTAGCCCCTGAGAATGAGTAACTCCCGAACTCGTTCATGGCAGGCTGCAGCCATGGCCACCGCCGCGATCACAGGATCGGTCTGCCTTTACGCAGGGTTCTGGCCGGGCTGGATATCTGCTGATTGGACCAGCACCGAGGCAGTGCCGTTTCCTGTGAGGGCAAAGCTGGAGATCGCATCACGGTGGTATCCGCTAAAGCGGAGCGCGGTGTCATTGTTGTGCGGACCAGACGGAACTTATCTTATGCTGAGGACCCGGCTTCCGATGCCGAATTTCATTCGTGAAAATATGCGACCTTCGACAGCTTTTACCTCACACACCGAAATTATCCTCGATTGGCAACGCGTCCCCGGTGGCATCAGTGTTCATTCATTCAAAACGAAATCAGCAATCGTTGCGTTAGTATCCATTGATACTATCGTTAGCCAGCCGCTGACGAAGATCGACCAAACTACGCTGCTGGACTGGCTTCACCGGGGAGCGCCTCAGGGGCTAACATACGCAGTGTTTGAAAGCAGCGTCGGCAAGCACAAGACCGTAACTGACGCGGGAACCGTCTCGACATTCTTCCAAAAATGCGGGTCGCGCTCTTAGTGGCTGACAATAGATGTCCGGTTTCGAGCGGAGCAATCCGTCAAGCGAAGAGCAAGAAGTGGTCGATTGCGGATGGCCCACCCGCCCCCGCCCGTCACCCACCCACCGTCAGTTCCTCATAGCAGCCGCGCGCTTCCGTTGCGGGGCCGCGTCTGGTGGGGAGGTGGGTGATGCGGACGACGCGGACGGTGGTGCCGTGGGGGAAGGTGATGAGATCGTGCGCGCGCACGGGGGCGTGGGCGCGGTCGATGCGGCGGCCGTTGAGGCGGATATGGCCGTCCTCCGCCAGTTTCTGGGCGCTCGACCGGCTGGAGCAGAGCCGGACGAACCAGAGATATTTGTCGATGCGCAGCGTCGGCGCATGGCCGGGGGCTGCGCCCGGATCAGCCATTGCGACCAAGCAGCTCGGCCAAGCCGGCAAAGGCATTGTTGGCGGGCGCGGGGCTGCCGCCGGTGGGGTTCGGGCGCGAGGGCGCGGGTGTGCCGTCCTTGCCGCCGCGACGGCCATGGGCGGGCTTGTCGCTGCGTGGCTTCTGCTCATTGTCTGGTCGGCCGGTGTGCGGACGGGTGTGCTGGGCGCGTTCGGGGCGGGGCTTTTGGCGGCCCTTAAACACCCAGTTGGCGGCGCTGACGGGGGGCGCTTCTGCTGGCTCAGCTCCTTCGACAGCTTCCTCGGCCGGGGCCGGGGTGGGCGCTTCGACCGGACGGAAGCCAGCGGCGCGCATCAGTTGCAGGAAAGCGGGTTCGAGCAGGCCAAGCGAGACGATCTGCGGGCTGACCGCGGTGAAGGCTTCGCCCTTGGCGATCGCCTCATGCGCGGCGCGGGCCATGCGTTCGGCCATGTCGATGCGCAGCATCTGGTCACCAAAGCCGCGAAAGCCAGCGATTCGCGCGCCCATCTGCGCGAATTTGTCGCCAACCGGCAGCAGGGTGAGGCCGGGCAGTGGCAGCGGCAGGCAGGGCTTGCCGAGTCGCGCCGCCAGCAAGGCGGAGCGCCAGCGCGCCGCGCCGGGCTTGAGCAGGCCGGGATGATAGATGTCGAGCACGCCGATATCGATGCCCGCGCGGCGCAGCAAATGGCGCTGGTCCTTGTCGAGATGGCCGAGCGCGGCGTCGAGATCGATCCGTGCCATCACGCCGCCGCCATCGGCGAGCTGCGCGAACACCGCGCGCACCACGGCGGGGACTGCCGGATCGGCGGCGCTTTCGGCCATTTTTACCAGTGGTAACAGATGCTTCTGCTTTTGCGCGTCAAGCCAGGTGGCGAGCCGCGCGGCGACCTGCTTCTGCAAATCGGGGGCCAGTTCGAGCAGGGCGCGGTCGAGCCGGATTTCGGGCGTCAGCAGGGTCGGCCCCACCAGCAGGGTCGCGACCGTCGCCTGCCCCCAGGCGATGCCCGGCACCTGTCCCGCTTCGTCCAGCAGGGCAAAATCCGCATCCGCCGCCGCAACCAATTCATCTGCCTTCACACGCAATACCTTTCCAAGGCGCCTTTCCGCCGCCGCCAACAGCATCTTCCTGTCCTGATGCCGCGTAGCGGGATCGACCGAGAAACGAAATCCGTCAAGTCGCCCAATCGATTCTCCATCGACGCACACATTGCCGTCGGGTTCGACCGTAACCGGCAGGCTGCTCGCATTTTGACCCAGATCGCGCAACAGCACGGTGGTGCGCCGGTCCACGAAACGCTGCGTCAGCGCGGCGTGGAGCGCATCGGACAGCTTCTCCTCCAGCGCGCGGGTGCGTTCGGCCATTTCGGCGGGATCGGCGAGCCAGTCGGCGCGGTGGGCGATGTAGGACCAGGTGCGCGCCGCGGCGATCCGGCCGGCGAGCGTGTCGATATCGCCCTGCACCGAATCGAGCCGGGCGATCGCCTGCGCGAACCAGTCGCGGGGGATGTGGCCATTGCCTTCGGACAGGAAGCGCCAGATCCGCGCGACCGCCCGGCCATGATGTTCCGTGCCGAGCTTCTGGAAATCGGGCAGGCTGCACGCCGCCCAGAGCCGTTCGACCTGCCGCTGGCCACGCGCGCGGTCGATGACGAGGGGATCGTCAGCCAGCCGCTTGAGGACGGACAGGTCGACTGCCTGCGGCGCGGCGCGCAGTTCGGGGCGGTCGGGCCGCTCCTCCAGATCGGCGATCAGATGGTCGAGCCGGTCGGTGCGCGGGGTGCCGTCGCGCCAGAAAAGATGGTCCACCGGCGGGAAGCGATGCGCCTCGATCGCTTCGATCTCTTCGGGGGTGAAGGCAGCGTCGCTATCTTCGCCGCCCAGCGATCCGAACGTGCCATCCTTGTGATGCCGCCCGGCGCGCCCGGCGATCTGCGCCATTTCGCTGACGGTCAGGCGGCGGGTGCGGCGGCCGTCGAACTTGCGCAGCGAGGCGAAGGCGACATGGGCGACGTCGAGGTTCAGCCCCATGCCGATCGCGTCAGTGGCGACGAGATAATCGACCTCGCCATTGAGGAACATCTGCACTTGGGCATTGCGGGTGCGGGGGGACAGCGCGCCCATCACCACGGCGGCACCGCCCCGGAACCGTCGCAGCATTTCGGCGACGGCATAGACTTCCTCGGCCGAGAAGGCGACGATGGCGGAGCGTTTGGGCAGGCGCGAGAGCTTCTTCGCGCCCGCATAGGAGAGGGTGGAGAAGCGCGGGCGGCCGATGATCTCGACATCCTTGACCAGCGCCTTGACGGTGCGGGCGATGCTGGCGGAACCCAGGATCATGGTCTCTTCGCGCCCGCGCGCGCGGAGCAGCCGGTCGGTGAAGATATGGCCGCGTTCGGGGTCTGCGCCCAGTTGCGCTTCGTCCAGCGCGACGAAGGCATAATCGCCGGTGATCGGCATGGATTCGGCGGTGCAGAGGAAATAGCGGGCGTGGGGCGGGACGATCTTTTCCTCGCCGGTGATCAGCGCGACCTGCGCCGGGCCTTTGATCGCGACCACCCGGTCATAGACTTCGCGGGCGAGCAGGCGGAGGGGGAAGCCCATCATGCCGCTGCTGTGCCCGCACATCCGCTCGACCGCGAGATGGGTCTTGCCGGTATTGGTTGGCCCCAGGACGGCGGTGACGGGCGATCGGGCAAAGGCAACCATGGTAGCCCTCTGTCGAGCATGGGGGGCGATGGAGCAAGGAGATTCGCGGGTTCCCTACCATGGTGCATTCCTGTCGGGTCCGTGGCACGGGTCGTCGCAGGCGCGTGCGTCATCGGCGCGTCTTAAATTGACTTTAACCCTGTCGCTTCACAAGGGTCTGGCCCGACGCATGGCGCGGGGGCCGTTGCGTCGCCAAGCAATGCTATCATGCCCCTGGGGGTCGCGGTTTGTTTCAGGATAGCCAGTTCGGATCGCAGCAGGGCGGCGCCACCATGTCGCTATGGCTGGCCGACTCGCTGCGCCAGCCTGCGCCGGTGCCGCCGCGCGACTGGCGGATGCGGCTGCGCGAATGGGCGGACGAGGTGGAACTGGTCCCCGACCTTGCCCAGCGGATCGGCAGTCCGACCTGGTTCCGGGGGCTGGCCACCTGTTTCGGGCTGTGCGCGACGGCGCTGTATCTGTCGCCCGGTTTCAAGCCGATTCCGGGGCTGCCCGGCCGGACGATGGCCGAAGCGCACTATGACGAAGTGCGCAGCCAGATGATCACGCCGCTGGCGCTGGGCGCGGATAGCGGGCGGCGGATGGGCGCGACCGATGCGGTGCAGCCATTGCGCCAGACGCCCGAACGGCCGCAGATCGAACTCAATGCCCAGGTCGGCAGCAGCGACACGCTGGCACGCGCCTTGTCGCGGGCGGGGGTCAGCAGCGGGGACGTGGCGACGATCAACGCGCTGGTTGGCGCGGACATCAGCGACGGGGTGAAGCCCGGCACGCGGCTCGATATCATATTGGGCCGCCGCGCGAGCCGTGACCGGCCCCGGCCGCTTGATCGGCTGGCGTTCCGCGCGCGGCTTGACCTGGCGCTGGAACTGGAGCGGGCGGGCGGCGTGCTGTCGGTACGGCGCATCCCGATCCGCGTCGATAATACGCCGCTGCGCATTCAGGGCGTGGTGGGCGACAGCATTTATCGCTCGGCGCGTGCCGCCGGTGCCCCGCCCAAGGCGGTGCAGGCCTTCCTGCGGGTGATTGCCGGGCAGGTCGATCTGGGCGGCATCGGCGCAGGGGACCGCTACGACATCGTGACCGAATATCGTCGTGCGGAGACGGGCGATATCGAAGTGGGCGAGCTGCTCTATGCCGGGTTGCAGCGCGCGCGCGGCAAGTCGGTCGATATGCTCAAATGGACCAGCAATGGCCGCACCGAATGGTTCGAAGCGTCGGGCGTGGGCGAGCGGCGCGGCGTGTTGTCGGCCCCGGTCGCCGGGCGCATGTCGTCCAGCTATGGCATGCGGCGGCACCCGATTTTGGGCTATAGCCGGATGCATGCGGGCATCGATTTCGCGGCGCGCTATGGTTCGCCCATCTATGCGGTGACCGATGGCGTGATCGCCTATGCCGGGCGGCATGGCGGGCATGGCAATTATGTGCGCATCCAGCATGGCGGCGGCATCGCGACGGGCTATGCGCATATGAGCCGCATCGCCGCCGCGCCGGGCCAGCGTGTGCGCCGGGGCCAAGTGATCGGCTATGTCGGCTCGACCGGCCTGTCGACCGGGCCGCATCTCCATTATGAACTCTATCGCGGCGGTGCGACGGTCAATCCGCTGTCGGTGAAGTTCACGACGACGGCGCAACTGGCGGTCAATGATTTGCGGGCGTTCCGCGCGCAACTGGCGCGCTACAAGGGGCTGCCTGTGGGCCAGCGCCAGGCCTTTGCCGAAGTGCCATCGGCCGCGCCGGTCGCCAGCGGTAAATAAGCCGCTTCCCGCGCGGGTGTCGCTTGGGTAACGAGCGGGGATGATTGCTTCCGCTCCGGCTTCCGTCACTGCCATCCTGCTTGCGGGTGCGCGGCCCATTCCCGATCCGCTGGCGATCGCCGCCGGCGTGCCGGTCAAGCCGCTCGCGCCGGTCGCGGGCGAGCCGATGATCAATCGCCCGGCGCGCGCGCTGCTCGATCATCCCGCCATCGGGCAAGTGATCGTCCTGACGCAGCGGGCCGATGCCTTTGCCGCTGATCCGGCGACGGCGTGGCTGGGCGCGCATCCGCGCGTGCGGTTCGAACGGGGCGGGGCGGGGATTGCCTCGTCGTTGCTGGCTTTGATGGAGGCGGGCGATCTGCCCTTTCCGCTGTTGCTGACCACGGCGGATCATGTGCTGCTGGATCGCGCGATGCTGGACCAGTTCATTGCCGAGGCGACGGGCGCGGATATTGCCGTGGCCATGGTCGAGCGGGCGACGCTGCTGGCGCGCTATCCGCAATCGCGGCGGACCTGGCTCAAATTCCGCGATGGGGGCTGGTCGGGTGCCAATATCTTTTGGTTCGGCAGCGACAAGGCCCGGCCGGTGATCGCGCTGTGGCAGGAGGTGGAGCAGGACCGCAAGAAGGGCTGGAAAATCCTGTCCGCCTTCGGGCCGCTGGCGCTGATTGGCGCGCTGTTGCGGATTTCGACGTTGCGCGGCGGCATGGCGCGGGTCGGGCGGCGCTTTGGCCTGGTGGCGCGGCTGGTGGCGATGGCGCAGCCCGAGGCGTGCATCGACGCGGACAAGCAGGCGGATGTGGATCTGATCGCGGCGATATTGGCGGGTCGGTAGGCGCTATTCCTGGTTCCGTTCGTTTCGAGCGTGGTCGAGAAACCGGCGCGAGGGTTTCTCGACTGCGCTCGAAACGAACGGCAGGTGGTGGCTTACTTGTCGCCCGCCACGGCCCGACGACTGGCCCAGCCCATCATCGCGAAACCGCCAAGGGCAGCGACGATATTCGCGACCGCCGCGCCGATCGTGCCGTAGAGCGGCAGCAATGCGGCTTGCAGGCCGAGCAGCAGCAGGGTCGCGACGAAGGTGATGCGCAGCGACAGGCCCGCGCGATCGGTCGCCATCAGCAGCGGGCGGTAGCTGACGCCGATCAGTTCGATGCAGGCAGCGATGCCGAGCAGCAGCAGCAGCGGATAGGCGGGCAGGAAGTCCGGCCCGGCGATGAAGCCCAGCAACGGACGGCCGATGGTGGCAATCAGCGCGATGATGACCGCGCCCGCGATCAGGGCCAGCCGGTTGGTGCGGCGGAACAGCGCGCCGAGCGCTTCCTTGCCATGACTGCTGGTGCGCGACAGTTCGACGAAGATGCTGCGCGACAGCAAGCTGCTGATCTTGGTCAGCGAATTGGCGAGCTGATTGGCGAGGCGGTAGAGGCCAGCGCCCACCGGGCCGACGAAGGCGCCCACGATCAGCACCGCGACCTGCTGGCCGATCGAGGACAGGCTGGTCTGGAGGTTGGTGGCGGTCAGGAAGCCGATGATGCCGGGATTTTCGCGGCGCGCATCAATCGCCCTTCCGGCGCGCCAATGGCCGATGCGGCCGTGGCCGACACGCAATGCCAGTCCCCAATAGCTGAGCGCGCAGAGCAGTTCGGCAAAGGCCCAGGCGATAAGGAAGCCCGTAATGTCGGGCATCCACAGCAAAGCCGCTCCCGCGCCGATCATCCGCCCCACCGGAATCATGGTTTCGGCGAGCGCGGCGCTGTCGAACCGGTCGAACAGGCGCAACAGGCCGGTCGGGCTGGAGCGGATGGTGATCATCATCACCATGCAGAAGAGCCAGACCTGCCAGGCCATATGCGGTCCGACCTCCAGCAGGTCAGCGAACAGGAGCAGGATGGCGGCGGCGATGAGCCCGCCCGCGACCGCCGATGCGAGATCGATGAGGATGCAGAAGCGGAGCACCCGGTTGAGCGCATCGCCATGGCCCGCAGTCAGATGCGGCTGGCCATAGCGCACGACGATCTGCCAGCTGTCGAACGACACCAGCGTCTTGATCACCTGCGCGGCGCTCAGCACCAGGGCGAAGCGACCGAAATCGGCGACGCCGAGCGTCCGGGTGACGATAGCGAGATAGGCGATGCTGAGGATCGCGCCGACGCCCTTGCCGCCCAGCAGCCAGCCGGTATTGGCCAGGATGCGCGAAAAGCCGTCGCCTGCCTGCCCCGATCCGCGTTTGACCTTCACGTCTGCCCTGGCCTTTCACCCGGATGCCGGTCATCCGGCGTGCGCCTGTCTAGGGGGTTCGGGCCGTCGTGCAAACCCCGCCTTTTTTTCGGCCAAATTGCGGTTTAAGGCCGCGCGCTATGACGATCAGCAAAGCCATCATCCTTTCCGCCGGGCAAGGCTCACGCCTGTTGCCGCTGACCCGCGACGTGCCCAAATGCATGATCGAATTTAACGGGCGTACCCTCATCAGCTGGCAGGTCGCCGCGCTGGTCGCCAATGGCGTGACCGACATCGTGGTGGTGACGGGTTTCCGCACCGAGCGGGTCGAGGATCATGCGTTGCAGCTCTATCGCGAGACAGGCGCGCGCATTCGCACGGTGTTCAATCCTTTCTTCCAGGTTGCCGATAACCTTGGTACTTGCTGGATCGTGCGGGAAGAGATGGACCGCGACTTCATCATCCTGAATGGCGATACCATCGTGTCGGACGAGATCGTCGCCAAGCTGATCGCCGGGGCGACCGATGCGATCACCGTCACCGTCGATGTGAAGCCGGATGGCGACTATGACGACGATGACATGAAGGTGAACCGCGACGAGAGCGGCCGCCTGCACCATATCGGCAAGCGCTTGCTGCCGCCCGACACCAATGCCGAATCGATCGGCATGTTGGCTTTCACCGGCGAAGGCCCAGCGATCTTCCGCAACCAGATCAACCAGATGATGCGGACGCCCGAAGGCGTCGAGCGCTGGTATCTGCGCGCGATCGACATCATCGCGAAGGGGAACCGGGTCGGGACCGTGTCGATCGACGGGCTGCCGTGGCAGGAGGTCGATTTCCCGCAGGATGTGGAAGCGGCGGCGGCGCTGACGGCGCGGTGGGTCGATGAGGGGCGCTATCGGCGATAGGGCTTAACTTCGCACTTTTCCCGTAGATTTCGACATTTAATTTCTTGTTCTCGATATTTTATTACAAACTTATCGGGATGTCGGATTTTAGCATTGTTGCCGGTTGTAGGACAGAGGCAGGCCGCGTTGGCCGGTCCGGCGCAGGTGCCTACATGAAAAAAGGCCTCCGTTTTGCGGAGGCCTTTTTCATTTGCGCGAGGTGGCGGCGATCACATGTGGATCGGTTTGCCGGTGACCGCCATGGCGGCTTCCTTGATCGCTTCGCTGTGCGTGGGGTGGGCGTGGCAGGTGTAGGCGATGTCTTCGCTCGATGCGCCGAACTCCATCGCCTGTGCCGCCTGCGCGATCATCGTGCCGGCGGGGGTGGCGATGATCCAGACGCCCAGCACCTTGTCGGTTTCGGCATCGGCGATGATCTTCACGAAGCCTTCGGGTTCGTGGTTGGTCTTGGCGCGGCTGTTGGCCATCATCGGGAATTTGCCGACCTTGATCGCGCCCTTTTCCTTGGCGGCTTCTTCGGTCAGGCCAACGCCTGCGATTTCGGGCTTGGTGTAGACGACCGAGGGGATCAGGTCGTGGTTCACGATGCCGGTCAGGCCCGCGATATTTTCCGCGACCGCAATGCCTTCATCCTCGGCCTTGTGCGCCAGCATTGGGCCAGGAATGACGTCGCCGATGGCCCAGACGCCGGGCACCTTCGTGCCGAATTCATGATCGGTTTCGATCTGGCCGCGCGCGTTCAGTTCCAGGCCGATCTTGTCGAGGCCAAGGCCATAGGTGTTGGGCCGACGGCCGATCGATACCAGCACGACATCGGCTTCGATCGTTTCAGCATCGCCACCGGCGGCGGGTTCGACGGTCAGGGTCACGCCCTTGTCATGCGCCTTCGCGCCGGTGACCTTGGTGCCGAGCTTATAGTCGAAGCCCTGCTTCTTGAAGATCTTGTTGGCTTCCTTGCGGACTTCGCCGTCCATGCCGGGCAGGATCTGGTCGAGATATTCGACGACGGTGACCTTGGCGCCCAGGCGACGCCATACGCTGCCCATTTCCAGGCCGATGACACCGCCGCCGACGACCACGAGATGGCCCGGCACCTTGTCCAGCACCAGCGCGCCGGTCGAATCGACGATCTTGGCGCCGTCATTGTCGACTTCGACACCGGGAAGTGGCGTGACCGACGAGCCGGTGGCGATGACGATATTCTTCGCCGTCACCTTTTCGCCGTTGATTTCAACGGTGTTGGCTCCGGTGAAGCTGGCCAGGCCTTTGAGCCAGGTCACCTTGTTCTTCTTGAACAGAAATTCGATGCCGCCGGTCAGGCCCTTGACCGCATCGGCGCGCTGGCCCTGCATGGTCGTGAGGTCGAGGCTCATCTTGTCGATCTTGACGCCGAGCTTGGCGAGCGTGCCATTGGCCGCTTCGTCATAGAGTTCGGAGGCGTGCAGCATCGCCTTGGACGGGATGCAGCCGACATTGAGGCAGGTGCCGCCCAGCGTATCGCGGCTTTCGGCGCAGGCGGTCTTGAGACCCAACTGCGCGGCGCGGATCGCGGCGACATAACCGCCGGGGCCGGACCCGATCACCAGAACGTCATAGTCGAAATCGGACATGTTATTCTCCGTTCGCCCTGAGCCTGTCGAAGGGCATTACTGCTTCTTTTGTCCTTTGCACAGAAAGGACGGGGCTTCGACAGGCTCAGCCCGAACGGATATGGTGTCTGATTGTGACTTTTACAGGTCGATCAGCAGGCGGGTCGGGTCTTCGATCGCGTTCTTGACCGCGACGAGGAAGGTTACCGCTTCGCGACCATCGACCATGCGATGATCGTAGCTGAGCGCCAGATACATCATCGGACGGATCACGATCTGGCCGTCGCGAACGACCGGGCGGTCCTCGATCCGGTGCAGGCCGAGAACGCCCGACTGGGGTGGGTTGATGATCGGGCTGGACAGCAGCGAGCCGAACACGCCGCCATTAGAGATGGTGAAGGTGCCGCCCTTCATATCTTCCATTGTCAGCTTGCCTTCCTTGGCCTTCTTGCCAAAGCCGCCGATGGTCTTTTCGATCTCGGCAACGCTGAGCGATTCCGCGTTGCGGATGACCGGAACGACGAGGCCGGTGGGGGCCGACACCGCGACCGAGATGTCGCAGAAATTATTGTAGACGATCTCATCGCCTTCAATCTGCGCATTGACGCCCGGAATGTCGCGGAGCGCCATGCAGACGGCCTTGGTGAAGAAGCCCATGAAGCCCAGACGGACGCCATGCTTCTTTTCGAACAAGTCCTTATATTTGGCGCGCGCTTCGATGATGTTGGTCATGTCCACGTCGTTATACGTGGTCAGCATCGCCGCCGTATTCTGCGCTTCCTTCAACCGCTTGGCGACGGTCTGGCGCAGGCGGGTCATCTTCACCCGTTCCTGCGCGCGGGTCGGGCCAGCGGCAGGGGCATCGGCGGCAGGGGCGGAGGCCGGCGCGGACGCGGCGGCCTTGGCGGTGCCGGCGGCGACGGCGGCGGTGACATCGTCCTTGGTCAGGCGGCCGTCCTTGCCGGTGCCCTTGATCTTGGAGGGATCAAGACCATGCTCCAGCACCAGGCGGCGCACGGCGGGGGAAAGCGTCAGATTGCCGCCTTCATCGTCGTCCGACGCGGTTGGCGCAGGGGCCGATGCGGCAGGTGCGGGGGCCGCAGCCTCCGCCTTGGCGGCGGGGGCAGGCGATGCAGCAGGGGCGGCGGCTGCGGCCGCGCCCTCGTTGACCGTGGCCAGCAGCGCGCCGACATTCACGGTGTCGCCTTCCTTGGCGATGATGTCGCCCAGCGTGCCCGCGACCGGCGAGGGCACGTCGACCGCGACCTTGTCGGTTTCCAGGCTGACGATGGGTTCGTCGAGCGCGACGGCTTCACCGGGCTTTTTGAGCCACTGGCCCACGGTTGCTTCGGTAACGGATTCGCCCAGGGTAGGGACTTTGACTTCGGTAGCCATGAGCTTGTTCAGCCTTTCTTCTGGCGTCGGATTTCTTCACGGACGCTGTGACCCAGCGCATCGGCGACGAGGGCGCCCTGTTCGGCGACATGGCGTTTGGCGAGGCCCGTTGCGGGCGACGCCGAGGCCTTGCGACCGGCATAGCGGGCGCGCATCGGTGCCTTGCCGACGTCCGCCAGAGCTTCCTCGATATAGGGCTCCACATGGAACCACGCGCCATTATTGCGTGGCTCTTCCTGGCACCAGATCACTTCTTCCAGCTTGGGCATACGTTCCATGCGGATGGCGAGTGCTTCGGTGGGGAAGGGATAGAGCTGTTCGATGCGGACGATCTGGGTGTTCTTGTCCCCGGCCGCATCGCGCGCTTCCATCAGGTCGTAGGCGACCTTGCCCGAACAGAGCACCAGCCGCTTCGTTTCCGCATCGGGTGCCGGATTCATGTCCGACAGGATGCGCATGAAGTGGGTGTCGCCCTGGAAATCCTCGGCCTTGCTCACCGCCAGCTTGTGCCGCAGCAGCGACTTGGGCGTCATGATGATCAACGGCTTGCGGAAGGGACGCAGCATCTGGCGGCGCAGGACGTGGAAATAGTTGGCCGGGGTCGTGATGTTGGCGACCTGGATATTCCCTTCGGCGCAGAGCTGAAGGAAGCGTTCCAGACGGGCCGAACTATGTTCCGGTCCCTGGCCTTCATAGCCGTGCGGCAACAGGCAGACGAGGCCGTTGGCGCGCAGCCACTTGCTTTCCGACGAGGCGATATATTGATCGAAGATGATCTGCGCACCATTGGCGAAATCGCCGAACTGCGCTTCCCACAGGACCAGGCTCTTGGGGTCGGCCAGGGCATAGCCATATTCGAAACCAAGCACGCCATATTCGGACAAGGGGCTATCCAGCACCTCGAACCGGCCATGACGGACGGTGGAGAGCGGGATATATTTCTTTTCCGTATTCTGATCGACCCAGACCGAGTGACGCTGGCTGAACGTGCCGCGTCCTGAATCCTGGCCCGACAGGCGCACGCCATAGCCTTCCGACAGGAGCGAGCCAAAGGCCAGCGCCTCGCCGGTTGCCCAGTCGAAATTCGCGCCGGTCTTGAACATCTCCGCCTTGGCATCCAGCACGCGCTGGAGCGTCTTGTGGACGGCATGGCCTTCGGGAACGGTGGTCAGCGTCTTGCCCAGGCTTTCCATCAGCTTGGGCGCGATGGCGGATTCGACGCTGCGGCGTGTGGTTTCCGCGTCGGCCGGCTTGTGCAGGCCCGACCAGCGACCGGCGAACCAGTCGGCCTTGTTGGCCTTGTAGCTCTTCGACGCTTCGAACTCGTCTTCCAGATGGGTCACGAACTCGTTGGTCGCGCTGGCCACGAAATCGTCGCCGATCACGCCCTGTTCCTTGAGGCGCGAGGCATAGACGTCGCTGACCGGCGGATGCTGGCGGATCTTCGCGTACATCAGCGGCTGGGTGAACGAAGGCTCGTCGCCTTCATTATGGCCAAAGCGGCGATAGCACCACATGTCGATCACGATGTCGCGGTGGAAGGTCTGGCGATATTCGACCGCCAGTTTGCAGGCGAAGGTCACCGCTTCGGGATCGTCGCCATTGACGTGCAGGATAGGCGCCTGAACGCCCTTCGCCACGTCGGACGGGTAGGGCGAGCCGCGCGAGAATTGCGGGCTGGTGGTGAAGCCGACCTGGTTGTTGACGATGAAGTGGATGCAGCCGCCAGTGTTATAACCGGCCACACCGGAAAAGCCGAGGCATTCCCAGACGATACCCTGACCCGCGAACGCTGCGTCGCCATGGATCAGCACGGGCAGAACCTGCTCATGCTTGTCGAGGTCGTCGCGGAAGGTCTGCTGCGCGCGGACTTTGCCGAGGACGATCGGATCGACCGTTTCGAGATGCGAGGGGTTGGGCACCAGCGACATATGGACCTTGATCCCGTCGAACTCGCGATCGGTGGAGGTGCCCAGATGATATTTCACGTCGCCCGAACCGCCGACATCTTCGGGGTTGGCGGTCCCGCCGGAAAATTCGTGGAAGATGACGCGGAAGCCCTTGGCCATCACATTGGCGAGGACGTTGAGGCGGCCGCGATGGGCCATGCCATAGACGATTTCGCGCACGCCCGACTGGCCGCCATATTTGATGACGGCTTCGAGCGCGGGGATCATGGATTCGCCACCGTCGAGGCCGAAGCGCTTGGTGCCGACATATTTGCGGCCCAGGAACTTCTCATATTGCTCGCCCTGGATGACCTTGGCCAGGATCGCCTTCTTGCCTTCCGGCGTGAAGATGATTTCCTTGTCCTTGCCTTCCATCCGGTCCTGCAGGAAGCGGCGCTCCTCCACATCGGCGATGTGCATATATTCGAGGCCGACATTGCCGCAATAATTGGCGCGCAGAATCGCGACGATCTCGCTGACGCTGGCAAATTGCAGGCCGAGCGTGCCGCCGAGATAGATTTTCCTGTTGAGGTCGGTCAGGCCGTGAAATTCCGGCGTCAGGTCCGCCGGCAGATCGCGATGGGTCAGACCCAACGGATCGAGATTGGCGGCCAAATGACCGCGCACGCGATAGGTGCGGATCAGCATCATCGCGCGGATGGAATCTTCGGCGGCCTGCGCTATGTCGGCATCCGACACCGCCTTGCCCGCAGCTTTGGCGGCGGCCTTGACCGCGACCTGCATCTGCGTGGGGTCAAGCGCCCCGGTGAGGTCGTCAGTGTCCGACAACGGCCAATTCGGGCGCGCCCAGCTGGGGCCTTGCTCGATCTCGAAATCCTGGTTTTCGTAACCCATAATATCTTGTCCGATCCGTGCCGCGTGCAGTCGCGGTGCGGGAAGTGAGCGGCCAGGGTGCAGCCCGGCCGCCTCTATATATAGTCGCTTTTTAGCCGTTCAGCACTTCGAGCAGAGTCGTGCCGAGTTCCGAAGGGCTGGCGGCGACCTTGATCCCGGCGGCTTCCATCGCCGCGATCTTGCTTTCCGCGTCGCCCTTGCCGCCCGATACGATCGCACCGGCATGGCCCATGCGACGGCCCGGAGGGGCGGTGCGGCCCGCGATGAAGCCGGCCATCGGCTTCTTGCGGCCACGCTTGGCCTCATCCATCAGGAACTGGGCGGCCTGTTCTTCCGCATCGCCGCCGATTTCACCGATCATGATGATCGATTCGGTTGCGTCGTCGGCCAGGAACAATTCCAGCACGTCGATGAAGTTGGTGCCGTTGACCGGATCGCCACCGATGCCGACAGCCGTGGTCTGACCCAGGCCCGCGTTCGACGTCTGGAACACGGCTTCATAGGTCAGCGTGCCGGAGCGCGAGACGACGCCGACGCTGCCCTTCTTGAAGATGCTGCCGGGCATGATGCCGATCTTGCACTCGTCGGGGGTCAGGACGCCGGGGCAGTTGGGGCCGATGAGGCGCGACTTGCTGCCCGACAGCGCGCGCTTGACGCGCACCATGTCAAGGACAGGGATGCCTTCGGTGATGCAGATGATCAGCGGGATTTCCGCGTCGATCGCTTCGAGGATCGAGTCGGCGGCAAATGGTGGCGGCACATAGACGACCGATGCATCGGCGCCGGTCTTGGTCTTGGCTTCCAGCACGGTGTCAAACATGGGTAGGCCGATATGGGTCTGGCCGCCTTTGCCCGGGGTAACGCCGGCCACCATCTGCGTGCCATAGGCCAGCGCCTGTTCGGTATGGAAAGTGCCGGTGGCACCGGTCATCCCTTGCGTGATGACCTTGGTATTCTTGTTGACGAGAATGCTCATAGACGGCCTCTGTCCTTAAAATTCGCGCCCAGGCGGTGGCTGAGGGCTGGATGAGTTGTGGGACTGGACCCCGGCCTTCGCCGGGGGAACAGTTAAACGTTAGGCCAGCGAAGGATCGATCGCCTTGCAGGCGTCCAGCAGTTCCTTGACCGCGTCGACCGACACCTGGAGGTTGCCCTTGGCTTCTTCGTTCAGCTCGATCTCGATGACCTGCTCGACGCCGTCCTTGCCGATGATCACGGGCACGCCGACATAGAGATTGTCGACGCCATATTGGCCGGTGAGGTTGGCGGCGCAGGGCAGCAGGCGCTTCTTGTCGCCCAGATAGGCTTCAGCCATGGCGATCGCGCTGGTGGCCGGCGCATAGAAGGCCGAGCCGGTCTTGAGCAGGGCGACGATTTCGCCGCCGCCCGAACGGGTACGCTGCACGATGGCGTCGATGCGCTCCTGCGTTGAGCGGCCCTGCTTGATCAGGTCGGGGACGGGGATACCGGCTACGGTCGAATATTCGATGACGGGGACCATGGTGTCGCCATGGCCACCCAGCACGAAGCTGGTGACGTCCTTGGCCGACACCTGGAATTCCTCGGCGAGGAAATGGTTGAAGCGCGAGCTGTCGAGGACGCCCGCCATGCCGACGACCTTATTGTGGGGGAGGCCGGAAAATTCGCGCAGCGCCCATACCATCGCGTCGAGCGGGTTGGTGATGCAGATGACGAAAGCGTCGGGGGCGTTGGCGGCGATGCCTTCGCCCACGGCCTTCATCACCTTGAGGTTGATGCCCAGCAGATCGTCTCGGCTCATGCCCGGCTTGCGGGCGACGCCGGCGGTGACGATGATGACGTCGGCGCCTGCGATGTCGGCATAGTCGTTGGAGCCAGTGATCTTGGCATCGAAGCCTTCGACCGCGCCGCACTGCGACAGGTCGAGCGCCTTGCCCTGGGGGATGCCTTCGACGACGTCGAACAGGACGATGTCGCCAAGGCCCTTCAGAGCGGCGAGATGCGCCAGCGTGCCACCAATATTGCCAGCGCCGATGAGCGCGATCTTCTTACGGGCCATATATCTGTCATCCTCCAAGTCTTGACTACTGGAATTGATGCCTCGCCTACGCCCTTCGACCGGGGGTTTCAACCTGTCAAAGGTGGGAAGTCGGATTTATCTTTGCAATTCATTCGCAGTTGCATTAAAGGCGATTCACACGCTGTCGCTCCCGGCTCCTACCCTGGCCGGTGAGCCTTCCCTGCAGCGCTACCCTGCCGGATGCCTTCCCGACGGAAGGCATCCGGTCTATTTTTCGCAGGATTTGGACAAGAAGATTGCGCCGTGATGACGGCGATGCGCGCTATAACGTGCTGCGCAACAGGCAGTTAGGGGTTGGTTCGTGGGGCAGGGGTGGCGTGTCGCTGATGGGGTGATACCCCTCCGTCAGAGCTTCGTCCTGCCACCGCCCCTGCCAGGGGAGGATGTTATTTGGGGCCGTGGCCGAGCGCCAGATAGTCGTCCGACTGCATTTCCATGAGGCGCGAGACGGTGCGTTCAAATTCGAATGCGCCATCGCCCTGCGGATAGAGCTGGGCCGGTTCCGCGTCGGCCGAGGCCAGCAATTTGACCTTATATTCGTAGAGCGAGTCGATCAGCGTGACGAAGCGGGCGGCTTCGTTGCGGTTTTCCGGGCCAAGCACCGGGATGCCGACGATGATGACGCTGTGATATTTGCGCGCGATCGCCAGATAGTCGGGTGCGCCGCGCGCCTCCGCACACAGGCGCTTGAACGAGAAGACGGCGACGCCCTTAAGGCTTTTGGGCACATGCAGTGTGCGGCCGCCCTGCACGGGGATGTCTTCGGACGGGACATGGGCGCGGTCGGACGGCGGATAGTCGGTCAGGCGGAAGAAAGCGGTGCTGAGCGCGGCGGTGGCGGCATCGCCATTGGGGCAATGCCACAGCGTCGCATCGCCCAGCCGGTCGCGACGATAGTCGGTCGGGCCGTTCAATGTCTGCACATCGAGCCGATCCTTGATCAGGTCGATGAAGGGCAGGAACAACTGGCGGTTGAGGCCGTCCTTGTAGAGATCGTCGGGGACGCGGTTCGACGTGGTGACGATCGTCACGCGCTTTTCGAGCAGTCCGGTAAACAGCCGCGACATGATCGCAGCGTCGGCCATATTATTGACCACCATCTCGTCGAAGCATAGCAGCCGGGCATTCTCGGCCAGCGCCTCGACCACCGGCGGGATGGGGTCGCCGCTTTCGGACTTGCGCGCCTGCGCCAAGCGGGCGTGGACGTCGAGCATGAACTCGTGGAAATGGGCGCGGGCCTTGCGCGGGATTTTCACCGTGTCGAAGAACAGGTCCATCAACATGGATTTGCCGCGCCCGACGCCGCCCCACATATAGAGGCCGCGCGGCGGTTCGGGCGCCTTGCGCAGCAATCGCCATAGCGTCGAGCCGCGTTCGGGCGCGGCTTCCAACTGCTGTTGCAGGGTATCGAGCCGCACGGCAGCGGCGCGCTGATCGGGATCGGCGCGCAATTCTCCGGCAGCGATCAACGCTTCATAGCGAGCAAGGACACCAGTCATTTTGCGGGCGGCGCCTTGCGGATGGTGGCGGTGGAAGCGGCGACGGGTTCGCCATCCTGCGTCATCAACATCCGCAGGAACAGCAGGCGACCGGTTTCGCGCAGCAGGTCGACTTGCGCCAGCAGCAGCGGGCCGACGCGCCCGGCGCCCAGATATTGCATCGACAGGTCGATGGTCACGCCATGGATCTGATCCTTATGCCCCATCGCCCAGAGCGCGCCAAAATAGGCGTGGTCGGCAAAGGCGGCGAGGAAGCCGCCATGGAGCGTGTCGAGCCGGTTGCGATGGCTGGAGCGGGTTTCCAGCGCAACTTCCGCCCGGCCGGGCGAAAGTTCGCGCATATAGCCACGACCGATCGCTTGCAAAAACGTATCGGGGTGCGGGTCGGACCATGCGATCCAGCCCGCCCATTGCCCGTCCGTCAGTGGCTGACCCCCGGCGACACCATCACTGTTCAAGATCAAAGCTGCCGTTCGACCATCATCTTCTTGGTCTCGGCGATCGCCTTGGCCGGCGACAGACCCTTGGGGCAGACATTGGCGCAGTTCATGATGGTGTGGCAGCGATAGAGGCGGAAGGGATCTTCCAGCTCGTCGAGGCGGTCCCCGGTATATTCGTCGCGGCTGTCGGCCAGCCAGCGATAGGCCTGGAGCAGGATCGCCGGACCCAGGAACTTGTCGCTGTTCCACCAATAGGAGGGGCAGCTGGTCGAGCAGCAGGCGCACAGGATGCACTCATAAAGGCCGTCGAGCTTTTCGCGATCGGCGGGCGACTGGAGTCGCTCCTTGCCCGATGGCGGCGGCGACACGGTCTTGAGCCAGGGCTGGATCGAGTTGTACTGGGCGTAGAAATGCGTGAAATCAGGCACCAGATCCTTGATCACGTCCATATGCGGCAGTGGCGTGATCTTCACATCCTTGCCCGAACATTCGTCGATCGCGGTGGTGCAAGCGAGGCCGTTCTTGCCGTTCATGTTCATCGAACAGGAACCGCAAATACCTTCGCGGCAGGAGCGGCGGAAGGTCAGCGTGGTGTCATATTCATTCTTGATCTTGATCAGCGCGTCCAGAACCATCGGTCCGCACTGGTCGAGGTCGACCTCGAACGTGTCGTAACGCGGGTTTTGCCCGGAGTCGGGATCATAGCGATAGACTTTGAAGCTGCGCACATTGGTTGCGCCTGCGGGGGCGGGGTGGGTCACACCCTTACCGCTGATCTTGCTGTTCTTGGGCAACGCAAATTCGGCCATCGCTCGTCGAGCCTCTTTCAGAGTGTCGTTCGGTTGCGGCCCGCATACCAAAATATGGGCAAAGGTCCAGCACCTACAAAAGGGAATGCGACGCGCGCCCTTGCAAAAGCCCCTATATCGCCGCTAGGCCTCCAGCCCGTCTGGAGTGGCTTTCGCGCATGGACATCGCCTTTCTCGCCATTGCCGAAGCGCAGCAGCTTTATCACTGGCTGCCCGCCGCGCTGGAACTGGCGCGGCGTCCGGGGGTGCGGGTGCATGTGCTGTCGCCATCGGACGCCATACTGGATCTGGTGGCGGGGTATGACACAGAGCAGCGGTTGCGGCCGGTACGGCTGCGGCGCTTTTCGGGCCAAGCCGACTCGCTATTCCGCCAGCCTTCGCGGATATGCACGCTGCTCTGCAATTACCGCGCGATCGCTGCTTTTCCGCTGCTGGTGACGACGGAGATTTCCACCGCTTGGTTGCGGCGGGTGCCGGGTTTCAAGTCCCGGCTGGTCTTGATCAAACATGGCGCGGGCGACCGGGAGGGGGGCTATAAAAAGCGCCATGCCGATTTCGACCTGACGCTGGTGGCAGGTGAGAAAGACCGTCGCCGGATGATCGAACGGGGGCTGTGCGCGGCGGACAAGGTCGTGGTCGGCGGCTATGCCAAGTTCGAGTTGAAGGCGGCGCGGCAGCGATTCTTCGCCGACGACAAGCCTGTGCTGCTCTATAATCCGCATTTCGACCCTGATCTGTCCTCCTGGGTGCGGCATGGCCCGGCGATGCTGGCGGCACTGGAGTCGCTCAAGGGCTGGAATGTCATCATCGCGCCGCACACCAAGCTGGCGCAGGCGGTCGCGCCGATCGTCAGCGCCGCGCCGCATATCCGTGTGGACATGGGCAGCCGCCATGCGATCGACATGAGTTATACGATGAGCGCCGACGTCTATCTGGGCGATGTATCGAGCCAGATATATGAGTTTCTGATCCAGCCGCGGCCGTGCATCTTCCTCAATCTCGACCGGCGCGATGCCAGTGGCGACGCCTTTGCGCATTGGCGGTTGGGGCAGGTGATCGAGACGCCGGACGCGCTGGCCGATGCCCTGGCGCGGGCGCAAGACTTGCAACCCGGCTTCGTTGCTGCGCAGGAAGCGGCGATGGAGCAATCCATCGACCTGTCGCCGATTCCCGCGTCGCGGCGGCAGGCCGACATCATAATGACCTTCGCGAAAGCGCCTGCATGACTGAGACGATGACCACTGCCCTTGGCCCCATTCGCATGCTGGGGCAGAATACCACGCCGATCTGGGGCATGACCAATGCCGAACGGAACCGCCGGATGGCGGAAAGCGCGGCGAAGAATGGCAGCGCGCTGGCACCGGGGCATGAACTGATCTTCAACCTCACCTATGCGTTCGATCCGTTGCTGCTGCGGCTGGTGCTGGAGACGCCGGGGACGGTCTTTGCCTGGGGTGGCGTGCCGGTCGTGGGGCAGGTGCCGCAGGGACATGATCCGATGCAGGTAGCGGTGATCGACCTGTCGGACGGGCGCAAACTCTATAACCGGCAGTTGCGCAAGCTGGAGCAGCCGATGGTGCGCGAACTGACTCCCGCGACCCGGCGCGCGATCGAGCGGCACAGCTATTTCGGCGCCTATAAGGGCGTGACGGATGTGCTGACCAAATATCTGTGGCCCGAATTGGCGCTGGTGCTGACGCGGATCGCGGCGCAGCTCAAGATGACGCCCAATATGGTGTCGGTGATCGGGGTGACGCTGTGCCTGATCGCGACCTTCCTATTTTCAGAAGGGATGTACTGGACCGGCTTCCTGTGCGGTTTCATCTTCATGGTGCTGGATACGGTGGACGGGAAGCTGGCGCGCTGCACCATCACCTCGTCCAAATGGGGCAATGTGATCGACCATGGCGTCGATCTGGTTCACCCGCCCTTCTGGTGGTATTTTTGGGGAACGGGGTTGGCCGCCTGGGGCCTGTCGCTGACGGGGCAGGCGTTCATCCTGGTGATGGCGGCGGTGGTCGTCGGCTATGTGCTGCAGCGGTTGATCGAGGGGGCGTTCCTCAAGGATTTCGGCATGGACATTCATGTCTGGCGGCCGTTCGACAGCCAGTTCCGGCTCGTGACGGCGCGGCGCAACCCGAATATGGTGATCCTGTTCGTGGCGCTGCTGTTGGGGCGACCCGATATCGGGCTGGTGGCGCTGGCCTGGTGGACGGTGATTTCGCTGGTCGTCCACGCGGTGCGGCTGGCGCAGGCCTATGGCGTGAAGCGGTCGGGACGGCCGATCGTCAGCTGGATGGATGAGGCGGCAGCATGAACGAGACGATACTGAAGTTCGGCTGGCCCGGCAGCCTGATCGCAGAGTTTGAGCATTGGGTGATATTGCTACGCCCGGCGCAGCCGACGCTGGGGTCGCTGGTGCTGGCGGCCAAGAGCGATGCGACGGCGTTCGGGGATTTGCCAGCGGAGGCCCATGCCGAACTCAAGACCGTGACCGGGGCGATCGAAGCGGCGTTGCGGGCGGCGGTGGGCTATCAGAAGATCAACTATCTGATGCTGATGATGGTCGACCCTTATGTCCATTTCCATGTCCTGCCCCGTTATGAGGGCGAACGCAGCGGCGGCGGGCTGACGGTGCGTGACGCGGGCTGGCCGGGGCAGCCGGATTTGAGCGCGGCGGTCACGTCCGATGCAGCGCTGCGCGATTGGGTCGCATCCTATTTCGAGGCTGCGCAGGCCTGAGGCCTTAGCCGCCGAAATCGGGTTTTCGTTTGGCGCGGAAGGCGGACACCCCTTCGGCGAAGTCGGGCAAGGTGAAGGCGTCGCGGAAGAGCGCGAGCGTGCCTTCGTCATCGTCGGCCTGGCCATCCAGGATGCGGCGGATGATCGCCTTGGACGATCGCACGCTGTGCTGGGCGTTGGCGGCGATGGTGTGGGCAAGGGCGTCCGCTGCCGCCAGCGGATCGGCGGCGATCTGGTCGATCAGGCCGATGGCGAGCGCGGCGTCCGCGTCGTGCAGCGCGCCGGTGAAGAGGATGCGCTTGGCGCGGGCCGGGCCGACGAGATCGACCAGCAATTTCGTGTCGAACAGCGAATAGACGATGCCGAGCTTGGCGGGCGTGATGCCCAGCCGCGCGGCGGGGGCGGCGATGCGCAGGTCGCAGGCGATGGCGAGGCCACAGCCGCCACCGACGCAATCGCCGTCGATCGCGGCGATAACCGGCTTGTCGGCATGGGCGAGCGCATATTGGGTATTACGGATCGCTGCCTGGTTCGCGACGCGCCAGTCGGGGTCGCCGGAGCAAGTCGCAAATTCATCGATGTCCGCCCCGGCGCAGAACAGGCCGGGGGTGGCTGAGGCGAGGATCAGCACGCGGATGGCCTCGTCGGCCATGGCTTCGCCGACGAGGACCGGTAGCATCTCCCACATTGCCTGCGTCATGGCGTTGCGCCGGGCCGGGCGGTCGATCAGCAGCCGGGCGACCGGGCCGTCGCGCTCCAGCCGGAGGGTCATTGCGGCCAGCCTTGCAGCAGGGGCAGCAATTCGTCGAAATGGTGGATGATGGCGTCGGCCTGCAACTCTTCGACCGGGCCGTCGAGGAAGCCGAAGCTGACCGCGACGCTGGCGACACCCGCATTGCGCGCGCCCGCTATGTCGTTGATCGTGTCGCCGATAAAGATCGTGCGGCCGCCGCCTGCGCGTTCGATCATGGCGTGGATCGGCGCGGGATCGGGCTTGCCGACGCCGACCGTATCGCCGCCGATGATGCTGGCGAAGCGGTGCGACAGGCCAAGCTGATGCATCAGCGGCAGCGCGAAACGCTCCGCCTTGTTGGTGCAGATGGCGAGCGTGACGCCCGCCGCCGTCAGCGCATCCATCGCGTCGATGAGGCCGGGATAGGGGGTGGAATGGGCGCTGAGATTCGCCTGATAATAGTCGAGCAGCACCGGGAGCAGTTGCGCGAGCAAGGCATCGTCCTGCGCGTCTGACGCCGCCAGCGCGCGTTCGAGCATGACTTTTGCGCCCTTGCCGACGAAAGGGCGGATCGCCGCGACGGGGAAGGGGGGCAGGCCGACCGTGCCGATGGCATAGTTGACCGCGGCAGCGAGATCGCCGCTGGTGTCGATTAACGTGCCGTCGAGGTCGAAGCCGACGATATCGAAAGGAATAGTGGCCATGGCCGCGCCATGCCGCGTGGGCGGTGGCAAAGGCAAGCCAAACATGGCAGAGCCGCATGATCCAACGCACTTATCAGGGACAAAGCCATCGTGACTGCCGCCCGCCCTCTCGCCGTCATCATCCTTGCCGCAGGCCAAGGCACGCGCATGAAATCCGCGCTGCACAAGGTTTTGCACCCGGTCGCCGGGCGGCCGATGCTGTTGCACCTGCTCGCTAGTGTCGCCGCGCTGGAGCCGGAGCGGCAGGTGGTGGTCGTCGGCGCAGGCCGGGAGCAGGTGGAAGCGGCGGTAGCGGGCACCGGCGCGGTGATCGCGGTGCAGGACAAGCAGTTGGGCACTGGTCATGCGGTCGCCCAAGCCCATGAGGCGCTGGCCGGATTCGCGGGCGATGTGCTGATCCTCTATGGCGATGTGCCGCTGGTGAGCGCCGGAACGATGCGGGCGATGCTCGATCGGCTGAACCGGGGCGATGATCCGCGCGCGGTGGTGCTGGGCTTCCGCCCCGATGACGCCGCCGCCTACGGCCGGATCATCGCCGACGGACAGGGCATGATCGGCAAGATGGTCGAATATAAGGATGCGAGCGAGGCCGAGCGCGCGGTGACGTTGTGCAATAGCGGGCTGATGGCGGTGCGATCGACCGACCTGTTCGTGCTGCTCGACCAGATCGGCAATGACAATGTAGCTGGCGAATATTATCTGCCCGACATCATCATGCTGCCCGGCGCGCAGAGCGCCGTCATCGAGACCGAAGCTTGGGAAGTGGCGGGGGTTAACAGCCGGGTCGAACTGGCGGGCGTGGAAGCGATGTGGCAGGCGCGCCGCCGGATCGAGGCGATGCGCGAGGGCGTGACCTTGGTGGCGCCGGAGACGGTGTTCTTTGCCCATGATACGGTGCTGGGCCGCGACGTGGTGGTGGAGCCGAACGTCGTGTTCGGACCGGGCGTGACGGTGGCCGATGATGTCGTGATCCACGCCTTCTCCCATCTGGAGGGTGCGCGCATCGAGCGCGGCGCTGCGATCGGACCCTATGCGCGGCTGCGGCCTGGTGCGGAGATCGGGGTCAAGGCCAAGGTCGGCAATTTCGTCGAGATCAAGAAGGCGCGGCTGGGCGAGGGGGCGAAGGTCAATCACCTGTCCTATATCGGCGATGCGGGCGTGGGCGCGGGGGCCAATATCGGCGCGGGGACGATCACCTGCAATTATGACGGTTTCTTCAAATATCGCACGGAAATCGGCGCGGGGGCGTTCATCGGATCGAACAGCGCGCTGGTCGCGCCGGTCAGGATTGGCGATGGCGCGATCGTGGCGGCGGGCAGCGTGGTGACGCAGCCGGTGGGCGATGATGCGCTATGCCTGGTGCGGCCCGCGCAGGTTGCAAAGCCCGGCTGGGCTGCGGCGTTTCGCGAGCGGATGGTGGCGAAGAAGGCGGCGAAGTGAGCAGCAGGACGCTATCGGCGTCGTGAGGCTTGTTGGCCCATTAGGAAAGTGGAGCATTGCTCAGTGGATGATGACCTCGCTTTGATAATTTCTGCCACGTGTATCAAGGCTGCGCGAGACATTGGTGACTTGGCGCGATTGATACCAGAAGACAGAAAGGATCTGAAAATAGCGATCGCATCTGCCGTTCATGAAATTCATGCCAGCATTATTGATCCATTATTCAATGAAAATCCGGCGTTGAAGGACGGTATGGCGAGAAGATTGTCGCAATATGATCGCTATATATGATGGTAGCCGTGAGGTGAGGAAGGATTTGGTGCTCCTGCGAAAGCAGGAGCCTAGTGTGCAGGGCAATCCGATCGACCCTGGGCTCCTGCTTGCGCAGGAGCACGTCGTTCTTTGAGCATACGCCGTAAAATTCTTTGGACGCTGCTGGCGCTGGTTCTGCTTGCGGGCGGGCTCGCTCTCTGGCTCATCCTCAATGCGCGCGCCATGCCGGTGGTGCGGCGCGCGGAGGTGGCGTTGCCCTTTCCGGCCGATGCGCCGCGTAGCCCGGTCACGGTCGCCTTGCTGACCGACACGCATTTGTCGGGGCCGGACAATAGCCCGGCGCGGATGGCGCGGATCGTGGCGCAGATCAATGCGCTCAAGCCTGACCTCATCCTGCTGGGCGGCGACTATATCGGCGATGCCAAGGGTGGCGCGACCTATGATGCGCGGGCCAGCATCGCGCCCTTTGCAGGGCTGCGCGCACCTCTGGGCGTGGTCGCGGTGCTGGGCAATCATGACAGCCGCAGCCAGAAGAACCAGCGCGCTTTGCGTGGCGCGGACTGGCAGGCGGCCTTTGCGCGCATGGGCATCACCCTGTTGCAGGATGGCGCGGTGCGGCGCGGGCCGCTGGCGATCGGCGGGTTGCAGGATGTCTATACGCGCAGGATCGACCTGCCCGCGACGCTGGCGGCGATGGCGCGGGTGGGCGGTGCGCCGCTGATCCTGTCGCACGGGCCGGATGTGTTTCCGGCTTTGCCCGATGTGCCGTCGCTGACGCTGGTGGGGCATACACATTGCGGGCAGGTAGCGCTGCCCTTTGCCGGAATCGTCTACGTCCCGTCGAAATATGGCACCCGCTATGCCTGCGGCCTGTATCGCGACCGGGCTAGGACGATGATCGTGGCGGGCGGGGTCGGAACCAGCGGATTGCCGATTCGGATGCTGGCACCGCCGGACATCTGGCTGATCACTGTCCGGCCACAGTGAGACGCCTGTTGACATGATATCATGATATGATATCAATCTATCATCATGCGCTTCCTGGCCGATATTCCCGACGAAGACGTCAAATGGCTCGACCAACTGGCCCGCGAGCAGGGTAAGTCGCGCGCGGCGGTGTTGCGGGAGGCGGTGCGGGATTACCGCGTGGAAACGGAGTCCGTGACCAGCAAGAAATGGCTCGATATTGGCTTTGGCGCATGGAAAGAGAGTGTCGATATAGGCGATGCGGTCGCGTGGCAGCGGCGGGAGCGGGCCTCATCGACCCGGCCCTGGGACGACGACTACGAAGACACCAAGGCGGAGTTCCCTGACTTGTTCGACGCGGAGGATGATCGCCAGCGCCAGATTTATCTCGATATGGTGGCGGGCAACTATCCCGGCTCTCAAAAGCCGGCGTCCCGGTGAGCGGATTTAGTTTCGATACCAACATCATCATCGATGCGCTGGCGGGCTTTCCACCGGCGCGCGCGGAGATTGATCGCGCGACCGATTTTGGCGCGCGGGCATGGATCAGCCGGGCGGTCTGGATCGAAGTGATGTCGAAGGGCGTGGGCGACGGGCTGTGGCGGGCCGAAACTTTGTTGTCCGGTTTCGGGGTCGATGAGATCGATGCGGAAGTCGGCCGACGCGCGGCGGCCTTGCGCCGCGAACGCGGTCGGCTCAAAGCGATGGACGCCATCATCCTGGCCACGGCCCAGTTGCGCGGCCGCGTGTTGGTGACCCGCAATATTAAGGATTTTCCGGCAGAGATGCCGGGCATTCGCGTTCCCTATATCCTCTGAAAGGCTCTCCGGCACATGTGCGGCATTATCGGTATCATCGGCAGGGACGACGTGGCGGAGCGGCTGGTCGATGGCCTCAAGCGGCTGGAATATCGCGGCTATGACAGCGCGGGTGTCGCCACGGTCCATGACGGCGCGATCGAGCGGCGGCGGGCGGAGGGGAAACTCGCCAATCTGGTGACCGAATTGCGCGACGAACCGCTGCCCGGCACCACCGGTATCGCTCATACCCGCTGGGCGACGCACGGCGCGCCGACGACCAGTAACGCGCACCCGCATGCGACGCGCGAAGTGGCGCTGGTCCACAATGGCATTATCGAGAATTTCAAGCCGCTGCGCGCCGAACTCATGGCGCGCGGGCGCATCTTCGACAGCCAGACCGATACCGAGGTGGTCGCCCATCTGGTGAGCGAACTGGTGGAGCAGGGCGTGTCGCCGCGCGATGCCGTCGCGCAGGTTTTGCCGCGCCTGCACGGGGCCTTTGCGCTGGCCATATTGTTCCGCAGCCATCCCGACATGTTGATCGGCGCGCGGCTGGGGTCGCCGTTGGTCGTGGGCTATGGCGATGGCGAGACCTATTTGGGGTCCGATGCACTGGCGCTGGCCCCGTTGACGCAGCGGATCGCCTATCTGGAGGAGGGCGACTGGGTCGTCATCACAGCTCAAGGCGCGGAGATTTTCGACAAGGATAATCAGCCGGTCGAACGGCCGGTGACGCTGTCCGGGGTGTCGGGGGCGATGATCGACAAGGGCAATCATCGCCACTTCATGCAGAAGGAGATTTTCGAACAACCAGTGGTCGTTGCCCAGACGCTGCGCGCCTATCTGCGCCGGATGGAAAATGAGGTCGCCATGCCCGACATGGATTTCGACCTGGGGTCGGTGAAGCGCATCACCATCGTCGCTTGCGGCACCAGCTATTATGCCGGGCTGGTCGCCAAATATTGGTTCGAGAAATTCGCCCGCGTCGCCGTCGATATCGATGTGGCAAGCGAGTTCCGCTATCGCGACCCGGTGCTGGAGCCGGGCGGGCTGGCGCTGTTCATCAGCCAGTCGGGCGAGACGGCGGACACGCTGGCGGCGCTGCGCCATGCCAGGGCAGAGGGGCAGATCATCGCGGTCGTGGTCAATGTCCCCACCAGTTCGATGGCGCGCGAGGCCGACCTGTTGCTGCCTACCCATGCCGGGCCGGAGATCGGCGTCGCGTCTACCAAGGCGTTCACCTGCCAATTGGCGGTGCTGGCGGCGCTGGCGGCCAATCTGGCGCGGGCCAAGGGCAAGTTGAGCCCTGAGGAAGAGGCCGAGATCGTCTGGCACCTGTCCGAAGCGCCCGCTGCGCTCAACGAGGCGCTGAGCCGCGACGGCCAGATCGAGGCGATGGCGCATCTGATCGCACCGGCGCGCGACGTGCTGTATCTGGGGCGCGGGCCGGACTATCCGATGGCGCTGGAAGGAGCGCTCAAGCTTAAGGAAATCAGCTATATCCATGCCGAAGGCTATGCCGCTGGCGAGATGAAACATGGGCCGATCGCGCTGATCGACGAACTGGTGCCGGTGATCGTCATCGCGCCGAGCGGGCCGTTGTTCGAAAAGACCGTCAGCAACATGCAGGAAGTGCAGGCGCGCGGTGGCAAGGTGGTGCTGATTTCCGACGCGGAAGGCATTGCGCTGGCCGGTGAGGGCTGCATGGCGACGATCGAAATGCCCAAAGTGCATCCGCTGATCGCGCCGCTCGTCTATGCGGTGCCGGTGCAGTTGCTGGCCTATCATGTCGCGGTCGCCAAGGGCACGGATGTCGATCAGCCGCGCAACCTCGCCAAGTCGGTGACGGTGGAGTGAGCGAGGATATGTTCGCGTCGCCGGTCATCCCCGGCCCGGACATATTGACCGTCAGCTTCGACCATTGGGAAGGCCCGCTCGACCTGTTGCTGACGCTGGCGCGGGGGCAGAAGGTCGACCTGCGCGAGATTTCGATCCTGGAACTGACCGAACAGTATCTCGCCTTCATCGATGGCGCGCGACAATTGAAGCTGGAACTGGCGGCCGATTATCTGGTGATGGCGGCGTGGCTCGCCTATCTGAAATCCTCGCTGCTGCTGCCCCGGCAGGAACAGCCCGATCCCAGCCCCGAAGAAATGGCGCTGCGCCTGCAATTGCGGTTGCAGCGCCTGAACGCGATGCGCGATGCCGCCGCGCGGCTGATGGCGCGGGATCGGATCGGCCGCGACGTGTTCGTGCGGCGCAAGCCCGAAGGGCTGCGGCTGGTGCGCAAGACGCAGTGGCGCGCAAGCCTCTACGACCTGATCCAGACCTATGGCCAGATCCGCGCGCGCACACGGCCGGTCGTTCACACCATTGCGCGGCGACCCGTGATGACGCTGGACGAGGCGATCCAGCGCGTCGGCGCGCTGGTCGGCACGGCGATCGACTGGACGCGGCTGGAGTCGTTTCTGCCCGAAGATCTGGACGGTCCCAAGGCGAAGTCGGCGCTGGCGAGCAGTTTCGTCGCGGCGCTGGAACTGGCGCGGCAGGGGCGGGTGGAATTGCAGCAGGACGGGATTTTCCAGCCGCTCTATCTTCGCGCGGCGACACCGGGGGCAGGGGCATGAATGAAGAACCCGACGATTTCCGGCGCGCGGTGGAGGCGGCGCTGTTCGTGGCGGAAGCGCCGATGACGCCTGCGGACCTCAAACTGCATGTCGGCGAGGGCGACCTGACGGCGGCGCTGGCGCGACTGGCGGATGACTATGCCGGGCGGGGCGTCAATCTGGTCGAGCGCGGCGGGCGCTGGCATTTCCAGACAGCGCCGGACCTGGCGCATATCCTGCGCCGTGAAAAGGATGAGCCGCGCAAATTGTCGCGCGCGGCGATGGAGACGCTGGCGATCATCGCTTATCATGAGCCGGTCAGCCGCGCCGAGATCGAGGCGATCCGGGGCGTACAGGTGGCCAAGGGGACGCTCGACGTGCTAATGGAAGCGGGCTGGGTGCGGCCCGCCGGGCGGCGCGAAGTGCCGGGCCGTCCGCTCATCTATGCGACGACCGTAGACTTCCTGTCACATTTCGGGCTTAGCAGCCGCCGTGACCTGCCGGGCGTGGACGATCTGCGCGCGGCCGGGCTGCTCGATCCGGTGGATTTGGCGCTGGAGGGTCTGGGCGGCCAATCCGTTCTGGAAACTGACGATGATGTGGCCTAGATAGGTCTGCTTGCTGGAGTATTGAAAATGGGTTCCTTTTCGCTGATGCACTGGGTCATTGTACTCCTGGTCGTCATGCTGCTGTTCGGTGGCGGTCGGATTTCCGGCCTGATGGGTGACGTCGCCAAGGGTATCAAGAGCTTCAAGAAGGGCATGGCCGACGATGATGACGCCACGCCGACCAAGCCTGCCAGCCGTATCGAGGGGCAGCGCGTGTCCGAACAGGATGCGAGCGTGACCACGGAAGACAAGACCAAGGTCTGATTCGCACAATCTGGTAGACCAGTCCCATGTTCGGCATCGATTCCACCGAGTTTCTGGTGATCGTGATCATTGCGGTGATCGTGATCGGGCCAAAGGACTTGCCGCGCGCGCTCTACAAGGTGGGGCAGTTGATCGGCAAGGCGCAGGGCATGGCCCGCCATTTCCGCACGGGCCTGGACGCGATGGTGCGCGAAGTCGAACTGGAAGAACTGGAAAAGAAATGGGCCGACCAGAATAAGCGGATCATGGCCGAGCATCCGCCCGAAAGCGCCGCCCCTGCTATGGAAGCGCTGGACGCGCCAGCGGCGGCTGACGAGCATCCACCCTATGTCGCGCAGTCGGCCGTGCCTGCGCCAGTGGAAGTGCCGCCGTTCGTGGCAGAGTCTGCGCCTGTCGCCGCCGCGCCGATCGCGGCATCGGATGGTCCGCCCTATGTCGCCGACGCATCTGCGGCCTCCAAGGGAGACGCAGCGGCATGATCGGCGATATTGACGAGAGCAAGGCCCCTCTGCTCGACCATCTGATCGAATTGCGCGGTCGGCTGCTCAAATGCGTCTACGCGTTGGCTCTGACCGGGGCGCTGTGCTTCTATTTTTCCGAACAGCTTTTCGCGATCCTGGTGCATCCGCTCAAGGAAGCCTTTGGCGATGGCGGCGGCAAGCTCGTCTATACCAAGCTCTACGAAGCCTTTTTCGTGCAGGTGAAGATCGCCTTTTTCGGGGCCTTCTGCCTGTCCTTCCCGATCATCGCCAACCAGCTTTGGGCGTTCGTGGCGCCGGGGCTCTATGCCAAGGAAAAGAAGGCGCTGCTGCCCTTCATCCTGGCGACGCCCTTCCTGTTCGGCCTAGGCGCAAGCCTCGCCTATTTCGTGGTGATGCCGACGGCGTTTCACTTCTTCCTGGAGTTTCAGGGCAATAGCAGCGGCCTGCAGGTCGAGGCGCTGCCCAGCGCGGACGCGTATCTGGGGCTGGTGATGCAGTTCATCCTGGCGTTCGGGATCAGTTTCCTGATGCCGGTGCTGCTGATGCTGCTGAACCGCGCGGGCTTTGTCAGCCGGGCGCAATTGATCGGCCTGCGCCGCTATATGATCGTGGCGGCCTTCATCGTCGCGGCCGTATTGACGCCGCCCGATGTCGTGTCGCAGCTGATGCTCGCGATCCCGCTGCTGCTGCTGTACGAAATCACGATCATGGCGATCTGGTTCACCGACCGGCGCAAGGCCAAGGGTGAAGAGGCGGAAGAGTCGGCGGCCTGAACTCGCAAAAAAGAGGCCTGCCCCTTGGGGGCAGACCTCATTGATGCCTGGGAGGCAAATCAGAAAATCGTGCAGGTCAGTCGACCGCGCGTTCGACCGCTTCGCCCGCGCTCTGTACGTCGCGGCCAGCGCCTTCGACGGTGTTGCAGGCGGCGACCATCAGCGAACCGGTGAGCAGCAGGGCTGCGAAAATCTTCTTCGTCATAGACCGTCTCCTTGAGAAACTTCGCGACCGGTTGGTTTGCGCCATGCCGGTGACGCAGATCAGAACCCGCCGCCCGACAAAGCGTTCCGGCGGTGGAAAATATAATGATTTCAAATATTATCTTGCCCGGAAAAAGGTTGAGCCCGGAACGCGTCGGGGGGGGAAGCATTCCGGGCTCATAATATTGGACAGCAAGAGCGGGGGGCAAAAGATTTGCTGTCCTGAATATAGAACCCACAAGCCCGAAATCTGGTTCCAAACCGGGGTCAAAAATTTGCACTTTTTATCGCGCGTCTTTTCAAGGACTTTGATGGTCAACCGGCCGTTAAGATTAAAACAGGGTGCCGGCCATCATCAAAAGTCAGATCAGCGGCCGGCCGCTATTGCGATATTCCGGGCGGATCGTCGATTCCGGCAGGCTGTCATCGACCTGGGGCGCAGGCGGCGTCCAGCCGATTGCAGGCGCAGCCTTGGCTGGCGCTGGGGCGCTATAGGCGGGGGCAAGCAGTTCGACGGGGGCCACTGGGCGGGTAGGCCAGACGCGGCGCGCCGGGCCGGACTGGGTTTCCCGGCCCAGATAGACCGCGCGAAAGGCAGCGGGTGTGCCGTTGAAGCCGGGATTGCGATAGAAGATATGCGCGCCGATGACCGCCACGGCATGCAGGCGCGACGACCAGTCCGGGCGGACGGCGAGCGTGTGATAATGGGTGGCGAGGCCGACCGGCGCATAAACGGTGCCGCTCAGCGCCTCCTGCGCGACGCGGCGGGCGCGGTTCCATGAAGCGGCCGCAGGCAGCCTAGCCATCGCGCCGTCGCAGCTGAAGGTGAATTGGCAGCGATAGTCGGTGCGTTCGGACCCTTCATAGACGACGCCGCACACGGTATCGGGCCAGAGCTGGCTGCGCACCCGGTTGAGCACGACTTGCGCGACGGCGCGCTGGCCGTCTTCCGGTTCGTTTCCGGCTTCATAATAGATGGCCGAGGTCAGGCAGTTGACCGCGCGATAGCTGTCGAGCGGGGTGAGGCCGCGAAAGATGGTGGCGGGGGCGGCCTTGACCGCATCGAGGCCCAGCACATGCTGGCTCTGCACGGTTTCGACGCCCGGCACGGGATCGAACGCGCCTTGTGCGAAGAAAAAGGCGGAGCCGGGAAAATTCGCCGCCGATTCTTCGGCGGGGTCGGCCGACGCGCGGCCCTGATCGCCATCGAGCATGTCGAGCGGTGCGGCGGTGATGAAGCGCGGCGCGGCCAGCGCCAACAGCGCAAGTCCTATGACCGCGCTGCGTCCCTTACATCCGCTGAACCGTTCGAGCCGCTGCATTTCAAGACCTTATAGCCGCAGCCATGGGCTGCCTGCGCTGCCCCATAAGCCAAAATGCTAAAAATTGCCTGCCGGATTTTGCGCTGTGCCGCGATGGGACGTTAACCAGCGGCCGCGTTAACAATCGGCTCTTTCACCGGGCCATCATTCCCTTGCTTGGCAAAGGTGCATGGCGTCCGCTATGCGTCACGCCATGCTGCTCCAGAACAATAGTCTCGCGCTGATTGGCAACACGCCGATGGTGCGCCTCACCGGCCCTTCCCAGGAAACGGGCTGCGACATCTTCGCCAAGTGCGAATTCGCCAACCCCGGCGCGTCGGTCAAGGATCGCGCCGCGCTGTTCATCGTCAATGATGCCGAGGAACGCGGGCTGTTGAAGCCGGGCGGGACGATCGTCGAGGGGACGGCGGGCAATACCGGCATCGGTTTGGCGCTGGTCGCCAATGCCAAGGGCTATAAGTCGATCATCGTCATGCCCGAAACGCAGAGCCGCGAGAAGATGGATACGCTGCGCGCGCTGGGCGCCGAATTGGTCACGGTGCCGGCTGCGCCCTATTCCAACCCCGGCCATTTCGTCCATACCTCGCGCCGCATGGCGGAGGAGACGGAAGGCGCGATCTGGGCCAACCAGTTCGACAATATCGCCAATCGCAAAGCGCATATCGTCGGCACGGCGGAAGAGATCTGGACCCAGATGGAGGGGCGGATCGACGGCTTCACCTGCGCGGCGGGGACCGGCGGGACGATTGCGGGCGTTGGCCTCGGCCTCAAGGCCAAGGATGAGGGCATCACCATCGCGCTCAGCGATCCGCACGGCGCGGCGCTGTTCAACTATTATGCCCATGGCGAATTGAAGGCCGAAGGGTCATCGGTCGCCGAAGGGATCGGGCAGGGCCGGATCACCGCCAATCTGGAAGGCGCGCCGATCGACACCCAGTTCCGCATCTCGGACGAGGAAGGGCTGGAATGGGTCCGCCGCCTGCTGAGCGAGGAAGGGCTGTGTCTGGGCCTCTCGTCGGGGATCAATGTCGCGGGCGCGGTAGCGCTGGCGCGGCAATTGGGGCCGGGCAAGCGGATCGTCACCATATTGTGCGACACGGGTTTCCGCTATCTCTCGACGCTCTATAATCGCCAGTGGCTCGAAGCGAAGGGGTTGACGGTCTTCCCTTGGCTCGCGCACAATGGTTAATGCGCCGACACGGGTCGCGGCGACAAGAAAATGAGCAAGTTCATGGCTGAGACACCCCGCCGCGTGGAAGGGTTGCAGCGCGTCCAGATCGGCCTGACCGGACTGGCGGGCGTCGTGTTGCTGGTGGGCCTTGCCAATATCGTGATCGAAAAGGCGCGGGTGGACGATGCGGCGCTGCCGCCGCCAGCGGTGCCGACGATGGCCAGCAATGCGGCCGTGTCGCCCAGAGACCCGCTCGCCGAACTCGGGGTACAGCCCGCGCCGGAGCAGGCGCCTCTGGTCCCCGATCTTGAGCCGGACCCCAATTTGCGTAATCCCATGGATCGCGACCCCGCGCAGCCGTCGCGCTGACGCCGATGAACAGGATCAGGGGAAGCCGCCCATGATGGCGGTGCTGAAGCGAGTCCTGATCCTGTGGCTGCCGGGCCTGGCGATTTTGCTCGCCGGACTGCAGCGCGCTTTTGTGACTGGTCAGACCGACCCATGGGAGTGGGCTTGGCCCGCGCTGGCGGTAATGGCGGCGATGGGGCTGTTGCTGGCAAGGCGGGGATGGCCGTTGCTGGCCTGGGCCATGGGCGGCGTCGTGTCTGCTTTGCTTTTCTGCGGGGTTGCGGCGGGGCGGTGGCCTGACCCTGTGGCGGCGATCGGGTTGATCCTGGTTGCATTATCAGCGGCTTTTGGTGGCGCGTTGGTCCGGCAGGGTGCGCCATTGCGCGCAAAACGTGTGGCCGGTGGCATTGCCTTGCTGGCTCTGGCGGCCCTGTTGGCGTGGCGCGGCCCGGCGCAACCGATCGAACCTGTCGTCGATCGCCCGGCCCTGGCGGTGATCACCGCCCTGCCTTTGTTCTGGGATGCGCAGGGACGGGCCGACGCGGCGATCGTCACCGTGCTGCGCACCCGTTTCACCGTCCAGCCGATCGATGATGCACAGCAATTGGAGCCGTCGCGTGCGCGCCTGCTGCTGCTCGTCCAGCCGCGCGCGATGACGCCCGAAGCCTTGGTGGCGGTCGATCGCTGGGTGCGGGGCGGGGGCAGGGCGGTGGTGCTGGCCGATCCGCTGCTGCGCTGGCCGTCCGACCTGCCCATGGGCGACCGTCGCCGCGCGCCCGCCACCAGCTTGTTGGAGCCGTTGCTGGGCCATTGGGGCTTTGCGTTCGACCGCATCGAAGACGGGGAGCGGCGCTGGTTCCTGCCGGATGGCGCCCTTCTCACCCTGTCGGGCGCGCAGATGGCGGGGGACATGGTGCAGCGCAAGCGGATCGGCCGGGGTGAGGTCGTGCTGTTGGGCGATGCGGACCTGATCGATGATCGGCTGTGGCTTGCCGATCCCGCCCGTCCGCTCGACCCCCGCGTCTGGAGCGCCGACACGCCCGCGCGCATTGGGCAATGGTTGGGCGCAGCGATCCCCGACGACCGGCGCTGGATGCGCGAAGGGGCGGATGTGGTCGCGGCGCTGCGCTGGGCGATTCTGGCTGGGCTGGGCTGGGCCGTGATGGGTGCGGGGCTGTTGCGCGGGGTCAGGCCGGGCGGCGGCACGAGAACAAAGAAGGTATATCCCGAAGGAGAAGCGCCAGAAAGCGGTTGATCCCATTTTTGACCGGGTTTTCCCGGTAAATCCCGAAAATTCCCTTTGCAGCCCAGCCCATGCTTGATAGGTAATCTCGCATTGGGGTTCATCAGGCGTTGATCAGTCCTGTGCATCGGGATTCGCGATCGCGGTTCCGTGGGCAGGAAATCTGTGCCCCATGGAAAAGGGGCCGCTAGTCGCCGTGTCGGACGCAATTCTCTATTCAGGCAACGCAATCAGCGTCGCGGACGGCAAAGGCCGGTTCGTGCTGCCTCTGGAGATGCGCAAGCAGGTCAAGCAGGCGAGCGGCGGCGAGAACCGGCTGTGCCTGTCGATCCACATGGCCAATGGCTGCGCCACCGGTTTTGGCCTGTCATACAAGCAGTTCCTGTATGATGAAGTCGCCGAGCTGGAACGGCTGGCGCGCGAGGCGAACCGCCCCTTCAACGGCGATCTGGAGCGCGAAAATCGCCTGAGCATGATCGAAGACGTGAATTTCGACGATGGCGGCCGCTTCTTCCTGCACCCCGATATCAAGGAAGAAGTGGGCATCACCGACGCGGTCGTCTTTCTGGGCGTTGGCCTTTATTTCCAGCTCTGGGACCCCAAGGCGCTGGTCGCCAGCCCCGATCGTCCGGCGGTCATCCGCAACAAGGCGAAGCGCTGGCTCGACGCGCGCGCGGCAGAGGGCGGCAAGTGACCGAGGCCGTTCCGCATATCCCCGTACTGCTGGATGAAGTGCTGGACGCCCTGGCCATCGCGCCGGGCGAGACCCATGTCGATGGCACGTTCGGCGCGGGCGGCTATTCGCGCGCCATGGCGGGCAAGGGCGCGCGCGTCATCGCCTTCGATCGCGACCCCGATGCGATCCGCGAAGGCCAGGCCGTCGCCGCGGCGAACGACATCCTGCTGATCGCGGGCGAGTTTTCGCGGATGCGCGAATTGCTGGCCGAACAGGGCATCGAATCGGTGTCGGGCCTGACGCTCGATATCGGCGTATCCTCGATGCAGCTCGACCGGGCCGATCGCGGCTTTTCCTTTCAGGCTGACGGCCCGCTCGACATGACGATGAGCCAGGCGGGCATGAATGCCGCCGATTTCCTGAACGAAGCGGCCGAAGAAGAGATTGCCGACGTCATCTATCGCTATGGCGACGAGCCACGGTCGCGCCGGGTCGCTCGCGCGATCGTGATGGCGCGTCCGCTGGAGCGCACGGCACAGCTTGCCAGCGTCGTGCGTCGGGCGCTGGGCCACAAGCCGCATGACAAGAAAGACCCCGCGACCCGCACCTTTCAGGCGATCCGCATTCATGTGAATCGCGAACTGGAGGAGCTGGAGCGCGGGCTGGAAGCGGCCGAAGCGCTGCTGGAGGAGGGCGGTCGCCTGGCGATCGTCACCTTCCACAGCCTGGAGGACCGCATCGTCAAACAGTTCCTGCGCAATCGCAGCGGGGGCGAGGGGGGCGGATCGCGCCATATGCCTGAAAAGCAGGCGAGCGCCGCCCCGACCTTCGCCAAGCCGGCCAAGGCGGTGCGGGCCGGTGAAGCGGAACTGGCGCGCAACCCCCGCGCCCGGTCCGCCACTTTGCGCAGCGCCGTCCGTACCGCTGCCCCCGTTGCCCAATCCCCCGTTATCCCGTCCGCCCGGAGTGCCCGTCCATGATCGCCGTCAAGAGGTTGCAGAGCCTGATCTGGGTGATCCTGGTCGCGCTGGGCGCGCTGGGGGCCTATATGGTGTCGCTCAAGGTCGCGACCGAGCGCAACGAATTGATGCGGGTACGCGCGCAGATCGCGCGGACGCAGGGTGAGATCCGTTATCTGGAAACGGAATTCAGCGCGCGCGCCTCGATGCGGCAGCTCGAAAGCTGGAACCAGCATGATTTCATGTATGGCACGCCGACCGCCGGGCAATATCTGGCGGGTGAGCGCGCATTGGCGCAGCTGGACGGCGTGCAGCCCAATGGCCCCGACTATGTCGCGCCACCCGTGATGGTGGCGATGGTGGAAACCCCCGCCGACCTGCCGTCGGCGCCGCAGGCCGCGCCCGCCAGTCCCGCCGCGACCCAGATCCGCAGCGACATCGCCGTCATTCGCGAAGCCCATGCCGCCGACAATGTCGAGAAGCTGGCCAAGGCCACGCCAGCCCGCACGCCTGCGGTACAGGCCAAGGTTGATGCTGATGTGTCGAAGCCCAATCCGGTCGCGCGCAAGGCGGAACGGATGGCGATGCTCGACGCAAAGTTGCTGGATGACAGTACGTTGGGCGATTTGAGCGCCAAGGCGGCGCGCGAACGCAAGAAGGGGGCGCGCTGATGGCCACGATCATCGTTCAGCCCGGCCATGCCCGTGTCGGGCGGCAGCGCGTCAGCCTGACCGCCGTCGCGCATAACCGGCTGATGCTGTTGCTGATCCTGTTCATGCTCATCACGTTGATCGTGATCGGGCGGCTATTCTGGGTCGGTATCTTCACGCAGAGCGGGCAGGGCGATGATGCGCTGTCGGCCTTTTTGCCCGCGCGCGCCGATATTGTCGATCGTAACGGGGTGCCGCTGGCGCGGACGATGGATGCCTATTCAGTGGCGGTGCGCCCGTCCAAGCTGATCGGCGAACCGGCTGAACTGGCGCGCAAGCTGCACGAAATCTTCCCCGACGAAGCCGAGGCAGTCTTCTACAAGAAGCTGACCGGCAAGGGTTGGGCCTATCTGCGCCGCCGGGCGCTGCCCGAACAGGTTGCGGCGGTAAATGCGCTGGGCGAAATCGGCATCGAATTTCCGCGCGAAAAGGAACGTCTCTATCCGCAGCGGACGCTGGCAGCGCATGTGCTGGGCTTTGCGCCCAACGCCAACGGCGTCGGCGGGATGGGCGTCGAATCGGCGTTCAACGATCGGCTGACCGACGCGACGCTGCGCGGCAAGCCGTTTGCCATTTCGATCGACAGCCGGGTACAGGGCGCGCTGGAAAGCGAGCTTTATGCGCAAATGGTGTCGCAGCGCGCGCGTGGCGCGGGCGGGATCATCCTGGACGTCAACACCGGCGAAGTGATCGCCATGGCCTCCATCCCGGTGTTCGACCCCAACAAGCTGCAAAATTATGCGGGCAAGAGCTGCAGCCAGTCGCCGCTGTGCAACCAGATCGTGCAGGCGCGCTACGAACTGGGTTCGACCTTCAAGCCGCTGTCGATCGCCGCCGCCATGGACAAGGGCGTCGTGACGTCGATGAGCAAGCGCTATGATGCGACCGCGCCGATCGCCATCGCCGGGTTCCGCATCAAGGACGACCACGCCATGGGGCGTTGGATCAACGTGCCGGAAACGCTGGTTCATAGTTCCAACATCGCGACCGCGCGCATCGCCGACGAACTGGGGGCGGCCCCGTTGCAGGATTTGTTCCGCGCCCTGCATTTCGACCAGCGCGCGCCGATCGAACTGAAGGAGCGCGCCGGGACGCTGTGGCCCGCCAATTGGGGGCGGATCACGACGATGACCGTATCCTATGGCCATGGCATCGCGGTGACGCCGCTGCATCTGGCCAGCGCCTATGCCGCGCTCGTCAATGGCGGGATGTGGCGGCCCGCGACGTTGCGCAAGCTGGATGCGGACGATGTGCCGCAGGGTCGCCGCGTTTTCACCGCCGCAACGAGCGCGCGGATGCGCCAGCTGTTGCGGATGATCGTGTCGGAGGGTACAGGACGCAGCGCCGACGCCAAGGGTTTCCGGGTGGGAGGCAAGACGGGCTCCGCCGAGAAGCCCGAAGAAGGTCGCTATAACAAGAGTTCGCTGGTGACGACGTTCGCCTCTACCTTTCCGATGGATAATCCCCGCTATGTCGTCCTGGCGATGATGGACGAGCCTAAGGGCAATGCGGAGACGTTCGGCCTGCGCACCGCCGCCTGGACCGCGTCGCCCGTGGTCAAGCGCGTGGTCGAACGGGTCGGGCCGATGCTGGGCGTGATGCCCGATGAGCGGCGCGACGTGGATATTTCGGACCTGATGCCGCTGCTGTGGAAGGCCAAGGGAGAGAGCGAATGACACGGCTGGGTTCCCTGATCGACGGTCTGGACCCTCATGTCGGGGCGGACGCCGACCTCGACCGCAATGTCACGGGTTTCGCGATCGACAATCGCAAGGTCGCGCCGGGCACGGTGTTCGGCGCGTTCCAAGGGCTGCGCGTCAATGGCGAGGATTATATTGCCGATGCGGTGAAGGCAGGCGCGATCGCCGTGGTCGCCCGGCCGCAAGCGGTGGTCGAGGGTGCGATCCATATTGCGCACGCCAATCCCCGTCGCCTGTTTGCGCAACTGGCCGCCCGCTATTTCGCGCCTTTTCCCGATGTAACCGTGGCCGTGACCGGCACAAACGGCAAGACGTCGACGGTGGAACTGGCGCGGCAATTGTGGCGGATGATGGGGCATCATGCCGCCTCCATCGGCACGCTGGGCGTCACGACGTCGGTCGATCAGGTTTCCACGGGTCTCACGACGCCGGACATCGTCACCTTCCTCGCCAACATGTCGGGCCTGCGCCGTGAGGGCGTCAGCCATGCCGCGTTCGAGGCGTCGAGCCATGGGCTGGACCAATATCGGACCGAAGGATTGCCGGTCGTCGCGGGGGCGTTCACCAATTTGTCGCGCGACCATCTCGACTATCATGGCGATATGGACCGCTATTTCGACGCCAAGATGCGGTTGTTCGATGAAGTGGTGGCGGCAGATGGCGCGGCGGTTGTGTGGGCCGACGATGCCTGGTCGGACAAGGTGATCGCGCGGGTCGCGGCGCGGGGGCTGAAACTGCTGTCGGTCGGCGAAAAGGGGGAGGCACTGCGCCTCGTCTCACGCACGCCGACGCAATTGGGGCAATTGCTGGAGATCAATGTCGAGGGCAAGCGTTACACCGTCAATCTGCCGCTGATCGGTGCGTATCAGGCCGCCAATGCGCTGACCGCAGCCGGGCTGGTCATCGCGACCGGCGGCGACGTGGTCAAGGTGCTGGAATTGCTGGGCCGGGTGCAACCCGTGCGCGGGCGGCTGGAACGGGCCGTCATCAGCAAGACGGGTGCGCCGGTCTATGTCGATTATGCGCATACGCCCGACGGCCTGAAAGCCGCGATCGAGGCCTTGCGCCCGCATACCAAGGGGCGGCTGATCGCGCTGTTCGGTGCAGGCGGGGATCGCGATGCGGGCAAGCGGCCATTGATGGGGCAGGTTGCGGCGGAACTGGCCGACCATGTGATCGTGACGGATGATAATCCGCGTTCCGAAGAGCCTTCCGCGATCCGTGCCGCCGTGATGGCGGGCGCGCGAGGAGCCGAGGAAATTGGCGGACGACGTGCCGCCATTGCCGCCGCGATCGCGCTGGCGGGCAAGGACGACATCGTGCTGCTGGCCGGCAAGGGGCATGAGCAGGGCCAGATCATTGGCGACCGGGTGCTGCCCTTTGACGATGTGACCGTGGCGCGGGAGTGCGCGGAGTGATGTGTCTGTTTAGGCCTTCTCATTTCCTAAAGCCCCTCCCCTTCAGGGGAGGGGTTGGGGTGGGGGCTGTCGTCTTGGCATTGCGTCTGGGGCACGCCCCCACCCCCCTCCCCTGAAGGGGAGGGGCTATAATGTTGCTCTGGACCTCCGCAGACATCGCTCAGGCAACGGGCGGCGCCGCGTCGGCGCCTTTTGCCGTTTCGGGCGTGGCGTTCGACAGCCGCGAAGTGACGGATGGCGACCTGTTCGTCGCGATGAAGGGCGAAGCGACCGACGGGCATAAGTTCCTCGACAAGGCCTTTGCCCAGGGCGCGGCCGGGGCGATCGTCAGCGAGCCGGTGGACCATCCCCATATCCTGGTGCCCGATAGCGCCGCCGCGCTCGAAGCGCTGGGCCGCGCGTCGCGCAAGCGCATGAGTGGCAAGGTGATCGGCATCACTGGGTCGGTCGGCAAGACCGGGACCAAGGAAGCGCTGTTCCAGGCGCTGGATCGCGCGCATCCGGGGCAGGTTCACCGTTCGGTCAAAAGCTACAACAACCATGTCGGCGTGCCGCTGAGCCTGTCGCGGATGGCGGGTGACACGGCGTTCGGCGTGTTCGAAATGGGCATGAACCATGCGGGCGAACTGGCCGCGCTGACTCGGCAGGTGCGGCCCCATGTCGCGATCGTCACTGCCATCGCGCCCGCTCATATCGAATTTTTCGGCACCGAGGCTGCGATCGCCGAGGCCAAGGCGGAGATTTTCGAGGGGCTGGAGCCGGGCGGCACCGCGATCATCCCCTATGACAGCCCGCATGTGGCGCTGCTCTACAACAAGGCGGAGCGTCATGCCGGGCGCATTCTGACCTTCGGCACCAGTCCGCAGGCCGATGTCCATGCGCGCGAAACGGTGCCCGCGCCGGGCGGCGGCACGCTGGTCACGGCCAAGCTGCCCGACGCCGAACTCTGCTTCACGGTTGCCGCGCCGGGCGATCATTGGGTGTCCAATGCGCTGGCGGTGCTGGCGGCGGTCGATGCGGTCGGCGGCGATCTGGCCGCAGCGGGGCTGGCGCTGGCCGAGATGCCGGGCCTGCCGGGCCGGGGCGAGCGGCGGACCGTCTCGGTTGGCGGCGGCACGGCGTTGCTGATCGACGAAAGCTATAATGCCAATCCGCTGTCGATGGCGGCGACGCTGCGCCAGTTGGGTCGCGAGACGGCCGACCGGCGCCTGGCAGTGCTGGGCGGGATGCGCGAACTTGGCAGTCGCAGCGCGGAACTCCATGCCGACATCGCGCCCGTGCTGCGCGACAATGGGATCGACTACGTCATTCTGGTCGGCACGGAAATGCAGCCGCTCGCCGATGCGCTGGACGGCGTGCTGCCCTTCGCGCATGTCGCCGATACGGCGAGCGCCATCCCCATCATCCAACAGGAACTGCGCGCGGGCGACGCGCTGCTGGTCAAGGGATCGAACGGCATCGGCCTGTCCCGGCTGGTCGCGGCCCTTGCCGAGGGAGAACAAGACTGATGCTGTACTGGCTTGCCCAGACGATGGATTTCGAGGGTATTTTCAACCTCATCCGCTATTTGTCCTTTCGCGCGGGCGCGGCGATCTTCACCGCGCTCATCATCGGTCTGGTGATCGGCCCCAAATTCATCGGCTGGCTGCGCGTGCGCCAGGGTAAAGGGCAACCCATTCGCGATGACGGCCCGCAGACCCATCTGGCCAAGCGGGGCACGCCGACCATGGGCGGGCTGATGATCCTGACCTCCATGATCATATCGGTGCTGCTGTGGATGGACCTGTCGTCCACCTATGTCTGGGCCTGTCTGTTCGTGACATTGGGCTTTGGCGCGATCGGTTTTCTGGACGATTATGACAAGGTGACCAAGGCCAGCCACAAGGGGCTGTCGGGCAAGATGCGGCTGGCGTTCGAGTTCCTGATCGCGGGTGTCGCGGCGTGGATGATCGTTAACAGCCATGGCAATACCGCGCTCTACGTGCCCTTCTACAATGGCCCGGCGATCGAGCTTGGGCCATTTTACTTCTGCTTTGCTGCCTTCGTCATCGTGGCGTTCGGCAATGCGGTGAACCTGACCGACGGGCTGGACGGGCTGGCGACGATGCCAGTGATCATCGCCTGCTTGGCTTTCATGCTGATCGTCTATCTGGTGGGCCGCGCTGACTTTGCCGAATATTTGGGCATCCCGCATGTGCCGGGTGCGGGCAACCTGACGATCTTGTGCGGCGCGATCATCGGCGCGGGGCTGGCCTTCCTGTGGTTCAACGCGCCGCCCGCCGCCGTGTTCATGGGCGATACCGGATCGCTGGCGCTGGGTGGAACGATCGGCGTGATCGCGGTGACGGCGCATCATGAGATCGTGCTGGGCATCATTGGCGGCCTGTTCGTGGTCGAAGCGATGAGCGTCATCATCCAGGTCTTCTTCTACAAGCGCACGGGCAAGCGCGTGTTCAAGATGGCGCCGATCCATCATCATTTCGAGCAATTGGGCTGGGCCGAGCCGACCGTGGTGATCCGCTTCTGGATCATCGCCTTCGTGCTGGCGCTCGCCGGTCTTGCGACGTTGAAGCTGCGATGATCGTTTCGGACGTCTTTGCGGGCAAGACCTATGCGGTGCTGGGGCTGGCGCGGTCCGGCCTTGCCACGGTCGAGACGCTGCTGGCCAGTGGCGCGCGGGTCGTGGCGTGGGATAGCCAGGAAACGGCGCGGGCGCAGGTCGAAGGCCGCGCTGAACTGGGCGATCCGATGGAGATCGACCTGACCGGCTTCGATGGGATCGTCGTGTCGCCGGGCGTGCCGCTCAATCGGCATCCCATCACGATACGCGCCAAGATTGCGGGCGTGCCGATCATCGGCGACATCGAACTGTTCGCGCTGGCCCGCCCGACGCTGCCGCCGCACAAGGTCGTCGGCATCACCGGCACCAACGGCAAGTCGACCACGACCGCGCTGATCCATCATATCATCGAACAGGCGGGCTATCCGACGGTCATGGGCGGCAATATCGGCCTGCCGGTGCTGGGCCAACCGCCGCTGGAGCCCAATTTGCAGGGCGTGGGCGTCTATGTGCTGGAATTGTCCAGCTATCAGATCGACTTGACCTATAGCCTCGACTGCGATGTCGCGGTGCTGCTCAACATCACGCCGGATCATCTCGACCGCTATAATGGGTTTGAGGGTTATGTGGCGTCCAAGGCGCGGCTGTTCGCGATGCAGTCGGCAGGGCATGTCGCGGTGATCGCGACCGAGGATGAATCGAGCCGAGCGATTGCTGAAAACCTCCGTCATTCCAGCGCACGCTGGAATCCCACTTCTTCTTCGGCAACGGACGAAAAGAGAGATCCCAGCGTTCGCTGGGACGACGTGATTGAGGTTGGGGTCAGAGACATCGATCCCGATACCCAATTGGGCTGGCCCGCGTTGCAAGGCCCGCACAACGCGCAGAATGCGGCCGTCGCCATCGCTGTCGCCAAGGCGCTCGATATCGATGACGCGACGCTGGCCAATGCGCTTGTCAGCTACGCCAGCCTCCCCCACCGGATGCAGGCGGTGGCGACCCGTAACGGCGTTCTTTACGTCAACGACAGCAAGGCGACCAACGCCGCCTCGACCGCGCCCGCGCTCGCCGCCTGGCCCGCGAAGGACGGTAAGCCCCGCATCCACTGGATACTCGGCGGTGTCGCCAAGTCCGACAATCTGGACGAGTGCGCGCCCCATTTCGGCAATGTCGCCCATGCCTATACGATCGGCGAAGCGGGGCATATGTTCGCTGACTTGCTGCGCTCCTCTATGGCGGTGGACGATAGCGAGATGCTAAGCGCCGCCGTCCGCCGCGCCGCGCGCATTGCGCAGCCCGGCGACGTGATATTGCTCTCGCCCGCCTGTGCCAGTTTCGACCAGTTTCGCGATTTCGAGGCGCGCGGAGATGCGTTCGTCGCCGCCGTCGCGGCGCTCGACTAGACGGCATCGGGGGGCAGGGCATGAACAGGGAAGGGACGACGCGCATGTCTAGAGCTGGCGACCTGGTGAAGGGGTTTCGCACCCGCACCGTGCCGCGCGAACGCACCGCGCTCGCCATCTGGTTCTGGGAGATTGACCGCGTCCTCCTGTCGCTGATCGTCGCTTTGATGGCGATCGGGCTGGTGGCGGTTGCCGCTGCCTCGCCGGTGGCCGCGATCGATCGGTCGACCGCGCAGATCGCGGTCAATCCGCTTATCTATTTCTATCGCCAGCTCTTCTTCGTGCTGCTGGGCCTGCCGATCATGCTGGTCATTTCCATGCTGCCCCGGCCGCAGGCGCGGCGGCTGGCGACCTTCATGGCTATGTTCTTCTTCGTGATGCTGCTGGTGGTGCCGCTGCTGGGCAGTACGGTGAACGGGGCGAAGCGGTGGATCGACTTGCCGGGCTTCCGTTTCCAGCCGTCGGAGTTTCTGAAGCCCGCTTATGTGGTGACGCTGGCCTGGTTGCTGTCGCTGCGCGGCAAGGACCAGACTTTGCCGGTCATCCCGCTGACCGGCGTGACCACGGCGCTGATCGCGCTCGTCCTGATGCGCCAGCCCGATTTCGGCCAGACGGTGATCTTCTGCGCCTGCTGGGGCGTGTTGCTGCTGTTGTCGGGCGTGTCGATGCGGGCGATCGGCGCGCTGATCGGCGCAGGCCTCGCGGGGTTGGTCGCGGTCTATATGTTCTATGAAAATGGCCGTCAGCGTTTCAACGACTTCCTGGGCATCGGCGTGGACGAGAGTGCGGGGCCGGACCAGACCGACCTTGCCTTCCGCACCATCACCCATGGCGGCTTTACCGGCGTCGGGCCTGGCGGGGGGCAGCATAAGTTTCGCCTGCCCGAAGCGCATACCGATTATATCTTTTCGGTGATTGGCGAGGAGTTCGGGCTGCTCGCCTGCATCGCCATTGCCTGCGTCTATCTCGCCATCATCGTGCGGGTGCTGCTGCGCCTGCTGGACGAGGAGGATGTGTTCACCATTTTGGCCGCGGCGGGCCTCACCACCCAGTTCGGATTGCAGGCGATCATCAATATGGGCGTCAATGCGCAGATATTTCCGTCCAAGGGCATGACGCTGCCCTTTATCAGCTATGGCGGCTCCTCTATGCTCGCGCTTTGCATCGGCGTCGGCCTGTTGCTCGCCTTCACGCGACGCAACCCCTTCATGGGTCGGCATACGGTCGTCAAATGGAGTGGTCGATGAGCATTTCCCGTCACTTCGTCCTGGCCGCTGGCGGGACGGGGGGTCATATGATTCCCGCCCATGCGGTGGCCGAGGAACTGATGGCGCGCGGCCATCATGTCGCCTTGGTCACGGATGAGCGGGGCGCGAAGATCCCCGGTATCTTCGACCGGGCGCAAGTCCATATCATGCCGGCGGGGCGCATGACCAAGAACCCGGCGAGTTGGCCGGGGGCGTTGAAGGCGATCCTCGCCGGGCGCGCCATGTCGCGGCGGCTGAACGAGACGTTTCGGCCCACGGCGGTTGTCGGCTTCGGCGGCTATCCCGCCATGCCAGCCTTGCTGGGTGCCTTGGCCGATGGCATCCCGACCGCGATCCATGAACAGAATGCGGTGCTGGGCCGGGTCAACCGTCTCCTCGCCGGGCGGGTCGATGCGATCGCGACGGCCTATCCGGGGGTCGAGCGGCTCAAGCCCAGATATGATGCGAAGGTCCATCTGATCGGCAATCCGGTGCGCGAAGAGGTGAAAGCCCTGCGCGACGAGGATTTCCCGGCGTTGACCGACGAAAGCGTGTTCCGGGTGCTGGTGATCGGCGGCAGCCAGGGGGCGTCTATCCTGTCAAGCGTCGTGCCCGAAGGCCTGTCGATGCTGCCGGTCGCGCTGCGTCGGCGGTTGCAGGTGACGCAGCAATGCCGCGCCGAGGATATCGACCGGGTGCGCAAAACCTATGCGGAGATGGAAATCCCCGCCGACCTCGCCACCTATTTCAACGATGTGCCCGAAAAGCTGGGCTGGGCGCATCTGGTGATCGCGCGGGCGGGGGCTTCGACGCTGGCGGAGCTGACCTGCGCCGGGCGGCCCGCGATCCTGATCCCCTTACCAAGCGCGATGGACGATCACCAGACCGCCAATGCGCGCGAGATGACCGAGGCAGGCGGCGCGCGCACGATCACCCAGGCGCGCTTTACCGCCGTCGAACTGGCCAAGCAGATGCAAAAGATGGCGATGGAGCCAGGCGCGTTGCAGAACGCTGCCAAGCGCGCATGGAACTGCGGCCGTCCCAACGCTGCGCGCGACATGGCGGACCTGCTGGAAAGCATCGGCCATGCGCCGATCGTCAATGATCCGGTGCGGGTCGGGCCGATGCCGACGACGCTCAATCTGGCGGGGGTTCCGGCGTGATGGCTTCCCTCTTCCGTCATGCCAGCGAACGCTGGCATCCCACTTCTTCTTTCTCCGTCGCTCTTGAAGAAAAGAGAGATCCCAGCCTGCGCTGGGATGACGGTATTGTTTCGGAGATTATCGCATGAAGGGTGTCGGCACGGACATCGGCACGATCCATTTCATCGGCATTGGCGGCATCGGCATGTCGGGCATTGCCGAGGTGATGCACAATCTGGGCTATGATGTTCAGGGATCGGACGTGGCCGAAGGCTATGTGGTCGAGGGACTGCGCGCCAAGGGCATCCGGGTGATGATCGGCCACAAGGCGGAAAATCTGGGCGATGCCGCCGTGGTGGTGACGTCCACCGCGATCAAGCGCGGCAACCCGGAGGTCGAGCTGGCGCTGGAAACACGCGTGCCGGTTATCCGCCGGGCGGAGATGCTGGCCGAGTTGATGCGCCTCAAATCCACCGTTGCCGTTGCAGGCACGCATGGCAAGACCACGACGACGTCGATGGTCGCGGCGTTGCTCGATGCTGGCGGGGTGGACCCTACGGTCATCAATGGCGGCATCATCAACAGCTATGGCTCCAACGCGCGGCTCGGCAATAGCGACTGGATGGTGGTGGAGGCCGATGAGAGCGACGGCAGCTTCCTGCGGCTGGACGGCACCATCGCCGTCGTCACCAATATCGACCCCGAACATCTCGACCATTATGGCAGCTTCGACCGGGTGAAGGACGCTTTTGTCGAGTTTGTCGGCAATGTGCCTTTCTATGGCGCGGCGTTGCTGTGCCTCGACCATCCCGAAGTGCAGGCGATCTTGCCGCGGGTGCAGGACCGGCGGATCGTCACCTATGGCTTTTCGGCGCAGGCCGATATTCGCGGCGACAATGTGGTCAGCTTCCCCGGCGGCAATCGCTTCGACATTCAGGTGCGTGAGCGCGACGGATCGACGCGGAAGATTGAGGGCATCGAAATGCCGATGCCCGGCCGCCACAATGTGCTGAACGCCATGGCGGCGATCGGCGTGGCGCTACACATGGGCATTGACGATGCGACCATCCAGACGGGCTTTGCCAAGTTCGGCGGGGTCAAGCGGCGCTTTACCAAGGTCGGCGAGATTGTAGTCGGCGATGGCAGCGCCATCGTGATCGACGATTATGGCCACCATCCGGTCGAGATCAAGGCCGTGCTGGCGGCGGCGCGCGAAGGCGCGCAGGGTCGCGTGATCGCCGTGGTCCAGCCGCACCGCTTCACGCGACTGCGCGATTTGATGGATGATTTCCAGCAAGCGTTCAACGATGCGGACATGGTTTACGCAACGCCGGTCTATACTGCTGGCGAGCAGCCGATCGAGGGTGTGGACAGCGCGGCGCTGGTCGCGGGGTTGAAGCGCCGGGGGCATCGCCATGCTTCGACCGTGGCGGATATGGACGAACTGGTCGATGCGATCGCCGTCGATATCCAGCCGGACGACATGATTGTCTGCCTGGGCGCGGGCGACATCACCAAATGGGCGGCAGGCCTTGCGACGGCGGTGTCCGCCAAGGTCAAGGAGGCGGTCTGATGTTCGAACTCTTCGCCGTTGGCCTGGAAATGCAGAAGCGGATGATCGACGTGCAGATGCAGGGCGTGGAAGCCGCGCGCGACATGATCGATGCCGCACAGCAAAACGTACAGGCAGGCATGGCCGCGACCCAGGCGCAAGAGGCTGGCATTAAGTCCATGAAAAAATGGATGAATATGTGGGGAGTGCGCGGTTGAGCCTGGCCCTTCCTGCTGTCCGTGGCACGATCAAGCCCGATGCGCCGCTGGCCCCGCTCGTCTGGTTCAAGGCGGGCGGCGCGGCGCAATGGCTGTTCGAGCCGAAGGATGCGCAGGACTTGTCCGATTTGCTGTCCGCGCTCGATCCGGCGGTGCCGGTGATGGCGATCGGCCTTGGCTCCAACCTGATCATACGCGATGGCGGCGTGCCGGGCGTGGTGGTGCGGCTGGGCAAGCCCTTTGCCACCGTCGAGGCGCTGGACGCGACCACCCTGGTCTGCGGCGGCGGGACGTCGGGCATTCTCGTGTCCTCGACCGCGCGGGACAAGGGCATAGCGGGCCTCGAATTTCTGCGCTCCATCCCCGGCACGGTCGGCGGGTTCGTGCGGATGAACGGCGGTGCTTATGGTCGCGAGACATGCGACATTTTGGTGTCGTGCGACGTGGTGCTGCGGTCGGGCGAGCGGGTCACGCTTTCCAAGGATGAACTGGGCTATAGCTATCGCCACTCGACCCTGCCGGAGGGGGCTGTCGTGGTCAGCGCTTGTTTTCGAGGCGTTCCGGGCGAACCCGCTGCGATCCAGGCGGAGATGGACAGGATCGCCGCTGCGCGCGAAGCCAGCCAGCCGCTGCGCAGCAAGACCGGCGGATCGACCTTCAAAAACCCCGATGGGCACAAGGCCTGGGCGCTGGTGGACGAGGCGGGCTGTCGCGGGCTGCAACTGGGCGGCGCGCAGGTGAGCGAGAAGCACACCAATTTTCTGCTCAACCTGGGTGACGCCACCAGCGCGGACATCGAAGCGCTGGGCGAAGAAGTGCGGCGGCGGGTGAAGGACAAGAGCGGCGTGGAACTGGAATGGGAAATTCAGCGGGTGGGGGTGCGGAAGTGATGATGGGTAGCCAATTCCTCCCCGGTACGGGGAGGTGGCAGGCCGAAGGCCTGACGGAGGGGGCTCGCCCCGCTGTACGCCCCCTCCACCACTGGCTTCGCCAGCGGTCCCCCTCCCCGTGCCGGGGAGGAATGCGATGACCCGTGGTCCGTGGCATGTCGCCGTCCTGATGGGCGGCTGGTCGGCGGAGCGGCCTGTTTCCCTTATGAGCGGGGAGGGCGTTGCCAAGGCGCTGGAATCGCGAGGGCATAGGGTCACGCGGATCGATATGGATCGCGATGTCGCGGCGCGTCTCGCCGAGGCCAAGGCCGATGTGGTGTTCAACGCGTTGCATGGTGTGCCGGGGGAAGATGGCACGGTGCAGGGTATGATGGACCTGATGGGCCTGACCTACACCCATTCGGGGCTGGCGACGTCGGTCATCGCGATCGACAAGCAACTGACCAAGCAGGCGCTGGTGCCGCATGGCATCCCCATGCCCGGCGGCAAGATCGTGGCGAGCGAGAGCCTGTTTGCGGGCGATCCGTTGCCGCGTCCCTATGTGTTGAAGCCGGTCAATGAAGGCAGTTCGGTCGGCGTGGCGATCATCACGGCGGAGGGCAATTATGGCGATCCCATCGGTCGCGACAGTGTCGGTCCATGGCAGGATTTCCTCGAATTGCTGGCCGAACCCTATATTCGCGGGCGCGAATTGACGACCGCCGTGCTGGGCAATGAAGCGCTGCTGGTCACGGAATTGCGCCCCAAGAGCGGCTTTTACGATTTCGATGCCAAATATACCGATGGTATGACCGAGCATGTCTGCCCGGCCGATATTCCGCCCGACATCACTGAAGCCTGTAAGGCGATCGCGCTGCGCGCGCATCAATTGCTGGGCTGCCAGGGGGCGTCGCGCGCCGATTTTCGCTGGGACGACGAACAGGGGATCGAGGGGCTTTATCTGCTGGAGGTCAATACCCAGCCGGGCATGACGCCCTTGAGCCTCGTGCCTGAACAGGCGGCGAAGCTGGGCATTGACTATGCCACGTTGGTAGAGACTATTGTCGAGCAAGCGCTGTCGCGCGCCGGGGGGACGGAACATGGCTGAGACACGCATCAGACGGGGCGGCTCCACGCGATTGAGCAGCGCGCGCGATACCGCGGCCAAGGGTCGGCGCGGCCGCACGCTCAAGCGGCAATCGACGCTGGACCGGGTGATCGAGGCACTGCCGGTCAGCGAAGCGACGCTGCAACGCATGGCAAGCTGGGCGATCGTCGGCATTTTCGGCGCGGGCGTGGTCGGCGTCGCGATGTTCTTCGGCGTGCCCGCCATGGCGCACAAGCAGGCGGCGCTGCTGGCCGCGCGCGCCGGGTTCGAGGTCGACAAGGTCGAGGTGCGCGGCGTCGAGCGGATGGACGAGCTGCCGGTCTATAATATCGCGCTGGGCCAGGTGGATCGGTCGATGTTGTCGCTCGACCTGCCCAAGGTGCGCAGTGAGATGCTGAAACTCGGCTGGATCAAGGATGCGCGCATTTCCCGCCGCCTGCCCGATACGCTGGTGGTGGACATCGTCGAGCGCGATCCGGTCGCGGTGTGGCAGCATGGCGGGCGGCTGCACCTGATCGACGTGACGGGCGTGGTGTTGCAGCCTGTGTCGGCCAATGCGATGCCTGACCTGCCGCTGGTGGTGGGGCCGGACGCCAATCGGCAGACGGCGGGGCTGAATGCGCTGATGGACAATGCGCCGGCGTTGAAGCCGATGCTGGCAGGCGCAACCTGGGTCGGCAATCGCCGCTGGGATCTACGCTTTCAGTCGGGCGAAACCCTCTCCCTGCCCGAAGGCGACAAGGGGAGCGCGGCGGCTCTGGTGAATTTCGCGCGCATGGATGGTGTCAACCGCCTGCTTGGGCGCGGGATCGTGAAGTTCGACATGCGTGACCCCGATCGTTTCGTCCTGCGCCTGCCGCAGGGCAAGGTCGAGGACAAGCCGATGGCCACCGACGGCAAGACCGCGAGCGCTGCGCCCGCGGAGGAAGAGGGCTAAACCGCATGGCGCAGCCCAAGGTCGAAAAGCTGATCACCGCGATCGATATCGGGTCGTGGAAGGTCTCCGCCTTGATCGCGGGGCGGACCGACACGGGCGAGCTGGCGATATTGGGCACCGGCCAGCGCGAGAGCCGGGGCGTGCGGCGGGGTTTCATCGCCGACATGGAGCGCACCGAACTCGCCGTGCGCGAAACCATCGAGCAGGCCGAGCGGGTTGCGGGCACCAATATCGAAGATGTCTGGGTCAGTTTTTCGGGCGGTAGCCTGGTCAGCGATGTCGTCACGGTCGAGCGCGACATGGCGGGCTATCGCATCGAACAGGCGGATATCGATGATCTGCTGACCACCGGACAGCAGGGCATCGACCCCGATGGCCGCGTCGTGCTGCATGCGCAGCCGACCTGCTTCACCATCAATGGCCGGGTGCCGGTGAAGAAGCCATTGGGGATGCATGCGGACCTTTTGGGCGTGGATATCCATGTCGTGCTGGCCGATGGCGCGCCGCTCGCTAATCTCGACCTGTGCGTGCGGGGAGCCTATCTCAACGTCAATTCGATCGTCGCCGCGCCCATCGCGACCGGGCTTGCCTGCCTGTCCGAGGAAGAGCGGGATCTGGGCGTCGCGCTGGTGGAGATCGGGGCGGGGGTGACCAATGTCTCGCTCTATGCGGGCGGCATGCTGGTGGGGCTGCACAGCATCCCGATCGGCGCGGCGGACATTACCGACGATATTGCGTCGGCCTTTGGCATTCGGCGCAGCCAGGCAGAGCGGATCAAATGCTTCTATGGCTCGGCGATGCAAAATCCGCGCGATTTCCGCGAGATGATCGAGATTGCCGCGCCCCATGGCGAAAGTGCGGCGGCGGGGCAGGCGGCCGGGCCGAATGCGGAAGGCGGCAAGATCACCCGCGCGGCGCTGGTCGGCGTCATCTGTGAACGGTTGAACCAGATCATGGCCGAAGTGAATACGGCGCTGGCGGGCATGGGGTTCAACACGCCGACAGGGCGGCAGGTGGTGCTGACCGGCGGCGGCGCGGAAATGAAGGGCATTGCCGATTATGCGCAGGGCGCGCTGGGCCGCGCCGTGCGGATCGGGCGGCCAAGGGGCTTGTCCGCCATGCCCGAAGCGCATAGTGGCCCCGCCTTTGCAACTTTGGCGGGTCTGGCGCTTTACGGTGCTTCCAACCCGGTTGATCTCCGAACGATGGCGCCGTCGCCGCAGACGGTGCATCGTCTGGGGACTCCGCTCTGGTGGCAGCGGATGATGCGCGCGATGAAGACAAACTATTGACCGAATTTGGAATGAAACGAAAATAGCTGGTGAAATCCCCTATTTTCTGGTGTTAACAATTAATGACGGTTTCGCTTCCTGACGAGGAAGCTGAGGGAGCAGAATATATGAGCATTGAGATCAGCCCACCGCATGTGGACGAACTGAAGCCGCGGATCGCGGTGATCGGCGTCGGCGGCGCGGGCGGCAATGCCATCGCGAACATGATCGCCGCCAATGTCGAGGGCGTCGATTTCATCGTCGCCAATACTGACGCGCAGGCATTGAACAGCTCGCCGGCCGAACGCCGTATCCAGCTTGGTCCGCAGATCACCGAGGGCCTGGGCGCAGGATCGCGTCCCGAAATCGGCAAGGCGGCGGCGGAAGAAACCATCGCCATGGTCGAAGCGGCGCTGGAAGGCGCGCATATGTGCTTCATCACGGCGGGCATGGGCGGCGGCACCGGCACCGGCGCTGCTCCCGTCATCGCCAAGGCGGCACGTGAGCGCGGCATCCTGACCGTTGGCGTCGTGACCAAGCCCTTCACCTTCGAAGGCAATCGCCGCATGAAGTCGGCGGAAAGCGGCATTGACGAGCTGCAGAAGCATGTCGACACGCTGATCGTCATTCCGAACCAGAATCTGTTCCTGATCGCCAACCCGAACACGACCTTCAAGGAAGCGTTCCAGATGGCGGACGAAGTGTTGCAGCAGGGCGTGCGCAGCATCACCGACCTGATGATCATGCCCGGCCTCATCAACCTCGACTTTGCCGACGTGCGGTCGGTGATGGGCGAAATGGGCAAGGCGATGATGGGCACCGGCGAAGCGGAAGGCGACGGCCGCGCTTTGCAGGCGGCAGAAAAGGCGATCGCCAACCCGCTGCTCGACGGCGTGTCGATGCGCGGCGCGAAGGGCGTGATCGTCTCCATCGTCGGTGGCGAAGATATGCGCCTGATGGAAGTGGACGAAGCCGCCAACCATATCCGCGAGCTGGTGGATCCGGACGCGAACATCATCTGGGGCAGCGCGTTCAACGACAATCTCAACGGCAAGATCCGCGTGTCGGTGGTCGCCACTGGCATCGACAATGAGATCGGCAACCATGCCGCGCCGTTGACGCAGCCGTTCAGCTTTGCCAGCCGTCCCGCCGTGTCGGTGCCGCAGCAGGGTGGTGCGCCCAAGGCCGCAACGCCCGCGCCGCAGCCTGCGCCGGTCGCAGCACCTGCGCCGGAACCCGAAACACTGGAACTGGACGTCCCCGCGCCGCCTGCACCTGCGGCCGTCGAAGCGGCCCCCGCGCCCTTCGCCGCGCCCAAGCCTGCAGCGGTGTTTTCCGACGAAGGGCCGGATCAGGACGAACTGGTGCTGGGTGCCGACAATGCCGCGCCAGCCGCTGCACCTGCCGCACCGCGCGTTGCGAGCGGCGGGACATTGTTCGAGCGGATGGCGGGTTTGACCCGTGGCGCGGACAAGGTGCCGGGTGGCGATGACGCTGCCGGTGTCGACATTCCGCGCTTCCTGAACCGCCAGAACAACCAGTAAGATCATCGCGCGCGGTTCGCGCCGCGCCGGTCATGCAGCGCGCCGTCTGTCCTATGGGGCAGCACGGCGCGCTTTTTTGTTTGGGCGATTTCCTATTCGCGCCTTGTTCCGCTAGAGGGCGGATGTGACACAATATCTTTCATGGATTCTTGGCGGCCTGCTGATGGCCGGAACTGCCCAGGCGCAAACCGACCAGGCCCAACTGGTCCGTCCCCTTGGCGCCGCCGACCTCAACAGTAATTTGGCGCGCCTGTCGGCCAATCCGCGCGACGTGGATGCGTTGATCGGGGCAGGGGAGGCGGCGCTTGCGCTGGACGATCCGCGCGCGGCGGCGGGTTTCTTTGCGCGTGCCGATACGATCACCAGCGGCAATGGCCGGATCAAGGTGGGGTTGGCGCGGGTCAATCTGAAGCTGCAAAATCCGGCGGAAGCGGTGCGGCTGTTCGATCAGGCGGGGCGGTTGGGCTTTGCCGACGCGACGATTTTGGCGGATCGCGGGCTGGCGCGGGACATGACCGGCGATCAGGCCGGGGCGCAGCGCGACTATCAAGCCGCGTTGCAGCGGACGCCCAATGACGCTGAACTGATCCGCCGCTATGCCGCATCGCTGGGCATATCGGGGCAGGTAGCGGCAGCCGAGCGGGCTTTGGAGCCTTTGCTCTACAAGAGCGACCGGGCGGCATGGCGCTATCGCGCGTTCATTCTGGCGATGAACAACCAGCAGGCCGAAGCGCGCAAGGTGGCCGACCAGACCATGCCCGCGCCACTGGCTGCGGCGATCGTCCCTTATATGCAGAAAATGCCTTATCTGACCGCGCCGCAAAAGGCGGCGGCGGTGCATTTCGGGCAATTCCCGGCGCAGACCGGCACGCGCATAGCGGCGATCACGCCGACCCCGCCAGCGCCCGGCACGCCGCAGGTCGTGGTGCCAGCCGCACCGGTTGCGGTCGCCGCCGCGCCGACCAGTCGGCCACAAAGCGCGCGGGAGCGTCGGGCCGAACAGCAGCGCCAGCGGCGCGAGGCTGCACGCCTGGCCCGCTCTGAAACACCCGCCCGCGTGGCGATGGCACGGGCGCAAACGCAACGTCAGGTGATGCCGACGGTTCGGCCCACGCCCACGCCCACGCCCACGCCCACGCCCACGCCCACGCCCACGCCCACGCCCACGCCCACGCCCGCGCCGCCTTCGACGCCGATGGTTCAGCCGACCCCAAGCCCTGCGCCAGCGCAGACGGCACCGGCGGCGGTTGCGCCATCCGTCCAGGCAAGCGTGCCGACCCCGGATCAAACGCCGCCGCCAGTGCGGCAGGCGAGTGCGCCAGCTACAGCGGTGCAGGGGCCGCCCGCACCCGGCTTCGAATCGGTAGCCACTGTCGCGCCTTCGCCTCAGGCCGCGCCGCAGCCGGCCATGGTCCAATCCGTGCCCGCTGCGCCGCCGCAGCCGGACCCGGAGGCGACGCGGACGCTGGCCGACATCATCCGCGCGATCGACGTTCCCGAAGCGGAGCGGCAGACGCGTGTCGCCGCCGTCGATCTGGAGGAGATTGCTGCGCTGCAGGCAGCGCGCCGCGCCGAACGGCAGGCGGCCGCCGAGAAGGTGAAGAAGGCGGCACTGGCCAAGGCCAAGGCGGAAGCCGACGCCAAGGCGAAGAAGGAAGCCGAAGAAAAGAAGAAACTGGCCGACAATCCGTCACGCAACTGGCTGCAGATCGGCATCGGGGCGAGCAAATCGGGCCTGGCTTTCACGCTCAATGCGCTGCGCAAAAAATATGACAGCCTGTCCGCGCAGGATGGCTGGAGCGCGAGCTGGGGCCAGACCAACCGCCTGCTGGTCGGGCCATTCCCCAACTTTGCGCGCGCCAAGGCGCTGGAGGACAAGATCAAGGCTGCCGGTGGCGATGCCTTTGCGTGGAAAAGCAGCGCGGGAGAGGTGGTCGAAAGGCTGGGCGGCCAGTAAGAGGACGTCCCATGACGATCCTTGCTTCCTATGCCTGCCACCCCGCCGCCAGCCGGGGTCGGCTTCACGCCGAACCGGGCGGAGAGGTGCGCGGGCCGCGGGACATGTTCCAGCGCGACCGCGACCGCATCATCCATTCGATCGCCTTTCGTCGGTTGCGCCACAAGACGCAGGTGTTCGTGTCGCCCGATGGCGATCATTTCCGCGTCCGCCTGACCCATAGTCTGGAGGTTGCACAGATCGGCCGCACCACGGCGCGGACGCTGGGCCTGAACGAGGATCTGACCGAGGCGCTGTGCCTGGCGCATGATATCGGCCATCCGCCCTTCGGCCATGCGGGCGAAGATGCGCTGGAAGTGGCGATGGAGGATCATGGCGGGTTCGACCATAATGCCCATACGCTGCGCACGCTGATGCTGCTCGAAAGCCCCTATCCGCGCTTCAAGGGGCTGAACCTCAGCTGGGAGATGCTGGAGGGGTTGGCCAAGCATAACGGGCCGATCGACCATCCCGGCTGGGCGATGCGCGAACTGGATGCGCTGTTTCCGTTGAACCTGAAGAGCCATGCCTCGCTGGAGGCGCAACTGGCGGCGATTTCGGACGATATTGCTTATGATAATCACGATATTGACGATGGGTTGCGGGCGGGGCTGTTGACGCTGGAACAGTTGCTGGAGGTGCCGTTCGTCGCCTCCTGCTGGGACCGGGTGCGGACCCGCTATCCCGATGTGCCGCAGGACGGCCTGTTGCGCGAACTGGTGCGCGAGCAGATCGGCGTGATGGCCAATGACCTGCTGGCGGCGACGCGGGCGAATATCGCGGAATCGCGCGTCGAAACGGTCGAGGATGTGCGGGCGCTGGGCCGCACGCTGGTCGGCTTTTCGCCGGAACTGGCGGCGCAGGAGCGCGACCTCAAACGCTTCATGTATGCCACCCTCTATCATCATCCAGAGCAAATGGCGGCGGCAGACAGGGCGCGGGTGGTCGTGACCGACCTGTTCCGCGCCTATCAGGAGGAGCCGGGCCTGATGCCGCCTGAATGGCGCGACGAATGCGCGTTGGCCGAACCGGCGCGTAGCCGCCACATCACCGACTTCATCGCCGGGATGACGGACCGTTATGCCGAGAAGCGCCACGCGGAGATTTTCGGGTAGGCCGGGAAAGGCCGTCCTCGTTTCTTGAAGAAAGGAAGGGGGCTTCGACAGGCTCAGCCCGAACGGGGTGGGGTTGGGGAGATAGGCGTAGCTTCCGACATGCTGCCCGCCGCAGCCATCCCGCCCCAAGGAGAGGATGATAGGCGATTGACGTGCCCTGTCCTTTGACGCAATGCCCTATGTGTCTCCGGCGTCGAGGATTCGGCGCTGGGCATGATGCGGGAGAGCATGGGTGGCCTTTGAGGTCGTGCCCGTCGCCGAAGGAGCAACCGCCCCGGAATCTCTCAGGCCAATGGACCGCATCGCGCGCAAGGCACTCTGGAAAGCGGACGGGCTATCTCGTCCCACCGAAGGGGTAAGCCATGTGGCCGCAAGGCTGCTGGTCAAAGCTCTCAGGTTCCCGTGACAGAGGGGGTGACGAACAGAAGCGGTCCGGTGCGGGCCGGGCTGAACGTCGCTATTACCCTCTCACGGAAAGGCCGTCCGATGACCGCCACCTATGACTCAAATGATGATGTAGCTACGCTCGAAGAGGCCTTGCCGCTCGAAGCGCTGCCGCTCGACGCCTGGAACCGTGCGCAGGGCGCGCGCATGGTCGGCTTTGCGGGCTATCATATGCCGATCCACTATGAGGGCATCATGGCCGAACATAGCTGGACCCGCGAACATGCCGGGTTGTTCGATGTCAGCCATATGGGGCAGATCGGTTTTTCCGGCGAGGGCGTGGACGAAGCGCTGGAAATGCTGTTGCCGAGCGACATCAAGGGGTTGAAGCCCGGTCGCCAGCGTTATTCGATGCTGCTGGATCAGGATGGCGGCATTCTCGACGACCTGATGGTCGCGCGCCCGGCCGATGGCGCATTCGATGGCGCGGCGATCTATATGGTTGTCAATGGTGCGACCAAATATGACGACATGGCCTGGATGATCGAGCATCTGCCCGACGAGGTCGTGATGAACCATATGGACGAGCAGGCGCTGCTGGCGTTGCAGGGACCGGAGGCAGGCGAGGCGATGGCTACGCTGGTGCCGGGTACGGCGGACCTGACCTTCATGCAGTGCGGCGCGTTCGACTGGAACGGCGTGGCGCTGTGGATCAGCCGGTCGGGCTATACTGGCGAGGACGGGTTCGAGATCAGCCTGCCCGCGGACGCCGCTGTGGCGTTGGCTGATGCGCTGTGCGCGCTTCGCCAAGTCAAGCCGATCGGCCTTGGCGCGCGGGATTCGCTGCGGCTCGAAGCCGGGTTGCCGCTTTATGGTCATGACCTGACCCCTGCCGTCAGCACGATTGGCGCGGATCTGGGTTTTGCGATCGGCAAGCGTCGCCGGGCGGAGGGCGGCTTCATCGGCCATGGTCGGGTGATGAAGGAACTGGCCGATGGCCCCGGCACGAAGCGCGTCGGCCTGAAGATCGAGGGGCGATTGCCAGCGCGGGAAGGCGCGCAAATCTTTGTCGGCGACAATCTGGTCGGGGAAGTGACGTCGGGCGGCTTTGCGCCGAGCCTTGGCGCGCCGATCGCGATGGGCTGGGTCAGCCTGCCGCACAGCGCGCTCCACACTGCGCTGGAGATCGACGTGCGCGGCAAGCGCATCAGCGCGACGGTGGTGCCGATGCCGTTCGTGCCGCATCGCTATCGCCGCGCGACCGCCGCCTGATTTTTCGTTCCGACTTTGTGTCAGTCATGATTTTCAAGCACATCATTCCGGGAGTATCATCATGAGCCGTTATTTTACCGAAGAACATGAGTGGATCGACGTCGAGGGCGAGATCGCCACGGTCGGCATCACCGATTTTGCCCAGGAGCAATTGGGCGACATCGTGTTCGTCGAACTGCCGGTCGAAGGCGCGACCTTCGACAAGGGCGATGACGCCGCCGTGGTGGAATCAGTGAAGGCCGCGTCCGACGTCTATGCGCCGATTTCGGGCGAAGTCGTCGAAGCCAATGGCGCGTTGGAAGACGAGCCTGCGCTGGTGAACAGCGATGCCGAAGAGGATGGCTGGTTCTTCAAGCTGCGCATCACCGACATGAGCGAGCTGGAAGGGCTGATGACCGAAGCGGCGTATAAGACGTTCGTCGCTGCGCTTTAATCATATCACCGTCATCCCCGCGAAAGCGGGGATCCATCTCCGCCACGTTCGTCTTGGCGCACCGTTGGGAGATGGGTTCCCGCCTACGCGGGAATGACGCCGCAGGAAAATATCATGCGCTACCTACCCCTTACCGACATTGACCGGCAGGCGATGCTTGCCACTATCGGCGCGGCGTCGATCGATGATCTGTTCGTGGATGTGCCTGCCGAGGCCCGGCTTTCCGGCCAGATCGAAGGCCTGCCCGATCATGCCAGCGAATTGGCGGTCGAGCGGCATATGAGCAAGCTGGCGCGGCAGAATTTGTCGGCGGGGGAAGCGCCCTTTTTCCTCGGCGCGGGTGCCTATAAGCATCATGTGCCTGCCAGCGTCGATCATCTGATCCAGCGCGGCGAGTTCCTGACCGCCTACACCCCCTATCAGCCGGAAATCGCGCAGGGGACGTTGCAGGTTCTGTTCGAGTTCCAAACGCAGGTGGCGCGGCTGCTGGGCTGCGACGTCGCCAATGCGTCCATGTATGATGGCTCGACCGCCTGCTGGGAAGCGATCGGCATGGCGCGGCGCATCACCAAGCGGGGCAAGGCGATCCTGTCGTCGGGCCTGCACCCCCATTATGTGTCGGTCGCGCGGACGATGGCGAAGTTCACTGGCGACATGCTGGCGCATGAGGCACCCACGCTGACCGCGCAGACGGACATCGACACGCTGATTGCGGCGATCGACAAGGATGTAAGCTGCGTCGTGGTGCAATATCCCGACATTTTGGGGCGCATTGCCGACCTGACGCCGCTGGCCGATGCGGCGCATGCGGCGGGTGCCTTGCTTGTGGCGGTGGTGACGGAGCCGGTGGCGCTGGGCGCGCTGGTGCCGCCGGGCGAGATGGGCGCGGACATCGTCGTGGGCGAGGGCCAGTCGATCGGCGTCGGCCTGCAATTTGGCGGTCCCTATCTCGGCCTGTTCGCGTGCAAGCAGAAATATGTGCGGCAGATGCCGGGGCGCCTGTGCGGCGAGACGGTGGACGCAGCGGGCAAGCGCGGCTTCGTGCTGACGCTGTCCACGCGCGAGCAGCATATCCGCCGCGAGAAGGCGACGTCGAACATCTGCACCAATTCGGGCCTGTGTGCGCTGGCATTCAGCATTCACATGACCTTGCTGGGGGAACGCGGCTTGCGGGATATGGCGACCTTGAACCACGGCCTGGCGGTGCAGGCCGCCGATCGGCTGGCGCAGGTGACGGGTGTGACCTTGCTCAACGACAGCTTTTTCAATGAGTTCACCCTGGTCCTGACCAAAGACGCACGCGATGTGGTGCGCAGCCTGGCCGACAAGGGCGTGCTGGGGGGCGTGTCGCTGGGGCGGCTGTTCCCCGATGCACCCGCGATCGGCAAGGGGCTTGTCGTCGCAGTGACCGAAACGGTGACGGCAGAGGATATAGAGGCGCTGGCCACGGCGCTTGAGGAGGAACTGGCATGACGATCTCTCCTTATTCCGTTCGGGCTGAGCTTGTCGAAGCCCTGTCCTTCTCTCCGAAGAAAAGTGCAGCCCTTCGACAAGCTCAGGGCGAACGGTTTGTGGTGAAAGGTTTGTTCGTATGACCATGCTCAAGGAAGGCCGTCCCACCACGCCGGTCGCGGTTGCCCACGCGCATATGGCTCCGGCGACGGTGACGGGTAATCGCGCGCTGATGCTGGAAGAGGCGCTGATCTTCGAGATCGGATCGACCGAGACGACCGGCGTCGATTTCGCGCCCGCGCCCAAGGTTGTCAGCCGTCTTGGCGGGCTGGAACGCAAGGCGATCGGGCTTCCGGGCCTGTCGGAACAGGAAACGGTGCGCCATTATACGCGGCTGTCGCGGCAGAATTATGCGATCGACCTGGGCCTGTTTCCGCTCGGCAGTTGCACGATGAAGCACAACCCGCGGCTGAATGAAAAGGTCGCGCGGATGCCCGGTTTTGCCGACCTGCATCCGCTGGCCCCGCAATCGACGGTGCAGGGCGCGCTGGCAGTGATCCATGAACTGGCACAATGGCTGGTGACGCTGACGGGGATGCATAGCGTGGCGATGAGTCCCAAGGCGGGGGCGCATGGCGAATTGTGCGGGCTGCTGGCGATCCGTGCAGCATTGGAGGCGCGGGGCGATGCGCGCTCGGTCGTGCTGGTGCCTGAAAGCGCCCATGGCACCAATCCGGCCACGGCGGCCTTTTGCGGCTATCAGGTCGAAGATATTCCCGCGACGCCCGAAGGCCGCGTCGATCTGGCGGCGCTGACGACGCGGCTTGGCCCCGATGTGGCGGCGGTGATGATCACCAACCCCAATACGTGCGGCCTGTTCGAGCGCGACCTCAAGACGATTTCCGATGCCGTCCATGCGGTCGGCGCGTTCGTCTATTGTGACGGGGCGAACTTCAACGCCATCGTCGGGCGGGTGCGGCCGGGCGATCTGGGCGTCGATGCGATGCATATCAACCTGCACAAGACCTTCTCGACGCCGCATGGCGGCGGCGGTCCCGGCTCTGGCCCGGTGGTGTTGTCGGAAGCGTTGGCCCCCTATGCGCCGCTGCCATTCGTCGAAAAGCAGGGTGACCAGTTCGTCCTGATCGAGGAGGAATCCGCGCAGGATCATCATGGCGGCACCTTTGGCCGGATGGTCGCTTTCCACGGGCAGATGGGCATGTTTACCCGCGCGCTCGCCTATATCATGAGCCATGGCGCGGACGGGTTGCGGCAGGTGGCGGAGGATGCGGTCCTCAACGCCAATTATATCCTGCGCAGCTTGGACGATGTGCTGGACGCGCCGTTCGGCACCAGCGGGCCGTGCATGCATGAGGCGTTGTTCAGCGATAAGGGGCTGGCCGAGGGCTTCACCACGCTCGACATCGCCAAGGGACTGATCGACGAGGGCTTCCATCCGATGACCATGTATTTCCCGCTGGTCGTCCATGGCGCGATGCTGATCGAGCCGACCGAGACCGAGAGCAAGGCGGCGCTCGACCAGTTCATCATGGCGCTGCGGTCGTTGGCGGAACGGGCCAAGGCCGGAGACGAGGCGTTGAAGGGCGCGCCCTATCATGCGCCACGTCGTCGCCTGGACGAGACGCTGGCGGCGCGCAAGCCGGTGCTGACTTGGGAAGCGCCGGTGATGGCGCAGGCGGCGGAATGACGGCCTGGATTCCGGGCGAAGCGGACGGCGAAGCGTACAAACGTTACGCCCCCGCGACGCTGCGGAACCGGGATGCGATATTGGCGGTGCTGCGTGCGGCATTGCCATCGTCCGGGTTGGTGCTGGAAGTGGCGAGCGGGAGCGGCGAACATGCGGTGCATTTCGCCGCTGCGCTGCCTGCGCTCGACTGGCAGCCGAGCGATCCCGATCCGGCCGCGCTGGCGTCGATCGAGGCGTGGCGCGCGGAAGCGCGTCTGCCCAATCTGCGTGCGCCGATGCTGCTGGATGCAGCGGCGGACTGGCCGATCGACCGGGCGGATGCGATGGTGTGCATCAATATGACCCATATCAGCCCATGGGCAGCGACGGTGGGATTGTTCACGCATGGCGCCAGGCTGCTTCAGACGGGCGCGCCGCTGATCCTCTACGGTCCCTATTTTCAGGCCGATGTCGCGCCAGCGCCCAGCAATGTGGAGTTCGATGCCAGCTTGCGCGCGCGCGATCCGCGTTGGGGGATAAGGGCGTTGGAGGATGTGGCTGCGCTGGCGACGACGCAGGGCTTTGCGCTTGATTGCGTTGAGGCGATGCCCGCGAACAATCTGACGCTGATCTTTCGCCGCAGCTGACCTGCCGCTAGTCACAGCTTGTCAGCGCGTGGCCCTGCGATAGCTTCTCGCCCGATAAAGAGGGCAAGGGGAGGCAGGGTTAATGCAGAGCATGATGGTGCGGCCGGCCCATGTTCCGGCAGACCGAATCGTCGATTTCGACATTTTCGCGCCGCCCGGTGTCGAACAGGATTATTTCGCGGCGTGGCAATCGCTGGTGCGGGAGGATGGTCCCGGTATCGTGTGGACCAGCGCCAATGGCGGCCACTGGATCGCGACGCGCGGCGAGATTGTCCGCGCGCTCTGGGCGGACAATGTCCGGCTGTCGAGCGAAGTGCTGGCGGTGACGCCGGGGCTTGGTGAGGTGATGCGTTTCATTCCGCTGCAACAAGACCCGCCGGAGCATCAACCCTTTCGCATGGCGGTGATGAAGGGCTTTGCCTCGCGCTTCGTCGTCGCGATGGAGCCGCAGGTGACGCAGGTCGCGCGCGAATTGATCGACGGACTGATCGACCGGGGGTCGTGCGATTTTGTGGCGGATTTCGCCGAAATATTGCCGCTGCACATCTTCCTGACGCTGATCGATGTGCCCTTGTCCGACCGGCCGCGCTTGCGGGCGTTGGGGTCGCAACTGACGCGGCCCGATGGGTCGATGACCGTCGAGCAACTGCGCGATGCGGCCGATGATTATCTCGCCCCCTATATCGCCGCGCGCATGGCCAATCCGGGGACCGACCTGTTCAGCCGCATCCTGTCCGAACCGGTCGAGGGCCGGGCATGGAGCGAGGATGAGGCGCGGCGCATGTGTCGCAACCTGCTGTTCGGCGGACTGGATACGGTGGTAGCGATGGTCGGCATGGTTGCGCTGCATCTGGCACGGCATCCGCAGGATCAGGCCTTGCTACGAGATCGGCCGGACCTGATCCCCGATGCCGCCGATGAATTGATGCGCCGCTATCCCACCGTTTCGGTCAGCCGCAACCTCGTCACCGATGTCGAGGTGGATGGCGTGACGCTGAAGGCGGGCGATATCATCTATCTGCCGAGCGTCCTCCATAATCTGGACCCGGCGAGTTTCGACGCGCCCGAAGCCGTGCGGTTCGACCGCAAGCTCAATGCGACGCGGCATACGACGATGGGCGTGGGCGCGCATCGCTGCGTGGGGGCGGGGCTGGCGCGGATGGAGGTGATCGTGTTTCTGCGCGAATGGCTGGGCCGGATGCCGACCGTTCGGCTCGATCCTGATCGCCCGGTGACGATGAAGGGCGGCAATGTCGGTGCCTGCACTGCGCTGCCCTTGCGCTGGGACTGATTGCCCCTCTTCATTTCGCGCGCGATCCGCTCTAAGGGCGGGCCAATGCCCAACTCCCTTGTCGATCTTGTCCGCGCCGAATTGCTCCAGCCTGCCGATCCGCGCGCGGCGGCGATGGCGGGCGCGATCGCGGCGCGTTATCCGCAGGCGTCACGGGCGGTGCTGTTCTATGGATCCTGCCTTCGCGAAGCCAATCTCGACGGGCTGATGCTCGATTTCTACCTGATCGTGTCGGACTATCCGGCGGCCTATGGCAAAAGCTGGTTGGCGCGCGCCAATGCGCTGATCCCGCCCAATGTCTTTCCGTTCGAACATCAGGGGTTGATCGCCAAATATGCCGTCCTGTCGGAAGCGGACTTTGCGCGGTTGAACAGCGTGGCGGCGGACAATGTCTCGGTGTGGGCGCGCTTTGCCCAGCCTGCGCGGCTATTATGGGCGGCCGACGATCTGGCGCGGCAGCGGGCGATCGTCGCGGTGGCGCAGGCCGCGCCGACGCTGTTGTCGCTGGCCCGGCCGATGGCCGATGGGAACGACGACGTGCTGGACCTGTGGCGCTGCGGCTTTACGCTGACCTATGCGGCGGAATTGCGCGCGGAGCGGAAGGGGCGATCGCTCTCGATCGTCGATGCCGATCCCGATCGCTACCGGCGGTTGGGCGAGGCGGCGCTGGGGCAGGGCCTGCCACCGTCGCCCGCCGATGCGCCGGGACGCTGGCAGGCGCTGCAGCGGCGCGGCAAAAGGCTTTCGGTGGTGCGCCTGGCCAAGGCGAGCTTCACCTATGCGGGCGGGATCGATTATCTCGCCTGGAAGATCAACCGCCATGCCGGGACGGCGATCACCATCAAGCCGTGGCAGCGACGCTGGCCGCTGCTGGGTGCCATCACTCTGCTGCCTGCGCTGTTCCGTTCCGGGGCGATTCGCTGAGCGCTTGGCCCAGCGCCTGGCCCAGCGCCATCAGCGTATAGGGTTTGCGCAGCACGGCATGGCCCGCGAAATCGGCGCTTTCGGTCATGTCGCCGGCATAGCCGGTCACGAACAGCACAGGGATATGGGCATAGGCGGCGGGCAGCGTCTTGACCATTTCCGGCCCGGTCAGGTCGGGCATCAGCACGTCGCTGATGATGAGGCCGATGTCGCTATTATGGGATAGCAGCCGGGCGGCCTTCGACGGATGATCGCAGGCGATCGGCAGATGGCCAAGTTCGCCGAGCGCCGCCATCGTCTGATTGAGGACGCGCGGGTCATCCTCTACCACAAGGATGCGGGTCGGCGGATGTTCGACGGCGGTTTGGGCGGCCTGCGCCTGTTGGCCCAGCGCATCGGCAGCGTCGCCGGTGCGGCGGGGCATGTAGAGATGGACGCTGGTGCCTTCGCCCGGTTGCGAGTCGATGCGGATTTCGCCCTCGCACTGGCGCACGAAACCGAAAATCTGGCTGAGGCCAAGGCCGGTGCCCTTGCCCACCGGCTTGGTGGTGAAGAAGGGTTCGAACACGCGCGTCAGCACGTCAGCGCTCATGCCGCAGCCGTCGTCGGTGACGGTCAGCGTCACATAATCGCCCGCGGGGCACTCGCCAATCTCGTCCGCCGCCAGCGTTGCGCGGCCGGTAGACAGGGTCAGTTGACCGCGCCCGTCCATCGCGTCGCGGGCATTGACGCACAGGTTCAGGATCGCATTTTCCATCTGATGCTGATCGACGAAAATGCGCCACCCCTGCGCATTCTGCGTGAAGCTGACGCGGATCTGGTCGCCGATGGTGCGGTCGATAAGGTCGGCCATGCCTGACAACAGCGCGTCGGGATCGACGGCGCTGGGCAGCAGCGGTTCGGCGCGGGCGAAGGCGAGCAGGCGGCGGGTGAGCGCGGAGGCGCGGCTCGCCCCCTCCATCGCATTGTCGAGATGACGACCGGCTTCCTCCGGCTGTACCCGCATCTTGCGCTTGGCCAGTTCCAGTCCGCCGACCACGACCGCCAGCATATTGTTGAAGTCATGGGCGATGCCGCCGGTCAGCTGGCCGACCGCATCCATTTTCTGCATTTGCCGCAGATGGTCTTCGGCCGCTTCGCGTTCGGTCGATTCCTGCTTCAACCGTTCATAGGCTTCGGTCAGTTCGGCGGTGCGCGCGCGGACGGCGGTGTCGAGCCGGTCGGCGCGTTCGCTTTCCGCTTCGGCGAGCCGCCGGGCATTACGCCGGTCGGTCAGCGCATTATTGGCAAACCAGGCGGCAAAGAGGACGCAGACCAGCAGGGCGAGGCCCAGCAGGCCAGAGGTGCGGCCCATCGTCTGGGTACGATCTCCTGCCAACGTCACCGCCAGGCTGCGTTCGCGCAGGCGCGCATTTTCGGCCTTGATGACGATGTCGAGCAGGGCGGTGATACGCTTCAAGTCGCGCGAACTGCCCGCCTGATGAAAGCGGCCGAGCGCGCCGATCTTCTGACCATAGGTCGTGCGCAGGGCGATTTCGTTCAGCGTCTTGGTGCGGTCGTCAAAGGCCCGTTGCAGCGCCTGCACATTGCCGCGCTGCCAGCCGCTGTGGCGCGTGGCATAGTTCAGCGCCTTGAGCTGGCTGGCAGCGCCGCGCCACTGGTCCTGGAAGAGCCGGCCGGTGTCGGTGTCCAGGCTGATGACATAGCGCGCCAGCGTCACTTCGGCGCGGGCGGTGCGCGCTTCGAACGCGCGGGCGAGGGCGATGATGTCGAAGCTGCGGCGCTGCTCCACCAATGCCTGCTGATGATCGCGGGTGGCGTTGCTGGCGCTGTAGATGAGCGCGCCGAGCGAGCCGATCAGCAGCAGGACGAGCAGCAGCGGCAGGGCGCGGCGGGCCATGCCGCGCGCGCCGCTACGCTCTGTGTCGGTGAAGTCGCCCTGTGCCATAGCTTTTCACCGTAGCCCAACCGCACCGCGAGCGAAACAACCTAGCGCAATTGTCAGGCGATGGCGCCCGTCGCCTTGCCAGCGACTTCGAACATCTTGATGATCTGTTCGACCTGTTCGTCGCTATGCTCGGCGCACAGCGAACAGCGCAGCAGGAAGGTGCCGGTCGGGGTTGCCGGAGGGCGGGCCATGTTGACGTAGAGGCCGAGTTCCAGCAGCGACTGCCAGATGGCGACGGCCTGCGCCTGATCGGTCAGGATGACCGCGATGATCGCCGATTGCGGGGTCTTGGTGCCCAGCGTGAAGCCGAGATCGGTCAAGCCCTGGTGCAGCCGCTTGCTGTTCTTCCACAGATGCGCGCGCTTGTCGCTCGCATGCATCAGCTTGCGGATGCTGGTGGCGGCGGTGGCGACGACGCTGGGCGGCAGCGAGGCGGTGAAGACATAGGGGCGGCAGACGAGGCGCATGATCTCGAACTTGGGATGGTTGGAGACGCAGAAGCCGCCGACCGTGCCGACCGATTTGGAGAAGGTGCCGACAACGAAATCGATATCGTCCTCGACGCCCTGCTCCTCATAGACGCCCCGGCCATTGGGGCCGAAAAAGCCCATGCCATGGGCTTCATCGACCAGGATCATGCAATTGGGATGCTGGCGGATCGCGGCGACCATCTCAGGCAGCGGGGCGATGTCGCCCAGCATCGAATAGACGCCCTCCAGCACGACGAGCTTCAGCGCATCGGCGGGCAGGCGGGCCAAGCGCTTGGCCAGATCCTCGACGCTGTTGTGGCGGAAGCGGACGATCTCGGCGTCGCCCAGGAAGCAGCCGTCATAGATGGAGGCATGGCTGTCGGCGTCGAGGATGATATAGTCGCCCTTGCCCGCCAGCGTCGAAATGATGCCGAGATTGGCCTGATAGCCGGTCGAGAAGACCATCGCCGACGAGGTGCCGTAAAATTCCTTGAGCGCATCCTCGACTTCGCGATGGCCCTGATAGGTGCCGTTGAGGACGCGGCTGCCGGTCGTGCCCGCGCCGAATTCGTCGAGCGCCTTCTTGCCGGCGGCGACCACATCGGGGTCGAACGTCATGCCCATATAATTATAGGTGCCGAGCAGGATGGTTTCCTTGCCCTTGATGATCGCGCGGGTGGGCGAGAGCACCTGGTCCATCACGATCGAGAAGGGATCGCGCACGCCGGTCGCGAGCAGCGCTTCGCGCTCCGCGATCAGGGGATCGAATTTGGAAAACAGGTCGCGCGTGGGGGTGAGCGTTGCGGCGTCGGTCATGATATGGTCCTCAATCCGTTCGTGCTGAGTAGGGACTGAGCGAAGTCGAAGGCCCGTATCGAAGCATCTGTGCTCCGGCCGGTCCTTCGATACGCCATTTCGACTGCGCTCAATGGCTACTCAGGACGAACGGTATAAAATTAGTTAGGCGGACTTCAGCTTCGCTACCGCGTCCACCAGCTGGCCGACCGTTTCGATCTCCGCCTGCATGTTCATGGTGATGAGGATGTCGAATTCATCCTCGATGGCGGCGACGAAATCCATCACGGTCAGGCTGTCCCATTCCAGGTCGCCTGCAAAGCTGGTGGTTTCGGAGAGGTCCACGCCCTTTTTGTTGAAGGGAGCGATCTGCGCCGCGACGCTGTCGAAAATTTCGGTGCGATCCGTCATTCTGGTCATTCTTTCCGTGAAAGCACGGCTTTTGCCGCCCGTGACCGCTCTTTGGCAAGGGAATAAGGCGGCAATCGGGCAGCATCGCGCCCGGAAATTGCGCGAGGGGCGCGGCGCTTAGCGGAAATTGTCGGCGTAGGCCTGCAATTTCAGTGTCTTGGGTGGGGTGGGGATGACGGTGTAGGCGATCCCCTGCTTTTGGGCATAGGCGATGGCGGCTTCCTGCGACGGGAAGCTGAGCTTCAATTGCTGCTGCGTGTCGCCTGATCCTGCCCATCCGGTCAACGGATCGGGCGTCTTGGCTTGCGCGGGCGCATAGTCCAGCACCCATTTATGGGTCAGCGCCTTGCCCGACTGCATGGCATTTTTCTGGATCTGATAGATGCGCGCGTTCATCGCGAAGGACTCCGGTAAATCGTCCTGCTGCGTTGCACCACGGAGCGCGCGCAAGTCAAGACTTGCGGCGGGCATCTGCATTTTTGGTGCGCAATGTGGCGCTGGCGGCGGTGGGATCGTCGGGCCAGGGGTGGCGCGGGTAGCGGCCGCGCATTTCCTTGGCGACGTCGCGCCAGTTGCCCGCCCAGAAGCCCGGCAGGTCGCGGGTGGTCTGGATCGGGCGGCCCGCGGGCGAGGTGAGCGAAAGGACAAGCGGGATGCGCTGATTACCGACGGTCGGATGATCGGCGAGGCCGTAGAGTGCCTGGACCCTTAATTCGACGCGCGGGCCGCCTTCGGCCGCATAGTCGATCGCATGGGTGCTGCCTGCGGGGGAACGGAAATCGGGTGGGGCGAGTCGGTCGAGCTGTTGCTTGCCGTCCCAGCCGATCAGGCCTTCCAGTACGGTGGACAGATGCGCGCGGTCGATGTCGGACAGGCGGCGCTTGCCCGCCAGGAGCGGGGGGAGCCAGTCTTCGAGGCTGGCGAGCAGCGTATCGTCGGATAGCGCCGTGATCCCGGCGAAATCGGCGCGCATCCGCAGCGACCGGGCGGCCTCCGACCAGGGGAGGAGGGTTAGGCCGCCTTGTCGCACGCCATCGATCAGCGCGGCGACCACGGCTTGCGGGTCGGGGCTGTCGTCGGAGCCGGAGGAGAGGCGCACCGCGCCCAGGCGGCGTTCGCGCAGCGCTTCGATCCCGCCATTGGCGGCGCGAAAGCGGACGGTGCGGGTGGTCGCGATCCGATCGGTGAAGAGGGCCAGCACAGATTCTTCGCTGATCGGCGCGGCGGACAGGATGCGCGCGCCCGCCGCGCTGCCCTGCACTTCGCCCACGGCCAGCCATGGTTCGCGGGCGAGGGGCGAGAGCGGGTCGAGCCGGAAGCCGCGTCCGCCGACGCTGGTCCAGTCCGCGCCGTCGGCGGAGCGGCGTTTCGATACGCGATCGGGGAAGGCGAGGGCGAGGCAGAGGCCGACATGGTGGTCGATAGAAGTAGCACCCACCCCAACCCCTCCCTTTGAAGGGAGGGGCTTAGGAAGGTTCGCCCATCTCTTTGCCAAGGCGCGTCCCGCGTCCGCGCGTTTGCCGGTTTCGCGGCGCCAGCGCTGGAGGCGCTGGGTGAGGTCGGTGTCCTGGCCGCCGATGCCGCGTTCGCCGAGCAGGACGGCGATCTCTGCGGCGGTCTGGGCGAGGCCCATTTCTCCTGCGCGCACCAGCATATGCGCGATGCGCGGGCTGAGCGGCAGTTTCGCCAGCGCCTTGCCATGGGGGGTGATGCGGCCATCGGCGTCGAGCGCTTCGAGTGCGGTCAGGCGGGTGCGGGCTTCGGACAGGGCGGCGGGCGGCGGCGGATCGAGCCAGCGTAGCGTCGCGGGATCGTTTACGCCCCAGAGCGCGCAGTCGAGCAGCAGGCTGGAGAGGTCGCTTTCCAATATTTCCGGCGGGTCGAAGGGGGGCATCCCGGCATTCGCGGCGGCTTCCCACAGGCGATAGGCGACGCCGGGCCGCTGACGCGCGGCGCGACCGGCGCGCTGAGTGGCCGACGCTTGGCTGGCGCGTTCGGTGACGAGGCGGGTGACGCCTGCGGCCCGATCATAGCGGGGGCGGCGGGCGAGGCCGCTGTCGACCACGATCCGTACGCCGTCGATGGTCAGGCTGGTTTCGGCGATGGAGGTGGCGAGAATGACCTTCCGCGCGCCGGAGCGGGACGGGCGGATCGCGGCGCGCTGGGCGGCGGGATCGAGCGAGCCGTGCAACAGGTGGACGTCGAACGGGCCGCCCTCGATCCGTTCCGCCGTCCGTTCGATCTCGCGCACGCCGGGCAGGAAGGCGAGCAGGTCGCCGTCGGCTTCCTCGCTGATCGCGCGGCGGATGGCGGCGGCCATCTCATCCTCGATCCGCTTTTCGCCGTTGCGGCCGATATGGCGCAGGTCCAGCGGCTGGATGCGGCCCTCGCTCTCGATCACCGGCGCGTCGCCCAGCAAGGCGGCGAAGCGCGCGCCGTCGAGCGTGGCGGACATCGGCACGATGCGCAGGTCGGGGCGCAAGGCTTCCTGGGCGTCGAGCGCGAGGGCGAGGCCGAAATCGCTGTCGAGGCTGCGCTCATGGACTTCGTCGAACAGGACTGCGGATATGCCCGCCAGTTCGGGGTCGTCCTGGATACGGCGGACGAAGATGCCTTCGGTCAGCACGAGCAGGCGGGTGCGGGCCGATTGCTTGCTGTCCATCCGCGTCGCATAGCCGACCGTGCCGCCGGGCTGTTCGCCCAGCATTTCGGCGATCCGCTCGGCCGCGGCGCGGGCGGCGAGGCGGCGGGGCGAGAGCAAGAGTATCTGTCCGCTGCACCAGGGCTGGTCGAGCAGGGCGGGGGCCACCGCCGTCGTCTTGCCCGCGCCGGGCGGCGCGACCAGCACGGCGTTGCTGCCGGTGCGCAGTGCGGTCAGCAATTCTGGTAGAACGTCATGGATCGGCAGGGCGGTCATGGCCGGTGCTGTTGCGCCAATCGGCCGCCTTCGCAAGCCCAGAACGGGCAATTTCTCATTGGGATTATAGTGTTCCCCGGCGCAGACCGGGGGCCAGTCCCATGCTCCGAACTGGACCCCGGCCTGCGCCGGGGAACAGATGCGGTCAGCCGAACAGGTAGATGTGGATCGGGTTTTTGGGGTCGATCAGCATCTTGGTGGTCAGCGCGAGCGACATGATGATCAGCAACGGCTTGATGAGCGTCGAACCGAAGCGCATCGCGAGGTGCGAGCCGATCTGGCCGCCGATGATGCTGCCGATCGCCATGGTCAGGCCCGCGATCCACAGCACATGGCCGCCCGCGACCATGGTGAGCAGGCCCGCGACATTGCTGGCGAAATTGGCGGCTTTCGTCTGCGCGGTGGCGCGCAGGATCGACAGGCCGCCCAGCGCCAGGAAGATGGTGGTGTAGAAAGCGCCCGCGCCCGGCCCGAAGAAGCCGTCATAAAAGCCGATGACGCCGACCAGGCCGCTGAGCGCCCAGATGCCGACGCGGGCGTGCCGGTCTGCATCGCCGAGCTTGGGCGAGAAGGTGAAATAGGCGGCGATGATGATCAGCAGCGCGGGCATCAGGCCGGCCAGGATCGAGGGATCGACTCGTTGCAGCAGCCATGCGCCACCGACCGAACCGATAAAGGCGGCGATCACCGGCCCTTTATAGGTTTTGAGGTCCATATGGCCGCGCCGGGCATAGGCAAGGCACGCGCCGAAGGTGCCGAAACAGCTTTGCAGCTTGTTGGTCGCGACCGCCTGCACCGGGGGGATGCCCGCCGCCATCAGCGCGGGCAGGGTGATGAGGCCGCCGCCGCCCGCCATCGCATCGATACAGCCAGCCATCAGCGCGGCGGCCATGAGGAAAGCGATGGTTTCGGGGGTCAGGATCATGGGCTGCTTGGCCTGCCAGCCTCATCCCGTTCGGGCTGAGCCTGTCGAAGCCCTGTACTTTCTCAAGGAAGGCCCTTCGACAAGCTCAGGGCGAACGGGGTGTGTTGGGTTGGACGAAATACTGGCCCGAACCCTCAATAGGCGCGCAGGGTGGCGAACTCCACCGCTTCGGTCAGCGCGGCTTTGGCCTTGCCATTGTCGAACATGCCGAGCGCGTCGATCGCGCGCTGGCCATAGTGGCGCGCACGGGCGAGGGTGTCGGCGATCGCGCCGGTGCGGCGCAGCAGGCCGGTGGCGTGGGCGAGGTCTTCGTCGCTGATCTTGTGGCCAGCGATCGCCGCCTTCCAGAAAGCACGATCCTCGTCGCCGCCGCGCGCATAAGCGAGGATGACGGGCAGCGTCACCTTGCCATCGCGGAAATCGTCGCCCGCATCCTTGCCCATGGTCGCGCCATCCGATTCATAGTCGATCGCGTCGTCGATCAACTGGAAGGCTATCCCTAAGTTGCGGCCATAGACGTCGAGCGCATGCTCCTCCTTGTCATCGCGGTCGGCGACCACGGCGGAGATACGGCAGGCGGCAGCGAAGAGCGCGGCGGTCTTGGCACCGATAATGTCGAGATAATGATCTTCGCTGGTGTCGATGTTGCGCTGGGCGGTCAACTGGTTGACCTCGCCCTCCGCGATCACGGCCGAGGCATTGGCGAGGATCTTCAACACCTTGAGCGATTCCGCCTCGACCATCAGTTCGAAGGAGCGGGAAAAGAGGAAGTCGCCGACCAGCACGCTGGCGCTGTTGCCCCAGATGATGTTGGCGGTCTTGCGGCCCCGACGCAGGCCAGAGCCATCGACGACATCGTCGTGCAGCAGCGTGGCGGTGTGGATGAATTCGACGGCGGCGGCGAGCTTGTAATGGCGGCTGCCCGCATAGCCGACCAGGTCGGCGCAGGCGAGCGTCAGCATCGGTCGCAGCCGCTTGCCGCCGCCAGCGATCAGATGCCCTGCCAATTCCGGGATCAGCGGAATGCGCGATTGCATCCGGTCCAGAATCACGGCGTTGACCTGGTTCATGCCGTCGGCAACCAGATTCATGATGGGGGCCAGCGATGGCGCGCTCTTGGCGCGGCCGATCGGGTGGACGTTACCGGGGGCGGGTGCTGTCATGACAAGCGCCATGTGGCGGTGCAAAAAGCTAAAGGCAAGCGGGAATAGCTTGCCTGTAGGGCCATATGGCGCAAAAAGCCCGCGAGTGGAACCAAAGGAGCATCCCGTGACCGACATGCTGCAACGCTATCGCGAAAGCATCGACAATATCGACGCGGCGCTGGTGTTCATGCTGGCCGAACGGTTCAAGGTGACCCAGGCGGTGGGCGAATATAAGGCGACCCATGCGCTGCCCCCCGCCGATCCTGGGCGGGAGGAGCGGCAGGTTGCCCGGCTGCGGCAACTGGCGCTCGATGCGAAGCTGGACCCGGATTTCACCGAGAAATTCCTGCGCTTCATCATCGACGAAGTGATCCGCCATCATGAGCAGTTGCGGGACGGCTGATCCCCTGTGCGGCGGTCAATCCGCCGGGTAGCTTTCGTGCCCGGCATTGGGCCAGAGGAAATTGGTGTAGGTCAGCATGGTGCAGAAACTCTCCGACCGGACCTGATGCCACCAGCCGATGGGAATGAAGAGCAGGTCACCGGGCGTCAGCAGCAGATCATAGCGTAATATGTCGCGCGCCGCCGGATGGGCGGCCAGTCGCGCGGGGTCGGTCACGTCATGCACGTCGCTGAACACATGGCGGCGATGGGCCAGGTGCCTGGTCTGCGATGGCGGGATCAGGACGATCCGCTTGGTGCCGGTCAGTTGCGCCAGCAGATTGTTGGTGAGGTCGAAATGGAGCGGAGTGAAGGCGCCCTCGCCGCCGATCCATAACATGCCGGGTGCCGGGGTCAGATAAGCATCGATCGTGCCGAGATCGGATTGCAGCGGTGCGAGCGCGGGGCCGTTTGCCGCGCTATTATAGGCGGTGAGATAGGCGTCGTTGCCGCCATCGCGCACCAGGTCGATAAAGGCGCGGAACGGGCCGCGCTGCCGGTGGCGGTCCTTCATCAGTTCATAGTCGCCAGCGGCGGTGCGGCCGCCCTGATATTCCACGGTCGCGTCGCCCACCGCATTGGCCAGATAGTCGGGCGTCCAGCGCGTGAGCGCAGGCCAGTCCGCCAGCGCACCTTTGATCAGCACCGGGCGTCCGGTCGCGTAGAAGCTGTGCAAGAAATCCTCGCCCGACAGATTTTCCGCGGTCAGCAGGCCGGAGGCGTAGGGGGACAAGGCGCGTTGCCGCTCCATCACGTCGAGCAGCCATTCGCGGCGGCGCAGCGTGCGGGTGAGATCGGGCGCGGGTGGCGCGGTCTTGGGCGGATCCTTGATCGCGTCGAAGCCGGTCTGTCGCAAGGCCATCTGCATCCGCATGTCGACCGGCGGGAAGGGGCGGGAGGGGGGAGGTTTGGCCATATTGTCCCTTATCGCCCGATCATGACGGGCCTGTTGCAGAGGATGACAATCAGGTGACGGTTTCGGCGGGGTCGGCGACGGGCGGCCGCTTGCCGCGCGAACGGCCGAGCAGCACGCCGCCCAGCGCCAGGGCAAAGCCGATCAGCTGGATCGGGCCGAGCCGTTCGTTGAACAGCAGCCAGGCCTCGATCGCGGCGAGCGGGGGCACGAGCAGCAGCAGCATCGACATGGCGGTCGGTCCCTGATGCCGCACCAGCCAGACGAGCAGGCTGAGGCCCGCGGCGGACAGGCCGAAGATCGACCAGCCAAGGCCGAGCCACAGAACCGGGTCATTGTCCCAACGCCATTCGCCCACGATCAGGGTCGCGGCGATGGCGACCAGCGCGCCGCCTGCATTCTGGACTGTGCCCGAAATCAGGATCGGATCGCCCGCGATCGCGCCGCGCTGAATGAGCGTGCCGCCGGTCATGCCGATGACGGCGACGATTCCAGCGACCGCCGGAATCAGGCTGATCGAGCCTGCGCCACTGCGCAGGATGATGGGCAGGAGGACGCAGGCGACGCCTATGATGGCGATGGCGAGGCCGGTCCAAGTGCGGGCTGGCAGCCGGTCGCCCAGCAGTGCGACGCTGGCGACCGCGACCATCAACGGCTGGAGCGAACCGAGCAGCGACATGACGCCTGCGGGCATGCCATGGCTGACCGCCCACCAACTGACCGTGAGATAGACGCCATGCAACATCGCGCCAGCGCCCAGATGCAGGGCGAGCCGCCGCCCGCGCGGCAGTGCCTGCCGAGCGTAGAGCGCCGCGCCTCCGAGCAGCAGTGTCGTGAGGGTGAGGCGGATCGCCAGCACCAGTTCGGGCGCACCATGGGGCACGACGGCACGCGCGACGATGAAGCCGGTGGACCAGATGAGGACGAACAGGATCGAGGCGGCGAGCGCGAACATCACGCGCCTTTGGCGCAACCGCAGGATAATGTCGAGCGAGGGCAGGCCGGAAACGGGCGCGCCCTAAGTCGTCCATTTTCCTCCAACGCGATAATGGCGACGGGGACTATCGGCCGGTCTGGGGCATCCAGATCAGGGGCGATGGCGGCGGGTTGCAGGCACGCGGCGCCTTGGGCGTGCAGGTGCGGGCGCGATCCCGGTTCGATTTTTGCGCATACCAGTGGAGTTGCCCCTGCGCGGGGCCGCTTACGCCATTCTGGCGGACGGTTGTCGAGAGGGTCGTGGCGTCGTCCAGGCCCTTGGGGATAGCGATGGCAGCTGCCTTGGCAGGTGTGCGGGCGGAAGCGAGCATCGGGGCGCGCCACGGTGCGGTATCGAGTGTCGCCGGATCGAGCGCTAGTTCCTGGCGATCCTTGGCTGATGGCACAGCCCGGACATGCATGGTTCCACCGCGGCCCTCTTCGTCGATGAATGTGGCCGACGGCAGGTTGGGGATGGAGCCGCCACCTTTAATTTCGCTTCGCGAACGGGCCGTCGCAATCGATTTCGACACCCAGCCGCGTCCGTCGTAGCGGGCGGCGAACACGGCATTGCGGCCCCCGTCGCCATATTTGGTGTAGAGGATGAGGGGCTGGCCCGATGGCGCAATCGCGATCTTGGCGTTGTTGACCAGGCCTTTGCCTTCGCCAGGCGCATCGACGCGCTGCATGGTGCCGGGTGCCAACGGCCCAGTCGCGCTTTTGCCCCCGCTGCCGACCCACCAGGACCGGAAATCGGCGGTAGAGGCGTAGGTCACCGCAAAGTTGGTGGCCACGTCCGACGTGCGGCGCCAAACCACCGCGACATGGAACCGGCCGTTTGAATCTTGGACGAAATCGCTGGGATAGGCGCTCACCGGGCCTTTTTCGTCCCGGTTGGCGAAGAGCGCACCGATATGTTGCCACTGCCCGTCCTGCCATCGGTTCAACCGCCATATGCCGTTGCCCGAACTGCCGTCGCGATAGAGAAAGAGGAGATTGCCCCGGCTATCCTGCATGAAGCGCGGATAGGTGACCGCCTTTTCGTTCCGCCCGGTCATGGGCAGAAGCCGCAGCTTGCCAAGGTCGTTGACCGGGCCGCGCGCGTAGACGAGTGCGCTGTCATGCATGTTGCCCGACACATGAATCTGGTCGTTGCGGTCGATGGCGACGACCAGCGCATTATGCGCGTCCCAGCCAGCGAAGCGGGACTCCAGCCTTTGGCTGCATCGCTTGCCGGAGCGTGGATCATAGGTCGCGACGGTCAGATAACGGTCGGGATCATAGTAAGCGACGACAAGGCGGCCATCGCGAGTCGTGGCCGACCCGGCGCCTGTACTGACGCCCGCCCAGGTTTTACCCACGGTTACGGTGTTGGAACCGGATTGCGGGCTGATCACGGCGCAGTTGGACGCCGACTGCGCACCGGAGCCACAGGCGGCGATCGCAAAAGCGACAGCAACGGAAAGGGGGCGGAGCTGGCGCATCATGCTGTCATGTCCTTCGGGTCGTCTTGGCGGTATCGTCAGGCAAACCCGGCCGACGGGCAAAGGGTTGCATCGGCACTTTAGCGACTGCCCCTATTCCCGTCCCGCGCGGATCGCTGCGCCGCCTGCGAAGGGGGTGAGGGCGACCAGCAGGAGCGAGGCGGCGGCGAGGAATTTGAGGGCTGCGCCGCTGCCGTCGCCGAGCGTGCCTGCGCCGAAGATCAGCAGCGGCACGGCGAGCGGCAAGGCGAGCAGGCCGGCCAGCGCGCCGCTCGATCGGAGGCCAGCGGTCAGCGTGGCGACCAGCAGGCCGAGCGCGGCGAGCGCGGGGGTGCCGACCAGCAGGCCGAGTTCCAGCATCCAGATGGTGCCGCCGTCGAGCTTCAGCAGCGCAGCGGCGGGCAGGGTCGCGATCATCAGGGCCGGGCCGAAGCCCAGCCAATGGGCGATCAGTCGGGCGAGGACGACCATCTCCTCGCCGATGCCGCGCAGCGCGATCTGGTCCAATATTCCGGCGTCCCGGTCCGGCGCGATCAGGCGATCGACGGGCAACAGGCTGGCGAGCAGCGCGGCGATCCACAGCATGCCGCCGCCCGTCCGCGCCAGCAGCGCGGCGTCCGGGCCGACCGCGAAGGGGTAGAGGCTGGCGACGAGCAGGAGGAAGGCGACGGGGAGCCAGAGGCCGCCCGATGCCCAGGCTTGGGCCAGATCGCGCCGCGCGAGGAGCCAAAGCAGCCTCATAGCGTGTCTTCCAGGGCGCCGGGCAGATAGTCGGCAAGCGCTAACGTCAGCGGGGCGGTCATCGGCAGCGGCTGGTGCGAGGCGGCGACGACGATGCCGCCGCTCGCCAGATGCGCGGCTACCGCTGCGCCGAGCAGGTCGGTCGAGGCGCTGTCCAGCCCGTTGCCCGGTTCGTCAAGCAGCCAGATGGGAGCATTGCTGGCGATCACCCGCGCCAGCATCGCGCGCTTGCGCTGACCGGTGGAGAGCATGCGGACCGGCACATCGGCCAAGCGCGTGAGCGCCATCGCGTCGAGCGCCGCCGACACAGCCTCCGGCTCGGCCCGGTCGAGTTGTGCCCAAAAGGCGAGCGCCGTGGCGAGGGGCAGGTCCATGTCCAGCGCGAGCCGCTCGTCGGTCAGCGCGATGCCGCCGCGCCGATCGACCGTGCCGGCAAATGCGGGGAGCAGCCCGGCGCACAAGCGCAGCAGGCTGGATTTGCCGACGCCATTGGGGCCGGTCAGCAGCGCACTTTCGCCCGGTCCCAGCGTCAGGCTGACGCCGCGAAACAGCATCCGCCCGCCGCGCAGGCAGGCGACATCGGTCAGCCGCAAGGCCGCGTCGCTCATGACCCGACCATATCCTCCAGCACATGCATGTCGAGGTCCGACAGGCCGAAATGATGGCCGATCTCATGCACCACGACATGGGTGATCAGCGCGTCGAGCGGGACGCCGGTTTCGACCCATTCGTCGAGCAGCGGGCGACGGAACAGATGGACGGTCGGCGGGGTGTCGCCGGTCTGCGGCTCATGGCCCACCGGGCGGCCGGTATAGAGGCCGGTCAGGCCATAGGGATCGCCGATCTCCATCTCCTTCAGGATCGCCGGATCGGCAAATTCCTCGACGAACAGCACGACGTCGGACAAATGATCGCGGAAGGTTTCAGGCAGGCGCGCCAGCGCGCCAAGCGCCAGCGTCTCGATCTCCTGGATCGTGGGGGCAAAGCGGGGCGGTTGACCATGATGCGACATGGCTGCCACATAAGCCAAAGCATATTAAGAGGATAGGGACATGATTGCCACATTGACGCAAGAACAGCGCGCCGCAGCCTTGGCCGAACTGCCGGAATGGACGGTGGTGGCCGAGCCGGACGGCATAAGCCGACGCTTCGTCTTCCGCGATTTCGTCGCAGCGTTCGGTTTCATGACGCGGGTGGCGATAGTGGCAGAGAAGGCCGACCATCATCCCGAATGGTCGAACGTTTATAACCGGGTGGACATTATTCTGACCACGCATGACGCCGGTGGCCTGTCGCAGCGCGACGTCGATCTGGCGCGCGCGATCGACGGGTTGTTAGTATAGCCCAGCCTGTTTCGGCATGCGCTTTTCGATCTGATCCTCATAGCTGCGCAGGGCAGCGGTGACGGACGGATCGGCGGCGTAGCGCTGGCGCAGCAGCGCCAGTTTCGTATCGGTGCCGCGACACAAAGCGGCGATATTTTCCGCGATATAGGCGCGGCGTTCGGCGTCATAGGGCTCTTCGCCCCGGAAATGGTCGCAACTGTCGCGCGACACCATGAACTCGGTGACTTCGCGCGGGAAGGGCGCGGCGCTGGCGGCGACGTCTGAAGGGGGCAGGTCGAGCGGGAAATAGGGCGCGGGCTGGGCGCGGACCGTGACGGTCGGCGAAACCCGCGCCGGTGCGGCGGGTGGCGGCGTCGGCGCGGCTACGGGTTCGGGTGGCGGCGGGGTCGCATTGTCGGCGATTTGCGCCACGGCGGTCGCGACAACGCCATTGTCCGCCTGCGCCGTATCATCCGACGCGCGGCAGCCAGCGACCAGCGCCAGCAACATGATAATCGGCACCAGCACAACAGGCCTGCTCACCCGATTTCCTCCCGCAAGCTGGCGATCAATTCCGCGACATGCGGCAAGCGCGATTCTTCCTCGTCCAGGATCGCCAGAAACGCAGATCGCCTATAGGCGTGGACCCTGTCGGGCGAAAGGCGGCTTGCGGTGGGTATGGCCGAATTCACGATGTCCAGCAGCCGCTCGACCCCGTGGAGACGACCCCAGAGATAGTCATTCTCCCGATAGGCGCGGCTGAAAAAAGCACCGAAATTGTTGAATTCTATGCCTTTCAGCGTCGCCTGTGCGCCGCCTGCGCGGATGGCGGAACAGTCTTCGGGCGAAATCCGGTCGACCTTGACCGGATCATATTCGTCCAGAGTGTCACCCTGGAGCAACGGTAACGTAGCGATATCGGTGAAGGGGAAGCCGAGATAAGCGAGCAACATGGTGCGCCGGGCCGGCTTGGGCAGCGCGGCAAAGGCTTCGGCGAGCAGTGTGTCGGCCGAATCATCGCGCGCCTGAAGGTTGCGGGCTTGTGCGACGGCCTCCAACGCAGCGGCGGCGTCGGTCGGCACCTGGCGCGCGGCGGCGATGACGGTGGGGCCATGAAAGTCGGCATCCTCGCATTCGGCATAGAGGGCGAGGGCGGCGTAGATCGCGTCGTGCATGGCCTGCACCTCGACCGCTTCCACCGCGCTCTCGCGCTCCAGCGTTTCGGCGAGACGGCGCGCGAGGAAGCGCAGGCGGCGGATGCGGAAGGCGAGGTCGTGGGTGCGGAAGAAGGTGACCGGGGCGGAGGCTGACCCGCCATGGTCGGTCAATTGGTCCGCGCCGGTCGCGCGCACCTGTGCCCAAATCGCCCGGCGATAGGTTTCGCGCATCATTGCGCTGTCCTCCCCCGACAGGCGGAACAACAGAGTCGAAAGCGCCTCGACAATGCCCGACAATTTGAGGTGGCCATAAGCGGGGAAGGCGAAGCCCGCCGATCCGGCGGCGCGCTGCTGTGCCTTGGCGCGCCAGGCGGAGAGGCGCGCGGGCGTCGGGCGATCGAGAAAGAGCATACGCCCGATCGCGCTTTCGACCTCCGCCTCCATGCCGGGCCTCAGCGTGTCGAGGATGCGGCGCATGCGGCGGATATGCGCCGAATGACGGTCGATCACTTCCAGATTGTCGCGGATCGGCTGTTCGCGCGGAATGTCGGACAGCGCGCCGAAGATGGTGCGGAAAAAGCCGGGCAGGGGGGCGTCCGCGCCGGTCGGCGCATCCTCGGCGTCGCCATGGCGATTGAGCCGGATCGAGCGGTGGCCGGGCTTGGGATCGATATAGACGAAGCGGCGATCGACTTCCCGGCGGGAGGGGCGGTTGCGCAGCGCGCCGATCGCCTGGGCGAAGGGGGCGTTGGCCAGCACCGATCCGTCGATCAGCACGGCGTCCTCCGCCGTCCCGCGCGCTGCATGGCGGGGCAAGGCGCGGTGGAGGAAGGCGTCGCGCGTCGGCCAGGCGCGATGGCGGCGTTTGAGGACGCGGTCGAGTTCGCGCACGGTGAAGGGCGGGAAGGCACCGGGAAAGCTGGCGGTCGCGCGGGCGGCGAAGACCAGTTCGGCGGCATCGGCGAAGGCCCGCGGGTCGCCATTGGCTGCCCGGCCGCGCGCGCGAAAGCCGATCGACAGGCGATGCTCGGTCTCGATCACCTGGGGCGGGCTGTTGAGATTGAGGCTTTGCGGATGGCCCTCGAAATCGGTGACGGTGACGAACAGGTCGAGCGGATGCCCGGCCGGGAGCAAAGGCGGGCCACGCTCCGCCGCCGCCATCGCATCGAAGGCGTCCATCAGCATGCCGGAGAAAATCTCCCCGCCAAAGGGCGGTTCGAACCAGCGCGAGCGGATGAAGCGGGAGAGTTTGTGCCGCACCTCCTCGCGGGTGTCGGGGGCGACGGTGCGTTCGATGGCGTCGCCAGGGCGGCGGGCGGCCATCCAGACAAGTGGGGTGGCCCAGAATTTGGTGAGCGCGCGGGCGGGGCGGGCGTCAGGGTCGAGCAACCGATCGACATCGGCATTGTCGAGCCACATGTCGGTCAGTGGATCGAGCGACTGGCCGGTCTCGATCGCTTGCGCCAGGAAAATGCCGTTGATGCCGCCCGCGCTCGCCCCTGCGATGATGTCCGGCATGACGCGCAGGCGGATGCCGGCCTTGGCCTCGATCTCCTGCAACATCTCTCGATAGACGGATTCGCTGCCGGTGGAGGCAGGCGCGCCATCGTGAAAGGCACGGCTGGCGCGGGCGAGCCGCCACACTTCCTTGGTGATGCCATGCATGTAGATCGCCAGGCTGATGCCGCCATAGCAGACCAGCGCTAACCTGAGTTCCCGCTCCTTCATGGCCCATGGATCGCAGAGGGAGAGGATATTGTCGAGAGGCGGATCAAAGGCGGAATTCGGCCCAGATCGGCAGATGGTCGGACGCCTTGCGTGCCGCCGCGCTCATATGGACGCCGCATTCGACCAGGGTGAGGCGATCGCAATGCATGATCCGGTCGAGCTGGGCCACAGGCGCGCGGGCGTGGAAGCTGCGTCCGCAGGGCGCGAAGCTGTAATGGCGGGCAAAATCGGCGAGGCAGCCGCGACCCGCGCTCCATTCGTTGAGGTCGCCCATCAAAATGGTGGGCATGGCTTCGCCCTGCGCAGCGGCGTTGATGACGGCGGCCGCCTGCCGCCTGCGCCACAGGCCCGACAGGTCGAGATGCATGCCGAACACGCGGACGGTCGTGCCGCCCAGCGTCACTTGCGCCATGGTTGCGCCGCGTGGCTCCAGATAGGGGATATGGAGGACGTCATGCGCGTCGATCTCGGCATCTTTGCGCACCAGGATGGCATTGCCATGCCAGCCCATCGAATCGGCCTGCACGTCGAGCGGGACCGCCTTATAACCACTATGGCTTTCGAGCATCCGGGGTGGAATGGCGGCGGAGCGGATGCCGAAGCGCATGTCGGCCTCCTGTAAGGCGACGATGTCTGCGTCGATCTCGCCCAGCACCTCCAGCACCCGTTCCGGCATGCGTCGCCGGTCGGTGCCGACGGCCTTGTGGATATTATAGCTGGCAACGCGCAATGTCTTCATGGGGCACCAATGCCCAAGGCGCAGGCATGTTTCCAGTGGCGAACGGATGTTCTTGCAATGTTCGCGTCTCAACGGCATATCCGGGCCATGGCCAAGACAAAGCGCAAATTCGTCTGTCAGCAATGCGGCACCGTTGCGGCCCGGTGGCAGGGGCAGTGCGAGGATTGCGGCGAATGGAACAGCATCGTCGAAGAAGCGCCACAGACCGCCTTTTCCGCGCGGCATGACCTGCATACGGGCGGGCGCGCGATCACGCTCGTCGGGCTGGACACGCAGGTCGAATTGCCGCCGCGCACCAGCACCGGCATTGCCGAGTTCGACCGGGCGCTGGGCGGGGGAATCGTCGCGGGATCAGCCATATTGATCGGTGGCGATCCGGGCATCGGCAAATCAACCTTATTGCTCCAGGCGGCGGCGCGGGTCGCGGCGCGCGGATTGTCGGTGGCCTATATCAGCGGCGAGGAAGCGGCCGACCAGGTACGGTTGCGCGCGCAACGGCTGGGGCTGGGCAACGCGCCGGTGATGCTGGCGAGCGCGACGTCGGTGCGCGACATTTTGACGACGTTGAGCCAGGGCGAGCCGCCCGCCTTGCTGGTGATCGATTCGATCCAGACGATGCACAGCGACCTGATCGAAGGCGCGCCGGGGACGGTCAGCCAGGTGCGCGCCTCGTCGCAGGAATTGATCAAATTCGCCAAGCAGCGCGGTACCGCGCTGATCCTGGTCGGCCATGTGACCAAGGATGGCAGCATCGCCGGGCCGCGCGTGCTGGAGCATATGGTCGATACCGTGCTGGCGTTCGAGGGTGAGCGCAGCCATCAATATCGCATCCTGCGTGCGATCAAGAACCGCTTTGGCGGCACCGATGAAATCGGCGTGTTCGCGATGGTGTCCGAAGGACTGGAGGAGGTCGCCAACCCATCCGCGCTGTTCCTGACGCATCGCGACGAGACGGTGACGGGCGCGACGGTGTTCCCCGCGCTGGAAGGCACGCGGCCGGTGCTGGTGGAGATCCAGGCGCTGGTGGTGCGGCTGTCGAGCGGGGCGACGCCGCGCCGCGCAGTGGTCGGATGGGATAATGGGCGGCTGGCGATGGTGCTGGCGGTGCTGGAAGCGCGCTGTGGCCTTAGCTTCTCGACCTGCGAAGTTTATCTGAACGTAGCGGGTGGTTATCGGTTGTCGGACCCGGCGGCGGATCTGGCGGTGGCGGCGGCCTTGGTGTCGGCGCTGTCGGAAAAGCCCTTGCCCTCCGACGTCGTGCTGTTCGGCGAGATCGCGCTGTCGAGCGAAATTCGCCCCGTGGCGCATGCGCCGCTGCGGTTGCGCGAGGCGGCGAAGCTGGGGTTCAACCGCGCCTTCATCCCGGCGTCGGCGACCGACGGGGTGAAGGGGATAGCGGTCAGCGGCTTTCGGACCCTCGCGCAACTGGTTGACCAGATGCTGGGCGGGGGATAGCCACGCGGGCGATGAACGCCGTCGATATCATCGTCCTGCTCGCCATTGGCGGCAGCGCCATATTGGGCCTGCTGCGCGGGTTCGTGCTGGAAACCCTGTCGCTGATGGCGTGGGTGCTGGCGATCTTCTGCATCCGGCTGTTCCATGCCTCGGTGGCCGATCTGCTGACCCCCTTCGTCGGCACGGCGAGCGGCGCCGCCATATTGGCGCTGGTGCTGGTGTTCGGTGTTACCTTCGGCGTCGGCAAGATGGTCGCGCACGCGATCGGTCGGCGCACCCGTCAGTCGGTGCTGGGCCCGGTCGACCGGGTGCTGGGCGGTGGATTCGGCGCGGTCAAGGGACTGATCGGGGCGACGCTGGCCTTCCTGGCGTTCAGCCTGGTCTATGACACCATGTATGGCAGCGGCGCGCGGCGTCCCGACTGGCTGTCGGATGCGCGGACCTTTCCGCTGCTCAATGCCAGCGGGCAGGCGGTCAGCGAATTTCTGGCGGAACAGCGGGCGAAGAAGCCGGTCGAGGCCGACTAGCCTCCGTTCGGTTCGAGCGTGTCGAGAACGACCTTGTTTTCGACAAACTCGAACCGAACGGCATGAGGCGATGTGCGCCGCCTAGAGCCAGCCCTTGGTGCGATAGGCCTGCGCCGTCGCCTTCAATCCCTCTTCGGTCGGGATTTGCGGCATCCATAGCTGCTTGGGGACATGCGCATCGGCGGCGGCGACCCAGTCGGCGTGGCAGAAATAATCGACACGGTCGGGGGTCAGCTTGGCCCCATTGCCGCGAAACAGGCGATCCGTGCGCGCAGCGACGCCGAGCAGCCAGGCCGGAGTCGCCAAGATACGCACCGACCGGCCCACCGCGCGACCGATGGCGGCACCGAAATCCCTATGGTCCCAGCCGGTGGGCGTGCCGTCATCGGGTTCGTAGGTCTGGGCGAGGCTGAGGTCGCGATCGTCGGCCAGCGCCAGCAGCAACTGGGCAAGATCGGCGACATGGATCACCGACAGCCGTCCGCCCGGCGGCAGCAGCATGATGCCGCGTTTGGCCATGCGGAAAAGTTCGAGCATTTCGCGATCATTGGGGCCGTAGATGGCGGGTGGACGGACGATGGTCCAGTCGAGGCCGCTAGCCCTCACATGGCGTTCGGCCAAGTCCTTCGACCAGCCATAGTCGGACAGGCCCGGCTCGCGCGCGGCGAGCGAGGAAATGTGGATCAGCCGCCGGACCCCGCGTTTGCGCATGGCGTCCACCACCGCCATCGTGCCGCGCGCATTGCCCATTTCAAAGCCGTCGCGATCGGGCGCATTTACCACGCCTGCAATATGGATCACGACATCGGCGTCGCGCACCAACGTATCGAGGCCCGCCGCCTGGTCGAGCGAGCCAGGCACCCATTTGAGGCGCGCGCGCGGCGGCTGCGCCCGGCGGGTCAGCGCGGTAACATGGTGCCCGACGGTCAGCGCCTGATCCAAGGTTCCAGCACCGACGAAACCCGTCGCGCCGGTCATGGCAATGCGGAGGGACATGCGTGTCAGACCATTGCCATATGGTCGCGATGGACCAGGACCGATCGCGGCATTTCGCCCAGCAGCGCGGCGATATCCTCGCTGCGGCGGCCCGCAATCTTGGCGGTGGCATCGCTATCATATTCGATCAACCCGCGGGCGATAACCCGGCCGTCCTGCGCCACGATATCGACCACATCGCCGCGCGCGAACACGCCTTCGACAGCGGCGACACCGGCGGGGAGCAGGCTGTTGCCCTTGGACAGCGCGGTTTCCGCGCCCGCGTCCACGATGATGCGGCCGCGCACGGTGAGGCGGCCGGCGAGCCAGCCCTTGCGCGCGCCTTTGCCTTGCGCGGCCAGGAAGATCGAGCCCTTGCCGCCCTGCGTCCAGTGCGACAGCGGCGCATCGACCTTGCCGGAGATGATGGCGAGGTGCGCGCCCGCGCCAGTGGCGATCCGGGCGGCCTCGATCTTGGACGTCATGCCGCCCGATCCCATGCCGGAGGCGGAGCCACCATCGGCCATGGCCGCGATTCGCGCGTCGATGCGGTCTATGGTTTCGATCAGCATGGCGTTCGCATCGACGTGCGGGTTGGCGGTGTAAAGCCCATCGACATCGGAAAGCAGCACAACCGCGTCAGCCCGTGCCGCCTGTCCGATACGCGCCGCCAACCGGTCATTATCGCCGAAGCGGATTTCGGCGGTGGCGACGCTGTCATTCTCATTGACCACCGGCACGACATGCAAGGCCATCAGCCGTTCGAGCGTTGCCGAGGCGTTCAAATAGCGGCGGCGATTTTCAAGGTCATCGAGTGTCACCAGCATTTGCGCGGCCGTAATGCCGCGCTCGTCGAGCAGGCTGGCCCAGCATTGCGACAGGGCGATCTGTCCCGTGGCGGCAGCGGCCTGCGCATCCTCCAGGCTGCCGCGCCCGCCCTTCGACAATTTGAGGCGGCGCGCACCGAGCGCGATCGCGCCGGACGAGACGATGATGATCTGCTGCCCCGCCCGAGTCCGCGCCGCGACGTCTGCGACCAAGGTGCGCAACCAGTCGATCCGCACATTGCCCGCCGGATCGACAAGCAGAGCCGAGCCGATCTTGATGACCAAGCGGCGGATCAGGGTGGGGGGGAAGCCGGAGAGGGAGGGAGTCACAGGCAAATGGTCCGTTCGGTTCGAGCGAAGTCGAGAATCGCCATGCACCCGCTTCTCGACTTCGCTCGAAGCGAACGGGTGTCATGCAGGTCGCTTATAGCGGCGACCATGTCCCGTCTTCGTCGTCCTGTGCCTCCTGCCGCGCGGCGGCGCGGGCTTCGCCCAGGATCGGCAGGATGGCGTCGAGCAATTTGCCCACGCCATCGCCGGTCGCGCCGGAGATGATGAACACATCCTCCACGCCGACCTGATCGCGCAGTTGCTCGGCAATGTCCTCCATCAGTTCGGGCCCCAACAGGTCACCCTTGTTGAGCGCGACGATCTGCGGCTTTTCGTCCAGCCCCTCGCCATAGGCGGCGAGTTCGTCGCTGACGATCTGAAACGCCTCGACCGGATCATCGACAGTGGCGTCGATCAGATGCAGCAAGACGCGGCAGCGTTCAATATGGCCCAGGAACCGGTCGCCAATGCCGACGCCTTCGGCCGCGCCCGCGATCAGGCCGGGGATATCCGCCAGCACAAATTCGCGATCCTTGTGCAGCACCACGCCCAATTGCGGCTTGGTGGTGGTGAAGGCATAGGCGCCGACCTTCGCCTTGGTATTGGTCACCTGGTTGATCAGGGTCGATTTGCCCGCATTGGGCATGCCGACGAGGCCGACATCGGCCAGCAGTTTGAGCCGCAGCCACACCCACATTTCCTGGCCCGGCCAGCCCGTGCCATGCTGACGCGGGGCGCGGTTGGTGCTGGTCTTGTAGGACATGTTGCCGCGGCCGCCATCGCCGCCGCGCAGGAAGGTGACGCGCTGGCCGACTTCGGTGAAATCGGCGAGGATGTCCTGATCCTCATAATCGGGGATGCCGTCTTCGTCCTCGCTGCCTTCGATCGGTTTGGGGTCGGAGAGGATCTGAGTGCCGACCGGCACCTGGATGATCAGATCCTTGCCGCCCGCGCCATAGCGATTCTTGCCCATGCCGGGCGTGCCGCGCTGTGCCTTGAAATGCTGGGTGTAGCGAAAGTCGATCAGGGTGTTGAGGCCCTGGACCGCTTCGAAAATAATGTCGCCACCCTTGCCGCCGTTGCCGCCGTCGGGGCCGCCATATTCCTCATATTTTTCGCGTCGGAAACTGACCGCGCCGGGGCCGCCCCAGCCGGATTTGATGAAGATTTTGGCTTGATCGAGAAAATGCATGGGCGGCCCATAGCGCCATCGCGCGAAAAGTTAAACCTCGGCCTGCGCGGCAAGCGTCGCCGCCTCCTGCATCAGGGCAAAGCTGAGGCTGCGCGTGGCCATTTCACGCGCCTTTTCGCGGGGAAGCCCCAGCGCGCCCGCCATCGGCCCGCCCATTTGCGAATCACCCAGCGCCAGCAGGACGAGCATCAACGTGTTGTCGCGGATGAGGTCGGCGAGATGCGGGGTCAGTGCGGTGGCGGTCAGCTTGTCGACCAGCCGGTGGATCGCCTCCACCACCGGGTCGAGCGCGTCTTCATTGCCGAGCGCCAGCATCCAGCTCGCCAGCGCGCCTGCGCCTTCGCGGTCGAAGGCGTCGAAGGTCATGTCGACGATCGTGCGCGGACTGACCTTGCCGCGCCGTGCCGCGTCCACGGCTTCGCCGATGGTGGCGGTGATGGTGTCGCCAAGATAAGCGGCGAGCGCTTTGTGCAGCCCTGCCGCCGATCCGAAATGGTGGAGCAGATTGGCATGGGTGCGGCCGATCTGCGCGGCGACGGCCTTGAGGGTCACGGCCTGGGGGCCAGCTTCGATCAACAGGATGCGCGCGGCCTCCAGCGCGGCGAGGCGGCTTTCATCCGGGCTGAGGCGGACACGTTTTATTGACATAGGTGTCAGTAACTCTTATTTACATCAATGTAAGTAAGGAGTGCGAGATGACCCCGACCGACCTCACTATCACGCCGCGCGACCGCCGTTTCGGGCGGGACCGCGCTGCGGCCCGACATTGGCTGAATGGCGATCCGATCGCCACGGCTTTCTTCAACGCCCTGTCCGTGACCTTTCCGCGCGGCGAAGCCTATTTCATCGAGAGTGTCCGCGCCTTTCGCGATGGCGCGCCGGACCGGCTGGCGGGCGAGATTGCGGCCTTCATCAAGCAGGAGGTGGTGCATAGCCGCGAGCATCTGGCCTTCAACCGGCAGGTGGCGGATCATGGTTATGAATTGTCACGGCTCGACGCCGATGTCGTGCGGGTGCTGGACCTGGCGAAGCGGCGTCCGCCGATCGTCAGCCTGGCCGCGACCATGGCGCTGGAACATTTTACCGCGATCCTGGCCCATGAACTGTTGCGCGACCCGCGTCTGCTCGACGGGGCGGACCCGGAGATTGCAGCGCTGTGGCGCTGGCACGCGGTCGAGGAGATCGAGCATAAGGGCGTGGCGCATGATACCTGGGTCCATGCGACGCGCGACTGGAGCGGGTTTGCGCGCTGGCGGCTGCGGTCGCTGATGATGCTGATCGCCACCAAACATTTCCTGCATCATCGTGCGCGGGGGATGATGGACCTGTTGCGGCAGGATGGCGTGACGGGCGTGCGCGCCTGGGGCGGATTGCTCCGCTATGCGCTGGTGCGGCCGGGTATCTTGCGCCGGGTGGCCGGGCCGTGGCTCAGCTATTTCAAGCCGGGCTTTCATCCTTGGTCGGTCGATGACCGGGCGCTGATCGCGCTGGTGGACAGCGACTATGCCGACGCGCGGATGACCGGGCCGCTGCCGTCGGCGGCTTGACGGGCAGGGTGGGGCGCGATCTTATCGAGCCATGACCGATGCGCCCACGCTCCACACCGACCGCCTGATCCTGCGCCCGCACGGCATCGCCGATTATACGGCGTGCCGCGCCTTATGGGCGGACGCGCAGGTCGTGCGCCATGTCGGTGGCGTGCCGCTGGACGCGCAGGCGGTGTGGTTTCGCCTGCTCCGCTATGCCGGCATGTGGTCGCTGCTGGGCTATGGCATGTGGGCAATCGAGGATCGGACGACCGGCGCGTTTTTGGGCGAGGGCGGCCTGCTGAGCGCCGCGCGCGGCCTGCCCGAACTGGAGGGGGTGCCGGAAGCGGGCTGGGTGCTGGGGCCGCAGGCTTGGGGCAAAGGCGTGGCCAGCGAAGCGATGGGTGCGGTGGTCGGCTGGGCCGACGCCCATCTCGATGCGCCATCCCTACGCTGCATCATCGCGCCGGACCATAGCGCGTCGATCAGGGTCGCCGAGAAACTGGGTTTTGTTGCGCTGGTCGACAGGATGCTGGGTGACAAGCCGACGCGAGTGTTCGATCGGCCCCGGCGGCCGCACTCGGCGTGACGGGCGGGGAAAACTCCCCCGCCCGCATTATCAGGCCGCCATCGCCTGTGTGGCGTCGCGATAGAGGTCCATGGCAGGGTCCGGGTGCATGCCGTGGGTTTCGCCTTCTTCGAACAGCAGCGAATCGACCATCGTCTGGCGGGCGAGGCTGTAGCGTTGCTCGACCCGGCCGGTGAAGCGGAAGCCGATCTTGCGCAGGACATTGCCCGACGCGGGATTGTCGAGGAAATGCGCCGCGCGAACGCCTTGGACACCATGGGCGCGCGCCATGCTGAGGACCGCGCGGGCGGCTTCGGTCGCAAAGCCAAGTCCCCAATAGGGCCGCGCGATCCAATAGCCCAGTTCCGGCGTGCCATGCGCGTCCAGATGAATATCGCAACCGCCGACCAGACGCGGCGCGCCGCGCGTGCGGGTGAAGGCGAGCAGGCGCGGCAGGCGCGAATCATGGGGCAGCGACAGGAAGGCCTGCGCATCATCCAGAGCATAAGGAGCAGGCGCGTGGGTCAGGTTGCGCAGGATGGCAGGATCACTGATCGCATGAGCCAGCGCGGGCGCGTCTTCCATCCAGCCTGGACGCAGCAGCAGGCGGGGGGTGCGGGCGAACATTCTTCTCTCTCCTCTTGGGCGTGCCCATAGCCGCCAATGATGACGGCTTGACGACGGTCGATGTCTGGCATGTTCCCCGCCTGCATGACGCGTGAGAAGGCGTGGAGTTCCAGTGGGTTGAGGGAATTTAAGAGGATGTTTCGCCCAACGGAAAAAGGGCGCCCCTCTGATGGAAGGAGCGCCCCTTAATCCCTCGAACATCGTCACTTGAACCTAAAGGCTCGCGTAACGAAAGGACCGCCCCTTGAAAGGACGACCCGTCATTCGTCGTCCGTTATTCTGCCGCTTCGGCCATCGCGTCGACCGACACATATTTGCGGCCGAGCTTGCCAGCGTGGAATACCACGCGGCCTTCACCCAGCGCGAACAGCGTGTGGTCCTTGCCCATGCCGACATTGCGGCCGGGATAGACGCGCGTGCCGCGCTGACGGATAATGATGTTGCCGCCGATCACTTCCTGACCGCCGAACTTCTTGACGCCAAGGCGCTTCGATTCCGAATCACGACCGTTGCGCGACGAACCGCCAGCTTTCTTATGTGCCATTGTCTAAACTCCTAGAATATCAGGCGCGAAGCGATCAGGCTTCGGCAGCAGCCGGGGCTGCGTCTTGGGTCTTGGCCTCGGCCTTGGCGGCCTTCTTGTCTTCGGCACCGATTGCGACGATGCGCAGGATCGTGTGGCGCTGACGATGGCCGTTCTTGCGGCGATAATTGTGGCGGCGGCGCTTTTTGAAGACGATGACCTTCTCGCCCTTCGCCTGCGCGATGATCTCGGCTGCGACGGTCAGACCGGCCACATCCTTCAGATCGCCGCCTTCACCGGCCAGCAGGACGTCGTCCAGCGTAATCTTGTCACCGGCTTCACCGGCCATCTTTTCGACGACGATCTTGTCTCCGGCGGCGACGCGATACTGCTTGCCGCCTGTGCGCACGATAGCGAACATGGCTTGTCTCTTCTCGTTCAAATCTGCTTTACGCAAATCACCAAAGACATGACGCCTTGCCGACCCGCGCGGGAATGTGGCCCGTTAGTGGAATGACTCGCGGGTGTCAACCGATGGCGGCGCGGAACCGGGGTGGTTTTCGGTTCGCACAGGCCCTATCTTGTCCGCGAAAGGACCGAAGCGAGCGATGCGGCATATAACAGGCGAGACAGGAAAGGGCGATCGGCAGCTTAGCCGCTATAGCCTATTCGTCGCCTTGTGGATGCTGATCCTGGTGACGCTCCTGTCCGCGCTGGCGCCCATCGGCCCGCCGCTCAGTCGCCCGACCGGCTCCGCTTTCAATCCTGCAACGAGCGATGTGGTGATCAAGGCGCGCGCACCGACGCCGCCGCACGTCGCGCAGGCCGCGCGCGTGGATGGCGATGACACGCCGCCTATCCTTCTTTTCTGCATCATCGCGACGTTGGCGCTCGTCGCCTCCGTAGGCCGCTTGCGAATTTTCTTTTCGCCGCCGCAGATTGCGGCGGCACCTCTGCTATTGTCCGGCGGCCATCGTGCGCGCGCCCCGCCTGCCGCCTTCTGACGATCTGAACGGCCCGTTTCGACGGGCATCGTCGAAAGGAGGACCATGAAGATGTCCGATAAGCCTGAGCCCGGCGGCAAGCGTCGTCGTCCGCCCTGGTGGTTCATGCCCGCTATCATGACAGGTCTGGCTGCGGCCGCCCTGCTGCTGGCGGTCCTGCTCCATCCCCTGACGTTCTGATATAGCGTGATTCGCATCGAAAGGCTTGCATGCCCCATCACACGCCCCTGATCGGCACCATCGTCGCCGGCCTCGTCGTCGCCTTCATCATGGGCGCGATCGCCCACAGGCTCCGCATGTCGCCCCTGGTGGGCTATCTCGTCGCCGGGATCATGGTCGGTCCCTTCACGCCGGGTTTCGTCGCCGATAGCGGACTGGCCAATGAACTCGCCGAAATCGGCGTCATCCTGCTGATGTTCGGCGTCGGGCTGCATTTCTCGTTCAAGGATCTGATGTCGGTCAAACATATCGCCGTGCCGGGTGCGCTGGTGCAGATTGCGGTGGCGACCGGCCTTGGCATGGGGCTGTCCGCCCTCATGGGATGGCCGCTGATGGGCGGCATCGTCTTTGGCCTGGCCCTGTCGGTCGCCAGTACGGTGGTGTTGCTGCGGGCCTTGCAAGGGGCCGATCTGGTCGAAACGCGGCGGGGGCGGATCGCGGTCGGCTGGCTGATCGTCGAAGATCTGGTGATGGTGCTGGCGCTCGTCCTACTGCCTGCCCTGGCCGCCGTCATAAGCGACGCGGACTCCGGGGCCGGGGCGGGCGCGCTGATCGCGCCGCTGGTCGGCACGCTGCTCAAGGTGGCGGGCTTCGTCGCGCTGATGATGATCGTGGGGCGGCGGGTCATTCCCTGGACGCTGCATTGGGTCGTGCATACCGGATCGCGGGAGCTGTTCCGGCTGGCGGTCTTGGCGATCGCGCTGGGTGTCGCGTTCGGTGCGGCTTATGCGTTCGACGTATCCTTTGCGCTGGGTGCCTTCTTTGCGGGCATGATCCTGGGCGAAACGCCGCTCAGCCGTCGCGCGACGGAGGAGACGCTGCCGCTGCGCGATGCCTTTGCGGTGCTGTTCTTCGTGTCGGTCGGCATGTTGTTCAATCCGGCCGTGCTGTGGGAACAGCCGCTGCCGCTGCTGGCGACGGTCGCGATCATCATCGTGGGCAAATCGATCGCCGCCTATGCCATCGTCCGTTTGTTCGGCAAACCGGGCGACACGGCGATGACCATCGCGGTCAGCCTGGCGCAAATCGGCGAATTTTCCTTTATCCTGGCGACGTTGGGCACGGGGCTCGGCGTACTTCCGGCCGAAGCGCGCGACCTGATCCTCGCAGGCGCGATCGTGTCGATCTTCCTCAACCCCATCCTCTTCTCGCTGGCCGTGCGCGGCCGCAAGCAGGAAGAAGTCGTGGCGGAGGCCGCGCGCGTCGCGGCGGCGCGGCCCGCGATCGGACATATCATCCTGGTCGGCTATGGCCGGGTCGGCAAGCTGATCGCCGATCGGCTGACCGAGCGGCAGATGCCCTTCACGGTGATCGAGGATGATGCCGAGAAGGTGGAGGAAGCGCAGGAGGCCGGGCTATCCGTCGTGCGCGGCAATGCGTTGGAAGACAAGGCGCTGCTCAGCGCGGGGATTACCGAGGCCCATCATCTGCTGATCGCGGTGCCCGAAGGGTTCGAAGGGGGCGCGATCCACGAACATGCTCGCCACCTCAACCCCAAGCTGGAAGTGATCGCCCGCGCCCATTCGGATGCGGAGGTCGCGCATCTCGAAACGCTGGGCGTGCGGCATATCGTGATGGGCGAGCGGGAACTGGCCGGGCGGATGCTGACGCTGTGCGGTGCGACCTAATCGAGGGAGTCGAGGAACCGTGCCGCCTGTTCCCGGATGGCGGTACGGTCCTCGACGGGCATCCTGTCCAAATTGCGATAGGGCAGGGCCATGCGCGGGTTGGACGCCAGCTTGCGCTGGTTGCGGGCCAGGAAGTCCCAATAGAGCGCGTTGAAGGGGCAGGCGTCCTTGCCGACGCGCTGCTTCACATCATAGCGGCATGACCCGCAATAGTTGGACATGCGGTTGATATAGGCACCGCTCGACGCATAGGGTTTGGAGCCGAGCAGGCCGCCATCGGCAAATTGGCTCATGCCCAGCGTATTGGGCAGCTCGACCCATTCATAGGCGTCGGCATAGACTTCCAGATACCAGATATGCACCTGATGCGGGTCGACACCGGCGAGCAGGGCGAAATTGCCGGTGATCATCAATCGCTGGATATGATGGGCATAGGCATGGTCGATCGTCTGGCCGATCGCCTGGGACAGGCAGTGCATGTCCGTGTCCCCGGTCCAGTAGAAGCCGGGCAGGGCGCGGGTCGCCCCCAGCGCATTGCGCTGGGCATAGTCCGGCCCTTCATGCCAATAGATGCCGCGCACATATTCGCGCCAGCCGATGATCTGGCGAATGAAGCCTTCGGCGGCGTTGAGCGGCACCTTGCCCGCCCGATAGCGTTCCTCGACGGCGCGGCACAGCGCCAGCGGATCGAGCAGCCCGGCGTTGATATAGGGCGAGAGGATCGAGTGCCACAGGAAGGGTTCGCCGGTCAGCATCGCGTCCTGATAGTCGCCAAAGCGGGGTAGCGCTTCATCAAGGAAATGGCGCTGTTGGCGCATCGCTTCCTCATGCGTCACCGCGAACTGGAAATGGTCGAGACTGCCGATATGGTCGGCAAAGCGCGTGGCGACCATGGCCAGCACATCCTGCGTGATCGCATCGGGCTGGAAGCGGATGGGGCGGGGCATCAGCAGGTCGCGCGCGGGTGGCGGTTTGCGATTGTCGGCGTCGTAATTCCACTGGCCGCCTTCGGGCTGGCCATCCTCGGTCAGCAGCAGCCCGGTCTTGCGCCGCATGTCGCGGTAGAAAAATTCCATCCGCAACTGCTTGCGCGCGGCGGCCCAGCTATCGAATTCGGCATGGGTGCAGAGGAAGCGGTCATCCTCATGGATGGTGACCGGCAGGCCGAAGCGCAATTCCCAGCTTTCCAGCATCGCCCGGACGCGCCATTCCCCGGCCTCGGTCACATGGATGGCGGCGGGCTTGTGCCGGTCGATGGCACGCGCGACTTCGCCGGTGAAGCTGCCGCTATTGGCCGGGTCGTCTAGCTTTACATAATCGACCGTCCAGCCCAGCCCGCGCAGCCGATCGGCATGATGGCGCATGGCGGACAGGATGAAGGCGATCTTCGCCTTATGATGGCGGACATAGGTGGTTTCTTCGGCTACCTCCATCATCAGCACCACGCTGCGCCCTTTATCAGCGTGGCGCAGCGCGGCGATGTCGGGGTCGAGCTGGTCGCCCAGTACGGGAATAAGAAAAGGGCCGTCGGTCATGCGTGCTGCAATGACCGACGGCCCCGATAGCTCCCACCTGTCTTTAAGGGGCGTCAGGCCTTCATCCACACCGTTCGTCCTGAGTAGCCGCTGAGCGAAGTCGAAGCGGCGTATCGAAGGAGGGGGCCGGGCGATGCTTCGATACGGGACTTCGACTTCGCTCAGCCCCTACTCAGCACGAACGGGTGTTGAAATATCCTACATTTAGCCCCGGCTGCGCGGCGGACCCTTGCGCGGGCCACCGGCGCCAGCGCCCTTGAAGGGACGTGGGCTGTGCGGCGACGCGCCGCCGCGCGATCCGGCACCGGGACCGCCACGGGGCGGGCCGCTGCGGTTGGGACGATCGCCATTGGCGGGGCGCAACTGCTTGCGGTTGCCACGGGCTTCCTCGCGCGGTGCGCCATCGATGGGATCGAACATCACATCCGCGCCCTCGTCACCCGCTTCGCCCGTGCGGCGGACAGCGGCCAGGAATTTGGCCGAGATCGCCTTGGGGATTTCGAACATCGTGTCAGTGGCGGTGATGCGGATCGCGCCGATGTCGCCGCGCGACACATGGCCGCGACGGCAGATCAACGGCAAGATCCAGCGCGGATCGGCATTTTGCGTGCGGCCGATATTCATGCGGAACCACTGGGTATCCTCGAAACCGGGACGCGGTCCTTCACGGCGAGCCGGGGCGTCGCTACCGTCGAGCAGCTCTTCGGGCGCAGGCAGCGCGCCGCGCGCCGACCGCACCAGCATCGCCGCAATTTCCTTGGCGCTCTTGGCTTCGAGCAGTTCGCCGCCCAGCGCCCAATCGGACTCTTCCAGTTCCATGGGTTCGAGCAGGCGGGTGCGCAGCCGTTCGGCGTCCTGCGCCGCAATGGCTTCCTTGCTGGGTGCGGACGTCCATTCGACCGGGATCTTGGCGCCCTTGAGCATCCCTTCCACCCGGCGACGGCGCGGATAGGGGACGATCAGGACAGCGGTGCCCTTTTTGCCGGCACGCCCGGTACGACCCGACCGATGCTGCATGGTTTCGGCATCACGCGGGATTTCGACATGGACGACGAGCGTCAGCGTCGGCAGATCGATACCGCGCGCGGCGACGTCGGTGGCGACGCAGACGCGAGCGCGGCGATCACGCAGGGCCTGCAACGCATGGTTGCGTTCATTCTGGCTATGCTCGCCCGACAGCGCGACGGCGGCAAAGCCCCGCTCGGTCAGGCTGGCGTGCAGATGGCGGACATTGTCGCGGGTGGCGCAGAACAGCATCGCCGTTTCCGCCTCATGGAAGCGCAGCAGGTTGACCACGGCATTTTCAATGTCGGACGGGGCGACGGTCATCGCCTGATAGCTGATGTCGCCATGGCCACGCTCGGTCGAGGTGGTCGCGATCTGCAGCGCGTCCTTCTGGTAGCGGCGGGCCAGCGCCACGATGGGCTTGGGCATCGTCGCCGAGAACAGCAGGGTGCGGCGGCCATCGGGGGTGGCGTCGAGAATGCCCTCCAGATCTTCGCGGAAGCCCATGTCGAGCATTTCGTCGGCTTCATCCAACACCGCAGTCTTGAGCGCCGAGAGGTCGAGCGCGCCGCGCTCGAGATGGTCGCGCAGACGGCCCGGCGTACCAACGACGATGTGCGCGCCCTGCGCCAGCGCCTTGCGCTCGCGGGCGGCATCCATGCCACCGACGCAGGTGGCGATTCGCGCACGCGCACCAGCATAGAGCCATTCGAGTTCGCGGCTGACCTGCAGCGCCAATTCGCGCGTCGGCGCGATCACCAGCGCCAGCGGCCAGGCCGGTGGGGGCAAGCGGCCTTCTTCGTTCAGCAACTCGCCCGCCATGGCGAGGCCGAAGGCGACGGTCTTGCCCGATCCGGTCTTGGCCGACACGATCATGTCGCGGCCAATCGCTTCGGGTTCGATCACGGATGCCTGCACTTCGGTCAGGGTTTCATAACCCTTGGTCGTCAGCGCCTGGGCGAGGATGGGCGGGAGGGTATCAAATGCCATGTCTAGTTTTTCTCGTCGGTTAAGCGACCCGCCTCTTCCGACGGATACTCGTAAGACCTGTGCCTTACGCCTGCCAAAGCAGACGTTCAGAGTGATAGGCCACACACCCTGATTTTCACATTCCCACCCGGCAAGGGCAGGAGCCGCCAGCATGGCTGGTGGCGAAGGGGTTTGCCCCTTTCGTTCGCGTTGCATCTCTCCGTCCGGCTTTCCGCCAGCTGCCTCCCGGTCAGGGGAGGATCATTTGAAAACAGGAAAGCCTCCTTCCCCATTTCGAGGAAAGAGGCTTGTCCTTAGTCTATAGCATGAAAATCAGACGGCGGCGACTTCTGCCACGTCGACCTTCACGCCCGGACCCATCGAAGACGACAGGGCGATCTTGCGGACATATTTGCCCTTCGAACCGGTCGGCTTTGCCTTGACGATCGCATCGACGAAAGCGTCGAAATTCTTGCGCAGGTCTTCGGCGGTGAAGCTCGACTTGCCCAGGCCCGCATGGATGATACCGGCCTTTTCGACGCGGAATTCGATCTGGCCACCCTTGGCGGCCTTCACGGCTTCTGCGACGTTCGGGGTCACGGTGCCGAGCTTGGGGTTCGGCATCAGGCCCTTGGGACCGAGGATCTTACCCAGGCGACCGACCAGGCCCATCATGTCCGGCGTCGCGATGACGCGCTGGAAATCGATGTTGCCAGCCTGGATCGATTCCAGCAGGTCTTCGGCACCCACGATGTCGGCACCGGCGTCGAGCGCGGCTTGTGCCTTTTCGTTGCGCGCGAACACGGCGACGCGAACGTCCTTGCCGGTACCTGCGGGCAGGGTGACGACGCCACGGACCATCTGGTCCGCATGACGGGGGTCAACGCCCAGGTTGATCGCGATTTCGACGCTTTCGTCAAACTTGGCGGTCGCATGGGTCTTGATCAGGCCCAGGGCCTCGTCAACGCCGTGCAGCTTTTCGCGGTCAACCGCGGTGGCCAGCGCCTTCGCCTTCTTGGTCAGCTTTGCCATGATAATCAGCCCTCCACCACGTCGAGGCCCATCGCGCGAGCGGAGCCTTCGATGATCTTCGTTGCAGCGTCGATGTCGTTCGCGTTCAGGTCAACCATCTTGGCCTGGGCGATTTCCGCCAGCTGCGCACGGGTGATCTTGCCAGCGACGATCTTGCCCGGTTCCTTGGAACCCGACTTGAGGTTCATCGCCTTCTTGATGAGGAAGGTGGCAGGCGGCTGCTTCATCGTGAAGGTGAAGCTGCGATCGGCATAGACGGTGATGATCGTCGGCAGGGGGGTGCCCTTTTCGACGCCAGCGGTCTGGGCGTTGAACGCCTTGCAGAATTCCATGATGTTCACGCCGCGCTGACCCAGTGCTGGGCCGATCGGCGGTGCAGGTTTGGCGTCTCCAGCGGGCACCTGGAGCTTGATGTAGCCCGTAATCTTCTTGGCCATTGTCACTCACTCTGTTGCTGGGCGTACCCGAAGGCGCGCCCGGTTCAAGTTTAGCGGTCCAAACGAAGGCCAGACCTTCTCCCGCATCCATTCCCGGTTGCCCGGAAATCTCTTTGATCGTCATGCCAGCCAAAGCTGACGAAACGAAAAATCTTCTTCTCCGTCATCCTGACGAAAGTCAGGATCCATTTGCTCTACGCTGGCTTGTTCCTGCCGCGCTGAGGCTCATGGACCCCGGATCAAGTCCGGGGTGACGGAAACATCGTTATTTCGATAGTTCGACCTGTTCGAAATCCAGTTCCACAGGCGTTGCGCGACCGAAGATCGACACCGACACCTTGACCCGGTTCTTTTCGAAATCCAGTTCCTCGACCACGCCGTTGAAGCTGGCGAAGGGACCGTCGAGCACCTTGACGCTGTCGCCGATTTCGTAATCGACGCTGACCTTGTGCTTGGGTGCGGCTTCGGCTTCCTTGCGGGCGCCGAAATAGCGCGCAGCCTCGGTCTCGCTGATCGCCTGCGGCTTGCCCATCGACCCCAGGAAACCAGTCACCTTGGGCGTGTTCTTGACCAGGTGATAAATATCGTCGTTCATCGCCAGCTTGGCGAGGACATAGCCCGGCATGAACTTGCGTTCGACCTGGACCTTCTTGCCGCGCTTGACTTCGGTGACGGTTTCAACGGGCACTTCGACCTGTTCGACCAATTGGGTGAGGCCCATGCGCTCGGCTTCGGACAGGATCGATTCCTTGACCTTGTTCTCGAAGCCCGAATAGGCGTGGATGATGTACCAGCGCGCCATGTTACCGTGTCAAACTCCCAAAAACCAAGGCTGCCATGCTCAAGCCTGACCCGCCGCAAGGCCCAGCAGCCACTGGACGATCGCGCCGAAGAAGGTATCGATGCCAAAGAAGAACAGGCCGAGCAGCGTCGTCATGATGACGACCATCACGCCGGTCATCATCGTTTCGCGGCCGGTAGGCCACACGATCTTCGACGCTTCGGTCTTCACCTGATTGACGAATTCGCCGGGGGATACCTTCGCCATCGCCTGCCTCTATCTTCAAAACCAACGCCAATTCGCGAAGCAACAGTCCGCCCTCCCGTTCCCGTCCTATGGGACGTCCGGGGGAAGCGGCCGCATGCTTCGCGACACATGTTCGCCTGCGCACCTAGTCGCGAAACCCTGATACTACAAGGTTTAGCGGACTTGGCGCTTGGCAGGAGTGGAGGGACTCGAACCCACGGCATTCGGTTTTGGAGACCGACGCTCTACCAACTGAGCTACACTCCTGTGCCGGCGAAGGAGGGCGCTTTAGCGTGGCATGGGTGGTAGGGCAAGCAGGATTATGCAGCATCCGTTACGGGCGTGGCAACGCTGGTATCGACGCTGGTCTGCCGCTCCGCTTCCGCATTGATCTGCGCGCCGAGCAATACGACGTAAGCGGAAACGAACAGCCATAGCTGCAGCACGACGACCGCGCCCAATGATCCATAGGTCTCGTTATAATTGCCGAAGGTCGAGACGTAGAAGGACACGCCAAGCGTCACGATCAGCCAGAACAGCGTCGCCGTGACCGACCCGACCGTCAGCCATTGCCACTGCGCCTGTTGGCGATTGGGGCCGAAGCGGTAGATGAGGCCGAAGATGACGCTGGCGAGCAACCCCGCACAAATCCAGGTCGCAGCCTTGATCGCGAACAGCACGCCCGGTCCCCAGTCGGTCAGGAATTTCTGGATGAGGCCGATCACCGTCGCAGTGAACACGCCCGCTACCACGACCAGTACGGCCGAACAGGTGATGCCCAGCGACACGCGGTAAAAGGCAAAGATATTGCGCCGTTCAAGCTGGCCATAGACGATGTTGAGCGATTGCATCACCGCCGACGCCGCGCGCGTCGCGCCATAGACGGCGATGGCGAGGGCGGTCAGCAGGCCGAAACCGATTGCAGGCTTGGCGGTGCTGACGACACCCAGCAACTGATCGTTGATGAGTTGGGCGGCGTCGGTGGGCACGACGGCGATGATCGCCTGCATATGCCGCCCGACCATCGCCGGATCGCCGAACAGGCCATAGGTCAGCACGACGGCGGCGAACATCGGCGCGATCGAGAGAAAGGCATAATAGGCAACGCCCGCAGCTAGTAGACCGACATTATTGGATCCGAGCGACGCATAGACGCGCTTCAATATTTCCCACCAGGCCCGTGGCGGAATTTTCCACGGCGCATCGACATGCACCTGCTGCGCGATCTTCTCGGTCATGGACGTCCCCTGCTGCTCCATAGGGCAAGCGCATGAAGGGGGAGGGGGTTCCGCCGCAGCTTGGGTCGTTTCTAGCGACGCCGGGAAAGGGGTGGTTAGCGGAAAGGCGGCTTTTGGTGCCAGTCGAACGATTACTGCCGCCAAATCGTAGCGGCGAGTTCATCGCCTCTTCGGATGCATGGTCAGTGAGGGGACTGCTTTGAGCCTAGCAATGAGGCACGATCTCGCAGCGTCATCGGTCGCTTCGTCGAAACGAAAACCGATATAGCTGAATTGTGGCGGACGCGGCATGTGGTGGTAAATGAAAACGCTTATATTCGCCTTGCAAATTTCAGAGGCGATTTTTGTTTCGTTTTCAGTTTCCTTTGGCAGCCAGTAAGTGCCTGTTTCTGGCACGTCCCAATCGACCGTGTAACCTTCAGGCCCGGTGATACCGCGCTCCGAAAATTGATGCTGCGCTGAGGATGTTGCACATCCCGCCAGCAGGCCCAACATCACAATAAAAACGAGACAAGTTGTTGAACGCATTCGAGCAGCTCCAAGGGAACGTGTCTTTGTAGCTCGTTGCCGAACGTCTGCAATTAGTGATGCCCTGAGCAGCCTTTAACGGCAAAAATGCTCGATCCTGATCAATCCGCTTTCTTAGTGACCTTATCGGCATTGCGCCTGTGCATCTCAGCGACTTTTATTCGTCCTTTTTCGACCCATTCCATCGCGTCGTGATCACCCTCAGCGAACATGGCATCAACCTCGCCTTTGGACTGATTACCTGAGATGCTCTTCAAAGTTTGATGCTTGCTTCTGCTCATGACGGCAGATCGTGCCAGAGCAAAAACATGTCCGCAATCGGCAAGTCTATAAGAGGACGGCAACGGCAACAAATGTCTGTAAAGGGCCTCCCTTCGATCCTACCCCCTACAGGAACACCCCACCCTTCATGATCCGCCGCGCGCGGCCCTGTACCGGCATGCGGTCGAATGGGGTATTGCCCGCCGCCGCCGCCATCCTGGCCGAATCCACGATCCACGGCGCGTCGGGATCGATGAAGATCAGGTCGGCGGCGCTGCCCGGCGCGAAATGGCCGGCATCGACGCCCAATATCCGCGCGGGATTGGCGCAGAGCAGGGTCATCAGCCGGTTAATGCTCACATGCCCCTCGCGCACCAGATTGAGCGAAAGCGCCAGCAGCGTCTCGGCCCCGGCCATGCCCGGTGCGGCGTCGGCGAAGGGCAGGCGCTTGTCCTCCGCCCCGCGCGGATCGTGGCTAGAGGTGATGACGTCCACCGTGCCGTCGGCCACCGCCGCGATCGACGCCTTGCGGTCATCCTCCGAACGGAGCGGGGGGGAGAGGCGGGCGAAGGTCCGGAAATCGGTGACGGCATTGTCGGCCAGGAACAGATAGGCGGGGCTGATGCCGCAGGTGACGCGCAGCCCTTCCGCCTTGGCCGCGCGGATGAGGTCGAAGCCCGCCTTGGTCGTCACCAGCCGGAAATGGATCGCCGCGCCCGTGTGGCGCGCGAGCAGCACGTCCCGCGCGATCGCCATCGCTTCGGCGCAGGCGGGAGCGTGGGGCAGGCCAAGCCGCGTGGCGGTTTCGCCGCTGGTCGCGACCGCGCGCGCGGTCAGCCCGCTATCTTCGGCATGGGATATGACAGTGAGGCCAAGGCCCGACGCATAGGACAGGACGCGCAGCATCACGCCCGAATCGGCGATCCACTGGCGACCCGTGCCGACCGCCTTGGCACCTGCCGCCTGCATCATGCCGATCTCGGCCAGTTCGGTGCCTTTGAGGCCGCGCGTGGCGGCGGCGATGGGGTGGACCCAGAAATCGGGCTTGCCCGCGCGCGTCGCCTGCCGGATCAATGCAGCATCATCGAGCAGCGAGGATTGGTCGGGCATCAGCGCCGCGCGGGTGATTCCGCCGAAATGGAAAGCGGGCTTGTCGGTGGCGAACACGCCAAGGTCGACGAGGCCCGGCGCGACGACCAGCCCCGCCGCGTCGATCCGTTGCGCGTCGTCGGGCAGCGTGACGTCACCGGACGCGACGATGCGGTCGCCCTCGATCAGGATCGCGCCGGGGACGAGCGCGTCGCCCGCCGGATCGGCGAGGCGGCCGTTGATGATGGCGATCTTGGTCATGCCCATCCCTCCACGCCGCGCGCCCGCCGCGTCAGCACGTCCAGGCACGCCATGCGGATGGCGACGCCCATCTCGACTTGTTCGGTGATCGCCGACCGATCGGGATCGTCGGCAACGTTACTGGTAATTTCCACGCCCCGGTTCATCGGCCCTGGATGCATGACGATCGCGTCGGGTTTGGCGATCGCCAGCCGTTCGGGTGTCAGCCCATAGAGCATATGATATTCGCGTGCCGAAGGGATGAACGCGCCGTCCATCCGCTCATTTTGAAGCCGCAGCATCATCACCACGTCCGCGCCCTCCAGACCTTCGTCCAGCCGGGTGAAGGGCGTCGCGCCCAGCATCTCGACCTCAGGCGGCATCAGCGTGGGCGGCGCAACCGCGCGCACCTGCGCGCCCAGCGCGGCGAGGCACAGCATGTTCGACCGCGCCACGCGGCTATGCAGCACATCGCCGCAAATGGCGACGATCAGCCCCTCGAACCCGCCCTTGCGCCGCCGGATGGTGAGCGCGTCGAGCAGCGCTTGCGTCGGATGCTGATGCCAGCCATCGCCAGCGTTCAGCACCGCACAGTCCACCTTGTCCGCGATCAGCGCGACCGCACCCGAACTGGCATGGCGGATGACCAGCACATCGGCGGCCATGGCGTTGAGCGTCATCGCCGTGTCGATCAGCGTTTCGCCCTTCTTCACGCTCGACTGGCCCGCATGCATGTTGACGACATCCGCCCCCAGCCGCTTGCCCGCAATCTCGAACGACAGCAAAGTGCGCGTGCTGTTTTCGAAGAAAGCGTTGATCTGGGTCATGCCCGCCAGCCGATCGTCATGCTTGCGCGCCTTGCCGCGATTGGCCGTCGCCCATTGCTCGGCTTCGTCCAGCAGGAAGCGGATTTCCCAAGGCTTCAAGTCAGCGATCGACAGCAAATGCCGATGCGGAAACAGCGCCCGACCGGTGAGGTCAGACGAAAGCGGCGCGGCGGTGATGTCGGGCATGGCCGCGCTTTAGGACAGCAGGACGCGAAGGGCAAGCTGGCGCGCGGCGGGATGGCGTAGAGAAGAAGGATTGGCTGGGGCGGCAGGATTCGAACCTGCGCATGGCGGCATCAAAAGCCGCTGCCTTACCGCTTGGCGACGCCCCAGCAGGCCGACCATCGTCGGCGCGGGTCGCCATATAGCGCGTCGGGCGCGAAAGGAAAGCCTAGTCATCACAGTTTCGCGACGGCACTATGACGCTTCTTGGCTTCGTACCGGATTACCACAACCATGTCCGCTTCCTCCTCCCCCACATCCGCGCAGATGGCGCCTGCATCGCCGCTCTTCCTGCGCGAGGATGAAATCCGGCGCGGCATCGAAATGCTCTATTTCGGCTATTCCGCGCTGACCCGCTCGATCGACGAGGGGCTGGCGGCGCAAGGGCTGGGGCGGGCGCATCATCGCGCGCTCTATTTCATCTCGCGCCAGCCCGACCTGACCGTCAAGGATCTGCTGCGGCTGCTGTCCATCACCAAGCAATCGCTGGGCCGGGTACTGAACGACCTGATCGAGCGCGGCTATATCGAGACGCGGCCGGGGGCCAGCGACCGGCGGCAAAAATTGCTGCGGCTCAGCGCGGAAGGGGCGGCGCTAGAGGCCGAGCTGTTCCGGGCGTTGCGGGAAAAAATGGCAGCGGCCTATGCGCAGGCAGGGCAGGGATCGGTCACCGGATTCTGGCGTGTGCTGGAAGGATTGATCCCCGAATCGGATCGTTCGATGGTGTTCGGCCTGCGCGGGCGATAGCGCACGGGACGCAACCTAATCGGCCTTCCTGCGCTTATCGGACTCCATTCATTGGCAAGAGGAGCCATCATGCGTCACAAATTTCTCGCCGCACTGGCGGTCGTTTCGGCGGTCAGCCTGTCGGCCTGTTCGGAAAAGACCGAGGACAGCATCGAAAATGCCGGTTCGGCGATCGGCAACGACATGAGCAGCGCGATGGATCGCGCGGGCGACACGATCGACAACGGGCTGGATGATGCGGGCCGTGCGATCGACAATGGCGCGGCGCGGATGGGTGCTGCGACCGACGAAGCGGCTGAGGATGCGGATCGCACGGCGGATGAAGCCAAGCGCGATGTCGGCGATACGCTGCAGGAAGCGGGCAGCGACCTCAAGAACGACTGATTCGATGGGCCACGCATGACTGTGCGGTTATGCGTGGCCCATGCGCGCGCTTGACGGCGCGCTGTATTGCGGACAGCGCGGCATTATGTCGTCCGCTGCGCCCGCCCCAACTAGCACCCGCCTGATGATCGGCCGTGCCGAACTCGCCCTGATCGGCATTACCATCCTGTGGGGCGGCACATTCCTGATCGTGCATCATGCGATGCGCGAATCGGGTCCATTTTTCTTCGTGGGATTGCGCTTCGGGACGGCGACGCTCGTCACTCTGCCGCTTGCCTGGCCGCTGTTGCGCGGCCTCACGCGGCAGGAACTTGGTGCTGGCCTCATGATTGGCCTTAGCATTTTTGCGGGCTATTCGCTCCAGAGCTGGGGCCTGCAAACCATATCGAGCAGCACGTCTGCCTTCATCACCGCCGCTTATGTCCCGTTGGTGCCGATCCTTCAATGGATCATCCTGCGCAGGCGACCGCGAATCGCCAGCTGGGTCGGGGTCGCCCTGGCGTTCGCTGGCCTCATGCTGATCGCCGCGCCGCAGGAGGGGATGGCGCTGGGCACGGGAGAGGTGCTGACCCTGATCAGCACGCTCGCCATCGCGCTGGAGATCATTTGCATCAGCCTGTGGGCGGGGCGCGTGAATGTCGCGCGCGTGACGCTGGTGCAGTTGGCCGTGACCGCGCTGCTGGCCTTCGCCTGCATGGTCCCGGCCGGAGAAGCGGTGCCGCCCTTGTCCTGGACGGTCATCCTGTCGGCCTGCGGGCTGGGGCTGGTCACGGCGCTCATCCAGTTCGTGATGAACTGGGCACAGCGCAGCGTGTCGCCGACCCGCGCCACGCTGATCTACGCGGGCGAGCCGGTCTGGGCCGGGATCATCGGGCGGATCGCGGGCGATCGCATGCCGCCTTTGGCGCTGGCGGGCGGCCTGCTGATCGTCGCCGCCATGATCGTGAGCGAAATGCGGTTCGGAAAGCGCGACCGCGCCTCGACCTAGCCCCGCCGAAACACCGGCGCGCGCTTTTCGAAGAAGGCGGCAAAGGCTTCCTGCGCTTCGGCGGATCGCAGCGTATCGCGGAACAACCCCGCTTCTTCCTCGATCCGGGCGGTGAGTGCCGCCGGATCGCCCTTCATCAAGCGGCGGGTGGTGGCGAGCGCCTGGGGCGGCTTAGCCACCAATATTCTGGCCTTTGCGCGCGCATGCGCCAGCAGTCCGTCGGCGGGCACGACCGCCGTGACCAGCCCCGCGCGATCGGCCGCCTCGGCATCCATCGGCTCGCCCAGCATCAGCATCGCCGCCGCCTTGGCATGGCCCAGCGTTGCAGGCGCAAGCAGGCTCGACCCGGCTTCGGGGACCAGCCCCAGATTGACAAAGGGCATGATGAAGCGGGCGTCGGGCGCGGCATAGATGAGGTCGCAATGGAGCAGCATCGTCGTGCCGACCCCTACGGCCAATCCCTGCACGGCGGCGACGATCGGCTTGTCGAAGGCGGCGATGGCGCGGATGAAGGCGAACGCCGCCGCGCCGCCCTCCGGCCCGGCCATGAAGTCCTTGAGGTCGTTGCCCGCGCAGAAGGCGTCGCCATTGGCGGTGAACAGTACCACCGCAATGTTCGCGCGCGCCGACGCATCGGCCAGCGCGGCAGTCATCGCATGATACATGGGGGCGGTCAGGGCGTTCTTCTTGTCGGGGCGGTCGATATGGATTTCGATGACGCCGGCGATATCTTCGATGATCGCGATGGACTCGCTCACGATGCGCTCTCCCTTATGTCTCTGTCACTACCGATGGGCATTGATCGGACGATGGAGACTATTGTTCCCCGGCGAAGGCCGGGGTCCAGTCCCACGCTCTGAACTGGGCCCCGGCCTTCGCCGGGGAACAGCTTACCATCCAGATCACTGACCACGCCTGCATGTCTCTGGCGAAACTGTTGGCGCAAGCGGCGGGCCGCGTCTATCCCCCCGCCGTCTGTCAGCCCAAGGCCTAGCTTCATGATGAACCGACTGCGCCAAGCCCTCGATCCTTTCCTGTTGCTGCTGCTGGCAACCGTTGCCCTAGCGTCGATCCTGCCTGCACGCGGCGAGGGCGCGCAGATCACCGGGATGCTGGCGGACGCTGGCATCGTGCTGCTTTTTTTTCTGCATGGCGCGAAATTGTCGCGTGCGGCGATCTGGGACGGGACGCGGGCGTGGAAGTTGCATCTGGCGGTGCTGGGGACGAGCTTCCTCCTGTTCCCACTGATCGGCCTCGCGACCCAGCAGATCGGTATCATCCCCGATGACATGCGCGTGGGCCTGCTGTTCCTGACGCTGCTGCCCTCGACCGTGCAGTCGTCGATCGCCTTTACCGCGATCGCACGGGGCAATGTCGCCGCCGCTGTGGTCAGCGCGTCCTTCTCCAATCTGCTCGGCATCGTCGCGACGCCGCTGCTGGTCGCGCTGCTGATGCGGCAGGGCGGGGCGAGCGTGTCGCTGGCGTCGATCGAGGGGATCGTGCTGCAACTGCTGCTGCCCTTTCTGGTCGGCCATTTGGCGCGACCTTGGATTGGCGGGTTCGTGGCGCGGCACAAGGCGAAGATCGGATGGGTGGATCGTGGATCGATCCTGCTGGTCGTCTATGCCGCTTTCTCGGCGGCCGTCGTAGAGGGGCTGTGGCAGAGCGTGTCGGGCGGCGAACTGGCGCTGCTGGCGGGTGTCTGCTGCCTCATGCTGGCAACCGTACTGGTTCTTACGTTCGGACTGGGGCGGCTGATCGGACTAAGCCGCGAAGATGCGATCGTGCTGCAATTTTGCGGGTCGAAGAAAAGCCTGGCGACCGGCGTTCCGATCGCGGGCGTGTTGTTTCCCGCGGCGGCCGTCGGGCCGATCCTGCTGCCGCTGATGCTGTTCCACCAGATCCAGCTGATGGTCTGCGCCGTGCTGGCGCGGCGCTATGGGGCGCAGGTCGCTGAATGACAAAGGGCGGAAAGCGCGATGTTGCGCCTTCCGCCCCTTTCGTTTCAGTGGGGGTTTCCTCCCCACGCTTTTGTGCGCAGGGAGGATCGATCATCAGAACCGCACGCGGCTTTCAATACCGATGACGCGGGGCTGTGCGACGGACTGGGCGTAGCCACGATAGATCACGCCATCATTGACGAAACCGTAGCGGGTCAGGTCGTTACCCACGCCAGTGATCGCATATTTATCGAAGATATTATTGGCGAACACACCGATTTCGTATGCCTCGGTCTTATAGGTCACGTTGGCGCGGCTCATGGTGTACGACGGAATGCGTTCACCGCCACCACGAAGGCCTGGTCGAGTATAAATGCCGCCGGAATAGGTGGTCGTCCAGCCCAGTACCAACGCGTTGTCGCCCATCGGCATTTCGTAAGTCACGCCGATCGCACCGCTATTCTTGGTCGAACCCGGCAAGCGATCGCCCGCAAAGACATCGACTAGGTCGCCGCCCTGGACAGACAGAAGCGCGGGTACGTCTTCGGTCAGTTTCGCGTCCAGATAGCTATAATTGCCCCGGATGCTGAGACCTTCGATCGGACGGGCATCGAAGGAGAGGTCTATCCCCTTGGACTCCGCAGCACCGCCATTGGAGATGATACCGATCGCACCGTTGACCGTCTGGCCATCAAGCTGAATCCCTTCCCATTTGATCTGGAATGCTGACAAGCTCACTGACAGTTTACGATCGAACAATTGCGCGCGAACCCCGATTTCGGCGTTCTTCACTTCATCGGGGCCGTAGAAAAGCTCATTTTCCAGCGCGCACAAATTTTGCTTATCAGGATCGAGCGGCAATACGCAGGGCGCAACCCGGTTGACGCCGCCGATGCGGTAGCCTTTCGAATATGTGCCCCATATCATCAAGTCCGGCGTGATATTGTAGGAAGTGTTGAACTTCCAAACCGTCCCATCCTGGCCCGTTTCGCCTGCGCGCGACCGGAAGTTGATGGCAGGAAAGGTCTGGAACAACGGCAACGCGGTGCCGCCAATGACATCGGCCTGATATTTGAAATAACGGATACCGGCCGTGACCTGCCATTCCGGTGTGATCTTGAAACTGCCTTCGCCGAAGATCGCCTTCTCATCGAGCTTGGTGTTGACATAGGATGCATATTCGACCTCGTCGGGACGATCGATGCCTGCATAGGCTGGATAGCCGGGGACGATTTCACGATAGTCCGAAGCTGTACTTTGTCGATTCCAGAAGCCGCCCACGACCCAGCTGAATGGACCGCCATGGGTGGAGATGAGGCGAACTTCCTGATTATATTGCTCGTCCGTACCGCGTGAGCGGGTATAGCCGTTGAAGGCGGGGAAGAGTTCGTAGTCATAATCGAGATCGAGCAACAGATCGGTGACGTCAACGGAACTGCGGCGCTTTTTGTTGGTGTAGGCGGAGACGAACACGGCTTGAGCGACATCCGCGATGTTGCCCTGCACTTCGAGCGAGATGAGGTGCGATGTACGCTTGGACGGTTCTTCGGACCGCCATGGCGCTTCATATTTGCCTTCGCCTACGATGTTTCCACCGGTTGCCTGACGTCCGCCGGTCTTGGTCTGCTGGAAGGCATAGGTGAAATAGGCTTCGAAGTCAGGACTGACGAAGCCCAATTGGTTGCGGCTGGTGAAGGTCTTCTCGAAATTCAGATCCTTCTTGCCGGCAAAGTTGGCCGCTTTGTCAGCATCACTGCCCATGGGATTGTCCACCCCACCTGGCTGGGGCAACGAGACGCCCGGTTCCTTGAGCAGGAAGGGATAATCGATAAAGCCGGGATCATAATAATAGCCGGTCACTGTGCGGAAGGCGATAGAGTCCGCAACAATCGGGAGGTTCAGGACGCCATAGCCGACATAGCCAAGCCCCTTCGAATGGGCGACATCATAGAGGCGGCCATAAACTTCGCCGCTGAATTTCGTTGGGTCGGGCCGATTGGGAATGTAGCGGATCGCGCCCGCCAAAGTGCCCAGACCATAAAGCGTACCCTGAGGCCCTAGCAGCGTTTCTACGCGCTCCAGGTCGATCAATTTATAGTCGGTATAAAGCGGTACATCGCCCAAATAAATGCCGATGGCAGTATCGCTGTTGCCGCCTGTTGAACTGGTGTCGCTGGCCGACAGGCCGCGCATGACGATGTTCGCCGCGCCATAGGGACCAGTATCGGTGATGGTAACGCCGGGCGTGAAGGCCGCAATGTCCCGAATGTCGTCAATGCGCTCATTGGCGAGTTGCTCGGCACCTACGGCCGAAATATTGATCGGCGTTTCCATCAGCGTGGTGGAGCGGCGGGTGCCGGTGACGACGATGACGTCGCTTTCTGCGTCGGCGGCGGCCTGCGGCTCCTGTGCCAGGACCGGCGTGGCGAAGGCGGCGCCCGATATGATGGTGGCGGACAGCAGCCCCATTTTGAGTTTTGCGCGATACGACATGGTCTTCCCCTTTTTGTCCATTGTCTTCCCTGCTTTCGATCCCCTCCCGGATCGACCGCCCCGCGCTTGGTGCGGCGGCAGCGGCTGGCATCGGACGGCACGGACTGCCGCCTCCTTTTCTTCTGATCTGGGGTAGAGGCTATGGAGTGCGCAGGCAGTCAGACATGGGGCATTTGACGTAGCCTGTTCGTCCGGGTCACCATGGGCCTATCCTACGTCAAATGCCCCATTGGGCTTGGGGACCGTCCCCGCCTACCCCTTGGGCGAGGGGCGGGAAAACCTGCTCCATATCTGTTGCCTATGCCCGCATCGCGCGATTGCGGTGGACCGGGCCGGAGAATGACATGCCGTCTTTGAGCGCCGTCACAGGATGGAGCATGGCCGGGATCGCGGCCATCGGGGCTGCGGTCGCGGGCGACCTGCCGCTGCAAATGCCCAATGCAGGAACACCCGCGCCGCAAATGCCGGCCGAGGATGATATGGGACGGCCCAAGCCGCTCGAACTGCCCAAGGATGTCGAGGCCAAACTGGCAGGCGTCGACAAGGCGAAGATCGATTTCCTCAAGAGCGGCGTGACCGGGCGCTATGTCGAAAAGGACGCGCTCTTCGCCCGCATCCGCACCGGCAAGCCCGAAGAAATCAGCGCCTATATCGACGCGATGCAGGCGCTCCATGCCCAGGTCGAGTTCAAGGCCGGGCGCGATGTCGCGGCGATCCCGCTCGACACCCGTTCCCCTTGGTTCAACGCCTGGAAGGCCAGGCGACCGAACAGTATGGACCCCAAGCGGGACGTCGGGCCGATCGAACTGACGCGCTATGTCGGCGGCTGGGGCGGTGGCTTTGCGACTTTTGCGGGCGCGCCGGTGGCGATGACGCCGGAGGATTTGAAAGCGGGCAAGGTCGATGTCGCGATCGTCGGCGCGCCGCTGGACATGGGGTCGGGCTGGCGCAACGCGATCGACGGGCCGCGTGCGATGCGGATGACCGGGGGCGCGGCCGGCAACGACATGTATTCGATGATCAACCCCAATGCCGCGCTCAAGATCGTCGATTATGGCGATATCGCCATCGACCAGAACAGCACCGAGCGCAGCGTCGATCATGTGCGGGAAATGGTGGCGGAGATCGCGCGCACCGGCGCGATCCCGATCGTCATCGGCGGCGACCATAGCCTGGAATATCCCAATGTCGCCGCCGCCGCCGATGTGCATGGCAAGGGCAATGTCGGCGTCATCCATTTCGACAGCCATTATGACATTGGTCGCGGCCGCGTTCATCTGCTCGACCATGGCCAGCCGGTCTATCGCGTCATCAACGAAGGCCATGTCCGCGCCAGCGACTATATCCAGGTGGGCCTGCGCGCGCGCGGGCCGGATCTGGAGACGTTCGGCTGGATGCGCAACAAGGGCATGAAATACCACACGATGGTCGAAGTCGAGAAATGGGGCTGGGACAAGGTGATGGCCCGCGCGCTCAAGGAAGCACGCGGCAGCACCAAGAAATTGTGGATCAGCTTCGACATCGACGTGCTGGACCCGGCCTTCATGCCCGGCACCGGCACGCCGGTCCCCGGTGGGCTGACGATGCGGGAGGCGCAGCCGATCATGCGCAACCTGTGCGCGGAAAATGACATTGCCGGCATCGATATCGTCGAAGTCGCGCCCTATCTCGACACCAGCTACAAGACCGCGCTCAACAGCAATTTCCTGTTGAACGCCTGCCTGGCGGGGATCGCCATGCGCAAGAAGGGCTTGAAGCCCGGCTATCTCAACCCTGTCTCGGTCGATCACGGCCTCGACAGCTATTATGGGAAGAAGAATTGATGGCACGCACCCCCTTGCTGGCGCGGTGCGCCGCCGCTGCCCTGGCGATCGCAACCCTGTGCGGCCCGGCCCATGCGCAGGCCAGCGACCCGCTCGCCACATTGTCGCCGGAAAAGAAGGCGTTTCTGTCCGATCCCGTGATGCTGACGCGCTTTGGCCTGACGGCGGAGAAACTCCAGGTCGCGCTCACCGGGCGCAGCGCCGCTGATGTCGATGCCTATGCCACCGCGCTGATGGCGGTGGTCGAGGACAGCAAGTTCAAAGCCGGGCGCGACCCGTCGGAGATCGCGCTCAACCCGCAGGCGCGCGGATGGAATGCGGGCACCACCGTTCGCCCCAAACTGTTCGACAAGTTGAAGCGCGACGACGGGCCGTTCAGCCTGAAACGCTATCAGTTCCAGAAGGGCGGCATCCCGACCTTCGCCGATGCGCCCGTCGCGATCCGCAAGGAGGATCTTGTCGCGGGCAAGGTGGAGGTCGCCTTTGTCGGCGTGCCGCTCGATTTCTCGTCGGGCTGGCGCGACGCCAAACATGCGCCAATGGCGCTGCGCGGCATGGATGGGCTGGTCGGGGCGGATGCCGATGGCGGGATCGATCCGGGCCTCATCCTGTCGATCGCGGACTATGGCGACCTGACGCCCGACTATATGGCGCCGGACCGGGGGCTCGATCATATCCGCGCGATGATCGCTGAGATGGCAAGCGTAGGCACGATCCCCTTCATCGTCGGCGGCGATCATACGGTCATGTTCCCCGACGTCGCGGCGATGGTGGACACCTATGGCGCGGGCAAGGTGGCGCTGGTGCAGTTCGATGCGCATGCCGATGCCGACCTGAACGACGCGCATATGATTTCCGATACGCAGACGCTGACCCGGCTGATGGAACAGAATCTGTTGCGCGGCAGCGACGTGACGCTGGTGGGCCTGCGCGGGCGCGGCGCGGACGTCGCCACGCAAAAGCGGCTGACCGACAGCGGCGTGCGCATCCTGTCCACCGCGGCCGTGACGGAGCGCGGCTGGCAGGCGGTGACCGACGATATCCTCTCCGGCCTCAAAGGCGGGCCGGAAAACATCTTCATCTCGTTCGACATGAGCGTGCTGGATCCGGGTGATGCGCCCGCGTCCGGGCGACCGGTGCCGGGCGGCATCTCCATGCGGGAAGCGATCCCGATGGTGCGGCAACTCTGCGCCCAGACCAAGGTGGTCGGTTTCGACCTGCTCGACGCCGCGCCGATCCTGGACCCGACCTATGTCAGCCGGATGAGCGCCAATTACATCTTGCATGCCTGCCTGTCGGGCATCGCGATGCGCAAGACGGGCATGCCGGTCAAGACCGCCAAGCGTTGAGGGAGAAGAAGCGATGCCGTCGATCAACGCCATAACCGGATGGAGCATGGCGGCGGCCGCTGCCGCGACCTCCGTTCTGGCGGGGGATGCGTTCGACACGCCCAACCCGCCACCGCCCATCCCGCAGGAAGACATCATGGGCGAACCCAAGCCCGTGGAGCTTCCCGCCGATGTCGCGGCCAAGCTGACCGGCATCGCGCCGGAAAAGGTCGCGCTCATCAAGCAGGGGCGCACAGGGCGTTACGTCGAAAAGGACGTGTTGTTCGACCGCATCCGCACGCTGCCCGCCGCCGAATTGGTCACCTATATCGACGCGATCGCGGCGCTGCATGAGCAGGTCGAATATAAGGAAGGGCGCGACGCCAAGACGATCCCGCTCGATACCCGATCGGCCTGGTTCAACGCGTGGAAGGCCAAGCGGCCGCTGGTCATGGACCCCAAGCGTGATCCGGGGCCGATGGACCTGGGCCGCTATATCGGCGGGCGGCGCGGCGGCTTTGCGACCTTCGCGGGGGCGCCCGTCGCGATGACGCCCGAAGATCTGCGCGCGGGCAAGGTCGATGTTGCTATCGTCGGCGCACCGCTGGACATGGGTTCAGGCTGGCGCAACGCGATCGACGGGCCGCGCGCTTTGCGCATGACCGGCGGGGCGGGCGGCAACGACATGTATTCGATGATCAACCCCAGCTCCGTGCTGGAGATCGTCGATTATGGCGATATCGCGATCGACCAGAACAGCACGGAGCGATCGGTCGCCCATGTCCGCGAGATGGTGCGCGAAATCGCGCAGACGGGCGCGATCCCGATCGTCATCGGCGGCGATCATAGTCTGGAATATCCCAATGTCGCCGCCGCCGCCGATGTCCATGGCAAGGGCAATGTCGGCGTCGTCCATTTCGACAGCCATTATGATGTCGGTCGCAACGGCGTCCATTGGATCACCCATGGATCGCCAGTCTATCGCGTGCTGCATGAGGGGCATGTCCGCCCGCAGGATTATGTCCAAGTGGGGCTGCGCGCACGCGGGCCGGACCTCGAAACATTCGGGTGGATGCGCAATAAGGGCATGAAATATCACACGATGGTCGAAGTCGAGAAATGGGGCTGGGAAAAGGTGATGGAACGCGCGCTCAAGGAAGCACGGACCAACACCAAGAAGCTGTGGATCTCGTTCGACGTCGATGTGCTGGACCCCGCCTTCATGCCCGGCACCGGCACGCCGGTTCCCGGCGGCCTGACCATGCGGGAGGCGCAGCCGATCATGCGGCGGCTGTGTGCGGAGAATGACATTGCCGGCATCGATATCGTCGAAGTCGCCCCTTATCTCGACACCAGCTACAAGACCGCGCTCAACAGCAATTATCTGCTGAACGCCTGTCTGGCGGGCATCGCGATGCGCAAGAAAGGCCTGCCGCCCGGCTATTTCAACCCGGTGTCGGTCGAACATGGCCAGGACGCACATTACGGGCCGCAGAAGAAAAGCTGAAAAATCTTGACGGTCGTCCAGTTTGATATGGCGGATTGTCATCGGGCCATACGTCATTTGGGCAATGGCGCTGCCGGGGCACCTGCCTAGGCTCTGGGTCGACGCGGACAGGGATCGCGTAAAGGGGGACATAGGGTGAAGCGGACAACGGTCTCGAAATTCGGCTTGCTGGCCCTGTTCTCCGCGTCGGTCGTCTTTGCCCAGGCGGATGGCGGGCCGGACGGCGTGGCGATGAAGGAAAGCGATCCGGGCATTCCGGTCACTGACCCGCTGGTTCAGGAGAAATGCGGCGCCTGCCACGCGCTCGATGCCAAGGGGAATATGTCGCGGATCAGCTGGGTGCGGACCACGCCCGAAGGCTGGGCGCAGGTGATCAAGCGGATGGTGCGCCTCAACGGCCTGCCGATCACACCCGAAGAATCCCGCGCCGTGGTCAAATCGCTGTCCGCCTCGCATGGCCTCGCACCGCAAGAGGCGTTGCCGGTCATGTATCTCGCCGAAAAGCGTACAATCGACGAAACCAACATCCCCAACGAAACGATGCGCGGCGCCTGCGCCGTCTGCCACAGCTTCGCCCAGCCGCTATCCTGGCGTCGGTCCAAGACGGAATGGAAGTCGCTGCAGGATCTGCACGTCGCCATGTATTCGCAGGCGGACGCCCAATATCGCCGCCCGGCCGAGGACAGTGAGCAGCCTGCGGGCCGCGATCCCAAGGACAAGATGCTGCGCGGCGAATATGCACTGGGCTATATGGCCAAGGCCGCGCCGCTGCACACGCCCGAATGGGCCGCCTGGCGATCGCGTCAGAGCGTGCCGCGCCTGGCGGGCGAATGGCTGGTCGTGGCCTCCGCACCGGGGCAGGGGCGCTTCGTGGGGGCGTTCAGCGTCAAGCCCGGCAAGAGTGCCGACGAGTTCGTTACCAGCAGCACCCTCAAGTCGCTGACCAATGGTGGAACCGTCAGCCGCAGCGGCGCTGGCATCGTCTATGCTGGCTATAGCTGGCGCGGCTCGTCCAAGGGCGCGGCCGCCGCAGGCAAGCCCGACGATCTCGCCAGCGCCGCGCGCGAAACCATGTGGTTCGCGCCCGATCAGCAAAGCGCACAAGGTCGCTGGTATTGGGGCGACTATCAGGAATTCGGCCTCGACGTGAAACTGATCCGCGCCACCGCCGCGCCCGCCGTGCTCGCGGTCGTGCCGGGGCCGGTCAAGGCCGGAACCAAGGGCGCGCAGTTCCGCATAATAGGCCATAACATGTCCGCTTCGCTGTCCGCTTCCGACATCGACCTGGGTGCAGGCGTCACCGCGACGAAGATCGTTTCGGCCAATCCGCAGGAACTGGTCGTGACCGCCGATGTCGCCGCGAACGCGCCATCGGGGCAGCGCGACGTCGCGATCGGCGGCGCGGTGCTGGAAAAGGCCTATCCGGTGTACAGCAAGATCGACTATATCAAGGTGACACCCGAAACGGCCGTGTCGCGCCTCGGCGGGATCAAATTCCCCAAGGGCTATGCCCAGTTCGAGGCGATCGGCTTCGAAAATGGCATGGATGGGAAGCAGGGAACGCCCGATGACGTCGTGGTCGGTCCGGTCGATGTCACCTGGTCGACGCAGGAATTCCTGGCGGTCTATTATGACGACGACGCCAAATATGTTGGCGCGCTCAGTCCCGCCGCTTTGTTCACCCCCAATGTCGAAGGGCCGAACCCCGAACGCCGCTTTGGTCGCAACAATTATGGCGACGTCTGGGTCGTCGCGACGGCCAAGAGCGAGAAGGACAAGTTCGGCAAGCCGCTGAGTGCGCGCGCCTATATGGTGGTGACCGTGCCCGCCTATCAGAAATGGGATCAACCGGAGGTGTCGCAATGACCGTGATGCAGGCACCCACCTATCGCCGGGCGGAATATCATGGCTTCGATGCAGGCGGCAGGGACTTCGTCTACCTCGTCAGCGCGGGCGCGATCTTCGAAATCGACGCGGATGTCCGCGCGGTGCTCGACCGGCTGGATGGGCAGGAACTCACCCACGCCATGCTGGTGCGCGAACTGGTGAGCGAAGGGCGGGCGCAGGAGGAAGCCGACGGGCTGGTGCGCGAATTGCGGCAGGCGCGGCTCATTCATCTCGGCCATGGCATGCCGGTAGCGGAAGTGCCGCAGGCGCCGCCCGCCGACTTCCCGCTGCAGGCATTGGTTCTCAACGTCACCAACCAGTGCAACCTCGCCTGCACCTATTGCTATGAGTTTGGCGCGGACAAGATTGCGACGCCCGCGGGCAAGCCCAAATATATGACGCTGGATACGGCCAAGGCGTCGGTCGACCTGCTCATCGCCGAGGCGGTCGGGCGCAAGGCGGTGCATATCACCTTCTTCGGCGGCGAAACGCTGATGAACTTCAAGCTGCTGCGCGATGTAGTGGACTATGCCAATGCAGCGACCGCAGCGGCGGGGAAAGCGATCACCTATAGCCTGACCACCAATGCGACGCTGCTGACGCCGGAGATCGTCACCTTCCTGTCGGACAATCGGGTCGGCGTGACCGTCAGCATGGACGGCCCGCCGGAATTGCAGGACAAGCATCGCGTCTACAAGAATGGCAAGGGCAGCTATGCGGTCATCGAACCGCGGCTGCGCACGCTGATCACGCATCACAAAACGCGCGCCATCACCGCGCGGGTGACGCTGACCGAGGGTGTGACTGATGTGGTCCGCATATTCCGCCATCTGAAGGATGATCTGGGCTTCCACGAAGTCGGCTTTGCGCCGGTCACGACGGGGGAGGAGCGCGCCTATTCGCTCGACGGCAATGGCATGGACAGCGTGCTGGCGCAGTTCAACCTGCTAGCCGAAGAATGGCTCGAATATGCCCTCCGCGGTGAGTCCCACGGCTTCACCAATGTCAGCGAAACGATCAGCGAGCTGATTTCGGGCGTCAACAAATCGCATCCATGCGGCGCAGGCTTGGGCCTGATGGGGGTCAGCCCATCGGGCGACCTGTCGCCCTGCCACCGGTTCACCGATGCCGACACGCACAGCATGGGCCATGTCTCCAGCGGCATCGACCGCGCCAAGCAGGGCGAGTTTCTGGCCAAGGGGCATGTCGAGGCGAAATATGATTGCCAAAGCTGCTGGGCGCGGCCGCTCTGCGCGGGTGGGTGCCACCATGAGGCGTTCGTGCGCTATGGCGACACGGGCCATGCCAACCTCCATTATTGCGACTGGATACGCCAGTGGACCGACACTTGCCTGCGCATCTACGGCGTGCTGTCGGTGCGTAATCCAGGCTTCCTCGAACGCTTTGCCGAAAGAAAGGGGCTGTCATGAAGCATCTTCGGGCCATCAATAAAAAGGCGCAGCGGATCGACGAGGCCGTGACGCAGATGAAGGCAGCGGTATCGCCCGACGCCGACATGGAGGAGGATGTCGTCGCCCTTCAGCAGGCCCCGCGCCCGCATGTACCGATGGGCTGTTCTCTCTCTTTTTCGCCCGGCTGGGAAGTCGATGCAGGCGGCGGCACGGCGGGCCTTTGCCAGCCGGTCGAGCGCGACATTTACGACTGCTATGTCACCTGTTTCTGGCCGGTGCAGGTGCCCGACCATGTCAACTACTCCCCCGACTGGGCCAGCAATTGCGCCACCGCCACGAAGGACTGGCGCAGTCTTGATCTCGTTTTTCCATGAGGCGCGCGATGCAAAAATATCGTCTGATGCTGGGCGCTGGCCTGGCCCTGTTGAGCGCCATTCCCGCGTCCGCCGCGACGCTGTTCATGGGCTCCTATCCCGACCGGCTGCTGGTGTTCGAAGAGGGCAAGGGCGCGGTCACCGGCACGATCAAGCTGGACACGGGTCTGCCTACATCGATGCAATTGTCCGACGATGGCAAGCGCATCTATGTGACCACCATTACCACAAGCGGGATCGAGGTGATCGACACCGCGACGCGCAAGGTGATCAACAAGTTCAGCCTGAACGACGGCACCACCCGCTATCGCTTCTGGGGCGGGGTGCCCGATCCGACCGGGCGCTTCTTCTACACCGTCATCTCGAAGTTCGAGAAGGGCATTGATCGCTATACCGTCAGCAAGCCGATGTATGGCGTCATCGACCTGAAGCTGCAAAAGGTCGTCCGCACCGCCGCGCTGGAAAAAGAGGAAGAGCGGGCCGGGGGACGCGGCGGATACAAGGTGTCGCCCGATGGCAAATATCTCTATTCCTTCGGCGAGAAGATCGTGATCGTCGATCTGGCGACATTGAAGGTCGCCGACCGCATCGACCTCGCCAAACCCGAAGGCATGGGGATGGAGAATATCGGCTTTGGCGGCATGCTCGATGCCGTGCGCTCGTCGGGGCAGTTGGTCGCCCTGTTCAACGCGGCCGACCCCTATGTGCATAACAAGATGTTCGGCATGGCGCGCTTCGACCTGTCCACCCGGCAGTTCGATTTTACCCCGATTGGCCCCGCGCCCGATGCCATGGCGGGATTGCAGGTCACGCCCGACGGCAAACACGCCTATACCGTGGTGACGAACGGGAAGCTCGGCAATAAGCGCTGCGAATTCTGGCATATGGACATGGCCACCAATGCCGTGGTCGATAAGGCGGAGTTTCCTTGCCGCTCGCGCTTCCGGCTGGGCATGTCGATCGATGGAGCCAAGCTCTACATCTATGGCGCGAGCTATGACCTGGAGGTCTATGATGCCAGGACGCTCAAGCATGAGACGACGCTGGACCTGGGCTATGACACCACCGGCGCGGGCATGGTTGCGGTGGAATGACCGACAGGCGCATGATCGTCGGCATAAGAGGCAGCGGGATTGCCGCGACGACATGCGCGTATTTGCTCAAGGCAGCGGGCCTCCGGGTCGCAACCAAGGTCGTTCATCGTCCGCCCGTCCCAACGATCATGCTGAGCGATGCGGCTCTCGCGCTGCTGCGCGACATATTTCAGCGGCCTGACCTGTTCGCCGACAGTCCCCGGATCAAGCGCCGTGTTGTCGCCTGGGGGGGCGGCGCGCCGGTCGTCGTGCCCCATGGCGCGGCGCTGGCGTCGGAGGACCAGGTGCAGGCTGTGCTGGCGCAGGACCAGCCTGCACCGGAGGATAGTCCCGTGGATTTCACCATCCACGCTGCGCCGCCGATGCCGGAGGGGGAGACGCATGTCTTCGGCGACCGGCGGGCCGTTGCGGCCAAGGTCGGGCTGCTCGATCCGTCGTGCAGCGAAGAAGGCCGGGTCGAGGCAGTGGCCAGCGGCTGGCTGTTCCTGGTCCCGGCGGGAGCGGGGAAGGCTGGCTGCTGGGGGTGGGCGGCGCGCTGGACGATCTGCTCGCTGACAGCCGCCTGATCGCGCCGGTGGTCGATGCTGTGGGGCCGCATCGACGCCATTCCTCGCCGCGCCGCGCCTGCATTTGCCGTTGCGCGGCGAGGACTGGCTCGCCTGCGGCACGGCGGCGCTGGGCTTCGACCCGATCTGCGGGGACGGAACGGCGCAGTCGGTGCGCGAGGCGATCCTTGCCGCTGCGGTGGTGACCGGCATCGCCGAAGGGCAGGACGCCACTGCGCTGCTGACCCATTATCAATCCATGCTGATCGCGGCGATGCGGCGGCATCTGTTGCTCTGCGCCCAATTCTACACGACCGGCGGCACGGGGGATTGGTGGCGGGCGCAACAGGAGGCGCTGCTGGAGGGGCATCGCTGGTGTACCGGGCTTCTCGCGAAGATGCCGGAGCCGGCCTTCCTGCTGGAAGGGACGCGGCTCGCGCCCCGGCAGCAGGCGGCATGAGCGACGGGACGCGTGCGCCGGTAGCGGACTGGGGCGCCTATAAGCGGCTGACCCCCTTCCTGAAACCCTATCGCGGGGCGCTGGTGGTCGTGCTGGCGATCAGCCTTGTGTCGACCATGCTTGGGCTGGCGCAACCTTATCTCTCGAAACTCATGATCGACGAAGCGCTGTTGCGCCGGGACATGGGTGCGCTGGTGAAGATCGCGGCGATCATGATCACGGTCACCATCGCCGGGTTCGCGGTCAATATCCTCGCCAGCTATCGCTATGTCGCGCTGTCGGCGGCGATGCTCTACGACATTCGCGCGGCGCTGTTGCGCCATCTCCAGACGCTCTCGCCGCGCTTTTATGGCAGCTTCCGGCTCGGCGATCTGGTGTCGCGGATGAACAGCGATGTGAGCGATGTGCAGCGGATCGCGTCCGACACTCTGCTATCGGTGGTCAGCAATCTGCTGTTCTTCGTCGGCTGCGTCGCGATGATGCTGTGGCTCGACTGGAAATTGTTTCTGGTGAGCGTCGTGTTGGTACCCGCCAGCCTTGCGACCTTCGCTTATTATCAGCGCCGCCTGACCGCGCTGACCCGCGACATGCGCGAAAAGGGCGCTGACCTTGGCAGCCTGCTGGTCGATACGGTGATGGGAATGCGCGTCGTCGCCTCGCTGCGCGCGGGCGAGCATGAGGTGGAGCGGTTCAAGGGACGCAACGATGCCTTTGTCGGCGCCATGCTCAGGATGCAGGTTGCCTCCTTCATGACCGGCGCACTGCCCGGCACGCTGATGACGGCGGCGACATCGGCGGTGATCCTCTATGGCGGCTGGCGCATCATCGAAGATGGGATGAGCATCGGCACGCTGGTTGCCTTCATGACCTATCATATGCGTCTGCTCTCGCCGATCCAGACGCTGATGGGACTGACATCGGGCCTCGCATCGGCGCGGGTGTCGCTGGGGCGGATTTTCGAACTGTTCGATACGAAGGCGGAGGTAGTCGAACGGGATGATGCGGTCGCGCTGGACCGGGCAGGGGCGATGCGGTTCGAACAGGTGGCGATGCGCTATGATCGCGATGCGGTGTTGCGCGACATCGACCTGACGATTCCCGCTGGCAGCCTGTGCGCCATTCTCGGCCCCAGCGGCGTGGGCAAATCGACCATGGCGGACCTGATGGTGCGCTATCTTGATCCCGATGCCGGGCGGGTGCTGGTCAATGGTCGCGACCTGCGCGCCTATCGGCTCGACGATGTCCGGCGCGAGATCATCCTGGTCGATCAGTCGCCCTATCTGTTCAACGATACGATTGCGGCGAATATCGGTTTTGCCCTGCCCGACGTGAAGCGCGAGCAAATCGAAGCGGCGGCGCATGCGGCGGGGCTGGATGGCTTCATCGCCAAGCTGCCGCTCGGCTATGCAACGCGCGCCGGGGAGCGGGGCATGGCGCTGTCGGCGGGCGAACGGCAGCGGATCGTGCTGGCGCGCGCCTTGCTGCGGTCACCCAGCATCTTGATATTGGACGAGCCGACATCGGCGCTGGATGGCGAGACCGAGCAATTGATTGCCGGGCGGCTGCGCGGCGCGCTGCCCGATGCGACGATCATCATCATCACCCACAAGCCTGCCATGGCGCGAATGGCGGATATGGTCGTCACCCTGGCCGACGGTCATGCGCGGGTCGAGCAGCGCGGCGAAATGGTCGATGCCTGATCCGGTTCGCGTCGCCATCATCGATAGCGGCGTCCATCCCGACCATCCGCATATCGATGCGGCGCGGCTATTGTCCGGCTTTGCCGTGGCGCGCGATGGTGCGGTAACGGAGAACGATACGCTCGACCGGCTGGGGCATGGAACGGCGGTGACGGCGGCGATCATGGAGCAGACCCCCGCTGCGCTATGCCTGCCGATCCGGGTGTTTCACGATGGGCTGCGGGCCAGCGCGCGGGCGCTGGTGCGCGCGATCGACCTGGCAGTGGAAGCGCGGGTCGATATGATCAACCTCAGCCTTGGCACCGTCAACCCGGCGCACGCTGCGGCCTTCGCGGCGGCGGTGGAACGAGCGGCAGCGGCAGGCGTGCTGATCGTGGCCGCGCACGATACCGAAGGGCAGCAATGCTATCCGGGCAGTCTGGATGGGGTGTTGGGCGTCGCCCTGGACTGGGACTGCCCGCGCGAAACCTATGATGTGCGGGACGGGATCGCCCATGCCTCCGGCCATCCCCGCCCGATCCCCGGCGTGGAGCAACGGCGCAACCTCTATGGCGTAAGTTTCGCGGTAGCCAATGTCAGCGGGATCGTCGCGCGGGACCGTTTGGACGATCAGGCGATGCCAAACCCCGCAACCCGCTCGACCATCCAGAAGCAGCCGATCACGCCGACGGCGTAGAGCGCCGCGACCCGCACCGGCGCGGCCAGCGAGAGAACGCGCAGGCCCGCCAGCGTCGCCATGATGGCCCCGACGAACAGCAATTGCCCCGCTTCCACGCCGATGTTGAAAAAGATGAGCGCAGGCAGTTTCTCGCCCGCCTGCACGCCGAGTTCGCCCAGTGCGGTTGCAAAGCCCAAGCCGTGGAGCAGGCCGAAGAGCGACACCACGGTCAACTGACGACGGAAGGCGAAGGCTTGTTCGCCTTTCCCGACCAGCAAAGCCTCACGTGCCATGAAGGCGATCGACAGGGCGATGGCGGCTTCGACCGGGGGAACGGGAACATGGACCAACTCGAAAAAGGCGACTGCCAGCGAGATGGAATGTCCGGCGGTGAAGGCGCTGACCAGCCAGAGCAAATCTCGCCCGCGCGCCAGCAGAGCGAGGCAGAGAACGAACGCCAGATGGTCCCAGCCCAGCCAGATATGCCAGACGCCCTGGGCCAGAAATTCCGGCGCGATCTGCGTCAGGGCGCGTTCGCCGACCGCGGTTTCGCCCACTGGAACGGCGATGCCTTTCGCGTCGCCGGTCAGGCTGCGATCGACCTGGCTGCCCATGACATTGGTGACGAAGCGGCCGCCATCGGCCTTCCACGGCGTCTGGATGACGTCGCCCGCGCTGAAAGGACGTTCGCAGGCGAATTCATAGGCATATTGCGCCCGGCCGCCGCTGGATTGGCGCGTCATCGCGGTCTGGCGACAGCCCTGCGGCCAAACGATCGGCGCGGGCTGGCCCACCGTTTCGGGCATGGCGGCGGTGAATTCATAGCTGTTCGCATCCTCGCCCCGAGTCAGCGCGAAATCAGCGGACAGGAAGATGTCGGCCATCGCCGTGCCCGGCAGCAAGGCCGCCAGCGCGAGCAGGAGGGCGGCCAGACTATTCTTCCACATCATATTTCTCCTTGAGGCCCGACAACGCCTTGTCGATGGCGGCTTCGCTATGGGCAATCATATAATCCTGCCGCACCTGGTCCTTGATCGCGGGGAAGGGGACCATGGCGGCGGGGATGCTCTCGCTCTTGCGCACGAAATGCCAGCCGCGTGGCGACTGGACCGGGCCGAACCAGCGCCCATCCGGGGCGGTCTTGAGCGTGGCGACGAAGGGCTGGCCGAATATGCCGCGCACCATCGAATCGCCATAGCGCGGGAAGGCGCGACCCAACCAGAAATCGTCGCCGGGGATCGTCTCCCCGGCATTGAGCTGCGCCAGCAGCAGCGCCGCGTCGGCGGGCTTTTGTGCCCGGTAAACCTGGGTGAAGCTGGTGCGGGGTTCGGCGCGATACTGCGCCAGATTATCGGCATAATGATTGACCAATTGTTCGTCAGTCGGTTCGGGCGGAGCGCCCGCGATCAGGTAGCGGACCTTGTCGACCAGCCGCTTACGGGTTTCCCCGTCGGTCAGGTGCATGTTGCGGTCGATCGCTTCGCGGAACAGCAGTTCCTCGGCCAGATAGTCGCGCTTGATCCGCGCCTTGTCGGCGGCTGTGGCAGGGCGGCCGACAAGCAATTCATAGTCTTCGACCATCGCCTGTTCGACCTGGGGCGTGAAGACGACCGGCGGCTTTTGCGCGCGTTCGATGATCTGATAGCCGCCGAACAGAGCCACGCCCGCGACCAGAAAAGCAAAGAGCGGATCGCGCACGGCTTTGCCGACCCGGCTGCGCATGGGGCGCAATGCTTGGCCGGGCGTCGCCCCCGCGCCGTCGCTGTCGATCCCCATACTCTCTGCCCTGCCCGCCATGGTCCCAACTCTAGGCGCAAGCGCTTCGCCCTGCCTACGTCAAATGACGCATACGGGGGATAGCCCGCATTCCATAGCCTTGATCCCATCCAGAGTGCCGCAGCGCCACCACCGGCCTGCCAGGGGGAGACCTACACATCATGATCCGTTCCAGGCTGCTTATGCTTGCCACTTCCGCCTGCGCGCTGGCGCTGGCCTCCTGTTCCGGCGGCGGCGACAATGCGAGCGCGCCTGCGGGCGACAGCGTGTCGGTGGGCGTGCTCCAATCGCTGACCGGCACGATGGCGATCAGCGAGATCACGGTGAAAAATGCCGAGATGCTGGCGATCGAGGAGATCAACGCGACCGGCGGCGTGCTGGGCAAGCAGATCAACGCCCTGGTCGAGGATGGCGCGTCGGACCCGTCCACCTTCGCGCAAAAGGCGTCGAAGCTGATCGAAAGCGATGGCGTGTCGACCGTGTTCGGCGGCTGGACCTCGGCCAGCCGCAAGGCGATGCTGCCGGTGTTCGAGCGGACCAAGAATCTGCTCTGGTATCCGGTGCAGTTCGAAGGCAACGAATGTTCGCCCAACATCATGTATTCGGGGGCGCAGCCCAACCAACAGGCGCTGCCCGCGCTCGAATGGGCAGTGGCGCAGGGCTATAAGAGCTTCTTCCTCGTCGGGTCCGACTATGTCTATCCCCGCACCGCCAACCTGATCCTGAAAAAACATATCGAAAAGGGCGGGATGCAGGTGCTGGGCGAAGCCTATGTGCCCTTGGGCGGCACCGATTTTTCAGGCGTGATCGCCAAGATCGCGCAGGCCAAGCCGGCGATCATCATCAATACGCTGAACGGTGACAGCAATGTCGCTTTCTTCAAGCAGATGCAGGCCGCCGGGATCAGCCCCAAGACGATGCCGGTCATGTCCTTCTCGATCGGCGAGCAGGAAGCCCAGGCGATGGGTGCGGGCCTGGTCGAGGGCAGCTATGCCGCCTGGAATTATTTCCAGAGCCTGACGGGCGAGGCGAACGCCAAGTTCATCGCCGCCTATAAGGCGAAATTCGGCAAGGATGCGGCGATCACCGATCCGATGGTCCATGGCTATCTCGACGTCTATGCGTGGAAGGCGGCGGTCGAGAAGGCCAAGAGCTTTGAGCCGGATGCCGTGCGCAAGGCGGCGGCATCGCTGGGCGGCTTTGTGACCCCCATGGGCACGGTCAGCTTCGCGGCCAACCAGAGCCTGGTGCAGAAGGCCTATATCGGCAAGCTCAATGCCGATGGCCAGTTCGAGATCATCGCCGACAGCGGCAAGGACATCGCGCCGGAACCGTATGACGCGCTCGCCTTCCCCGGCAAGACTTGCAAGCTGTAAAATGCCCAACAACGCCGTCATCCCCGCGAAGGCGGGGTTCCATCTCCGGCCCTATCGAAAGACGGAAGGTTGGGAGATGGGTTCCCGCCTTCGCGGGAATGACGGAGGGCGATGATATGCCACAGCCCCTTCTGATCGCGAGAAGCGCAGCATAATGGACGCCCTCTTCCTCAACCAGTTGTTCAATGGCGCGTCGCTCGCGTCGCTGTACCTGCTCGCGGCGCTTGGCCTGGCGCTCTCCTTCGGGCTGATGCGCGTCATCAACATGGCGCATGGCGAAATGCTGATGCTGGGCGGCTATCTTGCCTGGATGACCCTGCTGGTGGTGCCGGGGGCGATGGGGATCATCCTCGCCATTCCGGTCGCCTTCATCGGCGCTGCGGCCATGGGCGGGTTGATCCAGTCGACGTTGATCCGCCGCCTGTCGGCACGGCCGCTCGATACGCTGCTGGCGACCTGGGGCGTCAGCCTGATCCTGCAACAGGGCGCGCGCGACCTGTTCGGTGCGGTCGGTGTCGAAGTGCGCGCGCCCGAATGGCTGACGGGCAGCTTCGTGGCGTTCGGCGTGACGCTGCCATCGGCACGGCTGTTCATCATCGCGATCGCCGCGCTGGTGCTGGGCGCGCTGGCGCTCGTGCTGCTCAAGACCCGCATCGGGCTGCTGGTGCGGGCGGTGAATCAGGACCGGATGATGGCGTCGGCGACCGGCATCGATGTGCGCCGGGTGGACCTGACCGTCTTCTGCCTGGGTTCAGGCGTAGCGGGTCTTGCGGGCGTCATGCTCGCGCTGCTTGGGCCGGTGACGCCCAATGTCGGGCAAAGCTATATCATCCCCGCCTTCCTGGTCGTCGTGATGGGCGGGCTGGGCAGCATCGTCGGCACGACCGCGTCGGCGATCATCCTGGGGCTGTTCGCCGCGCTGGCGCAGATTTTCGTCGATGTCAGCGTCGCGCAGATGCTGCTGCTCGTCTTCGTCATCCTTTTCATCCAGGTGCGCCCGCAAGGCGTCGTCGCCGTAAAGACCCGCCAACTCGATGCCTGATATTTCCGCCCTCACCGCGCGCTTCGCGCCGGTCAAGCCGCTGCTGCCCTGGCTGCTGCTGGCGCTGGCCCTCGTCGCGCCGTTCGCGCTGTCCAGCTATGACCTCAACCTGCTCGCCCGTTTCATGGCGATGGGGATATTGGCGCTCGGTCTGGTTCTTATCTGGGGCCATGGCGGGATATTGAGCCTGGGGCAGGGCGTGTTTTTTGGCCTTGGCGGCTATGCCATCGCCATCCATATGAAACTGGCCGACCTGCCGGATGGCGAGATCCCCGATTTCATGGTGTGGAGCGGGCGCGAAAGCCTACCTATATGGTGGGAGCCGTTCACCAGCCCGCTCTTCACGCTGGCCGCGATCGTCATCATCCCGACGCTGGCCGGGGCGCTCTTTTCCTGGGCGGTGTTTCATCGCCGCGTGGGCGGCACCTATTTCGCGCTGATCACGCAGGCGCTGAGCCTTGCGTTCGCGACACTGATCATCAGTCGGCAGGATGTGACCGGGGGCTTTAATGGCCTCACCGACTTCTACTCGATCTTCGGCGTAGGGCTGGCTAGTCCCGGCACGGGATCAGCGCTCTACTGGGTCACGCTGGCGGTGCTGTGCGTCGCGTTCATTGCGCTGCGCTGGCTGCTGGCATCGCGCTTTGGCATATTGCTGCGGGCGTCGCGCGATGGCGAGAACAGGGTGCGGTTCCTGGGCTATAATCCGACCCCCTTCAAGGTGACGGCCTTCGCCATCGCAGCGATGCTGGCGGGGATTGGCGGCGCATTGTTCACGCTGCATGCGGGCGTCGTGTCGCCCGCGCTGATCGGGGTCGTGCCCTCGATCGAGATGGTGGTGTGGGTGGCGATCGGCGGGCGCTACAGCCTGGCGGGCGCGATCGTCGGGGCGCTGCTGGTCAATCTGGCGCGCGATGCGGTGTCGAGCGCTTTCCCCGAATTGTGGCTCTATCTGATGGGCGCGCTGTTCATCTTCGTCGTGACCCTGCTGCCGCGCGGCCTGGCTGGCCTGGCCAAGGGGAAGGCGGCATGAGCGGTTCGGCGGTTTCCGAGCTTCTGCTCAGCGTAGACGGTGTCACCGTCGACTATAGCGGGTTCAAAGCGCTCGATGGTTTTTCGATGACGCTGAACCGGGGCGAGACGCGGGTCGTGATCGGTCCCAATGGCGCGGGCAAATCGACGCTGTGCGATACGATCATCGGCCGGGTGCGGCCGAGCCAGGGGCGGGTCGTCTTCAAGGGCGAGGACATCCAGAATCTGCCCGAACAGGCGATCGTCGGTCGCGGCATTTGCCGCAAGTTCCAGGCGCCCGGCGTGTTGCCGACCTTGAGCGTGCGCGACAATCTGGCGCTGGCGGCGCGGCGCGACCGGCGCTGGTGGAAAAGCCTGGGCACCGGCATCCCGGTGGAAGAGCGGGCGGCGGTCGAAGAAGCGCTGGAGGCAGTGGCGCTCACCCATCGCGCCGATGTGGAGGCGGGCACGCTGGCGCATGGCGAGAAGCAATGGCTGGAAATCGCCATGGTGATGGCAACGGGCGCGGAACTGCTGCTGCTGGACGAGCCGACCGCAGGCATGGGACCGGCCGAAACGAGCCGTACCGCGCAATTGATATTGGGCCTGGGGGATAGCCGCACCGTGCTGGTGATCGACCATGATATGAGCTTCGTTGAGCAATTGGCCGCGCCGGTGACGGTGATGCATCAGGGCAAGTTCTTGAAGCAAGGCAGTGTCGCCGAAGTGCGCGCCGACCCGCAAGTCGCCGCCGTCTATCTGGGCCATACGGCATGAGCGCGCTGCTGGAGATTGCGGGCCTTTCGAGCGCCTATGGCCAGAGCCGGGTGCTGTGGGACGTCGACCTGCCGCTGGAACGCGGGCAGGTGATGGCGCTGATCGGGCGCAACGGGGTCGGCAAGACCACCTTGCTGCACACGATCATGGGCACGCGGCCGGTGACCGGTGGGACGCTGCATTTCGACGGGCGCGACATGACCGCCATGCCCGCGCATGGCCGGGCGCGGGCGGGCATCGGCTTCGTGCCGCAGGGACGGCATGTGTTTCCGCAACTCACCGTCATGGAAAATCTGGAAACCGGGCTGTCGGCGCTGGCGGGGCGCGGCAAGCGCGGTGCCCAGGTGCCGCAGCATATTTTCGACCTCTTCCCCAAGTTATGGGATATTCGCGGTCGGGCGGCAGGCTTCCTGTCCGGCGGCGAGCAGCAGCAATTGGCGATCGGTCGGGCGCTGGCTGGGGAACCGAGCCTGTTGTTGCTCGACGAACCGACCGAGGGCATCCAGCCCAATGTCGTGCAGCAGATCGAAGCGGCTTTGGTTCATGTGCGCGACGAACTGGGCATGACGGTGCTGGTGGTCGAACAATATCTGGATTTCGTGTGGCGCTTTGCCGACCGCTATTGCGCTATGCAAAATGGTCGGATCATCCGGCAGGGCAAGATCGCCGACGAGAGCGCGAAGGATGTCGCGCATCTGGTGCAGATTTAGCAGAAGCACATAGAAACTTTGTCATTCCCGCGCAGGCGGGAATCTATCTCCCGACTTTGCACCAGTGGATAGCGACGGAGATGGATCCCCGCCTTCGCTGGGATGACGATAAAGGATCGGGGAGGAATATCAGCCGCCCGGTTCGGCCAGCGCGATGTCCATGTCGGCGAGGGCCAGGCGCAGCAGTTCGGCCATGCCCGCGCGAGCCGCCGCCGTGTCGCGCGACGCTATGGCCTGATAGACGGCGCGGTGGTCGGGCAGGGGGTCGCGGGGGAGCAATTTCTTGCGATGCTTGAAGGTGGTGGTCCAGCTGACCGCTGCGCCGACCGAACTGGCCAAAGCCTCCAGCGCATCATTATGCGTCGCCGCCAGGATCATATTGTGGAAGCGCTGGTCGGCGGCGCGGCCTTCGGGCGTGGACAGGCCATAGCGGCCCATTTCCGCCAGCGCCGCTTCCATCACCGCCAATTGCTCATCGGTGCGGCGGCGCGCGGCGAACTCCGCTGCTGCCGGTTCGATGACGCCGCGCAGTTCGAACAGGTCGCGGATGAAGTTGGCATCCGGCTCGCCCGCAAACATCCAGGCGAGCATTTCAGGATCAAGCACGTTCCAGCGGTTGCGCGGCAGGACGCGGGTGCCCGCCTTTGGGCGGCTTTCCAGCATCCCCTTGGCGATCAGGATGCGGACAGCCTCGCGATAGGCGGTGCGCGATACGCCGAGGCGATCGGACGCCTCGATCTCGCCTTCGAACAATTCGCCCGGTTTGTGCTTGCCGGTCAGGATGGCCGTGCCCAGGTCGCGGGCGATCGTCTGATGGATGCGGAGCGTGCTTTCGTCCGATCCGAACTTGCGCCCGCTGCCCAAAACCTTGCTCCCTTATCAGTCCTCGAACACAGCCGTAGGACAATGTCGGCCGCAAAGGAAGGCATCGGCGACAAGACGGAGCGGGGCAATATCGGCGTCGATCGCCCGGTCAGCCACCAGAGCGACGAAACGGCGATACATGGCGGGATATTCCTCGTCCGGGGCCTTGAGTTGAACTTCACCGTCCAGCCGCAATGTGTTGCCGCCTTCGGACAGGAGCAGGCTGCCATTGTCGGTGTCAACGGCGATGTCCCAGGTCTGCGGCCCGGTCTGACGCCAATCGAACACGGTATCGATCGGTGCGCCCGACGCGGTGGCCATGGCGAGCGTCGCCCCGATCGGGGCGTCCTTATTGGACGGCACTTCCAGATTGGCGGACAGGACGGTGACGGGTTCGGGCACGATCTCGGTCAGGATCGACAGGGCGTTGATGCCCGGATCGAACACGCCAAAGCCGCCCGCTTCCCAGATCCAGGGCTGGCCGGGGTGCCAGTGGCGCACATCCTCGCGCCATTGGATCGAAATCCGTTCGATTTGGCGCTGCGCGATCCAGGCTTTGGCCTGCGCCACGGCGGCGGCATAGCGGCTGTGCCAGCTGGCATAGAGGGTGACGTTCTGCGCCTTTGCCAGTGCGATCAGCGCCTCGACTTCGGAAACGGTCGCGCCCGGCGGCTTTTCGAGGAAAACATGTTTCCCCGCCAGCAACGCCTGCCGCGCCGCATGATAGCGGGCCTGCGGCGGCTGACACAGGATCACGGCGTCGAGGTCGGGCTCGCCCGCCAGCATCGCGCCGAGGTCGGGGTAATTATTCACCCCTTCCCCGTGCGCGTTGCGGCTGGCGACGGCGACCAGATCGATACCGTCGGTCTTGGCTATTGCGGGCAGGTGCTGGTCGCGCGCGATTTTACCCAGCCCTACCAGACCTGCCCGGATGCTCATGCCGCAGCGACCAACTTGCCATCGACGCGGCGCGTCAGGCCGAGCGGGTTGGCGTCCTGCAAGGCGGCTGGCAACAGCGCGTCGGGCACGTCCTGATAGCAGACGGGACGCAGGAAGCGCATCATCGCCAGCGTGCCGACCGAGGTCGAGCGGCCATCGGCGGTCGACGGGAAGGGACCACCATGCACCATGGCATGCGTCACTTCGACGCCCGTGGGCCAGCCGTTGGTCAGGATGCGGCCGACCTTGCGCGACAGTACGGGGAGCAGCTTGGCGGCATCCGCATTGTCGGCTTCGGTCAGTTGGAGCGTTGCGGTCAACTGGCCTTCGAGACCGGCGATGGTCGCAATGACTTCCTCGATGCTGCTGCATTTGATCAAAACGGACGACGAACCGAACACTTCTTCGGCCAGAAGCGGGTTGGCCCCGAAGGTCGCCGAGTCGGTCGCGAAGAAGGCAGCCTGGCCACGGTTGCAGCCTTCCGCTTCGGTGCCGCGCGCGACGGTGGTGACGCCATCCGCGCCGGACAGGGCAGCGACGCCCTTTTCATAGGCTTCGTGGATGCCGGGCGTCAGCATGACCTGCGGCTGGGCGCCGGACATGGCCTGGGCTGCGGCTGCAACGAACGTGTCGAGGTCCGGGCCGTCAAGCGCGATGACGAGGCCGGGGTTGGTGCAGAACTGGCCCGACCCCATGGTCAGCGAGCCGACGAACGCCGTGCCCATGGCTTCGGCCCGCTCGGCGAGAGCGCCAGGGAGCAGGACGACCGGGTTGATGCTCGACATTTCGGCATAGACCGGGATCGGCTCGTCGCGTTCCGCCGCGATCTTCATGAGCGCAACGCCACCACCGCGCGATCCGGTGAAGCCGACCGCCTTGACGCGGGGATCAGCGACCAGGGCGCCACCCAAAGCGCGGTTGGCGCCGGGCAGGTAGGAGAAGACGCCTTCGTGCAGGCCACATGCCTTGACCGCTGCCTGAATGGCGCGGGCGACCAGTTCGCCGGTGCCGGGATGGGCGCTGTGGCCCTTCACTATGACGGGCGAACCAGCGGCGAAGGCCGATGCGGTGTCGCCACCCGCGACCGAGAAGGCGAGCGGGAAGTTGGACGCGCCGAACACGGCGACCGGGCCGACCGAATGGTTGACGCGGCGCAGGTCTGCGCGCGGCATCGGCGCGCGATCGGGCATGGCGGGGTCGATCGTGGCATCGAACCAGTCACCAAGGCGGACATAGCTGGCGAACAAGCGCAACTGGCCAACGGTGCGGCCCCGCTCGCCTTCCAGACGGGCGCGCGGCAGGCCGGATTCGGCCATGGCGGTTTCGATCAGCAGGTCGCCGATGGCGACGATATTGTCCGCGACGGTTTCCAGGAAGGTCGCGCGGGCGTCGGGTGCCAGGGTCGAAAAGCTGTCGAATGCGGCATCGGCCAGCTTGGCGGCTTCTTCGACTTCGGCGGGCATGGCGCTGGAGAAGGCGACGTCGCCCTTTTCGCCGGTCGCCGGGTTGATGGCGTAGAAAGTCTCTCCGCCCTGACGCTCGTTTGCGCCGATGAGGATGGCTCCGTTGAACATGGGATTCTCCTGAAATGGGTTCATGATGCTGTTCCCCGACGTGGGCCGGGGAACAGGGAAGGGGTCAGTGATTGTCGCGCGGCAGGCCCATGGTCTGGGCGATGCGCTGATATTTTTCTGCGCCTTCGAGGATCGCGCCGGTATCCATCTGGCCAACGACCGACCGCTGGATTTCCTGCCACGGCGTTTGCGACGCGGGATATTTGAACCCGCCAGCGGCCTCCAGCTTCGCGCGGCGTTCCGCCAGCTCCTCGTCCGAAATCAGCACGTTGACCGTGCCGGTGTTGAGATCCATCCGCACCCGGTCGCCGGTTTCGAGCAGCGCGAGGCCGCCCATGGCCGCCGCTTCGGGCGAGGCGTTGAGGATCGACGGGCTGCCCGACGTTCCCGATTGGCGACCATCGCCGATGCAGGGCAGGGCCGAAACGCCTTCGGTGATGAGATAGGCAGGGGGACGCATATTTACAACTTCGGCTGCGCCCGGATAGCCGATCGGCCCAGCGCCGCGCATGAAGAGCAAGGTCTGATCCGTGATGCCGACCGAGGGATCATCGATGCGGTGATGATAATCTTCCGGCCCGTCAAACACGACCGCCGGGCCTTCAAAGGCATTGGGGTCTTCGGGATTGGAGAGATAGCGGTCACGGAATTCCGGGCTGATGACGCTGGTCTTCATGACGGCGGCGTCGAACAGATTGCCCGACAGGACCAGGAAGCCTGCATCCTCGACCAAAGGCTGGTCGAAGGGACGGATGACCTTTTCGTCTTCAATCTCCACGCCGCGGCAATTGTCGCCCATGGTCTTGCCATTGACGGTCATCACATCCTCGTGGATCAACCCCTGCGCGATCAGCTGTGCGACCACGGCAGGGACGCCACCGGCGCGATAATAATCCTCGCCCAGATATTCGCCCGCCGGCTGAAGGTTGACCAGCAGCGGAATCTTGTGACCGACCGTCTCCCAATCCTTGAGCGGCAGGTCGACGCCGATATGGCGGGCGATCGCGGCGAGATGGATCGGCGCGTTGGTCGATCCGCCGATAGCGCTGTTGACCATGATCGCATTGTGGAAGGCATCACGGGTCAGGATGTCGGAGGGTTTCAGATCCTCGGCCACCATCTCGACGATCCGCTTGCCGGTCAGATAAGCGACTTCCTGGCGATCGCGATAGGGGGCAGGGATCGCGGCCGATCCGGGCAGCATCATGCCCAGTGCTTCGGCCAGCGAGTTCATGGTGGAGGCGGTGCCCATCGTGTTGCAATAGCCGGTGGACGGGGCGGAGGAGGCGACGAGCTTGATGAAGCCTTCATCGTCAATCTTGCCCGCCGCCAGCAACTGGCGCGCTTTCCAGACGATCGTGCCTGAACCCGTGCGTTCGCCCTTGAACCAGCCGTTCAGCATCGGGCCGACCGACAGCGCGATGGCGGGGATGTTGACGGTTGCCGCCGCCATCAACAGCGCAGGCGTGGTCTTGTCGCAGCCGGTGGTCAGGATCACGCCATCGAGCGGATAACCATACATAGCTTCGACCAGGCCGAGATAGGCAAGGTTGCGGTCAAGGCCGGCGGTCGGGCGCTTGCCGGTTTCCTGGATCGGATGGACCGGAAATTCGAGCGCGATGCCGCCCATTTCGCGAATACCGTCGCGCATGCGTTCGGCCAGGACCATATGGTGGCGGTTGCAGGGCGACAGGTCGCTGCCGGTCTGGGCGATGCCGATGATCGGCTTACCGCTGCGCAGTTCGTCGAGGCTGAGGCCGAAATTGAGATAACGCTCCAGATAGAGCGCCGTCATGTCGATATTGTCGGGGTTGTCGAACCAGGCGCGGCTACGCAGTTTGGGGGCGGAGTTGGACGAATCGCTCATTGGGGCATCCTGACGAGAATAAGGCATGGCGCTTTTTGCGCGCTCGCCATTCCGATATACTCATACAAATACAGTTTCAAGCGTGCATGCGACCGATGCGGCAAATTTGGCGTCGATCCGGGGTGCCCATCGCCGCTTGCGTACCCGGCCCGGCGGCTGGCCTGCCCATTTGTCCAGCGCATGCGCTCTTGAAACGCGCCAGGCATCGGCGCATGGACCGGCCATGACCGCGACCTTCCCCCGATCGTCCGCCGCGCCTGCGCCGCGCGCCATCGCCCGCTGGCTGCTATCGGTAGCAGCGCTTGTGTTCCTCATGGTCGTGGTCGGCGGGATCACGCGCCTGACCGAATCCGGCCTGTCGATCACGCAATGGAAGCCGATCACCGGGGCCATTCCCCCGCTGACCCATGAACAATGGATGGAGGCGTTTCGCCTCTACCAGCAAATCCCCGAATATCAGCAGATCAACCGGGGCATGAGCCTCAATGATTTCCAGTTCATCTTCTTCTGGGAATGGGCGCATCGGTTGCTGGGGCGGCTGATCGGATTGGCCTTTGCTGTGCCCTTGCTCTGGTTCGCGTGGAAGCGCGCCATTCCGCAGGGCTATGGCTGGCGGCTGGTGGCGCTGCTGGCGCTGGGCGGATTGCAGGGGGCGATCGGCTGGTGGATGGTGCAATCGGGCCTTTCGGAACGCACCGACGTCAGCCATTATCGGCTGGCCGTGCATTTGCTCAATGCGCTGCTGATCATCGGTGGGTTGGTGTGGACCGCGCTCGACTTGTTGATGTTGGCGCGGGACCGGAATGCGCGCCCGGCGACGCTGCGGCCCTTCGCGTTGGTCGTGTTGATTGGGCTGTTCGTGCAATTGCTGTTCGGGGCATTCACCGCCGGACTGAATGCGGGCTATGTCGCCAACACCTGGCCGCTGATGAATGACCGTTTCGTGCCGGACGGCATGGCCTGGATGGGGTCGCTATGGGCGACGCTGTCAAGCGACCCTTATCTCGTCCATTTCATCCATCGCTGGTGGGCCTGGGGTGCCGCCATCCTGGCCGTGATGCTGGCGCGCCGGGCGAAGCGGGCTGGACAGCGCGGTGCGTCGATCGCGATCAATGCCAGCGTAGGTACGCAAATCCTGCTGGGGATAGCCACGGTGATGAGCGGTATCGCGCTGCCGCTCGCCGTGCTGCATCAGGCGGTCGGCGCGATCGTCGTGGCGGCGCTCGCATGGGGCGCGCACAGCATCGGACGACGCCGGGGTTAGAGCGTCAGCCTCAGGGCTTCGGCGCGCTCGCCGCATTGGCGGCGGCTTCGGGCGCGGCGGCCGGTGTCGCGGCGGGCAATAGTCGCAGGCTCCGCAACAGCGCGTCCGAAATACTCTGATATTGTTCACTCAGCATTTCGGGATAGACGAAGGTCGCGGTCACGATCGATCCGTCCGGCTGGCGCAGCAGGCGCACGGCGACATTATTGCCTTCGCCGTCATTGGCGGTGCCGCGATATTCATTGTCGCCGATGAAATCGCCATCGACGCCTTCGGCCCCGTCGCTGACCGCCTCGACAATCTGTTGCAATGTCTGGTCGCCGTCATTCTTCTGCCAGAAGACGCGCACGTCCGCGCCGGCACCGGGATCTTCATAGACCACGCCATCGGCATTGCTGGCGCTTTCATCCTTCACCCAGCCTTCGGGGAGCGTGACGGAAAAGCCGCGCGCGGCATTTACATAATCGAGCGATTCCAGGCCTTCGTCGCTCTGCTGCGTGGCGAGCGCTTCTGCCGCGGCGGCATTGGCGGCGGCGGCCAATTCCTCCTGGCTCGGCATATCGGCAACCGGCTCGGTGCGGCCGCAGGCGGCGAGCAACAGGAAGGGCAGGCAAGCGGTAAGGGGAAAACGGTTCATGCGCGATCCAAAGCATAGGCGCGGCCATAATTCAACGACATTGCCCGAAAGGAGGCGACAGGACGTCATGTTCACCGGTCAGGCGGCGCTGTCGATGCCCAGTTCGGCCAATTTGCGGTACAGGGTCGATCGCCCGATCCCTAGCCGTCGGGCGACTTCGGTCATGCGACCGCGATAATGGCCGATGGCGAGGCGGATGACGTCCGCTTCGATGTCCGCAAGCTGGCGAACATGGCCGTCGCCCTCGAACAGGGTGATGCCTGCGCCGTCTCGATGCGACTGATTGGCGGCACGCGGGCGGATGGACAAGCGATCGAGCGGGTCGCTCGCCTTGATCTGGGCAGCGATCTGCGGGAAATCCTGCGGCGTCAGGGCGTCGCCCTCGCACAGCACGGCGGCGCGGAACAGCGCGTTCTGGAGTTGGCGGACATTGCCGGGCCAGCCATGCTGCATCAGCAGCGCGAGCGCATCGTCGGTGAGGCCCAGGCCACGCAGACCCGGCTGGGCGGCGATCCGCGTCAGCAGGTGGCGGCACAAAGCCGGAATGTCGCCCATGCGTTCGCGCAACGGGGGAATGGTAAGCTGGACGACGTTGAGGCGATAATAAAGATCCTCGCGGAAGCGCCCGGCCTCAATCTCTTCGGCCAGCTTTTTGTTGGTGGCGGCGATGACTCGCACATCGACATGGATCGGACGGCGCGCGCCGATCGGCTGGACTTCGCCATCCTGTAGTACGCGCAGCAATTTGACCTGCGCATCCATGGGCATTTCACTGACTTCATCGAGGAAGAGCGTGCCCATGTCCGCGCTGGCAAATTTACCGACATGCCGGTCGAAGGCACCGGTGAAGGCACCACGCTCATGGCCGAACAGTTCCGACTCGACGAGGTTGGCTGGGATGGCACCGCAATTGACGGTGACCATCGCCTGCTTGTGGCGCGGGGAGGCGGCGTGGATGGCGCGCGCGATCACATCCTTGCCGACGCCGCTTTCGCCTTCGATCAATACCGGCACGCGGGCGCGCGCTGCCTTGGCCGCGATGGCAAGGGCCGCGCGGAATTGCGGCGCGGACCCGACGACATCCTCGAAGGATAGGGGGGCGGTGATCTTTTCCGTGAGTGGGCGCAGTTCGCCGTCGCTGCCATCGGTGAGCGTGGCATTGAGTGCGGCGAGCAGGCGTTCGGGCGCGATCGGCTTGGAAAGATAGTCGGTGGCCCCGGCCCGCATGGCATCGACCGCGACGGCGACATTATTATGGGCGGTGAGGATCAGGATCGGCAGCGCCGGGCGACGGGCACGAATCTCGCCGACCAAGCCGGCTGGCTCATAATCCGGGCTCCATTGGTCGAGGATGATCGCGTCAAGCTGCATCCCGTCCTGCGTGCCGAGCATCGCGATGGCGGTTTCATTGTCGCCTGCAAAGATGGTGCGCCAGCCCGCACGCGCCGCGAGCGCCGATACCAGCCGCCGCTGCGCCGGTTCGTCGTCGATCAACATCAGCATTGGTATGCCGTCGCGCGCCATTCGCACCCCTCAATTGCAACAGGCGACCGACGATAAGGACGCGGGGTAAAGGCGCGCTTAACTGCGAAAGATTTTCTTGGCCTTGGGCGGGTTGAGGGGGGGGCAGGTTGCGGATAAGAGGTTGGCCTGATTTTACCACAATAGGGAGACCCAGCATGGCCACGGACGGAAATATCAAGGATGCGACCCAGACCTATTCGGGGTTTGTGGGGCTGATGAAGTGGGGCACGATCGCCTCGGTGGCGGTGGCCGCGATCGTGGTGCTGCTGATCTCCAGCTAAGCACGGCGCGACGTACAGGGAGGGGATGCCATAATAATGAAAATAGCAGTGGTGAAAGAACAGGCAGCGGGCGAAGCCCGTGTTGCCGCGACGCCGGAAACGGTGAAGAAATTTATCGGCCTTGGCGCGCAGGTCGCCGTCGAGGCGGGGGCCGGGCTGACCGCGTCGATCGCCGATGCCGACTATGCGGCGGCGGGCGCGAGCGTCGCCGATCGAGCCGCGACGGTTGCAGGCGCGGACATCGTGCTGGGCGTGCAGGGGCCGGATGTGGCCAGCCTGTCCGGCGTGAACCCAGGTGCCTGGATCGTGGCAGGGCTTAACCCGTTCGGTGACCGGGCACGGGTCGATGCCTATGCGGCGGCCGGCTATGAGGCGCTGGCCATGGAGTTCATGCCGCGCATCACCCGTGCGCAGTCGATGGACATATTGTCGTCCCAGTCGAACCTGTCGGGTTACAAGGCTGTGCTGGATGCTGCCGCCGAATATGGCCGGGCCTTTCCGATGATGATGACGGCGGCGGGCACGGTGTCGGCCGCGCGCGTCTTCATCATGGGTGTGGGCGTGGCAGGCCTGCAGGCGATCGCCACCGCCAAGCGGCTGGGTGCGCAGGTCAGCGCGACGGACGTGCGCGCCGCGACCAAGGAGCAGATCGAGTCGCTGGGTGCCAAGGCGATCTTCGTCGAGAAGGTCGCGGGCATCGAGGGCGAAGGATCGGGCGGCTATGCCACCGAAATGTCCGACGAATATAAGGCCGCCCAGGCCGAACTCGTGTCAGCGCATATCGCCAAGCAGGACATCGTCATTACCACCGCGCTCATTCCGGGGCGGCCCGCGCCGCGCCTGATCAGTGACGCGCAGATCGCGACGATGAAGCCGGGCAGCGTGATCGTCGATCTGGCGGTCGAGCAGGGCGGCAATGTCGAAGGCGCGGTGCCCGGCGAAGTGGCCCTGCGCCACGGCGTCAAGATCGTGGGCCACCGCAATGTGCCGTCGCGACTGGCGGCGGACACGTCCGCTTTGTTCTCGCGCAACCTGTTCAACTTCCTGTCCGCCTTCTGGGACAAGGAAAAGGGGGTGCCGGTGCTGGACGAAGAAATCGGCAACGCCATCCGCCTGACGCAGGGTGGCAAGGTCGTGAACGAGCGGCTGTTGGCGAGCTGATGGCGAATTTTGCCCCTATAATCCTCCCCCATGGGGGGAGGTGGCAGGGCGAAGCCCTGACGGAGGGGTGTCACCCTATCGATAGGGTGACACCCCTCCGTCACGCTGCGCGTGCCACCTCCCCTTACAGGGGAGGAATATAGGTGCTGCAAGGCGGCGATGTCGGCATGTTGAGGGCCAAGTCTCTCAGGCAGGCCATGTCGCTACCCGAAGTGTTGCTGTGGAATGCGTTACGCGATCAAACTAATGGCCTGAAATTTCGCAGACAGCATCCATCTGGTCCTTATGTGGCAGACTTTTACTGCCATCAGGCCCGGATGATCGTTGAAGTGGACGGCGAAGCCCATAATCGTGGCGATGCGCCACAAAGCGATGCAATTCGCGATGCTTGGTTTGCGGAACGCGGCATTCATGTCCTTCGCATACCCGCCATCGCAATATTGAACGATCTGGACACAGTCGTCGCCGGGGTAAAGGCGATGGCCAAAGAGAGAATAGGGGAGGACTAGAATGGACTTTATTTCCATCCTGTCGGTTTTCGTGCTGGCGTGTTTCGTCGGCTATTATGTGGTGTGGTCGGTGACGCCCGCGCTGCATACGCCGTTGATGGCGGTCACTAACGCCATTTCATCCGTCATCATCGTCGGCGCGCTGGTCGCGTCGGCGGAGGCGGGGAGCGCGGCGGCCAAATATCTGGGGCTGCTCGCGGTGGTCTTTGCATCGGTCAACATCTTCGGCGGCTTTGCCGTCACGGAACGGATGCTGGCGATGTACAAGAAGAAGGAGCGCAAGTGATGCATGAGATCGCACAGATCCCATGGGGCGTGAGCCTCGCTTATCTGGTCGCAGGCGTCCTGTTCATCCTGGCCCTTCGTGGCCTCTCCAGCCCGGCCACCAGCCGTCGCGGCAACCGTATGGGCATGATCGGCATGGCCATCGCCGTCGCCACAACGCTCTACACCCATGACGTAGTGAGCCTGCCCGAAATCATTGGTGCCATCGTCATCGGCGGCGGCATTGGCTTCATCATCGCGCGGCGGATCGCGATGACCGACATGCCGCAGCTTGTCGCGGCGTTTCACTCGCTCGTCGGCATGGCCGCCGTGCTGGTGGGCGCAGCGGCGTTCCTCAACCCTGGAGCGTTCGGGATTTTGGATGCCGTGACGGGTGAAATCCATGGTGCCAGCCGCATCGAAATGGGTCTGGGCGTGGCGATTGGCGCGATCACCTTCTCCGGCTCGGTGATCGCCTTCCTGAAGCTCAACGGCAATATGTCGGGCAAGCCGATCATGCTGCCGGGTCGTCATGTCATCAACCTGGGCACGCTGGCGGCGATATTGGGCCTGATCGCCTATTTCGTGACCGACCAGAGTCCGTGGATCTTCTGGACCGTGACGGTGCTCAGCTTCATCATCGGCTTCCTGCTGATCATCCCGATCGGTGGGGCGGACATGCCGGTCGTCGTGTCGATGCTCAACAGCTATTCGGGCTGGGCGGCCGCCGCGATGGGCTTTACGCTGGGCAACAGCGCGATGATCATCACCGGCGCGCTGGTGGGATCGTCGGGCGCGATCCTGTCCTACATTATGTGCAAGGCGATGAATCGCAGCTTCATCAGCGTGATCGCGGGAGGCTTCGGCGCGGAGTCCGGGCCCTCGGGCGCAGGTGGGCCGGTTATCGACCGTCCCTACAAGCGCGGCTCGGCCGAGGATGCTGCCTTCCTGATGAAACAGGCCGACAGCGTCATCATCGTGCCGGGCTATGGCATGGCGGTGAGCCAGGCCCAGCATGCGCTGCGCGAGATGGGCGACCTGCTCAAAAAGGAAGGCGTCAGCGTCAAATATGCGATCCATCCCGTCGCGGGCCGGATGCCAGGACATATGAACGTGCTGCTGGCCGAAGCGAACGTGTCCTATGACGAAGTGTTCGAACTGGAGGACATCAACAGCGAGTTCGGCCAGTGCGACGTCGCCTTCGTCATCGGCGCGAACGACGTCACCAATCCGGCGGCCAAGACCGACAAGACGTCGCCCATCTATGGCATGCCGATTTTGGACGTCGCCAACGCCAAGTCGGTGCTGTTCGTCAAACGCTCCATGGGCGGGGCTGGCTATGCCGGCGTCGACAATGAAGTCTTCTACATGGACAACACTATGATGCTGCTCGCCGATGCCAAGAAGATGGTCGAGGAAATCGTCAAGGGGCTTGCCCATTAAGCCGGGCTTCCCCTAACCATCATGGGGACGGCCGGGCGACCGCTCGGCCGTCCCTTTTTCATTGCGGGGCAAGAACATCAGATGCGCAAGATCGGCCTGATCGGGGGAATGAGTTGGGCGTCCACGGCGCGCTATTATCAGATCATCAACGAAGCGGTGCAGCGGACCAAAGGCGGCTTGCACAGTGCGCCACTGGCGATCGAAAGCCTGGACTTCGCGGCGGTGGCGCAATGCGTGTCGGACGATGATTGGGACTGCGCGTCCGTCCCGTTGGTGACGGCGGCGCGGCGGCTGGAGGCGGCCGAGGCGCAGGCGCTGCTGATCTGCGCCAATTCGATGCATCGCGTCCATGACCGGGTGCAGGCGGCTGTATCCATTCCGGTCATCCATATCGCCGACGTGGTGGGGCAGGCGATGAAGCGGGACGGCATCACCACCGCGGCGCTGCTCGGTACGCGCAATGTGATGATGGAGAAATTCTATCGCCAGCGGCTGGTGGGCCATGGCATGTCGCTGCTGCCGCCCGATCCCGCGTTGGCCGACCGGATCAACCACATCATGTATGAGGAATTGTCGGCGGGGCGGATCAACAAGGATTCGCAGCGCTTCATGAAAAGCGCGCTGACCGACATCGCCAAGCAGGATGTGCAGGCGGTGGTGCTGGCCTGTACCGAGCTGGAACTGATCGTCGACGTGAAGGCGAATGTCTTGCCGATCTACGACTGCACCAGCATTCACGCGATGGCAGGCGTGGATTTCATCCTGGGGGAATGAAGCGGCACGTGTGACCGGTCGTCAAGCCAAGCGACCGGTATGCGCACGTTCAGGCCAAGGGCGTTGCTACGTTTTTACCGCGTTGGCGTCCAGGTCTGGGTTTTGCAAAGGAACGCGATGCAACCCTGAACCTTCAAGGTACCATTGGGGTTGCGGTTTATCTTGGACTTGTAGCTCTTGCCGCTTTCGGGATCGTAGATCGTCCCTTTCCAGATGTCGCCCGCGTCAGAAAAGCCGGTCAGCAAGGGCAGGCCCACCAGCGGGCGCGAGCGTAGCGCAGGATCGCTGTTTTCCGCGTCGGTGTGCGGACGGCCGGGGGTGGGTTTGAGGATCTTTTCGATCTTGCCGCACAGGCTTTTGCCGCACGGTGCGATGTGGACGATCGCCTTGCCATCGACGGTGGTCCAGCGGCCGGTCACGGGCTGAGCGGCCTGGGCCGGCAGGGCCGTGACGGCGGCCAATGTGGCGATGGTGAATGCGATGCTCTTCATGCGATCCTCTCTCTTGGTCTTGGGACCAGAGATAGGCGGGATGCGCGGTGCCCGCCACCGCCATTTATGGCGGAAGCAGGCAGTTTGGCGCGAAACGCTACGGCATCGCGCAGCACGTGGCCGCAATTTTTTAGAAGGCCTCGCTGATCGAGCAGGCCGCTGGCCCCAGGATGACGACGAACAGGGTCGGCAGGATGAAGAGGATGAGCGGCACGGTCATGATCGCGGGCAAGCGCGCGGCCTTTTCTTCCGCGCGCATCATGCGATCATGACGAAATTCGGCGGAGAGGACGCGCAGCGCGGAGGCAAGCGGGGTGCCATATTTTTCGGTCTGGATCATGGTCGTCACCACGCCCTTGACCGCATCCAGCTTTACGCGCGTCGCGAGATTTTCAAACGCCATGCGCCGTTCGGTGAGGAAGGACAGTTCGATCGCGGTCAGCTGAAATTCGTCGCCCAGTTCGGGATAGGCCTTGCCCAATTCGCGCGCGACGCGGTTGAAGGCGGCATCTACGGTCAGCCCCGCCTCGGCGCAGATGACCAGCAGGTCGAGCGCATCGGGCAGTCCCTTGCGGATGGCGGCCGAACGCTTGGTCACCTTGTTGTCGATGTAGAGATCGGGCGCCTTATAAGCGAGTATCAGGGTGATGGCGAAGGCGAAGAAGCGCTTCAACGGTCCCCATTCCGGCTGGATGCCGACGACATAGAGCAGGGTGACGGCCAGTCCGCCGATGATGATCGGCATGAACATGCGGCCGAAGATCACGGCGACAGCGAGATCCTTGGACCGGATCCCGGCCTGGGCCAGGCGGATCTGGGCGTCCTTGAGCTGGTCGTCCTGCAAGACCTTCAGGCTCGACAGGAAGGAGCGCATATTGTCGGTCGTCTGGTTCTTCTTGACCAGACTGGCGCGGCGCTTGCCGGTGGAGGCGGTGATGCCCGCCTTCAACTGTTCGCGCCGTTCGTTGAGCGCCTTGACCCGCTTGGCCATCGGATCGCGCACGGTCATCACCGCATAAAGGGCAAAGAGCATGGCGAGCGTCGCCAGCGCGGCCAGCAGGGTGCCGACGTCAGTGGCCGTCAGGCCAAACAAGGTGCCGACTGGGGCAGGGGCGTCCATATCTTTTCTCCCGTCCCGATCAGATTTCGAAATTGACCATTTGCGCCATGATGAACGCGCCGATGCCCATCCAGCAGAAGCCACCTATGCCCACGACCTGCATCAGCGAAAGGCCAAAGAGGCCCGCCGGGTCTGGTGTGAAGAAAGGGCTCATATAGTCGAAGTTGATGTAGCAGATCATCCCGAACACCAGAAAAGGCAGCGCGCCGATGATATAGGCCGACGCCTTGGATTCCGACGACATGGCGCGGATCTTGAGCTTCATCTGCGCGCGCTGGCGCAGGACCGTCGCCAGATTGGACAAGGTTTCGGCCAGGTTGCCGCCGGTTTCCCGCTGGATCGACAAGGTGATGACGAAGAATTGAAATTCAGGCGTGCCCAGGCGATCGGCGGTTTCCTGCAACGCCTGTTCCATCGACCGGCCGATCTTGATCCGTTCGGTGATGAGCTTGAACTCTTCGCCCACTGGTCCGGGCACTTCGCTCGACACGATGCCCAATGTTTCCGCGATCGGCAGGCCAGAGCGCAGGCCGCGCGTCAGCAGTTCCAGGGCATCGGGGAATTTGGCGGTGAACTGATTGACCCGCTTGGTGATCAGGCGACCGACCCACCAGTGCGGCAGGCCAAGGCCCGCGGCGAGACCGAACATCAGCGCCATCAGCGGCGGAAATCCGCGTAGCATCAGCAGGGCGGCAAGCCCCAGGAAGATGAACGCACTGGCCGTCATATATTGGCTGAGCGTCCATTTCTTGCCGGTCATCACGATCCGCTTGGTCAGATTTTCCGGGTTGGGGATGAGCGAAACCAACATCTTGGTTTCGATGGTGGTGGAGCGGTTGGAAATCGCCTTGCGCATGCGCGCTTCCAGCAATGCTTCGGCCGAATCGCTGTGACGGCCGCGGATCATCGCGACGCGGCGCTTACGCGCCTTTTCCGGTGATGGACCGGCAAAGGCGACGACGGCGAGGCCCATGAGGGTCGCCATCAACACCATGATCAGGATGAAATTGCCGTCCATTATCTACCCCGTCCTTCATGGGCTGCCGTCGCCACCGGGCGACCTGCGTCGTCAATCTTCCAGCGCGGCGGCCTTGTCCTTGCGTCGCGACGGCATCATGGCCCTGAAGTCGATCTTGCCGAGCAGGGAGTCGCCCTTTTTCGCGGCAGATTTTCCACCGGATTGGGCCGATTCCGACTCTGCTGCACCCAATATCTCTTCGAGCAGGCTGGAGCAGGCTGCCCCGATTTTGCTGCCCTTGGCGGTTTCGGCCAGCGTCTTGCCGAGCTTTGCCGCCTGCGATGCCACGCGCAGGTCGAAGGGGATGAGGACATCGACCTTGCGCTCGATCGACTGTTCGAAATCCTTGCGGCTGATCTCCGGCGATCCAGGGTGGACGCGGTTGGCGACCACGACGACGCGACTGTTGGGCGCGTTCGTCTTGAGCCAGGACAGAATGCGGATCGTGTCGCGCGCTGACGCCAGCGTCAGTTCCGTCACGACCATCGTGACTTGAATCTCGCTGATCAGATGGGGGTGCTGAATCAGCATGGCGCGCGGCAGGTCGATGACGCTGCATTCGAAGACCGAGCGGAACTCCTCCAACAATTGGTAGAAGGCACCGCCATCGGTCAGCATCGGCTGGCTGATGGGGGCTTCGGCCGAGAGGATCGCTAGCGTGTCGCTAGCGCGGACCATGGCGCGTTCGATGAACAGGCCGTCGATCCGGCTCGGATTTTCGATCGCGTCGGTCAGGCCACGGCCCGGCTCCAGGTCGAGCGCGAGCGCATCGGTGCCGAAATGCACGTCGAGGTCGAGCAGCGCGGTCTGGCGCTTCTTCTTGTCCGACAGCAACCAGGCAAGCGAGGTCGCCAGGCTGGACGCGCCGACGCCGCCGCGCGTGCCGATGACCGCGACGGCCATATGCGGCCGGTCCGGCGTCGCATCGCGCGGGGCCATGAACACGGCCTGCGCATTGGCCAGCGCATCGCGCAACTGGTCGGCGCCGAACGGCTTAAGCAGATAATCCTGAATGCCGCTGGCAACGAGATCGCGATAGAGGCGCACGTCGTTGACTTGGCCCGCCGCGATGACGACGGTGCCCGGTTCGCACACTTCGGCGAGGCTGTTGATGTCGTTGAGCGGATCGCCGCTTTCGGACATGTCGACGAACAGGATCTGGGGCGAAGCGGTGATCGACAGGCTCTGGACGGCATTGCGCATCCCGCCCTTGTTCACTTTTTCAGGCGCCCAGCCCATTTCGGCCGCCACGGCGCGAACCATGTCGAAGCTATGATCGTCGCAGACGAAGGCGTGGAACGGATCGCGTGGACCAGCCGCGCCGGGTTTCCAGGGTGCGTTCATGTTACTCGCCTCCTCCGGCTTGCATTTCCTTGAGTTCGCCAGCACCGGTCGGCGGCTTTTCGCGATACGTCGTGATGGCGCGGTTGGAGGTCGCCGTCCGCAAATTGCTGTCGGTGCCCTGGCCGCGGACCAGATCTTCGGGATTGGCGACCATCGCCGCCAAATTGCTGTTGACGCCGCAGCCATAATTGCTCGACGCGCCCATATTCATTTCGGCTTCCTGCTTGGCCGACCAGTCGGGACAGCCAGGCACGGTTGCCGTGGCGCGGCGCACGACCAAGCGGAGCATGCCCTGCGGCGCGACGCCGGCCGCTGCCGAACTGTCGGTGCCGACCAGGAGACCCCGGCGCGCCGCCACGTCGGCGATGCCGTCATGCAGGGCGGGACCATAATAGCCGTCCGATACGATCGCCACCTGATCGCCATAGCTGAGGCCAATGGAGGTGAACCAGTCGTCCAGTCGACGGGTTTCGGCGGGCGTCAGCATATCGCCAGCGCCAGCCTGCACATCATAGGTGTAGGCGGCGTAGCTGACGACCGGTTGATGAACCGAATCGACGCTGCGGTTCTGGCTATCGGTCACGCAGGCTGTCAGTGGCAAAGCCATCAGGGCCAATACGGCCAGGGACTTGCGCGATAGACGGGTCGGGAGAGGGGAGGTCATGTCGTTCGTCCTTCCGTCAGAAACTGAAGCCAGGGGCGGCCGCGCCGGATTTCCCGGCCTTGCGGCTGTCGGCGCTGGCAACGACCGGGGCCGGGGTCGCCATCGCCTGCGGGCCGGGGGTCGGCACGCCGCCACCAGGCGCGCGGGTCGGCATCGGCGCGCGAGCGCCGCTGACGCCGTCATGGCCCTGCTGCAGGAACAGACCCTGGCCGACATCCGCGTTGCGGAAGCCATCGGTCGGCAGGCGCACGTCCGATGCGTTCATCGGCTTCACCAGATAGGGGGTGACGACGATGACCAGTTCGGTCTCGCTGCGCTGGAATTGGCGCGATTTGAACAGGCTGCCCAGGATCGGGATATTGCCGATGCCGGGCACCTTGTTGATGCCGTTGCTGGTTTCATTGTTGAGCAGGCCAGCAATCATGAAGGCCTGGCCCGACCCCAGTTCCACCGTGGTTTCGGCGGTGCGGCTCTTGAGCGCGGGGACGTCGGCATTTAGCGTGAAGTCGAGCGTCGACACGGTCGGGCGAACCCGCAGCGAAATGCGTCCATCGGCCAGAACCGTGGGGGTGAATGCCAACTGCACACCATATTGTTTGAACTCGATGCTGTTGCCCTGCTGACCGTTGTTGATCGTGTAGGGATATTCGCCGCCTGCGAGGAAGCTGGCGGTTTCGCCCGACAAGGCGGTCAGGTTCGGCTGGGCCAGCGTGCTGGCAAGGCCGCTCGATTCGGCGAGGTCCAACGCACCGGCAATGTCCATGCCCAGGATGCGGGCCACGCCGCCGAGGCTATAGCCGCCGTTTGCTGGCGTCGTGAACTCCCAGAAGCCTTCCTCGCGGTTGTAGGTTGCGAAATCCCTGGTGCCGCCGCCGACATTACCGGCAACGCGGCCGCCGGAACCATCGATACTGGCGAAATTCGTGCCGATCTTGTGCCCGACATCCTTGGCGACTTCGGCAATCTTGACTTGCAGCATGACCTGCAACGGCGTCGCCATGCGCAGGCGGCTGACCACGGTCACATCCTTGCCGACGAAAGCCTGCGTCAGCCGTTCGGCTTCGGCGGCGTCTTCGGGTGCCTGGATCGTGCCGGTCAAAAGGACCATGCCGTTCATCTTGTTGACCGCGACCTGCGCGCCGGGCATCGCCAGACGCAGCATGTCGTCGATGCTGGTCAGGTTGTTGCCGACCCGCACCGTGCCGGAAAACAGCACCTTGCCATTGGTGGCGGTGGCAAAGACCGTGGTTTCCCCCGGCTTCTTGGCGATCAGATAGAGCTGGTTCTGCGAGCGGACATGCACGTCGACCACATTAGGATCGCCGATGACCACATCGGACATCTTGGCACCCAGATTGACGACCCGGCTGCCGCCGACCGACATGAGGATGGCATTGTCCTGCGCGCTGGACGGGGCGGCGTTGACGGCCGTGCCGGGAACGGCGGTCGCCAGAATGGCAAGGCCGATGGCGAGGGCCGGGGCAGCGAGCGGCTTGACCGCGATGCGCCGTGCGAAGCTGTGCATGGTCTTCATCTTACTTCCCCCCGACCGGAACTTCGGTCACGCTGGTGCCGCGGGCCACGCGGATGACTGGGCCTTTGAAGGCGACCGTGCCCATCGGTGCGCCATTGGCGGCGACCATCGGTGGCATAGGCGCTTCGGCCTTGGCGGGGACGGAACTGCGCTGATAGCGCGAGACGTCGGCGCCGGTGGAATAGGTGGCACCACGATCGACCGGGCGCGACGCGAGCTTTGCAAGCAGTGCCTTTTCGGCGTTCGGGCTGGCCCCATCGGGCAGATCGACATCCGTGCCGGCAATGGCGGCATCGAGGTCCGATGAGTTGTCGGCCAGCGACCGCAGCGACAGCGACAGGGAGCCGACCGTCTGGGCAACCGCGATCTTCTCCGCGATCTTGGGCGTCACTTCGATCGTAACGTTGGAATAGGTCTGTACGACCGGCTTGCCGTCTGGCCCCATGGCATCCATGCGCTGGTCGGTAGCCAGGACGCGGATGTTGCGCAGGATGGTTTCGGACACGCGGAGCGGTTCGCCATCGCCCCCGCCCGCAACGCTTTGCGTCAGGACGAGGTCGATGCGGTCACCCGGAAAGACGAAGCCTGCGACCGAGCTTTGCGCCGAAACGGGCACGGTCACGGCGCGCATGCCAGCGCCAAGGGCGGCGGCGAGGAAGCCCCGATCGCCCGGCTTGACCAGGCCACCCTGGGTCAAGGGCTGACCGGCGGAGATGGCGGTGCGCACGACGCTGCCTGCAAGCTTGACCGGATCGGCCTGCCCCTTGAGATAATAGGCCTGTTCGATCAGATCCTTGGGCCAGGGCTGGAAGCGGAAACTTTCCGCGTCGAGGATGGTGCCGACGGGCAAGGCCTTGGTCGCAACCAGCACATGGGGCTGATCCGCTTCGGTCGGCATCGACGAGGCGGTGGCCTGCGGCGTGCTCGAAGAACTCAACATGTTGCGTGCAAGCAAGGCTGTAGTGACTGCTATGATAAGCGCCCCCACCAGCAGCACGATCTTCTTGGCATCCATGACGAAATTCGCCTCCCTCAAGCGGCTACACTGCCCCCAGTGCCCTACTCATCCCGTAAATTGGTTAAGATATCGTTGGCCAAGGTAGCAGCCATAAAGCGGCGAGCGAGATCGCCACGCCATAAGGTATTTCGGGCTGGCCCAGCCGCCGGGTCATGCGGTGATGGATCACCGTTATCAGGGTGACGAGACCGCCCAGCAGCGCCATCAGCACCAGCAGCGAGATGACCGCCTGCCAGGGAAACCAAAGCGCCAAAGCCGCGAGCAGCTTGACGTCGCCACCGCCCATCATGCCCATCGAGAATAGAGCGGCGAAGAGGATGAAGACGATGCCGCCCACCAGCAGTTGCACCGCGACATCGGGCCACAGGTTGAGGCCGCAGGCGATCCACCAGAGCGGTGCGAGAGCGGCGATGACGAAGTTGAGCCGGTTGGAAATGATCCGCGCGCGCAAATCGGTGATCGCCGCCGCAATCAGCAGCGCGCCCAGGGCGGCGATCAGCGCCAGCCGGAAATATTCCCCTAACATGGGCACTATTCCCTAGACCTGATGACTTACCAAACCGTAACCATGCGGTTCATGGATTCGCCCCTTTCTCCGGCTCCGGCCTTCGACACACCGGTTCTGGACCGGCGCGCCTGGCCGATGGGCGGGCGGCTGGACTATTGGACCGCGCCCGACGGCTGGCCGATTCGCCGTTACCAATTGGGCAGCGGCGCGCGCGGGCGCATGCTCGTCATGGGCGGGCGCGGCGACATGATCGAAAAATATTTGGAGGTCATTGCCCATTGGGCGGCGCGCGGTTGGGCCGTCACCAGTTTCGATTGGCGCGGGCAGGGCGGGTCGGGGCGTCTGACGGATGACCTGCTCTGCGGCCATATCGACGATTTCGCCGACTATATCGCGGACCTTCGCGCGCTGGCCGATGATTGGCGGGCGCTGGGTAGCGGACCAAGCGCGATGGTGGCGCATAGCATGGGCGGCCATATGCTGTTGCGGGCGCTGGCCGAGGGGATGACGCCACCCGATGCGGCGGTCGCGATCGCTCCGATGCTGGGCCTGCACAGTGCGCCGCTGCCCCGCTGGCTGGCGGTGATGGTCGCACAGCGAATGATACGACGCGGCAAGGGGCGGCTGCGTGCCTGGACGCAGAAGGAGGATTCGGAGCGGCAGCGGCGGATGCGGCAGAAGCGCCTGACGCATGACCCGGAACGCTATGCCGACGAACTATGGTGGCGCGACCATAGTCGCGAGATTGCCCTGGGGCCGCCAAGCTGGAACTGGGTCGCGCAGGCGCTCGAATCGACGCGGGCACTGAGCGAAGGCGATGGCCTCACGCAGATCGACGTGCCTTTGTTGATATTGGCGACGCGCGTGGATCAGCTGGTGTCCACCCCCGCCATCCGGGCGGCGGCGGCCCGCATTCCGGGCGCGCAACTGCATGTCTATGGGCGCGAGGCGGCGCATGAAATCCTGCGCGAACTGGACGGGGTACGTCTGGATGCGCTGGGGCGGATCGATGCTTTTCTGGATGAGGCCGCCCGGTGAGCCTGCCCGATATCGTGATTGTCGGTGGCGGGATGGCGGGGGCCAGCCTGGGCGCTGAACTGGCGGCGCATGGCCGCGTGCTGGTTCTGGAGATGGAGCGGCAGGCGGGCTATCATGCGACCGGCCGGTCCGTGGCCTTTTGGGAAGAAACCTATGGCGGTCCGGCAGTCCAGCCGCTGACCACGGCATCGGGGCCGATGCTGGCGGCCCCCGATCCCGACTTTCATGACGGCAGCTTCCTGTCGCCGCGCCGCACCCTGCATATCGGGCGGGCTTCGGATGAAGCGGCGCGCGATGCGCTGATCGCCGATTTTGCGGGCAGGGTGGATTTGCAGCTGGTCGATCCGGCCGCCTACGTGCCGGGTCTAAGGCCCGACTGGACGCTGGGCGTGATGGAGGCGAGTTGCCGCGATATCGATGTCGCGGCGCTGCATCAGGCCTGGTTGCGGCAATTGCGTCGGCGCGGCGGGGCGATGCAACTGGGCGCGCGGCTGATCAGCGCACGGCGCGAGGGGAGTGGCTGGCGGATCGAGACAGCGGACGGGCCGCTGGATTGTGGGCTGATCGTCAATGCAGCGGGCGCCTGGGCGGATGATGTCGCGCAGGCCTGTGGTGTCGCGCCGGTCGGGATCACGCCGTTGCGGCGGACGGTGGCGCAATTGCGGGTGCCGTCCTTGCCATCGCCTGACCTGCCACTGGTGATGGACCTTGGTGGCGGCTTTTATTTCAAGCCGGAAGGGCGCGACCGTGTGTGGCTGACCCCGCATGACGAAGTGCCTTCACCGCCCTGCGATGCTGCGCCGGAAGAGATGGCCGTGGCGCAGGCGGTGGCGCGGTTCGAGGCGGTGGTGGACTGGCCGGTGGCAGGCATTGAACATCGCTGGGCCGGGCTGCGCAGCTTCGCGCCGGATCGCGCGCCGGTCTATGGCTTCGATCCCGACATGCCGGGCTTTTTCTGGTTCGCGGGGCAGGGCGGTTTCGGCATCCAGACGGCACCGGCTGCTGCGATGTTTGCGGCCAGCCTGATCCGGGGTGTGGCACCGCCAGATTCTCTCGCGCCAATCGATGCTGCTACCTATGATCCGGCCCGGTTTCGATCGTCAATCGCGCGGCTTGTGCTTTGAAAGCAGATAGCGCCACACGCCGACGGCGTTGATGACCAGCAGCGCGACATTCTGCCAGCCAATCCCCTCGCTATCCTCGGCCAGAAAGCCCCAGCCGATCAACGCGATCGAGCTGGTGACGAACAGCACGAAGGCCCAGCCGGTGATCCGTCGGCCAAGGTTCAGTGAGACGATCAAGGCCGCCAACGTAGCGGCGCCCGCGCCATAATATTGCAGGGCAGTGAGGATGGTGTCGGACATGGATCTTTGAACGCCGCGCCAGCGCCATGGTTGCGATCAGGCAGGCAGCGGCCTAGGCAGACGCGCATGATCGCCAGCATCGACCCGTTCCACGCCATCGCCATCAGCCGCGAGGCCCATGCCCTCGAAGCGCAGGGCCGTTCCATCCTGCATATGGAATTCGGCCAACCATCGACCGGCGCACCCGCCGCCGCTATCGCCAGGGCGCATCATGTGCTCGACACCGATCCGATGGGCTATTGGGAAAGCCCGGCGCTCAAAGAGCGGATCGCGCGCCTTTATGCCGAACGGCATGGGGTGGCGGTGGAGGCCGAGCAGGTGCTGTTGACCTGTGGCGCGTCGCCGGGTCTGGTGCTGGCACTGACCAGCCTGTTCGCGCCCGGCGCACGGGTGGCGACGGCGCGGCCGGGCTATGTCGCCTATCGCAATACGTTGAAGGCGCTCTACCTGGAGCCTGTCGAGGTCGGATGCGGCCCGGCCGAACGCTATCAGATCAGTGCCAAGGCGCTGGCGGCGATCGATCCCGCGCCCGATGGGCTGATCCTGGCCAGTCCGGCCAATCCCACCGGCACCATCATCCCCGCCGACGAACTCGCGCGGATCGCGCAGGTCTGTGCCGATCGCGGCATCCGCATCGTGTCGGACGAAATCTATCATGGGCTGAGCTTTGCCGAGCCGGCCCATTCAATGCTGGAATATGCGCCCGACGCGGTGGTCGTGAACAGCTTTTCCAAATATTTCAGTATGGCCGGGTGGCGGCTGGGGTGGATCGTCGTGCCGCCCGCGCTGATCGACGCGGCGCGGGCGCGGATGGGCAATCTGTTCCTGACGCCGCCGGTGCTGGCGCAGCAGGCGGGGCTGGCCGCGTTCGATTGCGCCAACGAGTTGGAAGCGCATGTCGAAACCTATCGCCGCAACCGGCAATTGCTGCTCGACGCGCTGCCAGCACTGGGCCTGGCACGGATCGCGCCGCCCGATGGCGCTTTCTATATCTATGCCGATGTCGGGCATCTGACGCAGGATAGCCTCAGCTTTTGCCAGCGGCTGTTGCGCGAGACGGGGGTGGCGACCGCGCCGGGGATCGATTTCGATCCGGTCGACGGGCATCGCTTCATCCGCTTCAGCTTTGCGGTGTCGACCGACCGGGTCGAGGATGCGATCGCGCGAATGATCCCCTGGTTCGCGGCGCAGCGCCGCGCTTAGCCCCGCGTCCGGTCGAACGTCGCCATCTCATAGGCGATCGACGCTTCGACCAGTTGCTCCCATAATTCAGCGATGATGTCGGCGGGGGCACCCAGCCGCTCCGCCTCGGCGCAGGCATTGGCGATGACCTGCGCCTTGCGGGCTTCGTCGCGCACGGCGCTGCGATCGGGCTTGATGCGGGCGGCGGCGCGCATATGCGCAAAGCGCTCGGCAAGCAGCGCGACGAGCTGGCGATCCAGCGCATCGACGCCCGCGCGCACCTGCGCCATGGAGGTATAGTCGTCAGGGTTCATGACCGCCGGATTAAGCCGCGCGTCCAGCCCTGTCGAGGGTTGACATGCCCGGCCCTTCTCTCCATAGGCGCGCCTTCGCGATTGGTCCCGCATCCCGGTGAAGCGGTGGCCCTGCCCCTGAGCGTTTCGACGCAATACGGACGTAGGCGATACCGGGGGTAACATTCACCCTCCCCGAAAAGTGGGAACCGGTTTTCGGATCAGGGGGGTGAACAAACGTCGTTAGCAGTTGTTAGGAAATATCTATGACGAAGCGCACAAGCGCCAAGTATAAACTCGACCGTCGCATGGGCGAGAACATTTGGGGCCGTCCCAAGTCGCCTGTCAACAAGCGCGAATATGGTCCGGGTCAGCATGGCCAGCGCCGCAAGGGCAAGGTGTCCGACTATGGCATCCAGCTGCGCGCCAAGCAGAAGCTCAAGGGCTATTATGGCGACATCACCGAGAAGCAGTTCAAGAAGAACTATTTCGAAGCGAGCCGCATGAAGGGCGACACCGGCCAGAACCTCATCGGTCTGCTGGAGCGCCGCCTGGACGCCGTCGTCTATCGCGCCAAGTTCGCGCCGACCATCTTTTCGGCCCGCCAGATCGTTTCGCACGGCCACATTTATGTGAACGGCGTCAAGTGCAACATCGCGTCGCGTCTGGTGAAGCCGGGCGACGAGATCACGCTGGGCAAGAAGGCGCAGGAAATGGCGCTGGTGATGGAAGCACAGGCCCTGGCCGAGCGCGACATCCCCGACTATGTCGCGCCCGACGGCGCCGCCAAGGTCAGCTATGTCCGCGTGCCGACGCTGGATGAAGTGCCTTATCCGGTGAAGATGGAACCGAACCTGGTCGTCGAATTCTATTCGCGCTAATCGGTTTTCCGACAGGCTCCACGAAAAAGGGCGGTTCCGCAAGGAGCCGCCCTTTTTCTATCTGGGGCTATTTCCCCGCCGCCAGCAGGAAGTCGGCGCTCTGCTGGAGCATGTCGGCGCGCGCATCGCTGTCGTTCAGGCTGTGCGCCAGCCCGTCATAGATGACCAAGCGGCTGCGCTTGCCCGCGCCTTCCAGTTTGCCTTGCATGATTTTTGCCTGGCTGATGTCGACATTGCCGTCGTTTGTGCCGTGAAACATCAGGACCGGGGCGCGGAACTGCGCGGCATGGCTGGATGGCGAAGCGTCTTCGGCCTCCGGGCCAGTGCCCATGCGCTGCTGCTGAACGAGGTAACTGCTGTCATATTGCGCGCGGCGCAATCGATCGCCGAAATCCGTGACGGGCGCGATGGCGACCACCGCCTTGAACAGATCGGGGTCGATGACCTGCGCCTGCAGCGCCGCATAGCCGCCATAGGACCAGCCCGCGATGGTCAGCTTCGCCGGGTCGGCAATGCCCTGTGCCACCAGCCATCGTCCGGCGTCCACGACGTCGCCGATCGCCTTGCGCCAGGATCGATAGCCATTTTGCATCAGCCATTGTTCGCCAAAACCATAGGAACCGCGAAACTGCGGCTGGATGACGGCGAAGCCGCGTGCCGCATAATATTGCACCAACCAGTCGAAACCCCATTCGTCCCGCGACTCCGGGCCGCCATGGGGCAGGACGATGGCGGGCAGACCCTTGGCGCTTTCTTTGCCGGGCGGCAGCGTCAGATAGGCTGGGATCGTCACCCCATCGCTTGCCTTGAAGCTCGTCGATTGCATCGTGGCCAGTTGGCGGCCAGCCAGTTCGGGGCGATCCGGCATCAGGGGTGACAATTTGCGCGCCGTCCGATCGAACAGATAATATTGGCCCGGATCGATGTCGCTACCGGCCCATACCAGCACCCGCTGCCCATCGCTGCTCATGTCGCCGATGTGAACAGCCTTGCCACCCAGCGCCTTACCCAATGAGGTAACAAGAGAAGCTGCGTCTTTGTCGAAATACACGGCTTCGCGATGCTCCAGCACATAGCTGACGCCCACGACCCGGCGCTCCCGCCCGACGCGGATCAAACCGGCGACATCGACTTGCGGATGGGCGAAGACGACTTTCTTTTCCTGCCCAGGGTCAAGCGCGATCGATACGAGCGCCCTACGCCCGTTGGTCTTTTCAAAGCCATAGGCAATATTCTGCTGCGGCTCGACCGCGAGAGGATAGAAGCCGCTATAGTCGCGCACGTCATAGGTGGAAAGGTCGTCCCAGCCCGACTTGCCTAGCGGTCTGTAGAGGAATTTATAGGTGCCCCTGGCATAGCCCGTGCCCTTATTCTCTTGCAGCCCCATGATCCGGACAGTGCCGGTACCATCCGAAATATAGTCGATCGCCAGTTTGGCCGGTGTTTCAACCCGCTTGCCGCTGCCACTGCGGGTATCGATGCGATCGACACCGAGCCCCTCCAGCCGCTTCTCTACAAGGCTGCCGATCTTGGCTTCAGGGACATAGGATCGGGTCATCAATATCGCGCCGTCTTCGCCGGGCAGCAGATCGACGATGTCACCCCCGCGAAAATCGGCATGCAACGCATTTTGGCCCCGCCGCTGGCTCAGCAGTTTGGCGTTGCCGCCGGATGCATCCACCGCGAAAATGTTGCTGAAGCCATAGACGTCGTCGGCATAGCGGCTTTCGCCATAAATCTGGCAAGCTAGGCGATCGGTCGCGACCCAATCGCAGCTGGAGAGATATTCCGGTTTACCGGTGGTCGTGGCCGCCACCGTCAACTCCGCACCTTCCTTGGCCTCCAACACATAAGCGCGGCTCGTTCGTCCTGGCCCCGCCGAAATCAGTGCGATTTTCTGGCCATCGGGCGAAATGCTGGCGGAAATCACAGTTTCGCGCGCGCCAAAGGCCTTGGCGAGGGCATCAGGCGGGGTTTGCGCCAGCGCAACCGGCGCGGTTCCGGTGGCCAGCGCCGCCATGATCACTGCCTTGCGAAATCCGATCATGCCCATTCACTCCCCCATTGCCCCAGTAACAAATGGCTAGGCGAGCGCTGCAGACTTGGCAACGGCCTTGCTTGCCCTGTGTCCCGCACAGTGGCATCACCCTGCTATCACAAGAATAAAGGGTGCCTTTCATGCGTAGCTCCATCGCGGCGATTGCCGCCGTTCTCGCCCTTTCCGCCTGTGCCACCGATGGCATGGATGCGCCGCCCGCGTCGGTCGCTGCGGCACCCGATGCCGCCGAGCCATCAATCGATACGATGAAGCGGCTGGTGCAGGAAATGTCGTCCGACGCCTATGAGGGCCGCGCGCCTGGCTCTGCGGGCGAGGAGAAGACGCTGGCGCTGCTGGTGGCGGAGTTCAGCAAGCTGGGGCTGAAGCCGGGCAACAAGGGCAGCTGGTTTCAGGATGTCCCGCTGGTCGAGATCAATGCCAAGAATGTGTCGCCGCTGACTTTCATGGGCGGCAAGAGTGCGGTCAGCGCCAGCTATGGCCCCGAAATGGTGGTCGGCACTTATCGCACGACCCAGCCCAGCATCGCGGTCAAGGACAGCCCGGTCGTGTTCGTGGGCTATGGCATCAACGCCCCCGAAAAGGGGTGGAACGACTATGCGGGCGTGGATGTGAAGGGCAAGACCGTCATCATTCTGGTCAATGATCCCGACTATGAAGCGACGGGCCTGACCGGGCCGTTCAATGGCCGGGCGATGACCTATTATGGCCGCTGGACCTATAAATATGAGGAAGCGGCGCGGCAGGGCGCGGCCGCCGCGATCATCGTGCATGATACGGTGCCCGCCGCCTATGGCTGGAACGTCGTGCAGTCGAGTTGGACTGGCGCGCAGCATGTCGCCGACAGTGCGGATGGCAATGCCAAACAATCTTCGGCGATCGGCTGGATTCAAAAGGACAAGGCAGCGGCCATGTTCGCCAGCGCCGGGCTGGACCTGACCGCGCAGATGGCGGCCGCCAAGCAAGTGGGGTTCAAGGCGGTGCCGCTGGGCGCGGTCAAGGCGTCGGTGTCGTTCGACAACGACCTGCGCAAACATAGTTCGAAGAATGTCGTCGCGCTGCTGCCCGGCAAGACGCGGCCCGATGAATATGTCCTCTACAGCGCGCATTGGGACCATCTGGGCCGGTGCCAGGCCGCGCCCGATGGCGATGACATCTGCAACGGCGCGGTCGACAATGCGACCGGCACGGCGGCACTGGTGGCGCTGGCGGAAGCCAATGTGAAGGCGGGGCCGACCGATCGCAGCCAAGTGTTCCTGGCGGTGACGGCGGAGGAATCGGGGCTATTGGGGTCGGCCTATTATGGCAGCAATCCGGTGGTGCCGTTCAACCAGACCGTTGGTGGCGTGAACATGGATGCACTGTCGGTCGCGGGTCGCGCCAAGAATGTGGTGGTGATCGGCAAGGGCAAGTCGCAGCTAGACGCCTATCTCGACCGCGCCTTGGCCGCGCAGGACCGGGTGGCCACGGTGGAGCCGACGCCGGAAAAGGGCTATTATTATCGCTCCGACCATTTCAGCTTCGCCAAGCACGGCCTGCCGATGCTCTATTTCGAAGGCGGCGAGGATCTGGTCAATGGCGGCACGGCGGCGGGCATGGCCGCAGCGGAGGATTATACCAAGAACCGCTACCACGGGCCAAAGGATGAATATGATCCCAATTGGGACTGGACCGGCGTGCTGGCCGACCTGAAGCTCTATTATACGGTCGGGCGCGATCTGGCGAATACGACCGACTGGCCCAATTGGGTGGATGGCGACGAATTTCGCGCGATCCGCGACAAGGATCGGGCAGGGAAATAGTCAGTCAACAAAGCTACGTTCGTTTCGCGCGAAGTCGAGAAACGCAGGCACCGCGCTTCCGCTTCTCGACTTCGCTCGAAGCGAACGGCGATTTTGTGCGTCACTCACCGGCCGGGGCATAGGTCCAGTTCTGCGCCCGGCTGCCGTCCATATTCGCCGTTTCGGCCATGAGTAGGCGCCCCTCCCGCCAGTAGCGGATGCGTTGCGGATAATCATGGGTGGGATTGGCAAAGCTGATGTCGCGCACCCCTTCGGCTATCGCAGGGAAAATGGTTGCAGGACCACCTTCGGGGGCGCCGTGGAATGCGAGCGATCCGTCGGCTGCGCGAACGATGCGCATCACTTCCCAGGATTGCAGCTTTTCGCCGCGCCCGGTGCGTCCCACGCCGATCATCACGCCGCCGCGCGGCAGCGTCCACACTTCCTCGCTCCAGCGATCGTCGCGCTTCTGCACCCATTCCCCGGTCAGCCAATCGGGCAATTCGCCTGCGCTGCCGTGGACGGGCAGCGCCAGCAGCAGCGCCGCTATGATCGTCGAAACTCTTCTCTTCATGGCTCCCGCCCTCTGTCCAGACCCGATCCGGCACGCTATGGAGCGCGCCTAACGCCCGCTATCACGGATCGGCCTTTCCGCCGAGTAAGGACGACATTGCATGACTTTTCGTATGCCTGCCGAATGGGCACCGCACGACTGGACCTGGATCGGCTTCCCGACCAACCCGCAGGAATGGCCCGGCGCATTTGACGAAGCGCGGGCGCAGATCGCCGCCTTTGCCAGTGCGCTCCACGCTGAAGGACGCGGCGAAGAGGTGCGGCTGGTCGTGGCGAACGAGGGGGACGCCGACGCCGCGCGCGCCTTGGTCGCGCCCGGCGTGTCGATCGTCGTGCAGGCGCTGGGCGACGTCTGGCTGCGCGATACCGCGCCGATCGCCGTGTTGGACGGCAAAGCGCGGGCTTTGGTCGATTTCGGCTTCAACGGCTGGGGCGGCAAATATCAAATGGCGGGCGACGAGGATATCGGGGCGCGGCTGGCGGCGATGACCGGCGTGCCCACATCGACGCAGCATTGGGTGTTCGAGGGCGGGGCGGTCGATACCGATGGCACTGGCCTGTTCGTGACCACCGAACAATGCCTGCTCCATCCCAATCGCAACCCGGACCTCGACCGGGGCAAGATCGAAACGCTGCTGGCCGGGAGCCTCGGCCTCTCCGACATGCTCTGGCTCGGTGATGGATTGCTGAACGATCATACGGACGGGCATGTCGACAATCTAGCGCGCTTTGTTGGCGAAGGGCTGCTGGCGCTGCCGATCGCGACGACGGAGGATGATCCCAATGCGGCGATCTACGCAGATGCGCGCGCGCGGGCGAGCGCCCATGGCGTTACCGTGGTGGACATGCCGTCGCCGGGGCGAGTGATCGTCGATGGCGAGGCGATTCCCGCGAGCTACATGAATTTCTATGTCGGCAACGCGGCCGTCATCGTGCCCATCTATGGTCAGCCCAATGATCAGGCGGCGCTCGATACGCTGGCTCCTTTCTTTCCGGGGCGGGATATTGTCGGGCTGCGCAGCGATGCCATATTGTCGGGCGGCGGCAGTTTTCATTGCTGCAGCCAGCAAATGCCAAGTGTTTAACATCAACCGTTTGGGCTGAGCGAAGTCGAAGCCCGCGCCTGAGCGCAAGCGAAGGTACCTCGCTATCGCTCGGTGGAGCCCTTCGACAGGCTCAGGGCGAACGGAGAAATAGACGACATGACCAAAGTGACCGTTGCCGCGCTCCAGCTCAGCTTTTCGGACGATATGGGCGAGAATATCGCCAAAGTGGCCGAGCATGTGACCAAGGCCGCTGCGCGCGGCGCGAAGATCATCCTGCCGCCCGAATTGTTCGAAGGCCCCTATTTCTGCCGTGTCGAGGACGAAGCGCTGTTCGCGCTGGCGCAGCCGACCGACAGCCATCCGGCGGTGCAGGAAATGCGCAAGCTGGCCAAGGATCTGGGCGTTTATATCCCGACTAGTTACTTTGAGCGTGACGGCCCGCATCATTATAATTCGCTCGCGATGATCGACGATCAGGGCGAGATCATGGGGGTTTATCGCAAGAGCCATATTCCCGATGGACCGGGCTATGAGGAAAAATATTATTTCCGGCCCGGCAATACGGGCTTCAAGGTGTGGTCGACTAAATATGGCACCATCGGCGTCGGCATTTGCTGGGATCAATGGTATCCCGAATGTGCGCGGGTGATGGCGCTGATGGGTGCCGAGATGCTGTTTTATCCGACCGCCATCGGATCGGAACCCTATGATGCGGACCTCGACACCAGCCGCATGTGGCGGCGGGCGATGATCGGCCATGCGGTCAGCAATTGCATGCCAGTGATCGCCGCCAACCGCATCGGCGAGGAGGATGGCCAGCGTTTCTACGGCCACAGCTTCATCAGCGACGAATGGGGCGACCTGATCGCCGATGGCGATGCCAAGGATTTCGGTGCGCTGGTGGCGACGCTGGACCTAGCGCAGGCGCGCACCCATCGCGCAGGCATGGGCTTCTTCCGCGATCGGCGGCCGGAGCTGTACGGGCGGATCGCGCAGGATATCTGACGCGAGGCAGGCGTCAGCGGCGGAAGCTCTCCGCCGCGGCGCAGGCGAGCTGGTCGGCGCGCTCATTTTCCGGGTGACCGGCATGGCCCTTGACCCATTGCCAGGTCACTTGATGCCGCGCAGTGGCTTGCACCAATAGCTGCCAGACTTCGGCATTTTTGACTGGCTTGCGGTCGGCGGTCTTCCAGCCATTTTTCTGCCAGCCGAAAATCCATTTGGTGATGCCGTCCATCACATATTTGCTGTCGGTATAGAGCGTCACGCGGCAGGGTTTGCTCAGCGCATTGAGCGCCTCGACCGCGGCCATCATTTCCATCCGGTTGTTAGTCGTCTGCGCCTCGCCCCCCGATATTTCCTTTTCCATGCTCCCAAAGCGGAGCACCGCGCCCCAGCCGCCGGGGCCGGGATTGCCCTTGCACGCGCCATCGGTGAAAATCTCTACGGTGGGCAGGTCGGTCATGCTGTCTCCTCCGATCGCGTCGAAAGAGGCGATCGGATCATGGGTTATGCGCCGAGCAGGTCGGCTGCGTCGGCGTTGGCGTAAAAGTCGAGCCTGCGCAGATAGGCGAGCGGGTCTTTGCGCGTCACCAGCGCGTCGGCCGGCGTGTTGATCCAATCATAGGCGCGGGTCAGCAGGAAACGCAGCGCCGCGCCCCGGCACAGGACCGGGAAGGCAGCGCGTTCCGCATCGGTTAGACCGTGCGCCTGGGCATAGCCCGCACCCAGCGCCACGGCCCGGTCGCCAAAGAAGGTCGCGCCATCATGGCTGAACGTCCAGGCGCTATGGGTGATGGCCAGGTCATAGGCACGGACATCGGTGCAGCTGAAATAGAAGTCGATGAGGCCGGTCACCCGGTCGCCCAGCATCAGCACATTGTCGGGGAACAGGTCGGCATGGATGACGCTTCGCGGCAGGTCGGCTGGCCAGTGGGCGTCGAGAAAAGCCAGTTCATCGGCGACCCGCGCGGCGAGGCCGGGGGCAATCTGGTCGAAATCGGCACCGCATTTGCGTGCCAGATCATGCCAGCCCGCCTTGTCGAGCGCGTTGGGGCGTTCGCTCGCAAAGCCGTCGGCCGCGCGATGCAGTTCGCCGAGCGCCTGGCCCGCCGCGCGCGATTGCGCCGGGGTCGGCTCGGTCACGGAAATGCCGGTCAGGAACTCGATCAGGCAGGCCGGGCGTCCCGCCAACTGCTGCAATCGCTGGCCGCTGCGATCGGCGATGAAGCGGGGGACAAGGCAGCCGCGCGCGCCCAGATGGTCGAGCAGGTCCATGAAGAAAGGCAGGTCGGCTTCATCCACCCGCTTTTCATAGAGGGTCAAGATGTAGCGATGGCCTGACCCGTCCGCGCCGGTGGTTTCGAGCAGATAATTGCTGTTTTCGACCCCTTCGGCGATCCCCTTGGCGGACACGAGGCGACCAGCGTCATAGCGGGTGAGGAAGGCGTCGATCTCTTCGGCCGGAACCTGGGTATAGACGGCCATGGATCAGACGGCCTCCAGCCCGCGCGGCAGCTTGAAGGCGATGCTTTCGCGCGCGGTTTCGACGATCTCCTCGGTCACGTCATAGCGCGCCGCGAGGCCATTCACGACTTCGCGGACCAATATCTCCGGCGCGGACGCCCCAGCGGTCAGTCCCAAAGTCGTCACGCCGTCGAGCCAATCGAAGTCGATTTCATCGGCGCGCTGGATCAGCCGGGCGCGGGTGCCCTCGCGCTCGGCGACCTCCACCAGTCGCAGCGAGTTGGAGCTATTGGGCGCGCCGATGACATAGAGCGCATCGCAACGAGGCGCGATCGCCTTGACCGACGTTTGGCGGTTGGACGTGGCGTAGCAAATGTCCTCGCCCTTGGGCGCGGCGATATCGGGGAAGCGGCGCTGGAGGACGGCGACGATCGCGGCAGTATCGTCCACCGACAGCGTCGTTTGCGTCAGGAACGCCAGATTGTCGGCATCGGTCGGCGCGAACGCTTCTGCGTCCTCCACCGTTTCGATGAGCGTCATCGATCCGTCGGGCACCTGGCCGAACGTGCCGATGACTTCGGGATGCCCCTTATGCCCGATGAAGAGGATGTGGCGGCCAAGCTCTACCTGCCGTTCGGCCTGGCGATGCACCTTGCTGACCAGGGGGCAGGTGGCGTCGAGATAGGACAGGCCGCGCTCCTCCGCCTTGGCCGGGACCGCCTTGGGCACGCCATGGGCGGAAAAGACGACCGGCACGCCATCGGGCACCTGGTCCAGTTCCTCGACGAAGATCGCGCCCTTCGCCTTCAGGCTGTCGACCACATATTTGTTATGGACGATTTCATGGCGGACATAGACCGGCGCGCCATAGGCTTCGATCGCCTTTTCCACGATGATGATGGCGCGGTCGACCCCGGCGCAAAAGCCGCGCGGGGCAGCGATCAAGAGAGTCATTGGCGGGCGGGCGGCGGTTGGCTCGGTCATGTCTTCGCGCTTAGGCGAATGTAAGCCATGAGGAAAGCCGCTTCCTTCCGGTTGCGTGGGGGGCGGCGGATGGATAAGGAAGCGCGATGCTTTCGGCCGATGGGCCATGCCAAGGATTATCTGCCTGTGCCAAGGAACGTCTGTCTGTCTCGTGTCGCCCTGACTGCCATGCTGGCTTTGACTCTGGCGGGCTGTTCGCGCCGGGGAGAAATCGATGCGTCCGGCGGTATCGTCGCAGTGCGGTCTGCTTGCCCGGTGGCGGCGGTGCCAGCCTATACCGGTGACATTACGCTGTTCAACCCGGCCAACAGCACGGATGCCTCGGCGATCGACGTGGTGGCGAACATCACCGACCTGCGATCGACTTGCACCGACGGCGCGCAATTCTATACCGAAGCGACCTTCACCGTGAACGCCCGGCGCAGCGACGCGAGCGCGGCGCGACAGGTGACGCTGCCTTATTATTCCGCCGTTGTGCGCGGCGGCAATGCCGTGGTCGCCAAGCGGGTGGGCCAGGTGACTCTGAATTTTGCGCCCGGCGATTATCGCGCCAGCGCGCAGGCGAAGGCCGCCTCCTATGTCGAGAAATCCTCGGCCACGCTGCCCGCCGACATCCAGGCGAAGATCGTCCAGAAGCGCAAGGCCGGTGACGCCGATGCCGCGATCGACCCCTTCGCCCAGCCGGACGTCAAGGCCGCGCTGGCACGAACCAGTTTCGAACTGCTGGTCGGGTTCAACCTGACCCAGGATCAGTTGCGCTATAACGCGACCCGCTAATCTTACCCGATTAACCTATCTCCGTTCGTGCTGAGTAGGGACTGAGCGAAGCCGAAGGCCCGTATCGAAGCATCACACGCTGCGCAGATCCTTCGATACGCCATTTCGACTTCGCTCAATGCCTGTCCTGAGCGCCTGCCTTAGCAGGCAGTCGAAGGGGCTACTCAGGACGAACGGCATTTTGTGATGCAGGATATAATCTGATGTCCCTTTACACCCGTTTTACCGCTCACCTCGATGCCGTGCTGGACGCGCTGGAGGCTGATGGCATTCTGCCCGCTGGCCTCAACCGCAAGCCGGTAACGGTCGAGCCGCCGCGCGACCCCAGCCATGGCGACATGGCGACCAATGCGGCGATGGTGCTGGCCAAGCCCGCGGGCACCAACCCGCGCGCCTTGGCCGAAGCGATCGTTACCAAGCTGCAAGCGCTCGAAGAGGTCGACAGCGCCTCGATCGCCGGGCCGGGCTTCATCAACCTGACATTGACCGATGTGACATGGCGCGCGGAACTCGCGGCGATCCAGACCGATGGCGATGATTATGGCCGGTCCGATGTGGGGCAGGGCATCACCGTCAATATCGAATATGTCTCCGCTAACCCGACAGGCCCCATGCATATGGGCCATTGCCGGGGCGCAGTGGTGGGCGACGCGCTTGCCACGCTGCTGGAATATGCCGGGCATAAGGTGATCCGCGAATATTATATCAATGACGCGGGCGGGCAGGTCGATGTCCTCGCCCGGTCGGCGCACCTGCGCTACCGCGAAGCGCTGGGCGAAACGATCGCCATCCCCGAAGGCCTGTATCCGGGCGATTATCTCGTCCCGGTGGGCCAAGCATTGGCCGCCGAATATGGCGATCGGTTCGTGGATGCGCCGGAGGGTGATTGGCTGGTGACCTTCCGCACCTTCGCCGTGGCGAAGATGATGGACATGATCCGCGATGATCTCGCGCTGCTCGGCATCCATCATGACATTTTCTCGTCCGAGGCGGAATTGCAGGCGGCGGGCAAGCCGGAACAGGCCGAAGCCTGGCTGCGGGCGCAGGATCTGGTCTATGATGGCGTGCTGGAAGCGCCCAAGGGCGAACTGCCCGACGATTGGGAACCGGTCGAACTGCCGCTGTTCCGCTCGACCAAGTTCGGCGACGATCAGGACCGGCCGATCAAGAAGTCGAACGGCAGTTGGACCTATTTCGGCGCCGACATGGCCTATCATTACCAAAAGGCGCAGTATGCTGACCAGTTGATCGACATTTGGGGCGCGGACCATGCCGGGACTGTCAAGCGCATTCAGGCGGCAGTCGCTGCGCTGACGGAAGGCAAGGCGCGGTTCGACGTCAAGCTCATTCAGATGGTCCGCCTGCTGCGCGATGGCGAGCCGGTGAAGATGTCCAAACGCGCGGGTAATTTTGTGACGCTCGCCGATGTCGTGGGCGAAGTGGGCAAGGATGTCGTGCGCTTCACCATGCTGACGCGCAAGGCCGATGCGCAGATGGATTTCGATTTTGCCAAGGTGGTGGAGGCCTCGAAGGATAATCCGGTCTTCTACGTCCAATATGCCCATGCGCGCATCTCGTCGCTCGGACGGCGGACGCAGGAGGCAGGGATTGCGCTTCCCGCAGCCGACCTGTCCCTTCTTGGGACGGCGGAATTGGGCTTGGTCAAGCTCGCCGCGCAATTCCCGCGCGTGGTGGAAGGGGCAGCGCAGATGCGCGAGCCCCACCGTATTGCCTTTTATCTCAATGACTTGGCGTCCGCGTTCCATGGCTGGTGGAATATGGGCAATGACGATCCGCGCGCGCGGGTGATCCTGGCCGACGATCCGGCGATGACGGCGGCACGGCTTTCCCTGGCGCAGGGAATAGGGCAGATTATCCGCAACGGCCTCGCCCTGATGGGCGTGGTCGCGCTGACCGAAATGCAGTGAATGAAAGCGGAGTGAAGTGACGATGAGCGACTATGGGCGCGGTCGACTCGATTTCGACGATGAGGACCGGCTGCCCTGGCTGGAGCCCGCGATCGACGATAGCGACCCGGAAAGCCTTTCGCCGCTGCGTCTGCTCGGCTTGATCCTGCTCGGCCTGATCCTGGTGGGCGCGGTCGTCGCCGGTGTGTGGTGGGTGCAGAATCGCAACGGCGCTAATCTGGCTGGTGAAGGGCAACTCATCGCCGCGCCGCCGCAGGACTATAAGATCGCCGCAAACGAAGCCGATGCGCGCAAGTTCGATGGCGAGGGCGATGCCAGCTTCGCCGCGAGCGAAGGCGTGGCGCGTGACGGGCGGATCGACCCCAGCCGCGTGCCTGAAACGCCGATGGCCAAGGGCACGCCTGCGCCCACCGGCACTAGGCCAGTCGTGCCGGTCAAGCCTGCGCAAAGCGTCTCCGCGCCCGTGACCGACGGCACGAGCGACACGCCCGTTGCCGTCACCAAGGCCGCGAGCGGCGGCGCGATGATCCAACTGGGCGCCTATGGCAGCGCGGCGGGTGCCAAGGATGCGTGGAGCCGTCTATCCAAGCGCTTCGCCTATCTCGCGCCGCTCGCCATGACCGTCGAACCGGCCCAGGTCGGCGGCGGCACCGTCTATCGCCTGCGCGCCAGTGCGGGCGGACAGGCGAGCGTCATTTGCGGCAAGCTCAAGGTAGCGGGCGAAAGCTGCCTGATGGTCAATTAGGATCGGATAAAGCCCTTCGACAGAAGGGCCGCATATCGTTACCGTCGATGCCATGAAGCCTGTCATTTTCGGCCTGTCCGGCCCAGCCCTGACCCCTGACGAGCGCGCCTTCTTTGCCGAGGCGCAGCCCGCAGGCTATATCCTGTTCAAGCGCAACATCGTCGATCGGGCGCAACTGCGCGCGCTGACCGACGATCTGCGCGCCTTGCATGGGCGCGACGATCTGCTGATCATGATCGATCAGGAAGGCGGTCGCGTGGCGCGGATGGCCCCGCCGGTCTGGCCAGCCTTTCCGCCCGGCGCTGTGTTCGATCGCCTCTATGATGTTGCGCCGTCGAGCGCGATTGCGGCGGCGCGGGCCAATGCCCATGCTATCGCCCTGACGCTCGCCGAAGTCGGCATCACCGTTGATGCGCTGCCGTTGCTCGATGTGCGGCAGGAGGGCGCAAGCGACATCATGGGCGACCGGACGCTGGGGGCCGAACCGATGCGGGTCGCTGCGCTGGGCCGCGCGACGCTGGAGGGGCTGGCGCAGGGCGGCGTGGTCGGCATCGTCAAACATATGCCGGGGCATGGTCGCGCCCTGGTCGATAGCCATCTGGAACTGCCGGTGGTAAAGGCCGACCTCAATGTGCTGGAAACCGATCTTGGCCCGTTCCGCACGTTGAACTGGGCGCCGATGGGGATGACGGCGCATGTCGTCTATACCGCCTGGGATGCAGAGCAGCCCGCCAGCCTGTCGCCCAAGGTCATCGGCGGGATCATTCGCGATGCCATCGGCTTTGACGGCCTGCTGATGTCCGATGATCTCGACATGAAGGCGCTGGATGGCAGCATCGCGGAGCTGGCCGCAGGTGTCGTTGCGGCCGGATGCGACCTCGCGCTCAACTGCTGGGGGCGGATGGACGACATGGTCGCCATTGCCGGGGCGCTGCCGGACATGCAGATAGAGTCGCGGGCGCGGCTCGATCGTGCGATGGCCAGCGCCCCGCGCGGCGCGGATCAGCCGCCGCTCGAAGCGCTGCTGGCGACGCGCGACCGGCTGCTGGAACCGGTCGCGGCCTGATCGCCTCAGCCGCCGCCCGGTGAATTATGGCCGCCGGCGGGAACGGGGCCGCCATTGGGCGCATGGCCATGGTCGGGATTGCTGTCCCATTCGATATGATAGAGGTCGAAGCGCCGGTCGCGCAGGTTGCGGACCGTCCCTTCGGCCCGTGCCCAGCTAAGGTCGGCCAGGTTCACGTCGGCCATCGTCAACGTCTCGACATTTTCGGTCGATTCCGCCGCAATGCCATCGCGCGCAAAGGGCAGGTCGCACGGCGTCAGGATCGCGCTCTGGGCATATTGAATGTCCATATTGTCGACATTGGGCAGGTTGCCGACATTGCCTGACATCACGACGTAGCATTGATTTTCGATCGCCCGCGCCTGCGCGCAATAGCGCACCCGCATATAGCCAAGCCGCGAATCGGTGCAGAAGGGCACGAAGATGATCCGCGCGCCCTGATCCACCAGGCGGCGGGCCAGTTCGGGAAATTCGCTGTCATAGCAGATCAGCACGCCGATCGGCCCGCAGTCGGTCTGGATCACGTCGAGCGAATCGCCACCCTTGATGTTCCACCAGAAGGATTCGTTCGGGGTGGGGTGGATCTTTTCCTGCGTATGGACGGAGCCATCGCGCAGCGCGACATAGGCGATATTCTGGATATCGCCATCGTCGGCGCGGGTCGGGTGGGAGCCGCCGATGATATTAATATTATATTGCAATGCCATCCGCGTCAGTTCCTTGGTCAGGCGCGGGGTATAGCTGGTGAGCTTGTCGATCGCCTCCATCGGGTTGAGCTTCTTGGTCTCGAACGACAGTAGGGGCAGGGTGAAAAGCTCAGGGAAGACGATGAAATCGGAGCGATAGTCCGCTGCGACATCGACGAAATATTCGATGTTGCGGACGAACCCTTCGAAATCCTCGACCGCGCGCGCCTGCAACTGGCAGGTGGCCAGGCGGACGCTTTCGACGCCGCGCGGCACGCGCATTTCGGGCGCTTCGTCGGGATCGACATAGGGGTTGCGCCAGACGAGATGTGCGGCGTGGCCATCGGACTGCTTGTCTTCGGGCAGATAATTTTCCAGCACGCCCAGCGGTTCGAACTGGTTCTTGAGCTGGAAGCTGACGACCTGATCGCGGATCTTGCCCGCGGCGACCTTGTCCAGATAATCTTTGGGGCCTTCGACCTTGCGCTTGGCGCGCAGATAGCCCGGCATCCGGCCGGCAATGACGATGCCGTGCAAATCGAGTTGCTCGGCCAGTTCCTTGCGTTCGTCATAGAGGCGCTGGCCGATGCGCAGGCCGCGCAGCTTGGGGTCCACCGCCATCTCATAGCCATAGAGCCATTCGCCCGCCGCGCTGTGGCGCGTGCCAAAGCCGTTGGCGGTGATTTCCTCCCAATCATGCCAGGCAAAGGCCATGCCCTTGCTGACCCGCATCGTCGCGCAATAGCCCACGACCTTGTTATCGTAGAGCGCGACGAAGCAGCCATCGGGGAAATTGTTGATCTGGCCGCGCACGGTGGCGGGGGAATAATTGGGTAGGCCCGGATAGACGCGGGCGATAAGTCGGATGATCGCGCGCACGTCGGTCGGCACCGCCGGGCGCACCTCAAGGCGTTTCTGCGTGGCTGTCGTCATGGCTTCATTCCCTCGGCGCGATGGCTATGGAAAAGGCGGCACCGAATAATCGGCACCGCCTCATTCCGTTTCCGTACTGAAAGCTTCAGAAGCCTATCAGTTCCACTTGCCCATTTCGGCTTCCAGATTGACGCGGATCTGTTCGAAGAACTGTTCCGTCGTCATCCATGCCTGTTCCGGGCCGATCAGCAGCGCCAGATCCTTGGTCATCGCGCCATCTTCGACGGTCTTGATGCAGACGCGCTCAAGCGTTTCGGCGAATTTGGTGACTTCGGGCGTGCCGTCGAACTTGCCGCGGAAGGACAGGCCCTGCGTCCAGGCGAAGATCGATGCGATCGGGTTGGTCGAGGTCGCCTTGCCCTGCTGATGCTGGCGATAGTGGCGGGTCACGGTGCCATGCGCCGCTTCGGCTTCCACCGTCTTGCCGTCGGGCGACAGCAGGACCGAGGTCATCAGGCCGAGCGAGCCGAAGCCCTGCGCCACGGTGTCGGACTGGACGTCGCCGTCGTAATTTTTGCAGGCCCAGACGAACTTGCCGCTCCACTTGAGCGCGGACGCGACCATGTCGTCGATCAGGCGATGCTCATAGACAATGCCCGCCGCCTTGAACTTGTCGGCGAATTCGGCGTCGAACACTTCCTGGAACAGATCCTTGAAGCGGCCATCATAGGCCTTGAGGATGGTGTTCTTGGTCGAAAGGTACAGCGGCCATCCGCGATCGAGCGCATAGTTCATGCTCGCCTTGGCGAAATCGCGGATCGATTCGTCCAGATTGTACATGCCCATGGCAACGCCAGCGGCCGGGAAGTCGAACACTTCCTTTTCGATCTTCTCGCCATTTTCGCCGTCCCAGATCAGGCGCAGCTTGCCGGGGCCGGGGACCAGGAAGTCGGTCGCCTTATACTGGTCGCCAAAGGCATGACGGCCGATGACGATCGGGTCGGTCCAGCCTGGGACCAGACGGGGGACGTTCTTGATGACGATGGGTTCACGGAACACCACGCCGCCCAGGATGTTGCGGATCGTGCCGTTGGGCGACTTCCACATCGACTTGAGGTTGAATTCCTCGACGCGCTGTTCGTCGGGCGTGATGGTCGCGCACTTCACGCCGACGCCATATTGCTTGATCGCATTGGCGCAATCGACCGTGATCTGGTCGTTCGTCTCGTCGCGCTTCTGGACGGACAGGTCATAATATTTGAGGTCGATGTCGAGATAGGGGAGGATCAGCCGCTCGCGGATCCATTCCCAGATGATCCGGGTCATTTCATCGCCGTCAATCTCAACGACCGGGTTCTTCACCTTGATCTTCGCCATGCGCCTGTTCGCCTTCTTCATCGTGGGTGGATTTGGCAATCGCCCTAGGCAAAGCGGGCAGAATGTTCAACTCCGCACGCACAGTTATATGACAGAGCGGAGCCTTCGCCGGGATCGGCCGTTGTCAGGGGGAAGCTCTCTCCCTAAAGATGGTGGCCATGGACAATAACGAAATCACGATCGCCGCTGGCGGCAATGTCAAATGGCGCTTTCCTTCGGTTCACCCGGAAGGGATGAAATTCGGCCTGATCGCAGTCGCGATCACGGCGCTCCTGTTCCTCGTGGGATGGGAGGTGCTGGGATGGCTGATGCTGATGGTGACGATCTGGGTCTTCGCCTTCTTCCGCGATCCCGTGCGCGCCGTGCCACAGGATGAAGGCGCGATCATCGCGCCTGCGGACGGCCTGGTGACGCTGATCCAGCGCGTGCCCCCGCCGCGCGAGATGGCGGGCGTCGATGGCCTTGGCGATCAGCCGATGATCCGCGTGTCCATTTTCATGAGCGTGTTCGACGTCCATATCAATCGCACGCCGATTGGCGGCACGATCAAGTCGGTCGTCTATATTTCGGGCAAATTCCTCAATGCCGATCTCGACAAGGCGAGCGAGGATAATGAGCGCCAGCATATATTGGTCGAACGCCACGATGGCGTCCGCATTGGCTTTACCCAGATTGCGGGCCTCGTGGCACGCCGGATCGTGCCTTTCGTCAAGCCTGGCGACATGGTTGCTGCGGGGCAGCGGATCGGCCTCATTCGCTTTGGCAGCCGGGTCGATGTCTATCTGCCCGCCGGAACCGCGCCGCGCGTGATCCTGGGCCAGCGCACCATCGCCGGGGAAACCATCCTGGGGCAAATGGGTGATCGCCGGGTCGTCGCCGGTATTCAGCAATGAGGCGGCGGCGCGCCGTGCCTCAGGGCATGCGGCGGGGCATCACCCTGCGCATGCTCGCGCCCAATGCGGTGACGGCGATGGCCTTGTGCTTCGGTCTGACCGGCGTTCGCTACGGCATATCGGGCGATTGGGAACGGGCCGTGCTGTCGATCATCTTTGCCGGGGTGCTGGATGGCCTCGATGGCCGGATCGCGCGGATGCTGCGCGGCGAAAGCCGATTCGGCGCGGAACTGGATTCGCTGTCCGATTCGATCGCCTTCGGCGTTGCGCCGGCCTTGATCCTCTATCTCTGGTCGCTGCACGCCATGCCGAAATTCGGCTGGATCTTCGCGTTGGCCCACGCCTTGTCCTGCGCGCTGCGCCTGGCGCGCTTCAACGCCAATATCGATGCGGAACAACAGCCGCATAAATCCGCCGGTTTCATGACCGGCGTTCCCGCGCCGGCCGGGGCGGGCCTGTCCTTCGTGCCGCTCTATCTGTGGTTGGTGACGGGCGAGGATCTGTTCCGCGCCTGGTATGTCGTGGCACCCTGGACGGCGTTCGTCGCCTTCCTGATGATCTCCAACATCGCAACCTATAGCTGGTCGGCGCTGCGGTTGCGCAAGCGTATCCGGTTGGAAGTCATTGCCTTTGCCGGGTTGCTGGCGGCGTTGCTGGTAACTGATCCTTGGCTGACGCTGCTGTTGCTCTGCGCCGTCTATGTGGCCCTGATACCGTTCGGCATCATCTCCTATGCCAAGGTCGTGCGGACCCGCGAGGCGGAACCGCCAACGCCCGCCTGAGAAAATGATCAGGCCGCGAAAATGCCGTTCGGTACTCGGACGGCGGAAACGCGGTCTGCATCGGCGGCACGGGGACGACGGATACGCACATGGTAAACAGGCGTGTGCGGGATCGGCTCGAACTGGAGCGCGGCGATCATCTTGTCATGATAGAGCAGGAACATCCATGCGATGGTTCCCACGGCCATCAGGAATGCGCCAAGAAACAGGGTCGCTGCAACGAATGTGAACATAACGGTCACTTTCCATCTTGCCATTTGCACGGCTGGCCTCACTATGACGGTTTCAACGGCAGCTAACCGCCTTTGTTCCGTTTGTTCACTTTATGTTCCGGTTTGCGGTGCAAGTCAAGCCTTGCACATTATTTTCTGCGGCGTTAAAGGCGCGCCTCATTCCACATGGGGATCATCATATCCGGTGCTGGCAGTGGTCTTTCAGACCATCTGCGGTTCCCGATTCCCAGAGGCATTAACCGGAAGGAGATTATCTTATGGCGGCTCCTGTTGTCACCATGCACCAATTGATCGACGCTGGCGCGCATTTCGGCCACCAGACCCATCGCTGGAATCCGCGCATGAAGCCGTATATTTTCGGCGAGCGCAACGGCATCCACATCCTTGACCTGTCGCAGACCGTGCCCCTGTTCGGCCGCGCGCTCGATTTCGTGTCGGGTACGGTTGCCGCCGGTGGCAAGGTGCTGTTCGTCGGCACCAAGCGCCAGGCGCAAGACCCGATCGCTGAAGCCGCGCGCAAGTCCGGCCAGCATTTCGTCAACCATCGCTGGCTGGGCGGCATGCTCACCAACTGGAAGACGATTTCCGGTTCGATCAAGCGCTTGAAGACCCTTGAGGAAAAGCTGCAGGGTGACACCCACGGCCTGACCAAGAAGGAAGTGCTTCAGATGACGCGCGAGCATGAGAAGCTCGAAATGTCGCTCGGCGGCATTCGCGACATGGGCGGCATTCCCGATGTCATGTTCGTGATCGACGCGAACAAGGAAGAACTGGCAATCAAGGAAGCCAACACGCTGGGTATCCCGGTCGTCGCGATCCTCGATTCGAACGTCTCGCCCGACGGCATCGCCTTCCCGGTCCCCGCGAACGACGACGCCAGCCGCGCCATCCGCCTCTATTGCGACGCCATTGCGGCCGCCGCGACCAAGGGCAACCGTGGTGCGCAGCAGGCTTCGGGCGTCGACCTTGGCGCGATGGACGAGCCGATGGCGGAAGAGGTTGTCGCCGAAGCCTAAGAGCGTCGCGCAACTGAAAGAATGACAGGCTAGGGCGCGCTCTTTCAGAGACGCGCCCTGCCGCATATTTGAACCACACTGATTTAGGAGCCGAAACATGGCCGATATTACCGCCGCTTCCGTCAAGGAACTTCGCGACCGTTCGGGCGCGGGCATGATGGATTGCAAGAAGGCGCTCACCGAAGCCAATGGCGACATCGAAGCGGCAACCGACTGGTTGCGCGCCAAGGGTCTGGCCGCTGCGCAGAAGAAGTCGAGCCGCACCGCGGCCGAAGGTCTGGTCGGTGTTGCCGTTGCCGGGACCAAGGGTGTTGCCGTCGAAGTGAACAGCGAAACCGACTTCGTCGCCAAGAACGAACAGTTCCAGGATTTCGTCCGCACCGTCTCGACGATCGCGCTCGAAACCGGCGCTGCCGACGCCGAAGCGCTGTCAGCCGCTGCCTATCCGTCGGGCGGCACGGTCGCTGAAAAGCTGGTCGCCAACATCGCCACCATCGGCGAGAACCAGACCGTGCGCCGCGTCGGCCATGTCGAAGTGAGCCAGGGCGTCGTCGTTCCCTACGTCCACAATGCTGCTGCGCCGGGCCTCGGCAAGATCGGCGTGCTGGTCGCGCTGGAAGGCGATGCCTCGGCTGAGGTCATGGAGCCTTTGGGCAAGCAGATCGCGATGCACATCGCCGCTGCCTTCCCGCTGGCGCTGGCCGCGTCGGACATCGATCCGTCGCTGCTGGAGCGTGAGCGCGCGATCGCTGCTGAAAAGGCCGCCGAATCGGGCAAGCCTGCCGAGATCGTCGCCAAGATGGTCGATGGCGCAGTGGCCAAGTTCGCCAAGGAAAACGCGCTGCTCTCGCAGCTGTTCGTGATGGACAACAAGACCCCGGTCGCCGACGTCGTTGCCAAGGCCGCCAAGGAAGCCGGCGCATCGATCAGCCTGAAGGGCTATGTCCGCTTCCAGCTGGGCGAAGGCATCGAAAAGGAAGTCAGCGACTTCGCGGCGGAAGTCGCGGCGGCTGCCGGCGTCTGACATACGGACGTACAGTCTGAAACAAGGAAAAGAGCGCCCCGCTGGGCGCTCTTTTTTTTGGCGACCGTCGCATCGGGCGATAGGCGCCATTGAGCAATCTTCTCGTCTACTGAATTGCCAACACCGTGCCGTCTCTGCCGCAGACGTGGCTTCGGGGGCGTGCGCGGCTGGATGGCTATCCGCCTGCCTGTCTCCGACTTTGGCGGAGTTTGCATTGTCGATGCACAAGATATTGTCCGGCGCGCTGGCGTCGCTGCTATTATGTACGGCCCCCGTGCTGGCGCAGGGCGGGATGGGTGGCGATATGCAGGGCGGCGGCACTGGTGGCCCTCCCGGCGGCGGCGGACCACCCGGCGTTAGGGGCGGGCCGCGCCAACCTACGCCGCCCAAGCCGATCAAACGGGCGCAGTTCGACAAGGTCGTGACGGCGATGTTCCGGGAAGGCGACGTCAACCGCGATGGCATGGTCATGATCGCCGAATTGCGTAGCCTGTTCGATGCCCGGCGCGAGACCCTCATTCGCGCGCGCTTCACCAGGATCGACAGCAATCATAATGGTGCGGTGAGTTATGAGGAATTCGTCGCCTGGCAGCGGCAAATGGGTTCGGTGGCCTCGTCGGAAGTGGCCGGGACCGGTGACCGGGACGGTCCGATCGCCGAAGTCCTCCTGCCCGATGTCGGCGATGACCCTGGCAGCATGAGCCTCGCCGCGCTTATCGAGCCGCTCAGCGTCGGCCTGATCACCAACGCCAACAGCAATTATGACGCGGGCCTCTCGCTCGAAGAATTGCTGGCCTATCAAGGCAAACGGTTCGATGCGGCCGATGCCAATCATGATGGCTGGCTGACCATGGATGAGTTGCGGCCCCCGTCGCGGGGCGGGAAGGCTCCACGGGGCAGTGGCGGACCGCCCTGCCTGCCCGATCGTCCCTGCTGACGGTCCCACGGGATGACGGTAATTGCGGGACAGCAAAGGCCATCCCATGGCGCTGCGTAATATTTGACGACAAACGCCCCTTGGCATTGGGCGCTGGGCTGACTAATGATCGCTGGCCTTCCCGCTAGCAACATGGACTCCCCACCGCCTATGACCCGGCCTGCCTACAAGCGCATCCTGTTGAAGTTGTCCGGTGAAGTCCTGATGGGGCAGGGCCAGTTCGGCATCGAGCCGGAAACCGTCAATCGTGTCGCAGGCGAGATTGCGGCGGCGCGTGATGCGGGATTCGAGCTGTGCGTCGTCGTGGGCGGCGGCAATATCTTTCGGGGGCTGGCTGGTGCAGCGAAGGGGTTCGACCGAACCAGCGCCGATTATATGGGCATGCTGGCCACGGTCATGAACGCGCTGGCGGTGCAGAATGCGCTGGAAAAGCTCGGCTACGACACCCGCGTACAGTCGGCGATCCCGATGGCGTCGGTGTGTGAACCCTATATCCGGCGCAAGGCGGTGCGGCATATGGAAAAGGGCCGGATCGTCATCTTCGCGGCGGGCACCGGCAACCCCTTCTTCACCACCGACACGACCGCCGCTTTGCGGGCCGCCGAAATGAATTGCGACGCGATCTTCAAGGGCACCAGCGTCGATGGCGTCTATAATGCCGATCCCAAGAAGGTGGCCGACGCGACCCGCTATGACGAGATCAGCTTCGACCAAGTGCTGACCGATAACCTAAAGGTTATGGACGCAAGCGCCATTGCCCTTTGCCGCGAAAATAATATTCCCATCGTCGTGTTCAACATCCGCGAAACCGGCAACCTGGCGACAGTGTTGGCGGGGCAGGGCGTCGCGACGATCGTGCATAATCAGGAGCGCTGACATCATGGCCCAATATGACAAATCCGATCTGGAACGCCGCATGGCCGGTGCCGTCGAATCGCTGCGTGGCGATCTGTCCGGCCTGCGTACCGGCCGCGCCAATGTGATGCTGCTGGATCCGGTGACCGTCACCGTCTATGGCGCATCCATGCCGTTGAATCAGGTCGCGACCGTGTCCGCCCCTGAGCCGCGCATGTTGTCGGTCCAGGTGTGGGACAAGACCAATGTCGGCCCGGTCGACAAGGCGATCCGCTCGGCGGGCCTCGGCCTCAACCCCATTACCGATGGCCAGACGCTGCGCCTGCCGATCCCCGATTTGACCGAAGACCGGCGCAAGGAACTGGCCAAACTCGCCAGCAAATATGCCGAGGGTGCACGCATCGCTGTCCGCAACGTCCGCCGCGACGGCATGGACAGCCTGAAAGCCGATGAAAAGAAGGGCGAAATCAGCGAGGACGAGCGCAAGCGCCTGGAAACCGAAGTTCAGAAGTTGACCGACAGCATCATCGCCGACATCGACGCCGCTGCGACGTCGAAGGAAAAGGAAATCCTCGGCCAGTAAGCCGGGGCTTTCCTTTCGTGGCCATTGCCCGCATCCTGATCTGATGGCCACGCAAGCCAAACCCGACCTGACCAGCACCGCGCTTGCCCATGGCGCACGCCATGTCGCCATCATCATGGATGGCAATGGCCGCTGGGCCAAGAAGCGCCTGCTGCCGCGCATCGCCGGTCATCGTGCCGGGGTGGAAGCGGTGCGCCGGGTCGCGCGCGCGGCCCGCGACATGGGGCTGGAATGTCTGACGCTCTACGCTTTCTCGTCCGAGAACTGGAAGCGCCCACCCAGCGAAGTGGCCGACCTGATGGGTCTGCTGCGCCATTTCATCCAGGCGGATCTGGACGAATTTCACGCGAATGGCGTCCGGCTGCGGGTGATCGGCAATTATCGCGTGCTCGACCCGTCGCTGGTTGATCTGATCGAGGCGGCCGTTGCGCGTACCGCCGCCAATAGCGGCCCGGTCATCGCCATCGCGCTCAACTATGGCGCGCAGGACGAAATGGTGCGCGCGGCCCAGCAACTGGCGCAGCGTGTCGCCTGCGGCGAGATACGCGCGGACGAGATTGGCGTTGAGACGATCGGCGCGGCGCTCGATACCGCCGATCTGCCACCGCTCGACCTGCTGATCCGCACATCGGGCGAACAACGGCTCAGCAACTTCATGCTGTGGCAGGCCGCCTATGCCGAACTCTATTTCACCGACATGCTGTGGCCCGATTTCGATGCGGCGGAACTGGCACGCGCGCTTGATGCCTTCCGTCTAAGGGACCGCCGTTTCGGCGGCTTGTAGGCGATGGCGAGCGAATTGAAGACCCGCGCCATCGTCAGTGTCGCCTTGATCGCGATGGCGGTCGGTGCCTTGCTGTCGGGCGGTCTGCTCTTCTGGCTGCTGCTCGCGGTCGCTGGCGTATTGATGCAGGGCGAATGGGCGGACCTGAATGGCGCAACCGCCGAACAGCGAAAGCTGTCTATGTTCGCCGTCTCGGTGCCGCTGGCGATCCTGTGCCCGCTGGCGGCTGGCGTGGACGGCTTTGCAGTCGGCCTGATGATCGCGGCCTTCCTGTTCGTGATGGCCGCGACGCGCGGATACAGGCTGGCGTGTGGCATATTCTATGTCTGCGTGCCGGTGATGGCCTTGCTGTTCCTGCGCGGGCAGGAACCCAATCTTTACGGACTTCTGCTCGCCTTCTGGGCGCTGGCGCTGGTTTGGGCGACCGACATTGGCGCCTATTTCGCGGGTCGCTCGATCGGCGGTCCCAAGCTCGCGCCGCGCATCAGCCCGTCCAAGACCTGGGCGGGGCTGGCCGGGGGTGTCCTTGCGGCTTTGATCACGGGCTTTCTGTTGCATCGTTTCGCTGGCCTGCCGATCCAGTTGGCGGCGGCGAGCGGCCTGCTGGCGGTGGCGGCGCAATTGGGCGATCTGTTCGAAAGCGCGATGAAGCGGCGCGCAGGGGTCAAGGATAGCGGGATGCTGCTGCCCGGCCATGGCGGGGTGATGGACCGGCTGGATGGCGTAGTGGCCGCCGCGCCACTCGCTGCCTTGCTCTATCTGATGGTGGGACAGGCGTGATGCGGACGGTGTCGATCTTTGGCGCGACCGGCTCGGTGGGCATGTCCACGCTCGACCTCATCCAACGCGAACCGGATGCTTATCAGGTCGTCGCGCTGACCGCGAACAGCGATGTCGAGGGGCTGGCGCAAGCAGCTAAGGCAACCGGCGCGCAGATTGCTGTGATCGGCGACCCGGCGCGCTATGACGCGCTCAAGGCTGCACTGGCCGGGTCGGGTGTCGAGGCGGCCGCGGGTGAAGAGGCGCTGGTCGATGTCGCGGGGTCCGGGGCCGACTGGACCATGGCGTCGATCGTGGGTTGCGCCGGGCTGCGGCCTACCATGGCCGCGCTCAAGGCGGGCGGTACGGTGGCGCTGGCCAACAAGGAATCACTGGTGTCGGCGGGCGGTCTGATGATGGAGGCGGCGCGCGCTTCCGGCGCGACATTGCTGCCGGTGGACAGCGAACATAATGCGATATTCCAGTGTCTTGCAGGCGGCACCCTGGACGATGTCGCAAGGATCATCCTGACCGCCAGCGGCGGCCCGTTCCGCACCCGCAGTCGCGCCGAGATGGCGGACATCACGCCGCAGCAGGCGGTCGCGCACCCCAACTGGTCGATGGGCGCGAAGATCAGCGTCGATAGCGCGACGATGATGAACAAGGGGCTGGAATTTATCGAAGCGGCCTATCTCTTCCCGGTTGGACTCGATCGGATCGAGATATTGGTCCATCCCCAATCGGTGATCCACTCGATGGTCGAATATCGCGACCGGTCGACCTTGGCGCAATTGGGCTCGCCCGACATGCGTATTCCGATCGCCCACGCCCTGGCCTGGCCCCGGCGGATCGCTACGCCGTGCCAACCGCTCGATCTGGCGCGGATCGGTCGGCTTGATTTCGAAGCGCCAGACCCCGATCGCTTCCCTGCGCTGCGCTTAGCGCGGCAGGCGGCCGAGGCGGGCGGGGCCGTTCCGGCAATCCTGAACGCTGCCAACGAAGTCGCGGTGGCCGCTTTTCTCGCCGGGCGCGTCCGCTTCCTTGATATCGCCATGATTGTGGAGGAAGTGTTGACCCGCTATAGCGCGCCTGCGCCTCATGCCATTGCGGATGTGCTGGCGGCGGATGCTGCGGCGCGCGTCATGGCGGGCCAAGTGATGGAAAGATTGACGGCTTGTTAGAAAATCCCGGTTTCCTGCTGACCGTTCTCGCTTTCGTCGCGGTCATAGGGCCGCTCGTTTTCGTGCATGAGTTCGGCCATTATATCGTCGGGCGCTGGTGCGGCGTGAAGGCGGAGGCCTTCTCCATCGGCTTTGGCCCCGAACTGCTGGCCTGGGTGGACAAGCGCGGCACGCGCTGGCGGCTCGCGGCGCTCCCCTTGGGTGGCTATGTCCGCTTCAAGGGCGACATGAACGCGGCCAGTCAGGCCGATCCCGCCTGGCTGCAAATGTCGGCGCAGGATCGGGCCGAGAGCTTTCCCGCCAAGCCGGTATGGCAGCGCGCAGCGATCGTCGCGGCGGGGCCTGCGGTCAATTTCCTGTTCGCGATCCTGCTGCTGGGCGGCCTTGCCTATTGGAAGGGCGATCCGGTCAGCCCGCCCGTGGTCCAGCAGGTCGCGCCCGCATCGGCCGCTGAAAAGGCAGGCCTGCGCCCCGGCGACCGCATCGTGTCGATCATGGGGCGTCAGATCGACAGCATCACCGACATCGCGCCGATCGTGTCGCTGCGTCCGGGTGAAGTCCTGCCCTACGTCATCGAACGCGATGGTCAGCGCACCGCCATGACGATCGCGGCTGGCGAGCGGATCGAAAAGGACCGGTTCGGCAATATCTTCCGCCTCGGCCAATTGGGCGTGATGTCCGACAAGGTCGAATTCCGCGACATCGCGCTGTGGGAGATCCCGGTGGTCGGTACATTGCGGACGGGCCAGATGTTCGTGTCCGCCATGGACGGCCTCGGCCAGATCATCACCGGACGCCGATCGGTCAAGGAATTGGGCGGACCGCTCAAGATCGCCGATGTCTCCGGCCAGGCCGCGATGATGGGGCTGTTCGGCTTCCTCACCTTCATGGCGCTCATCTCGATTAACTTGGGGTTCATCAACTTATTGCCAATCCCGATGCTGGATGGCGGGCATCTGCTGTTTTACGGCATTGAGGCGCTGCAGCGTCGGCCGGTCAGCCCGCAGGTGCAGGAATGGGCCTATCGATCGGGCTTGGCGCTGCTGATGACGGTAATGGTTTTGGTGACTTTCAACGATTTGTCGTCTTTCGGGCTGTGGAAGAGCCTGTCCGGCTTGATCGGTTGACGCGCATCGGGCAGGGAAGCCCGGTTTGGCGACGTCTGTTGCGGCGGAAACAAAATTTTTCGAGTTTTTGAGGTGATGCGGGTGACAGCGATGAACAGCAGCAAAAGGCAGCGCCCGGTCATGGTCGCCCTGTTGGCGACGACGATGATCGCAGGTCTGTCTGCGCTCCCGGCCATGGCACAGGATGCTGCCGCGCCCGCGCCCGTGGTTGCGCCCGCGTCGCTGCCCGCAGCACAGGGCACGATCAGCAGCATCACCGTCACCGGCACGCAGCGGCTCGAATCCGGCACCGTCCTGTCCTACACCAAGCTGCGCATCGGCCAGCCCTACAGCCAGGAAAGCCTCGATCAGGGCTTGCGCGACCTGTATGAGACGGAATTGTTCGCCGACGTCCAGATCCGCAACGACAATGGTGCCCTGACCGTCGAGGTGAAGGAAAATCCGGTCATCAACCGCATCGTGCTGGAAGGCAATAAGCGGCTGAAGGACGACAAGATCCGGCCGGAAATCAAGCTCGCCCCGCGCCAAATCTATACCCGGTCCAAGGTGCGCGCCGACGTCGCACGCATTGTCGAACTCTATCGCCGCCAGGGCCGCTTTGCCGCGACGATCGAGCCGAAACTGGTGCAGTTGGACCAGAACCGCGTCGATATCGTCTATGAGATCAGCGAAGGCCCTAAGTCCAAGGTCCGCCAGATCAACATCATCGGCAACGAGAAGTTCAAGGACGGTGCGCTGCGCAGCCAGATGGTGACCAAACAGTCACGCTGGTTCCGTCTCTTCTCGTCGGGCACCAGCTATGATCCCGATCGCTTGGCCTATGACCAGCAGAAGCTGCGCCAATATTATCTGACCGAAGGCTATGCCGACTTCCGCGTGATTTCGGCGGTCGCCGAACTGACGCCGGACAAGCAGGACTTCATCATCACCTATGTGGTGGAAGAGGGCGAGCGCTACAAATTCGGCGATGTGAAGGTCGAATCGGACATTCGCGACCTGTCGGGCGATGGCCTGACCAAGCGTCTGCCGATGAAGAAGGGCGATTGGTATAACGCCAAGCAGGTCGAGGATACGGTCGATACGCTGAGCGAGACTGCCGGCCTGTTCGGCTATGCCTTTGCCGAAGTGTCGCCGGACTTCAACCGCGACAAGGATACGCTGACGATGGGGATTAATTTCCGGATCGCCAACGCCCCGCGCGTCTATGTCGAGCGCGTCGACATCAACGGGAATACGCTGACGCAGGACAAGGTCGTCCGTCGCGAATTCCGTCTGGCCGAAGGGGATGCGTTCAACAGCTTCCTGGTCAAGCGGTCGAAGGACCGGATCAATTCGCTCGGCTATTTCCAGGAAAAGCTCGATGTCGAGCAGAAGCCGGGTTCCGCGCCCGACCGCATCGTCCTCGAAACCAACGTGCAGGAAAAATCGACCGGCGAATTGTCGCTGTCGGCGGGCTTCTCGTCGCTGGAACGCTTCATCGTGTCGGCGTCGATCACCCAGCGCAACTTCCGCGGCAAGGGCCAGGAACTGCGCACCTCGGTCAATTATTCGGCCTATTCCAAGTCGATCGAACTGGGTTTCACCGAACCCTATTTCATGGACAAGAATATCGCGCTGGGCGGCGACATCTATCGCCGTGACCTCAACAGCTTCCGCTATCTGACCAGCAACACGCGCGACACGACCTATGAGAATACGTCGACGGGTATCCAGTTGCGTGCGGGTGTGCCGATCACTGAATATATGTCGCTGGCGCTGCGCTATCAGCTCAATTTCGATGATACGACGCTGGACGAAGATACTTATTATTCGGACACGGACGGCGACGGCACGCGCGAGTGCGATCCCCTCATCGCGGGTCGTTATCTGTGCGATGCGATCGGCAAGCGCACCACGTCGTCGCTTGGCTATTCGCTGATCTACGACACGCGCGACAACCGCATCCGCCCGACACGCGGGCACAACGTCGTGCTGAGCCAGGATTTTGCCGGGCTTGGCGGTAACGTCAAATATATCAAGACCCGGATCAACGGCTCCAAATTCTTCCCGCTGGGCAGTGGCTTCATCTTCTCGGTCTCGGCCGAAGGCGGCTATATCCACAGCCTGGAAGGCGAACGCCGCGATGCAACCGGCGAACTGGTCGAAAAGGTCCGGCTGGTCGATCGCTTCTTCCTGGGTGAACCGCAGTTCCGTGGCTTCGACATTCGCGGTGTCGGCCCGCGCGTAAAGCGCTTCTATCTGCAACCGCAGACCAACGACGATGGTTCGACCAGCTATGTTCGCGACAATAGCAACAATAACGTGTCCGATGACGCGCTGGGCGGCAAGATCTACTATCTCGCTCGCGCCGAAGTCGAAATTCCGCTTGGCTCCGGCGCACGCGAAATGGGCCTTCGTCCGTCGATCTTCATGGATGTCGGTGCCGTCGCTGGGTTGAAGAACCCGACCCTTGTGAATGGCGATGGCACATTTGCGGGCTATTGCACCGTGGCGCCTGCACCGGGCAATACCGGTTCGACGACACAGGTCCGGGCGCCTTCCATCGGCAACTGCGACGCGGCGCCGACCGGGTTCGTGGCCAGTTATGCTGGTGGTGCCTTCGAAGAAGTCTATCTCGGCGATACGCTCAAGCCGCGTCTGTCGGTTGGCTTTGGCGTCAACTGGAATTCGCCCTTCGGCCCGTTCCGCATCGACATTGCCAGGGCGCTGCTCAAGGAACCTGGCGACGATAACAAGCTCATTACCTTCAACGTAGGGACTCAATTCTGATGAAGACCATGTTCAAAGCCGCGGCGCTCGCTCTTGCGCCCATGACCGCCATCGCCCTGACCGCCATGCCGGCCGTTGCCCAGACCAAGTCGGGCCTCGCCGTCGTCGATCTGGAAGAAGCTGTTGCCAAGAGCACGGCCTACACGACCGCGATCAGCCAGATGCAGACCACCTACAAGCCGCAGATCGACGCGCTCAACACGCGCCGCACTGCGATCGAAGCGGACCTCAAGACCAAGGGCGATGCGCTCCAGGCCGCATTGACGGCAGCGGGCAACAAGCCGACCCCGGCGATCGAAACCCAGTATCAGCAATATCAGCAGACGCAGCAGACTGCGCAGGCCGAACTGCAGCGCATGGGCCAGCCCATCGCCATCGCGCGCGCCTATGTCGAGGAACAGCTCGTCGCCAAGCTAAACGATGCGCTGAAGGCGGCAACCGCCAAGACCAAGTCGGAAATCGTGGTCAAGAAGGCCGCGACCGAGAGCTTCGGCGCAGGCGCGGACATCACCCCGGCCGTCATCACCGAACTTAATGCACTGGTTCCCAGCGTGTCGATCACCCCGCCTGCCGGTTGGCAGCCCGGTGGTCGCCAGGCAGCGCCCGCCGCTGCCCCGGCGCAGGCTCCCAAGTCGCGCTGATAAGAATGACGGGAGAGGTTGAAACGACCGCGCTTGGCCCGATGGATGTCCGTCGGGTCATGGCTGCGCTGCCGCATCGCTATCCGATGCTGCTGATCGATCGCGTGGTGTCGCTGGTGCCCAACCAGTCGATCCACGCGATCAAGGCAGTTTCGGTAAACGAACCCTTTTTCCAGGGGCATTTCCCGACCCGGCCGATCATGCCTGGCGTCCTGATCGTCGAAGCTATGGCGCAGGCGGCTGGCGTGCTGGCGGTGGAATCGATGCAACTCGCCGACACCGGCAAGCTCGTCTATTTCATGAGCATCGACGGCGCGAAGTTCCGCTCGCCGGTGGAGCCGGGCTGCCTGCTCGACCTGCATGTCGAAGTGACGCAGAATCGCGGCGCGATCTGCAAGTTCAGCGGCAAGGCGATGATCGGCGACAAGCTGGCCGCCGAAGCGCAGTTCGTCGCGATGATCGCCGATCCGCCCAAGGATTGAGCCAACCCTCCGTCATCCCAGCGTCCGCTGGCATGACGACTGGGGGTTATCCCTTGCCAAGGCGCGCCGAACCCGCTAACGGCGCGCCTTCGCTATTTACAGCATCCACAGCCGGTCGGAACCGGCACATACGGAGCGTTACGCCATGAAGGCCAATACCCACCCCGACTACCACATGATCACCGTGCAGATGACCGACGGCACGACCTTCCAGACCCGCTCGACCTGGGGCAAGGAAGGCGACACGCTGGCGCTCGACATCGACCCCAAGTCGCACCCGGCCTGGACCGGCGGCAACCGTCAGATGGACACGGGTGGCCAGGTGGCACGCTTCAACAAGCGTTTCGGTGGTCTGACGCTGAAGAAGTAATCGGCCTTCCATGGTTGAACGAAAAGGGCGCCCACTGGGCGCCTTTTTTAGTTTTGGGAAGAGAGGTTCCGTTCGTTTCGAGCGAAGTCGAGAAACGTCCGCACAGTGCTTGCCGCTTCTCGACTTCACTCGAAGCGAACGGAAATGACTTCCGATAATATATGTCGTTGCGGGCGCGAGGGCGTTACCCCGCCCGATCCGCATCCAGAAATGCTGCCACATCGTCCAGCACGACATCCTTCGACAGGAATGTCTGGCCGACGCCGCGCGCCAGCAGGAAGGGCAGGGTGCCCGCCGCCATCTTCTTGTCGTGCAGCATATGGCCCACCAATGCTGCGCCGTCGGCGGTGACATGCGCGGTGGCGAGATCGTAGGGCAGGCCGACCGACCGCAGATGCGCGGTCACCCGGTCGGCATCCGCCTGCGGGCACAAGCCAAGCCGCGCCGAATAGCGAAACGCCAGCGCCATGCCCGCCGCAACGCCTTCGCCATGGAGCAATGTGTCGGAAAAGCCGGTATCCGCCTCCAACGCATGGCCGAATGTGTGGCCAAGGTTGAGCAGCGCGCGGCGACCCGATGTCTCGCGTTCGTCATCGGCGACGATCGCCGCCTTGGCGCGGACGCTGCGTTCGATCGCATAGGTCCGCGCGGCGGGGTCGCCCGCCAGCAGGTCGCCGGCATGCGCCTCGCACCAGGCGAAGAAGGCGGGATCGTCGATCAGGCCATATTTGACGACCTCGGCATAGCCCGCGCGGGTTTCGCGCGGCGGCAGGCTGTCGAGCGTCGACGGATCGATCAGCACCAGAGCGGGCTGGTAGAAGCTGCCGACCAGATTCTTGCCCGCCTGCGTGTTGATCGCAGTCTTGCCGCCCACCGATGAATCCACCTGCGCCAGCAAAGTGGTCGGCACCTGGATAAAATGGCAGCCGCGCTTGAGGATCGACGCGGCAAAGCCGACCAGATCGCCGATCACGCCGCCGCCCAGCGCCACGACATGGTCGCCGCGCTCGATCTCCAGCGCTAGCAGCGCGTCGAGCAATTGCTCCAGATGCCGCCAGCTTTTGGTCTGTTCGCCCGGCGGCAGGATGATCGGCTCGGCCATGATACCAACCGCGCGCAGGCTGGCGTCCAGCCGTGGCAGTTGCGCGGCCGCGACATGCGCGTCGGTGACGACCACCAGCCGCCCGTTGCGGGCATAGGGGCTGAGGAGATCGCCCGCACGATCGAGCGCGCCCTGTTCGATCGGGATGTCGTAACTGCGCGCACCCAGCGCGACCTGCACTATTGCCATGCCGTCAATTGCTCCATGATGCGTTCGACCGTCACTTCATGCGGTGCGGCGACGCTTTTGACGTGGATGGGGGCGAGCGCATAGACCGGATTGCGCACCGCCGTCAGTTCGGTCAGCACCGTGCGCGGATCGCGATCCTTGAGCAACGGCCGCCCCTCCCGCCGCGAAACCCGGTCCACCAACACATCGATATCCGCATCCAGCCAGATCGCCGTCGCCTGCTCCAGGATCAGCGCACGGGTGTCCTCCTGCATGAAGGCGCCCCCGCCAGTCGCGATCACCTTGGGCGCGCCATCCATCAGCCTTGCGATCACCCGCCGCTCGCCATCGCGGAAATAGGCTTCGTCATAGCGGGCGAAAATCTCGCTCACGCTCATGCCCGCCGCCTTTTCGATTTCCTCATCGGCATCGACGAACGCCAGCCCCAGCCGGGCCGCGAGCCGCCGCCCGACCGTCGATTTGCCCACGCCCATCATCCCCACCAGGACGATGGGACCGCGCCGGTCGACGGATGGGAGGAATTTGCTGTTTCGCTGCATGCCGAGCGGGGCTATACAGCCCCCCGTCACAGAGGCAAATCGCATCTTTTGCTCGTCGCCCGGCTCAGCCGCAGAAGGACACATGAAGAAAAATCGCAATTTCAGCAGTTTTGAAGGCAGCAGCCGCCGCCGTGGCACCAACTTGCCGATCCTGCCCATCGCCCTTGTCCTGCTGGTCATTCTTCTGCTCGCCTTCTTCTGGTCACGCGGCGGCGAACAGCCGCAGGTGCAGGTCGAAAAGGCCATCCCCGCTGAGAAGCTGGGCCAGTAAGGCATATGCGGGTCAAGGGGGGCACGTCTAAAGGGAGCAGAGCGAAATGGGCGCTGGGCAGCTTTGCCCTGGCCCTCGCTTTGCCTGTGGTCGCGCAACAGGCACCCGAATCGCTCTTGCCGCCGGGCTTTGGCGATGCGCCCGAAGCGCCGACGCCTGCACCAACGCCCGCGCGTCCGGCACCTGGCACGCCCGCAGCGCCCGCCTTGCCGACCCTCAACCCGGCAACGCCGCCGGATCTGTCGTTGCTGGCCGAAGCGGACAATGCAACCGCCGAAGAAGAACTGACGCCCGAAGAACTGGCGGCGGAAAAGGCGAAATATGATCTGCCGGATAGCGCGCGCCGTTCGCTCGCCCGTATCGGCGCACTGACGCCGCAGACGCGCGGGCTGGAGCCGGATGCGTTCGGCAACCAGTCGGGCAAATATCTCGCCGCGCTGATGAAGGAGACGCATGCGCCGATCCTGTCGCGCTGGGCGTCGATCCTGCTGCGGCGCACGCTTTTGTCGGCGACGGATACGCCGGCCGACATTGATGGCGCGGACTGGGCGGCCGAGCGCGCCTGGCTGCTGCTGCGCATGGGGGAGGCGGACAGCGCCCGAACCATGGTCCAAAGCGTCGATCCCGATCGCTACACCCCGCGCCTCTACGCCGTTGCCATGCAGGCCTATCTTGGCAGCGCCGATCCGGCCGGGCTTTGCCCCCTGTCGGAAGGCGCGCTGCGGGTCAGCAAGGAACCCGGCTGGGACATGACGCGCGCCATATGCGCTGCCTTGTCGGGGGATCAGGGCACCGCCAGCGGCGCGCTCAACCAGGCGCAGCGACGCGGCGTGGTGCGCGGCATCGATTACCGGCTGGCGGAAAAGGTCGTCGGCACCGGCTTCAACGCGCGCCGGTCCGTTAAGATCGAATGGGACACGGTCAGTCAATTGACTGCCTGGCGCTTTGGCCTCGCGACGGCGCTCAATGTCGAGATACCCGATACGCTGTTCGGCACGGTGGGTCCGCATGTCCGCGCCTGGGAAGCGCGCGTGCCTGCCCTGAGCGCCGTGCGGCGGCGACCCGGTGTCGAAGTCGCGGCGCGCCTTGGCGTATTTTCCAGCGCGGCGCTGGTCGGCTTCTATGGCCAGATGAGCACCGAAGGCGACACGCCTGCCGACATGGCGGACCGGATCGACGCGCTGCGCACTGCCCATGCCGGGGCGACGGTGGGCAATCGCATCGGCGCGATGCAGCGCTTGTGGCGTGACAATGGCAATCCCGACTATGTCGGCCTGATCACGACCGCACGGGCGGCAGCGGCGCTGCCGGTGGCGCAGGCCGACGCCCGCGATGCGGCCAATCTGGTCGCATCGATGCTGACGGCAGGCTATGACCGCAATGCCGCGCGTTGGGCGCGGGCGCTGGGCCAAATCGACGGCGATGGCGCGGCCCAATTCTGGGGCCTGCTCGCGGTTGGCGCACCCAGCCCGGTGGTTGACATCAGTGACAGCCGCATATCGACCTATATCGGTGAGGCCGGACCAGAAAAGGGCCGGATGCTGATCGCGGCGTTGGCAGGCCTTGCGCGACTGTCGGCCGACGATGCCGCATCGCTGGCACAGGACAATGGCGTGACGCTGGCTGCCAACAGCCGCTGGGCGCGCGCGATTGGCGCCGCGGCGCAGCGTGGCGAGAAGGCGACCGTGGCCCTGCTCGCGGCCGTCGGCATGCAGGGGCGCGACTGGCGCCGCCTGCCGCCTGCGCATCTCTATCATGTCGTCGCTGCGCTTCATCGTGTCGGGCTGGACCCCGAAGCGCGGATGATCGCAGCGGAGGCGATCAGCCGGACCTGACGATGGCGGATGATGACGCCCTGATCGACCGCTTTCTGGAAATGATGGCGGCGGAACGTGGTGCGTCGCGCAACACGCTGCTGGCCTATCGCGCGGATTTGAACGGCGCCGCTGCCATCGTCGGCGGCCTGGTGGCGGCGAGCAAGGAGCGGCTGGGCGATCTCGCCGGGGCATGGGCGGCACTCGCCGCCTCGTCGGTCGCGCGCAAATCCTCTGCCCTGCGCGCCTTCTACGCCTTTCTCGAAGAGGAAGGGCTGCGCCTCGATAATCCCGCTACCGCGCTTCCTCGTCCAGTGACGCGGCGATCCCTGCCCAAGATCTTGTCCACCGCCGAAGTTGATTCGCTCTTCGCCTTGATCGACGAGCGGTTGGCGGTGGACCATCCTGCGCCGCACGACCGGCGGCTGTCGGCCCTGATCGAACTGCTCTATGGGTCGGGCCTGCGTGCGACCGAACTGGTGTCGCTGCCGCGCCGCGCGCTGGCGTCGGATCGACCCTTCCTGATCCTCAAGGGCAAGGGCGGGCGGGAGCGGCTGGTGCCGATCTCCGATCGTGCCCGCGCCGCCGTCGCAACCTGGCTGACCCATGTGCCGCTCGACAGTCCCTGGCTCTTCCCCTCCGGCAAATCCTATCTCAGCCGCATCCGCCTCTATCAGCTGGTCAAGGCGTTGGCCGCCGCGGCGGGTATCGCGCCGGAACGGGTTAGCCCCCATGTGCTGCGCCACGCCTTCGCCACCCATTTGCTGGAGGGCGGCGCGGATCTGCGCGCGTTGCAATCGATGCTGGGCCATGCCGATATCGGCACCACGCAAATCTACACCCATGTCGACAGCCGTCGCCTGATCGAATTGGTCAATAGCCGCCATCCGCTGGCGACGATGGTGCAACGCTGCGTTGACGACGGCGCGTCGCCGCCCTAACGCCAGCGCCATGGTTAGCTTTCTGGAATTTGAAAAGCCCATCGCCGAACTGGAGGCGCGCATCGTCGAATTGCGCGCCACGGCGAGCGCGGGCGACATTAACATTGACGGCGAAATCGCGACGCTGGAGCAGCGCGCGGCCAAGATGCTGGGCGACACCTATGCCAAGCTGACGCCGTGGCAGAAGACGCAGGTCGCCCGCCACGCCGAACGGCCGCATTTCAAGGATTATGTCGCCGGTCTGTTCGACAATTTCATGCCGCTGGCGGGGGACCGCGCTTTCTCTGACGATCAGGCGATCGTCGGCGGCTTTGCAACGCTTGGCGATCGGCGACTGATGGTCATCGGCCATGAAAAGGGCGACGATACCGCCAGCCGGGTGCGGCATAATTTCGGCATGGCCAAGCCCGAAGGCTATCGCAAGGCGATCCGCCTGATGGAACTGGCCGATCGCTTCGGCCTGCCCGTCGTCACGCTGGTCGATACGTCCGGTGCCTTTCCGGGCGTGCAGGCCGAAGAGCGCGGCCAGGCTGAAGCGATCGCACGCTCGACTGAAGCTTGCCTCAAGCTCGGCGTGCCGATGGTCGCCGCCGTGGTTGGCGAAGGCGGATCGGGCGGTGCGATTGCGCTGGCGGCTGCCAATCGCGTGCTGATGTTCGAACATGCAGTCTACTCGGTGATTTCGCCCGAAGGCTGCGCCTCGATCCTGTGGCGCACAGCGGCCAAGGCCAGCGAAGCGGCGACGGCGATGCAGGTCACGGCCCAGCATCTCAAGGCGCTGGGCGTCATCGACCGGATCGTGCCGGAACCGATGGGCGGCGCGCATCGCGACCCGGTTCAGGCGATCGCCAATCTGGGCACCGCGATCGAAGCTGAACTGGATGCGTTGTCGAACATGGATGCCGGGGCGCTGCGCACTGACCGGGCCGATAAATTTCTGGCCATAGGCGCCTGAACTACCGTCTTTTTTGGAACAGCTGACCCCTTTTTCTCGTTACGTGTCGGTAATGGGAATGGGATGGGATAAAGTGATGAACCGGAAGATGATGTTTGGCTGTTCGGCCGCCGCCCTGGTCGTGGCCGCCAGCGCGCCTGCCGTGATCGGGCAGCAGCGGGCGATCCGCACGGTGAGTTCGATCAGCGCGCAGGACAAGAGCAGCGGGGCCAAGCAGCACCCCGAATTGCTCAAGGAATTTGGCGGCGGCTATAGCGGTGCCCAGGCGAAATATGTCGAAAGCGTCGGGCGGCGGATCGCTGTCCAGTCCGGTCTCTCGAACGCGCAAAGCGACTTCACCGTCACCCTGCTCAACTCGCCGGTCAACAACGCTTTCGCGATTCCTGGCGGCTATGTCTATGTCACGCGCCAGCTGATGGCGCTGATGAATGACGAGGCGGAACTGGCCGGCGTGCTGGGGCATGAGGTCGGCCATGTCGCCGCCCAGCATGGCCAGCGGCGGCAAAAGACCGCGCAGCGCAACGCGATCGGCGGCGCGCTGCTCGGCGCTTTGGCGGGCGCCTTCCTGGGTGATTCGGGCTTCGGCAACCTCATTCAGAAGGGCATCGGCACCGGCAGCCAGTTGTTGACGCTCAAATTCTCGCGCAGCCAGGAATATGAGGCGGATGATCTGGGCATCCGCTACCTGGCATCGGGCGGCTATGATCCCCGCGCTTTGTCCGACATGCTGGCTTCATTGGCGGCACAGAGCAATCTGGACGCCCGTCTGGCGGGCAGCGCCCGATCGACCCCGGAATGGGCCAGCACCCATCCCGATCCCGCTTCGCGCGTCAACCGCGCGGCACGCGGCGCGGGCGGTAGTGGCTCAAAGGCCACTGTGCGCAATCGCGATGTCTTTCTCGCCGCGCTCGATGGCATCCTGTACGGCGATGATCCCAAGCAGGGCATTATCGAAGGCAGTCGTTTCCGCCACCCCGACCTGCGCCTCAGCTTTGCCGCTCCCAGTGGCTTCGGCATGGAAAATGGGTCTGATGCGGTGTCGATCATGGGCTCCGGCGGGCAGGCACAATTCAGCGCTGCCCCTTATTCGGGCAATCTGGCCAGCTACATAGACGGTGTCTTTGCGCAGATGGGCGGCGGGCAGGGGAATGTCCCCACCGGCACCGTCAGTCGCACCACCGTCAACGGCCTGCCCGCGGCATGGCGGACCGTGCGCGCCACCAGCCAGTCTAAGCAGGTTGATGCCACGGTATTCGCCTATGATTTCGGGGGCGGGAAAGCCTATCATTTCCTGCTGCTGACGCCCGCGGGCCAGGGGATCGCGCCATTCAGCGCGATGGTCCAGTCGATGCAGCGGCTATCCGCACAGGATGCAGCGACCATCAAGCCGCGCCGCATCGATGTCGTGACTGTAAAATCCGGCGACACCGTCCAGTCGCTGAGCCAGCGGATGGCCTATCCCGACTATAAGCTGGAACGGTTTTTGACGATCAACGCGCTGAACGCCAACGCATCCTTGCGCGCCGGGCAAAAGGTGAAGATCGTTATCTGATTCAATGCAAACAAGGGGGAGAATTGCTTCTCCCCCTTATTCAAACAGTAATAGCATCGAGCCAGATAAATCTTAGGTACCGCTTTTCGTGTTGCCATTGGCGATAGCAGTTGACGTCTTGGTGAAGGTCGTCTTCAGATTGTCGCCGAGGCTCGTCATGGCAGTGATAGCCGCGACAGCGATCAAGGCAGCAATCAAGCCATATTCGATCGCGGTCGCGCCTTCTTCGTTCTTCAACATCTTGCGAATGAACTGCATTTTAAATCTCCTGATGGGAAACGTTGTGTAACTACCCGGCCGCCCCGCCTTGGAAGTTCGTGGTCAGCGAAAATTTTTCTAGCGAATATCAGTTGATGAATCTTTAATGCCGAGAAAAATTGTAAATTGATTATGGTTAAATCGCATTAACTTCCTCAGCCATGTTGTTCCACATGCTTGTAGTGTTGCTCGCCATGCTCTCGACCGCGACCATGATCAATAGCGTGATCATCGCGAGAATGAAGGCATATTCTATCGTCGTTGCAGCTCGTTCACACCGTAGCGATTGCAAGCGGTCGATGATTTTACTCAGCCCACGCATACGGCCCCCAGTTCGCTACAGACAGTCCCGCGTAGGCCTGTAAAGCATGCGTAGTTAACAAAGCCCTTGTCTGGATGAAGATGACGAAAATTTCGCCGTTGCTCGTGGTCGCGGTCGCCCTGATCGACGCGGATGGCCGCGTCCTGCTGCAACAACGCCCGCCGGGGAAGGCGATGGCTGATCTGTGGGAATTTCCGGGGGGGAAGGTCGAACTGGGCGAAACGCCCGAAGCCGCGTTGATCCGCGAACTGGAAGAAGAACTGGGGATCCGCACCCACTCCAGCTGCCTCGCCCCCGCAACCTTCGCCAGCGAGCCGCTTGATGACCGGCATCTACTGCTATTGCTCTATGTCTGTCGCAAGTGGGAGGGGGTGCCGCATCCCCATCATGCGACGGCGCTCAAATGGGTGCGCCCCGCGCAAATGTATGCGCTTCCCATGCCGCCGGCAGACCTACCGCTGATCGGCATATTGGAAGCCTTGCTGTAAAGCGAAGGGCACCGGTGTCCCGGTGCCCGTGAAGATCAGTCTTCCTTCGCCTTGCTTTGCAACTGGATATAATTCTGAATGCCCATGCGTTCGATCATTTCGAACTGGGTTTCCAGCGTATCGACATGCTCTTCCTCGCTTTCGAGGATATATTGGAACAGGTCGCGGCTGACATAGTCGCGGATCGTCTCGCAATAGGCGATGGCGTCGCGCAGCACCGGCAGCGCCTCATATTCCAGTTCCAGATCCGACTTGAGGATTTCCTCCACCGTCTCGCCGATTTTGAGGCGGCCGAGCAGCTGGAAATTGGGCAGGCCGTCGAGGAAGAGGATGCGCTCTGCTACCTTGTCGGCATGCTTCATCTCGTCGATCGATTCGGAATATTCGAACTTGGCGAGCTTTTCGATGCCCCAATGATTGAGCATGCGATAGTGCAGGAAATATTGATTGATCGCGGTCAACTCGTTGCGGAGCACCTCGTTCAGATAATCGATGACTTTCGGGTCGCCTTTCATGGCGTTTACTCCGGCTGTTAGGAAAGCCGGATGTATAACCCCTGTGCAGGGTGCTGTTAAGTCAAAAAACCTAGGAAAATCAAGGTTTTTTGGGACGCTATTGCGTCAAGGTCGCGATTGTTTCGTGCGGATGATTTGCAATGCTATCAGGCCGAAGCGCGCTCCGCCGCGATGATTGTGCGGGCAAAGGGAACGCACTGGCCGCATTTGGGGCGACGCCCAAAACGCGCATAGGCGCTGCACGGCGTATCCGCGCCATCGCGCACGGCTTCCTTCAGATCCTTCTCACGAATGGCATTACAGATGCACACGACCATCGAAGCACTCTCCTGTTTGGACAGAGATAGCGCGGATGATAATGGGTCGCAATAGTAAAATGCACGTTTTTGCGACGCGGTCTCACATTTATATGATTTTGCGTTCAACGAATCCATAACGTTGAGCACGGGGTGACGTAAGTATTCTTTGAAAGCATCGTCACTAAACATAAGGTCTATGATCGCAACGTTAGTCAGCATATTTACATAGCTTACATTTCCAGAAAATGTAAAGTTTTTCAAAATATCTTACGTATGCGCGCCAAATTTTTCTAGCAGTATCGATTTTGGATAGGTTAATGTCCCATAATTGGTTATAGAAACAGATAATAATTTTAAAGGAAGACAGCGATGACGACCTTTACGGGCCAACCTAATTCCGATGACTTCTTTTTGGGTAGCGCTACAGACGATATTTTCCAATATGCGGTAGCTAATCTAAATGCGGCCGACGTGTTTCGAGGAAGGCAGGGTACAGATACGCTGCTTTTTACAACTGCTGGTGCGCTTGCAGCAAGTGCGTTGGCAGGCATGACAGGAATTGAACGCATCACCTTGGCGAGCGGCGGCAATAGCATCACGCTCCTCGATACCAATTACGAAGCTGTGTCCGATGGGATACTGATAACAGGCAGCGCCGCGGCTGACGTGGTCGATGCGTCGGGGTTGAGCGGCGCAAATGCTGTAGGGATCGTTAGCGGCGGCGGCATCGATACCCTGCTTGGTGGAGCCGGGAACGATCGATTCTCGTTTTACGGTGCAGATCTTAGCGCAGATACAGTGCGAGGTAATGGTGGTAGCGATACGATTGCGATTCGGTCGGCAGGTCTTTTTAGCTATTTCGACCTCAACGATGTGCAGGGTATCGAGCGGTTCGAGCTTGCTACAGGTCGCAACCTCATCCAACTCTCCAATATTAATTATGTCGACGTCGCAAACTCAACCATCACCATCGTCGGCAATGCGAGCGGAGATGAGGTGGATGCTACGGCACTGACAAGCGCGAACAAAGTCGTGATGTTTGGCGGTGGCGGTGCCAATGTGTTTCGCGGCGGCGCAGGAGATGATTCTGTTTCTGTCACCGTTTCGGAACTTCTGGACGATGTGATTCACGGTAATGGCGGCAACGATGTCCTCAGGCTGACGTCTTCGGGCATACTTTCGGCGGCGGACCTGCGCGATGTGCAAGGAATGGAGCGCATAATCCTGGCTTCCGGCGCCAATGACATTGGCGTTGGTGACATGACTCTTGTCGGGGTAGCCAACAACAGTCTCCAAATTATTGGATCGGCTGGCGATGATCGAATCGATGCAACTGCTCTTTCAGCCCCTTATTCAGTCATATTGAGCGGTGGCGGAGGAAATAATTACCTCGCAGGTGGTAACGGCAACGATCTGTTCCGAGGGGCAGGCTCCGAGTTGACAGAGCAAGATATCATATTGGGGAATGGCGGTATTGACATTCTGGAAGTGACGACTGGCTCAATACCCTCTCTCGTCGGTATGCAGGGCGTCGAACAAATTATACTCGACAGAAGCGGCATCGTAATAATCACAGATGTTAACTTCGTTAATATTGAGAGCATCAGGATTAAAGTAATCGGTGGTACTGGCGACAATGTCGTAGACGCCAGCGACTTGGGTGCGTCGAATGCTGTTGAGTTGCTCGGCGGCGCGGGCATTGATACACTGCGGGGTGGCTCCGGCGACGATTTGTTCCGGTCGGCTGCATCGCATTTGTTCGGTGATCGGTTGTTCGGCAACGGCGGCCACGACATTCTGGCGATTGAAACGCCTGTCACACAATCGGGCAACATTCTCTCCGGCGTGCGCGGGATCGAGCAAATCAATCTGGCGGACGGATGGAACAGGGTCGTTCTGCACGACGCCAATTTCAATGGGGTTGAGGGTGCGTATATTGTCATATCAGGCGGGACTGGGCGTGACATCATCAGTGCCCTGCCGGTGACTGGCGCGCGAACGGTTTTGTTTGAAGGTAATGGTGGTGATGACGTGCTGAAGGGCGGTGCGGCAGCGGATCGGCTGGTCGGCGGCCTGGGTGCGGACGAATTAACTGGCGGGGGCGGCGCTGATCATTTCATCTGGTATGCGCCAGTGGAGGGCGGTGACGTCCTGATCGATTTTCAGCCAGGGATCGACAATCTGGAGTTTAACGGTGCGGCTTTTGGCCTTACCGACGCCAGCTTCGATGTTCGCAGCCAGGGAGGCAGCGGTACCAACCTCGCCGCGACCGACCTGTTCGTCTATACCGGCGTGCTGAACGATGGGGCGGCGGTACAGGCGATGCTTGATGCTAACGGCACGGGCCGAACGGATGAGGGACTGTTTGTCATCGCGCTCGACGCGCAAAACAACGCGATCGTCTATCATACAGCCTTTGCCGACGGCAGCGGTGCAGTGAATGAGATCGCATCACTGGGTTCTAACATAGCACCCGTCACGATCGGACTGGCTGATTTCGTCATTGGCTGACGACCCTCACCGCTGCCCGATCCGCGCTAGCCCGCGCCATACCCGCTCCATCGGTCCCTGACCAAAGCGCGCCGCCCACCAGGGCGACCAGAGCAGCATCACCGCCCAGGACGCGAGGACGAACAACGGCAGCAGGGCCGGGGGCACATGCGCGAACAGGCCTAGTCCCCAGCCATAGAAGATGGAGGTCATGATCAGGCTGGTGCCGAGATAATTGCTGAGCGTCATCCGCCCGGTCGCGGCGAGCCGCGTGGCCAGGCTGTGGTCCCGATGACGCGCCAGGAGCCACAGGATCAGCGCCGCCCAACCCACGGTCAACGGAATGCGGAACGGCAGCGACCAGGTCAGTGCCACGCCATAGGCGGGCAGCGGCGCAAATCCGCTCCACCACGCCCACAGCGCCAGCGCCGCCATGGGCGGCACGCCGATCAGGAAGCAATGGCGCGCGGTGCGGCGATATTGTTCGCTGTCCCACTGGCCGGTCAGGAAGCCGCCCTTGAGCATCGCCATGCCAAGCAACATGAAGCCGAGCGTTTCAAAGGCCGTAAACAGGAACCCCCACAGCCATTCGCCCGGAATCCCCGCAATCTTGTGCGCCAATATCGTGCCATAGTCGCTGCGATAGGTGGCGATCTCGCTCTGGATGGCGGGGCTGGCCGGGTCCGACAAGGTGCCCATGAACTCGACAAAACCGGCGCGGGTGGCCGCGCTGGCGTCCGGCAAACCAGCGGCATGGCTCCACAGGTAGAGACTGCCGATGAACGCCGCGACCAGCAGGAATTGCAGCAGGAAGAACAGGAAGGCGCGCTTGATCAGCGCAAGCGGTTCGAGATGCACGAACAGCAGCGCGAACAGGCTGACCAGCGCATAGACCCGCAATATGTCGCCCCACCAGAGCAGCAGGAAATGCGCGGCGCCGATGACGAACAGCCAGCCCGCACGGACCATCTGCGCGCGGCGCCCGTCGCGACCCGCCATTTCCTCCCGGTCGATCAGCAACAGCATCGACGCGCCGAACAGCAGCGCGAACAGGCCGCGCATCTTGCCATCGACCAATATCAGGCTGACAGCCCAGAAACCAATATCGCCACCCGAAAGCGGTCCGACCGCGGCCGGGTTGAAATAAGCGGTCTGGGGCAGGGCGAAGGCGGTGATGTTCATCCACACTATGCCCATCACCGCGCAACCGCGCAGCACGTCCATGGCGGGGATGCGGGGGGCTGGGGTCATGGGCGGCGATTTCCTCTTGGGGTGACTGGTCAAGCGGGGCTGGCTCTGCCATTCGCCTAGCCATGATTGATGGCTCCAGGCAATGGCGCAAGCAACGGATAAGCGACGCCTTCGGCGCGGCGGCGGCCCGCTATGAGGATCATGCCGGGCCGCAACGGCTGGCCGCCGGACTGGTCGCGGAGCTGGCGCAGCGGCAAAAACCCCAAGGGGTAGAGCGGATATTGGAAATCGGCTGCGGCACCGGCTTCCTGACTCGTGACGTGCAGGCGCGCTGGCCCGGCGCGGATCTGGTGGTGACCGACCTGTCGCCCGGCATGCTGGCCAAGGCCGCGTCGGGCGGACTGGTGGCGGGCAGGTTCCTGACGATGGACGGCGAAGCGCCGATCTTCGAGGGACCATGGTTCGACCTCATTCTGTCCAGCCTGACCTTCCAATGGTTCGACGATCTGGCGGGCGCGATCGCGCGGCTGGCGGGCCTGTTGCGGCCGGGGGGCAGCCTGATCTTCTCGACCATGGGGCATGGCAGCTTCGCGCAATGGCGTGCGGCCCATGTGGCGTGCGGTGTCGCCAGCGGCGTGCCGGATTATCCGACCTTGGCGGCGTTAAGGGCAATGCTGGCCGGATATGACGACGCCTTCGCGTTCGACGAGACGGTCGCGCTTGATGGTGTCGGCGCGCGGGCGCTGCTGGCGCATCTCAAGGGCATCGGCGCGGTCGTGCCTGGCGAAGGGCGGCAACCGCTGGACGTCGGCACATTGCGGCGCGTGATGGCGGCTTATGACGCTGGCGGCGGGTGCGACAGCTATGCGTTGCTGCTGGGCCGAATAACCCGGACGAAGTTTTAGCGACGACCTTTAGAAGTCCGCTTCCGGCGGAAGCCGCTCTGCTCGCCATTCACCAGCGTTGAACGTCAATCATCTCCATCCTTGCGCGCACCTCTGGTTCCGCTGGCGAAGAGCCATGACCGCCGTAACGGGCATGGTTTCTTGGAAATGTGGAACGATCATATTCCACCATGTGGGATTTCTATGATTTTCGTTCTCAAATAAACAGTTCGCCGCGCATATTATTCGCTTCATCGCAATTTTTACCTCTGAGAAAATGTCCATATATAGATATGTAAGTCCAACATATGGAACTAATGGGTTTGAACGAGGCGGCAGGTCAAGTCGCCCACTGGCTCAACGCCCAGCATTATGTGCATTAATTTGGGGAGGATGGTTGATGAAGTTTTCCAGGAACGGCGCCTTGGTTTCGAGCGCCGCCATGGCTGTGTTTCTGCTTTCCGCCGGTACAGCGACCGCGCAGCAGCAGGAGGCGGCGAGCGATAGCGACATCGTCGTCACCGGTATTCGCAGCAGTCTGCAGGGCGCGTTGAACGCCAAGCGCAATGCGCCGCAGGTGCTGGACGCGATTTCGGCCGAAGATATCGGCAAATTCCCCGACAAGAATATCGGCGAAGCGCTGCAGCGCGTGACCGGTGTGCAGCTTTCGCGCGCCGATGGCGAAGGCGCTGGCGTGACCATCCGCGGTGCCGACCCGTCGCTCAATCGCGTCGAAATCAATGGCACGACCGCCCTGTCCACCACGGTAGGCGGCGGCCGCGATGTCGATTTCCGCGATCTGCCCTCCGAATTCGTCAACCGGCTGGAAGTCGTCAAGTCCGCCACGGCCGACATGACGGAAGGTGGCGTCGGTGGCACTGTGCGCGTCATTACCCGACGCCCGTTCGACAATGGCGGCAAAACCTATGTCGCGGGATCGGCGCAGGCGATCTATTCCGACATTGCCGATCATATGGACCCGCGCGTTGCCCTGATTGCCAGCGACACCTTTGCCGACGGCAAACTCGGCATATTGGTGTCGGGCACGTTCGAAAACCGCAATGTGGAAAGCCATCAGGCGCGTACCACCGGCTGGGTTCGGTTGGACAGCGACCGGACGACGCCGGGCTTGCAGGCCTATGATTTGAACGAAGACGGCGCGGCCGACTTCTTCCCCGACATTCCCCGTTACGTCATCAACCGCCTCGAAACGCGGCGTTATGCGCTGAACGGCATTCTCGAATGGCGGCCGAGCGATGATCTGACCGCTTATATGGAGGGGAATTGGACCCGGTCCAACCAGTCGGTCACATCGCAATTCCTGCAGACAGGGACCAGTGGCGGATTGGTCGATGTCGCCAATACCGTCATTGGCCCGGACAATACCGTCACCCATCTTGAGATGATCAACAACCCGGCTTTGGCGCAGACCAGCCAGCTGGGCGTATCCTATCGCAACATATTGGGCGACATCCGGCGCACCACCTATAATCTCGCCGTGGGTGCCGATTGGACCAGCGGCAATCTGAAGCTCAGCCCCAAAATCTCCTATTCCAAGGCGCAGGCCTATAATAATGAGATCAACGCGACGGCGGCGGTGACCGGCATGTCCCGCCTGATCGTCGACTATGACAATCCCCAGCAGGCGCCCCAGATCATCCTGCCCAATGATCCGACGACGATCGCCGGGATCAACCAGCTGACCGTGCTGCGTCGCCCGCGTTACGACGATCAGGCGGAAAAAATGGCGAAGCTCGACGCTGAATATACGTTCGACACCGGCTTCCTCACGTCGATCAAGGTGGGTGGTCAATATCGCGACCTGACCGTCAAGAGCCGCTTCTTCAGCCGGACGACAACGCTGAACGGCTTTAGCGATCCTGCGGTGCAGAGCCAGATCAGCGCGATCGTCGCCGGCAATGCGGGCCTTGGCACGTCGCCCTTCTTCAACACCGGAAATCTGGGCTTCGATGGCGGCTATACCGGCTGGCTGAACATGACCCAGGCGGTCGCGGATGCGGTGGGTGTGCCCGACCCGTTCGCGCCCGGCGGCTGCCCCGCCAATGCGGACGGCACATGCCAGGTCTTCACCGACACATGGGAAGTGGGCGAGCGCAACATTGCCGGCTATGCCCAGGCATCATTCGCCTTTGATGTCGGATCGGTAGCGGTCAGCGGCGTTGCCGGTGCGCGTGTCGTCAATACGCAGGTGGATACGTCCGGTTTCCTGCGGACGGCGCAGCCAGGCGGTCAGCCCGCGCTGATCAGCCCGGTTGCCTTCGACAGCAAGAACACCGAGTTCCTGCCATCGATCAACCTCAAAGCCGAGCTGATCCCGAACACGCTGATGGCGCGTTTGACGGCCAGCGAAGTGATGGCCCGACCACTGCCGCAGCAGCTTGCGCCGCGGTTCACTTTGGATGTCGTGGGCCTGTCGGGTTCACGCGGCAATCCCGCGCTCCAGCCGTTCCGGGCACGCCAATATGATGCGGGTCTGGAATATTATATCAACAAGACGAGCTTTGCCTCGGTCACCTATTTCCGCAAGGAAATCGGTTCCTTCATCCAGAATACGACGGAGCCGTTCACGGACGCCAATGGTGTCACCTATGCGATCACGGTGCCGAGCAACGGAACGCAGAAGGTGACGATCAACGGGATCGAGGCGGGCGCACAGGTCGCGTTCGACTTCATCAACATACCCGTGGTCAAACATATGGGCGTGATCGCGAACTTCACTTACTCGAAGGATAGCGGTTATGAAGGCAAGGACTTCTTCACCGGCGATTCCCTGCCGTTTCAGGGCCTGTCGCGCAAAAGCTACAATATTTCGGCCTATTATGAGGATGATGTCTTCAGCATCCGTGGCGCCTATAATTGGCGCTCGAAATATCTGATCACCGCGGTCGGGCGTGGCAATAATCCGGAATTCGGCGAAGCCTATGGCCAGCTGGACGCATCGCTCAACCTCAATCTGATGAAGGATGTCTCGCTGTTCCTGGAAGGCGTCAATCTGCTCGATGCCACGCGCAAGGAGAATGCCAACAGCATCTATCGCCGCACGATCATCGAAACCTTCGGGCGTCGTGTCTATGGCGGTATTCGGTTCAAGCTCTGATCCGCTCCCCCGTGGTTCCCCTTCTGGACCACGGCTCTTGCTGCGGGATCTCCCCCTTCTCCCGATCCCGCAGCATTTCTTCGTTCAGCCTGAACCGGGAATAGCGCCATGTTCAACCGCCGCACGATGCTGATGTCGCTGATGCTGGCACCGGTCGCCGCACGCGCGGATGGCGGACGTACCGTGTCGGGCGATGACTTTCGCGGCGGCCTCCAACAATGGCGGATGGAAGCGATCGGCGATGCCCGCGTCTCGGCGCGGGATGGCATTTTGGACATCGACGCCCCCGCCGGGGCCACGCTCTGGTTTCTGCCCGCCCTCGTGGCTCCCGTCGCGATCCGCTATGAGGTACGGGCGGTGGCCCAAGGCGGACCCCATGATGCGGTCAGCGACGTCAACGCCTTCTGGATGGCGACCGACCCTGCTGTGCCCGACGGGTCGGTGCTGGGCCGACGGCGCAGCGGCGCGTTCGAGGATTATGATAGGCTGAAAACCTATTATGTCGGTATCGGCGGCAACCGCAACAGCACGACGCGGATGCGCCGCTATGTCGGCCGGGTGGGCGAACGACCGTTGCTGCCCGACCATGACCGACTGGCAAAGGCGGACATGCTGACACCGAACGCCTGGTTCGCCATTCGCCTGATCGCCAACGGCCATCATATCGCGGTCGAGCGCGATGGCGCGCCCCTGTTTGAGATGGACGACCCCGCCCCCTATCGCCGTGGTCATTTCGGGCTGCGCACCACGCAGAGCCACATTCAGGTCCGCAACCTGACCATCACCCATGGCTGACAAAAGGAGCGGAACGCCGATGAAGACCGGGATCATAGTCAGCCGCCGGGACAGCCTGAGGCTTGGCCTGCTGACCGGCGCTTCGGCGCTCCTGCCTGCCGCTGCACGGGCCGCGAACGCACGCGGCAGCAACGTGCCGCCGACACCCGTGCGCTGGATCGACGATGCCGCGCCGCCGCTTTCGCTGGGCCAGACCTTTGGCGTGCCATGGCCGCAAGGGGCATTGCGCGCCGGAACCGCCCTGTCCGTCAAGGACGCCGAGGGAAACGCTCTGCCGTCGCAGCATTGGCCCTTGGCCAGCTGGCCGGATGGATCGCTCAAATGGACCGCACATGCGCTGCCAGCCGGAGACACCCCAACCGCAAGCATGACGGTGGTTCAGGGCAAGCCAGTCGCTCCTCCAGCGCCGGTCTTGTTACGCGAAACCGCCGACCGGATCGTCATCACCGTCGGATCGGTCCAATGGACGATCGGCACGTCGGGCAAGGCCATCATCCAGTCGGCCAAAGCAGGCGAGCGGACCGTCATGGGATCGCTGGCGCTGATCGCCAGCGTGGACAACGCACCGCAAGGCGGTGCGCGCAGCCATTTTACCGGCAGGATCGACAAGGCGACGGTCGAGCAGAAAGGGCCGGTGCGCGCCGTCGTGAAACTGGAAGGAATGCATGAGGGGCAGGGGCGCGCTTGGCTGCCGTTTGTCCTGCGCCTTTATGCCTATGCAGGGGCCGATCATCTGCGGGTCGTGCATAGCTTCATCTTCGACGGCGATCCGGCCAGGGACTTCATCAGCGGCCTCGGCCTGCAGGCGCAAGTGCCGATGGATGCTGCCCCGCATGACCGTCATGTGCGGATCAGCACCGGCGCGGACGGATTGTTCAGCGAGGCGGTTCGGCCGCTGACGGGCCTTCGCCGCGATCCGGGTGCGGCCGCGCGCAAGGCACAGATTGCGGGCCAAGCCGTGGCGTTGGATAGCATGGCACCGACGGTCCGCAATCTGCTCGGCCGCATCCCGACCTGGGGCGATTTCACGCTGAGCCAGCTCTCCGCCGACGGCTTTGCCATCACCAAGCGGACCAAGGCCGGGCAGGCGTGGATCGATGCGGCGTCGGGAACGCGCTCGCAAGGCCTGGGCTATGTCGGATCGCCCACCGGCGGCGTCGCGATCGCAGCGCGCTATTTCTGGCAGCGGCATCCCGCGCAGATCGACATTCGTGGCGCCGACACCGACCAGGCGTCGCTCACCGCCTGGCTCTGGTCCCCCAACGCACAGCCGATGGACATGCGCCCTTACAGGGACGTCATGGGCATGGAAGCCTATGCCGCCCAGAATGAAGGGCTGGACATCACCTATGAGGATTATGAGCCCGGCTGGGATGACGCGACCGGCGCGGCCCGCACCAGCGAACTGACCCTCTGGGCCTGCGCGGCGACGCCTGGAGCGGCGCATCTGGCAGCGATGGCGCAGGCCAATGCGACGCCGCCGCAACTGATGGTGACGCCCGAACGCATCCATGCGGCCGATGTGCTGGGCATCTGGAGCCTGCCCGACCGCTCCAGCCCGTTGAAGGCGCGGATCGAAGATCAACTGGTCAATCTGGTCGATTTCTATGCCGATGAGGTCGACCGGCGCGGCTGGTATGGCTTCTGGAACCATGGCGACGTCATGCACACTTATGACGAGGATCGGCACGTCTGGCGCTATGATATCGGCGGCTATGCCTGGGCCAATAGCGAATTGTCGCCTGACCTGTGGCTTTGGTATGATGTGCTGCGCAGCGGCCGGGCGCGTGCATTCCGCCTGGCCGAAGCGATGACCCGCCATACAGGCGAAGTCGATGTCTATCATCTTGGCCGCTTTGCGGGCCTTGGCACGCGACATGGCGTTCAGCATTGGAGCGACAGCTCCAAACAGCCGCGCGTCAGCAACGCTGCCTATCGTCGCATCTTCTATTATCTGACCGGCGACGAACGGGTGGGCGACCTGATGCGCGCTTTGGTTCCCTCGGACCAAGCGCTCACCCATGTCGAGATCGGCCGCAAGGTGCCCGGTGCCGAGCGCAAGACCCTCCCCGAAGGCGTCGTGGATTTCAGCTTCGGTACCGTCTGGGGGTCGCTCGCGGCGGCCTGGCTGACGGAATGGGAACGGACGGGCGACGTGCGGTGGCGGGACCGGCTGGTCGCCGGCATGGATAGTATCGGGCGATTGAAATATGGCTGGCTGGCGGGCAGCGCCTCCTATGATCTCAAATCCGGGCGCTTCATCGGGTCGGGAGACAAAATATCCATCTCGCATCTCAACGCCGTATTCGGGGCGTTTGAAGTGAATGCCGAATTGTTGCAACTGATCGACGTGCCGCGCTATCGGGCGGCATGGCTCGATTATTGCCGCTGGTTCAACGCTTCGCCGCAGGAATGGGACGCGCATTTTTCTCTGCCCTTCGGCAAGCGGAACCTGAAGGAAGGGCATTCCCGCCTGACGGCCTATGTCGCACGGGAAACCGGCGATGCCGCGTTATCGACACGCGCCGCGCGGGAGTTTTTGGGCGGCGAGGCCGGGTTGGGGCTGTCGGATGGCGATCCGCGGGTCTCTCTTAGCGGCCCCGATTTCGTCGGTCCGACCGTCGAGTGGCCTGGGGTCTCCACCAACGCCGCATCGCAATGGGGATTGGCGGCGATTCAGAATCTGGCACTCATTCCCGACGCACTGGAATGGGCCGCCGCAGAAAAGAGGAATTGAGGATGCGCAAAGCGATGATCGGATGGGCCGCGATGGCGGCGGTTGGCCTCGCCGGGGCCGCGCAGGCAAAGCCGGCCGCCGAATGGATCGACCAGACGACCGGCCACCGTGTCCTGCGGCTGACCGACCAGCCGGGCAGCGCCAGCCTCTATTTCCATCAGAACAGCTATACGCCCCAGGGCGACAAGATGGTGATATCGACGCCGGACGGCATCGCGGTGATGACGCTGGCCGACTGGACCATCAAGCCGCTGGTCAAGGGCAAGGATCTGCAACTGCTGTTCACCGGGCGCAAGACCCGCACGGCCTATTATGCCAGCCGTAAACGCGATGACGGGGCGGGGGGCACCACCATCTTCGTGGCGGATATCGACAGCGGCAAGACCCGCAAAATCGCGACGGTCGATGGCGGTTCGATAGGGTCGATCAATGCCGACGAGACGCTGCTGCTTGGCCAATGGGCCGCCAGCGACAAGCCGCTTCAACCCGACGGCACGCAAAAGGCTGGGACGCCGGAGATCAAGCAGACCTTCGGCCAGGCCCATTATGCCGCCAATGGACCGGACGGAAAGCCACTCAGCTTTGCCGAGGCGAAGGAAGTGCGGCTGAACGAACGGCTGGAAGCAAAGATTCCGATGGAGATCTTCACCATCGACATCCGCACGGGCGAGCGGAAGGTCGTCGTCGCCTCGACGGATTGGCTCAACCATATCCAATTTTCGCCGACCGATCCCGGCCTCATCATGTATTGCCACGAAGGGCCGTGGCACAAGGTCGACCGGATCTGGACGATCCGTACCGATGGCAGCGGCAAGCAGTTGATCCATAAGCGGATCATGAACATGGAAATTGCAGGCCATGAGTTCTTCTCGCCCGATGGCGCCTGGATCTGGTATGATCTGCAGACGCCGCGCGGCGAAGTCTTCTGGCTGGCGGGCTATGAGATCGCCACCGGACGGCGGCAATGGTATCATGTCGATCGCAACCAATGGTCGGTCCATTATAATCAGGCACCCGACATGCGCCATTTTTCAGGCGATGGCGGCGATAGCGAGATGGTCGCCCATGCGCCCGATGGCAAATATCTCTACCTCTTCACCCCGCGCGCCATACCCGATGTCGCCGGCATCCACGCGGACAACGCCGCCGACCTGATCGCGCCGGGCACGTTCGGGGTCGAAAAGATCGTGGACATGCGCAAGCATGACTATCGGCTGGAACCCAACATCACCTTCACGCCCGACGGCAAATGGATGATCTTCCGCTCCAACATGAACGGCGCGCCGCACACTTATGCCGCCGAGATAAAGAAGGGTAGCGGTTCATAGCTTTGCCGTGGCCGGGTCGGGTACTGCGCGCTGAACTGGCCCGATCCCGGCTTGCCCTTGATCCCCCGTCGCCCCGCGCCTAGACCGGCGGCATGACCCATGCCCCCTATCCGGCGCTGCGCTTGCGCCGCACTCGTGCCTCGGCTTGGAGCCGGGCGATGTTTGCTGAAAACCGGTTGGCGCCTGCCGACCTGATCTGGCCGTTGTTCGTGACCGAGGGGCAGCAGGTCGAGGAACCGATCGCCGCGTTGCCCGGCGTGTCGCGCTGGTCGGTGGACGGCATCGTCGACCGCGCCCGCGACGCGCGCGACGCGGGCATTCCCTGCCTTGCGCTATTCCCCAACACCCAGCCCGACCGGCGCAGCGACGATGGAGCCGAAGCGCTCAATCCCGATAATCTCATGTGCCGCGCCATCCGCGCGATCAAGGATGCAGTGCCCGACATCGGCATCCTGACCGATGTGGCGCTCGACCCCTATACCGCCCATGGCCAGGACGGGCTGCTCGACGGCACCGGCTATGTCGTCAATGACGCCACAGTCGATGTGCTGATCGGCCAGTCGCTCAACCAGGCGGCGGCGGGCGCAGACATTATCGCGCCGAGCGACATGATGGATGGCCGGGTCGGCGCGATCCGCGCGGCGTTGGAAGAAAGCGGCCACGCCAATGTCCAGATCATGGCATATGCCGCCAAATATGCGAGTGCCTTTTATGGCCCGTTCCGCGACGCAGTGGGGTCGCGCGGGCTGCTCAAGGGCGACAAGAAAAATTATCAGATGGACCCGGCCAATAGCGAGGAAGCGCTGCGCGAAGTGGCGCTCGACCTGGCCGAAGGGGCGGATAGCGTGATGATCAAGCCCGGCCTGCCCTATCTCGACATCGTCCGACGGGTGAAGGAGCGGTTCGAGGTACCGGTGTTCGCTTACCAGGTGTCGGGCGAATATGCGATGATCGAACATGCCGCTGCTGCGGGCGCGGGCGACCGCGATGCGCTGATCCTCGAAACGCTGATGGCGTTCAAGCGGGCGGGCTGTTCCGGGGTGCTGACCTATAATGCGCTGCACGCCGCGCGCCTGCTGGGAGCATAAGATGCGCTACTATCCCGATGTTTCCGTCATCCCGTTCAACGGCAAAGCACCGCTGATCCACCCCAGCGCCTTCATCGCGCCGGGATGCCGCATCATCGGCGATGTCGAGATCGGTGAGGATGCCAGCATCTGGTATAATTGCGTCATCCGCGCCGACGTGAACCACATACGCATCGGCGCGCGCAGTAATGTGCAGGACGGCACGGTGATCCATTGCGACAGCCCCGGCGATGGCATCAGCCGTCCGACCGAAGGCTGGCCGACGATCATCGGTGAGGATGTGCTGATCGGCCATATGGCGATGATCCATGGCTGCACCCTGCAGGACCGGTCCTTCGTCGGACTGGGCGCGATCGTCATGGATGGCTGCGTGGTCGAAAGCGACGGGATGCTGGCGGCGGGCGCGCTGCTGTCGCCCGGCAAGACGCTGCCCCATCGCCAGCTATGGGCGGGGCGTCCGGCCAAATATATGCGCGACCTGTCGGATGATGCGCTGGTCCAGTTGCGCGGCGGGGCGGACCGCTATGTCCACTATGCCAAGGCGCATAAGGGCGCGGTGAAGGACGCGCTGGGCTGACGGCTGGTCAGGGTTGGGCGAGGCGGCTCTTCATCGCGTCGATCCGGTCATTCTGGCTGTCCACCATCGCCAGCGTCGCGGCGCGGGCGGTGTCGATTTCCGCCAGGCCACCCCGTTCCCGGCCATCAGCAATGGCATTGCTACGCTGGACATAGAGGGTGTCGAGGCTGGCGAGCGCCGACACGCTGTCGTTGCGCGCTGCTTCGAGCGCGCTGATCGCGACTTGCGCCGCAACCCAGGCATCGCTCGACACGGTTGTGCCCGACGCGGCCTTTGCTGCCCGATCGGCCCGGACAAAGGCGTCATCGAAGGCGCTGCGCCCCTTGTCCGCCTGCGCCACATAGCGGGCGATTTCCGCCGTCAGTGGCGCATCGGCCGCGATCGGGGCAGGGGGCGGTGCGATCTCCGCCATCGGCGCGCCCTCCACCGCCCGCTTGGCAAGCGAGGGATAGCCCTGTTGCGATCCGGTACAACCGGACAATAGCAGGGCAAGCGTGGCAAGAAGGCGGCGCGGGTTCATAGCGTCCATCTAGGCAGGCGGGCGGGCAGGCGCAATGGCGTCAGCGGGGAAGCGCAGCGGCTTCCCTTGCCAGGGCTTCGATCTTCGCGCCATCGACTGGCCCCTTGGGCACGATCCAGCTGCCGCCAACGCATTTGATGAAGGGCTGAGCGAGCCATTCGGGCGCGGATTTGGCGGTGATGCCGCCGGTCGGGCAGAAACGCGCCATGTGCAGCGGCGCAGCCAAGGCCTTGAGCGCGGGCAGTCCGCCGGATGTTTCGGCGGGGAAGAATTTGAAATGGGTCAGCCCCATGTCCAGCCCCCGCATGATGTCGCCCGCCGTCGCCGTGCCGGGCAGGAAGGGGATTTTCGCCGCGATCGCTGCCTTGCCCAAGGGTTTGGTGAGGCCAGGGCTGACGATGAAACGCGCGCCCGCTTCCATCGCGGCATCGAGGTCGGCGGGGTTCAGCACCGTGCCCGCGCCGACGACGGCGCCCTCGACCTTGCTCATCTCGCGGATCACATCCAGCGCGGCGGGGGTGCGCAGCGTCACTTCCAGCGCGGGCAAACCGCCCGCCACCAGCGCGCGCGCGATCGTGAGCGCATCTTCCACCCGATCGACCACCAGCACCGGAATGACCGGGGCGAGTTCCATCACCTGTTCGACGGTCAGCTTGCTCATTTCTTCATCTCCCTAAAGGCGGCGGCGGCCCCGAACAGGCCGATTTCATCATGGACGGCCAAGCGGATCGGTACGCTCGCCATCAGGCTTTCGAACCGGCCCTTGGCCTTGAAACGGGTATGGAAACCACTGTGCGGCAGGAAGTCGCGCATCCGCTGCGTCAGCCCGCCTGCCAGCACGACGGCATGGGGTCCATGCGCCAGCGCCAGGTCGCCCGCGACCGACCCGTAGCAGAGGCAAAAGCGTTCGAGCGCGGCGCGGGCGAAGGGGTCGGTCCCATCGAGCGCGCTCTGCCACAATTCGGGGTCTTCCATCAGCATGACGCGATCATGGCCGATCGTTGCCATCGCCTTGTAGATATAGTTGAGGCCCGGCCCCGACACGATCCGCTCGGTCGATACGCGCAGGAATTTGTCGCGCAGATAGGAGAGGATCTTCTCCTCCATATGATCGAGCGGCGCGAAGTCGAGATGCCCGCCTTCGGTCGCGATGACATGGGGATGATCATCGTCGTAGGCGATCATCGCGACGCCAAGGCCTGTGCCGGGGCCAAGGATCGTCACCCCGCCATCGCGCGGGAAGGGCCGGTCCTCCCCGAACAACAGGGGAAGATTCTCATCGGGCAGGCGAGATACGGCATGGGCCACCGCCTCGAAATCATTGACCAGCCGCACCTGGCTCACGCCCAGATCTTCGGCCAGCGTGTCGGCGCGGATCACCCAATTGCTGTTGGTCAGCTTGATGACGTCGCGCCCGATCGCCGTGGCAAAGGCGATGGCGGCGGCGTCCGGCAGCGGCGTGGGGTCAGCCGCCGTCTCGTCATCCACGAAAGCCTGCCAGCAGGATTGCAGGCTGGGATAGTCGGCCACCTTATATTTGCGCACGGTGCCGAGCGTCGGCACGCCGCGGTCGTCGAGCGATGCACGGGCGAAGCGCGCATTGGTGCCGCCAATGTCGGCGGCGATGATGTCGGTCATGGTCAGGCCCCTCAAACATATTCTGGTCGTCATCCCCGCGAAAGCGGGGATCCATCTCCGGCCTTGGCCTTGGCCGCAACGCTGGGAGATGGGTTCCCGCCTTCGCGGGAATGACGGCGGTTAGTGGGTCAAAGCTCGGTTTCCATCGCGGCGAGCAGCGGCGATGCGCCCTGTTCCGCCAGATCGCTATGATGGCGGAACAGCGCGAACAGCTCCCGGCCCGTATCATAGGGCGCGGGCGGGGCAGGCGGCATATCGCGCGCGTCCCACTCCGCTGCATCGACCAGCGCCTCGATCACGCCCTGCTGCGCGCAGACCCGCACGATGTCGCCATCGCGCAGCTTGGCGATGGCACCGCCGCCAAGGGCTTCGGGCGACAGATGGATGGCGGCGGGCACCTTGCCGGATGCGCCGGACATGCGCCCGTCGGTGACCAGCGCGACCTTGAACCCGCGATCCTGCATCACGCCCAGCGCTGGGGTCAGCTTATGCAGTTCGGGCATGCCGTTCGCCTTTGGCCCTTGGAAGCGGACGACGACGACGACATCCCGCTCCAGTTCGCCGGCCTTGAACGCGCGCAGCACGTCATCCTGCGTATGAAAGACGGCGGCCGGGGCTTCGATCGTCCACAGCGCCGGATCGACCGCGCTGACCTTCATCACGCAGCGGCCAAGATTGCCTGCCAGCAAACGCATGCCGCCATCCGCGCTGAACGGATTGGACACGGGCCGCAGCATATTCTCGTCGCGCGATGCGGGCACGTCGCGCCACTGCAGCGCTTCATCCTCCAGCATAGGCTCCTTGCCATAGTCGGTCAGGTCGCCGCGCGCGACGGTCAGGATGTCACGGTGGAGCAGGCCATTGTCGAGCAACTCGCGGATGATGAAGCTCATGCCGCCTGCCGCATGAAAATGGTTCACATCGCCCGATCCATTGGGATAGACCCGCGCTAGCAGCGGCACGACATCGGAAATTTCGGCGAAGTCGGTCCAGTCGATGCTGATGCCAGCGGCCCGCGCGATTGCAGGCAAATGGATTGCATGATTGGTCGATCCGCCGGTCGCCATCAGGCCGATGATAGCGTTGACGATCGCCTTTTCATCGACGCAATGGCCGAGCGGGCGATAATCATCGCCGTCCCACCCGATGCTGGTCAGCCGATGCGTCGCCGCACGGGTCAGTTCGCTGCGCAGCTTCGTGCCCGGATTGACGAAGGAGGCGCAGGGCATGTGCAGGCCCATCACTTCCATCATCATCTGGTTGGAGTTGGCCGTGCCGTAGAAGGTGCAGGTGCCCGCGCCATGATAGCTGGCGCTTTCGGACTCCAGCAATTCGTCGCGCCCGACCTTGCCTTCGGCATACAACTGCCGGATGCGGACCTTTTCCTTGTTGGCGAGGCCGGATGGCATCGGCCCGGCGGGGATCAGGATGGTCGGCAGATGGCCAAAGCGCAGCGCCCCCATCAACAGCCCCGGCACGATCTTGTCGCAAATGCCAAGCAGCGCGACGCCCTCGAACATCGCATGGCTGAGCGACACGGCGGTCGACAGCGCAATCGTGTCGCGGCTGAACAGCGACAATTCCATGCCCGACTGGCCCTGCGTCACGCCATCGCACATGGCGGGCACGCCGCCTGCGACCTGCGCCGTAGCACCCACTTCGCGTGCGGCGATCTTGATCTGTTCAGGATAGCGGCCATAGGGCTGATGCGCCGAAAGCATGTCGTTATAGGCGGTGACGATACCGATATTCATCGCCTGGCCTGTGCGGATCGCTGGCTTGTCCTCGCCGCTGGCGGCAAAGCCATGGGCCAGATTGCCGCAGGACAGTTGATCGCGATTGGTGCCCGCTTCGCGACCGCGCTCGATCAGGTCGAGATAAGCGCGCCGCCGCTTGGCGCTGCGCGCGACGATGCGCTCGGTCACCTTGGCGATTACGGGGTTTAGTTCACTCATGCCAGCTTGCTCCGTCACGTTCGATAAGGGCAATGGCCGATGACGGCCCCCAGTTCCCCGATGAATAGGCGGCGGGCTTCATATTGGCGTCCTTCCACCCGTCGATGATCGAATCGATCCATGTCCATTGCGCCTCCACCTCGTCACGGCGCACGAATAGCGTCTGGTCCCCCGCCAGCAGGTCCAGGATCAGCCGTTCATAGGCGATCCGGCGACGCTGTCCGGCAAAGGCAGCGGTCAGCGATACGTCCAGCGTCACCTCGTCCAGCAACACCTGCCGCTCCAGCCCCGGCCGCTTCGACATGATGAGCAGGCGGATATATTCCTCCGGCTGCAACCGGATGATCAGCGTGTTCGGCTCCAGTCCGGTCCCATGCCCGTCGCGGCCGAAGATGGAGTGGCGCACCGGCTTGAACTGGATCATGATTTCGGACTGGCGCGCGGGCATCCGCTTGCCGGTGCGCAGGTAGAAGGGCACGCCCTGCCAGCGCCAATTGTCGATATGCGCCTTCAAGGCCACGAAGGTTTCGGTGTCCGATGGCTGGCCCAGCTCGTCGGCATAGCCGGTCACGATCTGGCCGCCGACCGCGCCCGGCGTATATTGGCCGCGCACGCTGTGCGTCTTGACCGTCTCCGCCGTCATCGGCCGCAACGACCGCAGCGCCTTCACCTTCTCGTCGCGCACGGCGGTCGGGTCCATGCGCGCGGGCGGCTCCATCGCGATGATCGACAGGATTTGCAGCATATGATTCTGCACCATGTCGCGCAGCGCACCGACGCCGTCATAATAGGATACCCGGCCTTCCAGCCCCACCGTTTCGCCCACGGTAATCTGGACGTGGTCGATCGCGGTGGCATTCCACAGCGGCTCGAACATCACATTGCCGAAACGCAGCGCCAGCAGGTTCTGGACCGTTTCCTTGCCCAGATAATGGTCGACGCGGAAAATCTGCTCTTCGGCGAACATCGCGCCGATGCCGTCATTGACCTCCTTGGAAGAAGCCAGGTCCTTGCCGATCGGCTTTTCCATCGCGATCCGCGTCAGCGGCGTGATGAGTCCCGCTTCGGCCAGCCCTTGCGCGGTGGGCGCGAACAGGGACGGGGGGGTGGAAAGATAGACCGACAGGCCGCGCTCCAACCGCCCATCGATGCGCTCAGCCAGCGCGACGAACTGCTCGGCCTTGCCCGCCTCGACCGGCTGATAGACGATCATCTCGCCAAATGTCGCGGCGGTCGCGGCATCATAGCGATCCGACGCCAGGAACTGGCGTAATGCGGCATCGACATCACTGCGAAAATCATCATCGCTCATCGGTGACCGTGCCGACGCGACGATCAGGAAATCGTCGGGCAGCAAGCCATCCGCCAACAGATTGTAAAGCGAGGGGAAGATCATGCGGCGCGCCAGATCGCCGGTGGCGCCGAATAACAGGAACGTGGCAGACGATTCGGTCAAAGGATGGTCCTTCTCCGTTGAAATTATCTATGTCTGCACGAAGCGGCTCTTATAACGCGGGCGGATCATAGCGCAAGTCAGGCTATCGCCCCTTGGCCCGCATCGCAACATATGCCGAAAACCGCCGCCAATTGATGTTGGCGACAGCCAAAGCCATTTTCGGCTGGACGCCCGCGTCGGATTTTGCCATTTGGCCTCTCCCAGCCGTGCGGGCGTGGTGAAACTGGTAGACGCGCCGGACTCAAAATCCGGTTCCGCAAGGAGTGTCGGTTCGATTCCGACCGCCCGCACCAACATCGTCTCTCTGACGACCCTGCTGGATCACGCTCTTTCCTGCCCGTCTCCAATCTCGTCAGGCTTCCATCAATAGCCTACCGCATATCCCATGCGGCGGGGATCGCTGCCGCCCATGCGTGCGCCTGACGGATCGACCATGACGCCCTGGATGCTGCCGATGGCGAAGGCGCCGACCATCTCGACGCTATGGCCCTTGGCCTTCAACGCCGAGACATCCGCGGGCGCGAAACGGTCTTCCAATTGTATGGTGATGGCGGCACCCGGCTTGTAGAAACTGGGTTTGGCATTCAGCGCGAAACGGGGCGCTTCTATCGCCTGCTGGATCGGCATGTCCAGGTCGAGGGCGTTGACGAGGAATTGGAACTGGGTCTGCCCGATTGTCTCGCCGCCGGGCGTGCCGCACACCAGCTTCAATTGCCCCTTGTCCAGCACGATGATGGGGCCATTGCCGAGCAGCGCACGCTTGCCCGGTGCCACGGCGTTGGGATGACCGGCATAGGGAGCCGTCGACCCGACGCGCAGGCCATTATTGCACAATAGGCCGGTGTCGCCCATCACCACCGACGTCCCAAAGCCGCCGCCGATCGTCGTCGTGACGGCAATGGCATTGCCTTCCTTGTCCACCACCGACAGGCTCGTGGTGTCGCCGCCGCGTGTGTCTTCATCAGCGGCCGCCTGTCGATCAGGCTGCTTGATGCTCGCCAGCGTAGCGCCTTCGGGAAAGGCGATGGCTTGCAGGCGGTCGATCAGTTTGCGTCGCGTCGCGGCGAAATCCTTGGATAGTAATGTCGCGACGGGCACATCGACAAAGCGGGGATCGCCCGCATAGCGATAGACATCGGCCTTCGTGATCTTGATCGCCTCGATCAGCAGATGGGTGAGGCTGGCGCGATCGCTGGCAAGGGACGCGAGATCCCAGCCTTCCACGATGTTGAGCTTTTCGCATAATTCCAAACCGGTGCGCGATGTTAGTGGGCTGCAATAGACGTCCAGCCCGCGATAGACTGTCGAAACCGGTTGTTCCCAGACCGTGCGATAGGCGCGCATATCCTCCATGCGCAGCCAGCCGCCGTTGGCCTGCGAAAAGCGGGTCACGTCCTGCGCGATCGGGCCGGTGTAGAAATGATCATAGGCGGCGGACAGCGCCTTGTCCCGACTGGCCCCGCCTTTGAGCGCCCGCGTTTCCGCATCGGCGAGACTTTGGAAGGTGCGCGCCAATTGTAGATTGCGAAAGATGGCGCGCGGCGCAGGCGGCTGGCCACCGGGCAGGAAGATGGCCGCGCTGGTCGGGTGGCGCGCCAGCACCGCCTGCTGGCGGCGGATGAACATCGCGATCGAGGCATCGAGCGGATGCCCATCGCGCGCATAGCCGATGGCGGGTTCGAGCAATGTCGCCAGCGGCAGCCGCCCATATCGCCGGGCCAGCGCGATCCACCCACCGAACGCGCCCGGCACCGCCACAGCCTTATGCCCGCTGTCCAGTTCCTTGGGATCGACGTTCGGGTCGAGCAAGGCAGGCGCACCGCCCGTAAAGGCGAGCGACTGAACCTTGCCGCTGCGTCGTTCGAAACAGGTGGCAAAACCATTGCCCGCCGCGCTCGACGCCCAGGGTTCGACCACGTTCATCACCGCCATGGCGGCAACGGCGGCGTCCGCTGCCGTGCCGCCCTGCATCAGCATGCGCGTCCCCGCCATCGCTGCCAGCGGGTGCCCCGCCGCGACCCCGCCATGGGGCATGGGCACTTCAACGCGGTGCGCTCTTGCCACCGCCGGGCTGCTGCGCGGCGCATCGGGTGCCTTGTCCCCCGACTGGGCCAGAGCCGTTCGACCGGGCAGGCCGAGCAGCGCTGCGCCCGCGAACCCCGCCGCGATCAGATCGCGACGGGCCAGACCTTCATCCCGCATCAGAAGGACTTTTTGATGCTGGTGTACCAATAGCGCGCCTGCGGCTGATACAGGCTGGACAGGTATCCTCCCGACGCGAGCGGTGGATCCTTGTCGAAGATGTTGCGCGCGCCCACGGTGATCGCCGTTCCCTTCATCATGCCGCTGTCGAATTTATAGGTGGCATAGAGGTTCACCGTCGTCTGCCCCTTGACCACGAACCGGTTGCCGTCCGCATCGAACACCGCGTCCTGATAAACATCATCGATGAACTGGGTGAAGGCACCGATGGTCACCGGGCCATAGTCCCAGGTCAGGTTGGCGGAAATGCGCCAGCGTGGCTGACCGTCGCGTCCGACGACATCGCCACCGCCGGGAACAGGCACGGCCGCGTTGATTTCGCCTGCCGCCTGGCCATCGGTAACCGCCTGCACGGCAGCCGGGGCGTCGAGCTGATATTTGATGAGGCGCGCGGCGTTCACGTTCAGCCCGAACTTGCCGAAATTGGTGGTGCCGACGCGATAGTCGAGGTTGAAGTCAATGCCATCGACCTGGATCGGCAACAGGTTCTGGAAGGGGGCCGTCACGTAGAGCAGCTCGCCCACTGGTGCCAAGCCCGTGCCCGCCACCAGCGCGATGTCGTCCGCCGTCGGTTCGCGGCGCACGACGGCAGGATTGCTGCTGCCCTGGACCCGCAGCAAATAGTCGAGATTGAGCGCATTCTGATAATCGAGCAGGCCCACGACACCCTTCTGCTTGATGCGCCAGCGATCGACGGTGAAGGTCACATTGCCCCAGCCTTCGGGCAGCGGCGGCTGGAACACGGCACCGAAGTTCCAGCTGGTGGATTCTTCGGGCTTCAGATCAGGATTGCCGCCCGACCGCCGCAGCACCGACACGTTGCGCGCGCATTGGGAGAAGCTGCTGATGCGCCCGGCGCGCAGGTCGGCTTCGCACAGCACATATTCGGTGCCGCCATTGACGCGGTCCAGCGTCGCGGTGTTGATGACTTCCAGGTTCGGTGCCCGGAAACCCTGTGACCAGGAACCGCGCAAGCGGAAGCCCTGCAACAGATCCCAGCTCGCCGCGATCTTCGGCTTGGCTACATCGCCCACATCGCTATACCGCTCATAGCGTCCGGCGATCTGGATATCGAAGGAACGGATCATGGGGATTTCCATGTCCGGGCTGACCAAAGGCAGGGCGATTTCGGCATAGGCCGACCAGACCTTGCGCTTGCCCGAAACGTCAGGGCTGGGGCTGGCCCCCATCAGGTCCGACCCGTAGAAGATGCCGGTCACGGCATCGGTATAGGTGATGTCGACACCGGCCACACCGCCTTGCCGAGGATCGCGATTGTCGTCGAAGGTTTCGCGCCGGAACTCGACGCCGGTGGCGATGCCGATGCTGTTCCCCGCCCACAGACCGATCAGATTGGCATTGGAAATCTTCAAATCCCAAAGCGCCAGCGACGTCTTGTTGCGACGGGTCGATTGAATGCGGAAGCTGTCGACGATCGCATCAGCATTGGGCGTGCCGTCACCAACCGAGGGATCAGACAGGCTGCCGCCATTGAATGGGTTATAGGCATCAGACGTCGTCTTGTTGATCGCCGCTTGCAGCAGGCTGCTGGACGTGCCGTCCATAGTGTCCTTGACCGTCGCCCAGCTATATAGCCCCGCCGACTCCCAGTTCCAGTCGCCGAACATGCCGCGCAGGCCACCGAGAATGCGATATTGCCGGTTGGTCACATTGACGTTGCGCAGCCCTACATCGACATAGTTGAGGCTGCGGATGGTGACGGGCAGTCCTTCGTCGGGGATATTGAGGCCTGGAAGACGATTGGGCGAGCCGACCGGGCCAAAGGGGTTCCAATAGGCGTCCGCCGCCACCGTGATCGGGATGTTGGCGAGCGATCCGCCCGTGCCGATATTCGCTTCGGTCTTGCCCTGGTAGAAACCGAGTTCGCCGAAGAAGTCGAGATTGTCCGTCAGTTCATAATTGATGAAGCTGAACAGGTTGATGCGCTTGACCGATGGCTGGGTCGTCAAGTCCGTGAATGTGGCATTGGGGTTGAAACGGAGGTTGGAATCGACGTTCGCCATCTGCGTCGTGCCGCTGCCATCATCATAGCACATGCCCGGCGTACCGGCCGCAACCTGGCAACCGGCATTGGTCGATGGCTGGATGTGGAATTGGCGCGATGCATTGGTAAGCGCGACGCCATTGCTGGTGATCACTCCGGTCCCGGTGGCCTGGAACGTGCCCCAGGGTGTACTGGTCGATGTCCCGTTGAAGCTCGCATTGTTGGCAAAGGGCGTGCCCGCGACGAAGGATCGCCGGTCGGCCGTGGCCGTATAGTCCTGGTCACGCAGATAGAGTTTGGACTTTTGCGCATAGCCGCCAAAGAGCGAGACATTGCCCCGGCCGCCGCCGAAATTGAACCCGACGAGGCCATTGACGGTGAATTCGCGCAAATTGGTGCCTTCCGCCCCGCCATATTGCGCGTCGAATGTCGCCCCGGTGAAGTTGGATTTTAGTACGTTGTTGACGACGCCCGCAACGGCATCCGACCCATAGAGCGCCGCCGCGCCATCGCGCAGCACCTCGACGCGCTCGATCGCGCCGACGGGGATGGTGTTCGCGTTAAAGCCGAAGGTCGGCACACCGGAATCGATCACCCCGGTAATCGCCTGCGATGTGGGATGCAGGACGGTGCGGCGGCCATTGATCAGCAGCAGCGTGTTGCCTTGACCCAGGCCGCGCAATGACACGGTGGACACGTCGCCGCGCGCGGCATTGCCCGATCCCCCGCCCAGCACCTGCTCATTGAAGGTCACGCCGCCGAGCTGCGGGATGGAGCGGAACAGGTCCGCGCCGGAAACGGCCGCGACGGCATCGACCTGTTCCTGACCGACGACGGTGACGGGCAGGGCACCGGTCGTCTTCGCGCCCCTGATCTGGGTGCCGACGACGACGATTTCGGCGCGGCTTTCGCCTTGCGGCTCGGCGGGCAACCCCATGGTCGGCGCGTCCGACATGGTGCCGCCCGTCTCCAGTTGCGCAAACGCAATCGGCTTCAACGCCGCGACCGCGCCGGGTTCGGCGCTGAGGCTGCGATCGCGCAAGGTGACGACATCGTTGCGGTCGGAGGAGATGACGAGATCGGTGCCCCGGATGATATGCTTGAGCGCCTGCCGCGCATCATGCGCGCCATAGAGACGGGGCGTGCGACTGTGGCGCAGTTTCTTGGACGGCGCGATGATCTGCAGGCCGCTTTGCAACGCGAAGGAGGGCAGCGTATCCACCGCGCGGCCTTCTGGCAGGTCGAAATTGCGTTGCTGGGCGCTGGCTGTCCCACTTGTCAGCGCCAGTGCAGCGGCGCTGCTCCCCAGCAGCATGGCAAAGATCTTCGTCTTGGTCATCATGTTCCCCCATTTCCCTCCCACACGGACGCGCGCCAGCGGACGCACGCATCCAAGGCGCCACGCGATGGTCGATCACTCACTGAAAATTCCGTTTCTGGGCCGACTCATTCGCCCGGCCAGGCGATGCCGATCGGCCCCTTTTCCGGGTGCCCGACATCCTCTCCAGATCACGGCTTGGAGGCGAATGCTGCCGCAGATCACAGTGGAAAGACACGAGAGCGGAAAATATCCGCCATCGTGCCTGTCACATTTTTTTCATGCTGTTCTAGCGGCGGATTTGGGCGTGCCTTTCGTTGCTACAGAGGATCGTCGATGTAAGGGGTCGACCTATTCTGGATAGCAGAGCCATATGGCTGGCACGCCACATCTGTCCGCATGAGCCAGCGCTGCGCCGCTGGCTGGCGGGGCGCGTGCAATATGGCTTTCTGCTCGATGATGTCGTGCAGGAAACCTATGCGAAGCTCGCGACCCTGCCGTCGGTCGATCATATCGAAAATCCACGCGCCTATTTCTTCCGCGCTGCGCTTTCGGTCATAGTCACCGAAGTGCGACGCGCGCCGGTCGTCTCGATGGAGACGCTGACCGAGATTGATCGTTTGAGCATCGAATCCGGGGTTCTGCCGCCTGACGTGCAAGCCGAGCAGCGCGAGGAGTTCCGGTTGGTGGCGGAGGCGATCGACCAGTTGCCGGCCAAATGCCGCGAGGTTTTCATCCTGCGCAAAGTCCATGGATTGTCGCAGCGCGAAACCGCGCAAAAGCTGGGTTTGTCGGAAAGCACGGTCGAAAAACATGTCGGCCGCGGCATTCGCACCCTGATAAATATTTTCGGACGTGGCGGAAAAACCGGCCATGTCGCGTCTAACGACCGAATTTCAAATGCAGAGCCATATGACAGTCAGGGAAAGCAGCGCGGAGATAGAACAACAGGCGACCCTCTGGGCGGCCCGCTGTGACGCGACTGGTCTCAGCGCCGCCGACAAACGAGAGTTGGACGCCTGGCTCGCCGGGGACAGCCGCCGCATGGGTGCTTGGGCGATGGCCCGCGCGACGCTCGCCCGCGTCGAACTGGCGCAAACCGACGAACAGGGGGGCCATGTCGCACCAACCAAGGTCGGCGCGACGCGTAGGCAAATTCTGTGGGGCGCTGGCGTGGCAGTTGCGGCCTCGGCGGTAGGAGCCGTCGGACTGCACCTGTCGGGGCAGGGCACCTATTATGAGACAGCCAAGGGCGAAATGCTGCGGGTGGCGCTTCCCGATGGCAGCGTCGTCAATCTCAACACTGCCAGCCGCATCGAAGTGCGATTCACGCCGCAGACCCGCACCGTGATATTGACGCGGGGCGAAGCGCTGTTCGATGTCGCGAAAAACAAGGTTGTCCCTTTCGTGGTGGAGGCGGGGGATGCGCGGGTTCGTGCCGTCGGCACGGCTTTCACCGTCCGGCGGCAAGCGGATCGCGCCGTGGGCGTGATCGTCAGCGAAGGCGTGGTCGAACTGAGCCGTCGCAACGTCGCGACCCAACCGGTCAGGCTGGTGCAGGGCATGCGCGCAGCGGTCGATCCGGCGGCGGCCAGCCCCATCGAAACGGCCCGGATTTCGCCCGATGCGATCGCGCAGGAACTCTATTGGCGCGAAGGGATGATCGCCTTTCGCGACACCACTCTCGCGCAGGCGGCCGCGGAATTTGCGCGCTATAATGACGAGAAGATCATGATCGCCGACCCGCTGATCGCGCAGGAAACGATCACCGGGCTGTTCGTCGCCAATGATCCGCATGGCTTTGCGAAGGCGGCGGCCGAAAGCCTGGGCCTGGCGACGCGGACGGACGGCAACCGGATCATCCTTGGTCCCATCTGACATATTGGCGCCGGATGAAGCGTATCGGCGCAGGAAAAAACGGGGAGTTTCAACGATGAACGATGAGAACCCGATTACGGGAATGAACCGTCGTGCCTTGGGCAAATGGGCTTTGGCAACCGGAGCCGCCGCTATCGCTGGGCCGATCGCCACCAGCGCCCAGGCGCAGACGCCGCCGCCGGAGCCGACGCGCCTCAAAAGCGCGGGCGAAACGCTCCGCCCCGAAATCGTCGGCCAGTTCGGTATCGTTGCGGCCGGCCGCCATTATGCGGTGGCGGCCGGAACCCGTATCTTGATGGCAGGCGGCAACGCCACCGATGCGGGCGTCGCCGCCGTCTTTGCCGCCGCCGTTACCGAAATTTCCCATTTCGGCTTTGGCGGCGAAGCCCCCACCATCATCTATGATGCGGCCACGAAGAAGGCGTCGGTCATCAATGGTCAGGGAACGGCCCCCGCGCTGGCCACCGTCGATCAGTTCGCCGCGCTGGGCGTGATACCGGGCAACGGCCCCAATGGTGGCACGGTCCCGGCGATGGTGGACGCCATGGCGCTGGCGCTGCAGCTAAACGGCACGATGACGCTGGACCAGGTGTTGGCACCGGCCATCGAACTGGCGGACGGCTTCGTCATGTATAATTTCCTGGCCGAAGTGTTCGTCAGCCAGCAGAAGCCGACATCCAAATATAAAAATGCCTATGATGCCTATTATCCCGGCGGCAGGCTGCCCCGCACCGGCGAGATATTTCGCCAGCCCAATCTCGCACGCACGATGCGGACGATCGTGACCGCCGATCGGCAGGCCTTTGCCCGGACGAAGGACCGCAAGGCCGCGATCCAGGCCGGGCGCGATGCCTTCTACAAGGGCGACATCGCCCGCCGCATCGGTGCCGCTATGGAGGCGGACGGCGGGCTGATGCGCTATGCGGATCTGGCCAATTATAAGGGTAGGGTCGAACCACCGGCGACTGCGGAAGTGTTCGGCTATACCGTGTGCAAGGGTGGTTTCTGGAGCCAGGGACCAGCGCTGCTGCTGGCGCTGAATATTGCCGAAGCCGCCGGGATCGGTGCGATGGAGCCGGGCAGCGACGCCTATCTGCATATACTCGCCGAGGCGATCAAACTCGCCTTCGATGATCGCAATGCCTTCTTTGGCGATCCCGATTTCGCCAGCGTGCCGATGCAAGGTCTGTTGTCCAAACCCTATGCCGCCGCCCGCGCCAGGGACATCCTGCAAAGGGCGTCGATAGAGCATCGCTATGGCGACCCATGGGCCTTTGAGGGGCGCAAGCGCGACACGCCTTCCTTCCTACCGCGCATGTTGAAAAAGCCGCCGGTGCCCACCGCCGATACGACCGCGATCGAAGTCGTGGACCGCCACGGCAACCTGTTCAGTTGCACGCCAAGCTCCGGCTGGATGCTGGGCGGTGCCTATATTGCGGGTGATACCGGCGTGCCGATGAGCAACCGGATGACCATATTCGATCTCGATCCCGACAGCCCCAACGTCCTTGTCCCCGGCAAGCGGCCACGCACCACGCTGTCGCCGTCCCTGGTGTTGAAGGATGGTGCGCCCTTCCTGGCGATTGGCACGCCGGGCGGCGACAATCAGGACCAGCAGATCATGAATGTGTTGCTGCGCGTTCTGGCCTTCGGCGAGCCGCTGCAGGCAGCCATCGAGGCACCCCGGATCAATTCCAATCATTTCCATGGCTCCTTCGGCGTGAAGAAAGACGAGCCGGGCGTGCTGGAGATTGAGGATCGCGTGCCCCCGGCGGTGCGCGATGCGCTGACCGCGCGGGGGCACAAGCTGGATGTATTGGGGCCATTTGGCGTCTCGACGGGCATCGTCGCTGCGGGCGTGGTGCCTGAAACCGGCACCTTGCGCGGCGGCGCGGACGTGCGGCGGGAACGCTACGTCTTTGGCTGGTAGGGAATGATCGGGGAAATTATCATGAACATACGGCTCACACCCTTCGTTATCGCCCTGATGGCCAGCACTGCCAATCCGGCCATCGCCCAACCTGCCAATCTGCCCCCGCCCGGTGGCGAGACACCGATCGCCTTCGACGTGCATGAAGGGACGTCGATGGCCGTGTCCGTTTCGCCGAACGGCAAGTGGCTGGCGGTCGATCTGCAGGGCAGTCTGTGGATCATCCCGGTCAAAGGCGGGAAGGCAAGGCGGATCACCGACTATTTCAATGACGCGCGTCAGCCGGTTTGGTCGCCCGATGGGGAGCGGCTTGTCTACTTCGCCTATCGCGATGGTGGCTATGACCTGTGGAGCATCAAGCCCGACGGCAGCGACATGCACAAGCTGACCGAAGGCACGTTCGATGATCGCGAGCCGGTCTTTTCGCCGGACGGCAAGACGCTCGCCTTTTCGTCGGATCGTAGCGGCAATTACGACATCTGGACGCTCGACATCGCAACCGGCGCGATCAAGCAGGTCAGCAGCAACGCGCGCGAGGACCGGTTGCCGACCTGGTCACCCGATGGCGCGCGGATCGCTTATTCCGGCGGGCAGGGGATGGCGAGCGCCATCTATGTCGTCGATCTCGCGACGGGGCAGGAAAGCCTGTTGAAACAGGCCGAAGGAAGGGCCGAAGCGCCGTCATTCGGGCCATCGGGGCAACTGGCTTATGTCGTGCAGGACGACACGGGCAGCCATCTGGCAATCGACGGCAAGATCGTCAGTGGCAAGGAAAATGTCTTTCCTTTCCGCATAAGCTGGGATCAGGCAGGCGGCTATTTCTACGTGTCGGACGGCAAGATCCGCCGGGGCGGGGCAAAGGCGACCTCAACGATCGACTTCGCCGCCACGCTGGAGGTCGTGAAACCCAGTTATAAGCGGGCCAAGCGCGATTGGGATTCGACCGCGCCGCGCAAGGCGCTGGGCATCGTGCATCCGCGTATCTCCCCCGATGGCAGTCGCATCGCCTTCGTCGCGCTCGGCGATCTCTATGTCGTCTCGTCCAAGGGCGGGGTGCCGGAAAACCTGACCAAGGACGCCGCGCTCGACGCTGATCCCGCCTGGTCGCCCGATGGGCAGAGCATTGTGTTCAGTTCGGATCGGGTCGGCGGTCTGCCGCAGCTCTGGATCAAGGATCTGAAAACGGGCACGGATCGGCAACTGACCAAGCTCGATACGCAGCCGCTCGGCGCGGCCTGGTCGCCCGATGGCACGCGCGTCGCTTTCATCGACGTCGATGGTCGTTGGGGCGTGGCAGGTGTCTGCGTGGTGGATGTCGCGACCGGCAAGGTCACACGGCTGCAGACCTCGCTTGGCCAGCCGGGCAGTCCGAGTTGGTCGTCGGACGGAAAATATGTCGCGATCAGCCTGTCCTACAAATTTTCCAACAGTTTCCGCGAGGGCACCAACCAGGTCTATGTGATACCGGCTGATGGCAAGGGCGAGCCATTCTGGCAGATACCTCAGGCCAATATGTCGCTCGATACGCGCAGCGGCAGCGGCCCCGCCTGGTCGCCCGACGGCACGAAGATGGCGGGCATCTATGAAGGACTGCTCAAGGTCTGGCCCGTGGACAAGGCGGGCAAGCCACTGGGGCCAGTGCGCAGCCAGACGAACGACACGGCCTTCTACCCGACCTGGACAGCGGATTCGAACACGCTTCTCTATCAATCCAACGACATGCTGAAGACGATCAACCTGGCCACCGGCGTCACGACCGACGTGCCGATCAACCTGAATTATCGCCTGGCCAAGCCGACGGGCCGCACCGTCGTCCATGTCAGCCATCTGATCGACTCGGTCACCGATGCGACCCAGCATGACAAGGACATCATCATCGACGGCAACCGCATCGCGCAGATTCGCGATCATGACCCGGCGCTGCATGAGGGGGGCACGTTCGTCGACGGCACCGGCCTGACCGCCATGCCCGGCCTCATCGAATATCATTCCCATGTCCAAAAGGATTTCGGCTCGAACCTGGAAAAGGCGTGGCTGGCCTATGGCATCACCACGGTCCGCGATCCCGGCACGCAAGTCTATGACGCCGTCGAGGATCGGGAAGCGGCGGAGGCAGGCGTGCGCCCCAGCCCGCGCCTCTATGTCGGGGGACCGCTGCTCGAATGGCAGCGTGTCTATTACAAGATGGGTGTGGCCGTTTCCGGACCAGCGCATCTCGAACGCGAACTCGAACGCGCCCGGCTGCTGCAATATGATGTCGTCAAAAGCTATGTCCGCATGCCCGACCTCTACCAGCGGCGCATCGTCGAGGCGGCGCACGACATGGGCATTCCCGTATCGGGCCATGAAATCTATCCGGCCGCCTATAGCGGCGTCGATGGCACCGAACATATGGGGGCGACCAGCCGCCGCGGCTATTCGCCCAAGCAAGGACCGGGCGGCATGGCCCATGACGATGTCATCCAACTGTTCGGCCGAAGTGGCCGGACGCTGACGCCCACCAATTTCGGGGCGCTGACCGGTTATCTGGAAAAGAACCCCGACTATCGAACCGATCCGCGCGTGAACCTCTATCCCAGCTGGGCGCGGGAAAGCGTGACGGGCGACAATGATCCCATGGCACGGATGGTTCGGCCGCTACTGGCAGGGGGCCTCATCAGCCTCAAGAAAATCTATGATGCAGGGGCGCAAGTCGTCGCGGGAACCGACACGATGATCGCGACCAATCTCCACGCGGAAATCGCCTCCTATGTCGATGCAGGCCTGACGCCATTCCAGGCGCTGCAGACGGCTACGGTCAACGCGGCCAAGGCGCTCAACCTTGATGCCGGGACACTGGAAGCCGGGAAGCTCGCGGACATCGCGCTGGTGGAAGGCGATCCGCGCGAGAATATCGCCAACAGCTTCAAGGTGCGCAGCGTGATCGCCAATGGAGTCGTCCACCATGTCGATGATCTGGTGAAGCCCAACCCGTGAAGGTCGCCCGATCGGGAAATAATTGGTGACCCCTACGAGAATCGAACTCGTGCTTCAGCCGTGAGAGGGCCGCGTCCTAACCGCTAGACGAAGGGGCCATGTGACCGCGCTCAGGCGGTCCACAGAGGCGCGCTTTAGGAAGACGGCGTAATCGCGTCAAGCGAAACAGCGTCCCACCGCCAACCGAGCCTCATAAAAAACCACCCCATGCAGAGCATGGGGTGGCCAAGGTTCAGGGAGGAGACGCCTCCAAAGGGGGAGGCGCCCATACGATACACCCGAAAGGGGGGCAGGTGCACCGCATGATTGATAGATAGGGCAGGATGCTTCGCCTTACAAGGGGGGAAGCAACGCCCTTTCTATCAATTATTTGAACCGTTTCGGGTTAATAGCTGGTTCAGGCTTCGACAGGCTGCGGTGCGGCGGGAAGGGCGATCGGCCCCTTGCCCTGCGAGACCTGCGTTTCGAAAATTTCGCGCATCAACTGCAGCGAGAAGAGATGGGCGTAGATCAGCGGCAGCATGCCGTTCTGGTTGATCTTGCGCAGCTGGTCGCCGCGCATGTCGCGCAGCTTTTCCTCGTTGATCATGCGGAAGCCGCGATAGACGAAGGGCTGTTCGTTGACGGGCGTCTGGATCGACACTTCGCCATCCATCAGCAGGTCCATGTCCTGCAATTCGCGCACGAACTGGCTGGTGCGCGCGGCGGCCTGCTCGAAATCCTCGCAGAATTTCAGCACGCCCTGGGTCAGTTCGCTCGGCTTGCCGTCCTGGAACAGCGCGGTGCCTTCCTCGAACGCGCCAATCGCCGAGCTGGTCGGGTCGAAGCACAGCGACAATTCTTCGCTGTCGGGACGCAGCTTGGCCAGCATCCAGGGATAGCGACGGACATAGGCGGGCACATAGGCCGGGCCGCGCAGCTTGCCTTCGTCATCGACGAACACGTTCACGCCTTCGTTCAGGCCCATCAGCGCCAACGGCACCGAATCGGCACCCGACGAAAAGATGATCGGCACGAAGCGCTGGGCCGACACGAACTCGTCGATCGTCAACGGCACGGCATGCTGGCTGACCAGGAAGGGGGCGGCGTCGACCGTGCGGCTATGAAAATCGACATGGTCTACGCTGCTGAGCGGCAGCAGGTCATTGTAGAAGATCGGCAGATTGTTCGCGGGCGCGCTGGCCATGATCAAATATCCATTCTTGCAGGCAGCGGTTTTTCAGGCACGCCGCAGGTCCGATGATTGGGGCAGGGCGATAATCACCTTGGCGACGCCGTGCAATCGCTTTGTCGCGCTCAGGCTTCTCCGGGCAGTGGTATCAGCTTGCCGGGGTTCATGATGCCCTTGGGGTCGAACGCCGTCTTGATCGCGCGCAACGCGCCGATCCGCGCGGGACTGGCCAGTCGTCCGAGTTCCGCGCGCTTCATCTGGCCGATGCCATGCTCGGCCGAAATCGATCCGCCCGCTGCTACCACCGCATCATGGACGAAGGCGTTGATCGCCTGACCCTGCGCCGCGATCCACGCCGGACCGTCGCTGGTGCCCTTTGGCGCGCGGACATGAAAATGGACATTGCCATCGCCCAGATGCCCGAAGGAGGAGGCGGTCGTGCCGGGGAAGCGCGCCTGCGCCGCCTGCGCCGCGTCGATCATGAAGGCCGGCATCCGCGCGACCGGCACGCTAATGTCATATTGCAGCGCTGGCCCCTGCGCCTTTTCCGATTCCGACAGGGATTCGCGGATGCGCCAGAAAGCATCGGCCTGCGCCTCATTCGCAGCGATGGCCGCGTCGATCGCCAGCTCCCGCTCGAACGCATCGGTCAGCGCCTGTTCCAGCCGCTCGGCCGGGCTGGGGTCGTTCAGGTCGGGGTGGTCAACCTCGATCAGCACATGCCAGGGCGTGCGCGTCTCGATCGGGCTACGCGTGCCGGGGATGTGCCCCAGCACGAAGCCCAGCGTCTCATCGGCGATCACCTCGAACCCCTCGACACTGTCACCCAGTTGCGCCTCGACCAGGCGCAGCAGCGCCAGCGCATCGGTGGGGGAGGCGACGCCGACCCAGCCGACCGCGCGGGCGGCAATGGCGGGCACCAGCCGCAACGCCGCAGCCGTGACGATGCCCAGCGTTCCCTCCGCGCCGATCAGCAATTGCTTGATGTCATAGCCGCGATTATCCTTCTTCAGCGCATCCAGTCCGTCGAAGATGCTCCCATCGGGCAGCACCGCCTCCACTCCCTCGACCAGCGCGCGCATCGTGCCGTGGCGCAGCACCTGGGTTCCGCCCGCATTGGTGGACACCAGCCCGCCAATCGTCGCCGATCCCTTGGCGCCCAGGCTCAGTGGAAAGCGCCGCCCCGCATCCTCCGCCGCGTCATGCAGGACGCTCAGGATCACGCCCGCCTCGCACACTGCCAGATTATAGTCGGCCGACAGGCTGCGGATCGCATTCATCCGCCGCAACGACAGGATCAGCGCCGACCCGTCGGCAGGCGGCGTCGCGCCGCCGACCATCGACGTATTGCCCCCCTGCGGCACCAACGCGACGCCCAGTTCGGCGGCCAGCGCGACCGTCGCCGCCACCTCCTGCGTCGATGCAGGCGCCAGGATCGCTGCCGCGGCACCATGATAGCGGCCGCGCCAGTCGCTCGTCCATGGCGCGATGTCGTCCGGGTCGGTGACCACGCCCTTGGGGCCAAGCAACGCGGCGAAGCGCGCAATGATGTCCTGTCCAATCATGGGACCGTCTATGCGCGCAAATTCATCGACGGTTCAACCACTCGTCGATAGCGTGCCATTCCCATAAGGGGTCCGCTTTGTTTCATTCCATCCTGCTACTGCTTGCCGCGCCCGGCGCGCAGCCCGTGCAATGGGCGCAATTGACCATCGAGCGGCGCGTGATCATGCGCGTGCCCATGGTCCGCAAGGGGAAGGCGCCCGCGCGGATCACGCCCGATGCCGCCGATGACTGGGACGAGAAGAAGGGGCCGCGCTGCGTCGCGCTCCGCTCGATTCGCGCCGCCAGCATCATCGTGCGCAATGGCGTCGATCTCATCCTCGCCGATCAGCATCGCTACCGTGCGCGGCTAGAAAAGGGGTGCGATTCGGCGGGCTTCTATTCCGGCTTCTATGTCGAACCGGATGCGGACGGCTCGCTCTGTTCGGGACGCGACGAATTGCAGGCGCGCAGCGGCATGAGCTGTGCGATCGACAGTTTCCGCCGCCTCGTCGCCGCCGACGACTGATTGTGATCCTCAAGGCCCCGAATTACGGGATTTTCTTGACAAGTGGCCGATATTTCCGCAATGCGCGGCCGATTTCCATCGTGCGGACTGGCAGGATGGGGCAACCTCCTGTTCCCGGACCATTGAATGACTTTTGCCGATCTCGGCCTTTCCGACGAATTGCTCAGGGCCGTAACCGAATCCGGTTACGACACGCCCACCCCCATTCAGGCGCAGGCAATTCCTTCCGTCCTGATGATGCGCGACATCATCGGCATTGCGCAGACGGGAACGGGCAAGACGGCCAGCTTCGTGCTGCCGATGATCGACATTCTCGCCCATGGCCGCAGCCGCGCGCGGATGCCGCGCTCGCTGATTCTGGAGCCGACGCGTGAACTCGCCGCCCAGGTGGCGGAGAATTTCGAGAAATACGGCAAATATCACAAGCTCTCGATGGCCCTGCTGATCGGTGGCGTGTCGATGGGCGACCAACTCGCGGCGCTCGAAAAGGGCGTGGACGTGCTGATCGCGACGCCGGGGCGCCTGATGGACCTGTTCGGTCGCGGCAAGATCATGCTCAACGGCTGCTCGCTGCTGGTCATCGACGAAGCCGACCGGATGCTCGACATGGGTTTCATCCCGGATATCGAGGAAATCTGCACCAAGCTGCCCGCGCAGCGCCAGACCTTGCTGTTTTCCGCGACGATGCCGCCGGTGATCAAGAAGCTGGCCGACAAATTCCTGTCCAACCCCAAGTCGATCGAAGTCGCGCGGCCAGCCAGCGCCTCGATCAACATCACCCAGCGGTTGGTAAAGGTCGATGCACGCAAGAAGCGGACCGTCCTCGCCAAGATGCTGGCGGAGGCTGACGTCACCAGCGCGGTCATCTTCTGCAACCGCAAGACCACGGTGCGGGATCTGAACAAGAGCCTGCAACGCGACGGCTTCAAGTCGGGCGAAATCCATGGCGACATCGACCAGGGATCGCGCATCGCCGAACTGGAACGCTTCCGCGCGGGCACCGTCAACATCCTCGTTGCATCGGACGTCGCGGCGCGCGGGCTGGACATCAAGGGCGTCAGCCATGTGTTCAACTATGACGCACCCTGGCATCCGGACGATTATGTCCACCGCATCGGCCGCACCGGCCGCGCGGGCGCATCGGGCGTCGCCTACACCTTCGTCACCGAAGCGGACGCCGAAGCGATCGACAATATCCAGAAGCTGATCGGTACCAAGATCGAAGTCGTCGGTGCGGCGGAAGCGCCGAGCGAAGCCGCGCCGCCCCGCGAAGAAGCGCCCGCCGCGCCGAAGCCCGCCGCCGAACCGATCCGCGAAGCCCGCCCACCCCGCACCGAACGCCCCCGCGAAGAGCCAAGAGGCCGCCCCGCCGCCGCGCCCCGCGCGCCGCAGCAAAACCGTGGCCGGCGCAACGAGATGGCCGATGACGGCCCCGACGATGGCTGGAACGGCCCGGTCCCCGAATTCCTGAACTTCGGCTTCGACGCCTGAATTTGGGGGCGACGGGCTGTGAGCCTGTCCGCCAACGCGCAAGCCCAGCGTGACAGAGGCAAACCATAACCGACCTTATTCCCCCTCCCGCAAGCGGGAGGGGGTTAGGGGGTGGGCCACCGCAACGGCTGCGCTGGCCCACCCCGCTGCGACTAAATTCCCCCGGCGCAAGGCCAAGGTCATCAAGTTTCGCTGCCCAGCGTCGGGTGAACAGTCCCCCGGACTGTTCAGGTCATGCCGGGGGCATGACCGACCCAACGCTCGCAAGCGGTAGGGGCGACGGATGCAGCCCGTAACCAACCGACCATCATTCCCGTAAAATCCTCCCCTGTAAGGGGAGGGGGACCGGCGCAGCCGGTGGAGGGGTGTCACCCTATCGATAGCATGACACCCCTCCGTCAGGGCTACGCCCTGCCACCTCCCCTGCTAGGGGAGGATGATTGACACCGACCAGTTATAGGCAGAACGGGCTAAATCACGGATGCCGATGAGTGGCCGCATTTGGGTCATCCGCAAACATCACACCAGCACTCTGATCCTGTGGATAGCCATGGGCGAATTTGTAGGCGAGCAATGCCTCAACTATAACCTCCTTAAAGGTGGAACGTTGTTCCGGAGGACAGGAAACCGAGTTAACGATCCAGATAAAATCGCATGCTTGTCTCAACGCATCGTTAGCCGTTGGGGTGGCAATGTATGCAGCGAAGCGTCCTGCGATCCGTTCACCTCTTATTTCAAAATATCGATCGCCTTCCGACGAACTGCCAGCGGGAACCAGTTCAAGATGACGTTGAGAGTCAACTGTCTGTCTCGCTTTGTTGTTCGCTAAAAATGCCATATGGCTGCCTTACATCAACACCCCTAATGTCTGCTTAGCGTAAGAAAAAATGTAAAGCCGACTGACCGCTTCTCACCCAGCCCCCCCCTCACAACAACCCCTTAGCCCGCATGCTCACATGCCCCTGTGCGCCGACGATGATATGGTCATGCACGGCGATATTCAGCCGCTTGCCCGCCTCGATGATCTGCCGCGTCACGTCGATATCCTGGCGACTGGGTTCGGGCGAACCGCTCGGATGGTTATGCACCAGGATCAGCGCCGCCGACCCCAGGTCGATCGCGCGCCGTATAACCTCACGAACATAGATCGCCGCCTGGTCGATCGACCCATCGCCCATATTTTCATCGCGGATCAGCATGTTGCGGGTGTTGAGGTGCAGCACGCGCACCCGCTCCACCCCCAGATGCGCCATGTCGGCACGCAGATAGTCGAGCAGCGCCTGCCAGCTCGCCAGCACTGGCCGCGCCGCGACCTCGTTGCGGAGCATCCGCAGTGCGCTCGCCTGCACGATCTTGATCGCGGCGACGCTGGTGTCGCCCATGCCCGGCACCCGCGCGATCGCATGCCAATCCGCCGCCATCAGCCCGCCTATGCCGCCAAACTCGCGTAGCAACGCCTTGGCCAGCGGCTTGGTGTCGCGCCGGGGGATCGCCAGCGCCAGCAGATATTCGATCAGTTCATGATCGTGCAGCGCGTCTCCGCCCGTCTCCGCCAGCTTCTGGCGCAGCCGTGCCCGGTGGCCTGCGCCGTCATGCGTGACTTTTGCGTCCTGCTCGGCCAAGCTCGCCCCCTTGCTACCGATGGCGACGCTATGCGTTGCGGAATCGCGGGGCAAGGATATTTAGGACGGGTCGGACGTTCTGGTCCCGTCACGGACCATAGAGTGTCGCACGAAAGCCGGGGTTGGCCATAAGCATGGAAGAACAGGACGGCGAAGAGGCGATTCGCCGGGGTTGGCTGCGCTGGCTGGGTGTCGGCACGGGAACGCTCGCGCTGGTGCTGGTCGGGCTGTGGACGCAGCGTGCGCCGATCGCCGAAAATTTCGTCAGCCGTGAACTCAACCGGCGCGGCGTGCGGGCCAATTACGACCTGGTCGATGTCGGCCTGCGCACCCAGCGGATCGAGGCTATCGTGCTGGGCGACCCGGCCAAACCCGATTTGACCGCCGACTGGGTCGAAGTCGATATCGCCTTTACCGGGGTGACGCCGGCGGTGGCGGCGGTGCGGGCAGGGGGCGTGCGCCTCCATGGCAGCTACAAGGGCGGCGTGCTGAACCTGGGCGAGCTGGACAAGTTCAGCGATCCCAATTCGACCGCGCCCTTCAGCCTACCCGACATTCTTCTGTCGCTCACCGACGCCCGGCTGCGGCTGGATACCGACGCGGGCCAGCTCGGCCTGCGGATCGACGGCGATGGCGGGTTGCAATCCGGTTTCGACGGGAAGGTCGCCGCCGTCATGCCGCGCGGGACCATGGCGGGTTGCGCGATGACAGATGGCAGCGCGCTGCTCGATATCGCCATGCGCCAGGGTCAGCCCCATCTGACCGGCCCCATCCGCGCGGCCGCGTTCGCCTGCCGCGAGGCTGCCACCGCTATCGCCCAACCGGTCGCCGTCATCGACCTGACGCTCGGCAAGGCGTTCGAACGCTGGACCGGCCATGTCGACCTGTCTGGCGAAGCACTCAAGTCCAACGGCCTGGTCCTCGCCAGCCCGGCAGGCCGCATCGATTTCGACGGCAGCAAGGCCGGGTCGCAAGGCCGCGCCCGCATCAACGCGGCCACGCTGGCGGGTGGTGGTAGTTTGATCGAGCAGGCCGCGCTCAATGGCGTCTGGACGTTCAAGAGCGATGAAGCGACGATGCAGGGCGATGTGTCGGGCCGGAACATCCGCCTCGCTTCGCGCGAATCGCTCGCTGCCTTCCGCGAATCGACGGCGGGCACCCCCGTCGCTCCGCTAGCAGCGCGCTTTGCCGACGCCATGGCGCGGGCAGGGGACGATAACCAACTCCGCACGAATTTCGCGCTCGTGCAACGCAGCGCCAAGGGTAGCCTCGTCCTTACCAACAGCCGCCTCGCCGCCCGCAGTGGCGCACAAGCGGCGCTCTCGCCCGACGGCCGGGTGACGCTGGGCTGGCCGGGGCAGGGGCGGGCAGCACTTGATTGGGCGCTTGACGGCGCGATCACGACGCGGGGCGGCGGCTTGCCCCAGGCCGCGCTGCGCCTGGTGCGCCGACCCGGCGGCGGCTTTGGCGGCGATCTGTTTGTTGATCCCTTTGCGGCGGACAATGCGCGCCTGGCGCTCGATCGCGTCCGTTTCACCGCTGCGTCCGATGGCACGACTCGCTTCGCCACCTCGCTCCGGCTCGATGGTCCGCTGCCCGACGGCCATCTGCGCGGCCTGACGCTGCCGATCGAGGGACAACTCGCCGCCAATGGCGCGCTGCGCATCAATCCGCGCTGCGTTCCCTTCTCGGTCACCGAGGCCCGCTATGGCAGTTTCGCCGTCGGGCAGACCCGCCAGACGCTCTGCCCGCTCGACGGCGGCGCTTTATTCGCCATGGGAGCGGGCGGCATCAGCGGCGGTGCGGACATCCGCAAACTCGCCCTCTCCGGCACCAGCGGCGACAGCCCCATGCGGCTGACCGCCGACTATGCCCGTGTCGCGCTCGGTCAGACCGGCTTCACCCTGGCCAATGCCGACCTGTCGATTGGCCCGCAGGACGCGCCGGTTCATCTCACCGCCGCCAACCTGGACGGCCGCATGACCGCCAAGGGCTTTGGCGGCAAGGCCAGCGGCGCAGGCGGCCGTATCGGCACCATCCCGTTGATCCTCGAACAGGGCAATGGCGATTGGCGCTTCGAAACAGGCGCGCTCGCCTTCCGCGCTGCCATGACCGTGCGCGATTCGCAGGTGCCCGCCCGCTTCATTCCGCTCGCCGTGCCGGATTTCACGCTGACGATGCGTAATAGCCGGATCACCGCCACCGGCACGCTTACGGCATCCCGCAATGGCGCGACCGTCGCCCGCACCGACATTGTTCATGATCTGACCAATGGCAAAGGCCATGCCGACCTGAATGTCCCCGACCTCGCCTTTGGCCAAGATCTTCAACCCGAAGATGTGACGCCGCTGGCGCTCGGCGTGGTCGCGAATGTGAAGGCCAAGGTTAACGGGCAGGGGCGCATCGACTGGACCGGCTCCGACGTGACGTCCACCGGCACCTTCCGCACCGACAATGCCAGCCTCGCCGCTGCTTTCGGTCCGGTCGAGGGGCTAAGCGGCGAACTGCGCTTCACCGACCTCATCAATCTCGTCTCCGCACCCGGTCAGGAAGCGCGAATCCAGTCCGTCAATCCGGGCATCGAAGTGCGCGACGGCATCGTGCGCTATCGGCTGGAAGCGGGCCAGAAGGTGCGGATCGAGGGCGGCGGCTGGCCCTTTTCCGGCGGCGAACTGGTGCTGCTCCCCACCACCATGGATTTCAGCGCCGACGTCGATCGCTACATGACCTTCCGTGTCATTGGCCTTGATGCGGGCGCTTTTATCCAGGCGATGGAACTGGACAATGTCTCCGCCACCGGCACGTTCGACGGCATCATGCCGCTGATCTTCAATGCCCAGGGCGGTCGCGTCGCGGGCGGCGTGCTGGTCGCGCGGCAGGAGGGGATGGCGCCGCTGCTCATGCCCGAAGGCGTGCTGCCCTCCATTCCCTGCGACCCTGCGCGACAGTCCGGCGTCCTGTCCTATGTCGGTCCGGTATCGAACGAGCAATTGGGCGCGATGGGCCGCATCGCCTTCGACGCGCTCAAGAATCTCCAATATAAATGTCTGACAATCCTGATGGATGGCGCGCTCGATGGTGAAATGGTCACGAATGTCGTGTTCAACGGCGTCAATCGCGGCCAGCTCGGCGGCGCGCCCGCAGGCCTGGCGCGCAATTTCGTCGGCCTGCCTTTCCTCTTCAACGTCCGCATCTCCGCGCCATTCCGCGGGCTGATGAGTACGGCGCAGTCCGTCATCGACCCGACCCAGACGATCCGCGACGAGATCGGCAAGCAGGCTCAGGAAAAGATGCGGGCGTTGTCAGTGGAAGGGCTTGCGGTTCAGCCTGTGGACAGCGACAAGATGGCAAACGGGGAGCCGAAATGAAGAAACACGCAATCATCATGGCCGGATTGGCCGCATCGGCACTGGGGGGCTGCATCCAGGTGAAGGCGCCCGACAAGCCGATCGAGATCAATCTGAACGTCAAGGTGCAGCAGGAAGTCGTGGTGCGCTTGCAGCGCGATGCCCAGGATCTGATCCAGAATAACCCGGAGTTGTTCCCGCAATGACACGCAAGATGCTCATAATCGCCGCTGGCGCTGCCGTTGCGCTTGTCACGGGATTCGCCATGACGGCGCCCGCCCGTGCGCAGACCGGTGCTGTCGCATCGGCCCTGGCTGCCGGAACCGTGGGCGAGCAGGCCGATGGTTATCTCGGTATCGCCGGTTCGGTTAGCGCCGATGTGCGCGCCGAGGTCGAATCGATCAACATCAAGCGCCGCGCCGCCTACACCCAACTGGCCAGCCAGCGCGGCGTGACGGTGCAGGATGTTGCCGCCGCCACCGGTTGTCAGACGCTCAGCAGCCGGGTCAAGACCGGCCAGGCCTATCGCATCGGCGCGGGCGCTTGGCAAACCAAGGGTGCAGGCGCAATCGCGCTGCCTTCCTATTGCGCGACGGCAGGCTGACCATTCAATAATCCTCCCCTTGTAGGGGAGGTGGCTGGCCACAGGCCAGACGGAGGGGTGTCCCCCTATCGAGAAGGTGACACCCCTCCTCCATTTGCTACGCAAACGGTCCCCCTCCCGTTGCAGGGGAGGATCATGGTTTGCTCTGGTGGCTTGTAAAATCCCGCTCTGGCGGACTTTTCTCCTTCCTTCGTCCAGGGCTTCATTCTCTGCCCGAACCATGGTTGACTATCCGCCATCCCCTTTCTAAACGGGCCGCGCCTTGACGGGTGCAGCCGCAAGCGCCATGCCGCCTGCCATAAGGGGTCAACCCCCGGTGGAGGACGAACATGGTTGCGGAGACGCCCGGACAGGACCCGGCAGGGGAAGACGCGCGGATCGCTTCGTTGGAGGAGCGGATCGCACGGGCCGAATCTGTCGAAAAGGTCAGGCAGGGGGCTACTGAGCAAGCGGCGGACGATGGGTCTCGCCTCGGCAACAGGGTTCTTGCGGAACTGATCGGCGGTCTTGTCGGCGGTGCGTTGATCGGCTGGGTTCTTGACCGGCTGCTTGGCACATCCCCATGGCTCCTGCTCGTATTCCTCGGTCTTGGGATCGTGGCGGCGTTCAGGAACATCATCAGATTGACGACGATAAAGCGTCCCCCGCAATAAGGGACGCTTTCTTCTTAGTCCGACGGTAAAGACGTTACAGGGGTCCAGCGTGGCAGAATCCGGCAAAATCGATCCGATGCACCAGTTTGCGATCGAACCCTTGTTCGGTACGGATCAACTGTCGCTCGGCGGTTTCAACATCGCCTTCACCAACAGCGCGCTCTATATGGTGCTGGCGGCCATTGTGCTGTGGATCTTTGTGATCGGCGGCATGAAGCGCGAATTGGTCCCAGGGCGCTGGCAGATGGCGGTCGAATATATGACCGGCTTCATCAAGAATTTGCTGATCGCAAACGTGGGCGAGGGCGGCAAGAAATATATCCCTTACGTCTTCTCGCTGTTCATGTTCATCCTGCTGGCGAACCTTCTGGGTCTGCTGCCGCTGGGTCTGGTCGGGCTTCACCCCTTCACCTTCACCAGCCATTTCACCGCAACCGGCGTATTGGCGATCATGAGCTTCTCGATCGTCCTGATCGTCGGCTTCGCCAAGCATGGCTTCCACTTCTTCTCGCTCTTCATTCCGCACGGCACGCCCGCGCTGATGGTGGCGCCGCTCTTCCTTATCGAACTCGTCTCCTTCATGGTGCGTCCGTTCAGCCTGGGCCTGCGACTGTTCGTCGCGATGACCGCTGGCCACGTCCTGTTGAAGGTGCTTGCCGGGTTCGTCATCAACAGCGCAAACGCATCGCCCGCTCTCGGCCTGACGGTCGGCACGGCCAGCTTCATCCTGATGATCGGCATCAGCGCGCTGGAAATGCTGGTCGCGGTCATCCAGGCTTATGTGTTCGCGCTGCTGACCTCGGTCTATCTCAACGATGCCGAGAACCTGCACTGAGTTTCATCTAGTTTCGTCAACAATCACTATATTCTAACGAAGGAGTTTACGACATGGACGCAGAAGCCGCAAAGCTGCTCGGTGCTGGCCTGGCCGCCATCGGTGCGGGCATCGCTGCCCTCGGTGTGGGCAACGTGTTCAGCGCGTTCCTCGAAGGCGCGCTGCGCAATCCGGGTGCCGCTGATGGCCAGCAGGGTCGTCTGTTCATCGGTTTCGCCGCGGCGGAACTTCTGGGTCTGCTGGCGTTCGTTATCGCCATGATCCTGGTGTTCGTGGCCTGACACGCCTTACGGGACGGGCAGGGCGGCCTTCACGCCACCACGCTCGTCCCGCACTATTGACCGCGCCCTGATCGGACGGAAAAAATGCCTCAAATCGCGCAAATTGCCGAAACCTACTCCAGCCAGATTTTCTGGCTGCTGCTGACCTTCGGCTTCGTGTTCTTCGTCATCGGCCTCGGCATGGTGCCCAAGGTGCAGGGGACTGCAGACGCGCGCGACGCGAAGATCAGTGGTGATCTGGACGCGGCAAAGGCTGCCTTTGCCCGTGCCGATGAAGCCGAAGCGGATTATCGTGTCCGTGACGCGGAAAGCCGCACCGCCGCGCAGGCGATGCTGGCCAAGGCGAAGAGCGAAGCCGCCAAGGCTTCCGAAATCAAACTTGCCGCCGCCGATGCGGAGGTTGCCACGCAAATCGCGGCCGCCGAAGCCCGCATCCAGGCTGCCTCCACCGCAGCCCTGGCAGAAATCGAAACCGTCGCCGCCGAAGCAGCGCGCGACATGGTGGCTCGCATTTCCGGCGTGGAAGCGTCGGACGATGCAGCCCGCAACGCAGTAAAGGCGGCACTGGCCCATGGCTGAGGCAGCAGCACAGCATCAAGGGGGCACGCCCCCCACGCTCGACGAGGCAATTCACGCCGAAGGCATGGAGCCGGTCGGCACCGTCGCGCATGAAGGCGTGGCCCCCCACACCGATCCGGAAGCGGTCGGCATGGACGCCACCGCCTGGGTGAGCCTCGCCATGGCGGCGTTCATCGCCATCCTGCTGTTCAAGAAGGTGCCTGCCCTGATCGGCAGCGTGCTGGACGGCCGGATCGCGCAGATCAAGGAACAGCTTGCCGAAGCGACCCGGCTGCGGGCCGAAGCCGAAGCGCTCAAGGGCGAATATGAAGCCAAGCTGGCCGCTGCGGCCGGTGAAGCCGACGCCATGCGCAAGGCGGCCGAGCATGAGGCCGAAGGGCTGATCGCCGATGCCAAGGTGAACGCCGACGCATTGATCGTCCGCCGCCAGAAAATGGCCGAGGACAAGATTGGTGCGGCCGAACGCGCCGCCATCGTCGCCATCCGCGCCAAGGCCGTCAATGCCGCAACCACCGCCGCCGCGGTTCTGATCGCCCAGGGCCATGATGCGCAGGCGGACAAGGCGCTGGTGGACCGCGCGATCAGTGGGCTCGGCACGATCAACTAAGCCCGCCGCCACCTGGATTAGATAAAAAGACCGGCACAGACATCTGTGCCGGTCTTTTTCTTATATCAGGCTGCCAATGTCGCGTTGTCGATCACGAAGCGATATTTGACGTCGCTTTTCTGCATCCGGTCATAGGCGTTTTCGATGTCCTGAATGCGGATCATCTCGATATCCGCGACGATGCCCTTCTCCGCGCAGAAATCGAGCATTTCCTGCGTTTCGGCGAGGCCGCCGATCAGCGACCCGGCAATGGCCTTGCGGCCAAATATGAGCGCGCCGATATTGGGTGACGGGTGGGGATGTTCGGGGACACCCAACATGCACATCGTGCCGTCGCGCTTCAGCAGCGCCGTGAAGGCATCCAGATCATGGCTCGCGGCAACGGCATTGACGATCAGGTCGAAACTGCCGACATGCGCGGCCATCTCGTCGGGATTGCGCGACACGACGACTTCGTCCGCGCCCAGGTCCAGCGCATCCTGCCGCTTGGATTCGGATGTGGTGAAGGCCACGGTATGCGCGCCCATCGCATGGGCGAGCTTGACCCCCATATGGCCCAGGCCACCGATGCCGACGATGCCAACCTTCTTGCCCGGCCCGGTATTCCAGTGGCGCAGCGGCGAATAGGTGGTGATGCCGGCACAGAGCAGCGGCGCGACGGCGGCAAGCTGATCGACCGGGTGACTGATTTTCAACACGAAATGGTCATTGACGACGATCTGTTGCGAATAGCCGCCCAGCGTATGGCCGGGCGCGTCGTCGGTCTTGCCATTATAGGTGCCGGTCCAGCCCTTTTCGCAATAATTTTCCAGATCCTCTTCGCAGCTGGCGCATGTGCGGCAGCTATCGACCAGACAGCCCACGCCGACGACATCGCCGACCTGGAAGCGGGACACCTCTGCCCCGACCGCCCGGACATGGCCGACGATTTCGTGGCCCGGAACACAGGGGTAAAGCGTGCCGCCCCATTCGGCGCGGACCTGATGCAGGTCGGAATGGCAGACGCCGCAATAGGCGATGTCGATCTGCACATCGCGCGGACCTACCGCGCGCCGTTCGATCGTCATGGGTTCTAGGGGTTTGTCGCCAGCAGGGGCGCCATAGGCAAGGAGGGCCATGGATGAATATCCTTCAATGAAGAGACTATGCGACAATCCCACGGGATAGAGGGATGATGGCGAGGCATATGTAGGAACGATGGGCGGCCGGGGTTAGGCCTCGCAGACCATCTCGACCGATGATTTGCTCGCCGATCGCGAAACAGGTCGAAGTGCGCCCATTGTCATATTCGCCACCACCGCTATTTCATCCCCATGTCGCAACCCCAATCTCCCGACCGTTTCAACGAAGACAAGGCCAGCTACACGGTGCGCGGGTCCGGCGTGCCCGATCTCGATCAGGGCGTCGAGGCGATCCGCACCACGCTCAAAACGCTGCCGACGCGGCCCGGTGTGTACCGGATGCACGATGCGCGCGGCGATGTGCTCTATGTCGGCAAGGCTCGCGCGCTCAAAAATCGCGTCGCCAACTATACCCAGGTCGATCGGCTGCTCCGGCGGCTCCAGCGGATGGTCGCGCAGACCCGCAGCATGACCATCGTCACCACCAACAGCGAGGCGGAAGCGCTGTTGCTGGAAGCGCAACTGATCAAGCGCTACCGCCCGCCCTACAACGTCCTGTTGCGCGACGACAAAAGTTTCCCCTTCATCCTGTTGCGGGAAGACCATGCCTTCCCCCGCGTCCAGAAGCATCGCGGCGCGCGCAAGGCACAAGGTCGCTATTATGGTCCCTTCGCCAGTGCAGGTTCGGTCACGCGCACCATCAACGCGCTGCAAAAATTGTTCCTGCTGCGCTCCTGCACCGACAGTTTCTTCGCCAACCGCTCGCGTCCCTGCCTGCTCTATCAAATCAAGCGCTGCTCGGCCCCCTGTGTCGATCGGATCGACCCGGAAGGCTATGCCGAACTGGTCCGCGACGCGCAGGATTTTCTGGGGGGGAAGTCCACCGCCGTCCAGAAGAAGCTCGGCACCGCTATGCAGGCGGCGTCCGATGCGATGGACTTTGAACAGGCCGCCGTCATTCGCGACCGTCTCAAGGCACTGACTTTCATTCAGGGCAGCCAGGCGATCAACGCCGAAGGGCTGGGCGATGCCGACATTTTCGCGCTGGCGGCGAAGGGCGTGGCGATGTGCATCCAGGCCTTCTTCATTCGTGGTGGCCAGAATTGGGGGCATCGCAGCTTCTTCCCGGTCCACACCGCCGAAGTTGCCGAAGATGAGGTGCTGGCCAATTTCATGGCGCAATTTTACGAGGAAGTACCGCCACCCAAGCTGGTGCTGACCGATCGCGCGCCTGCGGAATGCGACCTGATCGCCCAGGCCCTGACCGAACGCATCGGCAGCAAGGTCCGCATCGAAGTCCCCCAGCGCGGCGACCGCACCCGCCTGATCAAACAGGCGCAGCGTAACGCGGTCGAAGCGCTCGACCGTCGCCTCGCTGAAACCACCAGCCAGGGCAAAGTGCTGGACGACATGGTCGAAGCCTTCGGGCTGGAAGGCATACCCGACCGCATCGAAATCTACGATAACAGCCACATTCAGGGTGCCCATGCGCTCGGCGCGATGGTCGTCGCGGGACCGGAAGGCTTCCGCAAAAATGCCTATCGCAAGTTCAACATGAAAGACCCCGTCATCTCGAACGATGATTTCGCGATGATGCGCGATATGTTCGAAAGGCGCTTTGGTCGAGCGCAACGGGAAGACCCGGATCGCGACAGCGGCGAATGGCCCGACCTTGTCCTGATCGACGGCGGCAAGGGCCAGCTATCGGCGGCGCGCACGATGCTGGAGGAAATGGGCATTGAGGACGTTACCATGATCGGCGTCGCCAAAGGGCCGCATCATGGCCGCGACGGCCGCGAAGTCTTCCACCTGATGGACGGTCGCGAAGTCACCTTCCCGATCAACCATCCCGTCCTCTTCTATCTGCAACGGCTGCGCGACGAAGCCCACCGCTTCGCCATTGGCGCGCATCGCGCCAAGCGGAGCAAGGCGATCACCGTCAGTTCGCTGGACGAGGTGCCGGGCATCGGCCCGGCCCGCAAGAAGGCGTTGCTGATGCATTTCGGCACCGCCCGCGCTGTTCGCGATGCCGCGCTGGAAGACTTGGCGCGCGCGCCTGGCGTGTCCACGGCGGTAGCGCAGCAGGTCTATGACTATTTCCATGGCTGAGGCGGCGAAGGCCAGCTAGTTGCAATTCTCGTACATTATGCTACATGCACTGGGCTGACGTCCTTTGATGACGATCTATGTTTCCTCCTCCGGCCCTCAATGTGCGTGGACGAGGCCTGTCTCGAAGCCTTCGCTTCTCTTCAGTTCATGGGTCGCTCCGGCGACACTCTAGCCATGCGTTCGTTATTGCACGCCGCATGTTCATTTTATGGCGGCAAAGGCCGTCCAGGATTCGATGACTATTATTTTTCCTTCCTCTACCCGTTCTTCGCTTGCTCATGGGCTTGATCGCCTTTCGCCGACCCACCGCGTCGCATCGCCGTTGACCGGCCTGTTGAGCAATCGCGAATTGAAGAAAATCGTGGCCGACATGGTCGACTGACACTTTGCCGGGCACCGCGTTTGCGCTGCCCGGCTTTCTATCGTTACTCTCTACTGAAAGGCACATTATGAGCAGGGAAACCCTCAAACCATTTTTGATCAGCAAGAATGAAGAAGGCGCATTCCGCCTGACCGTCCGCGACACCCGCTTCAATTCGCAGGGCTATCCGATCGTCACCGCGACGATGCAGGACGAAATTTTCAAGTCGGCCTCGGCTGCCCGCGCCTATGCGCGTGATAATTTCAAGGCCGAACCGGGCCAATATTCGACCAAGTAAGCTGACAGGATAGCGGGCGGATGCGTAGCTAAGGCCGATTGGTGCCAACGCTCGTCACCCCCGCTCTCGTCTGCGCCTTGCGCCCCCATGGCGAACATGGGGCCATCGCCCGCCTACTGACGCCTGACCATGGTCTGGTTGCAGGCTATGTGCGCGGTGGACGATCCCGCCTGATGCGCCCCGTGCTCTTGCCGGGCAACAGCGTCATGGCGACATTCCGCGCCCGGACCGAGGATCAACTCGCCGGGCTGACGGTCGAAATGGCGCATAGCCGCGCGCCCCTTCACGCTGAACCTTTACCCGCCACCGCGATCGACTGGAGCTGCGCGCTCACCGCCGCTGCCCTGTCCGAAGGCACGCCACATCCTGCGCTATATCGCGCGCTTGACGGCGTGCTGGGTGCCATTGAGGCGGCACCGGCGGCACGCGGCTGGGCCGTCGCTCTGGTGCGTTATGAATTGCTGCTGCTGGCGGAACTGGGCTTCGGCCTCGACCTGAGCCGATGCGCCGCTCTGGGCGATGCCGAAGATCTCGCCTATGTCAGCCCGCGCAGTGCGGCCGCAGTCAGCCGTGCGGGCGCGGTCGGCTACGAGCATCTGCTCCTGCCGCTGCCGCCCTTCCTGCTGGCGGGCGGGACCGGCGAATGGGCCGACATCATGGATGGCTTTGCCCTGACCGGCTTCTTCCTGGAGCGCTCCATCCTGACCGATCGGCGCATTGATATATTGGCCGCGCGCGAAAGGCTGGTCGATCGCCTGAAAAGGGCGGTTGCCTGACTGTCCCTGCTTCCATAAGGGGCAAGCGACCTATTTGGTAAGGAGCTTCCCATGTTGATCGCCCTGTTTCCCGGAGATGGCATCGGTCCCGAAATCGTCGATCAGGCGAAGCGGGTGCTGGACGCGCTGGCGATCGACGGCCTGACTTATGAGCATGGGTTGGTCGGCGGTGCTGCCTATAAGGCAGTCGGTCACCCCCTGCCGCCTGAAACACTGGAGATCGCCAAACGGGCGGACGCTATCCTCTTTGGTGCCGTCGGCGATCCGGATTGCGACGCGCTGGAACGCCATTTGCGCCCGGAACAGGCGATTTTGGGCCTGCGCAAGGAACTCGGCCTGTTTTCGAACCTCCGCCCGGCCAAGGTCTTTCCCGAACTGGCCGGTGAGTCCGCGCTCAAGCCCGAAGTCGCCGGCGCGATCGACCTGCTGATCGTGCGCGAGACCAATGGCGACGTCTATTTCGGCGAAAAGGGCTTCCGCACCACCGCCGATGGTCAGCGCGAAGGCTATGACGTCATGTCCTATAATGAGGGCGAGGTGCGCCGCATCGCCCATGCCGGTTTCCAGGCCGCCCGCGCCCGGCGCGGCAAGCTCTGTTCGGTGGACAAGGCCAATGTGCTGGAAACCAGCCAATTGTGGCGTGACGTGGTGATCGAAGTCTCGGCCGACTATCCCGACGTCGCCCTCAGCCATATGTATGTCGATAACGCCGCAATGCAGCTGGTCCGCAACCCCGGCCAGTTCGACGTGATCGTCACCGGTAACCTGTTCGGCGACATTTTGTCGGATCAGGCCAGCATGTGCGTCGGATCGATCGGGATGCTGGCGTCTGCAACGCTCAACGGCAGCGGGCAGGGGCTGTATGAACCGATTCACGGCTCCGCCCCCGACATTGCGGGCACCGGCAAGGCCAATCCGCTCGCGACGGTGCTGTCGGCGGCGATGTTGCTGCGCTATTCGTTGGGGATGGCGGATCAGGCCGACCGGATCGAACGGGCCGTCGCCAAGGCGCTTGCGAACGGCGCGCGCAGCCCCGATCTGGGCGGCACGATGAATACGGTGCAAATGGGTGACGCGGTGCTGGCGGCGCTGGACTGAGGAACAGACGATGAAGCGGAAAAGCGGGCAAGACCCAGAAATCACCAAGCATTGGAAGCCCGCGACGATCGCGGTGCGGGGCGGCACGGCGCGCACCGAATATGGCGAAACGTCCGAAGCGCTCTTCCTGAGCAGCGGCTATTGCTATGACCGGGCGGAGGATGCCGCGGCGCGCTTTGCCGGTGAGCAGCAGGGCATGACCTATAGCCGCCTGCAAAACCCCACGGTCGAGATGCTGGAACAGCGTATCGCGCTGCTGGAAGGGGCCGAAGCCTGCCGCGCCACCGCGACCGGCATGGCGGCGATGACGGCCGCCTTGCTGTGCCAATTGTCGGCGGGCGACCATGTCGTCGCAGGCAAGGCATTGTTCGGCTCCTGCCGCTGGCTGACCGACACATTGCTGCCCAAATTCGGGATCGAAACGACCACGGTCGACGCCACCGACAATGCGGCATGGGAAGCGGCGATCCGGCCCAATAGCAAGGTCTTCTTCTTCGAAACCCCCGCCAATCCGACGATGGACGTCGCCGACATGGCGGCGATCTGCGCCATCGCCAAGGCGCATGGTATCACCAGCGTCGTCGATAATGCCTTCGCCACACCGGCGCTGCAGCGGCCGATGGAATTTGGTGCCGACGTGGTGGCCTATAGCGCGACCAAGATGATGGACGGGCAGGGTCGGGTGCTGGCAGGCGCGATCTGCGGTACGCGGGAATGGATCACCAATATATTGCTGCCCTTCCACCGCAACACCGGGCCGACGCTCAGTGCTTTCAATGCCTGGGTCGTGCTCAAGGGGCTGGAGACGCTGGACCTACGGATCAGGCGGCAGAGCGAAAATGCGCTCAAGGTCGCACAATTTCTGGAAAGCCGCGTTGCCAAGGTGCTGTATCCGGGGCTGGAGAGCCATCCGCAACATGTGCTGGCGATGCGCCAGATGGAGATGGCCGGGCCGATCTTCTCGCTCTATGTCGGCGGCGGCCGGGCCGAAGCGCATGGGCTGCTCAACGGGCTGCAACTGGTGGATATCAGCAACAATATCGGCGATTCGCGGTCGCTGATGACGCACCCCGCTTCGACCACCCATTATGGCATGGCGGAGGCCGCGCGGCTCGAAGTCGGGATCACCGAAGACATGCTGCGGCTCAATGTCGGGCTGGAGGATGCGGACGATGTGATCGCCGATCTGGATCAGGCGTTGCGGACGATCGGGCGTTGACGGGCAAGGGGGTAAGGGCGCATTCGTAAGGCCGTGAACGCACTTTTCCCCTTCCACGCCAAGACGCAGGACGTCATCGTCCATGTCGCCGTTTCCTTCCTGCCCGAACAATCGGAGCCGGACCGGGGCCGCTGGTTCTGGGCCTATCATATCCGCATCGAAAATCAGGGCAGTCAGCCGGTCCAGTTGCTGACCCGGCATTGGGTCATCACCGACGGGCGCGGTGCCCAGCATCGGGTCGATGGCGACGGCGTGGTCGGCGAACAGCCGGTGGTCCAGCCGGGCAAAAGCTATGATTATGTCTCCGGCTGCCCGCTCAATACCCCGACCGGGTCGATGAAGGGCAGCTATCGCATGATCGGCGTCAGCGGCGAGACGTTCGAGGTCGCCATCCCTCATTTCGCGCTGATTGCGCCAGCGGTGGCCGAATGAAGCGGACGCATTTGCCGCTTAACGGCCTGCGCGTGCTGGATGCGGCGGCGCGGCATTTGTCGTTCACGCGTGCCGCGGACGAACTGGCGGTGACGCCTGCAGCAGTCGGTCAGCAAATTCGCGCACTGGAAGATCTGCTGGGCGTGGTGTTGTTCCGCCGCACGCCCAAGGGGCTGGAATTGACGCCGGAAACCGAAGCGGGACTCGATGCCCTGCGCGCCGGTTTCCTGGAGTTTGAAGATGCCGTGCGGGCGATGCAGGCAGGCCAGGCCAGCAGCGCGCTGACCATCGCCGCGCCGCGCGACATCACCGCCAAATGGCTCCAGCCGCGCCTGGCCGCCTATGCCGCGCATCAGCCCGACCTCACCTTCCAGCTGATCGCGGCGGACGAGGCGCTGGACTTTACCGAAGCCAATCTCGATCTCGCGCTACGCCTGACCGATGCGGCGGGCGAGCATGAAGGGGTGAAACTAGGCGAGGCGGCCTTCGTCACGGTGGAAGCGGCCCAAGGTGGCCCGGAACAGCGGATCGACTGGCCCGGCTGCCCGGCGGGGGACAAGCCCGCGATCATCCGTGTCGCCGATGGCGGGCTGGCGATCGAAGCGGCCGCCAACGGCTTTGGCCGGGCGCGCGTGCCCTTGCTGCTTGTGCAGGCCGATCTGGCCGCTGGCCGGGTGCGGCAGGTCGGGGAGGCGACGCCGAGCCTGCTCAGCTACTGGCTGATCGCGCCTTTGCCGCAATGGCGGCAGAAGAAGGTCAAGGCGCTGGTTGAGGCGCTGACCGACTAAGTTGCTTCAATCGAGAACCTGATGTTTGATGTAGATTATGACGCCCGGACCAACTGCCTGACGATGAAGGTCGAAGGCTTCTGGAAGCCTGAAAACGTAATGGCTTTCGCCAAAGAGGTCGGGTCGAAGGCGCATCAGGCGAAGGCGATCCGGGACGATTTCAACGTCCTCGTCCTATCCTTCGACTTCCCGGTGCAGGCGAACGACGTCGCCGATCTGCTGGCGGGCATCATGCGCGGGGGCATGACCCTTACCAGCGGACGAACGGCGGTGGTTGTGGGCAGCCAATTGAACAAAGCGCAGGCGGAGCGAACCCTGGTCCACCCCAGAGTGCGGGTGTTCCTGACCATGGAAGCGGCACGAGGCTGGCTAGCGGAAGCGGCCGATACCATTCCCGCCAACCAGACAAACCTCATTCCGCCAGCACGTTAAGCGCCCTCGTCATCAGCGCCACCAGCTTTGGCTCGTCCAGCCGGGCAGACGCATCGTTCCAGCTGCTGCTGACGGCATACCAGGTGCCGTCCTGCCTTTGCGCAAGAAAGCTCATCGCCATGACGCCGGGTTCGCTGCCGCCCTTATAGCCCAGATAGCGCCAGCGTTTCGCGTCGGCGGGCGGGATGCCTGGATTGACGGCCAGAACCGGCAGCGCCTCGCCGCCATGCAGACGCAGCCAGTCGAGCAGGCCGATCATGTCCTTTGGCGATGCGAACCATTCGATGCTGTCGATCGCCGTGGGGACTTCGGCCACGCTGCCCACATCCACCTTGTCGGCGGTCAGGCGTGACGCCGCATCGCGTAGCAGCGCCCCGCGTGCGTCGGGCGCTGCCATGGCATAGCGCCCTCGCAGATCGGCATTGGCGGGCATTTTGAGCGCAAAGGCTTCGGCGGTGGTGAGGAGGGGCAGCGCCCGATCCGGGTTCGCGTGCCCCGTCGTTGCAAGCATCGCGTCCACCTTGTCGCGGCCCAGCGCCAGCAACAGCGTATCGGTCGCGCTATTGTCGCTTTCGGCGATCATCGCCGTGGCGAGGCTGTGCAGCGTCATCGGCGCGCGGTCTGGCCAGTGCAGCAGGCGACCAGAAAAACTCTTCGGGCCGAGCGGGATGACGTCGCTCCATCGCCGTTCGCCCGCGTCTACGGCGCGCGTAAGTTCAGCCAGGATGGTCAGCTTGAAGCTCGAACCGATGGCCATCGCGGCATCGGCGCGATGCGCCGCTCGCAGCTGGGGCGGACCCTCGCCCAACGTCGCTACCGCGAAACTGGTCGCGCCGGGGAGGGCGGCGATCTCCGCCATGACCTTGGCCATGCTGTCATTGGCCGTTCGCGCCCCGACGATGCGCAGCCCCACCACGCGGCTCGGCGGCTGTGGCGCGACGACCAGGGTGAACCCGACTGTAGCGCGTTCGTAACGGATTTCGACCTGCCCGGCAGTGGCGCTGTCCTGCCGCACGGCCCCCAGTGCGAGCGGCTTGCCATGCTGCGCGCGCAGATCGGCAGCAACGGCGTGCCAGCGGTCCACAGGAACAGCATCGAGGAAGAGGGAGGAGAAATAATCGGCCTCGTCACCGGGCGATGTGAGAAGACGAAGCAGTTGTTCGGCGCGGGCTTGATAAGTGGGATTGGGGGCCGCCTGCGCAGGGAGGGCGATGCTCAACAAAAATAGAAAAACCAAGCTCAAAACCTGTCGTGCTCCTGCGAAAGCAGGAGCCCAGGGCGCTTCGTCAGGCACTTATCAACGCCGGTTCAAGCATCGATCGCTTCTTCATCCACCGCGGCCGCATTCTCCTGAATGAACGCGAAGCGATGCGCCGGGTTCGTCCCCATCAGGCGGTCGACCAGGTCACGCACCCCCGCACGCTCCTCGACATCGGCGGGCAGGGTGATGCGGATCAGCATCCGCGTCTTGGGGTCCATCGTGGTCTCGCGCAGCTGCATCGGGTTCATTTCGCCCAACCCCTTGAAGCGGCTGACATCGACCTTCTTGCCCTTGAACTCCTTGGTCTGCATCAGCGCGGCGCGATGGGCATCATCCTTGGCATAGGCGCTCTTGCCGCCCGCGACGAGGCGATAGAGCGGCGGCTGGGCGAGATAGAGATGGCCGCGCCGCACCAGTTCGGGCATTTCCTGAAAGAAGAAGGTCATCAACAGTGTCGCGATATGCGCGCCATCGACATCGGCGTCGGTCATGATGACGATACGCTCATAGCGCAGATGATCGGGGTTGCAGTCCTTGCGCGTGCCGCAGCCCAAGGCCAGGATCATGTCAGCGATTTCCTGATTGGCCAGGATTTTCGCATTATTGGCCGATGCGACGTTCAATATCTTGCCGCGCAGGGGCAGGATCGCCTGCGTCTTGCGGTCGCGTGCCTGCTTGGCCGAGCCACCGGCCGAATCGCCTTCGACCAGAAAAATCTCGGCGCCTTCCGGGTCGTCGTTGGAACAGTCCGTCAGCTTGCCGGGCAGGCGCAGCTTGCGGCTGTTGGTCGCGGTCTTGCGCTTGACCTCCTTCTCCTGCTTGCGCTTCAAACGCTCGTCCATGCGATCGAGCACATAGGCGAGCAGCGCCTTGCCCCGGTCCATATGGTCGGTCAGATAATGGTCGAAATGATCGCGCACGGCATTTTCCACCAGGCGCGCGGCTTCGGGTGATGTCAGCCGATCCTTGGTCTGGCTCTGAAATTGCGGCTCGCGGATGAAGACCGACAGCATGATTTCCGACGACGTCATGATGTCGTCGGCGGTGATGTCCTTCGCCTTCTTCTGGCCCACCAGGTCGGCAAAGGCGCGGATGCCCTTGACCAGCGCAGCGCGCATCCCGGCCTCATGCGTGCCGCCATCGGGCGTCGGGATGGTGTTGCAATACCAGCTATAGCTGCCGTCCGACCAGAGCGGCCAGGCCACGGCCCATTCGACACGCCCCGCGCCGTCGGGAAAATCCTGATTGCCCGCGAAAAAGACGCTTGTCGCGCATTCGCGGTCGCCGACCTGTTCCTTCAGATGATCGGCAAGTCCGCCGGGAAACTGAAAGACAGCTTCCGTCGGGGTGTCGTCGCTGACCAACTCCGGCGCGCATTTCCAGCGGATTTCGACGCCCGCGAACAAATAGGCCTTTGACCGCGCCAGTCGATGCAGGCGCGCAGGCTTGAACTTCTGTTCGCCGAAAATTTCTGTGTCAGGCGTGAAGCTGACTGACGTGCCGCGCCGATTAGGCGCTCCGCCGACCTTTTCCAGCGCAGTGACCGGCAGCCCCTGAGAGAAGCTTTGGCGGAACAGTTCTTTGTTCCGCGCGACCTCGACCACGGTGCTGCTCGACAGCGCGTTGACCACGCTGATGCCCACGCCATGCAGGCCACCAGACGTGGCATAGGCCTTGTCGGTGAACTTGCCGCCCGAATGGAGCGTGGTCATGATCACTTCCAGCGCCGACTTGCCGGGAAATTTCGGGTGCGGATCGACCGGAATGCCGCGCCCATTATCGATGATGGTCAACCGGTTGCCCGGTTCCAGCGTGATTTCGATCCGGGTGGCATGCCCCGCCACCGCCTCGTCCATGCTGTTGTCCAGCACCTCGGACGCGAGATGGTGCAACGCGCGCTCATCGGTGCCACCGATATACATGCCGGGACGGCGACGCACCGGCTCCAGCCCTTCCAGCACCTCGATGGCGGAAGCATCATAATCAGGCGTGGTCGATGGTGCGGCAGCGAACAGATCGTCGGACATGACAATAGCTATAGGCGGGCAGGCGTGGCGCGCAAGCACTGTGTCTTATGCGGCACAGCAACGAAAAGTTACGATTAAGCGTGAAACAAAGCCCGCATTCAAACCGTTAGCGCCGTGCAAGAGGGTTTTTGACGCCCCCAGGCGAGGAGAATTTTACATGAAGTTGAGCCATTTTGCACCGCTCGGTGCCACGCTGGCATTTGTGCTGGCAACCCCTGTGATGGCGCAGGACAGCACCGGTGCCGTCGATTGGACCGGTCCCTATATCGGCGGTTCGTTCGGCTATAACTGGCAGAAGAATGACGGCGAAGAACATATCCGTTTCGATGCCGATGCTGACGGCGAATATGACGACGTCATCCGCACTGGCGCTGGTGCCAATGCCTTTTCGCCCGGCACATGTGGCGGTTCCGCCCGTGGCGCAACGCCGGGTGCGGGTTGTAACGATGACAAGGACGCCATCGGCTGGATGGGTCATGTCGGTTACGACCGTCAGTTCGGCAGCATCGTCGCCGGTGTCGTCGCCGAAGCCGGTAAGGCCTATATCAGCGACAGCGTGACCGAATATTCCACGACCCCGGCCTTCTATGAAATGACGCGCCGGATCGACTGGAATGGTAACCTGCGCGCGCGCCTGGGCTACACCACGCCCGGCGGCATCATGCCCTATATCACTGGCGGTCTGGCTTATGCCAAGGTGAAGAACAGCTTCGCCACCAGCAATGGTGCCAACAGCTTCACTGAAGTCGATCGCAAGGAAGACGCCTGGGGCTACACCATGGGCGGCGGTATCGAAGCCAAGGTTTCGGACAATTTCTCGATCGGTGCCCGCTATCTGTGGACTCGCTACAATGTCGATGACTATCGCGTCGATGTCGGTGCAGGCAGCGCGCCTGCGACCAATCCGTTCCGCATCACCCCTTCGGGCGGCGCGAGCATGAACCGTGGCGACAAGTTCGACACGCAGAGCGTGATGGTCACGACCAGCTTCCGCTTCTGATAGACAAAAAGGGCGGGGGTTTTCGCCTCCGCCCTTTTCTATCGGACAATGAAAAGGCCGCCTTTCGGGGCGGCCTTTTTTCTATGGCTTAGCGGACGCGGGGGCCGCCGAACGGTAGCGGCGGGGGAGGACGACGCGTGCCACGCGGCAACTGTGCCTGATAGGCGCGACCGCAATGTTCCACGCAATAAGGGAAACCCGGATTGACCGCGACCCCGCAGAAGTGGAAGTCGGGTTCGCCCGGATGCCCCATCGGCCATTTGCAGATCCGCTCGGTCAGGTCGAGCAGCGACGTCTTGTCGGCAATCTCTGCGCTGGGCTTGGCCGGAACCAGGCGACGCGGCGGTGCTGGCGGGATCGGCGCCTGCTGATCGCCCGGACCCTGACGCAGGAAGCCGCCCGGACCGACGGAAACGATGCGTGGCTGCGGCGGGGGAGGCGGCGCGTCGGACACCACCGGATCGGCCGCAGGTGCAGCGGCCACTGGCGGCGGCGTCGGTGCGGCGGCGCGCGCCGGTGCTGGCGTTGCAGGGGCTACCGGCGCAGGCGCTGCGCGCTGCGCGGGCGCTTCGGGTTCGGCGGCTGCCACGGGCTTACGCGCTGCTGCAGCCTTTTTAGGCGCGTCATTGGCCTTCACGGGCGACGGGCGCGATTGCAGGCCCAGGCGATGGGCCTTGCCAATCACCGCATTGCGGCTGACGCCGCCCAATTCTTCGGCGATCTGGCTGGCGGTCAGGCCGCGCTCCCACATCCCCTTGAGCTGGTCGATACGCTCGTCGGTCCAGGACAATGAAAAACTCCTCACAAATTCCAATATGCTTCCCTATATGGGAACGAGCGCGTGAGGTTCAAATCCTTGAACGGCGCGCTTGCAGCACAACGCACCAGCCGATAGTCGATCCCACCATGAACGACCAGTCCAAAATTGTCCCCGCAACCCCGGTTGCCGCCCCCTTCGCCGAACCTGGCGTACCCGTGATCCGCAACATCAACTGGGCGGGAACGTGGGCGCTGTATCGTAAAGAGGTGCATCGCTTCTTGAAGGTGCAACTCCAGACGGTATGGGCACCGGCGATCACGACGCTGATGTTCCTGGTGATTTTCATCGTCGCGCTGGGCGGGAGCGGCCGGACAGTCGGCTTGCGCGGCGAAGCGGTGCCCTTTGCCGACTTCATTGCGCCGGGCCTGATCGTCATGGGCATGATCAACGCCTGTTTCGCCAATGCCAGTTTCGCGCTGATGGTAGGCAAGGTGCAGGGGACGCTGGTCGATTATCTGATGCCGCCGATTTCCGTCGGCGAATTGCTGTTCGCGCTGGCGGGGTCGTCCGTGACGCGCGCGGTGTTCGTGGGTTGCGCCTTGTGGGGAGCGATGGCGCTCTGGCCGGGCGTGCATGTGACCCCGGCGCATCTATGGGCGGTGGTCTGGTTCGGGCTGCTCGGCACCAGCTTCGTCGCCTTTCTCGGCGTGCTGACGTCGATCTGGGCGGAGAAGTTCGATCATGGCGCGGCGATCACCAATTTCGTGATCGGGCCGCTCGCCTTGCTGTCGGGCACCTTCTATTCGATCGACCGCTTGCCGCCCTTTTTCCAGGCGATCAGCCACGCCAATCCCTTCTTCTACATCATATCGGGCTTCCGCTATGGCTTCGTCGCGGCGGCCGACACCAATATCGTCGTCGGCAGCATCGTGCTGCTGACGCTGAACCTGATCTTCGGCGGGCTATGCTATGCGCTGTTGCGCCGTGGCTGGAAGATCAAGGCCTGACTGGTCAGATGAAGGCCGCAAAGATTGGGATAACGCGCATCGCAACCCCGATCAGCAACGCTGCCAATATCCAATGATGCCAGCGGGGAAGGGCACGGTCATCGCCGCGCCCTTCATGCCATGGCCAGATCATAGCGGTCTGATCACTGGGGCGCGCCGCCACCGACGCGCGCGAGCGTAAAGCCAGCCTCGGTGACTTCGGCGAGCGGATAGATGTTGCGCAAGTCGACGAGCGCATTGCCGTTCATCGCGCTGGCAAGGCGCTTCATGTCGAGTGCGCGGAAAATGTCCCATTCGGTGACCAGCACCAGCACATCGGCCCCTTCGGCGGCTTCATAGGCGTCCTTGGCCATGGTGACGCTGGGCATCATCGGTGCGGCGACGTCCATGCCTTCGGGATCATAGGCGACGATCTTCGCGCCCGCATCCTCCAGCGCCTGGACGATGGCGAGGCTTGGCGCATCGCGCATGTCGTCGGTATTGGGCTTGAAGGTCAGGCCCAGCAGCGCGACTTTCTTGCCGCGCGCATCGCCCCCCAGCGCCTTGACGATCTTGCGGCCCATGGCGCGCTTGCGCAGGTCGTTGACCTGCACCACCGTCTCGACGATGCGGATCGGCGTGTCATGATCCTGGCCGGTCTTGACCAGCGCCAGCGTGTCTTTGGGGAAGCAGGAGCCGCCATAGCCCGGCCCTGCATGCAGGAATTTGGAACCGATACGGTTGTCGAGGCCGATCCCGCGCGACACGTCCTGAACGTCCGCGCCGACTGCTTCGCACAGGTCCGCCATCTCGTTGATGAAGGTGATCTTGGTCGCCAGGAAAGCGTTGGCGGCATATTTGATCAGCTCGGCGGTACGCCGCCCGGTGAACATCAGCGGTGCCTGATTGAGATTGAGCGGGCGATAGACCTGGCTCATCACCGCGATCGCGCGTTCCGAGCCGGTGGTGCCGACGACGACGCGGTCGGGCCGCTTGAAATCGCCGATCGCCGCGCCTTCGCGCAGGAATTCGGGGTTGGACACGACCTGGATATCAAGGTCAGGCTTCAATTCCCGCGCGATTCGTTCGACCTCGTCGCCGGTGCCGACGGGCACGGTGGACTTGGTGACGATGACTGCCGGGCCATCGAGCGCAGCGACGATTTCCCGCGCTGCAGCATAGACATAGGAGAGGTCGGCATGGCCATCCCCGCGACGCGAAGGCGTGCCGACAGCAATGAAGATTGCGTCCGCGCCCTTGACCCCTGCGGCGAGATCGGTGGTGAAGGTCAGGCGGCCCGATGCGGCATTGTCGCCGACCAGCTTGTCGAGGCCCGGCTCGAAAATCGGCATCCGCCCCGCTTCGATCGCCGCGATCTTGCCCGCATCCTTGTCGACGCAGACCACATCATGGCCGAAATCCGCAAAACAGGCCCCTGACACAAGGCCCACATACCCCGTGCCGATCATCGTGATTTTCATGAGATAGTCAGGCTCCGTATAGAATTAGACAGGTGCAATGGCGGTTTAACATAGTCTTTCTATATTACAATTCGCCGCATTGCAGCAACGACACAAGCATAGCGTTTAGCCCCTATACACTTTTATCTGCCAAGGCAGGCCGGTCGGCAATCGGGCAAGGGATGAATGATGAAAGTCGCCATGGTATTCGGGACTCGCCCGGAAGCGATCAAGATGTTCCCGGTCGTCCACGCCCTGCGCGCGCGATCCGGGGTCGAGACGCGGGTCATCGTGACCGCGCAGCACCGCGGGTTGCTGGACCAGGTGCTGGCGATTGCAGGGATCGTGCCCGATATCGATCTCGACGTGATGGTGCCGAACCAGACGCTCGACGGGTTGACCGCCAAGCTGATCGTCGAACTCGGCAAGGCCTTCGACGCCGAAAAGCCCGACCGAGTCGTCGTGCATGGCGATACGCTGACGACCATGGTGGCCAGCCTCGCGGCCTATTATCGCAAGATTCCGGTGGCCCATGTCGAGGCAGGCCTGCGCAGCGGCGACATTCATCACCCCTGGCCCGAAGAGGTGAATCGCCGCGTGGTCGCCTGCATCGCCGACATGAATTTCGCGCCGACGCAGGCGGCGGCCGATGCGCTACTGGCCGAAAGCCGCTCGGCGGCCAGCATTCATGTAACCGGCAATACCGTGATCGACGCTTTGCTGGCGACGCGCGAGCGCGTGCTGGCGGACCCGTCGCTGGCACAAGGGCTGGATGCCTTGGCCGCGCGTTTCGCGTACAAGCGGATCATCGCCGTCACCAGCCACAGGCGCGAGAATTTCGGCGGCGGCATGGAAGCGATCGCCCGGTCGATCGCGGACATTGCAGCGCGGCCCGATGTCGCGGTCATCTTCCCGGTCCATCCCAACCCCCATGTCCGGCCGGTCATGGATGCGGTGTTGGGCGACCTGCCCAATGTCGCGATGATCGAGCCGCTCGACTATCCGCATTTCGTGCGATTGCTCGATATGTGCCATCTCGTGCTGACCGACAGCGGCGGCGTGCAGGAGGAAGCCCCGTCATTGGGCAAGCCGGTGCTGGTGATGCGGGAGACGACCGAGCGACCTGAAGGGGTGGATGCGGGCACGGCAAAGCTCGTAGGCGCAGATCGCGACCGGATCGTCTGCGAGGTGCTGGCGCTGCTGGACGACCGCCAAGCCTATGACGCGATGGCACGCGCGCATAATCCTTTTGGCGACGGCAAGGCGGCGGAGCGGATTGCGCGCGTCATCGCAGGGGAATAGGCCACACCGTTACCGAAATATTCAGCCTTTCCGGGCAGAAGGTCGGCCAGATCATCGCCGTAAAAGGACTGCCGCTTCATGCCCGTCGACACCAAGCAGAAGGTTTCCGTCATTGGCCTTGGCTATATTGGCTTGCCGACCGCTGCACTGATTGCGCGCGGGGGCTGCCAGGTGGTGGGCGTTGATGTGTCCGCCCATGTGGTGGAGACGGTCAATTCGGGCCGGGTGCATATCGAGGAAGTCGATCTCGACGGGCTGGTGCAGGGCGTCGTGGCGCGCGGCAATCTGCGCGCGTCGCTGACCGTCGAGGAAAGCGATGTCTTCATCATCGCGGTGCCGACGCCCGTGTCGGAAGACCATGCGCCCGACATCAGCTATGTCCTGCAAGCGGCCCGCACCATCGCGCCGGTGTTGAAGGCGGGCGACACGGTCATTCTGGAATCGACATCCCCCGTCGGCACGACCGAGGCGATGCGCGACGTGATCGGCGACATGCGACCGGACCTCAAAATGCCGGGCCGGGGCGTGCAGGGCGACATCGCCATTGCCTATTGCCCGGAACGAGTCTTGCCCGGCCGCATCCTCGTCGAACTGATCGACAATGATCGCTGCATCGGCGGCATAACCCCACGCTGCGCGCGCAAGGCGCTGGGCTTTTATCGCCAGTTCGTGCGCGGCGCCTGCATCACCACGACCGCGCGTGCGGCCGAAATGGTCAAGCTCGTCGAAAACAGCTTCCGTGACGTGAATATCGCCTTCGCCAACGAATTGTCGGTCATCGCCGAGAATATGGACATTGACGTGTGGGAGGTGATCCGTCTCGCCAACCGCCATCCGCGCGTCAATATCCTCTCGCCTGGTCCCGGCGTCGGTGGCCATTGCATCGCGGTTGACCCCTGGTTCATCGTCCATAGCGACCCGGAAAATGCGCGCATCATCCGCACCGCGCGCGAAGTGAATGACGGCAAGACCGACTATGTGGTCGCGAAGGCATCCGACATGATCGACGCCTTCGCGCATGAAGATGTCGCCTGCTTGGGCTTGGCCTTCAAGGCGAATATCGATGATTTCCGCGAAAGCCCGGCGGTGAAGGTCGCGGCCCGGCTCGCGCGTCGCTATGGTCGTCGCATCAAGCTGGTCGAACCCTATGCCCAGGCATTGCCGATGGAATTTGCCGGGACCGGCGCGGAATTGATGGATCTCGATACGGCTCTGGAACAATGCGGCGTCTTCGTCATTCTTGTCGATCATGACATGTTCAAATCGGTTCCCGTCGACGAGCGCGCCGACAAGGCGGTCTATGACACGCGCGGTATCTGGTCGGATCAACCGCGCCGGATCGCGGAGCCTGCGCCGGGACGCATGGCGCTCTAAGCGCCGGGAGCCATCCTCGGTCCGTCCCGCCTTTGGTTGCCATGTCCCTGTCGCGTCGTTAACCCCCGGTTTCAATTGGGGCATGACGGGGTGGCAGCGCCTATGACGCGCACGAACAGCATCAAAAATGCGATCGCGACACTGGCGGCCTGCGGGCTGGTCGGGGGCTGCGCGACCGTGGAGGATGCGCCGCGCGGAGATGCGGCCTATGCCATTGTCACGGCACCGCCCGAAGTCGGTATCGATTATCGCATCGCGCCCGACGATGTGCTGCGCATCCAGGTCTATCATGAGCCCGGTTTGTCGCTGGAAGATGCGCAGGTCAGTGCGAGCGGCATGGTCCGCATGCCGCTGATCGGCGATGTCCCTGTGGCAGGGCTGTCCGCCGGGGACGCGGCCGACGCGATCGCCGGACGGTTGGGCGAACGCTATCTGGTGTCGCCGCAGGTCACCTTGTTCGTGAAGAAGGCGGTGGGCCGTCGCGTCACGCTTGACGGCGAAGTCCGCGAACCGGGCCTTTATCCACTCGAAGGACGATTGACGCTGAGCCAAGCGGTGGCGCTGGGCAAAGGGCCGACCCGGCTCGCCAGCCTTTCGCAAATCGTCGTGATCCGGCAGATCGAAGGCGAGCGGCAGGCCGCGATGTTCGACCTCGGTGCCATCCGCAAGGGCGAAGCGCCCGATCCTGAAATTCTGCCGGGCGATAGCATCATCATCGGCCTGTCGCGGGCCAAGGCGATCATTGGCGGCGGCCTGATCGCGCTGCCCGCTCTGGCAACGGGCTTCATTGCACTGGATGGGGGGCGATGATGACACCGATCTTGACCGATCGCGATCTGGACGCGACGCCGGGCCATGGCCGCGCCGCGCGGATGACGGCTGCGGCCCGGCGGGGATGGCTCGTGCTACGCCGCCATCGGGTCATATTGTTCGTAACGATGGCGCTGTGCCTGCTGGCAGCGGTGCTGGCCATCCTGATGTCGACGCCGGATTATCGCGCGACGGCCTCGGTCGAGGTCGAGGATGTGCCGGCCGGGGCTGCAGGCGCAGGCACCACGCCGCGCGCGGCGACCGACAATATCGACGCGATGATGCAGACCGAACTCGAAGTGCTGCGCAGTCGTGCGCTGGCGGAGGCGGTGGCCCAGGATCTGGCGCTGGTCGGCACGCCGACCTTTTTGAAGGGCATGGGGCACAGACGTCCGACCGGCGGCACCGGGAGCCTGAGCCAGCGCCAGGTCGAGCAGGAGCAGGTGGTGGCGTTGCTGCGCGACAATCTGGAAGTCGAACTACCCGGCAAGTCGCGCGTGTTGCGCATCAGCTTCGTCAGCGCCGACCCGGTGCTGTCGGCGCGGGTCGCCAACAGCTATGCCGACAATCTGATCCGGGCTGATCTCAAGCGCGGGTTCGAATCCGGTGTGCAGGCTCGACGTTTCCTGCTGGGCGAACTGGATGGCGCACGCCGCGATCTGTCGCGGGCGGAACGGGAACTGGCGGTCTATGCTGCCCGATTGGGGATGGAGCCGGGCAAGGATGCACCGCCGTCCGAAGATAGCATCACCACCCGGCTGGCGCAGCTCAATGCTTTTCGCGCGCAGGCGCTGGCGGACCGGATCGCCGCGCAAAAGACATGGGAGGGCGCAAGGCGCGCCAGCGTCGAGACGCTGCCCGAAGTGTTGAATAATGGTGCGATGCAGACCTTGATGGCGGAGCGGGCACAGGCGCGCGCGGCCCTGGTCGAAGAACGGCAGTTCCGCAAGGACGCCCATCCCGAAATGCGCGAAGCCCGCGCACGCCTCGCCGCGCTGGACGATCAGGCACAGGAAATGGCCAACCGCATCCGTGCCTCGCTCAAGGAACGCTATGATGTCGCCGTCCATGGCGAAACCCAGATCACCGCCGAAATCGCGGATCTGGAGCGGCAGGGACAGGCGGCGCAAGGGCGCGACGTGCAACTGGGCATCTATGAACGCTCGGTCGATACCTATCGGATGCTGCATGACAGTTTGCTCCAGCGCTATCGCGACATGGCATCGCAGGCGGGGTTTCAGGCAGGGCGCATTCAGCCACTCGATCGCGCCGCCATTCCGACCAAGCCCTTTTCGCCGCGCATCGGCGTGACCTTGTTGCTCGCGGCGATCGGCGGCATTCTTCTTGGACTGCTGTTGGTGGCAGCGCGTCACATATTCGATGACGCGGTAACGTCAGCGGATACGCTGGCCGAGCGGGTCGGGCTGCCTTTGCTGGGTTCAGTGCCCGTAACAGGCGACAATCCGCAGCCGCCGGAGATTTTCGCGCCGATCGCCTCGTCGCTGCTGTTGGCATCGGCGGCTGGTTTGCCACGATCGATCCTGGTCACCAGCGCGCAGGAAGGGGAGGGCAAGTCGCTGACGCTCCATGCGCTGGCACTGGCTTTGGGGCGGATGGGCAAGCGCGTGCTGGTGATCGACGGCGACATGCGCCGCCCGGTCCAGCACAGCCTGTTCCGCGTTACGCCCGCACGCGGCATCAGCGAAGTGCTGACCGGGCAGGCAAGTGCGCAGGAGTCGATCATCGACAGCGGCGTGCCGGGCGTGTTCCTGTTGCCTTGCGGTGCGGTGCCGCCCAATCCAGCCGAGTTGCTGGCGACCCCGGCGCTGGACGCCCTGTTGGATTCGGTCCGCGATGCCTATGATACGGTGCTAATAGACGCACCCCCGATCCTGGGGCTGGGCGACACGCCTCTGCTCGCCGCGCGGGTGCAGGCGAGCTTGCTCGTGGTCGAATGGGGCCGCAACCATCATGGCGGCCTGCGCGCCGCCGTTGAGCGACTGCGCCAGGCTGGCGGCACGCTGATCGGTGCAATCCTGACCAAGCAGCAAGGTCGCATGATGGAATATGATTATCACCGGGGCGGGTAGCATTCTCCCACATCCGTTCGGCCTGAGCTTGTCGAAGGCCCTTACTGCTCAATAAAAAAGCGCCGTCCCGATGGGAGGCGCTTTTTCTTTACGTCGCAGCGTAATGAGCGGGTCAGGCCCGCGCCATCAACCCTTCGACCAGCCCCTCGAACAGGCGCTTGCCGTCGGTCGCGCCATGGGCTGGTTCGATCACCCGTTCGGGGTGGGGCATCATGCCCAGAACATTGCCCTTGTCGTTCAATATGCCCGCGATGTTCCGCGCGGAACCGTTCACGCTTTCCGCATAACGCAGCGCAACCCGACCTTCGCCTTCCAGCCGGTCGAGCGTCGCGTCATCGGCGAAATAATTGCCGTCATGATGGGCGACGGGATAGGCAATGCGCTCGCCCGCCGCATAGCGGCTGGTGAAGGCGCTCTGCGCATTCTCCACCGTCAACGCGACGTCGCGGCACACGAAATGCCCACCGGCATTGCGCAGCAGCGCACCGGGCAGCAGCCCGCTTTCGGTCAGCACCTGGAACCCATTGCAAATGCCCAGCACGAATGCGCCGCGATCGGCTACCTGTGCCACTGCCTGCATGACCGGCGAGCGCGCCGCCATCGCCCCGGAGCGCAGATAGTCGCCATAGGAAAAGCCGCCGGGCACGCCGATCAGGTCGATATCGTCGGGCAATTCCGTGTCACGATGCCACACCATGACTGGCTTGGCACCCGTAGCCGCCTCGAACGCCACCGCCAGGTCGCGGTCGCAATTGCTGCCGGGAAAGACGATGACCGCGCTCTTCATGGCTCAGGCGACCTTTTCGATGCGGTAGTTTTCGATCACCGTATTGGCCAGCAGCTTGCGGCACATGGCGTCGATATCCTCTTCGCTGGTGCCGTCGGCCAGGTCGAGTTCGATCAGCTTGCCCGCACGCACGTCATTGACGCCGTCGAACCCCAGGCCTTCAAGCGCATGATGGATCGCACGGCCCTGCGGATCGAGCACACCGCCCTTGAGGGTGACGAAGATACGGGCTTTCATGAAGGGCGAACTCCTTGGGATCGACTTTGCGGTCCCCTAGTCCCGGTACAGCGGGGAGGCAAGCCATTATCCCGGCGGATAGCGTGGCGACAGCGGCAAAAGTCATTTTGCAAGAGGCGGCATTTTGCCTAAGCGACGGGCATGAACCCCGAAATATCCTATTATGTCTTTGCCATCATCGCGGTCATCCTCGCGGGCCTTGCCAAGGGCGGCTTTGCCGGGGTGGGTGCGCTTGCCATGCCGGTGATGGCGCTTGGCGTCGATCCGGTGCGCGGTGCGGCGATCCTCCTGCCCATATTGATCCTGCAGGATGCGGTGAGCGTCTGGGTGTATCGGCGCAGCTGGGACGGGGCTATCCTCAAGGTCATGTTGCCGGGGGCGGCGATCGGCATCCTGCTTGGCTGGTTTTTTGCGACCCGCGTGTCGGAAACCGCCGTCCTCGGCGTGCTGGGCGCGATATCGATACTGTTCGGTTTGCAGCGCTTGTGGGTGGAACGGGGCAATGCCGTGGTGCTGCCCTCCAATTCCCCCGGATGGGTCGGCGTCCTGTTCGGCATCGCCAGCGGCTTCACCAGCCAGATCGCCCATGCCGGGTCGCCGCCGTTCCAGATGTGGGTGCTGCCCAAGCGGCTGCCGCGCGATATGCTGGTCGGGACGACGGCTTTGGCCTTTGCCGCGATGAACTGGATGAAGATGCCCACCTATGCCGCGCTGGGGCAGTTTACCCGCGCGAACCTTATGGCGACCGCCATGCTGGTGCCGGTCGCGGTCGTCTCGACGCTGGCCGGGGTGGCGCTGGTGCGGCGGGTGGATCCGGCGCGCTTTTACACGCTGATTTATGGATTGATGGTGTTGCTGGGCATCAAGCTGGTGGCTGACGCCCTGACGGCCTGACCATCCATCCGTTCGTTTCGAGCGAAGTCGAGAAACGTCCGAATAACGCTTCCCGCTTCTCGACTATGCTCGTAGCGAACGGCGGAAGAAGGGTCAGCCCTCTTCCTTCTCCCGCTTCTTGCGATGGGTGTCGAGGTCGAGGACGGTGGTGTCCAGTCCTTCGGGCAGCAGGCCCAATCGACGCGCGACTTCCTGATAGGCTTCGACTTCGCCGCCCAGGTCGCGACGGAAGCGATCCTTGTCCAGCTTCTCGTTGGTCACCATGTCCCACAGGCGGCAGCCATCGGGGCTGATCTCGTCGGCCAGGATGACGCGGCTATAATCGCCGTCATACAAGCGACCGAACTCCAGCTTGAAGTCCACCAGGCGGATGCCGATGCCCGCGAACAGCCCGCACATGAAATCGTTGATGCGGATCGCCATGTCGGCAATGTCGTGCATCTCTTCCTGCGTCGCCCAGCCAAAGCAGGCGATATGCTCTTCGGAAATCAGCGGGTCGCCCAGCGCATCATCCTTGTAGCAATATTCGATCAGGGTGCGCGGCAATTGCGTGCCTTCTTCGATCCCCAGCTTCTTGCTGAGCGATCCGGCGGCGACATTGCGCACCACGACTTCGATCGGCACGATTTCGACCTGGCGCACCAACTGCTCACGCATGTTGAGGCGGCGGATGAAATGGGTCGGCACGCCGATCTGGCCGAGCAGGGTGAAGATATGCTCGGAAATCCGGTTGTTCAGCACGCCCTTGCCGGAAATCGTGCCCTTCTTCTGGGCATTGAAGGCGGTGGCGTCATCCTTGAAATATTGGATGATCGTGCCAGGCTCAGGGCCTTCGTAAAGGATCTTTGCCTTGCCTTCGTAGATCTGGCGGCGACGGGCCATGCGCGTTCCTGTCTGGTCAAAAATACTGCGCCCCGACAATCGCGAATCGATAAGGATCAGCGGGTGCCGGGGCTGCTTGGGCCTCGCCCATAGAGCAAAGCGCGCGAGCGTGCAATTGTGCGCCCCTGCGCTACAGCACGTCGCCGAACATCGCCCATAACAAACCAAACCATGCGATCATGCCGACCGTCGCGATGACGACACCCGATCTGGCCTGCAAAGCGGCCACAAAGCTGTTGGGTTCATCGTCATCCTGGGTCATGCACCGGGATTAGCCTTCCGCCGGCTCCGGCTCAACCCGCGCCGTGTCCCGATCGACCGCCATCAGCCGTTCGGTAAAGGATTGCCGCCACCAGCTGATATCCTGCTGTTCCACGCTGTCCATCATCGCGCGCCAGCGCCGCTCGCGCTCGTCGAGCGGCATGGCAAGCGCGCGGTTGATCGCGTCGGACATTTCTTCCGGGCTGTAAGGGTTGATGAGCAGTGCGTCCTTGAGCTGCAACGCCGCCCCCGCAAAGCGCGAGAGGATCAGTACGCCGGGATCTTCCGGGTCTTGCGCCGCGACATATTCCTTGGCGACCAGGTTCATGCCATCGCGCAGCGGCGTCACCAGCCCGATCTTCGCAGCGCGATAGATGCCCGCCAGCTTGTCGCGCGGATAGCCTTGATTGACGTAGCGGATCGGCGTCCAGTCCACATCGCTATATTCGCCATTGAGCCGCCCGGCGAGCGAATCGAGGGTGGCGCGAATCTGCTGGTAACTCTCCACGTCGCCGCGCGAAGGCGGTGCGACCTGGGTCAGCAGCACCTTGCGATGATGTTCGGGATGGTCCTTGAGGAAGCGGGCATAGCCGTTGAAACGCTCTTCCAGCCCCTTGCTATAGTCCAGCCGATCGACACCGACGATCATGGCGCGATCCTGCAGCGACGCGCGCAGGCGATCGCCCATGTCGCGTGCGGCTTTGCTGACGGCGGCTTCGGCAAATTCCTTGGCATTGATCCCGATCGGGCAGGCCACCGCCTGGATGGTGCGATCGCCCACGGTGACGAAATCACCCTCGACCCGGCCGCCCATTTCCTTTTCGACATAATGGCGGAAGGATTCGAGCCATTCCTCGGTATGGAAACCCACCACATCATAAGCGAACAGGCTGGACACCAGCTTGCTATGATGCGGCAGCGAGACCAGCAGGCGCGTCGGCGGCCAGGGAATGTGGAGAAAGAAGCCCATCCGGTTGCGATGACCGCGATCACGCAACATCTGGCCCAGCGGGATCATGTGATAATCATGAACCCAGATGATGTCTTCGGGTTCGATCAGCGGGGCCGCGGTATCGGCAAAGCGCTGATTGACGCGGTTATAGCCGCCCTCGAAATCGCGGGCATATTCGGCTAGGTCGATGCGGAAATGAAAGAGCGGCCACAGCGTCTTGTTCGCATAGCCGTTATAATATTCGTCGATATCCTGTTCTTCCAGGTCGATCGTCGCGGTCTTGACCCCGTCATCCTCGGCAAAGCCGATATGCCCCGTGAAATGATCGGTCACTTCCCCCGACCAGCCGATCCAGGTGCCCCGGCTCTCGCGCAAGGCTTCAGCGAGCGCGACCGCGAGGCCACCCTGATTGCCGGCCTTGGACGGGCGCGACACGCGGTTGGAAATGACTATCAGGCGGCTCATCGCATCATGCTCCACGGTTTGCTCAGCAGGACGGCGCAGTTGATGATGCCGACCAACGAGTAGGTCTGGGGATAGTTGCCCCATAATTCCCCGGTTACAGGGTCGATATCCTCCGACAGCAGCCCGGCGGCGGTGCGCCGGGTCAACATCTCCTCGAACAGGGTGCGGGCTTCCTCCTGTCGTCCACTGCGATGCAGCGCTTCGATCAACCAGAAGGTGCAGACATTGAAGGCCGTGACCGGCTCACCGAAATCATCGGGTGCGCTGTATCGCAGCATATCATTGCCCCGGCGCAGGTCCGCCTCCAGCGCCGCGAGCGTCCCCTGAAACATCGGATCGTCCGCCGTCAGGAAACGCAGGTCCAGCAATTGCAACAGCGAGGCGTCGCGCGAATCGTCCTCGAAATTGGCGGAGATGGCGTTGCTGTCGCTGCGCCAGGCGGCGTCGAGAATATGGGCCTTCATCGTCTCGGCCCGATTCTGCCAGAGACCGGCGCGGACCGGCAAGTCGAGCGCCGTGGCGGCGTGCGCCAACCGATCGCAGGCCGCCCAGCACATGACCGCACTATAGCTGTGGACATGGGCGCGCGTGCGCAATTCCCACAAACCCGCGTCTGGCTTGTCATAGACCGCCCAGGCCCGTTCACCCACGGCTTCCAGCGCCTCGAAATCGGCGTGGCCTGCCATACGGAGCAGACGCTGGTCGATGAAGCCCTGCACCGAGGACAGCACGATCTGGCCATAGGCGTCATGCTGGACCTGTTCATAGGCGGCATTGCCGACCCGCACCGGCCCCATGCCGCGATAGCCCGGCAGGCTTTGTGCCTCCCATTCGGTCAGGGTCGCATTGCCGCGCACATCGTAGAGCGGCTGAATATGCCCACCTTTCGCATCATCGACGATATTGCGCAGATAGACGAGATAGCTTTCCAGCACGTCGAGCGCGCCCAGGCGGTTCAGCGCCTCGACGGTGTAATAGGCGTCGCGCACCCAGCAATAGCGATAGTCCCAGTTCCGGCCGCTATCGGCATGTTCGGGGATCGATGTCGTGAGCGCAGCGACGATCGCGCCGGTTTCCTCATGTTGGCATAGCTTGAGCGTAATGGCCGAGCGAATGACGGCTTCCTGCCATTCGGGCGGAATAGCGAGGCCACGGACCCATAGCCGCCATTCCTCAATCGTATCTTCCAGCATCCGTTCGATCGCTGGACGCAGGGCGTCGGAAAATCCCTCATCCGGCCCCATGAAGAAATGCATGTCCTGTTCCAGCCGGAACCAGCTTTCCTGCGCGATCAGGCCGATGGGGGCGTTGGTCGATACCCGCATCGCCATATAGGACAGCACCATGCGGATATGGTTGGAGCCGTAATTGATCGGCACCGGCTCGTTATTCCAGTTAGTGGTCGGGCGCAGGCGCACGCGAATGCGGGGGCTTCCGGCTACCGGACGAACAATCCTGATGAACGCCACCGGGCGATACATTCGCCCCTTATGCTTGTGGCGCGGGCAGAAATCGAAAATCTCGATCGCATTGCCCTGCGCGTCGGCCTGGCGGGTGACGAGTATGGGGGTGTTTCGCAGATAGGATTGCTCGACCGAGACGCAATCTTCCAGTTCGATCGCCCAAAAGCCGCGCGCTTGCGGATCGTCCCAATCCTTGTCGTCCAGCAGCGCGGAAAAGACCGGGTCGCCATCGACGCGGGGGACGCAGCCCCAGACCATCCGGCCCTTCCGGTCGATCAGGGCAGACGCCTGACAATTGCCGATTGGCCAGAGATCGAGCGAACGCGCCGCTCCGGCCATGAAAGTCTCGCTGGAATTTAGGATCGTTCTGCCCCCTTGCTGTCTGGTCGCACAGGCGCACCCCGATCAGTCTGACCGGGCGGCCCCCTCGGCGAGATAATGCCTGACATCGGCAACCTGTTCCAGAGAGAAGGTCGCTAATGTGTGTCGCGGCGGCCCGACCAGGATGCCCGAACCACCATGATCGACGGCAGCGGCAAAGCCTTCCTCGTCGGTCACATCATCGCCGATGAAGACGGGTCTACCACCTTTCATTGGTGCTTCGCGCATCAATTGTGTGACGGCGCTCCCTTTGTCGGCCCCACCAGGTCGCAGTTCGAACAGCATCTTGCCCCGCTGGACGGACAAGCCATGTTGTGTCGCCAAGGCATCGGCCAGGTCGCCCGCCGCCTGCTGCCAATCGGGCGCGCCGCGAAAATGCAACCCGACGCTGATCGATTTGCGCTCCACCAGCACGCCGACCTTATCCTGCGCAAAGACCTGAAATGACTCTTCTACCGCGTCGATTGCCGCGAGGCGCGGCGGGGCGTCGGCCGCTTCGCCAGGACGCGCAAATTCCAGGCCATGCGTGCCCGCCAGCAGGAAATCGCCAAAGCCCAGATCCCGTAGCGTCGCGATCGACCGACCGCTGACGATCGCCAGCCGCCCGTCCAGCCGCGCCCGCAATCGGTGCAGCATCGGCAGGAGGTCATCGCCCAGCACGACCCCATCGGGCGTGTCCGCAATCGGGGTCAGCGTCCCGTCGAAATCGAGGAAGAGCGCGGCGCCAGAGAGTAAGGCGGGTGGCGGGGAGGTCGGTGATCAGCACGGGAGCAAAATGGCGTCTGTGCGCGAAACCGCAACCCTTGTTTTGTGCAGATTGCAGGGTTTCCGCAGACCCTAAGGGAAGCCTCCTGCTCACGCAAAAGCCAATAACAATTGTAACGTGAAGCAAAGTCTGAAATCATCTTGATTCAGGTAGGAATGAGATGACGTTGGAGCCTCATGATTGTCGATAAAACTGGCAGAACGACAAATATCGAGGATGATGCCGTTCGGCCCAAGCTGGTGATGCATGCAGGTCCCGGAAAAACAGGGACGAGCGCCATTCAAAAGTGGCTGAAGGATAGCAGATATCTTCTGCAACATGATGGATATCATTATCCAGAACCATCGATTCCGGGGAAATTTTCAGGCAATGCCAGTGAACTTATTCAAATTTTGCTGAGACCCTCAAATTTGTTAAATACTGATTTGCGGCCAGAATTGGACCAGATACTGGCGCTTTATCGTGACGACTTGGCCCGAAATAGTTGCAGAACGCTGATCCTGTCCAACGAACTATTTTCATCGGTCAGCGAAAACAGGCTTCACCTGTTAAAGGAACGGATTGCCCCATTATTTGAGATGGATGTAATTCTCGTCGCTCGTGAACCTTATGGATGGCTGTGGTCGGCATGGGGGCAATGCGTCAAACGATTGGGTGAGGCCGACTCATTCATTCCATTTCTGGAGCGAGCCATTGGTTTCTACGAACGAGCCTATACGACAGTGCTGGATATATTTGATCCGGTAACACTCATTCCTTATAGTCGCGACGCTTTGCTGTTCGACATGGCAAAGGCAATGGGCCTTGATCCCGTTCTTTACCAGACGAGAGCGGCCTCGGTACAAACCGTCAATCGGTCGATGACCGCCGATGAGCTTGAAATTCTTCGCCGAATTAACAGTATCAATGGAAATCCCGGCGTTAGCCAGCGAATTTCGGACTATCTGATCGAGCAATCCCCTGATGCAGCAACCGAAATGGTGATCGATCCAGACGCTATATCGTTGATAGAAAAGTGCTGCGGGCCGGTATTGATGCGATTGAGAAAATCCTTGCCGGATTTCGATATGCCACGTGCGGCCACTATTCCCAAGGAGCGCAACGGGCCGATTGCAATTGGACTAGATGTGATGGAACATATCGCCGCGGTCATTCAATCCGATGACGGTGCGCGCAATCATTTGGTTCGATTGCAACAAATGCTGTCTTCGGAAATTCCGCAATCGGGGTACGGCGATCTCATCCCCCCGGATTTCGATCCCGCCATTTATTTGCTCCTCAATCAGGATGTGCTTAATGCTGGTGTCGATCCGACGGACCATTTCGTATCATATGGTAAAGCTCATAGTCGCCCCTACAAGCGGCCAGGCTTGGGTCAGGTGCCATCACATTTGTCTGATGGCGAGCCGGACATCATGCCGGAAGCGACTAAAGAGTTGCCAGCCTTCAGTAGGGAGCGCGTTATTCCGCTACCGGAGCGTTGGAATGAGGTCATGCAACATTTTGCGAGACGCCCTTGGTAAAGCAATCGGCAATCCCCGTTTGCCAAGCGGCGCAGCCCTGCTATTCCCGCCGCAATGACCGATTTTCGCGATCCCTTCGACAGCATCAAGGACCATCCGTTCGACGCGGCGCTGTCGCAACGCTATCTCGTCTATGCGCTGTCCACCATCACCGCGCGATCCTTGCCCGACCTGCGCGATGGGTTGAAGCCGGTCCATCGTCGGCTGCTCTGGGCCATGCGGCTGCTCAAGATGGAGCCGGGCGGCGCATCGCCCGATGTGCTGGTCGCCAATCCGGCACGCAATACGACCAGTTACAAGAAATGCGCCCGTGTCGTCGGCGACGTCATCGGCAAATATCACCCCCATGGCGACACATCGGTCTATGACGCCATGGTGCGGCTGGCGCAGGATTTTTCGCTGCGCACGCCCTTGGTCGATGGGCAGGGCAATTTCGGCAATATCGACGGCGATAATGCCGCCGCCATGCGCTATACCGAAGCGCGCCTGACCCAGGCGGCCGCCGATCTGATGGCGGGGCTGGACGAAGGCACGGTCGACTATCGCGCTACCTATAATGGCGAGGATGAAGAGCCGGAGGTTTTTCCCGGCCTGTTCCCCAATCTGCTCGCCAACGGGGCCAGCGGCATTGCGGTCGGCATGGCCACCAGCATCCCGCCGCACAATGTCGCCGAACTGATCGACGCCGCCAATCTGCTGATCGATAATCCCGATACCGATCATGCCAGGCTGATGCAGGTGGTGAAGGGGCCGGACTTCCCGACCGGCGGAGTCGTTGTGGAAAGCGCAGCGAGCATCGCGGAATCCTATGCCACCGGCCGCGGTTCGTTCCGCACGCGGGCACGGTTCGTCGGTCGCTTGGTCGATGGCAAATGGGAGGTCGTGCCGGAGAAGTTGTCCAACGGCACTTGGCAACTGGTGATCGACCAGATCCCCTATCAAGTGCAAAAGTCCAAGTTGATCGAGCAGATCGCTGCGCTGATCAACGACCGCAAACTGCCGATCCTGGCCGATGTGCGCGACGAGAGCGACACGGAAATCCGCATCGTCATCGAACCGCGCGCCCGCACGGTCGATCCGCAGATGTTGATGGACAGCCTGTTCCGCCTGACCGACCTGGAAAACCGCTTTTCGCTCAACCTCAACGTGCTGGACGCCACGCATACGCCGCGCGTCATGGGGCTAAAATCCGTGCTGGTCGAATGGCTCAAGCATCAGATCGAGGTGCTGGTCCGGCGCGCCCAGCATCGACTGGAAAAGATCGCCGCCCGGCTCGACCTGCTCGACGGCTATATCATCGCCTATCTCAACCTCGATCGGGTGATCGCCATCATCCGTACCGAGGATGAGCCCAAGCCCGTGATGATCGCCGAGTTCGCGCTCAATGACCGGCAGGCCGAAGCCATCCTCAACATGCGGCTGCGCAGCCTGCGCAAGCTGGAGGAGATGGAATTGCGGCGCGAACATGCCGAGTTGGTCAAGGAAAAGGACGAGTTGGAGAAGCTGGTCGGCGACACCGGCCTGCAGCGCAAGCGCCTGAAGCGCGACCTGGCGGCATTGCGCAAACGCTATGGGCCAGAGACCGATCTGGGCCGCCGCCGCACGCTGGTCGAAGAAGCCGCCCCGGCCCGCGAAATCCCGCTCGAAGCAATGATCGAGCGCGAGCCGATCACGGTGATCCTGTCGGAGCGCGGCTGGATACGCGCGATGAGCGGCCATCGCGATCTGGCGGCGGCTGATACGCTCAAGTTCAAGGAAGGCGATGGCCCGCATTATGCGTTCCACGCCTATACGACCGACAAACTGCTGCTGGCGACCAGCACCGGCCGCATTTACACGCTGGGGTCCGACAAACTGCCGGGTGGCCGCGGCTTTGGCGATCCGGTGCGGTCGCTGGTCGATATGGACAATGAAGGGACAATCGTCGCCTTCATGCCCGCCCGGACCAGCAAGGAATTATTGCTCGCCTCGTCCGATGGGCGGGGCTTCATCGCGGCGGCCAGCGATATCATTGCCGAAACGCGCAAGGGCAAGCAGGTCGTGAACATTCGCGCAGGCGCAAAACTGGCCATCGTCCACCCCATCGCTCCGCAAGCGGACAGCGTAGCGATCATAGGGGAGAACCGCAAATTGCTGGTCTTCGCGCTGGACGAGATGCCGAAGATGGCGCGGGGGCAGGGCGTACAGCTACAGCGCTATCGCGATGGCGGGCTGTCCGATGCGATCGCCTTCCGCCTGGCCGACGGGTTGAGTTGGACGATGGGCGGCGACAGCGGTCGGACGCGCACCGAATCGGACATGACCCCCTGGAAGGTCGCGCGGGGCGCGGCCGGACGGATGCCGCCGACCGGATTTCCCCGTGACAATCGCTTTTAATGTCTGATTTATCCAAAGAGCGACCAGACGTTTCCTGAAAATTTACCGGTTCCCGATATCGCGGGGCCATGGAATCCATTGCGGCGTGCAATTGGCCAGTGAAAAGGTCCAGCGAAGATCCCCTCGGCGGGGGGGATGCTGCACAGGTCGATCAGATGGTCGCCAGCCGCCAATGGTTGGCAGCCTTGCCACAGCCGTCCGCCATCTTATCTGTGCAGGATGATGACGACATCGTCGTGCTGGAGGCCAACGCCGCGTTCACCGAGGCCTTCCGATCGCGTGGACTATCGCACATCATGGAACAGGTCGCTACCGAATGGCGCGATCGAGTCAAAAGTTTCATAAGGTCGGATCGACCCTGCGATAGCTTCGAACTGCGGCGCGACGGCGCGTTGGGGCCGGAATATTTCATGTGTACGATCGGGCGACTCCCCTCCGATGGTCCACCCCATTTTCTCTTCACGGCGATCGATCGCACCAGCGACCGGACGATGGAGAAGAATCTGCGCCGCGAGCTTCTGTCGGATGGCTTGACGGCGCTCCCCAACCGGACCGGGTTCGGTGAAGAGATTGACGATCGGCTCAGTAACAGCGTCTGGCCGGACAATGCCCAATTTGGCATCATTGCAATCGATCTCAGTCGTTTCAGCCGTGTCAATGAATCGCTCGGCCCGATGGCGGGCGACGAACTGCTGATCACGGTCGCCAAGCGCCTGAAATCCAGCCTCCGCCAAGGTGATGTGCTGGCACGCATCGGCGGCAATGATTTTGCTATTTTTGCGCGTCTTAACAATGGTCTATCAGACGCTTTGCATATCGTGCAGAGGATCAGAGAAGCGCTCAGCTCCCCGATTCGGCTAAGCGATCTGCAGATCCGGGTGGACTGTGCCATTGGGTGCGCCCTGTCGATCGACCTGGACGATGATCCGGACGATGTGGTGCGCAAGGCACAAGCGGCAGTCAAGATCGCCAAGCGCAGCGGCAAGGTCGAAATCTATCGCAACGGCGTATTGAAGGAAGCGCAACGGCGCTTTTCGATCGAGAGCCGGTTGCGCGAAGCGCTGGCCCATGGTGGCCTGACGCTGGCCTATCAGCCGCTCATCCATCTCCAGACCGGCGAAATCACCGGTTTCGAAGCGTTGGCGCGCTGGCACGACCCCGAATTGGGGCATGTCCCGCCAGTCGAATTCATTGCCGTCGCCGAGGAAAGCGGCCTGATCACGTCGCTTGGCCGCTGGGCCGCCTATGAAGCGGCACAGGCGCTATCACGCTGGGACGTGCGTTATGGCCAGCCCTTGCCGGTCGGCGTCAACGTCAACCTCTCGCCCATTCAGATGGCGCGCGATGATGTCGCCTCGATGTTCGAGGAAGCGTTGCGCTATTCGGGCGTCGCGGGCAGCCGATTGACGGCGGAACTGACCGAAAGCGCGATCATCGCCGACCCTGACAAGGCGCGCAAACTCTTGTTCGCGCTCAAGGATTTGCAGATGCCGATCGCGATGGACGATTTCGGCACCGGCTTTTCCAACCTCGCCAGCTTGCACAGCCTGCCGATCGATATTCTCAAGATCGACCGCAGTTTCGTGTCGTCCATGGCGGAGGATCGCGACAAGGCGGTCATCGTCCGCACCATCCTGTCGCTGGCCGAATCGCTTAACCTCAAGGTCACGGCCGAGGGTATCGAGACGCAGGAACTGGCGCTCGCCTTGCAGCAGATGGGCTGCTGGCAGGGGCAGGGCTATTATTTCGCCAAGCCGATGAACGAGGCGGATGCCTTCGATTATTGGCGCGCGCGTTGGAATTTCGAAACCGTCTGATCGGCGATCAGGCCGACGCGCGTCGCATCGGGAAAACCCTCTTCCACCCAGATTTTCTGCACCTCGTGCAAGGCCTTGGCGACATCCGGGCCGGGCGGCAGGCCGCGCGCGATCAGCGCACCGCCGCTGATCGGCAATGTCGGCGGCGTCCATCCGTCAAGCGAAACGAGCGCCGACAAGGGCCGGTCGACATCAAGCAAGAGCCGGTCGATCGCGCTTTCCATTCCCACTCGGTAGGCCAAGGCACGCGGCGCTTCATCCGCAGGGCCTGGTTCGACCGCCAGCGCCAGCCGCTTGCGCGCCTTGTTCGACAGTTTGAGCCGGGCGCCGATCTGATCCACGGCAGCCGGGTCAGGCGGTAACAGGGCGGCCAGTCGCCGGAGCGCCGAGGGTGGCGTCTCCGAAGCCGCCTCGCGCGCCATCACCGTCTCGACCCGGTCGATGCCTGCCATATCGACTTCGGGCAGAACCGCCCGCAATATGCCGCCATCTACCATCAGCCGCAGCGCGCGGAGAGGCGCGGCAACCGCCAGCAATTTGATCAACTCATCGGCAATGCGTTCGCGCGACAAAGCCATCAGGCTGTTGGCAGCAACGCGGCAGGCGGCATAGGCGTCATCGTCCACCACATCGCCGCCATAGCGGGCGAGAAAACGGAAATAGCGCAGGATGCGCAGATGATCCTCGGCAATGCGCGCCTCGGCGTCCCCTATGAAGCGCAGGCGTCGCGCCTCCAGATCGGCGACACCGCCGAAGAAATCCGTGACCTCCCGGCTCAACGGATCGGCATAGAGCGCATTGATGGTGAAATCGCGCCGCGCCGCATCTTCGCGCCAGTCGTCGGTATAGGCGATGGTCGCCCGGCGGCCGTCGGTGCTGACGTCCCGCCGCAGCGTCGTGATCTCCACCGGCCAGCCCGACAGGACGGCCGTGATGGTGCCATGGTCGATGCCGGTCGGCACCGCCTTGATCCCCGCCGCCTTCAGCCGATCAACCACATCATGCGGATCGAGCGTGGTGGCTATGTCCAGATCGTTGACCGCAAGCCCGAGCAACCCGTCGCGCACCGCCCCGCCGACGAAGCGTGCCTGCCCCTGGGCCGCACCCAGCGCGTCGAGGAGGCCGTCGAGGCCCGGCCGGTGTCGCCACTCGGCGTCAGGCAGCAGGATGGTCATGGCCGAGCCTGCGCGAGAGGTTGGCGAGAATGGCAGCCGTCACGCCCCAGATGCGACGCTCCTGCCATATAATCTCATAATAATGCCGCATAACCCCATCAAATTCCACAACATGGCGGGTACGGTTGGCAGGGTCCAGGGCATAGGCCAGCGGCAGTTCGAACCAGTCGGCAACCTCACTCTCCTGCGCCCGTAAAGGCAGGTCGGGCGGCACCACCGCCAGCACCGGGACGATGTCGAAACCCGTGAAGGTATGATAGCGATCCGATGTGCCGATGACCTGCGGCACATGGCGCGGCAGGCCGATTTCCTCCTCCGCCTCGCGCAACGCGCCGGCAATCTCGTCCGCATCCTCGGCATCCACGCGGCCGCCCGGAAAAGCGATTTGTCCCGCATGTTTGCGCAACGCTGCCGACCGCTGCGTCAGGATCAGGCCCGGCTCGCGCCGGTCGGTGACCGCCACAAGCACCGCCGCCGGGGCTAGCGCAAGCGTCCCGTCGATGCGCGGATCGCGCGTGTCCGACAACAGTATATCCGTTTCGCGCTGATGCCCTTCCCGAAGCGCGGCGCGCAACCGCTCCGCCAGCGTCATGCGGTCCCATCCAGCGGAAAGAAGCGGCCATGGCTCCACAGGCCGACCCGATCGCCCGCTTCCTCCAGCGCCATGTTCATCATCTCATAATAGACGCTGCGGTTGATCAACGCTTCCAGCCCGCCCCGAACATGGAGATAGGGATGGGGACCATCGCCCGTTTCGCGCACGACCAGTTGATGGTCCGGCCCCGCTGCGATAAGGTCGCCCGTGTTGAGGCGGAAGGCGAGCGCACGGTCCCGCCCTTCGCCTTCGCTCTTCAATTCGACGGCGACGAACGGCGCATCTTCCACCAGTATGTCGAGCTTCTCGACCGGCGTGACCAGCACATAGCTGCCGTCCGGTTCCCGGCGCAGGATCGTGGAAAACAGCCGCACCATCGCTTCTCGCCCGATCGGCGACCCCTGATGAAACCAGGTGCCATCGCGCGCGATCCGCATCTCGCTGTCGCCGCAATGGGCGGGATTCCATTGCTCAACCGGCGGCAGGCGCTTTTCATCGGCCAGCCGGGCAATATCGGCCAGGGACAGGGTGGCGAGGTCGGGGAGGGGCTCCATGGGCATGGGATCGAGATAGGCACGGCCTTGCCCGAAGGCAAAGGGGTAATCAGGCCGCGACCGCGATTCTGGGGCCAAGCATCCCGATACCGCCCACGGCACGGCCATCGACCGACAAAGCCAGCAGGCGGCGCGGTTCGAACGGGCCGGGCGCGTCCCATCCGCCGGTGCCCTGCGCATCAAAGCCCCAGAATCGGCCATAATATTCCGGGTCGCCGATCATCATCAGCGGCTCGCTGCGCCGGGCGCGGGCGGCATCGATCACGGCGTCCATCATCGCGCGGCCATGGCCGCCCTTCTGATGGGCGGGATCGACCGCGACCGGGCCAATCATGATGAGCGGCATCTGCGTGCCATCCGCCTGCGTCAGCGCGACGGGCCAGCTTTGCAGCGATCCGATCAGCGCTCCGTCAGCGTCCAGCGTGGCGACGGACAAGTCGGCCAGCCAGGGCATCCCATCCCTGATCCGATACGCCGTGCGACCATGGCGATCCGGTCCGAAGGCGGCATCCAGCAGCGCCTCGATCGCCATGACAGGCTGACTATTCAAGGGAACAATCTGAGACACGTCTTGCCGATCCGCCATCAATGGCGCATGGACCGCGCCGGAAGCGGCGGGCTTTAGCGCTCGCGTCGCAAAATGAAAGACTAAAGAGGCCCGTCGCAACAGCAGCAACGGGCCGCATATGGCGGACCATGCAGACTGGATTTGACGATTTTCTGACGTTGGAGGTCAATAATCTCCATGTCGACGTGCTGACCGGCATCTATTCGGAGGAGACGCATCTCCCCCAGCCGTTGCGCATTTCCGTCCGCGCACGGCTGAAGATCGCCGATCATTATGCGCCGGACACGCCGCTTGGCCAGTCCAAAAATTACATGGACCTCAAACATGCCGCGTCCACCGCGCTGCCCGAAGGCGTGCATTTCACACTGATCGAAGCGGTGGCCGACCATATCATCGACACCATTTTCATGCAGGATGCGATGGTCAGCCATGTCGAGGTGAAGATCGTCAAGCTCGCGCTGTCCGAGCGTGGCGAAGAAATCGGCATCACGCTCGGACGCGGGCGGAAATAATCGCCGCCCGGTTCTAGGCCTTTTTGATCAGCCCGATCTCGATCAACCGCTCGGTCAGATAGTCATGCGCGGTGATCGGCGGATCGCGGCGCGGATTTTCGTTGCTCACGCATTGCGGCAGCGCATCGATCAGGAAATCGGGACGCAGATGCAGGAAGAAGGGCATCGAGTAGCGAGAATGGCCGCGCCGCTCCGGCGGCGGATTGACCACGCGATGGCTGGTCGACGGCAGCAAATGGTTGGTCAACCGCTGCAGCATGTCGCCGACATTGATCGCCAGCGCACCGGGCGGCGGCACCACCGGCAGCCAGTTGCCATTGCGATCCTTCAACTCCAGCCCGCCTTCCTCCGCGCCCAATAACAGGGTGATGAGGTTGATATCCTCATGCGCGCCCGCGCGAATGCCCGGTGCCTGCGGTGATACGGGGGGATAATGGAGCAGGCGCAGGATCGAATTGCCCTTGTCGATCGGCCCGTCGAACCAGCGTTCGGGCAAGTCGAGATAGAGCGCGATCGCCGACAGCAATTCCGCGCCGACGCGATCGAACTCGCGATAGAGCGGGGCGAACACTGCCTTGAACTCCGGCATGTCGTCCGGCCAGACATTGGGCGGCATGGTTTGCGCCAAAGGATCGCCCGCGGGCAGGTCACGGCCGACATGCCAGAATTCCTTGAGGTCATTCTCGCTCGCGCCCTTGGCGATTTCCGTGCCGAACGCCGTATAGCCGCGCTGCCCGCCATTATTCTTCGCGTCGTAACGGCGCTTGGCCGTATCGGGCAGGGCGAAAAATTCCCGCGCCATCGCCCATCCGGCGTCGATCAGTTGCTGGTCCATCCCATGGTCGCGCACCATCGCGAAACCGAACTGCTGAAAGGACCGGCCGAACGCCTGGGCAAAATCGGCTTTGTCCAATTCTGCCATGGACAGGACCGGGACTTGGTCGATCATCGTCTGCGACACGTCATTATCTCCAAAAAATCGTCGCTGCGCGCCCTTTCCTGGCGGCGCGGCGGTGCATGAAGCCATCCTTGATCGGCCAACGACGCTGATGCAAGGAGGCAGAATGAACTATTGGCTGATGAAATCGGAACCCGACGTGTTTTCCTATGACGACCTGGTCGCCAAGGGGAAGGCGGAATGGGACGGGGTGCGCAACCACGCGGCGCAGGGGCATATGAAGGCGATGCGCAAGGGCGACCTGGCCTTCTTCTATCATAGCAATATCGGGGTGGAGGCGGTCGGCATCATGACGATCGTCGAAGAGGCCGCGCCCGATAGCACCGACGATAGCGGCAAATGGATCGCGGTGCATGTCGCGCCGCACCGGAAACTGGATCGCCCGGTCACGCTCAAGGCCATGAAGGCCGATCCAGCCTTGGCTGACATGGTCATGCTGCGCCAGTCGCGCCTGTCGGTGTCGCCCCTGACGCAGACCCAGTTCGAGCATATCGTCGCCATGTCGAAAGGATGAATGGCTCATCATGCGGATTGCGTTCGGCGCAACCGCATGGTCGTTCTTTGCGATTGCTGTCATGCCGCGCTGCAACATAGAAGCGTCGTTAACAGAACAAGAATATACAGAGGTGTTTGATCGGCATTCACAAGGAGAAAACCCATGCGAATGCTGTCCAAGTTTGTTGCCGCCAGCGCCCTGAGCGCTTTTGTTGCCATCGCTACCCCTGCCCAGGCTGAAGAAGCCGGTAAGCAGCGCTTCACGCACGAAGGTTATACCTATGTGTATGAAGTGAAGGACACGAAGACCGGCAAAGTTATTTCCGGCCGTCGCTTCCCTGATGCCGTCGCGTTCAACCTCTCGGTCAAGAACGGCCGCGTGTCGGGCGTGTCGGGCGGCCAGAATGTCGCGTTCAAGGTCGATGAAGCGCGCGGCGCAGCGTCGAACTGATCTTTCGATCCGTCGAATAAAAAGGGCGGCGTCCGACGGGACGCCGCCTTTTTTGTCAGCGGCAGCGACGCTTGCTGTCGATTTCCTTGCCCAACAGCGCGCCGCCAGCGGCACCAAGCAATGTGCCGGTCGTACGTTCGCCGCGCGTATCGATGGCGCGACCCAGCAGGGCGCCGCCCACGCCACCGACGATCAGGCCGGTCGTGCCGTTGGATTTACGGCAATAGGTCCGCCCGTCGCGACCGCGCCACTCCTTGTAGCGATGATTCTTGCGTGCTTCCGCGCCTTCGATGGGGATCGCCATCGACATCGGAATGGCCAGCGAAACGGCCGCCAGGGCCAGCATTGCTTTACGCATGAAATTCTCCTCCATTAGCGTGACTTGATGCTTGAACCCCTGCATATTGATCGAGGTTGCATTAACGTCTGACAACGACGTAAGCAGTTGTATTAAAATCAATAAAAGTTGAGGTAAGCCGATGCGCGCGGACGACGAACGGGATGGACGGGCGCTGATCGCCGCGCTCGATCTCTCGCCCCACCCCGAAGGCGGCTGGTATCGCGAAACCTGGCGCGCCGCCGCTGAACCCGGCAAACGCGCAGCGGGCACGGCGATCCTGTTCCTGCTGGAGGCCCATCAATCCTCGCACTGGCACAAGGTGGACGCCGACGAGCTGTGGTTCTGGCATGCCGGTGCGCCCTTATCGCTGTCCGTCGCGGCAGAGGGCGAACCAGCGCAGACGATCCCCCTCGGCCCGGACATCATGGCTGGGCAGATGCCGCAGGGCAGCGTGCCCGCTTATCACTGGCAGGCGGCGGCACCCCAGGGCGGCTGGACGTTGGTGAGTTGTACGGTGACGCCGGCCTTCGATTTTGCCGGTTTCACGCTGGCCCCGCCGGGCTGGGCACCGCCGCAATAGGGGCGGGGAAAACTTATCCACAGTTATCCACAGATTTGCGTGCGGCGCTGTCATGATTCTGTCCGATTTCGCTTGGAACGACTCGGACGAGGTGAGACCATCTTCCTATCGGAGTATAGGGAAATGGCGCGATCCATTTCAGAAAATACTGATTTATCAGTATTTTGCCTGTGTGACTGATGGTCCGGCGACAGGGTAAGCCCGCAAGGGCGCAGCCAATAGCCGGATCGGTCGTCATGGCCGCTGCCGGGTACGCGCGAAAGTGAACGTCGGGCATCGGAACAGATACGACCAGCGACGGGAAAGCAGCCCTTGGCTCACCCCGAAGCACCCGATGCGACAGTCTTTCTTCGGGAAGGCGGTCGGATCGCAAACGCCGGGCCGATGATCGCATCCTGCCAGGGACGCGGATCGCTTGACCCGACGGACGTGGGGATCGGCAGCAATGCCGGTCCCCATTTTTGGTCAGGGTCTGATCAGGCGGACAATGGTGCCGGATGCAGGATTTGAACCCGCGACCTTCGGTTTACAAAACCGCTGCACTACCCCTGTGCTAATCCGGCGCGCCCATCGGGCCGAACGCCCTTACTATCAGATGACGCCGAACGTCCAGCCCTCTGTTGCAGCGATATGCGGCATCAGGGGCGCGGGCGACCATAACGATGGCTCCATCGCCGCCCGTCGCATCCAGGCCGCCGTGACGATGGCATCCGCGCCATGATCATCGGGCAGCGATTCGGCATAGGGCGCAGACCCCAGCACCGCCAACGCCGCATTGATCGCCTCCAGATCTCGCATCTTGCTTCGCCCGTTGGGCCGCCCCGCCGCGCGGGCCGCAATGCTGGTGTAGATTTCGACGATCAGCGAACCGGCGGCGGGCAGGGGATCGAACGGCCATATCGGCACATGCGGGCGCAGATGGTGCAGCAACCGCATACCCGCAAAACTGGCCTTGGCGACCTGCGCCGCGCCGATCGCGTCATAGACGGTGGACGGCTTGCCCCCGCCGCCCGCATTATAATGGGCTTCGCAGGCGCGGTTGTGCATGTAATCGGCCTTCACCCCGTCCGCCTTGCCGAAATAGAAGTGGCGGCGATGGGCTACCTCCAACAGGCTGGCCGCGCCCAGGTCGACATCGTCGCACACCGACTCGACATAGGCCCAGAAGGAGGGCGCATCCTGCGGCACCACATCGCCCGGCAGATAGGCCCCGCGCGCAACATAAGGCGGGGCAAAGCTGAAATCGAAGCCGAACAAGGTCGAGGCCTGCGCGCAAGTCGCGATTAGCCAGTCGGCGACCGCCTTGCGTGACCAGAAACGCTCGGCCGGTGCGACCAGGCGCGGCGCGTCATCGCCTCCATCACAGACCGCCACCGCAATCCCCTTGTGCCGCACCCCCTTCGCGCCCGACCAGTCGATGGCAACGAAGCGCTCGAAGCGCGGCGTCATCCCTCCTGCCGCTCGGCGCGCAGCCGGTCCCAATGCGCGATCCGCTCGGCAATCCGCGCTTCGAAACCGCGATCGCTCGGCGCGTAGAAGGTCTGCGGCGTCATCTCCTCCGGCCAGTAATTGGCGCCGGAAAAGCCTTCGGCCGTATCATGGTCATATTGATAGCCCTTGCCATAGCCGACCTGTTTCATCAGCTTGGTGGGCGCGTTGACGATATTCATCGGCGGCATCAGCGATCCGGTATCACGCGCCGATTTGAACGATGCCTTCATCGCCGCATAGGTGGCATTGGATTTGGGTGCAGTCGCGCAATAGAGACAGGCCTGCACGATCGCCAGTTCGCCTTCGGGGCTGCCCAGAAATTCATAGGCATCCTTGGCGGCCAGGCACTGGACCACCGCCTGCGGATCGGCGAGGCCGATATCCTCGGTCGCGAAGCGCACCAGGCGGCGCAGCACATAGAGCGGCTGTTCGCCCGCCGTCAGCATCCGCGCCATATAATAAAGCGCGGCCTGCGGGTCCGACCCGCGCAACGATTTATGCAGCGCCGAAATCAGATTATAATGCCCCTCCCGATCCTTGTCATAGACCGCGACGCGGCGGTGGAGCAGGGCGGACAGCCCTGCCGGATCAAGCGGTTCGGGCAGGTCGATCGCATAGAGCGTCTCGACCTGGTTGAGCAGGAAGCGCCCGTCGCCATCGGCGCTGGCAAGCAGGGCATCGCGCGCGGCGGCGGTGAGCGGCAGCGGGCGCTGCGTCAACACCTCCGCCCGATCGAGCAATTGTTCGAGCGCGGTGGCGTCCAGCCGCCGCAGGATCAACACCTGCGCGCGCGAAAGGAGAGCCGCGTTCAGTTCGAAACTAGGATTCTCCGTCGTCGCGCCGACCAGCGTCACCGTGCCATCCTCGACGAAGGGCAGGAAACTATCCTGCTGGGCGCGGTTGAACCGGTGGATCTCGTCCACGAACAGCAACGTCTTGGCGCCCTGCCGCGCATGGTCCTTGGCCGCCGCAAACACCTTCTTGAGGTCCGCCACCCCTGAGAACACCGCTGAAATCGGCTCGAACCGCATCGCCACGGCATCGGCCAGCAGCCGCGCGATCGTCGTCTTGCCGGTGCCGGGTGGTCCCCACAGGATGATGGACGACAGCCGCCCCGCCGTAACCATCCGCCCGATCGCGCCGTCCGCCGCGGTCAGATGCTCTTGCCCGACCACCTCCGCTAAAGTGCGCGGCCGCAACTGGTCGGCCAGGGGCGCACTATCGCGCGCAGCATCGTCGGAAGCGAACAGGTCAGCCATGAGTACTATATAGGGAGGGCAGGGCGCTCAGGGAACCGGGCTGGATCGCAGCACCATGCCCTGCGCCCGCTGGCGGATCACACGCAGATAGGTGTCGACCAGCGCCTGATTGACCTGGTCCCAGCCATTGCGCTCCGCCCGTGTGCGCGCCGCTTCACCTGCGCGAGCGCGCGCGGCGCCATCGTCGCAATAATGTTGCAGCGCATCGGCAAAGTCGCCGATCGCGCCGGGGCGGATCAACCGCCCGGTGACGCCATCCGTCACCAGGCTTTCGCTGCCGGTCGCGCGCGCGGCCACGGTGGGCAAGCCACAGGCCATCGCTTCCAATGTCACATTACCAAAGGTCTCCGTAACCGACGGATTGAACAACATGTCCATGCTCGCAACCGCGCGTCCCAGATCCGGCCCGCCCTGAAAGCCGGTGAAGACAGCGTTCGGCAAGCGGTTCTGGAACCATTCGCGCGCCGGGCCTTCCCCCACGATCAGCACCTGATGCCGCACCTGCCGCGCCGCCAGCTGGTCGATCGCGTCGGAAAAGACGTCCAGCCCCTTTTCCATCACCAGCCGCCCGATAAAGCCGATCACCGGCGCGTCATCGGCCATGCCCAGCGATTGCCGCCATTCCAGGCTGCGGCGGCCGGGGTTGAAGATGTCGCGATCGATACCCCGCGTCCAGATGCCGACGTCATAGCTCATCCGCTGTTCACGCAGCAGCTGCGCCATCGAATCGGACGGCGCGACGATCGCATCGCAGCGGCGATAGAAACGGCGCAGCATCGATTCGATCAACGGCTCCAGAAAGGCGAGGCCATAATAGCGCGGATAGGTTTCGAACCGGGTGTGGACAGACGCCACCGTTGGCAGGCCATGGTCGCGCGCCCAGCTGAGCGCCCGATGGTTGAGCGGGTCAGGGCTGGAAAGATGGATGAGATTGGGCTGGAACGCCTTGAGATCGCGGCGAACCTGCACCGACATGCGATAGGGGACACGATATTCCTTGCGCCCCGGCACCGGGAAAGACGGCGTGCTGACCAGATCGCCCGCAGGCGCGAACGCCGGCGTTTCGGTGGTCGGCGCATAGACGCGCACCGCCGCGCCCTGCCGCAGCAGATAGCCGACAAAGCGGTTGAGCGCTTGGTTCGCCCCATCGCGCACATAATTATAGTTGCCGCTGAACAGGGCAACGCGAAGGCCGGATGCATCCATCGCCGCCCCTTAGCCCAACAGAATGTAAAACCCAAGGGAACCGGTTAAGCCGTTGGGAATTTTGACCTTCGCTTGTCATGTAAACCGGCTGGCGCAGCATGCGCCCGACAGGAAGAGGATGCCCTGATGACCGAGACATTTCGGAAGGGAAAGCGGGTCAAATGGAACTGGGGGCAGGGCGTCGGCCGGGGTCACATTACCGAGCGGTTCGACCGCCATGTCGAACGCACGATCGAAGGATCGCTGATCCGCCGCAACGGATCGCCCAACGATCCCGCCTTCCTGATCCATTCCGACAATGGCGGCGAAGTCCTTAAGCTCCGTTCGGAAATCAGCCCGGCCTGACGCCACCGGCCGCCGATCGGCCCTCGCCAGCGGTCCGCAGCCATGGCAACACGGTGGCATGGATACACCCTTCATGACAGTCGATGCCCTGCTCGTCGGCAAACCGGCCCCCTTTCGCGGCCCCGACTATAGCGCCATCGCCAAGAGCCCCGTGACCGGCCCGGTGCGGATCGGCTGGGGCGGCCTGGAGGGCGATCAGGTCGCCGACCCCATCCATCATGGCGGCTGGGACAAGGCGATCCATCTCTACGCGCAGGACCATTATGCCTGGTGGCGCGACCGCAAGCCCGGCCATCCGTTGCTGGACGCGCCCGGTGCCTTTGGCGAGAATATCGCCGCGCGGGGCATGACCGAAAAGACGATCTGCCTGGGCGACCGCTTCACGCTAGGCAGCGCGATCGTGGAGGTCAGCCATGGTCGCCAGCCCTGCTGGAAACTCGACCATCGCTTCGGCGCGCGCGATGTCATGGCTACCATCGTCAAGACCGGCCGTAGCGGCCTGTATTTCCGCGTAATCCGCGAGGGCGAGGCGCAAGCGGGCGAGCGAATGGCCTTGCTCGACCGCCCCTTGCCGGACTGGCCCATCGCAAGGGTCTTTCACCTGCTGATCGGCGGCGGACACAAGGCAGACCGCGGCGCGGTGGCGCAACTGGCCGATATGCCGGTCCTGGCGGAAGCATGGCGGGACCGGGCGCGACGGCTTTCGATTTAGGACCGATCTGCGCAATCCTCTAAACCCAGCGCTTTCCTCTGAAATTATAGTCTTTAAAGATCGGTCGCGTAGTCTTTCCACTCAAAACGTCGAATAAACTACCAAGATCCAAAGCCACTGCGCCATGACGCTTGGCTACGTCGCAATAAATTTTGCCGAATAGCCCGGCGCCAACCAAAACGAGTTTGCAACTCAGATCTTTTGACAGGATTGAGCAAACTTCGTCGAATCTTCCTCCAAAATGAGATTCTTCGAAGCTTTCAGGTATGTACCGCTGTACCGGAACCGGGATAAAATCGATCAGGCGATTTCCTAGTTTTTCTTTGAAGATGTGGTGTAGCTCGTGTCGGCCGGTGATGACAATAATCTCACGGCCTAGCGCAAGGAGTGCATCGAACTCGTCAACTAGATCGAGATGAATCCAGGCGGACGTGATAATAGTGTTACGTAATGCATCGCCTTCCAGGCTTTGTCTGAGATAATCACGTGCATATGTAAGGCCTAGCGCAGCATAGGCACTTTTTTTCTCGATGACCTCTGGGATGAGCTTCAATTCATTCATGCGAAAGCTTCGGACGCCGCGCCAATCGGCATTATCGATCGCAATGACTACCCGTTTGCAGAACTGTTCAGCCACTTGTTCGCTAATTGGAAAATGATTTTGACCGTTAAACTCATGACAAAATGTCTCGAACAATGCCGGATGAGACCTCGGTTGCGTCATACTAAAGGCATTACCTTCGCCATTTCCAACTCTAATCAGAGAAAAAGCACGACGATTCTTTAAATGCTCCTCAACAGTTGAAAGGAGCGTCGGTATGGACCCGGATTTATGATAAATGAAGGCGGATGACCGTTCGATTGTCATCTGTTTTAGCGCAGGATTGCTGATATGAAGTCGCCTAAACTCATCAAGGCAAAAAGCCATCGTATCTTGCATCGTATTGATCCATTCTCTGGGTCAAAGTGACATTGCTTAGGCAGGCTACTGCCATCTTCTATAAACATCGGTGCAAAGATAGCCGATATCGAAGAAGCGATTTTCATGGGCGGAGATATGAAGCAACTTTTTACAAATGTCGTCATCCTCACCGGCGCGGGCATTTCCGCCGAGAGCGGCCTTGCCACCTTTCGCGGCCCCGATGGCCTCTGGGAAGGACATCGCGTCGAGGATGTCTGCACCCCCGAAGCGCTGGCGCGCAATCCCGCGTTGGTGCATCACTTCTATGACGAGCGCCGCGCAAAGCTGGCAACCGTCTCCCCCAATCCGGCGCATAAAGCGCTGGCCGCGCTCGATGCCGCCTGGCCGGGCGAATTGCTGATCGTGACGCAGAATGTCGATGACCTGCACGAGCGCGCCGGGGCAAAGCGGCTGATCCACATGCATGGCGAACTGCAATCGGCGCTCTGTGCCGCCTGCGGCAAGGCGGTGCCGTGGACGCAAGCCTTGCCGCCGGGGACGGTCTGCGCCGGATGCGGGCAGCCCCGCTTGCGCCCCGACATCGTCTTCTTCGGCGAAATGCCCTATCAGATGGATGCCATCGACGAAGCGGTGCGCCGCGCCGACCTTTTCGTGTCGATCGGCACATCGGGCGCGGTCTATCCCGCCGCCGGGTTCGTGCAGACGGCCCGCCATTTCGGTGCCCGAACAATGGAACTCAATCTCGATCCATCGGCCGGCAGTATCTATTTCGAGGAAAGCCGCCTCGGCCCGGCCAGCCACCTCGTGCCGCAACTGGTGCGGGAGCTATTGGGTTAAGACCTGTCGCCCTCGCTCGCCTGCGTCGGTTCTTCGTCACGATAGAGCAGCATGACCGATCCATCCTCGCCCCGCACGGTACGCACCGGCAATGTCCGTTCCAGGGCGGATAGGAATGCGCGACTGTCATGCACGCGGAAGCGGCCGCCGATTCGGAGCGGAGACACGCGGGTATCGCCGATCAGGATCGGCGCTTTGCGATAGCGGTTGAATTCGGACGTCGCCTGCTCGATGGTTTCGCCATCCAGTTCCAGCATTTGATGGCGCCAGGCGATGCGCTGGCTGACCAGCCGGTCGCCCAGCCGCGTCAGCGCAATGCTGTGCGGTTGGATCACCGCGCCATTGCCAGCGGTCACCCGTTGCTGCGCCTTGTTGCCGCAATGGACCGTCACCGTGCCGTGCGTCACGGTCAATTCGGTCAGCGCTGGCCGCATCCGCACGTTGAAAGCCGTGCCAACGGCGCGGATCAGGGCGGATCGCACTTCCACGTCGAACGGGCGTTCGCTGTCGGGGGCCACCTCGAAAGAGGCCTCGCCCTTGACGATCCGCACCTTGCGGCCATGGCCGGTAAAGCGGACTTCAACTTCGCTGTCGCTGTTGAGGTGAACGATCGAGCCATCGTCGAGCGTGACGTCGCGAATTTCGCCAAGCGCCGCTTCATAGCGATCGACGCCGCTGAACGTGCGGACGGTGACGATGGCGGCAAAGATGAAGAACAGGATCGCGACGGCGGCGGCGATCATGATGTTGCGCGACAGGCGGCGCTGCTGCTCTTCGCTGACGATCTCCGGCATCGAAGGCAGGGTGACATCGGCGGCGGCGCTCTTGAGGCGCTCGGCCGCATCCCATGCGGCTTCGGCACGGGCAAAGGCTACGGCATGGCGTGGGTCGCACTCGACCCAGTCGCAAATCTCGGCTTCTTCCTGGGGTGTCGGATCGCTATGGAGCTTAGCCAGCAGGCGCGCGGCTTCCGCTTCGATCGCGTCCCTGGGACCGCTGCTTGAAGTTGGCCCCGACGCCTGCACGCTCGAAATCCGTTTCCTCACGTTCCGCCCAGGCCCGCATAACTATTGCGATTGCTTTGGCTAGATGTTTTTCAACTGTAGAAACGGATAGCGACATGTCCTCCGCTATTTCCAGCATCGATTTTTCGTGGATGCGACGAAGAATGAAGACGCGACGACATTGCGGCGGCAGCGATTCGACAATGGTTTCGACCTGACGCAGCGCTTCGCGGGCGTGCAATTGCGCTTCGATATTATTGTCGCCGCCCAGCAATTCCAGATCGGCGATCGTTTCGAAACTGACCACCTTGTTGCGGCGGGCCGTGTCGATGACGAGGTTGCGGGCGATGGTGAACAGATAGGCGCGGCCCGTCGTCACATTTTCCCAATTATCGGTGGCATAGGCCCGTGCCATGACTTCCGCACACATATCCTCCAGCTCATGGGCTGAGGGAAGGATGCGGCGAAGGCGACCGCGTAGCGCGGCCTCCTGCGGCAAAATCACGGTCTTGAACCATTCTAATTTGGCGCGAACCTTATGCACGTCGACCCCCTTATTTTGTCAGCCGCGCCTCTCCCGATTTCTTTTTTCTTTCACAATTCAATCATGCTTGCAGGGGGCTGTCCAGCGGCGCGGCGACGAAATTTTTGCGATCGACCAAATTGTTCCAGCTTTGAGTAAGAAAATTATCGATATGTGGTTTTGATCACACTGTTCGTTACTCAGTCCGGGGGAAACTCTGCCGGTGCGCGGTTGGGCTGGTCATAATCCGGGCCGACAGGCACGATTTCGTCCGGCTCGGTCATCGGCAATTCGACCGGAGTCGCGGGCGGGGGCATCTCATCGGGGACTGGGGCTCCTGATGATGTCGGGTGGGGGCAGGCCGTCGGGATTGGGATCGGGCTGGGTAGCCATGATTGCGGCGCTCCTTTATGGGGTTGGTCGATAGGCTACGCACGGCCCGGCAACAGGGTTCCCGGCATCATGCCACTATCCCTTGCCTCTTTCCCCGCTTTTCTCTATGCCGCGCCGACCGGCGACCGATGCGGGCGTGGCGAAATTGGTAGACGCGCCAGATTTAGGTTCTGGTATCGCAAGATGTGGGGGTTCGAGTCCCTTCGCCCGCACCAGTGCGCCAGGCCCCGGCCCATCGCAGGCGCCACCGAAATTCAGCTGAAGAAAGCGTTTGAGAGAAGAGATGCAGACTGTCGAGACGTTGAACGAGGGCCTTAAGCGCGCCTACACCGTAACCATCACGTCGAAGGATATCGACGCGCGAGTGGAAAAGGAAGTCAAGACCATGGCGCCGCAGGTGCGGATGCCTGGCTTCCGTCCCGGCAAGGTGCCTGCCAACCTGGTCAAGAAGATGCATGGCGAGGCTTTGCAGCGCGACGCGCTCAACAACAGCATCCAGGAAAGCATCCAGAAGCTGATCGCCGACCAGAAGCTGCGTCCCGCGATGCAGCCTTCGGTCGAGCTGGACGAGGGTTTCGAGTTCGGCAAGGATGCCGAGATCAAGGTCGCGCTGGAAGTGCTGCCTGAAATCGCCGCCCCCAGCGTCGATGGCCTCAAGCTTGAGCGCCTGACCGTTCCCGTGAGCGACGAACAGGTCGCGGAATCGGCCGGTCGTATCGCCACCCAGCAGGGTGCGCTGGAAGAACATGCCGACGATCATGTCGCGCAGGACGGCGACACGCTGGTCATCGATTTCGTCGGCAAGGTCGATGGCGAAGCCTTTGAAGGCGGTTCGGCCGACGACATCCGCCTCAAGATCGGCGCGGGCCAGTTCATCCCCGGTTTCGAAGAACAGCTGACCGGCGTGAAGAAGGGCGAAGAAAAGACCATCGAGGTCACCTTCCCCGAAGATTATGGTGCGGAACATCTGGCCGGCAAGGCGGCGACCTTCGACGTCACCGTCAAGTCGATCCTGGACGGCGACAAGCCCAAGCTAGACGATGATTTCGCCAAGTCGCTGGGCCTGGAAGGCCTCACGCAACTGAACGACCTGCTCAAGGGGCAGATCGAGCAGGAGCATAATGGCCTGACCCGCACCCATATGAAGCGCAAGCTGCTCGACCAACTCGCCGCCTCGCACGACTTCGACGTGCCACCGAGCATGGTCGAAGCCGAGTTCGAGCAGATCTGGGCGCAGCTTCAGCATGAAGCCGGTCATGAAGAAGACCCGGCCGCCGCGCTCGCCGAGATGGAAGCCGAAAAGGAAGACTATCGCGCCATCGCCGTGCGTCGCGTTCGCCTCGGTCTCCTGCTTTCGGAAATCGGCCAGGCCAATGGCGTGACCGTGTCGGAACAGGAAATGAACCGCCTGATCATGCAGGCTGCGCAGCAGTACGGTCCGCAGGATCGCGAGCGTTTCGTGCAATATGTCCGTCAGGACGCGATGGCCGCCGCCCAGCTGCGCGCGCCGCTCTATGAGGACAAGGTCGTCGACTATCTGTTCGACAAGGCCGAAGTCACCGAACGGACCGTGACCAAGGAAGAGCTGGAAGCGGCGATCGAAGCCGAGGACGGCGACCTCAAGCCGCATGTCCATGGCCCCGATTGCGGTCATGACCATGACGAAAAGCCCAAGGCCAAGAAGGCTGCGCCCAAGAAGAAGGCCGAGGCTGAAGACGCCCCTGCTGCCGAGGACGCTGCTGTAGCCGAAGAAGCACCCGCCGCCGAAGAGGCCGCGCCCAAAAAGGCCGCACCGAAAAAGGCTGCCGCCAAGAAGGACGTCGCCGAGGACGCGGTCGCAACCGAGGCGGCACCCGCCGCCGAGGCCGCGCCCAAGAAGAAGGCCCCTGCCAAGAAGGCCGCTGCCAAGGCCGAATAAGGCCCTTGCCCGATGAAAAGAGCGCCCGGCTTCCTCGTGAAGCGCGGGCGCTTTTCATGTCTGGCCCGCTATGGCAGAGGAAATATTAACCCTGCCGGTCCATGTCTTGGCGCGCGGACGACCAGAGGATAGGCTGACGATGAAGGAATTTCCGCCCGTGGATATGGCTCTCGCCAGCGATGCTGCCGCCGGATCGCCGCGCATCGCGGTCATCCTGCCCTGTTATAATGAGGCCGGGGCCATCGTGCAGACGGTGGCCGACTTCCGCCGCGCGCTCCCGCAGGCGGTCATCTACGTCTTCGACAATAACAGCAGCGACGGCAGCCGCGACTTGGCTGCCGAAGCAGGCGCGATCGTCCGTCGCGTATCGCAACAGGGCAAGGGCCATGTCGTGCGCCGCATGTTCGCCGACGTCGATGCCGACATCTACATCATGGCCGATGGCGACGCGACCTATGAAGCCGCCGCCGCCCCGGCGATGGTTGCCGCCATGCTGGCGGACAATCTCGACATGGTGGTCGGCTGTCGCAAGAGCGAGGCGGAGGAGGCCTATCGCCCCGGCCATCGCCTCGGCAACTGGGCGCTGACCGGCTTGCTCAAGCAATTGTTCGGCCGCAGCTTCACCGACATCCTGTCGGGCTATCGCGTCTTTTCCCGCCGCTTCGTCAAGAGCTTCCCGGTGCTGTCCGCCGGGTTCGAGATCGAAACTGAGATCAGCGTCCACGCGCTCGAACTCGCCATGCCGGTGGCCGAAGTCATCACCGCCTATGGCGCGCGACCCGAAGGATCGGTCAGCAAGCTCAGCACCTATCGCGATGGTTTCCGCATCCTGCGCACCATCATCACCCTCTATCGCATCGAGCGGCCGGTGCTGTTCTTCGGCATCATCGCCGCCTTCCTGGCTCTGCTCGCGCTCGGCCTCGCCGCACCCCTGATCGTCACCTATATGGAAACGGGCCTCGTGCCGCGCTTCCCGACCGCGATCCTGGTGACTGGCCTCATGATCCTCGCCACCCTGTCGGCGATGTGCGGGCTGATCCTTGATACCGTCGTGCGCGGGCGTCGCGAAGTGCGTCGTCTGGCCTATCTCGCCCACCGCGCGCCGTCCGATTACGCCGCGCGCGACTAGCCCGATCCCACTGCACCTGTTCCCCCTTGAACCTGCCGCCTTTTGTGACGATGTAGGGGCGGGCAAAAGCAGCTGACTGAAAGAGCATAATGACCGATATCATGACCAACCCCATGGCCGCGCTGGTCCCCATCGTGATCGAACAGTCGAACCGCGGCGAGCGCAGCTTCGACATCTTCTCGCGCCTGTTGCGCGAACGGATCATCTTCGTGACCGGCCAGGTCGAAGATCATATGGCCTCGCTGATCGTCGCCCAGCTGCTGTTCCTCGAATCGGAAAATCCGAAGAAGGACATCTGGATGTACATCAACTCGCCCGGCGGCGTGGTGACGTCCGGCATGGCGATCCATGACACGATGAAATATATCCGGCCCAAGGTCGGCACGCTCTGCGTGGGCCAGGCCGCCTCGATGGGCAGCTTCCTGCTGGCCGCGGGTGAGCCGGGTATGCGTTTTGCCACCACCAACAGCCGGATCATGATCCACCAGCCTTCCGGCGGCGCACAGGGCATGGCGTCCGATATCGAGATCCAGGCCAAGGAAATCCTGCGTATCCGCCGCCGCCTGAACGACCTGTATGTCAAATATACCGGACGGTCGTTGGAAGAGGTCGAGAAGGCGATGGATCGCGACACCTTCCTCGAAGCGGACGAGGCCAAGGCTTTCGGCCTTGTCGATGAAGTGTTCGACCAGCGGCCTTCCTTGGCCGATCCGTCGGATAGTTGATGGCCGACTTTGCCGCGGCGCGCCACTTCTCCCCTTGTGGAAACGGCGCGCCACGGTCTAGGATGGCCTTTGGACCAGAATATCCCTCGCCGATGCGATCAGGTCGATCGTCAAAGCGGCAGGGAAGAAAGAATGGCGAATGACTAAGCTTACCGGCTCCGATTCAAAAAGCACGCTTTACTGCTCCTTCTGCGGCAAGTCGCAGCATGAGGTGCGGAAGCTGATCGCGGGGCCGACCGTGTTCATCTGCGACGAATGCGTGGAACTGTGCAACGACATCATTCGCGAGGAGACCAAGGGCGGTCTCGTCGGCAAGAAGGATGGCGGCGTACCGACCCCGCAGGAAATCTGCGATGTGCTGGACGATTATGTGATCGGCCAGAACCGGGCGAAGCGCGTCCTGTCGGTCGCGGTCCATAACCATTATAAGCGCCTCAACCATGGCTCGAAGCCGGGTGAGGTCGAACTCGCCAAGTCCAACATCCTGCTCGTCGGTCCCACCGGTTGCGGCAAGACCTTGCTCGCGCAGACGCTGGCCAAGACGTTCGACGTGCCCTTCACTATGGCCGACGCCACGACGTTGACCGAAGCGGGTTATGTCGGCGAGGATGTCGAGAATATCATCCTCAAGCTGCTCCAGGCCTCCGACTATAATGTCGAAAAGGCGCAGCGCGGCATCGTCTATATCGATGAGATCGACAAGATCAGCCGCAAGGCCGAAAATCCCTCGATCACCCGCGACGTGTCGGGTGAGGGCGTGCAGCAGGCGCTGCTCAAGCTGATGGAAGGCACCACCGCGTCGGTGCCGCCACAGGGCGGGCGCAAGCATCCGCAGCAGGAGTTCTTGCAGGTCGACACGACCAACATCCTCTTCATCTGCGGCGGGGCGTTTGCGGGTTTGGAAAAGATCATCGGCGACCGTCTGGAAGCCAAGTCGATCGGCTTCGGCGCCTATGTCGCCGCGCCCGAAGAGCGCAAGACTGGCGAACTGCTGCGGTCGAGCGAGCCGGAGGATCTGCTCAAATTCGGCCTGATCCCTGAATTTGTCGGTCGTCTGCCGGTCATCGCGACGCTCGAAGATCTGGACGTCTCCGCGCTGGTCAAGATCCTGGTCGAGCCGAAGAACGCGCTGGTCAAGCAATATGGCAAGCTGTTCGACATGGAGAATGTCGACTTGAGCTTCACCGACGACGCGCTGACCGCGATCGCCAAGCGCGCCATCGAACGCAAGACCGGCGCGCGCGGGTTGCGCTCGATCCTCGAATCGATCCTGCTCGACACCATGTTCGATCTTCCCTCGATGCAGGGCGTCGGCGAAGTGGTGGTCGACAAGGAAGTGGTCGCAGGCAAGAAAGAGCCGGTCCGCGTATTCAGCGAAAAGCAGAATCGGGCCGAAGACGCCGCCTGACGTCTTCCTGTCCATAACTGATCCCAAAAGGGGCCGACGCACGATCGTCGGCCCTTTTTTATGATCTGCGGGTGCAGCGCACAAAAATTCCTGCCGCGTTGCAAAATTGCACCACTGTCAAACTAAGTCCCCACCGCACCATTAAGTCACTAAAATGCAATGATTTATGGCCAGAGGCGGGGCGTCCCCAAGCGCAACGGCGCGGGGTGGTGGAGGAATGTGACAGTCTGGATGCTGCATTGTAACAAATTTGCAATCAGAGCATCACAGGGCCGTCGCCAGTAACCGCCAAATGCGGTCCCGGCTTGAGAGAACAGCACAGCACAGGCGCCCACGCGCCACCTTTGAAAAAGGGAAAAGGGTCAAATGAAACAGTTTCTAATGGGCAGCGCCGCGATCATCGCCGTCGCCATTCCGGGCGCCGCCTTCGCGCAGTCGACCGGTTCGCAGGATTTTGAAGACACGATCGTCGTCACCGGCGCGCGCGTCAATGCAGGTGTCGGCGGCGTCGTTCTGCCCGACACCACCAAAGCCAAGGGCGTCCTGACCCAGGAAATCATCGCTAAGCAGGGTTCGGGCAACAGCATCCTGAACGCGATCAACCTGATCCCAGGTGTCAGCTTCCAGAACAACGATCCTTATGGCTCGGCCGGTGGTACGCTGAACATTCGCGGCTTCGGTCCCGATCGCGTGTCGCTCACCTTTGACGGCATGCCGCTGAACGATACCGGCAACTATGCCATCTATTCCAACCAGCAGCTCGACCCCGAACTGATCAACGAAATCAACGTCAACCTCGGTTCGACCGATGTCGATAGCCCGACGGCGGCGGCTTCGGGCGGCACCGTCAACTATCGCTCGATCAACGGGTCGGACGATTTCAAGGTTACCATGGTCGGCGCGGCCGGCGACTATGACTTCTTCCGCCTGTTCGGTCTCGTTGAAACCGGTGTGTTCACGCCGTTCGGCACCAAGGCTTGGTTCTCGGCCTCGACCACGCGCAACGACAATGTGTTCAACAATTTCGGTCAGATTGACAAGCAGCAGTATAACGCCAAGATTTATCAGCCGATTGGCAGCAACGGCGATTTCGTCTCGATCGCTGGCCATTGGAACGCCAACCGCAACAACTTCTTCGGTTCGCTTCCCCTGCGCGTCGATACCGACCAGGGCCGTGTCGCTGGACCGAATTCGGCCAACCGCTATCCCATCACCAAGGATGAGCGTTTCTACAACATCGCCCCTTGCACCGTTCCGACGGGCGTAGCTGGCGTTGCCGATGCTGCGGGTAGCTGCGGCACCCTGTTCGACTATCGTTTCAACCCGTCCAACACCGGCAATATCCGCATCAACTCGCGTTTCACGCTGACGGACAAGCTGACCCTGACGGTCGATCCCAGCTATCAATATGTGAAGGCGAATGGCGGCGGCACCGCAACGGCGCGTGAAGCTCTGTACGATCTCGATCCGGGTTCGGCATTCGTCGGACAGGCGGGCTATTTCGGTGGCGCACCCTATTTCGGTCGCGATCTGAATGGCGACGGTGATCTGCTCGACCAGGTCAATGTGCTGGCACCCAGCCAGACGACGACTGACCGTTACGCTGTCCTCAGCTCGCTGCGGTACGACATCGATGACAACAACCGCGTTCGCGTGGCTTATACCTTCGATCATGGCCGCCATCGTCAGACCGGCGAAGTCGGCTTGCTGGGTCGCACCGGCGAAACGCAGGACGTGTTCCCCGTCGATGACCCGCAGACCGCGGTCAACGGTTCGATCCTGCAAAAGCGTGATCGCCTCTCCTATGCGATCCTGCATCAGATTTCGGGCGAATATATCGGCAAATTCTTCGACGAAATGCTGACGGTTCAGGCGGGCGTTCGCGCACCGTTCTTCAAGCGCAAGCTGCAGAACAACTGCTTCACCAGCAGCGCAGCCGGCTTCGTCGAATGCTTCGGTACGGACGGCGCAATTCCAGGCAACACGTCTGCCTTGCGTCCGACATGGGCGGGACCGCAGGAACGTACCTATAAATATGACAAGGTGCTGCCGAACGTCGGCCTGAACGTCAAGATCACGCCCGAAGCCAGCGTGTTCTGGAACTATTCGAAGGGACTGTCGGTACCGGGCACCGACTCGCTCTACAACGCCTTCTTCTTCCCGCAGGATACGGCAAGCGCGAACCCGCAGCCTGAAACGACCGACAGCTTCGACCTTGGTGCTCGCTACTCGACCTCCAAGTTCCAGGCACAGGCAACCTTGTGGTACACCGCATACAAGAACCGCTTGGCCTCGGCCTTCGACCCTGAACTCAACGTTTCGGTCTATCGTAACCTGGGTGAGGTGGAGAAATACGGGTTTGATGGCAGCATCGGCTACACGCCGATCGAGAATTTCACCCTCTACGTCTTCGGTTCCTATCTGAAGTCGAAGATCAAGGATGACATCGTGATCGGCGAGGTGACCACCGGCGGCGTGACGACGGAAGTTTTCGCCCCGACGGCTGGCAAGCGTGAAAGCGGTGCCCCCGTCTTCACCCTGGGCGGTCGCGCCGAGGTCAACTTCGAGGGTGTGACCTTGGGCGTTCAGGCGAAGCGCACCGGCAAGCGCTTTGTGTACGACACGAACCTGCCGACCTACCGCAACACTGCGGCTGCTCTGACGCCTGTGGAAATCTACAGCGCGGCGGCACCTGCCTACACGCTGGTCGATCTCGATGCCCGCGTCTCGCTCGCTCGCTTCGGTGCGAAGGACACTTGGTTCCAGCTCAACGTCAGCAACCTGTTCGACAAATTCTATGTCGGCGGTTTCGGCGGTGGTCTGAACCAGTCGGTCAATACGACCACGGGTGTTTATGGCAGCCCTGGCTTCGTGCAGATCGGTTCGCCACGCGCGGTATCGGGTTCGCTGCACGTCAGCTTCTGATCCGACCAGAACCAACAAAACAGAAAAGGGCGGGGAGCAATCCCCGCCCTTTTTCTATGCCTGCAATCGCGCTGTCCTACTTGGCTAAGCCCGCCTATAAAAGGCTATCACCCATCAGGTCGCACTTGCCGATAGGATCAGCCACGCACAACTTTATGTCGAAATCTGCGGGAAATATGCGAAGTTAAGAGGGGGCGTCACCGCAAACAGCTATCCAGCCCGTCCCGCTGCACCGCGCCGATCCGTGCCGCGATCGTATTGCCATAGCGGCGGGTGAAGCCGGTCGGAGCGACAGCGGCGCGCTTCTTGGGGAGGGGGAGGACGGCGGCGATGCGGGCGGCTTCCGCGCGCGTCAACTGGCCTGCGCCATGATTGAAATAGCGGATCGCGCCCGCCTGCGCGCCATAGGTGCCGATGCCGGTTTCCGCGACGTTGAGGTAGACTTCCATGATCCGCGGCTTGCCCCAGATTGCCTCGATCAGCACCGTGAACCAGGCCTCCAGCCCCTTGCGCACGAAGCCGCCGCCCTGCCAGAGAAACACATTCTTGGCCGTCTGCTGGCTGATCGTCGATCCGCCCCGGATGCGCCCGCCGCTGGCATTGTTCAACGCGGCCTTGGTGATGGCATCGACATCGAACCCGTGATGCGTGCAGAATTTGCCATCCTCCCCGGCGATCGCCGCGCGGGCCATGTCCGGGTCCATCTCGTCCAGCGGCATCCACTCCTTGGTGATGCCATTGGGATCGAGCAGCATCGTGATGGTCACCGGCGGCGGCACGAACCGATAGACCACCACCATCAACAGCGACAGGACGACAAAGCCGAGAATAATCTTGAAAGGAAGGACGATCCAGCGCGAACGGCGACGGGGGGAGCGGAGGGGTTTTGCGGTCATGGCATGAGCGTAACGCACTCCCGCCACGCCGCTCAACCCGCGCGCACAAAAAAGGCCCCGGCTTTACGCCGGAGCCTCTTAATGTCGGTAGTGCTATCCGTCAGGCAGCGGCGAAACGCGCCATCTGGCCCAACCGATCACCGGCAATCCGCATCATCGCCTTTTGCAGCTTCTCGAATGCCCGCACCTCGATCTGTCGCACCCGCTCGCGGCTAACGCCATAGACCTGGCTCAGTTCTTCGAGCGTCTTGGGCTCTTCGGCCAGACGCCGTTCGGCCAGGATATGCTTCTCGCGATCATTGAGGTCGGTCATCGCCTCTTCGAGCATTTCATGGCGCTGGGTGCGCTCCTGCTCGTCGGCCACACGCTCGTCCTGCAGCGGGTCATGATCCTGCAACCAGTCCTGCCACTGACCTTCGCCATCCTCGCGCATCGGCACATTGAGCGACGTGTCGCCGCCCATCGCCATGCGACGGTTCATCGACACGACATCCTGTTCGGATACGCCGAGATCAGTAGCGATTTTGGTGACGTCTTCCGGCTTGAGATCGCCATCCTCGAACGCTTCGATGTTGTTCTTCATCCGGCGCAGGTTGAAGAACAGCTTCTTCTGCGACGCGGTGGTGCCCATCTTCACGAGCGACCAGGACCGCAGGATGAACTCCTGGATCGAGGCGCGAATCCACCACATGGCGTAGGTCGCCAGGCGGAAGCCGCGCTCGGCCTCGAATTTCTTCACGCCCTGCATCAGGCCGATATTGCCCTCGGAAATCAGCTCGCTGACCGGCAGGCCGTAGCCGCGATAGCCCATCGCAATCTTCGCCACGAGGCGCAGATGCGAGGTGACCAGCTGCGCCGCCGCTTCAGGATCCTGATGTTCCTCATAGCGTTTCGCCAGCATATATTCCTGCTCAGGGGTGAGCAGCGGAAATTTGCGAATCTCCGACAGATAGCGGTTGAGGCTGGCTTCACCGCCCAGCGCCGGCACCGCGGGGACATTGCTCTTGTTGGCCATGTCGCTTCACCTTTCCCTTTCATGCGCGGCGGGACCCAGAAGAGGCATCCAAATCGCCGTCGCAAACGTGTCGAAACCTATACTCTAAGCTCGCTTAACAGTTCCTGCATGTCCATGGGCAATGCACTTTGGAACAGGAGGGGCGAGCCCGTCACTGGATGTATGAACCCGAGGGTTTTGGCGTGCAATGCCTGCCTTTTGAAACCCAGCGTTTCCAGTATTGATTTGAAACCTTTTCTATCCCTACTGTAAACCGGATCCCCGATCAAGGGGTGCCCGATGTGCGCCATATGCACGCGCACCTGATGCGTTCGGCCGGTTTCCAACCGACATTCCACCATCGCCGCGCCTGTCAGCCGTTCTTCTATCTTATAGAAGGTTATCGCCCGTTTTCCCCGTCCCTCACGATGAACCGCCATTTTCTTTCGATCAGCGTCGGACCGGCCGATCCATGTATCGATCGTCGCGCTGGGCGGGACGGGATGGCCATAGACGATCGCGGCATAGAGACGATCGATGCTGTGATCCTTGAACTGGACGGACAGGCCTTCATGCGCCCGGTCTGTCTTAGCAACGACCAACAGGCCCGATGTATCCTTGTCGATGCGATGAACGATGCCGGGACGGGCCACACCGCCGATGCCCGACAACTGTCCTGCGCAATGATGAAGCAGGGCGTTGACCAATGTGCCATCGAGATTGCCCGCCGCCGGATGAACCACCAGGCCAGCGGGCTTGTCCACCACGATCAGGTCGGCATCTTCATGGACGATGGTGAGCGGAATATCCTGCGCCACCGCATCCAACGCCACGGGGGCCGGGAGGGTGATCGCGAAACGCTGCCCGGTTGTAACCTTGATCGAGGCGCTGAGTTTGATTGTCTCGTCCGTCGCGCGGACATGCCCCTCGCCGATCAGCGCCTTGATCCGTTCGCGCGACAGGTCGGGCAAAAGGTCGGCAAGCGCGCGGTCGAGCCGCTGGCCATGCTGGCCCGCGTCGATAATTGCTTCGATGATGGAAACCCCCGCGGCCATTGGCTAGGGATGTAGGCATGAGCGTGACTATTTCAAGCCTGTTACGTGACCGGATCGTGGCGCTGGCAGCGGCGGACGATGGGGAAATTTGCGGGCTGTTGCTGGGCCAGGCCGGGCGGATAGAGGCGATCGCTCCGGCGGCCAATGTCGCGGCAGACCCGGCGCGCCATTTCGAACTGGACCCGGCGGTGCTGATCGCTGCGCACCGGGCGGCGCGGTCGGGCGGACCGAGCGTGATTGGCCATTATCACTCGCACCCGTCGGGCGTCGCTGTGCCGTCCGCCACGGACGCGGCCTGTGCGATGCCCGATGGAACGCTATGGCTGATCGTGGCTGGCAAGGAGGTGCGTCTGTGGCGCGCGCAGCCGGGGCAGGGTGGGACCGTGGCGTTCGCGGAGGCGTTGCTCGACATAAGGTGAGGGAAAGGCGGCGAGCCGGGGTTGCATCGCGCGGCGGGGCAGCGCATTAGCCGTGAGAGCCCATTTTCCTGACCACTATCCGGCGATCCAGACCCCGCATGACCAACCCGACCGACAGCATCGAATTCGCCAGCCTGCTCTGTTCGCGCCTGTGCCATGACGTGCTCAGTCCGGTCGGCGCGCTCAACAATGGCCTGGAACTGATGGCGGACGAGACGGACCCGGAAATGCGCCAGCGTTGCCTGGAGCTGCTTGGCGATAGCGCGCGAACGTCGGCCAACAAGCTCAAATTCTTTCGCCTGGCGTTCGGCTCTGCGGGCGGGTTCGGCGATGTGGTGCCGCCTCATGAAGCGCGGGTCGCGATCGAGGGCATGTTCGTCACCACCGGTCGGGTGAAGGTCGGCTGGATGGTCGATGAACAGATGCTGGGCAAGCTGGCGGTCAAGGTGCTGCTCAACCTGGCGCTGATCGCGGGCGACGCACTGGTGCGTGGCGGGCAACTCGACATCGGCGCGGAAGTGCGGCCGGGCGTGACCGAGATCGTGGTGCGCGGCGAGGGGCCAAAGGTCGTGCTCGACCCCGATCTGCGCGCGGCGCTGGCCGGCACCTTGCCGATCGAGGGACTGGCATCGCGGACAGCGGCAGCCTGGATGGTGCGCGCGCTGGTGACTGGCGCGGGCGGCGAGATCGCGCTGTCACCACCGGGTGACCCCATGCTGCTCTTCGGTGCGTCGATACCGGGCTGAACCCGGCGGCGCGCGGCACTTGCCGCGCGCTGACGATGTCCGGCGTCCACACACTGGGTATGCGTGGGAACATCTGACTATCTGAAAAATGGTAGCGGAGGAGGGACTTGAACCCCCGACACGCGGATTATGATTCCGCTGCTCTAACCAGCTGAGCTACTCCGCCCCTTGGGGCTCCGCAAGACAACATGGCCCTGCGGTGAGGCGGCGCTATACGCAGCGGCGGCGGGTCGGTCAACGGGGGTTTTTGCGATTATTTGCGCCGCACGCGCCAACCCGCTGGCAGCGTGGCTGGATAGCCCGCCATCGCGCCCGAATCGATCGCGCCGATCGCCGCGCTAACCATCGGACCAAGCTCCGCCATGTTGGGATTATGGCCTGCGCCCGGCACCGTCAGCAGGGCGGCAGGCGCACGAGCAGCAGCGAACAGCGCATCAGCCTGCGCCATGTCGATCCGGTCGTCGGCGGACCCCTGTATCATCACCAACGGCGCGCCGATCTTCGTCACCGCGTCCAGATTATTCCATTTGTCAGGCAGCAGCAGGCCGACGCCGCCGGGCGCCGATTCCTCCAGCTTGTCGAAAGTCGAAAGGGTAACGACCCCCGCCACCTTCACCGTCGCCGCGACATGCAGCGCCACCGCGCCACCCAGCGAATGGCCGACCAGGAACAGCCGCGCATCCGGCCCGACCAGATCGCGCGCGGCCGCCACGAAGCTGCGCCCGTCCGCCACCAGCCCGGCCTGCGTCGGCGTGCCCGGATTGCCGCCAAAGCCGCGATAGGACACCACGACCACATGGTCGCCCTTGCCCGCCAGATGTTCGGCATAGCGCGCGCCGATCCCCTGATGCGATCCCCGGCCGTGGAAGAAGAGGATGACGTCGCGGTCGGCTGGGTCGCCCGGCCAATAATAGCCGCTCAGCGCCAGGCCGTCCTCGCTTCGCACCGGCAGGGCCACAGGGGCCGTTTTCGTCCATTGCGCGACCTGCACCGGCGCGGCGTCGGCGCGGTAGATCTGCTCGCGCACGGTCGAGGCGCAGGCGGTCAACGCCAGCATGGCGGCCAGCGGCCCGCCGATCATCCTGTTCATGCCCCGCCTTCTGCCCGATCCTCGCTCTGGCGCAAGGAATAATGAAATCGCCCGATCCGTGTCATTTTTCTGTTGCAATCCTTTTTGCCCCACGTCCTAATGTTGCGACGCACAACCGGCCGTCCTGGCCGAGGGAGGAACGTCCACTTGCCCTTCCACGAAATGTTTGAGCCTGATGGTTCGATACGCGCCTGTTACGCCGAAGTGCAGAAATGGGTGGAACGAACGGGCATATCCGGGCTCAACCGTCGACTGGATGAGGCAGAGGCGATCTTTCGCCGCATCGGCATCACCTTCGCTGTCTATGGCGAGGGCGGCGACCCGGAGCGGCTGATCCCCTTCGACCTGTTGCCGCGCATCTTCACCGCGCAGGAATGGCGCGTGCTGGACAAGGGCATCCGCCAGCGCGCCCGCGCGCTCAACGCCTTCCTGCACGATGTCTATCATCGCGGCGAGATCGTGAAGGCCGGCATCATGCCCGCCGACATCATCTACAAGAACAGCGCCTATCTCGCCGAAATGGCGGACTTTTCCCCGCCCGGCAAAGTCTACAGCCATATCGTCGGCATCGACATCGTGCGCACGGGGCCGGGCAGTTTCGAAGTGCTCGAGGATAATTGCCGTACCCCGTCGGGCGTGTCCTACATGCTCGAAAATCGCGAGATCATGACGCGCATGTTCCCCGAACTGTTCGCCGCCGGGATCGTCGCGCCCGTCGATGATTATCCCGCAGAATTGCTCAAAAGCCTCAAGGAAGTCGCGCCGCCCGCCTGCAAGGGCGATCCGGTCGTGGTCGTCCTCACCCCCGGCTCGCTCAACAGCGCTTATTATGAGCATAGCTTCCTCGCCGACCTGATGGGCGTCGAGCTGGTCGAACCCGCCGACCTGTTCGTCGACAATGACCGGGTGTGGATGAAAACCACGCTGGGGCCAAAGGCGGTGGACGTGATCTACCGCCGCATCGACGATGAATATCTCGACCCGCTCGTTTTCCGCGCCGACAGCCTGCTCGGCGTCCCCGGCATCTTCAACGTCTATCGCAAGGGCGGGGTGACGCTCGCCTCGGCGCCCGGATCGGGCATCGCCGACGACAAGGCGGTCTATATCTACGTGCCGGAGATGATCCGCTTCTATCTCGGCGAAAAGCCGATCCTCGACAATATCCAGACCTGGCAGTGCGGCAAGCCCGACGAATGCGCCTATGTGCTGGAACATCTGCACGAGCTGGTGGCCAAGGAAGTCCATGGGTCGGGCGGATACGGCATGTTGATCGGTCCCAAATCGACCAAGGATGAGGTCGCCGCCTATGCCGATCGCATCCGCGCCAATCCCAAGGAATTCATCGCCCAGCCGACGCTCGACTTGTCGACCGTCCCGACTCTCGGCCCCGCCGCCGTGGTCGGCCGCCACGCCGACTTCCGCCCCTATTGCTTGGTCGGCAAGCAATTGCGCCTCGTCCCCGGCGGCCTGACCCGCGTGGCCCTGACCGAAGGGTCGCTGGTGGTCAATTCCAGCCAGGGCGGCGGGGTCAAGGACACCTGGGTGTTGCAGGATTGATGGGGCGGCGCGACAACCCCCCCCCTTCAGGGGGGGCCGGGGGCCGGGGGGGGCCACTGGCGCAGCGCGCGGGGAAGCCCCACCCCAACCCCCCCCCTGAAGGGGAGGGGCTTTAAGAACGCAGTTTTTGAGGTTATCCCATGCTGAGCCGGACCGCCGAAAATCTCTTCTGGATGGCGCGCTACATGGAGCGGGCGGAGGCCACCGCGCGCCTCCTCACCATGGGCCAGCGCATGGCGATTCTGCCCGGCGCGCATCATCGCGACGAATGGCGATCGGTCGTCCGCGCGGCAGGCTGCGGCCACCAGTTTCCTGAAGGATCGACCGTCACCGAAAGCGACGCCGTCGCCTATCTGATGCTCGACCTCGACAATAGCAGCTCGATCCGCTCTTGCCTCGCCAAGGCGCGCGCCAATGCCAAGTCGGCCCGCACCATGTTGACGCAGGACATGTGGGAAGCGCTCAACGATGGCTGGCGCAAGCTCGACAGCTATGATGTCGGCGAAGCCCGCCAGCAACTCCCGGCGCTCATCGACTGGGTCAAGACCCGCGTCATGACCTTCCGCGGCGCGACTCATTCCGGACAGTTGCGCAACGAAGGCCACGATTTCCTGCGCTGCGGCTCGGCGCTCGAGCGGGCGCAGATGACGCTGCGGCTGCTCGACGTCAAATATTATGTCCTGCTGCCCGAAACCGAAGTGATCGGCGGCAATCGCGACCATTATCAATGGACCTCGGTCCTCTACGCCCTGTCCGGCGCGCGCGCCTATCATCATGTCTATGGCGGCACCTACACCCCTTGGCAGATCACCGATTTCCTGATGCTCAACCGCATGTTCCCGCGCAGCGTCGCCTTCTGCTATGACCAGCTCGCCTATCGGCTCAACCGCCTGTCGGGCTGGCATGACAAGCGCGGCCCGTGCAACGACACGATCGAACAGATGGTGAGCGCGCTGGAACAGCTCGACAGCGGCGAAATCTTCCGCTTCGGCCTGCATGAAACGGTGCAGCAGGGGCTGGCGATGACCAACCAGTTGGGCATCGAAATCGCCCAGACCTATCATTTCGGCTGATCGGGGGAGGGGGCGCTCGCGATGAAATTGCTGGTCCGGCATCAGACCATCTATTCCTACGATCCGTCGGCGGGGCGGGTGGTGATGCGGCTGAAACTGATGCCGGTCGACACGCCCGCGCAGACGGTGCTGGACTGGAAGGTCAGCGTCAATGACGCCCCCGTCACCGGCTTTCACCGCAACAGCAATGGCGAGATGGAGGCGCTGTGGGTCCGACACGATCAGCTCGGCCAAGCGGTGATCGTCGCTGAAGGCCTGGTGGAAACGCGCGAAACCCATGGCGTCGTCGGCGGCCCGATCAGCCGCGTGAACCCGCTCTATTTCCTGCGCGACACGCCGCTCACCCGCGCATCCGACGCCATCGCCGCCATGGCCCTGGCGCTGCCCGACGGCAATGGACCGCTCGCCCGGCTCCACGCGCTGGCCGCTGCCGTCACCGACGCGGTCGCCTATCGCGCCGGCGTCACCACATCGGCCACCACCGCGGCGCAGGCCTTTCAGTTGGGCGCAGGCGTATGCCAGGATCATGCTCAGATCTTCATCGCCGGCGCGCGCGTCCTTGGCATCCCCGCCCGCTATGTGTCGGGCTATCTGCTGACCAGCGAAGGCAATGAACTGCACGAAACCCATGGCTGGGCCGAAGCGCTGGTGCCGGGCCTTGGCTGGGTCGGTTTTGACCCCTCCAACCGCGTCTGCGTCACCGAACGCTATCTGCGCGTGGCGAGCGGCCTGGATGCCGACGACGCAGCACCGATCCGGGGCACCATCTTGGTCGCGGGCGATATCACGATTGACGCGGACGTCCGTATCGCGCAGGCGGATGACGGGATCGAGGAACGGCAGTTGCAACGGCAACAACAGCAAAATAGTCCGCCGCCCGGTCTACAGGGTTGAGTCAGATATTTCGGGAGCCTGCGGGGAATGACCTATTGTGTGGCGGTGCGCGTGGACCAGGGGTTGGTCATGCTGTCCGATACCCGCACCAATGCGGGCATGGACAATATCGCCCGCTTTCGTAAGAGCTTCACCTATGTCGTGCCGGGCGAACGCGCGATCACCCTGCTCTGTTCGGGCAATCTGTCGATCACCCAAGGGGTGAAGGCGACGCTCAGCAAGGCGATCAAGGACGCCAAGCTCGACCCCGAGATCGAAACCATCCTCAATTGCAGCACCATGTATCGCGTGGCCCAGATCGTCGGCGACGCCATGCGCGCGATGCAGACCCGCTATCGCGAAAGTATCGAAATGGGCGGATCGGGCGCCAGTGCCTCGATCATGATCGCAGGCCAGCGTCGCGGCGGCAAACCGCGCCTTTACCTCGTCTATTCCGCCGGCAATTTCATCGAAGCGACCGAAGACACGCCCTTCTTCCAGATCGGCGAACATAAATATGGCAAGCCCATCCTCGACCGCATCATCGCCCGCGAAACCAGCCTGGAGGATGCGACCAAGGCGGTGCTTGTCTCGATGGACTCGACCCTGCGCTCCAACCTCTCGGTCGGCATGCCGCTCGACCTCGCCGTCATCCCCACCGACGCCTACGACTTCCGCGTCCGCACCCGCATCGAAGCCGATAATGAAGAATTCGCCATGATCTCGCAAAGCTGGAGCGCTGCGCTGCGCAAGGGCTTCGAGGATCTACCCAACGTCCTGGATTGAGCGGGCGGGGAATAGCCTGATCCGAAATTAGCGCGGCGACCATTGTCTCGCCTCGCCCGGCGGCTTATCGCGCCTTCCATGAAGATTCTGGTCGATGCCGATGCCTGCCCCGTCAAGGAGGAGATCTACAAGGTCGCCTTCCGCCATGCCGTGCCGGTGACGATCGTCAGCAACAGCCCGATCCGCATCCCCCCGCATGACCTGCTCGACCGGGTGGTGGTCAGCGACGGCTTCGATGCGGCCGATGACTGGATCGCCGAGCGGGCGGACGCGGGAACCGTGTGCATCACCGCCGATATCCTGCTCGCCGATCGCTGCCTGAAGGCTGGCGCGGTGGTGATCTCGTCCAACGGCAAACCCTTCACCAATAGCTCCATCGGCGCGGCCATCGCGACCCGCGCGATCATGGCGGACTTGCGCGCGGGCGGCGATCAGATTGGCGGGCCACCCCCGTTCGGCAAGGCCGACCGATCGCGCTTCCTCTCCGCGCTGGACGAGGCGCTGGTGCGCCTCAAGCGAGTCCGATAATGGCGGATTGGGACGCGATCATCCTGGGCGCGGGCGCGGCGGGGATGATGTGCGCGGCGACAGCGGGCCAGCGGGGCAAGCGCGTGCTGCTGGTTGATCATGCCGATCAAGTGGGCAAGAAGATCCTCATTTCCGGCGGTGGTCGCTGCAATTTCACCAACATCCACACCGCCGCCGACCGCTATCTGTCCGCCAACCCCCATTTCGCCAAATCGGCGCTGGGCCGCTACAGCGCGCAGGATTTCATCGCGCTTGTCGATCGCTATGGCATCGCCTGGCATGAAAAGACGCTGGGGCAATTATTCTGCGACGGCTCCGCCAAGCAGATCGTCGCCATGCTGGAAGAGGAATGTGCCATCGGTGGCGTCACCATGGCACTGGCGCAGCCGGTGGGTGACGTGGCCCATGGCGACGGCCTCTACCGGGTCAAGCTGGGCGCGGTCGAGCATCGCGCCCCCGCCTTGGTGCTGGCGACCGGCGGGCCATCCATCCCCAAAATGGGCGCGACCGGCTTTGCCTATGATGTCGCGCGACAGTTCGGCCTCGCCATCGTCCAGCCGCGCCCCGCGCTCGTCCCCTTCACGCTGGGCGAAGAAGACGCGCTGTTCCAGGCATTGTCGGGCGTGTCCGCTCCGGTCGAAGTGCGCTGGAACAAGACCCGCTTTCGCGAGGCGGCGCTCTTCACCCATCGCGGCCTGTCGGGTCCGGCCATGCTTCAGATCAGCAGCTATTGGCAGCACCGCACCCCCATTCAGGTCGATTTCCTGCCCGACCTCGATGCCGACTGGCTCATCCAGGCAAAGCGCGACCGCCCCCGCGCTTCCTTACGCAAGGTGGTAGGGCAGGCGCTGACCGAGAGGCTCGCCGACGCGTTGCTGGAGCGGGTCGGACTTGAAGGCGAAATGGGGAATCTCTCCGACAAAGCGCTACGCCAGCTTGGTGCCCGCCTCCACGACTGGCCCTTCGCCCCGACCGGGACGGAGGGCTATGCCAAGGCCGAAGTGACCGTCGGCGGCATCGCCACCGCTGGCCTGTCGTCGCGCACGATGGAGGCGACCAAGATGCCCGGCCTCTATGCCATCGGCGAAGCGGTGGACGTCACTGGCTGGCTTGGCGGCTATAATTTCCAATGGGCCTGGGCCAGCGGCTGGGCGGCGGGTCAGTCAGTCTGACTCCCGCCACCGCTCTCACTCCACCTTCGCGAAAATTTCCATGATCGCCTCCAGCGCCGCCGGGCTTTCGATCGTCGCGGGCATCGCCATCGTCTCGCCCGCCGCGACCTGACGCAGCGCCGCGCGCAATATCTTGCCTGACCGCGTCTTGGGCAGCGCGCCGACGATATGCACGTCCTTCAGAGCCGCCACTGGCCCCAGTTCGTCGCGCACCGCCTTGATGATCTCGGCCCGCAGCGTCGCCGCGTCCCACTCACCTGTCCGCGCGACGACGAAGGCCATCGGCACCATGCCTTTCAACGCATCGTCCACGCCGATCACCGCGCATTCGGACACCAGCGGATGACAGGCGACGATCTGCTCCATCTGCCCGGTCGACAGGCGATGGCCCGCGACATTGATAATGTCGTCGGTGCGCCCCATGATGTTGACGAAGCCATCGGCATCGACATGGCCTGCATCACCCGTCTCATAATGGCCGGGGAAACCGGCAAAGGCCTTGGCGAAACCCGCCTCGTTATTCCACAATCCGGCATAGCAGCCCGGCGGCAGCGGCAGCGTCATCACCACATTGCCCGTTTCGCCCGGCGCGACGTCCACGCCGCCATCGTCCACCACGCGAAAGCCATAGCCCGGCACCGGGAAGCCCGCGCTTCCTGCCTTGCGCCGCGTATCGCCCAGGCCAAAACAGGTCGCGAGCGCAGGCCAGCCCAATTCCGTCTGCCACCAATGGTCGATCACCGGCAGGTTGAGCTGCGCTTCGGCCCAATGGATCGTGTCCGGGTCGGCCCGCTCGCCCGCCAGGAACAGCGCGCGCAGATTCCCCGTGCCGATCTGGCGGATATAGTCGCCCTCCGGGTCTTCCTTGCGCACCGCGCGGATCGCGGTCGGCGCGGTGAAGAAGATGCGGACATCGTTGCGGACAATGGTCCGCCAGAAGGTGCCTGCGTCCGGTGTGCCCACCGGCTTGCCCTCGAACAACAAGGTCGTCGCGCCCGCCAGCAACGGGCCATAAGCGATATAGCTATGCCCAACGACCCAGCCGACATCGGACGCCGCCCAGAAAACCTCGCCCGGACGGATGCCATAGATATGCGCCATGCTCCAGGCGATCGCCACCGCATGACCGCCATTCTGCCGGACCACGCCCTTGGGCGTGCCGGTCGTGCCCGACGTATAGAGAATATAGAGCGGATGGGTCGCCTCGACGGCCAAGCACTCGACCGGCTGCGCCTCTGCCAGTGTGTCCGCCCAGTCGAAGTCGCGCCCCTCCTGCATCGGCGCGATCGCCTGCGGCCGTTGCAGCAGGATGACGCGCTCGATCCGGTGGGTCGCCATTTGCAGCGCCTTGTCCACCAGGGGCTTGTACGGGATGACCTTGCTGCCCTCGATCCCGCACGATGCCGTCATCAGCAAGGTGGGCGTCGCATCGTCGATCCGCTTGGCGAGTTCGGGTGCGGCGAAGCCGCCGAACACCACCGAATGGATCGCGCCGATCCGCGCGCAGGCCAGCATCGCGATAACCGCCTGCGGCACCATCGGCATATAGAGGATGACCCGGTCGCCCTTGCCGACGCCTTGGGCGGCGATCATGCCCGCCGTGCGCGCCACCTCGTTTTGCAACTGGGCAAAGCTGAAGGTCAGCCGCGTATCCGTCACCGGGCTTTCATAGATCAGCGCCAGTTCGTCGCCGCGCCCCGCCGCGACATGGCGGTCGACCGCATTATGGCATGTGTTCATCAGGCCGCCAGCAAACCAGCCTTCGCCCTCGGTCCAGGCGCGCACCGGCGGCACCTGCCACTCGATCGCCTGCGCCGCGTCCAGCCAATAGGCTTCGCGATCGTCCTGACTGCGCATCTGTGCGTCGAGATAGGCCTGGGCCATGATTTTCTCTCCCATGTTGGAAATAATCCTGCCGCAAATCCGTAGGAAAGGCCATTCGACGTTAGTCGGGCGCGGCCTGCGCGACATAAAATAAGGGCGGCCTCCTATTGGCGGCCGCCCTCTCAACCATTGTACGGGTCGCTGTACTAGTCGTCGATATTGCGCTTGAACGTCTCCGGCAGGAACAGCAGGCCGATGACCACCGTGGCGGCTGCGACGACCACCGGATACCATAGACCGTAATAGATGTTCCCGGTCGCCGCGACCATCGCGAAGGCCGTCGTCGGCAGGAAGCCGCCGAACCAGCCATTGCCGATATGATAGGGCAGCGACATCGACGTGTAGCGGATGCGGCTGGGGAAGAGTTCCACCAGCATCGCGGCGATCGGCCCGTAGACCATCGTCACCAGCATCGCGAGCGCCCACAGGATCGCCACGACCGCGACCTTGTTGATCTTCGCGGTGTCCGCCTTGGCCGGATAGCCCGCATCGACCAGCCCTGCCTGCAACTGCGCCTGATAGGCCGCGATCGCCGCTTTCTTGTCCGGTCCCGCCAACGTGGCGGCATCGGGCGCGGTCAGGCTGACGCTGCCGATCCTGACCACCGCAGGCGTGCCTGCTGCGGCTTCGACATTGTCATAGCTGACCCCGGTCTTGGCCATATAGGTCTTGGCGACGTCGCAGCTCGACGTGTCGAACTTGTTCTTGCCGACCGGATCGAACTGGAACGAACATTCGGGCTTATAGGCAACGATCGTCACAGGCGCGGAGGCCTGCGCCGCCGCCAGCGCGGGATTGGCTGCATTGGTCAACGCCCCGAACAGCGGGAAGTAGGTCATCGCCGCCAGCGCACAACCGCCCAGGATAATCGGCTTGCGGCCGATCTTGTCGGACAGCCAGCCGAAGAAGACGAAGAAGGGGGTAGCCAGCGCGAGCGCGATGGCGATCAGGATATTGGCCGTCGCCCCATCCACCCGCAGCGTCTTTTCCAGGAAGAAGAGCGCATAGAATTGCCCGGCATACCAGACCACCGCCTGACCCATGACCGCACCCAACAGCGCGATGATGACCCAGCGCAGATTGCCCCATTTGCCGAACGCTTCGGTCAGCGGTGCCTTCGACGTGGTGCCTTCGTCCTTCATCTTCTGGAAGACGGGGCTTTCGTTGAGCTGCAGGCGGATCCACATCGACACGCCGAGCAGGAAGATCGAGATCAGGAAGGGCAGACGCCAGCCCCAGGCGGCAAAGGCTTCCTCGCCCAGCGCGAAGCGGAAACCGATGACCACCAGCAGCGCGGCGAACAGCCCGAAGGTCGCGGTGGTCTGGATCCAGCTGGTATAAAGGCCGCGTTTCCCCTCCGGCGCATGTTCGGCGACATAGGTTGCCGCCCCGCCATATTCGCCGCCCAGCGCCAGGCCTTGCGCCAGACGCAGGACCAGCAGGATGACCGGCGCCGCGACGCCGATGCTGGCATAGTTGGGCAGGATGCCGACCGCGAAGGTCGACAGGCCCATAATGCCCATGGTGACCAGAAACGTATTCTTGCGCCCGACCATGTCGCCGATCCGCCCGAACACGATCGCGCCGAACGGCCGCACCGCAAAACCGGCGGCAAAGGCGGCGAGGGCAAAGATGAACCCCGTCGTCTCATTCACGCCGGAGAAGAATTGCGCCGAAATATAGGTGGCCAGCAGGCCATAAAGATAGAAGTCATACCATTCGAACACCGTGCCCAGCGATGACGCGGCAATGACGAGCTTCTCATTCTGCCCCGTCACGCTGCGCTTTGGCTGGCCGTCATCATATGTTGTCGCCATCTGCCCTCTCCCTTAAAATGTATATTTCGCGGCCATCTCGACACGGTCCATCTGGCCCTTCAGGCCACTGACGACTTCCCGCTGAGCATGACGATATTCGATCCCGAAATCCAGATTCTTGACCGGCGACCAGAACAGGTTGCCGGCCAGACTATAGGCCGCCTTGTTGGCCAGATCCGGCAGCAGGATGCCGCCGGGATAGTCGGCATGTTGATAGCCGACCATGAAGGTCGACCGGATCGTCGGCGTCCAGCCGAGCTTGAGCGCGGCAAAGCCAGCGACATTGTCGACCACATGCAACTGGTTGCCGATCGCGCTGTCGTAGATGGCGTCGGGCGCATAGCCGACGGTGAAGTAGCGGCCCATGCCATGGCCATAGGTGGCCAGAAAGCGCAGGTCGTGGCGCCCTTCCGGCCCGAACGGAATCTTGCCGCCCGTCGTGATGCCCCAGCCCATCGCCGTGTCGCCGACGCCATTGTTGCGCACCGACAATTGCCGCACCAGCCCGGCTACATGCAGTTCGCCGATCGCGCCCTTATAGGCGAGCTTGGCGACGAGATCGGGAATGCGATCCTGGTCATTGTCCACCAGGGCAGGGGCGGTCGTCGTCTCCGTCTCGGTCTGCGGATTTTCCGCCGCCAGATAGAGGTCGAAGCCGCCGCCCAGCGGTTGCTTATACTGCACCATCATCTGCCGCACGAAGATCGCGCCGTCCATCGGTCCCACGAAATCGGTGGTTTCGGGCAGATGGCCGGGGTTTTGGAAGGTCGTCCATTCCTGCCCGATCAGCCAGTTGCCATAGCTGATGAAGCCGCGGCGAAAGGTCGGCGTATAGGGGTTGGTCGCCCGCTGCGCGCCCAGCGGCGCGGCCGCCAGTGCGAAGTCGAACTCGACCACGCTCTTAATCTCCTTGCCACCCAGCGGCGTGGAGGTGCTGAACGACAGCCGCGTCTGGCGCGCATGGCCGATGATGTCGCGGCTACTTTGCCCGCCCACCGGAATCTGCTGCGGCAGGTAGAATTCCTTGCCCAGCGATCCGCCCGGCACCGCGCCATCATCATAGCGCGTCGCGCTGCCGACCACCTTGACGAAACCGCCCAGCTTGAAGGTGGTGGAACCGACCTTGAAGCCGTCCGACGCTGGCTTGGCTTCCAGCGTCGCGACGCGGCTGTCGGCCTTCTGCGCGATCTGCGTCGATGTCTGTTGTTCGGCGCGCGCCTGCGTCAATTCGCTGCGCAGCGCCGATACCGCAGCTTCCAGCTGGTTGAGCCGCGCTTCCAGCTCCGCCTCGCGCGCCGTCTGTGCCATAGCACTAGGGGCGTTGACGATAGCCACCGCCATCGCCCCCATCGCAATCCCACGCCTTAGATTTATGAATGCTCTATTCGTCATCATTCATCCTCTCCCCGCCGGTCGCCCCTTTCTGCGAAGGGGTGTGGCGATCCGGCCATGCTTGCATCATGCGGGTCGGGGCAGGGGAAGGATAAGGCGGACCATGGTCGCAAGTCCCTCCAACTTTGGTCGAGGATGGCGGGCGGGCCTGGCTTCGTTACGCTAGTGCGAAAGAGTTTGGAGAGGCCAAAACCATGAGCGAATCCCTCTATCCCGTTCCCGCGTCCCTCGCCGCCGATGCGCGGGTCACTGCCGCGGACGCCGCCCGGATGCATGCGCAGGCGCTGGCCGATCCCGACGCCTTCTGGCGCGATCAGGCGCAGCGGCTCGACTGGATCACCCCCTTTACCAAGGTCGATGAAAGCAGCTTCGATGAAGCCGATTTCGGCATCAGCTGGTTCGCCGACGGTCAACTCAACGTCTCGGCCAACTGCATCGACCGGCATCTGGCCGAGCGCGGCGACCAGCCCGCGATCATCTGGGAAGGCGATAATCCGAGCGAAAGCCGGGTCATCACCTATGCACAACTCCACGAGGAAGTCTGCCGCTTCGCCAATGTGCTGAAAGCACAGGGGGTCCGTCGCGGCGACCGGGTGACGCTCTATCTGCCGATGATCCCCGAAGCCGCCTTCGCCATGCTGGCCTGCACCCGCATCGGCGCGGTCCATTCGATCGTCTTCGGCGGCTTCTCGCCCGACAGCCTCGCCAGCCGCATTCGCGACTGCGACTCCCGCCTGGTCATCACCGCCGACGAAGGGCTGCGCGGTGGCAAGGCTGTGCCCTTGAAGGCCAATGTCGATGCGGCACTCGCCCATTGCAACTCGGTCGAAACCGTAATCGTTGTCCAACGCACCGGCGCGGACGTGCCGATGGTGGAAGGGCGCGACCTCTTCTATGGCCCAGCCCGCGATGCAGCCGCGCCGGATTGCCCGGCCGAGGCCATGGGCGCGGAAGACCCGCTGTTCATCCTCTACACCTCCGGTTCGACCGGCACGCCCAAGGGCGTCCTCCACAGCACGGGCGGCTATCTGCTCTGGGCGGCGATGACTCATGCGCAGGTGTTCGATTACCGGCCCGGCGAAGTCTATTGGTGTACCGCCGACATCGGCTGGGTCACTGGCCACAGCTATGTCGTCTACGGCCCGCTCGCCAATGGCGCGACCACGCTGATGTTCGAAGGCGTGCCCAACTATCCCGATCATAGCCGCTTCTGGCAGGTCTGCGACAAATGGAACGTCGCGATCTTCTACACCGCCCCCACCGCGCTGCGCGCCTTGATGCGCGAGGGCGACGCCTTCGTGCAGGCGACCAGCCGCGCCTCGCTGCGCATCCTGGGCAGCGTGGGCGAACCGATCAACCCGGAAGCCTGGCAATGGTATCACCGCGTCGTCGGCGAAGGCCGCTGCCCGATCGTCGATACCTGGTGGCAGACCGAGACCGGCGGCATCCTCATCGCCCCGCTACCCGGCGCGACGGACCTCAAACCCGGCTCTGCGACCAAGCCGCTATTCGGCGTCCACCCCTTGCTGGTCGACGCCGATGGCAAGGAACTGGACGGCGCGACTGAGGGCAATCTGTGCATCGCCAAAAGCTGGCCCGGCCAGATGCGGACCGTCTATGGCGATCATGAGCGTTTCTTCCAGACCTATTTTACCACCTATCCGGGCCGCTACTTCACCGGCGACGGTGCCCGCCGCGATGCCGATGGTTATTATTGGATCACCGGCCGGGTCGATGATGTCATCAACGTGTCGGGCCACCGCATGGGCACCGCCGAAGTCGAAAGCGCGCTGGTCGCCCATGCCAAGGTTGCCGAAGCCGCCGTGGTCGGCATGCCGCACCCGATCAAGGGGCAGGGCATCTACGCCTATGTGACGCTCAACGCGCATGAGGAGCCGTCCGAAGAGTTGCGCAAGCAACTCGTCGCCTGGGTCCGCAGCGAGATCGGCCCGATCGCCACGCCCGACATCATCCAGTTCGCGCCCGGCCTGCCCAAGACCCGATCGGGCAAGATCATGCGCCGCATCCTGCGCAAGATCGCCGAGGGCGAGACCGATACGCTGGGCGACATTTCGACCCTCGCCGACCCGTCGGTAGTCGAAGCGCTGATCGCCGACAGCCAGATGGCAGCGGCCTGAGCCGCTTGCCGGGCTAGGGGACAACCCCTATTTGCATCGCTGCCCAATGCAGGGCAGGATGGCGGCGGAGAGGGAAGGATAAGCCAACGGCAATAGGCACCATCTTGGTGGCGGACGATCATCCGCTCTTCCGTCAGGCGTTGGTCATGGCGGCCGCCAACGTCGCGCCCGATGCGCGGATCGTGGAGGCGGCGACGCTGGACCGCGCGGTGGAAACCGCCACAGCCGCCAGCGACTTGCTGCTCATCCTGCTCGACCTTAAAATGCCGGGATCGGCGGGCTTTTCCGGCGTGGCGCTGCTCCATGCCGAACGCCCCTCGGTCCCCATCCTCGTCATTTCCAGCGCCGATGCGCCGATCGCCGCCGCCGAAGCGCGCCGCTATGGCGCGGTCGGCTTCATCGGCAAGGATCAGGATCTAAGCGTCATCGAAGACGCCATCGCCGCCGCCTTGGCGGGTGAAACCCCCGCCGTCGCGCCCCTGATGCCCGATGAGGTGGATGAGATGGCCGGCAAGGTCGCCTCGCTGACGCCGACCCAATTGCGCGTCCTGCTCGGCGTGCTGGACGGCCAACTCAACAAGCAGATCGCCTGGGAACTGGGGGTCGCCGAATCCACGATCAAGTCGCACATGACGACGGTCCTCGCCAAACTCGGCGTCCAGAACCGCACCCAGGCGGCGCTCGCGGCTCGCGCGCTGGGATTAGGGAACCGCTGACCCACCAGCGCCGCGCCGCGCCACGTCTGCGATCCAGTGTTCCAGCACCGCCGCCGCCAAAGGCTTGGCGAGCAACGGAATATCCCGTTCGGCGAGGCGCGCCAGCATCGCTTCGCTACGCTCGGCCGTCACCAGCGCTACCGCGAGCCCCGGCGACCGATCGCGCAGCGCGTCGATCAAGTCGATGCCATCGCGCGCCGTGCCCAGCGCGAAATCAACCAAAGCGCCATCAAATGGCCCGCTGGCCGCCAACGCCTCGCTTTCCGTCGCCGCCACCACACAGTCATGTCCCATGCTTTCCAAAGCCGCCTGCATCGCCGCGCGATTGGCCGGGTCATCGTCCACGACCAACAGGCGCAGGCCTGTCGTCGGCGCTAGCACCGCCGCCGCTACGGTTGCCGCCGCTACCGGCGACGCTTCCGCCAGCGGCAGGCTGATCGCAAAGCAACTCCCCTTGCCGGGCCAGGATCGTACCGCCACTGTCCCGCCGATCAAAGCGGCCGATCGCTCCACGATCGCCAGCCCCAGCCCGATGCCGCTCTCGCTCCCCTGACCCAGCCGCTCGAACTCGCGGAAGATCAGCGCCAGCTTGTCGGGCGCAATGCCGATCCCGCTATCCCATATCTCGATGCGCACCGCCGCACCCCGCCGTCGCACGGCAACGAGGATGCGGCCCTGGTCGGTATAACGGATGGCGTTGGACAGGAAATTCTGGACGATCGACCGCAATAGGCTCCGATCCGTCTCGACCCAACCATCCCCCGGACCAACCCGCAACAAAAGTCCCTTTTCCGCGGCCAGCGGCTGAAAACTCTCGGCAAGATCAGCCAGCATCGGCCGCACGGCAAAGCGGGTCGGCTGCGGCTTTACCCCGCCCGCATCCAGCTTCGATATGTCGAGCAAGGCGCGCAACAGGTCGTTCGCCCCCTCGATCGATCGATCGAGCCGCGATAGCATCGCCCGCTCCGGCTCCCCCAGTCGCCGCCGCAAGGCTGACGAAAATAGCATCGCGGCATGGAGCGGTTGCAGCAGGTCGTGGCTCGCCGCCGCCAGGAAGCGGGTCTTGTCCGCCATCGCCGCCGCGAGCTTCACATTGACTTCGCTCAGCTCCGCTGTCCGCGCCGCCACCGCTTGCTCCAGGTCGCGCCGCGCCGTCTCGGTCGCTGCCCGCGCCTGCGCTTCGACCGTGATGTCGGTGAAGGACATGACATAGCCGCCATCGGGCATCGGCCCGCCCACCGTCTTGATCCAGCGGCCATCGGCGCGATGTCGCTCGAACGCATGCTGGCGACGGCTGCGCATATGCGCCAGCCGCCGGGCGACATGATCCTCCACTTCGCCCGGACCGCAATCGCCGCGCTCGGCGTTGAAGCGGATCAGATCGGCGACCGGCACGCCGCCCCGGATCAGGCCGGGGGGATAGTCGAACAGGTCGAGATAGCGGCTGTTCCACGCCACCAGCCGCAGGTCGCGATCGACCACGCTGACGCCCACATCGATATTTTCCAGCGTCGCCGCCAGCAGACCTTGCGAAAAATGCAGCGATTGCCCCGATGCGTCCAGCACCTTGGCAATCTGCGCAAAGCCCATGCCCTGGCCGGAAATGGCCGACGCCATGATCGCCCGCGCCGACGATGCCCCAACCACACTGCTTATCAGCCGCTCGGCCGCGCGCGCGCTGGCCCGGTCGATCGGCGCGTCACTGTCTTCGGTCGCGCCGAACGCCTCGATCATCGCCTCCGCGCCGACGAAGCGGGTTACGAGATCACCCAGCGCCGCCATCGTCGATACCGGCGCGATGCCACGTTGCCGGACCAACCGTACCGTCCCGACGCTCCGCACCGACACCAGCAGGAAGGCCAGCAAATTGCCGCCCAGGCTGATGATCGTGCCCGCCGTCACCGCGCTGATGCCGCGCCAGGCAGGCGGGGCGATCGTCTCGCTGCCGATCGCGGGCAGGAACAGGATGACGAACCACAAGGCAAAGCCGGTCAGCAGCCCCGCCTTGGCCGCCAGCGGATCATTATGCGGCCGATAGACGGCGCAGATCAGCGCAGGCGCGCATTGGGCGATCGCGACGAAGGCGACCAGGCCGACAGAGGCCAATTGCGTGGTGGACGGCAGCGCCAGCGCATACAGCACCGCCGCGCCGATCAACGCGATGATCGCGCCGCGCCGTATCCACAACAACCGCTCGCCCAGATGGGAATCTTCGGTCGATCGCCGCAGCAGCACCGGCGCGAACAGATCGTTGGAGATCATGCTCGAAATCGCCACAATTTCGGTGACGACCATCGCCAGCGCGGCCGACACGCCACCCAGAAAGACGAGCAAGGCCAGGCCGCGATAACCGAAATCCTGCGGCAGGCTCAGCACGAACAGGTCGGGCGTCGCCCCTTGGCCGAGCAGCGCCACGCCCGCGGCGGCAATGGGCAGCACCGCCAGCACCGTCACCAGCAGATAAACGACGAAGCCCCAACGCGCGGTCAATATGTCATCGGGCGTGCGTGACTCCGTGACGCTGATGAAGAAATGTCGTGGCAGGCAGATGATCGTCAGCACCGACAACAAAGTGGTGACGGCGAAATTCACATCCAGCCGAGAGGGCGCAAATCCGCTGCGAAAGGTCGCCATGCCATCGGCGATCCGATCGACAGGGGCGGTCCACAGCAGCCAGACCGCCAGCCCCGCAACCAACAGCAACGCGACCAGCTTGAACAGCGATTCGAACGCGACGGCGAACAATATCGCCTCATTCTGCCCCGCCACCTGATAGCGCCGCGCACCAAAGGCGATGGCGAACAGCGCCAGGGCCGCCGCCGCCACGGCCAGCGGCGCGGTCGGCTGCGTAATGCCGGAAACCAGCGCGAAACTCAGCGACACCGACCGCAATTGCAGCGCGATATAGGGAATGGTGCCGAACAGTAGGATCAGCGTCACCAGCGCCGCCACCGTGCGGCTCTTGCCAAAGCGCGATCCGATGAAGTCGGAAATGGACGTAGCGCCATCCTCCTGCACCTCGGCGTTCAGTCGGCGCAGGAACGGCCCGCCCGCGATCATCAGCAGGATCGGCCCCAGATAGATGGGCAGATAGCTCCATCCCCCGGTCGCCGCCGTGCCCACAGCACCGAAATAGGTCCAACTGGTGCAATAGACCCCCAGCGCCAGCGTATAGGCGTGGATGCGCCAGCGCGATTGGCGCAGCCGATGGCGATGGACATGCGCGAACGCCGTCCCCCCGAACAGCAGGGCGACATAGGCGAGGGCAATGAACAGCTGGGCAGATATGGCGATGCTCCCCCGGTCCACGACAGTCGGGCTACCGGCATAGGCGTCTGCGCGCAAACGCGCCAGTTGGCTGCGATCTTGCGGTTAACGAAAAAATAAAGGGAAACTGCGAAGAGGGGTCAGGAACCGGAGACCGGCCATTTGGGCGCTTTGAGGACATTGCTGGAAAAGCGCAAAGCGCTCTCTTCGGAACAGGATGCCGATGTGCGGCGGAGCCTGGTCGAAACGCTCTATGCGTCGCCCGCATCGCTGACCATCGGCGCGGCGACCGGCACGGCCGTCGGCCTCGTCATCAGCAGCATATCCGATGGCCTCGCCATCCATGCCGTCGTCGCCACCCTGTGCATCGTCGCGGCGCTGCGCGTTTTTTCCGCCATCTTCTTTCATCGCCAGTTGGTGCGCGGCACCGCCGTCGCATCGCGCAACTGGGAACTCGCTTATGAATTGGGTGCCTGGGCCTATTCCGGGCTGCTTGGCCTCATGGGATTCGTCACCTTGATCGGATCGGCCAATCCGATCACCCATATGCTCAGCGTGTCGATGGCGACCGGCTATGCCGGCGGCATTTCGGGGCGCAACGCCGGGCGGGTGCAGATCGCCATCGGTCAGGTCTGCCTCGCATTGCTGCCAACCGCGCTCGGCCTGTGGCTGGAGGGATCGACCGGCTACCGCGTTCTGTCCATCGCGATGGTCGCGATGATATTGGGCCTCGCCGAAATCAGTTCGACCACGCACCGCATCGTCGTCCAGGCGCTGATCGGCAAGCGCGACAAGTCGCTACTGGCCGAGAAATTCGAGCGACTGGCACGCTACGACAATCTGACCGGTCTTGAAAACCGCATGGCGATGCAGATGCGCCTGCGCGAAATTTTCGAAACCACCGAAAAGCACGCCGATGCCGTCGCCATCCTGTGGATGGATGTCGACCGGTTCAAGGAGATCAACGATTCGCTCGGCCATATGGTCGGCGACCGGCTGTTGCGCGCCGTCGCGGAACGCCTGGCCGACGTGGTGCAGGGGCGGGGGCGGATCGCCCGTTTCGGCGGCGACGAATTCGTCATCATCTGTCCCGATACCGATCGCGTCACCGCAGCGGCGATCGCGCAGGAAATCATCGCCTATTTTGCCCATGGCTTCGACCTGTCCGACCATCATCTCCAGGTCACGGCTTCGATCGGCTATGCCGTCGCGCCCCAGGATGGCCGCGACATGGACGAACTGATGCAACATGCCGACCTCGCGCTCTACGAAGCCAAAGGAGCTGGGCGGAACCGCGCATCCAGCTTCAACTGGTCGCTCAAGGAACGGTTCAACCGCATCCATGAGATCGAGACCGGCCTGCGCCGCGCGCTGGATGGCGACGAACTCAAGCTTATGTTCCAGCCGATCGTCGCCCTCGACGGTGGCGACATCGACGCCTGCGAAGCGCTCATCCGCTGGAATCATCCCGTGCTGGGGGCCATCCCCCCGTCCGAATTCATCCCGATCGCCGAAAGCATGGGCCTGATCGAAGCCTTGACCGGCTGGGTGCTGCGTCAGGCCTGCATCGCTGCGGCGGCCTGGCCCGGCGACGTGCGCGTGGCCATCAACATTTCGCCGGCCTCGCTCAAATCGCACGACTTGCCCGGCAATGTCATCGCGGCGCTGCTGGAAACCGGCTTGCCCGCCCGTCGGCTCGAACTGGAAGTCACCGAATCCATCTTCCTCGACGATAGCGGCCAGACCAGCACGATCCTGCGCGAACTCCAGCGTATCGGCCTGCGCCTGGCGCTCGACGATTTCGGCACCGGCTATTCCTCGCTCTCCTATCTGCGCTCTTATCGGTTCGACACGCTCAAGATCGACCAGAGCTTCATGGCGGGGACCAGCGCCAACGCCGAAGATCGCGCCATCGTCCGCGCGATCGGAAATCTCGCGCGCGACCTGTCGATGGACACGGTCGCCGAAGGAATCGAGACGCAGGACCAACTCGCTCACGCGCGCGAAGCTGGCTTCACCAATGTCCAAGGCTATTTGTTCAGCCGCCCGGTCACCCATGAACGGATCGTCGAACTGATCGAGGCTGGCCCCCTCCATGGCGAGGAACGACCCGACCCGGCCATCCGGCGCCGCCGCCTCGCCTGAACCGACGCCGCTTAGCGCAGACGGGTCTGTGCCGCCGCCAATCGCCGCATCATCCGCAGGTCACGGTCCGACAGGGCAAGGGCCGTGTCGGTCCAGGTCGTCACGATATCGGTCAGTTCGTCCAGCGTCATCGGATTGACGCGCCGCCCGGCGCGATTGATGCCGACATAACCGGCATGATGCGCCCGGTGATCCTTGATCCAGGCGATGGTCGCAGCTTCGCCTTCGCCCTCTTCGACGACCTGGGTGACGATGCCCATGTCGAACATCTCTTCCGCGCTATAGACGCGCCCGTCGGTAATCATCTGGCGCGCCAGCACCGGGCCGACCCGGCGTGACAGGATGGAATAGGCACCCATGCCGGGGAACAGGCCGAACAACACTTCAGGCAGGCCAAAGCGGGCCTGCCGCTCGGCAATGATGACGTCGAAGCACATCAGCGCTTCCAGCCCGCCGCCCAGCGCATCGCCCTGCGCCAGCCCGATATTAATGATATTCATGTCGTTGCAGTGCCAGATGCGATCGACGATCTCGCAACAGGCGATGCCATAGCGCAGCAGCGTGTCCCGGTCGCGGCGCTGGATGCATTCGGCGAACATCTCCAGATCGCCACCCAGGTTGAACACGCCCGGAAAGCGCGACCCCAACACCATGAATTTCAGCATCCCGCCCTTGTCTTCGAACAGGCGGCGGCTCTCGCGTTGCCAGGACATCGTATCGCGAATCAGGGACAGGTTGGAATTGGGCCGTTCGAGCGGCGTCATGAACGCCCATAACGTCGCCAATGCCGCGTCCCACCGCACATCGATCTGCCCCAGGTCGAACAGGGTGGAGCGCGCAATATCCTCCACAAGCGCACGTTCCGCAGCGTCTTCGGTAACCATATTCCTCTCGGCGGCCATCGGTTTCGCCCCTGTTTCGCTCGCGGAATTAAATTGTCCTGAATCAATCATGTGCGCCCCCGATTTTTCGTTGGGTCTCAACAAAACAGGCCGGTAAGCCGGATGCAATCGGCGGTTCACTCGACCGCGCCCGTTAACCATCTTTATACGCAACTGTTGCACCCCGGTCGCCCAAAAATAAGGTTATGCACGCGGATAGTTGCGATATTGCAACAAAGTGCCCTGTCGGACGATCGTAAAGATGGGTCACAAGCATCTTGTTAATCTTTGCCGATTATCCCAGCTCTCATGCGTCGAGAGCGATCCGATCCCCAAATGGCCACCCTGGCTTTGCACGACCACACGGGCGCGCATTGGCCCTTGCGCCTTTCGACCGACTGCCTGCGCTTCATCGGTCCCTATCGCCGGGTCGAGGGCTTCAATATCGACGCGCTGGCGCTGTTTGACGGCGTCCGCAAGGCGGGTTGAACGCCTGCACGTTCGCTCCTAGAGCGCGCAGATGACCCAGCCCCGCTTCTCCTTTTCCATCACCGCCACCGACGGCAAGGCCCGTACCGGCGCAATCAGTATGCGCCGGGGCGAGATCCGCACGCCCGCCTTCATGCCGGTCGGCACCGCCGCCACCGTGAAGGCGATGCGCCCGGCCGAAGTGCGCGCCGCGGGTGCCGACATCATCCTGGGCAATACCTATCATCTCATGCTGCGCCCCGGTGCTGAACGCATGGCGCGTCTTGGCGGGCTGCATGGTTTCATGGGCTGGGACCGGCCGATCCTGACCGACAGCGGCGGCTATCAGGTGATGAGCCTATCGGCATTGACCAAGATGAGCGAGCAGGGCGTCGCTTTCTCCAGCCATATCGACGGGTCCAAGCATATGCTGACGCCGGAGCGATCGATGGAGATCCAGCGCCTGCTCGACAGCGATATCGTCATGGCCTTTGACGAATGTACCAAAAATGGCTGCACCCATGAGGAGGCGACCAAGTCCATGGAGCGTTCGATGCGCTGGGCCAAACGCTCGCGCGACGGTTTCGATGCTGGCGGCGACCATGCCGACCGCGCGGCGCTGTTCGGTATCCAGCAGGGATCGCTCGATGAAGGGCTGCGGCGGGAATCGGCGCAGCAGCTGATCGACATCGGCTTCGATGGCTATGCCGTGGGGGGGCTTGCCGTGGGGGAGGGGCAGCAGGCGATGTTCGCCACGCTCGACTTCGCGCCTGACATGCTGCCCGCCGACAAGCCCCGTTATCTGATGGGTGTGGGCAAGCCCGACGACATCGTCGGCGCGGTGGAGCGCGGCATCGACATGTTCGATTGCGTGCTACCGACCCGGTCGGGCCGCAATGGCCAGGCCTTTACCTGGGCCGGGCCGCTCAACATCCGCAATGCCCGCTTCGCCGAGGATCAGGGGCCGCTCGATCCGCGCTGCGCCTGCCCGGTCTGCACCACCTGGAGCCGCGCTTATCTCCATCATCTCGTCAAGGCTGGCGAAATGCTGGGCGCGATGCTGATGACCCAGCATAACATCCATTTCTACCAGGCACTGATGCAGGGGATGCGCGATGCGATCGCGGCCGGGCAGTTCGCCGCCTTCGCCGCCGACTTCCGCCGCGACTATCAGCGGGTGACTTCTAAGGAATGATGGTGATCGCGATGGCGTAGCTGCCCGCCTCGCCATCATGGTCCAGCGCAGAGCGCAACTGGCGCGACAGGCCAGTCAGCACCCGGCCATAGCGTTCGGACAGGTGAACCGTCATCTCATCGGACGCCCGCAGGCCCGACGACACGACACTCAGCAGCGCCCGATTGGCTTGCTCCGGCAACACATGCGCGGAAATCCGCATCGTCCCCTGGGGATCGAGCATCATCGCCAGTTCGACCAATTCGGTCAGCAGGAACGCGATCGGCACGGCCACATCCTGGCTGATATGCAGATTGTCGCTATCGATCTGGATGGCAAAGCGTCGCGCGGCGGCGGGTGCCGTGCCGCGCAGGCTGGCCGACAATTCGCTGATCAACGGACGAATGCCGACCCCGCGATTTTCCTCCAGCTCGGCAAAATGATTGCGATGCACCACCGACAGGGCATCGACGCGCCGCTGGATCGAGGCATAGGCTTCGACCGCTTCGGGTTCATGCGCCGACCGGGCGTGAAGGTTGATGAGGCTGGCAATGATCTGAAGGTTATTCTTGACCCGATGATGGACTTCGCGCGTCAGCTTGCGCTGCGTTTCCAATCCCTCGGCCATCTCGGCCTCATGGGTCGCCACATCCTCGCTGATTTCGCGGAACGTCTCGCCCAGCGCGACGATCTCCTGCGCTGGCGTCCGCATCCGCTGCAACGGCTCCAGCACTTCGCCGGGCTGATACGCCGCCACCGCGCGCCGCAAGATGACCAGCGGCCGGATCAGCACGCGATTGACCACGAACCAGCCGATCGCCGCCGCCGCGAACCACATGACCAAGGGCAGGAACAAGGACAACATGCGGGCGATCGTCGCGGGCGGCTCCCGCACCGTCATCGTCAATTCCACGTCATAGGGGTCGAGCCGCGCAGACAGGCTGCTTCTTTTGCCGCCCGGCGGATCCTTGCGGACATGGCTGATCGCCAATCGGCGATCGCCCTGGCGCAACGTCAATTTGCGGTTCTGCAGCGCCGTCGCCGGATCGGCGACGCTTTCGAGATGGGTGCGCGAATAATAGATCAACGCGGTGATGCGCTTATTCGCGCTGGGCACGCGGCTGACCAGATAGGGGGCATCGGCCAGCAACTCGGTCGCGGGACCATCGAAACGCGCCGTCGGCGTCATCGACGCGGGCTCGCGTGCGCTGGAGTTGCACAGGCGACGGCCTGCGCTGTCGTAGATATAAAATTGGCCGCCCTCGGCGTCATTGGCGGCCAGAAACAGCGAAAGCCGGTTGCAGATGGCGCGGTCGGCGCTGTTGGACGCGAGACTATCGACCGTGAGCTGCAGCGCGGTGCGATCGGACTGGAGGTCGGCGGTCAGCTTGCGTGCACTCTGCGTCACCGCGATCCGAAGCAATGCCTCTTTTTCCAAATCAGCGGTACGGATCGCCTGTAGCGAGGCGATCAGGGCGATCAGCCCCAATGGCAATAGGGCCAGCGTCAGGATGAGGAACATCTTGACGCCGGTTGACCGGAAAAGTCGAACAATGGGTTCCGTCAGCGATCGGGCTGCCGGAGGAAGGCTGCCCCGGATCATCTGCTACTCAGTCCAGTTTGCTTAACAGGTCCAGCATCTCGGCGGGAATATCCTCATCGACGGCGCGCTGATACACATTGCGCAGGACTTGCGACACATGGCCATCATCCATAGGGGGCGCGGCTCGGCCCTTGCGAGGGGAAGCGGCTATCTTTGCGCTTTCCTTCCCATCCGCTGCAGTCGAACTATGTTCCGTGGTAGAAGAAACCAAAATCTGCCCCTCTGAAGCAATCTCTGTCACGCCAGCCAGTCCGTATTTGCGGGAATCTTGCGGCGCGTCAATTCGTCGTTCCGCATTAAAGCCACGATAATCGCACCCTTGCCGAAAAAACCATGTGACTGCGAAACAAATTCCCCCTTCGTTGGTTCCGGCCAAGCGAGCGTTTTTTTAGCGCTGCCGGTTTCGGGGGGCATCGAAGGGTGGGGGGTTGCCATATGGGCATCGACATTCCATCCTTTCGCATATCCTTCCCCGCGTCGGATACAACAGGCCCGCACATGGGCAGGGAGACGAATTGACGATGTCGCTTGGACAGCAACTACACCCCCATCTTCCGTTTCTGCGTCGCTATGCGCGCGCACTGACCGGCAGCCAGACGCATGGCGACGCCTATGTTCGCGCTGCGCTCGAAGCGATCGTTGCCGCGCCGGAGGAGTTTCCGTCTGACGTCGATCCGCGTCTTGGTCTCTACCGCACCTTTCATGCCATCTGGTCGTCGTCCCATCTGGAAGACGTGCCACTGACCGTCGATTGCGATCGGGAAGCCATTGCCCAGGCGCGCCTCGCCCGCCTGACGCCCCTGCCGCGCCAGGCCTTGCTGCTGACCGCGCTGGAAGGCTTCACGGTCGATGATGTCGCCTATCTGATCGACATGGACAGCACTGATGTCGAAGGTCTGGTCGAAGAAGCATTGAGCGAGATCGAGGCGCAGACTCGCGCCAAGGTGCTGATCATCGAAGACGAGCCGATCATCGCGATGGACATCGAAACCATCGTCCGTGATCTGGGTCATGACGTCACCGCCATCGCCGTGACCGCCGAAGACGCGGTGCGCGAAGCGCTCGCCGATCGTCCGGGGCTGGTGCTTGCCGACATTCAATTGGCCGACGACAGCAGCGGCATCGATGCGGTCAAGGACATCCTTGCCGAGTTCGCGGTGCCCGTGATCTTCATCACCGCCTTCCCCGAACGATTGCTGACGGGGGAACGGCCAGAGCCGACCTTCCTCATCACCAAGCCGTTCCAGCGCTCGACCGTGAAGGCCGCCATTTCGCAGGCGTTGTTCTTCGATCAAGCGACCGCGCCGGTCTGATCGTTACGCTTATATCCATGTCGTTTGGAACTCCCCGCCGGTCGTTGCGTTAGTCATGCGTAACGATCGGGGAGAGAATTTATGACAGACAAAGAAGAGCATATCACGACGAACGAAGCGCGGGGCGGTTCGAAGGAACATGTCGTGCGTTATGTTCTCGGCATTTCGCTGGGGCTAGTGGTCATCGGTATGCTGGTGGTGCTTTGGCTCTGACCAATGCTTCTCAGGCCTTATGGCCTTTGGCAAAATTCTGATTAGGGTATAGGCGCATTTATGGCTTTGACGACGTCGGTTCCTGCGGCGAGGGCGACAGCCAATATGGGGGTTGTTTCCATGGATGAGGACGTAGAGCCGATCGAGGAGCGCGCTGCGCTTTCGGATTCGGATTTCAAGCGTGAACTGGCCGCGGTCATCCCGCATCTCCGTGCTTTCGGCCGTTCCTTGTCGGGCAACCGTGATGTCGCGGATGATCTGGTGCAGGAAACCCTGCTCAAGGCATGGGCGGCACGCGCCCGGTTTCAGGCCGGCACGAACATGCGCGCCTGGACCTTCATCATCCTGCGCAACCATTATCTCTCGCAGATGCGCCGTTCGCGCTTTCGCGGCGAATGGGACGACCTGACGGCCGACCGCATCCTTGCGGCACCGGCCAGCCAGGACAAGCATGTCGAACTTAGCGACATGCAACGCGCCTTGCTGCAATTGCCTCAACCGCAGCGCGAAGCGCTGATCCTGGTGGGCGCAGGTGGCTTCGCTTATGAAGAAGCCGCCGAGATTTGCGGCGTCGCCGTCGGCACGATCAAGAGCCGCGTCGCTCGCGGGCGCGCTGCGCTCGAACTGCTCATGGAAAGCGGCGATCTACCCTCGCGACGCAGCCAGGAAACGACCGATACCGCCGTGCTGGATGAGATTATGGAGGATGTCGATCGTCTCAGCCGGGGGCGGGGTGGTCAGTCCGTAGAGGACTGATCTGGAACGATAGCATGGTGCCACCCGTTGTCCTTTTACCAAAGGAGATGAGTGTGCGTATCGACCCCAACCAGCCTGTAAAGCCCTTCGTGGAGGACGCGGACAAGCGTCCACGCACGGGCGGGGTCATATTCGCACTGGTGGCGATTGCCCTCATCCTGGCCATCGGCTTCTTCTACCTGACCGAACATCGCCGCAACGACAGGCGGGCCGACGCCGTTACTGGCGCGGCCCAGTCCGTCGATGACGCCGCGCGCGTGATGGAGGAGGCGGCCCGCAACGCCGCCGACAGGCTCCGCAAATAATCTGATCCATTCCCCGATCTCGCGCGGGATTCAGGAAATCTTTGCCATTTTCCGGCAGGGTGCCGCCACTGTCGGATTTCCTTACAGCTGGTTGTAAGGCTTTTCCCGACCTTGTCAGTATCGCTTGTGGCGACTGGGGAAATGGGCGCGACGCATGATCAGGCTGTTCAAACATTATGTGCCGCACGCTGTGCTGCTGCTTGGACTGTTCGATTTCGTCCTGCTGCTCTGTGCGGCGGAAGGCGGCTGGATCTTGCGCGCGCGGCAAATCGGCATGGATATCGACCATGTCATGACCCGCATGGGCCCACTGCTCAGCTTCGCCTTTGCCGTCCAGACCGCGATGATCGCCGTCGGCGTCTATGGCACCGAAGCGCTCCAATCGATCCGCTTTGCCTTTGCGCGCTTGCTGGTCGCTGTTTCGCTGGGCGTGATCTTCCTTTCCGTTCTCTATTTCCTCATGCCGGGCATGACCTTGTGGCGCTCCAATTCGCTCTACGCCATGGGCCTCGCCATGGCGCTGCTGATCGTCGTTCGCCTGCTGCTCGGCTCGATGCTGGGCGGCGAGGCGTTCAAGCGGCGGCTGGTCGTGCTGGGCGCGGGCAACCGGGCCGATCGCATCCGCGAGCTGGAAAAGAAACGGGGGGCGGGCTTTCTCGTCGTCGGCTATATCGCCATGAATGACGGGCCGCAGGTGGTGCAGGAAGCCATCAACCGCAGCGCCATCTTCAACATGTCCGATTTCGTCGTCCGCCTGAACGCCAGCGAAGTGGTACTGGCGTTGGAAGAGCGGCGCAACGCCATCCCCATGTCTGACCTTTTGCGCATCAAGACTACCGGCGTCCATGTCAACGATCTCTCGACCTTTCTGGAACGCGAGACCGGCCGTGTCGACCTCGACAGCGTCAACCCAAGCTGGCTGATCTTCTCCGACGGCTTCTCGGCCGGTCGCCGCCTCTCCAGCATCGCCAAGCGTCTGTTCGACATCATCGCCAGTTCGCTGCTGCTGCTGCTGACCGGCCCCATCATCCTGCTCGCCGCATTGCTGGTGAAGCTCGACAGCAAGGGCCCCGCCTTTTACCGCCAGGAACGGGTCGGCCTGTTCGGCCAGGAATTCTGGATCGTCAAACTGCGCACCATGCGCCAGGACGCGGAAGTCGCGGGCAAGGCGGTCTGGGCGGAAAAGGATGATCCGCGCATCACCCGCCTTGGCTATTGGCTGCGCAAGCTGCGCATCGACGAACTGCCCCAGACCTGGACGGTCCTCAAGGGCGAGATGAGCTTCGTCGGTCCACGCCCCGAACGGCGCCAGTTCGTCGAGGATCTGGAACAGCATCTACGCTATTATGCCGAACGGCACATGGTAAAGCCCGGCATCACCGGCTGGGCGCAGATCAACTATCCCTATGGCGCGTCGATCGAGGATAGCCGCCACAAGCTCGAATATGATCTCTATTACGCCAAGAATTACACGCCTTTCCTCGACCTGTTGATCCTGATCCAGACGGTGCGGGTCATCCTCTGGCCCGACGGCGCGCGCTAAGGGCGGCGGGCGATGGGCCTATTGCTCCAATTTGTCGGGAACTGGGGCCACGCCCTGGCGGCGGTGCTGTTCGCGGCGCTGGGCATCTTCCTGTTTCGTCGCCGCAACGATGCGGCGGAAATGCGGATGTTGTCGGTGGCGATGCTGCTCACCTCCTGCTGGGCGCTTTATGTGTCGTTCGGTGGCGTTGCCAAACCTTTGTCGGGCCTTGGCGAAAATATGCGTAACGCCGCATGGCTGATGACGATGTTCGTCATGCTGCGGCGCGGCCCGGTCGGTCGGGGCGGGAAGGCCGGGGGGATCGTTGCCGTCTATGTCGCGGTTGCGGGGCTGATCCTGCTCCAGACCTTCACGGATCTCGCATGGTACGAACTTGCCCTCGACCCGGATCTGCATGGCGCGCTGGTCACCGTGTCGCTGATCCTGCGCATGATGACCGCGATCGGCAGCCTGTTGCTGCTCCATCATCTCTATGCCGCATGGCCATCGCGCGAACGGGGCGGCGTGACCCTATTGTTCGGCGCGCTGGCGGCGATGTGGGCCTACGACCTGATGCTCTATGCGATCGGCTATCTCGTGCCCGGCCGCGCCAGCGAGCTTTTCGCGTTGCGTGGCCTGCTGATGGCCCTGCTGGCACCGGTGATCGCCATCGGCCTGCGCAAGGGGATGGCGGAGCGGCTCACGCTCTCGCGCACGCTCACCTTCCAGTCGCTCTCGATCTTCGCCGTCGCGCTCTATGTCATCCTCCTGACCGCCACCGCCGTCCTGATCGAACTGATCGCTGGCCCTTATGCGCGGGTGGTGGAGATCGCCGCAGTCTTCTTCGCCGCCGTCACCGCGTTGGTGCTGCTGCCATCACCACGCCTGCGCGCGCTGTGGAAAGTGCAGGTCGCCAAGCATTTCTTTCAGCATCGTTACGACTATCGCACCGAATGGATGCGCTTTGGCGAAACGATCGGCCGCCCCGGCGAAAACCCCGCCCCGTTGGGCGAGCGCGTGGCCAAGGCGATTGCCGACATCACCGATTCGCCCGCCGCGCTGTTGATGTTGCGTGACGATCAGGGCGGGTTGATGCTCGAAACCGACTGGAACTGGGGCGATGACCTGCCCGAAGGCGCGTCCCTGTCGCCCGCTATCGTCGCCCGACTGGAACAGAGCGGCTGGATCATCGACTTGGGCAAGCGCCGCGCCGCCGACGCCGCCTTGCCGCTGCCCGACTGGATGACGCAGGATGCCCGCCTCTGGGCGCTGGTGCCGCTCATCCATTTCAACCGTCTGACTGGCGCGATCCTGCTTGCCCGTCCGCCCATCGACCGGCGGCTCGACTGGGAGGATTTCGACATGCTGCGCGCCGCCGGGCGGCAGGTCGCGACCTATATCAGCGAGGCGCAGGGCCAGCAGGCGCTCGACGACGCCGCCCGCTTCGACGAATTCAACCGCCGTTTCGCTTTCATCATCCATGACATCAAGAATCTGGTGAGCCAGCTTTCCCTGCTGGCCCGCAATGCCGAACGTCATGCTGACAACCCCGAATTTCGCGCTGACATGATCCTGACGTTGCAGGAATCGGTCGGCAAGATGAACGACCTGCTCGCCCGGCTGTCGCAGCATAATAAGGGCCGTGCCGAAGACCCGCGCCCGTTCGCGTTGCGCGGCCTGCTCGACCATGCGGCCGCCACGCGCGCGCGCCAGCATCCGATACGGGTCAGCGGGGACGCCCCCGACGCGCTGGCCGACCCGGCGCGCGTCGAGTTGATCGTCACTCATTTGCTGCAAAATGCCATCGACGCCAGCGCTCCCGACGCGCCGGTCGAACTGCGCCTGTCCGCCGATGCCAACGACATTTTGGTCGAGATCATCGACCAGGGACGCGGCATGAGCGCTGAATATGTCCGCCGCGAACTGTTCAAGCCCTTTTCGTCCAGCAAGGCGGGCGGTTTCGGGATCGGTGCGTTCGAAGCCCGCGCCCTGGCGCAGGCGATGGGCGGCCGGATCGACGTCGACAGCCGCCCCGGCGTCGGCAGCCGCTTCACCTTGCGCCTGCCACGGGCATCCCACACACAGGAAAAGGCCGCCTGATGAGCGACACCCGCCCCAAATTGCTGATCGTCGAGGATGATCCGGGCCTTCAGCGGCAATTGCGCTGGGCCTATGAGGATTATCAACTCTTCATCGCGGGCGACCGGGAGGAGGCGATCGAACTGCTGCGCGCCCATGCGCCCGATGTCGTGACACTCGACCTTGGCCTGCCACCAGACCCGGACGGCACCAGTGAAGGGTTCGCCACGCTCGCCGACATCTTGCGGATCAAGCCGGACACGAAGGTCATTGTCGCATCCGGCCATGGTGCCCGCGAAAGCGCGCTCGACGCGATTTCGGGTGGGGCCTACGACTTCTATCAAAAGCCCGTCGACATCGACGAACTCGGCCTCATCGTCCGCCGCGCTTTCCACGTCCATGCGCTGGAACAGGAAAATGCGCGCCTCGCCGAAACCGCGCCCGCCGATGGCCGGGTGCTGGGCCGGGTGCTGACCGGCGCGCCCGAAATGATGAAGGTCGCCCGCATGATCGAGCGCGTGGCCAGCGCGCAAGTGTCAGTGCTGTTGCTCGGCGCAAGCGGCACCGGCAAGGAATTGCTGGCGCAAGGGCTGCACGATGCCAGCCCCCGCCGCCATGGCGCCTTCGTGGCGATCAACTGCGCCGCCATCCCCGAAACGCTGCTCGAATCCGAACTGTTCGGCCATGAAAAGGGCGCGTTTACAGGGGCCATCAAGACGACGCTCGGCAAGATCGAGCAGGCACAGGGCGGCACGCTGTTCCTGGACGAAGTTGGCGACATCCCGCTCGCGCTCCAGGTCAAGCTGCTCCGCTTCCTGCAGGAACGGGTGATCGAACGCATCGGCGGGCGCACGCCCATCGCCGTCGATACCCGCATCGTCTGCGCCACCCATCAGGATCTCGACGCCATGATCGGCGCGGGCAGTTTCCGCGAGGATCTCTATTATCGCCTCGCCGAAATCGTCATCCGCATCCCGGCGCTCAAGGACCGGGCGGGCGATCCGGCGCTGCTTGCCCGCCATTTCCTCACCCGCTTCGCTGCCGAGATGAATCCGGCGGTCAAGGGCCTCGCCCCAGATGCGCTCGCCGCGCTTGATGCCTGGCCATGGCCCGGCAATGTGCGCGAACTGGAAAACCGCATGAAGCGCGCGGTCATCATGGCCGATGGCAAGCTGGTGACCGCCGCCGATCTCGACCTGGATGAGGAGCGGGCCGAAGGCGGCGAACTGGTGAACCTGAAAGCAGCGCGCGAAATGGCCGATCGCCGCGCGATCCGCCGCGCGATCGCCCGCACCGATGGCAATATTTCGGGCGCGGCCAAGATTTTGGGCATCAGCCGCCCCACGCTGTACGATCTTCTCAAACAATATCAGATGCAGGGATAATCCATGAGCCGCACCCGCATCGCCCTCATCGTCGGAATAATATTGCTGCTGCTGGGTGTGGCAGGCCTGTGGCAATGGCGCGCGCATGAACGTGACGGCAGCGCCGCGCTGGCCCGTGGCCTCACCGCACTCGACAAGGGCGATGCCCGCACCGCGCGCGTCGAATTGATGAACGCGATCAGGGGCAATCCCCGGTCGGTCGTCGCGCGGCAGGCGCAGGCGCGGGCACTGGCCGAACTGGGTGACGGCGCAGGCGCGCAGGCAGAAGTCGAACGCGCCCGCAAATTGGGCGGACCACCCGCCGAAACCCGCGACTTGATGGCACACGCGCTGTTGTTGCAGGGCGAAGTCGATGCCGCTTTGCGCGAAGCCCGCGCGCCCGATGTGCCCGCCGCGCATAGCCTCGCCGCCGCGCGGATCAGGGCGCGCGCCGCCATGGCAAAAGGTGACATGCGCGCGGCGCAGGCGGAACTGGCCCGCACCCTCGCGACGGCACCCAATGACGTCGAAAGCTGGGTCGATCTTGGCCACCTGCGCCTCGCAACCGGCGATCAGGCAGGCGCGATCGGCGCGGCCGACCGGGCAGTGACCCTGGCCCCCAGCAATGCCAAGGCGCTGACCCTGCGCGCTGAACTGACGCGCGGCCAATATGGCCTCACCGCCTCGCGCCCCTGGTTCGAACGCGCAATGGCCGCCAACCCCGAATCGGTGCCGACGCTCGAATCCTATGCCGCGACGCTCGCCGACGCGGGGGAAGCCGGCGCGATGCTCGGCCTCACCCGCCGTATCCTCGCGCTGGAACCCGACAACGCCCGCGCCTGGATGATGCAATCGATCATGGCCGCCCGCGCTGGCAAGGCCGATCTCGCCCGGTCGCTGCTGGCCCGGACGCAGGGGCGGCTCGATGGCGAGCCCGCCACAATGTTGCTGCGCGGCGTTCTGCATATGCAGGATGGCAATGCCGTCCTCGCCGCCGACACGCTTGCCCCGCTGGTCGCGATGCAGCCCGACAACCGCACCGCCCGCACCCTGCTGGCCCGCGCCTATCAGATGGGCGGCGACACGCCATCGGCCGCCACGATACTCGCCCCAATCGTCGCCCAGCGGGACGCCGATCCCTATGTGCTGACCCTAGCGGCGCGCGTGCAGGAGGCGTTGGGCAATCGCGATATGGCCGCCGACATGCTCGCCCGCGCCGCATGGCCGGTGCGCGCCGCTGCCGACCCGTTCGCCGGGCCACGCGACGCGCAACTGGCCGATGGCCCGCCGCCCGCCAACGCTGCCACCGCACGCGACAATATCCCCTATATCCGTGCTTTGCTCAGCACCAACCGCACCGATGCGGCGGTCGATCGCGCCCGGATGCTCAGCCGCGCCAACCCCGGCGCGCCCGATGCGTGGATCGTGCTGGGCGATACGCTGGGCGTGGCCGGACGGGCAGGGGAGGCGGCCCGCGCCTATGAAAGCGCCGCCAATATCCGCTTCGATCGCACCGTCGCGCTGCGCCTCGTTGCGACATGGAACCGCGCGGGCGATCCCGCCCGCGGCGCGCAGATCGTACAACTCTTCCTGACCCAGAACCCGACCGACAGCGCCATGCGCCGTATCGCCGCCGCCGTCGCGATGGAGGCGGGCGACTGGCGCGGCGCGCTGCGGATGCTGCAGGCTGTACGCGCACAACTGGGCGATAATGACGCGCTGCTGATGGCGGACTTAGCCCGCGCCTCCGTCGAAACCGGGGATCGAGCGGCGGCGCGCGCCTATGCCGCCCATGCCTATCGCCTGATGCCCGCCAACCCCATGATCGCGGACATCTATGGCTGGACGTTGCTGGAAACCGGCGAAAAAGGCCCGGCCGCGGTCGATCTGCTGGAAAAGGCCGTCGCCCGCGCCCCCGGCCATCCCCTGCTCAACCTGCATCTGGGCCAGGCCTATGCCGCTGCCGGGCGCAAGAATGACGCCAAACTGGCGCTGGGACGAGCGGTCTCGGTCAGGAATTTTGCAGGCCGCCAGGATGCCGTCGACGCGCTGGCAGCGCTTTAGCTAACGCCCGTTCGTTTCGAGCGGAGCTGAAACCCTCAAGCCTTCTGCAAGTCCAGATCGTCGGCCCTTATTCCCAGCCGCCTTATCTGCGCCGCCACCGGCGGCCATACCGTCTCCAAAAAATGCGCGCGCTCCGCTATGCGCAGTCGCCGGGTCGCGCCATCGGCCACGAACATGCCGACCCCGCGCCGCACGACGACCAGCCCATCATCCTGAAAGCTCTGATAGGCCTTCGCCACGGTCAGCGGATTGGCCCCCTGCGTCGCGGCAAAGGCGCGCACCGATGGCAGCAGGTCGCCATCGCTATAATCCCCGTCCAATATGGAAGCGGCAATGATCTCACGCAGGCGGAGATAGACGGGTTTTGAGTCGTCGGCCATGGGTGCATCACTGCCATAATACAGCCATGCGGGTCAAGTCAGACCATTGCGCGAATCATGGTTAAAGCGGCAATTATCGGTCCCAAACCGATACGATGGCGTCATAATCTGGCCGGGGGCGCTCTTCCTGTGGTTTGCCTGGCGTGCCGATGAAGACGAAGCCCGCAATCGTCTCGTCCCCCTGCGCAAAGGCCGCGCGCACATCTTCATTATAGGTCGGCCATCCCGTCAGCCAGCCACCGGCAAAGCCCAGCGCGTGGGTGGCGTGCAGCAGGTTCATGATCGCCGCGCCCACCGACAATTGCTGTTCCCAGACGGGGATCTTGCTGCCCGCGACCGGCGCGGACAGGGCGACCACCAAGGTCGGCGCCTGATGCGCGAACTGGTGCATCGCCTCGATCTCCAGCCGCCCCGCATCGGGCTTTTCGGCGCGATAGGCATTCTCCAGCAATTCGGCCAACGCCGAGCGCCGCGCCGAAGGCACCACCACGAATCGCCATGGTGCCAACTTGCCATGATCGGGCGTCCGCAGCGCTACTTCCAATATCTGCCGCAACTGCGCATCATCGGGACCGGGCGCGATCAGGTCGCGGGGTTTGCCTGACCGGCGGGTCTGGAGCAGGGCGAGCGGGGAGGAAAGGTCGTTGAACATCGCCGCGACAAATGGCCCGGCCACCGCCATGACGCAAGGGCCGCCTGTGTTTTTGACAGACGCGAATTTGGCTCTACTCTCTGGCCATCATTCGGCCCCCGTTCGGCGGGCCGGTCAAACCATATGACAAGGGTTCCCGATGGCGACCTCGATTCCTGGCGTGGAGGCAGCGGGCAAGACCTGGCTCGGCCATCCGCGCGGCCTGTTCCTGCTGTTCTTCGCCGAAATGTGGGAGCGTTTTTCCTACTATGGCATGCGCGCCATCCTCATCTTCTACCTCACCAAACATTTCCTCTTCGGCGAAGATCGCGCCTATCTGCTCTACGGAGCCTATACCTCGCTGGTCTATATCACCCCGGTCATCGGCGGCTATCTCGCCGACCGGTTCCTGGGACCGCGCAAGGCGGTGCTGGTGGGCGGTGTCTTCATCGCCATCGGCCATTTCCTGATCGCCATTACCGAAGGGCCGGGGGGGCAGGATGGCTTCTATCTCAACGGCTTCTACCTCGCGCTTGCCAGCATCATCGTCGGCACCGGTTTCCTCAAGGCCAATATCTCGGTGCTGGTGGGTGAACTCTACCCCCGCGACGATGCCCGCCGCGATCCGGCTTTCTCCATCTTCTACATGGGCATCAATGTCGGCGGGATGATGGGGCCGATCATCTGCGGCCTGCTCGGCGAATTGTACGGCTGGAGCTGGGGCTTCGGCGCGGCGGGTGTCGGCATGCTGCTTGGCCTCATCATGTTCGTCTGGCTCAAACCCTGGCTGCTGGGCAAGGGGGAGCCACCCGCGCCCGCTCAGTTGCGCGCGCCCGTGGCGGCAGGCCTCAGCCAGGAATGGACCATCTATCTCGGCGCAGCGCTTGGCGTCGTCGCCATCTGGCTGGTGATCCGCTATGCTGAATTGCTGGGCTATGCGCTGCTTGGCTTTGCCGCGCTGACCGTCCTCTATATCGTCTGGCGCACGATGAAGACGCTGGGCAAGGTCGACCGCGACCGCATGTTCGCTGCGCTGTTTCTGATTGCACTCAACCCGCTCTTCTGGGGATTGTTCGAACAGACCGGCTCCTCGCTCAACATCTTCACCGACCGCAATGTCGATCGCGTCCTCTTCGGCTGGGAAGTCCCCGCTTCCATGTTCCAGTCGGTCAATTCGGTCTTCATCATCCTGCTCGCGCCTTTGTTCGCGGTGCTGTGGACCATCCTCGACAAGCGCCGCCTCGAACCGTCATCCCCAGCCAAATTTGGTATCGGCCTCATCCTGTGCGGCGCGGGCTTCCTGGTGCTGGTGGCGGGCGCGGCCATGGCGGGCGAAAATCTCACCCCCGTCCTGTTCGTCTTCCTCATCTACCTCTTCCACACCATGGCCGAACTCTGCTTCTCGCCGGTCGGCCTGTCGGCGATGACGCGCCTGTCGGTGCCCAACATGGTCGGCCTCGTCATGGGCACCTGGTTCCTCGCCATGGCGGCGGGCAATTTCATCGCAGGCCTCATCGCCCGCGCCACCGGCAGCGGCGACGCAGGCGGCGTGACCCAGGTGCTGGATGTCTATAGCCGCATCGGCTGGTTCGCGATCGTGGTGGGCGGCCTTGTCCTGCTCGTCTCGCCCTATATCAAACGCCTGATGCATCTCGACCTGATCGCTTCGGAGGATAAGCCATGAGAAAAAGCGCAACACCGTTGCTGATCGCCGCCCTGCTGGCCGGAGTAGCCGGTCCCGCCGGCGCGAAGAAGGACAAGGATGCCCCGGCCGCCACCCAAGGCAACTCGGCCGAACCCGAAAACCCTTATCCGTCCACCTACAAAGCCTATCCCGGCACCGCCACCGCCATTCGCGGCGCGACCATCTTCGACGGGGAGGGCGGCCGCATCGACAATGGCGTCATCTTCCTGTCGGACGGCAAAGTCACGGCGATCGGCGGCGCGGACACACCGATCCCCGCCGACATCGCCGTGTTCGACGGCACCGGCAAATATGTCACCCCCGGCGTCATCGACATTCACAGCCATTTGGGCAACTATCCCTCGCCCGGCGTCGATGCCCATTCCGACGGCAATGAAGCGACCGCGCCCGTCACCGCCCATGTCTGGGCCGAACATAGCATCTGGCCGCAGGATGCAGGCTTCAGCCGCGCGCTCGCCAATGGCGGCGTCACGAGCCTGCAAATCCTCCCCGGCTCTGCCAACCTGTTCGGCGGCCGCAGCGTCACGCTCAAGAATGTCCCCGCCCGCACCATGCAGGGCATGAAGTTCCCTGGCGCACCCCATGGCCTCAAAATGGCGTGCGGCGAAAATCCCAAGCGCGTCTATGGCAGCAAGGGGCGCGAACCCTCGACCCGCATGGGCAATATGGCGGTCAACCGCGCCACCTGGATCAAGGCGCGCGATTATCAAAAGAAGCGCGCCGCCGGTAAGGATCAGTCCCGCGACCTCGGCATGGAAACGCTGGCCGATGTGCTGGAGGGCAAGATCCTCGTCCACAATCATTGCTATCGCGCCGATGAAATGGCCAATGTCATCGATATGGGCAAGGAATTCGGCTATCGCGTCACCGCCTTCCATCATGCGGTCGAAGCGTACAAGATCGCCGACCTGCTGCGCGACAATGGCGTCTGCTCGGCCCTGTGGGGTGACTGGTATGGCTTCAAGATGGAAGCCTATGACGGCATCAAGGAGAATGTGCCCCTGGTCCACCGCGCCGGTGCCTGCACCATCGTCCATAGCGACGATGACAACGGTATTCAGCGCTTGAACCAGGAAGCCGCCAAGGCCTTGGGCGCGGGTCGCCGCATGGGCATAGACATTCCCGACGAAATCGCCTGGACCTGGCTCGCCATCAATCCCGCGCGCGCCATGGGCATCAGCGACCAGACCGGCAGCCTCAAAGTCGGCAAGATGGCCGATGTCGTGCTGTGGAACGGCAATCCGTTCAGCACCTATACCCGGCCAGACAAAGTCTGGATCGACGGCGCGCTGCTCTACGACAGCGCCAACCCCAAATTGCGCCCAGTCAGCGACTTCGAAGTCGGCCAGATCGGCGCGGGAGACGTGAAATGAGTAAGCGCACCCCCAAAATTCCCTTCGGTTCGAGCTTGTCGAGAACCGTGTCTGGGCGCAGTTCTCGACCGACGCTTCTCGACTTCGCTCGAAGCTGCTCGAACCGAACGGCGGTAGGAATTGCCGCCTTGGCGCTGCTCTCCACCCCGGCCTTCGCCCAATCCCTCGCCATCACCGGCGCAACCCTCGCCATCGGTGACGGCTCCGAACCCATCCGCAACGGCACGGTCGTCATCACCGCTGGCAAAGTCACCGCAGCAGGCGCAGGCATCGCCATCCCACCCGGCACGAAAACCATCGACGCCGCTGGCAAATGGGTCACGCCGGGCCTCGTCTCCGGCTTCTCCCGCGTCGGCCTGGTTGAAGTCCCGGCCGTCAAAGAAACCAATGATGCCAGCGCCCGCTCGCCCTTCTCCGCTGCGATCGACGTCGCGCCCGCGATCAACCCGCTCGCCAACCCGGTGGCGATCAGCCGCACGGCCGGCATCACCCGCGCCGTTGTTGTCCCCTCGACCGGCACCGGCATTTTCGCTGGTCAAGGCGCGGTCGTGGACCTCGGCGCAGACATGAACCCGATCACCAAGCCGCGCGCCTTCCAATATGTCGAAATGGGCGAGGAGGGGGCCAAGGACGCCGGTGGCAGCCGCCCCGCCGCGATCCTGACCTTCAAGACCATGCTGCGCGAGGCCCAGGAATATGCCAAAGCCCCCGCCAGCTATGACGGTCGATCGAAGGACGCCTTGCTCAACCGCATCGATGCCGAAGCCTTGGTTCCGGTCGTTACCGGTGCCATGCCGCTGATGGTCCATGTCGAAAGCGCACGCGACATCTTGGCCGTCTTGGCGCTCAGACAGGATTTCCCTGCGCTCAAACTGATCCTGGCGGGCGCTGCCGAAGGCTGGATGGTCGCGCCGCAAATCGCCGCTGCCAAGGTGCCGGTGATCGCGGGCGGCCTCGACGATCTCCCCTCCAGCTTCGAAAAGCTCGCGGCCACCCAGAGCAATGTCGGCCGCATGGTCAAGGCGGGCGTCGCCGTCTCGATGGGCCTCATGGACCGCGACGAAGGGCTGCAACTGCGCCTTGCCACACAGCAGGCGGGCAATATGGTCGCGCTGAACAAAGTGCCCGGCGCAACGGGCTTGAGCTGGGGCCAGGCCCTCCGCACCATCAGCTCCGCGCCTGCCGAAGCCATGGGCTTGGGCGATCGTATCGGGTCGCTCAAGGCCGGACGGGCAGGGGACGTCGTGCTCTGGGACGGCGACCCGCTGGAAATGACATCCGCCCCGCTCGCAGTCTGGATCGACGGCATCGCCCAGCCGCTCGACAACCGCCAGACCAAATTGCGCGACCGCTACGCAACACCGGAGGAAGGCGCGCTGCCCAAAGCCTATGCTTGGTGACGCAGCAAATATTGCTGTCCTACAGGCCGGGTTTTCGCCATCTTGGGGCTGGCAGTGAGGCCGCATCGTCGCGTCGCGATTTTGCAATAAAGTTACAAGGGGGTATGCGATAATTTCAAGATTTGCGGGAAATATGCGAAGTTAAGCGCGTCCGATCCTATTGGTCGGTCGCGCCCCAGACGTCGCTGGCCTTCACATAGCCGCGCCGGCCCCGCACGTCGAAACTGCACCAGCCGCCCGAACAGTCGGACAGCCGCCCGACCACGCCGCGCTCCGCCCGGAACAATGTCCGCGCGCCATCGCTCGCCGACTGCCGCAGCGGGGCGACCTCTGCCTTGACGATGCCGGTCGCGGTGTCGCTGAGCAGGCGCACATGCATCCACCCTTGCGCGCCATCCGGGTCTTGCACCTTGCGCCACAGTCCCAGCACCTGCACGACCTTCACCGGCAGGTCGCGGCGGCGATAGACCCAGTTGGAGGGGTAATCCAGGCTCGGCCCCACGCGCATCCGTGCCTCATCCTGCGCGATCGACGCCCAATAGGGCACCGGCTTGCCCGGCGCGGCGACACTCGCCGCCGTCATAGCCAGCGCCATCGCCACACCAGCGCCCCGCATCAACAGCTTCATTCCAGACCCATTTCCCATGTCACCCATGATCGTCCCTTAGCCCGCCGCGCGCCGTCGCGACAGTCATTCCCGCATAACCGCTTGACCGACGCCGCAGGCGGGCATAGCGGCAGGGCCATGGCCAAGAAACTGCGCCCTGCCAAGCCGCGCGTCATCGTCACGCGCCGCCTGCCGCCCAATGTGGAGGCGCGCATGGCCGAACTGTTCGACGCCAGCTTCAATGTCGGCGACGCCCCGATGAGCCGCACCGAACTCGCCCGCGCCATGGCGCAATGCGATGTGCTGGTGCCGACGATCAACGACAATATCGACGCCGCCCTGCTGAACGGCGCGCCGGAGCGATTGCAACTGATCGCCAGCTTCGGGGCCGGGGTCGATCATATCGACCTCGCCGCGGCACAGGCGAAGCGGATCATCGTCACCAACACGCCGGGCGTCCTGACCGAGGACACCGCCGACATGACCATGGCGCTGATCCTGTCCGTGCCCCGCCGCCTGGCGGAAGGGGAAAAGCTGGTCCGGTCCGGTCAGTGGCGCGGCTGGAGCCCGTCGGGGATGCTCGGTCACCGCATCGGCGGCAAGAAGCTCGGCATTATCGGCATGGGCCGTATTGGTCGAGCCGTTGCCCGCCGGGCGCGCGCCTTCGGCCTGTCGATCGCCTATCATAACCGCCACCGCCTGCCGTTCGAGGTGGAACAGGAACTGGAAGCGGAGTGGGTGGGCGATGTCGATGCCCTGCTGGCCGCTTGCGACATCATCTCGATCCACTGCCCGCTCAACGCCGATAGTCGCGGCCTGATCGATGCGCGGCGGATCGCGCTGATGCGTCCCGACGCCTATCTCATCAACACCTCCCGCGCCGAAATCACTGACGAGGCTGCGCTGATCGTCGCGCTGGACGAAGGGCGGATCGCTGGCGCAGGCCTTGACGTCTATACCCATGAACCAGCGGTCGATGCGCGCCTGTTCGACCTCGCCAATGTCGTGCTGCTGCCCCACATGGGTTCGGCCACCTTCGAAGGCCGCGACGCGACCGGCGCGCGGGTCATCGCCAATATCCGCAGCTGGGTCGATGGCCACCGTCCCCCCAACCAAGTGCTGGAAGGCTGGGTCTGACGGGAACCCCGTGCGCTGTCATCCGTTCGGAAATCATAGCATTTCCATCGAAAGGGACGGATCACCATGTTGAAACTCGCAGTCATCTCACTCGTCATCGCCGCTGTGCTGGCGGTTCTCGGCTTCGGCGGCGCCGCTGGCACCTTCGTCGGCATCGCCAAAATCCTCTTCTTCATCGCGCTCGCCGTCTTCGTCCTGTTCCTCGTCCTCGGCATCCTGGCTGGCAAGGGCATCAAGGATGCGATAGACTGACCGCATGATAGAAAGTGGCGCTGACGTAGATGAAACCGGGCGGCTCGTGCGCGACGCCGCCGGTTTTCTGCTCCGGCGCGATCAAGGCGGCACCTACCGCCTCGTCCTGCTCCGCGTACCCGTCGATCTTGTCGAAAAACGGGTGCGCGTTCAGGGCTTTTATATGGGCGACGATATTGTCGAGGCCGATGGCGTAGCGCCCGCCTGAAACCCCTTGCCAAAGCAGCGGGGACACGCGATCCCCTTGCGTCATGCGCAAGATCCTTCCACTTCTCCTCTCCGTCGCCACGCCCGTTTTCGCCCAGGCGCAAACGCCCCGCGACACACTCACGCAGGTCATGGACGATCATTGGACATGGTGGCTCTCCACCCATCCGGTCGAGGCGACCGCGCGTGGCGTCCGCACCTATGATGACCGCATCTATGACCTGTCGCTCACCGCCCGCGCCGCGCAGATCAAGGCCGAGCAGGCCTTCGTGGCCCGGCTGGAAGCGATCGGCGAAACGACGCTCGATCCCGCCGATCGGGTCAACCGCGCCGTATTGTTGTGGATGCTGCGCGACGACATAGCGGGGGAGGCGCATCAGGCCGAACGGCTGATGCTGTTCACCACCTATTATGGCTGGCACCAGGGTTTTGCAGGCATGGGCGATGGCCAGCCTTTCTACGACCGCGCCGACTATGACAGCTATCTCACTCGCCTGTCGCTCTACCCGAAACAAAATGGCGACGCCCTCGCCATCACCCGTCAGGCGATCGAGGGCGGCTATGTTCTGCCTTGCTCAGTGCTGGGCAATTATGCGGCCACCATCAGCGGCATCGTGGCGGGCAAGCCGGAATCGACCCGCTTCTACGAGCCGTTCACCCGCCCCAAGCCCCGCACGATCAGCGATGCCGATTGGTCCGCGATGCAGGCGCGCGTCATCGCCCTGATCCGCGACGTCATCACGCCCGAATATGGCAAATGGCATGACCTGTTCGTGAAGGATTATCTGCCCGCCTGCCGCAAGAGCGACAGCGCCTCGACCCTGCCGGGCGGCGCGGCCTGGTATGCCAGCCGGGTTCGGACGCATACAACGACTGACCTGACCCCCGACCAGATTCACGCCATCGGTCTGTCCGAAGTCGCCCGCATCCGCGCCCGCATGGACGATGTGGCGGCGAAGGCCGACTATCCCAGCCGCGCCGCCTTCATCGCGCACCTGCGTACCGACCCACGCTATTATGCCAAGACGCCGGAGGAACTGCTCCAGGTCGCCGCGCGTCAGGCCAAGGCGATCGACGGCCTGCTGCCACGCTATTTCAACACCCTACCGCGTCTGCCCTATGGCCTCAAACCCATTCCAGAGGCCGAGGCCGAAGGCACGACCACTGCTTATTATATGCCCGGTGCGCCGGAGAGCGGCATAGCGGGCACCTATTTCGTCAACACGTCCAGGCTCGACCAGCGCCCCTTCTGGGAACTGCCCGCGCTCACAGCCCACGAAGCCGTGCCCGGCCATCATAACCAGATCGCCCTGCAACAGGAATTGCCGCTCCCGCCCTTCCGCAAATATCTCGCGGGCTTCACCGCCTATGTCGAAGGATGGGCGCTCTACACCGAATATTTGGGTGAGGAGATGGGCCTCTACGACACGCCCGAAAAGATGATGGGCCGCCTGTCCTACGAAATGTGGCGCGCCTGCCGTCTGGTGGTCGATACCGGCCTCCACGCCAAGGGCTGGGACAAGGCGCGCGCCGTCGCTTTCATGGCCGACAACAGCGCGCTGTCCGCGGCCAATATCGATGCCGAGGTCAATCGCTATATCAGTTGGCCGGGTCAGGCGCTGGGCTACAAGCTCGGCGAAATCAGGATCAGGGCATTGCGGACGAAGGCCGAAGCGGACCTGGGCGCAAAGTTCGACCTCCGCCGTTTCCATGACGCGGTTCTGGCCCAAGGTGCCGTGCCGCTGACGGTGCTGGAAAGCCAGATCGATGGTTGGATTGCGGCCGAAAAAGCGCGTTGATCAGAGGCGCAGGGATCGGGGCGGGGCGTTGGTGATATCGAGCCACGCCCGATAGCCAAGATCCAGCGGCAGGGCCGCTTCGCAACAGGCGCATTCCGCCATTACTCGACCGATCAGCCACTGGCTCTGCCCGCAATCGGGACAGCGCATTACGCCACCTGGGCGATAGACGGCGATCATGTCGCGGGTCGGCAGGACTTGGGAAGGGTGCATGTGGAAAATCCCCCATTGTCTCGCACTAACGTCATTATAGGCGGTTGTTTCCCGCTTTGGTCAGGCAAGCGCAAAAAATGCGCCTCCTCCAAAGGTGCAACGGTTGCTTTGTCCATTTGACTTGGGCGCGGCAGTCTGTATGGCGCTGCAACATCGGGACATACCCGCTTCGGCCGACGGTTGGGGCGCATCCCTCCACCTTGCTGCCCGGACCATCGGGCCGGTCGGCGAGAGACGGGTGGAAAGCGTCAACTTGCCTCCGCATGGCCGCGGCATTTGCGAGGAGACGCACAACTTATGACCGCCATCGGACAGGACACGCTCGGCACCCGCGACATTTTGAATGTCGACGGCAAGGACATCGCTTTTTATTCGCTCGAAAAAGCCGCCGCGAAATTGGGAGACGTTTCGCGACTGCCTTTCTCGATGAAGGTGCTGCTCGAAAACCTGCTCCGCTTCGAAGATGGCGTCACCGTGACGGTCGAGGACATTCAGGCGATCGTCGATTGGCAGAATGACAAGGGCAAGGCCCAGCGCGAGATCCAGTATCGCCCCGCGCGCGTGCTGCTGCAGGATTTCACCGGCGTACCATGCGTCGTCGATCTGGCCGCGATGCGCGACGCGATGAACGCGCTCGGCGCGGACGCCAGCAAGATCAACCCGCAGGTGCCCGTCCATCTCGTCATCGACCACTCGGTCATGGTCGATGAGTTCGGCACGCCCAAGGCGTTCGAACAGAATGTCGAAATCGAATATCAGCGCAATATGGAGCGCTACGACTTCCTGAAATGGGGCAGCAAGTCGCTCAACAATTTCTACGCCGTGCCCCCCGGCACCGGCATCTGCCATCAGGTCAACCTGGAAAATATTGCCCAGGCCGTCTGGTCGAGCGAAGATGCCGATGGCAATATGGTCGCCTATCCCGACACCTGCGTCGGCACCGACAGCCACACCACGATGGTCAACGGCCTGGGCGTCCTGGGCTGGGGCGTCGGCGGGATCGAGGCGGAAGCGGCGATGCTGGGCCAGCCCGTCTCCATGCTCATCCCCGAAGTCGTCGGCTTCAAGCTGGTCGGCACGATGAACGAAGGCGTGACCGCCACGGATCTGGTGCTGACCTGCACCGAAATGCTGCGCAAGAAGGGCGTTGTCGGCCGTTTCGTGGAATATTTCGGCCCCGGCCTGGCCTCGCTCAGCCTCGCCGACCGTGCGACGCTGGCGAACATGGCTCCCGAATATGGCGCAACCTGCGGCTTCTTCGGCATCGACGACAAGACGATCGACTATATGCGCCTGACCGGCCGCAGCGACGAAAATCTCGCGCTGGTCGAAGCCTATGCCAAGCAGCAGGGCTTCTGGATCGACCCCACCGCCGATCTGGTCTTCACCGACACGCTGGAACTGGACCTCGCCACCGTCGTCCCCAGCCTCGCCGGCCCCAAGCGCCCGCAGGACCGCGTCTCGCTGCCGCAAGTCGATGACGTGTTCAACGCCGACTTGGCCAACGTATACAAGAAGGCGCAGCAGCGCGTTCCGGTCGAAGGCGAGGATTTCGACATCGGCGACGGCGACGTCACCATTGCCGCCATCACCAGCTGCACCAACACGTCGAACCCCGGCGTCATGGTCGCCGCGGGCCTCGTCGCCAAGAAGGCGAACGAATTGGGCCTCAAGCCCAAGCCCTGGGTCAAGACCTCGCTGGCCCCCGGCAGCCAAGTCGTCACCGACTATTTCAACAAGGCAGGCCTCCAGGAGCATCTGGACGCGATCGGCTTCAACCTCGTGGGCTATGGTTGCACCACCTGCATCGGCAATTCCGGGCCTCTCGCCCCTGCGATCAGCGCGGCGATCAACGAAAACGGCCTGGTCGCGGCTGCCGTCATTTCGGGCAACCGCAACTTCGAAGGCCGCGTGTCGCCCGACGTGCGCGCCAACTTCCTCGCCAGCCCGCCGCTGGTCGTGGCTTATGCGCTCAAGGGCACGGTGATCGAAGACTTCATCACCACGCCGATCGGCGTCAGCACGGCGGGTAACGACGTCTATCTCAAGGACATCTGGCCCACCAATGCCGAGGTCGCCTCGACCATGGCAGGCTGCATGGACCGTGCGATGTTCCAGGCGCGCTACGCCAATGTCTATAAGGGTGACGAGCACTGGCAGGCGATCGACGTGACGGGCTCCGACACCTATAGCTGGCGCGCAGGTTCCACCTATGTCGCCAACCCGCCCTATTTCGAAGGGCTGAGCATGACGCCGGCGCCGGTCAACGACATCATCGAAGCCAAGCCCTTGGCGATCTTCGGTGACTCGATCACCACCGACCACATCTCACCCGCCGGTTCGATCAAGGCGAGCAGCCCGGCCGGCCAGTGGCTGAGCGAGCATCAGGTCGCGCAGGCCGACTTCAACAGCTATGGCGCGCGCCGTGGCCATCATGAAGTCATGATGCGCGGCACCTTCGCCAACATCCGCATCAAGAACCAGATGCTCGACGGCGTCGAAGGCGGCATGACCCGCTATGAAGGCGAAGTCATGCCCATCTATGACGCGGCGATGAAGCATAAGGCCGACGGCACGCCGCTGGTCGTCATCGGCGGCAAGGAATATGGCACCGGCTCGTCGCGCGACTGGGCGGCCAAGGGCACCAACCTGCTGGGCGTTCGCTCGGTCATCGTCGAAAGCTTCGAGCGTATCCACCGCTCGAACCTGGTCGGCATGGGCGTGCTGCCGCTCCAGTTCAAGGATGGCGAGAGCAAGGACACGCTGGGCCTGACTGGCGATGAAACCTTCACCATCCAGAATGTCGCGGGCCTCAAGCCGCGCCAGGACGTGGACGTTATCGTCAAGCGCGCCGACGGTTCGACTTTCACCTTCACTGCGCTGTGCCGGATCGACACGATCAACGAGCTGGAATATTTCCTGAACGGCGGCATCCTGCAATATGTGCTGCGCAAGCTGGCCGCTTGATCGGCTGACAAGCTAGGCTGAAAAAAAAGGGCTTCTCCCATGCGGGAGAAGCCCTTTTTTCTTGGCCGCGCTCCGGTGCCCCGATCGCGTGGAAAGTCTGCCTGCCTTCAGGCGTCAGCGGCGCGCCGCCGCGCTCTTGTCCCGCACCGCCTTGAATTCCGATCCCGGCTTCCATTGCGGCCAGCGGGTCGAACTGGCGAGGTCGCGGCCGATGTTCAGCAGCAAGTCGACATCCTGCGCCGCGCCATCCAGCTTCCAATCCGGGCCGATCGCGTCGCACGCCTGATGATAGCATTGGCCGGTATAGGCATCGACCCAGGCCTGTCCCGCCGCGCGGCCGCCTTCGACTAGGTCGGACGCCCCGGCAATGCCCATCAGCAGCAACACGGGAACGCCTTGCTTGGCCATTGAGAAATGGTCGGCGCGATAGAAGAGGCCGCGTTCGGGCAGGCTTTCCTGCGTGACGACACGGCCTTGGGCAGCGGCGACTTTCGCCAGATCATCCTCCAATGTGCTTTGGCCCTTGCCGACCAAAATGACATCTTTCGCCTTGCCGGCAGTCTGGAGGATATCGAGGGTCAGGTTGGCGACGGTGCTGTCCAAGGGCCACACCGGGTTCTGGGCATAATGTTCGGAACCGAGCAACCCGCGCTCCTCCGCCGTCCAGGCCGCGAACAAAACCGATCGATCGGGGGCCGGGCCAGCCTTGAACGCGCGCGCAATCTCGAACAGACCTGCGATGCCAAGCGCATCGTCATTGGCCCCGGCGCGATAGATGCGTCCCTGGGCGTCGGGCGCCCCCTTGCCATAGGCATCCCAATGCGCGCCATACATCACCGTTTCGTCCGGCCGCTTGGTGCCGGGGATGCGCGCCAGCACATTGGCGCTTTGCACCACTTCCTGCGTCACCGGGAAGGCGGCGGAGAAGCGCGCGCCGGTCAGTTCCACCGGCCGGAACGCCTTGCTGCGCGCCTGCTTGCGCAGCGCAGCCAGATCGAGGCTCGCGCCATCGAACAAGGCATTGGCGGCATCTCCCTCGACCCAGCCCTGTACCGCCAGGCTGGTCAACTTGTCTGCCGGACGAACCAGATCGTAATTTTCGCCACCGGGACTGACGACCACATTCCAGCCATAGCCCGCGCCGGGCGTGTCATGGACGATCAACGCACCGATCGCCCCGCGCCGCGCGGCTTCCTCGAACTTGTAGGTCCAACGGCCATAATAGGTCATGGCGCGTCCGCCGAATGCGCCAAACGCATCCTCGCCTTTGGTCGCTTCGAAATCGGGATCATTGATCAGGAAGACCGCGACCTTCCCCTTGAGGTCCACGCCCTTATAATCATCCCAGCCGCGTTCCGGTGCGGAGACGCCATAGCCCACGAACACCAACGGCGCGGCCTCCACCGCAACCTTGTCCTTGGGCTGGAGGGTGGAAAGATAGACGTGGCTGCCAACGGTCCAGTCCGTCGTGACGCCGCCCTGCGCGACGCCCAGCCTCTCAGCCTTGCCGAGGCGGGTGTGGAGCAGGGGCACGCTTTGCACCCACTGGCCATCGGGACCACCCGGCTCCAATCCCAAAGCCTGAAAGCGCCCGACCAGATAGCCGATCGTTCGCTCCTCCCCAATCGTGCCAGGCGCGCGCCCTTCGAACAGGTCCGATGCCAGCGTGCTGACGGAGTGGGCCAATTGCTGCGGATCGGTCGTCTGCGCAGCGAGAGAGGCGGGAAGGGCGGCAGTGAGGGCCAGAGCCAGGCCAAGCGTGCGTATCGTCATGACCCGCTTCTATCCCCACGCCGCCGCAGGGGGAAGGGCGCGTCAGAATTCGATATCGAGTTCCTCGACTTCGTCCGGCTCGATCCGCGCTTCGTCGATCCATTCGCGCATCAGCGGCCAGCCATTGATCGTCTGGCAATAGGCTGCGGCGGTCGCCGACACTGGCACGGCATAGGTCAGGAAACGTTCGGCGACGGGCGCGAACATCGCATCGGCCACGGTGGGCTTGTCCCCGAACAGCCAGGGACCGCCGTAGCTGTCGAGGCATTCCGCCCAGATTGCTTCGATTCGCTCGATATCCGGCTTCGCGCCGGAAAATATGGGAAAGCGCGCATGCCGGACCTTCAGGTTCATCGGCAGGGCGGAGCGCAGGTTTGCAAAGCCTGAATGGATTTCCCCCGACACCGACCGGCAATGGGCGCGGGCGATGCGGTCGGCGGGATACATGCCCGCATCGGGATAGAGTTCATGCAGATATTCGGCGATCGCCAGCGTATCCCACACACTCGCCCCCTCATGGGTCAGGCGCGGGACGAGTACGGAGGGCGATAACAATAGCAGTTCCGCGCGATTCTCCGGATCATTCAGCGCGATCATTTTTTCTTGGACATGCAGCCCGGCAATCCGGCACAACAGCCAGCCGCGCAGCGACCAGGAGGAATAATTTTTGCTGGATAAAGTGAGTTCCGCGATAGCCATGGCAATCCCTCCCGCTGACAAGAACCTCCCATTTATGATGATGCGGCGCAACATAAAAAGATTGTATAGCGTTACATGATAAGACCGATTCGTTGGCGGTGATGTAACAAGGCAAGATTGCGATTATGCGAATGCTCTACAGCGGTTATCAGGCCTGGAACGACATGTTGGCGCCAGCGCGCTTTGGCGCGCAAATTGCGCTTGGCATGCGAGACAGAATGGGACCGATGGCGCAATGGGCGATGCCTCGCCGCCTGTTCGCGCTGATGGATGTGTTCCAGGGCGCCAAGCTCACGCACAAACGCCCCGCCTATGATATTGGCACTGTTACCAGCGGCAACGCACAGGTGAGCGTTCGTGAAGAAGTAGCTCTGGATCTGCCGTTCGGCGACCTGCTGCACTTCGTCAAGGACGAAGTCGATGCGGCCCAGCCCAAGGTGCTGGTAGTCGCGCCCATGTCCGGCCATTTCTCCACCCTGTTGCGCAGCACGGTCGAAACCCTGTTGCGCGATCATGACGTCTATATCACCGACTGGAAGAACGCCCGCGACGTGCCGCTGTCCGCAGGCCGCTTCGGGTTCGAGGATTATGTCGACTATGTGATCCAGTTTTTCCAGCATATGGGGCCGGGCGCGCATATGGTGTCGGTATGCCAGCCCTGCGTTCCGGCGCTCGCCGCCGTGGCGTTGATGGCGGAAGACAAGGATGCGGCGACGCCCCGGTCGATGACGCTGATGGGCGGGCCGATCGATCCCAATGCCGCGCCGACCGCGGTCAACGATCTGGCCAATGAAAAGCCGATCGAATGGTTCGAGAAAAATCTGATTTCGGTCGTGCCGTTCCGTTATGCGGGGCACGGGCGCGAAGTCTATCCCGGCTTCATCCAGCTTGCCGCCTTCATGGCGATGAATATGGAGCGCCATGGCGCGCAGCATCGCGAACTCTATCAGCTATTGGCCGACGGCAAGACGGTCGAAGCCGACAAAATCAAGAATTTCTACGAGGAATATTTCGCGGTCCTCGACATGACCCGCGAATTCTACATCGAAACCGTCGATCTGGTGTTCCAGAAAGCCTCGCTCGCCAAGGGCGAATTGATGCACCGGGGCCGCTTGGTCAAGCCGGGCGCCATTCGTCACACCGCCTTGCTCACCGTCGAAGGCGAAAAGGATGATGTCTGCGCCGTAGGACAGACGTCAGCGGCGCATGGCCTATGCACAGGCTTGCGCCCGCATCTCAAACGCCACCATCTCCAACCCGGCGTCGGCCATTATGGCGTCTTTTCCGGCAGCAAATGGGAAAGCCAGGTCTATCCCCAGGTGCGCAACATGATCTTGGCGATGAACTGATTGCGATCAGGCCGCCGACCGATCCGCATGGGATCGGTCGGCGGCCTATGGATCACAGGACGTAGCGGCTAAGGTCGGTGTCGCGCGCGATCGCATTCAGTTGCTTTTCGACATAGGCGGCATCGACCACCAGCGTTTCACCGCGCCGATCCTCCGCCTCGAAGCTCACATCCTCCAGCAGCTTTTCCATCACTGTCTGCAGGCGGCGGGCGCCGATATTCTCGACCTCGCCATTCACTTCGGCCGCGATCCGCGCCACCGCGCGGATGCCTTCGGGCGTCAGGTCGATGGTCACGCCCTCGGTCGCCAACAGCGCGCGATATTGCGCCACCAGGCTCGCCTTGGTGTCCGACAGGATCGCGACGAAATCCTCCTCGGTCAGCGCCTGCAACTCGACCCGGATCGGCAAGCGCCCCTGCAATTCGGGCAGCAGATCGCTGGGCTTTGCAACATGGAAAGCGCCAGACGCGATGAACAGGATATGGTCGGTCTTGAGCGGGCCATATTTGGTCGCGACCGTCGTGCCCTCGATCAGCGGCAATAGGTCGCGCTGCACGCCTTCGCGGCTGACCGATCCGCCACGCACATCGCTGACCGCAATCTTGTCGATCTCGTCCAGGAAAACGATGCCATTCTGCTCGGCGCTGGTGATGGCGACGCGCGCGACATCATCCTGGTCCAGACGCTTGTCCTGCTCTTCCTCGACCAGCTTGTCCCAGGCATCGGCGACGCGCAGCTTGCGGCGCTTCTTCTGATTCTGGCCCAGCGCCTTGGACATCATGTCGGACAGGTTGATCATGCCGATCTGGCCGCCCATGCCGGGAATATCCATCGGCATCGACGGGCTGTCGGCGATTTCCACCTCGACCTCGACATCGTTCATCTGGTGCTGTTCGATCCGCTGGCGGAAGGACAGGCGGGTCGCTTCGCTCGCTTCCTTGCCCGTAAGCGCGTCGAGCAGACGGTTCATCGCCGCCTCCGACGCCGCTTCGCGCACGGCTTCGCGGCGACGGTCCTTCTCCAGCCGTACCGCTTCCTCGACCAGGTCGCGGACGATCTGTTCGACGTCCCGGCCGACATAGCCGACCTCGGTGAACTTGGTCGCCTCGACCTTCACGAAAGGCGCATCGGCCAGCTTCGCAAGACGACGGCTGATCTCGGTCTTGCCGCACCCCGTCGGCCCGATCATCAGGATGTTTTTGGGCGTCACCTCGTCGCGCAGATCGTCGGGCAGATGCTGCCGCCGCCAGCGATTGCGCAGCGCGACAGCGACAGCGCGCTTGGCATCCTTCTGGCCGATAATATGCGCGTCAAGCGCCGCGACGATGGCTTTGGGGGTCAGATTGTCGTTCATCTCTATGTCGATCTCTTCTTTTCCTCTCCCGCTTTCGCGGGAGAGGCTACGGAGACTTGATCGCGAAGCGATCTAGGCGAAGTCGGTGAGGGTCTTATCCTTGCAATCAAGAAAGACCCTCACCCATCCCTCTCCCGCGAAGGCGGGAGAGGGCTAGGAAATATCAGGCGACGGAATCCAGCGTCTCGATGGTCAGTTGATCATTGGTATAGACGCAAATGTCCGCCGCCACGGCCATCGCTTTGCGCGCCAGCGCCTCGGCATCCGCCTCATAGTCCACCAGCGCCCGCGCCGCCGCCAATGCGAAATTGCCGCCCGATCCGATCGCCGCAACGCCGTTCAACGGCTCCAGCACGTCGCCATTACCGGTCAGGATCAGCGTCACATCCTTATCCGCGACGATCATCATCGCTTCCAGATTGCGCAGATATTTGTCGGTGCGCCAGTCCTTGGCCAGTTCGACGGCCGAGCGCATCAACTGCCCGTTATGCCGCTCCAGCTTGGCCTCCAGCCGCTCGAACAAGGTAAAGGCGTCCGCCGTCGCGCCGGCAAAGCCGCCAATGACGGAGCCGTCATGCAGGCGGCGCACCTTGCGCGCATTGGGCTTCATGACGGTCTGGCCCATCGACACCTGGCCATCGCCAGCGACGACGACTTTGCCATTTTTGCGGACGGACATGATGGTGGTGCCATGCCAGACCGGCATGGTGCTGCGATGTTGGTCGTTCATGGGCGGCATATGGGAGGGGAGCGCGTCCGGTGCAAGCGGGTGCCTGCGCTACGTCGAGCCGTGGCATTCGCAAGACAATATTATGACAAATAGTGTCGGAACCAATGTCGGTTAATTGACATTGTGCAGCGCAGCATCAACTATCGACGCCTAACAAGAAGGTAGGACTCGCATGTCTCTCAAGGCCATGGCCCAGGAAAAAGTCGAGCGCGCGGGCATTTCCAACTATAGCTTTGACCGCGATACGCTGGTCATGTGCGGTGTCCGCTATACGCTCGAAGCCTGCACCTGCGGCGAGCCGGACTGCGATGGCGTGCGCCTGCGCAAGGCCATGCCTATGATCGCGCGCATCCTGCAATAGAAAGGAGCCGATCCTGTCGGTCCATCGCTGATCATCCCCCTCCCTTCGAACGCGCCTTCCGGCCTCGTCGAAGGGAGGAGGCGACAATCAGTTCTTTTCCTGATCCACCAGCTTGTTGGCACCGATCCAGGGCATCATCGCGCGCAGCTTGGCGCCGGTTTCCTCGATCGGGTGGCGCTGGGCGGCGATGCGGCTGGCCTTGAGTTCGGGCTGACCGGCACGGTTGTCGAGGACGAAGTCCTTGACGAAGCGGCCCGACTGGATGTCGGCCAGGACGCGCTTCATTTCCTTCTTGGTTTCTTCGGTGATGATGCGCGGGCCGGTCTTGATATCGCCATATTCGGCGGTGTTCGAGATCGAATAGCGCATGTTGGCGATGCCGCCTTCATACATCAGATCGACGATCAGCTTCAATTCGTGCAGACATTCGAAATAGGCCATTTCCGGCGCGTAACCGGCTTCGACCAGCGTTTCGAACCCGGCCTGGACCAGCGCGGTCGCGCCGCCGCAGAGGACCGCCTGCTCGCCGAACAGGTCGGTTTCGCATTCTTCGCGGAAATTGGTTTCGATGATGCCGCTGCGACCGCCGCCGACGCCGCTGGCGTAGGACAGGGCGATGTCATGCGCGTTGCCGGTCGAATCCTGATGGATGGCGATCAGGCAGGGGACGCCGCCGCCCTTCACATATTCGCCGCGAACGGTGTGGCCGGGGCCTTTGGGCGCGATCATGATGACGTCCACATCCTTGCGCGGCTCGATCAGGCCGAAATGGACGTTGAGGCCATGGGCAAAGGCCAGCGCCGCGCCGGGGCGCAGATTGGCGTGGACGTCGTCGGCATAGATGGCGGCCTGATGCTCGTCGGGGGCCAGGATCATGAACACGTCGGCCCAGGCGGCGGCTTCCGCGTTCGGCATGACCTTGAAGCCTGCGCCCTCGGCCTTCTTGGCGGAGGCGGAACCGGCGCGCAGTGCGATGGCGACTTCGGCGACGCCGCTGTCACGCAGATTCTGCGCATGGGCATGACCCTGCGAACCATAGCCCAGGATGGCGACCTTCTTGCCCTTGATCAGGCCGATGTCCGCATCGTGATCGTAATAAACCTTCATGACTGTCTCTTCCCTCGAACGTATCTCCTCGCCCCGCCGGGGAGAGGATATGAAATCTTGGCTCGGCGCGGCCGGGCCTAGATGAAGTTGGAGCGGGGGTGGGGACGCTGAAACGTCGTGCCCCCTCTCCCAGCTTCGACTAGGCAGCAAGCTGCCAAGTCTGCGCAACCCTCTCCCCGCAGGGGAGAGGGGAAGTGGTTAAACCGGTTCTTTTCCCCGGATCAGGCCGACGACGCCGGTGCGGCCGACTTCGACCAGGCCGATCTGGCGCATCAGCCCGACGAAATTGTCGATCTTGTCGGTGGTGCCGGTGATTTCGAAAATGAAGCTTTCGATCGTCGTGTCGACCACCTTGGCGCGGAACACGTCGGCCAGGCGCAGCGCTTCGATCCGGTCCTCGCCCGTGCCCTTGACCTTGACCAGCGCCAGCTCGCGTTCGACGAAGGGGCCGACTTCGGTCAGGTCGGTGACCTTGTGGACGGGCACCAGCCGGTCGAGTTGGGCGATGATCTGGTCGATCACCTTGGGCGGGCCGTTGGTGACGATGGTGATGCGGCTGACGCTGTGATCGTCGGTGATGTCCGCCACGGTCAGGCTGTCGATATTATAGCCGCGCGCGGTGAACAGGCCCGCGATGCGCGCCAATATGCCCGCTTCGTTCGAAACGGTCAGCGACAGGACGTGCCGCTGGTTCAATTCTTCCTGGATATGCATCACATGCTTGTCCCGTCATTCCTATCGTCATGGGCGTCACTGGGATCTGCCCGTTCCGAAATCATCGCCGTAAAGGCATAATGCCAGCCATCATCCTGCCGGTGGGCGACGCGGACGGGCAGGCCCGCCACCGCATCGAACATCCGGTGGAGATGTTCGCCGACATAGCGGGGACCGACCAGCAGCGTGCCGATATGCCGCTCGTGAAAGTCGAATCCCTCGTCCAGATGCACGACCCATTCGTCATTGGCCGGGTCGGCATGGTCGATGGTCCAGCCCGACAGCTCGGCCGTGCCCGCGATCCGCTCGAAATCCCACGGTTCGCTGACATGGACGCGCAGTTGGAGGTGCTGCGTCACACCCCCATCCTCATACTAAGGCTTTCGCCTCATCCGACATGATGCCGGCGATCTGGTTGGGATCGAGCATCATTTCGGTATGGGCCGCGCCCGACGGGATCATCGGGAAGCAGTTGGACAGTTTGGCCACGCGGCAATCGACGATCACCGGGCCTGGCGTTTCCAGCATCTGGCGGATGCCGGCCTCCAGATCGCCCGGCTGTTCGATGCGAATGCCGGTCCAGCCATAGGCCTCGCCCAGCTTCACGAAGTCGGGCAGGCTGTCCGAATAGCTGTTGGAATAGCGGCTTTCATAGGTCAGTTCCTGCCACTGGCGGACCATGCCCATATATTCATTGTTCAGGATGAACAGCTTGACCGGCAGACGATATTGGCTGGCGGTACCCATTTCCTGAATGTTCATCTGCACCGAGGCGTCGCCCGCGATGCAGATGGCGAGGCTGTCGGGATTGCCCATCTGCGCGCCGATGGCGGCGGGGAAGCCATAGCCCATCGTGCCCAGGCCCCCGGAAGTCAGCCACTTATTGGGGGCTTCGAAGCCGAAATGCTGCGCCGCCCACATTTGATGCTGGCCGACTTCGGTGGTGATGATGACATCCTTGCCGGTCGCCTGGCAGGCTGTGTAGAGGTCCGCGATCGCGCGCTGGGGCATGATTTCGGTGCCGTTTTCGACATAGGCGAGCGACTTCTTCGTCCGCCATTCCGCGATCCGGTCCCACCATGCCGACAGGTCGGCCTGCTCATGGCCGCGCTGCTTCCACAGGGCGATCATGTCGTCGAGCGCGCTGGCGACGTCGGCCTGGATGGCGACATCGACATCGACGATCTTATTGATCGAGCTGCGGTCGATATCGATATGGACCTTGCGGCTGTTGGGCGCGAAGGCATCCAGACGCCCGGTGACGCGATCATCGAAACGCGCGCCGACGCACAGGATGAGGTCGGCCTGGTTCATCGCCCAATTGGCTTCATAGGTGCCATGCATCCCCAACATGCCCAGCCACTGGTCGGACGATGCGGGAAAGGCGCCCAGGCCCATCAGGGTCGAGGTGACGGGCGCGCCGGTGAGCGCGGCGAGTTCGCGCAACAGGGCGCTGGCCTGCGGGCCGCTATTGATGACGCCGCCGCCGGTGTAGAAGATGGGGCGCTCCGCCGCGGCCAGCATTTCAACGGCCGCGTCGATGCCCGCCGCGTCCGCCTTGATCTGCGGACGGTAGCTGGCATGCTGGACCGGTTCAGGACGCTTATAGGGTGCGGTCGCGATCTGGACATTTTTGGGAATGTCGATGACGACCGGGCCGGGGCGACCCGTCGTGGCGATGTGGAATGCCTCATGAACGACGCCCGCCAGCTTGCCGGGGTCTTTCACCAGATAATTATGCTTGGTGCAGTGGCGCGTGATGCCGACCGTGTCCGCTTCCTGGAACGCATCGGTGCCGATCAGTTGCGTCGGCACCTGTCCGGTGATGACGACCATCGGGATCGAATCCATCAGCGCGTCGGTGATGCCGGTGACGGCATTGGTCGCGCCGGGGCCGGAGGTGACCAGGACGACGCCGGGCTTGCCGGTCGAGCGGGCATAGCCCTCCGCCATGTGGGTCGCGCCCTGTTCGTGGCGGACCAGCACATGCTTGATCGTGGGGTGATTGTAGAGCGCGTCATAAATGGGCAGCACCGCGCCGCCGGGATAGCCGAACACGACCTCGACACCGAGATCGATCAGGCATTCAACCAATATGTCCGCGCCGCTCTTTTCGGCCACGATAAATCCTTCTCATATGATGCAAGCCCCGTCCTTTGCGACAGCGGACCTGCGATAGCAAGGTGGCAGCCTCTAATGGACATAAAATGACGGGTCAAGCGCTATTGTTGTAATTTAATTGCTAATTCATCGATCAGATTGTTATCAATTTCCCTTGTTTCGCGCGGCCAATGTGATGGGGGCTGGTTGGTGAACCAGGTATATTGGCGCTTGGCATATTGGCGGGTGGCGAGCGCGCCGCGTTCGATCATCGTTTCCCGGTCGATCTCGCCGCCCAACCAGGCGCGGATTTCGGGCACGCCGATCGCGCGCATGACCGGCAGGTCGGGGTGAAGGTGGCGGGCGAGCAGCGCCTCGACCTCTTCGATCGCACCCGCGTCGATCATCTGTACGAAACGCCGGTCGCAACGGTCGATCAGCCAGTCGCGCGGCGGGCGCAGGATCATGGGGACGAGCGTGATCTGGTCGGCGATGCCGCCGCTCTTATGCTGCTGCCACTGTTTCAACGGCTTGCCTGTGGACCGTACAACTTCCAGCGCGCGGGCGACGCGGGTTGTGTCGGCGGGTGCCAGCCGGGCGGCGGCTTCCGGGTCTTCGTGGGTCAGCGCGGCATGGGCTTCCGCAACGGGCAAGGCGCGCACTGTCGCGCGTATGTCCGGGTCGATGTCCGGCACCGGCGCGATGCCGTCGAGCAGGGTGCGGATATAGAGGCCCGTGCCACCGACCAGGATGGGCAGGCGGCCCTGCTCCTGGGCGGCGGCGATCTGCGCCTTCGCCTCGGCCGCCCAGCGCGGCGCGGTGCAGGCCTGTGCCCCGTCGATATGGCCGAACAGGCGGTGGGGCACATCGCCCATCTCGTCCGCGCTTGGCCGTGCGGACAGGATGGCAAGGTCGGCATAGACCTGGCTTGCGTCGGCGTTGATGACGATGCCGCCTGTGGCTTTGGCAAGGGCAATGGCGAGCGCGCTCTTGCCGCTGGCGGTCGGCCCGGCAATAAGCGCGACCCGTGGGCGGGATTCGCCCTGCTGTGTGTCAGGAGTGTTCATGTTCGTCGCGACCTTAGTGGCAAGTGGCTCGATCGGGCAGGGGGATATTGCGGCCGCCGCCGATAGGCTGGCGCAGGCGGGGTGCCAGCCGGGGCAGAGCCTGTGGCTCGACCGCGACAAGGCGGCGGACCTGTTCTTCGCCGCCGACCCTGTATCCGCGCGCGCGGCACTGGCCGATATCGGGCAGGGCATCGACGTGATCGTCCAGCCGGTCGAGGGGCGCGAGAAAAAGCTGCTGATCGCCGACATGGATTCTACCATGATCACCGTCGAGTGCATCGACGAACTGGCCGACTATGCCGGAATCAAGCCGCAGATCGCCGAGATCACCGAGCGGGCGATGCGCGGGGAGCTGGATTTCGAAGGCGCGCTGCATGGCCGTGTCGCTTTGCTCAAGGGCTTGCCCGACAGCGCCATCGACCAATGTCGGCAAGAGCGGGTCGTCATCATGGGCGGCGCGAAGGCGCTGGTCCGCACGATGAAGGCGCGGGGCGCGCGGACCTTGCTGGTGTCGGGCGGCTTCACGCGCTTTACCGGACCCGTGGCAGAAGAAATCGGCTTCGACATGCATGTCGCCAATGTCCTGGAGATTGCCGATGGCGCGCTGCTGGGCACCGTCACCCGTCCGATCGTCGATGCGGCGCGCAAGCGGGCGGAACTGGAAGCGGCCATTGCGGATGGTATCGATCGCGCCCTGACCCTGGCTGTGGGCGACGGCGCGAATGATATTCCAATGATCGAAGGGGCGGGGCTGGGCGTTGCCTATCATGCTAAGCCAGTGACCCGCGCCGCCGCCGCCGCCGAGATCGTCCATGGCGACCTGTCGGTGCTACTCTATGCGCAGGGGATCGCCTCGGCCGATTGGGTTGTCTAATGAGGTCGTCCCCGGCCTGGACCTTTGCATCACCCTGCACGACCCGTTTAATGGATGCCTGCCGTCATCCGCGCTTTTTGTTTAATGGATGCTTGTCAGCATCCGCGCTTTTTATTTAATGGATGCCTGCCGTCATCCATACTGCCATCGCCACCATCATCACATTTTCGGTGAGCGACACGAAGCCGAGCGGGACGTTGCTGCTGCCGCCGACGCAGGCGCATTTGAGCGTGCGCTTTTCGAGATAGACGGCCTTGAACACCGACACCGCCCCGATGCCGCCGATGGCGAGCGCGACCGGGATCGACAGCCAGTTCAGCGTGCGCGTGAGCATCAGCACGCCGGCGCCCAGTTCCAGGAACGGGTAGGCGCGGCCATAGGGTGGCAGGCGGCGGGCAAGCAGGTCATAGTTCAGGAACATCGTCGCGAACCGATCGACATCCTGCAATTTCAGCATGGCGAGCAGCATCATGGCGATGGCGATGAAGCGTTCGACCGTGACGAAGGCGATGAGCGGGGCGAAGGTCAGCCAGTTGACCGCCAGCGCCAGCAGCGCGGCCACCGCGAACACGGCGAGAACGGGCACATAGCTGGTCGCATCGGGATCGCGCAGCTTGAGGCCAAGGAAGCGGCGCAGATCGTCATGGCCGCCGATCCGCTGGCCATCGATGAAAATTTGCGGCGTGGTCTTGACGTCATGCGCCGCCTTGAACGCATCGGTTTCCGCGCGGCTGGTGAGCCAATGATCCTCGACCTGGTAGCCGCGCCGCTTGAGCAGCCAACGTGCCTTGATACCATAGGGACAGATATGGTCGGGCATCACCATGCGGTAGATGGCGGCGGATCGAGCTTGGGTCATGACGGCATATCCTTGGGCAAAGGGGGCATGCCACCCATATAGGGTGCGGACCATGGTACGGAGTCAAGGGATGAGCATGACGATTTCTGCACTTGCGCGCAGCAGCGGGGTCGGGGTGGAGACGGTGCGCTATTATCAGCGGCGCGGCCTGCTCGCCACGCCGGAGCGGGGCGAGGGCATCCGGCGCTACGATGCGGCGGACGCGCGGCGGCTCGGCTTCATCCGGGGCGCGCAGCGGGCGGGCTTCACGTTGGAGCAGATTGGCGAACTGCTGCATCTGGATGCGGGGCAGGATCGGGCGCGGGCGCGGGAATTGGCGTCGGAACGGATCGCGGCGCTGGACGCGAAGATCGCCGAGATGCAGGCGGCGCGTGCGGCGCTGGAGCGGTTGGCGCGGCAATGCCATGCGTCGGACGAGGGGCCATGCCCGATCATCGCGGCGTTCGAGGGGTGAGCTATTCCAGCCCGGAGACTAGCCCGTCGATGGCACCCTGAAGGATATAGCTCGCCGCCAGCTTGTCGACCAGCACGTCGCGGCGGGCGCGGCTGGCGTCGGCCTCGATCAACGTGCGGGTGACCGCCTGGGTTGACCAGCGTTCGTCCCAGAGCAGGACCGGCAGGCCGAAATCCGCAAGATTATGCGCGAAGGCGCGGCTTGACTGGCTGCGCGGGCTGCCGGTGCCGTCAAGGTTGAGCGGCAGGCCGATGACGATGCCCTTGACCTGCTGCTGCGTGATGAAGGCGGCCAGCAACAGCTTGTCCTTGCTGAATTTACCGCGCGTGATGGTGTGGGCGGGACTGGCGATCGACCAGCGCGCGTCGCATAGCGCAAGGCCGATCGTCTTGGTGCCGACATCCATGCCGACCAGGCGGCCGCCTTCGGGCAAAGCCTCGCGAAAGGCGACGCGATCCGTCGTTACCAATGGCATGTTATCGGGCTGTCACTTCTGCTGAAAGGCGGCGAGCCTTTGTTGCGCGTCGGCGCGGACATTGCCCCAGAACAGGCTGTAATCATAGACATGATAATTATTGCCGGGCAGGGTGAACGGCCCCATGTCAACGGGCTCGCCGATCATCAGCACGCCGCTGGTGTCGCAGCGCGCGGGGACGATGCCGGTCAGCAGCTTGGGCGGCTGGCCCTGCTCGCGCGCGTCGAGCGTGCCCTTGTTGGCGCTGGCCGGGGCCGCGCCGTTGAACGCGCCGGTGATGGGGTTGGTGCAGAGCATGTGCGTGCCCTTGCGGGGCTTGCCGGTATAGCCGGTCCTGCGCTCGAAACTTTCGACCACGGCGGACGGATCGGCGGGTTCGGCATAGCTTTGCCAGCTGACGATGCAATGGGACTGGGCCGCGCGGGCGCAGGCGGGCAGGCCGAGCGCGGGCAGATCGGCCTCCACCGACACCGGCCAGCCGACGGCATAGACCGCCGCCACCCGATCGGCCACCGGCTTGCCTGCGACTTCCTCGCGCAGCAATTGCATCAGATGGCGTGACCCCTGGCTATGCCCCGCCAGCATCAACGGGCCGGTCGGGTTCGCTGCGAGGAAGGCGGCAAAGGCCTGGGCGACGTCGCGATAGGCGGCGGCCAGCGCCTTGTCACCGGCGGGCTTGTCGGTCAGGAATGCCCCATAATTGGCCTGGCGATAGCGCGGTGCCCAGACGGTGCCGGCCGCGTTGAAGGCGCTGGCCTGGCCCATCACGAAGCGGCGGGCGGTGGCGTCAGCTTCCTTCTCGCCCAGCGCGGCATTCCAATGGGCGTCGCCAAAGGTGGTGATATAGCTGGTCGGGTGGATGAAGAAGATCGCGGCCTTGGGCAGCGTCGCGGGAAGGGTGACGCCTGCGGGCGTCCACAGCGCCGGATTATTCTGCGTGATGTCCGGGCGGGCGACCCACATTTTGGGGTCGGCATAGGCGTTGGCGGGCAGGGGCGCGAGTTCGGTAAAGTCTTCGCGCGGCACCATCACCGCACGGATAAGCTGCATGCCCCAGATCGCATAGATGGCGAACGCCGCGATCACCAGAACCACAAGGGTTGCGATGACATAGAGAAATTTGCGGGCCACCCATGCTCTCCGATTTTCAAGGGCGACGCAGCCCCCATTTGCGCGCCCCTGTCTTACGCAAGCTACCGGCGTGCGCAAGAGGCGCGAAACCGGCTTGAAGCGGAGGGAAGCGGGTGGTAGCGGCATGGCCCATGTCGATAGACCTTCAGACCGTAAAAAAGATCGCCAGCCTCTCGCGCATTTCGGTGAGCGATGCCGAAGCCGAGGCGATGGTGCCCGAACTCAACAACATCCTTGGCTGGGTGGAGCAATTGGGTGAGGTGGACGTCAGCGGCGTCGAGCCGATGACCGCCGTCATCCCCAACCATCAGCGCTTGCGCGACGACGTCGTGACCGACGGCAATGTCCGCGACAAGGTGCTGGCGAATGCGCCCCAGGCCGAACACGGATTTTTTGCGGTGCCGAAAGTTATAGAGTGACCATCACTTTCACCGTTCGGGCTGAGCTTGTCGAAGCCCAGCCCTTTTTTGAAGTGAAGTACGGCCCTTCGACAGGCTCAGGGCGAACGGAAGTTTTTGCATGACTGACCTTACAGACCTTACCGTAGCCGAAATCCGCGACGGGTTCCGCGCAGGTGATTTTTCCGCGCGCGAAGTCGCCGAGGGCTTCAACGCCAATGTCGCCGCGGCCAAGGCGCTCAACGCCTTCATCGTCGAGACCCCGGAAAAGGCGCTGGAAGCCGCCGGTGCCGCCGACAAGGCGCTGGCGGCGGGCGAGGTGAAGCCCCTGTCCGGCGTGCCGATCGGCATGAAGGATCTCTTCTGTACGCAGGGCGTGCAGACCACGGCGGCCAGCCACATGCTCGAGGGGTTCGTGCCGACTTACGAGTCGACCGTGTCGGCCAAGCTGTGGGATGCGGGCGCGGGGATGCTGGGCAAGCTGAACCTCGACCAGTTCGCCATGGGATCGTCCAACGAGACCAGCTATTATGGTAACGTCATCAGCCCGTGGAAGCGCGACGGCGGCGGCGCTATTGATAAGGATGGGGCGGCCCTGGCCCCCGGCGGTTCGTCGGGCGGTTCGTCGTCCGCGATCGCGGCGCGGCTCTGCCCGGCGGCGACCGGCACCGACACGGGCGGATCGATCCGTCAGCCTGCCGCCTTTACCGGCATCAGCGGCATCAAGCCGACCTATGGCCGCTGCTCGCGCTGGGGCATCGTCGCTTTTGCCTCGTCGCTCGATCAGGCCGGGCCGATGGCGCGGACCGTGCGCGACAATGCGTTGCTGCTGGAGGTGATGGCCGGGTTCGACCCCAAGGATTCGACCTCGCTCGAACGGCCGGTGCCGCAGTGGGAAGCGGGATTATCGAGCAATCTCAAGGGCAAGACGGTCGGTATTCCCAAGGAATATCGCCCCGATGGGCTGAACCCGGAAATCGCCGCGCTTTGGGATCAGGGGATTGCCTGGCTCAAGGACGCGGGCGCCACCGTGGTGGAGGTGTCGCTGCCGCGTACCAAATATGCGCTGCCGACCTATTATATCATCGCCCCTGCCGAAGCCTCGTCCAACCTCGCCCGCTATGACGGCGTGCGCTATGGCCAGCGCGACCTGCCCGATGGCGCAGGCCTGCAGGACATGTATGCCGCCACCCGCGCCGCCGGGTTCGGGCCGGAGGTCAAGCGCCGCATCATGATCGGCACCTATGTGCTATCGGCGGGTTTCTACGACGCTTATTATACCCAAGCGCAGAAGGTCCGGGCGCTGATCGCGCGCGATTTCGATCTGGCCTTCGAACAATGCGACCTGCTGCTGACCCCGACCGCGCCGAGCGCAGCCTTCACGCTGGGCGAGAAGCAGGCCGATCCGCTGGCCATGTATCTCAACGACGTCTTCACCGTGCCCGCCTCGCTGGCAGGGCTGCCCGCCATGTCGGTGCCCGGTGGCGTGGACAGTCAGGGCTTGCCGCTCGGCTTGCAGATCATCGGCAAGGCGCTGGACGAACAGACGGTGCTGAACGCCGGTTTGGCGATCGAGGAACGAGCAGGCTTCGTGGCGCGGCCGGACAAGTGGTGGTGAGATGGATCGGTGAAATCCTTGTCCAAATTATTGGAGAGGGATTCATCGAGGGTCTGATGCGGCGAAAATTTGGGCGAGGAAAGTCTCAGCCTTTGACGCGCGAAAGACAAAAAATTCTCGAACGGCGCGCTCAACAGCGTGCGAACAGACGGAAAAAGCGATGATTGAATCACCCCATCGCATCCAGCGCGTAACCGGCGATTGTAGATAGGGTTGCAAAGTGTTACCTTGGTAACACTGGAGATTGGGCAATGAACGCGCAGAGCAAGATCGACACCGGAACCATGACGAGCAAGGGTCAGATATTGATCCCCAAAGCCATGCGCGATGCCGCCGGTCTGGTGCCGGGACAGCCTTACAAGGTTGTGCTGAATGAAGCGGGGCAAGTGGTGGTTGCACCGCTGGGGTTCAGCCCTGAGGAAGCAGCGGAGCGAAGCCGACGGGTGCGCGAAGCGATCAACGCGATCGCCGGAAAATATCCCAATCCTGACGGCATGAGTACGGATGAGTATATGCGGGAGATACGGGGTAATTACGAACCGTGATCCTTGTCGACTCCAACGTTCTCATTGATGTTTTGGATCGTGATCCCCATTGGTTCGAATGGTCCGCTGCCAATATCAATCGTGCCGCATTTGGTGCCTATCTATTTGTAAACCCGGTAGTGATTGGCGAAATGGCGCCAAGGTTCGAGGCATTGGATGATCTGCGCGTTCTTTTGGCTGCGATGCTTATCGATGTGGAACCCTTGATGCCGGAGGGGGCATTTCTGGCGGGTAAAGCCTTTCAGGTTCATCGTCGTCGAAAGCAACCGATGGCGGCTAAATCCATCCTCGCCGACTTTCTGATCGGTGGCCACGCGCAGTCTCTGAACGCGACCATCCTGACCCGTGACCCGCGTTTTTATCGCAGCTATTTTCCCGGCGTGCCGTTGATCACGCCTTCAAAGGACGACTGATGACTGAATCAACCTATCGCATCCAGGGCGCAACCGGCGAGTGGGAGGTCGTGATCGGCCTGGAGGTGCATGCCCAGATCACCACCAATGCCAAGCTGTTTTCCGGCGCCGCGACCGCGTTTGGGGCTGAGCCCAATACGCAGGTCAGCCTGGTCGATGCGGCGATGCCCGGCATGTTGCCTGTGCCCAATCGCGAGTGCATCCGTCAGGCGGTGCGCACCGGCATGGCGATCGAGGCACAGATCAACAGGTGGTCGCGGTTCGACCGGAAAAATTATTTCTACGCCGATCTGCCGCAGGGCTATCAGATCAGCCAGCTCTATCACCCGATCGTAGGCGAAGGGCAGATCGAGATCGTGCTGGACGAAAAGAACCCGGACACCAGCACCAAGGTGATCGGGGTCGAGCGTATCCATGTCGAGCAGGATGCGGGCAAGCTGATGCATGATCAGCATCCGACCAGCTCCTATGTCGATCTCAACCGGTCGGGCGTGGCGCTGATGGAGATCGTGTCGAAGCCGGACATGCGGTCGCCTGCCGAAGCAGGGGCTTATCTGGCGAAGCTGCGCACGATCCTGCGCTATGTCGGGTCGTGCGACGGCAATATGGACCAGGGGTCGATGCGCGCCGACGTCAACGTGTCGGTGCGCAAGCCCGGCGAGGAGTTCGGCACCCGCACTGAAACGAAGAACGTCAATTCCGTCCGCTTCGTCATGGCCGTGGTCGAACATGAAGCGAACCGCCAGGTCGACGTGCTGGAGGCGGGCGGCAAGATCGTGCAGGAAACCCGGCTCTACGATCCCGACCGGGGTGAGACGCGGTCGATGCGGTCGAAGGAAGATGCGCATGACTATCGCTACTTCCCTGATCCCGATCTGTTGCCGATCGAACTGGACGAGGCGTTTCTGGCCGAATGCCGTGCCTCGCTGCCCGAACTGCCCGATGCCAAGCGCAAGCGCTATGAGCAGGCGCTGGGCCTGTCGGCCTATAATGCCGCGACGCTGACGGCGGACGCCGACACTGCGCGCTGGTTCGAACTGCTGGTGACGCAAAGCGCCGCCGCGCAGAAGAAGAGCGGGAGCGATGTCGCCAAGGCAGCGGCCAACTGGCTGCTGTCCGACCTTTATGGTGCGCTCAACCGGCTTGGCAAAAGCCTGGAGGAAAGCCCGGTCAGTCCCTCACAGGCGGCCGAATTGCTGGCGCTGGTCGCCGACGGCACGCTGTCGGGATCGCTCGCCAAGCAGGTGTTCGAGATCATGCTGGAAACCGGCGACGCGCCAGCCAAGATCGTGGAAGATCGCGGCATGAAGCAGACGTCGGACACCGGCGCGATCGAAGCGGCGGTGGCCAAGGTGCTTGCCGACAATGGCGACAAGGTCGCGCAATATAAGGGCGGCAAAGAAGCGCTGTTCGGTTTCTTCGTCGGTCAGACGATGAAGGCGATGCAGGGCAAGGCCAACCCGCAGGTCGTCAATGAACTGGTGAAGAAGGGGTTGGCGGGCTGATCGCTCGCTTCCCTCTATACGACTGTAAAGGCGCGCGATAAGCATCTGTTCACGCCATAGCGAATCGGGGGATTGGCTGCGTGAACAGGGGGATTTGATGAAGCATATCGTTTGTTTGGCCGTGGCAATCACTTTGTCCGGCTGTGCTTCCACGCAGAAGGTGCTCGACAAGGAGCCGACGGAAGTTTTCCATTCGCAAAAGTCTGTGAACGAAGTGGCCTTCTGCCTTTCCAACAAGAATAACGTACCAGCCATGGATCGCGATAATGGCTCCAAAGTCGTTCTGATCAAAAATGGCTATGGAGGCGTTTCCCTCGCATTTTCGATATTCCCGGAAGGGACTGGGAGCCGCGTCGAATATCGTAAGCAGTTTGGTACCATCGGCGGCGTCTGGAAACAGTGCATCGGCCTAGAGGAAGAAAAATAGGCGATCGACGCGGACTGGGACAGACCCCAAAATGTATGACCACGCATGAATTAAGGGGCGCCACCGGGTCTAGCGGTGACGCCCCTCTTTATATCCGGCGCCCTTGGGGAGGGATATTGCCGGATCGGAAAGGACGGACCGGGAGGGTCTGTGGGGTGTGGCCCGTCCTTTCATAGTCAGGACGTCACAGCACGAAGTTTACCGTCGCTCTAAACGATATGGCGACGTGATTTTGTTGCTCCTCCGCGCCGAATTCGCCGCCCACGCGGAATGTTTCGGTGCCGCCATAGAGGCGGGCGCGGCCGGTCCAGCCATTGGTGCGATCTTCGGCGGTCAGGGTGAAGCGGTCGCCATCCTTGAAATAGGCCACCGTATCGCCAAGCGATCCGCCGATGATCTGGCGGCGGCCGCCCTCCAGTTCCAGCCGCAACCAGCCATCTTCCGGGTTCAAGCTGCCAAAGTCATAGCCCGCCGTGACCGTGCCGTTGGCGGTGGTCTCGTCGCTGGTGCGGTCCAGCACCGTCAGGTTAAAGGCATCGCCGCCGCCGGTCTCGCTATAGCCATTCTCGGAAAGGCGATAATAGTCGATGCCGAGCGCCGGACGCAGGCTGAACCGGCCCATCTGCATCTGATAGGCGGCACCGGCGGTCGCCGAATAGAGTTTGCCGCTCCAGTCGCCATCGGCGGTACGGGTGACATCGCCATTGGAGAAATGGCGGGTGCCGGTGAAACCGATATGCGCCGCCGACAGGCGGGCGAAGGCCAGCAGCGGTCCCCAGTGGCCGCGCCAGTGGGCCGCCAGCTCATATTGGTCGGAATCGACGGCATTGTCGGTGCCGCCGCCGGTATCGCTACTATGGATATAGGCGAAGGAGCCACCGAATGCGCCGAGATCGGTCAGATATTCGGCGCCACCGCCCGCGCCCCAACCGTTGATATCGTAGGACGCGGTATTGCCCACGCTCTTGCTGCTGCCAAAGGCGACCTGTTGCAGCCAGAAGCCGAGGCGGCCGTCCTTGGTACGATAGATGCCGTTGGGGTCGGACAGGATGCGCGCGGTGGCTCTGGAACCCGATGTCACCGCTTCGAACGTGCCACCGGCATGATCGGGCAGCATCTGGCGCAGATTGGCGTTCAGCGTCTCGCCATCGCTGATGGCGAGATAGGCGTCGGCGATATCGGCGTCATTGTCGAGCGCATTGAAGATGGCGGAATAGGCGCTACTGAGCGAGCCGGTGAGGCCCAGGTCGGTCACGCTCTTGGCCGCGATCGAGAGGGTGACGGTGCCTGCCGTGGCATCGCCCGCGACGCTGCCCTTGAACATATAGGGCAGCAGGGTGGCGGTGCCGAGCGTCGGCGATCCGCTGAGCGATCCGGCGCGGACGATGACATAGTCGCCTTCCGCATCGCCGACCTGGCTGAGTTGCACCTTCACCTGCGATCCGCTGGCGAAGCTGGCCGCGCCTGCTACGTCATAGACGGTGTTGGCACCGGTCGCCGCATCGATGGCAACGCCGATGGTCGAGGTGCCGCTGGCCGACAGCGAACCCAGCGCGATGCTGCCCGTGCTGGTGGTGCTGAGCGTCCCGCCATTGAGCGTCACATCGACGTTGCCGCCATTGTTGATCGCCCCCGACAGGGACGAAGTGCCGTTCAGGATGAGCGTCCCGCCGCTGCCGCCGAAATCGACATTGCCGGTCAGGCTGGCGCTGTTGGCCAGGGTCAGGCTGGACGTGCCGGTTCCGAACGCGACATTGCCGGTCAGGCTGGACGTGCCGGACAGGGCGACACTATCATTGCCAGCGCCGAGGCTGAGGTTGCCGGTGATGCTGCCTGCCGACACGGTCATGACGTCATTGCCCGACCCCAGCCGGACATCGCCGACGATCTGCGGCGCGGTGGCCGTGGCGGAGGCAAGCGCCTGCGTCAGGGTGACGCCGCTGCCGTTGGCGCTGAGGTCGATCGCGGTGTTGGTGAGGCCGCCGGTCGCGCTTATCCGGCCGCTGTTGGACAGGCTGGATACCGTACCCGACGAATCGAGAATGGCGATGGCGGTGCCTTTTGCATTGTCGAGCGCCGATGCGGTGACAGCGCCGCTGACCTTGATCGCCGAGACCGATGCGCCTGCGTCGATTACGAGCCCGCGCGCGCTGGTGCCGGTCTTGGCCGATCCGCTCGCACCGACGGTGCCGCTGACTTCGACCGTGTCTGCATTCGCGCCCGAACCCAGCCGCAGGGCGGTGGCATTGCTGTCGTAGGAGACGGCCGCGACCGTGCCTGCGACCAGCACGCCCTTGGCAATGTCGACATCGCCGCCCAGCCCGCCAATGACCAGGCCATTGGCCGCGACCCCGTCATAAACGCCATAGCCGCCAATGCCGCCATTGACGATCAGGCCATAGCCCGACGTATCGGCGGCTACCGCACCTATGTCCGTGTCGCTGTCCGCCGCGCCGATCTGCACGGCGGCTGCCGAGCCATAGGTGATGACCGAGGCCGTGCCTTCCGTGCTGTCGGTCAGGCCGTCATCGTCAATATCGGTGTCATCTTCATCATCATCGTCGCTGGCGGTGGGGGGCACGTCGAAGATAATGCCGCCGCTGACATTGCCCGCGATCACAAGCGCCGATCCGCCCTGGAGCAGGTCGTCCGCGTCGAGATCGGTTACGTCGTCCGGCCGCGTGGTCGTGCGATAGCCGGTGCTGGCGATGCTGCCCTGAATCTTGAGTGCGCCGTCGATGTCGCCAAGCAAGGCTGCGCCGATGCTGTTCGCGCCAACCGCCGTCGTCGTCCCGCGCAGGGTCACATTGCCGGTGACGTCGTTGGCGATGATGCCGTAGCTGTTGTCGCCGGTGACGGCGATCGTGCCGCTGGTGGCGAGGTTGCCGGTCAGAGGGCCGTCGAGGCGGATGCCGTCCGACTGATTGCCTTCGATGCTGATGGTGCCGCTATGGGTGATGTCGCCGATATGAGGCGCGCCCGCTTGGAGCCAGATGCCCTTCTTGTTCGTGCCTTTGGCGAAGGGACCGTCGATATCATCGTCATCATCGCTATCTTCGGCGGTATAGTCTTCGGTCAGGGTGATGGTGCCGCTGTTGGTGATCGCCCCGCTGGTGCCGGGGGCGATCAGGATGCCGGTGACATTATTGGCATCGTTGATGGTGATGGTGCCCGCATTCGAGACTTTGTTGTCGCTGTCGGCGGTGATCGCCGTGCCGCTGGTCAGGGTGATCGACCCGGCCGAACTGATGGTGATATCGTCGCGCGCGCCGCTGGCGATGGTGGAGGTCTTGACGGCTGCCGTCGTGGCGGTGCTGATGGTCGTTTCCGCCATCGCCTGGGCCGCTGTCAGGGCCACCAGAACCGGCGCGATGGCCGTGCAGGCCAGTAGATGTCGCATATAGTCTCCTCTGCGTGCCGCGCTTGATATTCTGTGCGCGCGTGCGGGAGGGACGATGCTGAGCTTGGTTTTCCGTGCCGTTTTGCGATGAATGGATGTTCAGAAAGCGAAATCGACGCCGATGCGCAGCGTGCGTGGGCGCAGCGGCGTATAATAGTCGGTATTAAGGTCGAACGGCGTGCCGAGCGAGAAGCGGTTGCCGTCGCTGTCGAACAGGTTGGTGAGCGATAGCGAATATTGCACCGGCCCGCGCGTCACGCTGGCCGAAAGGCTGGTATCGACATAATCGCCCTGGGTCTGGCCCAGTATCGGCCCGACGCCCAGCCGCGATTTGCCGACATAGCGGGCGGACCCTGTAAGATGGAGATTCATCCGGTCGCTCAGCGGCGCGCGATAGTCGAAGGCGAGCCGTCCGCCTAGATTGGCGACATTGGGCACGGCCAGCGATTGGTCGTCATAGGACAGCGCCCGAATGAAGGCTGCCTGCCGGGTCAGGCGGCTATCATTATAGATGATGCTGCCGTCCAGCGTCAGGCGCGGGGTGGCGCGGGCGACGATGCGCCCTTCGAGCGTGTAGATGCGCCCGTCGCCGATATTGGCCGTGGTCGGCAGGCCGATCCGGTCGGTGACGTCGGCCTGGATATCGCGCCAGTCGGTATAGGCGATATTGGCGCTGAGCGCGATCGTGTCGCGGCCGGGCAGGCCCATGCGAAAGCCGCTTTCGATGGTCGATATGCGGTCATTCTGGAAACGCCGCACCCGCTGATCATCGACGGCGAGGCCGCCGGGGCGAAAGCCCTGCTGAAAGCGGGCGTATAGAGTGACGTTGGGAATCGCGTCGGTGAGCAAGGAGGCGGAGGGTAGGAAGATCGTCTCGCTGCGATCGGCCTGTGCTTCTGCCCGTGCAAGGTCCGCCGAGGAGAGGGCGGCGACGGGATCGAGCGCTTCGCCGGACAAGCGGCTGTTGGTCAGGCGGCCGCCGAAGGTGGCGATCAGTCCCCGGACCGGTTCGAACGAGGCTTCGCCGAACAGCGTCGCTTCCTTCACGCTGTTGCGCACGCCCGTCGCCGCCGCTGGTTGGCCCCGGCCGAAAACGGGTACGCCGGGTAGCACCTCCGGCTGGATCAGGGCGGCGCCAAAGCCGGTCAGCGAGCGATAGATTTTCGACGTGCTTTGCAGGTAGGAGCCGCCCAATATCCAGCCCAGCCCATTGTCGAGATCGCGCACCAGCCGGTTTTCGGTCGAGAAGATATCGACTTCATTGCGCTGGCGGAACAGAGCGGGTGGGCCGCCGGGTTGGGTCGCGTCATAGCTTTCGGACAGGTCGTGCCGCACAAAGCCGGTGGATGAGACGAAGCGTAAGCTGTCCCATTGTTTTTCGATGCGGACATTGCCGAGCAGATAGTCCGAGCGATAGGGTTGGGCGACGGCGGAGGCGCGTTCTAGTCGGCCGACCGACCGGGTCGCATATTGCGCGTCATCACCCTCTATCTGCTGGTAGACGCCATTGAGATCAATCGTCCAGTCATCGTCGGGGGCAAAGCGCAGGGCGGCGCGGCCGCCCCAGGTGCGGGTCCGGTTGACGTCCTCCTTCCCGCGATTGACGTCGTCGATATAGCCGCCGTCCTGCACGCCATAGCCCACGACCCGCAGCGCGAGTTTTTCAGCGACGATCGGCAGGTTGAGCGTTGCCGACAGATCGCCGCCAGGATCGCCATGCTGGGTCGCGGACAGGCCCGCCGATACTTGCCCGCCCATTTCGCCCAGATTGGGGGCGTTGGGCATGATGCGGATGATGCCGCCCAGCGATCCCGCGCCATAGAGCGTGCCCTGCGGCCCTTCGAGTACCTCGACCCGGCCGACATCATAGAGTTTGAGGTCGGGGTCGGGCGCGGCGTAGTTCAACCGCATGTCGCCCAGATATTGCCCCGTAGTGGCCTGAGTCGGCCCGGCAACGCCGGAATCGGCGATGGCGCGGATGAACAGCTTGTTGCGGCCTGCACCGGCATGGGTGGAACTCAGACTAGCGACCCGCGCCAGCAAGGTGGCGGTGCCGCCTGCCGCTTCGCCGCTGGAAAAGGCGCGGCTGTCGAGCGCTTCGACCATGCCGGCATAGCGGGGCAGGGGCGTTTCGCGCTTCGAGGCGGTGACGATGATCTGGGCTTCGGGCTGATCGTCGGCGGGGGCGGCGGGGATCGGCGCTGGAGCGCTCACGGGCGGCGCGGGTCGCGTGCGGACGATGCGCCATGTCGCGCCGTCGATGCGCCGCGCGGTTGCGCCGCTGCCCTTGAGCAGCCGCTTTAGCGCGGCTTCGACCGAGAGATTGCCCGTAACGGCGGGGGTGCGGATGCCAGCGAGCGACTGGTCGGACATGCCGATGCTGGTCCTGGTCTGACGGGCGAGCGCGATCGTCGCCTCGCCCAGCCGTCCGGGGGCGATGCTGATCGTCTGTCTATCCGCCCCATGCGCGGGCGCTGCGCTCGTTATGGCAAGGGCGGTGACGAGGAAGAGGTCAGCTTTGCGGCCCATCCCCTTCTTTCAGCAGCCAAGTGTCGCCCTGGCGCACGGCGGAAAGCCCCATCAGCGGCGCGGCACCGGCAAAGAATCGGGCCGGGTCTTTATCCAGCCGGATCGTGCCGGTGAAGCGTATCGCGCGCGCGCCCGGCGTGGTGCGGAGCGCGATACCGAGCGAGCGGCCGATATCGTCGCTGATGTCGCTGACGGCGGCATTGGCGTAGACGAGGCGACCCTGCCGCCAACTGGCGACGGCCGCGGGTGCGACATCCATCACGCGCAAGCCCTGCGCATCGTCGGCCAGGGCGCGCCCGGCGGGCAGGCTGATCGCCTCTGCGCCGGGATTATAGATGACTTCGCCTTCCGACACGCCGATGCGGACCGCGCCGGGGGTATGAACGATGTTGAACACCGTTCCGGCATCTTCGAACACGGCATCGCCCACCGTCACGCGGAACGGATCGGCGGCGTCATGGCGCACGGTGAAGGCAGCCTCGCCACTGTCGAGCGCGGCGAAGCGGGTGTCGTTGCGGTCGAGGCGCAGGCGGGTGCCGCCATTGACTTCGATGCGGGTGCCATCGTCCAGCGCGATGCTGAGCGTTTCGCCGGGGCGGGTGGTGACGGTATAGATGTCGGCCCGGTTCATCATGCCGACCGACACGGCCGCGACCAGCGCGGCGGCGATCGCGCCGCCGCCGATCCAGCGGAGCGGGCGGCGTTGCGGCACGCCGACATCATTGGCGGGGACAGGCATCGCGACGGGTTCGGGCGGGATGATCGCCTCGAGGTCGGCATCGGCCGCCATCAGCACATCATAGGCTTCCGCGTTAGCAGGATCGCGCTCCAACCAGGCGGTGAAGCCGTCCCAGTCGGTAAAGGCGGGATCGCGCGTGCGGATGACCCACGCCATTGCCTCCTCGTTCGTCATTGCTCCAGCCCTGTTCATTTTTTGCCCCTTACAGAGACTGACGCCGCCGACCCCATCATTCCGTATCCAGTTTTTGCTTGAGCGTCAGCATGGCGCGATAGGCCTTTTGCAAGTCCTTCTCCACCGTCGTCAGGCTGACCCCCAATTCCTCGGCAATGACTTTTTGCCCCACGCCTTCGATGCGGAAGCGGCGGAAGATGAGTTCCACGCGTGGGCCAAGGTCGCGCAGGACAGCGCGCGCCTCGTCCAGCCGTTGGGCAAGGATCATCCGCTCGTCCACCGGCACATCGTCGGTCGGGTCGGCCATGACGCCGCCAGCCCCTTCGGCCCAGTCCTGCTCGCGCCGTTCGCGCCGGATCGCCGAACGATAGCGGTCGAGCATGAGGTTGTTGGCCATGCGATAAAGATAGGGCACGGGGTCGGAGACGGGGCCAAGATCCTTGGCCTCCAGCTTCATCCACATATCCTGCAAGAGATCTTCGGCATTCTCGCCCGCGCCGCGTGCGCGCAGGAAGCGCAGCAGGGCCGCGCGGTTGGCCATGAAGATCGCGGAAAGGCCAGTGGCCATGCCTGTCGGGGTCCAGTGCTGAAATTGCTTGCCGTTCGGATAGCCTGCCATAGAGGGCGGGGTGGTCCCTTGGCAATCGCCAAGCTGTTGTCCTGCGCGCGTCGCTGCTTTAGCGCGGAGCCGGACAAGCATCGGAGCGGCGCAGGCATGACGAACGGCGTGGACAGGGTGGCGGCACAGGCGGCGGGGATGGACCCTGACCGGCTGGACGCGCTGGTGGATTTTCTCGACCGCACCTATCTGGCCAGCGGCCGGTTGCCGCATATGCAATTATTGGTGTCGCGCGACGAGCAGCCGGTGGTGTCGTGGGCGCGCGGGGCGGCGCGGGCGAGCGGTGAACCGCTGCGGGCCGATGCCCTCTATCGCATCGCGTCGATGACCAAGCCGGTGACGTCGGTCGCCTTCATGATGCTGTTGGAAGCGGGCAAGGTTGCGCTCGATACGCCGGTTGTCGAGCTTATCCCCGAATTTGCGGATTTGCGCGTCGGGCGCGCCAATCGGGCGCGGTTGAAGCGGCCGATGCTGATGATCGATCTGCTGCGTCATACGTCGGGGCTGACCTATGGGTTGCAGCGGCAGACGCCGATTGATGCGCGCTATCGCAAGCTGGGGCTGGACGAGTTTCAGCAGCCGCGCACGTCGGACCAGTTCATCGCTGATCTGGCGACATTGCCGCTGGAATTTTCGCCGGGCGAACAGTGGAATTATTCGGTGGCGACCGATGTGCTGGGCGTCGTGATCGAGCGGCTGGAGGGGCGCGACCTGGAAAGCGTGTTTCGCGAGCGCATCTTCGCGCCGCTGGGCATGGTCGATACGACTTTCGCACTGCCCGATGCCAAGGCGGATCGCATGACCGATGCCTGGCGGCTGGACGAGAAGGGCGAGCGGCAGGTCGCGGATTTGGGTGGGCGGAGCGGCTGGCGGCGGCAGGGGCGCTTCCTGTCGGGCGGCGGCGGGCTGGTGTCGGGGGTGGCGGACTATCACCGCTTTGCCCGGATGCTGCTGCGCGGGGGCGAACTGGACGGGGTGCGGCTGCTGCGGGCCGATACGGTGGCGCAGATGCGGTCCAACCAATTGCCCGGCGGCGGCGACCTTGCCAGCCTGTCGAGTGCGATGTTCAGCGAGGCGGATTATCAGGATGTCGGTTTCGGCCTGGGCTTCGCCATGGGTTTAGAGCGCGGCGAATATTATTGGGGCGGGGTGTTTTCGACCTATTTCTGGGTCGATCCAGTCGAGCGGTTGATCGGGGTATTCATGACCCAATTGCTGCCGTCGAGCGCCTATCCGGTGCGCGCGCAATTGCGCGCTGGGGTGGCAGAGGCGCTGGTGCGCAGGGGGTAGGCCCAAGTCCCGCGAAACAGCGGAAATAATTGCTGCGCTGCAAAATTTGGCGTTGGCGCGGGCTTGTCGGCTGTGCCATCATCCCTGCCGATCAGATAGGGGGACCGTGTGCCATGAACCTCAAGGGCCAGACCAAACTTCCCAAACCCGCGCCGCGGCGGATGGACCCGGAAATCCTGGCGCATGAGATTGTCGAGCGGCTGACTTATCGCATCGGCAAGAATGCCGCTGCTGCCAAGCCGCATGACTGGCTGCACGCAGTCATCCTCTCGATCCGCGACCGGGTGATCGACGCCTGGATCACATCGACCCAGAAAACCTATGAGGAAGAAGGGCGGCGGGTCTATTATTTGAGCCTGGAATTTCTGATCGGGCGGTTGATGCGCGATGCGGCGTCCAACATGGAAATGCTGGACGATATGCAGGCGGCGCTGGCCTCGCTGGGCGTCGATATCGACATCATCGCTGCGCTGGAGCCGGATGCGGCACTGGGCAATGGCGGTCTGGGACGCCTGGCGGCCTGCTTCATGGAGAGCATGGCGACGGTCGATGTGCCCGCCTATGGCTATGGCATCCGCTATGTGAACGGCATGTTCCGGCAGGAGATTTCGGACGGCTGGCAGGTCGAGCTGCCCGAAAACTGGCTGGCGCATGGCAATCCGTGGGAGTTCGAGCGGCGCGAGGCGAGCTATGAGGTCGGCTTTGGCGGGCTGGTCGATCCGGCCGAGGGCGAGGATAGCGGGCCGCACCAGATGCACTGGAAGCCCAGCGAGCGGGTCATCGCCACCCCCTATGACACGCCGATCGCGGGGTGGCGCGGCAAGCGGGTCAATACGTTGCGGCTATGGGAAGCGCAGCCGATCGACCCCATCCTGCTCGACAAGTTCAATGCCGGCGACCATGTCGGCGCGCTGTCCGAAAGCAATCGGGCCGAAGCGTTGACGCGGGTGCTGTACCCCGCCGACAGCTCGGCCGCTGGCCAGGAATTGCGGTTGCGGCAGGAATATTTCTTCTCGTCCGCGTCGCTGCAGGACATCGTCCGGCGGCATATCCAATATTTCGGCACCATCGCGACGCTGCCAGACAAGGCGGCGATCCAGCTCAATGACACGCATCCGGCGGTCGCGGTGGCCGAGTTGATGCGGATATTCCTGGACGAGCATGGCTTCGATTTCGACGAGGCGTGGGACATTACCCGCCGGACGTTCAGCTATACCAACCATACGCTGCTGCCCGAAGCACTGGAAAGCTGGCCGGTGCCCCTGTTCGAGCGGCTGCTGCCCCGGCACATGCAGATCGTCTATGCGGTCAACAGCCGCCTGCTGGCCGAAGCGCGACGGGCAGGGCAATTCGATGACGCGGCGATCGGGGCGATCTCGCTGATCGACGAAGGCGGTGACCGGCGCGTGCGAATGGGCAATCTGGCTTTCGCCGGATCACACAGCATCAATGGCGTGTCGGCGCTCCACACTGACCTGATGAAGGTCACGGTCTTTGCCGACCTGCACAATCTTTATCCCACCCGGATCAACAACAAGACCAATGGCGTTACCTATCGCCGCTGGCTGATGCAGTGCAATCCGGGGCTGACCGGCCTTATTCGCGAAGCGATCGGCGAGGCGTTTCTGGACGATGCGGAAGCGCTGCGCGACCTGGACGCCTTTGCCGACGACGCGGCGTTTCAAGAGAAATTCATCGCGGTGAAGCGGGCGAACAAGGCGGCGCTGTCGGACCTTTTGCGCAAGCGGTTGAACGCGCGGATCGACCCGTCGGCGATGTTCGACATCCAGATCAAGCGCATCCATGAATATAAGCGGCAATTGCTCAACATCATCGAGGCGGTGTCGCTCTATGACCAGATCCGCTCGCATCCCGAACGCAACTGGGTGCCGCGCGTCAAGCTGTTCGGCGGCAAGGCGGCGTCGAGCTATCATAATGCCAAGCTGATCATCAAGCTGGCGGGCGATGTCGCGCGCGTGGTCAATCATGATCCGGCGGTGCAGGGGCTGCTCAAGGTACAGTTCGTGCCGAATTACAATGTCTCGATGGCGGAGATGATGATCCCGGCCGCTGACCTGTCCGAACAGATTTCGACGGCGGGCATGGAAGCGTCGGGTACGGGCAATATGAAGTTCGCGGTCAATGGCGCGCTGACGATCGGCACGCTGGATGGCGCGAATGTCGAAATGCGCGATCATGTCGGGGCCGACAATATCATCATCTTCGGCCTGACGGCGCAGGAGGTGAATGACCGCCGCGCCAAAGGCTATGTGCCGATGGACGTCATCGGCAAGAGCCGGGAACTTGCCCAGGCGCTGCATGCGATCGCCAGCGGCGTCTTTTCGCCCGACGACCCGGATCGGTACAAGGGACTGATCCAGGGCATTTACGACCATGACTGGTTCATGCTGGCAGCCGATTTCGACAGCTATTCGGTCGCGCAACGGCATGTCGATAAGCTCTGGACGGACGAGGCCTTGTGGGCAAAGATGGCTATCCACAATGTCGCGCGCATGGGATGGTTCTCGTCCGATCGAACCATTCGCGAATATGCGCGGGACATCTGGAAGATCGGCTGAGGATGGGAGGCTGGGTGACAGGATCGTGCTGACAGGCGAGCAGATCGACCGGCTGGTCGAAGGCCGCGATGACGATCCCTTCGCCACGTTTGGCGTTCATCCTGCCGACACGGGCTTTACCGCCTGCGTCCTGTTGCCTGGAGCCCTATCCGTCGTTGCGCAGACGCTGGATGGCAAGGCCGTGGGCGACCTCACCGCGCTGCACCCGGCCGGGCTGTTTCATGGCAAGGTCGCCCTTCGCAAGCGGCAGCCGCTGCGCTATGTCGCGCGCTATGCCGATGGCAGCGATTATGCGCTGATCGATCCTTATGGCTTCGGTCCGGTGCTGGGGCCGATGGACGATCATTTCCTGGCCGAGGGTGCCCACGCCCGATTGTTCGACAAGATGGGCGCGCATGTCATGACCCATGAAGGGGTGGCGGGCGTGCATTTCGCGGTCTGGGCGCCCAATGCTCGGCGCGTGTCGGTGGTGGGTGACTTCAATCAGTGGGATGGCCGCCGGGGCGCGATGCGCCATCGCGTCGATAGCGGTGTGTGGGAAATCTTCCTGCCCGCGATCGAACCGGGCGCACCTTATAAATTTGAGATTGTCGGCGCGGATGGCGTGACGCTGCCGCTCAAGGCCGATCCGTTCGCCTATAAGAGCGAGTTGCGGCCTTCCACCGCCTCGATCGTCGCTGGACCGCTCGACCATAGCTGGGGCGACGTGCGCCACCGCGACTATTGGCAGAAGGCCGATGCACGGCGCGAGCCGATCTCCATCTACGAGGTTCATGCCGGGTCGTGGCAAAAGGCTGATGATGGCGGCTTCCTCGACTGGGACGAGATGGCGCGGCGGCTCATCCCCTATGTCGTGGGCATGGGCTTTACCCATATCGAATTTCTGCCGATCAGCGAATATCCCTATGATCCAAGCTGGGGCTATCAAACGCTGGGCCTGTACGCGCCGACGGCGCGCTTTGGCGATCCGGCTGGTTTCGCGCGCTTCGTGGATGGCGCGCACCGGGCCGGGGTCGGCGTCATCCTCGATTGGGTGCCAGCGCATTTTCCAACCGACGAACATGGGCTGGCGCATTTCGACGGCACGGCGCTGTACGAACATGCCGATCCGAAAAAGGGATTCCACCCCGACTGGAATACCGCCATCTATAATTTCGGGCGGCGCGAGGTCGCGCAGTTCCTGGTCAACAACGCCTTGTTCTGGGCCGAGCGCTATCATATCGACGGGCTGCGCGTCGATGCGGTCGCGTCGATGCTCTATCTCGATTATTCGCGCGAACCGGGCGAATGGATACCCAACGACCATGGCGGGCGCGAGAATGTCGAGGCGGTCGCTTTTCTGCAGGAGATGAACCGGGCGCTCTATGCCGCGCAGCCCGGCATCATGACGATCGCCGAGGAATCGACCAGCTGGCCCAATGTGTCGCATCCGGTGGAGAGCGGCGGGCTGGGCTTCGGCTTCAAATGGAATATGGGCTTCATGCACGACACGCTGCGCTATCTGCAGCGCGAGCCGGTGCATCGCGCCCATCATCATGACGACATCACCTTCGGTCTCATGTACGCCTTTGCCGAGAATTTCGTGCTGGCGCTGAGCCATGACGAAGTGGTGCATGGCAAATCGTCGCTGCTGCACAAGATGGCGGGCGACGATTGGCAGAAATTCGCGACGCTGCGGGCCTATTATGGTCTGATGTGGGGCTATCCCGGCAAGAAGCTGCTGTTCATGGGGCAGGAATTTGCCCAGCGCGGCGAATGGAGCGAGGAGCGGGCGCTCGACTGGCATTTGCTCGACCATGCCGCGCATCTGGGGGTGCAGCATCTGGTGGGTGACCTCAACCGCCTCTATCGCAGCCGCGCGGCGCTTCATGCCCGCGATTGCGAGCCGGAAGGTTTCGAATGGGTGCTGGTCGACGGTGCGGCCGATAGCGTCTTCGCCTGGCAGCGACGCGCGCCTGGCGCGAAACCAATTGTCGTGATCAGCCATTTTACCCCGGTGCTGCGCCACGGTTATCGCATGCGGCTGCCTTCGGGAGGGCGCTGGCGCGAGATATTGAACAGCGATGCGGCCGACTATGGCGGTAGCGGCGCGGGGAATATGGGCATGGTGATGGCGGATGAAACGGGCTGGGCGAACATCACCCTGCCGCCGTTCGCCACGCTGATGTTCGAATTGGATATGTGACACCAACGGGCGCGTGCAGGCGATCGTGGGCGATAATGAGGAGAGGCCCATAATGCAGATAAGACACCAGCCGATCGCGCGCGATGCCATGGCCTATGTGCTGGCGGGCGGGCGTGGCAGCCGCCTGGCTGAACTGACCGACAAGCGCGCCAAGCCTGCGGTCCATTTCGGCGGCAAGGCGCGGATCATCGATTTCGCGCTGTCCAATGCGCTTAATAGCGGCATCCGGCGCATCGGCGTGGCGACGCAATATAAGGCCCATTCGCTGATCCGCCATTTGCAGCGCGGCTGGAACTTCCTGCGCCCCGAACGCAATGAAAGTTTCGACATCTTGCCCGCCAGCCAGCGCGTGTCGGAAAGCCAATGGTATGAAGGGACCGCCGACGCTGTGTTCCAGAATATCGACATCATCGAAAGCTATGCGCCCGAATATATGGTGCTGCTGGCGGGCGACCATGTCTATAAAATGGACTATGAGCTGATGCTGCAACAGCATGTCGACAGCGGTGCGGATGTCACCGTCGGCTGCCTGGAAGTGCCGCGGATGGAGGCGGTTGGGTTCGGCGTGATGCATGTCGATGAAAAGGACGTCATCACCGCCTTCATCGAAAAGCCCAAAGACCCGCCTTCTATCCCCGGCCAGCCGGACGTCGCGCTGGCGTCGATGGGCATTTATGTGTTCCAGACCCGTTTCCTGATCGAACAATTGCGGCGCGACGCGGATGATCCGCACAGCAAGCGCGATTTCGGCGGGGACATCATTCCCTATATCGTCAAACATGGAAAAGCGGTCGCCCACCGCTTTTCGGCGAGCTGCGTGCGCGCCGAAAGCGAGCTGGAACCCTATTGGCGCGATGTCGGCACGATCGACGCCTATTGGCAGGCGAGCATCGACCTGACCGACGTTGTGCCTTCGCTCGATCTGTATGACCGCAGCTGGCCGCTCTGGACCTATTCGGAGGTCACGCCGCCTGCCAAGTTCGTGCATAATGAGGATGGGCGGCGCGGGTCGGCGACCTCTTCGCTGGTCGCAGGGGGCTGCATCGTGTCCGGCTCTTCGCTGCATCGCAGCCTGTTATTCTCCGGCGTCAAGACACACAGTTTTTCGTCGGTGACCGATAGCGTCATCATGCCCAATTGCGAAATCGGGCGGGGCGCGCGGCTGCATAAATGCGTGCTGGATTCCGGCATCATCATTCCGCCGGGGCTGGTCATCGGCGAGAATCCGACAGAGGATTCGCAACGGTTCCGGCGGACGGACAGCGGCATTTGTCTGGTCACGCAGCCGATGATCGAACGTCTGGTCGCCTGATCGCCATGCAATTGCTCTCGGTCGCGTCCGAAATCTATCCGCTGATCAAGACCGGGGGACTGGCCGACGTCACCGGCGCGCTGCCCGGTGCGCTTGCCGGGGAAGGGGTGGCGACCCGAACGCTGGTGCCGGGCTACCCCGCCGTCATCGCGCGAATGGGCAAGGCGAAGGTCGTGCGCCGTTATGTCGCTTTGTTCGGCGTGGCCGCGACGGTGCTGGCCGCGCGCGTCGACGGGCTGGACCTGCTGGTGCTGGACGCGCCCGATTTCTTCGCGCGCGAAGGCGGGCCTTATGGCGACCAAGCAGGCAATGACTGGGGCGATAACTGGCGGCGCTTTGCCGCGCTGTCGCGGGTCGGGGCGGATATCGCGGCGGACGGGATCAACGGCTGGCGGCCCGATATTGTGCATGTCCATGACTGGCAGGCGGCCCTGACGGCGGCCTATATGCGCTTTGGCCCGGCCCATGCGGTGCCCAAGATCGTGACGATCCATAATCTGGCGTTTCAGGGGCGCTATGGGGCGGATGTGTTCGGGCAATTGGGCCTGCCGCCCGAAGCCTGGGGCATGGATGGCGTCGAATATTATGGCGGGGTGGGCTATCTGAAGGCGGGGCTGGTGTCGGCCGATGCCATCACGACGGTCAGCCCGACCTATGCCGAGGAAATTCGTTCGCCCGTTCACGGCATGGGGTTGGACGGCCTGATCAATGGCCGGGTGGAGCGGCTGCACGGGATATTGAATGGGGTCGATACCGCGATCTGGAACCCGGCGGACGATGTGCTGATCCCCAAGGCTTTCAGCGGTCGGGCGCTGGCAGGGCGAGGGGCCAATCGGCGGGCGTTGGAGCGGCAGTTCGGGCTGGATGCCGATGGCGCGCCGATCTTCATCATCGTCAGCCGCCTGACCTGGCAGAAGGGCATGGACCTGATGGTCGATGCGCTCGATCATCTGGTGGGGCTGGGCGCGAAGCTGGCGCTGCTGGGGTCGGGCGATCATCCGCTGGAGGGCGCTTTTTTGGGTGCCGCCGATCGCCATCGCGGGCGGATCGGCGTCCGAATCGGCTATGACGAGCCGCTCTCGCATCTGATGCAGGCGGGCGGCGATGCCATATTGATACCGTCGCGCTTCGAGCCGTGCGGGCTGACGCAGCTTTATGGGCTGCGCTATGGCTGCCTGCCGGTCGTCGCGCGGGTCGGCGGGCTGGCGGACACGGTGATCGATGCCAACGCGGCGGCGGTGGCGGCGGGCGCAGCGACGGGTGTGGTGTTCGCCCCATCGGACCCGCTGGCGTTGCATGGCGCAATCGCGCGCACGGTGGGGCTGCATCGCGATCGGCCGGTGTGGCAGGCGATGCAGCGGGCGGCGATGCGGACCGATGTGTCATGGGGCCAGAGCGCGGCGCGCTATGCGGCGCTTTATCGCAGTCTGCTAACGGAAGCGGCGTGAGCGCAGGTCCGGCCGTACCGCGACTGAGCGCAAGTGGCGCGCATTTTTCGGTCTGGGCATCGGAGGCGAGCCATGTCTGGCTCTGCCTGTTCGATGCGGACGATCGCGAAACCCGGATACCGATGACGCGCGGCGAGAGCGGCGTCTGGCAGGGCGAGGCGACGGGCGTGGGCGCAGGCGCGCGCTATGGCTATCGCGCCGATGGCCCTTATGATCCGGGGGCGGGGCTGTGGTTCGATCCCGACAAATTGCTGCTCGATCCCTATGCGAGGGGGATCGACCGGGCTTTCATCTATGACCCCGCCCTGGCCGCGCCGCGCGGGGAGGGGGCGGATACCGCGCCGCTGATGCCCAAGGGCGTCGTCGAAGCGCCCTTGGCGCCCTTGCCGGGCGCTCCGCCCTGTTTCTGTCCCGGCGGCCTGATCTACGAACTGCATGTGCGCGGGTTCACCATGCTGCAACCCGATGTGCCAGCGGCGCAGCGTGGCACCATCGCCGCGCTCGCGCATCCGGCGGTGATCGCGCATCTGCAACGACTGCATGTGTCGGCCATCGAACTGATGCCGATCAACGCCTGGATCGATGAGCGGCATCTGGGGCCGCTCGGCCTCACCAACTATTGGGGCTATAATCCGGTCAACTGGTTTGCGCTCGACCCGCGCCTTGCCCCTGGCGGCATCGCGGAACTGCGCGAGACGGTGGCGGCGCTGCATGCGGCGGGGATCGGCGTCATCCTCGACATGGTCTATAATCATGATGGGGAAAGCGATGCCCAGGGGCCAACGCTGTCGCTGCGCGGCCTCAATGCGCGCGACTATTTCCGGCATGCGGCCGACAGGCAACTGATCAACGATACCGGCACCGGCAACGCCATTGCGTGCAACCAACCGATGGTCCGCCGCCTGATCCTCGATTCGCTGCGCTATTTCGTGACGCAGGCGGGGGTGGACGGGTTCCGCTTCGATCTGGCGCCTGCGCTGGGGCGGATGGCGGATGGGTTCGATCCGCGTGCGCCGTTGCTGGAAGCGATGCGCGCCGATCCGATCCTGGCCGACCGGGTGATGATCGCCGAGCCGTGGGACATTGGGCCGGGCGGCTATCAACTGGGGCATTTTGGCGACAATTGGCTGGAGTGGAACGACCGCTATCGCGACGATATGCGCCGGTTCTGGCGCGGCGACACGGGGATGCTGGGCGCTATGGCGACACGGCTGGCGGGATCGTCGGATATTTTCAGCGGCGCGGCGACCCGGACGGTCAATTTCCTCGCCGCCCATGACGGCTTCACGCTGGCGGACGTTACATCCTACGAACAGCGGCATAACCATGCCAATGGCGAGGAAAATCGCGATGGCCATGGCGAGAATCTGAGCTGGAATAATGGCGTCGAGGGGCCGAGCGACGACCCCGCCACACAGGCCGCGCGTCGTCGCGATCGCATCGCGCTGCTCGCTACGCTTTTTTGTTCGCGCGGGACGATCATGCTGACCGCGGGCGACGAGTTTGGACGGACGCAGCAGGGCAATAACAACGCCTATGCGCAGGATAATGCAATCGGCTGGGTCGATTGGGCACGGCGGGATACCGCGCTGGAGGCGGAGGCCTTTGCGCTGGCGGCCTTGCGGGCGAAGAATACCGAGTTGGGCGATACGGCGATGTTGTCGGATGCCGATGTCCTGTGGCTGGACGAGGGCGGCGAACCATTGCGCGTTGGGCAATGGGAAGACCCGCAGCGGCGGCGTTTCGCGCTGCACTATCGCGGCAGTGGGTTGGCGATCTGCGTCAATGGCGACGGGGAGGCGTGTCGGTTCCTGCTGGAGGGGCAGGCGGTGAACGTTGCCGCCCGCTCCGTGAGGGTCATTCCACCGGCACGCTGAACAGGTCGGGCCGTCGCAGGCGCAGCGCCATCAGCGTGATCGCCAGCTTGCCATCGTTGATCTGCTTGTTCGCCATCATCGTCCACAACGTATCGAGCGGCAGTTCGTGGACGGTGATATTCTCCTGCTCCTCGTCAAGGCCGCCACCTGCCGCGATCCGGTTTTCGGCGCGATATTCGGCGAGATAATAATCAATCTTCTCGGTGACGACGCTGGGGATGCTCCAGATTTGCCCCAAATGGATGAGCGTCCCCAGTTCCACGCCCGCTTCCTCCATCGCCTCGCGCCGGGCGCAGTCTTCGGGTTCATCCTCCAGCAGGCCCGCAATCGCTTCGAGCATGTCGGGCAGGCCAGCCATCATCACGGGGGCGCGCGGCATCGATACAGTCAGCGCGACACGCCGCTCCGGATCGAAGGGCAGCAACGCCACCGCGCGGCGCATCTCCACCACATGCCGGTCGCATTCCTGCCCATCGGGCGCACGCATCCTCACCATCAGCAGGTTGAGCCAATCCTGGTAGAGGGGGTTGATCGACAGGATTGCGGTCACGCGCTGGTCTTGCTCCTGGATCAAGCCACGATGAATATGTCGGCTGCGCTAAGGTCGAACAGGTCGCGCGCCTGTGCGACATGGCGCGCGGCGGTCGGCCCCGATCCGTCCGCGTCATATGCCAACAGTCCGGACGCGACGTCATAGAGGATGCGGTCATCGGCGTCGATCGCGGCGTTGCCGAGACGAAAGGCACCAGCATCCAATGTGCCGATCGGCCCGATGTCGGCGAAGGCGGCCTGGGACAGGGCAAAACGATCTTCGCCCAACTGGAAGTCAAGGATGATGTCGAACCCGACAGCCTGCGGCGCTGTGCTGAACAGGAATGTGTCAGCGCCCTCGCGCCCCCTAAGCCGGTCATTGTTGCCGCCGCCGTCGATCACATCATTGCCGCGTGTGCCGATAATCTCATTATAGGCGGCATTGCCAATCAGGGTCTGACCCGAGGATGCCCTGGTGCCGATGAGATGTTCAATATGCTCCGGCAGGGTGTAGGTCAGCAATGCCGTGCGGACCGTGTCGCTGCCTTCATCAGCCAGTTCGATCACCGTATCCGCCACATGATCGACGATCAATATGTCATCGCCCGGCCCCCCTGCGATCTGATCGGCCCCCCGGCCGCCATTGAGAATGTCGTCGCCGAAGGATCCGGTCAATATGTCTGCGCCGTCGCCACCGGCGATGCGATTGTCCAACTGATTGCCGTTCAGCGTCTGGCCGCTGTCGAGCATGCCGTAAAGATTTTCGATCGGCCCTCTCAATGTGTAGGTCGGGAGTGTCGTGCGGACGGCATCCATGCCGTAACCGTCTTCGATGACATCGCCGACATTGTCGACCATATACACGTCGCCGCCCCAGCCGCCGATCATCCGGTCGGCCCCAAGGCCGCCGTCGATCACTGTCTCGCCATCGCTACCCTCGATGACATTGTCCAAGTCGTTCCCGGTAAGCCATTGTTTATACTGCGATGTGCCAGTCAGCTGTTCGACATGGTCCGGCAGGGTGTAACGCATCATGTTCGTATGAATGACATCCGTGCCTTCACCGGCCTGTTCAGTGACCATATCCCCTGCGTCATCAACAAGATAGAGATCGTCGCCACTGCCGCCAGCCAGTTGATGTGTGCCGAACAGACCGTAGAGGCGATCGTCCCCCGTTGTACCGATCAGGCTGTCCGCCTGCGACTGCGGCAGAAAGACGAGGCCGTCAGGCGGCGTCATGCCGCCCAAGTCTGTGCTGGTCAACATAGTGGCGAGGACATTTTCAAGCACCAGCACGACGAAAAAAGGCCTGGCGGCCGCATAATCATATTGCAGCACCAATGTGTCTGCGCCGCGCTGGGCGAGTGCCAGTCGACCATCGAGGAACAACTGGCTGGAGTTCAGGGAGATGCCCATGGCACGAGCGTCCAGCACCAGACTGTCCTCGGCGAGGTGGAAGTCAGTCACAACCACTGGGGCGTTTCGGTTACCTTCCAGGGAAAGCCGGTCCGCGCCCGCGCCCAGCGTCACGCGAAAATCGCTGCCCTCGCCAATGGTCACCCGATCATTACCGGCGCCAGCGTCGATCCTTCCGGTCGCAGCCCCGTCCACCAGTATGATGTCATTGCCATCACCGCCCAAAGCGGTGACGATGTGATAGGGGTCAACCGCGCGGAAATTAATCTGATCGGCCCCGATGCCACCGTCGAGCAGTAGCCGGTCTGGCACGGCATAGCGATTGCCACGCGTTACCTCCAGAAGATCGTCGCCGCCCTGGCCGAACAGCCGGTCATCGCCGCTCGTCCTGTCATAGAGCCGGTCGGCACCGCCGCCCGTATCACTGCCGGCGCTGTCGCCATGCATGATATCATTGCCCGAACCGCCCGTGATCTGGTCAGCGCCAGCGCCGCCCTCGAACAGATCATCGCCATTGCTGCCCATCAGCGTGTCGTTGCCGTCGAGACCGCGGATCAGGTCATTGCCGGTCGATCCGGTTAGCCGATCATTGCCGGTCCCCCCGTCATCGACGGCGCGGGCGGCCACAAGGCCCGCCGGATCATAGCCAAGCTGCCATGCTGTTAGATCACTCGCCATGAATGCATCGAACGCCAATAGCGTGGCATAGCCATGGACGCTGCCAGCGCTGCCGTCCCGGTCCAGTTGCAACAGCGCGTCCGGCCCGGACTGGACAAGACGCAGATAGCCATCGGCAAAGGGATTGGACAGGCCGTTCCAGCCAAGCAGCGTGTCGCGGAGAAACGTGTCGAGGTCGACGCGATCGCTTGTGTAAAGGGACGTACCGATGGCGAAGTCGGTGACATGGATGAGGCCGCCGGGCGACCAGGGGACGCTGGAGGGTGTAAGGGTCAGCTTGTCTGCGCCGCTGCCTAGTGTAACCGTCACAAGGCCATGCGAGGGGGTGACATGAACGCGATCACTGCTGCTGCCTGCGTCTATGTTTGCACGTCGGACCGATCCGATCTCGATCCGATCCTCGCCGTTTCCGCCGAGGGCGGTGACACTGTCCAGCGTCCGACCGACCGCATCGAACAGCAGCAGGTCGCTATGATGACCGCCATCCATCATTATGTCGCTGGCTGCCATCATGCCCGACCGCCGGACGATCAGCACATCTTCCCATGCCTGGCCGAATAGTTGATCATTCCCGCCGCGACTGTCGATCAACGTGTCGGCGGCCCCGTAAACGACGCTCGGATTTTCGGGATCGTCGCCATAGAGGATGTCGTTACCGATCCCGCCGACGATAGAATCGCGGCCGGTGTGACCGATCAGGAGGCCGTCGCCGCCGCGATTTTCAATCCGGTCGGAGCCGTCCAACCCGCGCATCTCCACCGTTCCACCCCATGCCAGCAGCAGGTCGTCATTATAATAAGAGCGATCCACGCCCAGAACGACCTGTCCCGGCACTGCCATGCCGAAATCCGCAGCCGACAGGGTAGAGGGAAGGGTAGCGTCGAACGTCAACAGGCTCTGGAAATCATAAGCGGTACCGCCGCCGTCCTGGTCGATGTCCAGCCGTGTGTCTGCACCGTCCTGCACCAGACGCAAAAATCCCGCGTCAAACGGATCGTCGCTTCTGGTCCATCCAGGCACGGACGTCCAGAACAGCGCCTGCAGGTCGATCCGATCCGTGCCACTGTCAAAGTCCGTCACATGGATGGTCGGGCCGACAAGCAGGCCGTCAGACTGGCCCGCGAGCAACAGCACGTCTGCACCGTCGCCCAGCGTGACCGTCACGTCGCCAAAGCGCGGGTCGATGGTGACAAGATCGTCGCCGCTTCCCGCATCGATCATGCCCGTCAGCACGCCCTCGATCATGATCCGGTCATCGCCGCTACCGCCCAATGCGGTGACATGGTCGAAGAAACGGCCATGCGTGCGCAGGGTGATCCGGTCGTTTCCGGCACCGCCATCCATCAGGATGATGTTGCTGTAGAGGTCGCGCCGTTCGACTTCGAGCAGGTCGTCGCCCGCCTGACCGTAGAGCATGTCGCTGCCGCCATGCCGGTCAATCACAATGTCGGCCCCATCACCGCCATCATTGGCGATGCTGTTGCCATATAGCCGGTCATGGCCGCTACCGCCGTTGACGATGTCCTGGCCCATGCCGCCTTCGACCAGATCATCGCCCGCTGCGCCGTAAAGCAGGTCTTCGCCGTCAAGACCGCCAATCTCGTCATCGTCCGCGCCGCCACGAATTAGATCATTGTCACTGGTTCCCAGCAATTGGGCATAGGCCGCAGCATCGAACCATGGATCGGGCGTGGCCGTTTCAGCAGCCGCAAATGGCCGGGCGGCAAAGGCACGGGCGGGCGCATTGATGATGGTCATGGATAGGGGCCTCGCATTGACACAGGGGGTGACAATCCTGTCACGGCATAGTGATGCGACCGAGAGGAGAATGCCCGCTCAGCGGTGTCGAGGCAAGCGCTAAAAAGACCGACGCGCGGATCGGCTTGATCATCAGGCACATGGGGGAAGGCTATGGTGAGTCCAGCTGGGTTCGAACCAGCGACCTACTGATTAAAAGTCAGTTGCTCTACCGACTGAGCTATGGACCCGTTTAGCGGTGGAGGTCGCCCTAATAGGGGGAACCGCGATGGTCAACCTCTTCGCGTGTGCTTTTGCAGGCGGGCGTGCAGATGGCGGACGGTGAGGCCCGAAAGGGGATCGCGCCAGCGCGGAGCGATCGCGACCAGCGGGGTCAGGACGAAGGCGCGCTGGCGGAAAGCGCTATGGGGGATGGTGAGCAAGCGGCTGGCCCATGTGCCGCCGGACCAGAGGATGATGTCGATGTCGACGCTGCGCGCCCCCCAACGGCGATGGCGGCGGCGGCCGAGCCTATGCTCGATCGACTGGAGCAGGGCGAGCAAAGCGGGCGGGGGCAGGGGGCTTTCGACCAGCAGCGCGCTGTTGGCATAGAGGCGCGAGGATGGCCCCATGGGCGGCGTTGCGATGGTGGGGGCGAGCGCGATGACGCGCATCTGCTGTCCGATCAGCGCGGCTGCTTCGTCGAGCAGGCGCGCAGGCGTGCGACGTGCGGAGAGCGGCCGGTTGGACCCTAAGGCCAGGGCATAGGTATGCGTGCTTGTGTCGGCCATCGATCAGCGCCTATCTGCTGCCCATGATCCTGGAAAGCCCCCTTGAACCGACCGAACCGCCGCGCGACTGTCCGCTCTGTCCCCGCCTTGTCGCCTTGCGCGAGGAATGCCGTGCCGAGCATCCCGATTGGTGGAATGCGCCGGTGCCGGCCTTTGGCGATCCGTTGGCGCGGATCGGCATCATCGGGCTGGCACCGGGCAAGCAGGGGGCGAACCGGACGGGGCGGCCCTTTACGGGCGATGATTCGGGCCTATTGTTCTTCGAGACGCTGGCGAAATTCGGGCTGACCGAGGGCGTCTATGATGCGCGGGTCGATGATGGGCTGGTGCTGAAGGACGCGATCATCATCAATTCGGTGCGCTGCCTGCCGCCGCAGAACAAGCCGGTTCCCGACGAAGTGCACAAGTGCCGACCGTTTCTGGCGCAGGGCGTGGCGGCATTGCCCCATGCGCGGGTGTTCGTGGCGCTGGGCCAGATCGCGCACCAGTCGGCGGTCAAGGTGTTGGGCGGCCGGTTGCCCAAGGCGCGCTTTGCCCATCTGGCCGAACATCGCATGCCCGACGGGCGGATGCTGATCGATAGCTATCATTGTTCGCGCTACAACCAGAATACCGGCCGACTGACGGCGGAGATGTTCGAGGCAGTGTTTGCGCGGGCGGTGGAACTGGCCGGGCTTACTGGCTGATCCAGACATCGACCGGCACGGCGTCCTGGCACAGGGCGACGCGGATCGGCAGTTCCTCGACGGGGCCGCCCGCCAAGGCGCGATCATAGACCGCCTTTTTCGCCGGGCCGCTGATCTGCAGGAAGATGTGGCGGCTGGACAGGATGGCGTGGGCGGTCAGCGAGAGCCGCTGGTGCGGGGCGGCGGGCGGCGTGACCGCGATGGTCAGCGCCGTGCTGGACAGGCCTTCGTCCAGTTCCTTGGCCTCAGGGAAGAGCGAGGCGGTGTGGCCGTCATCGCCCATGCCGAGCAGGATGATGTCGAGCGGCCAGGGGAGGGCGGCGAAGGCCGCTTCCGCCGCTGGCTGGCCGAGATAGGCGTCGGCGGCGGCGTTTTTCATCGGCACGAAGCGCGCGGCGGCGGCTGGTCCTTGCAGCAAGGTGTCGCGAACGAGCTTTTCATTGCTGTCGGCGTCGGTCGGATCGACCCAGCGTTCGTCGACCAGCGTGACGATCACTTTGCTCCAATCGGACAGCGAAGCGGACAGTGATTCGAGTACCGGGCGGGGTGAGCGGCCACCCGACAGGGCGAGGGTCGCGACGCCGCGCGTGGCGATGGCTTGTTCCAATGTGGCGGCGATGCGGGTGGCTATGTCGGCGGCGGCCTGGGCGCTGTTGGTGAAATGATGTTCGGTCGGCATGGAATTAATCCCCTGTTTCCGGGAGGGTGCAGATGTCGATCCATTGTCCGCCGGTCAAGGCGGCGAGCCGGTCGGGCGTCAGTTCGACCGAGGTGGTGCGGGAACCGGCGGCGGGGAAGACGGTATCGAAGGCCTGCAAAGATATGTCGCAATATATCGCAAGCGGCGCGGTCAGGCCGAACGGGCACACGCCGCCGACCGGGTGGCCGGTGATCGCCTCGACCTCGTCCGCGCCCAGCATCCGGGGCTTTGCGCCGAGGACAGCCTTGGCCTTGCCATTGTTGAGGCGGGCGTCGCCGCGGGTGCAGACGAGGACGACTTGGTCGCCAACGCGCAGCGACAGGGTCTTGGCGATGCGGGCGGGTTCGACGCCGAGCGCGGCGGCTGCTTCCAGGACGGTGGCGGTGCTAACGCCCTGATCGATTATGGCGATGTCCGGCGCATGGGTGGCGAAGAAGGCGCGGACCGAGGCTTCGCTCATGCGCGAGTCTCCAGGGCGCGCTCCCAGGCGAGCGCATGGGCGACGATCAGGTCTAGATCGGCATAGCGGGGCTGCCAGGGGAAGGCGGCGAGGATCGCGCGATTGTCCGAAATCAGCGCGGGGGGGTCGCCCGCCCGGCGCGGGGCCATGATGCGCTGGATGGGATTGTTGGTGGCGCGGTCGACGGCATCGAGGACGTCCAGCACCGAAAAGCCCCGACCATAGCCGCAATTGAGCAGATGATTGCGCTCCGGCTCCGCCATCAGCGCTTCGAGCGCCAGCACATGGGCCGCAGCCAGATCGCTGACATGGATATAGTCGCGGACACCGGTGCCGTCGGGCGTGGCGAAGTCGGTGCCGAAGATGGCGACGCTCTCACGCTTGCCCAAGGCGGCTTCGACGGCGACCTTGATCAAATGGGTCGCGCCTGCCGTGGACTGGCCGGTGCGCCCTTGCGGATCGGCCCCCGCGACATTGAAATAGCGCAGCGCGCAGAAGTTCATCGGATGCGCGGCCGCGACGTCGCGCAGCATATATTCGGTCATCAGCTTGGACATGCCGTAGGGATTGATCGGCTGTTGCGGGGTGTCTTCCCGCACCGCTTCCACATCCGGCGTGCCATAGGTGGCGGCGGTGGAGGAAAAGATGAAATGGGGCACGCCGACGCGCACCGCGCTGTCGATCAGGTCGCGGGTCTTGGCGCTGTTGTTGTGATAATATTTGAGCGGGTTTTCGACCGATTCCGGGACCACTACGGACCCTGCAAAATGCATGATCGCGGTGATGCCATGGTCGCGCAGCGTCGCTTCAACGAGCGGCTGGTCGGCAATATCGCCCTGCACGAAGGGCACATCGTCGGGGACGGCCCAGCGGAAGCCAGTGACCAGATTGTCGATCACGACCACACCATAGCCAGCATCTTTGAGCGCCAGCACGGCATGGCTGCCGATATAGCCAGCGCCGCCCGTGACCAGTACCGTCGGCTTTTCGCGCATAAGAAAAACGTCTCCCCAACTGCTGCCGGGGAGACGTAGCTTAGCGTCGTTAAGATTTACAGTCCGATCATGCCGCTGCGCGGTCTGGCACCGACTGGTAGAAGGTTGCGCCGGTGGCGGCCATGGCGCGCAATTGCTCGGTGGCCGCGAAGCGGTCGCCATGGACGGCCCGCAACCGATCCAGCACGGCGACGACATGGGCGATGCCGACCGTGTCCATATGCGCAAAGGGACCGCCGGTATAAGGCGCAAAGCCCCAGCCGAAGATCGCGCCGATGTCGCCATCTTCCGGCGTTTCCAGCACGCCTTCCTCATAGCAGCGGGCGCATTCGATCAGCTGGCGATAGAGGAGGCGTTCCTTCACCGCTTCGACATCGGGCTGATCGTCGGCGCGGGGGAAGAGGTCGGCAATGCCCGACCACAGCATCTTCTTGCCGCCTTCGGGATAGTCGTACCAGCCCTTGCCATTTTTGCGGCCGAGACGGTCGCGTTCGACCATCTGGGTCATGACGTCGTCGGAGCGCTGCACGACATAGGCGTCGCCCAGTTCCTTCTTGGCCGCCGTCATCACCTTATAGCCCAGCTCGATCGAGACTTCGTCGCTGACTGCGAGCGGGCCGACCGGCATGCCGAGTTGCTTGCCCGCATTTTCGATGAGCGCCGGGTTGATCCCTTCGGCGACCAGTTCCGCGCCTTCCTGCACATAGGTACCGAAGCAGCGCGAGGTGTAGAAGCCACGGCTGTCATTGACGACGATCGGGGTCTTCTTGATCTGGGCGACGAAATCGAGCGCCTTGGCAATGGCGGCCGGGCCGGTTTCCTTGCCCAGGATAATTTCCACCAGCGGCATTTTTTCGACCGGCGAGAAGAAATGGACGCCGATGAAGTTGGCGGGCTTGGACCAGGCGGTCGCCAGCTTGGTGATCGGCAGGGTGGAAGTGTTAGAGCCGAAGATGACGTCCGGGCCGAGGATGGCTTCGACCTGTTTGGTGACTTCGGCCTTGATCGTTACATCCTCGAATACCGCTTCGATCACGAAGTCGGCACCGGCGAGATCGGCATAGTCGGCGGTGGGCGTGACGCGGGCGAGCGTTGCCGCCATCTTCTCCGGCGTCATGCCTTTGCCCAGGCGCTTCTTGAGCACCGTTTCGACATGGGCCTTGCCCTTTTCCGCATAGGCGATGTCACGGTCGAACAGCACGACCTCCATCCCCGCCTGCGCGGCGACCGTGGCAATGCCAGCGCCCATCATGCCCGCGCCGAGCATGGCCAGCTTCATCGTGGGGGCCTTGGGCTCAGCCTTGGGACGGCGCGCGCCGCGTTCGGCGGCCTGTTTGTTGACGAACAGGCTGCGGATCATGTTGCTTGCCTGCGGATCGGCGGCCACTCTAGCGAAATATTTGCTTTCGATGCGGATTGCGCGGTCGAAGGGGAGTTGCGCGCCTTCATAGACCGCCGAGAGCAGGGCGACGGGCGCGTTCATGTTGCGCTGGGTCTGCTTGAGGGTCATGGGCAGCGCGCCGACCATGGTTTGCACGAAGCCGGGGTTGAACTGACCGACGCCGCCGGGGAATTTGAAGCCCTTGACGTCCCAAGGCTGGGCGGTGGCGGTGGGGTTCGCCTTTACCCAGGCCTGCGCGGCTTCCAGCGCCGTGCCCTGCGGCACGACCTGATCCACCACCTTGAGCATGGCGGCTTCGGCAGGGCGGAACAGCTTGCCTTGCAGCATATACATGAGCGCGGCCTGCACGCCCATGAGGCGCGGCAGACGTTGCGAACCGCCGCCGCCAGGGAAGAGGCCAATGAGGATTTCGGGCAGGCCAAGCTGCGTTTTGCTGCTGTCGCCGACAAAGCGGCGATGGCAGGCGAGGGCGAGTTCGAAACCGCCGCCGACGCAGGTGCCTTCGATTGCGCAGGCCACCGGCTTGCCGCAGGTTTCGAGGCGACGGAACAGTTGGTTGAGGACGAAAACCTGGTCGAAGATGGCGGCCGGTGCAGGACGGCTGCCATCCTTGGTCGCGAGCATGGAGCCGAAATATTTGAGGTCCATGCCGGCCATGAAGCCGCTGTCCTTGCCCGACGCGATGACCGCGCCCTTGATCGCGTCCTCGGACGCGATGCGGGTGATGGCGGCGTCGAGATCGGCCAGGAAGTCCGGGCCGATGACGTTCATCGACTGGTCGGGAACGTCGATCGTCAGCGTGGCGATGCCGTCGGCGTCGGTGGTGAATGCGATGGTCTGCATGATGATGCTGCCTCTAAAATTCCGTTCGGGCTGAGCTTGTCGAAGCCTTGCACTTTTCTTCAAGAAGAAAGGCCCTTCGACAGGCTCAGGGCGAACGGAGAAGGGGGTTAGATACGCTCGATGATGATGCCGGTGCCCATGCCTGCGCCGACGCACAGGTTGATGAGTGCGGTGCCCTTGCCCGATCGTTCCAGTTCGTCGAGCGCGGTGCCCAGCACCATCGCGCCGGTCGCGCCCAAGGGGTGCCCCATGGCGATCGCGCCGCCATTGACGTTGATCTGGCTGTGGTCGAGCTTCATCGCCTGCATGTAGCGCAGCACGACGCTGGCGAAGGCTTCGTTCAGTTCCCACAGGTCGATGTCGGCGGTGGTCATGCCAGCACGGGCGAGCAGCTTGCCCGCGACAAATTCGGGGCCGGTCAGCATGATCAGCGGTTCGGAGCCGATCGAGGCCATGGCGCGGATGCGGGCGCGGGGCTTGAGGCCATATTTGTCGCCCATATCCTTGTTGCCCACCAGCACGGCGGCCGCACCATCGACGATGCCACTGCTGTTGCCGGCATGGTGGATGTGGTTGACCCGCTCCAGTTCCGGGTAGCGGAGCAGGGCGACGGTGTCGAAGCCGGGCATTTCCTCGCCCATCGCGGTGAAGGCGGGCTTGAGCGCGCCCAGCGACTGCATCGTCGCTTCGGGACGCATATGTTCGTCATGGTCGAGGACGACCTGACCCATCACGTCGCGGACCGGGACGATCGACTTGGCGAAGCGCCCTTCGTCCCACGCCATCTTGGCGCGCTTCTGGCTTTCGACGGCATAGGCGTCGGCATCGTCGCGGCTGATGCCGAATTTGGTGGCGATGACGTCTGCGCCGATGCCTTGGGGCGCGAAATAGGTTTTGTACGCGACCGCCGGGTCCATGGCGAGCGCGCCGCCATCCGACGCCATGGGCACGCGGCTCATGGATTCGACGCCGCCACCGATGGCGAACAGGGCTTCGCCCGACAGAACCTTGGCCGCGGCGATGTTCACGGCTTCGAGGCCGGAGGCGCAGAAGCGGTTGATCTGCACGCCCGGCGTGGTGAGGGCATAATCGGCGTTGAGGACGGCGGTGCGGGCGATGTCCGCGCCTTGCTCACCGACCGGCGTGACGCAGCCCAGAATGACGTCGTCGACATCGACGGTGTCGATCGCGGTGCGATCGCGGACCGCCTCCAGCACCTGGGTCGCGAGTTGGATAGGGGTGATTTCGTGCAGCGAACCGTCCGGCTTGCCCCGGCCACGGGGTGTCCTGACGGCGTCGTAAATATAAGCTTCCATGTGGCTTTCCTCTCCGTGGGTCGCCCCTGCCGGGCGCATCGGATACCGGCACTGAATGTATTTACGTTTACGTAAAGTGCAAGCAGGAAATATGTTTTTCTGCCCCTGCTGGCCGTGACGTAGCGGCAGTTTGCGCCCGTTGTGGGTTTGACGCTGCGGTCCAATTCCGCTTCATGGGGGGCGTGTCCCCAGCCGAGTCTCCCCCCGCGCCGTCGCCCTTTTCCGTCCCTACCTTTCGCGCGATCTGGATGGCGAGCCTGGCGTCCAATTTCGGCGGCCTGATCCAGTCGGTCGGTGCGGCGTGGATGATGATTTCGCTGTCGGCGTCGCCGATGCTGATCGCGCTGGTGCCTGCGGCAACGACGCTGCCGATCATGCTGCTGTCGCTATGGGCGGGGGCGGTTGCCGACAATCTGGACCGGCGCAAGGTGATGATCGCCTGCCAGAGCTGGATGCTGGTGGTGTCGGCGTTGTTGGCGGTGACGGCCTGGGCCGGGTGGATGACGCCCTGGCTGCTGCTCGCTTTCACTTTTGCGCTGGGATGCGCCACCGCGATCAACGGGCCAGCCTGGCAGGCAGCGGTCGGTGACATGGTGCCGCGCGCGATATTGCCGAGCGCGGTGGCGATGAATTCCATGGGCTTCAACCTGGCGCGCAGCGTCGGCCCGGCGCTGGGCGGCGTCATCGTCGCGACGGCGGGCGCGGCGGCGGCGTTCCTGACCAATGCGGTCAGCTATGTCGGGCTGCTTGTGGTGCTGTCTCGCTGGGAGCCGGAGCTGCCGCCCAAGATATTGCCGCGCGAGCGGCTGGCCTTGGCGATGCGGGCGGGGGTTCGTTATGTGGCGATGTCGCCCAATATCCAGCTGGTGCTGCTGCGCGCGGCGGTGTTCGGTATTGGCGCGAGCGCGGTGTCGGCGCTGATGCCGCTGGTCGCGCGCGACATATTGGGGGGCGGCGCGCTGACCTTTGGCCTCACCAGCGGCGCCTTCGGGGTGGGCGCGGTGACGGGCGCGCTGTCGACCCGGCACTTGCGCGCGCGGCTGTCGGTCGAACATATCGTGCGCTATGCGGCGCTGATGCTGGCGCTGGGAACCGCGATCACCGGCATGAGCAGTTGGCTGGGGCTGGCGCTGCTTGGCTATCTGCTGGCGGGGTTCGGCTGGGTCACGGCGCTGTCGACCTTTAACGTGTCGGTGCAGATGTCCGCGCCGCGCTGGGTGGTGGCGCGGTCGGTTTCGCTCTACCAGATGAGCGCTTTTGGCGGGATGGCGATCGGTGCCTGGCTGTTCGGCTGGCTGGCCGAAAGCCAGGGCGTGGTCGAGGCGCTCTACGCATCGGCAGCGGTGCAGTTCGTGGCAGCGCTGATCGGCCTGATGCGCCCGCTGCCGCAGATTGGCGACGATAATCTGGACCTGCAGAACCGGTGGCGGGAGCCGGATACGGCGGTGCCGGTCGAACCGCGCAGCGGGCCGGTGGTCGTGACGATCGAATATCGTATTCCGGCCGGATCGGTCGTGCCCTTCCTGACCGCGATGAGCGAGCGGCGGCGGATCAGGCGGCGCGATGGCGCGCATGGCTGGTCGTTGATGCGGGATTTGAGCGATCCTGAACTGTGGATCGAGCGCTATCATGTGTCGACCTGGCTCGATTATGTGCGGCATAATCAGCGGCGGACCGTCGCCGACATCGCCAATAGCGATGCCATCTGGGCGTTGCATACCGGGCCGGTGCCGCCGGTGGTGCATCGGATGCTGGAACGGCAGACCGGATCGCTGCCGCTCAGCCGCGCGCCCGATCCGCGCGAAATGGCCGATGCGATGACCGACCCTACCCGGTCAAGCTGAGTCGTCGGACAGGGGCGGTACGCTGCTCACCAGATCCTCCGGCGTGTCGATATCGTGCAGGATGCCGACGCTGGTGTCGATCTGGAGCCCATGGCTGAGCAAGGCGCGCGCGCCCTGATCCCCGCGCAGGCGCAGCAATTCGGGGAAATGCTTGCGGCCGATGAAGGCGGGGGGCGAGGAGGAGAAGCCGTCGGTGCTGGCGACGACCGAGCGGATATCCTCGGCCGCGAGGCAGATGCGGTTATAATGGCTTTGCGGCACGTCGGGCATGTCGGCGAGGCAGATGAGGATGCCGCGCACGCTGTTGATCGGCATGAGATGTTCGACCGCGCGCACGATACTGCCCGAAATGCCGTCTTCGGGGCGGTCATTGACGATGATAGTGTAGCCGCGTCGATCCAGTTTGCGGTGGAGGACCGGGGCGACGTCGATCGGCCGGACCACCGCGACCAGTTCGGCAAAGGCCATGGAGGCGACGGTTTCCAACGTGTGCGCTGCGACGGGCTTGCCACGCAGGTCGGCCATGAGCTTGTCATCTTCGCCAAAGCGGGACGACATGCCCGCGGCCAGAAGCACGGCGGCGATCCGTTCAGTGCGCATGAGGTATTTGTTTGAAGGTCATTATTGTTCGTTCACGATCCCGTTCGGTGCCGATTTGCCACCCGTGCGATACCATGTCCAGTCATCCCGAAAGGGCTGGCCATTACAGGATCAAATCCTCATATGCGGGGCAATTAAGAAGGAGTGGCGCTGTTCATGGCATGTGATCCCGATGCGGAAACCGTTGGCAACGGCAAGGAGCCGGTTCCGTCCGAAGTGGCGGATGCGATCCGCACGTTGATCCGATGGTCGGGCGACATGCCGGAACGCGAAGGCTTGGTGGAAACGCCGGAGCGGGTCGCGCGGGCGTGGCGCGAATATTGCCGGGGCTATGGCGATGACCCGGCCTATCATCTGTCGCGCATCTTCCATGAGGTGGGCGGATATGACGATGTCGTGTTGCTGAAGGACATTCCGTTCCAGTCGCATTGCGAACATCATATGGCACCGATCGTAGGCAAGGCGCATATCGCCTATCTACCCGGCGATTATGTGGTCGGCATTTCCAAGCTGGCGCGGGTTCTGCATGCCTTTGCCAACCGGCTGCAGGTGCAGGAACGGCTGACGTCCGAAGTCGCCAACTGCATCTGGGAGCATTTGAAGCCTCAGGGCGTGGCCGTGGTGATCGAGGCGACGCATGGCTGCATGACCGGGCGCGGCGTCCGCACGCCCGGCGTCATCATGAAGACGAGCCGGATGCTGGGCGTGTTCCGCGACGATGAAAAGTCGCGCGAGGAAGTGTTGAAGCTCATCGGTTCATGATCGAAGAGGAGCGTCCCTATCGTCCATTGGGCAGCGCACGGCCTTCGGTGGAGCCGGTCGGTTCGTTGCCGCTGGCGACCAAGCGGTTGGCGCTGGTCACGGGCGGGCATCGGCGGCTGGGCGGGATCATAAGCGGGGCGTTGGCCAAGGCCGGTCATTCGCTCGCGATCCATGGCAGCCATGATACGCGGCTCGATTCCCACCTGGCGCTGACGCTGGAGGCGCAGGGCACGGAGTGGGATGGCTTCGTGGTCGATTTCGCCGACCCGGAAAATGCGGAGGAATTGATCGCGCGGGTGGCCGAGCGGTTCGGTCGTCCGCCCGACATATTGGTCAACAGCGCCGCGATGTTCGGGCAGGACCGGATCGACACGGTGACGGCTGATGAGTTGATGCGCCATTATGCGGTCAATTGCGCCGCGCCCGCGATGCTGACCAAGGCGTTCGCGACGGTTCCTGCGGGCACCGGCGATCGCTGCATCATCAATATTCTGGATCAGCGGATCGACCATCCGCATGGCGATCAACTGGCCTATACGCTGTCAAAGCTCGCGCTGGCGGGACTGACGCAGACGAGCGCGAACGCGCTGGCGCCCAGGGTGCGGGTCAATGCGGTCGCGCCGGGGCTGACCATCGCCACGCCCGACTATGATCCCGACCAGATGGCCCGGCTGGAAGCGATGATGCCGCTTGGCCGGTTGCCGCAGGCCGAGCAGATCGCGCAGGCTGTCCTCTATCTGGCCGATGCGACGGCGGTGACCGGGCAGACGCTCTATGTCGATGGCGGCGCGCACCTCAAAAGCTATGACCGGGATTTCATGCATCTGTGCCGATAGGCTTGGCGGAAATGCTAGGGCGCAAGGGGGTGGCGGATGGCGTCGCTTGTCCATAGAGCAGAGTGGATAATTGATCCTGCCCTGGAAGGGGAGGTGGCTGGCGCAGCCAGACGGAGGGGTGTCCCGCTATCGAGAGGGTGACACCCCTCCGTCAGCCCTTCGGGCTGCCACCTCCCCTTGCAAGGGAGGATTTATCGGAATTGATGCGGTCTTGATTGGCAACGCAATAATGGGAGATGGCAATGACCTATGAAACGATCCTGGTCGAACAGCGCGACGCGGTCACGCTGATCACGCTCAACCGGCCGCAGGCGTTGAATGCGCTCAACGGCCAGGTGCTGAGCGACCTGAGCGCCGCTTTCGCCGCTTATGATGCCGACCCGACCCAGCATTGCGCCGTCCTGACCGGCAGCGAAAAGGCGTTTGCGGCGGGCGCGGATATCAAGGAGATGGTCGACAAGGATGGCGCCGATTTCTTCCTGCAGGATTTCTTTTCCGGCTGGCAGACCCATGTGGTCGCCACCCGCAAGCCGTGGATCGCGGCGGTCGCTGGCTTTGCGCTGGGCGGCGGGTGCGAACTGGCGATGATGGCGGATTTCATCATTGCGGCCGATACGGCGAAATTCGGCCAGCCCGAAATCAAGCTGGGCGTGGCGCCGGGCATGGGCGGATCGCAGCGCCTGACCCGCGCGGTTGGCAAGGCCAAGGCGATGGACATGTGCCTGACTGGCCGGATGATGGGGGCTGAGGAAGCGGAACGATCGGGCCTCGTAAGCCGGATCGTGCCCGCTGCCGAGTTGCTGGACGATGCGCTCAAGACGGCGGCGGCGATTGCCGCGATGCCTCCCATGGCGGCGATGGTGAACAAGGAAATGGTCAATATCGCGTTCGAGACGGGCCTTGCCCAAGGATTGCTGACCGAGCGGCGCATGTTCCAGATCCTCACTGCGACCGAGGACAAGAAGGAAGGCATGACGGCCTTTGTCGAGAAGCGGCCGGGCGTCTGGAAGGGCCGCTAAGTCTGTGTGACTGATCGGCAACAGGCACGGATTTTGTGACAGATTGATGGCGGCTTTTCCCAGCACCCTCGTTTCAGAAGGAAACTGAATAACGAAATATGGAGAGGTGCGACGCCCTGCGCGTCACCCTGATCGGCTCATGACACCCAGGGAGCCTCTTCATGTCCGTCCATTTTGTCGTCCGTCCGTCCACTCGCGCGCTGCTGCTGGCCTGTGCCGCCGCAGCCCTGGTTCCTGCCGCCCATGCGCAGGAGCCGGTCGGCGATGACGAGACGAGCATCACCGTCACTGGCCGCCGCATTTCACAATCGTCGGAGGCGATCGGTGAGGATAAGGTGAGCAATGTCGTGGCGGTGACGCGTGAGGCGCTGCTATCCGCGCCATCGGGCATTTCGGGCCTGAAAATGCTGGAGCAATTGCCCGGCTTCAACGTCCAGACCGACGGGGCGCTGGGCCTCTATGAATTCGGCAACAGCGTCCAGACCCGCGCGTTCAACCTGGACCAGATCGGCTTCATCGTCGATGGCATCCCGACCGGCCGCAGCGATGCGTTCGGCGGCAGTCCGGTGTTCCGCTATGTCGACAATGAAAATCTGGGCGTGGTCGAAGCGGCCGTCGGCGCAGGCGATGTAGGCCTGCCCAGCTATTCGACGCTGGGACCAGTGGTGCAATATAACAGCATCGCGCCGCAGGAGGATATGGGCCTGTTCGTGTCGCAAAGCTTTGGCGATTTCGGGCTGAAGCGGACCTTCATCCGCGCCAGCACGGGGCAGGTTGGGCCGTTCCGCGCCTATGTGAGCCGCACCAAGCTGGACAGCGACCTGTGGCGCGGTGTCGGCACGGTCGATCGCGAGCATTGGGAGGCGCAACTCCACGCCGATCTGGGCGGCGATAGCTGGGCGCGGTTCAAATTCGTGTCGAATGACTTTTTCGACTATGACTCGCCGACGCTCAGCCGCACACTCTACAATTCCGCGACGCCGGATGTGGGCGGCAACACCGGCCGGGATCGTGGCTATATCGCCGTCGTGCCCAACAGCACGCCGGGTTTTGCGCCGGTGGCGGGCGGCCCGGCCTTTTCCAACAGCAACTATACTTACACCTATAATCTCGCGCTCAACGTGCGGAAGGACAAGCTCTATGGCGGCACTGTCCATCTGGGGATAGCCGATGGTGTATGGGCCGAAGCGACGGCCTATTATGAGGATAAGGGCGGTTATGGCGTGTCGCCCGACAGCTATGCCAACAGCCTGTTGCAATATACGCGGCAAACGGCGGCAGGCCTGACGCTGACGGCGCCGCGCGGTACGCAATATGGCCTGTCGACGGTGGGCGGTGACCGCTATGGCCTGACCACCAAACTCCATTGGGATATGGGCGTGCATAGCGTGGAGGCGGGCCTGTGGGCCGAGGTCGACAGCTATAATCGCACCCAGGCACGGTTCAACACGACGGACGGGTCGCCCGCCAGCGCGCCCAATCTGGACGAACTCGTCTATGCGCGGCGCGACTATCAGTCGGAACAGCATACGACGCAGGCGTTCGTCAAGGACCGCATTTCCTTGATGGATGACAGCCTGATCTTCGACCTGGGGATCAAGGCACTGCATATCGACTATCGCCAAAGCGGCTATCGCGACTTCAATGACTATTATCGCAATGCGGGCACCGCCGCTGCGCCCGTCTGGGTCGCGGGCTGGGGACCGCAGACCAACCGGGCCAGCTATGGCGACGGGTTCCTGCCAATGGCGGGCGTCCTCTACAAGATCGACAACCAGACCCAGATTTTCGCCTCTTATGCTGAAAATATGGCCTTGCCCAAGGGGATGGACGACATCTTCTCCGTTGCACTGAACAGCAGCGCGGCCGTCGTGCCTGCTCCTGCACCGGAACGGTCGCAGAATTTCGAGGCGGGCATTCGTACCAACCAGGGGCAATTCTATGCGTCGCTGGCGGGCTATTACACCAAGTTCAAGAACCGCATCCAGTCGATCACGGGCATCCTGCCCGGCACGACCAACGTCACCGAAACCTTCTTTCAGAATGTCGGCCGGGTGACGGCCTATGGCGCGGAATTCAGCGGCACGTTCAAACCGTCCGCACTCAATGGCCTCGCCTATTTCAACCTGAGCGCCACCTATAATATCGCCAAGTTCAAGGACGATATCGTCACGCCCACCCTGACCTATGCGACCGATGGCAAGTTCATTCCCGACAGCGCCAAATGGATCGTCAATGGCGGCGTGACGATCGAACCGGCGAGCTGGCTGGTGGGCAATATCTCCGGCAAATATACCAGCCGCCGCTGGTCCACCTTCGTCAATTCGCCGGGTTCGAGCGTGCCGGGCTTCACCGTGTTCAGCGCCTATGTCGATATCGGCGATGGTTTCAGCCTGGGGCCGGTCAAGAGCGTGAAGGCGCGGTTCAATGTCGATAATCTGTTCGACAAGGATGTGCTGTCCTATATTTCCTCGACCGTGACGGGCGACGGCTTCTTCCGCCCGCTGTCGCCGCGGACGTTCCAGTTCACCATTTCGGGTGAAATCTGATGCGGGTTGCACCTATGATGGGGGCAGCGCTGATCGCGCTGCTCCCGGTTGCGGTGTCGGCGCAGGCTGTGCCCAAGAAGGTGCAGCAATTGCATCAGAAGCTGCTGACGCTCGACAGTCATCTCGACACGCCCGCCTCGCTCGACCTGCCGGACTGGTCGATCGACGAGGAACATGGGGTGCATAGCGATTATACCCAGGTCGATTTGCCGCGCATGAAGAAGGGCGGGCTGGATGGCGGTTTCTGGGCCATCTATACGGGGCAAGGGCCGTTGACGGTCGAGGGCTTTGCCAAGGCGCGCGACTTCGCGTTGATGCGGGGCGTGTCGATCCGCGAGATGGTGGCGGCGGACCCGGCCAATTTCGCGCTGGCATTGGAGGCGAAGGACGCCGCACCGATCGCGGCGGCGGGCAAACGGGTCGTCTATATGTCGATCGAAAATGCCTATCCGCTGGGCGAGGATATCGGCCTGCTCCAGACCTTCTACGACATGGGCGTGCGGGTGGTGGGCTTTGCCCATTTCGCGCATAACCAGTTTGCCGACAGTTCGACCGACCCGTCGAAGAAGCCGCGCTATGGCGGGCTTAGTCCGCTCGGCAAACAGTTGCTCAAGGACATGAACCGGTTGGGTATTGTGCCGGATGCCTCGCACAGTTCGGACCAGGTGCTGGACGATCTGCTGGCCCTGTCCACGACGCCGGTGCTGCTGACCCATTCGGGGTGCAAGGCGGTCTATGACCATCCGCGCAACATCGACGATGATCGGTTGAAGGCGCTGGCGGCCAAGGGCGGCGTTATTCAGATGAATGCCTATGGGGCCTATCTGAAGGCGGCCAAGCCGAACCCCGAACGGCAGAAGGCGATGGGCGCGCTGTTCGCGTCGATGCGGGATGGCGGCAAGCTGACGGCGGAGAAGCGGGCGGAACTGCTGAGCAGGCGGCAGGAGATCGACCGGCTTTATCCTGAGACCGACCGGGCGACCTTCGATGATTTCATGGCGCATATGCTGCATGCGCTCAAGGTCGTGGGGCCGGACTATGTCGGCATCGGCGCGGACTGGGATGGCGGCGGCGGGGTCGTCGGCATGGAGGATGTGCTGGACCTGCCCAGGATCACCGAGGCGCTATTGAAGGCGGGCTATAGCGAGGCGGATGTGCAGAAGATCTGGGCGGGCAATGTGCTGCGCGTGCTGGCGGCGGCTGAGGCGGGGAAGGGGACGTAACAGTCAAAACCGTTCGCTTCGAGCGAAGTCGAGAAGCGGCAAGCGCGGTGCCAGCGTTTCTCGACTTCGCTCGAAACGAACGGAGGGGGTTACTTCCCCTCCAGCATCTCGATCATTAGCGAGAAGTCGCGGGTGGCTTCGCCTTGGTTGGCGAGGAGTTGGTAGAGCGATTCCGCCACATTGCCCATGGGGACCGACGCCCCGACCAGGGCGGCGGCTTCGGTGGCGAGTTTCAAGTCCTTGAGCATCAGGCCGACGGCGAAGCCGCCCTGATAGCCATTGTCGGACGGGCTTTGCGGGCCGACGCCGGGGACGGGGCAGTAGCTGGTCATCGACCAGCTTTGGCCTGACGAGACGCTGGAAATGTCGTAGAAGGTCTGCGGATCGAGGCCGAGCTTCTTGGCCATGGCGAAGCTCTCGCAGGTGGCGACCATGGTGGCGCCGAGCAGCATGTTGTTGCAGATTTTGGCGGCCTGGCCATTGCCCGCGCCGCCCGCGTGGATGACCGCCTTGCCCATGGCCGAGAGGATCGGTTTGGCCCGTTCGAAGGCGGCGTCGGTGCCGCCGACCATGAAGGTCAGCGTGCCGCCATTGGCCGCCGCGATGCCGCCGGAGACGGGCGCATCGACCATGTCGAAGCCGCGATCCGTCGCCGCGTCGATCACGCGGCGGGCGGTGGCGACGTCGATGGTCGAGCAATCGAGGAACAGCGCGCCGGGTTTGGCCGCGCCATAGACTTCGCCCGAATAGACGCTTTCGACATGCTTGCCGGCGGGGAGCATGGTGACGACCGCGTCGGCGTCGGTCGCGGCGTCGGCGGCGCTGCTGGCGCGGATGGCGCCCAAGGATTCCGCCTTGGCCAGTGCTTCCTCCGACAGGTCGAAGGCGCGGACGGCATAGCCGTGCTTGAGCAGGTTGGCGGCCATGCCGCCGCCCATATTGCCGAGTCCGATGAAGGCGATGGTCTGGGTCATGATGCTCTTCTCTCCTGCTTAACTTCGCATATTTCCCGTAAAAACGGACATATTCGTGCGCGTCCCTGATCCTATCGGAAAGCGGGCGGCGTGGGGCAGGCAAGGTGCATGGGGACCATAGCAGGTGCCTGCGGTGTAGGACAGATCAGGTCGCGAGCGCGGGGAGCGGCGTCCATTGCTTGTCGGTGGGGAGGGGCACGAAGATCGTATCGATCATCGCGTCGCTGACCTCCTCCAGCGTGGCCGGGTTCCATTGCGGCTTGTTGTCCTTGTCGAAGATCAGTGCGCGCACGCCCTCGACAAAATCGGGGCGGCGGATGATAGCGCAGGCGAGGCCATATTCCATCGCCATGTTGGATGCGAAATCGGGCTGGGCCGCGCCCTCGACCAGTTGGCGCAGGGCGACCTTGATCGTCTGCGGCGATTTGGTGGCGAGGGTGGCGCGCTGCTTGGCGGCCCATTCGCTGCTATCGGCGTCGAGCGCGGCGACGATCTCCTCCGCCTTGTTCGAGGCGAAGAGGCTGTCGATGGCCGGGCGGGCGGCTTCGAGTTTGGAGGGTGGGGGCGTTTGTGCTGCGGTGTGGAGGATCGTCGCTAGATTGGCGGGGTCGGCGAGGATGCGGGCCTTCACTTCGTCGAGCGTGTCGGATGACATATAGTGGGTGGCGATGCCGATGGCGGCGCAATCCGCCCCGTCGATCCGCGCGCCTGTTGCAGCGAGCCATGCGCCGACCCGGCCGGGCAGGCGGGGGAGATACCAGCCGCCGCCAACGTCAGGGAAGAGGCCGATACCGGTTTCGGGCATGGCGAAGGTCGTGCGTTCGGTCGCGACGCGGTAGCGGGCGGGGAGCGAGATGCCGACGCCACCGCCCATGACGATGCCGTCGATGAAGGCGACGATCGGCTTGTCGTAGTCGAACAGCAGATGGTTCATTTGATATTCGAGACGGAAGAAGCGTTCGGCCTCGACACAGTCGGATTTGGCACTGTTGGCGATGAGCGCGATGTCGCCACCCGCGCAGAAGCCGCGCCCTTCGGTGTGGTCGATCATCACGGCGATCACGCTGTCGTCGCTGCGCCACGCGAGCAGGGCGGTGTTGATCGCGTCGCACATGGCCGGGGTCAGGGCGTGGATTGCCTTGGGGCGGTTGAGGCGGATGCGGGCTACAGCGCCGTTGGGGCCGTTTTCGATGAAAGTGAGAACGTCGTCTGTCACGCTGACCTATCTTTCCGTTCGCCCTGAGCCTGTCGAAGGGCCGTTCTTCTTGAAGAAAAGTGGAGGGCTTCGACAAGCTCAGCCCGAACGGCTCTTCTGTTTAATCCCGCAACATGTCCCGCGCGATGATCATGCGCATGACCTGGTTGGTGCCTTCGAGGATGGAATGGACGCGCAGGTCGCGCCAGAAGCGCTCGACGGGATAGTCCATCAGATAGCCATAGCCGCCATGGAGTTGCAGCGCGCGGTCGACGACGGAGGAGCCGGTGTCGGTGGCGAAGCGTTTGGCCATGGCGGCGAAGCGGGTCTTGTCCGGGGCGTTGTCCGTGACCTTGACGGCGGCGGCATATAGGAGCGTGCGGGCCGCCTGAAGCTCGGTTTCCATGTCGGCGAGGGTGAACTGGGTGTTCTGAAAGTCGGCGATGGACTGGCCGAATTGCTTGCGGTCCTTGGTATATTGGACGGCTTCGTCGATGCAGCGCTGGGCACCGCCGAGCGAGCAAGCGCCGATATTGAGGCGGCCGCCGTCGAGGCCCGCCATTGCGATGGCAAAGCCCTGTCCTTCGGCGCCGACGAGATTGGCGACAGGCACACGGACGGCGTCGAAATTCACCTGGGCGGTGGGTTGGCTGTGCCAGCCGAGCTTGCGCTCCTGCGCGCCGAAGCTGACGCCGGGCATGTCCTTGTCGATGACGAGGCAGCTAATGCCCTTCGGCCCCTCCTGGCCGGTGCGGACCATGACGAGATAGACTTCATTCTCGCCGCCGCCAGAGATGAATTGTTTGGAGCCGGTGACGACATAATGGTCGCCATCCTTGACCGCCTTGGTCTTGAGGCTGGCGGCGTCCGAGCCTGCGCCCGCTTCCGTCAGGCAATAGCTGGCGATGCGGGCCATGGGGATGAGGTCGGGGAGATAGGCGGCCTTGAGCGCGTCGCTGCCATAGCTGTCGATCATCCAGGCGGCCATGTTGTGGATCGAGATGAAGGCGCTGGTGGAGGGGCAGCCATAGGCCATGGCTTCCATGATGAGCGCGGCTTCGAGACGGCCAAGGCCTATGCCGCCGGATGCCTCGGATACGTAGATGCCGCCGAAACCCAGTTCCGCCGCCGCGCGGATCGTGTCGCGGGGGAAGATGTGTTTTTCGTCCCACTCGGCGGCGTGCGGGGTGATTGCGTCAGCGGTGAAGCGGCGCGCGAGTTCCTGGATTTCGCGTTGGTCGTCGGTGAGGTCGAATTGGGTCATGATGGCTTGTCCATACTGTATTTTCCGTCATGCTGACGGAAGTCAGCATCCATTAGCGCGGCCCCGGAATGGAACGTCACCCTTGCGTCTATCTGTTGAGCAGTGGTCGTCATGCCACGATCTATATCGGCGTCACATCTGATTTGATGGGTAGGTTGCACCAACATCGCACCGGCGCGGTTCCCGGCTTCACATCGCGCTATAATGTGAAGCGGCTGGTTCATTATGAGATGGCCGAGACGATGGAAGCGGCCATCCTGCGCGAAAAGCAGTTGAAGGCATGGAAGAGGGCGTGGAAGGTGGCGCTCATCGAGAGGGATAATCCGTTCTGGGAGGATCGGGGCGTCATGCTGGGTTTTTCGCCTTTGACGTAGAGCGAATGGATCCTGACTTTCGTCAGGATGACGGGGGGGGGGAGAGGTGGTGCTTCTCCCCCAACCCATCACCCCATGGTCGGGATGACGAAGGCGTTGGCCGCGTCGCCCACGCCGCCGTCGGGCCAGCGCTGGGTGATCGTCTTGACCTTGGTCCAGAATTTGACGCCCTCCATGCCGTGCTGGTTGGTGTCGCCGAAGGCCGAGCGTTTCCAGCCGCCGAATGTGTGGTAGGCGACGGGGACCGGGATCGGCACGTTGATGCCGACCATGCCGACATCGACACGGGCGGCGAATTCGCGGGCGGCGTGGCCGTTGCGGGTGAAGATGGCGACGCCATTGCCATATTGATGCTGGCTGGGGAGGGCGACGGCTTCTTCGAAACTGTCGGCGCGGACCATTTGCAGGACGGGGCCGAAAATTTCTTCCTTATAGGCGCTCATGCCGGTGGTGACATGATCGAACAGGGTGGGGCCGACGAAGAAGCCTTCCTCATGGCCCTGTAGCGTGAAGCCGCGGCCATCGACCACCAGTTCGGCGCCTTCATCGACGCCGGTCTGAATCCAGTTTTCGATCTTCTGCTTGTGCGCGGCGGTGACGACCGGGCCATAATGGGCTTCGGCATCGGTGGAGACGCCGACGCGCAGGGCTTCGATCGCCGGGATGAGCTTTTCGCGGAGCGCAATGGCGGTCTTTTCGCCGACCGGCACGACGACGGGGAGGGCCATGCAGCGCTCGCCCGCCGAACCGAAGGCAGCGCCGGACAGGTCGTTCACCACCTGGTCGAGATCGGCGTCGGGCATGACGATGCCATGATTTTTCGCGCCGCCCATCGCCTGGACGCGCTTTCCGGCGGCCACGCCGCGATTATAGACATAATGGGCGATGTCGGACGAGCCGACGAAGCTGACGCCCTTGATGTCCGGGTGGTCGAGGATGGCGTCGACCATTTCCTTGTCGCCCTGAACGACCTGGAGGATGCCGTCGGGCAGGCCCGCTTCGCTGAACAGTTCGGCGAGGCGGACAGGCACGGACGGGTCACGCTCGGAGGGTTTGAGGATGAAGGCGTTGCCGGTCGCGATGGCGACGCCCGACATCCAGAGGGGAATCATGCCGGGGAAGTTGAAGGGCGTGATGCCAGCGCCGATGCCGATCGGCTGGCGGAAGCTGTAAACATCGATGCCCGGCCCTGCCCCTTGCGTATATTCGCCCTTGAGGACGTGGGGGATGCCGCAGCAAAATTCGATGACTTCGAGGCCGCGCTGAATGTCGCCCTTGGAGTCCGCGATCACCTTGCCATGTTCGGAGCTGAGCAGGTGGGCCAGCTCGGTCATGTTCGCTTCGACCAGCGCCTTGAAATTGAACATGACGCGGGCGCGGCGTTGCGGGTTGACGGCGGCCCAGGCGGGCTGCGCTTTCTTGGCAGCGGCGACGGCGAGGTCGAGCAGGGCGGCATCGCCCAGCGCCACGCGCGCCTGGACGCCGCCATTATTGGGATCGAACACGTCGCTATAGCGTGTCGCTGGCGCGTCATGGGTGAAGGCGAGCTTGTGCGAAATCTCACGCATGGAAGGCATCCTCTCAAATTGTTGCTGCCTTCTAGGCTGCTTGCGTTATTGCAAGCAATGGGGAAGTTATGCATGGGTGACCTGCAATTTTGCAGGGGTGGGGCGGCATGTTCGATTGGGATGACCTGCGGGTATTTCTGGCGGTGGCGCGCGCGCGCAAGGTAGCCCCGGCGGCGCGGGCGCTGGGGATAGACGCAACCACGATCGCGCGGCGGCTGGCGCGGTTGGAGAAGGCGTTGGATGCGGAATTGTTCGAAATGGGCGCAGGCGAGCGCAGCCTGACGGCGCGGGGGCAGGAATTGCTGGGCCATGCCGAGGCGGCCGAGAGCGCGGCACTGGCGGCGGTTGAGGAGATGCGCGGGCAGGAGCGCACGCTGGCGGGGCAAGTGCGGCTGTCGGTGGCGGAAGGGTTCGGCACCTGGGTCTTGGCACCGGGGATGGGCGATTTCAACCGGCGGCATCCGGGCATCAGGCTGGACCTGATTACCGCATCAGGCTTCCTTAATCCATCGAAGCGCGAGGCGGACATGGCGGTGATGCTGGCGCGGCCGCAGCGCGGGCGGTTGATGGTACGGCGGCTGGGGGATTATCGGCTGCATCTTTATGCCTCGCCCGACTATCTGGCGCGGGCGGGGCGGCCGGACACGCCCGCCGACCTGCGCGGACATACGCTGATCGGCTACGTGCCGGAGTTCATCTTTTCGCCGGAGCTGGATTATCTGGACGAGGTGGAGGCGGGGCTGGAGGCGCATTTGCGATCGACCAGCATCATCATGCAGCAGCGGATGATCGCGGAGGGGGCGGGGATCGGCGTGTTGCCGGACTTTATCGGGCGGCGTGATGCGGTGTTGGTGCCGTTGATGGCCGAGCGGGTGGAAATTACGCGCAGCTTCTGGCTGGTGATGCATGGCGACCTGCGCAAGCTGGCGCGGATCGCGGCGGTGGCGGATTGGCTGCAGGAGAGAATAGAAACGCTAAAGCCAATCGACGGGACGGCTCCGGCTCGCTAAGGGAGTCGCGATGGATAGAGAGCGGTCGTATTTCGCCCATGCAGCATAAGCCCAAGCGCAGTCGGGCAATCGCTCTTCCGAGCGGGGAATTTCGCGCCCGCGCCACCGAATATCTCGATTTCCTGGCCGCCTGGGTCCAGAAGCCGCGCCAGACCGCGTCGGTGGTGCCGTCGAGCCGCTATCTCGCGCGGCTGATGGTGGCGCAGATCGATCCGACCGATGGCCGGGTGTTGGAATTGGGCGGGGGGACGGGCGTGTTTACGCGCGCGATCCTGAAAACCGGATTGCCGCCCGAAAAGCTGGAGGTGGTGGAGATCAACCCCGCCTTTGCGCGCGGATTGCGGCGGCATTTTCCGCAGGTATCGGTGCTGGAAACCCCGGCGCAGATCGTGTCGACCGCGACGGCGGGCGAGCCGGGCGATTATCAGGTGGTGGTGAGCGGGCTGCCGCTGCTGGCGATGGACCGCTATATGCATCACGACATATTGTCCGAATCCTTCCGTATGTTGCAGCCGGGGGGCAGCTTCGTGCAGTTCACTTACTCGATGCGGCACCCGGTCAATCGGGAGGTTATCGAGGCGCTGGGGTTGGATGTGGTGCGGGTCGGCCAGACGGTGCGCAATTTTCCACCCGCGACCGTATTCAGGTTCACGCGTCGGGGAGAATAGGGAGGGCGAATAGGTTGCGTTTGGCAATCTTCTCCCTATCTTTGCCGCACTGCAAAAAGGGGCTGAGCCATCCATGGCATCCATCATTACCATCGACGGCCTGACCAAACGCTATGCGTCAGGGTTTGAGGCGCTCAAGGGCGTTGACCTGACCATCGAGGAAGGCGAGATTTTCGCGCTGTTGGGCCCCAATGGAGCGGGCAAGACGACGATGATCTCCATCATCTGCGGCATTGCGCGCGCGACGGGCGGCAGTGTGACGGTGGCCGGGCATGACATCGTGCGCGACTATCGCGGCGCGCGGTCCTCCATCGGGCTGGTGCCACAGGAATTATCCACCGACCAGTTCGAGCGGGTGATCGACACGGTGACGTTCAGCCGTGGGCTGTTCGGCAAGCCGCGCAACCCGGCGCATATCGAGAAAGTGCTGCGCGACCTGTCGCTGTGGGACAAGCGCAACAGCAAAATCTTGGAATTGTCGGGCGGCATGAAGCGCCGGGTGATGATCGCCAAGGCGCTGAGCCATGAGCCGCGCGTGCTGTTCCTGGACGAGCCGACCGCTGGCGTGGACGTGGAGTTGCGGCGCGACATGTGGACGCTGATCGGCGAATTGCGCCAGACCGGCGTCACCATCATCCTGACCACCCATTATATCGAGGAGGCCGAGGAAATGGCCGACCGGGTGGGGGTGATCAACCGCGGCGAGCTGATGCTGGTCGAGGACAAGGTCGCGCTGATGAAGAAACTGGGCAAGAAGACGCTGAGCGTCGTGCTGGCCGAGCCGCTGACCACCGTGCCCGGCGAACTGGCCGAGTGGGACGTGACGCTGAAGGCCGATGGCCATGAGATCGAATATATTTTCGATACGCAGGCGGAGCGGACCGGGGTGTCGTCGCTGCTGCGGCGGCTGGGTGACCTCGGCATTGCGTATAAGGATCTGAATACGCGGCAGAGCAGCCTGGAGGATATTTTCGTGAGCCTGGTTCATCAGGAGAAGGCGGCGTGATGCTCCAGAATTTGCGCGCCATTGCGGCGATCTATCTGTTCGAACTGCACCGGTTTCGGCGCACGTTGATGACCGGGCTATTGGTGCCGGTGATCACGACGTCGCTCTATTTCGTGGTGTTCGGCGGCGCGATCGGGTCGCGGATGACGGAGGTGGATGGGATTCCCTATGCCGCCTTCATCGTGCCGGGCCTCATCATGATGTCGATGTTCACCGAGAGCATCTTCAACGCGAGTTTCGGCATTTATATGCCCAAATTCACCGGCACCATATATGAATTGTTGTCGGCGCCAGTGTCGGCGACCGAGACGATCATCGCCTATGTCGGCGCGGCGGCGACCAAGTCGCTGATCGTCGGCAGCATCATTTTCCTGACGGCGCATCTGTTCGTCGATGTGCAGGTGGCGCATCCCTTTGCGATGGCCGGGTTCATGGTGCTGATCGCGATCAGTTTCTGCCTGTTCGGCTTTATCCTTGGCGTATGGGCGCAGAGTTTCGAGCAGTTGCAGGTGATCCCGATGCTGCTGATCATGCCGATGACGTTTCTGGGCGGGGCCTTTTATTCGGTGCAGATGCTGGCCGAGCCGTGGCGGACGATTACCTTCTTCAACCCGATCGTCTATCTGATCTCCGGGTTCCGCTGGACCTTCTTTGGCCAGGGCGATGTCGGGATCGAGTTCAGCCTGTTGTTCGTCGCGGGGATGCTGGCGGTGTGTATCGCCATTATCGCGTGGATGTTCCGGACGGGGTATCGGTTGAAGAAGTAAAAGACTGAGGGGAATGTTCGTCATCCTGACGTAAGTCAGGATCGATTGGCTCTACGTGGGTAAGACACGGACAGCGTAGAGCCAATGGATGCTGAAACAAGTTCAGCATGACGGGTGTGGGATTGTCCCGCAGCCCTCCGCCGATCAGGCGGCCGCGCTTTCCGGGGCTACGGCGAACAGGGTGACGTTGCGGTATTTGTCGTCATTCTGGTCGTAGAGGCCGTGCATCGCCTCGAATTGCTCGTCCAGCACTTTGAGGTCGGACAGGCCGACCAGCTTGAAGGTGCCGAGCTTGAGTTCGCGCGGGGGGGTGCCGTCGCGATCGACGGTCACGGCGTCGATGAACAATTCATCATGGCGCGTGTAGAGGATGTGCGGGGCCAGGGTGACGACCATCTTGTTATAGGTCACCTTCAGGCACTTCTGGAGCGCGATCGCTTCAAAAATCTCGGTCGGGGCTTGCATGATGTCCGATTCATGACCGATTTTGCCGATTCTTTCAATTGCTTTGTGCGCCGCACCATGGACGCGCAACGCAATCAGGCCGGGACGAGGCCCAGCCGTTCGCGTAAGGACCAGCGGATGACCAGCATGACGGCCACAACGCCAAGGCCGCTGGCGAGACCGAGCCAAATGCCGAGGCCGTCCATGCCGAGCGGAAAGGCGAGCAGGCTGCCGATGCCGATCCCCACCACCCAATAGCCGATGAGCGCGAAGATCATCGGGATGGTCGTGTCCTGCAACCCGCGCAGCACGCCCGCGCCGACGGCCTGCGCGGCATCGACAAGCTGGAACAGGGCGGCGATGGCGAGGAAGCTGACGGCGAGGCTGATCGTCCGGGCATTGGCCGGGTTGTCGAGGTCGAGGAACACGGAAACCAGGGTGCGCGGCATCAGGATGAGTGCGGCGGCGGCAGCGGCGGCAAAGCCTGTGCCCAGGATCAGCGCCAGCCATCCGGCGCGGCCGATCCCGGCGCGATCATGCCGCCCATGGGCGATGCCGACGCGCACGGTTGCGGCCTGGCCTATGCCCATCGGCACCATGAATACCAGGGCTGCGATCTGGATGGCGACGGCATGGGCGGCGAGCGAGTCGCGGTCGATCAGCCCCATGAGCAGCGCCGAGGCGTTGAACACGGTGGTTTCAAAGCCGAGCGTGATCGCGATCGGCAGGCCGAGCGCCCACACCTGTCGCTGCCGCTCGCGGTCGCGGGTCCAGAAGCCGCCCATGATGCGATAGCGGCGGAAGCGCCGGTCGATGAGGATGACGCCGAGCAGGCCGAAGAAGAGGAAGGCCGACGAGATGGTGCCGGCCAGCCCGGCGCCGAAGAGGCCGAGCGGCGGGAAGCCGAGATGGCCGAAGATCAGCGCCCAGCCAATCAGCAGGTTGAACGGCAGCGCGCAGAGCATGACGAGCAAGCCCCATATCGGCCGTTCCAGCGCGGCGATGAAGGTCCGCAGCGTGGTGAAGCCAAGGAAGGGGAGCAGCGCCCATTGCATGCCGTGCATCAATCGTCCGGCATCGCGGGACAAGTCGGCATCCTGCCCCATGGCGAGCAATATCGCTTCGCACTGCCACAGGATCACCCAGGCGGGGAGGACGAAGAAGAGGGCGGCGCGCAGCGTCTGCTGCACGGTGCGGCGCACGTCGCGCACCGAATGGCGGCGGCGGCCCCGCTCGCTGGCGATCAGCGGCGAGGCGGCGGTGACGAGGCCCATGCCGAACAGCAGGAAGGCATGGAACAGGTTGATGGCGAGCGCACCCGCAGCGACCGCCTCCGCGCCGAGGCGGCCGAGCAGCAGCAGGTCGGTCGCGGCGATGGCGGACCAGGCGATATTGCCCGCGATCATTGGCAGCGCGAGGGCGATGAGGGCGCTGGCTTCGATGCGCCATGGGGAGGGGTGGGTCACGGCCATGGTCCAGACGATCGGGTGTGCCGTTGCGCCCTGGGCTCCTGCTTGCGCAGGAGCACGGACCGTTGGCTTAATGCTTTTTCTTGAACAGATGCAGGACGGCGACGATGATGGCGCCGATTATGAGGCCGACAATGCCTGCGCCGATCGCGTTGACCACCCAGTCGGCCACGGGGGCGACGGCGGGGAGCGCCTGAGCCGCGCCCTGCGCCAGATGGTGAATCATGTCGGGGATCAGATCGAGATGATATTCGTGCAGGCCGTGGACGATGAGGCCGCCGCCGACCCACAGCATCGCGGCGGTGCCGACGACGCTCAATATCTTCATGAGGATCGGCATCGCCTTGACCAGGCCACGGCCGATCGCGCGGGTGACGTAGGAGGCGCGTTGGGCGAGGTGGAGGCCGATATCGTCCATCTTCACGATCAGACCGACGACGCCATAGACGCCCGCGGTGATCCCGATGGCGACGACGAACAGGACGATCGCCTGCTCCCAGATCGGCTTGTCCGCCACGGTGCCGAGCGAAATGGCCATGATTTCACCCGACAGGATGAAATCGGTGCGGATGGCGCTCGATACTTTCTGGTTTTCGAGTTCGGTCGAATTGAGGGTCGCCAGCGCTTCTTCGGCGACGTCATGGCCGCCCTGGATCGCTTCCAGCAGCTTTTCCGCCGCCTCGAAACAGAGAAAGGCGCCGCCCATCATCAGCAGCGGTGGCAGCAGCCAGGGCGCGAGCGCGCTGATGAGCAAAGCGGCGGGCAGCAGGAAGAGGAGTTTGTTGCGGATCGACCCCTTGGCGATTTTCCAGATGATCGGCAATTCGCGTTCGGCGGTGAGGCCCATCACGTAATTGGGTGTCACGGCGGCGTCGTCGATCACGACGCCTGCCGCCTTCGTCCCGGCCTTACCAGCCGCGGCGGCGACATCGTCGAGCGAGGTCGCGGCAAGTTTGGCAATGCCCGCGACATCGTCGAGCAGCGCGATCAGACCCGAAGGCATGGACGGTCATTCCCCTGTTATGGGCGGTGAATAGCCGCCCCGTGCGCGCGCTTCATAGAGGGCGCGTGGCGGGGGAGCAATGGAGGTTTGGGTCAGTAATTGCCTGGCGGGTCGCTGGCGGGAAAGCTCTCGTCCGACTGTTCATCGACCAAGTCCCAATCCGCTTGCGTAATGCCCTCCTGCGGCCCGGCATCGCGGACGATGCCGGATGAGCCGATGGGACCGCGATCGTCGGCCACCTTGCCGTCGCCCATCCATGCGCGCCAGCCCTTGAGCGCGATGGCGCCCAGCCCTGTGACGATGGCGAGTTTGAATAAACCCTTCATGATTGCTTCTCCCGCTCATGATGTATGTGGACCCAGTCGGCGGGATCATTGCCGACCGCTTCGGAGGTCAGCCGGATCTCGCCTTCCTCGTCCGACCCGCCCGAATCGCTTTCGTTTGCAGCGGGCGGTGCCACAGTCCAGCGTTCGCGCAGGGCCGCGTCAATCATCGCTTCCCAGATCGCCGCATCGCCGACGGCGCGCATGGCTTCGTCGGGTTCTTTCATCAGGGCGAGGATGCTGGCCGCATCCTGAACGCGAGCGGGCCAGTCGTCGGGTGCGTCCGTGGCGAGATGGCGGGCCAGCTTTTCGATCAGGGCAGGGTTTTTCATGATGGCGCAACGCGCCGCGCGGGGCGGCGTTCCGTGCGTTAGGGTGCCGCCTTGCGCGCGGGCTTCCGCCTGCGGGCGAGGAAGAAGCGCAGCATTTCGCGCGAGGCATCGGGACCGGCGGGGTCGGTGTATGACCCCGCGCGCGCGCCGCCCGACCAGGCATGGTTGCTGCCATGGATGGTCCAGTTTTCCAGCATGACGTCGCCCTTTGCGTCACGATGTTCGGTGCGGGTGAAGGCGCGTCCGCCCTCCGATGTGCCCTGTTCGCGCTGGCTGACCAGCGGGCCGTGGGTCGACCGTTCGAGCAGCGATAGGAAGCCGTCCGCATTGGAGGGGTGGACGACGGTGTCGGCGTCGCCGTGGAAGACGATGGTCGGGCGGGGGCGGGGTGTGCGGCCGGTCGGGGCCTCGCTTGTAGAGCGGCCGCGCATGGCGGCCAGCGCACCGCTGACGGTACTGACGTCGCCGCGCGTCAGGGCGGAATGGATGCCGACGGCTACGAACAGTTCGGGATAGGCCTGGCCGATGATCGCGGCCGCGACGCCGCCGGCCGAGATGCCCGCGATATAGACGCGCGTTGGGTCGGCGCGCGCGAGTGCGATGGCGTGGCGGGTCAGCCCGGCGATCAGCGCCGGTTCGCCCTTACCGCGCAGCTGGTCGCCGGGCCGGTGCCAGTTCCAGCAGCGGGCCATATTGGCCGACCGGGATTGTTCGGGACAGAGCATGATGACGCCGCGTTCGTCGGCGAGTTGGTTCATGCCAGTGCCGGTCGCGAAATCGCCCGCCGATTGGGAACAGCCGTGGAGCATCACGACGATCGGCATGCGGCGGCGCGCGGAGCCGGTCGGCGTGTAGAGCTTATAGCGAATCGCGCCATATTTGCTTTCGAACAGGCCGTCGGTGAAGCTGCCGGGCAGGGGGCGGGCAGGCGGCGTCGGCTTGGCGATCCGTTTGGTGGCAGATTTGCGGGCTGGCGCTTTTTTGAGGGGCTTGGCCGGGGCTGTCAGTAGCCCATGCATGGCAAAGGCAGACGACATCGGGCGGCCCTTCTGCATCAGTCTGGCGGCCTTCATGGCCGAGGCGAATGGATTTTTCATGGGACGTCCCCTTGGCTGACACGCGGTTGCAGGCCAACCACGATGCAAGCCTGAACGGGGAAACGGACCGCGTCCCCGTTCGATCCCGCAGTGCAGCATTTACTTGTGCGTGCAGCTCTAACCCCCTGTGCCGCACCAACAAAAAAGCCGCCCGTTGCGGGGCGGCTTTCTCGTTCGATCGGACGATAAGGCTCAGGCGTCTTCGGCCGGGGCTTCGTCTTCAGCCTTGTCCATGGCGATTTCGCCCGGCTCAGCATTGGGATCATAGTCTTCGGTGAAGCCGCTCTCGTCCTTTTCGAACAGATCAGCCATCACGTCCACGCCTTGCGACTGGAGATCGGCTTCTTCCGGCGAGCGGGCGACGTTGACCTGGATGGTGGTCACGACTTCAGGGTGCAGCGCAACCTTGACGTCGAACACGCCCAGCGTCTTGATCGGGCGTTCCAGCACGATCATCGACTTGGTCACGTTGGTGATGCCCTGGGCGCTGAGCGCTTCGAGGATGTCGCGAACCGCAACCGAACCATAGAGCGCACCAGCGTTGGACGACTGGCGGATCAGGACGATCTGGGTGCCGTTGACACCATCGGCCGCGGCTTCCGCGTCGGCACGACGGGCAGCGTTCTCGGCTTCGATCTTGGCGCGGTTGGCCTCGAACACCTTTTTATTGGCGTTGTTGGAGCGCAGCGCCTTCTTGTTCGGCAACAGGAAGTTACGGGCGTAGCCGTCCTTGACGGTTACGACGTCGCCAATGGCGCCGAGCTTCTCGATGCGTTCGAGCAGAATGATTTCCATGGGGCTTACTCCCTTACTTCACGATGTAGGGCAGCAGGCCCAGATGACGGGCGCGCTTGATGGCCTGGGACAGTTCGCGCTGCTTCTTGGCCGAAACGGCCGTGATGCGGCTGGGGACGATCTTGCCGCGTTCGGACACGAAGCCCTGCAACAGACGAACATCCTTATAATCGATCTTCGGCGCATCCTTGGCGGCGAAGGGGCAGCTCTTGCGGCGGCGGAAAAATGGGCGTGCCATGGTTCAGGTCTCCTTATTCGCCAGCGGTTTCTTCGCGGTCGCGGCGCGGGCCACGATCACCACGATCTTCGCGCGGGCCACGATCGCCACGGTCGCCGCGGGGACCGCGATCACCACGTTCCGAACGCTCCTGCTTGCGCATCATCACCGACGGGCCGGTTTCCAGCTCGTCGACCTTGACGGTCATGTAGCGGATGATGTCTTCGTTGATCTGGGTCTGGCGCTCCAGCTCCGCGATCACATTGCCCGGCGCGTCGATGTTCAGCATGACGTAGTGCGCCTTGCGGTTCTTCGCGATCTTGTAGGCGAGCGAACGCAGACCCCAGGTCTCGACCTTGGTAACCTTGCCTTCATTCTCTTCGACGATCTTGGTGGCGATTTCCGCCAGCGCGTCCACCTGCGCCTGTGCCAGATCCTGGCGCGCAAGGAACACATGCTCGTACAGAGCCATGATAATGCCTTTTCTGTTGGCCGATTGCTGACGCGCACCCCATGTGCAGCGCCCCTCCGGCTGTCGTCTCGTTCCGTATCTTCGCACTAGAGCGAGTCACCCCGGTCCGTCGCGAAGGCGGGCCTATGGCGGAAATGCGGGGGAAAGGCAAGGAGAGATGGAATCTTGATCCGTTCGGCCTGAGTAGAGGCTGAGCGCGTCGAAGCCTCCTATCGAAGGGTTGGCTTGGCTCCTGTCCTTCGATACGCCACTTCGACAAGCTCAGCGGCTACTCAGGATGAACGGGGTGGGGTGTGTGAGCGCGGAGGGAATGAGCGTATGGCAGTCGGCATTGCGGCACTATCACTGATCCTGCTGATGGTCGCCGCCTATCGGGGGATGAGCGTCATCATCATGGCGCCGTTGCTGGCGATGCTGGCGGTGTTGTTGACGGATCCGGCCGCCGTGCCCGCCGCCTTTTCCGGCCTGTTCATGGAAAAGGTGGCGAGTTTCCTGAAACTCTATTTCCCGGTGTTCCTGCTGGGTGCGCTGTTTGGCAAGCTGGTCGAGATTTCGGGTTTTTCCCGCGCGATCGTGACGGCGGTGATCGGCGTGGTGGGCGCGGGGCGGGGGATTCCGGCGATCATGCTGGTGACGGCACTGCTGACCTATGGCGGGGTGTCGGTGTTCGTCGCGGTGTTCGCCGTCTATCCCTTCGCCGCCGAGATGTTTCGCCGGGCCGACATTCCCAAGCGGCTGGTGCCAGCGACCATCGGCCTTGGCGCGATCACCTTCACCATGGATGCGTTGCCCGGCACGCCGCAGATTCAGAATATCATTCCGACGAGCTTCTTTGGCACGACCACCTGGGCCGCGCCGGTGCTGGGGACGATCGGGTCGGTCTGTATCGCGGCGATGGGGCTGGCCTATCTTGGCTGGCGGCGACGGACGCTGATGGCGGCGGGCGAGGGCTATGGCGCGCCTGAAACGCTGGTCAACGAGCCGGAGCCGGTGGAGGACGCCGCCCCGGTGCATCCGCTGATCGCGCTGCTGCCGTTGTTGGTAGTAGGCGTCGGCAATCTGCTGCTGACGATGGCGATCCCGCGCTGGGTGAGCGGCGATGTCGTCACATTGTCGCTGGTGGGGATGGCCGCGCCGGTCGAGGTGCAGGTGGCGCAGGTGTCCGCGCTGTGGGCGGTGGAGGGCGCATTGCTGCTCGGCATTGCGACGATCCTTGCCTTCGCGTTTCGGACGGTGGCCAAGCGCTTTGCCGAGGGATCGAAGGCGGCGGTGGGTGGTGCCTTGCTGGCAGGGATGAATACGGCGGTGGAATATGGGTTTGGCGCGGTGATCGCGGCGCTGCCCGGTTTCCTGGTCGTCAAGGAGGCGCTCAAGGCGATCCCCAATCCGTTGATCAACGAAGCGATTACGGTGACTTCGCTCGCGGGGATCACCGGATCGGCATCGGGTGGCCTGTCGATCGCGCTGGCGGCGATGGCGGACCAGTTCATGCTGGCGGGCGATGCGGCGGGCATACCGCGGGAGGTGTTGCACCGGGTCGCGTCGATGGCGTCGGGGGGGATGGACAGCCTACCGCATAATGGCGCGGTCATCACGCTGCTGGCGGTGACGGGGCTGACCCACCGGCAGGCCTATAAGGATATTTTCGCGCTGACGCTGATCAAGACGCTGACGGTATTCGTCGTGATTGCGGTCTATTATCTGACCGGGCTGGTCTGATCTATTATTGGACGGCTGGGCGGTGCAGGTCCGCTGATCCCATGAAGTGCGCGCGGGTCGAGGGACCGGCCCGTTCGAGCAGGGCGGCGACCTTGTCCTTCAGGCTATGCGAAGGTCGGGCGGGGTCGTCATAGGCCATGGCCCATCGGCCAAATTCGCGGGTTTCGATCGTGCCTTCGCGCAGCTTGACGACGGCGCGGTGGCGGGGGTCGTCATAGATGCGGGCGAAGATGCGTTCGACCGCATCCCTTGGCCCTTCCAGCACCTGGAGGAAGCGGCGCGAGTTGAACAGCAGGAGGCCGGTCACATCGTCGCGCTGGTTGTTGACGGCGGAGAGTTGCGCGACGGCGGCGCACTCCTGCGGCGTGACCGTGCCGACGACGGTGCTGATATACATGATCTGATGTAGTGGCATGGATGGTCCCGGCTCGGCGCTTTGGTATCTTATAGGGAAAAATCCCTTAATATGGGGTATTTAACCTGGATCAGACAGGAAAATGCCCCAGGGGGAGAGAGAACCCCTGGGGCATCCATGCGACCCTCCGGCTGTCGGGAGGTATCTGGTTAGCGGATCGCGCCGCCGATGACCGCGCCGATGATGCCGCTGGTGAGGGCGATCAGGACCGCGTCGTTCCCCGACTGGACCCACTGATAGCCGCGCGGCGGGGCGTTCAGGCGATAGCCGCGATAATTGTTGATCACCCGATAATTGGCGGCCTGGCGACGGTCGAAGCGCTGCCCCTTGGCCCAGCGATGATTGACCACGGCGGCGCGGTTCGGGCGATAGGCGTTGCCGCGATAGACGACATTGCCATTGTTGCGCACCCCGGTCTTGTTCACGACGGTCTTCTGCTTGACCACGGTGCGGCCGTTGGGCTTTTGCTTGACGACCGTGCGGGTCTGCTCCTGGCGGTGCTGCGGTGCGGCCTGGGCCTGCGCGCTGATGAGGGGGCTGGCGACCAGGGTAGTGGTGGCCAGGGCCATGATGATCTTCTTGAACATGTGCTTGCTCCTTTGCCTGTGTTTCGGGCGCCGTCTCTGGCGTCGAAGACAGAGATAGGCCCCGCTTGTCGCGGGGATGTGCCGGGAAGGGGCAAAGAGTGTCGGAAATTGTATCAAGTGGGCGTTTTGGCTGAATGGCTGTTCAGGAATGGCCAGATTTTAGGGGTTTGGGCGCTAGAGCGTGATGACTTTACTCAGAACCGTTCGTCCTGAGTAGCCATTGAGCGAAGTCGAAATGGCGTATCGAAGGATATACAGCGCAGCCGACCCTTCGATACGGGTCTTCGACAAGCTCAGCCCCTACTCAGGGCGAACGGAGTGATGCGACTTAACGTCATCCCGCTCTAGATCGATAGCTGCACACCCCTCCGTCTGGCCGCGCCAGCCACCTCCCCCGCCGGGGGAGGATGAACGGATTTCCTATTCGTGCCGCAGGGCGTCGATGGGGTTGAGGGCGGCTGCGCGTCGGGCGGGGAAATAGCCGAACACGACGCCGATCGCGGCCGAAAAGATGAAGGCGATCAGGTTGACCTTGATGTCGAAGAGGAAGGGCACCTGCATCAGCGGGGCGATGGCGGCGGTTGCGGCCAGCGCCAGCAGCAGGCCGATGAGGCCGCCGAGGCAGGACAGCACGATCGCTTCGACCAGAAACTGCATCAGCACTTCGCGCGCGACCGCGCCAATCGCGAGGCGGATGCCGATTTCGCGGGTCCGCTCCGTCACCGACACCAGCATGATGTTCATGATGCCGATGCCGCCGACGAGCAGCGAGATGGCGGCCACCGCGCCGACGATCTGGGTCAGGATGGTGGTGGTGCCGGTCAGCGTGTCGCTAATCTGCTTGGTGTCGAAGACGTTGAAATTGTCTTCGGACCCGGCTTTGATCTTGCGCCGTTCGCGCATCAGTTCTTCCAGGCTCGTCTGCACGGTGCTGGTGTCATAGGCATCGTCCACCGCGACCATGATCTGGCTGATGTCGCGGTCGCCGGTGAAGCGGCGTTGGACGAATTTGATCGGCATGACGACGACATCGTCCTGATCGCCAAAGCCGCCCTGGCCGCGTGTCTTGAGCGCGCCGATCACCTGGCAGGAAATGCCCTTGATCCGCATCCGCTTGCCCACCGGGTCCGCGCCCTGGAACAGGTTGGTGCGCACGGTATTGCCGATGATGCAGACCGGACGACCGGCCTCTTCCTCTTCGGGCAGGAACAGGCGGCCTACATCGGTGGTCCATTGCTGCACCTCGGAATAGGCCGATGTCGTGCCATAGACGGTGGTGGACCAGTTATTGCCTTCATAGATGGCGGTGCCGCTCGACTGCACCAGCGGCGCGACGGCGCGTACGCCGGTCAACTGGTTCTGGATGGCGGTGAGGTCGGCGGGCTTGAAATCGGGCGGGCGCGGGCCGCCGCCGCCGCGACCAAAGCCCTGGCCGGGCCGCAATTGCAGGACATTGGCGCCGAGTGAGCTGATCTGTTCGCGCACGGCGGCGGTAGCGCCATTGCCGAGCGTGACCATGGTCACGACCGCGGCGACGCCGATGATGATGCCGAGCGTCGTGAGGAAGCTGCGCAGCTTGTGGCGGTTGATCGCGCGGAAGGCGAGGGTGATGGTGGTGCCTAGCATCCCAAGTCTCCTCGCCCCTTGGGGGAGAGGATAGCGGCGCTTGCCAGCTTGCTGGCTAGCCCCGCTTGGAGAGGGGGCAGCGATCCGCCGCGAGGGCATACCCCCCTCTTCCAACTCCGCCTAAGTCGCTTCGCGCCTAAGGCTGAGTATCCTTCTCCCCCGCGGGGAGAAGGCTTGATCGCTATCCGCATCACGCCGTCACCTCATTGTCGATGCGTTCGACCAGGCCGTCCTTGAAATGGACGATGGTTCGCGCGAAGGCGGCCATGTCGGGTTCGTGGGTGACCATCAGCACGGTGATGCCGCTGTTCTGATTGAGATCGGTCAGCAATTCCATGATTTCAACCGATCGTTCGGAATCGAGATTGCCGGTCGGCTCGTCCGCCAGCAGCACGTCGGGGCTGGTGACGATGGCGCGGGCGATGGCGACGCGCTGTTGCTGGCCGCCCGACAGTTCGGCGGGCGTATGATCCCACCATTGTTTGAGGCCGACCTTGTCGAGCGCGGCCATGCCGAGCTCATAGCGCGTCTTCTTGTCCTCGCCGCGATAGATGAGCGGCAGTTCGACATTTTCGAGCGCGGTGGTGCGGGACAGGAGGTTGAAGCCCTGGAACACGAAGCCGAGATAGCGGCGGCGCAGCAGGGCGCGCTGGTCGCGGTCGAGCATTTCGACATGATGCCCCTTGAACAGGAAGGTGCCCGCCGATGGCACGTCGAGGCAGCCAAGGATGTTCATGGTCGTCGATTTGCCGGAGCCGGACGGCCCCATCACCGCGACGAAATCACCCTGTTCGATGTCGAGGTCGATGCCCTTCAATGCCTGAAAAGCGGTCGGGCCTTCGCCATAGACTTTGGTGACCCCGCGCAGCGAGATGATCGGTGCGATCGCCATGCGCCTTACGTCCCGCTCGGCCGGCCAGTGCCGCGCGTTTCGGTGGGGGCGACCGGGGCGGTTTCGGGGGCCTTGTCGCCCGAATTGCCGAGCGAGCCGACACTGGCGGGCTTGCCGTCCGTTGCCGGATTGCGTTGGCCATCGGGGGCCTTGGCATCGGTCGCAGCGGGGCGCTGATCCTCGGCCGGGGCTTCCTGACCCGCAGCCAGTTGCCCGGTGATGACGCGCATCCCTTCTTTGATCTCGCCGCCGGTGATGGCCGTGCGCGATCCGTCGCTCGCGCCGATGGTGACTTGCACCGCCTTGGGGTTGCCATCCTCGCCCAGCACATAGACGGTCTGGCTGCTGCCTGCGCCGAAATTGACCTGGCGCGCATTGCCGCCGCGCCGCATCCGGCCGGGGCCGGGCAGGACGCTGGTGATGCCGCCGCCCTTTGCGCCTGCGCTCGGCTTGAAGCGCAGCGCGCTGTTCGGAATGAGCAGCACGTCGCGCAATTCCTGCGTCACGATGTCGGCGGTCGCGGTCATGCCGGGGCGCAGCGTTTCATCCTCGTTATTCACGGTCAGAACGGCGGTGTAGGCGACCACGGTGCCGGTCGTGCTGGTCGTGGTGGTAGAGGAAGACGAGGTGCTGCTGGCGTTCGAGCCGACATTCACGCGGGACACGGTCGCGGGGAAGGTGCGGCCGGGGAAGGCGTCTACGGCGAAGGTCGCGCTCTGGCCGTCCTTGACCTGGCCGACATCGGCTTCATCGACCGATACTTCGACCTCCATCTGGGTCAGATCCTCGGCGATGGTGAACAACACCGGGGCGTTGAAGGACGCCGCCACGGTCTGGCCCGGCTCGATATCGCGCGAGAGGACCACGCCGGTTACCGGCGAGACGATCTGGGCGATCGACAGGTTGGTCTGGGCAGAGGATAGCTGGGCACGGGACACATCGACCTGCGCCTGCGCCGATCGCAGGCTGGCGACTGCGCCCTGATAATTGGCGCGGGCCGTGTCGATCTCTGTCTTGGCGGGCACCTTGCCGCCCGACAATTGATAGACGTTGAGCTGGCGGTCGAGCGTTGCCTTGGCGAGCGCGACCTGGGCCTGGGCCTGGGCGACGCTGGCCTGGGAAGCGGAGACCTGCGAGCGGTTCTGGTTCACCGAATCGACCAGGCGGCGGGTGTCGAGCTCGGCGAGCCGCTGGCCGCGCGTGACGCGATCATTGACGTCGACATAGACGGCGGTGATCTTGCCCGATTGTTCGGACCCAACATCGACCTGATTGACGGGCTTGAGGTTGCCGGTGGCGGACACGGCGACGGTCAGGTCGCCCTTGCGCACTTCGCGGGTCGCGTAATTGGGCTTGTCGTCGCCCGAAAAACACTGCGACACCAGAAGGATGGCGATGAGCAGCGCGGCGCCGACGCCGCCCCGGATCGCCCATTTGCGCCAGGGTTTGGCGGGCTTGGCACCCAGAAATTCGTCAAGGGCCGGATCGGTGGTCACGTCATTGCTCATGATTTTTGCTCATCGATGGGGCGGTTGTCCATGCTCTGCCAGCCGCCGCCCAAGGCGTCATAGAGCCGGGCGATGGCGAGAATTTCGTCCGAACGGGCGGTGGCGAGGCTGTTGCGGGCGTTCAAAAGGGTGGTTTCGCTATTCGACAATGTCTGAAAATCTATGAGGCCTGCCTGATATTGGCTGCGCGCCAGCAGGGCGGCGTTGTTCGACGCATCATAGGCGATGGTGAATTCCGCCTGCCGTGCCCGCGCGCTGGCGAGCGAGGCCATGGCATTTTCGACATCCTCCAACGCGGTCAGCACGCTTTGCTTATAGGCGGCAAAGGCAGCGTCGGTTGCCGCCCGTTGCGATCGGACCTGCGAGGCCAAGCGGCCGCCGTCGAAGATGACTTGCGAGACATTGGCGAAGAGGCCGCCGGTGATCAGGCTGAACAGATCGCTGAAGGCATTGGACGTGGTGCCGAGATTGCCGCTGATACCGAGCGAGGGATAGAGTTGCGCTTCGGCCACGCCGATACGCGCCGTCGCGGCGGCGAGCGCACGTTCCGCGCTGCGCACGTCGGGCCGCTGGCGCAGCGTATCGGCGGGGATGCCCAGCGCGATCTGCGACGTGGCGGTGGGGATGGGGGCGGGCGTTTCGAGCGTGCGGGTCGCTTCGCCCGGCGCCTGACCGGTCAGGACGGCAATGCGGTTGAGGCTGCCGCGCAGGTTCGCTTCCTGCTGCGGGATGGAGGCGCGGGTTTGGGCGAGTTGGGCGCGGGCCTGCTGCTCGTCGAGCGAGGAGACGAGGCCCGCCTGCAAGCGCCAGCCCGCTATGTCGAAATTATCCTGCTGCACCTGCTGCGTTTCGCGGGCGATGCGCAATTGTTCCTGGGCAAGCCGCGCCTGGACATAGTTGGTGACCAGTTCGGAGATGATCGTCATCCGGACGGTCGCGAGATCATAGCCCGATCCGGCCAGTTCCGCGCGGGCGGCTTCGGCCGAGCGGGAGAGTTCGCCGAACAGGTCGATCTGCCAGCTGGCCGATGTATTGGCGGAATAGCTGCTCGACCAGTTGCTGGCACCGGTGCTGATGACATTGCCGCTGTCATCGACGCGGGTGCCGCCCGCCTGGCTGCGGTAATTCTTGCCGCCATTGCCCGACGCATTGAGCTGCGGCAGGAAGGCGGCGTTGGTCTGTGCCAGGCTTTCGCGCGCTTGCCGCAGCCGGGCCTGGGCCTGGACGATATCCAGATTGTTGGCGATCGCCGTATCGATCAGGGCCGAGAGCGTCGGATCATTGAGCCGGGTCCACCATAGGGCCAGATCAGCCTCATTCTGGGGCGTGCCGACACTCTGATAATAGGTGGCGGGCACCCCCATCGACGCGGCCTGTGGCGGTCGATAGTCCGGGCCGACGGCGCAGGCCGACAGGCTCAGCGCCGTCCCACATATCCCTGCAAAGCGATATCGCACCTTTTCCTAGCACTCCGTCATCGTTAAAGGGGCCGCCACGCGCCGGAACAGATGGCGGGAAAGCGTGCGCGACCTGACTGCCGCAGGGTCGTGTACGTCTCAATGGCATTTATGTCTCAAAGTGTAACGACGTTGAATATCGGCGCTTTTTTGGTTGATGGTTAGAGGATGGATGATGCGCGCATTTGTATTTCCGGGTCAGGGCAGCCAGTCGGTCGGCATGGGCAAGGCCTTGGCCGACGCCAGCCCCGCCGCGCGGGAGCTGTTTCAGGAGGTCGATGACGCCCTGTCGCATCATCTGTTTCGGTTGATGGTCGAAGGACCGGAGGATCGACTGACCCTCACCGAAAATGCGCAGCCCGCGATCATGGCCAACGCCATTGCGACGTTGCGCGTCATGCAGCGCGAGGGCGGTTTTTCGATCGCGCAGAAGGGCGATTATGTCGCTGGGCATAGCCTGGGCGAATATAGCGCGCTGTGCGCGGCGGAGGCGCTCGATGCTGGCACGACGGCGCGGCTGCTCAAGCGGCGTGGCTATGCGATGCAGGAAGCCGTGCCGGTGGGCGAGGGGGCCATGGCCGCTTTGTTGGGTGCCGACATCGAAAAGGCGCAGGCTTTGGCGGATGCCGCGGCGCAGGGCGAAGTCTGTGCCGTCGCCAACGACAATGATCCAAGCCAGGTCGTGATTTCGGGCCACAAGGCGGCGATCGACCGCGCCGTGGCGATGGTGAAGGACCATGGCATCAAGCGGGGCATATTGCTGCCGGTGTCCGCCCCGTTCCATTGCGAATTGATGCAGCCTGCCGCCGATGCCATGGCGCAGGCCTTGGCGGAGGTCGCGTTGGTCGCGCCGCTGCTGCCGGTGTACGCCAATGTGTTGGCCGCGCCGATCGCCGAGCCGGATGAGATCAAGCGGCGGCTGGTCGAGCAGGTTACGGGCCGGGTGCGCTGGCGCGAGTCCGTGGCGGCGATGTGGGACGCGGGCGTTACCGAATTTGTCGAAATCGGCGGCAAGGTGCTGACCCCGATGATCAAGCGAATAGCCCCCGACGCCACTGTGCGCAGCATCGTGACGATGGATGATATCGAGGCGGCGCTGGGCGTGCTGTGAGCGCTGTCCTCACCCAGCGGGACGGCGCGGTCCTGACGGTCACGCTCAACCAGCCCGACCGGCGCAATCCGATCTCCGATCCGGCGCTGGTCGATGCGCTGTGCGCTGTGTTCGAGGCGGCGGATCGCGACCTGTCGATCCATGTCGCGATCCTGACCGGCGCGGGGAGCACTTTTTCGTCGGGTGGCGACCTGAACGCGATGCGGCCTGACGCGGGGGGCTTGCGCGCGGGCCTGCCCGCGCAGACGCGGCGTAATTATCGGGCGGGCATCCAGCGGCTGCCCTTGTTGTTCCAGGCGATCGAACTGCCGGTGATTGCGGCCGTCAATGGCCCGGCGATCGGTGCGGGGATGGACCTCGCCTGCATGTGCGACCTGCGCATTGCGGCGCAATCGGCGCGCTTTGCCGAGAGTTTCGTCAAGCTGGGGCTGGTGTCGGGGGACGGCGGCGCATGGCTGTTGCCGCGCATCGTTGGTTTCTCCAAGGCCAGCCAATTGTCGCTGACCGGTGAGACGATCGACGCGGACGAAGCGCTGCGGATTGGGTTGGTCGGTGCGGTGGTGCCCGACGCGGACGTGATGGACGTCGCGCGTGCGCAAGCCGACGCCATCGCCGCCAATCCGCCTCATGCCACGCGCATGACCAAGCGGCTGCTGCGTGCGGCGCAGACGGCGGAATTGAACCAGATACTCGAAATGGCGGGCGCGATGCAGGCGCTGGCCCATGCGACGGCGGACCATGACGAGGCGATCGACGCCTTTTTCGACCGCCGCCCACCACAGTTCAAAGGAGACTGACCGGCCATGCTATAGGGTTGCGGGTACAGGATTTGGTCACGCGGAGGCGCGGAGACGCGGAGGGAATTTGGCGGATATCGATCGCATCAGCGGAGACGTTCTTGACCTCGCCTTGCGGATGCATCGCGACCTGGGGCCGGGACTGCTTGAAAATGTGTACGAGATGATCCTGGCGGCCAAGCTGACGGCCATGGGCCATCGGGTCGAACGGCAGAAACCCGTGGACATCAGCTATGATGGCTTGGATTTCGCTGCCGCTTTCAGGATCGACCTTTTGGTCGATGACCGCTTGCTGGTAGAGATCAAGTCGACCGAACGCCTCCACCCAGCCCATGCCAAACAATTGCTGACCTATCTTCGCCTGACCAACCAGCCCGTAGGGCTTCTGATCAATTTCGGCGGCGCTACGCTCAAGGAAGGGGTGAAGCGCATAGTCAACGACTATGTCCCCTCCGCGTCTTCGCGCCTCCGCGTGAACCAAATAGAATAAGGAGACTGACCATGTTTGACCTCACAGGAATGACCGCGCTGGTGACGGGCGCTTCGGGCGGGATCGGGTCCGAGATTGCCCGGTCGCTGGCCGCGCAGGGCGCCACGCTGGCGCTGTCGGGCAGCAATGAAGAGAAGCTCAAGGCCTTCGCGGCCGAATTGGGCGGGGATCATAAGACGCTGGTGTGTAACCTGTCGGATGCGGCTTCGGTCGATGCGCTGGTGCCGCAGGCTGTCGAGGCGTTGGGCGGCAAGCTCGACATATTGGTCAACAATGCCGGGGTGACGCGCGACAATCTGATCCTGCGGATGAAGGATGAGGAATGGTCGACCGTTATTGCGGTCAATCTGGAGGCCGCGTTCCGTCTGTGCCGTGCCGCCGCCAAGCCGATGATGAAGGCGCGCTTTGGGCGGATCATCTCGATCACGTCGGTCGTGGGCGTCACCGGCAATCCGGGCCAGTCCAACTATTGCGCGTCGAAGGCCGGGATCATTGGCATGTCCAAATCGCTGGGCCAGGAACTGGCGAGCCGGGGCATCACCGTCAATTGCGTCGCGCCCGGCTTCATCCGGTCGGCGATGACCGATGCGCTGAACGACGCGCAGAAGGGGGCTATCCTGCATAAGATTCCGGTCGGGGATCTGGGGGATGGCGCGGATATCGGCGCGGCCGTGGTCTATCTCGCCAGCCGCGAGGCGGGCTATGTCAACGGCCAGACGCTGCATGTGAATGGCGGCATGGCGATGATTTGAGGCTAAGCGCCTCGGCGATCCTTGTTCCCCGGCGGAAGCCGGGGTCCAGGAGCGGCAGGGGAAGCGCCCAGCAACCCTGGACCCCGGCCTGCGCCGGGGAACAGAAAAGGGGCAGTTGGAGCAGAATTGGGCGTTCCTAAGCCCCCATATCCTCCAGTGCGGTGAAGCGTTGCGACCATAGCGCGCCATAGACCGCCATCCATTGCACCACCGGGGCGAGGCCCTTGGCGCGGGCGCTGTAGAAGGTTTCCCGTCCCGCCCTGCGCGCCGTCACGAGCCTGGCGCGTTTCAGCTTGCCGAGGTGGCGCGATACCATGGGTTGCGATACGCCCGCGATGGCGGTCAGCGCATGGACGCTCTGTTCGCCTTCGCGGACGAGATATTCCAGCAGCGCGCGGCGGGTGCCGTCCGACAAGGCCTTGAACTGGGCGTCGATCGTCGCGCCGCGATTATCTTCCTGTAATCCAACTGTCATCGGCCAGTCATAACCATAGGGTTATCAGTGGGTCAACCATTGTCGCCGATTTGGGCCGTCGCGCGCCGTTAACCAAAAAAACTTTGGGCCGGGATGGGCGTGAGTCTTTTGAGTCACACCGCCCTATCTTGAGTCCCGCGCGACTCGCCAGACTCCATATCTTGTGGTTCCCCGCTTCGTTCTTCCCGACATCTGTGTCGTTCGGCATCGGGCAGGCCAAGGTGCCGGGCTTGACGCCGGACTCCCAAGGACTCATCGCTGTTGTTCAAGACGAACGGGGGTTTTTACGCATGGGTCTCATGGAGCGGGTTGCACCGGCGCGACGGAAGAAGACGATCGCACCGATCGCGGTTCCAGCGGCGGAGATTGCGACCGATTGCCTGCTGCGGGGCGATTGCATTGCGCAGATGGCGGCGCTGCCCGACAATTGCATAGACATGATCTTTGCCGATCCGCCCTATAATCTGCAACTGGGTGGCGACCTCTTCCGGCCCGAAGGCGGGCGGGTTGATGCGGTCGATAATGACTGGGACAAGTTCGATACGCTGGGTGCCTATGACCGCTTCACCAAGGCGTGGTTGAAACAGGCGCGCCGCATCCTGAAGCCCAATGGCAGCATCTGGGTGATCGGCAGCTATCACAACATCTTCCGCGTCGGCACGGCGTTGCAGGATGAGGGCTTCTGGATCCTCAACGACATCATCTGGCGCAAGGCCAACCCGATGCCCAATTTCAAGGGCACGCGCTTTACCAATGCGCATGAGACGCTGATCTGGGCCAGCCAGGGCGAGGACGCCAAATATACGTTCAATTATAAGGCGATGAAGACGCTCAACGACGAGTTGCAGATGCGCTCCGACTGGGTGCTGCCGATCTGCGGCGGGCAGGAGCGGTTGAAGCGCAACGGGACCAAGGCGCATCCGACGCAGAAGCCGGAATCGCTGCTTTATCGCGTGATGTTGTCCTGCACCAAGCCGGGCGATGTGGTCCTCGATCCTTTCTTCGGGACCGGGACCACTGGCGCGGTGGCCAAGCGGTTGGGGCGCAAATGGATCGGCATCGAGCGGGAGGAATCCTATATCGAGGTCGCGCTGGAGCGGATCGAGGCGGCGCTGCCGTTGGATGAGTCCGCGCTCACCATCATGCAGAGCGCCCGGTCGCAGCCCAAGGTCGCGTTCGGCACGCTGGTCGAAACGGGCTATTTGAAGCCGGGCGCGGTGCTGACCGATGCCAAGCGGCGCTGGCAGGCGGTGGTGCGGGCTGACGGGTCGCTGGCGGTGGGGAGCGATACCGGATCGATCCACAAGATCGGCGCTACGTTGCAGAATGCGCCAAGCTGCAACGGCTGGACCTTCTGGCATCATGAAGCCGAGGGCGGGTTGAAGCCGATCGATACGCTGCGCCAGACCTATTTGCTGGCGAACGAGCCTTAATTTTAGCAGGCGTCATCCCCGCGAAGGCGGGGATCCATCTCCTACGTTCGCGACTGGGGATGGGGTGGGAGATGGATTCCCGCCTTCGCGGGAATGACGGGAAGGGGCCGACAGCATGAAATTACCCGCCGATGCGCGCCTGTACCTGCGGCCGACATGGTTCGTGCCGTCGCCGATCGGCCTGCCGGACGGGTCGGTGGCGCGGATGGGCAATGGGCTGATCTGGTTTCAGGGCTATGAACTGAGCGCCTTTGTCGGGCGGGGCCGGGTGGCGCGGGTGACGGTGCCGGTGGGCGGGTTCGCCGATGCAATCGCCAGCTTGCCTGATGTCTTGGCGGAGCGGGCGCAGAGGTTGGCCGCCAATATCTCCGCGACCCGCGCGCCGCTTGTCCTTGGCGAACGCACCATCCGGTTCGATGCGCCGCAGGTGATGGCGATCCTGAACGTCACGCCCGACAGCTTTTCGGACGGCGGCAAGCATGTCGGCGATCCGCAGGCGGCGGCCGATGCGGGGTTCGCGATGGCGGCGGCGGGCGCGGCGTTGATCGATGTGGGGGGCGAATCCACGCGGCCACGCGCCGACAAGGTGTGGGAAGGCGATGAGATCGCCCGCATTGCGCCGGTGATCGAGCGGCTGACGGCGGCGGGCGTGCCGGTGTCGGTGGACACGCGCAAGGCGGCAGTCATGGAGGCGGCGTTGGCGGCCGGTGCGAAGATCGTCAATGATGTCAGCGCGCTGGCGCATGATCCGCGCAGCATGGAGGTCTTGGCCGGGACAGGCTGCCCTGTCATCCTGATGCATGCGCCGTCTGCGGGCGATGATCCGCATGACAATCCTGCAGGCTATGGCGATGTCGTGGCGGACGTGTTCGATCATCTCGAAGGGCGGATCGCGGCCTGCCTGAACGCGGGCATCGCGCGGGATCGGATCATGGTTGATCCGGGGCTTGGCTTTGGCAAGTCGCTGGCCGACAATCTGGCGCTGGTAAATGGCCTCGCGACGTTTCAGGCGCTGGGCGTGCCGTTGCTGTTTGCGGGCAGTCGCAAAAGGCTGATCGGCGCGCTGTCGAACGAAGCCCCGGCTGCCGATCGATTGGGCGGGTCCATCTCGTTGGCGTTTCGCGCGGCGCAACTCGGCGCGCAGATGGTGCGGGTCCATGATGTGAAGGAAAGCGTCCAGGCTTTGAACCTGTGGCGCGGTCTGGCGGACGCGGGATTGAGCGCGATTTAGACGCAGGTATTATTTTACCCGTCAGGAAAGCCGCCATATCGCTTGACTTGGACGGCTTCCCCAGTCATTAGCGCCCCACTTCCGGGGGTCGGTAACGGCCTGCGGTTCTTTAATTCATTCTGGAGTATTGGCACCATGAAGGCGCTGATGAAGACGACCAAGTCGGCAAGCCCGGCAACGGTTGATAAGAAGTGGGTCCTGATCGACGCGGAAGGCCTCGTCGTCGGCCGTCTCGCTTCGACCGTGGCGAATATCCTGCGTGGCAAGCACAAGACCAGCTTCACGCCCCATGTCGATTGCGGTGACAATGTCATCATCATCAACGCGGGCAAGGTGAAGTTCACCGGCAAGAAGCTGACCGACAAGATCTATTACAAGCACACCGGCTATGCCGGCGGCATCAAGGAAACCACGCCTGCCAAGATTTTGGAAGGCCGTTTCCCTGAGCGCGTGCTTGAAAAGGCGATCGAGCGCATGATCCCCCGTGGCCCGCTGGGCCGCCAGCAGATGCGCAACCTGCGCGTCTTCGCCGGTGCCGAGCATCCCCATGAAGCCCAGAACCCCGAAGTGCTCGACTTCGCGTCGCGCAACCGCAAGAACAAGGTGGGTGCATAATGTCCGATAACCGCCAGTCCCTGTCCGACCTCGCGGCGATCGCCGCCGAAGCGGCTGCCGCTCCGGCTGCAGCGCCCGCTGCTCCTGAAGCCGCCGCGACGGCCGCTGCCCCGGTTGAAGCCGAAGCGCCTGCCGCTCCGGTCGAGCCTGCAGCGCCCACCATGCCGCTGCGTGCGCAGGAAATCGACAACCTCGGCCGCGCCTATGCGACCGGTCGTCGTAAGGATGCCGTTGCCCGCGTCTGGGTAAAGCCCGGCACCGGCAAGATCACGGTCAATGGCCGCGATCAGGAAATCTATTTCGCGCGTCCGACCCTGCGTCTGGTCATCAACCAGCCCTTCGGCGTCACCGACCGTAATGGTCAGTATGACGTGATCGCCACCGTCAAGGGCGGCGGTCTGTCTGGCCAGGCCGGTGCGGTCAAGCATGGCATCGCCCAGGCGCTGACCAAATATGAGCCTGCGCTGCGCAGCGCGGTCAAGGCCGAAGGCTTCCTGACCCGCGACAGCCGCGTCGTCGAGCGTAAGAAGTACGGCAAGGCGAAGGCGCGCAAGAGCTTCCAGTTCTCGAAGCGCTAAGTCGATACCGACTGCAAGTTCAGGAAAGGGGCCGGTTTTCCGGCCCCTTTTTTCGTGCGCGCGCTTCGCCTGATCGCTTGAGTGGCCCGCCCCGATGCAATAGCCTGCGTGTCGACAGGCGGATGCCGGGGGATGTTCGGGGGTTTATGAGACAGACGATGTGGATGGCGATGCCGATCGCCACGATGGTTGCCGCGCCGGCTGTGGCGGGCGAAGCGCCGCTCTATCAGGCGGCGCCGACCTGGGTGGAGAAGGCCAGTGTGCCGCCGCTGTCGAGCTTCGAGGGCGAACCGCCGACGATGCTGTTGTTCGACAGCCAGCAGCGCGTCGAGGATGGCCGCCTGTGGAGCTATGCCGATGTCGCGACCCGCGCCGGATCAGCCGAAGCGCTGGCGCAATTATCCTCGCTGACTTTGCCATGGGCGCCCGACAAGGGCGACCTCATCATCCATGACGTGTCGATCCTGCGCGGCGACCAGGTGATCGACGCGCTGGCGGGCGACAAGCGCTTTGCCGTGCTGCGCCGCGAGGAAAATCTGGAAGCGCGGCAGATTACCGGCGTGCTGACGGCGACGCTCGCGGTCGAAGGTGTGCAGGTCGGCGATATCGTTCGCCTGCGCTATACGACGTCGATGAAGGATGATGCGCTTGGCGGCCATGTCCAGGGCGCGATGGGGCTGTTTGCCGCGCCGTTGCGGATGGGGCAGGGGCGGCTGCGTGTCAAATGGGATGAGGGCAGCGGGGCCAAGTGGAAATTGCTGGCCAAGGATGCTGTCATCAAGCAGCAGAAGAAGGGCGGGTTCCATGAACTGACCGTCGCCCTGCCATTGGTCAAGCAGCCGGAAATGCCGGAGGATGCGCCGCTGCGCTATCGCCATCCGCCCTTGTTCGAGCTTTCGGCCTTCGCGTCCTGGGCCGATGTGTCCAAGACGATGGCACCGCTCTATGCGACCGAAGGACTGATCGCGCCGGGTAGCGGGCTAGCGGGCGAACTGGACAAGCTCAAGGCATCGGGCGGGTCGCCGCGTGCGAAGGCGGCTGCGGCGCTGCAACTGGTGCAGGATAGCATCCGCTATCTGGCGATCGGCATGAATGGCGGCAATTATGTGCCCCAGACCCCGGCGCAGACCTGGACGCTGCGCTATGGCGATTGCAAGGCCAAGACCTTGCTGTTGCTGGCATTGTTGCGGGGCATGGGGATAGAGGCAGAGCCGGTAGCGGCCAGTTCCTCCATGGGCGATTTCGTGCCGGAACGGTTGCCGAGCGTCGCGGCGTTCGACCATGTGCTGGTGCGTGCGACGATCGATGGCGAGACGCTGTGGATGGATGGCACGGGCAGCGGCGCGCGGATCGACGATCTGGGCGATACGCCGCCTTTCGGCACGGTGCTGCCGGTGCGAACGGCGGGCGCGGACCTGCTGCAGATCCAGACCCGCGCCAATGCGCGGCCTATCATCGATATCGCGATCGAGGCCGACGAGAGCGGGAGCATCCGGCTGCCCAGCGTCTTCGATGCGGTGGCCGTGTTGCGCGGCCCGGCGGCGTCCATGATCAATGTCGCCCTGGGCCAACTCGATACCAAGCAGCGCGCCGACATGGTGCGGGGATTCTTCATGCGGCAAATGGGACAGTCGCAGTTCAGCGACGTCAGTGTCGCGATGGATGCCGCCACGGCGACCACGACGCTGAAAGCGCATGGCGTCACGACGACGCCCTGGCGCCTGGAGGATAATCGTCATCGGCGTAGCATTGGCCGGGGCGTCAACGACATCAGCTTTGCGCCCGATCGCGGTCGTCCGGCATGGATCGATATTCCGGTGGCGACGCCGCCGCCGTCGGGGGTGCGCTATCGGCTGAAATTGCGCTTGCCCGATGGCGGCAAGGGCTATGTGCTGGAAGGCGACCAGAATGTCAGCCAGTCGATCGCGGGCTTCACGATCAAGCGCAATGTCCAGCTGCGCGACGGACTGCTCGAACTGGATGAGCGGATGGATTCGACCGGGGTCGAGATTGCGGCGGCGCAGGTGCCCGACGAACGCGATCGGCTTGCCACGGCGCAGGCCTTGGCCCCGCGCTTGATCGCCCCGGCCAAGCCGACCTTCTACTGGGATGCCCCTTACGAGGTGTTGGCAAACTGGTCGCAGGTCAAAGCGGGGGAGCAGGCGTTCACCAAGGCGATCGCCGAAGACCCGGAGGAAGTGTCAGGCTATAGCAGTCGCGCCAATTTCCGTTGGGGTGTGGGTGACCGGAAGAAGGCACTGGCCGATCTCGACAAGGCGATTGCCATCGAGCCGGATGTCGATCTTTATCTCAGCCGCGCTGACCGGCGCTTCAGGCTGGGCGATGTGCCCGGCGCGCTGGCCGATGCACGGATGGCGCGACAACTCGACCCCTCTGCCTTTGGCGCGATCAATGCGGTTACCACCTATCTTGCCGAAAGCGGCAAGTTGGACGAGGCGCTGGTGATGGTGGATCAGCGGATCGCCATTGGCGGTGAAACCCGCGATGCCTATCGCCGCCTCAAGGCCAGCCTGCTGGGCACCTATGGCGATGCCGCCAAGGCGGTCGAACTGCTCGACGCGCATATTGCGGAAAAACCTGGCCTGACCATGCTGCTCAACGAGCGCTGCTGGATCAAGGGCACGCGCGATATCATGCTCGATAGCGCGCTCAAGGATTGCACGCGAGCCATCGAGACCAGCACGTACAGCGTCGCAGCGCTCGACAGTCGTGCCATGGTGTCGTTCCGCATGGGCAAATATGAAGACGCGCTTCAGGATTTGACCGCCGTCCTCGACCAGGTGCCAGGCAAGGACGAGAGTCAATTCATGCGCGGGATCGTGTTGCATCGGCTCGGCCGGGCCAGCGACGGCGACAAGGACATCGCCATCGCGCGCCGTATCAACCCCCGCATCGACGCGGACTATGCGCGGTTTGGCATCAAGCCGTGATCATCGCAACAGCTATCGGCGATTTCGTTACGGGAGCGGTTTGACGGCAACCTTTATTCTGATTGTCGGTTGAATAGGCAACACCAACCAACAGGAGACTGAACATGGGTGAAGCAACTGACAAGCTGAAGGCCGCTGGCAACAAAGTCGCCGGCAACGTCAAGGAAGCCGTCGGCAAGGCGACGGACAATGAGCGTCTGGAAGCCGAGGGCAAGGCCCAGCAGGTCAAGGGCACCGGTCAGGATGTGGCTGGTTCGGTCAAGGGCGCGTTCGGCGACAAGGTCTGACGCCACCGCTGCCAAATGAATAGGAAGCCCCGCCCTAACCGGCGGGGCTTTCTTTTTGCGTCAGATAGGCCTTCACGTCCCGTCGCAATTCCCCTGCGCACAAATAGAGCGCGATGACGTTGGGGATGGCCATCAGGAAAAAGCTGGAATCGACGATGCCCACGACCCGGCCCAGGTCGATCGCGGCGGCAGGGGGCAGGGCGACGACATAGAGGATTTTGTAGGTCCATTGCGCGCGCGCGCCGTGCCCGAAGAGATAGCCCCAGGCCTGCAGGCCGTAGAAGCCCCACGCTACCAGCGTCGAATAAGCGAAAAGGAAGACCACCACAGCAAGCAGCCAGGGGAACCAGGGCGAAACCTGGGCGAAGGCGGCCGAGGTGATGGCGATCCCCTCCAGCCCGCTATTCCATGTGCCTGCCACGACCAGCGCCAAGCCGCCGAGACCGCATACGATCATCGTGCCGAGCAGCGGCTCCAATAGCGCGACCAGGCCTTCGGACACGGGATGGCGCGCGCGGGCGAGGCTGTGCGCCATGACGGCCGAGCCGACACCGGCCTCGCTGGCGAACACTGCGCGGCGCATGCCCGCGACGAAGGCACCGACCGCGCCGCCGGTAGCCGCATTGCCGGTCCAGGCGCCGTCCCAGATCAGCGCGAGCGCGCCGGGGATGGCGCCCAAGTGCAGGATCAGAATCGCGAACACCCCGAACAGATAGACGGCGACCTTGAGCGGGGTCAGCCGCTTGGCGACCTCGCCGAGCCAGGCCGCGCCGCCCAGCGTCACCAGCGCCACCGCGCAGGCGAGGAAAATGCCATAGCCCCAGCCGTTGGTGAGGCCGGTGACGACCTTTACCTGCGCAAAACTCTGGTTGACCTGCACCATCGGGATCGCTCCGAACAGGGCGACGAAGGCGTAGGCGCCGCCCAGTGCCAGCCCGACCTTGGGCCAGCCGCGCGCCGCGCCGACGGCCTTCAGGACATACATCGGCCCGCCATGGACATGACCCTGGGCGTCGAACACGCGATATTTGAGGCCGAGCGTAACCTCGGCCATCTTCACCGTCATCGCGAACCAGCCGATAACGAACATCCACAGGATCGCCCCCGGCCCGCCCATCGTGAGGGCGACGGCGACGCCCGCAATATTGCCAAGGCCGATCGTGCCGGACAGCGCGGTGCTGAGCGCTGCCCATTGGCTGACATCGCCCTGCGCTTCGCCCTTTTCCGGCTGGGTGCGCAGGATGCGGATTGCGCGGCCGACCTGGGTAATATTGGGGAAGCCCAGCCACAGCGTGAAGAACAGCATCGGCAGCGCGAGGTAGAGGACGATCAGTTCGATCTGCGTGCCCAGCATCGGCAGCTTGAAGAACACGGCGGCCGAGATGGCATCGACGATGGCGTTGAAATTTTCCATTCTGCGCCGATGGAGGGCGACGGGTGGATTGTCGATCAAGAAAAACTTGCCGCGCCTTGCCTATCGGCTGCAGCGTCGCGGTTGTGGCTTGATACCGGGCGGCTCTCCGGTGCATGACACGGGCATGAGCAGGCAATATTTCGGCACCGACGGTATCCGCGGGCGTACCAACCAATGGCCCATGACCCCCGATCTGGCGATGAAGGTCGGCATGGCGGCGGGCACGCATTTCCTGCGCGGTGCCCATCGCCATCGCGTCGTGATCGGCAAAGATACGCGGCTGTCGGGCTATATGGTCGAAAATGCGTTGGTTGCGGGCTTTACCGCCGTCGGCATGGACGTGGTGCAGTTCGGGCCGATCCCGACGCCCGCCGTCGCGCTGCTGGCTCATTCGATGCGGGCGGACCTGGGTGTCATGATTTCGGCCAGCCACAATCCCTATTTCGATAATGGTATCAAGCTGTTCGGGCCGGATGGTTACAAACTGTCTGATGAGGATGAACTGAAGATCGAGGCGCTGATCGGGCAGGAGATTGCGCTCGCGCCGTCCAAGGATATTGGCCGCGCCCGCCGGGTCGAGGATGCGCGTGGGCGCTATATCCATGCGGTCAAGTCCAGCTTTCCTGCCGACCTGCGGCTCGACGGCCTCAAGATCGTGGTCGATTGCGCCAATGGCGCGGCCTATCAGGTCGCGCCGTCCGCGCTGTGGGAATTGGGCGCGACCGTCGTGGCGGTGGGGGTTAGCCCCAATGGCACGAATATCAACGACGGCTGCGGATCGACATCGCCCCTTCTGTGCCAGGAAACGGTCGTCTCGTCGGGCGCGGACATCGGCATTGCGCTGGACGGCGATGCGGACAGGCTGATCGTGGTCGATGAGAAGGGCCAGATCGTCGATGGCGATCAGATCATGGCGCTGATCGCGACCAATTTTGCGCGCGACGGAATGTTGCGCGGCGGCGGGCTGGTGGCGACGGTGATGTCCAATCTGGGCCTGGAACGCTGTCTGGCAGGGCAGGGGATCACGCTGGAGCGCACCAAGGTCGGCGATCGCTATGTGCTGGAGCGGATGCGCGAGGGCGGGTTCAATGTCGGGGGGGAACAGTCGGGGCATATGATCCTGTCCGACTATGCCACGACCGGCGACGGCACGGTCGCGGCATTGCAGGTGCTGGCCGCGCTGGTCCGGTCGGGCAAGCCCGCCAGCGAGACGCTGCACCAGTTCGATCCGGTGCCGCAACTGCTCAAAAATGTGCGCTTTGCCGGGGGCAAGCCGCTGGAGCATGGCGACGTGCAGCGCGTCATTGCGCAGGCGGAAGCGGAACTGGCGGGTGTCGGCCGCCTCGTCATCCGCCCGTCGGGGACGGAGCCGGTGATCCGGGTAATGGCCGAAGGCGACAGCGCGGATCAGGTGAGGGACGTGGTGGAACGGATCTGCGCTGCGGTCGAGAAGGCGGCGGCGTGATGGTCGTCACTCAACCCTTTCGCCCTGAGCTTGTCGAAGGGTTCCACCGACCGCAGGGAGGTGTCTTCGCCTCCGCTCAGAAAAGGGCTTCGACTTCGCTCAGCCCGAACGGAAACTATCCTACCCATGCTTGACATGCACCCCGATTGCGAGCGCTGCGGCGCGGACTTGCCCGCCGATGCACCGGGCGCGTTTATCTGTTCGTTCGAATGCACCTTTTGCGCGACCTGTGCCGAGGCGCTGGACGATCGTTGCCCCAATTGCGGGGGTGAATTGATGGACCGGCCGACGCGGACGGGCAAGGCGCTGGCCGCCAATCCTGCTGTCACCATACGCAAGCACAAGCCATGACGCCTGCGCGGATTTTGATCATCGCCGGGTCTGACAGCGGCGGGGGCGCGGGGATACAGGCAGACCTCAAGACGGTGACGTTGCTGGGTGGCTTTGCCATGACGGCGATTACCGCCATTACGGCGCAGAATACGCTGGGGGTGCAGGGGGTTCACCCAGTCCCGACCGATATGGTGCTGGCGCAGATGGAGAGCTGTATCAGCGACATCGGCGTCGATGCGGTGAAGATCGGCATGATCGGGTCGGCGCAGACGGCGATGGCGGTGGCGGAGCGGCTCACGATGCTTCATGGCGTTCCGATCGTCTTTGATCCGGTCATGGTTGCGACGAGTGGGTCACTGCTGGCGGATGCGGATACGATTGCGGCTTTCCACAAGTTGATGGCCATCGCCACATTGGTCACGCCGAATATTCCTGAACTGGCGGCGCTGGGCGGCGAGGAGATCGCGGCGCGTTTTGGCACCTATGTGCTGGCCAAGGGCGGGCATGGCGAGGGGGCGATGCTCACCGATCGGCTGATCGGTCCGCATGGCGTTGCCGAAACCTGGAGCGATGCGCGGATTGATACGCCGCATACCCATGGCACCGGCTGCACTATGGCCAGTGCGATTGCGACCGGGTTGGGGCAGGGGATGGCTTTGCCTGACGCGATCACGCGGGCGCGGGACTATGTGCGGGCGGCGTTGATGCTGGCGCCGGGCTTTGGCGGCGGACATGGGCCGATGGGGGCGCCGTTCACTTTTCATGCCTGATTTTGCGCATGAAAGCCTGCACCATCCGGGCCTTGTTGCCGGGGTGGATGAAGCGGGGCGGGGGCCGTTGGCGGGGCCGGTGGTGGCGGCTGCCGTGATCCTGCGCGTTGAGGATTGTCCGCAGGGGTTGGACGACAGCAAGAAATTGTCGGCGACCCGCCGGGCTGCGCTGGAGGGGGAGATCAAGGATCGGGCGCTGTGCTGGGGGCTGGGGGTTGCCAGTGTCGAGGAGATCGACCGGCTCAATATTCTTTGGGCGACGATGCTGGCGATGACCCGTGCGGTCGCGGCACTGGGGCGGGATTGCGCGCATGTGTTGGTCGATGGCAATCGCTGCCCGGACTGGCCGCATGCGTCGAGTGCGATCGTCGGCGGCGATGCCAAGAGCCTCTCGATCGCCGCGGCCTCTATCCTCGCCAAGGAAGCGCGGGACCGGATGATGGTGGAGGCAGCAGTGCGGCATCCCCATTATGGCTGGGCCAGCAACAAGGGCTATGGCAGCGCGCAGCATCTCGCGGCGCTGCGGATGCATGGGCCGACCCCGCTGCATCGGCGCAGCTTTGCGCCGGTTGCGCAGTTGGTGCTGCTTTAGGGGGTTTCTCCTCATTCTTCCGTGTCCCCCCTCCCGTTCGTCCTGAGTAGCCATTGAGCGAAGTCGAAATGGCGTATCGAAGGATCAAGCGCGTCGCATGATGCTTCGATACGGGTCTTCGACTTCGCTCAGCCCCTACTCAGCACGAACGGAGAGTGGAGGCTCTTGGTTTATCTCCAATCTCCTGACCCAACCCCACCCCCTGTCCCAAGGCGGGACCGATGCGATAAAGCGCTTTCGCCCCCTCTGGTGTGGGGCGGGGTTATGGTTAAGAAAGGCTTATGCTTTTCTTCCGGCTGCTTATTCTCCTGTGTTGCGCATCCTTCCATGTGCCGTCCGTGCGGGCGCAGGTCGCCGATGGGCCGCTCAAGCCGGGGGCGTTCAACTGGAGCGACGATGGGGTCGCGGACGGGCCGCTTTACCTGATCGTCAGCCTCGCGCGGCAGCAGATCCATGTCTATCGCGGCGACCGGCTGATCGGCGCGGCCAGCGTGTCGACGGGGACGAAAAACAAGGCCACGCCGACCGGCAGTTTCCCGATCCTGCAAAAGCGGCAATGGCACCGCTCCAACCTCTACAGCAATGCGCCGATGCCCTTCATGCAGCGACTGACCTGGGACGGGATCGCGCTGCATGCGGGGCATAATCCGGGCTACCCCGCCAGCCATGGCTGCATCCGGCTCCCTTATGCCTTTGCGCAAAAGCTGTTTGCGCTGACGCGGATCGGCACGTTGACGGAAGTGACGACCGACCGGCTGAGCGCCGCGCTGATGCTCGAACCGCTGGTGCTGGGCGATGCTGGCAGCAGCGTGGTGACCTTTGGCATGCGGGGCGGAGACGGGCGCGGCGGGGCGGGGGTGTTCGCGCCGAGTCTGGCGATCGATCCGGGGATTTTCGGGAGCTGGGGGCGGTGGTGACGGGCCGGAGGCGCGCACCGCAATTTTGCAAAATCATGTGAAGTTCACACCGTCGCTGGCCCAGCGTTTGTGCGGGGGACGGACGGGTGGCGTGAACTTCGCAATAGGAGAATTTTTGCGAAGTGTGGCGTGGCGTGCGGGGGCACGCGCGAGGGATGAGGGGGCGGACCGGGAGAAAGAGCCGGGCGAGCATGGCATAGGTTGGGGGATGTAGGACAGGGGTGTTTGACGGCGTGCTGTCCGACTGGATTGGAACGGGGCTGCAGATGTAGCTGCCGACGCGCCGTATCCCTGCCTGCCATGTTGTCAGACGCTTTTTCAATCCGAAAGTGATTGGCGAAAAATTCAGTGACCATGGCGCCTGCAGAGCATGGTGGGGAACGCTATAACCACGGCTTTGTGCAGTGTGTTATCGGGATTTTGGCAGCTACGCGCCACAGTTGGTCATTCGCATCGAATCACGCTGTTGTTCTCATATATGGTCATACTCCGCTTGCTTTTGCTCCGTTGTTGAGAGACCAAATTACGGATTGGGGGAACCATGCCGTTCTATTTTCGCAAATCTATAAAAGCTGGCCCATTTCGGTTTAATTTTTCTTCCGGCGGCGTTGGCGCTTCTGTTGGCGTTAAAGGGTTCCGGGTCGGCACAGGCCCGCGCGGCCACTATGTTCATGCTGGACGAGGCGGTTTCTATTATCGAGCTACGATCGGCTCGACGGGAGTTCGGCGTCGTACTGTCCAATCTGCCCCAGCCACCGCAAGACCGCAGCTGCCTACCAGCAGTTTTGAAAGCGGTGTGCATATGGTCGAAGTCGAGTCGAACGATGTGCTCGCAATGCGCGACAGCGCTTATTCTGAGATTTTGGACGAGATAAACGAAAAGCGGCAAAAACCGAGCGCGGCTTTGCTCTTCGGAGTTGGCTTCGGGGTGCTAGGGCTCTTGGCCGTTGCCGTCGCTGGGTCGATTGGCATGTTCATTTGGCCGCTTGCTGTGGCGGCGTGGGCATTCGGAGCGTGGTTGGATTCCTATCAACGAACCGTGGTGCTGTTTTACGATCTGGAGGGTGATACTCATGCCGCCTATGAGCAGGTAGTCCACAGCTTCGACAGAATGAACGCGAGCCAAGGAAAATGGCACATCGAGGCGGGTGGCAGTGTGCAGGATCTTACAACTTGGAAGCGCAATGCCGGTGCTTCACATATCGTCAAACGCACTTCCACAACGCTCGCCTATTCTCTTCCTAAGGCTGTTACCTGCAATGTGACGCCGCCCTCGATCCATGTCGGAAAGCAGGTAATCTATTTTCTGCCAGATGTGGCTTTCATCGACGACGGTCGGAAGATAGGTGGAGTGAGCTATGCCGACCTCATGGTTCAGTGGCAGCCATCAAATTTTATAGAAGAGGGCGCGGTCCCCGGAGATTGCGAGATCATCTCTTGGACGTGGAAGCACCCCAATAAGAACGGAGGGCCGGATCGCCGTTTCCGCGATAACCGTCAGCTTCCAGTTTGTCGATACGAGGCGATGCATATGCGCAGCGCCAGTGGGGTAAACGAACTTATCGAGTTTTCTAAAGCTGGTGTTGTTGCCCCGTTCGCCGCAGCTTTGAAAGCTATGCCCAAGCGGGCAAAGCAGCAGTCACCCCTTCAGATCAGAGCATCCGACTAACGTTAGCTATCCGATCTTACTCTTCCCGAACCACCCTCTGCACCGGGCCAGTTTGCGACCAAAGCCGCCCTGCAAATTCAACCCGCCCTCAAGTAAGTTGCAAGGCAGTCTCGTGATCCTGCCCCGGACCGATGATCCGATGGATGAAGATGCGGTCCGGTTCGACGGAATAGAGAATGCCATAGCGCTTGTAGGATCGTCGTCTGATCCCATGATGTTCGTAACGGGGGACAAGCGGGAAGGCGTGCGGCATGTCGGCCAGACGCTTCATGATGTCGCGCAAATCGTTCACGAATGAGAGGGCGCGCGCAGGGTTGTCTTGCTCGATATAGTTTCGGATGCCTTCGAGGTCATGTCTGGCCCTTGAGGACAGCGTGACTTTCATTAGCGCGCTTCACCGTGCGCGGTTTGCCGAATGTCGGAAATGATCGCGTCGCACACATCGTCCAGATCATGGCCGCCCCCCGCCTTCATTTCCTGCAGGCTTTGGTCGATCGAGGCATCCAGTTCCTTTAGCCAGCGTTCCTTGTCCACAGTCGCGTTTTGATCGCGGCGGATCAGGTCGCGCACATAATCGCTGACGCTGGCATATTGGCCGCTGTCGATGCGGTTCTGCACATAGTCGCGCATGGGATCGGGCAGGGAGATATTCATGGTAGCCATCGGCTATCTCCAACGCATTTTATACTTGGATATAATGAGGGTCACCCATGGATGGTGTTCCCCGGCGAAGGCCGGGGTCCAGTTCAGAGCGTGGAACTGGACCCCGGCCTTCGCCGGGGAACACGACCTACAGGTCTCCGTCAAAGTTCGCCGGTATGATATGGCAAAAATTGCCACTGCGTTCAATGTTTGGCTTCAGAGCGTGATGACTTTACTCAGAACGGTTTGTCCTGAGTAGCCATTGAGCGAAGTCGAAATGGCGTATCGAAGGATATAAGCGCAGCCGACCCTTCGATACGGGTCTTCGACAAGCTCAGCCCCTACTCAGGGCGAACGGAGTGATGCGACTTAAAGTCATCATGCTCTAGCCGCGATCCATTTGATAGCTGCGGCCGCGCGCATCTCACCTCATCACCGATTTTTCGGCCCGCGCGATGAGTAATGCCAGATCGTCCAGCGTATCCAGCAGCCCGGCCATCAGAAGACCCGGACCATCTCGCCTTCGACGCGCGCGCGCAGGCGGGGACGCAGGCCGATGCGTGACACCAGGTCGACCTTGGTGCCGAGTGCATCGGACAGTTCCAGCATCGCCCCGGCCTGATCGAACAGGCTGAATTGCCGCGCCGAGTCATAGTCGTAGAGCAGGTCGAGGTCGGAGGCTGGGCTGGCTTCGTCCCTGGCGGTCGATCCGAACAGGTATAGCGCATTGATGCCGCGCGCGCGCAGGCGGCGCTCGAAGGGCTTCAACCGGGTGATCGCTTCGGCCTTTTTCATCGGACCATTATGCCCCAGCTTTCTGGAACACGCAATTTGCCAACGCGCTGGCGATTCTGTGATCGAACGAAAAACGGCCGACCCGTTGCCGGATCGGCCGTTCTTTCATACCCCGCGCAATGCGCCCGGCATCACGCCGCTTGCGCCGCCTCCTCGCTCGCGGGCAAACGGATCAGATAGTCGAAGGCCGACAAGCCTGCCGTTGAGCCTGCGCCCATGGCGATGACGATCTGCTTGTAGGGGACCGTCGTGCAATCGCCGGCTGCAAACACACCCGGCACGCTGGTTTCGCCGCGGGCGTCGATTTCGATTTCGCCGCGGGGGGACAAAGCGACTGCGTCCTTCAACCATTCGGTGTTGGGGACGAGGCCGATCTGGACGAAGATGCCTTCCAGCGCGACGTCATGTTCGGTGCCGCTGTTGCGGTCCTTGTAGGACAGGCCGGTGACGCGGTCGCCATCGCCATCGACCTTCGACGTGAGCGCCGAGGTGATGATCTTGACGTTGGGCAGGCTGGCGAGCTTGCGCTGCAGCACCGCGTCGGCGCGGAGCTGGCTGTCAAACTCGATCAGCGTCACATGGGCGACGATACCGGCAAGGTCGATCGCGGCTTCGACGCCGCTATTGCCGCCGCCGATCACCGCGACGCGCTTCCCCTTGTAGAGCGGGCCATCGCAATGCGGGCAATAGGCGACGCCCTTGTTGCGATATTCCTCTTCCCCGGGCACGCCCATCTGCCGCCAGCGTGCGCCGGTCGAGAGGATGAGGGTGCGGCCCTTCAGGCTCGCGCCATTTTCCAGCACGACCTCATGATAGCCGCCTTCGGTGCGGGCCGGGATCAGCTTCGCCGCCTTTTGCAGGTTCATGATTTCGACGTCATAATCCTTGACGTGCGCTTCCATGGCGGAGGCGAGCTTTGGCCCTTCGGTGCGCGAGACGGAGATGAAATTTTCGATATCCATCGTGTCGAGCACCTGGCCGCCGAAGCGTTCGGCGGCGACGCCGGTGCGGATGCCCTTGCGCGCCGTATAGATAGCCGCCGCCGCGCCAGCGGGACCGCCGCCGACGATGAGGACTTCGAAGGGTTCCTGCGCCTTGATCTTTTCGGCGGCGCGGGTGGCCGCGCCGCTGTCGATCTTGGCGACGATCTGTTCCAGTTCCATCCGGCCGCTGGCGAAGGGTTCGCCGTTGAGGAAGACGGTGGGGACGGCCATGACCTTGCGGCTGTCAACCTCGTCCTTGAACAGTGCGCCGTCGATGGCGACGTGGCTGATGCGGGGGTTGAGGACGCTCATGAGGTTGAGCGCCTGCACCACGTCGGGGCAGTTCTGGCAGGAGAGCGAGAAGTAGGTTTCGAAGGCGAAGTCGCCGTCGATGTCCTTGATCTGCTGGATCAAGTCCTGCGCCGCCTTTGACGGGTGGCCGCCGACCTGCAGTAGCGCCAGGACCAGCGAGGTGAATTCATGGCCCATCGGCAGGCCCGCGAAGCGCACGCCGATGTCGGTGCCTGCGCGGCGGATCATGAAGCTGGGGACGCGCTTGTCGGTGCCGGTGACCACGGTCACCTTGTCCGACAGTTCGGCGATGTCGCCCAGCAATTCGCCCAGTTCGCGCGACTTTGCGCCTTCATCCAGCGAAGCCACCAGCTCGATCGGCTGAGTGATGTTCGCCAGATAGCCTTTCAGCTGTCCTTTGAGATTTGCGTCCAACATCGTGCCTTGCTCCGTTGCATGAAAGCGGGCCGCCGCCGCATATTGAGGGAGGGGGGCGTGCGGCGGCCCTTCGGGGGATGGTGCGACCCAAAGACCCCGATGAGAATAGGATGACGGTTTAGATAGCGTTGAAGGGTCCGCCGGGTTCCGTGCCCTTTGGGGCAACCCGGCGGCCGTTCAGGGCAGCGCGACCAAGGGGGCCGCGCTGCGGGTCGTTTTTAGATCTTGCCGACGAGGTCGAGCGAAGGGGCGAGGGTGGTTTCGCCTTCTTCCCACTTGGCGGGGCAGACTTCACCGGGATGGGCGGCGACGTACTGCGCAGCCTTCACCTTGCGGAGCAGTTCGGTCGCGTTGCGGCCGACGCCTTCCGAAGTGATTTCCATGAACTGGATCACGCCTTCGGGATCGACCAGGAAGGTCGCGCGGTCGGCAAGGCCAACGCCGGGGCGCATCACGTCGAAATTGTTGGTGATCTGGCCCGACTGGTCACCCAGCATGTAGTAGTTGATCTTGCCGATGGCGGGCGAGGTGTCGTGCCAGGCCTTGTGGCTGAAATGCGTGTCGGTCGAGACCGAATAGACTTCGACGTTCAGCGACTGCAGGGTCGGGTAGATGCCAGCCAGGTCTTCCAGTTCGGTGGGGCAGACAAAGGTGAAGTCGGCGGGGTAGAAGAAGAAGATCGCCCACTTGCCCTTCACGTCGGCATCGGTGACGTCGACGAACTTGCCTTCCTTATAGGCGGTCGCTGCGAACGGCTTGATGGTGGTGTTGATGAGAGCCATGGGCTGTCCAGTTCCTTATGTGGGTTGCTGTTGCCTGACCCATGTAGGGACGCAGGCGAGTCGAGGGAAATTGGTTTTCTCGGATGGGGTGAGTGAGAAAAGCGATCACAGCCGATCGGATTGATCGACCCACTCACCGCGCCATTGGCCCAGCGCCAGCATCATCGCGCGTTCGACCATGGCCTGCGCTTCTTGCGCCGAAAAGGTCGAGGGATCGAGGCAGAGTTCAAGCCAGAGGCCATCGACGAGTGCGGTCAGGCTGATCGCAGCAAGCCGGGCGCGGGCGGGCGGCATTTCCGGCACGGCGGCGAGCAGCAGGGTTTCAAGCTGGGCGCGGGTGGCGGCATAGACTTGCGCATGGACGGCGGCGATGGCGGGATCGCTTTTGACGAGGCTCCAAAAGGCGATCCAGGTGGCGAGCAGATCCGGGTCCAATATGGGCGCGCGGAAATTGGCCTGGAGGCAGGCGCGCAGCCGGTCGCGCGGATCATCGCCGGCCTCTTCCACCGCCTGGTCGAGCGCGGCGGATACGGTTGCGCCGACATCGAGATAGGTGGCGAGGATGAGCGCGTTGACGCCCTCGAAATAATGGGTGAGCAGGCCGGAGGATACGCCCGCCTGCGCGCAGATCGCGCGGACGGATGTTCCGCCGACGCCCTTTTCCGCCAGGCAGCGGGCGGTCGCCTCGATCAATGCCTGACGCCGGACGTCGGGCGTTTCCCGGACGAATTTCGCCCTGGGTCGTTGCATCATGCTGTTCGTCATATCGTCCCCCGATCTGCGTGTTTGGCGATAGACGGCGGCGCTGGCAAGGCGACGTCTTAGGCGCGGAGGGATCGAATGTGCCGTTTCGCGACTTGTTCGTCCCGATAGCCAAGGAGATCGACCGATGACCTGCCGCCTCTCGCCCCGCTTTGCGCTGCCGTTGCTGCTGGTTGGCGCGCTGCTGACCGGATGTGGTCCTGGTGCCGAGACGGACAATGTCGCCAATGCTACGGCCAATGCGCCGACGGTCGAGACGATCGAGGATAGCGATGCGATCAACGGCATGGATGGCCCGGCGGGTCGGTTGCCGACCGACGACTGGATCGGCCGCTGGACCGGGCCGGAGGGGCTGTTCCTCGACATTCAGCCCGCGCCCGATGGGAAGCCCGGCAGCTATGCGTTGACCAACAAGGATAATCTCGACCGGCAGGGTGATTATGCCGGCATGGCCGAGGGGGCGATGATCCGATTTACGCGCGATGGGAAGGAACTGACGATCCGGCCGGGCACGGGGGCGGAGACGGGGTTCAAATATCTCGCGGACAAGACCGACTGCCTGATCGTGGTGGCCGGGCAGGAGGGCTATTGCCGATAAGGCGAGATGTGGCGCGAGCGCGGACTCCGCGACCGCTGACGCCGCTTGTCGCGCAGCAGATGCCGCGCGTGGCGTATGTTTGTCGGCAGGTTGGACCTATATTCGTATAAAATCTCTGCTGCGCGCGATTGAAAAGGACTTGGCGGCCTTGCCTCTTGCCTCTATCGGCGCATGGCTCTAGGGCATTGCCTTAACGGTTATTCACAACCACCAACGATACCAGTCAAGAAGGACCACTCATGAGTGAGACCGCGGATCGCGTAAAGAAAATCGTCGTCGAGCATCTGGGCGTTGAAGCCGAAAAGGTGACCGAGGATGCCAGCTTCATCGACGATCTGGGCGCTGACAGCCTCGACATCGTTGAGCTGGTCATGGCGTTCGAAGAAGAATTCGGCGTCGAAATCCCCGACGATGCGGCCGAGAAGATCGCCACCGTCAAGGATGCCATCGATTATATCGACAGCAAGCAGTAAGGCGTTTCGCGGCCCGCAATAAGCGGGCCGCCTTTCGTGTTAGGAAATGGCTCCTCCTGTCCGGTAACCCCGGAGCGCGGGGAGCTTTTTCGTATCTGATGCAGCGTTTGCAGGCCGGATCGGCCAGACCTACATTGCGTCAAAGAGACTATTTCGGAGCAAATATATGCGTCGCGTCGTCGTAACCGGCCTTGGCATGGTCAGCCCGCTTGGCGGGGATGTGGAAACCACATGGAAGAACATCATCGCGTCCAAATCCGGCGCGGCGACCATCACGCGGTTCGACCCGACCGACTATAAGTGCCGCATCGCGTGCGAAGTGAAGCCCAAAGAGCATGAATATGGGTTCGACCCCTATTTGGAGGTGGATCACAAGATCCAGCGCCAGGTCGATCTGTTCATCGTCTTCGGCATCGCCGCCGCGAGCGAGGCGCTGCGCGACGCGGGCCTGCTGAACATGACCGAGGAGGAACGGTTCCGCGCCGGTTGCTCGATTGGTTCGGGCATCGGCGGCCTGCCTGGCATCGAGAGCGAATCGCTGGTGCTGGCGAACAAGGGACCGAGCCGGGTCAGCCCGCATTTCGTCCATGGCCGCCTGATCAACCTGATCTCTGGCCAGGTCAGCATCAAATATGGCCTGATGGGGCCGAACCATGCGGTCGTCACCGCTTGCTCGACCGGCGCCCATTCGATCGGCGACGCCGCGCGCATGATCGCGATGGACGATGCCGACGTCATGCTGGCAGGCGGCGCAGAGAGCGCGATCTGCCCGATCGGCATCGCCGGTTTCTCGCAGGCGCGGGCGCTCAGCACCAATTTCAACGACGATCCGACGCGCGCCAGCCGCCCTTATGACGTCAACCGCGACGGCTTCGTCATGGGCGAAGGCGCGGGCGTCGTCGTGCTGGAAGAATATGAGCGGGCGAAGGCGCGCGGCGCGAAAATCTATGCCGAAGTGCTGGGCTATGGCCTGTCGGGCGACGCCTATCATGTCACCGCGCCGCATCCGGAAGGCTCCGGCGCGTTCCGTTCGATGCAGATGGCGCTCAAGAAATCGGGCCTGAGCCTTGAAGATATCGACTATGTGAACGCGCATGGCACATCAACGCCGATGGGCGACGAGCTGGAACTGGGCGCGGTGCGTCGCCTGTTCGGCGATCAGATCGGCGCGATGTCGATGAGTTCGACCAAGTCGGCGATTGGCCATTTGCTGGGTGGCGCGGGCGCGGTGGAAAGCATCTTCTGCATCCTCGCCATGCGCGACCAGATCGTGCCGCCGACGCTGAACCTCGATGAACCGAGCGAAAGCTGCAAGGGCGTCGACCTCGTTCCCCATGTCGCCAAGCAGCGCAAGGTGCGCGCGGTGTTGAACAATTCGTTCGGCTTTGGCGGGACTAATGCGTCGCTCATCATGAAGGCGATCTGAGGACGAAACTCCTCCCCATGTAGGGGATCGGTGCGAAATGCGGATTGCTCACGAAGCATCGTCATTCCCGCGAAGGCGGGAACCCATCTCCCACCTTATCATCTTGATTTTAGGTCCGGAGATGGATCCCCGCCTTCGCGGGGATGACGGAAAAACCTGTGGGTGATGAATTTCGCAACAATCCCCTATAAGGAGAGGTGGTAGGGCGTAGCCCTGACGGAGGGGTGTCATGCTATCGTGAGGGCGACACCCCTCCACCGCCTTCGGCGGTCCCCTTCGGCAGAGTCACGTGCCTCTGCCGAACCTTACAGGGGAGGATCGGTGGAAGATTTGGCGGTCGTGGATATTCCTCTGGGGCGATGGTGATGATGGCAAGACGATCGAACCGGAATTCGAAGCAACGACTGGGCTGTATCGTCCTGCTGATCGGCCTGGCCGTTGCGGCCTTCATTGCCTTTCGCTTCGTGGCGGGCTGGACCGAACAGGGGCCGGCGGCCCAGGATGTCAGCGTGGTCGTGCGCGAAGGGTCTACGCTGTCCGATGCGGCGGTGTTGCTGAAACAGGCGGGTGCGGTGCGGTCGGCCGATGCTTTCCTGACGCGGGCCAAGATTTTCGGGGAGGGCACGCCCATCAAGGCGGGCGAGTTCGTCATCCCTGCCGGGGCCAGCAACAGCGATATCCTCTCCATCCTGCAGGGCGGCAAGACGCTGACGCGGTTGATCACCATTCCCGAAGGCATGCCCTCCATCCTGGTGCATGAGCGGTTGATGGCGAACGACCAGCTGACCGGCGATATTCCGGTGCCGGAGGAGGGGAGCGTGCTGCCCGACAGCTATGCCTTCGACAAGGGCGAGCCGCGTGCCGCCGTGTTGAAGCGCATGCAGGTGGCGATGGACGAGGCGCTGGCCAAATTATGGGCCGAACGCGCGCCCAATACGGTCGCCAAGACGCCCAAAGAGGCGATCATCCTGGCCAGCATCGTCGAGAAGGAAACCGCCGTTGCCGCCGAACGGCCGACGGTCGCGGGCGTCTATAGCAACCGGTTGCGCACCAATATGATGTTGCAGGCCGACCCGACCATCATCTACCCGATCACACGGGGCAAGCCGCTGGGTCGCCGCATCCGCAAGTCGGAGATTGCCGACGTCAACGACTATAATACTTATGCGATGGTCGGCCTGCCCAAGGGGCCGATCGCCAATCCGGGGCGGCTGTCGATCCTGGCGGTGCTGCATCCGGCCGAGACCAAGGCGCTCTATTTCGTCGCGGACGGGAAGGGCGGCCACATCTTCGCCGACACCTATCAGCAGCATAATGAAAATGTGCGCAAATGGTTCGAAATTCGGCGGTCGCGCGGCGAGCTTTGAGGCGAGACCGTTGATTGCGTCGCCGGGCGCGATTGCCGTCCGGCTTCCTCATCCCCATAAAGATAGTTGTGTATGGACCACCCCCACCTTGCAAGGCTTTTCAACAGATTTCGACGATTTCGGATCTTGCGGTCGTGTATCCGGCCTTGTTGTGCGGCATAACACGCCGCAGGCCCCTATGGTTTCCGCGGATCGACGGCCGGACAAATGGACGAACTCAAATTGGTTCGCATCATTTCAGTGACCTTTGTCGATCCCCGGTGATACCGGTTCGCCATACTCTGTCGTTGCCCTCGCAAGTCGGCACCATCACATCGGCGCCGAACTGGTTAGGCCGCCATCGGCAAAGGCGATGGACGGCGGTATACCTCATTCCTGGTCAACATGGCCCAGATCGAGCGAGCCGTCTTGTGAGCGACGGCTGTTGAGGCTACATTCACGGGCCTCCTGTCGACCAAAGCTTTAAGCCAGGGCCGAGGTGTCACGTCCTTGCGGAACGTTGTTCCTACAACGGCCCGAGCTCCATGGATCAAGAGCGTTCGGAGATATCGATCGCCGCCTTTGCTGATCCGACCAATCTTCTCTTTTCCCCCGCTCGCTCGAATCCGTGGCGTCAGGCCAAGCCAAGCTGCAAAATGACGGGAAGACTTGAACTGACTGCCATCGCCGACGGCTGCCACAATCGCTGTCGCCGTAATTGGGCCCACGCCCGGAGCAGTAGCCAGACGCTGGCTGTCCGGGTTTGATTTGTGCCAGGCGACGATCCGCTTCTCCATCTCGCCAAGCTTATCGGTTAATGTGTCGATGTGCCGGAAAAGACATCGCAACGCTTCTCGCGCTTCGTCCGGGACGACGGTCTTGTCCGAGGTTGCAAGACGCTCGCTCAATATCGCGAGCTGTCGCACGCCCTTGCCCGCGATAAGCCCGTATTCGCCCAGCAGTCCGCGCAGTGCATTGATCGTCGCCGTTCGCTGTCGGACCAACAGGCTGCGGACACGATGCAAAGCCAGAACCGCCTGTTGCTGCTTCGTCTTGATAGGAACAAACCGCATGTTCGGCTTGGCGACGGCCTCGCATATGGCCTCCGCGTCGGCGGCGTCCGTCTTGTTCCGCTTCACGTACGGCTTAACGTACTGAGGTGGAATGAGCTTGACCGTGTGGCCGATCTCCACAAGCAAGCGCGCCCAGTGATGCGCGCTAGAACACGCTTCCATTCCGACTAGGCACGGCGGCTGCTTTTTGAAGAAGGCCGCCATATCGGCCCGAGAGAGCTTTCGGCGAAGCACGGTTAAGCCGGCCTCATCTACACCGTGAACTTGGAAAACCGTTTTGGCCAGATCAAGGCCAATCGTAACAACTGACATCGCGCTTCCTCCACTTTAATGGCACCATATAATATGATCGTTTGCATGGGGGTGGTCCATGCCATCAAATGTGCGCAAATGGTTCGAAATTCGGCGGTCGCGCGGCGAGCTTTGAGGCGAGACCGTTGATTGCGTCGCCGGGCGCGATTGCCGTCCGGCTTCCTCATCCCCATAAAGATAGTTGCCGCCTGTGCGACAAGGCGGCCCTGATTGGGAGACGCACTGATGCTGGGAAGAACCGTACCGAATGTGACGCTCAAGACGCGCGTGCGCGATGAAAGCGTCGAGGGGCCAAACCCCTATCGCTGGCAGGATGTGCAGACCGGCGACTTGTTCGCGGGCAAGCGCGCCGTGGTGTTCTCGCTGCCTGGTGCCTTCACGCCGACCTGTTCGACCGAGCAATGCCCGGCGTTCGAGCGTTCTTACGATGATTTCAAGGCGGTCGGTATCGATGATGTCTATTGCATATCGGTCAACGATGCCTTCGTCATGTTCCAGTGGGGCAAGCAGCTGGGCCTCAAAAATGTGAAGCTGTTGCCCGATGGGTCGGGGGATTTTACTCGGCGGATGGGCATGCTCATCAAGAAGAATCATCTCGGCTTTGGCGACCGTAGCTGGCGCTATGCGATGGTGGTCGAAGACGGTAAGATTATCGCCTGGTTCGAGGAACCGGGGATCAACGATAACGGCGACGATGAAGACCCCTATGGCGAAACCCAGCCCGAACCCGTGCTGGAATGGCTGAAGGCGCATCCGGCTGGTTGAGGCTGCCCCACTGGCCCCCATCATCGTCAGCGCGCTGATGGGGGCGGCGGACTTCGCCTGGGCGGACGGGCTGCGCCGGGCACATTTTCCGCCTGAGCGCAATGTTTTGGCCGCGCATATCACGCTGTTCCATCATCTGCCGCCTTCCGTACTGGGGGAGGTGGGGGATCGACTCAAGGCCTTGTGTCGCGGACCGGCACCGGCTGCGCGGTTGAGCGAGGTCATGATGCTGGGGCGGGGGGTGGCCTATCGCATCGACAGCCCGGAACTGTCGGCGATGCGCGATGAACTGGCGGAGGCGTTTACGGGGCTGTTGACGCCGCAGGACCAGGCGCGACCCCGGCTGCATGTGACGGTGCAGAACAAGGTTGCGCCGGCGCAAGCGAAGGCGCTGGCGGAGCAGTTGCGTGCGGACTTTGTGCCACGCCCCTTCGCGATCGCCGGGCTGGCGGCGTGGCATTATCGCGGGGGGCCGTGGGAATTGGCGATGAAGGCGAGTTTTCGGGGGTAGGTATATGTTTCCGTTCGCCCTGAGCTTGTCGAAGGGCCGCTCTTCTTAAGTAGAAGAAAAGGGCTTCGACAGGCTCAGCCCGAACGGATTTTTACTTTATGCCAGCCCGACTTCCTTCAACGGCACGCTGGCATCGGCCAGTTGCGTCTGGTCAAGCGCTGCGCCGGACAGGACATGGGCGCGGCCCTGGACATAATCCTTGACCATATTGACGCAGTCGAGCGCGATGACTTTGCCGCCTTTGAGATAGACGACGGAGAAGCTGCGCGTCGCTGGGTCGCCGCGGGTGATCGCTTGATCGAAGCCGGTGGAGAGGCCCACGGTCTGGAGCTTGAGATCATATTGGTTCGACCAGAACCAGGGCACGGCATTATAGGCTTCTTCCTTGCCCAATATGTGCGCCACCGCGACCTTGGCCTGATCATTGGCGTTCTGGACCGATTCCAGCCGCATCTGCGCGCCACCGGCGAAGCGGTTGGCATGGGCAGCGCAATCGCCCACGGCATAGATGTCGGGCAGGCTGGTGCGGCAATATTCATCGACATCGACGCCATTGCCGCCCGCCGCGCCCGCCGCGATCAGCGGGCCGGTTTCAGGAATGATGCCGATGCCGACGATCACCATGTCGGTCTCGATCCGTTCGCCATCTTCCATCAAGACGGCGGTCGCCTTGCCGTCGACCACTTCGATGCAATCCATCCGCGCGCCGGTGCGCAGGTCGACGCCATGGGCGCGATGTTCGGCTTCGTAGAAGCGCGACAATTGTTCGCCCGCGACCCGCGCCAGCACGCGGTCGAGCGCTTCGAGCAGCACGACGGTCTTGCCGAATTTGGTCAGCACGGCGGCGGCTTCCAGGCCGATATAGCCGCCACCGATGATGGTGACGTGGCGGATGCTGTCGAGCTTTGCCATCATCGCATCGACATCGTCGCGGCGGCGCACGGCATGGACGTTGGCGGCATCCGCGCCGTTGCAGGTAAGCATGCGGGGGGTGCCGCCGGTACACCAGATCAGCTTGCCATAGCCGATTTCTTCGCCACCCACCGTCACGAACTTGCCGACCGGATCGACGCTCTTCACGCGGCGGCCCAGCAGCATGTCGATATTGCGCTCACCCCAGAAGGTGGCTGGACGGATCAGGATGCGGTCGAAACTCTTGTCGCCTGCGAAATATTCCTTGGACAAGGGCGGGCGCTCATAGGGCGGGTCCTTTTCGTCGCCGATCATCGCGACGCTGCCCTCGAACCCGTGCTGGCGCAGCGAAATCGCCGCCTGCGCCCCGGCATGGCCCGCACCCACGATCAGAACATCATAATAGCTCATCGGCCCGCAATCCTCTTTATCCCTTTGCGCTGCTGATAGGCGGGGTGTGGCAAGGGGTGCAAGGGGGATGTGCGAATCCGGGGGGATGGCGACAGCCGCCCCCACGATGTTCGATCAGGGCACGGCCGCTCCGCCACGGGTTACGCTGCCCTGTCAGGCTTCGGCCCAGCGGCGCAGCAAATTATGGTAGACGCCGGTGAGCCTGATGACCTCGCCATGATCATGGCCCAATGCTGCTGCCACGCCCTGAACGCTGCGATCGAGGTCGAACAGCATTTGCCTTGGCCCATCGTCCCGGATCATCGACTGGACCCAGAAAAAGCTCGCGACCCTACGCCCCTGCGTAACCGGCTCCACGCGGTGCAGGGAGGATGACGGGTACAGCACGGCGTGACCCGCTGGCAGTTTTACTTGCTGCACCCCGAAATTGGTTTCGATCGTCAGTTCGCCGCCGTCATAGGCGTCGGGTGCCTCCAGAAACACGGTGACCGAGAGATCCGATCGCACCCGAACGCCAGTGCCCGCCTGTATACGCACGGCGTTATCGACATGTACGCCAAAGGCCTGTCCGCCTTCGTAGCTGTTGAAGAGCGGCGGAAAAATCTTGAGCGGCAGCCCAGCGGCGATGAACAGGGACGACCGGCCCAGCGCGTCGAGAATGATCTGCCCCGCCGAAATGGCGGCGGGCGCGTCTTCTGGCAATTGCAGATTGCGCTTGGCCAGCGCGGATTGATGGCCCGATGTGACATTGCCATCGACCCAGGTCGTTGGGTCGATCAGCGCGCGAATGGCGGCGATGCCCGGTGCATCGAGCAGGTCAGGAATAGCGATCAGCATGGAATTAAAGGGCTTCCGTTAATCAGGATCGGGTCGCAGGACGAAGGGGATTTCGACAAGGCCCCGCACCCGCATCGGTTGACCATCACGCAGCGTAGGTTTCCAGCGCCAGTGCTTCACGGCATCGCGTGCGGCGTTGTCGAGCCGGGAAAAGCCGCTGCTTTGGCTGACCATGATCGTTTCGACCGTCCCATCGACCCCCAGGATCAACTGGAGGACGACCGTGCCCTGCTCGCGCTTGCGGCGGCTTTCGATCGGATAGCGTGGCGGTTTGCCCGACACCATCTGCGTCCCGATATCGCCACCCTGAATGAGGCTGGGCGGGGCGGGGGGCACGGCGGTCGGCGCCGCCGGGGCAGCGGCGGCCACAATAGTCGGTGCGGGGATGGAAACGGCCTGTGCCACGGGGGACGTCTCAACAGCCTGGGGCAGGGGCACGGGCGTCTGCACGATCGGCGGCGGGGCGATGACCTCAGGTGCCGATGGCTGCGGTGGCGCGGCCGAGGCAGCGGGAGGCGGGGGTGGCGGCGGCGCCAGGTTTACGACAGTCAGTTTCGCGTCCTGTACGCGCATCACATGGCTGCGCACCTGTATCAGCATGCCGATCAACAGGGCGTGGACCAGAATGATGACCATAATCGCCGGAATATTGGGCCGCTTGCGGATACCATAGTGATCGCGGGCGGTGGCGTATATCGTCGGCGAACCGGGCGGGGCCGATAGCACCGGAGCACAGTTGGCGAATGTAGCACTGTCATCGTCCGTCATGGGTCGAATTGCAGTGTGAAGCATGGCAGCGCCCCCTTTCCATCCGTTGCTCGGTCTTGAATAGGGCAATGACTAATGCGAATCAATCGCGACGTTGGCCTGGTGCGATAGCGGGCGGACGGCGACCTGAGGAGAGGGTAGATCGCCGTCCGTCCTTCCCCGACCGGGACAGTGTCGGGGTATGCGGGATCAGAGCTGGTAGTTGAGGCTGAACACAGCCGATCGGGTCGGTGCGGGTTGCGCCCAGCTACCGCCGACGGCATTGCGCACCGTCGTCACATATTTCTCGTTCGTGAAATTCTGAACATTGACCTGCGCCTTGAGCCGATCCGTGATCGGATAGTTCACCATGAGCCGGTGAATGGTATAGCTTGGTACGGAATAGCCGACATAAGTGCCCGCCGTCAGTTGGGCCAATGTCGGTTGATTGAGCAGGAATTTACCCTGGTAGGTCAGCCCATAGCCCAGTTCCAGACCGAAATCGAAGCGGTAGGTGGTGAACAGGCTGCCGGAATGTTTGGGTGTATTCGTCAGTGCATAGCCCGCCGTCGGATCGATAAATGCCGCGCTGTTGGCGCATGTTCCCGCTGTCGTATCGGTCGCACCGGGATTGGCCAGGCAGAAATCGGACACACCCTGTTTGATCTCGCTCTTGAGATACATATAATTGGCCGAAATGGTCCAATTACTGGTGATGTTGCCCGATGCGCCGAGCGAAATCCCCTCGACCCGCTGGTGGCCATCGGTCGCCTGGTCCGGCAAGGTCGGGTCGCCCGACACGACCTTGATCTGGTCGCGATCGTTGCGGAAAATGGCGGCGGTCAACAAGAGCTTGGCATCGAACAAATCGGCCTTGGCACCGATCTCATAATTTTTGGTGGTCTCCGGCTCAACATTGCAGGTCAGCGCGGAGCAGGAGCCGTCGACCGACACTTTCGAGGGCAGTTTGGAGTTGCCATAGGCAACATAAAGGCTGGTGTTGGCCGTCGGTTTCACGACGGCACCGATCCGATAGGAAAACAGATTGTCGTTCACTCGGAACGGGCCGGTAACCGTATTGATAGCGCCGAGATTGGCTGCACCTGGCGTTGTCACATAGCTGAACGAACGGTTGAAGCCCTCGGCCTTTTCGTACCGGACGCCGCCGTTGATCTCGAAAAAGTCGCTAAATTTGATGGCGTCGAACAGATAGGCGGCATAGCTGGTCTGCTCGCCGACATTATTGCTGGCGAGGGTGAAGTTGACCGGGCCGGTATAGATATTGCTGCCATAGGTGTAGCCTGCTGGACCTGCGACGACTTCGCCGGGATTGGATATACTGACGAGCGGAAAGGCGGGGGTGGAGCCGTCGGCATTGCGCGGCAATGTGCCCTGCTTCTGGCGATATTGCTCCCACATGGCCGATGCGCCCACCACCAGGCTGTGGGTAATCCCGGCGGTTTCGAAATCGGCACTGATGTCGAACTGATTATAGGCGGTTTTGTTGGAGATGAGCCGTTGTACGCCACGTCCACCGGTGGGTAGATAATAGCCTGCGGGAACGCTGGTGGTGACGCCTCCGCTCGTCACGGTGCAGGGCGCGCTGGCACCGTTGATATCCATCGGCTGCAAATTGGTGGACAGGCAGAATGTCCCGTTGGGTTGGCTGGTAACGGTATTCTGCTGGATATTTTCATAACGCGTGAGGTTGCGGATCTCCAACTTATCGCTGAATGCATGGCTGAAAATGGTTTGCAGGCTATTGGTCTTGCTGTCCTGCCGGTCGAGATTGGCAAAGCCATAATAGCCGCTGCGGTCGAATTCTTCGAGAAATCCGCCATTATTGGCATAATAGCGAAGGCCATATTGCGGCATCGCCTTGTCATCCAGATGCTCGGCCTGAATGGTCAGGCTGGTTGGACCGTCGATGCCGATGGTGATGGCGGGCGCGATGCCCCAGCGCTTATAATCTTCGACATCGCGGCCGGGCACGTCATTTTCATGATAGACTGCGTTGATCCGCACCGCGATCAGGTCGTTCAGTCGCTTGTTCGTGTCCACGGTCGCTCGGTAATAATTGTCCGTGCCGATACCTGCGCTGAGCATCGTCTGATCATCCGCCAGCGGCCGCTTGGTCACCAGATTGATCGTGCCGGCAACAGAACCACCGCCGTTCATGACCGAATTGGCACCGTTGGTCACTTCGACCTGCTCGATATTGTAGACTTCGTTGCGGTTGAGGAAGGCACCCGATCGCACACCGTCGATGGTCACGTCATTCTTTGCATCCTGGCCGCGCAAGATGATCCGATCGCCATAGCCAAACCCGCCTTCACCCGCGCCGAACGTGATGCCCGGTACGGTCGAAAGAACATCGCGCAGCGTCAGGAGATTTTGCTGCTGGATCGTTGCTTTGCCGATGACCGTGATGGTTTGCGGCGTGTCGAGCAGGGGACGCACATATTTGGGCGATTCCGCCTGTTCGACTTTGACTGCTGATTCGTCGATGACCGTGTCGGTGACGGTCATGCCGCCCAGCCGCTGGCCCGATGTGGCCTCTTGTGCCTGTGCGGCAGTGGCGAAGGCCATTGCGCCGACGCAGGACAAGGCCAGGAATGATGGTGTGGATGTGGTGTTGGACATGGAATGTTTCCCCCTGACTGCTGATCGGGGAATTATTGAGAACGTTTCGCAGAGTCAATGCTATTGCGAATAATTATCTATCAAGATGCGCGGCTGGTGCAGGCGCGGAAACATATGACCGATATAGTGAAGGAGGCGCAGTCGCTATCGAGATGGCCTATGCATATGAAGGCGGGCTTATGGTGGGGCGGCGGAGGCGATCAAGCAGGGTAGGCCAGTTGCCGATCGCTATGCTCGCGCGACGTGCAGGCGCTATTTGTCCGTCGTCCTGCAGTCACCGCAGGACGACCCAGGCTGATTCATGTGATGCCGCGCATCGGCTTGATTACTGGATCTACGAGGCATGACGATGGGGCATATGCTTCGCCTGCGGACAGGCGTGATACCCAATCGTTAGAGTTCGCTGTCCATCAGCTTGGGGAAGAAGCCTTCATGCGCGGCCCGCAGGTCGGTGAGAGAGACACTTCCGAAGATCTGACCGCCGCCACAATCCCCGATGCAAATCGTGTCGCCGCCAGTGAGAGCGAAGGCTCTTATTGAGAGACCCGCCGATTCTGCAAGTTCGATAAGCCGGTAATCTCCAGGATCGGCAACAGTGACGAGATAACGGCCTTGGTTTTCGCCGAACATCTGCGGTGTGATAGGTTTGGTCCAGTCGGGATTAACATCGGCACCGATGCCCGATGCTAAACTCATCTCGGTCAAGGCCACAAGAGGGCCGCCATCGGAAACATCGTGAACGGCGGTAACAAGTCCTTGAGCGACGGCCTTTTGAATCAGTTCGCCCGCCTTCCGCTCTGCGGCCAAATCAACGGACGGCGGCGTGCCGTCCTCGCGCTGGCAAATCTCACGTAGCCAAATGGACTGACCAAGATGATCGGCACTACCGCCCAATAGCCACACCTGCTCTCCCTCATTCTTGAATGCCACCGTCGCCATAGCATCCACATCGGCCAGCAAGCCAATCCCGCCGATCGCAGGCGTCGGCAGGATCGCGCTCCCGCCGCCGGTCGCCTTGCTCTCATTATACAGCGACACGTTGCCCGATACGATCGGGAAGTCCAAGGCGCGGCAGGCGTCGCCCATGCCGTCCAGACAACCCGTCAATTGCGCCATGATTTCGGGGCGCTGCGGGTTGGCGAAGTTGAGGCAGTTGGTCACGGCCAGCGGCGTCGCGCCGACCGCGCTCAGGTTGCGATAGCATTCGGCGATCGCCTGCTTGCCGCCTTCATAGGGGTCGGCATAGCAATAGCGCGGGGTGCAATCGGTGCTGATCGCGATGCCCTTGTTGCTGCCATGGACGCGCACGACGGCTGCGTCGCCGCCGGGGCGCTGGACGGTGTCGGCCCCGACCATATGGTCATATTGTTCCCAGATCCAGCGGCGGCTGGCGATGTCGGGGCTGCCCATCAGTTTGAGCAGGTCCGCGCCGATGTCGGTGCTTTCTGGGATGTCGCCGAGCGGCTTGACGCCCGACCAGGCCTTATAGTCGTCCATCGGCATCGACGGACGATCATAGAGCGGCGCGTCGTCGGCCAGCGGGGCCAGCGGAATGTCGCACACGGTTTCGCCATGATGGACAAGGACCATGCGGCCGCTGTCGGTGACTTCGCCGATGATCGCGAAATCCAGTTCCCATTTGTGGAAAATGGCTTCGGCAAAGGCTTCGCGGCCGGGCTTCAACACCATCAACATGCGCTCCTGCGATTCGGAGAGCATCATTTCATAGGCGGTCATGCCGGTTTCGCGCTGCGGCACGGCGTCCATGTTGAGAAGCAGGCCAACGCCGCCCTTCGACGCCATTTCGACGCTGGACGAAGTGAGGCCCGCCGCGCCCATATCCTGAATCGCGACGATCGCGTCCGACGCCATCAGTTCCAGGCACGCCTCGATCAGCAGCTTTTCGGTGAAGGGATCGCCGACCTGCACGGTGGGGCGCTTGGCGTCGGCATCGTCGCCGAAATCGGCGCTCGCCATGGTCGCGCCATGGATGCCGTCGCGGCCGGTCTTGGAGCCGACATAGACGATGGAGTTGCCCACGCCCGACGCGGCGCTGTAGAAAATCTTGTCGGTGTCGGCGATGCCCACGGTCATGGCGTTGACCAGGATATTGCCGTCATAGGCGGGGTGGAAATTCACCTCGCCGCCCACGGTCGGCACGCCCACGCAATTGCCATAGCCGCCAATGCCGCGGACCACGCCTGAGATCAGGTGGCGCATCTTGGGATGATCGGGCCGCCCGAAGCGCAGCGCGTTCATATTGGCGATCGGCCGCGCCCCCATGGTGAACACGTCGCGCAGGATGCCGCCGACGCCCGTAGCCGCGCCCTGATAGGGTTCGATGTAGGACGGGTGGTTGTGACTCTCCATCTTGAAGATCGCCGCTTGCCCGTCGCCAATGTCCACGACGCCGGCATTTTCGCCGGGGCCGCAAATCACCTGCGGGCCAGTGGTCGGCAGCTTCATCAGGTGGATCTTGGAGGATTTATACGAGCAATGCTCCGACCACATGACCGAGAATATGCCGAGTTCCGTCAGGTTCGGCTCGCGGCCGATCGCCTTCAAGACGCGGTCATATTCTTCCGGGCTGAGGCCATGTTCGGCGACGATTTCCGGGGTGATCTGGGTGGCGGTGCTGGACATGCCGCGCCTTTAGCGGCCGCGTGGGCGGAGAGCAATGGCGGCGTGCATGCTTTGGTGGACATGCATCGATCGGGCGGGAGAAACGGGATAAGAGGTAGGCGCGCCTCTCCCGCGCTTGCCTGCTGCCATTGCGCGCAGAGGCGCAGAGAAGTCAGGGGCGTGTCGGCTTTCTCTGGATGGCGAGAAATGGTGGGAAGCGGACGTCAGTCGCCGACCGGCTGAACCTCCGCGTGCGCAAGCCCGACGCTCCGCAATAGGGCGAGCGCCCGCTCAGAGGCTATCAATCGCAGGTCGCTCGCCATGCCGAAGTCGTCGACCTCGGGCTTACCTGCGACGATCATCCACCAGAATGATGGTAGTGCCTTGTCACCGTATAGATCGATGAAAAGGTCGGATCGGGTCACCTCTACGTCGGAGAAACTCACACCGGTTAGGGCAGCATCCTCAATCAGTTGCCGAGCGGCGTCGGTAACGATGAAGCATGCGACTGTTTCGAGCAGGGCATCGCCTAACCAGCCGTCAAACTGGTAGTTCAACTTGGCCACAACGAGCCTACCGTCCTCACGGTGAAGCTCAGAGTTTGGACCTATGCCGCCCGCAACTTCCGGTTCGAGATAGAAGAACATCGGACCTCCCTCCGCAGCGTCTAATGCGTTTCTAGGGCGTCCGCTATTGGGGCGAAACCCGCCAATGCGCGGACAAGAAAAAGGCCGGACCGTTAGGGGCGGTCCGGCCTGGAAATGGTTGAAAGGATCAGGCCGCCTTAAACGTGGCAGGCCTGCGCGCTCTTGCCAGGGACGGTGATGGTGACATTGTCGCCCGAACCGTCGATGGTGTAGCCGCCCTCGGCGGTGAAGGGCTGACCGGCTTCGGCCGCCTTCAGCGTGGTGGCTGCGCCGCCCTTTTCGGTGCGCAGCAGCGCGGTCTTGTCGTCGCTCATATAATCGACGAACAGCAAGCTGTTGTCCTTGCAGCGGAACTGCTTGTTGGCCTTGACCGACGGCGGCAGCTCGACGGGCGCGGCATTGGCGAGTTCCGCAGCCATCGGGTCGGCGGGGCCGCCCACGACTTCGGGTTCGTCATTCTGGTTGCAGGCGGACAGCAAGCCAAGGCTCGCGGCGGCGATCAGGGTGATATAAGATTTCATAGCGATCCTTTTATGTGCGTGTGCAGCATGATGCGTCAACGCAAAACTGCGCTATTCCCGCCATGCGCTTGATATGACGTCATGCCGCAGTGCAGTCAGTGGGGTGTCCGAACCATAAGGCATATGCCCGATTGTCCGCTGCGGGCTTGACCGGGCGGGCGGTGGCGGTCAATGCATGGCCATGGCCACCGACAGCAGCACGCAAGCCCCGGACCCCACCCAGCTTTCGTTCGAGGATGCGTTACGCGCCCTCGAATCGATCGTGCGCAGGCTCGAAAGCGGCGATGTGCCGCTCGATGAGTCGATCTCGCTCTATGCGCAAGGGGAGGCGTTGCGCAAACGCTGTGCCGACCGGCTGCAGGCCGCCGAAGCGCGGATCGCCAAGCTGACGGTCGATGCCAATGGCGCGGTGACCGGCGCGCAGCCGTTCGGCGCGGACTAAGCGGCATGGGGGGGGATGTTTCGTCGGCGGCGTTGCTGACCAGCCGTTCGCGCGATGTTGCGGCGCGGATCGATCATGCGTTCGACCTGCTCTTGCCCGTGCCCGACGATGCGCGCGCGCGCCTCTATGAAGCGATGCGCCATGCGGCGATCGGCGGCGGCAAACGGCTGCGGCCCCTGCTGGTCGAAGCGACCTGCGACCTGTTCAATATCGCGCGCGAATCGGCGCTGCGGGTCGGCCTGGCGGTCGAGTGCATCCATGTCTATTCGCTGATCCATGACGATCTGCCCGCGATGGACGATGACGATATGCGCCGCGGCAAGCCGACCGTCCACAAGGCCTTTGACGAAGCCAGCGCGATCCTGGCGGGCGATTGCCTGCACGATGTCGCCTTCGAAATCCTGGCCGATGAACAGACTCATGCCGACCCGTTCGTGCGGATCGACCTGGTGAGGGCGCTCGCGCTGGCGAGCGGCCCGGCGGGCATGGCGGGCGGGCAGATGATGGACCTGGAGGCGGAAAAATCGCGCTTCGACCTGGCCACCGTCACGCGCCTGCAAAATCTCAAGACCGGCGCGCTGATCGCCTTCTGCGTCGAGGCGGCGGCGATCATGGCGCGCATCCCGGTGGACGCGCGCACCAGCCTGCATGGCTATGCCCGCGACATTGGCCTCGCTTTCCAGATCGCCGACGATCTGCTGGATGTCGAGGGCGACGCGGACCTGGCCGGCAAGGCGCTGGGCAAGGATGCGGCGGCGGGCAAGGAAACCTTCGTGTCGCTGCTCGGCGTCGATCGCGCTCGGGCGCAGGCGCATATGCTGGTCGATCAGGCCAAGGCGCATCTGCACGGCTATGGCGCGGAGGCCGACCTGTTGCGCGCCATCGCCGACTATATCATCGAAAGGGATCGCTAAGCCCCATGAGCAAGCAGCGTATCGGCGTCTATCCCGGCACCTTCGATCCCATCACCCTGGGGCATATGGACATCATCCGGCGCGGCGCGAAGCTGGTCGACAAGCTGGTGATCGGGGTTACGACCAACATCGCCAAATCGCCCATGTTCTCCGACGAAGAGCGGCTGGACATGGTGCGGCGCGAATGTGCGGGCATCGACGCTGACATCGTCGTCATCGGTTTCAATTCGCTGCTGATGGACTTTGCCGAATCGCAGGGGGCGAGCGTCATCGTGCGCGGCCTGCGCGCCGTCGCCGACTTCGAATATGAATATCAGATGGCGGGCATGAACCAGCAGATCAACGCGCGCGTCGAAACCGTGTTCCTGATGGCGGATGTCTGCCTGCAACCGATCGCCTCGCGCCTGGTCAAGGAGATCGCGCTGTACGGCGGCCCGATCCACAAATTCGTCAGTCCCGCCGTGCGCGACGAAGTCGTGGCGCGGGTCGAAAAGATGGGCCGCAAGGGCGGGGTATAATGTGTTGAAGAGCCGCACCGGCCCGCACCCCCACCCGACCTTCCACAGTATATCCTGAATGGGAGGCCGGGTGGGGGTGCGGGCCGGTGCGGACAAAATCCGCTCTTTCGCGGATTTTCCAACCGACTCTCCCTCGCTCAGCTTGCGTTCAGTTGCCAATCGCGATCAGCGCGCTATCAGGGCGGCTTGGCCCTATGCCCATAAGATCAAGGAAGTCTGCTTCATGCGTTTCACCTGCGCGCTCAAGACCATGGCGATCGGTGTCGCCCTCGCAACCTCCGGCTTTGCCTATGCGCAGGGTGCGCCCGGTGGCGGCGGGGGTGACGAAGCGAAGCGGGCCGAGGCCGCCGTGCGCGCGCAGGACAATGCCAAGTCGCTGGAAACCGACCTGACCCCCAAGCTGCCGCCCGCGACCGTGCCCGCCGATCCGCAGAATATCTGGGATCTGGACCTGTCGACCGGCGGCCGCGTCCGCATCCAGCTGCGCCCCGACATCGCGCCTGCGCATGTCGAGCGGATCAAGGAATTGACGCGCCAGGGCTTCTATAATGGCCTGAAATTCCACCGCGTCATCCCCGGCTTCATGGCGCAGGGCGGCGACCCCAAGGGCGACGGCACCGGCGGATCGCAGCTCCCCGACCTCAAGGCCGAATTCAACCCGATGCCGCATTTGCGCGGCACGCTTTCGATGGCGCGCGCGCAGAGCGAGGACAGCGCCAACAGCCAGTTCTTCATCGTCCTGCTGCCCCGGATGCAGCTCGACAAGAAATATACCGTCTTCGGCCGCGTGATCGAAGGCATGCAATATGTCGATTCGATCGCGCAGGGCGAACCGCCCGCCAATCCCAGCACGATCCTGCAGGCCTCGATCGAAAGCGATGGCAAGCCGCCGGTAACGACGCCGATGCCCGGCATGGCTGCACCCGCCGCGCCGTCGATCACCGCGCCTGCACCGGAACAATAATAGGCCACAGCTTTCCGTTCGCTTCGAGCGAAGTCGAGAAGCAGCTGGCGCAGGCGTGAACCTGTCTGGACGGCCCTCGACACGAACGGTCACTGGCTTGATCAGACGAAACAGATAGACCGATGCGCGTAGACCTGTTCGACTTCGACCTCCCACCGGAAAATATCGCGCTGCGCCCCGCCAGCCCGCGCGATGCCGCGCGGCTGTTGCTGGTGCCGGGGGCAGGGGACTTCGCCGACCTCACGGTGCGCGACTTGCCGGGCTTGCTGCGTGCGGGCGACGTCCTGGTCTTCAACGATACCCGCGTCATCCCTGCCCAGTTGGAAGGGACGCGTGGCGAAGCGCGGATCGGCGCGACGCTGCACAAGCGCCTGGGCCTGCGCCAATGGCAGGCCTTTCTGCGCAATGCCAAGCGGGTGCGCGATGGCGACCGGATCGACTTCGGCGCAGGCGTCACCGCGATCGCCGGGCCGCGCGACGAAGATGGCGGCGTGACGCTGGACTTCGAAGGCACCGAGCCAGTGGAAGTGCTGCTGGAACGGGCCGGCCGCATGCCCTTGCCCCCCTATATCGCCAGCAAGCGCCCGACCGACGAACGCGACGTCAGCGATTATCAGACCATGTTCGCGCGCGAGGATGGCGCCGTCGCCGCCCCCACCGCCGCGCTGCATTTCACGCCGGACCTGATAGCGGCGCTGGCGCAGACTGGGGTGCTGACGGAAACGCTGACGCTGCATGTCGGCGCGGGCACCTTCCTGCCGGTCAAGGCCGACGATACCGACGACCATCGCATGCATGCCGAATGGGGCCGCATCGAACCGGCCACCGCCGACCGGCTGAACGCCGCGCGCGCGGCGGGCGGTCGCCTGATCGCGGTCGGCACGACGTCGCTGCGCCTGCTGGAAAGCGCGGCGAGCGAAGACGGCATCATCCATCCCTTTGCCGACGAAACCCGCATTTTCATCACCCCCGGCTACCGCTTCCGCGCGATCGACGGGCTGATGACGAATTTCCACCTGCCCAAATCAACCCTGTTCATGCTGGTCTCGGCGCTGATGGGCCGCGACCGGATGCAGGCCGCCTATGCCCATGCCATCGGCAGCGGTTATCGTTTCTATAGCTATGGCGATTCGAGTTTGCTGTTGCCCGCTGGGTAAGGGGCATAATTCAAAATATGTCCCAGACCGCTGATCGGTAGCCCAGTCGCTTGCGGTCCGCCGCGCTCCACTGATTGCGATGAAACATCAGGTCGAAGGCTGTGTTGCCCGCCGTATCCGCGCGCAGGGTTTCGGTCGCGCGCTGGAGTTTATGGATGACATGCGCGTCGGGCACATAATAGATTTTCTTGCCGGTAAACGTCCGCATCAAGTCGCAATAGGCCCGGTCGGAGCGGTAGTGGCGGCCGAATTCAGCGTCCAGCGGCCCTATGCTCTCAATGACCGGACGCCGGATATAGGCCGCGAAAAAGGGGGCATAATGGAGTTCGACCGGCCCACCATCATGATAGACATCAACCCGCAGGATGTTTCGATGATGGGCAGAAAGGTTGACGTCGGCCGCATAGGCAGGATTGGCATAGGGCGCATGTTGTTGCACCGTCTTGGTGCCCGGCGGCAGAATCTGGCGCGGCACCGTGATGCCCGCGTCAGCCAGGGCGAAGGCCGCTTGCTGCAAAGCCTGCACTGATCCTGGCTGCACGATGGCATCATTGTTCAGCAGCAAAATGTCGGCGTCGGCGCGCGCAATGGCAATGCCTTGGTTGACGGCATAGCTGAAGCCGTAATTCTCGTTATTTTCGATCAGTCGCAACTGCCCCGCATCCCGGCGTTGGCGCAGCCGATCAACAACATCCTGATCCGATCCGTTGTCGACGACGATGATCTCCAACTGGCCCTTCCAATCGCGCGCGCAGAGCGCATCCAGGCACTGATTGATATCCTCCGATGATTGCCAGTTGGGAATGATGACGCTGACGGGATGGTGAAGGTCGCTCAGATCTTGCTCGGCAAGGCGGGCCGCCATGCGATCTTGGAATTCGCGTCTTAATAATGTCATGTCATTGGGGCGATCATGGACGCGCGTGACCTGATTTTCCGCGCGATCGAAATGATAATGGGTCAACAGGACGGGAACGGTCCACAAATTCGCTTTGTCCATGATGCGCAGGATGAAATCGAAATCGACATAGCGGATCAACTGTTCGTTCAGTCCACCGATGTCGGCGACGAGGCTAAGGCGATGGGCAAGCGAGTTGAGATCAATATAATTATTATTTTCCACCAGTGCCTTGTTCAAATGACCGTATCGAGCGGCAAAGGGCTCCTTGTCATTACCGCGAAACAGGAATTGGCCCGTGGCGATCGCGTCGGCTTCGGGCAGTTCCACGAAGGCACCGACGGTAGCGGCAAGATACCGATCGTCCCACATATTATCGCTGTCGAGATAGGCAATGATCTGCCCGTCGGACAATGTCACACCGATATTGCGCGCTTTGCACTGCCCGCCATTGCGTGACAAAGGAATGAGGCGGATGCGGGGGTCGTCTATGCCGCGAATGACGGCGACGCTGTCATCCTCGCTGCCGTCATCGATGATGATCAGCTCAAAATTGCGATATTGCTGGGACAAGATCGACTGGATCGCTTCGCCTAGAATGTCGGCACGATTATAGATCGGCATGATCACTGACACGAGCGGCGGCTGTTCAAGCGCCAGCGCCTGTCGGGCGAGGTGATCGGCGATATTCTCCATCACGGCGAAACAGCGCTTGTCCTCATCCATGAAGGGCACGGGAATCATCGGCTGGATCATCGAGCAGCGGAGAAATTCGTCAAAATTCCTGTAGGCTCGTATTGGCCGTTCCCATCGACAACTGCGGGTCGTGACCAACTGGCCCGTGGCGGCGTCGATCAGCGCGATGTCATGCGTGCTACCGTCGACCAGGTTGCGCGGGACATTGACGTGAAAGGCGTGCCGTCCTTCATTGATGTCATTATCCTTCAAGTCCTGGCGAAAGACCGAGGCGATGACGCGGATTTCGATATTTTCACAGCGCAGGATGACATCGCGCGGGCAGGGGTCATCTGGCGCGGCGAGCCAGCCTCTTATCACGGCCGCGCGGGGATGGAGATCAAGGCTCCCCTGCAACGGTCTGGGGCGTGCCCGTGACCTGGCGATGGCCAGCGTCGCAAGGGTCTGTTTGATCGATACGACCTCCCTTGGCAGGTCATGGGGGAAAGCGGTTTCAACGGCGAGGCGAGGGGAAAAGCCGCACGTGTCGCTCAATAATATCTGGCCGCCCATGATCGTCGCCACCATGCCGAACATGCGTTCGAGTGCATGCGCCGGCAGGCCATCATCAGTATAGGATGCTTCTTCAAAATCGATTGGACATTGCGCGATGGCATCCAGGATGGAGCGCCGGAACCAGAAGCAGGATCCAGCGATAAAGCCCCAATCCTCCTTTCGAAAATCAAAATCATTCAATATCGACCCAAATAAATTTTCAATATTAGGTCCATTTTTGAACAAGTTCTTGGGGCCGTAAAGATATAAGTGTCGCGATCCGGCAATCAGTATGTTCGGAAAATTCCTAAAATATTCGATGATATGTCCGACATGATGGCTCGAAGATGAAACGCCCTGCAACAGTGTTTTTCGCCATTCTTCTGGTTCTTTCAGACCCTTCTTGGAATGTATTTTGCACAGGAAATCATATTTGGAGAGATCGACCATAGTGCGCAGTTGCAACAGGGCACCGAAATCCTGCCCTATATTTTTTACCGGGAATAATCGCGCATGGGGGAAGGATCGCTCGATATAGGACCGTTGCGCTGAATCGATGTCGTTTGAAAATGTAACGAATTGATCGGTATCGTCAGGAAAAAAATCGACATGTCGTCGTATTTCTTCGACTGTATCGATATGCCATATATGCAATATCAGCGCATTATCGGACATGATATGATCAGAGTTTCCAATTCCTGGCCCAGAATAGTTACGTTCGCCTTGTTGAAACATCGGACTTCCGTAGATGGGATGACAGAATTGGTGGTAGGCTAGTCGTTATTATTGATCCAAATCAACAGAATTCATTTAGGTCAGACCTTCGTGCGAGATACGACGGCAGGTTCTGCGACTATTTCCCCACGAACAAAAATCCCACCGCGCCCATGATGCAGGCGAAGGCGGCGAGGTGGCGCCAGTGGAGCGGTTCACCCAGCACGGTCACCATGAAGCCGCCGAAGATGACCAGCGCGATCGCTTCCTGCGCGACCTTCAACTGCCCGGCGCTCCAGCCATGGGCATAGCCGATGCGGTTGGCGGGAACGGCAAAACAATATTCGACCAGCGCGATGCCCCAGCTGATCAGGATGACCAGCAGGATCGGCTTTTCCATCCCGCCCTTGAGGTGCCAATACCAGGCGATGGTCATGAAGACATTGGAGATGATCAGCAGGGCGATGGTCGGCATAGGGGCCTCTTTTGGGACGGGCGAACGCTTTGGCACCGCGCACGGCGGCGGCGCAAGCGATCGTGCAAAAAGACCGTTGCAAGCGCCAAATCCCTCGCCTATAGGCAGCGCTCCTTTGGGGCCTTAGCTCAGCTGGGAGAGCGCGTCGTTCGCAATGACGAGGTCAGCGGTTCGATCCCGCTAGGCTCCACCAACCCCTCCCTTTGGGGTTGCTCGAAGGACTTTACCGCCAGCGCCCCGCGCGCCTAAGGCGGTTTCATGACAGAATTGGAACAGCGCAGCCGTCCGGCTGCCACCGTCGTGATCGTGCGCGACCGGGCCGATGGGCCGCCGGATATATTGATGATGGAACGGGCCAGCACCATGGCCTTTGCCGCTGGCGCGCTGGTCTTTCCCGGCGGCGCGGTTGACGCCGACGATCATGACCTGGCCGCGCGGATCGATCACGGACTGGAGCAGGACGAGGCCGCCGCACGCATCGCCGCGATTCGCGAGACGATCGAGGAAGCGGGGCTGGGCGTGGGCTTGCAAGGCGCTGTGGACGCCGCCACCGTGCTGCGCCTGCGCGACGGCTTGCGCGAAGGCGTTGGCCTGGGGGCGTTGCTCGACCGGCATCGGCTGGAAGTCGCGTTCGATGCGCTGACGCCCTTTGCCCGCTGGCATCCCGCGCCCTTCGATCAGGCGACGCGGATCTTCGACACGCGCTTCTACATCGCCCGCGCGCCGGACGGACAGATGGCCACCGTCGATACGACCGAAAATGTAAAGCTGTTCTGGAGCGGCGCGGCGGCCACGCTGGCGCAATGCGATGCGGGGGAGGGGAAGGTGATCTATCCGACCCGGCGCAATCTGGAGCGGCTGGCCCTGTGCGCCAACCATGCTGACCTCGTCGCCCATGCGCGCGCCTATCCGGTCGAAAAAGTACGGCCCTGGCAGGAGGAGCGGGATGGCGAGCGGCATTTATGCATCCCCGATCATCTGGGATATCCGGTCACGTCGGAACCTATGCGCCGGGTCAGGCGTGCTTGAGCCATGCGCAAACTTCATGTGACCCTTCGCCGCCTCGTCCTGCTCGCTATCCTGCTGTTTCTCCTGCTGCTCGGCTATGCGCTGGTGCGGCAGCGGCCGCAGGACATGCCCTGGACTGAGCTGGACCTCAGCCAACCGATCGGCATGTTCACCGGGCGCAAGCTGACCGCGCTGACCGGCGATGCGACGCAATGCCGCGCGCTGCTCGACCGGGCGGGCGTCGATTATGTCGCGGTGCAGCCGGGTGGTGCGGACCAGTGCGCCTATGCCGATGCGGTGCGGCTGCGCGCGGAGAAAGACGCGATCGCGCTGGCCCCGGCGTCGGTCGCGCCGTCCTGCCCGGTCGTCGCCGCGCTCAAACTATGGGAGTGGCAGGTCGTCCAGCCCGCCGCCCAGCGCATCTATGGCCAGCCGGTGCGGTCCATGCGCCATCTGGGCAGCTATAGCTGCCGCCGCATGTATGGCCGCAGCGAAGGCGATTTCAGCGAACATGCGACCGCCGATGCACTCGACGTCGCCGGCTTCACCCTGGCCGACGGCCGCAGCATCAGCGTGCTGCGCGACTGGAAAGGTGAGGGCGAGGATGCGCAATTCCTGCGCGCCGTGCGCGACGGGGCGTGCGACCTGTTTTCGACCGTCCTGTCACCCGATTATAACGCCGCGCACCGCGACCATTTCCATCTCGACCAGGCCGAACGCGGCGCGACCGGATGGCGGGCGTGTCGATAAGCCTTAGCCCCGTTTACTGCCCAAACCCCGCATCCCGCGCCAACGCCACGGCTTCGCGCGCCGCCGCCAACAACGCCCCGCTCTTGGCCTCGCACTCGCGCTGTTCATAGTCGGGGTTCGAATCCGCGACGATGCCCGCACCCGCCTGCACATGCATCACGCCATCCTTCAACACGGCGGTACGCAGGACGATGCAACTGTCCATATTGCCGTCCGGCCCGAAATAGCCGACGCCGCCCGCATAAGCGCCGCGCGTTTCGGGTTCCAGTTCGGCGATGATCTCGCAAGCGCGCACCTTGGGCGCGCCGGACACGGTGCCCGCCGGAAAGCCAGCGAACAGGGCATCGAGCGCATCCTTCTCCGGCGCCAGGCGACCGACCACGTTGGACACGATATGCATCACATGGCTGTATAATTCGACGGTGTAGCTGTCGGTCACGGTCACGCTGCCAGCGGTAGCCACCCGGCCGACATCGTTGCGGCCAAGGTCGAGCAGCATCAGATGCTCAGCCCGCTCCTTGGGATCGGCGAGCAGGCTTTCGCGGTTGGCGGCATCCTCCACCGCATTCTTGCCGCGCGGGCGGGTGCCCGCGATCGGCCGGATCGTGACTTCGCCATCGCGCGCGCGGACCAGGATTTCGGGGCTGGAACCGATCAGCGCAAATCCCGGCAGGTCGAGATAATAGAGGAAGGGCGACGGATTGATCCGCCGCAGCGCGCGGTAAAGCGCGATCGGCGGCAGGGTGAAGGGGCTGGTGAAACGCTGTGCCAGCACGACCTGAAAAATATCGCCCGCAACGATATATTCTTTGGCGCGATCGACCATGGCGGCATAGCGGCCCGGCTCCAGCACCGGGGTCACCGCAACGTCGGCAATGTCGGCCGGGGCGGGGGCAGCCGGGATCGGCGCAGCCAGCCGCGCGGCGGTGGCCTCGATCCGCTCCAGCGCCTGCGCGATGGCGCGATCCGCGTCGGCAAAACTGCCCTTCCACACCGGCGCGACCAGATAGAGTTGGTCGGCCAAGCGATCGAAGATCAGGATGACGGTCGGCCGCACGAACAGCATGTCGGGCAGGTCGATCGGATTGGGGGCAGGGCGGGGCAGCTTCTCGACCAGGCCCACCGTCTCATAACCGAAATAGCCGACCAGGCAGGCCAGCGCCGCGGGCAGCGCGGGGTCCATCTCCGCCCGGCATTCGGCAACCAGATCGCGTAGCGCGTCGAGCGCGCCAGTCTCCAGCGGCGTGAAGGCGTCACGGTCGGTCGCCCAGTCGCGGTTGATCGCAGCGCTTTGACCATGCGCCCGAAACACCAGGTCGGGGGCCAGACCGATCAGGCTGTAGCGGCCACGCACCGCGCCGCCCTCGACCGATTCGAGCAGATAGTCGCCGCGATCGGCCTCGAACAATTTGAGCGCGGCGGAAATCGGCGTGTCGGTATCGGCAATCTGCCGCCGCCACACCAGCGCGGACTCGCCGCGCTCCAACGCCGCCCGCGCCGCTGCGTCGCCCCCGCCTGCGATCATCTTATTGGTCGCCGCTGGTGGTGGCGGCCAGCGCCCTGCGCACGCCTTCGACCGCATTGGCATTGCGCGTGACCTTCAGATGCTTTTCGACCGCGCGCTCGAACTGCTGGCCATATTCCTGGCCGATCACTTCGCCGAGCTGGTCGCGCATCTGCGCCATCAATTCGGGTTGATTCTTGGCATCGCCCCGTTCGATCGCGTTGAGCTGGACCACGAAATAGCCGCGATCCTGGCCGATCGGCAGCGTCTTGACCGTGTTCGCCGCCATCGAGAAGAGGATGGCGATTTCGGCCGGTGGGCGCTGCTCGCCGCGCATGATGTCGGCGCGCTTGCCACCCAGCGTCTGCGGCGCGGGCAGCTTGACGCCCGCCTGCGCGATCGCGTCGGCCAGCTTCATGCCCTTGGCCACCTTGGCGCGGATCTGTTCGGCTAACGCCTTGGCCTTATCGTTGCCGGCGTTCAGCTTATATTGCGCCTGCACGATCGGCTTGACCTTGGCCAGCGGCGGCGGCGCAGCGGCGACGATCTCGCCCGGCGCGATCAGCGCATAGCGCTTGTCCGGGGTGATCGGCACCATCTGCGCATCGTCGTCGGCGCTCATCGCGAAAGCGGGTGCCAGCAGCGGCTGCACGTCGGGCGCCACGACATAGGCCTGATCCTCGACCTGCTTGCCAGTGGCGAGCAGCAACGGGCTGGTTTCGAGCTTGAGGCCATTATCCTTGACCACTTCCTCGAACGTCCCGCCATCGGCGATCTGATCTTCCAGCTTGCCGGTAAAGTCGGCCAGCAATTGCTTTTCCTTCTGCGTGCGCAGGGTCGCGACGATTTCGTCGCGCACCGACGCCAGCGCGCGGGCAGGAATGTCCTTGACCGCCGTCACACGCAGCAACAGCCAGCCGAGCGGCCCGCGTACCGGACCAACCAGATCACCCTGCTTGGCGGCAAAGGCGGCATCGGCCGCAGCCTTGCCCGCCGTTGTGGTCAGTGCGGCGGGGGTCTGGTCGGCCAGCGTCGCGACCGCCAGGCCAGCGCCCTGCGCCGCGGCGGACAGCGACGCGCCGCCCTTCACCTTGTCGGCAATCGCCTTGGCCGCGGCTTCCGTCGGCAGCACCAACTGCTCGATCGTCCGGCTCTGCTTGGCGGCATAGGCCGCCTTGTTCTGGCTATAAGCGGCGGTGATTTCCGCATCGCTTGGCTGCGAGGCTTGCGCGAAACGCTCGGCATCGACCACGGCATAGCGGATGCGCCGCTGTTCGGGGATGGTGAAGCGATCGGCATTGCGCTTGTAGAAATCGGCCAGTTGCGCGTCGGTCGGGTCTTTATCGTCCAAGAAAGCCACCGCCGGGATCGCTGCAACCGTGCCCTGCCGCGCTTCCAGCAGCAACGAGGCATAGGGCAGGACCAGGCTGTCGGTCGGCCTAACGCCCATGCCGATCGGGGTCAGCAATTGCCGCTGCAGGATTTCGCGGCTGATATCGTCGCGCAGATCCTTTTCCGTCAGCCGCTCGCGCGCCAGCAGATTGCGGAAATTTTCCTGGCTGAAATTGCCCGCCGCGTCCTGAAACGCCGGGATTTGCGCGATCTGCGCATCGACCAGCCGCTTGGAGATATGCATGCCCTGCTCGTCGGCAAAAGCGCGCAGCGCCAGCGAAGCGACCAACTGGTCATAGACCTGCGCCGCGCCGCCCTGCGTGAAGAAATCGTTGATCTGAAGACCGGGGTCGGACCGGCGCGCATTGTCGAACACCCGCTGCACCCGCTCCTGCAATTCGGTTTCGGTCAGCTTGTAGCCGTTGGCCTTCGCCGCCGTGCCGCCACCGCCAAAGCTGGTGCCAAACTGGCCGCTCGACAGGTCGCCCAGGATGAAGGCAGCGGCGATCGTCCCTAAGAATAGCAGCGCGAACACTGCCCCGAACCGGGATTTGATGAAGCGGCGAAAGACAGAAAGCATGAAAATATCCGAACTGCGGCGGGATGGCGGCCCGCTTTAAGGGCGGATGCGCGCTGCGGCAAGGCTTGCACTGGACAAATGCGCGAGCGCCGTTCATCGCCTCTGGCCAGTCCATGTCCCTTCCGATGGAGGCGTGACGCCACACAGGCGCGCGGCGGAGGGGGCGGGGCGACGTGCAGCAATAAAGAATAAGGGGAATAGACGATGGGCAGGCGCAAGCTGGTTGTCGGCAACTGGAAAATGAACGGGATGCAGGCTGCGTTGGACGAGGTCGCCGCCATCGGCGCGCGCGCGGCGCAGCATCCAGCGGTAGAGGTCGGCCTCTGCCTGCCCGCCACGCTGATCGCGGCGGCGGACGCACGCAAGGGCGGTGCCTTCATCGGCGCGCAGGATTGCCACATGCAGGCAAGCGGCGCGCATACCGGCTGCCTGTCGGCGGCGATGCTGGCCGAAGCGGGGGCCAGCTGGACCATCGTCGGCCATAGCGAGCGGCGGCAGGACCAAGGCGAAACCGATAGCGATGTCGCGGCCAAGGCGCTGGCGGCCAAGGCTGCGGGCCTGGGCGTCATCCTGTGCGTTGGCGAAAGCCTGGACGTGCGTGACGCGGGCAACGCCGAAGCGCTGGTGTCGGCGCAACTGCTCGCCTCCTTGCCCGATGGCGCAGCGGCGGACTGGCTTGCCATCGCCTATGAACCCATCTGGGCGATCGGCACCGGCCGCATCCCGACGATGGAGGCCGTAGCGACCATGCACGCCGCCTTGCGCGCCGCGCTGGCAAGCCGGATCGGCGACGAAGCGCAAGGCATGCGCATATTGTACGGCGGGTCGATGAATGGCGACAATGCCGCCGAACTGATGGCCATCGCCGATGTCGATGGCGGCCTGGTCGGCGGCGCCAGCCTGACCGCCGAAAAATTCGCACCCATCATCACGGCGGCGGATGGGGTGGTGGACTGACGAAAAAAATCCTCCCCTGCAAGGTTCAACAGAGGCACGTGACTCTGTTGAAGGGGACCGGCGAAGCCGGTGGAGGGGTGTAACCCCATCGATAGCGTGACACCCCTCCGTCAGGGCTACGCCCTGCCACCTCCCCTGCAAGGAGATGCCTTCGAGAATATACAAGGCCTTTCACCCCCCCCTCGTCAAACGCCGACGATATTGTATAGCCCATCCCCTGTTCCCAAGCGGAGAATGCCGTGATTACTGTCCAGCGGGTGGCCAAGGCCGTCGGCAAGCATCTGACCCGAACCGCGCTCCAGGCGCGCAAAGCTGCGGGCGCGCGGCGCAAGCGCGGCTGTCCCGCCTGTGGCGCGACCGTGGTGGGCTTCTTCCGCTATGGCGACAATGGCGAATGGGGCTGCCCCGAATGTGGCGCATCGCCGCGCGAACGGTTGATGAACTGGCTGATCGCCAATGGCCGCCTGACCGTGCCAACCGAAGGCGCGATCCTGCATATGGCGCCCAATGAAGCCAGCCTCGTCCGCCGGTTCGCCGCCGCCGCTTATTATATGCCCGCCGATCTCGATCCGTCGCGCTACACGGTCCCCAACATGGCGCAAATCGACCTGATGGAACTGGCCGTCACCGACCGCTACGACCTGTTCTACGCCAGCCATGTGATGGAGCATGTGCCCGACGACATGGCGGTGCTGCGCAACATCTACCGCGCCTTGAAGCCGGGCGGCGAAGCCTGGCTGATCGTGCCGCTGTGGACCAAGCCGACCGAGGATGGCAGTTTCGACATCCCGCCACGCGAACGCGAGCGCCGCTTTGGCCAATGGGATCATGTGCGCCAATATGGCCCCGATATCGCCGACCGCATCCGCGCGGCGGGCTTCGACCTGGAAGAAATCGACGCCAGCAGCATCGACGTTGCCGCGCGCCATTATTATGCGCTGGACGACCGGCTGTTCCGCGCCCGCAAGCCCGGCGGAGCCGCGACGCGGTGAGCATCCTCGCGCGGATGGAGGCATCCGCCCGCATCCTCGCGCTGGTCAAGCTGGCCAATGTCGGCCTCGTGCTGATCTGGGGCTTTGCCGTCACCTTCGTCTTCGTCCGCGTCCTGCCGCTGGCCGAATTTCAGGCGTTCCTGCTGCTGGTCGCGTTCGGCAACTTCACCATTTCGGCTGAGTTCGGCCTGACCAGCATCATCTACGCCCGGTTGCGGCGGCACTGGCTGGGTGGGGATCAGGCGGACGGCGGTTTCCGGCTGGAGGAAATGGGGGTGCTGTTCCTGTTCCTTGGCCTCATCATGCTGGGCGGGACGGCGATCCTGATCGCGGCGCTGACGCTCGGCTGGTTCGACACGGCGATGCCACTGCTCTTCCTGCTCTTCTTCCTGTCGGCCTGCCTCAATCTTCCCGCCTTGCTGGCCAAGCGCGCCTTGGCGGCAGTGGACGGCAATTTCCTGTGGGAAGCGCTCGATTGCGGACGGCGGGTGCTGACGATCGCGCTGTTGCTGGCGATCCTCTTGGGCATGGACCCGCGCCTGTCGATCGCGCTGCAACTGGCGGTCAGCCTGCTCGTCATCGGCTGGGCCATCGCCCATGTCCACCAGCGCTTGGAGATGAACACTCGCCACTGGCTGGCCTTCCGCGTCGGCGGCGGCCATGTCCGCGCCCATTATCTGCGTGACATCGGCGCATCGGCCGCGTTCACAGCATCCGACATCATCGCCTATAATGCGCCCTATTTCACCATCGCCATGGCGACGTCCGACGCCCGCCCGATGCTGATCTTCGACTTTTTCTTCAAAATGTCGCGTGCCCTTTCGATGCTGGTCCGCGCCGTCGTGGAGGCCGCCTTGCCCCGCATTACACGCGCCTATCATGCCGGGGACCGCGCAAGGCTGCGCCAGCTGCTCGCCCGCTCGCTTGGCGCGGGGCTAGTCTTCGCCCTCCTGCTCTCTGCCCTGTTGCTGAGCGTCGGCGACTGGCTCTTCACCACGCTGTTCGACGGTCGTGCCACGATCGACCGGACGGAACTCGCCCTGATCGTCGCAGCCTTGGCGGCGCTCACGATCATCTGCGTCTCGGTCTACGCCCAAGGCGCGCTCGGCCGATTCCCGACCCTGCTGCATCGCTCGCTGCCCTTCCTCGCCGGATCGCTCGCCAGCGCGCCCCTTGCCCTCGCCATTGCACCTCAAGGCTTCGACCTCACCTTCCTTGGCCTCTACACGCTGACCCTCACCGGCGCGGCCATCCTGCATCTGCTCTCGCTCCAAAGGCTGGCGCGGATATGAAGGTCGCGATGCTCGATCCATCGCTCTTCACCGGGCGCTATGACGACAGCCTCTGCGCCGCGCTGGCGGGGCAAGGCGCGCAAGTCACGCTGCTCGGCCGCCCGATGCGCGCCACCGATGCGATAGTGCCGCACGGCTATGCCTACGCCCCCCATTTCTTCCGCCGAAGCGAAGCTTTGCGCGACCGGCTGGGCGAAGGCCGCGCCTTTCGCCTGGCAAAGGCCGCAGAATATGGCCTGACTTGCGCGCTGGGCGACCTCACGCCGCTCCTTGCCGCCGATATAGCCCACATCCAATGGCTGCCCCTTGCTCCCGCAGACCGTCTGATGTTGAAGCGGCTCAAAGGGCGCACTGCTTTGGTCCACACCGTCCACAATGCCGACGCCTATCATGCCGATGCCGGGCTGCAGGGCCGGGGCTATCGCGCTCTGCTGGATAGTATGGATGCGCTGATCGTCCATGGCGACACGACCCGCGCCGCCCTGATCGCGCAGGGCATCGACCCCGCCCGCATCCATATCACCCCGCACCCGCCGATGCGGCTGGCAGCCGCCAGCGCCGCCGACCTCGCCGCCGTCTCTGCCTCCACGAAACCCCGCCTGCTCTTCTTCGGCACGATCCGCCCCTATAAGGGCGTCGATCTCGCGATAGAGGCCTGCCTCTCGCTCTGGCGCGACGGCCATGACTTCGACCTCATGCTCGCGGGCAAGCCCTTCATGGACGTCGCGCCGCTTCTCGCGCAGGTTGCGCAAGCAGGTTTTGCCGACCGGCTGCTGACCGATTTCGGCTTCCTGACCGAAGGCAGCCTCGACGCGCATATGGCCCGCGCCGACATCATGGTCTTTCCCTATCGCCATATCGATTCAAGCGGTGCCTTCCTCTCGGCGCTCCATCATGGCAAGGCGATGGTCACGTCCGACGCGGGCATGTTCGGGCGATTGCCTGACGGCGTGGCAGTCAAGGCACCTGCGGGCAATGTCCCCGCTTTGGCCGCCAGCCTCTTGCCGCTGGTGCAAAGCGCCGCCATCAGGCAGGAACAGGGCGAGGCGTCGCGCGCCTATGGGGACAATATGGGAAGCTGGAACGACATGGCGGTGGCGACGATGAATATCTATCAAACCATGCTGGCCGCGCGCGCATGAACCGCTATTGGCGCGAATTGTCCGACCGCAGGCTGGCGGTGCGTCTGGCGCTGGCCGGGCGGGTGCATCAATATCCCGAAATCCAGGCGCTCAGGCGCTTCCTGTCCACCTTCGCGGTCGATTGCCTGTTCGACGTCGGTGCCAATCGCGGCCAATATGCCACGATGCTGCGCAAGGATGCCGGCTATAAGGGACTGATCCTCTCCTTCGAGCCGAACCCCGATGTATTCGCCGAGTTGCAGCGCCATGCCGCGTCCGACCGCCATTGGCATGTCTTCAACATGGCGCTCTCCGACTTTGACGGCACCGCCAGCTTCAACATCATGGCCGCCGATCAATTCTCCTCGCTCAAAGCTCCGTCCGACGAACAGGATGCCATCTTCGCCGATCGCAACAAGGTGACCAAGACGGTCGAGATGCAATGCTGCCGTCTCGACTCTGTGCTGCCTGATCTGCAGGCGCAGCATGGCTTTGCTCGTCCGTTCCTGAAGATGGACACGCAGGGCCACGACCTGTCGGTGTGCGAAGGCGCGGGCGATGCGCTGGCGCAGATGCTGGGCATCCAGACCGAACTCGGCGTCCGCCCCATTTATGAAGGCGGCACCGGCTATCGCGCGATGATCGACTGGCTCGAAACCCGCGCCTTCGTGCCCTCCGCCTTCTTCGCCAATAATAAGGGCCATTTCCCGCTGCTGGTCGAAATGGACGGCATCTTCGTCAACCGGACGCTGGTCGCGGCGTGACCGGGGGCGGGGCGACCAGCTTCGTGAGCGCGCGCCGCCTGTTCCTGGCCGGCGCGATCGGCCTGACGCTCTGGCTGGGTGCGACTTTCGTCTGGCATGTCACCTGGAGGCAGGGGATCAGCCTGCCGGTCATCCTGTTCCTCGATCAGGATTTCCCGCTCCTCATTGGCTCGCTGCTGCTGCTGGCGCTGGCCGCGCCCTTTGCGGAAGGGAAGGGCATCCGCCTGCCGCGCCCGACCGCGCGCATCATCGTGCCTCTTGTCCTGCTTATGGGGCTGGCGGCTTGGGCGGGCCATTATGCCCTGTTCCAAAATTACGCCATTTCCCGTGACGAGGAGGTCGCGCGTTTCGCCGCCGCCTATATGCGCGAAGGGCTGTTCGCCCGGCCAATCCCGGTCGAATGGGAACCCTATCGCCGGGCGATCATGCCCGAATTCTTCTCCCCCTTCGGCGCGGCGGATTATTGGACGGCGGCCTATCTGCCGGTGAACAGCGCGATCCAGGCCTTGTTCTGGCAATTGGGCGATCCCAATCTGGCGGGACCAGTGCTGCTGATGGCCGGGCTGCTTGCGCTATGGCGGGTGGCGCTGCGGCTGATGCCCGGTCGCCCGGACGCGGTGTGGGTCACGGTGCTGCTTGGCTGTTCGTCCAGCCAGCTCTGGATCACGGCGATGACGCCCTATGCCATGACCGGCCATTTCGCGCTCAACATGATCTGGCTCGCGCTGATACTGCGCGGCGGCGTGATCGGCCATGGCAGCGCGGGTGTAGTCGCATTGGTCGCGGCGGGGCTGCACCAATGGCATTTTCCACCGCTGTTCATCGCGCCCTTCATCCTGTGGATGCTGCTCGCCCGCCGCTGGACGGTTGCGGCCTTCCACGCGCTGACGCTAGTGGCGATCGTCATCGTCTGGGCCAAGCTCTGGCCCGAATTTCTGCTCCATGCGCTGGGCGCTCCCGCAGATGTGCGTCCCTCCGCCGGAGTCGCCGACAAGGTTGGCAGCCTGTTCCAGCGGCTCGGCGACCGCTGGCAGCCACTCGTCAATTTGAGCCGCTACATCGCCTGGAACGACATATTGATGGTGCCGCTGGCGGTGCTGGGCATGGCCGCGATGCGCTGGCGCGCGATGTTCCGGGGGCAGGAGATCGCGCTACCGCTGGCACTCGGCTGCTTCGCGGGCTGCATGCTGGCGCTGGCGCAGGGCTATGGCTGGGGCTTCCGCTACGCCCATGGCTTCATCGGCCCCTTCTGCCTGCTCGCTGGCCTCGGCTGGGCGCGGTTCCGCCCGCAGGACGCGCTGCGCCCGCTGGTCATCGGCCTGTGCATCACCGCACTAGGCAGCATTTTCCTCGTCTGGCGCACCCACGCCTTCGTCGCCCCCTATGCAGCGAGCCACCGACTGATCGATTCGAGCCAAGCCGATGTGGTGCTGATCGATCCGCGTGGCGGGCTCTACGTCACGGATCTGGTGCGCGGCCGCAACGGCGTGCCGGGCAAGCCGATGGTCATGAACTTGGGCATGTTGACGCTCGATCAGGTCGACGAACTCTGCAAATCCTATGTCGTCGAACTGTTCGACCGCGCGGAATTTCGCCCGTTGGGCGTGCCACTCGCGCGCTGGAATATCAGCCGCATGGACACGCTGCGCGCGCATATGAAGGAAGCGGGCTGCGATAAACCAGTCCAGCCGCCACTCCCTGAAACCTTCGAAGACGCGCTGAACGCCGCCGACAACGCGATGTGAAAGGGCTTATTGCCCCTTCACATGCACCCGCTTGCCGCCGATCCAGGTTTCCAGCACCTGCGTCCCCCGAATGTCCGCAGGCCGTGCGGTGGAAATATCCCGGTCGATCAGCAGGAAGTCCGCCCGCTGTCCCGGCACGAGACTGCCAAACCGCTTTTCGGCAAAACCGGCAAAGGCCGCCTGACGCGTAAAGCCATCAAGCGCCGCGTCGAACCCGACTCGCTGCGTCGGCATCCACCCGCCCATTGGTTCGCCCTTGGCATCCTCGCGGCTCATGGCGACGGCGATGCCGGCAAAGGGATTGGGACTTTCCACCGGCACGTCAGACCCGAACGCCAAAGGCACGCGATTGTCGAGCATCGCCTTCCACGCATAGGCACCGCCCAGCCGCGCTTCGCCCATGCGGGTCGTCGCCATGCGCCAGTCTGACGCTTCATGCACCGGCTGCATCGACGCGACGATGCCGAACTGGGCAAAGCGCGGCAAATCGGCCGGACTGACGATCTGCGCATGTTCGATCCGCCAGCGCCGGTCGCCCTTATAGGTTTCCGACAATTCCTGAATCGCATCCAATATTTCGCTATTGGCCGCGTCGCCGATCGCATGGGTGGCGATCTGGAAATTGTCCATCGCCGCGCGGCTCATCACATTCCGCAACTGCGTTGCCGAAATCATCGGCAGGCCGCGCTGCCCCGGCGCATCGGCATAGTCGGCCTTCAGCCACGCGCCGCGTGATCCCAGCGCACCGTCCAGCACCAGCTTGATCCCGCCCAGCCGCAGCCGGTCGTCATAAAGCCATTGCGTCGGTTCCGGCCCGGCGATCAGCGTCATATTGTCGAGGCCTGCCGCATAGGCCATGATCCGCACCCGCAGCGCCCCGCGATCGGCCGAGCGGCGGAACGCCTGCCAGTCCTCGATGCTCGTGCCCATGTCGGCAATGCCAGTGACGCCCATCGCCAGCAAAGCGCGCTGCGCCTTTTCCAATGCGATGTCCCGATCCTTGGGCGCAGGCGCAGGCACGACCTTCTCGATCAGCGCCATCGCCTGATCCACGAACACGCCCGCAGGCTTGCCCGCGGCCATCTCGATCCGGCCTCCGATGGGCGATTTGGTCGCAGCCGTCACGCCCGCTGCGCGGATCGCGGCGCTATTGGCCCAGCCCGCATGGCCATCGACACGCGAGAGCCATACCGGAATATCACCGACCGCCGCATCCAATTCGGCGGCCGTCGGAAAGCGGCCCAAGCCCCATTGTTCCTGGTTCCAGCCCGTCCCGATAATCCATTTGCGCCCCGGACTGGCTTGCGCATAGGCGCGGATCTTCGCCTGCGCCTCTTCCAGCGACTTTGTATCCGACAGGTCGAGCGTGATGAGCGAGAGGCCAAGGCTCATGACATGGCCATGCGCATCGATCATGCCGGGCACCAATGTCTTGCCACCCGCATCCAGCTTGAACGACAGCCCCTTGGGCGGCTGCGGCCAGGGCTGGCCGCGCTTGGGTTTTTTGGGCTTCTTATATTCCGGTTCCTGATAGCGGCCCGAAATCAGCCTCTCGACCTTGCCCTCATCATCGATCAACAGCGCGCCAAAGCGCACGACCTTGCCACTGGGATCGACCGCAATGCCATTCACATTGTCGATCACCCCGGATGCGAAAGCGGGGACGGGGAGGGCAGCGATCAGCCCCAGACCCAACATCCCAAAGCCGTTCGCCCTGAGCCTGTCGAAGGGCCTTTTCTTCTTCGTCTGGAGTGTGGAAAAATGAGAGGCTTCGACAAGCTCAGCCCGAACGGAGGTCGGAGCCGCCCTCACGCCCTGATAATCCGTCGCACCAGCGCGCTGGTATCCTGCCGATGGCCGCCCATCGCCTGCACATCGGCGTAGAATTGATCGACCATCGCCGTCACCGGCAGCGTCGCACCATTCGCCCGCGCTTCTTCCAGCGCCAGCCCCAGATCCTTGCGCATCCAATCCACCGCAAAGCCGAAATCGAAACTGTCCTGCGCCATCGTCTTCCATCGATTATCCATCTGCCAGCTTTGCGCCGCACCGCCCGAAATCGCCTCGAACACGGTGTCGAGGTCCAGTTCGGCCGCCTGCGCAAAACGCATCGCTTCCGCCAGGCCCTGCAAGACGCCCGCAATGCAGATTTGGTTCACCATCTTGGTCGTCTGGCCCGCGCCAGCACCGCCGACATGGACGATCCGCGCGGCATAGGCCTGCATCACGATCTTCGCGGCGGTCACGGCGGGCTCGGTGCCCCCGCACATGATCGACAACCGGCCATTCTCCGCCCCGGCCTGTCCGCCCGATACCGGCGCATCGACACTATGGATGCCCCGGCTTTCGCCTTCGACGAACAATTGACGCGCGATCCGCGCGGAAACGGTGGTGTGGTCGATGAACAGGCTGCCCGGCTTCATCGTCCGAAACGCGCCCTCGCGGCCCAGCGTCACCTGGGACAGATCATCATCGGTGCCGACACAACTGATCACGATCTCGGCCTCTTCCGCCGCCTTGGCCGGGCTGGTCGCGACCGTTCCGCCATAGGCTTCGGCCCAGCTCTTCGCCTTGCCGATGGAACGGTTGTAAACTGTCAGGCTGTGCCCGGCCTTCGCCAGATGTCCTGCAACCGGGCCGCCCATGACGCCCAGGCCGATAAACGCGATGTTAGCCATATGCCTCGTAGGATAAGTGCGTGGCGACCAGCCATAGGGGCAGTTTTCCGACAGTGCCAGTTTCTTCCACCGCAATTTTGCGTTAGGGCGCGACCATATGAACACGCTTGCCAAGATCGAGAGCGCCCCGCCGCTGCCCATCACCGTCGATGACGTGCTTGCCGCGCGCACCCGCATTGCAGGGGCCATCGTCAAGACGCCGACGCTGATCAGTCAGACGCTCTCCCAGATGCTCGGCTGCAACGTCTATCTGAAATTCGAGAATCTCCAGTTCACCGCCGCGTACAAAGAGCGCGGCGCCCTCAATCGCCTCCTGCAACTGGACGAAGCCTCCAAGACCAAGGGCGTGATCGCCGCGTCGGCGGGCAACCATGCCCAGGGCCTTGCCTATCATGGCAAGCGGCTGGGCGTCCCCGTGACCATCGTCATGCCGCTGACCACCCCGATCATCAAGGTGACGCAGACCCGCGGCCATGGCGCGACGGTCGTGCAATATGGCGAGAAATTCGATGACGCCTACGCCCATGCCCGCTTGCTGGAAGTCGAACAGGGGCTGACCTTCATCCATCCGTTCGACGAACCGGACATCATGGCCGGGCAGGGCACGGTCGCGCTCGAAATGCTGGAGGATGCGCCGGAAATCGACACGCTGATCATCCCGATCGGTGGTGGCGGCCTGTTTTCCGGGATGGCGACCGCAGCCCGCGCGATGAAGCCGGACATCCGCCTGATCGGCGTGCAGGCGGAACTCTATCCGTCGATGTACGACTATATCAAGGGCGAGCATCTGCCCTGCGACGGCGACACGCTGGCGGAGGGCATCGCGGTCAAGCAGCCTGGCGACAACACCCGTCTCGTGGTCGAACGGCTGGCGGACGACATGCTGCTGGTCACCGAACGGCGACTGGAAGAAGCGCTCAGCCTGTTGCTCCAGATCGAAAAGACCGTGGTCGAAGGGGCCGGGGCTGCAGGTCTCGCCGCGCTGCTCACCTATCGCGAACAATTTGTCGGGCGCAATGTCGGCCTCGTGCTGACCGGCGGCAATATCGACACGCGGCTGCTCGCCAACGTGTTGCTGCGCGATCTCGCCCGGTCGGGACGGCTCGCGCGGCTGCGCATCATCCTGCAGGATCGGCCCGGCGCGCTGTTCCATGTCGCCCGCATCTTCGATCAGGAAGCGGTCAACATCCTCGAACTGGCGCATCAGCGCATCTTCACCAACCTGCCGGCCAAGGGCTTGAGCCTCGACGTCGAGTGCGAGACGCGCGATCGCGCCCATCTCCAGCGGCTGATCGCCGCGCTCGGCGAAGCGGGCTATGAGGTCGCGCCGATCGAGGTCGCCTGATCCGCTGCAACCTTTTGTTAATATTTCGTGGTAAACGCCCTTTTCACGCGCGCATGGGGTCGGCATAGTCTGCGCATGACCCATATACGGCACAGCGATGAACAGGATAGAGGCGCGTGACCGCACCTTTCCGTTTCCCCCGCTTTTTCGTGACCAACCCCTCGCCTTGTCCCTATCTGCCGGGGCGGAGCGAGCGCAAGGTGTTCACGGAATTGAGCGGCGACAACGCTGCCGAACTCAATGACGCCTTGGGCCGCATCGGTTTTCGCCGCAGCCAGAATGTCGCCTATCGCCCCAGTTGCGCCGATTGCACGGCCTGCGTCTCGGTCCGGGTCGTCGCCAGTGAGTTCAAGCCCAACGCGACCCAGCGCAAACTCATCCGCCGCAACAGCGACTTGGTCGTCACTGCCTGCAAGCCCTGGTCCACCGAAGAACAGTTCGCCCTGCTCCAGCGCTATCTCAGCGCGCGGCATCCGGGCGGCGGCATGACGGAAATGGACGAGATGGACTTTGCCGACATGGTCGAACAGACCCCGGTCGACAGCCATATCATCGAATATCGTGAGCCGGGCGTTGACGGGCGTGTCGGCAAACTGGTCGGCGCTTGCCTGACCGACCGGCAGGGCGATGGCCTGTCGATGATCTACAGCTTCTTCGATACCGAAATCGACTATCGGCCGGGCCTCGGCAATTTCATCATTCTCGACCATATCCTGCGCGCCGGGTCGGCGGGCCTGCCCTATGTGTATCTGGGCTATTGGGTCGAGGGGTCGCAGCGGATGCAATATAAGGTCCGCTACCGCCCGCTCGAAAAGCTCACGCGGAGCGGCTGGACCCGTTTTGATCCCGATGAGCAGGTCGAGGCGATTCGCGGCGTGGTCGCGCGCGATGAACCGCCCTTGCCGGTCGAACTGGCAGCCATCTTCCGCAAATAACTATAGAACGGGGGCGGCGCTTACCGCCCCCAATGCGTCATCAGCAGGCGCAGGACCGGCGTGTGCGCCGCGTGGACCGGCGTACCGGCACGGTTTCCGTGACATAGCTGGTCGTGGTCGTCGTGGTCATGACAGGCTGCACCGTCACCGTGGTCACGACCGGCGCGGGATAATAATAGCCGCCCGAAACATAACCGCCCTGACCGCCCATGGGCGCGCCACCATGCGACCAATGCGGCGCACCGGCATAGGCTGGCGCGTCATAGTCGACGCCCGCACCCCGGACATCGCCTTCGAACCGGCCTTCATAGGTGCCGGTGGTGCGGCGACCATCTTCGGTGGTCCAGGTGCCGGTCCAGCGCCCCTCATATTCATTGCTGCTGGTCACGCTGTCGTCGGCATAGCCATAGCCATCGTCATAGCTTGCACCGGGACGACGCGGCGGTGGGGCGTTGCGGCGCGGCGCATCCTCCGCCTTGTCGATCGCCATGCCAGCGACGGCCCCCACGCCTGCACCGATCAACGTGCCAGCCGTGCGATTGCCCCGCCCGGCAATGCGATTGCCCGCCACTCCGCCAACCACCGCTCCGATTGCGGCACCACCCACGCCATTGTCGCGGCGACGATCGTCATAAGTGCCACCGTTGGGACCATAGCCGCCTTCGTAGCGATCCCAGCCGATGTTGCTGCGGCTGTCATAGACCCGGCCATAGCGATCGGTCATGACCGCATCGTCATAATAGCGCGACCAGCCATAGCCATAGGCCGGGGCGGGCAGGCCATAGGCACCATGATTGGCGATATAATAGGTCGGGCTGATCCAATAGCGAGGCAGGACATAGCCATAGACTGGCCGCCGATAACCGTTCCAGCCACCCGGCGCGCGCCACCCCGCCACCCAGCGTCCGTTATGGCGCTGACCCCAACGCTGGCCCCCATTCCAATGCTGGCCAGGGCGAACGCCATGCGCGCCGGACTGGCGCACCTCACCGGCGAGCGCGGGGCTTCCCGCCGCCGTCAGCGCAACGGCTGTACCCAAAAGGAAAAGGCCGGATATCCGCATGGTTAACGCTCCCTGTTTTCCGGCACGCGAAGGCGCGCGCAGATCAAAATGCTAGCGCTCCGTTTAGCATGATGATCCGCCGCTATCCATCAGCGGGACGCGGGATTCCTGTCCCGAAACGGGTCGGAACGCGCGCCAGGCATGGGAAAAACGGTTAACGCCTCAGCCGACCCGCGCCGCGATCACCGCGACCAGCGCTTCCAGCCCGGCGGCATCATCCGAGTCGAACCGCGCGGGCTTGGGGCTGTCGAGATCCAGCACGCCGACCACGCGCCCGTCGCGCACGATCGGCACGACGATTTCCGATGCACTGGCCGCGTCGCAGGCGATATGGCCGGGAAAAGCGTGGACATCCTCCACCAATTGCGTCTCCCCCGTCGCCGCCGCCGCGCCGCATACACCCCGACCCATCGGAATGCGGATGCAGGCAGGCTTGCCCTGAAACGGCCCCAGCACCAGTTCATCGCCAACCAACCGGTAAAACCCCGCCCAGTTCAGATCCGGCAGAAACTGCCACAACAGCGCGGAGACATTAGCCATATTGGCGACGGAGTCCGGCTCGCCCCCTGTCAACGCATCGGCGGCGGACAGCAGGTCGGCATAAAGGGTCGCCTTGTCGGCGGCGTCAGTGGGGGCGAAGTCATACATGGGGCGGATATAGGCGCGCGGGCAAAAATCGCCAATCGATCGGTCAGGAAAATATGGGGCTTTCTCCAACAAAAAGCCGTTGTTTAAACGTGGCTCAATCCATCGACACTTTGCCGCGTCCCTGCTTGACCATGCTGCGCGCTTTTTTGGAATCCACCCGCCGTGCCTTGGCGGCTTTGCCCGGTTTGGTCGCGATGCGGCGGGCGTTGCGCTGATGGGCCTTGACAATCATCTCGGCCAGCCGTTCGCGCGCGTCCTGGCGATTGGCTTCCTGGGTGCGGAAGCGCGAGGCCTGGATGACGATCTGATTACCCGACGTCAGCCGCGATCCGGCCAACTCCCTGATCTTGCGATAGGCATGGGGCGGCAGGCCGAGCCGGAACAGGTCGACGCGCAGCTGCACCGTCGTTGCGACCTTGTTGACATTCTGCCCGCCCGGACCGCCCCCGGTGATGAAGCGCTCTTCCAGCGCATCATCGGGAATCTCAAATCCCGGCATCGTCCAGCAGCTCCGGGCCGAAACCGGCCGCGGCAAAGGTCGCGGGCAGGGGGGCCGTCGCCTCCGCCGCAGGCTTCTCGCCGCGCGCGATGCTCAGGAACCGGCTGTGGAGCAGCATCGGCACGCCGCCCTCGCCATAGACCGGATCGCCGACGATGGGAAAGCCCAGCCCATGCAGCGCATGGACGCGGATCTGGTGCGTGCGCCCGGTGCGCGGCGTGAAGGCGATCAGTGAACGGCCGTCCTTCTCCGCGACCTTGCGCCATTCGGTGATGGCGACCTTGCCCGCCTTGGCCGGGATCATGCGCCAGCCTTCCTCGGCGGTGCTGACCTTCTTGAGCGACAATTCGATGAGGCCTGTGTCTTCCGCCGGCACGCCTTCGATCACCGCAACATAGCGTTTGGCGACGGTGCCAGCCTCGAACGCCTGGGCGAAGCGTTTATGCGCCTTGGGGTTGCGCGCCAGCAGCAGGCAGCCGCTGGTGTCGCGGTCCAGCCGGTGGACCGGCAGCGGCCAGCGCTGGAAACCGAAGGTCAGCGACTGAAGATGATTTTCCAGCGCGATCGACCCGTCGCGCGGCGCATCGACGGGCAGCCCGGCGGGCTTGTCGAGAATGAGGGCTTCGCCATCGATGAACAAAACATGGTCGGTAAGCAGGGACAAAAGAAGGATCCGATCGGGGCAGTAAGGGGTGTGGAATTGACGCGCGCGTCGCTTCCTATAGGCGGTGGGGCCGATGGAACATAGTGGGGAAAATAGCGGGGGTGCAGCGACGCCACCGCCGGGTCGGCTGGACTGGGTCGATGTTGCGCGCGGCATTGGCATCATCGCTGTCGTAATCGGCCATGTGTGGACGCGTGGGGCCATGCGCGATGCCATGTACAGCTTTCACATGCCGCTCTTTTTCCTGCTGTCAGGCATGCTCTCGCGCCCGCAGCCGATTGGGCGCTTCACCATGCGGCAGTTGTTCAGCCAGATGCGACCCTATTTTCTGTTCCTAGCGCTGGTGATCGCCGCCGATCAGATCATCGAACCACTCAAGGGCAATCGACCGATCTTTCGCGACTGGCCGCAGGACATCGGACCGCTCCTGCTGGGCGGATCATGGCTCGCTGGCCCCTTCATCATCTTCTGGTTCGTGCCCTGCCTGATGGTGTCCCGCATCCTGTTCAACGCCTTGTCATACCGATGGCCCGACCCGCTCACGCGCCGCTGGGGATTGACGGTACTGCCCATCCTGCTCGTGGCCTATGCGTCCGGCCATATCACCCGCTTATCGCCGCTCGGCCTGTTGACGGTGCCGATGGCTTTCGTGCTGCTTTGGGTGGGGGCGGCGTGGCACCGTGTCGGCTGGCGAGGGTCGATGATGATACCCCTCCTGCTGCTCGCCATGGCGGGTCTGAGCGGTCTTCTGCCGTCGCTGAATATGCGGACGGCCGATTATGGCTGGCCATTGGCGTCGATGGGGGCGGCCATCGCGACGTCGTTTTTGATCTTCAACCTATCGGCAAGGATCGCGCCCCATGCCGCGCCGCTCGCGGCGATAGGGCGAGGATCATTGACGATCATGTATCTCCATGTGCCGCTGATCCACTATCTGTCGCCCTATATGGACAAGCTGCCACTGCTCGCTTTGGGCCTGTTCGCGCCCTTCGCACTGGACCGGCTCATCCGCCTGTCGCCACGCGCAACCCGCTGGCTACTATAGCAGAACGCAAAAGGGGCCGATGCACAGTCCCGGTGCATCGACCCCTGCGGCGTGCCGTAATCTTCGTGCGACACAAAGTCTCGGCAGTCCACACCTCTAGACGGCGCGGTCGGCGATCAACCGTGCAGCTTGATCGCGGTTTCCGCGATCCGACGACCCTGATAGCGCGCGCCGTCCAGTTCTTCTTCGCTCGGCTGACGGCTGCCGTCGCCATCGGCCAGCGTGGTCGCGCCATAGGGCGATCCGCCGCGCACCTTGTCCACACCCATCTGGCCTTGGAACCCATAGTCGAGCCCGACGATGGTCATGCCGAAATGCAGCAGGTTGGTGATGATCGAAAATAGCGTTGTTTCCTGCCCGCCATGCTGGCTGGCGGTCGAGGTGAAAGCACCGCCGACCTTGCCATTGAGCGCACCGCGCGCCCACAGACCGCCCGCCTGGTCGAGGAACGCTGCCATCTGGCTCGACATGCGGCCAAAGCGGGTGCCGGTGCCGATGATGATCGCGTCATAATCGGCCAACTCCGCGATGGTCGCGATCGGAGCGTCCTGATCCAGCTTGAAATGCGCATTCTTGGCCACTTCCAGCGGCGCGGTTTCGGGCACGCGCTTGATGTCGACCTGCGCGCCGGCGGCGGCTGCGCCTTCGGCCATGGCATTCGCCATCGTTTCGATATGACCGTAGGAAGAATAATAGAGAACCAGAACCTTAGCCATGATGCGTCTCCTTATATTAAGGGATTGAAGGGGTGCCGCCCGCGCCAGGGAGGGGAGAGGCGCGGGCGGCGGGTCGATCCGTCCAAGAAGGGAAGGAACGGATCGACCAAAGTTACAGGCTGTCCACCAGGACGATTTCGGCGTCCTCATGGGCCGTGATGGTGATGGGCTCGCCGCCGATGATGGCCGCGCCGTCCCGTGCTTCGAACGTCTGTCCGTCTATCTCGATCCGACCCGTCGCCGGAACCAGATAGAGGTGACGGCCTTCCGCACTGTCATAGGTCACGCTCGTCCCGGCCTTGATCGTTCCGCCCAGCAAGCGGGCATCGGCGCGGATGCGTAGCGCTTCCTTATCCTCGTCATAGCCGCTGGCCAGCACGACCAGTTTGCCCGACCGATCGCCGCGCGGGAAAGGCTTGGCACCCCAGCTTGGGGCGCCACCGCGCGCACGGGGAATGACCCAGATCTGGAAAAGGGTGGTGGTTACATCCTCCAGATTATATTCGGCATGGCGGATGCCCGTGCCCGCCGACATCACCTGGACATCGCCCGCTTCCGTACGGCCCTTGTTGCCCAGGCTGTCCTGATGCGTGATCGCGCCGGTGCGGACATAGGTGATGATTTCCATGTCGGCATGGGGGTGCGGCGGAAAGCCCGAACGCGGGCCGATCTCATCATCATTCCACACCCGGATCGCGCCCCAGTGCATGCGGTCTTCGTCATGATAATCGGCGAAGGAAAAATGATGGCGCGCATTCAGCCAGCCATGATTGGCATGGCCGAGTGAGGCGAAGGGGCGGCGCTCGATGCGGCTCGCTGTGGTCGTGTTCATATGCTCTGCCTTTCGGTTTCGAACGCGATGGTTCGGGTGCCTTTTGACCAAGCGCCGGAGGTTCCGGCTTGCTTTCCGCCAATCTAGTCATCAGTATCGTTTCTGAAACAAGCAGCATCGAAACGGATTGTTTCCCTATGCGATTACCGGATTTTGAGGCCTGGGCGATGTTCGCCGCCGTGGTCGAGCATCGCAGCTTCACCGACGCGGCCAAGGCGCTCAGCGTGTCCAAGGCCACCGTGTCCAAGGCGGTCACGCGGCTGGAGGAGCATCTCGACACCAGCCTGTTCAACCGCACCAGCCGTCGCCTGGCTTTGACCGAGAGCGGCAAGCGGCTCGCCGATCACGCCCACCGCATCATGGCCGAGGGGCAGGCGGCGGAGGAAGCGGCGCGCGACGAAACGGCGGACCTATCCGGCGTCGTGCGACTGGGCGCGCCGATGACCTTCGGCCTGCTCCGCATCGCGCCGCTGGTTGCGGAATTTACCAAGACCCATCCGCTGGTCGATGTCGACCTGCACTTGTCGGACGCGCATATCGACATTGTCGAGATGGGGCTGGATGCCACGATCCGTATCGCCGACATGCCCGACAGCTCGCTGCGGGCACGACGCCTGGCCGACGTAACGCTGCATCTGGTCGCGTCGCGCGCGTATCTGGATGCGCGGGGGCGGCCACAGCATCCATCCGACCTGGGGGAGCACGACTGCCTCTGCTATTCCAACGTCACGACGCCCGACGTGTGGCGTTTCGCCGGGCCGGGACAACAAAATGTCGTGGTGCAGGTCCGTTCACGCATCACCGTCAACAGCGGTGAAGCGATGTTGCCTGCGTTGCGGCTGGGGGTGGGCATTGCCCGACTTCCCGACTTCATCGTCGGCGGCGCGCTGGCGGCAGGCGAGTTGGAGGAAATATTGGTGGATTGGCGCCCGGCGCCCTTCGGGCTGCACTTGGTCACGCCGCCATCGCGGTTGCGGCCCGCGCGGGTAGAGGCTTTGCTGGATTTCATCACCCGGCACCACGCCTGCTGAACCTCGTTTCGCGCACGGGTATATCTTGACTCCTGGCCGGTCGTTTCGGCTTCAACCCTTTATAAACGGATTCGTATTTCCGCGACTCGTGGATTTCTGCCGGTTAGCCAAAAATTAACCTTTGTCGTTCAGAAGTTTTTTGGTTAATGAATTGGAGCAGTAGCCGTTCTGGTGGGGTGAACGGACCTGCGACGCAAAGGGGCTTCACATGCGCGTGCTGCTGATTGAGGACGAACCGACCACGGCCAAGGCGATTGAGCTCATGCTCACGACCGAAGGCTTCAACGTCTATACCACCGATTTGGGCGAAGAAGGCCTCGATCTGGGCAAGCTCTATGATTACGACATCATCTGTCTGGACCTGAACCTGCCCGACATGCACGGCTATGACGTGCTGAAGAAATTGCGGGCGGCCAAGGTGCAGACACCGGTTCTGATCCTGTCGGGTGTTGCCGAAATGGACAGCAAGGTCCGCTCCTTCGGCTTCGGGGCCGATGATTATGTGACCAAGCCCTTCCATCGCGAAGAACTGATCGCGCGCATCCATGCCGTGGTGCGCCGGTCGAAGGGCCATTCGCAGTCGGTCATCCGCACGGGCAAGCTGTCGGTCAATCTCGACGCCAAGACGGTCGAAGTGGACGGCAACCGCGTGCACCTGACCGGCAAGGAATATGCGATGCTGGAGCTGCTGTCGCTCCGTAAGGGCACGACGCTCACCAAGGAAATGTTCCTCAACCATCTCTATGGCGGGATGGACGAACCGGAACTCAAGATCATCGACGTCTTCATCTGCAAGCTGCGCAAGAAGCTGGCGCTGGCCTGCAGCGGCGACAATTATATCGAGACGGTATGGGGCCGCGGCTATGTGCTGCGCGACCCGGACGAAGTGATCGAAGAAGAAGCCAAGGTCGCCTGACGCTTCACGCCATCCACCTGCGCATGAAAAAGACCGGCAATCCTTTGGATTGCCGGTCTTTTTCACATCCGTTCGCTAGGGTGGATCAAGCCGGGGTCTGCAACGTCCAGCGCTCCGTACCTTGTAGCCCCAAGGCGGTGAGCCGCCCACTGCGATAGGCGCCGGTATCGATACCGATCCGGTTATGCTGTTCGTCCACTTCCGGCGTGATGCTGTGGCCATGCACGACCATATGCGAATGCGGCGCGTCATGGTTCAGGAAATCGCGGCGTATCCAGCGCAGGTCGGACGATTTCTGCGCCTCGATCGCGACGCCGGGGCGGATGCCGGCATGGACGAACAGATAGCCGCCCACCTCCGTCCAGTCAGGCAGCGCGTCGAGAAAATCGACATGGTCGCGCGGCACATGATGCAGCATCCACTCGGCAATCTCCGCATCGCTCATCACCGGAAATCGACCGGGACCAAGGCCATAGCTTTCCAGCGTCTGTTCGCCGCCCATGCGCCGGAAGGTCGGCATCACCCTTCTGTCGCCCCGCCCGGCGGCGATGAACAATTCCTCATGATTGCCCTGCAAGCAGCGCACGTCGCCGCCTGATCCGATCACCGCCATGACCCGCTCGATCACCGCGCGCGAGGCATCGCCCCGGTCCATCAGGTCGCCCAGAAAGATGAGGGTCAGCTGCGCGGCCCCACGGCTCGCATCGTCCTGCGCGATCATGTCGAGCAGCTTGTCGAGCAAGTCCGCGCGGCCATGCACGTCGCCGATCGCATAGACACGGCGATCCGCGCCCACGCTGGGCGCTCGCACTGCTGCTGGCGCGACCTTGCACCCTAACCATTTGCGCCACCAGTTCATGACGCCACGTCTCGCACAGCGTTACAGCTTGGGCAATGTCACGCCCTGCTGCCCCATATATTTGCCCGCCCGGTCGGCATAGCTGACCTCGCACGGCTCATTACCCTGCAGGAAGAGGAACTGGCACGCGCCTTCATTGGCGTAGATTTTGGCGGGCAGGGGGGTGGTGTTGGAAAATTCCAGCGTCACATGCCCCTCCCAGCCCGGCTCCAGCGGGGTGACGTTCACGATGATGCCGCACCGCGCATAGGTGGATTTGCCGAGGCAGATCACTAGCACGTCGCGCGGCACCCGAAAATATTCGACCGTCCGCGCCAGCGCGAAGCTGTTGGGCGGAATGATGCAGCAGTCGGTCTTGCGATCGACAAAGCTGTTGGTGTCGAAATTCTTGGGATCGACGATGGTGCTGTCGATATTGGTGAAGATCTTGAACTCGTCCGCCACCCGCGCGTCATAGCCATAGGAGGACAGGCCGTAACTGATGCAGCCGTCGCGCTTTTGGCTTTCGACGAACGGCTCGATCATGCCGGTCGAAAGGGCTTTGTCGCGGATCCATTTGTCAGAAAGAATGGCCATGATGGTCTTTTCAGCTTTTCCTGATGGGGGTGATGCCCAGATCGGCGGGGCCGAAGGCGTGGGGAAGAAGATCGGCGATGCGATGCTCGGTGATACGGCTGCCCGATGGCGTGGCGCAATAGATGGCGATGGCGCGGCCTGCCATCTGTTCGGCCTCGTTCATCACCTGGCGGCAGCGGCCACAGGGCGTGACCATGGCTTCCTCAGCCGCGTCCATCGCCCCGCCGACCACGGCGATCGCGGCGACATCGGCAAAGCGACCCTGCGCATTGACGGTGGCCAGCGCCACCGTCTCCGCACAGAGCGACAGGCCATAGCTCGCATTTTCGAAGTTGCAGCCGGTCACGATGCTGCCATCGGTCAACCGCACCGCCGCCCCCACCGCAAAGCGGCTATAGGGCGCATGAGCATGAACCATCGCCCCGCGCGCGGCGGCGATCAGCGGCACCACCTGGTCTTCCGTTTCGTTCATGGCGCCACCACATCCCATCTCACCGGCCCGTCGACGCCGTCGATATGCCGCATGTCGCTGGCTGTCCACATCACCCAGGGCCGGGTGGCATAATCGGGAGGAAAGAAATTGCCATCGAGCCAGAGCGTGCGGTTGATGCCCGAACCCACATCGTACAGCTTGTCGAAATCCTCGGTGACGTTGAGCAACACCGTCTTGCCCGCATGGCTTTCGACCAGATTGACCAGCGTATTGAGTTCCGACAGCACAAGGTCGCGCCCCGGTCGCGCGGTGCAGCTCTTGTCGAAGGCGAGCCGAATGACCGGGGGTAGGGCGGCATTGTCGCGCGGCACTGTCGTCACGAAACGAGTGGCCTGATCGCTCGCCAGCCGACACAGGCTATAGTCCAGCATCGCGCCATAGCGCAGCCCCGCCGTCCGCGCCGCGCGCCAGTTCGCCGCGAACGCCGGATCGCGCCCGGCCGCGCCCCGCGCTGCGCGGATATAGGCGAAGTCCGCCCCCTGCGCTGCCAGCGTGCCCCATTCCACGACGCCATTATCGGCGCTGATCGTCACGCCCTGCACCGGATATTGGTCCCGCGCGGGCGCCCAACTGCGCGCATAGAGCCACAGCGCCAGCGCCAGCACCGCGATGATCGCCAGCCCTGCGCCCACGCGGACCAGCAGCCCCCCCAAAGTCAGCCGCGAAATCGTCTCTACCCCTTGATATGCAGCACGCAGATCAGCGTGAACAGCCGCCGCGCCGTATCGAAATCGACCGCGATCTTGCCCTCCAGCCGTTCGATCAGCATCTCCGCCGCATCATTGTGGATGCCGCGTCGGGCCATGTCGACCGTCTCGATCTGCTGCGGCGACGCATTGCTGATCGCCTGATAATAGCTGTCGCAGATCGCGAAATATTCGCGGATCGGCCGCCGGAACCGCCCAAGGCCCAGGATGATGGCTTCGAGCGCGCTGTCATCCTCGCGATTGATCTCGATCACCAACCGCCCGTCCTCGACGCGCAGCACCACCTTGTACGGCCCCATATAGCCGTCCGCATGAACCCGCTGCGGCGCGAAATGATTATCCTCCAGCAGATCGAAGATCGCGATCCGCCGTTCCTGCTCGACATCGGCATTGCGCCACAGGATCGTGCGCTCGTCGAGCTTGATGTCTATGATGCGCGGATCGGCCATGGTGAAGGGCATAGTCAGTGCGGCGATGCGCGCCGAAAAGCAAGCGGGACTTATCCACAGATGGATTGCGCGCCAGCCCTTGCGCGACGCGCGCGACCGGAGGATGAGAGGCCCATGGTCGAACTATTGAAAATCACTGCCGCCGAAGCTGGCGGCACCGAACTGCCGCGCAATGTCGAAGCCGAAGCCGCGCTGCTGGGCGCGCTGATGATCGACAATCGCATCGCCGAAGATGTCCAGATCAAGATCAAGGCGGAGCATTTCTTCGAGCCGCTCCATGGCCGCATCTATGACGCGATCATGAAATTGCTCGATCGCGACATGATCGCCAACCCGGTGACGTTGAAGCCGATGTTGGATCAAGACCCCGCGCTCAAGGAACTGGGCGGCGCGGCCTATCTTGCGCAATTGACCGGCAATGGCGCGGCGCTCATCGGCGCGCGCGACTTCGCGGCGCAGATTTACGATCTTGCCTTGCTGCGACAGCTTGTCAGTGTCGGCCGCGAACTGGTTGAAAATGCGCTGGATACCAGCGAAGATGTCAATCCCCGCGAGCAGATCGAAGCCGCCGAAGTCGCGCTCTACAAGGTTTCGGAGGGCGAAGGCGAAAGCGGCTCGGTCAAGAGCTTCCTCTCGGCCTCCACCGCCGCCGTACAAGTGGCCGAACGCGCGCTCAACAGCGGCGGCCATGTGTCGGGCATCACCACCGGTATCAATAGCCTGAATGCCAAGATCGGTGGCCTCCACAATTCGGATCTCATGATCCTCGCTGGCCGTCCGGGCATGGGCAAGACCTCGCTTGCCACCAACATCGCCTATAATGCGGCGTCACGCTGGCTGCGCGACAATGCCGACGGCATTCCGCCCGAAAAGAATATGGGCGCCAAGACCGCCTTTTTCAGCCTCGAAATGTCCGCCGATCAGCTCGCGACCCGCGTGCTGGCCGAACAGTCGGGGATCAGCGGCGAAGCGCTGCGCATGGGCAAGATCAGCCGCGCCGACTTCCAGAATCTCTCTCGCGCCGCGCGCGAGTTGCAGGAACTCCCGCTGTTCATTGACGATACGCCCGGCCTCACCATCGCCGCGCTGCGCACCCGCGCCCGCCGCTTGAAGCGCCGCCATGACGTCGGCTTCATCGTCGTCGATTATCTCCAACTGCTCCAGGGCAGCGGGCGCGGCAACGAGAATCGCGTGAACGAAATTTCGGAAATCTCGCGCGGCCTCAAGACCTTGGCCAAGGAACTGCATGTCCCCGTGCTGGCCCTGTCACAGCTCAGCCGCGCCGTCGAACAGCGCGAAGACAAACGGCCCCAGCTCTCCGATCTGCGCGAATCCGGCTCGATCGAGCAGGATGCCGACATGGTCTGGTTCGTGTTCCGCGAAGATTATTACATCGCCGCCAAAGAACCGGGGAACAAGGAAAGCGCCGAACATACCGAATGGGCGCAGCAGATGGAGCAGATTTACGGCCTCGCCGAACTGATCGTCGCCAAACAGCGCCACGGCTCCACCGGCCGCATCCGCATGAAATTCGACGCCCGCATCACCCGCTTCTCCGACATCGCCGAAGACGGCTATCAGGATCTGGAATATGAGTAATCTGGATTATATTTTACACCCAATTTTGGAAAAATGCTCAGTCCGTTGGTTCGAAACCCGCAGCGCGTAACTCTTCTGGTGTTCGAAATGTCCGTCGTATCGAGTTGGCTGCTTGGGGAACTCGCAGGTTCACGAAATTCTCACCACTATCGCTTGAAAATACGACGCGATACTCTTTCTCCCACTCGAATTTTTGCGGTTTTTGGAATGGATTGAATGAGCGTGCCTCGCCTTTTGATATATCTCCATCTCGCTTGTCATAGACAACCCGATTCGCGACGCAATCACCTAGGTAATGATGTGCCTTCACGATCTCTTCCAGAAACGGCCGAACTTCGATCCGAAATACCGCAAGTTTTTCTCTATCGCACAGATCAAAATCTGGTTGGGTAGACATACAAAAAATTAATTTTCTTTCATAAGAATTTGAAATAAATACATTATTTATATGTAGATTCTCGACATTTTGACTGAATTGAATTGCATAAAGCTGATCGAGAGCCATTCTTGCATCTGTATCCGTTTCAGAAATTTCTTTTGTTAAATAATTTCTTTGACTGCCTTCGCTACGGTCGGACCGCATGCCCTCCATTCGACTATAAGCGCCAAAAGTACCTAAACGAATGCTTTCCCCTTCCTCAAAGGCTCGGGCAAAATCCATTGGCACATGCTTGAAGGCATAAGGCATTTGCGTTCAGATCTTTCAGTTGGTTGCAGCGGTTTTAACTGATTTCTTCTGTGTATAGTCGAGCGTCTGACGCAATATGACGTTAACTCGTCGCCATCTTCGCCCGCGCCGCCACGCGCTTCTCCAGCATCGACAGCGGCATCGCGCCTTCCTCAAGAATGGCGTGAAACTGCTTGATATCGAAGCGGTCGCCCATCGCCGCCTGCGCCGCCGCACGCGCCTTGGTCCATACGCCATGGCCGACCTTGTAGCTGGTCGCCTGCCCCGGCTGGGTGCAATAACGCTCCACCTCGCGCTGGCAGCGGGCAGGGGTGAAGCCGGTCTTTTCCACCATATAGGCGGTCGCCTGCTCGCGGCTCCACCGCTTGGCATGGATGCCCGTATCCACCACCAGCCGTGCGGCGCGGAACAGGAAGGATTGCAGATAGCCCGCCCGGTCGAGCGGTGTCGCATAGCCCTTCAATTCATCGGACAATTGCTCGGCATAGAGCGCCCAGCCTTCGCTATAGGCGCTCATGAACGCGGTCTTGCGCAGCATCGGAATATCGCCTGCGGTCTGCGCGGTCGAAATCTGGAGATGATGCCCCGGCACGCCCTCATGATAGTTGAGCGCGGGCAGCGTATATTTGGGCCAATCGCCGATCGCCTTCAGGTTGATGAAGAAGATCGCGGGCCGCGACCCGTCCAGCGCCGCGCGATTATAATAGCCGTTCGATGCGCCATCCTGAATCTCGACCGGCACTGCGCGGATTTCCAGCGGTGTGTCGGGAATGGTCGCGAATGCCTGCGGCAGTTTCGCCTGCATCAGCTTGGCTTCGGCATTGAGGGCGGCGATCAGGTCGGTGCGGCCCTGCGCGGTATCGGGATAAAGCTGCGACGGTTCGGCATTGAGCGCGGCCAGCCGTTCGCCGATCGTGCCCTTGCCATAGCCCGCTGCTTTGAGAATCGTGTCGAGTTGCCCGCTGATCTCGGCGACCTGCTCCACGCCCATCGAATGAATTTCGTCGGCGCTCATGTCGGTCGTGGTCGCGCTCTTGAGCGCAGCGGCATAGATTTCCTCGCCGCGCGGCGTGCGCCATATGCCATCGCCCGCAGCCGTACCGCCCTTCAGCGCCTCGATCGCGGCAATCTGCTCGTCCAGCGCCGGATAAATGGCCTTTTCGACAACAGCCGTCGCTTGGCCCTGCCAGTCGCCCGCCACATTCTTGGCCGCAGCCCGCTTGACCAGCGATTGCACGATCGAACTGGACGCGGCGGGCTGATCACGCAGCTTGCGCATCTGCGCCAGCGTCAGGTCGAGCGACCAGCCCGGCGCAAGATAGCCGCGCGCCGCTTCGTCCCGCTGAACTGCCGTATCGGTCCGCAGGTTGCGGGCAAAAGCATCGAGCCGCGCGACATAGGCATCCGCATCGGCGGCATTGTTGATCGTGTGCGCGGTATTCAGGAAATCGGGCGTAGAGAAGTAACTGCCGCCCTGCTGAAAGATGCGATAGGGGCGCACTGCGCTGTTGAGGCCGAAGGTGGCCGGTGCCACCGTCTGCTGGCCCAGCGAATAGAGGACCACCTCCAGATTGAGCCGCTGCGGATCGGACAGGCTGGCCGATTGGAAGCCCTCCAGTTCCTTGATCGCCGCCTGCGTCATGCTCAGCCGCTTCATCATCGCCGACGTGCTATTGTCGTCCAACTGGCTCTTCGCCCCGGCGCGCGCGCCCTTGTCCAGGCCAAGGCTGGTGACCATGCCGGGCGACATATCGAGCTGCTTCTCGAAAATGGCAGCGAAGGCGGCGGACAGCCGCGCATCGTCATTGCCCGCCATCTGCGCCAGCGCGCGGGGGGCGGAGGCGGCGAGGGCGATGGCCCCGGCGGAGGAGAGAAACAGGCGGCGATCCATGGCGATGACTCCCTTATGTCTTGCCTGCCTGTCTTACCCCGCTCCGCCGTCTCGTCCAGTCCCTTGTAACAATGTTGCGCGCACGCAACATCTTCGGTCGCGACGCAGCTTAGCCTTCGCTTTGCAGCTTGTCCTGCGTCCGGGTCGCAAAGTCGCTCGCATCGTGCCGTTCGTGCAATTGCTCTTCCAACGGCCCATTCGCCTTGTTGACCATCCGCCCGCGCGTCACTGCCGGGCGCGCATCGATCTGCTCCGCCCAGCGCACGACATTCGTATAGCTGGCAACGTCCAGAAACTCCGCCGCTTCATAGGCGCGGCCCAGCACCAGACCGCCATACCAGGGCCAGATCGCGATATCGGCAATGCTATACGCATCGCCCGCCATATAGGCGTTGTCCGCCAGATGCCGGTTCAGCACGTCCAACTGCCGCTTCACCTCCATCGTGTAGCGGTTGATCGGATATTCATATTTTTCCGGCGCATAGGCATAAAAATGGCCAAAGCCGCCACCCAGCAGCGGCCCGGCACCCATCTGCCAGAACAACCAACTCAGCGCCGCAGTGCGCTTGGCCGGATCGGTCGGCAGGAAGGCACCGAATTTCTCGGCAAGATAGAGCAGGATCGCGCCCGATTCGAACACCCGCTGCGGCGGCGACACGCTATGGTCCATCAGCGCGGGGATCTTGCTGTTGGGATTGACCGCCACGAAGCCGCTGGAAAACTGGTCGCCATCGCCGATCTTGATCAGCCAGGCGTCATAGTCGGCGTCGGTAAAACCCGCCTCCAGCAACTCTTCCAGCAGGATTGTCAGCTTCTGCCCATTAGGGGTGGCGAGCGAATAGAGCTGGAGCTTATGCTGGCCCACCGGCAACGCCTTGTCGTGGGTCGCGCCTGCGATCGGCCGGTTGATATTGGCGAACGCCCCGCCATTGTCCTTGTCCCAGGTCCAGATGCGGGGCGGGGTATAGCTGTCGGTCATGCGGGCCTGGCTCCAATATCGTGAAAGGATGGGCCGCAGGTAGGGGGCGACCCCATCCCCTGCAACCGACAGCCACCAGGCTTCACCGGATTATTCGGCCGATGCCCGCACCACGAGAACGCTGACCGGGCTTTGATGCACGATCGCGCTGGCATTGGACCCCAGCAGCTTCGAGGAGAATGTCGGCTCATGCGAACCGATCACGATCAGCGTTGCGCCGGTCCGTTCGGCCGCGCTGATCACTTCGTCGCGCACCCGGCCGCGCCGCGTATCGAAATGGACCTGTCCTTCGGGAAGACCGCCTTCGCTCGCCCATTGCCGCATCAGCGCCAGCGCCTCGGCCTCTTCCTTGATGTCGAGGTCGCGCCCCAGAAGCTCGGAATAGCGGGTGGGCATATGATAGCGGACATAGAGCATATGGACCGTCGTTTCCGGTCCACAAACAGCCGCCGCCGCATCGATCGCGGCGCGCGCGTGCAGTACGTCGTTGATGTCGACGGCAACGACAATCTTCGAATAGGCCATGGTGCATCCTCCTTATGGTTCTGCTTCACCAACAGGTGGGCGGGGCAGGGGATGCAGCATTCACGAAAAATAACGGTCGCGACATGAATGCGCGGCTGATGGCAACGGTCGGTCCGTCCATCGCACGGAACATGCCAAGTCGCGCGGCAATCGCCATAACCCGGAAGCGGGCGCTCGGTTGCGCGGTCCCGCAAATTTTTCTGCGCGATCGTCTTGACGCATAAAAGCACCGCTCCATATTCACGGCGCTAGCACTCTCCTCCAGTGAGTGCTAACAGCAACGCAGTTCAAGGGGAGACGGACAAGGCGATTGCGGTTTTGCGGGGAAATCATCCCTGGATCGCGCGCCGGATCCATCCCAAATAGAAGGGAAAGGCAATCAACATGGCATTTCGTCCATTGCACGACCGTGTTCTCGTCCGCCGCATCGAAGCGGAAGCGAAGACCGCCGGTGGGATCATCATCCCCGACACCGCCAAGGAAAAGCCGCAGGAAGGCGAGATCGTCTCCGTCGGCACCGGTTCCAAGGCTGAAGATGGCAAGGTCACCCCGCTCGACGTCAAGGCTGGCGACCGCGTGCTGTTCGGCAAATGGTCGGGCACCGAGGTCAAGGTCGACGGCGAAGACCTGCTGATCATGAAGGAATCGGACATTCTGGGCGTCGTCGCCTGATTTTCGGTTCGCGATTTTCACGTCCAGCAACGGTGTGAACTTCGCAATTTTGCACATTCTCGATAGAAGGTATTAAGACCATGGCAGCGAAAGACGTAAAGTTTTCCCGCGACGCTCGTGAGCGCATTCTGCGCGGTGTCGACATCCTGGCCGACGCGGTCAAGGTGACGTTGGGTCCAAAGGGCCGTAACGTCGTGATCGACAAGAGCTTCGGCGCCCCCCGTATCACCAAGGACGGCGTCAGCGTCGCCAAGGAAATCGAACTTAAGGACAAGTTCGAGAATATGGGCGCGCAGATGGTGCGCGAAGTCGCATCGAAGACCAACGACATCGCCGGTGACGGCACGACCACTGCGACCGTCCTGGCGCAGGCGATCGTCCGTGAAGGCATGAAGTCGGTTGCCGCCGGCATGAACCCGATGGACCTCAAGCGCGGCATCGACCTCGCGGTCATCAAGGTCGTCGAAGACCTCAAGGCCCGTTCCAAGCCCGTCGCCGGGACCAAGGAAATCGCCCAGGTCGGCATCATCTCGGCCAATGGCGACACCGTGGTTGGCGAAAAGATCGCCGAAGCCATGGAGCGCGTCGGCAAGGAAGGCGTGATCACGGTTGAAGAAGCCAAGGGTCTCGAATTCGAGCTGGACGTCGTCGAAGGCATGCAGTTCGACCGTGGCTACCTGTCGCCCTACTTCGTGACGAACCCGGAAAAGATGGCTGTAGAGCTGGCTGATCCGTACATTCTGATCCACGAAAAGAAGCTCAGCAACCTTCAGTCGATCCTGCCGATCCTCGAAGCGGTCGTTCAGTCGGGTCGTCCCCTGCTGATCATCGCCGAAGATATCGAAGGCGAAGCGCTGGCGACCCTGGTCGTCAACAAGCTGCGTGGCGGCCTCAAGGTCGCTGCCGTCAAGGCGCCTGGTTTTGGCGATCGTCGCAAGGCGATGCTGGAAGATATCGCTGTCCTGACCAAGGGCGAAGTGATTTCGGAAGACCTGGGCATCAAGCTTGAGAATGTCACGCTGGCGATGCTGGGCACTGCCAAGCGCGTCACCATCGACAAGGACAACACCGTCATCGTCGATGGCGCTGGTGACCATGACTCGATCAAGGGCCGTACCGAGCAGATCCGTCAGCAGATCGAGAACACTACCTCGGACTATGACAAGGAAAAGCTACAGGAACGTCTGGCCAAGCTGGCTGGCGGCGTTGCCGTCATCAAGGTTGGCGGCGCTTCGGAAGTCGAAGTCAAGGAACGCAAGGACCGCGTCGACGACGCGCTGCACGCCACCCGTGCGGCCGTTGAAGAAGGCATCGTTCCTGGCGGCGGCACCGCTCTCCTCTATGCCACCAAGGCTTTGGCCGGCATGAAGGGCGCGAACGACGACCAGACCCGTGGCATCGACATCATCCGCAAGGCGATCGAAGCGCCGCTGCGCCAGATCGCCCAGAATGCGGGCGTTGACGGTGCCGTGGTTGCCGGCAACCTGCTGCGCGAAAATGACGAAACCCGTGGCTTCAACGCTTCGACCGACGTCTACGAAAACCTCGTCGACGCTGGCGTCATCGATCCCACCAAGGTCGTTCGTGCGGCTCTGCAGGACGCGGCTTCGGTTGCTGGCCTGCTGATCACCACCGAAGCGGCGATCTCGGAAATGCCTGCTGACGACAAGTCGCCCATGGGCGGCATGCCCGGCGGCGGCATGGGCGGCATGGGTGGCATGGACTTCTAAGTCCTGCTTTCCACAAGACAAAGAAGAGGCCGGTGGAGCGATCCACCGGCCTTTTTCTTGTCGTCACCTGTACCAAATTCATCCGGCGCTGGTTTCCTAATCTCTTGAAGTCGCTATGCTACCCATCCGAGCATCGGGCCAGATCGACAGGGGCATTATGAACGACCGGATGGTAAGACTTTGATGCGCGGTATCCTGTGCTGATGGAGGGGGGAACGCTCTTTGCCCGCTGGCCCGAAGCGGGGCCAGTGGCGGGCCTCGTCATGGTGCTGCTGCTGTTCGTGGCCTTTGCGATGGAACGGTTTCCGCCCGTCGTCATCGCCGTGATCGGGGCCATCCTGATGCTGGTGACGGGCATGCTAAGCCCGACCGACCTGCTGACGGTCTTCGCCAATCCCGCCCCCATCACGATCGCGGCCTTCTTCATCCTCTCCGGCGCTCTCATCCGCACTGGCGCGATCGAGGCTCTGGCCAGCCTGATGGTCTCCCGCGCCAAGGAACGACCCCGGCGCACAGTGGCGGAATTGCTGGGCACGGCCATGCTGGCCCCGGCCTTCGTCAATAATACGCCGGTGGTGATGGTGCTGATCCCGCTGGTCAAGCGACTGGCGCGCACGGTCGGAATCGCGGCGACGCGCCTGCTCATCCCGCTCTCCTATCTCGCCATCCTCAGCGGCACTTTGACCCTGGTCGGCACGTCCACCAACCTGCTGGTCGATGGCGTCGCGCAGGAAAATGGGCAGGCGGCTTTCGGCATATTCGAAATCACCACGGTCGGGCTGGTCGCGCTCGTGATCGGTGGCGTCACCTTGCTGATCCTGGGACCGATGCTGCTGCCCAACCGCCCCGACAATGAACTCGATGTCGACAGCGACCGCCTCTACATCACTGAACTCTGCCCCAAATTGAAGGATGACGGCACGCGACTGGGCGATATCAAGGCGCTGCGTCGTGGCTCCGTGCGGGTTCTGGGGATCGCGCGCGGGTCGCAGATCCTGCGCAACATCGACAATGATGCTATCATTCTGCCCTCCGACCGGGTCATCGTCGCGACGAGCGCACATGAATTGGATGCCTTGGCTCGATCGCATGAATTTGTTGTCGGCCTTCAGAATATCGGACGACCGATCCGGCTGGCGGCGGACGAACGGGACAGCATGGTGGGGCTGATCGGCATCACCCTTGCCCCGACCCATCCCGCCATCGGCCGAAAACTGCGGGAAATACCCTTTCTGTCGAATCTCAGCGTCCGCATATTGGGGCTCAGCCGCCCGCGTCATGTCGCCGGACCGGACCTGGTGAATGTGCGCCTGCGCGCAGGCGATAGTTTGCTGGTGGCTGCCGACGATCAGGCGGCGGCCGCACTGCGCGACAATATGAATTTCATCGCGGAGGATACCAGCGGCGTCAGGCGCTATCGCCGCCGGCGCGCGCCGATCGCTGCGCTCACGCTGGGCATGGTGATCGTGGGGGCTGCCTTCAACATCATGCCCGTTTTCGCACTGGCGCTGATCGGCGTCGCGATCGTGCTGGCAACCCGCTGCCTCGATGCGGAAGAGGCCTGGTCGGCGATCGACGGCAATGTCATCGTATTGATCTTTGCCATGCTCGCCATCGGCCTGGCGCTGGAAAAATCGGGCAGCGTGACGTTGATCGTGTCCACCCTGTCGCCCTGGATGGCGGCGTTGCCACCGTTGGCGCTCATCATCGCCATCTATGCCGCGACATCGGTGCTGACCGAAACCGTCACCAACAATGCCGTCGCCGTCATCATGACGCCGATCGCCATCGGCATAGCCGGGCAGAATGGCGTCGATCCCCGACCGCTGATCATCGCCGTGATGTTCGCAGCCTCCGCCAGTTTCGCAACGCCCATAGGCTATCAGACCAACACGATGGTCTATGCCGCGGCCGATTACCGGTTCAGCGATTTCGTCAAGATCGGCGTGCCGATGAACGTCATCGTCGGTCTGGCGACCTGCTTTGCCATCTATTGGCTGGTATAAGGGAGCGCTAAAACCATGGCTTCGCCTGCGCCAGACCATCCCTATCCCGCACGCTGGGATCATATTCCCTTCTATCGCTGGTGGCGGAAATCCGTGGTCGGATCGGTCGATCAGGAAAAGGTCGTCGCCCGCATCGTGGAGGAAAGCGGCTGCACGCCGCGCTATCTCTTCATGACGATGATGTCGGCGGGCATTGCGGTGCTGGGGCTGCTCCTGTCGTCGCCAGCCGTCGTCATCGGCGCCATGCTCATATCGCCGCTGATGAACCCGATTCTTGGCCTGGGGTTCAGCCTCGCCTTGTTCGACTTTGCCGAACTGCGCCGCTCGCTTTCGGCCCTGGCGATCGGGGCTGGTGCGGCGCTGCTGTTCACCGCGTTCATCGTTCTCGTCTCGCCGCTGAAAGCACCCACGGCCGAGATATTGGCGCGTACCCGCCCCAATCTGTTCGATCTGCTGGTCGCCCTCTTTGCCGCACTGGCGGGTACCTTCGCGATCATCCGCGGGCGCGGCGAAACCATCGTCGGCGTCGCTATCGCCACGGCCTTGATGCCGCCGCTGGCGGTTGTGGGTTTTGGCCTTGCGACCTGGAACATGCCGATCCTGGGCGGCGCATTGGCCCTGTTCGTCACCAACTTCGTGACCATCGCCTTGTCGGCGATGGTGATGGCCCGCTATTATGGGTTCGGCCATTATCTATCGAGCCAGCAAAGTTGGACCCAGACCGTGCTGCTCATGCTGGTCTTCGTCGTGATGGCGGTGCCGCTGGCCATATCCCTCAGCCGCATCGCGGGCGAAGCGGTGGCGGTCAATCAAATCCGCGCCTTCCTCTCCGATCGTTATGGAGCGGAGTCGCGGATCACCCAACTCGACGTCAATTTCGACCGAAACCCGCTTGCCGTGCGCAGCGTGGTCATCGCCCCTCGATCCCGCGCCGAAAGCAACGCCTTATTGCAGACCGACCTTAGCGACCGGCTGGGCCGCCCCGTGGCGCTGCGCGTGGATCAAGTCCTGCTCGATCCCGGCGCGGGATCGGTCGAAGCGCAACGGGCCGAATTGCAGCAGGCCAATGACGCGTTGGCCAATGACCGCAGCCGGGCCAACAGAGTGGCCGGACTGATCGCGCTGGCCGCTGGCGTGGCGCCCGACGCCGTGACGATCGACCGCGATCATCAACGCGCGACAGCGACGGCAGCCCTGTTGCCGGGCGCCGACCTCGCCACCTATGGCGCGCTCGAACAACGTGCGATCCAGTCCGTGGAGGGATGGGAGGTCGCCATCATTCCACCGCTCACGCCGCTGCCGATCATCGCCTTTGCCGACAATGTAGACGCGCTGGACACGCAGGCGCGGCAAGCCGTGCTGCTCTCGGCCTGGGCGGCAAAGCGTTGGAACAGTCCGCAACTGTCGGTGCCCGGCTTGCCGACCGATGCCCCCGAACGACCCTCCCTGCCGCAACGCAGGGCGCTAGCAATCGCCGCCCTCCTCAAGGAACAGGGCATCGCCGCCATCGCCGCACCGGCATCGGGCCAGACTTTCCGGTTACAGATTGCCGCGACCTCTGGCCGCTGACTTCTTGCGCTGTCCATCAGCGGTTCGGTGATTCCCTATAGGTCGTGACCAGCGGCCCCAGCGCATCGGCCAACGGGCCAAGCCAGGGTTCGAACCGCCGCCAATGGTCGACGCCATCGGCATAGATGGGCTGGCGCACCTGTTCGGAACTGGCGGTGCGCACCGCGCGGTCGCTGCGCCAGAAGTCCAGGCATGGCGCTTCGAATGGTAGGCATAGATAGGCCAGCAGCCGGTCGACTTCGCCCGGCATATCGGCGACCATCTGTTCGTAGATCAGGCGATGCACGCGCCCCGGTGCGGCTGCGTCATAGGCGGTCATCAGCGCCACATAGTCGCGATAATAGCGGCCGATGTCGGTCAGATCATAGGTGAAGGCCTGGCCGCGCGCGAAATGCTGCTTCCAGCCTGACAGGCAGCAGCCCATCGGATGGCGGCGGGCGTCGATGATTTTCGCGTTGGGCAGGATCAATTGGATCAGGCCGACATGCTGCCAATTATTGGGCATCTTGTCGATGAAATGTGGCTTGGCGCTATGGCGATGGACGCGCGTGCCGTCGATATATTCCTCGCCCAGGCGTAGCCGGTCGGCAGGCGTCAGCGATGCGACCATTGCGGCGAAATCGGGAAATTCGCCGTCATCCACGCGCGATTGCAGGCGGCTGGCGATGACCATCATGTCGGGCAGTTCCATCGTGCCTTCGACCTGGCTGTGGCAGGAGAGGATTTGTTCGATCAGCGTGGAGCCGGAGCGGGGCAGACCGACGATGAAGATCGGGTCGGGTGCGGGGCAACCGCCAGCACCCCGCGCGGCGATGAAAGGCGCGGTGAAGGTGGTGGCGATGGCGCGCAGTTCGGCGGAAAATTCGTCGGCATCATGGCGTACCATCGTCCGGCGCAGCCGATTGCCGGCATCATAATGGCGGAAGGCGGCGGCATAATCGGCCGCATCCTCGAACGCCTTGCCGAGCGAGAAATGGAGGTGGAAAATATCCTCCTGTCCGTCCGCCGCCGCCGGCTCCAGCGACGCAAGCGCCTGCTCCATCGCCGCAATGTCCTGCGCATCCAACCTGACAGTCTTGAGGTTGGCGAGGCTCCACCAGGCTTCGCCCATGGTCGGGCGATAGCGAACCGCCTGGCGATAGGCGTGGACGGCATCGGCCTGTTTGCCGAGCGTCTTCAAGGCGTGGCCGAGATTCTGCCAGACCTGCGGCTGGTCGGGCTGCTGATCCAACAGGCGTTCGTAAATGGCCCGCGCGCCATCCTGATCGCCCAGCCGCACCAGCACCGATGCCTTGATCAGCGCGTAGCCGGGATTTTTGAGCGGCGACCTCTCCAATATCTCGGCATGGGCCAGCGCTTCGAACAGGCGGTTGTTCTGCAGCAGCAGCCGGATCAGGAAATCGCGCGCCAGGTCGAAGCCGGGGGCCAGGGTGACGGCGCGCTCGACCAGCGCCAGCGCCCGGCTCATGTCGCCGCCCCGCCAGCAGACTTCGCCCAGCAGGCGGCTGGCGGCGGCGTCATCGGGCAGGCGGTCGAGCCGCGTCGCCAGGATCGCTTCGGCCTCGTCCAACCGCGCTTCGTTCATGGCGATCGCGGCTTCCAGCAGGTCACGGTCGCGCGACGAGGCGTGGATGCCCGACAGGTCGGCACGCCAGGCCTCCGTCTCGCGGCCTACCATGCGCAACAGCCGGGCCAGCAGGAACCAGCCGCCCGCAACCGACGGCTGTTGCCTGGTCAGCGCTTCCAGTGCGGCGATGGCTTGGGCGGTATCGCCTGCTGCTTCGGCGGCCTGGGCCAACTCCCACCCGATGGCGGGGATGCGCGGGTAGGTGCGGCCCAGCGCAGCGAGGCGGGGGAGGGCGTCTTTAGGTTGGCCGAGATGCCGCAACGCCTGGCAGGCGAGCAGTTCCGCCTGCGGCAAGCCGCCGGTTCGGGCGAGGAGGGCTTGCGCCTGCGTCAGCGCGAGATCGGGGCGCGTCTCGACCAGACCAGCAATCTGCGAGAGCGTAGATTCAATAGTGCCCGTTGCGGCAGCGGCAGACCCGTTTCCCATAGCACCCCGAAAATTGTGCGATTGCACAAAAGGCTATGCCGATTGCAGCGTGCCGTCGAGAGGACGCATCATAAAAGTTCAAAAAATGCGTTTTCACCCGCTTGACAGCGCCCGTCTGAGTGGCAGTATCCAATTTAGGACAGTCGTTCGAATTGCTGCGTGAGCGAACTGTCTCATAAAAAATACGATGTTCGGCGTGGCCGTTATTCGGCCGCGACCCCGAAAGATGCGTCTTTCGGGCAGGGGGTTTTGCGTGTCTTCGGCGCGGTGAAGGCAAGCGCATGTCATGATTTGCAAGGTTAAGACCCGGTCGCCGGGCACTGCAACGGGAGAGGCCATGACGCAACGCGTATAAGGGGGGACTATCCATGGCCATCAGATTTGGCTCGCGACGAGTGCGCAATTTGTGCGCGCTGGGCGCTACGACATGCCTGACGCAATTGGCGCTCGCGGCGCCAGCCTTTGCCCAGACCGAAGCACCGGCAGAGGCCGCCGCCGCCGATCCATCATCGGGCCTTAGCGAAATCGTCGTGACCGCGACGCGCAGCGCGCAGAGCATCCAGAAAGTGCCGATCTCGATGCTGGCGCTGGGTGCCGAAACGCTGGCGGAGCGCCAGGTGAAAGGCTTGAGCGATTTCGCCGCCCTGCTGCCCTCCGTCTCGTTCGAAGGCATCGGGCCAGGCCGCAACACCGCCTTTTTCCGGGGCATCGTGCCTGCGGGCGGGGCTTATGCATCGGTCGGCTATTATCTCGACGATATTCCGATCACCGGCACCGAAGTCCCCGACATTCATGCCTATGACCTGGAGCGGGTCGAAGCGCTGGCGGGGCCACAGGGCACGCTCTATGGCGCGGGGTCGCTGGCGGGGACGATCCGCCTGATTACCAACAAGCCCAAGCTGGATAAGTTCGAATTCGGCTATGACGTCGAGGCCAATAAATATGGCAAGGGCGATTTTGGCGGGCAGCTCGAATCCTATATCAACGTGCCGCTGAGCGACACGATGGCGGTGCGCGCCATGGGCTATTATCGGCGCGATGGCGGCTATATCGACAATATACCCAATAACGGCCTGCTCAATAATGGCGCACCGGCGGTCTATACGCTGGGCGACAATAATCCGGCGACCTTCTTCAATCTCGACAATAGCGACATCGCCAAGGATGATTATAACACGATCAAGGAATTTGGCGGCCGCCTGCAACTGCTGTGGGAGCCAGTCGACGGCTGGGCGATCACGCCCGAAATCACCGCGCAAAAGCAGGTCGCCAATGGCTATTTCGGGTTCGACCCGCGCGTCGGCGACCTGGAAGTCCATGATTATGACAAGACCCGCAACGATGACCGCTGGTATCAGGCAGCGCTGAGTATTCATGGCCATATCGGCGACTGGGACGTCGTATCGGCGACCGGCTATTTCAAACGCCGGACCCGGACGCTCAACGACTATACTTATTATACCGTCACCTATGACGGGTTCGGCGCAGGCTATGAAAGCTATCTGCAGTTTTTCGACAATTGCACCGGATCGGGCGCGGCACAGCAATGTTCGCTGATCGACCCGACGCAATATTATCATGCGGACACGCACCGCAACAAGTTCACGCAGGAATTGCGGATTTCGACGCCCAAGGAATGGCCGTTCGACGTGACGTTCGGTGCCTTCTACCAGCGGCAGAAGAACGAGACCAATACCTATTATGCCATTCGCGGGCTGGATACGATCACAGGCTATACCCAGACGGGCGGCGGCGATGTGCCGGGCGGGCTGATCGGCGTGCCGGGCATGTACGGGATCGATTATGACGAAGACGGCAATCCCTTCTTCGATACCAGCAATGTCATCAATGCCAACGGCAACCCGCTCGGCACGATGATATTGGGGACGCAGGCGGTGAAGGGCGACGGCTTCTACATCACCGAACAGAACCAGCTTTACCATGACACGGCGATCTTTGCGGAGGGGCATTACAACATCACCCCGACGCTCAAGATCACCGGCGGCATCCGCTATTTCTGGACCGATTATGCGGTGAAGGGCTTTGCGGGCGTGGCGGGATCGGCGGCCAATACCATTACGTCGGTCTATGTTCCGACCGGCGAGATGGGTTGCCCCACGCCGCTTCCGGCCGAGCGCCTGCAATGTCTCAACACCAATTTCCGCGCAGCCGATCAGACCGGGCGCTACAAGGAGGATGGCGAGACGCACAAGATCGCGCTGGACTGGCAGTTCCAGCACGACAAGATGGTCTATGCCAATTACTCGACCGGTTTCCGCCCCGGCGGCTTCAACCGACCCCTGCGTATCCGCAATTTCGGCCCGGTGGATGTGGCCCCGTTCAAGTCCGAAACGCTCACCAATTTCGAACTGGGCGTCAAGACGACGTGGAACAACATCTTCCGCTTCAACGCCGCCGTCTATTATGAAAAATGGAATAATATCCAATATGGCGTCGTCGTATCCGGGGCGCAGGGCGCGGGCATGACCGGCAATGCGGGCAAGGCCGTGGTGAAGGGCATCGAATATGATGCCGATCTGAAACTCGGCAATGTGACGCTCTCGACCTCCGGCGCCTATAACGACGGCAAGCTGAAGGGCAATTTCTGCAACTTTGCGCTCGATCGCGACACATCGAGCATATCCCAATTGTCGACATGCACGTTGGGTGAATTCGTGCCCGACTCTGACCCTCCCACGCCCCAGGTCGCCGCCGCCGATGGCACCCGGCTGCCGCGCCAGCCCAAATTCAAAGGCACGACGTCGATCCGCTACGACACCTATATGGGCGATTATGCCGCCTATATTCAGGGGGCAGCGCTCTATCAGACCGGCGCGACGCAGGATCTGAACGTTGCCAGCAATGCGCTGCTCGGCAATACCAAGGGCTTTGTCAGCTTCGATTTTTCAGGGGGGATCAAGAAGGATAGCTGGAGCCTGACGCTGTTCCTGCAGAACGCTTTCGACAAGCGCGGGGAATTGACGAAGAACACCTTCTGCTCGATCGACTTCTGCTCCGGCTCGGCGCGGACCTTTACGATCAAGCCGCAATTTTTCGGCATCCGCTTCGGCCAGAAATTCTGACGGTTAGCGCCACCGCATGACAATGCCGCCGGATCAGCGATCCGGCGGCATTATTTTTGGCCGTGTTTTATGCCAAGGTGCATAGGCTTGTCGTTCCCCGGCGAAGGCCGGGGTCCAGTCCAGCGGTCAGAACTGGACCCCGGCCTTCGCCGGGGAACGACACGCATGAGTCAGCCCTATTGCGCGATGCTATTAGAGAGCGTCTTAGGGTTTCTGGCCGGGATAGAGCAGGCGCATGGCGCTGGGCGCGCCACATTGCTTGATCGCGACTTCCACATAGCGGGCGCGTTCGGCCTTGAGCGAGGCGGAGGAGAGGGCGAATTTGCGTTCTCGTTCCACCTCTTGCGCCGTGAACGGCTTGGCACCGGCCGGCACGCTGGGACCGCCGAGGCCAAACACCATGAAATTGACGAGGTCGGCCAATTGCTGGTTATCGCTGATCCGGCTGTGCGCAATGTTGGGCAGGCGGATGAGATAGGCGCGCGATTGCGGCGTGCAGAGGAACCAGCCGACCCGGCCGCGCAGTTCGGGTAGTTGCGCCGGGGCGGCGCTGCCCTGAATGCCATGGCAGCCGCCGCAATGTTCGGCATAGTCGGAGCGCGCCAGTTCCGGGTCGCTGATCGCGTCGGGCAATGGCCCCATCGGCGGCAACGCGGCGCGACCGATGCCGACCACGCCGAGCAGCAACAGCGACCCCGTCAAAAGCCTGCGCAAACCCTTGCCCTCAACTGGCCGCGCCCACCATCACCGCGGTCGAACAATGATATTCCATGCTGCTGGTGCCAAAGCACCAGATGACGTCATTGTTGAGCTGGGGCATGTAGAGCTGGGTTTCGCGGTCGGTATTGTCGCATCCGCATTGGCCGCAGGCGGGTTTGCCGCAACAGTCGCGATAGGCGATCAGATAGGCCTTGCCATCGTCCGGGTTGATGCAGGTGCCGACCCAGGACACCGGCGATGGCTCGGCGCCGGGCGGGCAACTATGCAGCCCACCCCCGCAACAGGTGCAGAGCGCGCCATCGATGGCGCAATAGCGCCAATAGTCGCACTTGGTATCGTCCTTGGTCTGGGCATTGCGGGCAAAGCCGGTCTTGGCTTCGGGCGAGCGATCGGGCTTGGCCGCCTCCGCGCGGCTGACCGGTAGCAGCGGGAAAACGGGCGCGGCCACCAGCGCCGCGCCCAGGCGCGAGAGCATGGAGCGACGCGAGCTGCCCCCGGCGAGCCGCCGCAGCAGTTTTTCGCCCATGGCGTCGGCGTTGAACCTCTTCATGTCACTGCCCCCCTTTGGCCGTTCAGGCCGCCTGTGCCTTCAACGATCCGATATAATCCTGCACGGTCTTGATCCCCATTTCATGGGCGACGACCAGGCTTTCGAGATGCTCCCGGCTGTTCACCAGCCCCTTGGACAGGATGGTGCCCTCGGCATCGAGCAGCACCGCAAAGGGCAGCTTGGCGACGCCGAACGCCTGGCCCACATCGGGACCGTTGACGAACATATAGGATTCCAGCCCATGCTGCGCGATCATGGCGCGCTGCGCGGCAACATCGTCATCGCCGACGAAGGTCAGCGCGACGCGCTCGTCGCGGGCAAAGGATTTGGCCATGGGAATGATGGCTTTGCACAAGGGGCATTGCGCCGACACGAACATCAGCAGGCGCAAACGCGTGCCATGGGCGTGACCGCCGACCGTGACCGGCGCGCCGTCTATGGAGCGCGCATCGATCTTGATCGTGACGTCGCCCACCGCCGGGCCGCCGCTGGTCGTCAGCGCGCCCGCTGGCGCGACGCGGATATGCAGCACGCCCACCTGCCGCGCGAGCGCGAGCAGCGCGACGCCAAGCCCCAGGATCACGACCCAGGAGAGGATTTGCGAGATGATGAGCGATGTCAGCATGGATGCTTATCTCCGGTAGGCGGCGGGCGACGCGATCAAAGCCGCGATGGCGGTATAGAGTGGATAGGCGAGCGCGATGGCGAGGCCACCTGCAATGGCGGTGCCCATGTCGATGGCGGACAGGGGCGGCACGGGCCACAGGCGCGGCACGAGCAGCAGCGCCAGGGCCACATTGCGACTGACCAGCGGCCAGCCGATTGGATGGCGCAGTTGCGAGCGGCCACATCCGCAATCGATATGACTGCGACCCCGCGCGATGTTGATCGCCATGGCCAGCGCGAACATGAGCAGCAGCAGTATGGCCAAGACGACCGGCAGCGGCGCAAGCCACGCCACCAAGGCGCCACCGATCAGCAGTTCCGCAACCGGTAGCAGTAGCGCGGCGGGCGCGACCAACGCCGGGGGCAGCAGCCGATAATTGGCGATCACGCCCGGTAGCAGCGCGCGGTGCCGAAGCTTTTCAACGCCCGACAGCAGCAGGATCAGACCGACACCGATCGATGCCGCAAGGCCGATGACCGCAAGGCCCAGTTCCATGGTCAGGATGGGTCCGCGACCGTGATGGTGCTGCCACCGGCCCGCTCGATCTTATGTTTTTCTTCCCCGGTGGCGAGGTCGATGACGATGGCGCTGGCCTCTTCGCCATTCATGAACAGCAGCGGTTTGTCGGTTTGCGACACTTCGATATTGTTCATCGGTTCCTTGAGCGCGCGGCGCTTGACGACCTTCTGCGTGGCCAGATCGACCTCCCACACTTCAGTCCCCGATGCCTTGTGCGTCCAATATTCGCCCATATGCATCAGCACGAACAAATGGCCCGATGGTCGATGCAACGCCATTGGTTGCCGACCGCCCGGATACCAGTTCAATTCCAGCGGCTTGGTTTCGCCGGGGCGAATGCCCGCTGCCGCCTGGATCGAAAAGGGCGCGGCAATGGTCGGGGTCGCGCCCAGCTTCGCCTGGAATATCTGGCCAGTGTAAGTGAGGAAGGTCGTTTCCTGCTTGCGCTTGTCATAGGTAAAATTGTCGAAGATCGGATCGTCGGTGGCGGAGAAGAAAGGCGCGCTATGCGTGATGTCCGCCTTGGTCCCCTTGATGGCCACGGTGGCCAGCGACCCGTCCGAACAGAGCGCCGAAAAGCCGACGCCGGGATTGGGCATCAGGCTGGCGCAGCCCGGCAGTTCGATCGCCGTCACGAATTTGCGCTTGGCCAGGTCAACGATATTGACCCCGGAGGCGGGGCTGAAATCATAGATATAGGCGGTCTTGCCATCGTCGCTGATGATGAAATTATTCTTGCGCGAACCGATCAGGATGCGGCCGGGCAGGGGAATTTCGGTGACGAGGTTCAGCGTCTGGCTGTCATAGACCGACACCATATCCTGTCGCGTGCCGCGATCCCCCTTCGACCAGATGGTTTCGGAGACATAATAATATTTGCCTGCAGGATCGATCGCGAAATCGGCGAGGCGGCGGGTTTCGACCATGCCCTTCATCTTGCCGGTTTCGCCGTCGAAGATGCTCGTGCCCGCCATGTCCCATCCGCCATCGACGAAGAACCAGGTCGGCTTGGGCGGCGGGATGGTCATCACGTCGGATGTTTCCGCTTCCGGCACGGCGTCGGTCTCAGCGGCGGGAGCAGCCCATGCCGCGGTCGCGAACAGCGTCCAGCCTAGCGCGGCGGCAGCGAATATTGCCTTGGTGGCGGTCCTCGACATCTGGCCTGATCCCCCTTGATGCGGCGGGCGGGCCTGCGGACTCACGCTGTCCACGCCCCCCAGCGCTGGCATGAAGTCTGGACAGATGTCCGGGATCGGTCAAGCGCTTAACGGGGGCGGTCGCGAATTTATTTCTGCACCGCAACAAAGCGCAGGCAGTAGCATGATCACGCCGTTTCGGTGACCAACCCTGCAATATCGCGCGCGGTCACCGTCTTGGCCAGGTGGATGAATGACGTAGCGGCAAGCGCGGTAAATGCCGGCATCTTGTGTGCCCAGGGCTTGCCATGGCCCAGGAACGGCGTCGATCCTTCCATCGACGCGCTGATGAACAGGGCCACGCTATGCACGTCGTCGGGGGACAAGGCGGGATTGAGCTGCGCGACATATTCGCCGATCGCATCATGCACGCGCTGGTAAAAGGCACGGACGCGATCCGCGACGAAATCGCTATGATTGGCGAGCGCCCATAATTCCGTGAACAAATGGGTCGTGCGCTTGGTCTGGATGTCGTCAAGACATAGGAGGATGATCCGTCTCAGCCGCTCTTCGGCGGTCAGCCCCGGCTTGCGCACCGTCTGATCCAGCACGCTGCCATAAGACTCGACCAGTTCATCGAGCATCACCTGGATCAGCATTTCCTTGCGCGGAAAATGATAGCTGACATTGCCGACCTTCATGTCGCACCGCGCGGCGATGCGGCGCAGGGTGAAGGCGTCGGCTCCTTCATCGATCAGCACGTCGAGCGCGGCCTTGAGGATCTGATCGACGGTTTCGGTGCCCCTGACATAGATGCCGGGCCGTGGGGGAGCGAGTATCATATCTGGTTCTGCCTTGCCCCGTCCTAGCATCGCTGGGGAAAAGTCGCCACCCTTTGGCACCATTTCGGCGCAGATGACGGGCAAGATTTTCGCAAAAACAAGGGCATATTGCATATTGGACGGAACTGTGAAGGCTGGCGTCGGTTCGCAAAGATCAGATGATGGATAGGACCGACGGATTACCCCTTTTATGAATGATAGCGCTGCCAGCATGGATCGCGGCCAGGACATGCACTTCCTGTCGGGGGGCGGGGTCATGGGCGAGTTGGTCCGGTCAAAGGACTGGTCGGCAACGCCGCTTGGCGCGCCGCAAAGCTGGCCGCAGCCGCTCAAGACGCTGGTGGCCCTCATGCTGTCGGCCGATCAACCGATGTTCATCGGCTGGGGGCCTGACCATATCTTCCTCTATAATGACCGCTACGCCCCGATGCTGGCGGACCGCCATCCGGCAGCGCTCGGTCGCACCTTCTTCGACGTCTGGCCCGAAATCCGGGCGAACATCGCCCCGCTCTTCGCCAAGGTGTCGGCGGGCGAGCCTGTGCATATGGACGATATCGAACTCATGCTCGATCGTCCGGGCCGTCCGCGCGAAGCGCATTTCGCTTTCTCCTACACGCCAGTTCGCGACGCGGCCGGGACGGTCGATGGCCTCTTCTGCGCCTGTGTCGAAACCACCGAGCAGATATTGGCGGAGCGCACCCGCCGCGAAGCCGAAGCCTCCGAGCGCAACCGGCTGTGGATATTGTCCGAAGACATGCTTGCCCGCGCGGACTTTGCCGGGCGCATGGGGGCAGTCAATCCCGCCTGGACCCGCGTATTGGGCTGGTCGGAGGCGCATCTGCTGGCGACACCCTATGTCGATTTCATGCATCCCGATGATGCGGCGGTGACGCTCGCCGCCATTGAGGATATGAGCCGCACCGGCCTTCCCACCCGCTTTCAAAATCGCATCGCCACGGCTGACGGCGGCTGGACGCCGATCGGCTGGACCGTGTCGCCCGAACCGGACGGGGTGAATTTCATCGCGATCGGCCGTGACCTGAGCGAAGACAAGGCGCGCGAAGAAGAATTGCTGCAAACCCAGGAAGCGTTGCGCCAGTCGCAGAAGCTCGAATCGATGGGCCAGTTGACCGGCGGCGTCGCCCATGACTTCAACAATCTGCTCACCCCCATCATCGGCTCGCTCGACCTGCTGATGCGCCGCGGCCTGGGCAGCGAGCGCGAACGTCGCCTGATCGACGGCGCGCTCCAATCGGCCGAACGCGCCAAGACGCTGGTGCAACGCCTTCTCGCCTTCGCGCGGCGACAGCCGCTCCAGCCCAAGGCGGTCGCGCTCGATGACCTCGTCACAGGGATGGCGAGCCTGGTGAGCAGCACGATCGGCCCGAAAATCGACCTGCGGGTCAGCATCGCCGACGATTTGCCCCCGGCGCGGGCCGATGCCAACCAGCTGGAAATGGCGATCCTTAATTTAAGCGTCAACGCCCGCGACGCCATGCCTGCGGGCGGCGAACTGACCATCTCGGCGAGCCGCGCCAGCGTGCGGGGGCGGCATCCCGCGGGCCTGCGCGTCGGCCATTATGTGCGCCTCTCGGTCGCCGACACGGGCATCGGCATGGACGAAGCAACGCGCGCGCGCGCCATCGAGCCCTTCTTTTCGACCAAAGGCATCGGCAAGGGCACCGGCCTTGGCCTGTCGATGGCCCACGGCCTGGCCGCGCAACTGGGCGGTGGGCTGACCATCATCAGCGCGCCGGGTGAGGGAACCACGGTCGAACTCTGGCTCCCCGTCAGCCCGGACGCGATCGGCAGTGACGATCAGATTCGCGTGCTGCCGCGCATATCCGTCGCGCGCGGCACGGCCTTGCTGGTCGATGATGAGGAACTGGTGCGGATGAGTACCGCCGACATGCTCAACGACCTTGGCTATGACGTGGTCGAGGCGAAATCCGCCGAGGAAGCCCTGCACCTGATCGAGGCGGGCGTCGCGCCGACCATATTGGTGACCGACCATCTGATGCCGGGGATGAATGGCGAGGAACTGGCGCGCAGCCTGCGGACCCGGATGCCCGACCTGCCTGTGCTGATCGTGTCCGGCTATGCCGAGGCGGAGGGGATTGCACCGGATCTGCCGCGCCTGACCAAGCCCTTCCGCAATGCCGAACTGGCCGATCGGCTCGAAACCATCCATCCGACCGAAGCCTGACCGCCAAGCGGCATCCGATGGATTATTCCCCCGCTGCCCGCCCATTGTGATAGGGGCTGGACGCACGGCATGATCGGGGAATGACATTGGTTCAAGAAATGCCGGAGGCGCATGAGTGGCAGCCCGCGCAGTTGCGGCGCGCGATCTTCGCCGCTGGAGTCGCGCTCTGGGCCTGGAATGTCGATACCGACGCCTTCACCATGGATGAGCTGGGCTTCAAACTATGGGGTCTGCCGCAGGGTGAGCAGGTCACGTTCGAAAAACTATCCACACGCATTCACCCCGCCGACCGGGACAGGGTGCGATCCGCATTCTCCGCGACGCGCGCCATCCTTGGTCCCTATGAAACCGATTTCCGCATATTGATCGGCGACGAAGTGCGGTGGATCGCCGCGCGCGGCCAAGGCGAGGATGACGGCATCGTCGGGCGGACCATGTACGGCATCTTCCTGGATGTGACCGGCCGCAAGCAGGCCGAAGAGGGGCATGAGCTTCTGGCCGGGGAAATGAGCCATCGCGTCAAGAATCTGCTCGCCATAGCATCGGGCCTGACCGCCATTTCCTCGCGCTCCGCTCTCAGCAAGGAGGATATGGCGGGGGAATTGACCGAGCGTTTGTCGGCATTGGGCCGGGCGCATGATCTGGTCCGCCCGCTGCCCAATGGGCAGGGTAATGCGGCATTGCTGGGCGATCTTCTGTCGGTATTGCTGGCCCCCTATGACGATCTGGGCGCGTTCAAGGGCCGCATCAGGGTCGCTGTCGAGCGGATGGGCGTGGGCGAACATGCGGCGACCGGGCTGGCCCTCGTCATTCACGAACTGGCGACCAACTCGATGAAATATGGCGCCTTGTCGCATGAGGCCGGTACGCTCGATGTCTCCAGCATGGCCGAGGAGGATGATGTCATCCTCACCTGGCTGGAACATGGCGGACCAAAGGTGGAGGAGCCGGACGGCGCAGGTGGCTTCGGCAGCAAGCTGGTGCAGCGTAGCGTGCGCGGCCAACTTGGCGGCACCATCGATTATGACTGGGCCGAAACCGGCCTGATCGTGACCCTGCGCATTAAGCGGGCGCGGTTGGCCGTGTGAAGCGCGCGCGGTTGGCCGTGTGAAGCGCGCGACGATTATCCGCTCATAGTCCCAAGGCGTCGGTATCGGCGCTGGCGGCGGCCAGGTCCGCATGGGCGATCAACTGCCGATAGGCGGCATCCAGCTTGCGCAAGGCCGCATCGGCGGCCGCTTCCTCGCGGATGTTGACCAGGAAGAAGTCGCTCGCCCCCATTTCGAACCGGCGTCGTTCGGCCTGGGCCATGTCCTGCGCGCGCGCCTGTTCGTCGCCTGCCAGCGTCAGCAGCCGCTCGGTCGCATCGACCGCGACGCCGATCGTGTCGATCTCCGCGATGATCTGCTCGCGCAGCCCCTGGCCACGCAGCATCGCCGCCTCGATCTCCGCCTGGGTCTGCATGATCCGGCCCTGCGCCGCGCGGCGCTGGAGTGGCAGGGTGAAGGTCAGCCCGACGCGGGTGTCCGTGCCTTCGCGCGATCGTCCGCCCTCGCCGATCGGTCCGATGTCGCGCGACGCTTCGGCGTTGAAGTCGAGGCGGGGCAACAGCGCATTGCGGTCCAGCGCCAGCCGGTCGCGCGCGACCTGCATCCGCACATCGATGGTGCGCAGGTCCGGCCGCATCGACAGCGCCGATTTGGGATCGACCGGCAAGGGCAGGGGGTTGGGCAGGTCCGATGGCAGTTGCGCAGGCGACGGGATCACCGGCCGTCCATCCGCGTCACGCCAATAGAGCGACAGCGTGTTGGCGGCACTGGCCAGCGCCTGTTCCGCCTGCACCACCAATGTCTGCCGCCGTAGGATATTCTGCTGATTCTCGGTCAGGATGATGCGCGGGCGCAGCCCCAGCGTGACCTGGCGCTCCAGCCCCGTCTGACGATCCTGCGCCAGCGCCAGCAGATTGCGCACGATCTCCAGCCGTTCGCCCGCCACCACCCACTGATTATAGGCGTCCAGTGCCCGCCGCTGCACGCCGATCGCGACGAACAGGCGGTCGGCATCGGCGAGCGCAATATCGGCTTCGGCCTGCGTCCGGTTGAACCGCCGATCATCGATCGCCCGGTCGCGGAGCAGCGCCAGCACCACGCCTGCCTTTATCTCGCCAAGCTGGTTGGTGTAGCTTTTATCCTCGTAGATGGGGAAGCGCCCGTCGGAAACACGATAGCCGCCATAGACATTGCCGCCCCATTGTTCGAGCGGCCGCGTCACCTTCGTTTCGGCATAGCGGCTGTCATAATAGCCGGTCAGGCGGCTGTCGGCGGCGGCGGAAAAGACCGTGTCGAACGCGCCCTCGGCCGACAGGCGCTTGCCCTGCGCGCCGCGCACCCGCGCCAGCGCTTCCAGCACCTGCGGCGCATGTTGGCGCGATGACGCCAGCACATCCGCCAGTTGCAGCGGGCCGGACAGGGAGGGCGCAGCCGCCCGCGTCGGCAACGGCGCGATATCCTGCGCGATCGCAGGCGCAACCGTCGCCATCAGCGCGGCGACGATGAGCAGGCGCTTACTTGGCATTGCTGTTGGCATTGGCATCGGTCGCATTCGTCGCTGAAGCGTCGGGCACATTGCCGGGACGCTGGAATTGCAGCGGGAAGTCGTTGAGTTGCCGCCACAGTTCGAACCCGACGCTGACGGTATCCATCAACACCCAGCCGCGCACCTTGGCCCCCAATCGGACATAGGGTTCCTGCGGCCAAGCCGGCCGGTCCGCTGCTGGTTCTACGATGACGCGGAACAGGCCGTTGGCCGATGCCGACACGTCGATCGCGCGCACCTTGCCATCGAACATGCCCTGCGCGACGGAGGGCCAGCCGCTGAACTGGATGGCGGGCCAGCCTTCAAATTCCAAGCGGACACGGCGGCCGATCTCGATCAACGGCACATCGCGGCCGTCGACATAAAGCTCGACCACACGCTGCGACTGTTCGGGTGCGAAGGTCGCTACGATGTCGCCCGCGCTGACCATGGTCGCATTGTCGCCACCCTGGATGCGCAGCACGCGGCCAGCGCGCGGCGCACGGATCATCTGGACCGACTGGCGGTTGAGGCTGACGTCCACGCGCGTCCGCTCGGCCCGCGCCTGCGCGACCTTGGCGGCATAATCGCTGACCTTGATCTGGGCCAGTTCATAGTCGCGGCGGGGGGCCAAGCCTTCGCGGTACAGCGTTTCCATGCGCGACACGTCCAGTTGCGCCACCCGCATGGCCTGCTGCGCTGCCATGATTTCGACATCGGCCTGCGCCCGTTCGGCGCGCAGGCGGTCGAGCAGATTGGGATCATTGTCGCTGATCCGTGCGATCGGATCGCCACGCTTTACCAAGCTGCCGTCGGTGACATACCATTGTTCGATCCGGCCGGGGACGAGCGCGGTGATATTTTGCACCCGGTCGCGCGGGTCGAGCGCGATGACGGCGCCGGTCCCCGGCGCGGTCTGCACCCACGGCACGAAGATCATGAACAGGATGCAGCCGACGATCGTCGCCACTAGCATCCATGCCAGCGCGCGGGTGACGCGCGGCGCACGAATGCTCGCCAGCGTCTTGAAATGCGACAGATGATTAGCGCGAAACGGCATCGCCAGCCTCCTTGCCAGCGCCAGCGCGCAGGGCGTCGAAACTCTCCCGGTCGGCAACCAGGCGCTGCTTCTTGCGACCCAGCCACAGCCAGCCATCCAGGGTGATGTCGTGCGGGCGGCTGGAGAAATAGAGGATGGTCACGGGCTTGCCCTTCAACATGGCGAAAGCCGCCTCCAGATGATGGACCGGCACCATGTCGTAGAGTGCCGACAGGACGAGGATGCGCGGCTGGGCGAGCAGGGCGCTTGCCAGCTTCAACTGCATGATCTCGACCAGCGCCAACGGCCAGCCGGTGGAGGACAGGCGCGTGTCCATGCCATCGGGCAGGGCGGCGACCCGTTCGTCCAGGCCCACGGCGCGCAACACGTCCATGATGCCGACGGAGTCATTCTCGGCACGCGCGAGCGAGAGATAATCGCGTATCGAACTTTCCACGATGGTCGGCCGGTTGAGGACGATCACGTCGCTGCGAAGCTGATACATGTCGAGCGAGGTGATGTCCGCGCCGCCCAGCGTGATGATGCCGCTGGTCGGCCGGATATGCCGCTTGAGCAGCGTGGAGAGCAGGCGGTCCATGTCCGGGTCGGCCGCACCGATCAGCCGGCTGCCGCCTGGAATGACGATGTCGATCTCCGCTTCGTCGCGGCCGATCGGCGCGCGGACGGAATGGAGGACGAGCGCGCCATGGGCGGGCCGTGCGGCGTCGGGCTTGGGTTCGGGCACTTGCTCCTGCGGAATGGCGAGGATCAGCGAGAGTTCCTCGACGCCTGCGACCAGATCGTAGAAACTGTCGAGATACGGCCCCAATTGTGCGGCCCCATAGAAGATGCTCGACAGGATCAGTTCGGCCGCGACCAGTTGGCCGATCGACAATTGCCCCTGAATGACCAGCCAGCCGCCCAGCGCCAGCAACCCGGCGCTGGCCACCGCATAGAGGATCAGCAGCGCAAGGCTTTGCGGGAAGGCATAGCGGAAATGCGCCTTATGCTCCTTCACATAGGCGGCGGTGGCCTCTTCGGACCGGTCCATGGCGAAGTGGAGATGGCGGCTCGATTTATAATAGCCGTTCGATCCACCCACGCTTTCCAGCCAGTGGGCGGCCTCATATTTGCGATAGCTCAGCGCCACCGACGTCCGCATCGCGCCCCGATACCAAAGACGCCAGATCAGCCAGACGGCGAAGATGAAGCCGACGTTGAACGCCAGGAAGAAGGGGTGATAGAAAGCCGTCACGACAAAGCCGACGCTCGCTTGCAGGATGATCGAAAAGCCTCCGATCAGCAGCGACGGGATCGCCTTCTGCACCGTCATCAACTCGAAGAAACGGTTGAACAGGTCGCCGCGTCGCTCGTCCTGGAAAAAGGGATTTTGCGCGTACACCGCGCGCAAGGTGATGTCCGCGACCAGCCGGGCGAAGAAACGGCGTCGGAACATCTCCATCAAATGCATGCGGAACGCGCCGAGCAGCGCCGATATCAGCAACAATCCGAGCAGGATCGCCGCCAGCGTGAACAATGGCGCTGGCAACGCCGTATTCGCCACGGAGTTGATCAGCATCTGCACCGAGATCGGCGTGGCTAGCGACAACAGGCCAATGCCGACACCGTAAACCAGTGTCAGTCTGATGAAAGCCTTGTCAGGACCGATGATCGGTCCCGCCCAGGCAAAGAAGTCGCGCAATCGCACATCGACCGGAGCCGCCATATTCGAATGTCCCACCGCGTAACAACATGATCCAAAACACAGCCGACACCACAAGGGCGCGCTGCATCATCAAGAGCATAATAAAGCCATCCATGGCGATACCCTGGATGGCGCTGCTCAGCTCCTAATGACGTTTTTGTCTATAATTCTGCCCTGGCGCAGTGAACCCGACGTCGCCGGGTCACGGGCCGCCCCAGTGGCTTGCGGTCCAAGTAGCGATGCACCGCCATCGGATCAAATCGCTAATTGCGAAAATTACGATGAAATAATAGTATCGACACATCGGTTTACTGTTCAGCAACAGTGTTGATCCACGTCGGGCGCACATAACGGCACCGCCACGCTATCGATCACAGTGTATGATCATCCTGTTCGCTGATTTCGGGCGTGCAGAAGGACGTACGGGATAACAGGGCGATCCTATGTCTTCATGTCGATAGGATCGCCATATAATACATTAAAAACAAACAGTTATAACAATTTTCCAACATCTGAATCTGAGCGATAGGTCAAGTAGGAGAGAAGCAAAAAGGCCTTACCACTGTACGCATCGCTGTACGCAACCGAGGTGCTTTACCCGACCCTCTGCCACCCCCCGCCCAAGGCGCGGAAGAGATCGACCTGGGCAAAGGCAACCGCGCGATCGGCCGAGGCGAGGTTGGCTTCGGCGTCCGCGAGCGTGCGTTGGGCGTCGAGGACGGTCAGGAAATCGATCTGCCCTTCCCGCTGGCGAGCGAGGCTGATGCGGGCGGCGCGATCGGCGGCGTTGCGTGCGGCCTGCAACGTGTCGCGGCGTTCCATGGCATGGGCATAGATGGACAGCGCGGTTTCGGTCTCCTCCAGCGCGCGCAGCACCGTGCCATCGAAGGTCGCGAGCTTTGCGGCGCTGTCGGCGCGCGCCGCGCCGATGCGGGCGCGGATCGCTTCCTGATTGGGGAAGGCCCAGTTGATGAGCGGTCCCAGCACCCAGCGGAGCGGACCGCCGCCCAATATGTCGCCGCCGCCAATGGCGGTCGTGCCGACCGCGCCGCCCAGCGAAATGCGCGGATAAAGGTCCGCCGTCGCCACCCCGATCCGTGCCGTGTCGGCGGCGAGGCGGCGTTCGGCGGCGCGGACATCGGGCCGCCGGGCCAGCAGCGCGCGACCATCGCCCACGGGAATGGGCTGGGCCAGGGTCGGCGTGGTGACGCTGGCGCGGATATCGGCGGGCAAGACTTGCGGTGTGCGCCCGGTCAGCGTCGCGAGTCGGAACAGGGCGGCATCCCGGTCAGCGGCAAGGCTTGGTACCAGCGCCTTTTGCTGGTCGCGCAAGGCTGTCACGCGGATCACGTCGAGCCGATCCGATCGGCCCGCGTCGAAGCGCGCGCCAGTGATGCGGATCGAGCGATCGAGCAGGTCGACCGTGCGCTGCGCCACGGCCAGCCGCTCGGCCGAAGATGTGGCGTCGACATAGGCGCGCACCGTATCGGCGACGACCGCCACGCGGACGGCGTCGGCATCCGCCTCGGCCGCGCCCAGGTCGCCGCGCGCCGCCTCGATCGAGCGCTTCACCCGGCCGAACAGATCGACCTCATAGCCGACGCTGAACCCCGCATCGACGGTGCGATTTTCCCGGTCGAGGCCGGGGAAGCTCTGCGCCGCTGCCGTGCGGCCATAGGTGACGGTGCCGTCGAGGCCGGTCGAGGGCAGCCGATCCGAGCGTGCGCCGCGCAGGGTGGAGCGTGCCCGCTCCAGCCGCGCCACCGCGACGCGGATATCGGTATTGGCGCGCAGCGCATCGCCCACTAGCTGGTCTAGCAGCGGGTCTTCATAGAGCCGCCACCAATCGCCCTGCGCCTCCGCCGTGCTGACGGCGGGGGTTGCCGTGCCGATGAAGGGCGCGGCGGCGGTGGGGGGCGTGACCGGCGGCCGATAGTCGGGGCCAGCGGCGCAGGCCGTGAGGGCAGTGGCTGCCAACAGGGCAGCGAACAGGGATTTGGTCATGACGTGGGTTCCTATTCGGCCGGTTGCAGCGCGGGAGCCTGGCCGCTCCGCCCGCGACGGGCGAAGCGGTCGCCAAGCGCGCGGCAGACGACATAGAAAGTGGGGGTGAAGAGCAGACCGAAGGCCGTGACCCCGGCCATGCCGAAGAAGACCGCCGTGCCCAAGGCCTGGCGAAGCTCGGCACCAGCCCCCTGCGCGATTACCAGCGGCACAGCGCCCAAGATGAAGGCGAAGCTGGTCATCAGGATCGGCCGCAGCCGGGTGCGCGCGGCCTGCACCGCCGCCTCGACGGGCGAGAGGCCCTGCTGTTCCTCGGCCTGCTTGGCGAATTCGACCACCAGAATGGCGTTCTTGGCCGCCAGCGCGATCAGCACGACCAGGCCGATTTGGGTGAGGATATTATTGTCCATTCCCCGCAAGTTCACGCCCAGCATCGCGGCCAACAGGCACATCGGCACGATCAGGATGATCGCCAGCGGCAGGGTCAGGCTTTCATATTGCGCGGCCAGCACCAGGAAGACGAAGAAGACCGCCATCCCGAACACCAGGCCCGCCGTATTGCCCGCCGTCGCCTGCTGATAGGCGATGCCGGTCCATTCCTGCGCATAGCCGGCGGGGAGCGCCGTTTCACCCAGCTTTTCGATGGTGCTGAGCGACTGGCCGGAGGAATAGCCCGGTGCCGTATCGCCATCGACCTCCACCGCAGGCAGCAGATTATAGCGGACGACGCGATAGGGGCCGGTCTTGTCCTGGAAGGTCGACAGGGAACCGAGCGGCACCATCGCGCCCGAATTGGACCGGGTCTTGAGGTTGGCGATGTCCGCCGTCGATCCGCGAAATGCCTGATCCGCCTGTGCCGTGACGCGATAGGTACGGCCCAGCAGGTTGAAGTCATTGACGAAGGCAGAACCAAGGTAAACCTGCATCGCTTCGAACACCCGTTCGGGCGGCACACCCAGCAGGTCGGCCTTGCGCCGGTCCACATCGGCGAAGATGCGCGGGGTGGCGACGTCGAACAGGGTATAGACTTGGGCGAGGCCGGGCGTCGTATTGGCCTTGCCGATATAGTCGGTGGCGACCTTGTTCAGCGCGTCATAGCCGCGCCCCTCGCGATCCTCGATCATCGTGCGATAGCCACCGGCCGAGCCGATGCCCTGGATGACGGGGGGCGGCACGAGAATGATGCGCGCTTTGTCATAGTCGCCGATCGCCTTGCCGGCCTGCTCCATGATCCCGGCATAGGTCGCCCCCACTTCCTTGCGTTCGGCAAAGCTGGTGAAGGGGAAGTAGATCGCCGCCGAATTGGGCGCGGCGGTCTGCGAAGGACCATGGAAGCCAGCGAACATCACCGCGCCGCGCAGCCCCTTGATCGGCAGGATCTTCTCCGCGACTTCGCGCGTCACCTTGTCGGTGCGTTCGAGCGATGCGCCGGGCGGAAGCTGGACCACGGCCAGGAAATAGCCTTGATCCTGCGCGGGGATGAAGCCGCCGGGGGTGACCCAGAATAACGCGATGGTTGCGGCGATCAGGCCCGCATAGGTGAGCAGCATCTTCTTGGGCCGGGCGACCAGGAAGCGGGTGAGGCTGGCATAGCGATCGCTCATCCGTTCAAAGCCGCGGTTGAAGGCGTCAGCGGCCTTTTGCAGCCACCGCTTCCAGCGCGGGGCGTCCGCTGCTGGTGCATCATTTCCGTGCTTGGGCTTCAGCAGCAGGGCAGCGGCGGCGGGCGAGAGGGTGAGCGAAAGCAGCAGCGAGATGACCGTCGCCGTCGAGATGGTGACGGCGAATTGCTGGTAGAAAGCGCCAGAGATTCCGGTGATGAACAGCGTCGGCACGAACACCGCGCACAGCACCAGCACGATCGCGACCAGCGCGCCCGCCACTTCGTCCATCGAGAAGCGCGCGGCCTCCAATGGAGACATGCCTTCCTCGATATTGCGTTCGACATTTTCGACCACGACGATGGCGTCATCGACAACGATGCCGATCGCCAGCACCAGGCCGAAGAGCGAGAGATTGTTGAGCGAGTAGCCGACCGCCGCCAGCATCGTCGCGGTGCCGATCAGCGAAACCGGGATGGCGATGATCGGAATGACCGCCGCGCGCCAATTTTGGAGGAAGATGAGGATGACGAGGACGACCAGGATCACCGCCTCGAACAGCGTGTCATAAACCGCGTCGATCGACTGGCTGATGAACTCGGTCGGATTGTAGATAACGCTATATTCCAGCCCTTTGGGAAAGCGCTGGGACAGGCTGTCCATTTCCGCCTTCACCTTCTCCGCCGCGTCGAGCGCGTTGGAGCCGGGACGCTGCATGACCGCGATGACGACCGTGGGCTTGCCGGACAGATAGGTGTTGATGCCATAATCCTGCGCGCCGAGTTCTACGCGAGCGACGTCGGCCACGCGGACTTGATGCCCATCGGCGTCCGTGCGGATGACGATATTGGCAAATTGCTGGGGTTCGTTCAGGCGGCCCTGCATCTCGACGCCAAGCTGGAAGGCTTCGCCGCTGTCATAAGGCGGCTGGCCGATGGCACCTGCGGACACCTGCACATTCTGCGCGCGCAGGGCGGCGACGATCTCGCCCGCCGTCAGGTTGAGCGCGGCGGCGCGACCAGGGTCGATCCACACGCGCATCGCATAGTCGCGCGCGCCGAACAGTTGCACGTCGCCCACGCCGTCGAGCCGCGCGAGGCGATCACGCACTTGCGTCAGGGCATAGTTGGAGAGGTAGTTGCGGTCGAGCGATCCGTCGGGCGACTGGAGATTGACGACCATCAGGAAGTCGGGCGATGTCTTGCGCGTGACGACCCCTAAGCGCTGCACCTCTTCGGGCAGGCGCGGGATGGCAACCGCCACGCGGTTCTGCACCAGCACCTGCGCGGCATCCAGGTCGGTGCCGATCTTGAAGGTGACGGTGATCGTGACTTTGCCATCGCCGGTCGACTGGCTGCTGACATAGAGCATATCATCGACGCCGTTGATTTCCTGCTCGATCGGCGCGGCGATGGTCTGGGCCACCGTTTCGGCCGATGCGCCGGGATATTGCGCGCTGACCGTCACGGTCGGCGGCACGATGTCGGGATATTGGGCGACGGGCAGCCCGATGAAGGCGAGCGCGCCGACCACCGTGATGATCACGGCGATCACGGCCGCAAAGATCGGCCGGTCGATGAAGAAGCGGGAGAAACGCATGGGCGTTATCCTTGGGAAATGGGTTTAGCGCGCAAAGGTCGCCTGGGCGGCGGCGGGTGCGGCGGCCGGATCGACGGGCGTCACGGGCGTCGGCTGCGGGACGATCGGCGCGGCGCGCACCGCGACCTTGGTGCCGGGCATGGCCGCCTGAACATTGCCGACGATGACGCGGTCCTGCGGCGTCAGGCCGGACCGGATGATCCGCAGGCCATCCACGACCGGGCCGAGTTCGACCGGCTTGGCGGACACGCTGTCATCCTTGCCTACGACCAGCACCGTCTTGCGCGCCTGGTCGGACTGGATCGCGGCGTCCGGCACCAGCAAGGCGCGGGTCGTGCCGCCGCTGGCAAGCCGCATATTGCCGAACAGGCCGGGCGCGAGGAACATCCCCGGATTGGCAAAGGTCGCGCGCACCCGGATCGTGCCCGAACGCGGGTCGAGGCCATTGTCGGTGAAGTCCAGCTTGCCCTTCCACTTATAGTCGGTTTCGTCCTGCAAGCGGACCTCGACCGCGGTTGCGCCATCGCCATCCGCCCGGTCACGCTGCGCCTTGAGGAACAGCGCCTCGGATGCGTCGAAGGTGAAGTAGATCGGATCGAGCGCATTGATCGTCGTCAGCAATGTCGCGCTGGCGCCGTCGCCCCCGGCCACCAGATTGCCGATGTCGATGCGCCGGTCGGACACGCGGCCGCCGATCGGGGCGCGGACCTGGGTAAATTCCATGTCGAGCGAGCGCTGGCGCGCGCGCGCCTCGGCAGCGGCCAGCGCAGCCTGTGCGGATTGCAGCCGGGCGCGCAAGGCATCGACTTCGCTCGCTGAAATGGCTTCGTCGCCGGTCAGCCGCTGAACGCGGGCATAATCCGAACGGGCGAGCGCCAAGGTGCTGCGGGCGGCGGCCACGTCGGCCTGCGCTTCGGCCAGCGCGGCGCGGAACGGGCGTTGGTCGATCGTGAAAAGCAACTGGCCCTTGCGCACGACATCCCCGTCGCGAAAGTGGAGCGCGGTGACCGCGCCCGATACGCGCGGCCGTATTTCGACGGTCTGGCTGGGGGCAAAGCGACCGACATATTCGTCCCACTGGGTCACTTCGCGCGCGAGCGGCGCGGAGATGCCGACGGTGGCAATCGGCGTGGCCGCAGCCTGGGCATCGGGTTGGTCCAGCCATTTCCAGGCGGCACCGGCGACGAGGACCAGCGCAATCGCGGCCATCGCGCCGCCGCGCCGGGACAGGCGGCGCTGCCTGGATGGCGAAATTTCGCTGGCGGTGTCGGCATGGATGGGGGCGAGCATGTTCATGGGCGAACCTTTCGTCCACGGGCGCTGCGGCCCGCGCTGATGGTGGCGAGCAGCAATTCGAGCTGGTCGGCGGTGAAACCGGCCTCTTGCGCGTCGGCAAGGGCGGAAGGGGTGACGGCATAGCCGCGATGCCAGGCCTCGACCGACAAACGACGCAGCGCCTCCAGCCGTTCGCTGGCCAGCACCGGGCTTGGGCGCGGGCCGAAAATCAGCGCGCTCCATGTGTCCCAGCTGCCGGGGCGGCGCAGGGTGGAGAGCCGATCGCCCTTTGCCAGCGCCACCACCTGCCATTCCAAAGGCTCAAGCGTGGCAGTTTCGGTCGTGTCCGGCATCGCCAGGCATGCGGATAGGGGCGCTCCAGCCATGGGCTGGGCGAAATCTATAAAAGCCATGTGTTACGTCCTCCCTGGACGGCACCAGTGATGAAAAGAGCGCAGCCGATCGCGCCGACCGGACATACGCAGAGCGTCCGGCAGATGAGCGATGGCCGTAACCTACGCGCAGGTGCGCGGAGCTATCGAACGAGAATATCGGTGGGGGGTGCGACGCCCTGTTGGGCTACCGCTATAAGTCGGTCAGGGACCGCCTCTGATGATGGGGCAGCGCATAATTACCTCCCTGAAGCCTGTCGGCTCAGTGGTTCATTCCATACTTATCGGTATATAATGAGATGCTGCGCCGCGTCAATCGGAATAACATACCGATCGGTAATTATTTATCGCAGGTGAATGAGATCACCATTTAACGACTGCAGGCCTTACCGTCCCGGCCACATGGCAAGCGTGGTCTGGACCAGTCTTTCCAGCGTTTCGCGCGATGCGCCGCCCGAAGCCTGGACCGCCATGCCCTGCATCACCGTCGAGAGATAACAGGACATCGCCTCCGGCTCGATGCCGTCGGGCAGGTCGCCCTCCTCCTTCGCCTGCACGAACCGCGCGAGCAAGGCGGCGTTTGACGAGGCGCGGCGCTTCAACACTTCGTCGCGGATGCAGTCCGCCTCGGTCACGCCAGCCACGGTGCTGATGACGCCTAAACAACCCTGCGGCTCGCTGTCGCTACATTGCATGGCAAGCGAACCGCGCAGCAATCGCTCTGCCACGCCGCGCGCCGTGGGGGCTTCCAACGCCGTCTTCACATAGCAGAGCTTCTCGGTCTCATAAAGGTCGAGCGCTTGCCGAAACAGGGCTTCCTTGTTGCCGAAACAGGCATAGAGGCTGGGACGCGTGATCCCCATCGCCTCGGTCAGTTCCGAAATCGACGCACCTTCATAGCCACGCCGCCAGAAGACCTGCAGCGCCGCGGCCAAGGCCTGTGCCGGATCAAATTCACGCGGGCGACCGCGAGACGTGGTTGCAACCTGTTCCATACCGATCGGTATATAGTATGACGATGGCCAAAGGTCCAGAGAGCGGCTCTCCCGGTGCGCCTAGGTTTGACGCATAGGCTGGCGGACGCTACCGCCGCCGACGATGATCGCCCTTCTCTCCCCCGCCAAGACGCTCGACTTTGAGCGCCCCCTTCCGCCGGTCGAGGCGTCCACGCCGCATTTTGCCGAGGAAGCGCAAAGCCTCGCACGCTCCGCCGCCAATCTGTCGCAAAAGCGGTTGTCGGAGCTGATGCACATCTCCCCGCGCCTCGCCAAGCTCAACGCCGACCGGTTCCGCGACTTTGCCGACCTGCCGGAACGACCGGCGCTGTTCGCCTTTGCCGGCGACGTCTATACCGGCTTTGAGGTGGACACGCTGGATGAGGCGGGCGTTGCGTTCGCGCAGGACCATCTGCGCCTGTTGTCGGGTCTCTATGGCCTGTTGCGACCGCTCGACGCGATCCGGCCCTACCGGCTGGAAATGGGCACGCGCTGGGCACCGCGTCACAAGGCTCTGACCGACTGGTGGGGCGATCGGATCGCGCAATTGCTGCTGACCCAGCTGGCTGAGGAAGGATCAGGCGTCATCCTAAACCTCGCCAGCCAGGAATATTTCGCGGCGGTGAAGGACAAGCTGCCGGGCGTGCGGGTGATCGACGTCGATTTTCGCGAACCCGGCCCCAATGGTCCCCGGTTCATCAGCTTCAATGCGAAGCGTGCGCGCGGGATGATGGCGCGCTGGTTGTGCGAACATCATGTGACAGACGTGGATGCGATGCGCGGCTTCGACAGCGACGGCTATCGCTTCGACGCTGATGAAAGCGCGCCTGATCGCTGGCGCTTTACCCGATCATGAGCGGTGCTGGCAAAAGCGCCGCCGTCATCATCGGTGCGTCGGGCGGCATGGGCGGCGCGCTGGAAGCCGCGCTGATCGAGGAAGGCCTGTTCGACGTCGTGCATGGCTTCGCGCGATCGCGCAGCGGCAACCATCATCTCGACCTGCTCGATGAGGCCAGCATCGCGGCAGCGGCCGCTTATGTCGCCCAAGGCCCTGCGCCGAGCCTCGTCATCGTCGCGACCGGCCTGCTCCATCGGGGCGACCAGCAGCCCGAAAAGGCGCTGTCCGATCTCGACCCGGACTGGCTGGCGCAGCTTTATGCCGTCAACGCGATCGGCCCGACGATCGTCGCCAAGCATTTCCTGCCGATCATGCCGAAAGTCGGACGCACCGTCTTTGCGGCCCTGTCGGCGCGGGTGGGATCGATCGGCGACAATCGGCTTGGCGGGTGGCATGGCTATCGCGCGTCGAAGGCCGCGCTCAACATGCTGGTGCGCAACCTTGCGATCGAGGAGCGCCGCCGCAATGATCGCGCCATCGTCGTGACCTTGCATCCCGGCACGGTCGACACCGCATTGTCGCGCCCGTTCCAGAACAATGTTCCCAAGGGTCAACTCTCCGATCCAGAGCGTGCCGCGTTGCAATTGCTGGACGTGATCGAAGGGTTGAAGGTGCCCGACAGTGGAAAGCTGTTCGACTTCCAGGGTGAGGAAGTGCCGTTCTGACGGTGAAAAGCTGGGAAGCCGCCGGAAATTTGGCGGCGCAGTGGATCAGGACTGTTGCTGAACAGTAAACCGATGTGTCGATACTATTATTTCATCGTAATTTTCGCAATTAGCGATTTGATCCGATGGCGGTGCATCGCTACTTGGACCGCAAGCCACTGGGGCGGCCCGTGACCCGGCGACGTCGGGTTCACTGCGCCAGGGCAGAATTATAGACAAAAACGTCATTAGGAGCTGAGCAGCGCCATCCAGGGTATCGCCATGGATGGCTTTATTATGCTCTTGATGATGCAGCGCGCCCTTGTGGTGTCGGCTGTGTTTTGGATCATGTTGTTACGCGGTGGGACATTCGAATATGGCGGCTCCGGTCGATGTGCGATTGCGCGACTTCTTTGCCTGGGCGGGGCCGATCATCCCCAGCCGCGACCAGTTGCGGATCACCGCATCCGACACGGTCGCGTCCGGCCCATTGATCCCGTAAAAGGGTCCAGCAGCCACCGCTGGGAAAAAGTCGGCGCGATTGGCGGCCAGCGCGGTACGGAAGTCATCGAAGACAGCGATCGGTGTGCCGCTCGGATTGGCATCTGTCTGCACCATCAGCGGCGACACTACGGTGACCAGCGCCGCCTTGGCGACGCGACTCTGCGGTTCGTCGAATTGCGCCACATAGCGAGCAACGTTGCCGCCTCCGGTCGAATGACCGATGTGGATAGCATTCCGTAAATCGAGATGTTGGACGACGGCAGACGCATCCGCGGCATCGTGGTCCATGTCGTGCCCCGTGGCGACCTGTGCCGAACGGCCATGACCGCGACGAACGCTGGCTTATACCTTGTAGCCAGTCGTTGCAAAAGCGGACCGTCTACACTTGGGAAACGAACATCTGGCTTTGAGTAACCGGCCTGGGGCGAGGCTGGTCATTGCTTTTCACCGACATCTTTGGAGTGGATCCGCCAATACCCCGAAGGCTCCGGTCGCGCTGGTTTCAGTTCAGGACGTCCGCGCCACCAAAAACGATCTGGTTGCGTGTTTGCGGTTGAAACAGCCCATAGAGAAATTTTCCACCTTCTGCGCTGACCACATCGAGCGCTGCAACATGCCTGTCCGATAATTGAAGCTGAAGCGCTGAGACATTGTCCGTCACCTGTTCGGCACGACTGACGCCCATCAATGTCGAGACGACGCCGGGGCGACCGACGACCCAGGCGATGGCGACCCGCGCTGACGTCTCGCCCAGTTCTGCCGCCACCCGCTTGACCTCGTCGACGATCCGCCAGTTACGTTCGGTGAACAACGTGTCGCCAAAGGGATTATCCCTATCAAGCCGTTTGCTACCTTCTGCGCGCGATACCTGTCCCTCATCGCCCGCATTGGGAACGCCACCTTCACGCGCTGGACTGGCTTCAACCATGGCCCGGTCATATTTGCCGGTCAGGAGGCCATAAGCGAGGGGACTCCAGGGGACGAGGCCCATGCCGAACGCGCGGCCAAGCGGCACATGTTCGTCCTCCACACCGCGCTCCACCAAGGAGTAGAAATATTGAAGACCGATGGGCGCAGGCAGTCCCTGTGCCCGCGCCAGCGTGGCGAGTTGCGCCACATACCAGGCGGGGCTGTTGGACAGGCCCCAATAGCGGATCTTGCCGGACTGGATGAGGCCGCTCATCGTCTGGAGCAACTCTTCCGCCGGGGTGATGCCGTCCCAGATGTGAATCCAGTATAGGTCAATGAAATCGGTCTTCAGCCGCTTGAGCGAACCCTCGACGGCGGCATGGATATGGCGCGCGCCGTTTCCGCCCTGATGGAAGCCCTTGCCCGTGCTGAAGCCTGACTTGGTGGCGATAACCATACGCTCACGCAGGCCAGCGTCGGCGATGAATTTTCCCACCATTTCCTCCGACGCGCCGCCTGAATAGACATTGGCGGTGTCGATGAAATTGCCACCGAGATCGACATAGCGGTCAAACACCGCGCGGCTGGCATTTCCGTCCATGCCCCAGCGCGGCGTTCCAAATGTCATCGTGCCGAGCGCAAGAGGGCTGACGAGCAGGCCGGACGAGCCAAGAGGGCGAAGGGATTGAAGGTTCACGGGCAGTCTCCATCGGCGGTTGCTAAAGGGTATATGGATTGTGCGACCCGATAGGATTAGACGATCGAACTTGCATGGGTTGCTGAAGGATTTTCATATATGGATCGCGATCTCTGGTCGGGCCTCGCGATATTCGGGGAAATCGTGGAGGCGGGCAGCTTCGCCAAGGCAGCGACGCGGCTTGGCCTTTCTGCCTCCGCGCTCAGCCATGCGATGCGCGTGCTGGAAAGGAAGCTGGATCTGCGACTGCTCGATCGCACGACCCGTTCGCTGGCACCGACCAGCGCCGGCGAAGCGCTGCTCCTGCGATTGCGACCCGCCATGGCGTCGGTCGAGGAAGTGCTGGGTTTGCTTGATGGGGCACGCGAGCATCCTGCGGGGCGCGTGCGGGTCAATGCCCATCGCCCCGCTGCCGTCCACCTCATCATGCCGCGACTGCCTGCGCTGGCGCGCGACTGTCCCGATGTCTTGGTCGAGTTGGTGGTCAATGACGGCTTCGTTGATATCGTCGCCGAACGTTTCGACTGCGGCGTCCGGCATGCACAAGGGCTTCAAGGGGACATGATCTCGGTACGGATTAGCAATCCGGTGCCGCTGATCTTCGTTGCGTCGCCGCACTATCTCGCTGATCATGGTCGGCCGGAGCATCCCGATGACCTCGCTCAGCACCGCTGCGTCAGCTATCGCCACGCCAGTTCGGGCGCTTTGCACCGCTGGGAGTTCGAGCAGAACGGCATAACATCAGAGCGTGCCATGCCCCACAATTTCGTCACCAACGATGTCGATGTGATGCGCGACGCCGCGCTGGCGGGTCTCGGCGTTGCTTGCCTGATCAAGGCGCAGGCGTCGCACCATCTTATGGCAGGTGATCTCATCGAGGTTCTAAGCGGCTGGGCGCCAACGCTTCCGCCCAACCATCTCTACTATCCAAACCGGCGCCAACCGACGGCCGCATTTCGCGCCTTCCTGGCTGCCATGCGCCTTTAATGTCCGCAGCCTGTCAAACAGGCTCGATACTGGTGTGGTGCCGCTAGGAATGTATCCGTTGGATCATCCCAAGTTCCAGCCAGTTCAGCAACATTGTGCCGGCATTGGTCGCGACATCAGCAGCGTCGAAATACTTCATCAGCGCGACGCAGACTTCGCCGAATGCGCCGCCTTGCTGAAGGTTTGCCAATGCGAACCCTTCTGCTTCGGCAACAAGGCCGAATACCGGTTGCTCGCCTTCGCGCCACAGCAGCAACCACTTGGGCTCGCGCAGCCTTTCCAGCGCCGGAGCCTGTTGTGAATCGGCCAATGTTTCCCAAAGCCGGGCAAGATCATATGTGACCGGTCGCAAGGCTGTGCCGGGAATGAGTTCGAGCCGCAGTTCGTCCCATTGCCGGGCATCGAAGTCCGCCGTCGTGGCAGCAAAATCGGTCGGCGTCATTGGCGCACCGTCGGCGGCGGTGAATGCGCAGTGCATTTCCCATTCCAGCCACGCCACCTCGCCCACGTCGGGATCATTGGCGAACAGTTCGGCGCAGGTTTCGGCAAATCCCGCACCGGCCAGGTCAATGGTCCAGCTCGTAGGCGGATGCGTGATCAGATGATGCGCGGCCGCCTGGCTGAAGGCATGGTCGCCCACCAGCCTTGCGGTGCGTTCGAACGTGTTCCGCAAGACATCGATAAGCCGCGTTCGATAGGCATTGCGATAGACGGCCATACCCGCGGCGCGGCGCGCATCCCATCCCATTGGCAAGAGCGCGCCGTCATCAAGCAGACAGGCCAAAAATTCGTCCTGCGCGCGCAAAAGCTGGGTCATAGTGCCATCTCTACGCGCGTGGTGGCGGCAATCGTGCGGGCACGGTCAAGTTCTGCCAAAAGGTCCGGCAGCGGCGGGATAGCATCGTCCCGCTCGATCATCACGGCCACCTCGCCAAGCTGGCCAATGGCTAAACCATAAAGGTTCCAAACAGCGTCGCAAACGGGCCGGTCGTGCGTGTCGATGACGATCTCGCCCGGCGTGTGCCCGGCCAGATGCACCTGCCGCACCCTGTCGGCGGGTATGCCTGAAAGGTAGGCCTCAGGATCGAAACCATGGTTGCAGGCGCTGACGTAGATATTGTTGATGTCGAGCAGCAGGTAACAGCCCGTCTTGCGGCTCATCTCGGCCAGGAATTCCCACTCTGTCATCTCGTCTTCCGGAAACGTCAGATAGCTTGACGGGTTTTCGAACAGCATTGCCCGTCCGAGCGTTGCCTGCGCGCGGTCGATGTTGTCGCATACGACATTGATCGCCGCGCGGGTCAATGGCAGCGGGAGCAGATCATGGCTGTTATGCGCGCTGGTGCGCGTCCAGCACAGATGATCGGACACCCACAGAGGCTCGATCCGATCCGCCAGCGCCTTGAGCCGGACCAGATGATCGCCGTCGAGCCCATGTACCGAGCCGATCGACATGGATACGCCATGCAGGATGACCGGATGCTTGGCGCGCACCTGTTCCAGCACGCGCAGCGGCCGCCCGCCATCGACCATGAAGTTTTCGGATATGACCTCGACAAAATCGACGGCGACATCGCCCGCGAGAAAATCACGGTAGTGATCGCGGCGCAGGCCAAGGCCGAACCCACTGAATGTGGCGATATCTGTCATGGCGAAAGTCCTCATGCGTCAAAAGCGGTCCGGCGGGCCGTGGGGGCAAAGGCCCGCCGGACCAGGGTCGGATCAGCCGAGGTCGCCGATCGTTCCGCCCTTCGTGAGACACTCACCTGCCTTCATTGCCTTGAAGCCGTGGCCCTTGCAGGCATTTTGGCCCTTGCATTCATGCTCAGCCGTGGCGCAGTCGGAATTGCCCTTGCAGCTATGCAGGCCATAGCAATGCACGGTGTCGCTGGTGCCGAGGGCGCGGCCTTTGCTTCCGGTCGGCGCGTCGGCCGCGAAGGCCGAAAATGAGCTGAGCGCTATGGCGGCTGCGGCAGCGGCGATGGATGCGGTGCGGGTCTTGGTGGTCATGTCAGCGGCTCCTTGAAAACGATGGTGCGTGATCGCACGCCATGATGTTCGCCCTCGCGCGCTGGCCGGTTACAGCGGCAATTATTATTCTCTGCCTGTAACGGTCCCGGCTCGCCCGGCGAAAGAGGGGGCATGCACCGCCTGGACAACCGTCTAGCGCTGCCCCCCAAAGCCGGAGAGCATATCATGAAGACCGCCACTATCGCCCGCATTGCCGGACTTGCCACAACCGCCGCTCTGGCAGCCGGCGTCGCCACCACCCCCGTCGCCGCGCAGAAGGTGCCGATGGAAAAATGCTATGGCATCGCCAAGGCTGGGCAGAATGATTGCTCCGCTGGCGCTGGCACGAGCTGCGCCGGAACCTCGACCCGCGACTATCAGGGCAACGCCTGGAAGCTGGTCAAGCAGGGCATGTGCGTGAAGACCAAGACGCCGATGGGCAATGGCTCGCTGACGCCGATCAATCGCTGATACGCAGCCATCAGAGGGGCCAGCACATGCAGCACATCGCCACATTGTACGATCGGATCGTAGCCATCGCCGCATCGCGCTTGGCGGAGGGGGGAGCGCTGCTGCTGGCCCGGATCGCGCTCGCCGGGATATTCTGGCGATCGGGCCGGAGCAAAGTGACGGAGGACAGTTTTTTCGAGATCAGCGACTCAACCCGCTATCTGTTCGAAAATGACTATGCCGCCGTCCCGCTACCGCCTGAAATCGCTGCGCCACTGGCAACGCTGGGCGAGCATCTGTTCCCGGTGCTGCTAGTGATCGGGCTGGCAACCCGGCTCTCGGCCGGCGCGCTGCTCGCAATGACGCTCGTCATCCAGATTTTCGTGTATCCGCAAGCCTGGTGGACGACGCATATCCTGTGGGCCGCGCTGGCAGCGGTGCTGATCGTGCGCGGCGGCGGCGTGCTGTCGCTCGACGCGCTGTTTGGCCATTGGCGGCATCGGCGCGCATGAACGGTCACAGGGAGAGGGAACGGCGATGATCGCGGACGAGCCTACCTTCGCCCGGCTCATGATTGCGAGCCAGGGCGGCGACCGGCGTGCCTACACCGTGCTGCTGACCGAGGCGCAGTTCTGGCTTGAACGCTTCTTCCGCCGCCGCGTGCCCCCGGCGCAGATCGACGATCTGGTGCAGGACGTGCTGCTTGCCATTCATGCCAAGCGCGCGACCTGGGATGAAACACGGGCCTTCCTGCCGTGGCTCGCGGCCATCGCCCGCTATCGCTGGGTCGATCATTTGCGCCGGGTTTACCGCTCCAGCGAAAGTGAACTCGGCAATCATGATGCCCCTGCGGACAGCGAGGAGGAAGCCGTGCTGGCCCGGATGAGCCTTGACCGGCTTTTCGTGCAACTCTCCCCGGCACAGTGCAACGCAATCGAACTGGTGAAAATCGAAGGACTTTCCGTTACCGAGGCGGCCATGCGCACCGGCCAGAGCGAAAGTCTGATCAAAGTGAACATTCATCGCGGCCTCAGGAAACTGTCCGCGCTCGTCGAAGAGGCTGACTGACCATGCCCCCCCGTCCCAACCCCCTCATCGCACAACTCGCAGGCGAGCTTGAGCCAGTGCGCCCCTTGCGCATGCGTCATGGTCTGGCGCTGGTAGCGGTTGCAACCATGCTGACGATCGCCGCGATTGCGCTGTGGCAGGGCTTGTGGAGCGGCCCTGCAAATGGGCAGGCGGCCGCCATCTTCTTTATCGCCAACGGGCTTATCGCGCTGGTCGGGCTTGCCGCGGCGCGGGCGGTGGTTCGCATGGCGGCTCCGCGTGTCGGTGCCCGACAGGATGGCTTGCGCTGGCTGCTAGCGGCGCTTGCTATCTTGCCCGTCACCGCCCTGTTGCTGATGGCGCTGGAGGGGACAGTCGGCAGACACGACCACGCGACGGATGGGCTGAACTGCTTCATCGCCGGAACCGTTAGCGGCGTTGGCGTGGCGGCAGCGCTAGTCGTTTGGCTGCGCCGTGGTGCACCGGTTGCTCCCAATCTAGCCGGGTTCTACACCGGCATAGCGGCGGGGGCGCTGGGCAGTTTTGCGCACGGCATGTCATGCCCATTCGACACCATCGGGCACCTGGGCATCTGGCACGTTGCGCCCGTGGCCGTGTCAGCCGCGCTGGGGCGCATCGCCGTACCAGCCTTGATACGGTGGTAAAATCTTGCAGCGCGTGCTGGCATGATTTGAGGTCGAAGGTCGGTTCCAGGCCTGTAGATCGGCGTTGCATGCACACCCATGGCAGGCATTCGGCGTTCACTCGGTCCGCGTCACTGCACATCATGTCGCGAACAACTCTATCGAATCCAGATAATCCAACAACGCCCGTATCCGCGTCGCCGCGCGATCCTCCGCCGCATAGAGGGCGTGAATGTCCTCGCCATCGCCAGGATTGAACTCTTTCAACACCTCGACCAGCCGCTCGGCCTTAATGTCAGCTGCGACGTGAAAGGCTCCATGTCGGGCAATGCCGCAGCCCGCGACAGCCATCTGCCGGACCACCTCGCCCGAATTGCCGAAGAAGCGTCCTTCCACTGGCTTTTGCACGATGCGCCCTTCGACCTGGAACGGCCAGCTATCGATCGAACGACGAAAGCTGAACCGCAGGCAGTCATGTTGGTCGAGATCGTCAGGAATCTGAGGGACGCCGCGACGCGCGAGATAGTCCGGGCTGGCGACCAGTGCCATGCGGCTATGCCCCAGCTTTTTTGCGCGCAGCCGCGTGTCGCGCAACGGACCGATGCGGATTGCGATGTCCGCTCGCTTCTCCACCAGATCAACGATGCTGTCGGTTAGCGTCAGTTCGACCTTCACGGCCGGATAGCGTTCAGCAAAGCCGGGAAGGGCCGGGATCAGGCATTGGACCCCGAAGGATGGCGAGGCGTTGACGCGCAGCAGCCCCCGCGCGACCTGATTTGCCTGACCTAGGCTTTTCTCAACTTCTGCCATTTCCGCAATCAGGGTGCTTATCCGATCGCGATAGGCCACGCCCTCTGTCGTCAAGGCCAGCGCGCGCGTGGTGCGCCGCAGAAGCGTAACGGCGAGCCGCTTCTCCAGCCGCGCGACGGATCGGCTGACGGCCAAGGGGGTGAGACGCAGCATGCGTGCGGCATTTGCAAAGCTACCCTCCGCCGAAACGGTCAGAAATATCTCAATGTCGCCAAAACGATTATCCATGATTTGAATTCACTTCTGAAGTGATGAGACGCATTCTAGGCATCAATGATGAAGATGTCTATTTCCCGTCCAGTTGATCGCCACTGTCAGGAATAAATCATGGACCTCAAACTCAACGGCAAAACCGCCATCGTCACCGGATCGACCGCCGGGATCGGCCTTGCGATAGCCAAACGCCTCTCTGCCGAGGGTGTCGCGGTTACCATCACCGGTCGCAACCAGGTGAAGCTGGAGGCAGCCGCCACGGAGATCGGCGGCAGCGTTAATCCCGTCCTTGCCGATCCTGCAACCGCCGAAGGTGCCGCCGCCCTCATCGCCGCCGTTCCCGACACCGACATCCTCGTCAATAATCTTGGTATCTATGAAGCCAAGGACTTTGCCGACATCACGGACGAGGACTGGCATCATATATTTGAGGTCAACGTCGTCAGCGGCGCTCGCCTCGCCCGGCATTATTTCCCTTTGATGTTGCAGAAAAATTGGGGTCGCGTGCTTTTCATTGCCAGCGAAAGCGGTCTTCTGCCGCCCGCCGAGATGATCCATTACGGCATGACAAAGTCAGCACAGCTTTCCATCTCGCGTGGTCTTGCCGAACAAACACGGGGAACGGGCGTCACGGTCAACAGTATATTGCCCGGACCGACCCGTTCGGAGGGGATTGTCGATTTCATCCGCTCTGTTGTCGAACATAAGGATGCACCGGAAGCCGAACGGGAGGTCGAATTCTTCACCAAGCTGCGCCCCTTGTCGCTCATCAAGAGACTGATCGAGGCAGACGAAGTCGGCGCGATGGTCGCCTATCTCGCAAGTCCGCTTGCCGCTGCAACCAATGGCGCGGCTCTCCGGGTCGAGGGTGGGATCATACCCACTATCGCCTGATTGGGCGGCGGGTTCAAATTGGTAAACGGTCCCGTCTCTGGTCTTCTTGGCCATTCAAAACTGAAACGCGCCGGGATTGTCGGAGGCTCCAACTCCTGAGAAGGCGGAGCCGTTATGAGCAAGATAACGAACAAGTTTTCACCCGAGGTACGCGCCCGTGCGGTGCGGATGATACTGGATCACGAAGGCGATTATCCGTCGCGCTGGTCGGCCGTGGTGTCGGTTGCCGACAAGATCGGCTGCGCACCACAGACCCTTCACGAGTGGGTGAATAAGGCCGAGGTCGACAGCGGCAAGCGTGCCGACCGATACGGCAGACAAGCCGAAGGCGCTGGAGCGCGAGAACCGCGAGCTGCGGCAGGTCTTCGTAAGGCGTCAGCATATTTTGCGCTGGCGGAGTTCGACCGCCCGTTCAAGCTATGATCGCGTTTATCGATGATCAGCGTGCCGTTCATGGGGTCGAGCCGATCTGCAAGGTCTTGCCGATCGCCCCTTCCACCTACCACAAGCATGTCGCGCAGCGACTGGATCCATTGCGCCTTTCGGCGCGGGCAAGACGTGACCTGGCGCTCAAGCCCGAGATCGCGCGCGTGTTCGCCGAGAACTTCGCGGTCTACGGCGTGCGCAAGGTCTGGCGGCAGATGAACCGTGAAGGGTTCGCCGTAGCCCGCTGCACCGTTAAGCGGCTGATGCGCGATATAGGCTTGGCAGGGATGATCCGTGGCAAGCCGATGCGCACCACGATCAGCGACAAGACGGCACCTTGCCCGCTGGACCACGTCAACCGCCAGTTCCACGCACCAGCGCCGAACCGGCTGTGGGTCTCCGATTTTACCTACGTCTCGACCTGGGGCGGGTTCGTCTATGTCGCGTTCGTGATCGACGTATACGCCCGCTATATCGTTGGTTGGCGGGTCAGCAGAACGGCTCATGCCAGCTTCGTGCTGGATGCCTTGGAGCAGGCCTTGCACGATCGTCGGCCAGTTCATCGTGGCGGCCTGGTTCACCACAGCGACCGTGGATCGCAATACGTATCCATAAAATATACCGAACGCCTTGCCGAAGCCGGCTTAGAACCATCGGTCGGCAGTGTCGGCGACAGCTATGACAGCGCTTTGGCCGAGACGATCAATTGCCTTTACAAGGCCGAAGTGATCCACCGGCGGGGACCATGGCGCAACTTCGAGGCCGTCGAGTTCGCCACGCTCGAATGGGTCGACTGGTTCAACCACCGGCGATTGCTGGAGCCCATCGGTAACATCCCACCTGCCGAAGCCGAGCAACGATACTATGCCACGATGGACGATATCCTCATGGTCGCGTAACTTAAACCAAATGGCCTCCGGCAATCCCGGTGCGGTTCACTATTGCTCGCGGGCTGCGTATCGATGGGCACGAACTACGATGTTGCGGCAGTCGATCGCCTACAGGTCGGCATGACTAAAGCGCAGGTGATCGGTCTGCTCGGTCAGCCCAATCAGGTCGTAACCAACTCCGATGGGAGCGAACGCCTTGTATGGGTGCATTCGACCGGATCGATGTTCGGAGCGAATGCCCGGTCTGTGGGATTGCAGTTCGGACCAGATGGTAGGCTGACCGACATTCCTCAGCAGTCGGCCCAATAGGTCCGCTATAAAGCGCACTACATTGATCCTCGCTGTGCTATGCGCCGGGTGCAGCAGCGCCTCATCGCAGACAGCCGAAGCAACGGCCCCCGGCTAGGCGAATAGATCATGATGCTTGCGCACCCGGCGCTCATCATCCCCCGGCTGGATGACTTCCATGCGCACGGTGTCGCGGCCTGTCGCATCGTACCGATGTTGGCAGGAGCAGCCATGAAGATGGCCTCGCTATCGTCTGCAACCTCGTTCTCGGCGCGGCGGCGCACGAACAGCAAGGAGGCCTTCACGCTTGCGCTCGAGTGCTGGAACGCGGCTTGGGGAAGGGAGATCACCGCCAGAATCTGGAAGCGCTCCATAACCCAATCCCGGACGCCCTGCAGCGATCCATTGGTCAGGATGCCGTCCGGCACGACAATCACCGCGCGCCCGGTGCCGGGTTTCAGAAAATCGTGGATGCGCTCAAGGAACAGGATTTCGGTCTTGACGCTGGCGCGCTGCTTGACCGCCACTTTACCCGCCTTTTGCTTCTCACCATCGCCCGAGGCGGTCTTGCCAAGATGGCGGCTGAGGTCAAATCGATCGATATAGGCCTGCCCCTTTTCCGCGGCCTTGACCACCGCTCCGAAGGGTGGGTTGGTCAGGATGATGTCAAAGGTTTCAGAGCCTGATTCATAATTATCCGATGAAATTTCATAGCCTTGCGATGCGGCGCGCGAATAGCTGTATGGAGGCTATGAACAGCCACGCATTTGCCGATGCGATGGTCCGTTCAAAGTCCTTTGCGAGCCGACGGTTGCGGTTCAGCCAAGCCAGTGTTCGCTCGACGACCCAGCGGCGCGGAAGAACCACAAAGCCTTTTGCACCATCGGATCGCTTGACGATCTCGACAGTCCATTTGCCGATACGCCGGAGCGCTTGCCTGAGCTTGTCGCCAGCGTAGCCGCCATCGGCAAAGACATGGCGCAGCCATGGAAAGCGGTGGATGATTTCACGCAGGACCAGCGGCGCGCCGTCGCGGTCCTGAATGTCGGCGGTATGGATCACCGCATGAACCAAATGACCCTCGGTGTCGGTGAGGATGTGGCGCTTGCGCCCCTTGATTTTCTTGCCTGCGTCAAAGCCGCGCGGGCCGCCACTTTCCGTTGTTTTCACGCTCTGACTATCGATCACGCCAGCACTGGGCGAAGCCTCTCGGCCCGTCGCTTCACGCGCCATCAATAGCAGGGTATGATTGAGCGAGAGCCACAGTTTGTTATCGCGCCACAGGTAAAACCAGCGCCGAACCGTCGAGACCGGCGGAAAGCAGGGTGGCAGCATTCGCCACGGCAGCCCCCCACGCAGCAGATATAGGATCGCCTCAACGATCCGTCGCAGCGGCCATTTGCGCGGACGGCCTACGTGGGAGGGTGGCGGCAAGAAAGGTTCGAGCACCGACCATTCGGCATCGGTCAAATCGCTTGGCAAAGTCAGTCCCGCGCGGGCATATTGCGCCCGAGTGGTATCGGTCCACATCGTTGATCTCCGGAAGTTTGTTGCAAAACCCCTGAATCAACGACTGCCGCAAGCGTCAAGCTAACCCGCTGATACCACTCAACTTAGTTTCGGATCGGGCTCTCAGGCTTGAGGTCCCGGTTGATCTTCTCCAGCACAGGCCAATCTTCCAGCCCGTCAGCTGCCACGACATTGGTGTGCCCATCGTCATGGAGGATCATGTTCATCTTAGCGACGCGACTGATTTCGTCGTTGATCTCGATCCCGAATAGCCGCTTTTCGGCGAAGTCATGCCACTTGCGGAAGCGCAGCACCTCATTCTTGATGCTGGCCGCCTGATGCCGAACATGATCCATCGCGTAAAGCAGGAAGCCGCCCGATCCGCATGACGTGTCCAGCACATAGTCCTCGGCCTGCGGCGGCATCTTGGCCACGCAGAACTGAATGATTTCGCGCGGGGTGAAATACTGGCCGAAATCGCCCTTGAAAAACCCACCAAGGAACCGCTCGAAAGCCACCCCCTTGGTATCGAGGTCGGTCGCGGAAAAGTTGACGCTTTCAAGGTGCTCGACGCACATCTTGATAGTGAGATCGTCGATTTTCAGACGCTCGGTGAAAACGTCCTTTTCCCGCTCCATCTCCGCGTCATAAAGCTTGCGGATGCGCGCACCGAGATCGATCGGTGTTGATCTGGAAATCATAGACCGTACCGTCATCGCTTTCGGCCACCCGTCTTTCGTCGCGCACCTTGATGAAGATCAGCTTGCAGAACTTTCCGAATGCAGCGGGCGGCGACAAGCGACCGCCGCCCCAAAGGGTTTGATGGGTCTTGTCGATAGCCGCGATCAGGTCGCCCTTTTCAACGGCAGCAATGTCGCGCTTGCCGTCAACGCCACCCTTCACAAACTTGTATGGCGGCGGCTTGCCATAGTTGATCGGAAGGTCGGCAACCTGATTTCCATCGCGTTCAAGCGCACCGAATTTTTCCGCGCAGTCAAGAAAGCGGCGGGTGGCGCCGGCGACTACGCCGACATAGGCCGCGCGGAATTTGTGGGCGTTGCCATTGCCCCATGCCTGTTCAACCGCTTGGTTGAAGATGGCAGCCGCGATAGGCTTGCCACCGTAGCTTTCGGCTTTGCATTCAATGACGGCGAAGGGGCGTTTGCATTCATCATCATGGAAGACGACAAGATCGGCGAAGTCATTGGGTGACCGATCCGGAACCGTCACCTCCACGCCAATGCGTCGGGCAGGGTAGCCGTATCGATAGATCAGTTCTGCATAATACTCCGCGCGAACCTTTTCCTCAGGGTCAGACCAACGTTCGGCGATCCACCGCAAGATAGCGGATATATTCAATGCCCCGATCTGACTTTTCGATCCGAATGTCTTTGTTCGTTAATGCGGTGTCGAGAAAAGTTATGGATAGCCCCTTTGATCCCTGCCTAATTGTCGCCGGGCGGACAGGCAAGAAGACAAGGGATAAATGCGTCAGCGAGGCGGAAGATTCTCATGTCTGACTGACGCTGAATTGATCTGATGCCCCATTGGTGCCCCGCCGGAAGGCGTAGCCCGCAAATCACATCTAAGTCGTTGAAAAATGGTGGACGCACTTGGGCTCGAACCAAGGACCCGCTGATTAAGAGTTAGCATTATATCGTAGGATGTCCGCCACTAATTTCCCGATAATGCCTGTTTCACTGGCATTTATACCATCTGACGTTATCACATTTTGTTGCATATCTGATTGCTGGTGATTACTATCTGATTGCTGGTTCGGCTGGGCGGCAGTGGAGGCGTCGATCGCACTCTTTGAAAATCGCCCGGTTAAGAACTGACAAAACTGACAAAACCGGGGCGATCATGGCGAAGGCGGCAATTACGAAGCGGGCGGTAGATGCGGCGAAGCCAGCCGGGACCGATCAATTCATCTGGGATGATGGCCGCGAGGCAACGCCCGGCTTCGGCCTGAAAATTACGCCAGCCGGAAGCAAGGTCTATGTGTTCCAGTATCGTTTGGCCCGCCCCGGTGAAGCTGCCCGCACGCCAGCGAAGCGTTACACAATCGGCAAACATGGTCAGCTTACCCCGGATCAGGCTCGCCGTCGCGCCCGCGAACTGGCTGCCATGGTTGCGACCGGCATCGATCCCTTGCAGGCGGAGAAGGCAGCCCATCAGGAAAATGATCGGCTGATGCGTGAAGCGGCTGATCGTATCCGACTTGACGGGGAATTGGCGTTCAGTCGTTACGCCGCGATCTGGTTGGACCACTATGAGAACGAGAAGGAGCGCCGCCCGTCCAGCGTCCGGCTGGCGCGCTCAATCGTCAACAATCATCTGAAACCCGCGCTGGCTGATAAGCCCATGCCACATATCGGCAGGGCCGACCTCCAGCCGATCCTTGATGCAATTCCTGTAGGTCGAAAGGGGATCAGGCGCGCCGTATTTGCATATGCGTCAGTCCTTTTCGGCTGGGCAGCGAAGCGCGGAGACATCGCGAGCAACCCGCTTGGCGATATGGCGAAGCCAGAAGCCCCCAAGGCTCGCGACCGTGTGCTTGCTGATGATGAGGTTGCGCGGATATGGCGCGCGGCCTTCAAGCTGTCCGATCCGTTCGGACCATTCTTTCGCCTGTTGATCCTTACCGGGCAGCGCCGCAACGAAGTGACTGGATTGAACTGGGTCGAATTGGACCGGGCATTGGCGACGTGGGTTATTCCAGCCGCGCGCGCGAAGAACCATGTCGCCCATATCGTGCCGCTGTCTCCGATGGCTTTGGCGGAACTGGATCGGCTGGCCCGGTTGGGTGAGCGTGATGCAGATGGCAACGAGATCGTATCATGGCCGAAGGCAGGCTTTGCCCTGACCACGACCGGGCGGACTCCTATCAGCGGCATCACCAAGGCGAAGCGGGCATTGGATGAGGCGGTGGCGAAGGCTGACGTCGGGCAAGATGAAAAGCACATCGCTAGTATCGCGCCCGCGCGCGCGCGTAGTGCTCCCGAAACGACACGGGACGCGCTTGCCGCATGGCGAATCCATGATCTGCGCAGGACCGTTGCAACGGGTTTCCAACGGCTGGGCATCCGCTTTGAAGTGACCGAAGCAATCCTGAACCATGTTAGTGGCGCGAAGGGCGGGATTGCGGGCATTTACCAGCGCCATGACTGGAAAGAGGAAAAGCGCGCCGCTCTGGAAGCGTGGGCGCGGCATGTGGCCGGGATCATCACGCCAGCCGGAAAGGATAATGTCGTGTCTTTGGACGCGGCGAAGAGATCGGCATGAGCCGATAACAAGCGGCCCGACAAGGTGGTGGAACACTTCGCCGGGCCTGCCACGACCGATCATCAGGAGATCGAATATGGCTGATGCAGCACTAGAATTGAACCCTCTACCTGACAATCTGAATGTCGTTCCTATTCGTCCTGGCTTTGCAATTCCTGCTTCATCTGATCGTCCAGTCGCGCGTGGCGTTCGGCTGGTGTGTGGAGACGGGATAGACCCTGCGAACGTGTTTACGGCGGCTTGGCTGGACGCCAATATCGCGCGGGCCGTGCGTGATCTGATAGAGGCGCAATGGCTTCGTGAATATCGATCGCACGACAATGGCGGCTCCATGAAGGAAGAGCGAGAAGTCGCATTTGCCAATATGCAGAGCGCCGTATTCGGTTTGGCCTTCACACCGGCAATGAACAAGCGCCAGTTGGATCAGAAAAAGAAGGCAATCGGGAGCGCCTGGCTTCGGGCGGAGGGGCGGCTCTATGATGGATTACGCAGTGCCGTCGCGGCAGACGAAGCCCGCTTGACCCGGCGCGCGCAATCCTGATGATCGAAAAGGGGATAGGGCGACGGCCCGACAAGAACAGTTTTCCCGGCTGATCTTCCCCTTCATTTTCCTCCGGGGCCGCTGGGGAGCGGAATGGCAGACGAAATTGAATGGATCACGCCAGCCGCAGCCGAGGCGCTGGTAGCTAAATGTCAGGTGAGGGGCGTTCACGCTGCCCGGTCCCTACTATCCGGTTGGATTGGGCAAAATCGCATCAGGGTTATTGCGCTTGAAGTCATCCGATTTAAGGACAAGCCCTATGAAGCGCCTGTTCGGCAGCCATCGCCAGTCTCGTCTCCATCGCCATCATTCGATCAGACCAGGAAGGGCGCAAGCACCGAAGAAGTGGCGGAGGGGTCGCCATTTCTCGGCTTGCAAAGCCTAGGTGCCCCGCTGAATGTCTGGGATTTTCCTATGATTGAAGAACGCTTGGAAAACTATCCATTGACCCAAGACGATTGGCGAGCAGCGATTGATGGGCACGGAATGTTTGAAACTATTTGGCAGGTAAGTGAACTTACCCACGGGCTCACTTCCGAACATAATCCGCGCGCTCGTGTCGTCTATTCGGGATTGAGGTTTGCAAAAGCTGACATCGAACGGCGGATAGAAATTGCCGGTTGGATACTGCCCGCACCGATTGATCGACCCGCACCATCACAGTCGGCACCATCAAAGAACCGAGGCGGGCGTCGACCAGCTGGCGAGGGCGGCTGGCGCGATCGGGTCCAGACAGCGATGCATGAGAAATGGGAAGCTGGAGGCTGGGAGCCATCATCGGAAAACGATGTTATCCGCGCGATGCAGGATTGGATTTCCCATGAGCATGACGAAAGCCCGGCTGACGCGACGCTTCGGCCTATTGCTAAAATTCTGAAAGATAGCTTTGATCGGCGATCAAGTTGATAGCTGGTTTTTGAGTGGTTCCCGCTGGTTGCTGTTCAATAACAGGGACGGCTTGGGCGTAGTTCGTATGTCACCTGATAATGGAGGTGACATTGACCACGGATATTTTCGACACACGCGGCGCTGGAGGCTATTGCGGCCTTAGCAAACCGACGATGGAACGCTTCCGCCTGACTGGCGACGGTCCGGTCTATGTGAAGCTGGGCAAGGCTGTCCGCTATCGGAAGGCCGACCTTGATGCCTGGTAACCGACCGGTTGAGGCCGCCTGCCTTGCTGTGATGTGAGCGCGTAAGAGACGTCCATAAGGACGTCGTTATGGACGTCCTGAGCCAAAGCGAGGGACGGCGGTGGAGATATTGGGCCGGGAACGGCGTCGTCGGTGGAGCAACGCGGAGAAGCTCGAGATCGTCGCCGCTGTGGGAATGAACGGAGAGACGTTGGCGCGCGTCGCGCGGCGCTACGATGTGTCGCGAAGCCAGATCTATCAATGGCGCCATCTGTTCAGGAAGCGAGGGTTGCTGCCTGCGGCGGACGGGCCGACCTTTTTGCCGGTTGATATCGGGGCGCCCATGCTGAGCGCGGAGCCCGTGCTCGATGACCGGGTGGTGGTCTCGCCCTTGATCGTCGAGCTGTGTCTGGCGCAAGGACGGCGGCTGCGCTTCGATGCCGGCATCGAGGCTACTGCCTTGACCCAGCTTATCCGGTCGGTGGAAGCTGCATGATCGGACCGGGCACCGGCGTAAGGGTCTATCTCGCCTGCGGCGTCACTGACATGCGCAAAGGGATTTCGGGTCTTGCAATGCTGGCCCAGACCGTGCTGCGACAGAAGCCGGCCAGTGGTGCCGTATTCGCCTTTCGGGGACGGCGCGGCGACAGGCTGAAGCTGCTTTACTGGGATGGTCAGGGATTTTGCCTCTATTACAAGATCCTGGAGCGCGGCCGTTTTCCCTGGCCCTCTGCGGCTGACGGGGCGGCGCGACTGACATCGGCCCAACTCGCGATGCTGTGGGAAGGGATCGACTGGAGGCGTCCGAACTGGGGTGCGCCGCCTACACGCGCGGGGTAACTTTTCTTCTGCAAAAGCGGCTGTTCTGCTAGGCTTTGCGGCCGATTTCCTGTATAAAAAGCCATGCTCAACGCGGCATCCGATCTTCCCGAAGACCCGGCCCTTCTCAAGGCGCTGATCGCCCAGTTGCAGGCCCAGAACAAGAAGCTGACGACGACGCTGCGCGCCCATGACCTGGTCGTCCAGGCACTGCGTTTGCAGATCGCCAGGCTCAGGAAGCAGGCTTTCGGCAAATCCTCCGAGAAGATCGAACGCGAGATCGAGCAACTCGAGTTCGCTCTCGAAGACGTGCTTGTTTCGGTCGCGCAACAGGGCCTCGTGACAAGTGGCCTGGACGATTCCGAGGCGCAAGCGGCGGTCGCGTCTGCCGAGACCACCCCTGGGCCGCGTCCATCTCGGCGCCCACGCGTCTCGGCGGATACGCCGCGCCAACGCCACGAACTTGACCCCGGCAGCACCTGTCCGGAGTGCGGCGGCGAGCTGCGTCTCGTCGGCGAAGACGTGAGCGAGATCCTCGAGATGATCACGGCAAAGCTCCAGGTCATCGAAGTCGTCCGCCCGAAGAAGTCCTGCCGTTGCTGCGAGAAGATGGTCCAGGTGCCAGCCCCGAGCCGACCGATCCCCGGTAGCATGGCCGGAGGAAGTCTCCTGGCTTACGTGCTGATCTCGAAGTTTGACGACCATTTGCCGCTGTACCGGCAGAACGAGATCATCGCGCGCATGGGTGCCGACATCCCACGCAGCACGCTGGCCGATTGGTGTGGTCGCTCGATGCGGATCCTGCAGCCGGTGATCGACCGGATCGAGGCCTCGGTCCTGGGCAGCGACATCCTGCACGCCGACGATACACCGATCCGCGTGCTGGCTCCGGAACGACGCGCCAAGGGTATCGGCAAGGGTGTGATGCAAGGCCGGATCTGGGGCTATGTCTGTGATCAGCGGCCTTGGGCCGGCACCGCGCCGCCTGGCGTCCTCTACCGCTATGCGCCCAACTGGAAAGCCGAGCACGTGCTGGCGCACTTGGGCAGCGCAAGCGGTATTCTTCAAGCCGACGCCTACAAAGGCTATGCTAAGCTCTACGAACCCGTCGCGGATGGTGAGCCTCGCTTCCGGGAAGCGGCCTGCTTTGCGCATTGGCGACGCGATTTTCATGACATCTGGACGTCGCAAAAATCCGAGATCGCACACGAGGCGCTCGAGCGTATCGGGCAACTCTACGACATTGAGCGCAAGATCGCGGGCAAGCCTGCCGATATCCGCCAGGCAATACGCCAGGAGTTGAGCCGACCCAAGCTTGAGGCTCTGCATAGCTGGGCCGAGAAGCAACTCACCCGTATCTCGACCAAGGGAGACCTGGCGAAGGCCTTTCGCTACGCCCTGGGGCGCTGGCACGCCTTCAGCCTCTTTATCGACGATGGACGCGTCGCCATCGACAACAACGCTGCCGAGCGGGCTGTCCGGCCCATATGCCTGGGCAAGAAGAACTGGTTATTCGCCGGCTCCGAAACAGGCGCCGAAACCCTCGCCCGCGCCATGACGCTGATCGAAAGCGCCAAAATGAACGGTCTCGATCCACAAGCATACATCACCGACTTGCTCAATCGCATCCACGATCACAAGATCAACAGGATCGACGAGCTGTTACCCTGGAACTGGGTGCCGCTCACCATCCCGCTAGCACTGGCCGCCTGATGGCCGCCGTCACTTCCTTGCTCACCCTCGACTATGTCGCCAAGATACTCGACGAGAACGTGGAGTTGCTGGAAGCCATCGTTTCAAACGACGACAACCTCACCTACGGCGCCATCGTCAGCGTCCACACCGGTCTGGACGAGTCCATCACCGCGCTGACGGATCACGGCGTGGAAGAACTGACGGACATGCTTAGCCAAGCACGTCTCACGACCAAGGCCTGGCACCAATTCCTCGATGACTTTATCGACGATCCCGAGCTCGCCGCGCGCTTCAAGGCCCATAAGCCGCGGTAACAATCGGACGGTTACGATGCCTGGATGGAAAGCCGCGTCACGCGCTCGACTAGCGAGGCGGCGTAATGGCGCGGCAGATACGAAAAAGCCCCGGATTGCAGTCCGGGGCCGGGAATGTTGAAACTGGCGGCGTCATCAATTCCTTCCATGTGGATAGGCTGATCGGTCATCGGGCGCAATTCCTGATCGCAGCCTATTCGGTTCGTCCCGAACTGGCGGCGATGATTGCGGCTCTCGCCTTTGGGGAGAGGTTCCATGGCTAACCGCTATCCCTACACGCCCGGACATCGCGGCGTGGACACGTCGATCGCTGCTGGGAATGACCTGGCACCCCGCCGCCCGACGCTCCAGCATCGCGTCATTCAGGTGATCGCAATAGCCGGAGCAGCTGGAGCGACCGGAAGCGAGATTGCCGATGCACTAGGCTGGATCGTCTATCGGGTCCGCCCGCGCACTGCGGAATTGCGTGCGTCAGGTGCCATTGCAGACAGTGGGCGGCGTCGGACCAACCAAGCCGGTATGAGCGAAATCGTCTGGTGCCTGCCTCAACATCTGGATGCGGGGATATGATCGACATCGCTACAATTCGCACCGCCAATCCCTTGCCATCCATCGCCGCTGCTGTCGTGCCATTGAAGCGTGTCGGCAACGAGTGGATGGGCTGCTGTCCCTTCCATGCCGATCGGTCACCATCATTCTGTATCTTCGCAGGGGGTGATCGTTTCTATTGCTTCGGGTGCAGCGCGTCGGGCGATGTGCTGGACTTTATGCAACGAGTGCATGGCGTTGGACTAATGGAAGCGGCCAAGATGCTGGCAGGCGGGGCGGTGCCGCTGATCCAGGCGAAGCCGCATTATCGTCCCACGCCAGCACTCCTTCCATCAGAGCGCATTTCCGAGGTGCGAGCAATCTGGCGGCTGGGCATCCCGGTTTCACGGACATTGGCAGAAATCTACCTCGCCAGCCGTGGCCTGAACCTGACAAAACCTGACATCCTTCGTTTTGCATATTTGCCGTGTGGGGGGGTGAAGCGGCCTGCAATGATTGCGCCGGTCCTTTCCTGCGCCGATGACCTCATCGGCGTCCAGCGCACGTTCCTGGCTCCAGATGGCCGGGGCAAGGCGGCGATCCCCAAGCCGAAACTGTCGCTTGGCAGGATCGCGGGCGGCGCGATTCGCTGTGCCCAGCGGGATGATGCTCTTATTGTGACGGAGGGACTGGAAGATGCCCTGTCCGCTATGCAGATATTCGGGATGCCCGCATGGGCGGCGGCTGGTGGGGGCATGATGGCAAAGATGGTCCTTCCCGATCACATCCGCAGCGTCGTCATCGGCGCTGACAATGATGAGGCTGGCAACCGGGCGGCAATGAAGGCCGCGGAAGTGTTCAGCCATCAGGGCAGGCAGGTGCGCATCGTTCGCCCGGCTGATCGCTTCAAGGACTTCAATGCTGAACTGATGGAGACGCGCAATGGCTGATCTTCACGCCGCCGCGCGGCTGTCCGATGCCAAGGTGGTGGACATCTGGCCTGATCCAGAACCATTGCCCAGCGCCTTGCAACCCGTTGCACCGTTCGACGGCTCATTACTGCCAGATGCTTTCCAGCCGTGGGTGATGGATATTGCCGACCGGATGCAGTGCCCGCCTGACATGGTTGCTGTCACGGTCATGGTAGCGGCTGGATCAGTGATTGGTCGCAAGGTCGGCATCCGACCGCAGGAGCGCACGGAATGGACGGAATGGCCGAATATCTGGGGTTGCGTCATCGGGCGTCCGGGCGCGCTGAAAAGCCCGGCGATGGGTGAAGCGTTGAAGCCGCTCAACAGGCTCCAGACGGAAGCCCGAACGCGCTTTGAGGTCGAGTCGGAACAATGGCAAGCTGGTGATGCAGAGCGCGACATGCGGGCCGATGCGCGCAAGGGCGAGATGAAGCGTCGCTTGAAGGGCAACCCTAACGCTGACCTGTCTGATCTGGCGACAGGGGAATTATCCGGCCCGACGCTGCGGCGCTATTTTGTGAATGATGCTACCTACCAGTCCCTTGGTGATCTTCTGATTGAAAACCCCAACGGCCTGTTGGTGCATCGCGATGAAATGTTGTCGCTGGTGCGCGCGCTGGACCGGGAAGAAAATTGTGAAGCGCGTGGCTTCTATCTGACCGGCTGGAATGGCGCGGACAGCTACACGTTCGATCGCATCGGGCGGGGCAAGAACCTGCATATTCCCAGCCTGACCCTTTCGCTGATTGGCTCGACCCAGCCGGGAAAGATCAGAGATTATGTGGTGCAGGCCGTGACGGGCGGCTCCGGCGATGACGGTTTGCTTCAGCGGTTCCAGATGATGGTATGGCCCGACATGGCCGGGCAGTGGAAGGAGGCCGATCGCTACCCTGATCGTGAAGGGAGGGATCGCTCCTATGCCGCTTTTCGCCATCTGGATATGCTGACGCCGGGCGCTTGTGGGGCAGAGGTGGATCAGTTTGACAGTGATAAGCCGTTCCTGCGGCTGGCCGTTGATGGACTGGAGGTGTTCCGGGATTGGCGCACACGGCTGGAACTGCGTCTGCGATCCGGCGAACTGCATCCCGCATTGGAGTCGCATCTATCGAAATATCGGAAGCTGGTGCCAGCCGTCGCCCTTATCGACCATCTGGCGGCTGGTAATATCGGCGCAATCGGCGGCGCGTCAGTCCTGCGCGCCATCGCGTGGGCCGAGTATCTGGAGAGCCATGCCAGCCGGATTTATGGCGCGGCGCTCAATGCGGCTTCCGATAATGCGCGGCGGATCATGCGGGAGGTCAATCGGGGCGCGCTGCCGCTGGCCCTCACGGCGCGCGACATCATGCGGCGAAACTGGGCAGGTCTATCCGACAAGGCAAGCGTCATGGCCGCGCTGGAGATGCTGGAGGATCACCATCAGGTCCGCCGTGATGATCTGCCAGCCGGGCCAAAAGGCGGCAGGCCATCGGTGCAGTGGGTGGTCAATCCGAAAGCCGCCAAGGGGGTTTTGTCGGTTTTGTCAGTTAGCAGGTAAGGGCTTTTAAGAAAATGACAAAGGCTAACAACATGTCGGAAGCGCTGGATGCCGATCTGGAACCGGGTATCCTCAAATCCACCATTCAAGCGTCCAAACGGATGGAGGCGAGACGCACGCGGGTGTGCGTGAAGGTCGAGATTAACGACAGAATTGGCTTTACCACGAAGCCAGCCGATGGCTTTCATCCTAAAATGATGCCCGTGCAGGTGGGGGATGCGTTCGGCACGACATCCCAAGCCTTTGTCGATCAGATGATGGGCAATCTGGCGACTTATTTCCACATTTCTGATGAGCGCCGGGCAACGCGCGACATCAATGCTGCCCTTGCAGTGCTGGACGGGATGAAGCCGGACAACGAAGTGGAAGCCATGCTGCTAACCCAGATGGTGGCGACGAATGACGCGGCGATGCGCTGCCTTGCTACGATCGGTGATGGGTTGAACGCAGAGATGTGGGCCAATCTGGCGACGAAGTTGATGCGGACATTTACAGCCCAGACCGAAGCCCTCGCCAAGCTGCGCCGGAAGGGTGAGCAGACCGTCAAGGTGGTGCATGTCTATCCGGGCGGGCAGGCTGTCGTCGGTGACGTGCATCATCACCGGCAGGGGGAGGGGGTATCATCCAAAAGAGAGGATCAATCGTATGGAGCCGAAGAACCTGGCACAAGCACGGCGCTGCCTAGCCCGGACCCGTTCGGGAACGGCGTGCCAATCCCCAGCCGTAAAGGGAAAGAAGCGGTGCCGAATACACGGCGGGAACAATCCCGGCGCGCCAATGGGAAATCAGAACGCTCTTAAACATGGTCGGTATTCCGGGGATGCGCTTGCCATGCGGAGGCGCTTGGCTGCGCTTCGCCGTTCCTTCAAGGATTTGACGGCTGGAGTATGATTGCAAAGACGAGAGGGAGTATCAGGGCCTGATCTGGCTTAGCACCTCATCAAGTCGATAACCTTCTCTGACATAAATGAGTCTCCAGCCATTGCGGCGGCATTTGTTCAGCTTCCGTGCGTCGCGCTCTATCGTCCGGGCGAAGGCATCTTGCCCGCCAAAGAAAGCAATCGGCTGATCGTGCTGCGCCCCCTGATACTCAATCGCCACCGACCATGCCGGTATCGCTATATCGAGATGCTGGCGACCCAGCCAATCAGGTCGATAATGCTGAAGTACCTCAACATCCGGCAGCGCCATTTTTACTTCGTAGAGCAGTCTGGTTTCAGAAATCCAACCCTCTCCAATGCGAGGAAGATCACATTCCTCTCGCCAAGTGTTTTCGGCATCCCGGATCAATGTCAGGCAGTCGGCTTCTGCGCGCTTTGAATAACTGAAATGCAGTCCACTCGGCGGCTTGGTGACGAGATAGCTGGGGTGCCCGTTAAACAGTGAGTATCCAGCCTGATGCTGGTGTGCGTCTGCTGCCCAGTCTGAAATGCGGAGTTGCTGGCCGCGCTCGACACGCTGGTCGAGTTGTATCTGTATGTAGCGTTCTATCGGTTCAAGATTGGCTTTTCCGAAAGCTGTCACCTTGGGTCCAAACAATGCCGTCACCTCTCGCGCCGTGGGCGGTTGGCCCAGCGTCAATTTCAGGTCCAGCATATTGCTGGCGCGTAAGCTGGATCGCCCTCCCAACGAAGGTAATGGCATAAGCGCCAAACCACGATCGAGATCGCCAGCACCTACGGCGGCATCGCTTGCCCAAATGGCGAAGTAGAATGTGGATCGGCGTGCAAAAAGGACCCCGTTAGCGGGGTGATCGGCGTCTAAAAGGGACCCCTCATTTCGATGGTTTAAGCAGCCGACTGGATTTTCAGGCGGCGAGATCGGGATGTTGGTTTTGGAGACAGTTTTACGGATCCGGCGCGAGTATGCCGGAGGCAAGGCGATCAAGGCGATCGCACGGGATCTGCATGTGTCGCGGAAGGTCATCCGCAAAGCGGTCCGAGCGCCGGAGGGCGCCTTTGATTATCAGCGCAAGGTTCAGCCGCTGCCCAGGATCGGTCCGTTTCAGGAGCGCCTGAACACGCTGCTGGAAGAGAACGAGCTGCGCGGCAGGCGTGACCGGCTGCGGATGACGCGGATCCATGACCTGCTGGTGCGCGAAGGCTTTGAGGGTTCTTACGATGCGGTGCGGCGCTATACGACGCGCTGGAAGATCGAGCGGCGCAAAGATGCCGGCGATGGTGTCACGGCCTTCATCCCGCTGATGTTCAGGCCAGGCGAGGCCTACCAGTTCGACTGGAGCCATGAAGATGTTGAGATCGCCGGGGCACCGATGCGGGTGAAGGTCGCGCATATGCGACTGTGTGCCTCACGCGCGGTCTATGTCCGGGCTTATCCTCGTGAGAGCCAGGAGATGCTGTTCGACGCGCATGCGCGCGGCTTTGCTTTCTTCGGCGGCGTGCCAGGGCGCGGCATCTACGATAATATGAAGACGGCTGTGACGAGCGTGTTCACCGGCAAGGAACGCGTCTTCAACCGGCGGTTCCTGATCATGACCGACCATTATATGGTCGAGCCCACGGCCTGCTCGCCTGCGGCGGGATGGGAGAAGGGTCAGGTCGAGAACCAGGTGCAGACGATCCGGGGTCGCTTCTTCCAGCCCCGGTTGCGGTTCGCCAGTCTCGAAGAGCTCAATGGCTGGCTGGAGGCCGAGTGTCGGCGCTGGGCGGAACGGCAGCCCCATCCCGAACAGGGAGAGCTGACCGTGGCGCAGATGCTGGAGATCGAACGATCTGCGCTGCAGCCGATGCTGGGACCGTTCGACGGCTTCAATGAGAGCGAGCATGCTGTGACCGGCACCTGCCTGATCAGCTTCGACCGCAATCGCTACTCGGTGCTATCGACGGTGGCACGACGCACGGTGCAGGTCCGCGCCTATGCCGATCGCATCGTCGTTCGCTGCGGCGAAGAGGTTGTCGCTGAACATCCTCGCTACTTTGGGCGCAACCGCACGATCTATGACCCCTGGCATTATCTGCCAGTGCTGGCCCGCAAGCCTGGCGCGCTGCGGAACGGTGCCCCCTTCCAGGACTGGGATCTGCCACCGGCGCTTGCCCGCCTGCGCCGCAAGCTGGGTAATGGCGACGATGCCGATCGCCGGTTCGTCCGTGTACTGTCGGCCGTACTGACCGATGGCCTGGAGCCTGTCGAAGCCGCTGTGCATGAGGCACTGGCGACGGGCACGGCAAGCGACGACCTGATCCTCAACATCCTGGCACGACGCCGGGAACCGCCGCGTCCGCTGACGATCATCACCTCCGAGGATAGCGCTCTGCGCCATCCCCCGATCGCCGACTGTGCCCGTTACGACCAGCTGAGGACCTTCGATGCAGCGGCATGATATGATCGAGGCCATGCGCGGGCTTGGACTCAAGGGCATGGCGGGCGCGTTCGACGATGCCGTCATCACCGGCCTTCAGCGCCAGCGCACCACCATGGAGATACTGACCGATCTCCTGCGAGCGGAGGCGACGCATCGTCATGCCGCGTCGATCCGATACCGGATGGCCGCTGCCAGGCTGCCAGTCGTAAAGGACATCGATGCCTTCCGGTTCGAGGGTACCCCGATCAACGAGGGGCTTGTGCGTTCATTGCACAGCGGCGCGTTCCTGCCCGCACGGCGCAATATCGTCCTGGTCGGCGGCACAGGCACAGGAAAGACCCATCTGGCCATCGCCATCACCGCCAATGTAGTGCGCTCCGGCGCCCGAGGCCGCTACTTCAACACGGTCGATCTGGTGACCCGCCTCGAAGAGGAGGCCAGGATCGGCAAGAGTGGCGCTCTCGCCGCCCAGCTATCCCGCCTCGATCTGATCGTGCTCGATGAACTGGGCTATCTGCCGTTCGCCCGATCAGGCGGCCAGCTGCTGTTCCACCTGATCAGCAAACTCTATGAGCAGACCAGCGTCATCATCACCACCAACCTCGCCTTTGGCGAGTGGCCCACCGTGTTCGGCGATCCCAAGATGACCACCGCGCTCCTCGACCGCGTCACCCATCATTGCGACATCGTCGAGACCGGCAATGACAGCTGGCGCTTCAAAAACCGCAGCTGATCCCCCCCAGCACCGATCAATTAGAAGATGTTTTGCGCTGCGCGCGCCTCCGGTCGGGCTACGCCCTCCCTACGCCGCGCGCAGCGCAAGGAAGCCCGTCACATCAACGCTCCGCCATCCTGACAGGGGGTCCCTTTTGCGCGCCGATAAGGGGTCCCGTTTGCACGCCGATTGACAAAGTAGAAGGATATTTCTTGCGATACATCAGACGCCAGCTTTTCCAGCGCGAGAGATGCTTGATGCCATGATGCGCGGTCATCATTTCGCGCGATCCGAGGTGTATCCCAAAACTCTATGGCCGAACGATTACAGGGCAAGCGACCTATCAGTTCAGTGGCGTGAGCAAATGCGGCTTCTCGATGCATGATGTTTACCCCTCCATATGCTCGATAGCGTGGAGAGGTCGGGCGCTAAATGGCGAAAGCAAACCGCGTGATTGCTATCTGATTGCTGGAGGCGAAAGTCCAATATTGAGCGCATGGTTTGTGGCGCTAAGTCATTGAATTTATGGTGGACGCACTTGGGCTCGAACCAAGGACCCGCTGATTAAGAGTCCCCAAATGTGAGAATATTGTGCAGTAAATTCAAGCGCTTGATTGCATCCGTTCGGTAGCCGCTGCACAATATTCCACTGCATTTATCGTTACACAACAGGGGCCGATAGCTCAAATTTGGACACAAGCTATTGGCTTTAGCCCAATCCGTGTAACGCAGTACAGCTTCAGGCGGCCTTCCCGAAGCAAAGCCGTGCTCCAGCTGTGTGTGGGGGAGCACAAAAGAGACCAGTGGACGTGCTCGACATCCTTTAATTCAATAAGTTCGCAGCCGTGCTATGAGGACCGCTCTCCAATCTTATTTGCTCGGGCATTTGACGCCCGAACCTGGTGCATCTTTTATGCCCATTTGACTACAACAAACCACAGTCTTTCCGCTGCCATGGCTATGACCTCCATCTGGCCCGAGCCGACCGCGATTTCCGCGGCGGGCGGCACAACATCATCCTGCGATCCATGGATCAGCAGGATCGGCGGCTTGTACCATGTCTCAGACCGCAAGTCCGCCGTGCCGGCGAGTATGTCCGAATAGCTCACGATCGCGGCTACCTGGCCCGGACGTCGAAGGCCCACATGCAGCGCCAACATCGTTCCCTGGCTAAACCCTGTAAGGGCCAGATCAGCCTCGGACAGGCCATATCGGTAAAGCTTTCGATCGATGAATACGTCGATAGCGGGCGCTGCCGATGCTGCACCGGTCGCGAGCGCAGCAGGCGAAAGTCCACCGAGCGGCCACCATTCGCCAGGCCCATGCATTGGGCCGCGCTGTGGCGCATGCGGCGAAAGGAACAATGTCTCCTGCATTGCCTGCTAGGCTGGCGCCAGCGCGATCCTGTCTGCGCCGCTTGACCCAAATCCGTGAAGCAGAAGCACGATCCGCTTGGGCCGCTCCACCGAAAATGGCTGCAGGGGCCGGGCCTCCCCCTGGTGTTCAACCTCGTGTTGGGTCGATCAGAAACTTCTCGCCTGTTGCCTTTCGTTCATAAGCGCGCAGCACGTCCGGTTCGAGCGCTTCGGCCAGGCCTATGATGCGGGTATAGTGGCTGGAGAATGTTGTCGTCAGTTCATCCACCACGCGCTGGCGCATGTTTTGAACGACCTGCGGATCAGTCTTCTGCAGGAACGGAAAGAGCAGCCAGCCCGATGCACTCCACTGGAAACCGAACGCCAGCCGGTTGAGCGTGGTCGGTGACGGATCGAGCGCCCCATAGATGTAGAGCTGTTTGAATTCGGTGGAGCCGTAGCGGTTATAGTCCGCCATGCGCCCAACCGCGGCGCGTTCCATGGCCTGCATGATCTCGCTGCCAATCGTGCCGCCGCCGATCGCGTCGAAAGCAATGGTCGCGCCCGTCTCCTCGACCGCTTTTGTCAGGCTGGCGGTGAAGGCCGCATCCTTGCTGTTGACCAGATGGGTGGCGCCAACGCCGCGTAATATCTCGGCCTGTTCCTGCGACCGGACGATGTTCACGAGAGGGATGCCATCGGCCAAGCAAATCTTCTGGAGCATCTGCCCAAGGTTGGAGGCTGCTGCGGTGTGTACGATCGCTTTGTGGCCTTCCTGCCGCGCCGTCTCGACAAAGCCAAGCGCGGTCAGCGGGTTCACGAACATGGAGGCGCCTTGCGCAGCCGTCGCGCCATCAGGCAGGGGAATTACGTCTCGCGCTCTGATGCGCCGATAATCGGCGTACATGCCGCCTCCGATCATCCCTACGCGCTTGCCGTTCAGGTGAGCGGCGTCCTTGCCTGCGGCCAGGACCAGGCCGGCCCCCTCATTGCCGACGGGCATAGACTGACCTAGCCTGCCGACGACGCTTTGCAATCGGTTCGTTGGCACCCGGAAAGTCAGTCCATGCTCGTCGCGAGATGCCAGCGTCGACAGATCCGCCGGCCCTAGAAGCAGGCCGAGATCGCTCGGATTTATGGGCGCTGCCTCGATACTGACGACTATCTCGTCGTCCGCCGGATCTTCCACTCGGACCCGCTCCAGTGACAGTGAGAGTCTGCCATCGTCGTCGATCTTCGATCTTAGCTCGCGTCCGGTGAAACCCATGATCATCTCCGCTCATTCGGCATAGCTGCAACATGGGGTGCAATAGGCCCAGCGCAAGGAAGATGGCGTACCGTGAATCAATGTCGGTCAGTCCATCATTTGGGCAGTTGGCGACCAATGTGGGTCCTTCCCCACCGCGGACATGAATGTCCACTCCTACCAGAAGCTCCCGATTGGCCGTCTTGAAACGAACGTGCGGCAAGCGCTCTAACCCGTCATTTCGCCGATTGCATACGGTGAACAAAAGCGGGCGTTGCTAACAGAGGGTCGCAGGCATAGTTTATCGCCGAGCGCAGATGGAACATGGCACTCACACAGTCCGACGCGGACATCAGGAGTTGCAGCCTTGTGCATCATCGCCACTCTTGGCAAAGCAGGGCGGCCCCAAGGTTTGCAAGAAGAGACAGAGTGAAAAAAGCGAGCGTTACGTCGCATGCACATAGCGTTGCGAGCAGATGGGCGGTCGTGGGGCTAGTTGTTGGTGTCGCCTTTTTTGTGATTAGTGCAGCCGTGGCGTATCTGAACATCGAGAATGTGCGCGCCAGCGAGCGTGAAATCCGGCGCACGCACGGCGTTCTCACCACGCTCGACGATGTGCTGTCTGCCATGCTCGATGCCGAGACCGGGCAGCGCGGATATCTGCTGACGGGGCGGGACGTCTATCTTGAACCTTATGCCGAGGGGATCGCGCGTGCCGATGACGAATTGCGCAAGCTCGATGGCCTGACACACGCCAATCCCGTTCAGAAGGAAACCTTCGCCGCGCTGGAAAACAGGGTCATGGCCAGAATGCGGATCATGACCGATGTTATCAAGTTGCGTCGAGTCGGCGGTGTCGAGGCTGCAATAGACGCGTTGAACACTGATCGCGGCAAGAATGTCATGGACGATATTCGCGAAGAGATCGCGCGCATGACGCGTGAAGAACAGCGGATTCGCCAAACCCGGCTCGTCGCAATGGCAGCCGCCTCGCAGGCGGCGATTGTCAGTTCCGTCATTGCCAGCCTCAGCGGCATTGGGCTGACGATCGCCATTTTCATCCTGTTCATGCGCAACACGCGCAGTCGCGAACGCAAACAGTGGCTTCAGGCAGCACAGGCCGATCTCGCCAAGGCGATGATGGGCGACAAGACCATCTTGGAGCTCGCCGCAGCCATCCTGTCCCTCCTGCACGAGCGGACCGGCAGTCCAGCGGGCGCTCTGTTCAAGGGGGAAGGCGGCAGCTTCCGGCGCGTCGGCATGCTGGGCGTGCCCGGCGATGCCGAAATCCCTGACCAATTTGCGCTCAACGAGGGGCTGATGGGGCAGGTTGCGGTCGATGGTCGCATCATGGTCCTGAACGATGTCCCTCCGGGCTATCTCACGATCGGCTCGTCGCTGGGGCGCTCCGCACCGCGGCATCTGGTCATCGCGCCGGCAAAGTCCGACGATACGGTCAATGCAGTGATCGAGCTCGGCTTTTTTGAACCCGTTGATCCCTTGGTGCTCGAACTGCTCGATGAGGCGTCCGGCGCCATCGGCATTGCGCTGCGCTCAGCCCGGTTTCGCGAACGCCTGCAGGATGCGCTCGAGGAAACCCAGCATCAGGCCAGCGAGTTGCAGGCGCAGTCCGAAGAACTTCGGGTTTCGAACGAGGAGCTCGAAGAGCAGGGGGCCGCACTGCGCGAATCGCAGGCGCGGTTGGAGTTGCAGCAGGTCGAACTCGAGCAGACCAACAGCCAACTGGAAGAACAGGCACAGGCGCTGGAAACTCAGCGCGACGAGCTAGAGCGGGCCAGCGCCACCTTGCAGCTCAAGGCGCGCGAACTGGAACAGGCGAGCCAGTACAAGACCGACTTCCTAGCGAACATGAGCCACGAGCTGCGCACCCCGCTTAACTCGCTGCTGATCCTGTCGAAGCTGCTCGGCGACAATGTCGATGGCAATCTGTCGCCCGAGCAGGAGCGTTTTGCACAAACGATCCAGTCGTCGGGCAACGACCTGCTCAACCTGATTAACGACATTCTCGACCTTTCCAAGATCGAGGCGGGGCATATCGAAATCCAGCCGGCGGCGGTGCCGGTGGACCGGCTGCTGAACGATCTGCAGAAGGTCTTCCAGCCCATCGCCGACGAGCGGGCTCTGACATTGGCGTTGGAGCTCTCCGACGATTGCCCGCGCACACTCCTCACCGATCGCATGCGCCTGGAACAGATTCTCAAGAACCTGATGTCAAATGCGCTCAAGTTCACCGAGCGTGGCAGCGTGTGCCTGACGGTAGCGTCGGCGGCCGACAACACCGTGACGCTGACGGTCGCGGATACGGGCATCGGCATTACCCAGGAGCAGAAGGACAGCATTTTTGACGCGTTCCGACAGGCCGACGGCTCGATCAGTCGGCGCTATGGCGGGACGGGTTTGGGCCTGTCGATTTCGCGCGAACTTGCCCGGCTACTTGGCGGCGCGATCACGGTTGAAAGCAAGGTCGGCGCGGGCAGCCGGTTCATGTTGACCATTCCTGCGACGTACGATCCGTCCAAGGTTCCCGTGCGCGAACAGGCGCGGGCCGCGTCGCAGGCAGCGGTCGCCAGCCCGCAACCGGCCAAGCGCCGTGCCGCGGCCAATCCTCGCCCTTCCGGGGTCGAGGATGATCGCAACGCACTTGATACCGCCAAGCGGCTGCTGCTGGTGATCGAGGACGATCCCACCTTTGCTTCGATCGTGTGCGATCTGTCGCACGAGCTGGGCTTTCAGTGCATCGTCGCCGGGACTGCGCATGAGGCCATCGATATCGCGCGTGACTACAAGCCCAAGGCGATCGTGCTCGATATTGGTCTGCCCGATCAGTCGGGGCTGACCGTGCTCGACCATCTCAAGCATCAGGACGAGACCCGGCACATCCCGATTCATGTGATCTCCGGCGCCGACCAGAGCCACACCGCGCTGGCGCTGGGGGCGATCGGCTATCTGGAAAAGCCGGTCCAGCGCGAACGGCTGGCCGAGGTATTGGCCGGGCTACAGCAAAAGCTCGCATCCTCGATGCGGCGGGTGCTGATCGTCGAGGACAACGAAGTCCAGCGTGATGCCGTGTCCGAACTGCTCAAGTCGCAGGATGTTGAGACCGTGGGGGTGGGCACGGTGGCCAGCTGCCTCGAACTGCTGCGGAGCGAGCCGTTCGACTGTATGGTGCTCGATCTGGCGCTGCCCGATGCGTCGGGTTTTTCCCTGTTGGAAGAGCTGAGCCAAGACAGAGAACGCGCCTATCCGCCAGTGATCATCTATACCGGGCGCGATCTGACGAGCGAGGAGGAGCAGCGTCTGCGCCGCTATTCCAGCTCCATCATCATCAAGGGCGCAAAGTCGCCCGAACGGTTGCTCGACGAAGTATCGCTGTTCCTTCATCAGGTCGTTGCTGACATGCCGCTCGAGCAGCGTCGGATGCTTGAAAAGGCGCGGCATCGCGATGCCGCGCTGGAGGGGCGGCACGTGCTGATCGTCGAAGATGACGTGAGGAACGTATATTCGCTCACCAGTGTGCTGGAACCGCGCGGCGTGATTGCCAAGATCGCGCGCAACGGCCAAGAGGCCCTTGATATGCTTGGGGCAGACGCCGACGGGACCGAAAATCGCATCGACCTTGTGCTTATGGATGTGATGATGCCCGTAATGGACGGTCTGACTGCGGTGCGCGCGATACGCAGCAACCCTAAATGGGCCAAGCTGCCGGTCATCATGCTCACCGCTAAGGCGATGCCGGATGACCAGCAGAACTGCCTCGATGCCGGTGCCAACGACTATATGGCCAAGCCCATCGACGTAGATAAGCTGCTGTCGCTGGTGCGGGTATGGATGCCGCGCTAGTGGCCGGGTCGATCGAGGACATCGAGATCCAGCTGCTGCTGGAAGCGCTGTACCAGCATTATCATTATGACTTCAGGCACTATGCCCGCGCGTCAATCAAGCGTCGGCTGGTGCAGGCGCGTGTGCAGCTGGGATATGACAGCATCTCCGAAATCCAGGCTGCGGTGCTGCGCGACGCAAATTTGCTGCCTCGGTTGCTCGATTTTCTGACGGTGCAGGTCAGCGAGATGTTCCGCGATCCGTCCTATTTCCGGGCATTGCGCGATAAGGTCATCCCGCATCTGCGGACCTATCCCTCGCTCAAGGTCTGGGTGGCAGGGTGCAGCAATGGCGAGGAACTCTACTCGCTTGCCATCCTGCTCCATGAGGAAGGGCTAGCCAGGAAGACGCTGTTCTATGCCACCGACATCAATCCGTCCGCGCTCAAAACGGCGCAGGCCGGAGTGTATTCGCTCGACCGGATCCGGCTCTTCACTGAAAACCACCAGCAGTCGGGTGGGCGCTCCTCGCTATCGGACTATTACACCGCCAATTACGGGCGTGCAGTGTTCGACAAATCGCTGTGCAGCCAGGTCGTGTTTTCCGATCACAGCCTGGTCACAGATGCGGCGTTTGGCGAGATGCACCTGATCTCCTGTCGCAACGTGCTGATCTATTTCGACCGCGAACTGCAGGACCGCGCTGTCGGGCTGTTTCGCGATTCGCTCGCGCGTCGAGGCTTTCTTGGGCTCGGGTCGAAGGAGAGCCTGCGGTTTTCCTCGCACGCTGCTGCCTTTGGCGACTTCGTGCGCGAGGAAAAAATCTACCAGCGGACCGGGCCATGACGCGGGCGATCGTCATTGGTGCATCCGCAGGCGGGGTGCAGGCGCTGTCGTTGATCCTGACCGCGCTGCCGCCGCATTTCGCCTCCCCGATCCTGATTGTCCTTCATGTACCTCAACGCAATGAAAATCGCCTGGTGGATTTGTTGCGGGCAAGGTGCCTCCTTGATGTCAAGGAAGCTGAGGATAAGGAAACGCTACGCCCAGGAACGGTCTATTTTGCGCCACCGGGCTATCATTTGCTGCTAGAGAAAAACATGTCGATTGCCTTGTCTTCCGATGAACCTGTCAATTATTCGCGCCCTGCGATCGATGTGCTTTTCGAAACGGCCGCCGATGCTCTGGGACAGGATGTGACCGCCATCATCCTCACCGGTGCCAACCATGACGGCGCCCAGGGTCTTCGTGCGATCGGTGCGGCGGGCGGAACGGTGATCGTCCAGGACCCGGCGACCGCTGAAATGCCGACGATGCCGCTGGCCGCGCTGGAGGCCTGCCCGACGGCTCGCTCGCTAAGCATCGACGAGATTGTGCACTATCTTCGGCAAGAGGCGGCGTGATGACGATGACTGACGAAACGGTCCGCATCCTGCTGGTCGATGATCTCGAGGAAAACCTGATCGCGCTCAATGCGCTCCTGCGCCGCGAGGGGCTAAGCTGCGACACTGCGCGCAGCGGTGAGGAGGCGCTCGAGCTGTTGCTGGTCAAGGACTATGCGCTGGCGTTCCTCGACGTCCAGATGCCCGGCATGGATGGCTTCGAACTGGCGGAGTTCATGCGCAACAGCGAACGCTCACGGCACATCCCGATCATCTTCGTCACCGCAGGCGCGGGCGACGGCACGCGGCGCTTCAAGGGCTATGAGGCCGGAGCGGTCGACTTCATCCAAAAGCCGATCGAGGCCGATATCCTGCGGTCCAAGGCGCGGGTGTTTCTCGAGCTCTACACCCAGCGCCGACAGCTGGCAGCACAGCGCGATGAACTCGCCGCATTGACCGAATCGCTCAAACAGGCCGACATCCAGAAGAACCGGTTTCTCGCCGTTCTAGGGCATGAGCTGCGCAACCCTATCATGGCGCTGAACGCCGGGCTGATCATGCTTGAACGAAAGAAAGGGCAACCAGTCGAGGGCGAAATCCGCACCTCTATGAGTCGCTATCTGACGCACATGACACGGCTGGTGGAGGATTTGCTCGATATCGCGCGGATCGAGCAAGGCAAGATATCGCTGCAGCGCGAGCGGGTGGACCTGAACGACATACTGGCGTTTGCGGTCGAAACATCCCGGCCGGCGATCGACGAAGCGGGCCACGCTCTGCACGTCGAGCTTTCGCCCCCGCCCGTGTGGGTGGACGCCGACCATGCCCGCATGGCGCAGATCATCGGCAATCTGGTCAGCAATGCCGCCAAATATACGCCGGCAGGGGGCGAGATCCGGGTGATTGCGCGGGTCGAGGACGGGACAGCCTGGATCGAGGTCAGCGACAATGGCATCGGCATCGCGCCCGATCAGCAGGGCCGGATTTTCGGGATTTTCGAACAGGCCGATGTCAACGGCAAGGTCAAGCAGGACGGCCTCGGGATCGGGCTCGCGCTGGTGAAGCAGCTGGTCGAGCTGCACGGCGGCACCATCCGGCTGAAACACAGCGCGCCGGGGGAAGGCAGCACGTTCGAGGTGTGCCTTCCCACGGTCGAAGTGTGACAGCGATAGGCGTTAGGCTCCCGCGGGCGAGCCTGTATCCTGGTTTTCGGGCACCGCGATCGGGGTAGCCGCGCAACTGGTACGCAGCGCCTGTTTGAACCCTTCCTCGATCGTCGGGTGATAGAAGGGCATTTCGAGCAGCTGCGTCGCGGTCATCTTCTGCTGGATCGCCCACGCCAGCAGATGCCCCAGATGCTCGCCCGCCGGGGCAACCAGATCCGCGCCGATCAGCACGCCGTCGGGTGCGGCCGCGTACAGCGTGAGCGCGCCTTCGTTGCGCGCCTCCACCCGTGCGCGGCCCTGATCGGTGAAATCGGCGGTGCCGCTCCGTGCGCCGTCCTCTTGATTCAACATGGCGAACAGTTGGAGTTTTGCCATGCCGATCCCTCTTCGTCCCGATTTTGACGCCGCCGCGACTAGGGCAGCGGCTCGTAGATCGAAAGATGGGGGCCAGGCCCGGCGGTTGCTTGCGCTGGCGTCGATCTATGAGGGAGCGAGCCGAACGGAGGCGGCGCGGATCGGCGGGGTGACGTTGCAGATCATCCGCGACTGGGTTGTGAAGTTCAACGCAACCGGGCCCGACGGATTGATTGACCGCAAAGCCCCTGGGCAGCCGTCGATCCTGAATGCGACCCATCGCGCGGCTCTGGTAGAGGCAATCGAAAGCGGTCCTATCCCGGCGGCTCATGGGGTGGTCCGGTGGCGGATCATCGATCTGGCACAATTGCTTTGGGACGAATTTGGTGTGTCAGTCTCAAGGCCAACATTGAGCCGCGAACTACGAGCGCTTGGCTACCGCAAACTTTCGGCACGGCCCAAACATCATGCTCAGGATCCAGAGGCGATCGAGGCCTTCAAAAGATCCCATGATGAGAGTTGGATAGCGGTCTGAGGGAGCTCAGAGTCGGTTTGCTACCAACCACTCTGAAAGGATTTGCCATGTCAGCAGACCCCATCTCGCAGCTTGCCGCCATCCGAGTTGATCTTGGCGCAATTTTCGTTTCGCTGGAACTGTCGAAATCGACCTGGCTGGTGACCTCGCTGTCGCCGAGCACCGAGAAGATGTCCCGTCACTCCGTGCCAAGCGGCGATATGCCAGCGCTGCTCGCATGTTTGGATGCCTTGCGCGACAAGGCAGAAGCCCGCGAGGGCCAGCGCTACCCGGTGATCGCTATTCAGGAAGCGGGGCTCGATGGCTTTTGGATTCATCGCGCCCTGGCGTCGGAGGATTGGGTCACCAGCCATGTAGTCGACGCCGCTTCGATTGCGGTCTCGCGCCGGCACCGGCGGGCATAGGCCCAGAGTTTGCGAATGTCCTCGCCAGCGAAGGGCTGTTCCGGCATTTCGACAACCGGCGCCAGATCGCAGCTTATGCCGGTCTTGCTCCCTCGCCATGGCGCAGCGGCTCGATCGATCGCGAGCAGGGCGTCTCGAAGTCTGGCAATCCACGCTTGCGCACGACGATGGTTCAAGCCGCATGGCTGTGGCTGCGCTATCAGCCGGACTCGGCTTTGTCCCGCTGGTTCCAGGAACGCGTCAGCCGCAACGGCGGACGCGGCAAGAAGGTCGCCATCATCGCACTGGCACGCAAGCTGCTCGTGGCCTTCTGGAAGTACGCCATGAGCGGTGTCGTGATCGAGGGCGCCGTCATGACGAAGGCCTGATCAACATACTTCATGTGCCCCAATCCCCGGGGCACTGATCAGCCCCGATGGATCCAGGCGAACGGACCGTAAGCCCCCCTGGCCGCAACAGCCGTCTCAAAAGAATGGTCCCGTTCTCCTGAGCCCTGCCCCGAACGCGGGATTATGGTGCTGCCGTCTCGAACGGCGACCGGATGTGAGGTTGTACAGGCGAGGCGTGTTCGCCGGTACTCGTAACTCGGCTCAGCTGGATATCATTGGCAATTGGACGGACTGCTAAAATGCTTTGTCACCCCATTGACCGGAGAAACATCATGTGAGGGGGGCTTCGCCGCCGAGTTGGACAAGGTCAGAGCGTCCCTCCCGCGCGGTACACCTGTAGAAATTTGGTTCACGGACGAGGCCCGTATCGGACAAAAGAACAAGATCACGCGGCGATGGGCGAAACGGGGGACACGCCCCTCGGCGCCACAGGATCAGCGCACGAAAAGGGCGGCCAAGATGCATTCCTTTTCGGATGGAGGGGTCGTGTCCCAGGAGGTGGTGTAGGTTTTGAGGGTAGCGAAGCTGACCGGACGCGCGCTCATCGATAAAGCGCTGTAGCGGCCGGTCAGTTTCGCGGGTGGTCACCGGCGAACTTCGGATAAGTTTGGGTTGCGAAGCTCAACTTACGGAGACCTCCGATGACCAATGACAAGATGGACCTGCACGCTCTGGTTGGGAAGACAGCCGACGGCGATTTTCTACGCGACATGATCGGCTTTGCCGCGCAGCGGCTGATGGAACTGGAAGTGGGCGGTGCGACCGGCGCTGCCTATGGTGAAAAAGATCCTGAGCGCCTCGCGCAGCGCAACGGCTATCGGGATCGGGACTGGGAGACGCGAGCAGGGACGGTCGAGCTGCGGATCCCCAAGCTGCGCAAGGGAACATATTTTCCAGGGTTTCTGGAGCCCCGCCGTATGGCAGAGAAGGCACTGACGGCCGTCATCCAGGAAGCTTATATCCAGGGGATCTCGACCCGCTCTGTGGACGATCTGGTCAAAGCCATGGGCATGAGTGGGATCTCAAAGAGCCAGGTCAGCCGACTGTGCGTGGAGATCGACGAGCGGGTGAAGGCCTTTCTCGATCGTCCGATCGAAGGCGACTGGCCCTATCTCTGGATGGACGCGACCTACATCAAAGTGCGGCGAGCCGGTCGCATCGTCTCTGTCGCGGTCATCATTGCCGTTGGCGTTAACAGCGATGGCCGGCGCGAAGTGCTCGGCATGGCGATCGGTCATTCCGAAGCGGAGGTCTTCTGGACCGAGTTTCTACGCAGCCTTGCTCGTCGCGGTCTGCGCGGCGTGAAGCTGGTGATCTCAGATTCCCATGAAGGCATAAAAGCCTCCGTCGCCAAAGTGTTCAGCGCCACCTGGCAGCGATGCCGGGTTCATTTTATGCGCAATGCGCTGGCCCATGCCGGCAAGAGTGGACGCCGGGTCGTGTCGGCATTCATCGCCACCGCTTTCGCCCAGGAAACTCCAGAGGCCGCAAAGGCCCAATGGCGTAGCGTCGCCGATCAATTGCGCCCTACCGTGCCAAAACTCGCTACTCTGATGGACAGCGCCGAGGAGGATGTGCTGGCCTACATGACCTTCCCAGCCCAACACCGCACGAAGTTGCACAGCAACAATCCGATCGAGCGGCTCAATGGCGAGATCAAGCGGCGCACCGATGTTGTCGGTATCTTCCCCAACGAAGAGGCGATTACCCGTCTCGTCGGCGCTATCCTTCTGGAACAGAACGACGTGTATGGACCACCCCCACCTTGCAAGGCTTTTCAACAGATTTCGACGATTTCGGATCTTGCGGTCGTGTATCCGGCCTTGTTGTGCGGCATAACACGCCGCAGGCCCCTATGGTTTCCGCGGATCGACGGCCGGACAAATGGACGAACTCAAATTGGTTCGCATCATTTCAGTGACCTTTGTCGATCCCCGGTGATACCGGTTCGCCATACTCTGTCGTTGCCCTCGCAAGTCGGCACCATCACATCGGCGCCGAACTGGTTAGGCCGCCATCGGCAAAGGCGATGGACGGCGGTATACCTCATTCCTGGTCAACATGGCCCAGATCGAGCGAGCCGTCTTGTGAGCGACGGCTGTTGAGGCTACATTCACGGGCCTCCTGTCGACCAAAGCTTTAAGCCAGGGCCGAGGTGTCACGTCCTTGCGGAACGTTGTTCCTACAACGGCCCGAGCTCCATGGATCAAGAGCGTTCGGAGATATCGATCGCCGCCTTTGCTGATCCGACCAATCTTCTCTTTTCCCCCGCTCGCTCGAATCCGTGGCGTCAGGCCAAGCCAAGCTGCAAAATGACGGGAAGACTTGAACTGACTGCCATCGCCGACGGCTGCCACAATCGCTGTCGCCGTAATTGGGCCCACGCCCGGAGCAGTAGCCAGACGCTGGCTGTCCGGGTTTGATTTGTGCCAGGCGACGATCCGCTTCTCCATCTCGCCAAGCTTATCGGTTAATGTGTCGATGTGCCGGAAAAGACATCGCAACGCTTCTCGCGCTTCGTCCGGGACGACGGTCTTGTCCGAGGTTGCAAGACGCTCGCTCAATATCGCGAGCTGTCGCACGCCCTTGCCCGCGATAAGCCCGTATTCGCCCAGCAGTCCGCGCAGTGCATTGATCGTCGCCGTTCGCTGTCGGACCAACAGGCTGCGGACACGATGCAAAGCCAGAACCGCCTGTTGCTGCTTCGTCTTGATAGGAACAAACCGCATGTTCGGCTTGGCGACGGCCTCGCATATGGCCTCCGCGTCGGCGGCGTCCGTCTTGTTCCGCTTCACGTACGGCTTAACGTACTGAGGTGGAATGAGCTTGACCGTGTGGCCGATCTCCACAAGCAAGCGCGCCCAGTGATGCGCGCTAGAACACGCTTCCATTCCGACTAGGCACGGCGGCTGCTTTTTGAAGAAGGCCGCCATATCGGCCCGAGAGAGCTTTCGGCGAAGCACGGTTAAGCCGGCCTCATCTACACCGTGAACTTGGAAAACCGTTTTGGCCAGATCAAGGCCAATCGTAACAACTGACATCGCGCTTCCTCCACTTTAATGGCACCATATAATATGATCGTTTGCATGGGGGTGGTCCATGCCATCAAATGGGCCGTCCAACGCTGCCGCTACATGACACTTGAGAGCGTCTCAGGTTTAAGCGATAATCCCATCATCACGTTGCCTGCCATGGCAGCATGATCAATCCGGCTTAGCCGGAGGTCGCTGTGGCTATCCCAGCGAACCTACACCACGCTGTGGGACACGATCGATGGAGGAAAACGGAACATTCTGACAGACACCTGTCTCCCGGCGCGCCTAAGTCGCTCTGCAGCGATCAGAAAGTCGCGGCGTCCTGTTGCCTCAGGGTTTGATCACGAGAGACTGGGTTTATGCCTATCGAGCGGATCACTAAGGCAAAGCGAGTCGCCGGAGGCGTTTCAACAACCTTTGCCTGGCAAGCGGAGACATAGACCAGGAGGATCGAACTGCGGCGATCCTCGCATTTGGATGCACGTCAGGCAGGAATATGGGTCGCTTGTCCCTGGGCTTTTGCAATCCGAACGGCATCGGCATCAAAGCTGACGAACATCTGTCCGCCCAGCCAGTTGCCCTCATGCACGATTACGCCGTCGGCAAAGTCACCGCCGGCGTCGAGAAATGCGAGACCAGCATCCGCCGAGGCTTGTTCGAGTTTTACGTTATCGGCAGCGCAGAGACGGCGCAGCATCGCGGCGAGATCGATGCGAGAAATTTTGTAGCTGCGGCTCAGGACCCAGGCAAGTTCACACAGTGTAGGCAACGTGATGGCTACGATCTCAGCTTGGTTGAGCTGCGCCTGCGCCAGCGGGCTCTGCACAGGATGATCGTCAGTAATCGCGCGCACCAGAATGTTGGTGTCGGCGATGATCTTCACAGTGCGCCGGCCCAGCCCTTGGCGATAACCTCATTCATCTCCTCGATAGACACCGGCCGTTGGCCTTGGCGTTTGAGCATGCCGAACACCTCGGAAATCTTGCCCGTAGGCTTTACGGGCCTGATCTCGATGCGCCCGTCGGCAAGTTTTTCTACCGCGACTTTGTCACCCGGATGGATGCCCAGATGCCGCATTATTTCCTTTTTAAGGGTGATCTGGCCTTTTGCCGTGACGGTCAGCGCGTTCATGTGAGCGATCCTTTCGTACGTCATTGTAAGGCATTTTAACCTTACGTTCAAGTCGATTTCAATCTGCCTCACGGCCGGCCTTCCCAGCTTCATATTCCTGGCAGACTCCAGCAGGGCCGCCATCCCAGCCAGCGAAGGGGCAGCAGTCCAACTACCACCGACCTTAAGACGTGGCCTGCCCGAGTACCGCAAACCAAAGCCTTCCCGCCCGATTTCGCAGAGACGCTGCATGGCGGAGCTATGCTTTTCACGCTCGAGATGACGACTGCGCCACAATGCCTTCCCTGCGACGACCTTTGGTCGCGCTTGCTCCGCTTCGCCCGGCTTTATGGCTGGCAGGTCCGCGTTATACCGCAGGGCGAGGCAATGATGCGATCTGGACGACTGGGACTATCATGGATTGGACATCCCGTCCTTTGGATCCGGCCGCGATCTGACGAGAACCACATCGTACCTGCGGCGATCGGGACCGATCATGACGCGAACCTCCAGCGCAACATCTATCTTGGGGTCACGATGCTGGGCGGCGTCCGACCTACCGTCTGCCTTCGAGCCATGTCCAAATTTACAGGCATCGTCGGCGCTCAGCGATGACCGACATCCTCACAGTGGTGGATCGTCCCTCCCGATTGGCAGGGATAAATTCCCTCACCTTGCGCCATCGACCGACGGCGACTGCTCGTTGCGGCCTTTGACCTTCTTGCCAGCATCAAAGCCCGAAATTCCGCCACTTTCCGTGGTCTTCACCGATTGGCTATCGATCACTCCAGCGCTGGGCGGGGCTTCCCGTCCTTCGATTTCCCGCAAGTTCATAACCAACACGGTGTTGATGGCTTCGAACAGACTGGCATTGCGCCAGGCGTAGAAGTAGCGCCGGACAGTCGACACCGGAGGAAAGCATTTCGGTAGAAGTCGCCACGCGCACCCGCTCGCAGCTACATACCACATCGCGTTGAGGACTTCGCGCATGTCTGCCGTTCGAGGTCGGCCTCCACGCCTTGCCGGAGGTACGAACGGCGCTGCCAACGCCCACTCAACATCGGTCATATCCGATGGATATCGCAGTCCCTCCCGGTTATGCTCGCGCCGGGCAATACGGTGCGCAAGCTTCTCTACGAGGCAGCCAACTCGATCCTGTCCCGGTGCCAGCAGACGTTCGCCATGAAAACATGGGCCATGAAGATCGCTAAGCGCCGTGGCTTCAAGAAGGCCCGCGTTGCGCTTGCCCGACCATCGATGCAAAGGGCAACCGCACGATCTCCACACCGAAGCTGACCGCCAGCTTTGGCGGGGATTACACTGTTCGGACGAATGCCGGGAACGTCGTCGTCGCAGTCAACGCTGCCTACAATGACGGCTTCTTCTTTTATGCCGACAACCGTCTGGCGCAGCCCAATTTCTGGCTGCTGAACGCCTCGCTGAACTGGACGCTCCCTGGCGACCATTTCACCGCGCAGCTGTGGGTGAAGAACCTCACCGACGCCACCTATTACGCCGGTCGCTCCGAACAGGCCGGACTTGGCGACGCGCAGCGTCAGGCTGCGCCCAGGACATACGGCCTCACGCTGACGGCCCGCTACTAAGGATCCTTTATGACCACACGCAACGATACCCTGCTGTGGATGTACGACCGGATGGCGATGTCTCGCTATTATGAGGAATGCATCCGCGACATCTACCTCGAGGGAAAGACGCCGCTCTTCAACATGGCGAACGGACCCCTGCCGGGCGAGATGCATCTTTCCAACGGCCAAGAACCGTGCGCGGTGGGAGTGTGCGCCCATCTTGGCCCCGAGGATTTCGTGTCGGCGGGACATCGCCCGCACCATGTCGCCATCGCCAAGGGCGTGGACCTGCAGGCCATGACAGCGGAAATCCTTGGCAAGTCAACGGGCCTCTCGGGAGGCCATGCCGGCCACATGCATTTGTTCGACCCCGCCGTGAACTTCATATGCTCGGGCATCATCGCCCAGGGCATGGGTCCGGCGGTTGGTGCGGCGCTCGCCTTCAAGATGCGCGGCGAACCGCATGTGGCCGTCGCCTATGTGGGCGAAGCCGCGGTCAACCAGGGCGGCTGGCATGAGGCGATGAATCTCGCGGCCGTGTGGAAGCTGCCGTTCGTCTGTATCATCGAAGACAATGCCTACGGGGTGTCGGTGCCCAAGAGCGCATCGACAGCCGTGCCGCGCAACGACGTCCGCGCGCAGGCCTATGGCATTCCGGGGGTTTTCATTGCCAACAACGACACGCTCGCGGTTCATGCGGCGGCGGGCGAGGCCATCGCCCGGGCGCGCGCCGGCGAAGGCCCGACCCTGATCGAGATCGAGACCTATCGCCTTGAGGGTCACTTCATGGGCGATGTCGAGGGCTACCGGCCCGAGGGGGAAAAGGACGCGCTGTTCGCGAAGGATGAGCTGCCGCTGTTCCGCGCGATGCTGATCGATACCAGCATCGCGGATGAGAGCGTCGTCGCCTCCATTGAGCAGAACGGCCGACGGCTGGTCGATGAGGCCATCTCCTATTCTCGCGCCAGCCCCGATCCGGAGATCGCACGCGCGCTGTCTACCGTTTTTGCCGAATGTGAGGAACTATGACAGCCACTTCAGTCCTGCTCGCCCCGCAAAAGGTCGCCAAGCAGCGTAAGATCAGCATCGCGAAAGCGATCACCGAGGCCACCGCCCAGGAGATGCGGCGCGACCCGTCGGTGTTCGTCATGGGTGAAGACATCGGCGCGTTCGGCGGCGTGTTCGGCATGACGACCGGCCTGCTTGCCGAGTTCGGTGCGGAGCGCATTCGCGACACGCCGATTTCGGAGACGGCGTTCATCGGAGCCGCCGTCGGCGCTGCAGCAGTGGGCATGAAGCCCATCGTCGAACTGATGTTCGTCGATTTTCTCGGAGTTTGCTTCGACGCGATCTACAATCTGGCGGCCAAGCAGTCCTACTTTTCCGGCGGCGCTGTCATTTGTCCGATGGTGCTCACCACCTCGGTCGGTGGCGGCTATTCCGATGCTGGCCAGCATTCGCAATGTCTGTATGCCACCTTCGCGCACATGCCCGGCATGAAAATTGTGTCGCCGTCCAACGCCTATGACGCCAAGGGCCTGATGGTTTCCGCTATGCGCGATCCCAATCCGGTGATCTTCATGTGCCACAAGGGCCTCCAGGGTATTGGGTGGCTCGGCACCGTCAGGCGCACCATCGTGCACGTGCCCGAGGAACTCTACACGATCCCGATCGGCGAAGCGGCTATCGTGCGCGAAGGCACCGACATCACGCTGGTTGGATGGGCCTCGACCGTCCATCTGGCGATCGACGCCGCCGACACGCTCAAGGCGCAGGGGATCAGCGCCGAGGTCATCGACATCCGCTCGATCGTCCCGCTGGACATCGAAACGATCCTCAAGTCGGTCAAGCGCACCGGCCGCCTCGTCGTCATCGATGAAGACTATTCAAATTGCGGCGTCGCGGGTGAGATCATCGCGCAGGTGAGCGAGCGCGGGTTCCACGACCTGCGCAGCCCTCCAGGCCGCGTCGCCTATCCCGACATGCCGCCGCCGTTCGCGCGCGTGCTCGAGCAGGCGGCGCTCCCCTCGGCCACCAAGATCGTAGACACAGTATTGGACTTGTAACGGATTTGCGCCGGTCACCTGAGCGATTAGAGCTCGCAACAGGAGACCGACGAGATGATCAAGCACACAGAAGAGTTCAAGCAGGAGGCGGTGCGGATTGCACTGACCAGCGGGTTACCCCGCGACAGGGTTGCATCGGATTTGGGGATAGGGAAGTCGACGCTGGGCAAATGGGTGTCACAGTATCGGCCATCTGACCTGGTGGCAGCGCCGCAGGCAGATCTGGCGCGTGAGAATGAACGCCTTCGTCTTGAGAACCGTGTGCTGCGGGAGGAGAGGGAAGTGCTAAAAAAGGCCACGCAGTTCTTCGCGAGCCAAAGGCCGTGAAGTTCGCTTTTGTGCATAGCTGGCGGCATCGTTGGCCCGTTGAACTGCTCTGCCGTGTCATGGATGTCAGTGAACGCGGCTATCGTTCCTGGCGCTCGCGCCCGATTAGCAGGCGGGAGCGGACAGATATGAAAGTGCTGGCCCATATCCGAGAACAGTACAGGCTGAGCCTTGGCAGCTACGGCCGTCCTCGCATGACGATGGAGTTGAAGGAGGTGGGGCTCGATGTTGGCGAGCGCCGGGTCGGGCGGCTGATGAAGATCAACGGGATCAAGCCAGTCCGCACGCGCAAGCACAAGGTTACGACGGATAGCCACCATCGACTGGGGGTCGCAGCGAACTGGCTGGACGGCGATTTTGCCGCCGATGCGCCCAACCGTAAATGGGCCGGCGACATCACCTATATCTGGACGTCAGAAGGCTGGCTCTACCTTGCCGTCATTCTCGACCTGCATAGCCGTCGCGTCGTGGGCTGGGCAGTCAGCGACAGAATGAAGAAGGACTTGGCGATCAGAGCGCTGGATATGGCGGTGCGCCTGCGCCAGCCTCCGGAAGGCTGCTTTTTTCATTCGGATCGTGGCAGCCAATATTGCTCTTACGACTATCAAAAAAAGCTGCAGGCCTATGGCCTGCGTCCATCGATGAGCGGCAAGGGAAATTGCTACGACAATGCGTCCGTCGAGACCTTCTTCAAATCCCTGAAGGCCGAACTCATCTGGCGGCAGAGCTGGCCAACGCGGCGTCAGGCAGAAGCCGCCATCTTCCAGTACATCAATGGCTTCTACAACACCCGTCGTCGCCATTCATATCTGGGCGGCATCAGCCCGCTCGCGTTCGAAGCCAAGGTGGCATAATGAGATAGGTGACCGGCACAAAACATGGGATAATCGCGGCGCGATTCATCCTGGGCATCAGCTTTTTGATATAGCTGACAGGGGTGGTTGCCCCCCGATATGATGGAAAAACGGGCTCACGATTGGCACCGGGCCCAAGCATCGCACGGAGAGCAACCATGAAACAATATATAGGCTTTGACGTTTCACTAAAAGATACCGCGATCTCCATTCGTCAGGATGGAAAACGGATCTGGCGCGGCAAGTGCGCATCGGATCCCCAGATCCTGGCGCAGATAGTCCGCAAACACGCCCCGCATGCGGAGCGGGTGGTATTTGAGACAGGTCCATTGTCGACCTGGTTCTATCATGCGTTAACGGCGGCGGGAGTTCCCGCGATCTGCATCGAAGCGCGTCATGCGCAGAAAATATTGAACGAGACGCTCAACAAAACTGATGCCAATGATGCTGACGGTCTGGCCCAACTGGCAGAAGCCGGCTTTTACAAGGCGGTCCGGGTGAAGTCGTTCGACGCCATGTTGACCCGCACACTGGTGGGCGCCCGCAACCTGTTGCTTACCATCTCAACGCAGCTGAGCAATCAGATCCGCGGGGTCATGAAGACGTTTGGCATCGTCGTTCCCAAGGGTACAGGTCGTGTATTCGACGGGAATGTCCGCGAGCTTCTGGACGGCAGGGATGGCCTGGCACAGATCATATTGCCTTTGCTGGAGGCCTGGCGCGACATCCGCAAGCGCGCCGCTGAACTTGATCGTCAGTTGCTCGCCGCAGCCCGGCAAAGCCAGGCAATCAAGCTGCTGATGACGATCCCGGGAGTCGGGGCGGTCACGGCCGTCTCCTATGCTGCGGCGATCGAAGACCCAGCAAACTTCAAAACTTCACGCGCGGTCGGCGCTTGGCTCGGGCTTACCACGCGGCGTTACCAATCAGGCGAAGTGGATTATGACGGCCACATCTCGCGGCGAGGCGACAACCATCTGCGCGGCCTCTTATACGAGGCGGCAACGGTCATTCTCACGCGCACCAGCGCTAGCAACCAGAGCGGCCTCAAAGACTGGGGCCTCAGGCTACGCGAGCGGCTGGGCTTCAAGCGCGCCGCGGTCGCTGTGGCCCGCAAACTGGCAGTCATCATGCACACAATGCTCAAAACAGGAGAGGCATTCAACACATCGGCTGGCGTCACCGCATAACCAATTCACCAGCTTAACTTCTCAACGCGTCAGCATCTGACGTATTGAGGCGTCCTTGCCGTGGACGTGGGTCAGGTCATTCCGCTTTAACGGCTGCAGCTTTTTAAAGACTGCGCACAAAACATAGGAAGACCTTGCCTGCGGAGACCCATCATGCGGCGGCTTTATGCCGACCGCGAAGACAACCCTGCTCCCGGCATACGAACACCCTCGCGCGACACGCCGCATTGAGAAAAACAAGCACAAGGTTGATTAACGTGTCGACGCACTAACCGACGCGATCAGCCTTCCCATGCCAACCACGCTTGACTGGAGGGACGCGATTATACAACCGTTACAAGTCCAGTATTGGAGATTATTTCTTATGAGCAGCACTGAAATTCGCGTGCCCGAAGGGATGGCCGAAGAGGACGCCGAGATTGTTCTGGCGAACTGGCTTGTCGATGAAGGCGAGCAGGTAGACGAGGGAGACGTCGTCTGCGAGCTCATGGTCACCAAGGTGACCTTCGAGGTGGCGGCTCCCGCAGCCGGCCGCCTTGAGCAGCGCGCCACCGTCGAGGATGTCGTCGCCGTCGGCGCCCTGCTCGGGGTCATCTCCGGAGCATGATCCCGTCGCCGTCACAGACCCTCCCGATCACAGGTGTGCGCAAGATGATTGCGCGCAAGATGATGGAAAGCCTGGCTACCACCGCCCAGCTCTCCTTCTCGGCGCGCATCGATGCGACGCATCTCGTCGCAACCCGTAAGGCCTGGAAAGCTGCGGCGGTCGAAGCTGGATATGAAGATCTGTTGCTTGTCGCGATTCGCAACACCCTACTCGAGTACCCGCGCTTCAACGCCACCGCGACTGCAGGCGCGCTCCAAATCTACGACGAAATCCGTATCTCCGTCGCGATGGCGGTCGGCGACAGCCTCGTAGCGCCAGCGCTGCCCGATCTGCGCGGGATATCGCTTCCAGAGGTCGTCTCGGTTCGCCGCGCGCTGGCCAAACGCGCGCAGGAAGGCAAGCTGACGGTCGAGGAGATGTCGTTCGGGACGTTCACGATCAGCAATCTCGGCACGACGCGGGTGGAGCATTTCACCCCGATCCTCAACGGCGGCCAGGTCGGCATCCTTGGCGTCGGTCGAATAGCGCCCTCGGTATTCATTGGCGACGATGGCAAGGTTGGCGTGCGCCCGGAGCTCGGCCTCTCGCTGACCACCGATCATCGCGTGATCGACGGCGCACCCAGCGGGGCCTTTATCACAGCGCTAGCGGAGCGCATCGAGTGCGCCCTCCCACAAGTCGAGGGCACTCTGTGACAAGTTTTTCGCGTCACCCGGCCAAGCGGCGTAGCCGCAGAGGCGTATTGTGGCCCCATAAACTAAGGAGAGTGATATGAAATCCCGTTCCAGCGTCCCAATGCACATTTCTCGTAAAGAAAAGCCGTTCTTCAAGGATATCAATCCCTTCGCAAATGATGTGGCTATGGAGGTCATCAGCACCGATCCCTCTACCGGCGGCTTCTCGGTGATCTTTCATGGAAAGGCCGGAGGGACATTCGCGTCCCATCTTCATCTCGCCGGCTGCGACTATCTCATCCTCAAGGGCGCACTGAATTACCGGGATGAACTCGCTCCCGCCGGTGATTCCGGATACGAACCGTATGGCTCGCTCCACGAAGCGACAGTCTTTCCCGTCGATACCGAGATGCTTTTCATCTCTCATGGGCCGGTCATGTTTGTCGATGAAAACGCGCAGCCGAAGATGATCCTCGACTCGCGGTGGATCGAAGAACAGATCGAAGCAGGCCGCACGACGTTCGCGCAAGCTGCCTGAATCCCTCCTACGGTTGCCCGGCGCGAGCGCATTGGCGTCGTTCGCGGCGGGTAGCGATCTATGATAATAGGGCCGAAAAGGCATAAGAATGGGCGGATGCACCGTCAGAGACGGAGAGAGTCGTGGCCACTGTATTAGAGGCGCCTATCGCGCCAGAGGACGACCGCTTTATTGACCCACTGATGTGGACATCGCAGCGCCTTGACGGCGGCATTTCCCGAGGAAACTGGGACACGACGGTCTCCGCGCATACCGCACACGAATGGCACATCGAGCGGCCCATGACGGTCGGAACGCCCGCGTTCAGCCGCTTCCGTACCGTTTGCGACTCCCGTGTGGTTGCCTTCGGCGGCGATGCCGGCGTGCGATGCTCGCACGACATCCGCGCCGCTAGGCGAACCGCGCGGCAGGACTTCTCGATCGTCTATGTCGCCGATGGTGATGCGCAGCTCGACGTCGGTGGCAGAGTAATCGATCTGCACGCGGGCATGTTCACGATTACCGACAGCGCAAGGCCGATGACGCTGGATATTCCGTCCAGGTTTCGCCAGATTTATTTCATCTTCCCCAAGGATCGCGTCTTCTCCGTCTTTCCCTTCGTAGATGAGTTTGTCGGCGTCTCCTTTGGCCGGGATAAAGGCCTGCTCTCGTTTTTCCTAGATCATCTATCGTCTGTTGAGCACCACCTGGGCACGTTCGAGGATGTTGAGGCCCTCACGGTGATGAACGCCACTCTGGATCTCCTGGCTATGACCCTCAGTTCGCTCGATGCGGATCGGATGATCACCCCGCGTGAGCGTCAGATGACACGCCTCAAAGCCTATATCGAGGCGAAGCTGCGCGACGCCGACCTCGATATCGCGACGATCGCTGCAGATAACGGCATCAACGTTCGCTATTTGCACAAGCTTTTTGCCGGGACCGGCGTGACGGTATCGAACTGGATCCGCAAGCGGAGGCTTGAGATGTGCCGCCGGGATCTCGATGCGAGAGCGCTGGCCCGAAGAAGCGTCACGGAAATAGCGCTGCGTTGGGGTTTCAATGACATGAGCCATTTCAGCAAAGCGTTCAGGCGCGAGTTCGACATGGGGCCTCGCGAGTATCGGTTTCGCGACACTGGTCCGGGTGCGCGCGGCTAGGCTGTGCCAAATCTGGCGGGTGCGCGCGGACAAGGGCTGGCAACACGGCGCGAACTCTTGTCGGCTCTCGAAATCACGTGCGCTCCCGTCGTAATCCGACGGAGCGGACGCAGCAACTCCAACACTAACCTCTTGGCCCGGCGATATGATTGATGGAACTCGAACACTCTTCGCCATGCAGCACCAGGCGGCGCATTTCACCCCACTGACCCCGCTCTCATTCTTGCCGCGAGCCGCTCTTGTTTACCCAGAGCGCGTCGCGCTGGTCCACGGATCGCTCGAACGGACCTGGCAGCAGACCTACGATCGCTGCCGAAAACTTGCCTCCGCATTACAGAAACGCGGGATTGGCCGCGGGGACGTTGTAGCCGTGCTCTCGCCCAACACGCCGGCCATGTATGAGGCGCACTTCGGCGTTCCGATGGCGGGCGCCGTGCTCAACACCCTCAATACCCGCCTCAAGGCTGATGAAATAGCCTTCCAGCTTGCACATAGCGGCGCGCGGGTGATCCTCGTCGATTGCGAATTTAGCGTGGCTGTCGCCGCCGCCCTCCGCACCCTGGAGGTCCAACCCACTGTCATCGACGTAGTCGATGAGATGTATTGCGGCGCGCGCGAACTTGTCGGTGCGCTCACCTATGAGGAACTGCTGCAGGAAGGCAGCGCCGACTTCGAATGGCATTTCCCCCAGGACGAGCGAGACGCCATCGCGCTCAACTATACCTCCGGGACCACCGGCGATCCCAAAGGCGTCGTGACGCACCACCGCGGCGCGCATCTCAATGCGCTTGCGCAGATCATAACCTGGTCCATGCCGCATAACCCCGTCTATCTCTGGACCCTGCCAATGTTCCACTGCAATGGCTGGTGTTTTCCGTGGGCCATTGCAGCTCAGGGGGGTACTAACATCTGCTTAAGGCGCGTCGATCCTGTCGTCGCCCTGGATCTGATCCAGGCGCACAATGTGTCGCACATGAGCGGTGCGCCCATTGTTTATACGATGCTGATCGACGAGTTGACCCGAACCGGCGCGGTACTGCCGCGCCGTTTGGACGGGATGGTCGCCGGTGCGGCACCTCCCAGTTCCATGATTGAAAGCGGCGATCGTGTCGGCTTCGATTTCACCCACGTCTACGGTCTCACAGAGGTCTACGGACCCGCGGCGGTGTGCGTGAAGCAGCCTGAATGGAGCGCTCTGCCTGCTTCGGAACGCGCACGCCTGAACGCGCGACAGGGCGTTGCGATGATTTCTCAAGAGGTGATGTGCGTCCTTGATCCGGACACGATGCAACCTGTCCCGGCCGACGGGGAAACGGTAGGCGAGATCATGTTTCGGGGAAACGCCACAATGAGCGGATACTTGAAGAACTCCGAGGCCACCGGTGCTGCGTTCGATGGAGGCTGGTTTCACACCGGAGATTTGGCGGTGCTGGACCCCGACGGATATGTGCGCATCACCGATCGCTCGAAGGACGTCATCATTTCGGGAGGTGAAAATGTCTCGTCGCTCGAGGTGGAGGACATTCTTCACCAACATCCGGCAGTGCTGCATGCGGCGGTCGTTGCCAAGCCGGATACCCGATGGGGAGAAATCCCTTGCGCATTCATTGAAATTCGCGACGGCGGTCAGGTAGGTCCGGACGAACTGGACACTTTCTGTCGGGCGCGCCTAGCGGGCTTCAAGCTGCCAAGAATCTATTCTTTTAGACTGCTGCCAAGAACCTCGACTGGCAAGGTCCAGAAAGCGTTGCTGCGGGACATCGCGCGGACGTTGGAAAATATGGGCAGCAATGTGGGTTCGTAGTTCCACAGGCGGAACGGCACTATCACGCAGTCTATAGGCAATTTTCTAATTTATGGGGCTTCGGGCAGCGCGATTTTTGCTTGATCCTTGGACTGTGGGCCGCTTGGTAGAAAGACGGATTGGCAGGTTTCAGCATGAGCGGCCATTCACGCGCTAGCAGAGGAACGGCTTGAGTTGGTCGTAGGCCGCCAGGCGGAGTCTAGCGACCGTGCAGGAGCAAGTCAGTTTGCTCGCCCCCGCCAGCTTGGAGGCCTCAGCGTTTCTCCGTAAGGCGACGGATCCACCTTCTGTGAGATTAAAGCGATCCGACGCCGAAGGCTCCTTGATGGCCCAGTTTGAAGCGGTCCGCTCTGGCAGGGCATCAATTAGGTCGAAGGAGCATATGTTTGGAGATCGATATTCACATATAGTCGTCGATAGTGATTGAAATTCATAGCCAGTGATCCATATTCGCAGTTGGTCTAGACCGCAGTGAGCGGTTTTTACGGGATCGTTTATGGGTGAGTGGCCTTCGCAAGCAGTGATGGATTTTCGCGGACGGCGCTTGCCTGAGTCCGCGATCCCGCAGGGCTATGCTGCGCTCATAGCGAGATATGATCTGTCGCTGCCCCTGCCGCCGCACCTTGCTGCCATCGCCGAGCGCCATCATCCCGCCTCAACCGACGACTGGACGCTCCTGACGCCGAGACATTTTGCCGAAGCGACTCTCGCGGGTCAGTTGGTATTTGCCCTCAAATGGGAGGGTGTCGACCTTAGCGTCCTTGCACGCCTCTTTGCGACCATTGGCGCGCAGACCATAAGTGACTTCATTCTCGCGACGCCAACGGGCGCGTTCGCCCGTCGTATCTGGTTCCTCTACGAATGGATCACCGGCGAGGCGCTTGATCTTCCCGACCCCGGCAAGGTCAAGGCCGTTCCGCTCATCGACGACAAGCTACAGTTTGCGTTGGCGAAAGGCCGGGTGTCATCGCGCCACAAGGTCATCGACAACCTCCCTGGAACGCCTGCCTTCTGTCCGATGGTCCGGCGTACCAATGCCCTCGAAACCGTCGCAGCCAAGCAGCTCGACCAACTCGCCCGCGCGGAGATTGGCAGGGTCCGTGGCGACGTCATCGCCCGGGCTGCCGCCTTTCTCCTTCTCAATGATTCCAAATCATCCTTCGCCATCGAGGGCGAACGCCCCTCCGGAACACGCGCGGCGCGCTGGGGGCAGGCAATCGCGCAGGCAGGGACGCACCCGCTCACGATCGCCGAGTTCGAACGCCTTCAGCGCGTCGTCATCGGCGAGGATACCCGCTTTGTTCGGCTCGGCCTGCGAACCGAGGGCGGCTTCGTCGGCGTCCATGATCGCGAGACAGGGGAACCGCTGCCCGATCACATCAGCGCCCGCCATGAAGACATCGAAAGCCTGCTGACGGGTCTTGTCGCTTATGCCGAACGGACCTTGGATGGTGGCCTTGATGCCGTCGTTACCGCGGCCGCCATGGCCTTTGGCTTCGTCTATATCCACCCCTTCGTGGACGGGAACGGCCGCATCCATCGCTGGCTGATCCACCACGCACTGGCCTCGGCTCACTACAATCCGACAGGGCTCGTGTTTCCCATCAGCGCCGCGATCCTGCGTCAGCTCGACGGCTATCGCTCCGTTCTCGAGACTTATTCGCGTCCCCTCCTTCCTGAGATCGAATGGCAGCGAACCAAGGAAGGCAATGTCGAGGTACTCAACCAGACGATCGACTTCTACCGCTATTTCGATGCCACCGCGCATACCGAGTTTCTCTATGCGTGCGTGGAACAGACCATCGTGGAAGACCTTCCGCGCGAGGTCCGCTTCCTAGAAGCATTCGACCAGTTCAGCGATGCTGTGCAGGAGATCGTCGATATGCCTGCGGCCCGTATCGAGCTGCTGCAGAAGTTTCTTGAGCAAAATGCCGGCCGCTTCTCCCAGCGGGCGCGGACCCGAGAGTTCGGTGCCCTGACCGACGAGGAATCCAGCCAGATCGAGCAATTCTACGCAGATGCCTTCGGAGAGGTCGAATGACGTTTTCCCTCCTCGACCAACGCCGCTTGGCGATTGAAATCCTCGCCACGCTCGTGAACATCAAACGCACAGCCGCAGACCAGCTCTTGCGGCGTGCGAATGTTCCGGAACCCCTGATCGGTCGCTTTCTGAGTGCCCGCGACCCGGCAACCGGCACAAAGCTGTCGAAACGCGTGGTGGGCGCGATGGTGCTCGACGCACATGCTACCGAAGGTCGCGAAGCCACGGTCATCGACGCGCTCAGCAGCATTGCCGCCAATTGGGGTGCCTACCATCTCGCTGCCGACCAATATCAGGCCGCGACGGTTCAGAAAGTGCGCGAGGTCAGACCTGAGCTTGCTGAGCAGCGCGAACAGGAAGACGATCAGGCCGCACTGTGTCCTGAACGGCGTGTGTGGGCGACGACGATGCGTTCACGCCCGGCTTCCTTTGCGCGAAGCAGGGCGGCATCTGCCGTTTTGACGAGCGTGTCGAACGGGCAATGGAGCGGCGCGCAGGCCATGCCAATCGAGACGGTAATTGGTCCCAGTTCGCGTCCGTCATGCTGCATCCGCAACGCATTGACGCGGGAGCGGATGTCTTCAGCGCGTTGGCTGGCTTGCTCGACGTCGAGTTCCGGCATCAGCAGCAAGAACTCCTCGCCGCCAAAGCGGAAGGCAAGCCCGTGCTCGCGCGTCAAGGTCAGCAGGATCTTGCCAAGAGCGCGGAGCACGGCGTCGCCCGCGTCGTGGCCGAACTGATCGTTGAACCGCTTGAAATGGTCGACATCAAGCATCAGGCAGCTAATGGGTCGTCCGAGCCGATCAGCCTCTGCCAGTTGAACTTCGAGTACCATGTCGAGCTGGCGGCGGTTGGCGAGACCCGTCAGCGGATCGGCCATCGCCATCTCTCGAAGCGCATCGCGCAAGTGCAGGTTTCCAAGGGCCAGGCCGATATTTTCCGCAAGCCCCCTCAGATAGGTTTCGCTGACCTCTCTCGCGGGTTCAGGAAGGTCAGCGCGGGGCTCCAGATAAAGCAGCCCGAGGGTGACGCGCTGGGCGATCAGCGGCAGGCAGATCGAAGCCACGCCAATGTCGCCTTGAGGATCGACATGGTCGCAGGGAATATCGATCAATTGTCCGCATGGCCGATGCAGATCGCTTCGCTGCAAAGCCCAGCAAGCCATCGGCGAAAACTCTGCCCGTGAATGAGTCGGTGCCAGCCACGCGCATCGTTCGACCATGACGTTGCGTGATTCGTCCAGGCGATAGAGACGGCCGGCGTGCCCAGGCGCGATCTCGGGCAAGAATCCCGAGACGACCCGTTCGAGATCGTGCATAGTATCGCAGCCCTGCATCCGCTGGGTCATCCGCGACAGCAAGGCACGCATGGTTTGATCCCCGGCGCGCTCGGCCTCGAGCCGTTGGCGTTCGAGCCCGTTTTCGCGAAATATGCGGATGGCCTGGGCCATGTCGCCGATCTCGTCGATCTGGTCGTAATCCGGGGCTTCGACGGCATAGTCCTGCCTGGCGAGCCGGCTGACGACGTCGCTCAGCCGCACCACCGGATGCAACACCCGCCGCTTGAAGATGAAGTAGAGGACGCACAGCGACAGAAAGCCGGTAAGCCCCAGCACCATCTCCGAACTTGTCTTCCAGATCCGGGCTATCGTCGTTGCGGCCGCGACCTCGGCATCGGTACGCTGGTCGAGGCGATACTGGAAGCGCTCGATATTGCCAGCGACGCGGTCGAGGCCCCGTTCATACTCGGCGCCGAACAGGATGGCACGGGCACGGTCATCGTCGCCACGCTGGAAGGCAGCGATCGCGTCGACCTGCTCGTCCTGAAGGCTATCGGCCCAGCGTATCGCTTCGGTGAGCGCCTTCAACTCGTCCGCCGAGGCGCCATTGTCCTTGAGGTGACGAACGCGATTCTCGACCGATCGCAGGGCTTCGACCTCGCGACGGTAGGCGGCAAGGTGGGCCTCTTGGCCAGTGATGACGAAATCCCGCGCCTGGTCACTCGATGCGGATACTTCGGCAGCAATCTTCGAGGTGGCTTGATCAAGCTGGTAGCGCTGCGCGACCGCCGCACGCTCCTTCTCCTGCGCGCCGGACGCCAGCAGCATCGTCGTTGCCGAGGCGAGCGTCAGCAGGACGGTCGCGCCGTAGGCCCAGTTCGTGATCGTCGCTAATCGCATAGTGCGCGTGATAGGAACAAGTCTGCTATAATTCGTTAACCTAGCGGGGCGTGAGCAAGCACAAGTCCCGTAACTCGCCATTTCCGACGCGAGGCGAGGGGCATGCCATTCACGCTTCGTGGCTTGCGAACCGCCACGGGTTCGCTGAGGAGGTGGGCGAGATGACATTTCGACAGCCCCTGCCGTCTGGCGCGGCTGCCTTCTGCGCCATTTTGGATATCTTGAACTTGCAGCTGCCATCGGTCAGGTGAAGCGGCTTCTTAATATTTTGTCCCTAGGCTTGAGATAGTTGCACGACGGCCTGTCGTTTAACGCGCGCTGATATGGCCCCGGTCATGCTTGTTTCGCGAAAGCTTAGGGCCAATTCGCGCGCGTAACATATATCGCTCCTTTGGTTTTAGATGGAAGCCAGTCATGCCATTCGAAACGCCCGCGTTCCAAACCCCTGCAACGACAAGGCTGCAACGGCGCATGGTGCAGCATTTGCTGGGTGCCGCGAGCCTGGGTGCCATAGCTTTCGTCGCGACCGCCACTGAGGCGCGAGCGCAGGTGGTCGTCAATTACGGCAACCCCGCCTATCTCGAAGGGCAGCACGGTGCCGATGGCGCTGCGGGCAAGGACAACCGGCAGAACAACAGCTGTGGCACAGGCCCCGGCGGCGATGGTGCCACCGGTCCGATCGCCAATCACGGCGGTAACCCGCTGACCTATGCACCGGCGAGCCCGACCGCAACCCGCAACGGATCAATCGCGATTGTCGGCAGTCGCGGCGGCGCGGGCGGGCACGGCGGCAACGACATCTACGATGACGGTTGCGTTTATGACGGCGGCAATGGCGGTAAAGGCGGCAATGGCGGCACTGTGAACCTGACCATCAATCCGGGCGCGAACCAGCCGGCCGGTGGTTATACGGCGAGCAATACGGGTATTCTGGTATATAATTATGGCGGCAATGGCGGGACGGGCGGCAATACTCGGCGCAAGACATTTTCCGGGGGTGACGGCGGCCTGGGCGGCAATGCGGGCTTCATTTCGCTCGTCAACAATGTCAGCCTCAATATCGTAGGCGGGCCGACGGCGTTCGGCATCGTCGCGCAAAGTGGCGGCGGCCTAGGCGGCGAAGGCGGCTATGCCGATAACGGCAACAAGAATTCATCCGGCGGCAACGGTCTGCCCGGTGGTTCGGGCGGTGATATCTATATCACGAACAATGGGGCCATCCGAACCAATGGCGGCATGGGCATCGTCGCGCAGAGCATCGGCGGCTTTGGCGGCAATGCGGGCACCAGCGTCAGTGGTTATGGCGGCGGCGGGGGCTATGGCGGCCATGCGGGCGTCGTCGGTATCGCCAACTATGGCGCGATCACCATCGGCAGCGCATCGGTTCGTGATTGCGAAAGTTCGGGCCTTAGTGGTTGCAATCCGGTCAGCATCGCGGCGATCGCCGGCCAGTCGGTCGGCGGCGGCGGCGGCGATGCGGGCGGCGACGCCGGACGACATGCGCTGGGTGCCGATGGCGGGAAGGCGGGCAATGGCAACATCGTCAACATCACTAATACGGGCACGGTCAGCATCTTCGGTTCGTCGTCTGTCGGCGTATTCGCGCAGTCGGTCGGCGGCGGCGGCGGCAAGGCAGGTTTTGCCACGGCTAGCGGGCGCCGGTCAGTGGCGGTTGGCGGCAGCGGCGGCGATGGCGGCGTGGGCGGCGGCGTCTTCCTGTTTAACAGCGGAGACATTTGCACCGGCAATGCGTGCCTTGCAGGCCTGAGCACGACGCCGAACAATGACGACAGCGCTGGCGGCGCGTTCGGCCTGTTCGCCCAGTCGATTGGCGGCGGTGGCGGCAGCGGTGGCTATGCCAAGGCGAAGTCGAAGACGATCTTTGGCGGGTCGGCACATGCCACGGGCGGCAGCGGCGGCGGCGGCGGCAATGGCGGCGAGATCGCGCTACTTAACGGCGGCTCGATCCACACCGTAGAGATCAGTTCGGCGGCTATCTTCACCCAGTCGGTGGGCGGCGGCGGCGGCAATGCCGGCGGCGCGATGGCGATGGCGACGTCATTCCTAGGCGAGGCAACCTCGGTTGCGCACGGCGGAACGGGCGGCGGAGGCGGCAATGGCAACATCATCACCGTCAACTGCAACACCTTCAGCACGAACTCGTACCGGCCTGCAATCTGCGGCAACAGCGGACGCGGCAGCCTGACCACGCCGGCGACCGGCAAGATCCTGTCGACGGCGGGCCTGTCGTCGCAGGGTATTCTCGCCCAGTCGGTCGGCGGGGGCGGTGGCAGCGGCGGTTATGCCGTAGCGCTGTCGGCGGGCTTTTTCGGCGCGTTTTCCGTGGCGCTGGGCGGATCCGGCGGCAACGGCGGCACTGGCGCTGAGGTGTTTGCCAGCACTGGCGGCGCCTCCATCGCGACCCGCGGGTTGAGCTCGCAGGGCATATTGGCGCAGTCGATCGGCGGCGGCGGCGGTAGCGGCGGAACGGCGATCGATGCTGCGCTGGCAGGAACCGTAGCCATCGGCATCGGCATTGGCGGCACGGGCGGATTGGGCGGATCGGCAGCGGCGGTCACGGTGGAAAATCAGGGTGGGCTGATAACGACACAGGGCGATTTTTCCCAAGGCCTGATGGCGCAGTCGATCGGCGGCGGCGGCGGTGCGGGCGGATCGGCAATCAGCGGCGCGGCAGGTATCGGCGGGTTGGCCGTAACGCTGTCGGTCGGTGGCAAGGGGGGTACCGGCGGCGTCGGCGGCGGGGCATTGGTCTATAACCTGACCGATGCTGGCGCGGCTTCTATCACCACCAGCGGCTATGGCTCGAACGCGATCCTGGCGCAGTCGTTCGGCGGCGGCGGCGGCAATGGCGGCTATGCGACTGCAGGCTCGGTCTCGATGGGCGTCGGCAGTGCCAACAGCATCGGCGGCGGCGGTGGCGGTGGCGGCCTGTCCAGCGCGGTTAGCGTGGTGAATGGCGGCGCGCTGACGACGACGGGCGGTGGCGCTGCGGCATTGCAGGCGCAGTCGATCGGCGGCGGCGGCGGCTCCGGCGGCTTTGCGGTGGCGGGCAGCTATGGCGGCACGCTTGCAGCCAGCATCGGGCTTGGCGGTTCGGGCGGCATCGGTGGCGGTGCCGGCACCGTCAATGTCTGGAGTTCGGGCGACATCACCGCGAAGGCCGCGACGACCGGCAATGCCGGCGGCATTCTGGCGCAATCGATCGGCGGATCAGGCGGCAGCGGCGGCTTCGCCATAGCAGGCAGCTATAGCCCCAATGTTTCGGGATCGCTCTCGCTCGGCGGCAATGGCGGCTATGGCGGGCGCGCAAGCGCCGTCACCGTCGCGCAGTTCGGTAATACGACGGTCACTGGTGACCTGTCCTCGGCCGTCGTGGCGCAAAGCCTAGGCGGGCATGGCGGCAATGGCGGCTTTGCGATCGCTGGCGGCTATGGCGGCACGCTGGGCCTGAGCGCGGCGATCGGCGGCGATGGCGGCTATGGCGGCATTGCCGGCGATGTCATGCTGTCGCTGGCCGATCGCAACCGCGCTGTCATCACCACCGGGAGCCAGTCCAACGGCGCGGTCGCACAGTCGATCGGCGGCAATGGCGGTAACGGCGGATGGGCATTCTCCGGCGCAATCGGCGCGCTGAGTGCGGTGTCCGTCTCGCTCGGCGGATCGGGCGGCAGCGGCGGGCGCGCCGGGAATGTTATGCTCATTTCGGACCAGTCGGTTACCACCAATGGATCGCTTTCGGTTGGCCTGTTGGCGCAATCGATCGGCGGCAATGGCGGCAGCGGCGGGTTCAGCGCTGCGCTCGCCGGGGCGGCCGTTGTCGCGCCCGCGATCTCGGTCGGTGGAGCAGGCGGCAACGGCAGCATCGCCGGGTCGGTCAGCCTGATCAGCAATGGCAAGATCGTCACCAAGGGGGATCTTTCGACCGGCATTCTCGCTCAATCGATCGGCGGCAGCGGCGGCAATGGCGGATCGGCGCTCTCGGGCGCGATCGCCACGGGCTTTCCGCGTGTCCCGCTGTCGGTCGGCGCAGCCGGAGCGACCGGCGGCAGCGGCGGCACGGGTCAGGCGGCAAAGGCGGTTGCCGTCCAAAGCACCGGCGACATCGTCACATCGGGTCTGTCCTCGATCGGGATTATCGCGCAATCGATCGGCGGCGGCGGCGGCAATGGCGGCAACGCCGCGGCCTTCAGCGTCACTGCGGGCGGCGGCAACAGCAAGAACACATCGGTTTCGGCCTCGGTCGCGATCGGCGGCGCGGGCGCGGCAGGCGGCGATGCTGCCAGTGTCACGGTCAACCAGTTCGGCAACATCGTGACGGGCGCGCCGGTCACGCCGGGCAGCATCAGCAGCGGCGACCAGTCGATCGGCATCCTGGCGCAATCGATCGGCGGCAGCGGCGGCAATGGCGGATCGGCCTATGCCAATTCGATTGCGGGCACCGGATCTGTTTCAGTGTCGGTGGGCGGCGGCGGCGGCGTGGGCGGCAATGGCGGCACGGTCGCGGTCAATTTCAACCCGTATGAATATATCGCGTCGTGGAGCGACCTGGTCCGCAATATCGGCGACAATCCGACTTATGGATTCGAGCATTTCCTCACCAGCAGCATCCGTGAGGGAAGAAACGCAAACGGCTTCAACGTCCGCCAATATCTGGCGAACTATTCCGACGTGAGCGCGAAGTTCGGCGATGACCTCACCGCTGCCGCGAGGGATTATGTGACATCTGGCTATGCGGCAGGCCGCACCGACAAGCCGCTGGCCGGCGTGGCCTCGATTGCGATGCCCAATTCGGGCTCGATCACCACTTATGGCAACGCAGCGTCCGCGATTTATGCGCAGTCGGTCGGCGGCGGCGGCGGCAATGGCGGCTGGTCCGATGCGAGCGCGTCGAGCAACAAATATGCTGTAGCGGTCGCGATCGGCGGCTATGGCGGCGGTGGCGGCCACGGCAGCGATGTGATCGTGACGCAGACCGGCGGCACACTCACAACGCACGGCGCCCAATCGAATGGCATCTTCGCGCAATCGGTGGGCGGCGGCGGCGGCAATGGCGGCGCGGCCAGCGCATCGGCGACGGGCGAAGCAGGCGGCGCGCTCAATGGCGGTGCGGCTTCGTACAGCGGCAGCGGCTTTGCCCAGCAGACCAACAGCGGTGCATCCGTCTCGACCGCAGCGCAGCTTGCGACCTCCGGCCCGCCCGCTTCGGACGAGAAGGCCGATAACGGCGCTGGCGCATCGCTCAGTATCGGCGGCAGTGGTGGGACGGGTGGCCAGGGTGGCCGGGTGCTCGTCAACAATGCGGCCCGCATCGCGACCAGTGGCGACCTGTCCAATGGCGTGTTCGCGCAGTCGGTCGGCGGCGGCGGCGGCAATGGCGGATCAAGCACAGCCAATGCGTCCGGCGGCAACTATTCCGGCGCGATCAGCCTGGGCGGCGCAGGCGGCGTCGGCGGCAATAGCGGCGACGTGTCCGTGGTCAGCACCCACGCGATCAGCACTGGCGGCAATGTTTCGTCCGGTATCTTCGCCCAGTCGGTGGGCGGCGGTGGCGGCAGTGGCGGCTCGACATCGACTTCGGCAACCTCTGGCGGCGCTGCAGCGCTCAGCTTCGCGCTGGGCGGTTCGGGCGGTGGCGGTGGCACCACCGGGGCCGTGCTGGTCAAGAATAGCGGCGCGATCACCACGCTGGCGAGCAATTCGGCGGGCATCTTCGCCCAGTCGGTCGGCGGCGGCGGCGGCAATGGCGGCGCGGCCTATAGCTCGGCCGAAGCGGCTCCCGCCAGCAGCGGGTCGTCCAGCTCGACCCAGGCGAGCGTTCGCACGGGCGGGACGGCCTATACCTCCGCCAATAACGCCACATCCTCGTCCGCTGGCCACAATAGCAGCGGCGGCCAGGGCGGCGCGGGCGGCGACGGCGGCTATGCGGTTGGCATGAGCCTGGGCGGGGCTGGCGGTTCTGGAAGCGCGGGCAACGCGGTGTCCGTGGCGAACAGCGGTTCGATCACCACCGGCAGCGCGTCCACGGCATTCCTCGCGTCGGGATCGGCGGCGATCTTCGCCCAGTCGGTCGGCGGCGGTGGCGGCAATGGCGGGTCGAGCAGCACCAATGCCAATGCGGGGAAGGCTAGCGTCTCGATGTCGATGGGCGGCAACGGCGCGGGCGCGGGCGCAGGCGGCGCGGTGCAGGTGACGCAAAGTGGCGGCCTGCTCACCACCTATGCGGCGGGCAGCAGCGCGATCTTCGCGCAATCCGTTGGCGGTGGCGGCGGCAATGGTGGCTCGACCAGCTCGACAACCGGTTCGGGCGGTTCCGCGTCGGTGGCGATCGGCCTGTCCGGTACGGGTGCCGGCGGCGGCGCGGGCGGCGCTGTGCTGGTCTGCGGCACGACCAGCGGTGGCCACTGCGCCACGGCGACCAGTGGACAGGGCATCGTTACCTTCGGCACTGGCTCCTACGGCATCTTCGCACAGTCAGTCGGTGGCGGTGGCGGCAACGGCGGCGCGTTCAGTGCGGCGGCAACCGCCGGATCGGGCAGCGGCGGCGGCAGCGCTTCAAGCAACACGACCTATGCTGGCAATGCCGACGCGAACACGGCCAGCGGCATGGCAGTGGCAATGGGCCTTGGCGGCAATGGCGGCGCGGGCGGCGGCGGTTCCGCCGTCGAAGTGGCCAATCAGCTCGCGATCACCACCGCAGGCGATCAAGCGACGGCGATTCAGGCGCAATCGGTTGGCGGCGGCGGCGGCAATGGTGGATCGGCGACCAGCAACGCCAATGGCGGTTCCTATGCGATTGCAGCGGTACTCGGTGGATCGGGCGGTGTCGGAGGTTTGGGTGGCGCGGTATCGCTCACCAATGCGGGCGCGATCAAGACATCGGGTGCGCTGGCTTACGGGATGTTCGCGCAATCGGTGGGTGGCGGCGGCGGTTCGGCCTCGACCTCCAGCGCGACCAGCGCGGGCGGCGGTACGGCCAATGTCGGTCTGACGCTCGGCGGTTCGGCGGGCAGCGGCCAGCATGGCAGCGCAGTCACGCTGACCAGCTATGGTCAGGTCGCCACCAGCGGCGCAGGCGCGTTCAGCCTTATCGCGCAGTCGATCGGCGGCGGCGGCGGCATCGGCGGCGCCAGCAGGCTCAGCGGATCGACCGGCGGGATCACCGCATCGTTGAACCTGGGCGCGACAGGCAATATCAGCGGCGATGGTGGCGCGGTTGCGGCGAGCTATTCGGCTAGCCTCTCCACCACCGGCGCCAATGCCGTCGCACTGCTGGCGCAGTCGGTCGGCGGCGGTGGCGGTGTCGCCAGCTTCACCGATCAATCCACGGGCACCAACAGCGGGAGCGCCAACGGGCGGCTCGGCCAGCTAAACGGCTCCGGCGCCGCAGGCAATGTAGCGGTAACCGGCACGTCCAACATCACAACGAGCGGCGCGCAGGCAGTGGGCATCCTTGCCCAAAGCGTATCAGGTGGCGGCGGTCTGGCAAGCTTGTCCGCGTCGCCGGCGAGCAGCTTTTCCGGGACCATGACCCTTGGCTCCGCCGGCACCTCCGCCGGGACGAGCGGCACCGTGAATGTTTCGGCTACCAGCGGCGCCATCGCTACACGCGGCAATTTCGCCCATGCTATTGTCGCGCAATCGATTGCGGGCGGCGGCGGCATGAGCCAGGTGATTGCCAGCAATGCCGTGCTCGGCGGCAAGCCCGGCGGCACTGCAACGGATGTCGCCATATCCTCAAATGCTACTATCACCACCAGCGGTGTGGGCGCGATCGGCATCGTTGCACAGAGCATCGGCGGCGGCGGCGGTCTCGCCATCTCGTCGGGAAGCGCAAGTCTTGGCGGGTCGATGGCTTCGCCATTCGTCACCACATACGTTCCGGCTTCCGTTTCGCGGACTGGGTCGGGGTATGTCTACACGCCCGCAACATTCGTTACCACCGGGACTGGCTCCAATGCCAACAGCGCCAACGTTACCATCGCCAGCAATGCAGCGATCTCCACCACTGGCGTCAACGCGATCGGCATCCTTGCCCAAAGCGTGGGCGGTGGCGGCGGCGCGGTCCTCTCCAGCGGCAATGCCGTATCGGCGACCCCCATCGCCGGCACGTCTGCCAATTCCGGCAACGTCACCGTCAATGTGAATGCCTCGATCTCCACCACGGGCGCGGGTGCTTACGGCGTCGTGGCCCAATCGGTCGCAGGCGGTGGCGGATTGGTGATGAACGGTAACTCTGCGCGTCTGATCAGCGCAGGCGCAGGCGGCGTATCCGGTGTCGTCACGGTGAACCTGCGCAGCGGTGTGTCGATCAAGGCCACGGGTGCCGGGGCGAGCGCCATCTATGCCTTCTCCTCGACTGACCCCATCCTCAATATCGAAGAAGGGGCAAGCGTCTTGGGCGGCGCAGGCGGCCATGCAGCGCTGCTAGATTCGCCCATCAACCTCATCAACAACAGCGGCACCATGTCCACCATGGACGGTGATGCGGGAATGGCCATCAAGAGCCTGTCCGGCGACACCACCATCGCCAACTACGGCACCATGCTGGGCAGCATCGCGCTGAAGGACGGTGGGACGAACCTTCTCCACAATCTGGCGGGAGGCACGATCCAGTCGGGGTCATCGATTGATCTGGGTAGTGTCGGCCACTTCCGCAATGACGGCATCCTTGGCAATGCATCAGGCGTCGGCAGCGTCCTTATCAACGGTGCGTTCACGCAATCTGCGACCGGATCGATCCAGATCGGGGTCGATCATCATAGCGGGCGTTCCGATACTTTCCATATTCTTGGCGCTGCGCAACTGGACGGCACGCTGGAGATCAAGACGCTCAACGCCGGGTCGGTCCGGCCGGGCAGCTTCAAGCTCGGCGGGGTCGTTTCGGCCGTTGGCGGGCTGGCTGCGCAGGGCATGACGCTCAGCACCGCCCGGAGCGCGATCCTCAGCTATGCGCTCGCGGACGAGGGCGGCGTGCTCAGTCTTGTATCGACCGCGAATTTTGCCCCCGAAGGCCTTAGTGATGCCGGGGTTGAGATCGGCAATGCGTTCGGCGCGATTCAGGATCGGGGCGGATCGGCACTGTCACGCCTGTTGACGGCACGACTGGTCGGACTCGATAGCACCCACAAGCTGGAAAGCGCCTATAAGACGCTCGGTGCTGGCGGGGTGACGATCGTGCCCAGGCAAGTCCTGTCCGCAGCACAGCGATCTGTCCAGTCGGTTACCGATCGCCTTGATGGTTGGCGTGTCGAACCCATGCAACCCGGCGCAAACCGGTTCTGGCTGACGCCCACCGCATCTGCGGGGAGCGGGGCAGGACTGTCCAGCCAGCTACGCGGCGTAACCGTCGGCATCGATGGTGAAACGGGAGCAGACCCCATCCTGCTCGGCGCCGCGTTCACCTATATGGATGCGTCCTCGAGCCTGGTGGCGCCCCATTCGAACGCGCAGGGCGACCATTATTCGCTGAGCCTATACGGCATCGGCCATATCGGTTCGGCTTATGTGTCGGCACTGGCCCAGGTCGGCACCGGCACCACCCGTTTTACCCGCCGACTGGATGCGCTGGGTGTCAGCGTGGCAGGTTCGCTCAAGCTGAACACCAAAACCGTCGGCGCGCGGTTCGAAACCGGCTATGCGTTCGACCTTGGCGGACCGGCAGCGCATATCGTGCCGTTCGTTTCTATCGAGCCGATGCGATTGTATCAGGGTTCCGCGACGGAGAACCTGTCCAACGCCCGTGAAAGCGCGATCACTTTCCACAAAAAGACGATCACCGCCCTGCCGATGTCGCTTGGCGTGCGGGTCGATGGCCGGTGGAGCACTTCTGGCGGCGGCAGCTTCTCGCCACTGTTGCAACTGGCCTGGATTCACGACTTCCAGACCGATCGCAGCGTGGCACGCAGCTTTGCGGAGCTTCCGTCGATTCAGATCAGCCGGACGACTCTGCCGGCCGACGCCAACGCCGCATTGGTTCGGTTCGGCGGGCAGTGGAGTGCAGCGCGGTCATGGTCGGTGAGCGCATCCGGCGATGCCCGGCTATCGCGCAACTACAGCACTATCGGGGGAACCATCAGCCTGCGCTATGCCTGGTAAGGCTCGGCGCGAACGGCCAGACTGCAATAGGGCGGCCCGGTCTGGTCGCTGCGGTCGGTAACGCGGGTCATGGCAATTGCATGCCAACCGTAAGCCGCGGCGCGAGACGGTATCTGCTGTTCCACATGTTCCCATTTCGAACGGATGTCATTTTGCAGCCGTTTGTGCAGGATCTGTTGAACTGCTTGGTCGAGCGATGTTGGGGGGAGGGTGATCGTCCCGGTTCACGGCCAGATCGGCACCCTTTGAAAGAGCCGCAAATTCATCGCGTCCTATGGTGAAGACCAGCTCGGGTCGGAAGCAGGGCAGGGAGGATTGAATGCTGACATTGATGTTAGCTGGGGAAAGCCATAGTCGCAGAAAATGAGATCGTTACAATAAGCGTCTGATGTTTCAGTTTTGCCGTCTGCCCAGCAGCCCTGCGCCCTCAAAATCCGAACATGCTGATGCAAACCAGCCAGGCATAGGTCTGAGGGTCAGCCGAAGTTTGCCGCCGTCCCAGCTGGCCACTGGTCGGTAGGGTTCATAGACTAGGCTATTATCATAGATCTCGGCCTCGTCGGAGATGACGATCGCCGCAGATAGATTTTCCAAGCTTTTGTAGTAGCGACGTCGGGACTGTCAGGATTTCCGTGTGTGGCCGGGCATAATGGGTAACAAGGAGTCCCACTATGTCACGACGCAAAGAACCCGTTATTCCCAATGCGCTTCTCGACCAGCTTTTGGCCGGAGGCGCTGCCAGTGCCGCATTTGAACAAGGTGGCTTGCTGGATTCGCTGAAGAAGGCGCTGACGGAGCGCGCGTTAAACGCGGAGATGGATCACCATCTTGCGACAGGCGAAGGTGCCGGCAACACGCGCAACGGCTATGGCCGGAAGACCGTAATGACCGAGACCGGCAAGCTGGAGATTGATGTCCCGCGCGACCGCCAGTCCAGCTTCGACCCGCAGCTGATAGCCAAGTATCAGCGCCGCTTTCCGGGCTTCGATGAGAAGATTGTGTCGATGTATGCGCGGGGCATGAGCACGCGGGAGATCACCGGGCACCTGCGCGATCTGTACGGTATCGACGTATCGTCGGATCTGATCAGCACGGTGACCGATGCTGTCCTCGACGAAGTTGCCACCTGGCAGCAAAGGCCGCTCGACCCGGTTTATCCGTTGGTTTTCTTCGACGCGATCCGGGTCAAGATCCGCGATGAAGGCATGGTCCGCAACAAGGCGATCCATATCGCGCTGGGCGTCCGTGCTGATGGCGCCAAGGAGGTTCTGGGTCTGTGGCTGGAGCAAAACGAAGGCGCCAAGTTCTGGCTGCGGGTGATGAACGAACTGCGGAACCGCGGCGTCGAAGATATCCTTCTCGCTGTCGTCGATGGCTTGAAGGGCTTCCCTGATGCGATCACCGCCGTGTTCCCGGAGGCAATTGTTCAAACGTGCATTGTCCATCTGCTGCGCAACTCCATGGACTTCGTATCCTGGAAAGACCGCAAAGGGCTGGCAACCGCGCTCAAGGAGATTTACCGCGCCACAGATGCTGACGCTGCCGAAAAGGCGCTGACGGCGTTCGAGGCCAGTCCCTGGGGCCAGCGCTATCCCGCGATCGGCCAGAGCTGGCGGCGTGCCTGGGGTGAGGTCATCCCGTTCTTCGCCTTCCCAGACGACGTGCGGCGGATCATTTACACGACGAACGCGATCGAGGCGCTGAACTCGAAGCTCAGGCGCGCGGTCCGGGCCAGGGGCCACTTCCCCAGCGACGATGCCGCTACAAAACTGCTCTATCTGATCTTGAACCGATCGGAAAAAGAGTGGAAAATGCCGCCGCGTGAGTGGACCATGGCCAAGACCCAGTTCGCCGTAATCTTCGGCGAGCGCTTCATCAGGGCCATGGCGGCGTAATGTTCAACCGCCCGGCCGCACACGGAAATCCTGACAGTCCCCGACTCAAATTGTCGCAAACATAGATGCGCGTTGCCGATGACACTGCGTGGCACCCAGGTCGTTTCATCGCTTGGGATGAAGAGGTGAAACTTTATCTCTTTCTGGCTCCGGTATCTCTCAAGGTAAAAGCTGCGCTCCTTATCGTAGTTGACGGTATGCGCCGTCGCGCAAAGTGTGGAAGGCAGATATGGGGTTTTGACAAAGCCCGCTTCAGTGACAAAGATCTCACCGAAAATCCCTTGGCTTCACCTTGATGCCTTCGGTCGGCCGCCCTGGAATGATGCCCGATCCCAGCCTCAGGTCAGGGATGTATATCTCGCGTGCCTTACGACCGAGCAATTTGCTGTCCGGGTCCCGAGGATCAGGTCCGCCCCCGTTGTTTGCGCCGTCACCGCGCGCCGGGCGGAAGACGTTGGCAAGATCGCTCCGTTCGCCCACGCTTGCCAGCAACCCCGACAGATTTTCTAGCCGTTGGGCAATGACGTGAATGACCTCGCCTTCTTTCTGAACCTGACCGCGCACGCCCAGCATGGATGCGCCAAGGACAGTCCCGCGATTGGCTTCGAATATTTTGGTCCAGACGACAAGATTTGCGATCCCGGTTTCATCCTCGATAGTGATGAACATGATGCCCTTGGCAGAGCCGGGGCGCTGCCGCACCATGATGATCCCTGCAAGATTGACCCAGCGACCATCGCGGATGTCAGAAAGCGCCGCGCACGGGACCATCTTCCTCGCTGCCAAATCCTCCCTGAGAAAGGTTACCGGATGGGCGCGGAGCGATAGCGCGAAGCTGCGATAGTCTTCCACTACCTCCTGGCCTTCCGCCATCGGCGAGAGCGCGACCTCGGGTTCGACCGCTTCAGCGCGGAGCTTCCCCTCGCGCTCGTCTGCTGCGGCAAAAAGGGGCAGGGGGCTGTCTCGCAACCCTTTCACATCCCACAGGCCAGTGCGACGGCTGTGCCGGAGCGACCCGAAGCCATCAGCATCGCCGATCCGATCGAGCGCACCAGCACCCACGCCGGCTCTGCGCTGGATTTCTTCCACTGAAGCATAGGGCTCTGCGCCACGGGCCGAGACGATCGCCGCGCCGTCCGGATTGGCAAGATCGCGGACCATGCGCAGCCCAAGGCGCACGGCCTTGTACCGCCGGTTCCCCTCTTCAAGCGTGCAGTCCCAGCGACTATGGTTCACATCGACCGGACGGACCTCAACGCCATGTTCGCGTGCGTCGCGGACGATTTGGGCTGGCGCATAGAAGCCCATGGGCTGAGCGTTCAGCAACGCCGCACAGAATACATCTGGATGATGGCATTTGAGCCAGGAGGAGGCATAGGCGATGAGCGCGAAGCTGGCCGCATGGCTTTCGGGGAATCCATAGGAGCCAAAGCCTTCGATCTGCTTGAAGGTCTGTTCGGCAAAAGCCTGCTCATAGCCGCGCTCGACCATGCCGCCGATGAGCTTGTTGCGAAAATGGCTGACCCCGCCGGTCAGCTTGAACGTCGCCATCGCCCGCCGCAAAAGATCCGCCTCGCTAGCGGTAAAACCGGCGCACTCAATTGCGACCCGCATCGCCTGCTCCTGAAAGAGCGGGACGCCGAGCGTCTTTTCGAGGACGCGGCGCAGCTCCGGCTTGGGATAGCTGACCTCTTCCTTGCCTTCGCGGCGCCTGAGATAAGGGTGGACCATGTCGCCCTGGATGGGGCCAGGCCGCACGATGGCGACCTCGACGACCAGGTCATAGAATGTCCTTGGCTTGATCCGCGGCAGCATCGCCATTTGCGCCCGGCTCTCGATCTGGAAGACGCCAAGCGTGTCAGCCTTGCGGATCATCGCATAGGTTGCAGGATCTTCTGCCGGTATCGTGGCGAGGTCGAGATGGATGCCCTTCTCCGCGCGCAGAATATCGAAGCCGCGTCGCATGCAGCTGAGCATCCCCAGCGCCAGCACATCGACCTTCATAAACCCCATGAGGTCGATATCATCCTTGTCCCATTCGATGATCTGGCGATCATCCATGCGGGCAGGTTCGATCGGCACCAACTCGTCGAGCCGATCGCGCGTCAGCACAAAGCCGCCAGGATGCTGCGAGGAATGGCGCGGCGTATCTATGAGCAGACGCGACAGGTCGAGCGTCAGCGCAAGACGGCGATCGGACATATCAAGATTGAGCTCGGCGACATGGCGGTCTTGCACACCCTCGCGGCTCCACCCCCAGACCTGCCCTGACAGTGCATCGGTGACGTCGGTCGAAAGCCCGAGCGCCTTGCCCACCTCGCGGATCGCGCCTTTGGTGCGGAAGCGGGAGATGACGGCAGTCAGCGCGCTATGGTTGCGGCCATAGGTCTCGTAGATCCACTGGATCACTTCCTCTCGCCGCTCATGCTCAAAATCGACATCGATATCGGGGGGCTCGCGTCGCTCAGCGCTCACGAACCGTTCGAACAGCAGTTCGGTGCGCACCGGATCGATCGAGGTGATGCCAAGGCAGTAGCAGACCGCCGAGTTCGCGGCCGATCCCCGGCCCTGGCACAAAATGTCTTTCGAGCGCGCAAAATTGACGATCGCGTGGACCGTCAGAAAATAGGGTGCGTAATCGAGCTGGGCGATGAGACGCAGCTCATGCTCCAGCTGGGCTCTTGTCTTGTCGTCAATGCCGTCTGGATAGCGGGCAGGGGCTTTTGCCCAGGTAAGGCGCTCCAGTTCCTGCTGCGGTGTACGCCCGCTTTTACCGATTTCATCAGGATATTGATAACGCAACTCCTCAAGGGAGAAGCGGCATTGCTCGGCGATAGCGACACTTCGCCGAACTGGCTCTGTGTCCCCAAGATAGCGCTCGAACAGCCGGTCCAGCTCGTCGGCGTCCTTGAGGTGCCGGTCTGCGATCTGCTCGCGTCGCTCGCCCAGATCGTCGATCGTGCATTTCTCGCGGATACAGGTCAGGACATCCTGCAGCATTCGGCGCTCGGGGGTGTGGTAGAGGACATTGCCAGTGGCGACGGTCGCGACGTGCGCCTGCTGTGCCATCTGTGTCAGGCGCCGCAACCGTAACGCGTCGCCGGGCTGCCGCTGCAGGGTCAGCGCGAGATAGCTGCGTTCCTGAAAGATGGATGAGAGGCTGACGAGGTTCGCTTGCGTTTTTGCGTCGTCGCTATCGGGGATAAGGATGGCGATCAGTCCCTCGCTCCATGTCGCGACATCATCCCAATGGAGTGCGCAGCCCCCTTTGCCGGCGCGTGATTTGCCGAGCGTCAGCAGACGACAAAGGCGACCATAGGCAGCGCGGTCTGTGGGATAGACAAGCAGACCAGTGCCACAGTAAAGATCCAGCCTGCAGCCGTTGATGACGCGCACGCCCGTCGAACGGCCAGCGTCCCAGGCGCGCACCAATCCCGCCAGACTGTTGCGGTCCACGATGCCGATCGCCGGCAGGCCCAGCATGGCGGCGGCGGTCAGGAGTTCCTCAGGCGAGGATGCACCCCGCAGGAAGCTGAAATGGCTCGTCACCTGCAACTCGACATAGCGCTGATCGGCAAGGCTCATGCGAAGGCGCCATGGATGAACCAGGCCATCGGCCCGGTCGACGACCATTGGCCGTCGCCCAAGCGAAACAGCCAGTAGCGCCCGCCGCCCTCGACCTCGACCTGGAAATAGTCGCGCACGAGATAGGGGGTATCGGCTTCCAGCCCCTTGTCGCGCCACCATTCGCCCTGGAGGCGTTCGGGGCCATCGGCCTGGACGACTTTGCGCCGCTTGCCCCGCCAGACGAACTGGGCAGGCGGATGGTCGGGCATCATCGCGATCACCTGGATTGGCTCGGGCGGTTCTATCATGCGGCCCGGGCGCGGCAGGACAGCGTTCCAGCGCCGATCCGCGCCCTCGCGCTGCGCCATTGTGCGCTTGACCGTTCGTTCGGGCATGGCGGACGAGCAGGGCGTCGTGCCGTACAGCCGGTCTCGGCCGAAACGGTTCGCCAGCGCGTCGATAAGGGCACCAAGGTCCGGGCCGCGACGCGCATCGCCTGCAAGATCAGCCTGTGCGCTGCGGAGCGGTTCAACGATCGGCGCGATCAGGATCATGGTCTCGATTCCAAGGCCTGGATTAATCCGCTCGATCCTGGGAACCAGGAGCTTTGTCAGATGGCGAGCATCCCTTGTAGGAGACGCCATCCCGATCCTGACAGACTGATATCGGCCATCGACCCGTTCGCAATGGAGGTCGAGGCGCCGCGCGCCGGTGCCGTCCCGCATCAACGCAGCGCAAATGTCGTCGGTGAGATCGGTGATGACCTTCGCGATGGCGTCGGCCGTACCGATGGGTTCAAGCAGCCCGCGGCGCGCCTGCGGCAGTGATGGCGGGAAGATCGGCGCCATCGCCTCTGGCGCATGGCCAAGCGCCTGGTCGAGGCGGCGGTAGAGTTCATGTCCGTAGCGGCGCGCAATGGGACCGCGCGGCTCGGCAATGAGTTGCTCGATCCGGGTGAAGCCCATCTTGTGCAGATCGCTTGCCACTTTTGCCGGGATGCGCAAGGCGGCAAGGGGTAGGAGGCCGACCGCCTTCTTCTGGTCTCCAGGAAGAATGATAACCGGGCGACCGGCAGGGACATGGCGAGCGACCGCATGCGCGCAGCCTGCCGTGTCAGCAACAGCGATCTGTGCTGTAAGGCCCGAGCCGTTCACCCGGCGGAACAGGTCCTTGACCAGCGCTTCCTCGCCGCCGAACAGTTCGCCGCATCCGCTGATGTCGAGCCATAGGCCATCGGGGTAATTGACCGCGACGAAGGGGGCGTAGCGCTGCCCTGCCCACAACGCGAGCCGCTCAAGCCCTTGCGCGTCGGCCACTTCGTCTGCATCGAGCACGTCAAGATCGGGCACCATGGTCCTTGCCTTGGTGACGCTCATGCCGGGCATGATGCCAAGGCTGCGGCCAAGCACGTCCACCGCCGCGATCAGCTTGCGACCGTGCGATTCTATGGCCGTGACAAGCGGCGGCCGGGATGGCGCTGCGTTCGCCTCAGACGGCGATACGCCACGCTTCCTGCTGATCCGGTCTGTCGACCAGTATGGCAGGTAGAGCGAGACGACCCTGCGCATCGCAGGCCTCCACTATCCAGCTTTTAGGTTCTGCGCCGCGGACGCGCTCGAGCGCGACCGACCAGCGCGGGCGGGCAAGGGCAGGAATGCCCAGATCTGTGCTCGGTGATGCCGTAACACGCCATCGGGTCTGCGCTGCAGAGCCCTCGACCAGTGCGTCCGCTTTGGCGGCGCGACGCAGGATGAACGCAGTCACCCCGGACCCTTCGGCAGCAAGCTGAAGCCGTTTCGACGCGGTCGTAGAGAGCTTTGAGACCTCGCCCACAACGCCGGCGATGCCAGCCACGCGCAGGCAATCTTCCATCGCAATGAGCGCGCCCTTGTCATCGCCAGGCTCGACGATGGTCAGGCGGTCAGGATGAAGGCCTGCAAGGTCGAGGGCAGGGGTGAACAAATCGCGCCAGCGCAGACACCAGAAAACCGGGCCTTCCATGCGCGCCAATATGCCTGCGATGAATATCGTTGCGGCTGCGTCGTCGCAAATGTCGGGAGAGCCCAGAACCTCATGCAGTGCGCCGGTTGCAAGACCATTTCCGGGCAGATGATCGTCGATGTCGTCAAGGCCGAAAGGATGGACGCCATGACGGTGCCCATCGCCCGTCACATGGGCGATCGACGAACGCAAATCCTCGAGGATGGCATTGCGGGGCATTCCTTGGTCTCATCGGTCTAATAGAGTGTTCTCTTTCTGTTCTCCATGACTCCCCCGACTGTCAAGTTAGTCGAGCGCCTGTGTCGGGGTGAACGAGGTCCTGCTTGGGGCATCCGACGGATCCAACGTCATGGATTCCCTGGATCGTTTCGCGACGCGATCGTGAGTTTACAAAATATTGAGCGCGAGAGAGCATCGAGGGGCGATGCCCGGATCGATATCGCCAAATCATTCGGTCGCTGTTCGCCGTGTCCGCATTCCGAATCGGGGACGATCAAAGAGATGCAGATGTCTGTTTCCCAGCACTTGAAACAGGAGAGATCAGGCTGGTGACGAGTTCATCCGGCGTTCAAAAGCTAGGAACCAGGCGGGTTCACCCGGCAGTTTCGAAAATCGATATCGTTATCGAGTACCAAAGCGACCATCTCGCCATCTATGATCAGGGCAGCGCCTGTTGCTTCAAACCGTCGCCCAAGCGATGAGTCTCTTGGCCTGAGCGCGACCGTCCGTCTCCCGATCGTTACGAGCGCGCCATCCGGGCTGATCTTGGCAAGGAAGGTTCGACCGCCGTCGCAATATATGGTCAGCGCGTCGCTGTTCGATGCGCAGGCTGCGGTCGGAACAGCGGCGACAAGCAGGGCAGGGAGGAGAAGGCGTCCCATCGAAACAGATGCTCCATGGGAGGGTCCCACGCGAAGCTTAACCTTCCGGCTCCTGCGGCGTTCCGTGCGACAGCGCATCGACGATCATGACGGCGAGTGTTTCTTCGGCCCGTCCACGGGCGTTGAGGTCCTTTGACGACAGGTCGTGGCGAAGCCATTGCGGCGCGCGCGCGATGACACGCATGATGAGCTCGGAAGTCTCTTGGTCCATTTGGACCCTATGGGTGGTCGCGTGCAGACAAGCAATCATCAAGGTGACACCCAAAAGGCGATCGTGATGAAAGCAGGGGACGCATAAAAAAAGCCCCGCCAGAGCAAGGCTCGCGGCGGGACCGAAGTTCAGGGAGGTGCCGCTCCAAAGGGGGGAAGAAGCGACAGAACATGAAATAGCATGTTGCGATGAATGACGGGTGAAGCTGCTGTTCATGAGCGCTGCAGCTCGGCTTTTCCAGCAAGGCTTGTGGCTGCCACGGCATCGGAACGCAAAGGCCAGGCCGCATTCGTCAGCAGACAGCTCTAGCGGAACCTCACCATTGTCCAGCTGTTCGATCTATCGACCGGCTCTGCGAAAATCGCCGATGCATAGACCTGAAAGAAAGAGGAACCGAGCATGGCTGAGACGCAGGACGTCCGCGATAATGAAGGCGAGAGCCGCTATGAACTCAAGGTCGATGGTGGCACGGCTATTGCGGCCTATGAACGGCGCGATGGCGCATTGGTCTTCACGCATACGCAGGTTCCTGAGGCGCTTGAAGGGCAAGGCATTGCCAGCAAGCTGATCGCCGGCGCGTTGGCGGACGTGCGGGAGAAGGGATTGAAGGTCGTGCCGCTATGCGAATTCGTTGCCGGCTATTTTGATCGCCATCCAGAGGAGCAGGATTTGTTGGCGCTCGACGCGCCAGGCTGATCGCAGGGATGTGTGGATCATCCATGACTTATAACCATTCCCATGCCTCTCCCGCGCCAGCTGGGTCAACGCAACGATGAAGATCGCGACCTATAATGTGAACGGGATTAACGGGCGCCTGCCTGTCCTGCTAAGATGGCTGGGCGAAGCCGAGCCCGACATCGTCTGTCTGCAGGAACTGAAGGCGCCACAGGATAAATTTCCTGAAACAGCGATCCGCGACGCAGGCTATGACGCGATATGGCATGGGCAAAGCCAATGGAACGGCGTTGCGATCCTGAGCCGGGTCGGTGAAATTCACGAGACGCGTCGCGGGCTGCCGGGCGATCCGGACGATACGCAAAGCCGCTACATCGAAGCGGCGGTTGCCGGGGTTCTGGTGGCTGGTCTTTATCTGCCCAACGGCAATCCACGCCCTGGACCCAAGTTCGACTTCAAATTGCGCTGGTTCGAGCGGCTTCATGATCACCTTGCCTCGCTCGTCGATCTCGATGTGCCGGTTGTGGTCGCCGGGGACTTCAACGTCATGCCAACCGATCTGGATGTTTATGCGCCCGAGCGGTGGCGGGACGATGCGCTCTTCGCGCCGGAGGTGAGGGAAGCCTATCGCCATGTGCTGGAGCAGGGATGGAGCGATGCTCTGCGCGAAATGCGCCCCGATGAGACCATCTACACCTTCTGGAAATATTGGCGTGGGTCGTTCGAGCGCAACGCAGGCCTTCGGATCGACCATATTCTGCTCAACGCAAAGGCACGGAGCAGGCTTGAATGGGCGCAGGTCGATACAGCGCCGCGCGGATGGGAAAAGACGAGCGACCATGCTCCGGTTTGGATCGAGCTCAACGACAAGCCGCTGCGCAAATCGCGTCAGTCAAGAGCGGCAAACCAGTCAGCATAGGGCGTATTGCGCGCCATATGGCGATTATAGTCAGGTGCGCCATCAGTCCACCAGACTGGGCCACGCTCGCCAAGTCTGCGTTTGGCAATGTCCACCGCCGCATGCGCTTCACGCTCGGCCGATACATCGCCATTTATACGGGCGTCGCGCACGGCTCTACGCGCCTGCATCAGATCCGATACCAGCGAAGCTCGGACGTCTTCGTCCAACGCGGGATTGGCCAGCCGCCATAGGCGGCCGCGCACAACAAAATACCGACCATCGGGTGTTGCTGGGTGGATGGGGGACTGCTGGCTCACGCCGGCCTTGCCGCCTCGCGCGCCCATGCGACGATGGCCTGTTGCGGCATAGCGCCAGATTGCCGCGCAATTTCGCGGCCACCCCGAAAAAGGATCATCGTGGGAATGGACCGGATGGCATAGCGATCCGCAATTGCCTGATGCGCCTCGGTATCAAGCTTGCCCAGCCGCATATAGGGTTCAAGTTGTCCGGCCGCGGCGCTGAAGGCGGGGGCCATCTGACGACAGGGACCACACCAGCTCGCCCAGAAATCGACGAGCAGGGGAATATCGGACCGCGCGGCATGCGCGTCGAAATTATCTGCGGTCAGTGTGACCGGCTCCCCAGAGAATAGGGGGCGCTTGCATCGGCCGCAGGTTCCGCCCTTGGTCAGCCTTTCGCGGGGCAACCGGTTCGCCGTTGCGCAAGCCGGACATAGGACAATCAGGGCATCATTGGGCGCCGTAGCCATTCTGGTCTCCATCATGCATCGTCTTGGATGGCATAGATGCCATAGATGGGATGGGGCATCCCGGATGTAAGGCCCCTCGAAGACAAGCACGTCCTGGGAGGACGATGAAGCCCATAGACTGCCAAAAAGCGATACCGTCCTGGCTGGACGTTGGCTTGCGCATTCGAAAGTCGGGGACGTCGATTGTTGCGGTGGATGGGGTGGCGCTTCCCACGCCTGACCCGCGAGATGCGCGACCATGGCTATCATCTTCAGCGACAGGGGCTGGTCGCCGATCTCACCAATCCCATGTGGGAGCATATGGTCGTGGACCCACGCTATCGCGGCCTCATTGTCCTTACCGACTTCGCCAATCCTGACGGCATGCCCGGCCACAAGACGAGAACCTGGTTCTCGGTCAAACATGCGCCAGTCATAGCCTGGGCCGGCTTTTGCCGGAACTGCCCGACTACGGACCGATCTATGCCGGTATGACCATGGCCGCCAACGCCGCGGTCATGCCGACCAACGACAGGATGCCGGTCCTTCTCGATTCCCATGACTAAGACGCCTGGCTGCACGGCGACATCAGGGACGTCACCGGATTCCAGCATCGCGCGCCCTTTGCTGCTGAGCGCATGGTCGTCGAGCAGACAGGAGATCTCTGGCGCAGCGGAAAATTGCCGGTGAAGGCGCAGCCGCAGCTTGCCTTGCTCTGAACGCTGCGCAACACTTGTAGTAGGGCGGCGCGACAAGGCAGGTGCAACAATGTGCAACCTCTATACTGAGCGACTAAGCGCAGCCGAGGTGGCGGCGCATTTCGGCGTCGAGCCGCCTGATATCGCTGCCATGAACGTGCCGGACGAAGTCTATCCCGGCTATCCTGGCATGGTGGTGCGCGAGGCAGAAGGAAAGCGGATCCTTCAATCCATGGTCTGGGGGTTTCCGGTGGTCCTGCGCGGCATGAAGCCAGGATCCAAGCCCAAGCCTGTCAATAACATCGCCGACCTGCGCAAACCCATGTGGGTCGGCCTCGCGCGAAAGCCCCAATGGCGCTGCCTCATCCCACTCACTGCCTTTGCAGAAGCCGAAGGCGAGAAGGGGAGCAAGACCCGCACCTGGTTCAATCTGAAGGATCGCCCCGTCTTCGCCTGGGCCGGGCTTTGGCGGGAAAGTCAGGAATGGGGCGCGGTCTATTCGGGCGTCATGACCGACTGTAATGAAGCGATCCGTCCGGTGCATAATCGCATGCCTGTGCTTTTGCATGAGGATGAATATGACCAATGGCTTGGAGGATCGTTTGAAGACGCAGTAGCCTTCCAGGATCGCTGCTTCCCCGACGATCTTATCGAGATGACGCGCACGAGCGATCCCTGGAACAAGCCACGGGCAGCAGCATCTGCGCCGTCGCTGCTGTGAGGGCCGATCTTGAACGTTGGGCTGAGGCGCTGGCGGTCGAGCGGGAACATGGCGCGAATGCAGGCGATTTCATTGCAGAAAGGGTAGGAACGCTAGCGCTGGCGGGCGATCAGGCCGGTGTTGCGCATTGGCTCGGCATTGCGACGCGCCTGGACCAGCTTCTCGATGCGGGCGCCATGCAGCATTGAAGGTGGGCAGCTATCTGATCATGTTCCGGCCCTCCAGTTTCTCAGCGAGCGTACGGAAGGTGATCGACCAGCGGGTCTCTTCCATTTCGGCTATGCTATGTTCCCATTGGTACCGCGCTTCGCCATGGAGGTGATAGATCGAACGCGGTGCCAGCGGGACGGTGATGCGATCGAACCCGCTCGCTTTGCGCCGCCGAAAACGCAAAGGGGCCGACACGCCCAGTGAAATGCCGACGACATGGTCGAAGACCGGGCGATCGCGGTGCCAGCCAATGCCTGCGCCGGGATCATATCGGATCAAAAGTGCCTGGGCGAGGCTGGCGGCCTCGAGGCCAGCAAAAGCGGCGGCTTTGTCGCGTATAGGCAGCAGCCAATCAGGCATGGGATCCGTCGGCCCGAAGCGGGCATCGTCGAAATCATAGCGCCAGCCAAAGGAACTGGTTAGGCGTTTGCCAAGCCAGCCCTGAAAGCGGAATGGCTCGAGCGCGGTAGCATTGATCCCGGCTATCAGGGTCAATTCCTCCTCTCGCGAGAGGAGGTCTTCACGATAGGAAAGGCCCGGGATTGCCGGGGTCGCAAACAGATCGGGAAACACGCTAACCATCCACACCTAGATGGGAGACTTCGGGCTCAAGGCAACCCGACGAAAAGATGCGTCCCGTGATGGGCATCAATGCGATCTGCTAGACCGAAATGTGCGGGCGTGTATCGCGCAGTTGACAGCGTCATCACTCTGAGCCGTGGCGGTCGTTCTTTGGACAATCGTCCAGACACAATCGACTTCGCGTTTAAACGGATGGCGTACTTGCGGGAAAAAGATCAATCCGTTCGGCATCAGGCATTATGGCGTCGATCAGAAGAGAGCGGTGGCAGCCGCCCGGCTCGCGCTCAAAACAAAGGAGGGCGGTAGGCTTATCTTGCGCCATTTCGATCAATTGGGCACCCTGGACGATAGCTTCGGGCAGGTCGAGCTGCCCGGCGTAGATCGCAGCGAGGCGGGCATGATTGCCTTTGCGCGCTGCCTCGCGACCCTCGGGCGGCGTGCCCAGCGCCTTGAGACCGACATAGTCGATCCCTGCCTCCTTGAGACCTGCGGCAAGGATATTCTTGGAGAAGCCGGGCCTGCGCGAGAGCGGAACGGCACGCACGTCTGCCAGCAGGGTCACGCCGGCCGCTTTCAACGCCGTGATGAGTTCGGCCTGGGTCGCGCCTTCATATCCGATGGTGAATATTTGCATGGCATCGCAGATAGGGTCACCACCGGCGAATTGCACGATCCGGCACGGCCGATTTAGGTAATTAGGGAATTAGGGGGCGGTACAGCCCTTCTTGGGAACCGCGCGTTGTCCAATCATGGGTCGTGTCCCAGGAGGTGGTGTAGGTTTTGAGGGTAGCGAAGCTGACCGGACGCGCGCTCATCGATAAAGCGCTGTAGCGGCCGGTCAGTTTCGCGGGTGGTCACCGGCGAACTTCGGATAAGTTTGGGTTGCGAAGCTCAACTTACGGAGACCTCCGATGACCAATGACAAGATGGACCTGCACGCTCTGGTTGGGAAGACAGCCGACGGCGATTTTCTACGCGACATGATCGGCTTTGCCGCGCAGCGGCTGATGGAACTGGAAGTGGGCGGTGCGACCGGCGCTGCCTATGGTGAAAAAGATCCTGAGCGCCTCGCGCAGCGCAACGGCTATCGGGATCGGGACTGGGAGACGCGAGCAGGGACGGTCGAGCTGCGGATCCCCAAGCTGCGCAAGGGAACATATTTTCCAGGGTTTCTGGAGCCCCGCCGTATGGCAGAGAAGGCACTGACGGCCGTCATCCAGGAAGCTTATATCCAGGGGATCTCGACCCGCTCTGTGGACGATCTGGTCAAAGCCATGGGCATGAGTGGGATCTCAAAGAGCCAGGTCAGCCGACTGTGCGTGGAGATCGACGAGCGGGTGAAGGCCTTTCTCGATCGTCCGATCGAAGGCGACTGGCCCTATCTCTGGATGGACGCGACCTACATCAAAGTGCGGCGAGCCGGTCGCATCGTCTCTGTCGCGGTCATCATTGCCGTTGGCGTTAACAGCGATGGCCGGCGCGAAGTGCTCGGCATGGCGATCGGTCATTCCGAAGCGGAGGTCTTCTGGACCGAGTTTCTACGCAGCCTTGCTCGTCGCGGTCTGCGCGGCGTGAAGCTGGTGATCTCAGATTCCCATGAAGGCATAAAAGCCTCCGTCGCCAAAGTGTTCAGCGCCACCTGGCAGCGATGCCGGGTTCATTTTATGCGCAATGCGCTGGCCCATGCCGGCAAGAGTGGACGCCGGGTCGTGTCGGCATTCATCGCCACCGCTTTCGCCCAGGAAACTCCAGAGGCCGCAAAGGCCCAATGGCGTAGCGTCGCCGATCAATTGCGCCCTACCGTGCCAAAACTCGCTACTCTGATGGACAGCGCCGAGGAGGATGTGCTGGCCTACATGACCTTCCCAGCCCAACACCGCACGAAGTTGCACAGCAACAATCCGATCGAGCGGCTCAATGGCGAGATCAAGCGGCGCACCGATGTTGTCGGTATCTTCCCCAACGAAGAGGCGATTACCCGTCTCGTCGGCGCTATCCTTCTGGAACAGAACGACGAATGGGCCGTCCAACGCTGCCGCTACATGACACTTGAGAGCGTCTCAGGTTTAAGCGATAATCCCATCATCACGTTGCCTGCCATGGCAGCATGATCAATCCGGCTTAGCCGGAGGTCGCTGTGGCTATCCCAGCGAACCTACACCACGCTGTGGGACACGATCCAATCATGGCGATAGAATATCTAAACTGATGCGGCGGTTGCGCTTGGCCGTCCCTGCTGTCGAAAGGCTGTGGATCATCTGCGCTCATCCTAGCCGCCGTTTTTAGGCGTCACCCAAACTTCGACCGGCGCTACAAACTTGCCAGGTGCGGGCTTACCCACATGGACGCGATCGGCGGTCACCAGTTCGCCGCTCTCCAGGTTGAAGCTGGCCCAGGGTTTGGGCATGCGCCCGAAGGTCATTTTCTGGATGGGCTGGCCGGTAGCCGAATTCATGATGGTTGCAACGATAGTCATGGCGGCGCGATAGCTGCCGTAGACAGCGTCTGTCCAGAGCCATGATAATTGGTCATCGTGGCTGTGACGATGCCGCCGCTTGCGCAAGATTGCAGGCATTGGCTGGAGGGGCGGCGCTCATTTCCAGAAAGGTGGCTGGCGCGGCCAACCCGGTGGTGGTCTAGGCATGCCATGAAATAATGGCGATCTCGCCGATGCGATTGCGAGCGAACTGGGTTTTAGAAGGCCGACGCCCGCAAAGCTGTCGACACGCTGTTTTTGACCATTGCCGATGCCGCCGCCAAGGGCGATGAAATTTCCCTAAACGGCTTTGGCAAGTTCATGATGACGGGAAGTACCGCGCGCGAAGGCCGCAATCACTCAACTGGCCCCACAATCCAGATCGCTGCGTCGAAAAGGCTGGGGTTCGCGTCGGCAAAAGCGCTGAAGCACCAGCTGAATGGCTGACTTTCACATGCGCCGCCAGTTCGGGGCGTAGAATTGGAAAGCCAGACGGTGGGGCTGAAAGAGCCCACGCTGCTGGTGCATGTATTTGAGTATAAGAGGGTGGCGACCGTTTCGGGAGGCCCTCCCGACGCGATGATGGAACGCCCGCACTTTGCGACCGCAAAGCCTGGGTTAGCAATTGGAGGACATCGATGTCTGACGAGATGACCGACGAAGAGAAGATCTTCTTCACCCTCGCACTTGTAGAACAATGCTTTCGCAACACGCAGCTGGAGGATATCCATGCCGGCGCGGTGGTTCGCAGCGAAACGGGTGACTATAGCGACGTCAAGGTGGTGACACCTTATGGTGACATCCCCTGGACCCGGCTGTCGCGCATTTCCCAAGAGGAGATGAAAGCCTTGATGATCGAGGTGACGAACAAGGTCTTTACGTTTTTGACCCACGCCGATGATTTGATGGTAGTCGGCGCTGCTCAGCGTTGGAACAAGCCGGAGCTTGATCCCGGGATGGTACGATATGCACGGCGCCGGGCGGCCGCGCGATCAAGCAAACCTCTCGAAAACCTGGACTAGAATCTCGCGGACGGAGTTGGAGAAGCGAAGGAGCTTGATAGTGGGGACGGCGGCAGTGGCGCAAAGATGCGCTGTCCGTCCGGATTTATTTTCAGCTGTGTGTTTGTTCGCTGTGGAAAATCCTCATCTTTCCCCGCCATGTACTTTGAAAGTGGAGGGAGAGAGGGTAGATTTGGCCGGGAAATCGCGTTGGAAGGCCTAGACCGTCGGGCTAATTGACTTTCGGAGAAGCCGTCATGATGAACGATCTCAAGGAAGGCGCTGCCTCAGCCTCTCCCGGATTTGGGCGGAGCCGAATTCGCGATTGGGCCTGGTCGCCGCGCTATGCTAAAATATGGTGGGCGCTAGCCGTGACCTTCTGGGCTGCAAAGTTGGCATCTCGCAGTGTGGTAGGGCTCGATTGGCTGAACGAGCCAGGCGTCGCTGGCTATCTTACGGTAGCGTTCTTTCCGCCGCTGATGCTTGTTGTTCTCGGGTTCGGGCGGATAAAAACAAGGCTTGGCGACTTCCCGGTTGAAGAAGCGGCCAATTATGCCGACGGTGTTTTCCTTGAGCGGAGAAGAGGGCCATCCGGGCTTCCCCGAGAAATAGATCCGCTTGATTCTCACTCGGGATTGCTTTGGATTGGTAACCCACTCAATCCCCTGAATGCTGTTCGCATTAATCGCGAGCTTTAAATGCTTTATTACCGTCAGTTGGCCCGCTTTCTGGATCACTCGATAATCGCCCATTCAATAGTAAGGAGGATTGCTCGAGCGAAGTCACCGGAGCATTTATGTCGAACGTACCTCGACCGCCATCGGCTTCGCGCAGATACCGGTTACGTAGGCCGTCTTTCCCGAGGATTTGTTCTGATAATTCCGTTGAGAAAGCTTGGTGCGGTGAGTGAGAGAGAGTGGCAGAACGCTCCGCGTTGGCTATCGCTTGGCGGACGTCGAAATTGACAATATTGAGGTCGGAGATTGCGGTCTCGCTCGTGTTGCCGCTTTCCGTGCTTGAGATCCCAAGCGAACCACCTGCTCGCCCAACCGCCCGTCCCATCCGGATCTTTTTATTGTCGCCACCGCTTTCATGTGACCCGGCGACTTGCCCTTCTGCGCTTATGCTGAAGCTATTTTGATCTTGAGCACTCCGGGCTATCGATCGCTGCCATCCGGTCTGCGCCATGATTGCTTGAACATCACGCTGTAGCGTGTCGGCGACCTGGGGTTTGAGACGCCAATGGCCCTTTCGGTCCATCTCGAACCCGCCGCGCAGCCAGTTCGCCATTGAGGCTTGGCCCTCGGCACCGCCGCCCATGAAATGCTCGATTGTGTCTGGCCCAGCCTGCTTTCCAGCTTCAAAGCGTGTGCTCGTGTCATTGCGCGCAGACTTCTCAAAGCCTGTGCTGCTCGAGACCAACAGGTCGTTGTGCGCGAGGCTGAAGCGCGCATGGCCGCCATTGGCCACGGCGCCGAGCTGACTTTCGTTGAGAAGACCTGCCTTCCACATCTGAGCCGCCGTCTGTGGGGTCAGATTGAGTCCAAAGTCGCCATTCTGGTCCATCGCGATCTGCCGCTTTGTAAGGTCGATGCCGTTAGCGCGCAGCAGTCCCTGCATCCGGGAAAGACGCTCCTTCTCAACGATCGAGGTCATCCGCGCATTGCCCGCGCGATCAGCGACGCCCTTTGCTCCACCCTCAGCCATTTCGACCTGGTTCCCCGACGTGTCGGCGAGCGTCCGGATGAAACTATCGAGGCGGGCTGCCTCGCGCGTCGAGACCCCCGCAGCTGCGGCGCCTTGCGCAAAGCCGAAATTCTCCGACTGCCGTCGTTGCTCGCCGATTCGCGCAGCGCTGCGCGTTCCGTCAAGACCGACCTCGCGCTGGGCGTCGAGCTTCCCAGCCCGTTCGGCAAAATCATAGCCAGCACTCTCGCGCGCCCTGCCATAGACGCTTATTCCTTCCCTGGCCGCTTCAGAGGTTGCGCCGTCGGCCGTACCCAGCTGGGTTGCGGCCGAATAGGTGGCCAAAGCCCTTTCGACCTGCGCTTCATTCCTCCCGGTGGCCCGGGCGAGCTGCGTGATGGACGACGAGCGCGCCTCTCCTGAAAGAGTATTGATGAAGGCGATCCGGCGACTGGTTTCCTGCAGCGGCAGGCCGAGCATGGCAGAGGCATCGCGCTGCCCCTGGTTCGAACCGGTGCGGTGCGCCTGTTCGGCAGAGACGTTGACCCGCTCGATCCCGGCGACGCTATCGCCGGCGAAGTCGCGGCGGCCTTCCATCGCGCCCACTTGGACCTGAGCACCGGTGAGGTCGTTTCTGAGCATTTGTTCCTGATCCCAGGCATTTGCGATGAGTTTGGCAAAGGTTGGATCGGCCGACGCCTCCCCAATAACGCTCGCCGCCTTGAGGTCAGCATCCCTGGCATTGTAGCCCCCGCGCTCGAAATGGCGCGTCGCCGCCTGTTTCATCATCGCATAGGCATTCTGGTCGCCGAAAGCCTTCCACTGCACCATGGTCTGGGCGAATGCCGCAAGGGCCTGCTCGCCTTGCTGGCCCTCGCCGAAATAGCGGGTCCCCAGCGATCTGAGAGCATCTTTCTCTGCAAACTGGTGAATGGCCGCAGTGGCCGCATTCGCCCGGACGGCCTGAGCTGTGGCAGGACTTGTCAGGTCGCCTTTTGCAAGGGCCGGCGCAAGGCCGCCCAGTTCGCGCTGCGCATCGATGCCGCCAAGGGCAAGGGCGGTCTTTCCCGGCGCCCCGCGAGTGCCTTCGCCAATGATCGAGCCTGCCTCTCCAAATGAACGGGAGGAGGAGAAGGAGGTACGCTCGCCAAAATCGGTAAAACTGGAAGAGGCCGCCCTGCGATGACCTGTCCCGATCGCCGCGCCTTGTGCCTCAAGGGCGGACGCATAGCCCTCGCTGGTGGCCATCGGCGCGCCTGCGCCAGCGGCGCTGGCCTGGATACTGGCCGAACCGCCGGTCAGGGAGCTGAAAATATTCCCGGAGAAGCGAAAGACGGTGAACACGAATGCGCCGGCAAGACCCGCTGCCGCCGTCCGGAAGGTCCCAAAGATCGCCAGTGCCTTCATGGCCGACGAAGGGGCAAGCATCCAGGCATTGGCGGCCACATGATTGGCGCGCATCTCGGCGAGCACGTCCATCGCCCGGCCGAGCGTCAACTGGTAGATGCCCGCGTCGATCACGCCCCACAGTGCGACGAAAATGAACAGACCAAAGGCATAGGAGAGCACGCGTAGGTTGATCGGCGTCAACAGGAAGAGCAGGGCCACCGGCACCATGAAGAGCATGATCGCAAATATGGTGGAGCGGATCGTGGGCATCCATTCATTGACGGCTGACATGGTCGAAAGCCCATTTGATATGACCGCGCGATTGGCCATCACTCTTGCCGCGGTCGCGGGCGAATCTTCGAAAAGGACATCGCCTACCGCGTTGCCAAGCATGATGTCGGTCATGAAGGCCTGAAGGGAAAGTGGTGTGCCCATCATCATCTGGCCCATTTCCCCCAGCTGGCTTTTGCAGCGGGCAAGTTGGTTGGCATCTGCGACATTGAACCCGGTCCGCGTGCAGGTCTGGCGCGCATAGGCTTCGAAAAGCGCAGGATCAGCAAGCCGCCCAGAGATATGCGCCCATGCATCCGCGCAGCTTACCGTCTCGCCCGCTTTGTTTTCGGAACTATAGACCGTCGAGAAGGTGGCGGGGCCAGCCATGGCTGCAAAGGCGGCGGGAAGATCGGTTGATGTCCGAAACAGCATGTCGTCGTCGACGCCATAAGCGGGTGACACTCTTGCCACCGGATAACATTGGCGCACATAATCCTTGAGGGTAGCGTCAAGGAAGGTGTCGGTCATGGGGCCGCGAGGCGAGGCGGCGTTGAAGAACAGGTCGAAGGCATGGCCGCCCGCGCCGAATTCAAGCTTGGCGCCTGGATCGAGGCTGTTGTCGTCTATGGTCTCGGCAAGGGCGCGCTCGATGAGATTGGTCGTGCCCGCTACCAGAATGAGAAGATTAGGCACATCTCCTACGGCTTGATAGGCGTTGCGGACCCGGTCATAGACATGGACCGTGCCGGTGGTCGCTACGAAGCCGACGAAGAGGCCGACGCCCATCAGCATCTGAAAGCCGAAGGCGATGAGCCCCATGCCCTGGCCCCTGATGCTGGCGAGGACCGCGCCCAAAGCCACGCCCGCGACCGCCATGATCAGCACGAGCGTCTCGTAACGCGGGTCGGCGAAAATCATCGAGACGAGCCGGAAAGCATCGACCGTTTCCTCAAAACCGTCATAGCTGTGATAGCTTGCTTCCAGCGCCATTGCGGTGTCCGGGACCGCCACTGCAGCTGCTACGCAGAAAAGGTGGCGGATCGAAAAAGGTCCAGGGGACATCCTCATCGAAGCTCTTCCTCCTAGCGATTGGCCGAAGCCGCAACACCTGCGGCATTGCGTGCATCGAGGTCGCGCTGGCGAAGGAGGCCCGCATAATTGGCCGAGAGGTTGGCCTGGTTCAGCGCCGCCATGTAGGATTGTCGCATCTGCGCGCGCTGGCGCAGCACTTCTTCACGCAGATCCCGCAACTGTTCGAGGCCCTTGGTGAGGATACGCGTCTGACAGATATTGGCGCTCGCGCCATCGGCGGCACCCGCGGCGCTTGTGCCGCGCTCGGCGTTGGTCAGGGCGAAATCGATGGTACGGGTGAGATCGTTGAGCATCTGATAGGCGAGCGTGAGCGCGACCAGTTCGTCGGTGTCGCCGATCACGGAGTCGACCACGCCCTGCCGTACGCCCCATTCCAGCATGCGATAGACAGGAAGCGTTCGAACATTGGCGACGAACTGCCGCTCCTCGATGGAAAGGGCAGATTTCGCGCGGATCTTACCAGCAATCGCGACCAAGCGCTCACGCGCCAGTACGAGTGCGCCTTTTTCTCCGTCGCGCGAGCAATCCTGTGCGGTCGCCGGTATGTTGAGCGCTCGTTTCTGGACCTTGCCGGTCAGAAAGTCGTCAGGTCCTTCGCTATCCTGCGCCGGGCAGGCCGGTATCGCGGAGAATAGCGGAACCTTGTCGGCTTCATTCCACCGCATGTAGACGTCGCCGACTCGTGCGCGCATCACGCCCGCCCAATTGCCCGCGCCCACGCGCTGGGCGGCATGGGCGAGCAGCGAGCCGGTCCTGAAGATGTCGGTAACCTCGGTCGGGCAGTTGGCGAGCGCGTCCTTGAGATCCTCGGTCGGACTGTTGCCGTTGGACTGAATTTTCTCGCGGCTTTGCTGGTAGCTTTTGGCAAATCCCTCTTTCACCGATTTGTAGCCGGTCATCTCCTCGATGATGCCCGACATATTATCGTCTCCTCGAGCAATCTGGACCATGCGGTTGGCCAGGCGACAGTCGTTGACCTGGATCGAATTGAGGAAATTGGTGGCCGCCTCCATCTTCGAGATGATGTTCCCCATCTTCTCGTCGAGCGTCTCGAGTAGATATTGGAATGCCACGGCCGGGGCCGCCTGGAGGATGCTCTCGAGCTTCTGGACCAGATAGTCGGGATCAAGGAAGGACATGCCCCCAAGGAACATGTCGATACCACCGCAACCAGCTTTCACCTTGGGAAGCGTGAGCGACATCAGATAGTCGTTATGAACATCGACCCGGCCCGACATTCCGCCCGCCGTGACATAACCGCGCGTCTGGTCCTCGAAGCTCCCGGGGCTGGTGTAGGTGACATTGTCGAACCAGCTTTCCGCCCAGCTCTGGGCATTCGCTGGATTGCCATAGAGAGCAAGACCGCCCGCGCAGCAAAAGGTCAGAAGATGACGAAGGGACAAGGCAGGCATGGCGGGTTCCTTGTGCTTGAAAGAGGAGAAGAGGCTGAGATCCGCCATCGTCAGTCCTTCCTGATCGAATTTAAGCGGATAGCCGTGGGCGCCACGATGCCGGTAAACTTCGCCATGGCGCGCAAGCCAATGCCTGGGCGCACGCCGCTGAGCATCTTGGTTGCGAGATAGATATTGCGCGCCAGATTGACCTCATGGTCAGTGCCGATCGCGACCGGGATCGTCCTGTTTGGATCTGCAGTTGGCCGTACCCAGAGGACCGGATGTCCGATCCAGGGAAGGCCGAGGCGGCCGGATCGCTCAAGCGCCTGGCGCGCGTCGATCGTGCGTATCGTCCAGCCGTAGCGCGTGCGCAGTCGGTGAAGGCTCTTCCACATATCCCCGCAGGGCAAGCAGCCGGGCGCTGTACTCATTTCGACCGTGATGAGCGGCGCATGCCCGCGCAGCGTTTCGGCAAAATCAGGCGGGAAGGTCCAGGTAAGCGGAACGCGGGCAAGCCAAGCGCGCATCTGGGAGGCTGAGCCGACCGGATGGACAGCGGCGCGTTCAGCCTCCCTGACCGCAGCGCTTTGCGCACCTTCGCTTATGCCGCTCACCAAGCTCATCGCCACAGTAGCCAGAATAAGAGGCTTCATCACCCTTGTCGCGCCTGCAGCGGCGATGGGATTGTGAATTCCAGGGCTCATGGCAGTGGCGCCTTGCCCGGCAGCTCGACCGCAACCGACGCTGGAGAAACAGGGCCGTTGGCAAGCGCGTCGAAGAAGCCATCCTCCTCGCCAGCGCCGGTCAGAAACTGTTCTGGGCGGATATCGCCACGCAGCAGGCGGATGGCCTGATAGGCTGTCTGGGCAAGATTGGGGAAGCTTTCCACGCCAGTAGCAATCACCATCCGCTGCGCGCTGCCTCGACGGATGACCATGGTTGTCGGCGTTGCCTCGATACCGAAGCGCTCGCCCATGCCGGGATGGCCGTCGAGGTCCTGTCGCGTCACCTGCCAGCCATATTCGTCCTGGAAGCGTTGGAGGATCGGCCACTGGACACGGCAATAGCCGCAGCTTTCCCGCGAGAACATGACGAGCGCGAACTGCTGCGCGTGTGCGCGCAGATAATTGCGGCGCACAGATTCCTTTTGCGCACCCAATATGGCGCGCGCATCGCCTACCATCGGATTGGCGGACTTGGCGTTGAGTTCGGGATGCGCGAGCATGGCCAGTTGGGTGACGCCGGCGAAAGCACGGGCTTTGCGGCGCGCAAAATCCTGCAGCCGCCAGAAGTCCGATACGGCCTCGATGCTGAGCACGGTCGCGGCATAATCGCGCTGCGCCTCAATGAGCTTGGCGATGCGTGGCGGCGTCCAGCGCGCAAGCTCCTTCATGGGTGGAATGAGGGGCTTATCGAGGACGGGCTCGTCTGCCTCGGACCTGGTCTTGGGAGGTGCCTGATACCACCAATAGCCCCAGGCCTGGTCAACGGATGTCTGGGCGTGACCGGATATGGGCGCGAGCGCGCACACTATCGAGACGGCGAGGCGAAGGCGGGCCATCACAGCACCCGCTCCATACGTGTGAGACGCTCGATCGCGATCAGACCATAATAGCGGCTGTCGAATCCGTCGTCATGATCAGACCCAAGATAGACCTGTCCCGGCGGGATAGGGAGATCGCCCCACCGATAGGGCGCGAGGGCTTGTCCGTTGCGCCCGAATGCCCGTGATACGCCAACCAGCCTGCCATCGCACAAATAGGCAGAACGGGCATTGCGATGTCTGGCGTCGAACGGAAGCGCGATCTGGTGCAGCTTCTCTCCGCCCACGCACATGACCCGCTTCGTCACGCGCACCGGCACCGGGCCTGCAAGCGGATGAACGAGGTCGAACGAGACAAGGTCGCCCTTTGCGATCAAGCCCGGCGCGGGTCGCACAACCCACGCGTTGACCGATGGGCTCATCACCAGAACATAGTGATGAAGGGCGAACCAGACCATCCAGGCGAGCGGAAGGATGACGGCATTGGCGATCCACAGACGGCGAGGGATTGGCGGTCGATCGGCAACCGCCCCGCCAAGGGCGATTGCCGCCTCGCGCGGAAGCGCTGCGAGACGGATCGACCCAGCCTTACCGAGATGAAAGGCGAGCTTGAGCATCGCGAACCTCCCTTCCTCCGCCAATCCGGCCATATTCTTCAAGAAGCCCCGACAGCGCCGCGTCGCCAAGGACAAGATGGGCGGCGGGCGCGGGCAGATCATCCTCGCGCTCGCAATAGGGTCTGGTCGGGTCGCCTGCGATCATGGCGAGAGCGGGCACGCGCGCAATGCCTTGCTGTCGGAAGAGGAGCGGGTCGACGATGAACTGGACATCGCGCATCGCACAGGCCGGACCTTCGCAGCCTGGATCGCGCCGCAAAATCCGCGCGGATAGCCTCGCCATAGGTTCGATCCGGGCAAGGCCACCTGGCACGCCGCGAAAGGCAAGCACGCCGCGGGCGCGCTCAAGCTGTCCGGCATAGGTCCGCAACGTTTCAATCGGCATGGATGAGGATACGAACAGAACGGGCACCCATGTGTCGGATGTCATGTGCGTGCCTGCTCTGCTGTCTTGCGCAGCGCTCGTTGCTGGCGAACGAACGGGCGGCGCAAGGCCAATCGCCTGATGGAGGCGCGCGGACATGGCCTCGCGCTGCGCTTCGAGCTGCATGGCGGCCCTGTCCCTTGCCGAACGGGCGCGGCTCTCGATATCGGGCGACGCGCTGCGTGCTCTGAGGCGCTCAAATGCTCGGGAGCGTTCGTCATGCGGGATGTCGGGGATGGAAGCAGGCCCTTTCCTGGAGGCGGGCCTTCGCGCATCCATGGCAGCCTTCAGCCGATCCGATGCATTGGGCTCGTTGGTCAAAGTCCGATGCGCGCCCGTTTCCTGCGGTCCGGGGTGACTGATTTCCTGCGCACAGACAGGCGCGGCTGGCGCGACCAGGATAAGGCAAGCCGACAGACGCTTGAGGGCGTCAGGGATTGATGACGCGCATATAGGCATCGACATTTTCCTTCATGTCGTTCTGGATGAGTTCGGCCGGGCGGGCCTCGATTTCGCTATAATATTCGGAGAGATCCATGCGGCTGAAGTCGAGCGCCTGAAACTCCTGTGGCGTGAAACCCCGGCAATTTGGCGACTTGACCTCGCCCCAACCGCTGGCGAACGCTTTCAACTGCGGGCGTCCCTGCTCCTGGATGATGCGCCCGAGCTTGGAATTGAAGCAGCATTGGCTTCTGGCCTTCTGGACGCATATCCCCAGGATCTTCGAAGAACAGTAGGTGTCGACCTCATGGCACATGCCAGAACCGCGCAGCATGCCTGCTTCCATATCCTGTTGGTCGCAGCCCTGCAGCAGCACCTCCATCATGAAGTTGATGGCAAGGCTGATCGCAATCGATGTGGGATCAATGCCGACGATCAGCGCGTTGGCGCCCGCACTTGCGGCCTGTCCCGCCGTCGCCCCAGCGCGAAATGCCGTGTAGGCCGCCTTGACGCCCGTAAAGACGCCCTTGGCGACGGCGATCTTGGTACCGATAGAACTGATGGACGAGCCCATGCCGTCCTTGACTATTTTGCCCTTGTCCTTGCAGCAGTTCTGGAAGGTGACGCTAAGACCTGGCGGACGGCATCTGAGATTGCGGCCACCGAATATCTCGATCGTGCCGAGACAATTGCCATCGGCATCGACCGTGCCATCGGCCAGCGTGCCTGGATCGTCGACGGGAACATCTGTTTCCACAGGATTAATGCTCGTATCGATGCATGCATGAGGCGAACAGCTGGGCGGTGACTCGCCGTCTAGCGACAGGCACGCGAACTGGCTTCCCAAGGGGCAGCTGTATCGATCGTCGGTCCCAAGCAGGCAGGCGGTCCGGCCGATGGGACAGGCATGCCCGCCGCCGGCAACAGTGGCACAACTGGCGACCTCGTCTTCATCCGCGGCATCGTCATTGCCGTTGCGATCTACGGCGCAGAGCCAGCTCTTAATTTGCTGTGTTTGCGCGAACGACGCCTGCGTATGACCGCAGGTAGCAAGCAGCAGTAGCCCCGCGCCGGCGAAGAATGTTGCAAGCCGCTTCATCGGCGGCTGGCCGTGCAGACAAGGTCGGCGCCAGCGAGGCGGACCGTCTGCATCATGGCGACGGCTTCGGGGAAATCGTCGAGGCAGCCGCAGGCCGACACCAGTTCCTCGCCGTCACCTGCCGGACAAAGTGTCAACGGCGGTCGGATTTTAGGCCAGCATGGCGGAGTAAAAGCAGGCCAGTGAATGTGGCGCGGATGATATGCAAAGGGCCCCGATCGGGGCCCTTTGCATATTGGCCGTTTTCGGCATTTCAGTCGGGCGTGGTGGCCTGGTTTTGGTCCGCCCCGGCGGTGCGGCGGCGGCGGGCAGACTGCTTGAGCCGGTAGCTGTCGCCATTCATGGCCAGGATGCTGACGTGGTGGGTAAGGCGATCAAGGAGCGCGCCAGTCAGCCGCTCAGAGCCCAGGACCTGGGTCCAGTCCTCGAAGGGTAGATTTGAGGTCACGATCGTGGAGCCGCGCTCGTAGCGCTGGGAGAAGGTTTCGAACAGCAGTTCGGCCCCCGTCGGCGAGAGCGGGACATAGCCCAGTTCATCGACAATCAGCAGTTTTACGGCGGCAAGTTCGCGCTGCATCCTCAGGAGCCGCTTTTCATCGCGGGCCTCCATCAACTGGTTCACCAGGGCGGCAGCGGTGGTGAACAGGACGCTGAAGCCCTTCTGGCAGGCGGCCAAGCCCAGGGCGAGCGCTACATGGGTTTTGCCTGTCCCGCTGTTGCCCAGCGCGATGATGTTTTCCCGCCGCAGGATATACTCGCAACGCGCCAGTTCGAGCACGAGCATCTTGTTGAGGCTGGGGATGGCCGTGAAGTCGAAGGTGTCCAGGCTCTTGACCGCCGGGAACCGGGCGGCGCGGATACGGCGCTCCACCGTGCGCCGCTCCCGGTCGATGAGTTCCAGCTCGATAAGGCGCAGAAGATAGCGGGTATGATCCACGCCATCGCGCGCACATTCCCGGGCCAGCTTCTCATACTCGCGCAGCACGGTGGGCAATTTGAGCTGCTTGAGATGATGCGCCAGCAGCACCTGCGGCGTGCCCGCCGTCGTGCCGATGGGCATCTTGTCATCCCCCGCCCGGCTCATGCAGCGATCCCCGGCAGCAGGCTGGCATAGTCGGCAGCGCGTGTGGTCTTGACCTCCATCCTGGGCAGGTGCGGATACGCTTCCAGGTCGAGCCGGGCGGGTCTACGCTCGATCCGCGCCAGTGCGATCTGCTTGACCGCATCGAAGCCGATAGCCCCGATGTGGATGGCCTCTTTCACCGCGAAGGTCACCACCTCCATCGGCATTGCCTCAAGCAGGCGCAGGACCTGAATGAACTCGCGCTTCCCCTTGTTGCCCATCCGCACCTCAAGGAGATGCCGCAGGTGCTGGAAGTCCTCCGGCAGGGTCCAGTCCTGAAGCGCGGCGGCCTGATCGAGCGCGCCTGGCTTGGTCTCGATCAGCGCTAGATAATGCAGCGGGTTTGCCACAAACATGGCCTCGCCATAACAGCGCGGATGACGGGCAATCTCCTCGCCCCCGCACAGGATGGCAACCCGGTCGACGAAGCCCTTCACTACAACGTCCTGGAAGCCATAGCAGGTCGGCACCGAGTAATCGTTGGTGCGGTAGCGCACGAGCGCGGTCGAGGAGACGCGTGCCCCCTTGGTCTCGCATGGTTCGAACGTGCCGGCGGGCAGCGGGCGCAAAGCCGCCAGATCTGCCGCCAGGCGCTCCCCGATCGTCTCGGTGTGGCGCCCGGCTCGCTCTTCCTGCCGGGCCCGGCACCGCCGTTCCAGCTCTGCGTTGAAGTCGTCATAGGTCGCCGCGCGCGGGATCGGCACCATGAAGTGCGAGCGCGCATACTTCACCAGCCCTTCGACCTTCCCCTTGTCGTTGCCCTTGCCTGGGCGGCCAAAGCGATCGGCAAACAGGTGGTGGCTGACCAGCCCCGTGAAGGCCTGGGTCCGCTCACGCTTGCCATCCCCGCAGATTTTGGCGACCGCGATCTTGGTATTGTCGTACAGGATCGAGAGCGGCACCCCGCCAAAGAAGGCGAACGCGCAAACATGTCCGTCCAGAAAGGCTTCCGTCGTCTCGGCAGGATAGGCCTTCACAAAACAGGCATCCGACTGCGGAAGGTCCATGCAGAAGAAATGCACCTTCTGCCGCACTCCACCGATCACGCCCACCGCTTCGCCAAAGTCCACCTGAGCGTGCCCTGGCGGATGCGCCAGCGGCACGAAGGTCTCGCGGCTGCGCACACGGCTCTGCCGCACGTAATCCTTCACCACCGTATAGCCACCGCCGTAGCCATGTTCATCGCGCAACCGCTCAAAAATCCGCTTGGCCGTATGCCGCTGCTTGACCGGCGCGACGTAATCCTCAGCCAGTATCCGGTCGATCACCGGCAGCAACAATCCTAGCTTCGGCTTGGCGACAGGCTTGGAGCGCGTGTAGCCAGGCGGCAGCGAGAAACGGCACATCTTCGCGATCGTCTCTCGGCTCAGGCCGAAAACCTTCGCTGCCTCCCGCTGGCTGTTCCCTTCAACAAACACAAAGCGGCGTACCGCTGCATAGCTCTCCACGGCAAACATCCCCGGCCGCTCCAAAAAGAGCAACCTTACCAATGGCTGGTTTTTACTCCGCCGCGCTCAGCAATTTGCCGGCGCTCCATTGGCCTGGTTTGTCACCGCCCTGCACAGACATTGGATCGATATGGCCAGTGAGCGCGGGACGAAAGCGTCGCAAGGTAGCTAATACCGCCGCGCCCAGAGAAGGCGCGGATTCGAGGATGTGGTGCGGTAGCACCAGGGCATATCCGCCGGCATCGAGCTGATTCTGGAGCGCCCGGAGCGCGGCAACACTTTTGCCTGCGCCGGATGCGCCGATAATAAAGGTCGCGGCGCGGTTGCTAGCAGCGAGTTGACGATCGAGCGCGCGTGCGACCCATTGGCACGCCGCCTCCGGCGGGACAAGTTCGTCGATGCTCTCACGCGATACTTCAGTGAGGAGTTCGGGCGATGCCCATTGCTGGTCGATGCCGAGCAGCGATGCGCGCAGCCACTGACCCGTCGCATTCGTGTCCAACACCCGCGCGATCCGTGCCCGCGACCAGATGTCGATCTCGATTTCCAAGCTGGCGCTCGCCTCCGCCACATCGCCAGCAAGCGGCACGTCGGGCTCTTCATTTGTCGTCAGGAATAAGGTGGCCTTGAGTCCAGGCTGGCGTGCACGCTGTTCCTGGACGACACGACTGGTCTTCTCGATATCGCCCTCGTGCCGCGCGGCCGCGCGCCTGGCACGCCCTGAAATGCCGCCCAGCCATTTCACCCGGAGATCGCGAGCGGCGGCGATTGTGTGATGAGTCATGACCATGTGCGGCGGATCGGCCCCACGAACGAAGCCGATATTATCGACGGGGGAAGCCTTGGTTTTCCCAGCGGCGTTAACACCCTGCTGGCCGAGACAGGCGCTTAGCGGCTCGTCGCAATGCAAAACCGCCAACGCCAGCTGCTCGAAAAGGCCTCCATCTGTGATGTTTGCCAGCGCCCTGATCGTCTCACTGCTCATGCTTCCCTTATGTGAGTGAAACGGAGCACACGCTACCTTGAAGCGCCTCGCGAATAGCTATCCTCGAAGCGACTTACGGGTCACCGCTTCCCTTTTCTGTTCTCTTTTTGTATCCTCGGCCTTCTACTGGTCCCTGGATCAAGGAGCACCGCTAATGGAAGAGCCAAACCTGTCCGCCATGCCGATCCAGCCGCCTCTTGAATATAGTAGCGCCAAGGCCGGGCGACACGCCGCCAAGGCACTAGCCGGCGCTATTCCGGTGGTCGGCTCTGCCGTTACCGAGCTTATTGACGGTCTTGTGCCGGATCCGGCGGGAAATGATCGCAAGCGTTGGGAAGGCGAGGTCACCGACAGCGTAAATGGTCTCGCCCGCTCGGTGCGTGATATCGCCCGCAACGACGGAAAGCGTGAGGTCACCTATTCCGGCGCTCAGGTTCATGTGGCGAAGTTCCTCACCGAGAACTGCCGCATTGGTATTCCCGACTATGTCGAGGTCGATGTGCTGGCTACCGCCGATCCATCTTACTCGCGCACGCAGATTGAAGACGCCATTGCCGATCTCGAAGCTGATGGACTGGTTCGCGACTTGGATGGAATAGGCGGCACCGGGCTGATTGAACTGAGCGATCATGCCTATGAAGCCCTCGACCCTGTCTTCATGGGCTGGGATCCCCGCGTCGATGCAAAGCTGCTTGCTGCCCATATCGTGTCGCGGCGAGAGGAATATTCCTTGTCGGCACCGGACATGGAGGCAGCGATGGGATGGCCGCGGCGGCGCTTCAATCCTGCCCTGCGTATAGTATCGCGCTTTATTAAATGTGTCGGAGATGAGTTGCAGCCCTCTTATGTCTATACTTGCGTAGCGCCTACGGCTGCGGAATTCTCACATTTGAGGCGTTTTGCGGCGGAGGACTGATGCTATTTGACAAATTTTTTGTACGACGGCGACTGACTTAGCCGACTTATCCCTGGTTTGACTCGACATCAGACAACACGGGCGCGCGCTTCCAGCATAGTTTCTGCATCACACGTTATTTCACATTGAGACGTCCGGCGCGATAACATCGGGCTATGCGCTGGACCATTTGCCGAATTGATGTTGGATCATGTTTGGTCCCCGCCGCTCGGCGCGGGATTTAACGGGTGCCACGGCGGATTGAGAAGCTGGATCGCGTTCAGGTCATCAATGGTATCGTCCCATCTGAGCGAACCCTCACGAGTAATGCCGCTGACGTGCCGGACTTTGGACAGTTCATAGTGTCCCATGGCAAGGTGGCGAGCATGAGCAGCACGCACCGACACGATGCCCCAATCGCGCCAGACCGCGTCGTGGCGCACTGCGAAATTGAGCGCGCCCGTCTGGCGTTGGCTCGGAAACACGACCGTGGCAAGCCCTGGCAGTTTGTCGAACACGGCCAGCGCAACCGAGGAGGACAGGGCATAGTCGTCATCGGTGTTGATGAGACACGAGAGCAGGAAGGCATCGACGATTAGCATCGACCGCGCAGCATCCTGCGGACACGCATTGATCATGTCGCTGATCGGTGCAGCGTCGGCGCCGGCGAGATATCCTCTCCCGGTGCGCTGGATTGTGGCCATCTCGCCGATTGGCGCGACGCGGGCAGCCCGATCGTGTCGGATTCGGAACTCGGTCAGGACAACCTCGCCCTCGTCGAGACGGATTTCACTGAGCGCCGTGTCGCGACGATCTGCGAGGTAGAGGATGGGAAAACCTGCGGGGTTTGCCCGTCCGAGCTTGGCCGGCTGGTCAGCTCGCCAGATCAATTCGCTAACGTCCGAGAGGACCTGTTTCGCTTCGATGGAACGTGCGCGGCGGTATCGCCATGCGCCACCCCAATCGTAGCAGGTGATTGGGTGTGAGGCGACGAAGGCGCTGATCGTCACCTGCCGGCTTTCACTGTCCGCTGTCGGGAATTGCCGAATGCGATCGATGACTTCGGTCAGCGGTAGCGGCGGGAATCGCTCGGTGATTGTCGGGGCTGCCATCGGGCCGGTATAGAGCAGGTGACCGCTGCTGTCCGTGTCCAAACCTGCCGTGCGCTATTCAACACGATATCCGCGACAGCGCTAATTTTCGGAGAATCGCATTTGAGCTACATCGACAGCCTTATCGAGAATGGCACAAATTTCCGCGTGGATCGGAAGGACGAGATGCCTCATTCCGGCTGGCCAGCGACAGCGAAGCCGACCTCTACGCCTTTCAGCCCGTCGTTTCCGATCTGTGCGCGCATTAAGGGGACGGCTACGACATCCATGTCGAGCACACGCTGAGCGATCATGGCGATGGCCTGGTCGATCTGGTGCTTGTGACACTTCATCAGGATTGACGGCATCATGGTGAAACCCAAGGAGGATCAACCGGAAAACCCGCTCTTCACGAATGGCGAGAATCATCAGATGAACGCCTGCGTGGGCAACAATGGCGGGCCGTATAATCTGTTCGACTATGGACGCGGCTTTTTCGAGGGCGGCCACGCCACCGTGAAATCGGCGCAGGACTATATTGGCCCCGTCGATCTGCTCGTCTATCCCGCCGCCTTCGCGTATCGCCATGGCATCGAACTCTATCTCAAGCATCTGGTCTTCGCTCTCAACACGATCCTCGAAACCGGAAGGAGCTTTGAGAAGAACCACAAGATGATCGATCTCTGGAAAGAGGTCGTCGACCTGCACGCGAAGATCGGCCGGAAGCTGATCGAGCCCGAGGCCATCGCCCGCGCGGGCGAGCTGATCGGCTATTTCGACGCCTTTGATCCGACCGGCCAGATGTTCCGCTATCCCGAGGACATTAAGGGCAACCGGCACTTGGCCGAGCACAAGCTCATCAACGTCGAAATTCTACGCGACGAGATGGCCGAGCTGCGCGAAATTCTCGAGCGCTGGGTTTATCAGGCGGCCGATCATCGCGACTGGCAGATCGATCAGATCAAGGTCCAAGGGGCGGAGCGAGCATGACGCCGATCGCGGTTGCGATCGAGATATCGCCCTAACAAGCTGCGTTCAGATCATGCGTGAATAGGCGCGCACATCGAGCATAGGCGCGGTCCCGATCGCCTGGAGCTGCGCGATCAGCTCCAGTAGGAAGCGCGTTGCAGCCTTGTCGATCGAGGTCACCTCGAAATCGTTGTCCCGGCGCGTAAACCAGCCGGCATTGGCGACGCAGCCAAGATCGATCACGCCTTCCGCCATATCCTGCCGGAGGTGGCCAACAAACGTGTGGCCGAGCGGCGGTGCCCACCCTGCGCCGAGGGTAAGGATGCCTGCCAGGATATGATGGAGCGGCTTGGGTCGCGAAGGCCCTTCGATCGTCTCGGCGGAGAGGCTGGTGCGATGTAGACGGCGCACCGACGCCGCCTTCTCACGCGCGTAGCGAATATGATCGGCGGTCAGTTCCTGCTTGGCTTCGAACACAGCATAGACGCTCTCCGCCGGGACGACGTCGGTGCCTTTGAAGCTGAACACGAATGGCGAATATTGGCGGTCGTGAATGATGACGTCGATCTGCTGGCTGAAGGCGCCTTTGCTGTCGACGACGAAGCCCTTCCGGCTTTCGTAGCGGCGAGGCAGATAGTTGTTGAGCACGTCGTTCCAGACCTGCTCGCTCGCATCTCCCTTTTCCGTTGGGTGCCCGAGTTCTCGGGCGGTCGCGAGTTCGCGTTCGATCTTGTCGTGGAAATCGGCGAAGAGAAGGGCGAGAGACCAGTCTGACGTCATTGAAACACGTTCTCCCAAGAGCTGCTCAGCGCCGAACGCGCGGCCACTGAAAGGGCTGCTTTCGCGTCGGCCGTTAAGGTCGCCGATACGGCATTGTTTGTATTCGAAGGATCGATGAGCCTGCGTGTCGCGATCGACTGATCGATGGCGCGAAAGGCGGTGACCACGTTGTCCTGCACGGCGCCGACCCGCGCGCCCTTCAAGGCGTTTATCACGAAGAGTTCGAGGTAGAAGGACGGCCAGTCCAGCCCGAAGCGATTGCGCCAGATCTTGATCAAGCGGATCTCGTTGATCCGGCCCGACCCGGAGACGACACGAATATGTTCGTTGATATTCGTCTGAAGCCAGCTGCTGGTCTTGTTGCTCCAAAGGCTATGATAGTTTCCGTACTGATCCTGCCGGCGCCCGGGGGTCACGTCGACCTTCCAACCGCCAACTGCGATGCCGATCGACACATTTTGACGCCGCGCTACATAGCCCGCTTGCGACAAGGCGTTGAAGAGGGTGTCGTAGATCGACTGGAGCGTGTCGCTGAGCGTCGACGTCAGGGAAATGAAAATGTCGATGTCAGTGCCGCCATGCACCGCCGTGCCTTTGGCAAAGGAACCGCTCGGGCGAATATCGACGATATACTGGGAGCCCCAGCGGCGGAGTACCGGGTCGATCATGGCTTGGACGCCGCGCACAGGCGAATAGAGGCCCGTGTCCACGGCGTGCCGCGCCAGCACCATCCGAATATGTTCATCAATCCCCACCATCACCGCAGAGTATAAGACTGAAGTTCGCTTGTCGCGTCGATAACCATCCGACGCGGCGAGTAACGTCGCCTAATGGAGAGCGTCCTAGCGGCAGCTTCTGTCAGGAGCAGACGTTCGAGGTGGCGGATCTGAACGGCCGGGGTTGGTCCGGAGCTGCCGAAAAAGCGCAACTTCCGCTCCTGATGATCAGAAATCCGGCGTTGAGCGGCCGAGATGGGTCGCAATCGGAGGGATCTGGGACAAATCTCTGTTCCGACTTCATGCTAAGTGGTGGCTTCTGCCATGAACCGCCATGCGAGATTGCCCCAGCATGCACGACAGCTCGACTATATATGCCACCTCCGGATAAGCTAGTACCCCGGATTATCTCTTGGGGTCAGATCATCTAGGACCGTCGGCTAATGGCTCAAATTCAGGGTGACCGCGCGCTTGCAGGCGATGGTGAGGACAAGCTTGGCTTCGGCCCGACGGCGGACCTGCTAGCCGAGGCTTTGGCCGTCGGCACCTCGTCCGAAGGTCTAGTGGTGGGCGTCACCGGCAGGTGGGGATCAGGCAAATCGAGCCTCATCAACCTAACGCAGGCGGCGCTCCGCCGCCGCGCGGATGACGATCGCCCCCACGTGATCGAGTTCAAGCCATGGCTGGTGGGCGAACGCGACGCCTTGCTTCAGGCGATGTTCGCGGAGCTTGTGGCAGGGATCGACCAGATCGAGCTGGAGGCCGGAGACGCGACTGGCGTCACGATCCGCAAGGCGCAGCGGGCGGCGACGGCCGTGCGCGAGTTCGCCGGCCTGCTCGGCGGCGCGGGCAAGGTCGTGAGGGCGGGCAGCGCGGGCGTCCCCGTCGTCGGCTGGCTGATCGGCATAGCGGAGGACTTCTTCCAGTTCGTCGGCAAGGACAGGCCTAAGTCGCTCGCTGCCTCGAAGAAAAAGGTGTGCAAGCGCCTTGGCAGGCTGAACAGGGCGCTCGTCGTCGTGATTGATGATGTGGATCGGCTTGAGCCGTCCGAGATCGTCGAGGTGCTGCGGCTGGTGCGTTCCGTCGCCGACTTCCCGAAAGTCACCTATGTCCTGTCCTACGATCAGGACATCGTGTCGCACGCGGTGGAGGTCGCCGCCCGGGTAGGCGATGGCGACGCCTACATAGAGAAGATCGTCCAGATCACCGTGCCGGTCCCGCATCCGGAAGCGTTCGACCTGCGGCGATGGTTCGAGCGCGAGCTGAAGGCCATGAAGCTCGCCGGCGGCGACGAGGTAGAGCGGCGCATCTTCGAAATCATCGACCGGGAGGGCGGTCAGTATCTCGTGACGCCGCGGGCGGTCGTCCGCACGCTGGATTCGATCCGGTTTCACTGGGCCGTACTCGAGGGAAGGGTCGATCTGACCGACTTCATATGGTTGCAGTTCGTGAAGGTCGGGAACCCGGCGTTATACGAGTGGATCACCATCTATCTCACCGAGATGTCGGCCCGCGCGTCGGGCAGGACAAACATTCCCGAGGAGCAGAGGGTTAGGGCCCGCCAGAGCTTGGACGACGCATTGGAGCGCGACGGCACGGCGTTCGGGGAGATCTGTGACCGGCTGGCGGATCACCTTCCCGGCATCGCTAGCTATCACCGCGATGCAGACGGCGGCATCTACGAGGAGGTGCACCAGATGGAGATGGATCGGGCAATCGGCGCGCGCCGCTTGTCCAGCCCCGATCACTACAGGCTGTACTTCGCCTTCGCGCAGCCAACCAACGCCCCACGGGCCAGCGACTTCACCGACCTTGCCACCGCGATCAGATCGTCGGCTAAAGAGGCTGGGGCCTTATTGCGACAGTGGCATGGTCAACGCCTGACGAGCGGCGTGACCCGTGCCGAGGTCATGCTGGACCGGCTGTCGGCCAAGGGACTGGCGGCCTCGACGGCGCCGGAGGCCGAGCATCTGCTCCTGGCCTACGCCAACGTGATGGACGAGCTGGCGGGAGGGAGCGTCAACGACTTCGGCGGTCCGGACGTCTGGCGGAGGGCGATGCGTTCGCTGCCTAGGCTGCTTGATGCGCTGGGCGACGCCCGCGAGGCCGGGATCAGGCGCATATTCGCCGAGGGCGAGGCCGTTTCATGGCTGACGTCGCTCTTCCGGCACGAGACGTTCGCGCACGGCCGACACGGCGATAGGCCGGATTCCGACCGTCTGCTGACGTCGGGCGAGCTCGATCTGGTGACCGAGGTGATGCTCGACCGATACAAGGGCATGTCATTCGAAGATATAAAGGCCCAGCTCCAGCCGCTGAGCATGCTCTTCGCCTGGCAGCAGGGCGGCGACGAAGACGGCCCGCGCAACCTTCTCGCGGCGGAGGTTGAGACGGACGAGGGGCTGGTCGCTACGCTGCAGCACCTCTGCGGCCGGGTCCGCACCGCGACGCCAACCGCTGAGCGCGAGATCGCGACGCTGAGCCGGTCGAATATCGCTTCGCTGGTCGACTACGAGTCGTCGCGCGAGCGCATTACCCAGCTGGCCGAGACCGCGCAGGACGCGGTGCTTCGAGAGAAGGCCCGCGTCCTGCTCGAGAGCTTCCGCGATGGCGATCGCTTCTAGTCTGCCTCCTCCAACCTGCCGGCGGCCAGCCTCGATCATTCGGAAGAAATTGAAAGGATTAAGATGAGCGACGACCTGATCGATTGTACCGATGATAATGGCGACGAACCGGTGATAGACGATGTCATCGGAGTACAGCCGCTTTACGATCGGGTCTCGCACGAGGACTTCGCAGCAGTCGACCTCGACACGCTCACGGCCGACCTCCGGCGGCTCGATCGCCATTCGTTGGTCGATCTCTTTTGGGGTAAAATCAAGGATGCCCAAGTTGCCGGCGACATAGTCGCCGAGCGCGTCTATCGCCTCGTCTCGTCCCTCATTGGCCTCCACCTACGCGTCGAGGCCGAGGGCGATCCGTTCGGCTTGCAGTGGCAGAGCGAGACACGCCGAACAGCCCTGCCGCATGATTTCAGCGGCGATCAGAGCGAGGTACTCGCCGATCTCGCACTCACTATCAGCCATCCGACCCTGCGCGCGCGCTTCGCGGATATCGCCTATGAGACCGGCGTTCGCCGGGCCGGGCGGACCGCGATCGAGGCCTATTGCGAGGTAGCGCGTCGCTTCGCCGATGGCAGTGCAGAACTGCAGTTTCCCGAAATGGGGACGCGCGCGATGGACTGCGTCAAGCCGCTCGAACGCTGCTTCATGATCAATGCGCGCATCGCCAAGCGGGGCACGCTCGTTGAGCCTTTGGCCGAGACCGTCGGTCTCGCTTTTGATCATGCTCTCAGTGAACGCGCCTACTTTCCGCTGACCCAGATCGGCCGGCGCGTGCTCCAGGCCAGGTTGATACCGGCCGACGAGGTAGCCGCCGCTGCTGCCGACCTTGCCGCCAGCGCGTTGCCTCAGGACTATTGCCTGGCAGTCAAGGAATGCTGGCAGCTCGCCGCCGATGCCTATGATCGCGCCGGTGACGCCGAGGCGAGTCGCGAGGCCTCGATCAAGGCGATCGAACAGACGCTCGCCATGGCGGACGAGGTCTCGCAGAGCTCGGCCAAGGCCCATTGGGTGAAGGAGGCGCTTCGCGAGTTCCGCGCCTTGGGCGGCGTACCCGAACGCGTCACCGACATGCGCCGGCGCCTGCGTGAATTACAGGACATGTCGCTCGACGAATTCGGCAGCTTCTCCGTGCCGCTCGACGGCATCGAAGAGCTGCGCGTGACGACCTTCGACAAGTTCAAGGCGCTCAACCTTTCGGATGCCATGCGTGCGATGGTAGGCTTTTCGATCCCTGATGATGTCGAGGAGCTGAAGGCCGCGGTGCTCAAGCAGGGTCGGGAGTTTCCGCTCTCGAACCTGTTCGGCGCGAGCTACGCCGACCATGAGGGGCGCGAAGTGGCGCGCGGGCCATCGCTCGATTCCCAGGGAGAACCGACCGAAGCCTGGTACAAGGAACATGGCATCCGCCATCTCGGCATCACCCGGCGCTACCGCGTCCAGGGCAATATCGAGCCCGCCCGGCAGGCAGTCCTCGAACGCTATTCCGTGAACGAGCAGCACCTGCTGCCGATCGTCCAGCTGAGCAGCTTCATTCCGGCCGGCCATCATCACATCTTCTCGATCGGCTTCGCGCGGCTCTGGCAGGGCGACTATGCGACCGCTACCCATCTGCTAATCCCGCAGGTCGAGAATTCGCTGCGGCATATCCTCCAGATGGCGGGGCGCGACGCGTCAAAGATTGAGGAGGATGGCATCGAGGGCGACAGGCCACTCAACATGCTACTCACCTTTTACCGCGCCGACCTCGAGGCTATTCTCGACAAAAACATCGTGTGGCAAATCGACAGTCTGCTCAATTTTCGCCCCGGACCGGCGCTACGCAACGAACTCGCCCACGGCAAGCTCACTTGGAATGAATTCTATACCGATGAGGCAATTACCGCTTGCTGGATGGTCTACATGCTGACCCTAGCGCCGATCCTTCGCTATTGGGACGGCCATGTCGCGCCCGCGCTCGAGGCCATGACATCAAGCGGGGAAATTTAGCGTACTGGCTGGCGCTCATTAACGACGAGGCGAGCTGCACCGCGCTTGGGCCGTCTTACTGAGCGCCCGCTTTGACCAGTGCCATCGTCAGCTCCCTTCGATACCGGGCATTTACAGGAGACGCGGTGAACGGCCGGCCTTGATCGACAGCTGCCGGAAAAGCGGAACGTCTGCTGCTACGGACCGAAAATTTGGATCAGAGCGTCTGAGATGGGTCGATTGACCCTCGACCTTTTCATCAGGACCGGTGATATCGCCTTATGGCGTCCGATCGTAAAACCGTTGAATTCCTTGTTGAGCAGATGGCAGGCGGCGGCACCGTTTCAGCCAAGGCGATGTTTGGCGAATTCGGCATTTATTGCGATGGAAAAATGGTCGCATTGCTCTGCGACGACCACCTATTCGTAAAGCCCACGGTCGGTGGGCGGGCATTCGCTGCGGGTGCGGAAGAAGCCCCTCCATATCCCGGCGCAAAGCCCTGTCTCCTGATCGACGCGGAAAAGTGGGATGACCGTGAGTGGCTTGCCGAGATCGTTCGTATCACTTCGCAGGAATTGCCTGCTCCCAAGGTCAGGACCAAGCGCAAATCCGGTTGATGCAACGTCTGGCAGAAGCCCGTGTTCGTTAAGCCAATGTCCGCCTTTGGAATGTGGAGATGGGATCGTTGGAAGTCCGGGGAGGGTGAGTTTTCCTTTCTGAGGCATCGTGCGAGCATCAACTGGCCGACCTTGAGCAATTCATAGGCGCGTGAATTCCGGTGCCCGTTCAACTCGCCGCCGACGTGATGCTTTGGGGTTGGAATCTGGCTATCGCGGACAATTGCTCCCTCAAGCATCTTATTTGCTCGGACGCGCTTGGCTCGTGAATGCCGAACATCAACGGCGTCATAGCGACGTGCCACCCCTACGCACCTCTAGTTCGTTCGAGCGCAACACGCGCTGCTGAAACTGTCGAGGCGTGATCCCGGCCCAGCGACGGAACGCGTATGCAAAGCTCGATGTCGAGGAAAAGCTGAGAGCCATTGCGACGGCCTTTACGCTGCCCTCGTTCCACAGAAGCTTCTTGGCAGCTTCCATGCGGTGATGCTGTACATAGTGCCCAAGCGTGCAGCCATGGCTCCTGAGGAAGCCACGGGTAAGCTGTCGAACGGAAATACTGCATAGCGCAGCGAGTTCAACGAGCGTCGGCGGAACTGCTAGGCTCTGAAGGCGCTCGTCGATGAGCCTCAGTCGCCAAGCAGCGAGGCCGCCGTTGACGTGATCGTCCTGTACGGACTCAACATAGCGGCATAGCTCGATCGTCAACTGGGTTGCTATGGAATCCACCAGAAGCTTCGAATCCCGGCTTGGGCCGCGAGCTTCTTCAGCCAACCGGCGCAGCAGCAACCTTACGGTGTGGCTGGAAACATTCATTGCTGCCCGAAGCCGCTGGTCGGTCCATTCCAGTTGAGCGCCCAGACGCTGTAAAGCGAGCTTGCCCTTTAGTTCGCAGCGAATCGATGATTGGATGCCGTCGCTGTCCCACCGGACAGAGAGAGGATGGCCAGGCGGCACCAGCACAATATCGCCGAGTTTCTCGAAGCGATTGCCGCCCCACTTGTCGACGAATGCACCACGCGCGTTAACCGGACGAGGCGTGACGGCAAGATCGAGAAGCGGATTACAGCAACTCCATACCGAGCTTCCATGGGGGACGACGGCAGCATGGACCAACCCGATCTCAACGGTTGATACGCGCAGGCCTAGATTAGTGCCTTCCCCTACGCCTGTCCATGCATTGGCCGTCATCGCATTTGCCACCCGCAATTGAATTGGCCCATCTTCTACACAAGGGCAGCAATTTGGCCAACTATCGACGTCGCGGCTAACTTGCGACGCGCAGGGGCATTGCGCAAGCGCGCTTCAGCGAACACAAAAGCTGCAACTCGAACATAAGAATTGACTGGAGGGTGCCGATGTCGACCCAGACTGCGTCCGGACAACTGGATGATTTCGATGGTCTCATTGAATGGGAAAAACTGAAAAATTGGCTATCTACTACAGAGGAACTGAAATCAGTATCGATCAATTCTGCCAGAAAAATGGCTGGTGGACTTCAGAACAATGTTTTTCTTTTAAAAACTGATAGACGAGACTTCGTTCTGCGCCGCCCAGGAAAGTATATCAAACCCAAGAGCAATGAAACCATCCTTCGGGAGGCACGGGTGCTGCGCGCTTTGAAAGGCAGCGCCGTGCCGCATCCTTCCGTGCTGGCGACATGCGACGATGAGTCGGTGATCGGCGCCTGTTTTTATCTGATGGAGCCGCTGGAAGGCTTTGCCAAATCTGGCGATCTGCCAGGTAATTTTGCAACGGACGCCAGCTGGCGGCGTGCAATGGGCGAAGAGCTTGTCCGTGCGGCTGCGGCGCTGGCGGACGTCGATCATGTCCGCGTCGGTCTGGCCGACCTTGGAAAACCGGATAACTGGCACGAGCGACAGGTCGCACGTTGGCGCTCCCAGTTGGAAGGCTATGCTGCAACGCCTGGCTATGATCCAAGGGAACTGCCGCACACCGACACAGTAGGACGCTGGCTGACCGACAATCTTCCCAGCGATCGGCGAATCGGTCTTGTCCACGGCGACCTGCAATTTCCCAACGTTATGTTCTCGCTCAAGGCTCCAAAAATATCAGGCGTGCTTGACTGGGAGCTTGTGTCACTGGGCGATCCATTGCTCGACCTCGGCTGGATATTGTCCAGCTGGCACGAAGAGGGTGACCCGGAAGGCAAGTCGCCCATGGTCAAACCTTGGGACGGTTTCCTGACGCGAAGGGAACTCGTCGAGCAATATTGCCAGTTAAGTGGTCGCGACGCGGCGCAGATTCCATGGTTCTTTGCCTTGGCCTGCTACAAGCTCGCCTGCCTCCTAGAAGGGACATATGCCGCATCCAAGGCCGGAAAGGTTCCGACCAAGGTCGGCGATTCCGTACACGCCTATGCGACTTGGCTGATGAACAAGGCCCAACAGATCGTCGCCGCCTGAAGGCGCGCAATCACAATTAACAAGATGGGATTTTAAGCATGGATTTTTCGGTGGATGCGCAGTTCCAGCAGAAGCTGGACTGGATGAACAGCTTCGTTCGCGACGAGGTAGAGGCCATGGATCTTCTATTCCCGCAGGGGAGCGAGCAATTCAACGTGAAGAACAGGAAAGCTCGGACCCTGGCGAAAAAGCTGCAGGCCACGGTCAAGCAGCAGGGGCTTTGGGCATGTCACCTGACGCCGGAACTTGGCGGCAAGGGCTACGGACAGGTCAAGCTGGCATTGATGAATGAAATTCTCGGCCGGACATCGTGGGGACCGGTAATATTTGGGTGCGCTGCACCGGACACAGGCAATGCCGAGATCCTCGCTATGTTCGGCACGGCCGAACAGAAGGCCCGCTATCTCCAGCCCCTGCTCGATGGCGACATTTTTTCCACCTATGCGATGACCGAACCTCAAGCCGGCGCCGATCCCAAGGAGTTTACCTGTAGCGCACGGCGCAACGGCGACGAATGGGTGATAGAGGGCGAGAAATGGTACGCCTCGAATTTCAAGAATTCGAGCTTCGTCATCGCGATGGTGGTGACCAACCCGGAAAACCCGCCCCACCAGCGCATGTCGATGTTCCTCATTCCTTCGGACACGCCGGGGATCGTCGATGTCAGAGACGTCGCTGGCATGAACGATAGGGTAGACAATGGTCATCACGCCTATCTGCGGTTCGATCGCGTCCGTGTACCGCTCGATGCGATGCTGGGCGCACCCGGCGAAGGCTTCAAGCTCGCCCAGGCCCGCCTTGGCGGAGGCCGCATCCACCATGCCATGCGCGTTGTCGGCCAGTGCCAGCGCGCGCTCGACATGATGCTGGAGCGGGCTGTCTCTCGCCGCACGCAAGGTCGATCGCTGGGCGATCATCAATTTGTGAAGGGGATGATTGCGGACAGCGCCATGGAACTGGAGATGTACAGGCTGCTCGTGCTGAAGGCCGCCTGGACCATCGATACGCAACCCCATGGCGCGGCGCGCATCAATATCGCGATGAGCAAGGTCGCAATGGCCCGCGTCTATCACGACATCGTCCGCCGTGCGGTCCATCTGCATGGCGCGCTTGGCACTACACATGAAACGCCACTGGCCAAGATGTGGATGGGCATTCCGATGCTGTCGGTGGCCGATGGTCCGACGGAAGTCCACCAGGTCCAGATCGCGAACATGCTGCTGAAGGATGCAGTACCCGTCGATAGCCTGTTCCCCAGCGAACATATTCCAACGAGGACCGCCGATGTCGAGGCTCGCTATCTGTCCGAGCTTGAAGAAATCGAGCGCGAACTTGCGATAGCGTGATTGGATCGACAAATGCGTAGCCTGTTTGACCTAACCGACAAGGTTGTCCTCGCAACGGGTGGAATGAGCGGCATCGGCCTGGCCTTTCTGCAAGGATGTGCGAGGCAGAATGCCTCTGTCGCGATACTGGACCGCGATACGCGCCAAGCTCGAAATGTCACGAACAAGCTAAATGCTCTGGGCGCGCCGGTCGTGCATATTGAAACGGTCGATGTTTCGGATGACGACAGCGTTGATCGGGCGTTCGCATCTACGATCGGCGCCATGGGGAAGATCGATTGTGTCTTTGCCAATGCAGGTGTCAGTCATCGCGCAAAGTCCTTCGATGAGATCACAAGTCAGGACTATCATGCGCTGCTGGACGTCAACCTGCATGGCGCCTTTTACACCCTGCGCGCGGCAGTGCGCCATATGAAGGCGCGTGCGGAGGAAGGCGACCCTGGAGGATCGCTCGTCGCTTGCGGCAGTCTGTCGATCTTCCAGGGGCTCCAGGGCATGGAGCACTATGCGGCAGCCAAGGGTGCCTTGCTGGCTATGATCAGGGGACTGGCAGTAGAGATGGGGCCTTATGGGGTCAGGGCGAATATGCTGGTACCCGGCTTCATCCTGACCGGGCTTACTGGCAGCAGCCCGGAGACTGAAAAGCTGATCGAGCACTTTTCCCGGATAACTCCGCTCGGTCGTCCGGGTGACCTGTCAGATATTGAAGGGCCGGCGGCCTATCTCGCGTCCGACGCCTCCAAATTTCAGACAGGCGGTACGCTGATCATCGATGGCGGCAGACTTGTCCGAAATGGCTGACCCCGTGCTGGGCAACCAATTGATGATATCCTTTTGGATTTGAGGTGCTTCATGTCGGTTTCGATTGATTTGAGTGGACGGGTGGCTGTCGTGACTGGCGGAAGCCGCGGTCTCGGCCGGGCGATCGTATTGGGGCTAGCGAGGGCCGGTGCCACGGTTGCCATCGCCAGCCGCAAGATCGGAAGCTGCGAGGCTCTGGCCGAAGAGGTAGCAGCGGCAGGCGGCAGAGCTTCCGCCCATGGCTTCGATGCGGGCGTTTGGGACGATTGCGACCGCCTGTTCCAAGAGGTCAACGACCGTTGGGATGGCGCACAGATACTTATCAATAATGTAGGCAAATCGCCAGTCGAACCCTCTTCGCGAGAAACCAGTCAGGCGGCATTCGATCATATCCTTGCGGTCAACCTGCGCTCCGCCTTTCGCCTTTCATCGCTGTTTGGCGCGCGGATGGTCGATCGCGATGGCGGCGCTATCATCAACATAAGTTCAACCGGATCGATCAAGCCGGAACCTTATTTCGCGCCCTATGCTGCCGCGAAGGCCGGCTTGAACGTGCTGACCGAGTGCTTTGCCAAGGAATTTGCGCCAAAAGTCAGGGTCAACACAATCATGCCGGGTCCTTTCCACACCGATGGGACCAGAAGCTGGTCGCGATCGGACGGATTTTCAGAACATGCGCGCAAACACCAGCCGCTTGGGCGAGGCGGCGAGCCCGACGAGATTGTCGGCGCGGTTCTGTTCCTCGCCAGCGATCTGGCTTCCTATGTCACTGGCACCCGCGTGGCGGTCGATGGCGGACACAGCATTTCCAGAGGATGATCAATCCCCATAACCGCAAATTGAGGAACCAATTGTGAAAGATCGGGTCGTCGTAGCCAGCGAATGGAAGGCCAACTGGACTTTTGTACTGGCGGCGTCCTTCGGTTTTTCCTTTTTCTCGATCATGCTGGCCGCCACCGGCATTTTCATGGAGCCGCTGGCCGCCGAATTCGGTTGGAAACGAACGGTGCTCTCGGTCGGTCCGTCGATCGCGACAACCATAACGGCCATCCTGTCGCCCTTTTTTGGGGCATTGATAGACCGACATGGCTCTCGGCGTCTGGTGCTGCCGGGCCTGCTGCTCACCATGAGCTCGATTGCGTCATTCAGCCTTGCCACCGGCTCTACAACACAGTGGATCATCCTTTGGGTAATATTTGGGCTGGTCGCTGTGAGCATCAAATCGACCGCCTGGACTGCGGCAATTCTCGGCAGGTTCCGGGAATCGCGCGGCCTTGCGCTGGGTCTCACCCTCGCGGGAACAGCGGTTGCTCAAGCAATCGTTCCGCCGTTGGCGAATTGGCTGATCGCCAATAACGGCTGGCGTGGTGCTTATATTCTCTTGGCGCTCGGGTGGGGCGGTATCACCTTCCTGATGTGCCTACGCTTTTTCTTCGACGCGCATGATCGCCGATCAATGTCGCCAAGCCAGGATACACCATCCCCTGCAAGCCTTGACGTAAAATTAGGTCTTTCAACCCCCGCCGCCCTCGCAGACTCTGCACTGTGGCGAGTGGCCATCTCCAACTTCGTGGTGATGGCGTTGACAATGGGCCTAACCATCCATTTGTTTCCCATTCTGACCGAGGCTGGCGTTTCCCGTACGAAGGCAGCCTGGCTTTTGAGCCTCGCGGGCATCGCCGGTATCATTGGCAAACTGGCAACAGGTGCGCTGCTCGACCGCCTCCGCCCCAACTGGATTGGCGGGATCACGCTTGGTGTGGCTTCGCTTGCGTTTCTGCTTCTGGACTACGGTCCTCGGTCGCCAGTGCTCATTGTGTTCGCCATGCTTGTTAATGGCTATGCGGCTGGGACGAAGACCCAGATTACCGGATTCCTCACCGCAACTTACGGTGGCATGCGTAACTTCGGCAAGATTTACGGCGTGATGGCAGCTCTGATGGCGCTAGCATCGGGCGTAGGGCCTCTGCTGGCGGGATATATCTATGACATATCCGGCGGATATTCTCCTTTCCTCCTGATTGGAGCCCTAGGATGTGCAGCTGGCGGGCTCCTGATGATTAGCCTTCCTGTGTATCCCTCATGGGATAACCGCACCGCGACAGCCTGAGCTGAACCAGAGTTTAGTGGTGTTTTGGAGTGCTTGCGACGGCTAGCCGTTCAGTTGGCTGCAGTGCGTCATTGCACTCTGCGTTTGCGCAAAATACCAAAAGCGCAATATTTGCGTCTACTGTAAAGCCGCGCAGTGCCTCTATAGCGACGTTAAATCTGGGATCGGAATATTTTGCTTGGCCAAGCGCGTTTCAGAGGAAGCCACTGTAAAGGCGACACCGCAAAAGCGACGCTTCGGCACGGATAAATCGGCTACGCGCACCCAGTTGCTTGACGCGGCGCTAGCGCTGATGGTGGAGGAAGGATATGCTGCCGTCAGTGGTCGAAAAGTGGCCGCGCGTGCGGGATTGAATGCCTCGCTCATCCACTATTATTTCCCTACGTCCGACGACCTGCTGGTGGCTGCCTACAGGCGCGGTGCCGAACAGAGCCTCGAACGCCATCAGGCGGCGGCACAGTCGGATGACCCGCTGCGTGCGTTATGGACGCTTAGCATCGACCCCAGTCGCACCGCCCTCGCCATGGAGTTTATGGCGCTGGCAAATCATCGGAAAGTCATAGGCGAAGAAATTGCGCGCTATGCCGAACATATCCGCGCCGTCCAGATCGCAGCGATTGAACGCTATCTGGCGAACAGCCCCATTCACCTTGGACCATGCACCGCCGGCGCAGCCACCGTCTGGCTGGCCGCTATGGCGCGATTGCTGGTGATGGAGGAAGGGGTCGGCATCCTGTCGGGCCATGACGATGCACGCCAGTTGATGGACTGGCTTCTCACAAGATTAAGCCACCGCCCCGACGATGAATCTCGTGGCGACTCGGAGCAGACGGTGATTTCTTGACCGATACCATCATGCAAAGCTAAGCACGTGCTTAGCGCAGCATACGAGTGGCGGCTCGACGGCTGCCCGGACGGGAGAGAAGAGATGCCGATGCCAGAACAAGCCGGCTTTGAGGTCAGAAATCTGGCGCCGCGTATCGGCAGTGAAATCGTGACGGACGTGGAGACGCTGGTGAGAGGCACGTGCTCGGCGCAAATCCGGGCATTGCTAGAGGAGCGCGGCGTCGTGGCCATTCGCGGCCTCAACCTGACCGACGACCAGCAGATAGCCTTTACCAAGACAATCGGCACGATCGTCGAGGAAAAGGCCTTCAAGATCACGATGGACCCTAAGGAAAATCCCGTAGCCGAATATATCAAGGGTGCGTTCTACTGGCATATTGATGGGACAATGGGCAACGTCCCGATCTTCGCTTCGCTGATGAGCAGCCGCAAATTGTCGGACACTGGGGGCCAGACCGAGTTTTCCAACACCTATGCGGCATATGATGATTTGCCCGAAGCAGAGAAAGTGGCGCTGGAAAAGCTCAAAGTCGTCCATATGTTCGAAGTTGCGCAGCGCTATGTGCAGCCCGAACCAAGTTATGAACTGTTGAAAACGTGGCAGACATTCCAGCCCAACATACTGCCGCTGGTATGGACCCATCGGTCGGGACGTAAGTCGCTGGTGCTGGGTTCCACGGCATCACACGTCGAGGGCATGGATCTTCGGGAAGGCTGGGCATTACTGACCCGACTGCGCGATTATGCGACCCAGCCTCAATTTGTTTACCGGCATGAATGGACGCTCGGCGACCTCGTGATCTGGGACAATACAGGGACCATGCACCGTGCGTTGGCTTATGCGATGGACAGCGGGCGCATGATGCATCGCACGACCCTGGCCGGTGAAGAATCCTTCACCTGACATGAAGGGGAGGAGAGTGTGATGACAGCCAGTCCGGTAGCTGTAGTGACCGGTGCCAGCCGCGGCGCAGGGCGCGGCATTGCGATCGCCTTGGGCAGTCACGGATGCACCGTTTACGTAACCGGTCGGTCCGAGAAAGCAGGCGATCATCCGCTGCCCGGCACGATCTGGGAGACAGCAGATGCGGTGACGCAGGCGGGCGGCAAGGGCATTGCCGTTCGCGTCGATCATGCCGATGACTCGCAAGTGGAATCGCTGTTCGCCCAGGTTTTGCAAGCCGAAGGCCGTCTCGATATCCTCGTCAACAATGCGTGCGCTTTGCATGACGATCTGACCGCCCCCGGCAATTTCTGGGAAAAGCCGCTCGGCCTTGTCGAAATGCTCAATGTCGGCTTGCGCAGTGCCTATGTCGCCAGTTTCCATGCCGCCCCCCTGATGGTGGCCCAGCGGCACGGCCTCATCATGTTCACGTCCGCATCGGGTGCTGTCCATTATTCCTTTGGCCCGGCCTATGGCGCGCACAAGGCGGGACTGGACAAGTTCGCGGCGGACATGGCCGTTGATCTTCGGCCATTCAACGTCGCCGCCCTTTCGATATGGATGGGTGCGCTGCTGACGGATCGCTTGCGCATGGTCATCGCCTCCGATCCGATCAAATATAAGGATCTGGAAGCGGCGACCGAAACGCCCGAATTCACCGGACATGCGATCTGGGCATTATATTCCGATCCCGGCCTGATGGATATCAGCGGCCAGGCGGTGATCGGGGCCGAGATGGCCCCGAAATATGGCTTTGCTGATCAGGGTGGTCGACAGCCACGTTCCTGCCGCGACACGCATCAGGTTGCACCACGCCAGCAATATCCGCTCATCTTGCGGTAGCGAAGAATATTATCGGAGGAGGATCGCTATGGACGATATGCAATTGGCGCAACTTGGCCGTGACGTCGCCTATCTCAAGGACAGGCTGGCTATCCAGGATCTGATTGCACGCCATGCGCGCGGCCATGACCGACATGATGTCGATCTGCTGACCAGCGCCTATCATGAGGATGGCGTCGATGAACATGGTCACGCCATCAATCCCGGCCCCCTCTATGCGCAGTGGTCGAACGCCGTCCATGCCGCCGGTTCGGATCAGCATCTCCATAACATCACGACCCATCTTTGCGAGATTGATGGCGATGTCGCACATTGTGAGAGCTATGTGATGGTGTCGCTGCTTGACCGTGGCGGGCAGACGGCGCGGATCATCAATGGCCGCTATATCGATCGGGTCGAGCGCCGCAATGGCGAATGGAAAATCGCGTTGCGCCGCTCAACTGTTGACACGCTGATCACTGGAGACGCTTCGATCCTCCAGCATCCCAGATTTGATCGTGTCCCACAGCGTGGTGTAGGTTCGCTGGGATAGCCACAGCGACCTCCGGCTAAGCCGGATTGATCATGCTGCCATGGCAGGCAACGTGATGATGGGATTATCGCTTAAACCTGAGACGCTCTCAAGTGTCATGTAGCGGCAGCGTTGGACGGCCCATTTGATGGCATGGACCACCCCCATGCAAACGATCATATTATATGGTGCCATTAAAGTGGAGGAAGCGCGATGTCAGTTGTTACGATTGGCCTTGATCTGGCCAAAACGGTTTTCCAAGTTCACGGTGTAGATGAGGCCGGCTTAACCGTGCTTCGCCGAAAGCTCTCTCGGGCCGATATGGCGGCCTTCTTCAAAAAGCAGCCGCCGTGCCTAGTCGGAATGGAAGCGTGTTCTAGCGCGCATCACTGGGCGCGCTTGCTTGTGGAGATCGGCCACACGGTCAAGCTCATTCCACCTCAGTACGTTAAGCCGTACGTGAAGCGGAACAAGACGGACGCCGCCGACGCGGAGGCCATATGCGAGGCCGTCGCCAAGCCGAACATGCGGTTTGTTCCTATCAAGACGAAGCAGCAACAGGCGGTTCTGGCTTTGCATCGTGTCCGCAGCCTGTTGGTCCGACAGCGAACGGCGACGATCAATGCACTGCGCGGACTGCTGGGCGAATACGGGCTTATCGCGGGCAAGGGCGTGCGACAGCTCGCGATATTGAGCGAGCGTCTTGCAACCTCGGACAAGACCGTCGTCCCGGACGAAGCGCGAGAAGCGTTGCGATGTCTTTTCCGGCACATCGACACATTAACCGATAAGCTTGGCGAGATGGAGAAGCGGATCGTCGCCTGGCACAAATCAAACCCGGACAGCCAGCGTCTGGCTACTGCTCCGGGCGTGGGCCCAATTACGGCGACAGCGATTGTGGCAGCCGTCGGCGATGGCAGTCAGTTCAAGTCTTCCCGTCATTTTGCAGCTTGGCTTGGCCTGACGCCACGGATTCGAGCGAGCGGGGGAAAAGAGAAGATTGGTCGGATCAGCAAAGGCGGCGATCGATATCTCCGAACGCTCTTGATCCATGGAGCTCGGGCCGTTGTAGGAACAACGTTCCGCAAGGACGTGACACCTCGGCCCTGGCTTAAAGCTTTGGTCGACAGGAGGCCCGTGAATGTAGCCTCAACAGCCGTCGCTCACAAGACGGCTCGCTCGATCTGGGCCATGTTGACCAGGAATGAGGTATACCGCCGTCCATCGCCTTTGCCGATGGCGGCCTAACCAGTTCGGCGCCGATGTGATGGTGCCGACTTGCGAGGGCAACGACAGAGTATGGCGAACCGGTATCACCGGGGATCGACAAAGGTCACTGAAATGATGCGAACCAATTTGAGTTCGTCCATTTGTCCGGCCGTCGATCCGCGGAAACCATAGGGGCCTGCGGCGTGTTATGCCGCACAACAAGGCCGGATACACGACCGCAAGATCCGAAATCGTCGAAATCTGTTGAAAAGCCTTGCAAGGTGGGGGTGGTCCATACACGTCGTTCTGTTCCAGAAGGATAGCGCCGACGAGACGGGTAATCGCCTCTTCGTTGGGGAAGATACCGACAACATCGGTGCGCCGCTTGATCTCGCCATTGAGCCGCTCGATCGGATTGTTGCTGTGCAACTTCGTGCGGTGTTGGGCTGGGAAGGTCATGTAGGCCAGCACATCCTCCTCGGCGCTGTCCATCAGAGTAGCGAGTTTTGGCACGGTAGGGCGCAATTGATCGGCGACGCTACGCCATTGGGCCTTTGCGGCCTCTGGAGTTTCCTGGGCGAAAGCGGTGGCGATGAATGCCGACACGACCCGGCGTCCACTCTTGCCGGCATGGGCCAGCGCATTGCGCATAAAATGAACCCGGCATCGCTGCCAGGTGGCGCTGAACACTTTGGCGACGGAGGCTTTTATGCCTTCATGGGAATCTGAGATCACCAGCTTCACGCCGCGCAGACCGCGACGAGCAAGGCTGCGTAGAAACTCGGTCCAGAAGACCTCCGCTTCGGAATGACCGATCGCCATGCCGAGCACTTCGCGCCGGCCATCGCTGTTAACGCCAACGGCAATGATGACCGCGACAGAGACGATGCGACCGGCTCGCCGCACTTTGATGTAGGTCGCGTCCATCCAGAGATAGGGCCAGTCGCCTTCGATCGGACGATCGAGAAAGGCCTTCACCCGCTCGTCGATCTCCACGCACAGTCGGCTGACCTGGCTCTTTGAGATCCCACTCATGCCCATGGCTTTGACCAGATCGTCCACAGAGCGGGTCGAGATCCCCTGGATATAAGCTTCCTGGATGACGGCCGTCAGTGCCTTCTCTGCCATACGGCGGGGCTCCAGAAACCCTGGAAAATATGTTCCCTTGCGCAGCTTGGGGATCCGCAGCTCGACCGTCCCTGCTCGCGTCTCCCAGTCCCGATCCCGATAGCCGTTGCGCTGCGCGAGGCGCTCAGGATCTTTTTCACCATAGGCAGCGCCGGTCGCACCGCCCACTTCCAGTTCCATCAGCCGCTGCGCGGCAAAGCCGATCATGTCGCGTAGAAAATCGCCGTCGGCTGTCTTCCCAACCAGAGCGTGCAGGTCCATCTTGTCATTGGTCATCGGAGGTCTCCGTAAGTTGAGCTTCGCAACCCAAACTTATCCGAAGTTCGCCGGTGACCACCCGCGAAACTGACCGGCCGCTACAGCGCTTTATCGATGAGCGCGCGTCCGGTCAGCTTCGCTACCCTCAAAACCTACACCACCTCCTGGGACACGACCCCAGATTTGTTGAACAGGGCTATGCGAAAGGTATGCGCGACAAAAGCGACGTCTCTTATCAAAGGCCAATATCGCTGGATACGCCTGTTACCACATGGTGACGCAGTTCTCTCAAAACGCCATTTCCGCGATGTATTCGCGTATTTTCTCGGCCAGAACTGATCGCATGTAGGCAGATAGACGACGTACTGCCGTTGGCATTGGACCGCACGAAGGCTTCGCCTTTACGATTTCGGCTCGTCTTACTTGATAGCCGAAAGCCCCAATCTGATTGCCGCTCAAAACACAGGTCTGCGGGAATCGATCAACATAAAGGATTTGGCGATGACACGCTCTCTTAATAGCAAGGTCGCGGTAGTGACAGGTGCGGGATCGGGCATCGGCCGCGCTATCGCGATCCGCTTGGCCGAAGATACAGCGAAAATAGCGATATGGGACATTAATGCGCAAGGAGCAGCCGAAACCGGCAGACTGATAAAGGCGGCGGGCGGCACTGCCATCGCCATTGGTGTCGATTGTTCCGACAAGGCGGCTATCCACACAGCAGCCGAGGAAACCCGCGCGCAGCTGGGGCCAGTTGCAATTCTCGTAAACAATGCCGGGATAGCCCCCTTCACGCCGTTCATGGAGATTGAGGACGACCTGTTCGACAAGGTCATCTGTGTCAATTTGCGTGGCTCTTATTTGGTGACCAAAGAAGTGCTGCCCGACATGCTAAGCGCCGAATGGGGTCGTGTGATCAACATCACCTCCTCCTCGGTCCAGTCTGGTTCCTTCGCGCAGGTCCATTATGTCTCTTCCAAGGGTGGCTTGATGGGCATGACCAAGGCACTAGCTCTGGAATTTGCCGCCAGCGGCGTGACGTTCAACATGGTGCCGCCCGGCTTTATCGACACGCCGATGATGCGCGCGGCACCGATCGATGTGGAAGCCTTCGCCAAGACATTGCCGATGAAACGCGTCGGCAAACCGGAAGATATTGCCGCCGCCTGCGCCTATTTGGCTTCGGAGGAAGCCAGCTACATCACCGGCCAGACGATCAGCACCAATGGCGGCCGTTATATGGGGTCGCATTAGCAGTCTGAACCGCCCCGGGTCAGTTGGAAGCGTTGGCTGTGAATCCCGCTGGCATATCGATATCCTACGCGGCAGCATGATATTGTTTTTCGGCATCGGCAGGGGGATATTGGCGGCGGGCTCAACCAGTCGGCAATGGTTGAACCAGTAGACACAGTCGAGGCTTGCTTATTCCACATCTTCGAAGAATCGCCACGGACCAGGGCGGTGGATTCTCGAACGACAACAACGTGCTTCTGCAAATAGTGGGCCTCAGGATGACGTCTTTATCTACAGAAGGAGCGACGACCGGAAAAGCGGACCGTCGGCAACTGAGGATCGAAAATCGTATGCTGAGTGTCTGATATGGGTCCAGCCTGTGTGAAAAGGCGACAATTATGGTATGCTGCTCTGACGGTTTGGAGGGTCATATGGGTCGCTTCATTGCTGGCGCTGATCGCAGCCAGACGACATTATTCCCATCGTGTGTAGATGACTGGATCGGGGCGGATAATCCGGTTCGCGTGGTCGATGCATTTGTTGATGCGCTGGATCTTGGAGAGCTTGGCTTTGACGGCGTGGAGCCTGCGGCGACGGGGCGTCCATCCTATCATCCCTCGGTGCTGCTCAAGCTGTACATTTACGGATATCTGAACCGGGTGCAGTCGAGCCGTCGCCTGGAGCGTGAGGCCGATCGCAACGTCGAACTTATGTGGTTGGTTGGTCGGCTGGTGCCAGATCACAAGACGATCGCGGACTTCCGTCGTGACAATGGCGCTGCGATCCAAGGGGTTTGCAGCCGCTTCGTCCTTCTGTGCCGCCAGATGGGCCTTCTGGCCGGCGGGAGCGTCGCCATCGACGGCAGTAAGTTTAAGGCGGTAAACAACCGCGATCGCAACTTCACCAAGGCCAAGCTGGAGCGCCGACGGCAGCAGATCGAGGAGAGCGTTGCACGGTATCTCTCGCAGCTCGATACCGCCGACCGTCAGGAACCGACCGAGATACTGGCCGCCAAAACGGAAAGGCTCAAGGAGAAGGTCGCCAGGCTTGAGCAAGAGATGCGGCGCCTTGACGGGTTGGAAGCTCAGATGCTGGCACAACCGGACCAACAAATCTCGCTGACCGATCCGGATGCACGCTCCATGGCGACCAGCGGCCGGGGGACCGGGATGGTCGGCTACAATGTCCAGATCGCGGTCGATACAGAGCATCATCTGATCGTCACCCACGAGGTGACGAACATTGGTAGCGACCGTGCCCAAATCAGCGGTATGGCAATGAAGGCAAAAGCGGTGCTGGAAACAGACCGGCTCGATGTGGTTGCTGATAGAGGTTACTTCTCAGGCGAGGAAATCCTGGCAAGCGAACAGGTCGGCGTGACGGTGACCATGCCTAAACCTATGACCTCAAGAGCAAAGACGGCCGGTCGGTTCGGCAAGGAAGACTTCGTCTACATGCCCGAGCAGGACGCGTATCGCTGCCCGGCCGGTGAGCAGTTGAAGAATCGGTTCCAGACAGTGGAAAGGGGCATGACGCTCAATCGATACTGGACCAGCTCTTGCCCTAGTTGCCCCATCAAGGCCCAATGCACGACCTCCAAGGAACGCCGCGTCACCCGGTGGGAGCATGAGGACGTAATCGAAGCCATGCAGAAAAGGCTGGATGCGAACCCTGATGCGATGCGGATACGAAGGCAAACGGTTGAACATCCCTTCGCCACTCTCAAGGCGCGAATGGGCTACACACACTTCCTCATGAAGACCAAGCCCAGGGTCTCAACCGAAATGGCGCTGCATGTACTGGCCTACAACCTGACCAGGGTCCTCAATATCGGGGGTAGCAAGGCAATCCTCAAAGCCATCGCAACCTGAAGGATATTGCGCCAGAATCTGCCCGCTATCTACGTGACATCGCCTTCCAGCAGCTACATCTGCAGCGTTTTCACACAGGCTGGGTCGGCTGCCGCCGGAATGCCAAGGGGTACACACCTCGACGGCGAAAATTGGTCGCTGAGTGACCATTAGGGTCGCTTTGGGCTCAAACGGGCGCTGAAACGCTAACTGAATGGGGACAGATTTTTCCAAACGCCGCCATGACGATCGCTGCTGTCGACCGCCTCGTCCATTATGCCACCATCCTCGAGTTCAACGCCGAGAGCTATTGCCGCCGGACCGCCGCCAAAAACGCCGAGCTCATACCGTAATTGTCGCGGATTATGTCGCAGGGTAAGTGTCGTCGACAGTTGCCGTCGCGCCAGCATCGCGTCATGCTATTCTCATGTTCGAACCCAACGACATCATCATCCAAGCCGATATCCATATAGTCGATATCCAGCCTGTCATCAGCCGCCGGTTCGAGCTCCCTGGCACCCTCAACCTGGCTCAACTCCATGAGGTAATACAGGCCTCATTCGAATGGACAGACAGCCACCTTCATCAGTTTGATATCGGTGGCCTGACCTACGGTGCACCCGAGTTCGATGAAGGTGATTGGTCCGATCGGCGTACCTTTGAAGCGAGCGATGTACGTCTGTGCGATTTCGCCGCTTATGGCCCCGCGCCGATAATCATCTTCTACGAATATGATTTCGGAGACAGCTGGGTGCACGCCGTCGAACTAACCCGCAAAACCAAGGAACCAGGCGTCAAATACCCGCGCTGTGTCGCTGGATCCCGCCGCGCTCCGCCCGAAGACGTTGGAGGGCCTTCGGGCTATTTCGACTTCCTCGAAGCCTGGCACGATTCGCGCCATGACGAGCATAAAGATATGCGCCGATGGGCCGGGCGGTCTTTCCACCCTGAACGCTTCGACCTCGACGCCAACAACAAGGCCATCACCAAGGCAATCCGACGCTCAAAAGGTAGCTATCGCTTCCGCTTCGAACCCTGAATTTCCGGGCATCTCATTTGTCGTCAACCGGATATCGAATTTGTCGTTGCACAGACAATCCCGCACCCGGCGATTGCAGTCCAGCTTGGCCTTGTCGTTTCGGCCGCCGAGCCGGTCAACGGCAGCGGTAACGATGTCGCGCTTGATGCCGCGCATCGCCGCATCCGCGCCGGCGCCGCTGGCTGTCGCGGTATCCGCGTCGATGCCCGCCAGAAGGTGCGTCAGGCAGGCGGCGGCGGCGGTGTTGCCAATGCCCGTCTCGCCTGCGATCAGCAGCCGATGACCAGCATCAATGGCGACCTGCGCTTCTGCTGCGCCTAGCGCCAGGCCATGTCGAACTGCTCCACAGTCATCGCCGGAGCCTGTCTGAGGTCCGCCGTCCCGGGGGCAACGGGTTGCGCAACGAAATGACCGGGCCAGGGCTTGCGCGGGGACTGGATCATCCCCGCATCGACCATCCGCACATCGACGTCGTGCGCGTTGGCCAGCGCGGTACTGCTCGCCTTGCCACTCAGGATCAGCTCGACCATCGCCGTTGGCACCGACGAGGGCCGGGGCGTCACCCCTTGAGCAATGTTCCGTGGTCGGTAGCAAACAGGATAACGCGGCGTGGCCGGGTGGCCGGGGTAAGCGACTGGCCTGCCACCGCCAGTTTCACCGCCCGCGCTTCCAATTGCCCGAGGCTTCCCATCGGCTTGGCCAAGGCATCGAGCTTAGCCTGAACGTCACAGCGAGTGATCATCAGCGTTCCAGCCGTGTTGTTGCCGGAGGTAACCGGTCCTGCCAGCCATGCCGAACCAGTTCCGGCGTGTCGGTCTCGCGCTCTGGATAGCCCAGGCAAAGCAGCGCGATAAAGCGCCAGTGTTCGGGCACATCCAGGAGTGCGTTGATGCTGTGCGGATCGACGATCGACACCCACCCCAGGCCAATTCCGTTCGCGCGGGCAGCCAGCCATACGGTGTGCACCGCCGTCACCACCGACCAGCACAAAGTCTCGGGCATCGTAACGCGGCCAAGCCCCTGGCCAGCTTCGCCCTGCTCATCGCAGAACACCGCGACGATTTCGGGCGCTTCGCGCAGGCCGTGGAGTTTCAGGCCCTCGTACAGCGCCTTGCGCTCCCCCGAATACTGCTCGCCTGCAGCGCGTTTGTGCGCATCGACCTGAACGGCCAGCGCCTCGCGCCGCCCGGGCGAGAGGATGCGCACAAATCGCCAGGGCTGGGCATTGCCCACCGACGGGCCGCGGCATGCGGCTTCGATCAGCGTGTCGAGCGATCCTTCAGGCAAGGCGCGTGTCTGAAAGTGCCGCACATCCCGCCGCCATGCCAGCAGGTTGTCCAGTTGGTCGCGGAAGGCGGGCCCGAAAGTCGGCTCAGTCATGGCTATGCCGCGCAATGGCAAGCAAGCGGTCAATATCGACATAGTCTTCGAGCGAGGCGGCCAGCGCATCGAGCGCCTGATCGACGCGATGGTCCTGCGCGACGCCATCGCCCTGCGCGCCTAGCCGAGCGAGCCACGCACCGCGCTGGGCAGGGTGATCGAACAGCCGGTGGATATAGCATCCGGCGATCCGCCCGTCGGGGCTGACCGCGCCATCATGTTCTCCGCTGTCCAACCGCAGCAACGGCTGAACCTGAGGGAGCGCGCGGGTTTGGCCGACATGGATTTCATAGCCTGTAAACGGCTGATCATCGCGCAGGCTGGTGCCGGTCACATCGACCACGCGCTTGTCCGCGGTCAGCCGGGTGGTGACGGGCAGATAGCCCAATCCCGCCACGGTTTCCGGCGCGCCTTCCACGCCATCGGGGTCTTCGATCGCCTGTCCCAGCATCTGGTACCCGCCGCAGATGCCCAGCAGCGCACCTCCGCGCCGGACATGCGCGGCGATATCGATATCCCAGCCCTGCGCGCGCAGGAATGCAAGGTCGGCGATCGTCGCCTTGGTCCCCGGCAAAATGATCAGCGCCGCATCGCCGGGCAGGGGCTGGCCCGGCGCCACCATCGTCAGCCGCACGCCCGGTTCGTGCGCTAGCGGATCGAAATCATCGAAATTGGCTATCCGTGACAGCATTGGTACTGCAATGGTGATCGCGCCATCGCGGGCGGCTGCCGCATCCAGTACCACCGCGTCTTCGGCCGGCAGCTGCCGGGCGGCCGCGAGCCATGGGATGACGCCAAGTCCTGACCAGCCGGTGCGCTGTTCGATCTGCGCATAACCATCGTCGAACAGCCGCACATCACCGCGAAACTTGTTGATCACAAACCCGTGGATCATCGCGGCGTCGGCCTCGTCGATCACCGCCTTGGTGCCGACGATTGATGCGATCACGCCGCCCCGGTCGATATCGCCGACGAGCACCACCGGAACCCCTGCCGCGCGGGCAAAGCCCATATTGGCGATGTCGCCGGCGCGCAGGTTGATCTCGGCCGGGCTGCCTGCACCTTCGACGATGACCATATCCGCTCCAGCGCGCAGCCGGTCCCAGGATTGCATCACCGCCGACAGCAGCTCGCCCTTGCGGTGCTGATAATCCGCTGCGCCCAGTGTGCCAATGACCATACCGTGCACCACCACCTGCGCGCCGGTGTCTGACTGCGGCTTGATCAGCACCGGGTTCATGTCGATGCTGGGTACGGCGCGGCACGCCATGGCTTGTAAGGCCTGCGCCCGGCCGATCTCGCCGCAGTGCGCCACCGCCGCGTTGTTCGACATATTCTGCGGCTTGAACGGAACGACCTTCAGCCCGCGATTGGTGAGCAACCGGCACAGGCCCGCGACCAGCACCGATTTGCCGACGTCCGAGCCTGTTCCCTGCAACATCACAGCAGCCATGCAAGCGCTCCTAAACTGGCCCACATCAAAAGGCACGCCCGGCGATAGACCCACAACGCGCGCTGCAGATCGGCAGCATGAGGCGCAGAACCATCGCCCAGCCAGGCGCGGGGAGCCGGTTCGCCGTCATAGCACACTGGCCCACCCAGTTTGCGCCGTAAAACGCCCGCCATCGCCGCCTCCGGCCAGCCGCCATTGGGTGAAGCATGAAACGGGGCATCGCGCAGCATGATGCGCCAACCGCCCCATCCTGCAAGGCAAATGAGCAGCCCGGATATCCGCGCTGGAATGAAGTTCACGACGTCATCGGTGCGCGCAGCTGCCCAGCCGAAATGGAGATAATGCGTATCGCGGTGCCCGATCATCGAATCAGCGGTGTTCACGGCCTTGCAGATCATCAGGCCCGGTAGCCCGGCGACAAGAAACCAGAATGCGGGCGCGACCACGCCATCGCAAAAGCTTTCCGCCAGACTCTCAGTGGCGGCAACCGCGATGTCGCTTTCATCCAGCCCGCGGGTATCGCGGCCCACGATCCGGGCGACCGCGATGCGCGCCGCCCCCACGTCTCCCTGCATCAGGGGCCGGGAGACGGCACGGACATGATCGTCGAGGCTGCGCTGCGCCATGCCCGTGGTTGCGACCGCGATAATAAGCACCAGCGCGATACTGCCTGACGCCCAATATTCGATCAGCCAAGCGGCCGTGCCGACACCGCCTGCGACCACCATCAGCAGCGTCAACCCCATCGCCCGGCGGCGCAGCACGCTACCCGCGTTCCATCGCTGTTCCAGCTTAGCGATAGCGGCACCGATCCACATCACCGGATGGCCGATCACCGCCAACATAACAGCGGGGTAACCGATCGCAGCCTCCCCGATCAGGGCCAGCAGCAATTGATCGGGCCGCGCGAGCATATCCTAACGTGCCATCGGAGTGGTCACGATGAACCGCAGGCCGTCCGGGGTCGTGCCGATATGCGAGGATACTCCATAGGTCGTTGCGATACTCTGCGGAGTCAGCACGTCTTCGAGCGCACCCTGCGCGACGATGCGGCCATCGCACATCAGCAGCACCTCGTCTGCCACCCGGATCGCGTGGTTGAGGTCGTGCAGCACGACGATCACCCCCGCGCCGCTGCGAGCGACATCGCGCAGGCACTCAAGTGTATCGAGCTGGTGCGCAGGATCGAGATTGGCCAGCGGTTCATCGGCCAGCAGCCATTGCGGTTCGCCCGCCAGCACGCGCGCCAGCAATACGCGGGCGCGCTCGCCCCCCGACAGGGCGGTCATCGGACGGGCAGCAAACTGTGCGACATCGGTCGCGGCCATGGCGCTTGCCACAGCGATGCGATCCGCCTGGGTCTCGCCCCATCGAGTTCGGTGCGGATAGCGTCCCAGCGCCACAAGTGTTGCGACATCCACATCCCAATGGACATCGGCTCCCTGCGGCAGCAGGCCGATCTGCCTGGCCAGATCGCGCAGACCCAGCGTGGCGCGCGGACGACCACCGACCATTACATGGCCCTCATCGGGCGTGTGCAGACCGGCAAGGCACGAAAGCAAAGTGGATTTGCCCGCACCATTCGGCCCCAGCACCGCCGTCACCTGTCCGGGCGTAAACGTAGCGCTGACTGCATCGAGCACGGTGCGCCCGCTCAGCCTGAGCGAAATACCTTCGGCTTTCAGCACGCTCATGCCAGCCCTCGGCGCATGCGCAGCAGAAGGAACAGGAAGAACGGCCCGCCCAGCATCGACATCGCAATCCCCAACCGCAATTCGCTGACCGTCGGCATAGCGCGTACCAAACAGTCTGCCACCAGCAACAGCAAGGCGCCCGCCAGTGCGGACGGCAGCAGCACCGCCGAGGGCCGGTTGCCTACAAAGGGCCGGACGAGATGCGGCACGATCAGGCCGATAAAGCCGATGATGCCTGCCGTCGCCACAGATGCGCCGACACACAGGGCCACGCCGATGACGATCAGCAACTGCAACCGCAGCGGGTCGACGCCCATCGACCGGGCAGCGGATTCGCCCAGCGTCAGTGCGTCAAGCGTGCGTCCCGTGAAGGCCAGCAGCACGCACCCCAGCGCCAGCAGCGGCAGCGCCAGCGTCACATCGTCCCAGCTGCGGTCGGTAAGCGCGCCCATCAGCCAGGTAACGATTTGCGATGTCGCAAACGGCGTGGGTGCGAGGCTGATCGCCAGCGCGGTCATCGATCCCGCCACACTGGAAAGGATGACGCCTGCGAGCGTGAACAGGATGACGCTGCCCGACCGGCCCACCAGCAGTGCCAGGATGGTCATGGTCACCGCCGCTCCGGTCAACGCAAAAGCAGGCAGCAGCCAGGGTGCGGCAGCATAACCGAAATACAACGAGATCACCGCGCCCAGCGCCGCGCCCGACGACACGCCGAACAATCCGGGATCGGCCAACGGATTGCGCAGATAGCCCTGCATCGCCGCACCCGAAAGGCCAAGCGCCGCACCGACCATCGCCGCCAGCACCGTGCGCGGCAGACGAAGCTCGGCAATGATCGGCCAGCGCGGATCGCCCACAGACCAGGCATCCAGCGGGATCCACACCTTGCCTGCCAGCAGTGACAGCACAAAGGCGGCAGCGATGCCCGCAAGCAACGCAAGATTGAGGTTCAGCGCGCGGTTCACAGTGTCCCCCTTATGCTGGCCAGATGTGCGACCGCATCGATGATCGTAGGCCCGCCGCAATGCAGCAGCCGCTCAGGGTAACGGCGCACCGCGATCTTCCGGGTCAGCCCCGCCAGCACCGGATGGCCGAGCATCCGGTCGCTGCGGTCCTGTGCGCCAACCGACAGAAGTACGCGCGGCGGACGCGCAACGAGATGCTCAAGCGGCAGCACATCCCAGCGTTTCAGGCCATAATTCGCGCTCATGTTGCGATAGCCAGTCACGCGGAGCAACTCGCTGGCGAGCGTGCCTTCGCCGGGCACCAGTCCGCTCCCTTGCCAGATCAGCGCGCCGGGGGCTGTGCTGCGGGCCGCGTCGCTTGCGGGCGTTGCCGCGCGCACTGCGTTGTCGATCCGGGACACGAGCGCCTCGCCGCGTGCGGGCTGGTTGATGGCGGCTGCAATCGTGCGAACCTGTGCGATGCTTTCGGCAACGCTCTCGGGCACACTGATCTGGACCAGCGGAATACGCATGCGGTGCAATGCGGATATCGTCGAAGGGGCGACATGGGCACCGGCGATCACGAGGTCAGGCGCCAGCGCGACGACCTCCTCGGCTGTTCCAGATGTCGCTGCAAAGCGCCGCGCCTGATCGAGGGGGATCGAGGTCGCGCGCTCGTCCTGCGAATAATGGCTGATCGCTGCAATCTGCTGCGGTTGGGCAATCTGCATCAGCACCGCATCGACGCACGGGTTGATCGATGCAACGCGGGGCAGGGCCGATGGCTCGGACGACGGGCGCTCCACCAATCGGTCAGCGGCCTGCGATGAGCAGCCCGCGACCAAAAGGCCAAGGGCAAAGGCGGCAGCGCGGATCAATACTCGACGCCCTTCTGCGCCTTGAACCCGGCCTTGAATGGATGCTTCACTTCTTCGAACTCGGTAACCAGATCGGCTATCTCGATCAGCTCTGGCTTGGCGTTCCGTCCGGTGATGCAGATGTGCTTGGTCAGCGGGCGGTCCTTCAGAAAGGCAACGATCTCGTCGATCGGCAGAATATCCTGCCGCAGGGCGATGTTGAGTTCATCCAGGATGATGAAATCATAGGCAGGGTCAAGAATGAGCGCCTTCGACCGCTCCCACGCAGCACGCGCTGCTTCGATGTCACGGGCTCGGTCTTGCGTGTCCCAGGTAAAGCCTTCACCCATCACCTCAAATGTCAGCAAATCGGGATTGGCATGAAAGAAGTTCTTCTCGCCCGTCTCCCACGCACCTTTGACATACTGGACGATACCGACCTTCATTCCCCAGCCCAGCGAGCGGATGGCCATGCCGAAGGCGGAAGACGATTTGCCCTTGCCGCTGCCGGTGTGGACGATCAGCAATCCGCGCTCGAGCGTGCGGCGTGCCTGCATCCGCTCGCGTGCGACCTGTACCCGCTTCATGCGGGCGTTGTGGCGGGCAAAGTCTTCTGGCGTCTCGGTCATTGCGTGCTCCCTGTGGTCTTCCAAGCGGCATTCCATGTGGCCAGCGCATCATCCAGCCTGGTCCAGTCGCTGTCTTCGCGCGGCAATCCGATCCGCAGCCAGCCCGGCGCATAATCAAACGGGCGAGTCAGAATGCCAGCCAGCGCCAGATGCACGAACAGCGCGTCGCGGCGCTCCGCTGAAATCAGAATGAAGAAGGCGGTGCGGCCGACGATCTCGATGCCATGGTCGCAAAGCATCTGCGCGAGACGCTGCGATGCTTCGTGCAGTCGCGCCCGTTGTTCCCTATGCCAAGCCGTATCGCTGCAGGCGGCAAGGCCCGTCGCCAGAGCCGGGCCGGATATCGGCCAGTAGCCGATCAGTGTGCGCAGCCGTTCGCCAATTTGCGGCGGTGCGATAACAAAGCCCAATCGCAATCCGGCCAGCCCGAAGAACTTGCCGAAAGATCGCAGCACGATCAGTCCCGGCCAATCGCAGCTGGCCAGGCTGTCGTGCGGGTCGGCATCAGCAAACGCCTCATCGACGATCAGATATCCGCCACGCTCCGCCAACAGCGCCGCCGCTGAGTGCATCTGCGTGGAATCGGCAACCAGTCCATCGGGATTGTTGGGCCGGGCGAGCACTAGCGCATCGTGCGTCTTCGCCATTGCCAGCAGCGCATCGGCGGTGCACTCGGTGGCAGCGCTTTCGCCCCACATTGTCAGATGACCGGAATAGCCGGGGCGCACCACAGCGGCTGACCTGTTGCCCAGATGTCCGCCCAGCATCGCGCCCAGCAACCGCAGCGCCAGATCGCTACCCGGCACCGCCACCAAGCGCGTCGCATCGACACCGAAGAATGCGGCAGCGGCAGTTTCCAACGCAGATAAGTCAAGCGGATCGGGCAGGCGCTCTGCGGCGCCCGCAACATGTCCAACCGGATAGGGCCAGGGCGCAATGCCGGTGGACAGATCGGTCCACCGGGCAACCTGCGGAAACGCAGCGCGCGCAATATCGATACGTCCGCCGTGTCGGGCGAAATCATTGATCAAGGCGCGCGCTGCGGCCTTCATCAGTAGCGCATCCGCACACCGGCATAGCCCGCCCGGTCCGGCGAGCCATAACGGAACACCGTCTCGTAACGTTCGTCGAAGAGGTTTTCGACCCGGGCATAGATGTCGATCCGGTCGGTCAGCGGGAACGAGGCGCGCAGGTCCGCCAGCACATAGCCTTCAACCTTGCGGCTGTTGTTGGCATTGTCGAAGTTCGACCCGACATGCGTGAGCGTGACGCCGGTCTCCAACCCGAAACCCCAGCGATAGTCGATCAGCGCGGTGACGCTGTGCTGCGGCCGCCGTACCAGTTGCCGCCCGAAGTTGACATTGCCAGGCGACCGGTTGGTGGCATCTGTATAGGTATAGTTCGCCTGCAGCCGCAGCGCATCGACCGGCTGCATCGTCAGGCCGATTTCAACGCCTTTAGCCCGCGCCTTCGAGACGTTGTCATACGTGCCCGAAGGCCGTCCAGCGCAGATGCCTGTGCGTGGCAGCGGGCAGGATATGAAGATGATGAGATCGTCTGAGTCGCGCCGGAAGAAGGTGGCACTGGCCTGCAACCGCCCGTTGACGAGATTCTGGGTGACCCCGGCGTCCCAGCCCTTCGAGCTTTCCGGCTGGAGCAGCTGATTGCCGAAGTCGCTTTGCAGCTGGAACAGCGACGGTGCCTTGAACCCCTCGGCATAGCTGGCGCGCACTGTCGTGCCGGTCTGGCTCACCGTGTAAACGCCGCTCGCCCCAAAGGTGGTGGCTCCGCCAAAGCGGTTGTGGTCATCATGCCGAACGCCGCCGGTCAGGGTCAGGCCCGTCACCGGTGTCGCCACGATCTGCCCGTAAACGCTGTCGATCCGGGCCCGTCCGATGGAAGGACGCGCACCAAAACTGCTGCTGGAAAAGCGCGATGTCTCGCGTTCCAGTCCACCCGTCAGCTGCCAGCCTTCTGCGATATCGAACATGCCCTGATATTCGATACGTTCGTTGCGGCCATTGCCGACAAAGGTCTCGGCAGGCAGGCCGACAAGGCTGAAGTTGCGGCGACGGGTGTCGGTGTACGCATAGCCCAGCCGGTTACGGAAGCGACCGTCGAACAGCGTGGCGTTAACTCCGGTATAGCCGACGATTTCGCGGGTGCGCGATTCCTCGTTCACATCACCAAAGGCAAAGGTTGGTGGAGGGAAGCCATCGATATTCACCCGGCCTTCCGAATACCAGCCGCGCGCATCGAGCGACAACCAGTCGCTCAGCGCCAGATTGAAACTACCGTTGGCACCGTAATTTTCATAGCCATCCTTTTCGATGCCGCCGCGCGCTTCGCTGAATGAGGAGATGCCATCGGTGCGGAAGTATCCTGCGCCCACGCTGGCCGAAAACGGACCGGCTTTTCCGGCAATGTTGCCAACCAGCTGTCCAGTATCGCGATAGCCATATTCGCCGCGTACGTTGACTGTCAGGGCGTCCGTCGGCTGGCGAGTGATCATGTTGATAACCCCGCCGATCGCTTGGCTGCCCCAAAGCACCGACGATGGTCCGCGCAAAACCTCAATTCGCTCGATGTTGCCGATCAGCAGATTGCCGAAGTTGAAGCCGCCCCCCGGCGACGAAGGGTCGTTGAGCTTGATGCCATCGACCAGCGCCACGGTCTGATCGCTCTCTGCACCGCGAATGAACACCGATGTGGATGTCCCGACGCCGCCGTTGCGCGTGATGCTGACACCCGGCACGGTTCGCAGGATATCGGCGACGGTTTGGGTCTGCCGCCGCTCGATTTCGGCCGAATCGATCACCGTGATGGATTGGCCGACCCTTTCGACGGGCTGGGCGCTGCGGTTGGCGGTGACGACGATGACCGGTTCGTGCGGCGACATGGTGCGGACATCATCCTGCGCGTGCGCAATGAAGGTGCCGCAAAGCCCGAGAGCTGCGGTGGAAACGGTCACTTTTAAGAACAGATTTTGCATGTGTATCCCCTGTCAAACAACAAGGGGTTGCTCGCACCAATGGCACGACAGAGCGTTCGCTGGCTTGTCACCCGCGCGCGCCACCCCAATCGATGTCGTCACGCGAGGATTGACCTCGATCACGCTGAACACCCCGTCCGCGCAAAGGACCGACTACAACAGGCAGGTCTCCTGGCTCCCGGGTCAACACGCTCGCCCCGCCTTCCCAAGTGCAAATGCACCCAGTGGCATGAAGGGGCGACCGCTCTCCGGTCACAGTTGCGGGGACAGCCACGGATTACAGGGGTAGATACCTGCTTCCGCGTTCCCTATTAATCCCATCTCTGGGAACCTGTTGCGGCGTCGCAATATGGCGAGCAAAACCGCATTGCAAGGAAAATGCTGTGCTGACCTTCATTACTGGCGGGTCCCGCTCGGGCAAAAGCGCGCCCGCCACACCAACACCATCCATGATTGTGACCAACGTATCCAGCGGCGCGACCCGGACCAGCATTTTCCCAAATCTCCGCGCGCAATGTTCTGGCTGCTGGTCCGCAGCATCACCGGTCTCAACTATTATCGGGTGGCGCGCGCTGGACGCATCTGGGCACCCATCGCCAATTTCCACAATCCCAAACGCTTCGGTTTCGATTACCGCCTGTCGCTGCGCCTACGCTATGTCGCATGGGCCGTGCTGGTCTATGGCGCGATATTGTGGTCGCCCTTTCGCTGGCAGATACTGGGCCTGATCCTCATCCCGCAATTTTTCTGGGTCAATGTCTTCAACCGCATCCGCGCCATGGCCGAGCATAACGGCCTCCCCGATAATCACGAACTCAACGGCACCCGCACCGTCATCCCGACCTTGCTCGACAGGCTCCTCATCGGGCCGCTCAACATCAGCTATCATCTGGAACATCACCTCTTCCCGTCCGTCCCCTGGCATAATCTGCGCCGCCTGCACCTCCATCTGATGGCCAACCCAACCTGTGCGGCGAACGCGCATGTGTCGCGCGGATATTGGGGCATGATCCGGGAGCTCATGCCGACGCGTGGCGTGAGCGGGAGTGACGGGGGATTGGGTGAGGCGGCAGCCCAAAGATCTCCCGGACGCTATTGCGCCATCCTTTTGCAGGTGGATGGAGCAGACATGATTGCCACACGCAGACGTCTCCACGATTGCGAAGGCTGCATCAACGGTATGTTTGCAAAAATCGAAAAACCGTCGAGCATTCTTTGTCGTATACTCGAATAAAGCACCAATATTTCTTACCAATTTTCCAGAGCTCATGGATATGATCGGGCAGAGATATTCTGGTGCAGCAAAACCAGATTAACGGATGCTTAGTTTTGGGAGAGTATTTTTACTTGTAGCAGTTGTTAGCCTTGAGCCGCGTGTACATACCTACGCACAGAGGCGCATGGTTAGTGTTGCAAGCGCAGTGATATCGTGCGAGGCAGGTCTTGATGAATCCATTTTCCGTTCACTGTGCCAGCCCTTTCCTTGTTGCCTCGTTCCCTCAACCACAAGCTGTTTTGAGTTGGTCGCTGACGCGGCCAGGCTTCGCAGAAGTCAGCAGTGTCGCATGGCTCTATGTCCGGGATGCCGATCTGAGCATGGATGTCGATCCAGCCTTGCTGCTTAGAAAAAGCATGCAGTCGGCGGGATTGACGGATGCGGTCCACCTCATGACATCTCGAGATATCACCAAGCATCACATGTCTCAGGCGTCCTTCGGGCGGGCTACGGCCAGCTGCCTGGCGACCGTCGGTCTTGGTAATGCGGTGCGCGTCGGTTCTGCACCCGTTGCTCATCAGGATGTCGGGACGATCAACCTCCTCGTGCATGTCGATCGCCCTCTGTCACAAGCGGCGCTCGTGGAGACCATTTCAATTGTTGCCCAGGCGCGTACGGTTGCAATGATCGACCTTCCCTGGAAGCCATCTGGATTGGCCGTGACGGGAACTGGGACCGACTGCATCGTCGTCGCAACTCCTATCCATCCAGACATGGAACAGTTTGCTGGCCTGCATACCGACATAGGCGCAGCTGTCGGTCGGGCCGTCTATGACGCAGTCTGGTCGGGTGGACATGTCTGGATCGCCGAACAGCAGCGTACTGAAGCGCGATCTACATGCGCGTTGGCGCCCCCTGACTGACTTTGACAGGAAGGACCGCGCCAGACGAAAAAAAACTCCCCGCGCGGCATCATGTTGCTCCGGCGCGCCGTTACGGCATTTTCGTTTGAACTGCTTAGCGGACAGCGCTGCGACGCCTTGGCAAAGCGACGAAGTGCAAGGAGCGCGCCGGGGGCCATCAAAACCGTCAACGTTTCGTTCGGGTCGGCGCAGTCATAAGGGCCCTTTCGCAACCGGCCAGTGTTACGCAGCCGATGAAGGAAAGCCGACGGGCAGCAGCTGAGGATGAGACAATCGAAGGCTTAACGTCGCATAAGGCGCGACGGCAGATGGCCTCCCTCCTAGGCCGCCACCGGGTTTGCGCCAGGCAGCGGACTGGGATGCTCCTCACGGGATTGCGGCTTGATCTTGAACCACAGGGCATACAGCGCGGGCAGGAACACCAAGGTCAGGATCGTGCCGCCGAGCGTCCCACCGATCAGGGTCACCGCCATCGATCCCCAAAAGACTGAACTGATGAGAGGCACAAATGCGAGCACCGCCGCCAGAGCGGTAAGAATTACCGGTCTGGACCGTTGCACAGTCGCCTCGACCACGGCGTGGTAGGGATGCATCCCTTCCTTCTCATGGTCATGGATTTGGCCGATCAGGATGAGCGTATTGCGCATTAGGATGCCGGCGAGGGCGATCAGGCCCAAAATAGCGTTGAAGCCGAACGGTTGGCCGCTGATCAGCAACGTAGGAACGACTCCGATCAGCCCCAGAGGCGCGGTCAGCAGCACGATCGCCATGGCCGACAGGCTGCGCACCTGGAGAATGATGACGATCATCATCAGAACGATCATGATCGGGAAGATCGGCGCGAGTGCCGAATTGGCTTTCGCGGCCTCCTCGATCGAACCAGCCATATCGATATGATAGCCCGATGGCAGATCCTTGATGATGGGGTGAAGCTTTTTGAGCATCGCGGTCGAGACGTCGGGCGGTTGCAGTCCCTCAGCGATGTCGCCACGAACGGTGATCGTCGGCAACCGATCGCGACGCTGAAGGATCGGGTCCTCCATCCGCACTTCCAGTTTGCCGATCTGGCTCACCGGCACGCGCTCGCCATTAGCGCCAGTCAGCATATAGTCGCCGATCCGCGCCGGATCGAGCCGGTCACTGCCGCTTGAGCGCGCGATGACATCGACGGTGCGGATATCCTCACGCGCCTGGCTGACGGTAACCCCGGTCAGCAAAAACTGAAGCTGCTGCGCAACGTCGCTGGATGTCAGGCCGAGCGCGCGCAGTCGATCCTGATCGAGCACGAAATGCAACGCGGGGGCACGGTCGCCCCAATCGGCGTTCACGGTTCGCATCATCGGATCGTCCTGCATGATCTTCTGCGCTTTGGCTGCGACGGTGCGGACCGTCGCCACATCAGGGCCGCTGACCCGGAAAGCGACCGGGAAGGGCGAATAGGGACCAAAAACAAGCTGGGTCGCGCGCACCCGTGCCTGCGGCGCGAGGCCGTCGGCCGCGGCCTGGCGTAGCTTAACCTTCAGGGCATCACGTGCTTCTTCGTCTGCGGTGAGTACGATGATCTTTGCAAAGGAAGGGTCGGGTAGTTCGGGCGACAGAGACATGAAGAAGCGCGGGGCGCCCTGGCCGACATAAGCGGTCACGATTCTGGCTTCGGGCTGTTTACGCAGCCAGGCCTCGACTTGCTTTGCGGCCTCGCTGGTGCGGGCGATCGCTGTTCCCTTGGGCATCTGCACCTCGACCAACACTTCGGGCCGATCGGACGCGGGGAAGAATTGTTTGTTGACGAACGGCATGCTGGCGCCCGCAATCAGGAACGCGCCGAGTGTCGCGAGCGCGACAAGTTTCTTGCGCCGCACTGCCCAGGCGATGACGCTGCGCACTTTCTCATAGCGTGGCGTCTGGTAGATTGCGGCATGCCCCCCTTCCACCGGCTTGATGTGCGGCAGCATCTTCACGCCCATATATGGCGTGAAGATCACCGCGACGAACCAGGAGGCGATCAGGGCGAAGCCAACGACCCAGAAGATGTTGCCGGCATATTCGCCGGCGGTCGATTGCGCGAACCCTACCGGCATTAACCCGATCACCGTCACCAGCGTTCCGGCCAGCATCGGCGAGGCGGTATGGCTCCAGGCGTAGGCGGACGCGCGGATGCGGTCGTAGCCCTCCTCCATCTTCACCATCATCATCTCAATGGCGATAATGGCATCATCGACAAGCAGGCCGAGCGCCAGGATCAGTGCGCCGAGCGTGATCCGGTCAAGAACGCGGCCGGTGGCCCACATGATGACGAGCACGATAGCGAGCGTCAGCGGCACCGCCGCCGCCACGACGATGCCGACCCGCCAGCCCAGGCTCACAAGACTGACGATCATCACGATTGCCAGCGCTTCCAGGAAAGTGTGCATGAACTGGTTGACCGCCTCGGAGATATTGACCGACTGATCGGTGACCGGGGTCAGGCTCATGCCGAGGGGTAGTTCGTCTGTGATCTTCTCAATTTCCGTCTTCAGCGATTTGCCCAGGTCAAGGCCGTTCCATCCCTCGCGCATGACGACGCCGAGCAGCAATGCAGGCTCGCCCTGGCTGCGGATCAGGAAGGCGGCGGGGTCTTCGTAACCACGCTTGACCGTGGCGATTTCGGACAGGCGCAGCGTGACACCGTTTGCGACGATGGGCAGGTCACGGATCTTCGACAGGTCGTCGAATGCACCGTGGAGGCGCACGATCACCTGCTGTGCCTTGGTTTCGATCGAGCCTGCGGGCGTGATCATATTCTGCGCCGCCAGCGCAGCGAAGATGTCGCGTGGCGAGACGCCAAGCGTCGCCAGCCGCTCCTGGGCGAATTCGACATAGATGCGCTCAGGGCGCTCGCCCACGATATTAATTTTGTTGACGCCAGGAACATGCAGTAGGCGCTGGCGCAAGGTCTCGGCTTCACGTGCGAGCAACCGCTGCGGCTCGCCCTTAGCCTTGAGGGCATAAAGGGCGAAGGTGACTTCGCCATATTCGTCGTTCACGAATGGCCCGACCGCTCCGCGCGGCAGGTTAGGCGCTTCGTCCGACATCTTCTTGCGCGCTTGATAAAATTGGTCCGGCACGTCCTTGGGCGGCGTCGTGTCCCGCAAGGTCAATGTGGTGAAGGCCAGACCGGGCCGTGTGAAGGTTTCGCTGCGATCATACCAGCGCAGTTCCTGCAAACGCTTTTCCAGTCGCTCGGCGACCTGATCCTGCATCTCCTGAGCTGTCGCGCCGGGCCAGGCGGTGACGACCGTCATCACCTTGATGGTGAAGCCCGGATCCTCCGCCCGTCCCAACTTCAGGAACGCGACGGTGCCCGCCAGAATGATCGCGATCAGGAAGAACAAAGTGACTGATCGCTCGCGGACAGCCAGCGCGGATAGATTGAACCGGCTCGGCTTACCGGGCTCATTTCCGGGCAGATCGTGCTGCCCGCTCATCGGGCTGCACCTGCGGCTTGCGCAGCGATTCTAACCTGCTGACCCTGATGCAACATATGGGCGCCCATCGCGACGAAGCGGTCGCCAGACTTAAGTCCCGATGTCACATTTGCAGTCTCTTCACCAAGAGCAGAGACGCGAACCGGCCGCCACGCGACCGTTGGCTTGGTACCCCCGCTGACAATCCAGACGCCTGGACCTCGCCCGGTGTCGTGCAGTGCGCCAAGCGGCACTTGGGTCGTAACCTCTTCGCCTGGCGTAGCAAGGGTCACAGTGACAGTGGATCCGAGCGGCGCTCGAGCGACCGCGCCTGCAAGGACATAGCGGGCTTCGAACGTGCGCGAGGCTGGATTGGCGGAGTCAGCGAGCTGGCGCAGGGTGGCGCTGCCGGTCGCACCGTCGTAGGTGCGGGCCCGGGCGACAGAGTTCAGTGAGGGCCGCACCGTTTCGGGCAATTGCACCAGGGCTTCGCGCGGTCCTGACCGTGCTAATCGTATCACGGTCTGTCCGGCCGCAACCACCTGTCCAGGTTCTGCCAGCGTCTCGACGACTGTGCCGTCGGCATCGGCGAGCAGGACACCATAGTTGGTTTCGTTACGCGCCACATTGGCCTGCGCCTGTGCTGCGGTGAGCTGAGCGCGCGCCGAATCGGCAGCTGCCTTCGCCTGGTCGTAAGCCGAGGCCGATACGGCGCCCGCGCCCACCAGATCGCGGTAACGCCTCTCATCGGCTGCAGTCTGCAATGCGCGCGCGCGGGCGGCTTCGACGGTGCCTTGTGACGCGCGGCTCGCGAGCGCGAGGTCGGCAAGGTCGATCCGCATCAGCGGCTGTCCGCGGCGAACGACCTGTCCGGCGTCAACCAGACGCTCGATCACCTTTCCGCCGACCCGAAAGCCCAGATCGCTCTGCACGCGTGCCGCAACGATGCCGGTAAACTCGCGTGTCGCAGCATTGGCCAGGCTCGAGGTGGTTACCCTGACGAGTGGTGGCTGTGTCCGTGGATCGGATTGGGTGCGGTCGCACCCGGCCAGTGCGATCGAAAGCAGGATGGGCAGGCCAAGGGCAAAATGACGATAGCGATGGGACACGCACGATTCCTCCGAAGTATGGAGGATCGATAAGTGTCTAGTGACCATATTGTCAATAGGTCACATAAATCTGATCTGGCCGGGTTTAGGGTGCTAGGCTGCGCAGGATGAGGCCCATAACCTCGCTTTGTGCGTCGGGAAGCAGGTCCAGATTCCGCTCGAGATGAAGTGGATCGATAAAGGGGGTCATCGCGTAGAATATCGATCGGCAGATTTCGTCGATCGGTGTCTTGCGTTCGAACTCCCCATTTTCGCGGCCATCCCGGATGATCTCCTCCAGCATCGCTTTGAGGGCATCGGCATAGACTTGCGTCGATGACCAGCGCTCCTTCGCCGATAGCGCCGCAATCTCAAAGATCTTTCGATCATCGAAAAACAGGGCGACGCTGAGCGCAGTAACGCTTTTGAACATACGACGGAGCCGGTCGGTCGCGCTGCCGCCTTCATCGATGGCGGCACGCGCCTCGCTGAGGATTTGCACGAGGCGGGCGCTACAGATGGCTTCGCCGATCGCCTGTTTCGATTCAAAGAAGCGATAGATATAGGCTTTCGAGAAGCCGATCTCGCGCGCCAGGTCAGAGACCGCGGTTTTGCCATAGCCGTAGCGCGCAAAACATTCATTCGCGGCTTCGACGATCTGGTCACGTACGCTGTGTTCGGCCGGCCCGCGGGTCGAGGCCGTTGGAGTGGATGGTTTCATCATGCTCGCTCCTTAAACGCTCCAGCCAGCATTGACAAATAGTGACCATAAGGAACATTAGTCATATATTGAACTCAATCTCTCGAGGCTTGAACATGCGACACCGTCGATCCGCATTCCTGTTGTCAGCTACGGCCGCGCTTCTGGGCGGCTGTGCTGTCGGGCCTCGCTACGTCGCGCCGGTTTCCTCGGCGCCGACTGCTTTTGTCGGCGCTCCCGCCGTCGATTCGCGAACTGCGGCAACGCAGATGGCGGACCTGGTCAATTGGTGGCGGGCGTTCCAAGACCCGCTGCTGACCAGTCTCGTCGAGCGCGCGCTCGCCCAGAATCTGGATCTGCAGCGGGCGAGCGCGCGCGTCGTTCAGGCGCGCGCCGCGCTGAAGAATGCCAACGCCGCGCTCCTGCCATCCGGGCAGATGAGCGGTCAGGGTGGCGAAACCTATCAGTCGCTGGAAACTCCGATCGGACGGATTGGCAGCGCATTCCCGCAATTCGAGCGTTCAACCGAAACCTATGAGTTTAATCTTGGCGCCAGTTGGGAAATTGACCTGTTCGGTGGCCGTGACGCCGCTCGCGACGCGGCCCGCGCGGATTGGCAGGCATCGGCGGCGGCAGCAGTCGCCGCACGCCTTGCAGTGGCTGCGCAGACTGCGGATACCTATATCGCCATCCGGACCTTGCAGGCGCGCCTCGACGTGGCGCGCGCGCAAACCGACACCCAGCAGAAACTCGTCGATCTGATCACCCTTCAATATCGCAAAGGCGTCGCGGCCGAGCTACAGGTTCGCCAGGCCGAAGGCGCGCTGGCGCAGGTGCGCGCCTCGATCCCGGCTTTACAGAACGAACTCGACATGGCGATGAATGCCCTCGATGTGCTGATCGGCGTTCAGCCCGGCACAACGCGATCTGAACTGGCGACGCTCTCCCCGATACCGCTGTCCCCTGCTGTATCGACGGCGGGCGGGCCGGCAGCGCTTTTGCGGCGTCGGCCCGATATCATTGCGGCGGAACGGACGCTTGCCGCTTCCAACGCCCGGATCGGGGTCGCCGTCTCTGAATATTATCCCAAAATCTCGCTAAGCGGTCTGCTTGGCACGGCGACGACGGCGGCAGGTGGTCTGTTCACTGGCAATGCGACGCAAGCCAACGGCGTGTTGGGCTTGCGCTGGCGCCTGTTCGATTTTGGTCGTGTCGATGCGGAGATCAAGGCTGCCAAGGGCCGTAATGCCGAGGCGCTGGCTGCGTATCGCCTGACCGTCCTGCGTGCGTCGCAGGATGTCGAGGATGCCTTCTCGACATTGGTCCAGCAGGAGGCGCGTGCGGCAGCTTTGTCACAAGGTGAAATAGCATTGACGCGCGCGCGGACATCCTCGTTTGCCGCTTACAAGGGTGGGGCGGTCAGCTTGATCGAAGTGCTCGATGCTGACCGTAGGCTGCTCGAAACCCGAGATGGTGCGATCCAGGCTCGCGCCGCCGCAAGCCGCGGCGCGGTCGCCTCGTTCCGCGCGCTGGGTGGGGGCTGGGATCCGGTTCCGGCGACGAACTGAAAGACTGGCAAGATGATGCGATTCTGGGGGTGCACTGTTGCAGTATATCATGGTCCCCCGCTCGCCAAAGCCAGGGACGTGATCTAACATAGGTCACTTCTAAGTGAAAATTACGGGCCTCCCCGGGTCACTTCTCTGCGCAAATCAATAGTTAGGCCCTTCTCACAAGAAGAGAAGGGCTCATGGCGGATCAGCCGTTCAGCTTATCTTTTAGTGCCTTGGCTGGCGTGAAGCCCAGCTTCTTCGACGCAGCAATGCTGATCGTTTCGCCGGTTGCTGGGTTGCGGCCATCGCGCGCAGCACTGTGCTTGACCTTGAATTTGCCGAAGCCTGGAACCGAGACCTCCTCATCCTTGCCGGCCGCATCCGCAATTTTTGCGAACAGCCCGTCGATGACCTTCTTCACATCGGACTTGGCAAGCCCTTCATCGGTAGCGATCGAAGCGATGATATCGGTCACGGTCATAGGTCATAGTCCAGCTGTGATAAGGAGGGGCTTGAATGCCCAATCCGTCGGCTTCTGTCGAGAGGGGGAGCCAGGGAGAATTTACGACAAACAAGCGTTCGCGCGGCCGAGCGTCGAAGAAAATATATTTCACCGAGCATGATCCCTCCGCAATCCCGGTTCGCAAGATGATCGTGCGGAACGAATGCGAGGCTTTGTCCGATTTTCGGACTTGTTCCGATGGCGTCGCGCGCCAGAGGCTGCGATCCGTGAGGCAGGCCAGCGACCCGTTGCCGGGAGGCTGTACATCTCACGGAGGAAGCAATGTCCGCGCTGGCCCTCATGTTTCGCCTCACGCGAATGATGGTCGACAGGCGCTTGGGCGTCCGTGACGCAGTCTTTATCGGGATGGCAGGGGAGGGGATCGGTATTCTGCTCCTGGTTGCTGGACCTCTACTGCTCAAGCATCTCGTCGATCGCCTCTCCCAGCCATTGCCATTGTCAGCGCCGCTGGTTGTCGCCGTGATCCTCTTTGCACTTACGGCCGCTGCCGCCGGCTTGGTCGCTGCTTTGCGTCATCACAGCACGACCCGCATCGTCGAGGCGATTGCCGGCGACCTGGCGCTGCAGCTTCTTGCCTCTCGCCTTCCCATCATGGCGAGGCACCCTGACGCCATGGGGGGGAGGATGCTCGGGCAGATCGAACGACTGCCGTTCAGCCTCCATCTCTTGATCGACGGCCTGTTATGGCAGGCCGTTCCCCTCATGGTTCAGATGGCGGTGGCCTTCTGCGTAATCCTGGCGGTCGTTCCCTGGATCTATGCGGTTCTGATCGGCTTGACACTCGCAGGCTATTGCTTCGTCACCATGGTGGGGGCCGAGCGCTACCAGCATCAGGCTGTGGCAGCGAATGAGCGGTCTGCAAACCTGACGGCATGTGTCGCCGATCTTCTGCGCAATGCTCCGCGCGTCATATTCAATGGCAATATGGACGCCGAGCTTGCGCGCGCAGCCCTGCTGGCTGGAGAGCGCGCGAAGGAGGCTGGACGCGGCACCCGGTCCCTGGTCTCGATGGCGGCCGTGCAATGCAGCGCCGTGACGCTGGGCCTCGTCCTCCTTCTTGGTCTCGCAGTCCGTGACGTGCTGGCTTTCCGGCTGACGGTAGGGGACCTCATTTTATTGCAGGCTTACGCGTTACGCCTGGTCCTGCCGCTTGGCGGCTTTGGCTTCCTGCTGAGGCAGGCGGGACGCGCCGTCGCGCAGATCCGCGAAACATTGGCCTTGATCGATGGTCATGCGCGATCGCCTTCATGTCCAGGCCCACTCCCCGATGGTCCCGCGCGGGTTCAGCTTGGCGGCATCAGCTTTGCTTTTGACGGTATCAGGTACGTTGTTCGTAATGTAAGCGCCACTATCGAAGCTGGAAGCCTTACTGTCCTGGTTGGCGCTAACGGTTCGGGCAAATCGACTCTTGCTCGCCTAATCGCGGGATTGCTGGATCCCTTGGCAGGCAGTGTGGATGTCAACGGCATCATCCTTGCAGATGTGCCGCGCGAGCACCGGCACCGGCATATCCTCTATGTCCCGCAACATGTTGGGCTGTTTGCGCGTTCGCTTGGCGAAAATGGCCTCTATCCCCCGGCAGCATCACAAGCGCAGTGCCTGCAGCGACGGCTACAGGCGCTGCACTTCTACCCAGATGACCGCATGCCCGAACTCGACATGCCGGTCGGAGAGGGCGGTCACGGACTGTCTGGTGGCCAGATTCAAAAGCTCGAACTCGCGCGGCTGGCGAGCGCGGCGGTGCCGGTCCTCATCCTCGACGAGGCGACCTCAGCGCTCGATCTGCAGAGTGAGACTGCTGCGATCGAGACATTGCGGCGCGAGCGTGCCCAGAGCACGATCATTCTTGTGACCCATCGTCGGCATATTGCCCGTATGGCCGACCAAGTTCTCTTCCTCGTTGATGGCGCGCTACGTTGTGCAGGGACAGATGAGGCCTTGGCGCAGCGAGCCGATTATCGAAATTTCTGGCATCGAGCCAAAAGCGCCTGAACTCTCTTGGGGGATGATTGACAGGGGAATGCGAAAAGGCAAAGAATTAGGCCATGCACCATGGCTGTCCATCGGACGGCCCGCTTGCTCCGCGAGACGGCTTCGTCTCCAGGCACGGCACCGATCAATGCAATGGAACCGGCACGTCCCGGATTCCATATTTGTGTCCGGGCCTATTTTCGTATGTCGTTTTCACAGCATCGCCGCGCAGTCTGCCGCGCGCCTGACAGTTCACCATATGCCACGCAGTGATGGCGGGAAGGCCAGCGCCGAGGGAGCGCAGCAAACACGCAGACGCATTCTCGAGCGGCTTTTCCGGTCCGAGGCACCTGGTCTTGCGCGTTTCGTTCGAAGTCGGATCGGGCGGACCGAAGATGTCCACGACCTTGTACAGGAGGCCTTCGTCAGTCTGGCTGCCGCGCGCCCGCAGATCCTGCTCGAGCGGCCGGAAGCCTATCTGCAACGGGTCACACGCAATCTCGTGTTCGAGCGTTTCCGCCGCGGCGCCCGGCCAGGACAACTGGTGCAAGCAGATCTGGACGAGGCGCTAGGCGTGGCCGTTCCCCCCGAACAGGAATGGGCTCTGGAGGCCGATGACGCGACCAGTCGCTATGTAGCCGTACTTGATACGCTTGGCCCCCAAACCCGCGAGATATTCCTCCTCCACAGGGTGGACGGACTGACCTACGGCGAAATTGCCGATCGGGTGAACCTCTCGATCAAGTCGGTCGAATATCATATGGGTCGCGCCCTGGCGCGGCTCCATCAGGCATTTTACGGGTCATGAGCAAAAAATCCACAGCGCAGCGGGGAGAGCCGGCACCCAACCCATTGCTTGACGAGGCGATCAGCTGGTGTCTGCGCATGCAAAGCAAGGATGCCGACGAGCACAGGGCCGCGTTCGAAACCTGGCTTTCCCTCGGGGGCGTCCACCGTCAGGTCTATAGCGAGGTGAGCGAACTCTATGGTTTTGGCGAGAAGCTACGCGGGGTCGATCTTGACCGGACCGCCGACCAAATACAGGAACCCAGGCATGCAGTTCATGCGACGCGATGGAGGGGGCCTGCTCTGACGGCGGCACTCGCCATCTTCATGGGCATCAGTGTTTTCTACTTTGATGGAAAGCGGGAGGCAGCTCCAGACCGACTGGCAAGACGTGCGCTTGGCGCAGGGCAACTGCAGACAGCGCTGGGCGAGATTCGAACGGTCCGGCTCGATGACGGGTCGATGGTGACGCTTGACACGGACAGCCTGGTTACCTTCCAGCCGGGGCGCTCGAACAGGCGGCTGCGCCTCGAGCGCGGCCGTATCCGCCTGGCCGTTGCAACAGCTTCCAGACCATTCGTGGTCGCAGCGGGCGCGGGGACGATCACCACGCTTGGCTCCCTGTTCGACATTGGCTTGTCGCGCTATCAGGAGGTTGACATGTCATTCTTGCGGGGCACGGCTGAGCTTCGGACCGCAGGCAAATGGTCGGCTTTGAGACCCTCTAATGCTACCCGGGTCGCCAAAGGCTATCGCGCTAGCTACGGCCCGGATGGGCGAACGGCTATTGCGAAGATGGCGAGGGACGAGCTTGCGGCCACCGCCTGGCCAAGCGGGCTCATGTCTTTTGACGGCGTGCCGCTGGCGCAGGTGTTGGGCCATGCCAACCGCTATGGCGTGGTGAAGATCATCCTCGCCGATCCCGCGCTTGGCCAGCGGCGATTCTACGGCACTGTGCGCCTCAACGACACCCGTCGGCTCGCGGCCGTCATCGCGCACGCCTTATCCCTGCAGCTGCTCGAAGAGGGCGGGACGATCCGCTTGTCCCCGACATAAAAATCTTTCGTCCGGTTTAGGGTAGAGCCGGACTTTCACAATGTCCCCGTCAGAGCCCGCCAACACCGGGCCTGCCACAACTGGGGGACATTCCATGCATAACGCCCGTCATTGGGTGGCAAGCAGCCTGCTTGCCATCGCGGTCGCTCACACCCTTCCAAAGGCATCCGCGCGCGACGAGGTCAGCGCCCCTGTCATGATCGATTTGCCAGCGCAGCCGCTTACCAAGACATTGCTGGCGATCGGGACACTGACAGGAAGGCAGATCATTTTCCCTGGAGATGCGATGGCTGGCCTCTCCGCGCCCGGGATTGAGGGGCGTCTCACCGCACCGCAGGCACTGGCACGTGCCCTGATGGGGACGGGTTTTAAGGTCGAAATGGGTTCGGACGCCATTTACATTCGCCTTCCCTCCGGGGCTGCCGGGGGACAGGGAGCCGAGCAAAGGGGCGAAGCCATTGTCGTGACAGGATCGCGCATAAGGGGCGTGGCATCAGCGTCGCAGGTCTACAGCTATGAGACCGCACAGGCGCGAGACCAGGGGATTACCGACATGCGCGGTCTCGCGGCCGCAATCCCGCAGAATTTCACCGGTGGTCAAAGCCCAGGGGTCGGCAACGGCGCCGAGGCATCGGGAAGCAGAAACACGGATTCCTCAACCGCGCTCAACCTGCGCGGGCTTGGACCCGGCTCCACATTGACGCTGCTCAACGGTCACCGGCTCGCCTATAATCTGAGCAATCAGTCGGTGGATTTCTCCAGCATCCCTTTCGCGGCGGTAGAACGGGTCGAAATCATGCCTGATGGTGCGTCCGCGCTCTATGGTTCCGATGCGATCGGCGGCGTTGCGAACATCGTGCTCAAAAAGGATCTTCGCGGCGTAACCGCCAACGCCGTGCTCGGCGCGGCGACGGACGGAGGCTATTCCACCCAGAATTACAATATCGCCGCCGGCACGCTCTGGCGATCCGGCGGCGTGCTGCTGACGGGCAATTATGACCGCAACACGGAGATTCTGGCGGGGGACCGCAGCTTCGCTTCCGGCGTGAATGAACATCTCACCCTGTATCCCAAGATCGAAAGCTACGCTATCGTCGGCAGTGGCCATCAGGATGTTGGCGAAAATCTGGTCCTCGCGCTTGATGCCCTCTATTCACACCGGGACGCCGTGCGCGCCAGCCCCTACACCAATAACGCGCCGGTCGAGGTGTCGGGGATCGTCTTTTCGACGTCCAGCTGGAATTTGAGTGTCGCGCCCTCAGCGACGCTTCGCATGAGCGATTGGCAATTCTCGTTAGTCGGCATCTATGGGCGTAGTCATCTCAGGAGCCGCTCGCAAATTTTCCCCAGCTATTTCAGCAGCGCGGTACTGGAAAATGAGACGATCGGAAGCGAAATCTCGGGCGATGGACCACTGGTCGCCATTCCTGGCGGCGACATCCGCCTGGCTTTTGGAGGCGGCTATCGGCGGGACGCCTTCATCTCGCGTGCGGCGAGCAATCCGATCGATGCACATCAGGAGAATATATTCGGCTATGCCGAACTCAGCATCCCACTGTCTTCGCCAGACCAGGAGATCCCTGGCTTCTATCGCACCTCGCTTTCAGCGGCCGTTCGTTATGAGGACTATCCCGGCATCGGAAGGCTCGCGACGCCAAAGCTGGGTTTCGTCTGGTCACCCAATGCGGATGTCGACTTCAAACTGAGCTGGGGCCGCTCTTTCAAGTCGCCGACCCTCTATCAGCGGCTCAATCCCGTTACCGTCTATCTGTTTCCCGGAAACCTCTACGGCGAGCGGCCGGGCGCTCCAGCGGGTCAGACGATATTGGCCGTCTATGGCGGCAATAGCGAACTGAAACCCGAAAAGGCGGACAGCCTTTCCGCGAGCCTCGTCTTCCATCCAAGTCGGATACCTGGTCTCGATCTCTCGCTCAGCTATTTCAGGGTCAACTACCGGAATAGAATCGTCGACCCGATCTCGTCGCTGAACCGCGTGCTGATCGATCCGGTGTTTGGAAACCTCGTCCAATTCTCACCCACGCCCCAAGACATAGCCGCTACGATCGCCATGGCACCGCTGGGCCTTGAAAATCAGACCGGGTCCGGTGCTCCGTTCGACCCTGCAAGCGTCTACGCCACTATCGATGGCCGTTCGCAGAATGTAGCGAAAGACCAGATTTCAGGCGTCGATCTTAGCTTGAGCTATCGCTTCGATGCCGGAATCCTGGGAACGCTCTCCCTCTTTAGCAATGCAACTTATCTGCGCTCCAGCCGCATTCTCATCGAGGGGATGCCGAAGATCGACCTTGCAGGCACCATTTTCAATCCTCCCCATTTCAAGCTGCGCGGCGGGGTGGGCTGGTCGCTCGACAGCCTTCTCGTGAATGCCGTGATCAACTACATCGGAGGCGTCACCGATAATCGGCGCGTTGACACCGTCGAACTCAAGGGCATGGCCAGCGTCGATTTGTCGGTCAAATATCATGTCGATGTTGCAGGTGGCGTCGATGTACAGGTGAGCGCTCTCAACATCCTCAATGCCAAGCCTGATATCATCCGGAACTCGGGCAATTATATGCCAGTCGACAGCACCAACTACCCTACCATCGGCCGCTACATGAGCCTCTCGCTCACCAAGAGCTTCTGACGATGCTGGCTCTGATGGCTGTCGCCGCGCTCGCCCTGTCCCAGGCGGCACCGCCGCCGCAGGCAGATCGATGCACAGAACGTCTGCACTGGCGTTCGGCTGAAGGCTCGACGCGACCTTCCGATATCGAAGTCCTGGTGGAACTGCGCGATATCGGCGGACAGGCGGATGCCGAAGCGCCCTTCACCGTCTCGCCCGATGGAAGGAAGATCGCTCTGACTCTACGACGCGCAGACGCAGGACGGAATGACTTTTGCCAGGGCATAGTGATCCTCGATATCCGGTCCGGGCAGGTTAGTGCGCCCATCCTCGTAGGAGGCGGCGTTTCGCTTAATCGTTACGATCTTCCCGAAATTCCCGATTTTTCAGGCGGGGTCATAGCTGCCGTCATACCGCGCTGGTCACCTGATGGAAAATGGCTGGCCTATACCGAGCGCCGCGATGGCATCGTTCAGATCATGCGGGTGGCAGTGGCCGGGGGAGATCCTCTGCAGGTGACGCGCTCGCCGGTGGACGTTCGGGATTTTTCCTGGACCAAGGACGGCAAGGAGATCGAATATGCCACGCGGCCGGATGACCCGTCCGCCGCTCAGGCCGTGATTGAAGAAGGAAAGGACGGCTATCGTTTTGACGAGCGGTGGATGCCCGAATGGCGCTTCTCGCCTTTCCCCGGGCCTACGGCGACCAGGCGCTTTGCCGTAGCGCTAGCTTCAGGGGCCATTAGGGCAGCAGATCCTGCTACTGCGGAAAGCGTCGGACCAGGAAGCGCGATCAATGCGTCAGGCTTCGAGGCGCGCATCGCTTTTCGGACCACGGGTCTGATCAACGGGCCGAAATTTATCACGGCGTCCAGGAAGGGTGGCGAACGAATTGAATGCCGTGACGCCGCTTGCGCCAAGGCGCGCCAGCTCTGGTGGCGCGATGAGCGCAGACTGTTGTTTTCCAGCGAAACCGGACCCGCCGACAGCCTGACCGAGATTGTGAGTTGGGACCTCACCACGAGCCAGAGGCACCGCCTGCTACTGACATCTGATCACGTGGTTGGCTGTCGGCCCTCCGCGGAAGGTCTGGTCTGCGCCGTTGAAAGCTCGACGGTTCCGCGTCGGTTGGTGGTGATCGACTATGACACGGGCGCCGAGCGAGAGCTGCTCGACCCCAATCCCGAGTGGCGGGCGATCGCGCTGGGCGAGGTTCGTCGTCTCCACTGGAAAAACGATATCGGCCTCGAAAGCTCTGGCGATCTTGTCCTTCCACCGGGCGTGACCAAGGCGGCCGGCTTGCCGCTCGTCGTCGTGGGCTATCAGTCGCGCGGCTTTCTGCGCGGAGGCACGGGCGATCTTTTTCCCATATTCCCTTTGGCCGCCAGGGGGTTTGCCGTGCTCGTCTACACGCGCCCTGCGTTTTTTGGCTATCTGAAGCCAGTGGAGACTCAAGCCGAGGCCGATCGCCGGGGCTTTGACGGATGGGCGGACAAGAAGAGCGGGGCCTCCTCGATCCTGGCCGCAATTGCGATGCTGGAGAAGGAGGGTGTCGTTGATCCGAACCGCATCGGCCTAACCGGCTTTAGCGACGGCGTCGACAAGGCGACCTATCTGCTCATCCATCATAATGTCTTTCGCGCAGTCGCCATGGCGGGCTGCTGCAGCGATCCTCTGATGGTAAACGCCTCGATTGGCCCCTATCTCGCGAAGGTCGCCACGGCGGCAGGCTTTCCCGCCTATAAGGACCGCAACAGCGAGCGCGTTCGAGAATATTCGCTTGCCGCCAATGCGGCCGATGTCGACACGCCCATCCTGATCCAGTCGGCCGACCGCGAATATATGCATTCGCTCGAGGTCGAGGCTGCATTTCGGCAGGAGGGCAAGCCGCTCAGCCTCTATGTTTTTCCAGACGAATATCATATATTCTGGCAACCCGCGCATCGCAGGGCTGCCTATGCCCGCAATATAGAGTGGTTCGAATATCATCTGCTTGCAGATGGCAAAGGTCCGCTGCCGCGCTCGCTTGCTCCGATGGTGCAGCCGCAACAGGCGAGCTATCCACGCTGATAGCGGCACCAGATTTCGGCATCGACAAGCTCTAACAGGCGCAGATAGTCCAGGTCTCGAACGGGAGGTTCGCGCTCGCAATAGCGTCTAACAGCGTCCGCATCGACAATCTGTTTTTCGACGAGCATACCCTCGATGAGGAACGCCTTCAGGTCGTGGCGGTAGGTCTCGAAATAGCGGGCATGCATCTGGAGCGGCGACCCCTTGCTTCGTCGTTCTGCAATCTCGGGCGGGAGTGTGGTGGCGGCCTGTCGGGCGATGGACCTGTCGATGCCGCCGTCACACCACATCCAGCTGGGGATGCTCAGACACGCCTCAACGATCGGTGCCAGGAGAAGGGGTGACAGGCTGACCGTCGATGCTGATCGCGGAAAGCGCTCGAGATAATTATGCGCCCTGATGAGCACGGCGATATGGGCTGTCGATCCGCGAAGCGCATCGCAAGGCGCATCCAGCCAGGGATGGAGCTTCCGGGGAGCGGTCCGCTCCGCGACCTCCGCGGTGAGAAAGATGGGCTCGCGCGGCCAGGCATAGGCGTTCACCGGTTGAAATCGCGTGCGCAGCGTTCTTGCGACATGGCGTGCAAGATCCATATAGGAGGCCGATGTGATCCGTCTGAGGTCGCCAAGCATCTGCCAGACGCCAGCCAGAGAGGGACGAGCCTGGAGCAGATCGCCAAGCGCATAGGGCGGTGCCATGCCGCAAAAACTATTGTCTCCCCCAAATCCGCCCAAGACGGCGCCATGCCCGCCTAGATAGCTCTGATCGAGCAGCCTTGCGTTGATCAGCCCAGCGATCGTTCGATAGGTCGGCCGCGGCAGAAACATGTCAGACCGGCAACTGGTCGGAAAATCTGGCGCTCGATAAGGGACCGCTGTCAACGGTGCTTCGCATGTCCTGGCAACGATCGCGGCAAAGGCGCGTTCATCTCCATATGGATCGCCGTCGGTGTAGAATGTAAGAAGCCGCGCGTCCTTCGTGAACTGCGCTATCTGTGTGGCAACGATGGAGGAATCGAGGCCGCCCGAGACCGTGATGAGGGGGTGTGAATATCTGGCCGCAAGCGCCTGATGCACAAGAGTGAATGCGCTTTCGAGACGGTCGATCGCTTCCTCCACCGTCTCCACCGGTGACATTGCAGGATCCCAGGGAGTCCATGCGGCTTTCGTCTCGATCCCCTGCGCTGTGACGGTCATTTCTTCGCCGGCGAGCAGTTCGTATACCCCCGTCAGCCCCGTCCGGGCTGTGAAATGGTTGATGAACAGAAGCTCTTCGGCAACTTCCGTCCAGTCGATGTCCAGGGGACGTCGATCATAGAGGCGCAGCAGATCGACATCGGAGGCGACTATCCAGCCACCCTCATGTCGTCGATAATAGCAGGGCAGTTGACCGGATGGATCGCGAACAAGGCTGACCTGCCCAGGCTCTGTGGCGTGGATGGCGACAAAAGCACCCCAGTGTCGGGCCAGAAGAGCTTTGGCCGGGTCGTTCGTGCCGGACTCATCCGCCCTCGTCATCTCTCTTGGGAAGGCAAGGCCCAGGACGACATAGTCTCCTTCCGCTGGCTTTGAGACCTCGATCGGTCCGCTCACATGCAGGGAAAGTCCTTGTGCTTCCAGAACAGCGCGGAAGCCGGAAGGCGCCTTTTGGGGGAGCGTTCCGACAGATCGTCTGTCCATCGCCATGTCGATGAAGCAGATATAGCGGCCGCCCATATCAGACCGTCAGGATCGGCGAGAAGCTGCGCGCAGTCTCGAGATCGTCATTGACCAGCAGCCCGTCGAGCTGGACCCAGCAATGGGCCGAGAAAGGGGCCGTTCGCACGCCAATGACCAGCGTTGCGGGAATGTCCCGGTCGAGCATGGCCATCATGAGGGCTATCGAAATCGAGAGGCAGCGATCGTCAGTCGGGAAAAAGGGGCCAGTGCGTGCGAATGCCTGCGCCACCAGTCCCGCTTTGACCTGATCAATGCGCGATTTTTTGAGGTTCCGTTTTCTTGCTTCCAGGCGGCCGATCACCCGATCGACAGGCGCGATGCGGAGCCAGGCAATGGCATAGGCGCGCAGAAAAAGGGCGCGCGCAAAAAGCGCCCCCCCGGCTGACTGTTGTTGGCATGGGAGTTTGCCCTCCACCGCCTGGAGCCTGTCGGTCCTGGAATCGGCTTGAGGCGAACCCGGCTGCAGGCCAGCAGGGCCGAGCAGGTCGGCAAGTGCGGCCAGGTCAGCGGCATTCTGCTCCCCAGCCGCCACGACACGCAGGAAGCTTCCATGCAAGACCCGTGGGACAGCAAAATAGCGGTCCTGTTCGAGGTCGAGAAGGATGATGTCATCCTGGCAGATGGCGTGAACCAGGCCGGGCCGTAATTGCATGGACATGGAGAGCCTCCCCCTAGCCGGACGCGCGCGGACGCGCGTCCGGTGCCGATCACTCGGCGTTGAGGCCCATCTGGAAAATGCGCTGGGACGAGGGATCGTCCTGCGGTCCATTATTGTTGAGGCCCTTGGTCACGATCGTCGCCGCGCCGAGGTCGATGAGCTGGTGGCTGTCCTGATCCTTCTTCGTCATGTCATGCTCCTTGGTTGTACCGCCGAATCGCGGTTTCCAGAGCATCGCGCCAGAAGCGATTTTGATAAAATGGAGATGGTCCGAAAGTCGGACAATGTTGCGCGAATATTTCGCAAATATCATCTGGTATCAGTAGTTTTTGGAACATGGCTAATATTTGATGGAAGCCGTTTGAGGGGAAGGGTGAGCGGCTTGCATATAGATTTTTGCAGGCGCTTTCCCATGACTATCAGTTCTCTTGGCCTCGCAGCGGCGAGGCTCGTCCATCGGCTTGGCGGCAAGTGGCAGACGCACGGCGCGATGTGTCACTGCCCCGCGCATGACGACAGGATCCCAAGCCTCTCGATCCGTGTCGGCCACAGCAGCCTCCTGTTCAAATGCTTTGCAGGATGCGACACGCTCGATGTCCTGCGGGCGATCAGGCGCCTTGACTTGCGCGTGCCCGTGGAAAGGTCCGCGGCCTTTGACATGGCGCGCGCGATCGCGCCAAGGACGGGCGAGCTTGCCCGGTCGCTCTGGAACTGCGGCCACGGACTCGCCGACACGCCGGGCGACATCTATCTGCGCGCGCGGGGCATCGATGCCTGCTCGCAGGCGCTGCGCTGGCATCCACGAACGCCATTGGGCCGCGGCAGGGATGTGCAGTTTCGGCCAGCGCTCCTGGCGGGGATCGAGGCGCAAGAGAGGATCGTTGCGGTGCAACGGCTCTTCCTGGAGCGCGATGGCCGCGCGCTCGCACATGATCTCAGCCGACCAAAACGGACCCTGGGCCGTCCCCTCTGCGGCGCTGTCCGCCTGTGCGAAGCAGGGCCGCGCCTCGGACTTGCCGAGGGTATAGAGAGCGCCCAGTCCGCGTCGATCCTTCTTGGGCTCCCCGTTTGGGCCGTCCTCGGCGCAGAGCGGCTTCACCAGATTCGCGTGCCCCCGGCGGTGGAGGAGATACTGCTTCTCCCCGACTATGATGCTGCAGGCCAGAGAGCCGAACGCCTGGCTCGTGCAACCTATCTTTCCCAGGGCTTCGCAGTCGAGACCCTATGGCCCTGGCGCGGCCATAACGACTGGAACGACGTGCTGCGGGAAGGGGGGAGGGAGAAAGTGAGCCGGGCGCGGATAGCGGTCTGACAGGCAGGCGGCTGCGCGTTCACGGAGAAACAGGATGACGACACCCTCCATCGCTTATGTGCTCGCGCGCGACTGCTTCAAATCGCCCGACAATGTGCGCACGCACAGCGACCCCTCGGCCGATGCCGAGCTCAAAGCCAATATCGCTGCCAGCGGCTTCCTGCTGGAAAATCTGATCGGCGTGCGTGTGAGCCGCGGCGCGCGCAAGGGGCAGGTCGAAATCTATGGCGGCGGCCGCCGACTCGAGGCGACCCGCGCCAATATCGACGAGGGCGCGCTCCATCCCGACTTCATGGTCCCCGTCCTTATCGCGAAAAATGCGAGGGACGCGATCGAGATGAGCCTTGCTGAAAATTTCTACCAGCTGCCGATGAATCCGGCGGACGAGGGCTGCGCCTTCCGGATGATCATTGAGCGCGAGAAGAAGTCGCCCGCCGAGGTCGCAAAGCGCTTCGGCAAGACTGAAACCTTCGTGCTTGGGCGCCTGCGCCTCGCCAATCTGGCCGATCCCGTCTTTGCCGCCCTGCGCGCGCTCGAGATCACGCTCGACGTCGCCAAGGCCTATGGGAGCACGGCGGACAAGGAACGGCAGGCCCGGGTCTTCGAGCAGGTGCAGGCGAGCTATCATCGCAACAATCCAAACGAGATTCGTCGGCTACTCGCCACAGGTTCATTCTGCGGTGCCGATCCCAAGGCGATGCTGGTCGGGCGCGACGCCTATATTGCGGCCGGCGGACGGATCGAGGAGGATCTGTTCACCGACGCCGGCAGCGAAATCTGGCGCGACGGCGAGATCGTCGAGAGACTAGCGCAAGAGGCGCTTGAGACAGCCGCGCAGGCGATCCGGGCGCGCGAAGGCTTTGCCGAGGTGCGCGTCGTTCCAGCGACCATGATCCCCTACAGCATGACCTATCAATTGCCGTGTGCGATCGAACCCGAGCCCGGTCCGCTCAGCCCCGATGGCGCCGAGCGACAGGTCGAGATCGAGGCCGAACTGGCGACGATTGAGGAAGCAGCGCAAGGCGCTGATGACTATTCGCCAGAGCAGGTCGAGCGCATCGAGGCGCTCCATGCCGAGCTCGACGCCATGATGCCACAGGAGGCCGCCCTGACGCCTGCCCAAAAGGCCGGTGCCATCGCCTTTGTGATGATCGATGCGGACGGTAAGCCCCGGCTACACGACAGTTTCTATGCGCTCGAGGACCTGTCCGCCGAAGACGACGGTCTCGATGATGACGATATGACGGACGAGGCCGGTGAGGATGACGCTGGCGGGCGCGATCCCGGCGCGGGGGACGAGGAAGGCGAGGCCGACGGGGCCATCGCCTATAGCGGACGGCTTCGCGATGAGCTTGCGATGATGAAGACCGAACTGCTTGCGCTGCACGTCGCCAACGATCCCCAATTCGCGCTCAACCTCGCCATCTTCATCATGGTCGACAAGGCGCTCGGTACCGGCTGGACGGGCATGCCAAGCGAACTTTCCGCCCGGGCCGCGACAGCGCGGGTCCATGGCTATGAAAGCGACACCGCGGCCGCCAGGGGTTGGACGCAATTTGAGCAGGGGCTCGAACGGGCATGGCATGATCATGACACGCTCGAGGCGCGCTATGACGCTTTCTGCGCGCTCGATGAGGCGGCGCGCGCCGCCTGGCTCGGCTGGGCGGTCGCCCGTACGATCAATGCGGTTCCCGACGGCCACAGCGGCAGCAGCTTCCTCACCCATCTGGGTGCCAAGCTTGGTATCGACGCGGTGCGCTGGTGGCGGCCGACCGCGCGCAACTTCTTCGATCGGCTGACCAAGCCGATGATCCTTGGCCTATTCGAGCTGATCGGCGGCCTTGCCCTGAAGAACCGCTATGCCAGCTCGCGCAAGTTCGAACTTGCCGTTTCGGCTGAGAAGCTCTTCGCAGGAGACGTCATCGCGGACGCCGACGTCAAGGCGCGTGCCTTGTCCTGGCTTCCGGACGAGATGCGGTTCGGACCGGACGCGGGGCCGCCCAGCGACGATGCACTGATAGGTGAGTTCGATGACGAGGGCGCCCGGGAGCCTGAAGCGGCGGCGCAATCGGGCGATGACGCCGCTTCGCCGGCAATACCGCAGGCGGCCTGAGCATCGAGACGAACCAGGGACCGCGCGCCATCGCGGTCCCTGGCGCTTTTTAGCCCTCAGTAGCGGTGACGTCCCCTCAACCCATCGCCGGGAGGAAGGGGGGAGAGCGTCAGGCGAGGGCGCTTGCGTCCTTTGTGCCCATTTCGGAGAAGATCATGACCCTGCCTCTATTCGCTGCGCCCATTGACGGGCCTTGTTCCGATCCCATGGCCCCGGCGCTTTTTGCGACCGCCCGAATCCTCGCCGAGCGGCTCGGCCAGGGCGGTGCGATCAGCCGCAAGGCCCTATCCAGCCTGATGCGTGCGCATGTCGGCGGTTCGGACGCCTGCGGCGACTGGTCGATGCGCGACGCCTATGATGCGCTCGAGATGGCGCAGGTCCTGCGCGTGCTCGACGTGGGGAGCAGCCTTGTCGCCTGGGACGACCCGGCAAGCGCGTTCGCCGCTCGTGCGGCCCTTGGCCATCAGCTTCCGACCCAGCGCTATCGGTCCGAGCGACAGATCGACCTTCAGCAATTCTCGACCCCGCTCGGCCTCGCCTGGTTCGTCGCCTGCGCCGCAGGGATCGAGCCCACTGATCTTGTCCTTGAACCCTCGGCCGGAACGGGCATGCTCGCGGTCCATGCCAAGGCTCGCGGCGCACGGATGCTCCTCAACGAGCGCGACCCGCGCCGCGCAGCCCTGCTTTCACTCGCCTTTGGGCAGCCCGTCACGCAGCATGACGGCGAGCATATCGATGCGCTGCTTGGCCAAGGCAAGCGTCCGAACCTCATCCTCATCAACCCGCCCTTCGCGCGGTCGCAAAGCCGGGGCCAAGACCCCCATGCCGGCGCGCGTCATCTTCACGCGGCCCTCGAGTGCCTAGCGCCCGGTGGGCGCTGCGTCGCGATCATGCCGCCCGGCTTTGCAAGGAACGGGTCGGGCGCCAAAGACTATGGAACCGTTGCAGAGCGCGTGCCACCCAGATGGGAATGCACGATCGACGGCCAGACCTTTGCCGCCCACGGAACCTCGATTTCGGTACGGATCATTCTCTTCGACAAGGGTTGGCACGGCAGTGCCCTGCGGCACCATGTAGAAAGTCTTGGTGAGGCCGAGGCGCTGCTCGCGACAATCCCTTCGCGACTGAGTGGTCCTGGAGCGGCGGTATCGCCGCTGTTGCCGCGGCCCGGCGTGCCGGCCCTTCCACGCGGCTCGGGCGGCGTTTTTGCAGGGCTCAGCGCCAAGCGGCCGATCGCACCCACCGCAGCGGGCGATGACGGCGGCGAGCCTGAGCTTCTATCCTACGACATCATTGAAGAGGCGCCCGCGGCGCAGGAACCGATCGGCATCTATGTCCCCTGGCAAATGAAGCGCATGCGCATTCCTGGCGCTGCGCCGCATCCCGATCGCCTTGTCGAGTCGATGGCGATGTCGTCGATACTGCCGCCCGTTCCAAGCTACCGGCCGATGCTTCCGCCGCGCGCGGTCGGGACCCTGTCGGACGCGCAGATCGAGACCGTCATCTATGCAGGCCAGGCCTTCGAGCGCGATTTGCCCGGGCGCTTTGTGCCCAATGAAGCAGGCACGCTGCTGCACGCCCATGCCGAGGGCGCGACCTACCGCGCGGGCTTCATGGTCGGCGACGGGACCGGCGTCGGCAAGGGACGTCAGATCGCAGCCTGTATCATGGACCAGTGGTGCGGGGGTCGGCGGCGCGCGGTCTGGATCTCGAAGAGTGCGAGCCTCCTTGAAGATGCGCGGCGCGACTGGACCGCGCTTGGCGGCCTCTCGATCGACATCCAGCCGCTTGATGCCACGCCGGTCGGCGGCCGTCTTACAATGGAGAGCGGCATCCTCTTTCTCACCTATGCGACGCTGCGATCGCAGCGCGACGATCGTCAGTCGCGGCTCCAGCAGATCCTCGCTTGGCTGGGATCCGATTTCGAGGGCGTCATCGCCTTCGACGAGGCCCATGAGATGGCGAACGCGGCGGGGACGCAGACGATATTCGGGGGGCAGAAGGGCTCCGAACAGGGGCTTGCGGGCGTGCGCCTCCAGAACCTCCAGCCGCGTGCGCGGATCCTCTACAACAGCGCGACCGGCGCCACCGATCCGGCCAATCTCTGCTACGCCGCACGGCTTGGCCTCTGGGGCAATGCCGCGTTCGCGACACGCGAGGCGTTCATGGCTGCGATCAGCGACGGCGGGATCGCGGCGATGGAGATTGTCGCGCGCGATCTCAAAGCCATGGGCTTCTATACAGCGCGTGCGCTGACCTTCGAGGGCGTCGAATATGATCCGCTCGAGCATCGCCTGACGAGCGAGCAGATCGAGATCTATGACGCCTATGCGGACGCCTGGGCGCTCATCCACCGCAATCTCGATGAGGCGCTCAAGGCCACCGCGATCACCGACCGCATGATCGGCAAGTCTCTGAACGCGCAGGCCAAGGGCGCTGCGCTGTCACGCTTTGAAAGCGCCAAACAGCGCTTCTTCGCCCAGCTCCTCATCGCGATGAAGCTGCCGACGCTAATCAAAGCGGTCGAGACTGATATGGCAAGCGGCCGACAGGCCGTGATGCAGCTGGTGACCACCGCCCAGGCAATGCTCGACCGGCATCTGGCCAGCCTGTCGGCGCAGGAGCGCGCCCATCTCGATATCGAGCTCAGCCCGCGCGAGCTCATGATTCACTATGTGCAGGCCGCCTTTCCGACCCGGCAGATGAAGATATTCAAGGATCCAGGCGGTGAGGCCCGCTCCGAGCCGATGACGGATGCGGTCGGCAATGCGGTTCATTCCCCCACTGCGCTGCGCGCCCGCGACGATCTTGTCGAGCAGCTGTGCGCTATGCCCGCCATTCCTGGCGCGCTTGATGCCCTCATCGCGCATTTTGGTCCCGACCAGATCGCCGAGGTCACCGGCCGGTCCCGCCGAATACTGTGCGATGGTAAGGGCCGGCAAAGACTCGAGCGCCGTACGCCAGCCAGCAATATTGCTGAAACCAACGCCTTCATGGCAGGCCTAAAGCCCGGCCTCATCTTCTCCGATGCAGGCGGGACGGGCCGAAGCTATCATGCCGACCGCAGCTGCGGCTCTGCGCACAAGCGGCGGGTCCATTATCTGCTCGAGCCGGGCTGGCGCGCCGCTGCTGCGATCCAGGGACTTGGACGCACGAACCGGACCAACCAGGTGACGGCGCCCATCTTCCGGCCAGTGACGACCGACTGCAGGGGCGAGCGACGCTTTATCAGTACGATCGCCCGCCGGCTCGACAGTCTGGGGGCGCTCACGCGCGGACAGCGACAGACCGGGGGCCAGAATCTTTTCGATCCGATGGATAATCTGGAAAGCGACTATGCGCGCGACGCGCTCCTGCAATGGTATTCGCTGCTGTATCGCGGCAAGCTCAAGAGCACGACCCTCGAGCGCTTCGTCGAAATGACGGGATTGAAGCTGCTGTCCGACGAGGGTGGCGGCCTGCTTGACGACCTGCCGCCAATCCAGCGCTGGCTCAACCGCCTGCTGGCGCTGCGGATCGGGACCCAGAACGCCATCTTCGAGGAATATATGGCGCTCATCCAGGCGCGCATCGATGCGGCGCGCGAGCGCGGCACCCTTGATGTCGGCGTCGAGACCATCATCGTCGAGAAGATCGTATCGGTCGAAAAGCTGCTCCTGCGCCGCGATCCTGGTACCGGGGCTGAGACCTGGCTTTCCCGCCTCGAACTCCATCGCCGTCGCCGACCGACCTTGCTGGCCCATGTCCAGGCACGCTGGGAGACGTCGCAGCGTGTGGCGTATCTTCGCAATGCGCGGTCCGGGCGGGTGGCGCTGCGGGTCCCATCCTGGTCGATCCTCGACAATGAGGGCGAGGAGATATGCGTCTGGGAGCTGGTGCGACCCGGGGGTGCCGAACGCGTGCGCGACGACCGGCTTGCCGAGACCGCATGGGAACCGGTCGGGCGGAGTGAGTTTGCAGCCGCCTGGGCCGTTGAAGTCTCAGAACTGGGCAGCCGCATCGACGTCGAATCAATCAATATCGCTACCGGTCTTCTTCTCCCGGTCTGGAACCGGCTACCCGACGATGATCTAAGGGTCTGGCGGATCGCGGATGCTGAAGGCAAGTCAGTTCTGGGCCGCATCATCTCGCCAGCGGGCCTTGCCAAGCTGGCCTCGGCCTTTGGCATCGACATGGCCCTCGCTTTGTCGCCTGGCGAACTGATCGCGGGTGCGCGAGGGGTGCATGGTGTTCCCATCCCCTGGCTCTCGGGCGCGCGTCTGGCACGGGTGCATGTGAATGATGCGATCCGCCTCGAGATCAAGGACTATCCGACCGCGCAGCTCTCCGCGCTCAAGGCGCTCGGCTGCTTTACCGAGATCATTCAATATCGCACCCGTCTGTTCGTGCCAGCGAACCGCGCTGCAGAGGTGCTGGGCAGCATGCAGGCAGCGCTGGACGAAGGACCAGCCAGCGCGGCAGCCTGACCGCCCAATCGTTGCGGGCTGCCCGCACTGATCGTCGCACGACCATGCAGGCAAAGGCCTCATCGCCAATCGCAGGAGAGCTGTATGAACGACCCCAGCATCGAGCAGTGGCGCGCGCTGCTCCTCTTTCGCCAGCGCCATGGCCGGACCTGGAAATCGGCGCTTAGCCTGCACTGGATGAACGGGACCGACGAAAATGAGCCCTTGGGCGCTGCGTTGCGCATGGTGCGCAACCAGTTCGGGCCGAGCTGGCTCCACGCGCTGCGGCCCAAGGCGTTTGCAGAGGCCGAGCAGCGTATCGCCTTGCTCGACCGGTTGCCGGTGATGTGCGCGACCTATCATGGAGAGACGGGCGATCCCATCATCCTCAAACGCGGCGAGAGCGGTCACTGGCGGATGCCGGGCGATATGACAGTGGAGCAATTCAACGCCACCTTCTTGCCTACACCCGGCAAGATTGCCGCTATGGGAGCCGGATCGGTCTTGGGGTGGGACATGCCTGCCGCGGATCCGGCGAATTACGACGCTGCCGGGCGACTGAAGTGCAATTCCTGAAAAGCTGCGCCGCCTGTGCAACGCAATGCCGCCGTCTGCTTGGGCATTGTTGAATTTGTTCATCAAGCCTGTTATAGAAAACAAGTTCAACGAGGAGGATCGGGATGACCCGCGCTGTTGCCAAATCGGGTGTCGATATCGATCAGATCCTGCGCGATCGGATTTTGGCAAGCACCGACCGAATCATCAAGATGATGCCGCTCGCAGCCAAGACGGCTGCGGCAAGCAGCGTCGATATCGCCTCGCTCGTCTTCAATATTGCAAGGAGCATCCCGGCGGTCGAAGCCGGTGATCCGGGTGAGGCTGAGGATATCACCAATGCCATCGCCTTCAAGCGGCGGATGATCGAGGGGGCCGGCGGCGCGTTCGATGCCGAGGCTGTCCGCAGGCTCCTTGGCCACAAGACCGTGCAGGCGGTCTACAAGGCGGCGCGCGAGCATCGGCTCCTTATGGTCGATGACAATGGATCCAAGCTCTTTCCGGCCTGCCAGTTCGACGGCAATGCGGTTCGCCCAGCCATAGGGCGCATTCTCGCCGCGTCCGCCGATCTTGGCGGCTGGGCGGTGCTCCAGTTCCTGGTCTGTGGTGACGAGGCCCTGGGCGATGCGCGGCCGCTCGACCTCCTGGCCGGAAGCGAGGCCGATATCGCGCGGCTTGTGCGCGCGGCGCAGGCGCGCGCGGACTGACGATGGCCGGCTCGACCATGCCGCCGGTTTCGCGCATCGCGGCAGGCCAGCGTCTCTTCCGCGTCCATGCTCTTTCCCGCGGCGCGCACTGGTATGGGCGCAAGGATGCGCAATGGCGCTGGGACGATCCGGACCGGCGCTATGGTGTGCTCTATCTCGGCAAAAGCCTTGTCGGACCCTTTGCCGAGACGATCCTGCGCACGCCAGCCGAGCGCGACATTCTCTGGGATGTCATAGCGAGCAAGCGCTTTTCCACGTTCATGACCACGCGCGCGGTTCGGCTGGCACGCGTCCATGGTCCAGGTCTCGCCTGGTTCCGGACCACATCTGCCACCGTCTCCGCAGACTTTGATCCGGCCTTGCCGGGAACGCCCTATGAGGCGACCCAGCGTATCTCGGCGATGGCCCATGCTCTTGGCGGGCTCGACGGCATTCAATATCGCTCGCGCCTGGATTCCGACGCGCTTTGCGTCGCGCTGTTCGACCGCGCCGATGATGCGATCAGGCTCGAGACGGAAGGGTGCAGGCTCGAGAAAGACTGGGTGCGCGCGATCCTCCGACCGCGCGGCTATCGTCTGATCGAGAGCTAAGAGGCGGTATCGGGGCAGGGAGGAAGGGGGAGTGCTGACGTTGGGCTCGCAAGGAAGCGGGTCCAATCTGTCAGCAGGAGACCTCCATGACCGCACTTTCCTCGCTCGACCGGCCCGCCACCGGGGGCTTCAAGGTTGATATCAGCCGCGGCCACAATATCGGCTGCGTCTCGTCCGAATGGTTCAACCGTCCCGACGACGAGCGTTTCCTCTCGCTCGAGACGCTCTACAATCGCGTCCGTGCCCGCGCGGACGTCGCCTCGACACGCATCGTCGAGAGCCGCGCCATCCGTGTCCAGGCGCAGAGCGACAACTCCGAGCGTCTGGCGCTTGTCTCGCCAGGCTCGTCGGCCCCGGTTGCGCCGACCCACTGGTCCTTCGGCCAGCTCTGCAGCCTGGTCGGCGCGCCGGCAGGCTATCTGCGCGACCTTCCCGCCGCCCTTGCCGGCATCAATCTCCAGCATGGCCTCATCGCCCATAGGGGTGAGCATGTGAAGCTGCTCGAGACCAGCGATGGCAGGACGGAACTGCGCGCCGTCACCGGTCCCGACTATGGCCGCATCTGGGACCATGAGCTGGTCGAGGCCGTCATGCGTTTTGCCGGAAACGGCACGGGCGACACGCGCTGGAAGGTGCCCGGCGTCCTCGACTGGGGCAGCATGGTCTACAACCCCCATGTCGATATCAGCGCCGAGACGACGACCCTTTATGCCTCGGACCGCGACGTCTTCCTCTTCCTCGTCGACGACACCCACCCGATCGAGGCGGGCAAGCTGCCCAATGGCGATCCCGATCTCTATTTTCGGGGCTTTTACTGCTGGAACAGCGAGGTCGGTGCCAAGTCGCTGGGGATCGCGACCTTCTATCTCCGGGCTGTTTGCATGAACCGCAATCTTTGGGGCGTCGAGAATTTCGAGGAGATCAGCATCCGCCATTCGAAATTCGCCGCGAACCGGTTCGCCGCCCAGGCAGCGCCCGCTCTCACGCAGTTCGCTGACTCTTCGCCCGGCGATTTCATCCAGGGCATCCGCGCCGCTCGGGACCGGATCGTCGCGCGCAAGGACGAGGACCGCGAGAGCTTCCTGCGGACCCAGGGGTTTTCGAAGGGCGACACGGCAAGGATCATCGCCCAGGTCCTGGACGAAGAAGGCCACCCGCCCGCCAGCGTCTATGATTTCGTGCAGGGGATCACCGCGCTCGCCCGCACGCGCGCCAACCAGGATTCCCGTCTCGAACTGGAAGGCAAGGCGAAGCGGCTCCTCCAGAAGGTCAACTGAAACAGCGGTACCCGAGCCCGGTGTCCGGGCGCCAGCGCATCTCAGACAACCCTAACATCAGGAGAATGGCGATGACCCATCAGCTGCACCAGCATCCGTGCGCCTATATCGTATCGATCCGGTTCGAGACCGACGGTATTAATTTCGCGCAGGAGCGTTACCGGATCGAGGCATCCGACCCTTGTGAGGCCGCGCGCCTAGGCCGGGCCCGGGCGCGCGACAGCGTCTATCATAATGAGCGCATTCCTGGCCTTCGCCTTGTCGCGCAGGTTGAGGAAGGGGGCCGCACGAGCCGGATGACGATCCCGATCATGATCCAGGCGGGACGCCTGGGGCGCCGGCTTCAAGTGCCCCGGGGCGTAGCAGAAGACGGCGATCTTCGAGGGCCTTGTGCAGGATGAGCGGGATGCCCAGATTTACCCATTCGCGCTGGCGCCATGGCGGCTGGTATGTCCACGGCATCCTCTATCCTGGCGGCGCTATCGGCTGCGTGTCGCGCAACTATGCCGATCGACGCTGGCGCATCGTCTGTGACCCGCGTCCGTTAAAGGTGCGCCCGACCTTCAGGAGAAGGGGCGATGCGGCGCTTGCCGAATGGCGTCTGGCGGACGCCGAACGCCAGTCCGGCGCCGTGTTCTGCACGCACTGAGGTGGCGCGACCTTGGTAAAGGGGAGGGGGCGATAGGGGGGCGCCGCAGGCTATGGCGCCTTTCGGTTGCCTGGGAGATTGTCCATGGAACTTGTCACCCCTGAAATTACGCAAATGCTGCTGGAGAATGGCGCGCGGCTCGTGCGCGAGCCGGATTTCGATCCCTGTCCTGTCGTGAAGTTCTTTACGCCGGACGCGGCAGGTACCTGGCTCATCGCCTGGGCCGAGGCTGACGGGCAAGATCTCATGCTTTGGGGGCTTTGCGATCTGGGCCTTGGCTATCCCGAACTCGGGCCTGTCCTCCTCTCCGAGCTGCTGGCAGTGCGCGGACATCTTGGACTGGGCGTCGAGCGCGACCCCAGTTTTTGCGCGCGCAAGCCGCTCAGCGACTATTGCGCGCAGGCGATCATCGCCGGGGCGATCCGGACGTGAGGCGGGAGGCGGCCAATGACGAGGGCGCGCCGGACCTCTTGTGCAACGCTGCGCATAGTGCGCCCTTCGCGCATGCGGCCCGCGCCCGGCTCGCCTCCTTCCCTCACGCCTATGCGGTTGCGGTCCGTTTGCGCGAGAGCAGCGGCGACAGGCAATATGTGATCCGCACGGCCTGTCCCCTGCAGCCGGTGCGGGTGAGCGTCTCGCCGCCAGCTATGCATGAAGTGCTGATGGCGCTTGTGGTCTGAGCGATGGGGTTGGCTTAATCGCCGGTTTTCAGCCCTGCAGCCTCGAGCGCGTCCCAAAATCGCGTGACAAATTTCTCTGCCCTTCGCGCCGACATCACCGCCAGAGCGTCTATGGGCGTGAGGTGGGTCGTTTGCATGAGCCGCGGCGGCAACAGCCTGCGGTTGAATGCACGGGTCTGAATATGTTGGGTGGCGGCCCTGGCAGCGCCCATGAATGCGCGCAGCTGTTCCGCGCGACCAAGCTCGCGGGCGACCTCGAACACCAGGTTGGGGAAGATGACAGCCCGGGAGATGCCGGCGATCTGGCTGGAATTGAGCAACAGCTCGGCCATGACCATCGCGGCATGGGTCTGGTCGAGCGTCTCGCTCGTCAGCAGGCGGGCATAGTCGCGCAGGCGGTCATTGGCCGTCCACGCGCTGTCCTGCAGTTCACCTATGACATCGGCGGTGTTGAACTGGACGAAGGCATGATTGGCATCGAAGAGGGCACCTATGATCTGCCGATATTCTGGATGGGTGATCGCCTGCAAACTCAGCGCCACCTGGGCCAGCGGCTGCGTCCAGCAGACCTGTGCGCCGGCCGCCTGCGCGATCACCCGCAAGCCCAGATCATCGGTCAGGAGCGCGCGTCTGGGCGCCAGGGCCGCGATCAGGCTGTCATGATAGGCTGGGTCGAGGTCGGCAATCAGTTCGGCGACACCCTCAGGCAGGGCCTGATCGGATTCGGCGGCCACGAGCGGAAGGCTTCGGGCGAGATCGAGCGCGGACCTGGCGTCGGCGAGCTGCTGCGCAGCGGCCTCCGGCGTCATCTCGATAAAGAAATATCGCTCGCCATCATAACCGAACGTGCCCGTTTTGCGGCCGCGACGGCCTTCGCGTTCCTCGACCAGCTGCCGCAGCGAATCGATGGTGGACTGAACGATGGCGAGGCGATTGGAGAGCTTGGCGATCACCGCGCCAAGACCCATGCGCGCCCAGGCATAGACGCAGAGTGGGGCCACCACCGCGATGCCAGCCTGTGCTCCCGCCCGTCCGGTCGCGAACTCGTCTTCCACGCCCATCGCGACTTTGAGACCAAGGCTGTTCTTCTGCCTGAAATTCTCCCAAATTTCGAAAATATCCGCCCCGCTCAGCCGCGCGAACATGGGGATCGGGATTACCCCGTCGCGATAAAGCGTTTCGAGCTGCTGCCCCTTCGCGGCCCGGTTGCGGGCCATGGCGAACATCTCCTCGAACCGGTCATCGCCCTTGCTCTCGTCGATCGTGAACGAGCCGAACGCAGGATTGTCGGGGAAGAGGGTCGGAAACTGCCGCATGGTCCGACGAAAGGCGAACAGGGATGGGGTCTGGATCTCGCCCACCCGATAGCTTTGCGGTCCGACGCCCAGCTTCGTAAACGCGATGCTGTCGCCCACGTGCAGTCCCAGTAGCCGTTTTGCCAAGGGGTCGTCGGGGGAGAGCTCGTCCCGTTCGACAGCCGGGGCCGGCCCCGTCTCGATGATCCTGTGCAGTTCCTCACCCGTCGCGTCATTGATGAGGACGACGCCCGCGCCGGCTTGGATCACCTGGGGCGCCGCCATCGTCACGCTGCTGGCGCGGCCGCCCACGATCAGGCCCAGGGCGTAAGCAAGATGGATCCTTGGCTGCCCATAGCCGGTTCGCAAGGCACGATAGCCCAGCGACAGCGCCTTGGTTGCATTACTCAGATAGCGGTCGACCAGCTGCGCGAGGGCGATAAGCTCGATCGGCGTACCCTCGATATCTTCAGATACCCGGTCCAGCCAGCCGCGCATTTCGTCGGAGCGGCCGAGGCGGACGAGAAGCTGGATCCAGATGAGCCTGTTGCGCAGCACGTCATGCTGCTGGAGCGCGCTCTCCAGAAGCTTGAGCGCCGGCTTCAACAGCCCGGCGCTTTCGTAAATGGCGACGCCGACGGCGAGATAGGCATCCGAGGCGCGCTGCGCAGGTGGGAGCGTTTCGAACAGCCTGCGTGCCTCTGCCCGCCGGTCCGCAAGGTTGAGCGACTGCAGCCGGCGTCGCAGCGCGTAATTATCTTGCCCTCCGTGCACGGCCGCATAAAGATCCGCGGCCATGCCATAATGGCCCTGCGCATAAAGGGTCTCGGCCGCGTGCATGCGCTCGCGCAGGCTCAGGTCACCCTGCGCAAGACTGCTGATTTCGCTCGCCAGCTTTGCGCGCAGAGGATCCTCCGCCTCAAGGGCATCGTACAGCACGGATCGCACGACGATCGATCCTGGTCGTTTCGCAATGGCGTCGGTAATGAGCGCAGCGGCATCGGCGCTGCCCAACATAGCGGCATGGACCTGCATCGCCTCGACGAGTTCGGCCCGTTCGGCCATCGCGGGCTGCCCGACATCGGCCGACTGCATCCGCCCGGCCCAGAGGACCGCGCCGGCGCCATCCTTCAACTGGAGTGCGGCGTGGGTCCTCAACAAGAAAGCGTCGAAGGTCAGCGCGTCCTGCGGCAGCGCATCGAGCGTGGCCGCGACTGCGCGCCAGTCGTCGTTGGCTGCAGATCGGCGAGCCGCGAATATAGCGAGCGGCTCATAATGGGGAAAAACGCCAAGCGCTTCATCGAGAATCTGATCGGCCTCCGCCTCGCGCCCGACGATGCCGAGCAGGCTGATAAGGTTCGCCGAAACATGCCGCCCCTGAAAGCTGGAATCCTGGTCTAGAAGCTTCCTCCATGCTGTCTTGAGGAGCCCGATCGCGCGTTCCACGTCTGCGTGGAGATGGGCAGGCACATCATGGGTGATCCCCAGCCCGTCGAGCGCGGAGAGCGGCTGGACCAGCGCTTCTCCCAGCGTCGCCATGGCGCGCCAGTCCTCAGGCGCGATTGCAAGAGCCGCCTGCGCACGGGCAAGGTGGCGATCGGCATCGCCAATTTCACCCGACCGCAGCGCCAGACGAAGCTGGATGTCGAGCGTGTCGACAAGCGCGGGTGGGAGCGCGGTTTCGATCTGCGCTATGGGCCGATCGAGCGGCATCGTGTCGATCCAGATGCCTGCATTGCGGACCGACGTCCGGTCGTCCTCGAAAGCGGCGCTGGCGATCGGCTCGGCCTCCTCGCGCTTGCCCTCCAGGAGAAGCGCCATCGCCCTGGTTGCCCTGGCGTTGGAGAAATCCGGATGCGCCTCGAAGGCTGCATGGAACAGTGCGATCGCATGGTCTTCCTCGCCCAGCGCATAATGGGCATTGCCGAGGCTTGCGAGGAGGCGATAGCGCGCGAGCGGGCTGGCGGTTGCGTCATGGTCTGCCTGTATCCGCTCAAGCGCCCGGATGGCGGCACGCGGCGATCCGTCGCTGATGAGCTTGCCGATCTCCGTGACCTGCGCGGCGAGGGGATCGTCAGGGCTGGTCGCTTCCCGGGATTGCGTGAGCATCCGCGTAGCGCTGCGTATCAGCATGTCCATCTGTGCGAAGCCCGCGGCATTCTGCTCGGCGCCTGCGGCGATCTGGCCAATCACGTCGACGGGCGCGAGATCCCGATAATATTTGAGCAGCACTTCCTGATCGTCGGCGACAAAGCTGCGCAGCGTCGTCCAGCCCGTGACCCTGACGTCGAACAGGCCAAGTCTGGCATGAGCTTGGCTAATCTCACGCGCGATTCTCTGGATCGCCTGGTCATTGGGCGCGGTGGTCGCCAGGATGAAGACGTCGAGCGGCGGCTGGAACGTCCGCGCCTTTGCAACCTCGTCCCGCAGCTCGGTTGCCGTGACCGCCGCGCGCAGGTCGCCATCCTTCCCCTTGCACTGGACACCGATATATTTCTGCTCGACCCTGTCGGTGCCATAGACATCGACGCCCGCCTGCGGCTGCCCCTGGCGCCCATGCAACTCGGCATCGTTGGTCTTCCACAATCTTCGATAGACGTCGAAGGCCAGATTCTCAAAATCCTGCCAGCTTTTAGGCGCTGGCAATTCTCGCGATATGACGGACATCGCCCCAGCCTATATGTTCGTGCTTTGATCTGGAAGCGCGGATTGCCGTCGCATGCCTCAGCAATGCGGAAAGGGCGTGGCGAACAGGCCATGTGCTGGCGCGGGAGAAGGGCAATGGGTGGCGGCTGCCCGCTGCGCGGGCACCGCGGCTCTTATCTCCGCTGCGCTCCGACCGAGCGCCGGCTTCGCCGGATCTCGGCCCTGCCGGGTTGCGATCCGCTGCCGGAAAGACAGGGCGCGGGCGAGAAAGGAGAGATGAGTCAGCGCGGGCGTGCGAACGGCTTTGGGTGCGTCGGCGCTTGCATCGAGGTCGGCCTCCCGTGCGCTGCGCGCCGGCGCTGGCGCGCGTGGGCGGCGATCGTCCTGACTGTATCGCGTTCATGGCCGCTCGAACTGCCTGCAAAATAGCTTGTGACCGGCGATATTTACTGGAGGCCAAGACCGTCCCGTCGATGCTGCGGCGTGTCTGGAACAGGCTGAGCGCAGGAGAGTGGAGGGGGCCTTTGGCGGGTGTCGTTTCGGATTGGCCGAGCGACAAATTGTCGAAGGAAAGTCTCATGAACATCGGTGAATTCAAGATCGTCAACGGCCGCATCATCGGCTGGATCGCCACGCGGACGATCGACCTCCCCAAGCTTGGTCTCCGCAAGGTCGACAGCGCCCACGCCATGGCGCCCGTCTTCGAGATACTCGCGCTCAATGTCGGCAACCGCTGGGTGCAGATCGGCGCGCTCTGGGAGGCGGTCGCCAAGAACACGACCGGCGAACTGTTCCTCCAGGGATCGATCGACGATCCGAGCCTGGGTGAGCCGCTCCCGATCGCGCTCTTTGGCAATGAGGAGGAAGGCTATCGAGTCGCCTGGCGGCGCAAGCAGCCGCGCGATGCCTTCGGTCCGAGCCGGAGCGCGGACAGCGGCCGTGACTATGCGCCGCGGGGCGAGGGCGGCTTTGGCGGCAGCACCGCGGGCGATGACGGCGGCCTGATGGAGGCGGGCACCTCCCTCGATCAGGAAATCCCGTTCGCCTGATAGCGTGTCCCCGGGGAGGCCCAGCCCTCCCCGGGGCCTTTCTTCTCATGCCCATGGAGCATCGTCATGACCAGTATCGCAGCGCAGAGCGTGCACCGCTTCGCTGACTTGAGCCAGCTATATTCAGAGATGACCGCCAGCCCCGAGTTCCAGGCCGTGTTCGGAGAGCCGCTTGGCCTCACCGTCTCCGGGCCGGGCGAAGCGCCCGCCGAACTCGACATGCCCGAACCGCTCGCGGTCCAGGCCGATTGCGGGGGCGTCATTGCCTGTCTGTTTGATCTTCTTGGCGACACCCGGCTCGAAGCGCTCGCGCCCGAGATCGCCTGGGGGTTCGTCAACTCCTTCCACTTTGTTGCCAGCAAGCTCGAGCGGCGCGAAGACGGCCTTGCGCGGGAACTGGGCGACCTTGCCCGTTCCTATGATCCAAGCGAGGTCTATGCGCGCGAGCTCGAGGAAAAGCAGCTGCTGTGCCAGACCGTGGCCGAGCAGCGCGCCGCAGTCGAGACGATGCGCGATTTCGCTGCGGAAACCTATCGCGCGCTCTCGGGCTGGCCCTGGTCACCGTCCCGTGGCAGCAAGCCCACGGCGCGCGGCGCAAGCCAGATCGACGCGCTCGATTTCCTGCGCGCCCGGCAGCTTGCGGCCCGTGAACGGCACATGCCCCAGGGCCCCATCGTGGTCTTTTCAGGACCCGCGCTCTGGCATGATTTCCAGCAGATCTGGGACAGGCTCGATGCAATCCACGCGCGCGTGCCGAACATGACGCTCGTCACGACAGGGCAGCGCAAGGGAGCTGACGCGATCGCCGCGGCCTGGGCAGCGCGGCCCGAAAAGCGGGTTCCGCTAGTGACCTACGGGCTCTACGGCACTGGTTCCAAGGTCGCCTTTGCGCGCAACCGCAAGCTGGTCGATCTCGCGCCCGTCGAGGCGCTCCTGTGCGAGGGATCGGGGCTTCAGGCCAATCTCTACCAGCTCCTGCGCGAGGCGGGCGTCCCGATCCACGCCTTCAGGCGCGAGGGCCAGGCACCCGATATAAAGCTGCGTCGGCGCAACGCGGCATAAGGAGGCGGATATGGCTATTCCCGAAGGATATAGGCGCAATTTCGAGACCCTGCTCCGCGCGGCGGAGCAGGGCGATCTGGCGCTGCTCGAATGCAGGGACGCTGCAACAGGTGTCCCGCGCTATGTGATCTGTGCGGTCGGACGAGAGGAGAGGGATTATGTGATGACGCCCTTCGGGCATCTTCACGACGGCAATCCCTACGATGCCTATGTACCGCCCGCCTGAGCCGCCCCCAAGCAGGCCTCCAGACCCGCGCAAAGCGCCGCTTGAATTTGGAAAGCATCTTGTCGTCAGCACCGCTCATGTGAGCCTTGCAACCTCACAGCTTCTGGCGAACTGGGCCAGTCTGCCGGTCGAATTCCAGCCCCTCACGGTGGCCGCGACCTGGTATGGATGGTTCGTCTCGACCTTTGTGGTCGAGGGCGATGATGCTGCGCGCATACCGCCAGAGCTTGCCGAGGTTCAGCGGTTCGCCCGGTCGCTGGACTGTGCCTACATCCTGTTCGACTGCGATGCTGACGAGGTGGACGGGTTGAAGAGGTTCAACTGGTAAGCCCTGCCATTCTCTGGAGCAACAGGAGAAGGCCAGAGGTGCCTGGGGGCGAGCGCGGTGCCCTCCACATTACCCTGCGGGGGGCATCGAGCCCCCCGCAGGGTAGCTCTTCCTCTCTCTCAAGACGTCCGATTGTGGCACGGGACCGCGTCGGCCTCAAGGACGGCGGGGCCCCACCATTTTCCCTGGCGGAGCGGACGTCGGCGTTTCCTTCCTTGCTCCGCGGCCGCCAGAGAAAATCGTTGCCCCCACCGCCGCGGAGCGGCCGCTTCGCGGTCCTTGACCCCGCCGCTCGGAGCCCGTGCAGGGGGACAAACCTCTTCAAAAAAAGGAGGTTTTCATGACGACCGATACCACCACCGCCGCCCGCTTTGCCGATATCGCCGGGTTCTTCGCCGAAGAGACGAGGCAAGCATCAGACCGCTTCGCCGCCGCCTTTGCCCAAACCGCCGACGCGGTGCGGCTGGGGAGCAGCGACGAGGCTATCACAGCCGACATGCCTGACCCGCTGGCGATGCAACTTGGGGTCGAGTTGATGGTGACGACGCTGTTCGATCTGCTGCGGGACACGCGGCTCGAAGCCCTGTCCGAACGGCTCGCCTGGGGTTTGGTGCACAGCTTCCACAGGCTCGCCGATCAGCTGGATGGCGAGGCCGACAGGGCCGCGCGACAGGTGGGCCAGCTCATCCGCGAAAGCGACGGCGGCGAGATTGCCACGGCCAATCTGGAGGAGGCGCAGGCGCTCTGCCACGGACTCGACGAGGCGCGCGAGGCTATCGCCTGCATGCGCGACCATGGCGCCGATCTCTTCCGGGTCGAGACCGGACGGCCCTGGTCGGCACCACGCGGCACGCTGGTCTCGAGCAAACGCACCGCTTCGGTGATCGCCGCCACCGACTTCCTGGCCGCACGCCGCAACAGGCGCAACGAAGCGCTGGCGCCGCAAGGTCCGGTTGTCATATTCTCCGGGGGACAGCAATGGGAGGATCACGCCCAGATCTGGGAGCGGCTCGACCAGATCAAGGCACGGGTCCCCTCGATGCTTCTTGCGACGACGGCCCAGGCCAAGGGCTGCGACGCGATCGCCGCTGCGTGGGCCGCGAGCCGGAAGGTGAAGCTCATCGCCTTCACGCTCAATCACCGGCTGGGACAGCGGGCCGGGTTCGCGCGCAACGAGGCGCTGCTACGGTTGAAGCCGGTCGAAGCGATCGTCTGCGAGGGATCGGGAATACAGTCGAACCTCGCGCGGATGGTGCGGGAGGCTGGGGTGCCGGCGCATTTCTTCACGTTGGCAGGCCAGCAACGCCGGGCAGGTTGACGAACGGGGCAGTGGCGCTGGTGGAAGGGTTCGGCCCTCCGCCAGCGCCCTTTTTTTGTGCCTGGGGAGAGTATCGCCGGGCTCAGGGAGCCGGCCTGCTGCCGGCCCCGTCGCCCGGCGATCCGGCGCTTGGAGGAAGCGCTGGCCTCCTGCGCGCGGCTCCGCCGTGCTCGTCGCTGGGACGCCGTTCCGGCGACGTCTGGGTTATGGCGGCGGTGATGGGCAACGCCTTGAGGGCCGTGATAGCGGCCGCGCCGCCGACCCGGATTGCATGCGTGAGCAGGTCCTTGAACTCGCGCTCGCTCAACTGTTCGACGGCAATCTGGGATATGTGCGCGGCATATTGGGCGCGAAGGGATTGCCGCACGGTGTCGGCTTCCTCGTCGAGTTTGCGGCGACCGGCTTCGATCTTCGCGAGCCGCTCGCGATCGGTCATTTTGGGCATGATGTTTATCCTTCAGCTGAAGGTCTGCCCGCCACGCTCCACTATTCACATCGGGAGGATATCTGCAATGCAATTTTGGGGCCGGCTGGTGCCGGCGAAGAAAAAGAGCCCCCTGCCGGGGGCAGCCCGCCCTTGCCTGGACGCGGCTGCGCAGCGCGCAAGGCGCTGCGAAGAAAAGACGCACGGCTCGTGGCCGTTTGTAATGCACCGTACGCACGGGTGCTGCGGGTGCGAATCGCCAGCCTTTCTGCTGTTTTTCATAAATTTCCGGTATGACGAGCGGTGGCACAACTGGGTGCCACCGGCACGCTCTGGCTGACCACAAAGGTCGGCGTCCAGCCAAGCGCCTGATCTTCTTTGGCAACCTTTGGCTGCCGTAGACATGACGCATATTGTCTTGAGATCAGGGCGAAATAGCTTTATTTACGGACCCGCTTCATCACCCCGATCAGGCGTCGAACAGGAGTTCGGCGTGTGGCAAGGGTTACCATCAGATTCAAAGATGCGCTCTATGAGCGTCTCGTTCTCGGCGCACGTGCCACCGATACCAGCGTTGCCGACTATGTTCGCGGCATTCTCGATCGCTATGAAGGCATGGACGCGGGCGGCTATCATGGCCGTTTCGATGAACTGCATGCGACAAACATCCAGGTGTTCGCGATCCTTGCTGCCTATGTGAGCGCCCGTCATCCCGACCTCCTGGCCCGCGGTACGGCCGACGCCCGCAAACTCCTCCTCGAGCGGGGCCTTATCGATCCCGTGGAGATAAGCTCATGAGCATCTTCCGCAACGACACGCTCGGGTCCTGGACAAGGGGCGGACAGGCCATCGTCCATAATGTGCGCATGACGACCCAGGTGTTTATTCAGACCGTGGCGGCAGGGCTCGTCCTGTGGGTCGGCGGCACGCTCTGGTATGTTCTGGAGAAAGCGAACGACTATCAGCGCTATGTCGCGTTCAAGATCGTTGAAGCGACCCTTAAAAGTGACGTGCCTGGTGGAGCGCCGCTCCTGTTCAGGGGACCGGAGGGGCCGGAATATTGGACCAACTCCGATACGCTGCTGGAGTCTGGCGTCGCCAAGCAGGCGCTTCGGGCGATGGAGCATCATCTCCTTGTCGGGGCGGCGCTGGTCGGCTGCTTCTCGCTTCTCATGCTATTTTGGGCATGGTTTTATTTTACGAGGACTGGGCGTGGGCTTGGATCCAACCAGTTCCTACGCGGTGCCCGTTTCGGGACCCCTCGACAGCTACGGCGCCTGCTTTGGCGAAGCCGAAAGGGTAGCTTTGAGATCGGCGGCGTGCCGGTTCCTGACGCGTTCGAGCCCGAACATATTCTGATTTGCGGCGCGCCCGGGACGGGCAAGACTAACATCATCGTCAAGATGCTGGCCGGCATCCGCAAGCAGGGCCGCAGGGCGATCGTCTATGACGCCGCCGGAACGTTCGTCGAGAAATTCTACAGGCCCGGGCACGACATTCTGCTGAACCCGCTTGATGCCAGGGCCGACAGCTGGTCGCCCTGGGTCGATGTGCCGCGCGACTATCATTATGACCAAATCGCCGAGTCGACCATTCCCGACAAGTCCGGCGATCCCTTCTGGGCGAAGGCCGCCAGAGGCACGCTCGTAGCTGTCTTCCGGAAACTCGCGCGCGACAATAGTATGCTCGTTTCGGTGTTGCTCGATACGATCTTGCGTTCCCCCTTGAAGGACCTCGCGACTTTTGCGGAGGGGACCGATGCTGCCGCTTTCATCTCGACGGAGGGCGATCGGACGTCGGCCGGCATCCGCGCCGAGCTGGCGTCGGTCATGCGCAGTTTCTCCTATCTCGATGACACGCTCGACGGCTTCTCGATCCGCGACTGGGTCGCCAATGAGGAGGATGACAGCTGGCTTTTCATCACTGTGAAAGCCGATCAGTTGCCCTCGCTTCGACCACTGATCACGGTCTGGCTCGACATCGCCATCAGCGCGATCATGAGCCTCGCGCCCGATCGCGCCCGGCGTCTCTATTGCGTGATCGACGAACTGCCGACCCTTCAGAAGCTGCCTTCGCTTTCAGACTTTCTTGCTCGTGCCCGCAAATATGGTGGGTGCGGCATATTGGGGTTTCAGAGCTACCCGCAGCTCGAGGCGACCTACGGCATTCAGGATGCAGCCGCGATCACCGGATATTGCTCGACATGGGTCGCACTGCGGGCGAACGACACGCCGACAGCCAAGCATGTCTCGGAAAATCTGGGACAGGTCGAACAGGTCGAGGCCAATGAAGGCATGTCCTACGGCGTGAACGATATGCGCGACGGGGTGAACCTTTCGCGCATGCAGGTGACTCGCCCGCTCGTCATGCACACGGAGGTGACCAATCTTCCCAACCTGACCGGCTTCCTGCGCTTTGGTCGCGACCTTCCGGTTGCCCGCTTCAAGGACAGTTACAACCGATCTCCTACCTGCTTTCCAGCGTTCGAGGAGCGGACCGCCCCCGCCGTGCGATTGTCGCCAGTCTTGGCGGCTCAAGCGCGGGACGCCCCCAAAGACGCGAAGAAGAAGCTGCGACCTCCCAGCAAGGCCGTCGCGTCGCCCGAACTTCCTCTCGATGCCGAGATACCGCTGCGCGCAGAGGTTCCGCCTGCATCTGCACCAGGGGCCGCATCGCAGGAACATCTGCCATCCACATCGGGACCGGAGCTTTTGGGGCGTTCCTCCGGCTTTGGCCTCTCCCAGCATGGCCGCAGGGGCGGCATGCGTAGCGCGTCGAGGCCGGCATGATGCATCCCAGGCGTTTGACCGGAACGGCCGGCAACATAGCGCGCTATTATGCGATCGGCGATTATTACACCAAGGGCGGGACGGAAGGCTCCCAATGGGGCGGCGTCCTCGCAGAGGAGCTTGGGCTTTCCGGCGAGGTCGATCCGAATACCTTCGAGAGTCTCCTTCGCGGTGCGGTTGCGGGCCAGCAACTGGGCCGACACCGCGAGGGCGGGATCGAGCATCACCCGGGTTGGGACTTCGCTCTGAGCGCGCCAAAATCGGTATCGGTGATGGCCCTTGCGGTAGGGGATTCGCGGATCGCCGATGCCCACGAACAGGCGGTCAGCGTCGCGCTCTCCTGGCTTGAGGAGCAGGCGCAACTTCGTCGGCGAGAGGATGGCCGCGTGCTGCACGAAACGACCGGTCGGCTCCTGTGGGCGCGCTTTACCGAACATGCGAGCCGGGAGCTCGATCCGCATCTCCATACCCATGTGGTGGTCCTCAACATGACCAACCGGCAGCGCGACGCCCCCATGGCGAGCCTGGAAACGCGGGCCATGTATAGCGAGCAGATGAGCGCAGGGCAGATCTACCGTAACGAGCTCGCCCAGGGCCTGCGAACGCTCGGCTACGAAATCGCCGCCGACCCCCGCCGGGGCCTGTTCGAGATCCGGGGTGTACGCCCAGAGTTGATCGTGGACATGTCGCAGCGTGCCGAACAGATCGATGCCCATGCCCGTGAGCACGGTCTGGAAGGACAGGCTGCGCGGCGAAAGTCCTTCTATGCGACACGCGGGCCAAAGGAGAAGATCGGCCTTGAGACGCTGCATCTCCAGTGGCGAACGCGGCTGGGCGAACATGCGCCCGCGCTCGACAGCCTGCGGGCGGAAGCGGAAAAGGGTGGCGAACGCATCCTCCTTCTCGCACCTGCAGAAGCGGCACGCGCGGCCCTGTTCGGTGTCCGACAGACCGAAGGTCGAGAGGCGGTCAATCCGCTTGGCCGGTTGATCACAAAGGCTCTTGCGCCTCATGTCGGCGAGGTCCGCTTTGGCGACGTTCGCCCGCTCCTCGAAGGGCATGAGGCGCGCCGCAAATTGCTCGCGACCCGGGAGCAGACCGGCGATCAGATCCTGAATCGCGGACGGACGACGCGCCGCTCAGTCCGCTTCGAGCAGGCCCTGGCGCAGCATCTCGCTCTCTCGATCGAAGATGGCCGACCAATCGCATCTTCCGATCGCTTGCTGGGCGCGCTGGAAACGGCCGGATTGTCGCCCATGCAGGAGCGAGCGCTCGTGAACCTGGCGTTGAGCCGCGACCGGGTCACAGGCGTTCATGGCGTCGCGGGTGCGGGTAAATCGATGCTGATCGCCACTCTGCATCGGGCTGCCGAGCCGGGGGCAACGCTTCATGCCCTGGCGCCCACCTCATCAGCTGCGGCGAACCTTGGCGACACGGCCGGCATCAAATCCCGGACCGTTGCGAGCCTTCTTGCCGAGGGCGGCTATGGCCTGTCCGGGCGCGACGTCCTCGTGCTGGACGAAGCGGGGCAGCTCGGTAACCGACAGGCGCTGCGGATCCTGGAGATCAGCCGCAGAACTGGCGCCCGGCTCATCCTCCTGGGTGACAACAAGCAGACTGGGGCCATTGAGCAGGGCAAAGCCTTCTGGCTGATGCAGCAGCTCGGCATGCCAACGGCGCAGCTCACCGAATCGCGGCGTCAGGAAACGGCGCGGATGAAAGATGCCGTCACAAGAGCACGGGCGGGCGACTATGCTGGCTCGCTCGCACAATTGGACAAAGTGGTGTCTGGCGGAGACGCGGAATCGCTCGCAAAGGGCTTGGTGGCCGAGTGGACGCGCCTGCGGCCAGAGACCCGAGCCAGCACCAACATCCTCGTTCTGGACAATGCGACCAGGCTGATCGTCAATACGCAGGTACGGGAGGCGTTGCAGCGTGAGGGGGTGGTGGCTGCGCAGGATGCGCGGCTCAATATCCTTTCGCCTGCCGGCCTCACCGAGCAGGAGAAGCATCTCGCCCGCTTCTACACATCCGGTCAGGTTGTCACATTCGGTCGCGATCAGGCCGAGGCCGGGCTCGCCCGCGATACCGAGTATCGGGTGCTGGGCATCGTGCGCGACGAGCGCGGCCGACCGCAGGTCCGTCTCGTCGATGAACAGGGTCGCATCGTTCGCTGGGATCCGCGGCTCACCAAGGGCGGACAGGTCAACATCTTCGTCTCTGAAACGCGCAGCCTTGCCCAAGGCGATCGCATTCAATGGCGGCTGGTCTCCCATGAACTGGGCATCAAGAACGCCCAACGCGGTACGGTCGAAGCACTCGATGGAAGCTCGGCCACCATTCGGTGGGACAAAGGTGATCGCGCCCAAACGATCGATCTCTCGCGGCACAAGAGTTGGGACCATGGTTACGCCGAAACAATCTATGCGGCGCAGTCCAGAACCTATGCGCGGGTCTATGTTCTGGCCCCGCTCGGGTCACCGCTGGTTACCGGCCAGAACTACTATACGGCAATTACCCGTGCGCGGCTGGGCGTCAAATTGTGGACCCAGGACAAGGACAGGCTCGTTGCAAAACTCGAGCGGTCGTCTGGCGAGAAGACCTCTGCCCTGGAAGGACTGGGCCGGCTCGATCGCGACAGGGCGGACCGGTTCACTGAACGGGAACCGGCGTGGATCGAGGAGATGCGAAAGGCGCATCAGCAAGAGCGGCGGGAGAATAGCGATCGCTTGCTGAGCGCGAGGCTGCACAGGCGAGCGAGTGGCAGGAAAGGGCTTGGGGTTCGGCTCGCCACAAACGCCAGGAGCCTGGCGGAGGCGCTGGACCGGCATTTTAACAGCTTGCTGGATCGCACAGGGCCTGTCGAACGGCAAGCGGATCGCAGCGAGGGCAAACTGCCTCAGGGAGGTCGTCATGGGATCGATCGCTAGAAACTGGCTTAGCTCTGCGGGCCTGCTGTTTACGATTTCAGCTGCCGTCGTGCCCGCCCATTCACGATCCCGCTCTCCCGAGGAAGCCGTCCGGATCAGCGCTTGCATCAAATCAGCATCGCGAGGTGCTCTGTGGCTTGAACGCACTTTGTGGGGGCTGCGCGATCAGGAAGGCGGCTGGATCGGAGCCGCGGTCGCAAACACCAATGGAACGCATGATCTCGGGCCGCTACAGATCAATAGCTGGTGGGTGCCCAGGATTGCCAAAGCGATCGGCCGCCATGATGTGCAGGTTCGTAGTTGGTTGCAATTCGATGCCTGTTTCAATGTCGAGGCGGCGCGCTGGATATTCTTGTCGGGGCTGACCGTCACCGGCAATTACTGGAAGGCCGTCGGCATCTATCATAGCCCGACCGACTGGCGGCAGCGCCGCTATGCGCTAAGTGTGTCTGAGCATCTACGTCGACGTTTCGGCGAGAATAGTTTTGCACGGCAGGCGTCAAAGATCCAGCAAGTGCCGTGACGCAAAGGGGCATCGGCGGGGCGCCGAGTGGAGGGAGCTCTTTTCTCCGACGCAAATTGGGGTATCTTGAAAGAGCTTCATCACGCGCTGGGTTCGATTCGGGAACATCGGTGCATGCAATATCCTCACGACAGCCCTGGCGCGCCCGGCGGTGCACCAGATACCGCTCCGGCTCGGATCCTGAGCCTTCAGGAAGCCGCCGCTTTCCTGGGAATTCACTCAAATACGCTGCGCAGTTACGCGAAAGCCGGGGTCGTTCCTGGCGCGAAATTCGGTCGTGACTGGCGCTTTTTGGAAGCGGACCTTGTCGCTTCCCTGCGCGCTCGATATTCTGGGCGTGCACGGATGCAGTCGAGTGCCGACGAAAGGCAGGCAACATGGCACTCTACAAGCGTGCAAGCACCTATTATGTCAAATGCACAGCACCTGACGGAACGACAGTTAGACGCTCTACTGGAACCTCCGACAGGAAAAAGGCGCAAGAATATCACGACAAGCTGAAGGCCCAGCTGTGGGATCTTGCCAGGTTGAAGCAGAAGCCGAAGCGCACATGGGACGAGGCGGCTTTGCGGTGGCTGAAGGAAATGACGCACAAGAAGTCCTATAGGGACGATGTGAGCCGGATCCGATGGTTTACCAAGCACCTGCGTGGCAAGACAATGGAACAGGTGAGCAGGGACATGATCGACGCGATCATCACCCGACACCATGCCCGATCGAGCAATCGCACAAAGGATCTCTATGTGGCGCTTATCCGCGCCATCTTCCGGAAGGCGCAGCGCGAGTGGGAATGGATCGACCAGATACCGGCGTTCAAGACCTATGAGAGGAGCGGCAAGGTCAGGGTGCGATGCCTCACACACGATCAGGCCAGGGCGCTCATGGATAAGCTACCTGCTCATCAGCGCGAGGTTGTCCTGTTCGCTTTGTCGACGGGCCTTCGCCAGGGAAACATACTCAACCTGACCTGGGACCGGGTCGATATGAACCGGGCCATAGCGACGATTGAGCATGGCGATACGAAGAATGGTGCAGCGCTCGGTGTACCGCTCAACGCAATCGCTCTTGGCGTTTTGGGACGGCAGCAAGGCAAGCATGATACCCATGTGTTTACCTATCGCGGCAATCCGCTGCGATGCGCGAACAACAGGGCTTGGCGCGCCGCCTTGAAGGCCTGCGGGATCGAGAATTTCCGCTGGCACGATCTGCGGCACACTTGGGCCAGCTGGCTCCGGCAGAATGACGTGCCCACCTGGGTGCTTCAGGAACTCGGGGGCTGGAAGTCGGAATCGATGGTGCGGCGCTACGCCCACATGTCGGTGAAGCATCTGGCACCCTATGCTGACCAGCTGATTTTTCCGGACACATCCGGGAAGATCGAAAAGCCTAGAGAAACCGTGACCGATACTGGACACAAAAATGGACACAGTCAGAGCCGTCCGCGGCTCTATCTTGTCTCAAATGAATGATAAGTTGTTGAAAAAAATGGTGGACGCACTTGGGCTCGAACCAAGGACCCGCTGATTAAGAGTCAGCTGCTCTACCAACTGAGCTATGCGTCCACACCGGCATCGGACTGTCTGGAAGAGCCAGTGTCCGTTGGCGTGGGCGGGCAATTAGCAGCGTCGACCGGATTCGCAAACCCTAAATTGCGTTGCGGCGCAAAAAGTTTCAGCGCCGTGACATCACACCGGTCTTATGCCCAGTTTCTATGACCGCTGCTGCGGCGGTTGCTGCGGTCGATGGCCATGATGATGCCCACGCACAACATGACCGTCAGCATCGACGACCCGCCGTAGGACATGAAGGGCAGGGGGATGCCGACGACCGGTGCCAGGCCCATCACCATCATCAGGTTGATCGCGACATAGAAGAAAATCGTGGTGGTCAGTCCCGCCGCGACCAGGCGCGCGAATTTGTCGGGGGTCCGCATCGCCACGCGCAGGCCCCAGCGGAACAGCAGCATGAAGGCGCCGATCATGACGATACCGCCAACCAGCCCCCATTCTTCCGCCATGGTGGCGAAAACGAAATCGGTATGGCCTTCGGGCAGATAGTCGAGATGGCTTTGTGAGCCCTGCAGGAAGCCCTTGCCCCAGATGCCGCCGGAACCGATCGCGATCTTCGACTGGCTGATATGATAGCCGGCACCCAGAGGATCGCTTTCAGGGTCCAGGAAGATCAGGACGCGCTTTTGCTGATAGTCGTGCAGGAAGCTGAAGGCGATCGGGACGATCGCGGCCAGCGCCAGCCCAGAGCCGACGAACAGGCGTAGCGGCAGTCCGGCGAGGAACATGACCGTCACGCCGCCTGCCAGGATCATCGTGGCGGTGCCGAGATCCGGCTGGATCAGTACCAGCGACCAAGGCAGGCCGATCAATAGTAGGGCGGGCCAGATCGCGTTCCAGCGGCGAATTTCTCCTACAGGCAGCCTGGCGTAGAATTGCGCGACGGCCAGCACGATGATCGGCTTCATGAACTCCGACGGCTGGAGCAGCATGAAGCCAAGGTTGATCCAGCGCTGGCTGCCCCCCCTGACCCCGCCGATCAACTCGACCAGGACCAAGGCGACCAGCACGCTGCCATAGGCGGGAAAAGCGAAGCGCGAGAATAGCTCGATCGGAATGCGGCTGAGGACCAGCGCCATGGCCGAGAAGATGCAGAAGCGCACAGACTGGTTGACGGCCCAGGGGAAGATATTGCCGTCCGCCGCGCTGTAGAGCACCAGCGTGCCGAATGTGGCGATCGCGAGCAGCAAGGCCATGACGCGCCAGGGAAACTGGGTCAGTGGCTGCGGGACGAGGCTCATGGTGCGTCGCTCTCATTGCTGGCGGGCGAGGGGGATGCGGTAGCACCATTGTCCGCTTCAGCCGCATTGCTGCCATTGTCGGCGATCGGCGGGGGCACTTCGCCGCGTTCGATCGCGCGCGCCAGACGGAAAGCCGCCATCTGCCGCGCCTGTCGTTCGGTCGGCGTCCCGCCCCAGCCTTTTTCCAGCGTTTCCAGCTTCTCCGTCGCCTTCTTGGGATCGAATAAATAGGAGAGGGTGTCGCTGGCGATCATCGGCGCATCCTCGTTGCGGATCATATGGCCGCCATGTTCGATGATGCAGGCGACGGCATAGCGCGGATTGTCGAACGGCGCGAAGCCCTGGAACAGGGCATGGTCGCGCAGCTTGAAGGCAAGCGATGCATCGCGCCGGACCCCGCCTGCGCGCTCGGCCATGGTGATGCGGCGGACCTGCGCGGTGCCGGTCTTGCCCGCGATCAGCACGTCAGGAATGGCCATCCGCGCCGCGCCGCCCGTACCGCCGCCATTGACCACCGCGCTCATCGCGTCGCGGATCACGGCCAGATGCTCTTCGGATGCGCCCACGGAGGCGGGGGCAGGGCGTTTGGCACCATGAAGGAAGTTGGGCATCAACTGCTTGCCCGTCGCCAGTCGCGCGGCCATCACCGCCATCTGGAGCGGGTTGATAAGCATGTAGCCCTGACCAATGGTGGCATTCACCGTGTCGTAGACCTGCCATTTCTGGTCATATTTCTTTTCCTTCCAAGCCGGGTCGGGCACGGTGCCATAGCTTTGGCTGGGGAAGGGCAGGTCGAAGCGCTGGCCCATGCCGCACCGCCGCGCCATTTCGGCAATGCGGTTCATGCCGACGCGTTGGGCCATTTGATAGAAATAGATGTCGCAGCTCTGGGCGATGGCCGTCCGCATGTTGACCGAGCCATGGCCGCGCCGCTTGTGGCAGTGGAACAGCGTGTTGCCGACCCGGATGGCACCGGAACACCCCACCGTCTCCTGCGGGCCTACGCCGGCCTCCAGCAGCGCCAGCGCCACCATCGGCTTGACGGTCGATCCTGGGGGATAGAGACCCTGCAACGTCTTGTTGCGCAGCGGCACATGATCGTCCTGCGACAGCATCGCCCATTCCAACTGGCTGATGCCGTCGGAAAAGCTGTTGGGGTCGAAACTGGGCATCGACGCCATCGCCAGCACGTCGCCATTGGCGCAGTCGATCACGACCACCGACCCGCTTTGGGTCGCGAGACGACGGCCCGCATATTCCTGCAAGCCTGCATCGATCGTCAGTTTGATCGGATTGCCCGGCATGTCGGGGCGGGTGGTCAGTTCTCGCACGATCTTGCCACGCGCGGTCACTTCCACCCGCTTGGCACCGGGCTTACCGGTCAGATGCTGGTCGAACGCCTTTTCCAGCCCGTCCTTGCCGACCTTGAATCCCGGTGTGATCAGCAGCGGATCGCGCCGTTCCTTATAATCCTCCGCCGTCGCGGGACCGACATAGCCCAGCAAATGACCGACAGTGGAGCCGGCCGGATAATAGCGCGAAAAACCCTGGCTGGGCGCGACGCCGGGCAAGTCGGGCAGGCGGACGCTGACCGCGGCATATTGCTCGTAGGTCAGCTTGTCGGATACCTGAACGGGGCGGAAACGCGCCGACTTGTCCAGTTCCTCGCGAATACGCTCGACCTCGTCCGATTCCAGGCTGAGCAATTGGGCCAGGTGGCGGATCGTGCCTTCGGCATCGACCACCCGTTGCGGGATGAGATCGACGCGAAAATCGGTGCGATTATTGGCGAGCGGACGGCCGTTGCGGTCTATGATCCAGCCCCGACGCGGCGGAATGAGCGTCAGATTGACGCGATTGCTTTCCGACAGCATCGCATATTTTTCATTTTCCGCGACGCTGATCCAAGCCATGCGCGCTGCCAGCATCGCGCCGATGCCACCCTGTATCGCCCCCAACACCATCGTCCGTCGCGAAAAGGTGAAGGTCTGGCTGGCTTCGGTGACGCTCTTGGGCTTGAGCAGGGGAAATTTCATGCCATCACGCGCCAGCGGTCGATCCGGGCGCATTGCCGGACGACGAAGGGGAATAATAATATCGTCCAGAGCATCTGCGGCGCGACCAACAGCAACCTCACTTCGCCGCCACCTGTAATCCGCGCGAAAAACAGACCAGTGGCGATGCAGAAGATAAGGGCGATGGCCGCAATTAACCAGTCCTGCCGATAACTGCGCCACACCATGCGATGTTCGACCGCATCGATCATCAGCAGCGTCACCGTCCACAGGAACATGGCCGATCCGATCGGCTGGCCGCTGACCATGTCGTCGAACAGGCCAAGCGGCAGGCCGATCCAGGCGCGCCACAGTTCAGGGCGCAGCAAGCGCCAGGACAAGAGCAACAACAGGCCAAAGGGCGGCATGACCGGCGACTGTGCGATCAGCGGCAGCGCGGCCGCCAGCGACCCGACCATCACCGTTACCACCGGCGTCCCGGCCAAGCGGAAACGCGATGGATGTTTGCCCAGGCGCGACACATGGCGAAGATGGCGATCGATCATGGCGCGGCCGTGCTGCTGGCTGCGGCGTCCTCCGGCGGCAGGGCTTCGGCGGCGGGATCGGGCCGGGTCACGACATCCTCGAACGGGCGTTCGACCACCACGGCATCGACGCGCGAGGGATTGGCGAGGGGGAAGCCCCAGGCGATCTCACCCTGGACCCGCACGACCACCGCGACCGGAATATTGGGCTGATAGATGCCACCGATGCCGGATGTGACCAGGAGGTCGCCCGGCTTGAACGGATTGCGTCCGGCGGACAGTGCGCGGATCTCCACCGATCCGTCACCCGCCCCGGTGGAAATGGCGGGCACGCTGTCATTCGCGCGGCGGACCGGCACGATATTGCCGGTGTCGGTCAGCAACAAGACTTCGGCGGTGTTGGGCGTGGTGCTGTGGACACGGCCGATCAACCCTTCGGCGGCGCGCACCGGCATACCAGGCCGCACGCTCTGCCAGCGCCCGGCATTGAGCCGCGCGAAACGACGCGCGCTGCTGGACGAAGAACTGATGAGCCGCGCGGTCAATAGGCTGCTCTGGTCGGCATCGACCAGACGCAGCAACTTCTTGAGCCGGGCATTTTCCTGGGCGATCGCCTTTGCTTCGATGATGCGATTGCGATCGGCCTCCACCTGCCGCCGCAGCGCGACATTCTGCGATCCCGCCCGCCAATAGGAGGCCAGCACCTCGTCCACCGAGCTGACGCCGCTGACCATATTGCGCAGGCCCGATGAGAGCGGTCGGGTCAGTTCCGCCGTCGCGGTGCGCAGGCCAGCAAAGCCGGTGGGATCGAATATGGCGACCACGACCAGCAGCAGGGCGGCCGCAGCGCCGCCGACCGCCACGACATAGCCGAAGAACAGGCTATATTGCGCCCTTCGGTTGATGCCGGGGCGTAGGCTGGGTGGCCGCGCCATCTACGCGTCCCTTTCGAAAAAGCCCGTCGGATCAGGCGGTTTGCAAGACGCCTCGGAACATCGGATCTTCCATAGCGCGGCCAGTGCCGATCGCGACGCAGGTCAGCGGATCTTCGGCAATCGTCACCGGCAGGCCGGTTTCGTCGCGCAATTCATCGTCCAGCCCCTTGAGCAGCGCGCCGCCGCCGGTGAGGACGATGCCCTGATCGACGATATCAGCCGCCAGTTCGGGCGCGGTGTTTTCGAGCGCGATCCGCACGCCTTCGACGATCGTGCTGATCGGTTCGGCCAGCGCGTCGGCGATCTGACCCTGATTAATGCTGATTTCCTTGGGCACGCCATTCACCAGGTCGCGACCCTTGATATGGATCGTCTCACCAACGCCATCGGCGGGCGACTGGGCGATGCCATATTGCTTCTTGATGCGCTCGGCGGTGGCTTCGCCGATCAGCAAATTATGATGACGACGCACGAAGGAGACGATCGCTTCGTCCATCTTGTCACCACCCACGCGGACGCTGGTGGTGTAAGCGAGGCCACGCAGAGATAGCACCGCGACTTCGGTCGTACCACCACCAATATCGACGACCATCGAACCGATCGGCTCGGTCACCGGCATGTCGGCGCCGATTGCGGCGGCCATCGGTTCCTCGATTAGGAACACCTGGCGCGCGCCGGCATTGCTGGCGGCGTCACGGATGGCGCGGCGTTCGACGCTGGTCGAACCCGACGGCACGCAGATCACGATCTCCGGCGCGCGCCAGGGGCTATGCTTGCCGCCATGGACCTTGGTGATGAAATGCTTGATCATCTGTTCGGCGACGTCGATGTCGGCGATCACACCGTCGCGCAACGGCCGGATGGCCTCGATCGAGTCCGGGGTCTTGCCCATCATCAGCTTGGCGTCGACGCCAACCGCCTTCACCCGCTTGACGCCGTTGATCGTTTCCACGGCTACCACTGACGGCTCGTTCAATACGATGCCGCGACCGCGCACATAGACCACCGTATTGGCAGTGCCGAGGTCGATGGCCATATCCTGCGAGGTGAATTTGAAGAGACGCGAGAAGATCGACATGCCTTATCCTGTATCGCCCGCCGTCCCCGCGACGCGACTGGGGGACCGGTCGGAAAGCTGTTCCATCTGCCTGTATGTCCGTCGCTTATTGCGCCTTGCAGTGCAAAAAAATCAGGATGGTGGCTCGCGGAAAGCGACCGATTGGGCTAGTCCCTAATCAATGTCAATACGCCGCCTGCCCGAACATCTGGTCAATCGTATCGCTGCCGGTGAAGTGGTCGAAAGACCCGCCAGCGCGCTCAAGGAAATCGTCGAAAACGCTTTGGACGCGGGCGCGACTCGGCTCGCCATCCGCCTGTCGGGCGGGGGGCTGGACCGGATCGAGGTGAGCGATGATGGCTGCGGCATGGATTCGGCGGACATGGTGCTGGCGCTGGAACGCCATGCCACGTCGAAGATGCCGGACGACGATGCCATTGAAAATGTGGCCACTCTCGGTTTCCGGGGGGAGGCGCTGCCGTCGATCGCCAGCGTTGCGCGGCTGACCATCGACAGCCGGGTTGCGGGTGCGGACGGGTGGAGCCGCACCGTCGATAATGGCCAGCTAGTCGCCGAAGGGCCGGCGGCGCTGCCCCCCGGCACACGCGTCACCGTCGAGCAACTCTTCGCCAAAGTGCCCGCCCGGCGCAAATTCCTGCGCTCGGCCAAGGCCGAATATGCCGCCTGTCTCGACATCGTTCGCCGTCTCGCAATGGCACATCCCGCCGTTGCGTTCGCACTCGAACATGATGGCCGCCGGACGCTGGGCGTGCAAGCGGGCGAAGCGCGGGAGGAACGGGTCGCTGCGCTCACCGATCGGGCCTTGGCCGACAATCATGTGATCGTCAGCCTGGAACGCGAAGGCGTGCGCCTGTCCGGCGTTGCCTCCATCCCCACCTACAATCGCGGCGTGGGCGATCATCAATATCTGTTCGTCAATGGACGTCCGGTAAAGGACCGGTTGCTGATCGGCGCGCTGCGCGGGGCCTATGCCGACATGCTGGCGCGGGACCGGCATCCCGTGGTCGCCCTGTTTCTCGACGTGCCGCCGCTCGATGTGGACGTCAATGTCCACCCGGCCAAGACGGAAGTCCGCTTCCGCGATCCTACGATGATCCGAGGCATGATCGTATCAGGCCTGCGCCGTGCGCTCGATGCGGAGGGTTTTCGCGCGGTCCAGAACGCCGATCCCGCCGCGCTGTCCGCCTGGCGCCCGGAGCCTGTCTCGCCAACACCGATCGGCGCGATGCCGATTTTCGACGCCGTATCGGTCAGTTATAATCCGTTGGCTTCAACATCTTTCAGCGACCGGCGGTCGAGTTTCCTGACCCCGCCACCCCAGGCCCGTGCCGAACCGGCTGCGGCTCCGGCGCCTGAAGGGCAGAGCTTCCCGCTCGGCGTCGCGCGCGGGCAGGTGGCGCGCACCTATATCGTGGCAGAGGCGGAGGATGGCCTCGTCATCGTCGATCAACATGCCGCGCATGAACGGCTGACGCTGGAACGGATGCGTCGGGCGATGGAAGGGCAGGGGGTTGCCAGCCAAGCGCTGCTGCTGCCCGAAGTCGTCGAACTGGAAGAGCCAGCCTGCGACCGTCTTGAGGCTCGCGTGGCAGAACTGCGAGACTTCGGGCTGGAACTGGAACGCTTTGGCCCGTCCGCCATGCTGGTCCGCACGGTCCCGGCGATGCTAGGCCAGTCAGATGTGCAGGGTTTGGTCACTGATCTCGCCGACGACCTCGCCGCCTATGACAGCGCCCTGTCGTTGAAAGAACGGCTCGATCTCGTCGCTGCAACCATGGCCTGCCACGGATCAGTCCGCGCAGGCCGCGTGCTGAGCGTCGCGGAAATGAACGCACTGCTCAGGGAGATGGAAGTGACGCCCCGGTCAGGCCAGTGCAACCATGGAAGGCCGACATGGGTAAAGCTGGGCCATGGCGATATCGAGAAGCTGTTTGGGCGGAAATGATCCGAAGAAGTCAGTCCGTAATCACACCGGCCGCGTGCGCCACATCGCGATCGGTATCATGGTTAGAACTGGCTGATCGTCCTGGTTGAGGATCGTCACTTTGTTGCGCACGATCCCCATTTCCGGGCGGCTTTTCGATGCCTTTTTGTCGATCACTTCGCTTGTCCCGCGCAGCGTGTCGCCGGGGCGCAGTGGGCGGAGCCAGCGTAGCTCATCGACGCCGATCGCGCCCAGGCTTGCGGCCTGGCGCCCCGGATTCCTCTGCATTTCGGTCACGAACATTTTCATGAACAGCGCGGTGGTGTGCCACCCGCTGGCCGATAAAGTGCCGAAATGGGTGGTCGCTGCGGCCTCGTCAGACAGGTGGAAGGGCTGGGCGTCGAACTCGGCAGCGAAGGCGATCGTTTCCTCGCGGCTGACCGTCAGCGGCCCGAAGGCGAAGCTGTCGCCGACCTCTATGTCTTCGAAATAGAGAATGTCATCCATCGCCATGCCTATCCTTTTTGCAATGGATACCGTTCTATCACTCCTTACGTTTACGTCAATGTCAGCTGATCTGCAGCGACGGCTGGCCGCGCGGCACAGTCATCGTCGCGCGCGTGCTGATCGTGCCGCCCGGCGTCGATACCTGGTCCATCACGCGCGCCTGCGTCGTCCAGGCGTCGGGCGTGACTTCGCAGACCAGATAGCCGCGCTGGTCGTTGATGAATTTCAGCTCGGTGTTGTTCTTCAGCATGATGTCGCTGCCGGTGCGCAGGTTCGACCCGTCGCCGCCCGACGAGATGGAGGTGGACACGAACTCAACCGCCACGGTCTTGTCGCCATTGTCGAGCAGCCCCGCGAAATTCTGATGCTCGTCGCCGGTCAGCACCACGACATTATCGAGACCACGCATCTTGGCAAGCAATCGGCTGCGCTGCGCCGTATAGGCGGCCCAAGTGTCGATATTGTAGATTTTCTGGGTCTCGTCGGCATAGCGGCGGCGGTCGAGCGACATCATCATGATCTGTTGCGCCACGCAATTCCACTTCGTCTGGCCCCGCGTCATGTTGCGCACCAGCCAGCCTTCCTCCTCGGCGGAAATGACCATCGCCTTGCTGTCGTCGATGCCGGGGCAATAGGGTTTGAACCCATCGTCGCACGGCTGATCGGTGCGGAAGGAGCGGGTGTCGAGAAAGTCGATCGACAGCAGATCGCCGAACCGCGCTTCGCGATAGGCGTTGGTGATGAGGCCGTTGCGCGGCATCATCGCCGCGCGCACAGGCATAAATTCATACCAGGCCTGCAGTCCGGCCTGGCGGCGCAGGCGGAAGATTTCAGCGGGGCTGTTCCCCTTGCCGGCGAAATCCTGGACCCAATTATTGTCGATCTCATGATCGTCGAACGTCGGGAACCATGTGTGCCGGGCGCGTGCCGCTTGCAGGTCGTAATCGCTCAGATATTGGGCGTAGCGGAGCCGATAGTCGACGACGTCGATGCAATCCTGGCCGATATGCTGGCGCACCTGCGCCTCCGGCAGGCCGTCTTTGTCATAGTTCGGTCCGCGCTTCTTATATTCGTAGATGAAGTCGCCATAATGATAGATGAAGGCAAGGTCATCCTCGCGCGCCAGATGGCGAAAGGCGGTGAACAGCCCGTCCTCATAATTTTGGCACCCGGCGACACCGAATTTCAGCGCCTTGGGGCTGGTCGAGGCCAGCGGCAACGTCCGTGCCCGGCCGCGCGGCGACTGGTCGCCTGCCAGCGTGAAGCGATACCAATAGGGCCGGTCAGGCTGCAACCCCGCGACCTCGACATGGACGCTGTGCGCCAATTCAGGCCGCGCGGTCGCTTCGCCTGACGCCACGATCGTCTTGAAGCGATCGTCGCTGGCGACTTCCCACTTCACCGGCAGCGGCACCGTCGGCATACCGCCATGCGGCTCGAACGGCTTGGGTGCCAGCTTGGTCCAGATGACAAAGCCATCCGCCGCCGGATCACCCGACGTCACCCCCAGCGAAAAGGGATAGCCCGCATACCAGCTTTGCGCCTGCAACAAAGCGGGTGCGCCGATGGCGGGTGCAGTGGCGGCGGCGGTCAATATCTGGCGACGGGTCAGCATGGCAAATGTCCTGAAGGAAGGTCAGTGTGCGAGTATGGGGGCGAGCGCGGCCGGATCACCGTCGCCGGGCATCGGCGCAAGGCCGATCAGACGCGCGAGCAGGGGATAGACATCGACATTGGCGAAATCGCGCGCCGGCTGCGTGCCCGCCGCGAAGGCCGGACCATGGGCGATGAACAGCGCGCGCATTTCGGGTGCCTGATCATCCCAGCCATGGCTGCCGCCAGTCACGGCGCGGGTCGGGGTCGTCGCCTGTATCTCCCAACCGGTTTCGCCCAGGCAGAAATAGGGCGGGATGCGCCGATGGGTGCCATAATGGAAACGGGCGGGCATGGCTTCCTTGCGCCAGCATTGCATATGGGCGTGGGGCTTGAGCAAAGCGGCTTCCAGCGCCTTTTCGCGTCCCGGCTGTGCCGCCAGCGTGGCATAAGGACCGGATTCGACAACGCGATAATCGGCCGGATCAGCGATCTTGTCCAATATCACCACCCGGTCGCTGGCGCTGGCGGCCATGCCGTGATCGGACAGGATGACGAGATTGGCGGGCTGCCCCATAGTCTTCAGACCGTCGATCAGGTCACGAATATGGCCGTCCACCTCTGTTGCCGCGCGCGCGGTTTCCGGTGCATCCGGTCCATAAATATGACCGGCCGTATCAACGATGTCGAAATAGAGGGTGACGAAGCGCGGGCGGATGGCGGCCGGGCGGCGAAGGACGTCCAGCACCATGTTGACGCGCTGGGTGCCACTGACCTGTTGATTGAACTGCGCCCAGTCGGTCGGGCGGGTGCCGCCGTCGAGCGTATAGGGCCATTGCTGCATCCGCGTGCCGCCCCAGGCTACGTTCGAGCCGGGCCAGAACATGGTCGCTGTCCGCACTCCGGCCTTCTCCGCCGTCACCCAGATTGGTTCCGCCTCATTCCACCAATAGGGATCGTCGCTGGCCATGGTGAAGCGTTCATCGGGGCGGGTGACATCCTCCATGCTGTTGGCGACGATGCCATTATGATCGGGCCGCTTGCCCGTCACGACGGTCCAGTGATTGGGGAAGGTCTTGGTCGGAAAGGACGGGCGCATGGGTGCTTCGACGCCCCCCGCTGCCAGCCCGGACAGGACAGGCGTCACGCCCCTTTTCAAATAATCGGGGTGAAAGCCGTCGATCGACACCAGGATGGTGACCGGCGCGCGTTCCTCTGTCGGGGCAGCGACGACCGGACGCTGTTCGACCGAAGTGCAGGCGCCTAGCGCCCCGGACAGGGCGAGGCAAAGGGCAACGGCTATCGAACGGGGGATCATGGCGACTCTATGATTAGGGGCTTTTGAAGCATGGCGCTTAGCAGGGATGCCATGACGGTAAAGTGACACTAAGCGGCAGGTGGGGCAATCCACGACCGCAGGGCGGCCCAGCGCTCGGCCTTTTGCGCGCGCGACAGGCTGGCATAGGCGCCGCTGGAGGAGGGGAGGTCGATCAGCGTCAGGCCCGGCCGGTCACCCAACTGCCGCCGCCCCTGCATCGCGGCGGTCTTGCCATTGAAGCCGATCGCTTCGAGCATTGGTAGCCGCGCGACGAACGCCCCCAGATCGCGGACTTCCGCCCCCCGAATGGCCCCGTCAAGGCTCCCCTCACGCTGCGCGCTTTCGATCACATCCCATAGGCCGACGCCCCGTGCCCGCAACCGCTTCAGCCGCATGGCATAGGGTTGGCCGCGCAGATCCTCGCCCAGCACGTCCCCCATCAGCATCCAGAAGGCGTTGCCGCGATGGGCATAATATTCCCCCTGCCGGATCGACGCATCACCGGGCAGGCTGCCCAGGATCAGCAGCCTCGTGTCCGCATCGACGCTGGGCGGGAAGGCGGCCTTGCGCTGCGCAGGCGATGGGCCGGGGCGCAGCGCCAAAGGTCAGACGTTGAACCGGAACAGCATGATGTCGCCGTCCTGCGTGACATATTCCTTGCCTTCCGACCGCCATTTGCCCGCTTCCTTGGCGCCGGTCTCGCCGTTGAACTGGACATAATCGTCAAAGGCCATGGTTTCGGCGCGGATGAAGCCTTTTTCGAAATCGGTATGGATCGCGCCCGCCGCCTGCGGCGCCTTCGATCCGCGTGCCACGGTCCAGGCGCGCGTTTCCTTCGGACCCACGGTGAAGAAAGTGATGAGGCCGAGCAGCTCATATCCGGCCCGGATGATCCGCGCGAGACCGGCTTCGGCCAAGCCCAGCGCTTCGAGATATTCCGCCCGTTCCTCGACCGGCATGGTGACGAGTTCGGCCTCGATCGCGGCAGACACGATCACCGCCTTGGCGTTTTCTGCCGCGGCCTTTTCGAACACACGCGCCGAATGAGCGTTGCCGCTCGACGCGCTGTCTTCCTCGACATTGCAGACATAGAGGACGGGCTTGGCGGTCAGCAATTGCGCCTGCGCAAACAGCCGCGCTTCTTCCTCGTCGCGCGGCGCCGTCAGCCGTGCGGGTTTGCCGTCGCGTAGCAGGTCGAGCGCCTGGGTTAGAACGGCAGCGGCCGCCTTGGCTTCCTTGTCGCCCTGCGCGCCTTTTTTCAACAGGTTGGGAACGCGCTTTTCCAGGCTTTCGAGGTCGGCCAACATCAATTCCGTCTCAACCGTCTCCGCGTCGGCGATCGGATCGACTTTGTTTTCGACATGGGTGATGTCGTCATCTTCGAAACAGCGCAGCACATGGACGATCGCGTCGGTCTCGCGGATATTGGCCAGGAACTGGTTGCCCAGCCCTTCGCCCTTGGACGCGCCACGCACAAGGCCCGCAATGTCCACGAACGCCAATTGCGTCTCAATAATCTTCGCAGACCCGCCGATCTTGGCGATCGTTTCCAGGCGAGGGTCAGGCACAGCCACGCGCCCTTCGTTCGGCTCGATCGTGCAGAAGGGATAATTCGCCGCCTGCGCCGCCTGCGTCTCCGTCAGCGCGTTGAACAGGGTGGACTTGCCCACATTGGGAAGACCGACGATACCACAACGAAAACCCATTTGACTGCCTTTGAAGATCGGAAGGATTGGCGCGCGCGATAGCGCCTTGTGCGCCCCTTGGCCAGTGGCGCGCAAAGGGGTAGGACAAAAGGGCCAATTGCAATGCGCTTCGCACGCGCCACATGGAGCGTCATGACAGACATGCAAAGCCAGGCCCATTGGGTTGACGAGACCGGCCGCCAATGGCCCAAGCGCCCGGCGCATGAGACGGGTGTGCTCGGCCGCTGTCCCCGCTGCGGCGAAGGGCATATCTTCAACGGCTTCCTGACCATGCGCGATCATTGCGAAGTCTGTGGCCTCAATTACAGCTTTGCGGACCCTGCCGATGGCCCGGCCGTGTTCGTGCAATTATTCGCCTGCGTGCCCGGCGTCATCTTCATCATCATGCTCGAAATCATGGCGCGACCGGGCGTGTGGGTGCATCTGGCCGTTGGCGTGCCGGTGCTGATCCTGACCACCATATTGCCCATGCGCCCGATCAAGGGGTGGCTGGTCGCCGCGCAGTTCACGATGAAGGCGCAGGAAGCGGGCACGGCGGGCCTGTGGGCGAAACTGCACGATGGCCAAGGCACGAAGCCCTAACCCTATCGCTTACCCAATCCAGTAAGGAACGATCTGCCGATTATCCGGGTCGACATGGATCGGCCGATCGGCGGGCGGAAAGGCGCGCTGGTCGCAGCTTTGGCGCGAACAGAGGCGACAGGTGATGCCGATCGGCGTCGCTGCGCCTTCGACGTCCAGTTGCAGCCCGTCGGCATAGACGAAGTTCGCCGCATGCGCCGTCTCGCACCCCAGTACCACGGCAAAGCGGCGCGGCGTCCGGCTGTAGCTGCCCGATGGCTTTACCAGCCCCTTGGCCATGGAGACGTAGCGCACGCCGTCGGGCGTTTCGCCCAGTTGCACGTTGATCCGGTCGGGAATCGCGACTGCCTCATGCACGTTCCATAAAGGGCAAGCGCCGCCAAACCGCGCGAACTGCAAGCGGGTGGCGCTGTGCCGCTTGGTGATATTGCCCGCCATGTCGACGCGGCAGAAGAAGAAGGGGATGCCGCGCAGCCCCGGTCGCTGAAGCGTCGAAAGCCGGTGGCAGGCCTGCTCGAAACTCACGCCGAAGGTGCGGGCGAGCCGGTCGATGTCGTGGCGCATCGTGCGGGCGGCTTCGCGGAAGGCGGCATAGGGCATCAGCAGCGCGCCTGCCGCATAATTGCCGAGGCCGATTGCCAAAAGCCGATCCGCGCCGGTGACGGGCAGCCCCGCCTTGCTCACCACATCGGCGATAACGGCCTGCCCCTCCAGCATCATGAGCTGGTGCGCCAGCATGAATTTGCGGCTCTCGGTCGGCAGCGCCGCGTTGACGAACAGCCGCTTGGTGCTGCTGGTATAGGATCGCAGCGCGCTGTCGGGCGTGTCGGCGATCAGCGTTTCGATGCCATGCCGCCGCGCCAGCGCTTCGACCAACATACCTTCGTCCAAGGTCTGCCCCGCGGTGAAGCTGGCGGCCATATCTTCGGCCAGGCAATCGATACTGTGGACATAATTGCCCGCCTCATGAAACCAGTCGCGCGCCGCCTCCCACGGCAGCCGCGCCTGCACCGTGCTGTCATTGGCGATCGCTTCCTCGATCATGTTGATCCGCTCGTTCGCCCGCAGATGCGCATTATAGAGGTCGAGATAGCGCGCCGCGAATTCTGGGAATTGCAGATGCAATTTCTCGATCCGCTCCGGCTCCAGCGCGACACCAGGTAATTCGGGATGGCTGAGCGCGAAAGTGAAGGCGCCCAGCATCTGCTCATCCTCGCGTGCGTCGAAGCTGGCCCAGTCGGTCGGAAAGGCATTGGCGAGTGCGGCCTTGACCTTGGCGGTCAGGGGGCGGTCATCATTCTCCATCTGGGAGAGGTAGGACACGGATATACTCAACGCCTGCGCCATCGTCGCCTGGTCCATGCGATGGTCGAGGCGCAACTGGCGTAGCCTTGGTCCTGCAAAGATACGATTGCCGCGTGCCATGTCTGCGTTCCCTCCTCAGTAGCTCCCAACCGCCGTTCGTTTCGAGCGAAGTCGAGAAACCTGTACGCCCGTTTCTCGACTTCGCTCGAAACGAACGGATGGTGGGGTGTTCGACACTAATTTGCGAAGTCGTGATTTGCAAATTAGCAAATTTACATTTGCGAAAAGTCGCAAAGCTTGGGACAGAGCGCTATAAGACGTCCGCGCAATGACCGGAGAGATATGCCTATGTCGAAGCTCGCCATTATCGAACAGCTTGAAGCCAAGCGCGAAGGTGCGCGCATGGGCGGCGGTCAGCGCCGCATTGATGCCCAGCATGGTAAGGGCAAGCTGACCGCACGCGAGCGGATCGAGGTGTTGCTGGACGAGGACAGCTTTGAAGAGCTGGACATGTATGTCGAGCATAATTGCGTCGATTTCGGCATGGATGAAGCGCATATCCCCGGCGATGGCGTGGTCACCGGATCGGGCACGATCAACGGGCGGCTGGTGTTCCTGTTCAGCCAGGACTTCACCGTCTATGGCGGCGCGGTGTCCGAACGACACGCGATGAAAATCTGCAAGATCATGGACATGGCGCTGAAGGTCGGCGCGCCGGTGATCGGGCTGAACGATAGCGGCGGTGCGCGGATTCAGGAGGGCGTGGCTTCGCTCGCCGGTTATGCCGAGATTTTTCAGCGCAATGTACTGGCCAGCGGCGTGGTGCCGCAGATCAGCGTCATCATGGGGCCGTGCGCGGGCGGCGCGGTTTATTCGCCGGCCATGACCGACTTCATCTTCATGGTGAAGGATAGCAGTTTCATGTTCGTGACTGGCCCGGACGTGGTAAAGACGGTGACGAACGAGGTAGTGACGCAGGAGGAACTGGGCGGCGCGGTGACGCACACGACCAAGTCGGGCGTGGCGGACGTGGCGTTCGAGAATGATATCGAGGCACTGTTGGCGGTGCGCGATTTCGTCGACTTCCTGCCCGCGTCGAACAAGGAGCCGGTGCCGGAGCGGCCGAGCGCGGACCCGTGGGACCGGATCGAGCCGAGCCTCGACACGCTGATCCCCGCCAACGCGAACCAGCCCTATGACATGCACGAACTGATCAAGAAGATCGTGGACGAGGGCGATTTCTTTGAAGTGCAGCCAGCGCATGCAGGCAATATCATCTGCGGCTTCGGCCGGGTCGAGGGGCGGACGATCGGTATCGTCGCGAACCAGCCCTTCGTGCTGGCGGGCGTACTGGACATCAACTCATCCAAGAAGGCGGGGCGCTTCGTCCGTTTCTGCGATGCGTTCGAAATTCCGATCGTGACGTTGGTGGACGTGCCGGGCTTCCTGCCGGGAACCGCGCAAGAGCACAACGGCATCATCAAACATGGCGCGAAACTGCTGTTCGCCTATGCCGAAGCGACCGTGCCCAAGATCACCATCATCACCCGCAAGGCCTATGGCGGCGCCTATGACGTGATGGCGTCCAAGCATCTGCGTGGCGATTTGAACTATGCCTGGCCGACCGCCGAAATCGCGGTGATGGGCGCGAAGGGCGCGGTCGAAATTATCTTCCGCGGCAAGACGGCGGACGAGATTGCCGAACGCACGGCAGAATATGAAGCGCGCTTCGCTAACCCGTTTGTGGCCGCGTCAAAGGGCTTCATCGACGAGGTGATCCAGCCGCATTCGACGCGCAAGCGGATCGCGCTGGGCCTGCGGAAACTGCGCAACAAGGCGCTGGAGAATCCGTGGAAGAAGCACGACAATATTCCGCTTTAACTAAGGCCCGTCATCCCCGCGAAGGTGGGGAGCCATCTCCGGGCCTCGCGCCTTGGGATGGGGTGGGAGATGGGTTCCCGCCTGCGCGGGAATGACGAAGTTTAGGAACGCATGATGAAACTCGGCCGTCTCAACCATATCGGCGTCGCTACGCCCAGCTTGGAAAAGAGCATCGCTTATTATCGCGATGTGATGGGGGCGACGACAATCCACGACCCGTTCGACCTTCCCGCGCAGGGGGTGAAGGTGTGCTTTGTCGATACGCCGGGTGAAGGTGGCACGGCGGGGACGCAGATCGAGTTGATCGAGCCGTTCGACGAAAGCTCGCCGATCACTGCCTTCATCGCCAAGAACCCGGCCGGGGGGCAGCATCATATGTGTTATGAAGTGCCCGACATTCTCGAAGCCAAGGCTTGGTTCGAGGCAAAGGGCGCGCGGGTGCTGGGTGAGCCGCGGATCGGGGCGCATGGGACGCCGATCTTCTTTGTGCATCCCAAGGATATGAACGGGGTGCTGACCGAGATTATGGAGACGCCGAAGGGCGGGCACTAGGCATGAAAACCTCCCCTCGGCGGGGGGAAGCAGCGAGACTTGGGGCTGCGCAGCAGACCCTTAGTCGCAGCGGAGAGGGGTACGAAACCCGATGGGCCGAACACCCTCTCCAACTTCGGCTAGTCAGACAAGCTGACAAGCCTTCGTATCCTCCCCCTCAAGGGGGAGGGAGCAGGATCGAATGACAATGACCGACAAGCCGACACTGGACGACTGGGCCGCCGCTGCCGCCAAGGAAGTGAAGGGCAAGGATTTGACCTGGGCGACCCCGGAAGGGATCGCGGTCAAGCCGCTCTACACCGCCGACGACGTGACTGTCGATCCGGGCTTGCCAGGCTTTGCGCCCTTCACGCGCGGCGTCCGGGCATCCATGTATGCCGGGCGGCCCTGGACCATTCGCCAATATGCGGGCTTTTCAACGGCTGAGGAATCCAACGCCTTTTACCGCCGTAACCTCGCCGCCGGGCAGAAGGGGCTAAGCGTCGCGTTCGATCTTGCCACACATCGCGGTTATGACAGCGACCATCCGCGCGTAACCGGCGATGTCGGCAAGGCGGGCGTGGCGATCGACACTATCGACGACATGAAGATCCTGTTCGACGGGATTCCGCTCGACCAGATGTCGGTTTCCATGACGATGAACGGCGCGGTGATCCCGATCCTCGCCTTCTTCATCGTCGCGGGCGAAGAACAGGGCGTCGACCGCAAATTGCTCGACGGGACCATCCAGAACGACATCCTCAAGGAGTTCATGGTCCGCAATACCTATATCTACCCGCCCGAACCCTCGATGCGGATCATCAGCGACATTTTCGGCTATACGTCGCGTGAGATGCCCAAGTTCAACAGCATCTCCATTTCCGGCTATCATATGCAGGAAGCGGGCGCGACGCAGGTGCAGGAATTGGCCTTCACCATCGCCGACGGCATGGAATATGTGAAATATGGCGTCGCGTCGGGCCTCGACATCGACAAGTTCGCCGGACGCCTGAGCTTTTTCTTCGCGATCGGCATGAACTTCTTCATGGAGATCGCCAAGCTGCGCGCAGCACGGGTGCTGTGGCACCGGGCGATGACGGAACTGGGTGCCAAGGATGAGCGGTCCAAGATGCTGCGCACTCATTGCCAGACCAGCGGCGTGTCGCTGACCGAGCAAGACCCGTACAATAACGTCATGCGCACCACGATCGAAGCAATGGCCGCGATGCTGGGCGGCACGCAATCGCTGCATACCAATGCGCTCGATGAAGCCATCGCGCTCCCCACCGATTTCTCTGCTCGGATCGCGCGCAATACGCAGATCGTGATCCAGGAAGAGACGGGGATGACCAAGGTGGTCGATCCGCTGGGTGGTAGCTACTATGTTGAAGCGCTGACGCAGCAATTGGTCGATGAAGCCTGGGCGATCATCGAAAAGGTGCAGGCCGATGGCGGCATGGCCAAGGCCGTGGCGGCAGGTTGGCCCAAGGCGATGATCGAAACCGCGGCCGCCGCCCGTCAGGCGCGGGTAGATCGCGGCGATGACGTGATCGTTGGTGTCAACAAATATCGTCTGGCGACCGAGGACTTCCTCGAAACGCTCGACATCGACAATGCCAAGGTCCGCGAAGGCCAGATCGTCCGCATCAACCGGGTGAAAGCGGAGCGTGACAGCGCCGCATGTGAAGCCGCTTTGCAGGCGCTGCGCGACGGTGCGGCGAAGCCCTCCAGTCTCGACAATAATCTTCTCGCCCTTGCCGTCGAGGCGGCCCGCGCCCGCGCGACGCTGGGCGAAATTTCCTCCGCCATGGAGGAAAGTTTCGATCGCTACGGCACGCAGCCGACACCGGTAAAGGGCGTCTACAGCGCGCCTTATGCGGGTGACAGCCGCTGGCAACAGGTTCTTGACGGCGTGCAGGCCGTCGAGCGGCGCCTCGGTCGCAAACCCAAACTCCTCGTCGCCAAGATGGGGCAGGATGGGCATGACCGGGGCGCCAACGTGATCGCGTCGGCATTCGGCGACATGGGCTTCGACGTGGTGTCGGGACCGCTGTTCCAGACGCCGGAGGAAACCGTGGTGCTGGCGCTGGAAAGCGACGTCGATGTCGTGGGCGCGTCGTCTCTGGCGGCGGGCCACAAGACGCTGATCCCCGACCTCATCGCCAAGCTGCGTGAAGCGGGCCGCAACGACATCAAGGTGATCGCAGGCGGCGTCATCCCGCCCCAGGATTATGACTTCCTCCGTGACGCGGGCGTCCAGGGCATTTATGGACCGGGTTCCAATGTCGTGGAATGCGCCGCCGACGTGCTGCGCCTCCTCGGCCACAACATGCCCCCGGTGGAGGATGCTGCATAATGATGACTTTAAATCCGTTCGTCCTGAGCCTGTCGAAGGACCAGCCTGAGCTTGTCGAAGGCTACATGCTTCGCTCCGCTCAGCGGACGGCTTCGACTTCGCTCAGCCTGAACGGAGTTGGGCAATGAACGCCGTGACAATCGCCCGCACCGACTGGACCCGCGCCGAAATCGCCGCGCTGTTCGACCTGCCGTTCGCCGACCTGATGTTCGAGGCGCAGACCATCCACCGCGCCAATTTCCCGCGCAACGAAGTGCAACTCTCCACCCTGCTGTCGATCAAGACCGGCGGCTGCCCGGAGGATTGCGGCTATTGCAACCAGTCGGCATCGGCGGAAAGCGGTCTCAAGGCCGAAAAGCTTATGAGCGTGCAGGCCGTGATGCAGGCGGCGGCGCAGGCGAAGGATGCGGGCAGTTCGCGCTTTTGCATGGGCGCGGCGTGGCGCAATCCCAAGGAGCGGGACATGCCCGCCATTGTCCAGATGGTGCAGGGCGTGCGCCAGATGGGCATGGAAACCTGCATGACGCTGGGGATGCTGAGCGAAGGTCAGGCCAAGATGTTGGCCGATGCGGGCCTCGATTATTACAACCATAATATCGACACCTCGCCCGAACATTATGAGAAGGTGATTACCACCCGGACCTTTGATGACCGGCTGGAAACGCTGGAGAATGTCCGCAATTCGGGGATCAATGTGTGTTCCGGCGGGATCGTCGGCATGGGCGAGACGCGCGAGGATCGGGTGGGTTTCCTGCACGCGCTGGCCGTGCTGCCAAGCCATCCGCAGAGCGTGCCGATCAACGCGCTGGTGCCGGTCAAGGGCACCGTGCTGGGCAATATGCTGGCCGACACCCCGCTCGCGAAGATCGACGAGATCGAGTTTGTGCGGACGGTGGCGGTGGCGCGGATCGTGATGCCTGAGAGCATGGTGCGGCTGAGCGCCGGGCGCGAAAGCATGTCGGATGCGTGTCAGGCTTTGTGCTTCATGGCGGGTGCGAACAGCATCTTCACTGGCGACAAGCTGCTGACGACGGCCAATGCGGGCGACAATGCGGACGCAGCGCTGTTTGCGAAGCTGGGCGTGGTGCCGATGCAGGCTGAGGTGAAGATCGCGATGGAGGCGGCGGCGTGAATTTCACTCCCACCTCCGTCACCCCGGACTTGATCCGGGGTCCCGCTCCTTCGCTGCGGTTGCGCGAGAAGAAAGCGGGATGCCGGATCAAGTCCGGCATGACGATCGTGTGGTTTGTTTCGGAGCCGACTAAATGAGTTTTGGTCGCTACGTCATCGTGAAAATGTTCGTCAGTTTTGGCGTATTTCTCATCATGTGCCCTCTCTTCTTTTTGGCAGTAGGGATCGTCGGGAAGTTCCTACCCGAAAACGCACATGGTGTTCTTCTGCTATTTCCAGGTTTGCCGGTCATCATTGGCGGGCTGTTAGCTACCCACATAATTACAGAACGTATAAGTCGGAGCAGGCAAAAATAATGGCAATCACCAAGATCCTGATCGCGAACCGTGGCGAAATTGCGTGTCGTGTCATGCGCACGGCCAAGAAGATGGGCATCAAGACCGTCGCGGTCTATTCCGATGCCGATGCGCGCGCGCCGCATGTGCTGATGGCGGACGAGGCCGTCCATATCGGCCCGTCGCCTGCAGCCCAATCCTATCTGATCGCAGACAAGATCATCGAGGCCTGCAAGCAGACCGGCGCGGACGCGGTCCATCCCGGCTACGGCTTCCTCTCCGAACGCGAGAGCTTCCGTAAGGCGCTGGACGCGGAAGGCATCATCTTCGTCGGTCCCCCCGCTAATGCCATCGCGGCGATGGGTGACAAGATCGAGTCCAAGAAGCTCGCGCTGGGAGCGGGCGTCAATGTCGTGCCGGGCTTCGTCGGCGTCATCGACGACACCGAACATGCCGTCAAAATCTCGAACGAGATCGGCTACCCGGTGATGATGAAGGCGTCGGCCGGTGGCGGCGGCAAGGGGATGCGCCTCGCTTATAATGAGCAGGATGTCCGCGAAGGCTTTGAAGCGACCAAGCGCGAAGGCCTGGCCAGTTTCGGCGACGATCGCGTGTTCATCGAGAAGTTCATCGAAAGCCCGCGCCATATCGAAATTCAGATATTGGGCGATCAGCATGGCAATATCGTCTATTTGAACGAACGCGAATGTTCGATCCAGCGCCGTCACCAGAAGGTGGTGGAGGAAGCGCCGTCGCCCTTCGTCACACCCAAGATGCGCAAGGCGATGGGCGAGCAGTGCGTCGCGCTCGCCCGCGCGGTCGGCTATTTCAGCGCCGGGACCGTCGAACTGATCGTCAGCGGCGCGGACACGACGGGTGAGGGCTTCTACTTCCTCGAAATGAACACCCGGTTGCAGGTCGAACATCCTGTGACCGAAGAAATTACCGGCGTAGATCTGGTCGAACAGATGATCCGCGTCGCCAATGGTGAGGCGCTGACCTTCACCCAGGATGACGTCAAGATCAACGGCTGGGCGATCGAGAACCGCGTCTATGCCGAAGACCCCTATCGCGGCTTCCTGCCGTCCACTGGTCGCCTGATCCGCTATAATCCGCCCGAAACCGGCACCGATGAGAACGGCGCGCTCATCCGTGTCGATGATGGCGTGGTCGAGGGCGGCGAAGTCTCCATGTTCTACGACCCGATGATCGCCAAGCTGATCACCTGGGCACCCACGCGGCTGGAGGCCATCGACAAGCAGATCGAGGCCCTCGACAAGTTCGAGATTGAAGGGCCGGGCCACAATATCGATTTCGTGTCCGCGCTGATGCAGCATGAGCGTTTCCGCTCCGGCAACATTACCACCGGCTTCATCGCTGAAGAATATCCCGATGGCTTCCAGGGCGCACCCGCGTCGCCCGAATTGCTGCAGCGGCTCGCGGCGATCGGTGCCTTCGCCGCCATGGCCCAGGCCGACCGCGCCCGCCGCATCGACGGCCAGTTGGGCAAACGCTTGCCGCCACCCACAGGCTGGCAGGTCAAGATCGGCGACAGCGTCCATGATGTGGAAATCGACGGCGACGATGTCACCGTCGATGGCGTGGGCGTAGACATGGCGCTGGAATATACGCCCGGCGATCGGCTGATCGAAGCGGAGTTCGGCGAGGAGGAATTGGCGGTGAAGATCGCCCCGACCCGCGCCGGCTTCGTCCTGACCGCCCATGGTGCCAGCCATAAGTTGCGTATCCTGCCTGCCCATGCCGCGCCCTATGCCGCGCACATGATCGAGAAGATCCCGCCAGACCTGTCGCGCTACCTGATCTGCCCGATGCCCGGCTTGCTGGTCGCGCTGCATGTGGGGGCGGGCGACAAGGTCGAGGCCGGTCAGCCGCTCGCCGTGATCGAGGCGATGAAGATGGAAAATATCCTGCGCGCGCAAAAGGCTGGTGTGGTGAAGAGCGTGTCGGCCGCCCAGGGTGACAGCCTGGCCGTCGACGCGGTCATATTGGAGATGGAGTGACGCGCCTGATAGCGCAGTCGCTGATCCGGCTGACCTGAACCATAATAAAAAAGGCCGCCGCTCCGATTGGAGCGGCGGCCCTTTTTCACACTTACGCAGACATCAGCGCTCGATGCACATCGCCACGCCCATGCCGCCGCCGATGCACAGCGTCGCCAGACCCTTTTTCGCATCGCGCTTGGCCATTTCGTAGAGCAACGTCGTCAGCACGCGCGCGCCCGAAGCACCGATCGGATGGCCGATGGCGATCGCGCCGCCATTGACGTTGACCTTCTCCGCATCCCAGCCCAGTTCCTGGCCGACCGACAGCGCCTGCGCCGCGAACGCCTCATTGGCTTCGATCAGGGCGAGGTCGGCGACGGACCAGCCTGCCTTTTCCAGCGCCTTCCGGCTTGCCGGGGCCGGGCCGATGCCCATGATCGAGGGATCGACGCCGCAGGTGGCGAAACCAGCGATCCGCCCCAGGATCGTAGCACCGCGCTTGGCCGCAGCATCAGCGGTCATCAACACCAACGCGGCGGCACCATCGTTCAGGCCGCTCGCATTGCCGGCGGTCACGCTGCCATCCTTCTTGAAGGCCGGACGCAGCGCCTGCATCCCCTCGATCGTGGCACCCGCGCGGATATATTCGTCGGCATCGACGATGGTGTCGCCCTTGCGGCCCTTGATCGTGATCGGCACGATTTCGTCGGCAAAGCGACCCGAAGCGCGCGCCGCTTCCGCCTTGTTCTGGCTGGCAACGGCGAAAGCGTCCTGCGCTTCCCGGCTGATCTGATATTTTTCCGCCAGATTTTCCGCGGTGATGCCCATATGATAATTGTTGAAGGCGTCGGTCAGGCCGTCGTGAATCATCGTGTCGATCAGGCTGACATTGCCCATCTTGCTACCGCCACGCAGATATTGCGCATGGGGGGCGAGCGACATGCTTTCCTGCCCACCTGCAACCATGATGTTGGCGTCGCCCGCACGGATCGCCTGTGCCGCCAGCGCAACAGCGCGCAGGCCTGAACCGCACAACTGGTTGATGCCGATGGCGGTGCGTTCCACCGGAATGCCCGCATTGACGGCGGCCTGGCGCGCCGGGTTCTGGCCCTGGCCTGCACTTAGCACTTGGCCCAGGATCACTTCGTCCACTTCCTCCGGCGCGACACTGGCCTGCGCCAGTGCAGCGAGGATCGCCTGGCGACCCAGTTCATGCGCCGGGGTCGATCCGAAAGCGCCCATGAAGCTACCGACGGCGGTGCGCTTGGCGGCGGTAATCACGATGTCTGACAAAGGCCTGATCCTCTAATGACAGGGGTTGTTTTCGCCCGCGCCCATAGCATCATCCGCCATGGCTGGAAACCCAATCGGACAGTGGATCCCATAGTAGTGTGCGTGCCCGGCCGCCCACGACCATGCCGACATGTCCCAATGCCAGGCTGCGTTGTTCGGCGAGATCCGGGGCGGCTGCGGCGGGCACGATGCGGTCGGTTGTCGAGCGGATCGAGAGGCTGGGGCAGGGCAGGGCTTTGGGATCGATTACTTTGCCGCCTACCGACCACCGCCCTTCGCCGGTCGCATTGCCCGCATAGAGGTCATCGAACAAGTCGCGGGCCGCAGCGAAAGTCAGCGGTGCGCCTTCATTGGCCCAATCCTCGACCGCGAGGAACGCGCGGGCCGCGTCCGATCCTTCCTCCATATCGGCGAAGGCGGCATATTTCTGGATCGTGCGCTTGGGGTCCATCGCCCAGAAGCCCGATTGCAGCACTTCCATCGGCACATAACCCAGCCGTTCGCAGATCGCCTTGGCGTCGCCCCACAGCACGCTGATTTCCTGTCGGTCGGCATCGGCGAACCCGTCGAACGTCCAGGGCGACGCGATCGCGACGACGGCCGTTACCTCGCGCAGCATGGCCGCAGCAATCGCCAACGTGCCGCCAAGGCAATAGCCCGCCAGAATGGGCGGGCGCGGTAGATCGGCGAGCAATGGCAGTAATCGCTCCGTTATATGCGCATCCAGGCCCATCGCTGCATCGCGGTGCGTCGGCGCGCCCCAATCGACCAGATAAGCGTCATGCCCCGATGCGCACATGTGGCGCAGCATCGATCGGCTTTCCGACAGGTCCAATACTTGCGGCGGATTGATCAGCGATGGGATGAAGACCACCGGTGCCCGCCCATTTTCAACGCCATAGCGCAGCAGTCGAGCGCTGCCCGCCACGGCCACGCAATCGGGGGCGGGAGGAGCAGGCGCGCGCTGCGCCTCCTGATAGCGACGCAAGCCTGTGAACGCGCGGCGGCGCAGTTCAGGATCACCCTGCGTCTCGCGCCATAAAATATTGAGAAAAAGGGGTAATGGGCGCGGTCCATGTTGCGGTGCGACATGGCCTTGTGCTAGTGCAGAATGAGGTTCTGAGGGAGAGGCTTTCATGTCCAAATCTAAAGTGGTCAACGAATCCGATCCGGTCGTTATCAAGAAGTACGCCAACCGGCGTCTCTATAATACCGAAACTTCCAGCTACATCACGCTCGACCTGCTGTCGCAGATGACTCGTGAAGGGCGCGAGTTCACCGTGGTCGATGCTAAGTCCGGCGAGGACATCACGCACAACGTCCTGACCCAGATCATCATGGAGGAAGAACAGCGCGGCACCAACATGCTGCCGGTCAACTTCCTGCGCCAGCTGATTTCCATGTATGGCGATTCGATGCAGTCGATGGTGCCGCAATATCTGGAATCGTCGATGGATGCGTTCCGCAAGAACCAGCAGCAATTTCAGGAAGCCATGAAGGGCGCTTTTGGCGGCGGCCCATTGGCCGAGATCGCCAAGCGCAACCTGCAGATGTTCGAAGCGGCGGCCAGCGCCTTTGGCAATGGCGTGCCGGGGATGCCAGGCGTTCCGGGTGCGACACCTGCACCCGCTGCAACGGACGGCAGCAAGGATGACGAGATTGCGGCGCTCAAGGCGCAACTGGCGGCGTTGAACGCGAAGATCGACAAGCTGAGCTGAATAACAGGATCGGACGGGACCATGGCGAAGGCGGATCGGTTGGAGCGGCTCGACGTTCGCCGCGAGGAACTGGAACTCGCCTATCGCGAGGCGCTGATCGCGGCGCTCCAGACCACCGCCAGCGGCAAATGGGGCCTGTTCGATCATCAGAAGGACAAGACGGCACGGGCCAAGGCGGCCCCGATCGTCGCCAACCTGTGCGACACCGCCGAAGAGATTGACGATCTGCGCGCCACTTTGGGCCTGGAGCCGTTCGCCCTGCATCAGGATTTCATGGCTGCGCGCGGGCCGGTATCGTCCGACGCCGTCGGCGAACCCAAACAGGCACGCGCCTGGCTTGATCGACTGGGCGTCCCAGCCTGACTCCATTGCCATGCTCAGGGGTCGACAGGGGTAGCGCGCTTGCCCTATGGCGCGCCATTCCTTTCCGTTTCTAGCCTAAGGCCCGACCCCGTGAAGCACGCCCTTTCCGTCACCCGCGAACAGGATTTTTCCGCCTGGTATCAGGCCGTCATTACCGAGGCCGACCTGGCCGAGGAAAGCGGCGTGCGCGGCTGTATGGTCATCCGGCCATGGGGTTATGGCATCTGGGAACGTATCCAGAAATTGCTGGACGAACGGATCAAGGCGACGGGCCATGAAAATTGCTATTTCCCGCTGTTCATCCCGCTTTCCTATTTCGAGAAGGAAGCCGAGCATGTCGACGGCTTCGCCAAGGAAATGGCTGTCGTCACGCATCACCGGCTGATCCAGAAGGACGGCAAGCTGGTGCCTGATCCCGATGCGAAGCTGGAAGAGCCGCTGGTCGTACGCCCCACATCGGAAACGGTGATCGGTGCGGCGTTCAGCCGTTGGGTCCAGTCGTGGCGCGACCTGCCGGTCCTGATCAACCAGTGGGCCAATGTCGTGCGCTGGGAAATGCGCACCCGCATGTTCCTGCGCACCACCGAGTTTCTCTGGCAGGAAGGGCATACGGCCCATGCCAGCGTCGACGAGGCGCTGGAAGAAACGATGAAGATGCTCGAAGTCTATCGCAGTTTTGCGGAAGACTGCGTGGCGATGCCGGTGGTTGCGGGCGAAAAGCCGGAGAATGAGCGTTTCCCCGGTGCGGTCGCCACCTATTCGATCGAAGCGATGATGCAGGATGGCAAGGCGCTGCAAGCCGGCACCTCGCATTTCCTGGGTACGACCTTTTCCACGGCGCAGAATATCAAGTTCCAAAATGCCGAAGGGCAACAGGAACTGGCCCAGACGACCAGCTGGGGCATGTCGACGCGGATGATCGGCGGCCTCATCATGGTCCATGGCGACGATGACGGCCTGCGTGTGCCGCCGCGGGTGGCACCCTATCAGATCGTGGTCGTGCCCATGTTGCGCGACAATGACGAAGATGCCGCGATCGTCGATTATTGCACCGATCTGGTCAGTCAGTTGAACGCGCTCGACCTGTTCCGCGAGCCGGTTCGCGCGCTGCTCGACAAGCGCCCGGCCAAGGCCGCGACCAAGCGCTGGGGTTGGGTCAAGAAGGGCGCGCCGATCGTGATCGAGGTCGGCGGCCGCGATGTTGCGGGCGGCAATGTCTCGGTCATCCGCCGCGACCGGCTCTATCGCGAGGATGGCAAGCTCGACAGCCAGATCGTGGCGAAGGGGGACTTCGTTGCGGGGGCCACGTCGATCCTGACCGATATTCAGCAGGCGCTGTTCGCCGATGCCAAGGGACGGCTCGACAGCAATATCGACAGCTCGATCAGCTCGCTGGATGCGCTCAAGGCCTATTTCGACGCCAGCGCCAAGCCGGGCTGGGCGCTGGTGCAGTGGAGCAAGCCAACCGGCGATGCGCTCGACAAGGTCGTGCAGTGGCTGAAGGGCGAGAAGCTGACGCTGCGCAATGTGCCGAGCGATGCAGCGGCGGCTGATGGCAAGTGCATCTTCACCGGCGACGCGGCGGTGGAACGGGTGGTGGTCGGCCGCTCCTACTGAGCGGCCCCTTCATGCGAGGGTGAGGTAGATCTCGGCCTCGATCAGCCAGTCTTCGCCGCTTTGCCGCCATTTGGCGGTATAGATGCCAGACGCTTGCGGTTTGCCCGTCGAGGCAAGGATCCCTTGCCATTGGCCATGCTCCATCGCGATCGGTTCGACGGCCGACGCGATAATCGTGTCCGGCGTTCGGGTGTAGATCAGCCGCTCCGCCGCGGCGAACTCGCGCCGCCACGCCAACATCTGCGCCTTGCGCCCGGCCAGCACCGCACTGTCCGTCCCCGCAACGAGAATGGCGTCCCGCGCCAGCAGCGTTTCGATCATGCGCAGGTCGGCTTGCGCCAGCGCGCGGTTGAAGCTGGCGCGGCGCATGCGGATGGCAAGGTCTGGGGTGGTGGTCATGGAAAGCGGTCGTAGGTCGTGCCACCCGCCGATGCAATTGGCAGACCGACGTCAGGCGGCCAGACGGTCGCCCGACAGCTTCTCCAGCAACGCGGCCACCTGACCCGCCGGAATCGGACGACTGAAGAAATAGCCCTGGATCTGGTTGCAGCCTTCGGCGCGCAATATCTCCAACTGCTCGCTGCTTTCCACCCCTTCGGCGGTGGTTTCGATGCCCAGCGCATCCGCGAGCGTGGTGATGGCGCGGATGATGGCAGTCGCGCCATCATGTTCCAGCAGATCGATGATGAAGCTGCGATCGATCTTCAACTTGTCGAAGGGGAAACTGCGCAAATAGCTGAGCGACGAATAGCCCGTGCCGAAATCATCGAGCGCGATCCGCACGCCCAAGGCGCGCAGCGAATGGAGCGAGCCGAGCGTCGCTTCGACATTGTCGATGAACAGGCTCTCGGTGATCTCCAGTTCCAGCCGGTTCGGTGCCAGGCCCGACCGCGCCAACGCCTGCAACACGATGCTGTTGAGCGTCGCACTGCGGAACTGCACGGGCGAGATATTGACCGCGATGCGGATGTCGTCGGTCCAGGTCGCGGCGATGCGGCAGGCTTCGTGCAGCGCCCATTCGCCGATCGGGACGATCAGGCCGGTTTCCTCCGCCAGCGGTATGAACTGTACGGGCGACACCATGCCATGTTCCGGGTGGTTCCAGCGCAACAGCGCCTCGAACGCGGTTACGCGGTTCTGCGACAGGCCGAACAAGGGTTGGAAATAGAGTTCCAACTCCCCCTTGCGCAGGGCGTCATGCAGATCGATCTCCATCGCGCGCCGGGCCTGTGCTTCAGCATCCATCGCGCTTTCGAAAAAGCGATGGCTGCCCTTGCCGTCATCCTTGGCGCGGTGCAGCGCCAAGTCGGCATTTTTGAGCAGTTCCGTCGCGTCGCGGCCATCCTGTGGTGCGAAGACGATACCGATGCTGGTACCGGTCACGATCCGATGGCCGTTGACGTCGAACGGTTGCGCCAGCGCCTTGACCAACGCGCGACCAGTCTGGTCGGCGCTGCCGCTGCCATCGGGCAGGATCACCGCAAATTCATCGCCGCCCAGCCGCGCCACAAAGCCTTGCGGACAGGTTTCGCCCAGCCGCGTTGCCACTTCGCATAGCAGGGCGTCGCCGGTCGGGTGGCCCAGCGTATCGTTCACCGACTTGAAATTGTCGAGGTCGAGGCAGAACAGCGCAAAGTTCGCGCCGCCATGACGGCTAAGCGCGAGCGCAATCTGTTCGCGCAACAGGGTACGATTGGGCAAGCCCGTCAGCGAATCATGAAAGGCCATATGAGCGATCTGCCGCTCGCGTTCCTCGACCGCATTGACCATGCGATTGAAGCTACGTGCCAGCTGGCCGATTTCGTCGCGTGTTTCCACCGCCACCTCGGCATGCTGGCCTGCACTGACCTTGCGCGCGGCGGCCTCCAGCGCCACGATCGGGCGGGCCAATCGGCGCGACGCGACGAAGGTGCCCACGATCGCCAACACCGCGCCCAACGCACCAAATCCGAGCAACGCCCATAGGATCGGCGCATAGTCCCGCAACGCGCGCGTCAGGCTATATTCCAGGACGAGTATCTGCGGCGCCGATTCGACCAGGGTCGGCACGCTGCGGGCTTGCATCAGGATGCGTTCGCCATTGCGTGCGACTTCCTTGACGGTGCCTGCGCCAATGTCCGATCCGGTCTGCGGCAGGATGCGGGGATGCAGGTCGATCGAGGACAGGCGCGCAATCTGCCTGAGGTCGGCCGGACCCATCGTCCGCGCAAAGATCACCCATCCCGTGAGGATCGGCGCGCGCACCGGAGAGGCGGCGACCATGTAATTTTCCCCGCCCCAATGGGCGACGCCGCGCTCCCGGCCCATGTCCAGCGCGTCGAATAACTGATTCTTCTCACCGACCGACATGCCCGGCATATGGCCGACGACAGTGCCATCGACGCCCACGAACAAGGCGTGCTGCAGGTCGAAGCGGCCCTGGAGGCTTTCGAGCGCGGATATGATGGTCGGTGCATCGCTCGTGCCGACGGCCTCGCGGAACCCGAAATCGCTCGCCAGCACATTGCCGGCCTGCGCCATCTGGCTGACCTGCATTGCGGCAATGCGATCGAACAGCGCGCTGCCGACGGCCATTTCGCGCCGGATCGACTTTTCGGCATAGGTTTCGATCGCCATGCGTGTGCCATAGAGCGCCAGCATCGACACACCCACGAACAGCGCCCCGTAGAAGAGGGTCATCCGCAGGGTCAGCGTCGATTGCAGCCGCCAGACCCACCGCTGCCATAGCCCCGTCAAGGCAGTTGCGCCCTTCACCGCGCGGCGCGCAGCGTCAGCGGCACCGTCTTGCTGGCGGCACCGCTACCGGGAATGGGGACGTTCACCACCAGTTCGTTATCCTTGGCGCGCAGCAGCGGATGCCAGATCGTCACCTGTGCCGTGCCGGTCGCCATGCCAGTGATCCGCGCCGTGCCTGCCGCGTCGCTCTTGGCGGCGAAGGGCGTCTCGACGACTTTGATGAAGCCCGTCATCTGATCATGGATATTGCATCCCACCGCGACGGCACCCGGCGTCTTGAAAGTATAGCTGCGGGTCTCATCCTGGCCGAATAACTTGATCTCGAACTTGGCCGGGCGTGAAAAGGAATAGACGTGGTGGCGCACCTTATCCTTGTTGGGAAAGCGCACTGTAGCCCCCACCGGCACGATCAGGACATGCGGCACGAAGGCGACATTCTGCTGGATCATTGTAGTGGGCCAGGGAAAGCGGATGGGGCCTGCGGGGATGCCGCCAGCGGGCCGGACGGAAACGACGGCATCGCTCACCGGGCGCCCCGCCGCATCGACCAGTTTGAGATTGAGATCCCCGGCCACGACTGGGCTGGCCGTGCAGGACAACAGAATGAGCGCAAAGCGTAAGTTAGGCATGCCGCTGTGTTTAGCGGTAAATATTGAACAATTACTTATAATCCGCGTGGATCGCCAGAACCCGCTCTCTTCCCGGCATCACGCTGAATATTTTTTTAACCAGGTCCGTCTATGTCGCTGAACATGACTCGACTTCTCCTTGCCGCCACTATGGCGCTCCTCGCCACCCTATCCCTGTCTCCCACGGCGAGCGCCAGACCGCTCCGCCATGGCGGCAAGCTCCTGCTTACCAATGGCATTGCGTCGCTTGAGGGCGCGAGCGGCGGCGGCCTTACCCCCTGGGCTGTGATTGCGGGCAACGAAACGGACGAAGGTATCGGCCTGTCCGGCCATGGCACGATGGTCGAGGTGAAGGATTATGATTATTGGAGCGCGGGCGTAGCCGTCGGCTTTCGCGACCGCCTCGAACTCAGCTACGCCCATCAGAATTTCAATACCAACGACATCGGCACCGTGCTGGGCCTGGGCAAGGACTATGCTTTTTCGCAGGATATCATAGGAGCGAAGGTCCGGGTCGCGGGCGATCTCGTCTATGACCGGCTGCCTGCCATCGCGATCGGCGCGCAATATAAGAAGAACGGGCAGGGCGCGGTCGTCCGCGCGATCGGCGCACAGGATGACGAAGGCGTCGATTATTACGCTTCGGTCAGCAAATTATTCCTGTCGCGCTCGATCCTGCTGTCCGGCACTGCCCGGCTGACCAAGGCGAATCAGATGGGCCTGCTCGGTTTTGGTGGCGACAAGCGCGACAGCTATGGCCTGCAGTTCGAAGGATCGGCCGCCTGGCAATTGTCACGCCGGGTCGCGATTGGCGGTGAATTTCGCAGCAAGCCCGACAATCTGGGGATCGCGCGAGAAGATGACTGGTTCGACCTGTTCGCTGCGGTCGCGGTGCATCGCAACCTGACTGCCACGGTCGCCTATGCCGACCTTGGCTCTATCGCCACCGTCAAGGGCCAGCGCGGCCTGCTCCTGTCACTCCAGGCCGCTTTCTAAGGACGTCATCATGTCGCTGATTCTCTCGCTGCTCCTGCTGCAAGCCGCACCCCATGCCATGCCCGGCGAAGACGCGGTCGATCCCTATACGCCCAATGCGGCCCATGCCGGCGGTGCGCCCTTCACCGGCAGTGCCATGGCGCGGGCGTTTCACGGCCAGGACGGCATCAGGCGTGTGGTCGATGGCATGGTTGTCCGCGCCTATGCCGATCCCGTTATTGGCGAGATTTTCGTGGGACATGACAAGGTGCGCCTGAGCCGGACACTGTTCGAGCAATTTTGCTACCTGCTGAACGCTGGCTGTTCCTACAGCGGTCGCGACATGGCGAGCGCGCATAAGGATTTAGGGGTGCAGCGTAAGGACATGAACCGCCTGGTCGAGCTGCTACAGGAAGCGATGCGCGCGGAGCAGATTGATTTCCAGGCGCAAAACCGCTTCCTGTCGAAACTCGCGCCGATGCATCATGATGTGGTGAAGCAATAAGCCAGCCGCCAACGGCGGTAATGGTGCATCTGGTAAGAGCGACTTCGAACCCGCCAAGGTTCGCAAGGCCGAACGGCCGCCCGAGCTTATGCGAGGCCAGCCAAGCGGGCGGATGCCCGCGTCGGCGCCTCAGGCTAAAAAATGTGGTGCACCCAACTGGATTCGAACCAGTGGCCTTTGCCTTCGGAGGGCAACGCTCTATCCAGCTGAGCTATGGGTGCATGACGCTGGTCGGACATGGCGCTTAGCAAAGGCCATGGGCCTGCGCCAGCCTCAATTCACCCGCGCCCTATCTTATTTCGCCGCCTTTTCCATTGGCTGGAATTTGCCCAGGCCACAGCTTGCGCCCGGTTGCAGGCCTGGCCCAGCGTTCCACAACACCGTGATGATATCGACCGAGCAAAGCTGCGAAATGCTGGTCTGGTAGGAGAAGCGCTTTTCGAAGCCCAGGCTGGGGCAGTTGTTGGGCAGCGTGTTGCGGTAGAGTTTGCGGCCGTTCATGATGAAGTCGATGGTCCGATCGTCGCGCACATTGGTCGATCGGATCGACCGGATCGGGATGCAAGTGACCGCTTCGCCCTTGGCCACATAGGGGTCGGGCCTGTCCTTGGCGATGGCCGGTGTCGCGGCAGCCGCCAAAGCGAGGCCGAAGGCGAGGGGATAGGCTCGCGAAATGATCATGCTGTCTCTCCATGGCTTTTGCCGAATCGACGTTCTGGCAGGCGCTGTTCCGTCCCTTTATTCGCTGTCTGCTGAACTGGGCGATAACGGCAAGGCGGCAGGGGGTGGTTTTGGTGCGGGCGTCTTGGGCTTGAACCGGCACAGGTCGGCGACGATGCAGCGCCAGCATTCGGGGCGGCGCGCCTTGCACACATAGCGGCCATGCAGGATCAGCCAATGATGCGCGTCGCGCCGGAACGGTCCGGGCACGCGCTTTTCGAGTTTCAGCTCGACCGCGAGCACCGTCTTGCCGGGGGCGAGGCCAGTGCGGTTGCCGACGCGGAAGATGTGGGTATCGACGGCGAAGGCTTCCTGCCCGAACGCGGTATTGACCACGACATTGGCGGTCTTGCGCCCGACGCCGGGCAGGGTGGTCAACGTGTCGCGATCCTGCGGCACTTCTCCGCCGAAATCGCGCACCAATATTTCCGACAGGGCAATGACATTCTTGGCCTTGCCGTTGAACAGTCCGATCGTCTTGATATGCTGCTTGAGCGCGTCTTCGCCCAGATCGACCATCTGCTGGGGCGTTTGCACGTCGCGGAACAGGGCACGGGTCGCCTTGTTGACGCCGACATCGGTGGCCTGCGCGGACAGCACGACGGCGACCAGCAACTGATAGTCGTTGCCATATTCCAGTTCGGTGACCGGCGCCGGATTGGCTTCGGCCAGGCGGCTGAAAAAGTCGAAGATCTGCGCCTTATTCATGGCGGTCAGAGGCCCAGCACGCCCTTCATGTCGTGACGCCCGGCGGGCTGATCGACGAGCCACTGCGCGCCCTTGATCGCGCCGCGCGCGAAGATGGAGCGGTTCTCGGCGCGGTGGCCGATTTCGATCCGCTCGCCTTCGCTGGCGAAAATGACCTGATGGTCGCCCGCCACCGATCCGCCGCGCAAGGCGGCAAAGCCGATCGCGCCCTTGGCCCGTGCGCCTGTAATGCCATCGCGGCCGCGTTCGCTATGGTCGGCAAGGTCGATACCGCGTCCGCGCGCTGCCGCCTCACCGAGCAGCAGGGCGGTGCCGGAAGGGGCATCGACTTTGTGCCGGTGGTGCATCTCCACGATTTCGATATCCCAGTCGTCCCCCAGCCCAGCGGCGGCTTGTTCCACGAGGGCGGCGAGCAGGTTGACGCCGAGCGATGTATTGCCGGTCTGGAGCACGGGAATGACCAGCGCGGCCTGATCGATCAGCGCGTGATGGACAGGCTCCAGCCCGGTCGTGCCGATCAGGATCGGCTTATGCGCGGCGATGCAGGCATCGAGATGGGCCGAGAGGGCACCGGGGACGGAGAAATCGATCAGAACGTCGCTTGCCTGGGCCAGCGCCGCGATATCGGTCGTGATCGGAACAGCCGGCGCGATCTCGCCGCTGCCTGCGCGGTCGGTGCCGCCCGCCAGGCCCAAGCCCGCTTCCGTCGCGACTGCGGCGATTGCCTGCCCCATGCGGCCTGCGGCCCCGAAAATTCCGATGCTGATCATGAAGACGCCGTCCCTGTTGTGCTGGGAAGCGCGGATGCCAGAGCGACGCGCTTTTGTCATCCCCGCACGGCAGGGAAGGGGCGTCTCAGCGCTCGTTGAGGCGCGGCATCAGTTCGACGAAATTGCAGGGACGAAACCGGCTGTCGAGTTGGGTGACCAATATGCCGTCCCAGGCATCCTTCACCGCGCCGGTGGAGCCAGGCAGGGCGAAGATATAGGTGCCGCGCGCGACGCAGGCGGTGGCGCGGGACTGGATCGTGGAGGTACCGATCTTCTGATAGCTGAGCCAGCGGAACAGTTCGCCGAAGCCCGGAATTTCCTTGTCCTGCACCTGCGCCACCGCTTCGGGGGTCACGTCGCGCCCGGTAACGCCGGTGCCGCCGGTGGTCAGGATCACGTCGACCTGCGGGTCGTCGATCCAGGCGTGCAGTCGCGCCACGATCGCCGCCTTGTCGTCGCGTTCGACATAGCGACCGGCGAGGATATGCCCCGCACTTTCCAGCCGTTCGACCAGCGCGTCGCCGGAGCGATCATCGGCCAGTCCGCGCGTGTCCGACACTGTCAGTACAGCGATGCGTACAGGGATGAAGGCCCGGCTTTCATCGATCGGCATCAGTCCGAACCGCCACCCATGCTGCCACGCCCATCGGCCTTGCTCAGCCGCACCAGCTTCATGCCCTTGGAGGTCGGGAAGGTCGGCCACAGGCCCTGGGCCATGCCGGTCAGGCAATCGGCGCTGCCCTTGCCCTGGATCTGATACATCCAGTAATTGCGCATGACGATGTTCACATAGGCGCGGGTTTCATAATAGGGCAGCGATTCCATGAAGAGCAGCGGATCGCCCTTGTCCTTCACTTCGCTGTTCCAGCGTTCGACAGGCATCGGCCCGGCATTATAGGCCGCCATCACCTTGGGCAGCAGTCCGCCGGTCGCGCTCATGTCGCGCAGCGCTTCGAGATAGCGCTGGCCAAATTCCATGTTGGTCGATGGCACGAACAACTGATCGGCCGAGGCGAGGCCCATGTCGCTGCCCGTGCCGGGCCGCACCTGCATCAGGCCGCGCGCGCCAGCGCTCGACACGACCTGCGAGCGGAAGCCCGATTCCTGCAGGGTGTGGGCGTAGATCAGCGCCGGGTCGACGCGCCATCCGCCGTCGGGCTGCCAGTTGGGCGCGGGGAAGCGGGCGAAACTTTCCGGCTGTTTGCCTGCGGGGCCGTTATGGGCGAGCCATAGCTGGGTTTCGGGCAGGCTGAGCGCGCTGGCGAGACGGATCAGCGCATCATAATGGCCGGTGCCACCGATCTTCGCCTGATGCCGCAGCAATTCCTCGGCGCGAGCGGTTTCGCCGATGGCGCTCAGCGCAATCGCGGCGCGGGCATTGGGGCTGTCCTTGAGCAATTGCCATTCGGACGCGCCGAACCGGTTGGCGACAGGCGCAGCGCCGAGCGGCAGACCAAGCGATTCGCGGGCGAGCAGGCCGTAGAAAGTCTCTTCCGACCGGCTGGCAAGCTTGAGGTAATTTTGGACCTTGTCCGCTTCGCCGCACACCATATAGGCGCGCGATGCCCAATAGGCTCCTGCGGCGCGCATGTCGTTGTTACCCGCCAGCGCCGCAACATTGGCGAAGGACGGGGCGGCGGCGCGGCAGTCATTCTGGCGCCAGGCGGCAAGGCCAGCGGTCCAGTGGGCCTGTACGCTCCAGTCGCCGCCAGCCCGCGCTTCGAGCGCGCGCGCGGCCATGCGCCGGGCGTTGCTATCGTCGCTTTCGATATAATAGGCCCAGGCAACCCGCTGGCGCACTTCGGTCAAGCCTTCAGGCGTCAGGCCCGCTTCGCCGCTTGCCAGCAGCGCTTCGGCACCGATGGGGTTGTCCGCTTTGATGTACGTCTGGATTTGCCCTGCGAGCGCCTGGGCCAGCATGTCGGTCTTGACCGCGGCGACATATTCGCGGCGGGGGGCAGCGCCCAGCCAGACCATCTTCTGCACTTGCGGCAGGGTCGGCAAGATGGTCGCGCCACGCTTTTGCGCCAGGCGGGAGATTTGATCGGCCTTGGGCAGCCAGGCGGCTTTGTTCACCAGGTCGAGCAGGTCGAACAGTTCGACCCTGGGCGATCCTTTGGCGAGATAGAGTTCGGAGAGGGCTAGCGGCCGCATTGCATCCTGCGCGTCCAGCGCGTCGATCATCGTGCGTGCCTCGGACCATTTCTGATCGCGCAGGGCGACGAAGATGCTGCGATAGCGGACCTTGTCGCCGTCCGACAGGACCAGCGGGGCGTTGCTGACCAAAGCCGCCGATGCCGGTGGCAAGGTGCCGGTCGTTTCCGCCGACACGGGCAGCGCGGCGGCGGCACCCATTGCGAACAGGGCCAGGCAGGACAGGCGCGTCGCGGCTCTAGTCATGGTCGGTTTCCTCGATAAGGCTTTGCAGGGCGCGCCAGCATTGCGCCTTGGCCGCCGGTTGCGTGAGCAGCAGGCGGGGGTGAAATGTGGCGACGACGGGCACAATGCCGCCATCATGGTTAAAGCCGGGTAAAGCAGTAGACGCCTCGCCACCGCCCGTCGGCATCAGCGCACGGATCGTCCGATCGCCGAGCAGAAGCAGGCGGCGGGGCCGGGCGAGATGGACATGGGTGGCCATGCGCGTGGCGGCGCTGGCGATGTCGCTTGCCTCCACCATGCCGCCGGGCGGGCGGGCAAAAAACAGGGAGGCGATATAGCAATGTGCCCGGTCGAGGCCGATGGCGCGCAGCATCGAATCGAACAAGGCACCCGCCCGATCGGCCAACAGCGTTCCTTGCTCGATATCGGCGGGATCGGGCATGTCGGTGACGATCATCAATGGCGCATCGATCGGCCCGGTCGGCAGAATCGCGCGGCCCGCCCAGCGTTGTTCGGGCTGTCCCGCGTCGCTCGCCAACCAGGTCTGAAACGCCTGCAAATCCTGCGGTTTGGCGACCGGAGGAGCAATCGGGACGCTCGATTGCGCCGCTGATGCCGTAGCGGCCAAGACCGGACGCAACCAGTTGACGGGCGTTTCCGCCACCGCGCCTTCCACGCCGGCAAGCTGCCACCACGCCAGATAGGCGTCGGCACCCAACACCGCATTATCCTGCATTGATCCCCGCATATGCTCCTAAGGGCCAGAGGTTGACGAGGGGGTCAAGGTGCTTCATCGCCTGTGATGGTAGAGTGTTGGAGTAATAAGGCGATCGGAAGATCGGGGTGCAGCCCGCCGGACGCCGATATGGAGGGACTATGAGCGAACGGGAATCGATGCCCTATGACATCGTCATCGTCGGCGGTGGGCCAGCTGGACTGTCTGCGGCGATCCGGCTGAAACAGCTTGCCACTGACGCGGGCCAGGAGCTGGCCGTATGCGTGCTGGAAAAAGGCTCCGAAATCGGGGCGCATATCCTGTCGGGCGCGGTGATCGATCCCAAGGCGCTCGATGAGTTGCTGCCGCAATGGCGCGACATGGGCTGTTCGTTGGCGCAAACGCCGGTGACCGACAACCAGCATTGGTTCCTGACCAAGTCCGGCAAGATGGCCATGCCGCACATCATGACGCCGGGCTGGATGCATAATAAGGGCACCTATACCGGATCGCTCGGCAATCTGTGCCGCTGGCTGGCGGAGCAGGCCGAGGGGCTGGGTGTCGAAATCTTCCCCGGCTTTGCCGCCGCCGAAATCCTCTATCATGAAGATGGCAGCGTGAAGGGCGTCGCCACCGGCGACATGGGCGTCGATCGCGAAGGCAAGCATAAGGGCGATTATCAGCCCGGCCTAGAACTCCACGCCAAATATACCTTCTTCGCCGAAGGCGCGCGCGGGCACCTCACTAAGATCTTGAAGCGCCAGTTTGCGCTGGACGCGGACAGCGAGCCGCAGGTCTATGGCCTGGGCATGAAGGAATTGTGGGACATTGATCCGGCGCTGCATCAGCCCGGCTTGGTGATCCACAGTCAGGGCTGGCCGCTGACCGATGCCTATGGCGGCGGCTTCCTCTATCATCAGGCCAATGGCCAGGTGGCATTGGGCTTCGTCGTCGGACTGGGTTACCGCAACCCGCATCTCTACCCGTTCGAAGAATTTCAGCGCTGGAAACAACATCCCGACATCCGCAAGTTCCTCGAAGGCGGTCGCCGCGTGTCCTATGGCGCGCGGGCGATCAACGAGGGCGGCTGGCAGTCGGTGCCCAAGCTGGACTTCCCCGGCGGCGCGCTGATCGGCTGTTCGGCAGGCTTTGTGAACGTGCCCCGCATCAAGGGCACGCATACGGCGATGAAGTCGGGCATGTTGGCGGCCGAAGCGGCCTTTGCCGCCGTGCAGGCGGGACGGACGAGCGACAGCCTGGCCGACTATGACGCCGCCGTGCGGTCGAGCTGGATCGCCGACGAATTGAAGCTTGTCAAAAATGCCGAACCGCTGCTGTCCAAATTCGGCGGCACGATCGGCACGCTGCTGGCTGGCATAGACATGTGGATGCGGACGCTCAAGATCGGCCTGCCCTTCACGATGAAGCACAAGCCCGACAATGAGAAGATCTGGCACAAGGACGCCTGCGCCAAGATCGCCTATCCCAAGCCCGATGGCGTGGTCAGCTTCGATCGCCTCTCGTCGGTGTTCCTGTCGAACACCAATCATGAGGAGGACCAGCCGGTCCATCTGCAGCTGAAGGACCCGGCGATCCCGATCAGCTATAATCTGCCCCTTTATGACGAACCGGCGCAGCGTTATTGTCCGGCAGGCGTCTATGAAGTGGTGGGTCAGGAAGAGGGTAATCCCCGTTTCCAGATCAACGCGCAGAATTGCGTCCATTGCAAGACGTGCGATATCAAGGACCCGACCCAGAATATCAACTGGGTCGTACCCGAAGGCGGCGGAGGACCGAATTATCCCAATATGTAAGCGCCTGATCCTGTCTCTCTCACTGATGATCCCGGCCGCGGCCGGGGCATCGGTCGATCCGCAAAGCGCGCTGCACACCTATGCGCAGGCGCGATTGGCGGACAGCGACGGCGCGCTGGCGCTGGCCGTCGCCCATTATGGCGAGGCGCTGGCGCTCGACCCCGACCGGGTGGAAATCGCCGAACGCGCCTATGTTCAGGCGCTGGAGAGTGGGGACAAGGCGCTGGCGCTGCGATCAGCGGCTTTGCTGGATCAGGCGGGCTTGTTGCCGCGCGATGGCACCTTGTTGCGGATCGGCGAGGCGCTGGAGCAGCGCAATTGGATTGCCGCCGCAACGCTCGCCGACCGGATGGAAGAGGAGGGCAATTTCGCCTTTCTCGGCCCGATTTTGCGGAGCTGGATCGCGGTGGGCGAAGGCGGCTCCGTGCCGCTTGCCATCGATGCGAAGGATCGATTCGCCGCGTTGGCGCAGCGTTATGTCGATGAGCATCAGGCGCTGCTGGCGTTGAACGCGGGTGATGTCGAAGGCGCGAAGTTGCCGCTGCGCCGGGCGATCGCCCTTCGCCCTGCCGACGCCGGGCTGCGCCTGTCCTTTGCCACCCAATTGGCGGGGCGCAAGGCCAAGGCGGAAGCCTTGCTGCTGCTGCCGCCGGGGCAGGCGCATTTCAGACAGGCGCGGGCCGAGATCGAGCGACGCAGGATCAAGGCTGCGCCGCTGACGCCGGCGCAGGGCTATGCGCGGTTGCTGGCGCGGTTGGCGGTGGATATCGGATCGGATCGGGAGGGGATTGGGCTGGCGCTGCGGTTGGCGCGGATCGCGACCTTTGCCGATCCTGATTCGCCGGAAAATCATATCATTGCCGCGCGGCTGTTGACGGTCGCGGGTTTTGCCAAAGCTGCGATCGCGCAAGTGGACAAGGTGCCGCCTGCCGGTTGGTATGGCGCGCTGGCGCAAGCGGAGCGGGTGGACGCGCTGGCGGCCGATGGCCAGATCGATGCGGCGCTGACGCTCGCGCGCACGCTGGCGGCGGAGCCTGATGCCGAGGCTGAGCGCCATGTGCGGCTGGGCCGTCTGCTCGCCGAGCAACGGGATTTCGATGGCGCGGCAGCCGCTTTTCGCGCAGCGCAGGCACGTTTTGGTGATGCGGCCCCGCCTTGGTCGCTGCTGCTGTTCGAAGGCAGTGCGCTGGAACAGGGCAAGCGCTGGGACGAGGCGCGCGCGGTGCTGGAACGGGCGGCGGCGCTGGCCCCCAATGAGCCGGTCATCCTCAATTATCTGGGCTATGCGCAGATCGAACGGCGTCAGAATGTCGCGGCGGCGCTCGACATGCTCAAAAAGGCAAGCGCGCTCAAGCCGCAAGACCCGTCCATTACCGATTCGCTGGGATGGGCGCAGTTCGTCACCGGCGACGTCAAAGCTGCCGTCCCCGTGCTGGAACGGGCGGCGGCGGGCGCGCCTGCCGATGTGACCATCAACGAGCATCTGGGCGACGCGCTGTGGACTGCGGGGCGGCGCTATGAGGCGCGCTATGCGTGGGCCGCGGCGTCGATCCATGCGGAGGGCGATGTGGCGACACGGATTGCCGCCAAGACCAAGGAAGGATTGAAGCCCGAATATGCCGCACCATGACGCGGAGCTTGAGGCCGATACCCTCGTCGAAACCGCTTATGCCAAGGTCAATGTCGCGCTGCATGTGCGGGCGCGGCGGGACGATGGCTATCATGCGCTCGAAAGCCTGTTCGTCTTTGCCGAGCATGGCGACCGGCTGATCGGCCAAGCGACCGATGATGGCGCGATCGACCTGATGATCGACGGGCCGTTCGGCGACGCGCTGGACGCGGGGCCGGGCAATCTGGTGGTGAAGGCGGCGCGGGCGTTGCAATCCTATCTCGGCGAACAGCGCGGCGCGGCGATCCGGTTGACCAAGATCTTGCCGGTGGCGTCGGGGATTGGCGGCGGATCGGCCGATGCCGCCGCGACCTTGCGGCTGCTGGTGCGGCTGTGGGATGTCCGCATCGAGGATGGCGAATTGGCGGCGCTGGCGCTCGATCTGGGATCGGACGTGCCGGCTTGCATCGCCAGCGTGACGCAATTGGTTACGGGGCGGGGCGAGGGGCTTGCTCAGCATGCGGTCGAGGGACTGGCGGGCATGGCGATGCTGCTGGTCAATCCGGGCGTTGCCGTGCCGACGGGGCAGGTTTTTGCCGGGTGGGACAGGCACGATCGCGGGCCTCTGGATGCCGGGAGTTTGGATGCGCTGACAGGTTCGGGCCGCAATGATCTGGAATCACCGGCGATTGCGGTGGCTCCGGTGATTGCGGAGGTGCTGACCTGTCTCAACGCGCAACCGGGGCTAAACCTTGCTCGCATGTCGGGATCGGGCGCGACCTGTTTTGCCTTGTTCGCGGATGATGCCGCTTTGGCCGACGCGGCGATGGCGGTGCGCGTCGGCCACCCCGATTGGTGGGTGATGGAAACCAGGATCGGCGCGGCATGAGCGAGGCCTTTACCCTGGTCGAAGCGGGCGGGCTCGACCTGCTGATCGTCGCTGATCATGCGTCGGCGCATGTGCCGGACGATATCGACCTTGGCATCGATCCGGCGCTGCTCGGCAATCATATCGCGATCGACATTGGCGTGGCAGAGGTCAGTCGCCTGTTGTCGGCGCAACTGGGTGGCACGGCGATATTGGGCGGTGTGTCGCGGCTGGTGATCGACCTCAACCGCGAAGAGGATGCGCCCGGCCTGTTGCCGGTGATGAGCGATGGCCACGCCATATCGGGCAATCGCGCTGCGGACCTGTCCGACCGGATGCGCCGCTTTTATCATCCCTATCATCATGCGATCGAGCGGCGGCTGGCCATGATGGGCTCGCCCTTCATCCTGTCCGTCCACAGTTTTACGCCCCGGCTGGCGAGCGACCCCGACCAGCAGCGGCCTTGGGAGATCGGCATCCTCTATGGCGAGGATGATCGCGCGGCGCGAATCGCCATTCCCTTGCTGGAGGCGGCAAGGCTGATCGTCGGCGACCAGCAGCCCTATTCGGGCAAACTGCTCAATGCGACGATGAACCGCCATGCCGAAGCCTATGGCATTCCCTATCTCGGCATCGAGATGCGGCAGGATCTGCTCGCCGACGCCGCGGGGCAGCGAAGGTTCGCCGATCTGCTGGGACCTGTGGTGCTGGCTTGCCGGAGTGCGTTGACATGAGGCGATATGGCTATTGGGTGCTGCTGCTGAGCCTCACTGCGTGCGGGACCGATCCTACTGTGTTGGGCAATGGGCCGGACGCCGTCGTCGATGACGGCATGGCGGAATGTGCGATCGGGCCTGATGCGGCCTGGGCGCGGGATTGTGCGGTCGAGCGGGCGGGCACTAAGCTGACGATCCGGCATCCCGATGGCGGGTTTCGCCGCTTCACGATGCTGGACGATGGCCGGGGGCTTGAGGCCGCTGACGGCGCCGAGGAAGCCAAGCTCCAGTTGATCGACAAGGATCAGATCGAAATCCGCATCGGCGGTGACCGCTACCGTATGCCGGTTCAAGTGGCAGGGTCCGCGCCCCGATGACGGGCACGCCAATCCTGACCGCTGCGCAAATGCGGGCGGCGGAGCAGGCGGTATTTGCGTCGGGTGTTGCAGAGTATGCGCTGATGGAGCGGGCGGGCGCCGCGGCGGCGGCGATCATCTGGCGGGCAGGCGGGCGGCGCGATACGCTGCTGCTGTGCGGGCCGGGCAATAATGGCGGCGATGGTTATGTGATTGCGCGGTTGCTGCGCGAACGGGGCGTGCCGGTGCGGGTGGCAGCGCTGGGCGAAAGCCGCACGCCGTCGAGCCAGCGCGCCCGCGCCGAATGGGGCGGGCCGGTCGAGGAGTTGGCGACGGCCGCACCTGCGAGCCAGCTGGTGGATGCGCTGTTCGGCACGGGCCTGTCGCGGGGGCTGGACGGGGTCGTTGCTGCGCGATTGGCCGAACTGACCAACGCGGCGAGCCATAGCCATGCCATCGACTTGCCGAGCGGGGTGGAAACCGATAGCGGCGCGCTGCTGTCCGCGGTGCCGCGCTTTGGGGTTTGCATCGCGCTGGGGGCACTCAAGCCCGCGCATCTTCTCTATCCGGCAGCGGCTTGCTTCGATCGGCTAATCTCAGCGCCGATCGGCATTGCGGCGCCGGATCAGGTTCACCGGCTGGAGCCGCCCAGCCTCATGGCACCGGGGCCGGATGCGCATAAATATATACGCGGGCTGGTGGCGGTGGTCGGTGGATCGATGCCTGGCGCGGCGCGGCTGGCGGCGCGATCGGCGGCCGCGTCGGGCGCTGGCATGGTTCGAATGTTTGCTATGGATCAGGTGGTGACGGGGCCGGATGCCATCATTCATCAACAGGCGCAGACGGCGGCGGACTTAGCGAAGGCGTTGGACGATGACCGAATCGCGGTCGTGCTGGTCGGGCCGGGGCTGGGACGCGATGCGGGTGCGCGCGACCGGCTGGCGGCAGCGGTGGGGGCGGGCCATCGGCTGGTGTTGGATGCCGATGCGCTGACGCTGTTGGCGGTCGATGCCATTCCGCGCGGCGCGATCCTGACGCCGCATGAAGGCGAGTTTCGGCGGCTGTTCGGCAATCTGCCCGGCAGCAAGATCGATCGCGCGCGGGCGGCGGCTGCGAAAAGTGACGCGGTCGTGATCTACAAGGGCGCGGACAGCGTGATCGCCGCGCCGGACGGGCGGGTTGCCGTGGCGGCAGGCGCTTCGAGCTGGCTGTCGACCGCCGGGACCGGCGATGTGCTGGCGGGGCTGGTCGCCGGGCGACTGGCGGTGACAGGCGATCCATTTCGCGCCGCAAGCGAGGCGGTGTGGCTGCATGGCGATGCCGCGCGGCGGTCGGGTGCGGCGTTCGTGGCCGATGATTTGCCTGATGCGCTGCCAGCGGCTATCGCCGCGCGATTGTGACAGACAGCGACCCAGACATCATCATCCGTATCGCCGCCAAGGGCGATGGCATCACCGCCGATGGCCGCCATGCGGCACTGACCGCACCGGGCGACCGGCTCTTGCCCGATGGCACCATCGAACGTGGCCCCCATCATGTCGCGCCGCCCTGCGTTCATTTTCCGGCCTGTGGCGGTTGCGAGTTGCAGCATCTCGATGACGCCAGCCTGTCCGATTTCGTGACCGGGCGGGTGGTCGGGGCGCTCGCCGGACAAGGGGTGACGGCGCAGACGGTGCTGCCAGCGCATCTGTCGCCGCCGATGACGCGGCGGCGGGCGTCGCTGCGGGCGGCGCGATCGGGGCGCAAGATCACTATCGGCTTTGCCGAGGCAGGCAGCCACACGCTCATTGACCTGACCATGTGTACGGTTCTCGACCCGCGCCTGTTTGCATTGCTGGAACCCCTGCGGAATTTGCTGGCGCTGATCCTGCCGGACAAGCGGGCCGCGCATGTCCGCATGTCGCTGATCGACCAGGGTGTCGACCTGCTGCTGGAAGGGGTACGGGTCGAGGGACTGGCGGCGGACGAAGGGCTGGGCGAATTCGCGCGGACGCATGGGCTTGCCCGCCTGACGATTGATGAGGGCGATGGGCCGCAAACGCGCTGGGAACCCGAAGCAGCCACGGTGACATTCGGTGGCGTGGCGGTGGGCTTTCCGGCTTTCTCCTTCCTGCAGGCGACGCCCGATGGCGAGGCGGCGCTGGTCGCGGCGGTGCGCGATGCCATGCCGGAGACGGGTGCGATCGCCGATCTGTTCAGCGGATTGGGCACCTTCGCGCTGGCGCTGGGCGCGGCGCGGCCTGTTTATGCGGCGGAGGGCGCGCGCGATGTGCTGCTCGCGCTCAAGCTGGCGGGACAGCGGGCGCAGCGGCGGATGGTGGCGGATCATCGCGACCTGTTCCGACGTCCGCTGACGCCGGAGGAACTCAACCGCTTTGCCGCCGTCGTGCTGGACCCGCCGCGCGCGGGTGCGCGCGAGCAGGTGATGCAATTGGCGGCCTCGACCGTGCCAGTGATCGCCTATGTTTCCTGCAATCCGGCAAGCTTCGCGCGCGACGCGGTGCATCTGATCGCGGGCGGCTATCGCCTGGAGAGCGTGCGCCCGGTCGGGCAATTCCGCTGGTCCACCCATGTCGAGATGGTCGGCATCTTCCGCCGATAAAAAAAGTCCCTCGCCGCAGGGGGAAGCGGCGAGGGACTGGCATCCTCTCCAACAGGGAAACCGAGGTCGGTTTAGCCCAGCTTGATGACGGTTGCGCGACGGCGGGCGGGTACGGCTTCGGCATAGAGGCTGGCCATCGGCGCATCCTCCACTTCGATGGTCGCTTCCGAAGTGAAGCCGTTGAAGCCGGTCCGCATGGCCGCGCCATAGGCACCCAGCATGCCGATTTCGATATAGTCGCCAACGCCGACATCGGCGGGCAGCATGAACGGGCCGACCATATGGTCCATATCGTCGCAGGTCGGGCCATAGAAGGAGAAGCCAGTCTGCTCCGCCATGCTATCCTCTTCGCGCAGCAGCGCGACGGGGAAGCGCCAGCCGATATGCGCGGCATCGAACAAGGCGCCATAGGCACCGTCATTGATGTAGAGTTCCGTGCCGCGACGGCGCTCTACCCGGACGATGATGGAGCTATATTCAGCGGACAAGGCCCGGCCGGGTTCGCACCACAATTCCGACGAATAGCTGACCGGCAGGCTTTCAAAGCCACGGTGGATCGCGTCGAAATAATTTTCGAGCGCGACCGGTTCCATGCCGGGATAGATGGACGGAAAGCCGCCGCCGACATCGATGATGTCGACCGTGACCGCCGCATCGACGATCGCCGCACGGACGCGTTCGATGGCGTCGCTATAGGCCTGCGGACTCATCGCCTGGCTGCCGACATGGAAGCAGATGCCAAGGGCATCGGCGGCCTGGCGGGTGGCCATCAGCAGATCGCGGGTTTCACCCAGTTCCGCGCCGAATTTCGACGCGAGGGACAATTCGCTATGCTCGGACGACACGCGCAGGCGGACGCACAGTTCCAGATCGGTCGCGTCATTGGTGGCGCGCATGATCTTTTCCAACTCGTCGATCGTGTCGAGCGAGAAGGTGCGCACGCCATGGACGGCATAGGCTTCGGCAATGGCTTCTTCAGCCTTGACCGGATGCATGAAGCAAAGCTTCGCGTCCGGCAGCGTTTCGGCGACGAGGCGCACTTCCGCGATGGAAGCAACGTCATAGTGCGAGATACCGCTGTCCCACAATGTCCGAAGCAAATCGGGCGAGGGGTTCGCCTTCACCGCATAGAGCGAGCGCCCCGGAAACTTCTCGACGAAGAATCGGGCTGCCCGAGCCGCGGCTTGGGGACGAATAAGCGTTACCGGTGCTGCCGGTGTGAGGGCGGTTGCTACCCCCAGCGCGCTAGGATGCTTGTGCAATTCAAGGGACCTCCAGTGTAGTCAAGGTGAAAGAAGCTGCCTTGCGGTGGAAGTCCCATGGGGCAGCGGACGGCCGCTATATGCGGAGGGGCCCCCCCTGTAAAGCGCATATGAAAATTTTGTTGCGCAAGGTCGCACGAAGCGTGCGTCAGGAGAGACGGGCCTTGAAGTCCTGATAGGAAAAGGCCCGGATTTGCCGGAGATCGTCAGTGGACGAGTTCCACAGCCAGATGGCGGGCAGGGGCACGCCGTTGAAGGTGTTGGTCTTGACCATCGAATAATGGGCCTGGTCAAGGAAGGCGATACGCGCGCCCGGTTCCGCGCCACCAGGCACATGATAGTCGCCAATAATGTCCCCGGCAAGGCAGGAGGGACCACCGAGTCGGACCAGCGGCCCTTCGCTCGGCTCATGCAGCATCGCGGGGCGATAGGGCGCCTCGATCACGTCGGGCATGTGGCAGGTGGCGGAGATGTCGGTGATCGCGACCGGCATGCCATTGTCGATCACGTCGAGAATTTCACCGACCAAGATACCCGCGTCGAGCGCCATCGCTTCGCCTGGTTCCAGATAGAGGGTGAGACCCGTCTGGGCTTTGACGCTTTGCAGGAAGGCGATGAGGTCGTCGCGCTGGTAATCGGCGCGGGTGATGTGATGACCGCCGCCAAAGTTCAGCCATTTGAGGGTCGAGAGATGCGGCAGGATATGCGGTTCAACCGCCGCCCAGGTGCGTTCCAGCGGTGCCAAATCCTGTTCGCACAGATTATGGAAATGGATGCCGTCGACGCCGACCAGATGATCGGGCGTCAACTGGCTGACGGGAAAGCCCAGGCGGCTGTGCGGCTGCGACGGGTCATATTTGGCGACCTCGCCCTCCGGGTTTTGCGGGTTGATGCGCAGGCCGATGTCGAAATCATGCCCGGCGGCGCGGGCGGCGTCGATCTGCGGCTTAAAACGGGCGATCTGGCCGGGGCTGTTGAAGATGACATGGTCGGACATCTTGAGGATTTCGGCCAGATCGTCGGGCTTGTAGGCAGCGCAATAGGTCGCGACTTCGCCCTTATATTCCTCGCGGCCGAGGCGCGCTTCGTACAGGCCCGATGCGCACACGCCGTCGAGATATTCGCCCAAGACGCTGCCCAGCGACCACATGGAAAAGGCCTTGAGCGCGCCCAGCACCTTGATGCCCGCGCGGTCGCGAACATCGGCGAGGATCGCCAGATTGCGCCGGATCGCGGCCTCATCCACCACGAAGGCGGGCGAGGGGACGCGATACAGATCGAAATGCGCGAAGGCGGCGGGATCGCCGGCTTTGGTTTCCATGAATCATCCTCCGCCACATCGTCACCCCAGCGAACGCTGGAGTCTCACTTCCTCGTGGCGCAAAAGAAAAGGGAGATCCCAGCATTCGCTGGGATGACGAGGTGTTAAAACGCCAGCGGCGCGTCCAGTTCCTTCACCTGCCAGGGCAGGCCATGCTTGTTGAGCATGTCCATGAAGGGATCGGGATCGAACTGTTCGATATTGAACACGCCTTCGCCTTTCCACGCGCCCGTCAGCATCATGGCGGCACCGATCATCGCGGGAACGCCGGTGGTGTAGCTGACTGCCTGGTTGCCGGTTTCGGCATAGGCGTCCTCATGATCGCAGACCTGATAGAGATAGACGGTCTTGGCCTCGCCATCCTTCACGCCGGTCGCGATGTCGCCGATATTGGTCTTGCCCTTGGTGGTCGAGCCTAGGCTGGATGGTTCGGGCAGCACGGCCTTGAGGAACTGGAGCGGGATGATCTCCTTGCCCTCATACATGACCGGGTCGATGCGGGTCATGCCGACATTCTGCAGCACTTCGAGATGTTTCAGATACGCATCGCCAAAGGTCATCCAGAAACGGATGCGTTTGATTTCGGGATAGAATTTGGCGAGGCTTTCCAATTCCTCATGATACATGAGGTACATATTCTTCTCGCCTACCTGGTCGAAATCGAACGTCTGCTTGTGGCTGAGCGCCGGGCCTTCGACCCATTCGCCCGCCTCCCAGTGACGCGATGGCGCGGTCACTTCGCGGATGTTGATTTCCGGGTTGAAGTTGGTCGCGAAATGCTGGCCATGGTCGCCGCCATTGCAGTCGAGAATGTCGAGCGTGTCGATCGTATCGAGCAGATGCTTCTTGATGTAGCTGGCGAAGACGCTGGTCACGCCGGGGTCGAATCCCGAACCCAGCAACGCCATGATGCCCGCTTCCTTGAAGCGATCCTGATAGGCCCACTGCCAGCCATATTCGAACTTGGGCGTGTCGCGCGGTTCGTAATTGGCTGTGTCGAGATAGTCGGTCTTGGTCGCGAGGCACGCGTCCATGATGTTGAGGTCCTGATAGGGCAGGGCCAGGTTGACGACCAGCTTGGGCTGCACCTTCTCAATGAGCGCTATGGTGGCCGCGACATCATCGGCATCGACCTGCGCCACGTCGATGGTAACGCCGGTGCGGGCCAGAACCGATTCGGCGACCTTCTCACAACTCACGATGCGGCGGCTGGCCAGCGTGATGTGCGAGAAAATATCGGAGTTCATCGCCATCTTGTGAACTGCGACAGACCCGACGCCGCCTGCGCCGATGACCAGAACCTTGCTCAATCTCGTCTCCATATCCTGTACGCGGCATGCGCGCTAAAAGGGTCATATAGGGGCTTGGCGTGACAGCGCAAAGTCAGATGCTTGGGCGGGGCGCACAGCACATGCCTTAAGGGGCAGTGGCGCAACCTTATCCAGTTCGCATGCGTAACTGCATCGCATCCCTATCAAGCCGATGCGTGGAAGAGGAAGTAAGCCCATGAAATTCTCGAACGTCTCGCTGGCGCTGGCCGCGACCCTGTTGTCCGTCAGTGGCGCGGCCCTGGCCAATCATCATATGGAAAAGAACCCGATGGTCGGCGGCGCGGCCATGTATCCGACCAAGGATATCGTCGATAACGCCGTCAATTCGAAGGATCACACGACGCTGGTCGCCGCCGTCAAGGCTGCTGGCCTCGTCGATACGCTCAAGAGCGCTGGGCCGTTCACCGTGTTCGCGCCGACCAACGCCGCCTTTGCCAAGCTGCCCGCCGGTACGGTCGATACGCTGGTGAAGCCGGAAAATAAGGCGACGCTGACGAAGATCCTGACCTACCATGTCGTCGCGGGCAAGATGAACGCCGCCGACATCATCGCCGCCGCACAGGCCGCCGGTGGCAAGGCAACGCTGACCACGGTGGAAGGCCAGCCACTTACCGCATGGAAGGATGACGATGCCGTCTATCTGCAGGATGCCAAGGGCGGCACGTCCAAGGTGACGATTGCCGACGTCAACCAGTCCAACGGCGTCATTCATGTCATCGACACGGTATTGATGCCCTGATCCCTGTTAGGTGACACGAAGGACGGCGGGCCAGTGGCGGGGTTATCCCTGTCGCTGGCCCTTTTGTTTTGGTGAGGCTCGTGGCGGGCGAATTACCGCACCAGTTTCTTCAACCCCTCCACCGTATCCGCCTCCGCCGCAGGCTTGTCGCGCCTGATCCTGGCGATGCGCGGGAAACGCATGGCGAGCCCAGATTTGTGCCGCTTGCTGTCGTGGATGCTATCGAACGCGACCTCCAGCACCAGCGTCTTTTCGACTTCCCGCACCGGGCCGAAACGCGCCACCGTATTCTGGCGGACGAAGCGGTCGAGCATCTTGAGTTCCTCGTCGGTGAAGCCGCTATAGGCCTTGCCGACCGGATGCAGTTCCCCGTCTTCCGTCCAGCAGCCGAACGTATAGTCCGAATAAAAGGACGAGCGTTTGCCGTGGCCGCGCTGGGCGTACATCATGACGCAATCGGCGGTCAGCGGATCGCGCTTCCACTTATACCAGAGCGCGGCCTTGCGCCCAGCCACATAAGGGCTGTCGCGGCGCTTGAGCATCACCCCTTCGATCGCGGCGTCGCGGGCACCGGCGCGGATATCGGCCAGCGCGTCGAAATCGGCGGCGTCGATGATGGTGGACAGGTCGAAGCGGGTGGGGTCGAGCTGGGGCATATGGGCTTCGAGCCGGGCACGGCGGTCGGTCCAGGGGAGGGCGCGCAGGTCGTCGTCGCCCTCCAGCAACAAGTCATAGAGGCGGACGAAGACGGGGTAATCGGCCTGCATCTTGGCGCTGACGACCTTGCGACCGAGCCGTTGTTGCAGGGCGTTGAAACTGGCCGCCTCGCCCCCTTGAAACTCGCCACGCACCAGCAATTCGCCGTCCAGCACGGCATGGCCGGTGAAGGCGGCCGCGATTTCGGGGAAGCTGGCGGAAATATCGTCGCCCGCACGGCTGTAGAGGCGGGTGTCGCTGCCCGTGCCGACGATCTGGATGCGGATGCCGTCCCATTTCCATTCGGCGACATAGTCGGTGAGGTCCACGCTGTCGGCTTCGAGCGGGTGGGCCAGCATGAAGGGGCGAAAGAAGGGCGTGCCCGATGGGTCGGGGCGTTCGGTGCGCCCCTCCGCCCAGTCGAACAACTCGGCATAGGGCGGGATCAGGGAATGCCAGACCTGTTCGACATCATCGACATCGAGGCCGAACGCCTGAGCAAAGCCCGTCTTGGCGAGGCGTGCCGAGATGCCAACGCGCAGGCCCCCGGTTGCGAGCTTGAGCAAGGCGAAGCGGCCCGATGCGTCGAGATGGTTCATCATCTGCGCCAGAACGTCGGGCGCGGCGGCGCGGCTGGTGGCGTGCAGGCGATCGACCACCGTGGCCAGCGTCAACGTGCCATCGTCCAGATCGGGCGGTTCGTTGGGCGGCGGGGGCCAGAGCAGGGCGACGGTTTCGGCAAGATCGCCGACATAGTCGCGGCTCATTTCGTAGAGGACGGGATCGACGCGAGCGCGGATCATCTCACCAATGGCGGAGGATTTGACGGCCTTGAGGTCGAGATTGCCGGTCAGCGCGGCGAGCGCCCAGCCACGATCCGGGTCTGGGGCCACGCGCAGATAGGCAGCGATCAGCGCCAGCTTGCCATTGCGCGAGCGAGTGTAGACGAGCGCGTCGAGGAGTTGGGAGAAGGGTCTCATGGGAATACGCCTCGATCCGTTCGGGCTGAGCGAAGTCGAAGCCTTCTGCTGAGCGGAGCGAAGTGGCTTCGCCTGCGGCTCAGCCGTGCCCTTCGACTTCGCTCAGGGCGAACGGATATTTGGATCACCCTTCCTCCTCCTCGTCATCGCGCCCGACCAGGGCCAGCGCACGTGCCCGGATCTGGTGGGTCATGCACCAGTGGAGCAGGGCTTCCTCGCGGCCATGGGTGATCCAGGTTTCGGTGGGGGCGACCTCGCGGATCGTATCGGTCAATTCGTCCCAGTCGGCATGGTCGGACAGGATCAGCGGCAGTTCGACATTTTTCTGCCGCGCTCGCTGGCGCACGCGCATCCAGCCTGACGCCATGGCCGTGATCGGGTCGGGCAGGCGGCGGCTCCAGCGGTCGTTGAGCGCGGAGGGCGGGGCGACGACGATCGCGCCGCGCATATCCTTGGCCGCGACGCCGGTGGCGGGGCGCAGGTCGCCCATCTCGACGCCGAGTTCGGCATAGAGCGCACACATGCGTTCCATTGCGCCATGGAGATAGATGGGGTCGCTATGCCCGCGAGCGCGCAGTTCGCAGATCACCCGCTGCGCCTTACCTAGCGCATAAGCCCCAACCAGGACGGATCGATCGGGATTCGCGTGGAGCGCGGCGAGCAGCCGGTCGATCTCGCTGCCCGTGTCGGGATGGCGGAAGACGGGCAGGCCGAACGTCGCTTCGGTGACGAAAATGTCGCAGGGCACCGGCTCGAACGGCGGACAGGTGGGGTCGGGACGGCGCTTGTAATCGCCGGTCACGACGACGCGCTCGCCCGCATGGGTCAGCACGATCTGCGCCGATCCCAGCACATGACCCGCCGGCACATAGCGGATGGTGACGCCGCCCAGCCGGATTTCCTCGCCATAGCCGACCGGCGTACCCGACGCGGTGCCATAGCGCAGCCCCATGATCGCCAGCGTTTCGCGCGTGGCCCAGACATGGCCATGGCCGCCGCGCGCATGGTCGGCATGGCCATGGGTCACCAGCGCGCGTTCGCGCGGCATCGACGGGTCGATCCACGCATCGGCGGGGCGGACATAGATGCCGGTGGGGTGGGGTTCGATCCAGTGAGCCATTCCCTCCAGAAGATGTGAGCGCGCCCGCGGTTCCGCAAGCTGGTCACAAGGACGTAACGCTACCGTCACGGCCGCTACACGCATCTGCCCTATGAGCCGCCCACGACCCGACTGCGAGGAGGCTTGAAGAACATGGCGGCACCGGCACATCAGAACGTCACGCGCGCGGTGCATCGCCACCGGCATCTGTCCAAACAGGGGCTGCTGGAGCGCGCTTTCACCTTCGCCTTTCGTGGCCTTGTCTATGCCCAGATTTGGGAAGACCCCGCCGTCGACATGGAAGCGTTGGCGATCGCGCCCGACAGCCATGTCGTGACGATCGCGTCGGGGGGCTGCAATGTGCTGTCTTACCTGACCGCCGACCCGGCCAGGATCACCGCCGTCGATCTCAACACCGCGCATATCGCGCTCAACAAGTTGAAGCTCATGGCGGCGCGGACCCTGCCTGACCATGCCGCCTTCCACCGCTTTTTCGCGCAGGCGGATAGCAAGGAAAATATCGCCGCCTATCGCGACATCGTCGCGCCGCACCTCGATGAAGCGACGCGGCGCTATTGGGAAGGACGCGACCTGATCGGGCGGCGGCGGATCGGCGGATTCGCGCGCGGCATTTACAAACATGGCCTGCTGGGCCGCTTCATCGGCGCGGCGCATTTGCTGGCGCGGGTGCATGGGGTGGACCTGCGGCGAATGCTGGCGGCAACGTCGCGCGCCGAACAGCGCGAGATTTTCGAGCGGGAGGTCGCGCCGATCTTCGACCGCGCTTTTGTCCGCTGGCTCACCAGCCAGCCCGCCTCGCTCTTCGGCCTGGGTATCCCGCCCGCGCAGTTTGAAGCGCTGGCCGGTGACGCACGCATGGACGTGGTGTTGAAGGCCCGGTTGGAGAAACTGGCCTGCGACTTTGACCTGAAGGATAATTATTTCGCGGTGCAGGCGTTCGGCCGCGGCTATGACGGCGGGGAGGGCCCATTACCGCCCTATTTGCAGGCTGCCAATCATGACGCCGTCCGGGCACGGGCGGACCGCGTCGATGTGCGCCATGCCAATTTCACCGACTTCCTGCGCGAACAGCCCGATGCATCGGCAGATCGCTACATCCTGCTTGATGCGCAGGACTGGATGGATGACGAGCAGTTGAACGCGCTCTGGGCGCAGATCACGCGGACCGCCAAGCCCGGCGCACGGGTGCTGTTCCGCACGGCGGGCGAACCCAGCATCCTGCCGGGCCGGGTTGTCGATGCGGTGCTAGACCTCTGGGTGTATCGCGCCGAAGCGTCGCTCGACTATACTGCGCGCGACCGGTCGGCCATTTATGGCGGCGTGCATCTTTATGTGCTGAAGGACGCGCTGTGAGCGACCATGGGCGGCTAATGGACGGGACCTATCGCTGGCAGCGCCACATCTATGACATCACCCGCAAATATTATCTGCTGGGTCGGGACGGCCTGATCGCCGACCTCGCGCCGCCATCGGGTGGCAGCGTGCTGGAGATTGGCTGCGGCACGGGGCGCAATTTGATCGCGGTGGGCAAGGCCTGGCCCCATGCGCGGCTGTACGGCGTCGATATTTCGCAGGCGATGCTCGACACCGCGCAATTGTCGGTCGAACGAGTCGGCATGGCGCGCTGCGTCCGGTTGGCACAGGGCGATGCTGTCGATTTCGATCCGATGGCGCTGTTCGGCCAAGCCACGTTCGATCGGGTGTTCATCAGCTATGCGCTTTCGATGATCCCGCAGTGGGAGGCGGCGCTGGCGCAAGCCGCGCGCTGCGTTGCGCCGGGCGGTCGACTCGAAGTCGTCGATTTCGGGCAGCAGGAAGGTTGGCCGGGCGTGTGGCGGCGGGTGCTGTTCGGCTGGCTGGCGCGGTTCCATGTGACGCCGCGCCATGTGCTGGGGGCGGCGATCGAGAAAGTGGCGGGGGACGTTGGCGGTGAAGCCAGCGTTCGGCCGCTGTATCGCGGTTATGCGCTGCGGGGGGGCGTGGCACTGGGTTAGTCCTGCCTCTCGCTGTAGCGAGAACTACTGATTACGCACCAATCTCCCGCCCGTTCGGGCTAAGCCTGTCGAAGCCTTTTTCTTCACGGATAGAAAAAAGGCCCCCTTCGACTGCCTGCAAGGCAGGCGCTCAGGACAGGCTTCGACAAGCTCAGGGCGAACGGAGACAGTTGCCTTGAGGGGAGAATTCAAGCCGCGCGCCGCGCTGCCTTCTCCAAATCCAGCCGGTCCCAAATCTCGACCAGCGCGTTCACCAGGTCGCGCATCATCGCTTCGGTGTGCGCCGGGCCGGGCGTGAAGCGCAGGCGCTCGGTGCCGCGCGGGACGGTGGGGTAGTTGATGGGCTGCACATAGGCGCCATATTCGGCGAGCAGGATGTCGCTGATCCGCTTGGCCTTGACCGGATCGCCGACCATCAGCGGGACGATATGCGTCACCGACGGCATGACCGGCAGGCCAGCGTCCGCCATCATCGTCTTGAGCATCGCGGCGGCGGCCTGCTGGCCCTCGCGCTCTTCGCTCGAAGCCTTGAGGTGGCGCACGCTCGCCAGCACGCCGGCGACCAGCACGGGCGACAGCGAGGTGGTGAAGATGAAGCCGGGCGCATAGCTGCGGATCACATCGACGATCATCTGATCAGCGGCGATATAGCCGCCCATGACACCGAACGCCTTACCAAGCGTGCCTTCGATGATGGTCAGCCGATCCGCGACGTCATCGCGTTCCGAAATGCCGCCGCCGCGCGCGCCATACATGCCCACGGCATGGACTTCGTCGAGATAGGTGAGCGCGTTGAACTCGTCGGCCAGGTCGCAGATTTCCGCGATCGGCGCGACGTCGCCATCCATCGAATAGACGCTTTCAAAGGCGATCAGCTTGGGGGCTTCGGGGTCTTCGGCAGCCAACAATTCGCGCAGATGCTCGACATCATTATGACGGAAGACGCGCTTTTCGCAGCCCGAATTGCGGATGCCCGCGATCATGCTGGCATGGTTGAGTTCGTCCGAAAAAATGATGCAGCCGGGCAGCAGTCGCGCCAGCGTTGCGAGCGTTGCTTCGTTCGAAACATAGCCCGACGTGAACAGCAGCGCCGCTTCCTTGCCATGCAGGTCGGCCAGTTCGCCTTCCAGATCGACATGATAATGGGTGTTGCCGCCGATATTGCGCGTGCCGCCGGAACCCGCGCCGACATCGTGCAGCGCCTCTTCCATCGCGGCGATCACCTTGGGATGCTGACCCATGGCGAGATAGTCGTTGGAGCACCAGACGGCGATCGGCTTGGGGCCGTTATGGCCGTGGAAACAGCGCGCATTGGGGTAGGAACCGCGATTGCGGAGGATGTCGATGAACACCCGATACCGGCCTTCTTCATGAAGACGGTCGATCGCCTGCGCAAAGATATGCTTGTAGTTCACGCTCGCCCTATCCCTTGATGGCCCGCATCCTCTGGGTGCGGCGTTTACCGGTAGATGGCGCGCATTACCAGCGCTAACCGCTCGCAGACATAGGGGGAAATACCGATCAGTGATATCGGACCTTTTGTCCAAGCCCCTATATTATAGCTGTTCCAGGCGGGAAAGACCGTAGCGGGCGAGCGCCGGGACGAGGGCGCGGACCTTGTCATCGACGCGCGTGAATACCGCTATACCCGGCGGGGGCGTGTCGGGCCAAGGCTGGTCCTGCGTCAGAAAAGCGATGCGCCGGGCAATGCCGTCACCTCCGTGAACGAAGCTGAGCGGGCGGGGCGCGGCGGCGGCCAATTCGGCCTCTACCAGCGGAAAATGGGTGCAGGCGAGCGCCACCACATCCATTCGATCGCCGCCGGGCTGTTCGGTCAATCCTGCCAGCGCGGTGCGGGCGATGGCGGGATCGAGCGGCTCGCCGCGCAGCTTCGCCTCGGCCAGTTCGACCAGCGCCGCGCTGCCATGGCGCAGCATGATGCAGTCCGCGCCATGTTCGGCCGCGAGCCGATCGACATAAGGCTGGCGCACGGTGGCGGCAGTGCCGAGTACGCCGAACACGCGGCTTTTGGATGCGAGGGCAGCGGGCTTTATCGCCGGGACGGTGCCGACGACCGGAATGTCGAGCGCGGCGCGCACATGCTGGAGCGCGATGGTAGACGCGGTGTTGCAGGCAATGACGGCAAGGCGCGGCCGATAGCGTTCGACCAGCCGCCCCAGCAGCGCTGGCACCCGCGCCGCAATCTCCGCCTCGCTCTTGGTCCCATAGGGAAAACCCGCGCTGTCGGCGGCGTAAATCACCGGCGCAGTCGGTATCAGCGCCCGCGCAGGGGCAAGGATGGACAGACCCCCGACGCCGGAATCGAAAAACAGGATCGGGGCGGAGGATGCGACGGTCATTATGCCGACCATGTCGCGGGATCGGGCGAGGGTGTCAACACAGCCATTGCCCGTGCCGTTCGTCACGCTATGGTCGCGCTTTCCTTCTATCGGCGAGATCATGACACTTCCCTGGCTGCTTCCGCTCCTCGTGCTGGCCCTTGGCTATCTGCTTGGTTCAATCCCCTTTGGCCTGGTGCTGACGCGCCTCACCGGCGCAGGGGATTTGCGGCAGATCGGGTCGGGCAATATCGGCGCGACCAATGTGCTGCGCACCGGGCGCAAGGGGCTGGCGGCGGCGACATTGCTGCTGGATCTACTCAAGGGGGCGGTGGCGGTGCTGATCGGCGCGGCGCTCATTGAGGGGGGCGGGCCGATGGCGGGTGCGATGGCCTTCATTGGCCATTGCTATCCGGTGTGGCTGCGCTTTGCCGGCGGTAAGGGCGTGGCGACGATGATGGGCGTGGTGACCGCGCTCCACTGGCCCGCCGGGTGCATCTTTGCGGCGGTGTGGCTGGCTGCGCTGTTCGGGACCAGATGGTCGTCGGTCGGCGGCATGGCGGCGGCGGTCAGCGCGCCGATCGCTTTGTGGTTCATGGGGCGGATCGATCTGGTGCCGGTGACGCTCGCGCTGACGCTGATCCTGCTGTGGCGGCACCGCGCCAATATCGCGCGGCTGATGCAGGGCACAGAGCCTAAGATCGGGGCCGCGAAGGAATGAGCGAGGGGGAGCGGTTCGACCGGCTGCGGCTGATCCGATCGCCCCGGATCGGCCCGGTCAGCTATCGGCAATTGCTCGCCCGTTTCGGCACGGCCGGGGCGGCATTGCGTGCTATTCCCGACTTGGCGGCGCGCGGTGGTGGCAAGGCCAGCGTGGCAGACGCGGGCTCGGTGGAGCGGGAGATTGCGGCGTCGCAGGCTTTGGGCGCGCGCTATCTGATGATGGGCGATGCGGATTATCCCGCGCTGCTCGACCAGATGGAGGGCGCGCCGCCCGCGTTGATCGTGCGCGGCAATGCGGCACTGGCCGAGGGCCAATGTATCGCGATGGTCGGCGCGCGCAATGCGTCGGCGGCGGCGGTGCGCTTTGCGCGGGTTTTGGCGCAGGACTTGGGGCAGCGCGGCGCAGTGGTCGTGTCAGGGCTGGCGCGCGGCATCGACACGGCGGCGCATCAGGGATCGGTAGCGACCGGGACGATCGGCGTCATCGCCTGCGGGCTGGACGTGGTGTTCCCGCCGGAAAATCGCGACTTGCAGGCGCAGATCGCGGACGAAGGTCTGCTGGTGACCGAACATCCCCCCGGCACCCAGCCACTGGCCCGCCATTTTCCGGCACGCAACCGCATCATTGCCGGACTGGCGCTGGGGACCGTGGTGGTCGAAGCCGCGCCCAAGTCCGGCTCGCTCATCACCGCGCGGCTTGCGGGAGAGGCTGGGCGCGAGGTGATGGCCGTGCCCGGCTCTCCGCTCGACCCGCGCGCGCAGGGATGCAACCAGTTGATCCGCGACGGCGCGACGCTGATCCAGAATGCGGCCGACGTGCTGGAAGCGGTCGGCCAGATCGACCCGCGCATGGTGCGACAGGGCAGCTTCGACTTTGCGGGCGAACCCGTGTCGAGCGACGTCGCGGCGGGCGAACGCGACGCGGTGATCGCGCTGCTCAGCCATGCGCCCGCGCCGGTCGATGACCTAATCCGGCTGAGCGGCCTTAGTCCAGCGGTCGTGCAGACGGTCCTGCTGGAATTGGAACTGGCCGAGCGGCTGGACCGGCTGGCTGGCGGACGGGTGAGTTTGCGGTGACAATCGATTTTGTCATGCCAGCGAAGGCTGGCATCTCAGGCGGTGGCGCTTAACATTTGCCCTATGCGCGGAGGCTGGACCTATATCATGACCAACAAGCCGCGTGGCGTGCTGTATGTTGGCGTGACCAGTTCGCTCCATGCGCGCGTGGACCAGCATCGGCGCGGGGTTGGATCGGATTTCCGCCGTCAGTATAATCTGCATCGTCTTGTTTTGGTCGAGCGCCACGATCATATCACGGAGGCCATAGCGCGTGAAAAAGCTATCAAAGCATGGAAGCGTGAATGGAAAATCCGGTTGATCGAAGAGGCGAACCCGGAATGGCGCGATATGTTCGACCTCACCGTCTAGGGGCCTGAGATGCCAGCCTTCGCTGGCATGACGGGGTTTTTGCGCTGCGGTGATGCGCGATCAGTACTGGCCATCCCCCGTCATCTCCCCTAATCACACGCACCGCTTGACGCCCGCCGTCATCGCCTTCCAGACTCGCGCGTACGTGTGAGGCATCAAAGTTCGGGGCCGTAAATGCAGCTTGTCATCGTTGAATCGCCGGCCAAGGCGAAGACTATCGAAAAATATCTGGGCGGGGATTTCCATGTGCTCGCCAGCTATGGCCATATTCGCGACCTGCCTGCCAAGGACGGGTCGGTGGACCCGGACGACGGCTTTGCCATGTCGTGGGAAAATTATGGCGACAAGGGCAAGCAGCTCAAGGCCATCAGCGATGCCGCCAAGAAGGCTACGCGCCTCATCCTCGCGACTGACCCTGATCGCGAAGGGGAAGCGATCAGCTGGCATGTGCAGGAAGTGCTGCGTGCCAAGAAGGCGCTGCCCGCGGTTGTGGACCGGGTGACGTTCAACGCGATCACCAAGACGGCGGTGCTGGACGCGATGGCCAAGCCGCGCGCGCTGGACGAGGATCTGATCGATGCCTATCGCGCGCGCCGGGCGCTCGACTATCTGGTGGGCTTCACCCTCTCGCCGGTGCTGTGGCGCAAGCTGCCCGGTGCGAAATCGGCGGGCCGGGTGCAGTCGGTCGCGTTGCGGTTGGTGGTCGAGCGCGAGCGCGAGATCGAATCCTTCAATCCGCAAGAATATTGGTCGGTTGCGGCCGAAATGGAGCAGGACGGCACGGCCTTCACTGCGCGCCTCGTCCGGTGGAAGGGCGAGAAGATCGAGCGGCTGACGATCGGCAAGGAAGGCGACGCGATGGCCGCCAAGGCCGATGTCGAAGCCGGACGCTTCACCGTCGAACGGGTCGAGACCAAGCCGCTTACCCGCAACCCGCCGCCGCCTTTCACCACTTCGACGATTCAGCAGGAAGCGGCGCGCAAGCTCGGCTTCTCGGCCAGCCATACGATGCGGATCGCGCAGCAGCTCTACGAAGATGGCGCGATCACCTATATGCGAACCGATGGCGTGCAGATGGACGGCAGCGCCATTTCCGCCGCGCGCGCCGCGATCGCGCAGCGCTATGATGGCGGCTATGTGCCGGACAAGCCACGTATCTATCAGACCAAGGCGAAGAATGCGCAGGAAGCGCATGAAGCCATCCGCCCGACCGATTTTTCGCGCGACAAGGTGGGCAGCGGCGACCATGCGCGCCTCTACGACCTGGTGTTCAAGCGCGCGCTCGCCAGCCAGATGGCGTCGGCACGGCTGGAACGCACCACCATCGACATGAACGACGCCACCGGCACGCATACGCTGCGCGCTACGGGGCAGGTGCTGATCTTCCCCGGCTTCCTTGCTTTGTATGAGGAAGGGCGCGACGACAGCGACGACGAAGACGGAAAGTTGCTGCCCCGCATGGCGGAAGGCGATGCGCCTGCGAAGAAGAAGGTCATGGCGGACCAGCATTTCACCCAGCCGCCGCCCCGCTATTCCGAAGCCAGCCTGGTCAAGCGGCTTGAGGAGCTGGGGATCGGACGTCCGTCCACCTATGCCTCGACGCTCCAGGTGCTCAAGGACCGCGACTATGTGCGGATCGAGAAGAACCGCTTTTTCGCCGAGGAAAGCGGGCGGCTGGTAACGGCCTTTCTCGAGCGCTTTTTCGAACGCTATGTGTCCTATGATTTCACCGCGGGCCTGGAGGACGAACTGGACGATATTTCCGGCGGTCGTGCCCAGTGGCAGGAAGTGCTCGAAGCCTTTTGGCGCGATTTCAAGCCCAAAACGGCCGAAATCATGGAGCAGAAGCCGTCGGACATCACCGCCGAGCTGGACAAGTTCCTGGAGCCGATGCTGTTCCCGCCCAAGGCCGATGGCAGCAATCCGCGCGCCTGCCCACTGTGCGCGGACGGGCAATTGTCGCTGCGCGGCGGCCGGTTCGGCGCGTTCATTGCCTGCTCCAACTATCCCGAATGTAAATTTACGCGGAAATTCGGCCAGCCGGGCGGCAAGGATGGCGAAGATACAGGGCCAGAGGTGCTGGGCCAGCATCCCGAAACCGGGCAGGACATCGTCAAGAAAGTCGGTCGCTTCGGCCCCTATATCGAGATGGGGGAGGGCAAGGAGGCCAAGCGCGGATCGATCCCCAAGGATCTGCCCGATGGCGAATTGACGCTCGATTGGGGCATCAAACTGCTCAGCCTGCCGCGCGAAGTCGGTTTGCATCCCGAAACCGGACTGCCGATCGTGGCGAATATCGGCCGCTTCGGTCCCTATCTGCTGCATGACGGCAAATATGGACGCCTGGCCAATACTGCCGAGATTTTCGAGGTCGGCATGAACAGCGCGGTCGTTAAGCTGGCCGAGGCGGCGACGCGCGGGCCGCGCAGTGCCGGGCGCGAGCCGTTGAAGGTCTTGGGTGCCCATCCGCGCACCGAGCTGGAAATCAAGCTAATGGAAGGGCGCTATGGCGTCTATGTCACGGATGGCACGACCAATGCGACCCTGCCCAAGACGATGGACAAGGATGCACTGACGCTGGAGGAGGCCGCACAGCTGATCGACGCCCGCGCGGCGGCGGCTCCGGCGAAGAAGGGCGCGAAGAAGAAAGCTCCGGCTAAGAAGGCAGCGCCCAAAAAGGATGCGGCCAAGAAGGACGGGGCAGCGAAGAAGCCCGCTGCCAAGAAGGCACCGGCCAAGAAGAAGGCAGCGGCGGCGGAATAAGCGCGCGCCGTCAGGCGGCGAGGCGCACCTGGTTGCGCCCGCCGGTCTTGGCGGCATACATGGCCATGTCCGCGCGATGGAGGCTGACCTCGATCGCCGCCGCCGGATCGCCCGCGCTCAGGCCAATGCTGGCGGTCGCGCGCACGATCCGTCCCGATGGCGCACGCACGCGCAGCGCCTGGATCGAGGCACGGACATGTTCCGCCCGCCGCACCGCTTGGGCGCTGTCGCACCCGGTCAGGCAAATGGCAAATTCCTCGCCCCCCAAGCGGCCGCAGATCGCGTCTGCGTGCAGCGATTCGCGGATCGCTTGGCCGACCGCCTGCAACACCGCGTCGCCGGCTTGATGGCCATGATCGTCGTTGAATTGTTTGAAATGGTCGATGTCGATCAACAGATACCAATTGCCCGGCTGACCATGGGCGACGCTCGCCCGATCGAAAAAGGCGTTGCGCGTCAGCAACCCGGTAAGCCCGTCGATCTGCGCCAGGCGGGCCAGCTCGGCGACGCGCTGCTCCAATTGTTCGCGCAGATGCCGGTTCTCCTCCGCCTGACGGGTCAGGAGCAGGCAGACCGGCGTCGACAGGCTGCTGGCACAGAATATGCCGACGAAGAAATAGCGCGCCGGGATGAACATGCCGGGGATCGCCGAGACCAACGCCATGATGACCACTGTGCCGACGACCGAGGTGATGACGCAGCAGGCGATTTTCCGTTTCGGACCCATGAGACGGGTGCGTAACGACAGAAGGTAAATAAGCTATTTCCGTTAAGGGAAGGACTATTATTCCACCCAGTCGAGGCCGATGTCGCGATAGATGCCGCGATCATTTTCCCAGTCTTCTTTGACCTTCACATGCAGATACAGGTGGACCTTGACCCCCAGCAACGCGGCGAGTTCCTCGCGCGCCTTCGACCCGATTTCCTTCAGGCGCTGGCCACCTTTGCCCAGCACGATCGCGCGCTGCGTCGGGCGGCCGACCAGGATCTGCTGGTGGATTTCGACCGATCCGTCCGGCCGTTCCTTATATTGCTCGGTATCGACGGCGGTGGCGTAGGGCAGTTCGGCGTGCAACTGATGATACAGCTGTTCGCGCGTGATTTCAGCCGCCAGCATCCGATCAGTGGCGTCGGACACCTGGTCTTCGGGGAAATGCCACGGACCTTCGGGCATGACAGCGGCGAAGGCGGCCTTGAGTTCGGGCAGGCCGTCGCCGGTCGCGGCCGACACGAAGAAGATTTCGTCAAAGCCCAGCGTTTCGTTCAGCTTCTCGGTATGGACGAGCAGCTTTTCCTTGATGGCGATATCCACCTTGTTGAGGATCAACCACTTGCGTTCGCTGCGATGCTTGAGCGATTCGATGATCGGCTCCAGCTTGGGGCCGCGCCCGGCCTTGCCATCCACCACCATCGCAATCAGGTCCGCACCTTGTGCGCCACCCCAGGCCGCCTGCACCATCGCGCGGTCCAGCCTGCGCTTGGGCGCGAAGATGCCGGGCGTGTCGACCAGCACGATCTGCGCATTGCCCTCGATTGCGACGCCCATCACGCGGGTGCGCGTGGTCTGTGCTTTGGGACTGGTGATCGCCACCTTCTGCCCCACCAGCGCATTGACCAGCGTGGACTTCCCCGCATTGGGCGCGCCGACAACGGCGATGACGCCACAGCGCTGATTTTCAGTAATGCTTGTCAAAACTACTCCGTTCGCCCTGAGCCTGTCGAAGGGCCTTACTTGTCTATCTTTGATCGCGCTAACGTGGAGATCAAAGACCAATCTTCACGGATCAGCGCCAGCTTCTTTGCCCGGCTCCAACCCTTGATCTGCCGCTCGGCTTCCAGCGCCTCTATACGTGTGCCGAACGATTGCGACCAGACCAGTTTCACCGGCAGGCGCGTTTGGGTGTATCCGGTGATCTGGCCCGCTTCATGCTGACCAATGCGTGTTTCCAGATTCTCCGTATGACCCACATAAAAGCTGCGATCGGCGCAATGGAGCATGTAGGTCCAGAAGGGCATAAGAACATCAAGCCTTCAAAAGAAACCGTTCGGGCTGAGCTTGTCGAAGCCTTGCTCTGTTCTTCAGAAGATAAGGACGGCCCTTCGACAGGCTCAGGGCGAACGGGCTTTTTAGATTTCTTTACCCCGCCAACTTCTCCAGCAGCGCCGCCGCTGCCGCCGTTTCCGCTTCCTGCTTGGACCCGCCGGTCGCGCTTGCCTCGCCCGCGCCCTTGATACTGACGGTCACGGTGAAGCGCAAAGCATGGTGCGGGCCGGATCGGTCCATCATCACATATTCGGGCGGCTTGCGCTTGTTGGCGGCGGCCCATTCCTGCAGCGCGGACTTGGGATGGCGCGGCGCGGCGGTCTGGGTATCGACCCGGTCGGCCCACAGGCGGCGGACCAGCGTGCGCGCTTCCTCCAGCCCGCCCTCCAGATAGAGCGCGCCGATCAGCGCTTCCATCACGTCGCCCAGCACATTGTCGCTATTGGCCGCGCCATCGTCGCGCGCCTGCTTGCCCAGCACCAAATGGGTCGGCACGCCCGCCGCGCGCGCCACCTCGGCACAGGTTTCGCCCGACACCAGCGCGTTGAACCGGCGCGACAGCTTGCCTTCAGGCTCACCGGCAAAGCGTTCATACACCCATTCGGACACCAGCAGGCCCAGCACCCGGTCGCCCAGAAATTCCAGCCGTTCATAATTGTCCGGCTTGGCGCTGCCATGGGTGAGCGCCTGGTGGAAGGGTGCGGGATCGCGCGGCGCGCGGCCGATCAGCGCCTTTAGCCAGCCCGTCGTATCAGGCCCATGGACGCTCAATTTCAAAAGCCTTCCCCGATGCGGCTCCAGCGCGCGGCGGAAATCCAGGTCCAGGGCAGCAGCCAATTGGCGCTGCCGTCGGTGGAGAAGACCGAAATCATCGCCTTGCCGACCAGATTTTCCTCCGGCACCAGCCCGATGCCGCCGCCTTCGACCGCCGGGAAGCGGCTGTCGGCGCTGCGATCGCGATTGTCGCCCATCATGAAGAGATGGCCTTCGGGCACCAGCACCGTGTCGCGATCGTCCGCCGCGCCATCGGGCACGAGGTCGAGGACATTATAGCTGCGCGCGGGATAATCCTTGCCCGCAGGCAGCGTCTCGCGGAACTGCGGATAACGGCACTGCTTGCCGCCGCCCGCCGCCGGTTCCTCGAAATCGGGCCGATAGCAAGGCGAGACCGCGCCTTCCTTGGCAGCGGCGTCGATCATGTTCGGCGTCACCGGAATGACGAGGTCGGCGACCTTCTGCTTGGGCACCGCCGCGCCGTTCAGATAGACCGTACCGCCGCGCACGGCGATCATGTCACCGGGCAGGCCGATGACGCGCTTGATATAGTCGTTCTTCTGGGTCGGGGGTGCCTTGAACACCACCACGTCACCGCGTTCGGGCGTGGAGGCGAAGATGCGGCCGGGGATCAGCGGGACGCTGAACGGCAGCGAATAGCGCGAATAGCCATAGGGCCATTTCGCCACCAGCAGATAGTCGCCGATCAGTAGCCGTGGCTGCATCGATTCCGACGGAATGTTGAACGGCGAAATGATGAAGCTGCGCAGGATGAAGACGAACAGGCCCAGCCTGGCGAGGAACCATAGGAAGTCCCGCGTTTCCGATTTTGCAGTCATGGGTGGTCGTCTTGTCCCTTGGATGCGCCGACAACGCGGCCGTGGCGGCTTGTGAAGCCTGGCGTCGGGGACGTCAAGCATGTCCTTGACCATGCAAAGCGCGCAAAAATTGGGTAAGGACAGGAAGAATCGACCGGTGCAGCGTCGATCTCGACCAACGTCATAGGGGACCATAGCATGCCCAGCACTGCACTGGCGGCCATCGCCGCACTGCCTATCGCCGATCTAAAGTCCATTTTCACGACCGATCCCGACCGCCTGTCCAAACTGGTCCTGTCGCAGGGACCGATCCGGTTCGACTGGTCCAAGACCCATCTGACCGACGAGCTGATCGCGCACTATCTCGACCTGGCCCAGGATCAGGGCTTCGCCGCGCGCCGCGATGCGCTGTTCGCGGGTGAGTCCGTGAACAATACCGAAGGCCGCGCGGCCGAACATACCGCCGAGCGGGGCGAGGGCAAGGCCGACAGCGTGGCGCAGGCCAAGGCGCTGCACAACCGCATGCGCGCGCTGATCGACGCGATCGAGGCGGGCGCGCTGGGCGAGGTCCGCCACATATTGCATATCGGCATCGGCGGGTCGGCGCTCGGCCCCAAGCTGATCGTCGACGCCCTCGATGGCGATGGCGTGCGTTATGATGTGGGCATCGTCTCCAATGTCGATGGCACAGCGCTGGAGCGGGCGATCGAGGGCTTCGACCCACACACTACGCTGATCGCGATCGCCTCCAAGACCTTCACCACCAGCGAAACCCTGCTGAACGCGGCGAGCGCGATCAACTGGATGGTCGAGGGCGGGGTGGAAGACCCCTATGGCCGGGTGATCGCGTTGACCGCCGCGCCCGACAAGGCAATCGAATGGGGTGTTGATGAAACCCGCATCCTGCCCTTCGCCGAATCAGTGGGCGGGCGTTATTCGCTCTGGTCCTCGATCGGCTTCCCTGCTGCGCTGGCGCTCGGCTGGGATGCGTTCGAAAGCCTGCTGGAAGGCGCAGCCGAAATGGACCGCCATTTCCGCCTGTCCGCTCCAAATGAGAATATCCCGCTGATCGCCGCCTTCGTCGATCAATATTATAGCCGCGTCATGCACTGCCAGACTCGCGCCTTGTTCGCCTATGATGAGCGGCTGGCGCTCTTGCCTTCCTACCTCCAGCAGTTGGAGATGGAGAGCAATGGCAAGGCGGTGCAGCTCGACGGATCGCCGGTGGACGGTCCCACCGCTGCCATCACCTGGGGCGGGGTCGGCACCGATGCGCAGCATGCGGTGTTCCAATTGCTGCACCAGGGGACGATCCTCTCGCCGGTCGAGTTCATCGCCTCGATCGAGCCGGGCCACGCGCTCGACCCGGCGCATCATCGCGCGCTGCTGGTCAACTGTTTCGCGCAGGGCGCAGCGTTGATGCGCGGTAAGGACAATGGCGCCGACCCGGCCCGCGCCTATCCCGGCAACCGGCCATCGACCACGATCCTGCTCGAAGACGTCACGCCCCATGCGCTGGGCGCGCTGATCGCCTTCTACGAGCATCGCACCTTCGCCAACGCCGTGCTGATGGGCATCAACCCGTTCGACCAGTTTGGCGTGGAACTGGGCAAGGAAATCGCCAAGTCGATCGAGGCGGACGGTGCCAAGGGGTTCGACCCTTCGACCATGGCGCTGATCGAACTGGCGCTGGGCGGGGACTAGATGAGTAGATCCGTTCGTTTCGAGCGAAGTCGAGAAACGCTGACGCAGCGCTTCTCGCTTCTCGACTTCGCTCGAAGCGAACGGCATTGGTTTGCTCAAAAGAAGCAAGATTCCCGTTTGTAACTCAGGTGCCCACCCGCCATATCCACCGCAACCAAGCGGAGGCCAGGCATGAGCGACTATGATTTCGACCTTTTCGTCATCGGTGCAGGATCGGGCGGCGTGCGCGCCTCCCGCGTCGCAGCGGGGCATGGCGCGAAGGTCGCGGTAGCCGAGGAGTTTCGCGTCGGCGGCACCTGCGTCATTCGCGGCTGCGTGCCCAAGAAGCTGCTCATCTATGGCGCACATTTCGCCGAGGATCTGAAGGACGCGCGCCGTTTCGGCTGGAACGTGCCCGATTGCGGGTTCGAATGGGCGACGCTGCGCGACAATGTGCTGGGCGAGGTCGATCGGCTCGAAGGCCTCTACAAAAATACGCTCAGCAGCCACAAGGTCGAGATGATCCCCGAACGCGCGACCGTGACCGGTCCGCACAGCGTCAAGCTCGCCAGCGGCCGCGAAGTCACGGCGAAATATATCCTCATCGCGACCGGCGCCTGGCCGATCCTGCCGGAAATCGAAGGCGCGGAGCATGGCATCACCTCCAACGAGGTGTTCCATCTCGACCAATGCCCTAAGCGCATCGTCATCGTTGGCGGCGGCTATATCGCCAATGAATTTGCCGGCATCTTCCATCAGTTCGGCAGCCATGTGACCATCGTCAATCGCTCCGGCACGCTGCTGCGCGGCTATGACGAGCAGATTCGCGACCGATTGCTCCAGATTTCCATGACCAAGGGGATTAATTTCCGCTTCAATGCGCAGATGGAAAAGATCGAGAAGAATGAAGACGGCACGCTCTGCGTCCGCTTCAAGGATGGTGATCCGGTCCCGGCCGACGTCGTGCTGTTCGCTACCGGGCGCAGGCCGCATACCGATGGATTGGGCCTCGACAGCGCGGGCGTCGATCTGGCCGACAATGGCGCGATCAAGGTCGACGAGTATAGCCGTTCCAGTTGCGAGAGCATCTATGCGGTAGGCGATGTCACTGACCGGCTGCAACTAACCCCGGTCGCGATCCGTGAGGGCCATGCCTTTGCCGACACGGTGTTCGGCGACAATCCGCGCACGGTCGATTATGACTGCGTGCCTTCGGCCGTGTTCAGCCATCCACCCTTGGCGGGCGTTGGCCTCACCGAAGCGCAGGCTAAGAACAAGCTCGGCACGGTGCGGGTTTACACGTCCGACTTCCGGCCGATGAAATATGTACTGGCAGGGCGCGAGGAGCGGGCGCTTTACAAGATGATCGTGGACGCTACGACGAACAAGGTGGTTGGCCTGCACATGATCGGTCCCGACGCGCCGGAGATATTGCAGGCGGCTGCGGTGGCGGTGAAAGCGGGCCTCACCAAGCAGGATTTCGACGACACCGTCGCTCTGCACCCCAGCATGGCCGAAGAATTGGTGTTGCTGAAATAATCAGTTCGCGCTGAGCGTAGCGAAGCCACTTCACCTAGATCAGTGGAGGGCTTCGACAAGCTCAGCCCGAACGGATTTTTCAGATTGCGGCGAAGGTCACCACCAGCGCGTCGCGCCAGGCGGGGCGGGTAGGGTCATGCGGGTGGATTTCGGTCACGCCATGCAGGATGCGGCGATCATCGATCAGCATGGCGTCGCCCGGCTGCGCCAGCATGAATTCGCCGAGCGGCGTGCCGTCGGGCGCGCCGATGCGGGTGACGCCTTCGCGCACATTGTTGCGCTCGACCAGCATGACGAAGACATGATCGACGCCATCGCGGTGCAGCCCTTCGGGGGTCGGGCGGCCGACTTCGTCCGGCTTCGCCTCGATGCGGAACTGGTGCATTTCGACATGCCAGCGACCCTGGGCGGCTGGGTCGAATTGGGCCGCGCACAGGGCGAAGATGGCCTGGCAGACCGGGTTGTCGACAACCGCCTGTTCGACCGGATCGAACCAGCGCTGCACGTCGCCGTTGAGCCGATTATAGTCGCGGCTTTGATAATGGGGCTGGTGCGGCATGCGCGCGAAACGGCCATGGTCGCACAGGAAGACGGCATGGCGGCGGCGGCGATAGCGGCCGCCATCGGCCATGTAGAGATCGGGGCCGAGATCGTTCCAACTCGCGGCGAAGGCGTGCCAATCGGCCGCATCGGCATGCAGTCGCGCGATCGTGTCGTGCCCCTCCAGCCGGGCATAGCCGATGGCGGTCATGCTGTCGCTAAGGGTGCTATCGGGCAGGGGCGGGTTGTCTGTCATGCAAGGGGCCATAGTGCCCCACGTCAACGAACGACAGGGCCATTTGCCCCCAGCCGGATCGTGCGCGTCAATAGCGGAAGAAGAGCGTCAGCGAGGCGACATGATTGACGGCGGTGCGCCCGCCGCGCTGATCGACCACTTGCGCGAGATAGCCGACCTCCGCCGTGGAGGCGCCGGGCAGCCCCAATTCCACCCCGACGAAGCCGCGCGCCTGATCGAAGCCGCCTTTGACGCCCCAGTCGGTGTCGTTGAGTGCGACGAACCCTTCGGCATAGACCAGCGCGTTGACCGCATCGCTGCCCGGCCGCAGCGGCTTTTCGTAGCGGAGCATTTCGCGCACCCGCCAGCCGATATCGTCGCCGTCCGATCGCCAGCGCTGTTCCAGCCGGGTGCGCGACATGAGTTCGCCGCCCCAGGGCTTGCCGAGCGTCCAGTTGAGTTGCTGGAAGCTGCGATCCTCGTTCACATCCGCGCCGTTTTCGACAGGCGACACGATATGGGCATAGCCCTGATAGACGGTGACGGTGAGGGATAATTTCCAGCCCAGCGCGCCGCGAAAGATCGCCTGATTGACCCGCGACACGCCATCGCCGATGCGCGGCTGGATTTCGGCGAAATAGACGAGGTCGTCCTTTACCGAACCCATCGCGGTCAGGTTGAGCCAGACCTGTTCGTCCTGGCTGGTCTGGGCGTGAGCCGGTGTCGCCGCGGCGATGAATAGCGCCGATAGGCACAAGGGTAGGCGGCGCATGGGGCGCTCCTTTACTGGTCAGCGTCGATGGGTGTCAGGTAATGACGCTGGGTTGGTCCATGCCGGTATAGCCTGCAATGTCCGCCACTTCCTGCGCGGCGGCGATCAGCGGGGCGAGGGCGTCGCCCGTCGCCATGCCAAGGTCGCCGTCGGTGCCGACATAGCGTTCGAGATAGACGCGCAGGGTCGCGCCTTCGGTGCCGGTGCCCGACAGGCGGAATACGACGCGCGATCCGTCGGTGAACAGGATGCGGACGCCCTGGTTGCGGCTGACCGACTGATCGGTGGGATCGGTATAGGCGAAATCGTCGGCGCTCTTGATCGTGCCGCCGCTGTTGGTGGTGCCGGGCAGGCTGTCGAGCGATGCGCGCAGTGCCGCCATCAGCGCGTCGGCCTTGTCCTTGGCGATGGCTTCATAATCGTGGCGGGCATAGTAATTGCGGCCATAGGTTGCCCAATGATCGGCCATGATTGCAGCGACGCTTTCGCCGCGCACGGCCAGGATGTTGAGCCATAGCAGCACCGCCCAGATGCCGTCCTTTTCGCGAACATGGTCAGAGCCAGTGCCCGCGCTTTCCTCGCCGCAGATGGTCGCCATGCCCGCGTCGAGCAGGTTGCCGAAGAATTTCCAACCAGTGGGCGTCTCATAGAGCGGCACGCCCAGCTTCTCGGCCACCCGGTCGGCCGCGCCGCTGGTCGGCATGGAGCGGGCGATGCCCTTGAGGCCCGCCGCATAGCCGGGCGCGAGATGGGCGTTGGCTGCGAGGACCGCGAGCGAATCTGACGGCGTGACATAGCAATGCCGCCCGATGATGAGATTGCGGTCGCCATCGCCGTCCGATGCTGCGCCGAAATCGGGCGCGTCCGGGGCCATCATCCGGTCGTAGAGTTGCTTGGCATGGACCAGGTTCGGGTCGGGATGATGATGGCCGAAGTCGGGCAAGGGGGTGCCGTTCATCACCGTGCCTTGCGGCGCGCCGAGGCGCTTTTCGAAAATCTCGACCGCATAGGGACCAGTCACCGCGCTCATCGAATCGAAGGCGAGGGTGAAACCATCGGCGATCTTCGCGCGGATCGCGGCGAAATCGAACAGGCTTTCCATCAGGTCGGCATAAGCGGCGACCGGATCGACCACGTCGACGGTCATGCCGCCCAGCGTGGCCGTGCCGATCGTGTCGAGATCCATGTCGGGGGCGTCGAGGATCTTGTAGCTTTCTATCGACAGGGTGCGCTCGATGATCGCGTCGGTCACTTTTTCAGGGGCCGGGCCGCCATTGCCGATATTATATTTGATGCCGAAATCTTCGTCCGGGCCGCCCGGATTGTGGCTGGCCGACAGGACGAGGCCACCAAAGGCCCCCGATGCGCGAATGAGGTGCGAGGCGGCGGGCGTGGACAATATGCCGCCCTGGCCCACCAGCACGCGGCCAAAGCCATTGGCCGCCGCCATTTTCAGCACGATCTGGATGACTTCGCGATTGAGGTAGCGCCCGTCGCCGCCGACGACCAAGGTCTGCCCGGCAAAGCCGTCCAGGCTGTCGAACACCGACTGGACGAAATTTTCGGCATAATGGGGCTGTGCGAAGATACGCACTTTTTTGCGCAGGCCCGACGTGCCGGGTTTCTGGTCCGAGAAAGGCTGGGTCGAAACGGTCTGGATCACGCGGGCATCCCTTTAGTGTCGGTTCTTGTCTCTATGGCCCGGCTGGACGGACCTTTTCAATTCAGCATGTTCAACGCTTTTGTGCAAACCAGATGACATGGCGTGGCCCCTTGCCATTGTCGCGCGCGCGCACGGCGACTTCATCGACGGCAAATCCGGCGCTGGACAGGCGGCGGGTGAAGGCATCGTCCGACCCCGCCGACCAGACCGCGAGGATGCCGCCGGGCGTCAACGCCGCCCGCGCCGCCGCCAGCCCCGTCGCGCTGTAAAGCCGGTCGTTGGCGGCGGCGGTCAGGCCGTCCGGGCCATTATCGACATCAAGCAGGATGGCGTCATAACAGGCGCGGCCCGCCGCGATGACGGGCACGACATCGCCCATCAGCAGGTCGACGCGCGGGTCGTCGAGGCAGCCGTCGGCGAGGTCCGCCATCGGTCCCCGTGCCCAGTCGATGATTTCGGGCACCAGTTCGGCGAGCGTGATGCGCGCATCCTGCCCCAGCACGCCGAGCGCCGCGCGCAGGGTGAAGCCCATGCCATAGCCGCCGATCAGCAGATGGGGGGCCTTGCGCCCGGCCAGCCGCTCGATCGTCATCAGCGCCAGCGCCTTTTCGGAGCCGCTCATCCGGCTGCTCATCAATTCATTGCGGTCGAGCACGATCATGAAATCGCTGCCACGCCGGTACAGCATCAGTTCCTGCCCCCCAGGCACGGCGGCAGACCCCAGAAATTCGCGCGGCGTCATGATCGATCCTTTGGTGATGGCGTTGTGGCGCGCATGGCAGCTTGGCGTGCGTCGCGCAAATGCTACGGCGCGTCGCACGGCATGGCATGTGGGCGGCGGCGATGCTATCGGCCCTGTCCTATCGGACACGGACAAGGCAGTTCTTCTTTTCATGCGCTATTTTCTCGACACCGAATTTAACGGCTTTGGCGGCGTGCTGATCAGCGTCGCGTTGGTGCCCGAACATGCGGACGACGAGGAATTTTACGTCTCGTTGCCGCTGCCCGACGATGTCGAACCCTGGGTCGCGCAGCATGTCGTCCCCTATCTGCGCCATGTGCCGCCGGGCATCGACCTGGAACTGAACCGGGTGGAGGCGGCGGACCATGTCGCGGCCTATCTGGAAGGGGATAGCGATCCCGTCATCATCGCCGATTGGCCCGAAGATCTGGCGCATTTCTGCGCGCTGCTGGTGACCGGGCCGGGGCAGATGGCGGGGGTCGATTTCGGGTTGCGGCTCGAACTGATCAACGCGGCGGGGTTCAGCGCGGCGGCCAACAGCCGGGTGCCGCACAACGCCCTGCATGATGCGCGGGCGTTGCGCGATTTCTACATGGCCGACTGACGACCGCGACGCGACCGTTCCAATAGCCAGAGCAAGGCGCTTGCGATCAGCCAGGCGAGGGCGAAGGGCCAGGACGGGCCGGGTGCACTGCCGCCAGCTCGGTCGTTTGCGGTTGGTGGGCGGAGCGCGAGCATCGCGGCCCGATCCCGCGCCGCGCGCATCGCGGGCAGGGCTTGAGCGGGATAGATATAGAAGGATTGGCCGGTGCCGGTCCGGTGCCAGCCTGCGCTATCGGGCCAGAAGGCCGCGCAGCCCTGTACTGGCAATAGCGTGGACCGCCGTCCGTCGGGGCGCTCGACCGGCGTCGGGGCGGGCAGGCCGCATAGGGTCAGGCGCTCGTTCGCCCAGCCGATCAGGCCAGATTGTTGCACGCCGGATGCCGGGCGGATGACGGTGCGCAGCAGGGCATTCCACCAATCATTATGCAGCGCGCGATGGCCTGTCAGGGTCAGCGCATAGCTGTCCACGCCCGCGAACAGGGCGATGCGCCCGGTGCCGATCGCACGCCACTGGGCGAGCGATGCGTCGCTGGCGTCCTGCAACAATGTGGGTGCCTGCGCAGCGGGGGCGAGGGGCAGGCGGCTGACATCGGGCAGCAGATCGTCGGGCGTGGCGATATCGACCGGCGCGTCCGTGCTGCCGATGCCAAGACGGGTGCTGCTCAGCGCGGGGGCGGCGACTTTGGGCAGGGCGATGGGGGCGAAATCGCCGCCGCCGATGCCGAAGCCCAGGGCGCGCCATTGCGCGCGTGTCGCGCCGTCGATCGGCCCGCTGGGGCGCAGGACCAGGCCCAATCCTTCGCGCGCTGCCCCGGTCAGGACGCCGCGCTGCGCCGCCCAACTGCGATCATCGACGATGGCGAGATCGAACCGCCGCAGCGTTGCGCCGTTGATGGCGATGGCGGGATCGCCGAGCGCGATGCCGCCGCCCGCGCTCATCTGCGTCGTGACCGTGAAGCCTGCGTCGGTGGCCCAGCGGCGCAGATATTTGACCTCCGGCCCCGGTGCGGCGGCCAGGATCAGCAGGCGCGGGGCTGCGCTATCGCTTACCAGCAGCGGGACGGCGGCTTGCTCGACCACGCGCTGCCCATCCCGCACGCGCAGGGTGAAAGCGGTGGTTCCAGCGGCGCGGGCGGTACCGGTCAGAGTGAAATGGCCGTTCGCTTCGGGCGTGGCGCTGTCGGTCACGCGCCCGGCGGGGTCTAGGAGGTCGATGGTCGCGCGGGGGAGGGCCGTGAGTTGACCACCGACGCGGAAGGCCTCGCCCGGTGCGACGCTGCGGGCGGGGCGATATCGCTCGCTGATGCCGGGCGGGGCGGGGCGGGTGAAGCGAACCGCGACGGCGCGCGCAGCCCAGATCGCGGGGGGCAAGCCTTCGCCCAGCACGGTGATGGTGCCGACAGCGGGATGACGGCGCAGCGCGGCGGCAAGGTCGGGGCGCTTTCGTCGCCGCTGATGTCCCCGGCTTCGGGGAGGATGATGAGCGGCGCCCCGGTGCCGCGGCAGCCAAGCGCGGCGTTTCGGCGGTCGCGATGCGCAGGGTGTCGGCCGTCGTCGGGGTCGGCGGCGGGTAGAGCGTCAGGAACAGCAAAGCGGCATATATCGGCTGGAGCGCCAGCAGCGCCGCCAGCCGCCATGGGACGGACTGGACCGGACCGCCACAGGATCAGGCGCAGCGCGGCCATCAGCACGGCAAGGATCAAAAGGGCGGCGACGATCCGTTCGATGGTCATGGGGCAGCCCCTTCGATCGCGCGGAGATAGCGCGTGCCATTGGCGTCGGGTGCGGCGCGGCGGGCCGGGCGGGCGGGCGGGCGTTCCATCGCCGTCCATAACAATCCGCGCAGCTTCGTCCGGCAGGGGGGGCAATCGGGGTCGCGCCGTACCGCGTCGAGTGCGCCCGCCAGAGCCAGCGGGTCGGGCAGGCGGGCGGCTTCGCTGCGCACCCAGCGGTCCAGCGCATCAAGCGCGATCGGTCCGCGGATCGCACCCGGCCCGTCGCCCAGCGCCCGCCAGGCGGCGGCAGCCGGGCCATCGCCGCGCTCGATCGGCGCGACCGCCAGCGTGCGGCTAGCCGCGCCTTCGCGCTTGCCGGTCATGCGGCGGCTGGGGTCGATCGGCGGCAATTCCGGCCCGACGCGCGACAGGAAGATGCGGGTCGCCTGCTGCACCTCCTTGATGAAGCGGAGCGCGCGATAGGCGAAGGGGAGGGCGAGGTCAGGATGCCCTTGCCGCAAATGCACTTCGGATTGCCACATTTCATCGACGGCGTTTTTGAGGATGGCGCGGGTTTCGGGGTCGAGGCTGGAGGCAGCGCTATCGTCATGGGGATGGCCGTAATCGGCTAGCACGTCTTCGGCGACGCCAAAGCCCGGCGCGGGTTGGCGCGGGGGGCCATGATCATGGCCGTCGCCGTCATGATGGGTTTCCGCGTCGGCGGTGGGGAGTTGGCGCTGGGCCGATTCCTCGCCGCCCAGAAACTGGCTGTAGCGGCCGCGCAAAATCTGCTGGTCGGTGCCGATGCTGGCGGAACGGGCGAGATAGCGGTCGGCGCTGAGGCGGGACTTTTGCTTGAGCAGCGCTTCGGCGTCGATGATGATCTGCCGCTGGCTGCGGAAATAGGCGGGCAGGACGGTGTTGACCATGCCCTCCAGCCCGCTGCCTTCGGGCTGCTGTGCCGATGGCCAGCGCAGGATCAGGCTGGGGCTGCGCGCTTCCTGCGGGGCGGGGCTGCGATTGTCGCGCACGATGAGTTGCACGACCATGTCGCTGCCGGGGCCGAAGCCCAGCGCGCCGAAATCGAGGCGCGGCGTGAAGCGGCGGTCGCGCGCCGGGCCGCTGCCGCTCACCGCGATCTCGCGCTCGGTGAAGGTCACATTTTCGCCCTCGCCGATGGCCAGCGTGATGCGCAGCCGGGCGCTGGCGGCGACGCCATAATCGTCGGTCGCGGCAAAGGCGGGGGACCAGCTGCGCTTTCCGCGCGTCACCAGGGTCAGGCTGGCCTTCGGGCTGATGGCTTTGACCTGTGGCACGGCGTCGGCGATGGCATCGATACGGTGCAGCGGCGGGGTCGGGCCGCGCCCGGCAGCGGGGTCGACACGGTAGAGGAAGGCGGCGTCCGCCGTGCGGCTGGCGATCCAGTCTTCGCCGTCGCGGCGCAGCGCGAGCGGTTGGCCGCCGAGCATCAGGAGGCGCGGGACGCGGCCAACGCGAGGCGAGCGCGACGATGAACAGGGCAGCGCTGGCGGCCAGGGCGCTGCTGCGTCGCCGCCAGTCGGGGGCGAGTTGGTCGGGCGTGTCGGCGTCGATCCGGGCGGTGAGGCGCGCGCGCTGGAGCCGCTGGAGCGGGCCGAGGGTCGCTTCGTCGGCGAACAGCAGCGCGGCGCTGTCTTCCATGTCGGGGCGGCGGGCATCGAGCGTGTGGATCAGCCAGTCCTGGTCGAACCGCGCCGCCAGCCGCAGCGCGATGAGCAGCGATAGGGTCAGGCCGATCGCGATGGCGGCGATCGCCGTGCCGATCCCTGCCAACCGCCACGTCACGGCAGCCGCGCCGAGTGCCAGCGGCACGCCGATGGCGATGGCGTTCAGGAACGCGCGTGTGCGGGCGGGGGCCGTCCATGGACGGGTGAGGGCGGTGGCGCTCATGGCGATACGCCCCGGCTGCGGCGGGTGGCGAGCCAGCGTTCGGCGATCAGCAGCAGGACGATGAGCAGCGCCAGCCAGGGGCGCAGCGGTTCGGGCTGCTGGTTATAGGCGCGTCCGCCGGGGAGCGGCGCATAGTCGGCGGCGGCCACGCGCGCGGGCGGCGAGAGAGCAGGCGCGAGCAGATGGCGCAATTGCGCGGGGAAATCGCCATCCAGCAGGACGGGCATGTCGGCGGGGCGTAGCGGTCGTGTGAAGCGCAGCCATCGGCCCGCGCCGAGCGGCGCGCCCTCGACCAGCGGTATGCCGAGCGCATCGCGCCAGTGCGGCGCGGGGGTGCCGTTTGGCGGGGTGGCGTCGCTGGCGATCAAGGCCGTGCCGCCTTGGGTGATCCAGTCTGTCACGCTGTCGGGCAGGGTGCCGCCTGCCAGCCAGATCAGCACATGCTGGCGGTCGGGCAAGGGGCTGTCGAGCGGGGCGCTATCGATCGGGCGTTCGGCCGGTTGCCAGCTCGCCGCGGCGGCGCGCAGGTAGCGCAGCGCGGGGCGATGTGCGGCATCGAAGCGGATCGCGACGGTTGGTGTCGGGGGTGCTGTGGTGGTGGGCGAGGGCATGGTGCCGGGCACGATGCGCCAGTCTATCTTGCGCGACAGGTGCAGGCGGGCGGCATCCGCGCCGTCGATGACCTGCGGCGTGAGGATGGTGAGCGGCGTTCCGGTGGGCAGATCGGCGTCGAGCTGACGGATCAGGCTGGCGACCGGCAGAGTGCCGGTGGGTGCAGGCTCTTCGATCAATGGAAAACCGAGGGCGAGCCAATGGACCCGTGCGTCCGTAAACTGCGCTCGATCGACCTGCGCGCCGGGCACGACCGCGACATAGGGCGTATCGTCGCCTGCGCCGGACAGGACCGGCTGCGCCAGCCACAGCGCGACCAGCGCCAGCAGCAGGAGGCGGAGCAGCAGCAGCGGCCATTCGTCGAAGCGCAGGCGCGATCGAGGTCTGGGTTTCGACCGCAACCAGCGCAATGCGGCGAAGTCGGTCGGCAATTGTTCGCTCTTGCGCGCGATATGGATGGCCAGCGGCACCAGCAGGGCCAGCAACGCCGCCAATGCAGCGGGAAAGAGCAGGCTGAGCCCCATGGTCAGACCGCCGCGAACAGGCGGCGCAGCGGCAGATCGACCGGCTCGTCCAGCATATGCGCGACATGGGTCACGCCCGCTGCGTCCAGCCGGGCATGGAGCGCGGCGCGCGCTTCGCCGAAGCGGGCCAGAAATTCGGCGCGCAGGGCGACGCCATCGGCGAGCAGTTCCTCGCCGGTTTCGGGATCGCGAAAGCGATAGCCGCCGCTGAAGGGGAAATCGCGCTCGGCAAGCGTCAGCATCTCCACCACCAGCGTCTCGCGCCCGGCGGCGGCCAATTTCTCGACCAACGCGACCGCGCCCTCGTCGAAACAGTCGCTCAGCAGGATGACCAGATCATGCGCGCCGATCCGCTCCCACACCGGGGCAAGCTGGTCTTCGGGCGGGAAGCCGGTCGCGGTGCGCAGCGCCAGCAGGTCGAGCAGCAGCCGGTCGCGCTGGCGCAGGCCCGTGGCGGGGGGGAGCAAAGTGAGGCCGCTGTCGCCCAAGGCCATCAGGCCGAACCGGTCGCCCTGCTGCATCGCCAGTTCGCCGATCGATGCGGCCATCGCCTTGGCGGCGTCGAAGCGGCTATAGTCGGGGCGGCCCGCATCGGCCTGGCCCATCGATGCGCTGGCGTCGATCACTATCCAGACCGCAACCGGGCTTTCGCGTTCGGCTTCCCGCACGAAGAATTTGTCCGACCGGGCATAGAGTTTCCAGTCGATCTGGCGCAGTTCGTCGCCCGGTTCATAGGCGCGATATTGGGCGAATTCCAAACCCGCGCCGCGGCTGTGGCTTTGGTGCAGGCCGATGCCATGCTGCCCGACCGCGCGCCGCGTGACGAGGCGCAGGCCTTTCAGCCTGCGGCGAACATCGGCGGGGATCAGGTCGGCCATGGTGCGCGATCAGGCGAGCGGCACGGCGCGCAGCAGCGAGGCGATGACATCGTCGGCGCTGCGCCCCTCGGCCTCGGCCGCGAAGGACAGCAGCAGGCGGTGGCGCATCACCGGCGCGGCCAGCGCGACGATATCGTCGCGGGTGGCGGCGAGGCGGCCTTGCAACAAGGCGCGCGCTTTGGCGGCCAGGATCAGCGACTGGCCCGCGCGGGGGCCAGCGCCCCATTTGACGTAGCGGGCGATGTCGTCGGGCGCGCCTTCGCCGGGGCGGCTGGCGCGGATGATCCGCGTCACCCAGTCGAGCAGCTTGTCGCCGAAATGCACGTCGCGCACCAGCTTTTGCAGCGCCAGCACTTCCTCGCCCGCCATCACGGCGGGGACGGTACCGGGCTTGGACCCGGTGGTTTGCGCCAGGATCGCGCGTTCCTCCGCTTCGCTGGGATAATCGACGCGGATATGCAGCAGGAAGCGGTCGAGCTGGGCTTCGGGCAGGGGGTAGGTGCCTGCCTGCTCCAGCGGGTTCTGCGTCGCCAGCACGAAGAAGGGGGCGGGCAAGCGGTGGGTGACGCCGGCATAGCTGACCGTCTTTTCCTGCATCGCCTCCAGCAGTGCCGCCTGCGTCTTGGGCGGGGTGCGGTTGAGTTCGTCGGCCAGCAGCAGGTTGGTGAAGACCGGGCCGGGCTGGAAGCGGAAGCTGCGATGGCCGGTGCCATGGTCCTCCTCCAGCAATTCGGTGCCCAAAATGTCGCTCGGCATCAGGTCGGGGGTGAACTGGACGCGGCGAAAGTCGAGCTTCAACGCTTCGCCAAGCGAGCGGACGAGCAGCGTCTTGCCGAGACCCGGCACGCCTTCGAGCAGGCAATGGCCACCGGCGAGCAGGCCGATCAGCAATTGTTCGACCACATCGGCCTGGCCCACGATCGCTTGGCCGATCGCGGCGCGCAATTGGGTAAGCGCGGCTAGGCGCGTCTGGATGTCGGCTTCGGTGAGGTCGGTCATGTGGCTTCCTTGTCGAAGGCTGATGCTCTGCAAAATCCTCCCCTGGAAGGGGAGGGGGACCGGCGCAGCCGGTGGCGGGGTGTCGCCCTATCGAGAGCGGGACACCCCTCCGTCTGGCCTGCGGCCAGCCACCTCCCCTGCCAGGGGAGGATGTTCGGCCGCGCCTTCAAACCGACAGCGCATACATTACGATATTGACCGCGAATTTGGTGTTGTCTTCGGCCAGGAAGCGTTTGTTGCGCCAGTCATAGTCCCATTCGCAGCCATAATCCTTGTTGCTGTAGAGAACGCCCAGTCGCCCATTTACCTCTATTCCCTTGAGATAATCATGGACCAGATCGTCGCCCCAGCCATTGAGTTCGAGGCCGGTATTGGGTGGCCCGTCGAAGGTGAAGAAGCTGCGATAGAGGCCATGATTTTTGGGCAGCGTCTTCATCGCCTTGGCCCCGAAAATCCTGGCCATCTGGGCTTCGAACGAGCGGGCGAACAGGCCATCGATGTCGTGGTTGCAATCGTCCACCAGAACGAAGCCGCCATTGCGGACATAGCGTTCGAAATTGCGCCGCTCGGCGGGCGAAAATTCGACCAGCTTGTGCCCGGCGAGGTAACAGAAGGGCGCGGTCAGCATCTTGGGGTCCGACAGGGCGAGGACATGCTCCTTGGGATCGACCCGCAAGGTCGTATAGTCGATCAGCGAGGTGATGACGTTGGACGGCATCCGCTGATCGACATCCCAGTCGCCCGAATCATAGCGCAGGCGGGTGAACCAGAAATCATAGCCCCCGGCGGCAGCGAGCGGACGGGCCAGCATTGCGCTGGCCAGGCCGCCTGCCATCAGCCGGAGGAAATCGCTGCGGGTCATGTGCCGAACATTACCGATCCTCCCCTGGAAGGGGAGGTGTCTGGCGTAGCCAGACGGAGGGGTGTCACGCTATCGATAGGGTGACACCCCTCCGTCAGCACTTCGTGCTGCCACCTCCCCCGCCGGGGGAGGATCGTCCATCTGGTAACCGTCAGCGCCAATATTACACCGCGTCCGAGAGCGAGGTGAAGGTGAAGTCGCGCAGTTTCATGGGCGGGACCATGATGTTCATCGACACTTCGTCGGGCGGCACGCGGACGGGCTTGCCGAGTTCCTCGACATTGTTGAGCATGATCACCGGGCTTTCGTTGAACCGGAAATTCTTGATCGGATATTTGATCTGCCCGTTTTCGATATAGAAAGTGCCGTCGCGGGTCAGGCCGGTCAGCAACACCGTCTGCGGATCGACCATGCGGATATACCAGGTGCGGGTGACCAGCACGCCGCGCTGGGTCGAGCGTACCAGTTCGGCGGTCGACTTGGTGCCGCCCGTCATCAGGATATTGCCCATCTGGCCCACAGGCGCCTTGCCCTGTTTCTGCGCCCAGTAGCGGCTGTAATCCAGCGCGACGACCTTGCCGTCCTTGACCAGGTCCATGCGCTTGCGTGGTACGCCTTCTTCGTCCCAAGGCAGGCTTGGAGCTACCGGATCCCAGGGGTCGGTGTAGAAATTGACTTGCGGCCCGAACACCTGCTGGCCGATCTTGTTGCCGCCGCCTGCCTTGGACAGGAAGCTGCGGCCTTCATCGGCTTCGCGCGCGCCGAAGAAGTTGAACATGAAGCCGATCAGACCGGCGGCCGCCATCGGTTCCAGAATGACGGTATATTTGCCCGGTTCCAGCGCCCTGGCTTCGGACGAGGCCGATGCCTTGCGCATCGCGATCTGGATATCATCCTCGACCTTGAAGCGGGTGGCGTCCTGCGTATCGGTGCCGACCCAGCCGGACCCGCGCCCGTCTTCGGTGCGGACGGTGCAGGTATAGTCCAGCACGGTCGAGCGCTGGTAGCCGAAATTGCCTTTGCTGTTGGCGAAGGCGACGAAGCTCTGGCCGTCCTCCAGAAAACCGGCGGCGATCAGATTCTGCGCCTTGCAGGCCGTGATCGAGGTCGCTGCGACCTTGGCCCGATAGACGGGGGTGATCGCGGCGGTCGCTTCGCTGAAGGTCGGGCTGGTCTTATAGACCTGCTTGTCGACGGCCGGCATGAATTCCGGGTTTTCCGGGGCGAGCTTGGCGAGTTCTTCGGCGCGGCGCACCACTCGTTCGAGCGAGGCGTCGTCGAACTGGTTGATCGTGGCGATGCCGACCCGCTTGCCATAGGCGACCTGGACCTGCAGGTCGGTGTCGTCGGTCAGGCCGGCGGTCGAGACATTGTTGAGCGCAAAGCGCACATTGCCCTGAATCTGGCCGGTCAGTTGCGCGGTGCATTCGTCGGCTTTCGACATGGCGACCACCTTGGTCAGAATGTCCTTCGCCTGTGCTTCGGTAAAGATGCCCATTATACTAACTCCCCTGAGCGATCAGCCGAGCGAACGCGCGGTGTTGATGACGTTGATGCCGTCGAAGCGGGTGGTCGATGACCCGTGCGACACGGCGGAAACCTGCGAAGGCTGTCCCTTGCCGTCGAAGAAGGAGCCGAACATGCGATAGTCGCTGGAATCGCAGATCGCCGAGCAGGCGGCCCAGAATTCGGGCGTCCTGATCTGATAGGCGACATCCTCCAGCGGCTGCGTGATCTTGCCGTTCTTGATCTCGTAGAACAGCGTGCCGCCGAACTGGGCGTTGTAGCGCTGCTGATCGATCGAGAAGGAGCCACGGCCGAGGATGTATATACCATCCTCGACATTGCTGATCATGTCGGCGACGCTCATCTTGTCCTTGCCGGGTTCCAGCGAGATGTTGGCCATGCGCTGGAACTGCACATTGGACCAGCTATCGGCGTAGGAGCAGCCGTCGCTTTCGCTCTTGCCCTCGATATGCGCCTGATCGCGGGTGGCCTGATAGCCGACCAGCTTGCCGTTGCGGATCAGATCCCACTTCTTGGTCTTCACGCCTTCATCGTCATAGGCGACCGCACCCAGGCTACCGGGCTGCGTCTTGTCGGCGACGATGTTGACCTTGTCGCTGCCATATTGGAAATTGGCCTTGAGCTTGTCCATCGTCGCGAAGCTGGTGCCGGCATAATTGGCTTCATAGCCCAGCACGCGATCCAGTTCGAGCGGATGGCCGACCGTTTCATGGATGGTGAGGCCGAGATGATTGGGGTCCAGCACCAGATCATATTTGCTAGGCTTCACCGATTTGGCGGTCAGCTTTTCGCGCGCCTGCCGGGTCGCGGCGATCGCGTCTTCCTTCATGTCGTAGGACATGCCGTAGCTGATGATGCCATTGGGGCCGACGGTCTTGTCCGCCGCGCGCCCGTCGAGATATTCAAAGCCCAGGCCCATGGGTGCGGACAGGCCATCGCGGACGCGGAACTTGCCGGTCTTCTTGTCGACGGCAGTGACTTCCATCGGTGCCCAGATGCGATGGACATCCTGGTCGATATAGCTGCCATCGGTGCTGGCAAAATATTTCTGCTCGTTCACCAGGAACAGGATGGAACTGATGAAGTCCGCGCCTGCATCCATGGCGGCGGCGTTGACGCCCATCAGCAGGTCGACCTTGTCCTTGATCGGCACGGTCATGCTGTTCTTGGCGATCGGCGTGCGCCAGGATACTTCGCCGACGCCCTTGACCGGGGCGAGCTGGACAGGCGCGGTCTGGGTCGGTGCGTTCGCCTTGGCAATGGCCACGGCCTGCTGTGCGGCTTTCGCCACGGCATCGGTGGTCATCGCATTCGTGGCGGCAAAGCCCCAGGCGCCGTCAGCCAGCACGCGGATGCCGACGCCGCTCGATTCGGTGTTCACGACATTTTCGACATTGCGTTCGCGGGTGATGACGAACTGGCGCAGGTAGCGGCCGACGCGCACGTCGCAATAGGATGCGCCCGCGCTCTTGGCGGCGTTCATCGCGGCGTCGGCCAGCGCCTTCTTGACGGCGACGTCGATCGCGCTGTTCAATTCTTCGGCGGCAATGACCTTGCCGAACATCGATGGGAGGATAATCCCCCCGACACCCATGGCCCCAAAAGCCAGAAAATCACGTCTGTGCAAGGTTCGTCTCCCACCTGCGGAACGCCCGCATGATGCGGGTCGGATAGTGATTGGGAAGCGGCCGGTCGGCCGTCCGATGCGGGGGATCATCGCCGGGTGGACGCGGCGGGTCAAATATCTTTTACATTCGAACAACATGGGGGTCGCCGCTTTCGACATATGACATCTGTCGAAAGTGGCTGGCCAGAGGGATGCAAGCGCCGCACTCGCGCGGGTGCGCGACATGAAAGACGCGCGCGGAAAGGCGTTCCCCCGCAAGGGGTTGATCTGTTCGAAGCTGTGAAGAAATGTGGTCGGGGAAAGAGGATTCGAACCTCCGGCCCCTGCCTCCCGAAGACAGTGCTCTACCAGGCTGAGCTATTCCCCGACCGATGCCGACGCCGCCGTGAAGCGACCCCGTAAGGCAGGCCGCAGCCTATAGAGACGGGTTTTCGGGCTGGCAAGCGGCGAGCGACGCTTTTTTTACGGGGCGGAGCGATGCCCCGATGCGCTAAAGCCTGTGGATCACAGATTCGATTCCGACAGGACCAGCACCTTGCCCGACACGCCCCATTATGAGCAGCAATATCTCGACCTGATGCGGTATATCTGGCGGCATGGCGACGAGCGGATCGACCGTACCGGGGTCGGCACCCGGTCGATCCTGGGGGCGACGATGCGCTTTTCCCTGGCCGACGATGCGTTGCCGCTGCTCACCACCAAGCGGGTCTATTGGAAGGCGGCGGCACGCGAGATGCTGTGGTTCCTGACCGGCGACACCAATATCCGCGAACTGGTGCGGCAGGGGGTGCATATCTGGACTGACTGGCCGCTCGACGCCTATCGCAAGGCGACGGGCGAGACGATCGACCGGGATGCGTTCGAGGCGCGGATCATCGCGGATGAGGGCTTTGCGCTGGAGTGGGGCGATTTGGGGCCGGTCTATGGCGCGCAATGGGTGAACTGGCCGCGCTACGAACCGGCGGGCGAGGGGCTGTATCGTCGGGCGGAGAAGGGGCACAACCAGATTGCCGCGCTGGTAGAGGCGATCCGGGCGACGCCGGGGTCGCGCCGCTTGCTGTTTACGGGTTGGAATGTCGCCGAAGTGGCGCAGATGGCGCTGCCGCCCTGCCACATGACCTATCAGTTCCAGGTGTCGAACGGGAAGCTCAACGGCCTGTTGTTCCAGCGCAGTTGCGACCTGGGCCTGGGCTTTGCCTTCAACATTTTCGGCCTGTCGATGATCACCCGGATGCTGGCGCAGCAATGCGATCTGGAGCCGGGCGAGGTGGTCTGGCAGGGGGGCGATGTGCATCTCTACCTCAACCATGCCGCACTGGTGGAGGAACAGATGAGTCGCATTCCGGCGGGTGCGCCGAAACTGCGGATCAAAAACCGGCCTTCATCCATTTTCGATTATGCCATCGAGGATTTTGAGGTGGTCGATTATGCGCCGCAATCCCACATTTCCGCGCCCGTCGCCGTGTGAAGCGGACAGCGAGGCGGACATAGGTTTGAGAAAATTGGGTAAGGGAGGCTTGCCTTTCTCGGCGTTGTAATTTAATATCCAAGCCAAGCAATATTATTGCAACGCAGCATAGGAGGCAGGATGACCGATCCGCATGATATCGGAGCCGCGCAAGGCGAACCGGGGCGCAATCTGCCCCCGTTGCGCCTGCATGTGCCAGAGCCGCCAGCCCGGCCGGGCGAGAGCGCCGACTTCACCCATTTCGACATCCCCGCCGCCGACGCCGCGCCCCGCCCGGACGAGGCGGCGCAGCCCGCGACCATGCGCGACATGGCCTATGGCCTGGTGCGCGTGTTGGACGAAGAGGGCGCGGCCGTGGGCGCGTGGAACCCCAAGCTGCCACCCGAAACGCTGCTGCGGATGTTGCGCGCGATGGCGCTGACCCGCGCGTTCGACGCGCGCATGTTCCGCGCCCAGCGGCAGGGCAAGACCAGCTTCTACATGAAGTCGACCGGCGAGGAAGCCGTGTCGATCGGCGCGGCCTTGGCGCTGTCGCGCGACGACATGTGTTTTCCAAGCTATCGCCAGCAGGGCATATTGATCGCGCGCGACTGGCCCATCATCGACATGATGAACCAGATTTATTCCAACAAGGGCGATCGGCTGAAGGGCCGCCAACTGCCGATCATGTATTCGGCGCGCGAGGCGGGCTTCTTCTCCATCTCCGGCAATCTGACCACGCAATATCCGCAGGCTGTCGGCTGGGCGATGGCGAGCGCGGCGCGGGGCGACACGCGCATCGCGGCGACCTGGTGCGGCGAGGGATCGACGGCGGAGGGCGATTTCCATTCGGCCTGCACCTTCGCCAGCGTCTATCGCGCGCCCGTGATCCTGAATGTCGTTAATAATCAGTGGGCTATCAGCAGTTTTTCAGGTTTTGCGGGCGCGGAGTCGACGACCTTCGCGGCGCGCGCGATCGGCTATGGCATTGCCGGCCTGCGGGTCGATGGTAATGATGTGCTGGCGGCCTATGCCGCCACCCGCTGGGCCGCCGACCGGGCGCGCGCCAATGCCGGGCCGACGCTGATCGAACATTTCACCTATCGCGTCGAAGGGCATAGCACGTCGGATGATCCGACCGCTTATCGTTCCGCCGAGGAAAGCAGCCTGTGGCCGCTGGGCGACCCGATCGCGCGGTTGAAGCAGCATTGCATTGGCCTTGGCATCTGGGACGAAGAGCGGCACGCCGCGATGGACAAGGAACTGGCCGAATATGTCCGCGACGCCGCGCGCGAGGCGGAGAAGAACGGCATCCTTGGCCACGGTCTGCATCATCACCCGATGGAATCGATGTTCGAAGATGTGTTCGAGGACATGCCCCGGCATTTGAAGGAACAGCAGCAACAGATGCTGGATGAGTGGAAGGCGGCGGGGTTGTGATGGGGCATCATCTTCCCCTCTCCCCGGCGGGGAGAGGATATCGTAGCTTGGCGGCTTGCCGCCTAGCGAAGGTTGGAGAGGGGGCTCTGCTTTCGCCTTTCATCGCCGCCGTTCACCCTCTCCCAGCTTCGACTAGGCGGCAGAGCCGCCAAGTCTGCGCAACCCTCTCCCTCAAGGGAGAGGGAAGGAACGCCCATGACTGACACATCAGATATACAACAAATGACCATGATCCAGGCGATCAACAGCGCCATGGACGTGATGATGGAACGCGACCCGACCGTTGTGGTGATGGGCGAGGATGTCGGCTTTTTCGGCGGGGTTTTTCGCGCGACCGCGGGCTTGCAGGATAAATATGGCAAGAACCGCGTGTTCGACACGCCGATCACCGAATGCGGGATCATCGGCGTAGCGGTGGGCATGGGCGCTTATGGCCTGCGGCCGGTGCCGGAGATCCAGTTTGCCGACTATATCTATCCCGCGCTCGACCAGCTGGTGTCGGAAGCGGCACGGTTGCGCTATCGGTCGGCGGGGGAGTTCACCGCGCCGATGACGGTGCGGTCGCCCTTTGGCGGCGGCATTTTCGGCGGGCAGACGCACAGCCAAAGCCCCGAAGGCATCTTCACCCATTGTTCGGGGATCAAGACGGTGATCCCGTCCACCCCCTATGACGCCAAGGGGCTGTTGATCGCGGCGATCGAGGATAATGATCCGACGCTCTTCTTCGAGCCCAAGCGCATCTATAACGGCCCGTTCGATGGCCATTATGATACGCCGGCCAAAAGCTGGGCCGGGCATGCAGATGCGCAGGTGCCGACCGGCTATTATCGCATTCCGCTGGGCACGGCGCGCATCGTGCGGCCGGGCGAGGCTCTGACCATCCTCTGCTATGGCACGATGGTCCATGTGGTCGAAGATACGGTCAAGGCGATGGGCATCGACGCGGACATTGTCGATCTGCGCAGCCTGATCCCGCTCGACATCGACACGATCGAGGCGTCGGTGAAGAAGACGGGCCGCTGCCTGATCGTCCATGAAGCGACGCGGACCAGCGGCTTTGGCGCGGAATTGCTGGCCCAGGTGCAGGAGCGTTGCTTCTATCATCTCGAAGCGCCGATCGAGCGCGTCACCGGTTTCGACACGCCCTATCCGCACAGTCTGGAATGGGCCTATTTCCCTGGCCCGGTGCGTATCCGCGAAGCCATTGCCAAGATCATGAAGGACTAAGCCTTCACCCAGCTTCCGTTCGTTTCGAGCGAAGTCGAGGAACGGAAGCGCAGTTTCAAGTCAAGTGTCTCGACTTTGCTCGACACGAACGGAGCTTTTTATGGCCCTTTTTACATTCAAGCTGCCGGATATCGGCGAAGGCATTTCGGAAGCCGAGATTGTCGGCTGGCATGTCGCGGTCGGGGATCGGGTCGAGGAAGACCAGCCGATCGCCGACATGATGACCGACAAGGCGACGGTCGAGATGGAAAGCCCGGTGGCGGGCATCGTCGTCCGCCTGGCGGGCGAACCGGGCGACCAGATTCCCATCGGCGCGATGCTGGTGGAGATTGAGGTCGAGGGCGACGAGGTAGCTGCGCCGCCGCCGCCTTCGGTCGAGGCGATTGAGGCGGAGGTTCCGGGTGAAGCGGTCATCGACCCGACACCCTCTCAATCCGTTCGCCCTGAGCCTGTCGAAGGGCCGACCTTTTCTTCCGCGCCAATCGCCAAGGAAGAAGGGCAGGGCTTCGACAAGCTCAGCCCGAACGGACCTGTAAGTTCCGTGGAGTCGCACGCCTCGCCCATCCTCGCCTCCCCTGCCGTGCGTGCCCGCGCGAAGGATTTGGGCATCGACCTGGCGCAGGTGAAGGCGAGCGGCGAGCATGTTCGTCATGCCGATCTCGATGCGTTCCTGCTCTATGGCGAAGGGCAGGGCTATCGCCCGGCGGGGCGTTCGGCCACGCGGCCGGACGAGCAGATCAAGGTGATTGGTATGCGTCGCCGCATCGCCGAGAATATGGCGGCGTCCAAGCGCCATATTCCCCACTTCACCTATGTCGAAGAAATCGACGTGACCGCGCTGGAAGAGTTGCGGGCGCAGTTGAACGAGGGGCGGGGGGATCGGCCCAAGCTGACCATGTTGCCGCTGCTGATCGTCGCTTTGTGCAAGGCGCTGCCCGATTTTCCGATGCTCAATGCCCGTTATGATGACGAAGCGGGTGTGGTGACGCGCCATGGCGCGGTGCATCTGGGCCTCGCGACGCAAACCGATGCGGGGTTGATGGTGCCGGTGATCCGCGATGCGCAGAACCGCAATGTGTGGCAGCTTGCGACGGAAATCCGCCGCCTTGCCGACGCCGCGCGCACCGGCAAGGCGAAATCGGAGGAATTGTCCGGCTCCACGCTGACGCTGACCTCGTTGGGGCCGTTGGGTGGCATTGCCACCACGCCGGTCATCAACCGGCCCGAAGTCGCGATCATCGGTCCCAACCGCGTGATCGAACGGCCGATGTTCCGGGGTAAGGAGATCGTCGCGGCGAAGCTGATGAACCTGTCGATCAGTTGCGATCATCGCGTGGTCGACGGTTTCGACGCGGCGAGCTTCGTCCAGGCGGTGCGCAAGCTGCTGGAAGCGCCCGCTTTCCTGTTCGTGGATTGATCGAGGGGCAGGGTGCCTATTTCGTCAGGACGACGATGGCACCCTGTTTCACATCCGGGCTGAACAGCATCCGCACCGCGCGCTGCATCATCTTCCAGCGCCGCTTGCTGAGCCAGCGGCCCGAATAGTCGCGTTCCTGATAGAAGGTGCTGTGGAGCAGCGCCGGGATCGGCAGCACGCGATGGCTGGTAAAGCCTGCCTTGCGGCCGCGCGCGATGATGAGGTGGGGCGGCATGTCGCGTTCGGCGACGCCGAACTTCGCCATCGCCTCGATCGATTCGGGCGACTGGCTATGGCCTTCGCCCGGTTCATGGGTGATCAGCATCCCCCCCGGCTTCAACGCGCGATAGGCGCTGCGGATCGCCAGTGCTTCGTCATCGGCATGATGGAGCGCGTCGAAAAAGAGCGCGGCGTCGAATTGGCCGTCCAGGTCTAGCGCTTCGAAGTCGCTGCATATAAAAGTCGTGCGGTCGCCAACGCCGTTGATCCGGGCATTCTCCTGCGCCAGCGCGATCATGTCGGGCGCGATGTCTTGCCCGGTCACGCTATAGCCCGCGCGGGCGAGGAACTGGCTGGTCCAGCCGCCGCCGCAGCCCAGGTCCAGCACGGCGGCCGGGGCAGGCGGCAGCAGGCTGATGATGAAGCCGATCGACGCCAGTTGGATGCCGCATTGCGGATCGGAAAAGGGCTTGTTCAGCGAATGATCGGCACCGCCTTCCCCCAGATTAGCGAGATAGGCGCGCTCGGCGTCTTTGGACATTGCAGGGGTCTCCGGTCGAGCCGACGGCCCTAGACCGTGGCGTCGCCCTGCTCAAGCGTGCTTGTCGCTACCCTTGTTCCATTCACCGTATCGTCGCGCGATAGCTGAGCCGTCCGGCCTGGCCCGGCGGGACACCGTCAGGCAATGTCCAGCGGACATGGGTGATATCGGCCGGGACGGCGCGGCGCACGCCGCCGAGCGGCGTCGGCAGCCAGAGTTGCGCCATGCGGCCCCATCGCACGCCGCCATCGACGGAGACTTGCAGGGCGGGGTCGGAGGGATCGAGTTCCACGCCCTTGGGCAGTGGCCGCACCAGTGCATAGTCGCGCAGCGGTTCGCCGCCCTGGTTGCGCCAGTGGACCATGACGATCATCTGGTCGCCCGGTGCGACGCGGTTCGCGCTGGCCAGCACGCGCCGGGTGCGGCCGTTGACGTCGGTGCTGACGCGCTCGACGAACATCTGCGTATCGACGCGCACGGCGGGCTGCGCCTGCGCCGCCTGCGCGCCGATGATGATCGCCAGCGCGCCCAGCGCTGATCCTGTGGCTGTCTTCATGCCGAACCCCGTTGTCGCATCCCCGATAGCGGACATAGACCCTGCGGCCCAATATTTGGTTAAGAGGCTGAATTTGCGGCGTGGGCGCGCGCATCGCTTTGCAAATTGACGGCCCGTGACGGGCAGCGCACATCTGGGCGAAACTATTGGCGAATCGGACAAAAGTGACAGTCGGCGAACAACAGGAAATCAACCGCAGGCGCGACCGGCTGCTGGCGTCGATCGCGCTGACGGCGGGCATCGGCCTCATCATCGCGCTCCCCTTTGCGTTGCGGGCGGGGGCGGAGTTTTTCCTGCCGCTGACTGCCGCGCTGGTGATCGCGATCGCGCTGGTGCCGTTGCTCGAATGGATGGAGCGGCGTCGCCTGCCATCGGGGCTGGCGGCGTTGCTGGCGTTGATCGGTTTCCTGCTGGTCGCCAACACCGCGCTGGTGCTGATCATCGTGCCGGCGACCGACTGGTTCCGCATCCTGCCCGAACGATTGCCGCAGATTCAGGCCAATCTCGCGCCGCTGATCGACTTCTACGCTAACCTGCAGCGGTTCGTGGATGAAACGGTGCGGATGCTGGCCACCGGGCCGGTGGCGGCCGCGCAGACCGCGGCGATCGACACGCCGCGCTCGCTGTTGCAGTTCGCGGCCGCCTCCGCGCCGTCCGCCATCGTGCAGATGGTGTTCGCGCTGCTCATCATCTATTTCTTCCTCGCCGGATGGACCCGCCTGCGCCGCCGCACGATCAACAGCCGCGACAGTTTCGACGGCGCGCTGGCGGTCGCGCGGGTGATCCAGAATGTGGTCGATGCGACGTCGGCCTATGTCATCACCATCGCGACGATCAATCTGGGGCTGGGGCTGGCGGTCGCCGTTTCGCTGTGGCTGATCGGGATGCCGTCGCCCTGGATGTGGGGTGGCATCGTCGCGTTGTTGAACTTCATTCCCTATTTCGGGCCGATGCTCGCGGCCGTGCTGCTGGGGCTGGGCGGCCTGATGGTGTTCGACGATATTTGGGTGGCGTTGCTGCCTGCGGCCTTGCAGGTCGGTTTCCACATGGTCGAGGCCAATGTGGTGACGCCGACCGTGCTGGGGCGGCGGTTGACGATGAATCCGTTGCTGATCCTGGTGTCGCTGGCCTTTTGGGGTTGGGTGTGGGGCACGCCCGGCGCGTTACTGGGCGTGCCGCTGCTGATCATCCTCCAGACCGTCGTACAGGCGGCGGGGACGCCCGATATTGCCGGTTTCCTGTTCGAGCAGGGGACGCTGACGGTCGCGCCGCGCAAAGAAAATGACGAGAATGGCAAAACAGCCGAAACGGACGGTTGACAGTTTTGGCGCGCGCCCATAGACGGCGCTTCCACACCGAACGCGGGTGTAGCTCAGTTGGTTAGAGTGCCGGCCTGTCACGCCGGAGGTCGCGGGTTCGAGCCCCGTCACTCGCGCCACTTTCCTTGACCGGAAGGTGGAAAGGTTCCCGGATCAGCATCGTCTGGCGGACTTGGTGTGGAAATAGATGTCACCCTGCGCGGGTGTAGCTCAGTTGGTTAGAGTGCCGGCCTGTCACGCCGGAGGTCGCGGGTTCGAGCCCCGTCACTCGCGCCACTTGCCTGCTGTATGCAGCAAGTGGCGCAAACCGCGCAGAGGATCGGGCCGACGCACCAGGCGCCGACCCTTCTCTCAAAATCTACAGATTATCGCCCACGATGTCGGGAGCCAGCGGGGCTTGAGCGAGCCAGCGATAGGTGCCGCCTGCTATCAGCGCGCCGATCATCGGTGCCAGCCAGAACAGCCATAATTGCTGCACCGCCAGCCCGCCGACCAGCAGGGCCGGACCCGTGCTGCGCGCCGGATTGACCGATGTGTTGGTCACCGGAATGCTGATCAGATGAATGAGCGTCAGCGCCAGCCCGATCGCGATCGGCGCAAATCCTGCGGGCGCACGGCTGTCGGTCGATCCCAGGATGACCATCAGGAGGCCGAAGGTTAGCAGGATTTCGATCAGCAACCCGGCCGACAGCGCATAGCCACCGGGCGATTGGGCATCATAGCCATTTACCGCCAAGCCGGTGCCTGTCAGGGCATAGCCCGGCTGGCCGCTCGCAATATAGAGCAGCACCGCCGCCGCGATCACCGCGCCGACCAGTTGCGCGACGATATAGGGTGCGATGTCGCGCACGGGGAAGCGCCCGCCCGCCCACAGCCCGAGCGTGACCGCCGGATTGAGATGGCAGCCCGAAATATGACCGACCGAATAGGCCATGGTCAGGACGGTCAGGCCAAAGGCCAGGCTGACGCCCAGCAGGCCGATCCCGACGTCGGGAAAGCCCGCCGCCAGCACGGCGCTGCCGCATCCGCCGAAGACGAGCCAGAATGTGCCGAATGTTTCGGCGAAGAGCCGTTTGCTCAAGGGAACCATCGCATCCTCCTGTCAGCATGTGCATCCGCCACCGGCCTGCAACCGCGCCGTGGCGGGGTGGCACCGCCCGGCAACGTCAGGATAGGGTTCGACAGGGGCGTGGGCGCGCAACGATTGGCGCGCGCTTGCAGGGCTGATGGCCGGCACATGGACATGGCTCGCCTCCCGTCGTCGGCAGCCGTTCACAATCCCGGTGACGGGACTATCCGTTACGGTTACTCAACGGATAAGAGGTAACGGCAAAAAGACGCCTTGTCACCGCTTATCCGCGACGCCAGCGCCCCGTTTCCATCCAGGCGAGCAGGCGCTTGAGCGGCAGGATCCAAATCCAGATAAGGCCGAGGATGATATAGACCGGCACCTGAAGCCACATCGCCAAGGTGCCGATTGGCCCGGACAGGCTGCCGACCAATATGGCCCAGCCCAGGATCAGCGCCAAGATGATGAACATCCCCACCGGCTTGCGCCAGCTTGGCTGATGATAATGGCGCGGGTCGATGGTCATGCGTCCGGTCCTTCGATCAGTTCCGCCTCGGTCAGGATGATGTCGAGCGGCAAGTCCCACGGGTCGGCGGGCACATCGTCCAGTTCCTGCGCCGACCAGGCAAGGCCGATGCGCAGCGCGTCGGGAAAGCGGGCGAAGGCGCGATCATAATAGCCGCCGCCCTGGCCCAACCGGTTGAGCGCGCGGTCGAACCCTACCAGCGGCGCGATGATCGCGTCGGGCGTCACGGGACCATCGCCGGGTTCGGGATGGCTGGTGCGGAAGGGACCGGGGACGAGTGGAGCGTCCGGCGTCCAGGGCAGGAAATCCATCGACCCCAGCCGGTCCAGCACGCGCGGCAGCGCCACCCGCTTGCCCATGGCGATCAAGGGCGCGGCCAGCCGCTGCGCCGGGGCTTCGTCGTCCAGCCCCATATAGAGCGCCACGGTGCGGGCCTCGGCCAGACGCCGGGCGAGCGGGGAAGGCAGCACCTTGAACGCCAGCCGATGCGCCAACGGATCGAGCGTAGCGACGAAGGCACGCCGCTGATCGCGCGCGAGGACGCGCAGGTCGGCTTTGTCGGCGCTGTCGCTATTCACTCAAATGTCTGCCTGGTCATTGCGGTGTTCCCGTGCGTCAAACGATCCTCCCCCTGTGGGGGAGGTGGATGGCCGTAGGCCAGCCGGAGGGGTGTCACCCCCTCGATAGGGTGACACCCCTCCGTCAGGGCTTCGCCCTGCCACCTCCCCTTCCAGGGGAGGATGGGCGTGTATCGAATAGGTCAGGGGCATCATCACCAAATCATTAAGCGCATTTGGCAGGGGTGACGGGACCACCTTGGCCGTGTGCTGGAAGATCCTCTGACGCCTCAACGTCAGGTGGGGACCATGTAGATCGGGCCGGAACCCGCCCAGGGACAGCCCCCTAGGATGTGCTTATCGCCTCAGGGATGTTCGCTAAAGCTCGTACCAGGCAGTACCCGTCATCCCCAATCTAGGCGTCCGCGTGCGGCGCGGCAAGTCTCTCGCGCAGCTTTTCTATCCGGGCCGCCAGTGCCTCGACCGCGTGCGCCGCATCGTCATCCTGCGTTTCCAGCGCCAGTCTCTCCTGCCGCCCCGCAACCTCGCGACGCAGGTCGGTCACCTCGTCGGCCAGGAAGAGCGCGGCGAAGAGCAGGTTGCGCACTTCGGTCATGCCCGGCATGCCCTGTTGCGCGGCGCGGGCCTTGCCATCGATCATCGCCGCAAGCTGCGCCAGATGCGCTTCCTCGCCATCGCGGCAGCGTATGTCATAGTGCCGCCCGGCAATGTGCAGCGTGGTTTCAGCCATGGGCCTTGGCTTTCAGGTCATCGATCAACTGATCGAGCGAGCGCAGGGCTTCGCGGGCGGCGGGCAGGTCGATCTGGGGTGCGTCCGGCGGCGCAGGGGGCGGGATGGCCGCGACGAAATGGGTCACATCCTGTTCCAGCCGACCGATCGCCCGCTCCAGCGTGCCGATCGCCAGCATCATGCGCTCGCTTGCCATGGCCCAAGCATAGCCCGATTCGCGCGCCTACAAAAGCGGTCTTTGGGCCTAAGCGACGGGCATTGCGCCCCGCTATGGTTGACGCATGGGGCTTGACGCGACAAAGGAAGCGCGATCTCGACTCGTTCGCCCGCCCGCAAACGATCCGCCCTATTCGTTCAGGAAAGACGCCCGCCCATAATGACCGTCACTGATAAGTCGCTCGCCAACGCCATTCGCGCGCTTTCCATGGACGCGGTGCAGGCCGCCAATAGCGGTCATCCGGGGATGCCGATGGGGATGGCCGATGTCGCGACGGTGTTGTTCAGCGATTATCTGAAATTCGATCCCACCCAGCCCAAATGGGCCGACCGCGACCGGTTCGTCCTGTCGGCCGGCCATGGCTCGATGCTGATCTACAGCCTGCTGCACCTGACCGGCTATGCGCGGCCGACGATCGAGGACATCGCCAATTTTCGCCAGTTGCACAGCCCTTGCGCTGGCCATCCTGAGAATTTCGAGCTGGCGGGCGTGGAAGCGACCACTGGCCCGCTCGGCTCCGGCCTTGCCACCGCTGTCGGCATGGCGATTGCCGAGCGGCACCTGAACGCGCAGTTCGGCGACGATCTGGTCGATCACCGGACCTGGGTGATTGCGGGCGACGGCTGCCTGATGGAAGGTATCAACCATGAGGCGATCGGCCTGGCCGGGCACCTGAACCTCGGTCGCCTGATCGTGTTGTGGGACGATAACAAGATCACGATCGACGGCGCGGTGGACCTGTCGAGCAGCGAAGATGTGCGCGCGCGCTACGTCGCTACCGGCTGGCATGTCGTGTCGTGCGATGGCCATGACGTCGCCGATGTGCGGCGCGCGCTGGCCGAAGCGATCGCCGATCCGCGTCCCTCGCTCGTCGCCTGTGCGACCAAGATCGGCTATGGTTCGCCCAACAAGGCGGGCACGTCGGGCGTACATGGTTCCGCGCTGGGCACGGACGAAGTCGCGGCCACGCGCGAATTTCTCGGCTGGACCGCCGAGCCGTTCGTGATCCCCGAAGACATTGCCGCTGCCTGGAAGGCGATCGGCGCCAAGGGCGGCGAGGCGCGCACCGCATGGGAAGCACGGCTTGCAAGTGACGAGAAGGGCGGCGAATTTGCCCGTCGCATGGGCGGCGACCTGCCCGCCGATTTCTCGCTCGACGCCTATATCGACAGCCTGATCGCCGCGCCGCAGAAGGTCGCCACGCGCAAGGCGAGCGAATTGGCGCTGGGCGCGATCAACGACCTGTTGCCCGAAACGCTGGGTGGTTCGGCGGATCTCACCGGCTCCAACAATACCAAGACCAAGTCGACCGGCCCGCTGACCAAGGATGATTATGCGGGTCGCTATGTCTATTATGGCATCCGTGAGTTCGGCATGGCCTGCGCGATGAACGGCATGGCGCTGCATGGCGGCGTGATCCCTTATGGCGGCACCTTCCTCGTCTTTTCCGACTATATGCGCGGTGGCATCCGCCTCGCCGCGTTGCAGCAGCAGCGGGTCATCCATGTGCTGACCCATGACAGCATTGGCCTGGGCGAAGATGGTCCGACCCATCAGCCGATCGAGCATGTCATGTCGCTGCGCATGATCCCGAACCTGGACGTCTATCGCCCGGCCGACATTGTCGAGACGGCGGAATGTTGGGAACTGGCGCTCAAAGACGCGACCGGCCCATCGGTGCTGGCGCTGACCCGCCAGAACCTGCCGCAGTTGCGCACCGAGAAGAGCGAGAATCTGTGCGCCAAGGGTGCCTATCGCCTGCGCGCCGCGACGGGCGATCGCCGGGTGGTCATCATGGCCACCGGGTCGGAAGTCGAGATCGCGGTCGACACCGCCAAGCTGCTGGAAGAGCAGGGCATCGGCGCCGATGTCGTGTCGATGCCGAGCTGGGCGCATTTCGAGGCGCAGCCGCAATCCTACAAGGATGACGTGCTGCCCTATGATGTGCTGCGCGTGTCGATCGAGGCGGGGACGACCTTCGGCTGGGAACGGCATACCGGCATCGGTGGCCTGCGCTTTGGTATCGACAGCTTCGGGGCGTCCGCGCCGGCCGAAGCGCTTTACGACCATTTCGGCCTGACCGCCGTGAAGATCGCGCCGCAGATCGTGGCCGCGCTCGACAACTGATCGACAATCAACAGCTTAAGGGAGGCTAGTGCAGTGGCAACGAAGGTAGCAATTAACGGTTTCGGACGTATCGGCCGCCTGGTGGCGCGCGCCATCCTCTCGCGCACCGACCATGACCTGGAACTGGTCAGCATCAACGATCTGGGCGATGCCAAGGCGAACGCCCTGCTGTTCAAGCGCGACTCGGTGCATGGCAATTGGAAGGGTGACGTCAGCGTCGATGGCGATTTCCTGGTCATCGACGGCAAGCGCATTGCCGTGACCGCCGAGCGCGACCCCGCCAATCTGCCCCACGCGGCGCAGGGCGTCGAAATCGCGCTCGAATGCACTGGCATTTTCGCCGACAAGGGCAAGGCCAGCGCCCACCTGACCGCCGGTGCCAAGCGCGTCATCATCTCCGCGCCTGCCACGGGCGTGGACAAGACGATCGTGTTTGGCGTCAACCATGATGCGCTGACCGCCGACGATATCGTGATTTCGAACGCCAGCTGCACCACCAACTGCCTGGCCCCGCTCGCCAAGGTGCTGCACGATGCGATCGGCATCGAGCGCGGTTTCATGACGACGATCCACAGCTATACCAACGATCAGAATACGCTGGACCAGATCCACAAGGATATGCGCCGCGCCCGCGCCGCCGCCCTGTCGATGATCCCGACCACCACGGGCGCTGCCCGTGCCGTGGGCGAGGTGATGCCGGAGCTGAAGGGCAAGCTGGATGGCTCGTCGGTTCGCGTGCCGACTCCGAACGTGTCGGTGGTGGACTTGAAGTTCGACGCCAAGCGCGCGACCAGCGTCGAGGAAGTCAACGCGCTGCTCAAGGCCGCTTCGGAAGCAGGGCCGCTCAAGGGCGTGCTGGGCTATTCGGACGAGCCTCTGGTCTCGATCGACTATAATGGCGATCCGCGCAGCTCGACCGTGGACAGCCTGGAAACGGCGGTCATCGACGGCACGCTGGTCCGGGTGCTGAGCTGGTACGACAATGAATGGGGCTTCTCCAACCGCATGATCGACACCAGCGGCGTGGTGGCGAAGTTCCTGTAAGATACTAAAGGGGGCAGGGTGACTTGCCCCCTTTTCGTCATCCCGGCGAACGCCGGGATCCCGCTTTTCTTCTCTTCGGCGATACAGGAAGAGTGATCCCAGCTTTCGCTGGGATGACGGATGCATCAGGAAGCCAACATGACCAAGCCGTTCAAGACACTCGACGATATGGGCGACATCAGCGGCAAGGCCGTGCTGGTGCGCGAAGATCTCAACGTGCCGATGCACGAAGGGTCGGTCAGCGACGATACCCGCCTGCGCTCGGCCATGCCGACCGTGCTGGAATTGGCCGATCGCGGCGCGAAGGTGCTGATCCTCGCTCATTTCGGCCGTCCCAAGGGCCAGAAGAACCCCGAATTTTCGCTGTCGAAGATCACCCGGCCGCTCTCCCAGGTTCTGGGCCGCGAAGTGCAGTTCATTCCCGATTGCGCCGGTCAGGCGGCGGTTGATGGCATTGCGGTGATGCGCCCCGGCGACATTGCGATCCTGGAGAACACCCGTTTCCATGCGGGCGAAGAAAGCAACGACCCCGCGCTGGCCGACGCGATGGCGGCGATTGCGGACATGTATGTCAACGACGCCTTCTCCGCCGCGCACCGCGCCCATGCCTCGACCGAGGGCATCGCCCACAAGCTGCCCGCTTTTGCCGGACGCGCGATGGAGCGCGAGCTGGATGCGCTGCAGGCGGCGCTCGGCACCCCGGTCAAGCCGGTCGCAGCGGTCGTGGGCGGGGCGAAAGTCTCGACCAAGCTCGATGTGCTGAACCATCTCGTCACCAAGGTCGATCATCTGATCATCGGCGGCGGCATGGCCAATACTTTCCTGCACGCGCGCGGGGTCGATGTCGGCAAGTCGCTGTGCGAGAAGGATCTGGCCGACACGGCGGAGGCCATTTTCGACAAGGCGGAAGCGGCCGGTTGCACCATTCATCTGCCCTATGATGTGGTGGTGGCCAAGGAATTTGCCGCCAACCCGCCATCGGTGCGGACGTGCAACGTGCATGAAGTCGCTGAGGACGAGATGATCCTCGACGTCGGCCCGGCCGCTGTGGAGGCGCTGGCCGATGTGCTGAAGAATTGCCGGACCTTGGTGTGGAACGGGCCGCTGGGCGCGTTCGAGATCGCGCCGTTCGACACCGCGACGGTCGCGCTGGCGCGCACGGCGGCGGCACTGACCAAGGAAGGCCAGTTGACGTCGGTCGCGGGCGGCGGCGATACCGTGGCCGCGCTCAACCATGCTGGCGCAGCCGCCGACTTCACCTTCGTTTCGACGGCGGGCGGCGCGTTCCTGGAATGGATGGAAGGCAAGGACTTGCCCGGCGTCAAGGCGCTGACGGCCTGACGGTTAGGCACTGGTCCGCGCTTCCAGGGAGAGGCAGCGCTGACCGACAATTGACCAGGTGCCGCCGAGGGGGCGGGGCCTCTATCATGAAGAAGGTATGTGCAGATGCTGGATCAGACCATGAAGCAGAAGATCGCCGACGGGGAGGGCTTCATCGCCGCGCTCGACCAGAGCGGCGGATCGACGCCCAAGGCGCTCAAGGGCTATGGCATCGAAGAGGGTGCCTGGGCCAATGATGAGGAGATGTTCGGCCTGATCCACGCGATGCGCAGCCGCATCATCACCTCGCCCGTATTCACCGGCGACAAGGTGCTGGGCGCGATCCTGTTCGAGCGCACCATGGACGGGACTGTCGATGGCAAGCCGACCCCGCAGGCGTTGATCGACAAGGGCGTGGTGCCCTTCATCAAGATCGACAAGGGGCTGGAGGACGAAGCCAATGGCGTCCAGTTGATGAAGCCGAACCCCGATCTCGATGTCCTGCTGCACCGCGCCAAGGCGCTGGGCGTGTTCGGCACCAAGGAGCGTTCGGTCGTCAACCTCGCCAACCGCGAAGGCATCGCCGCCGTCGTCAAGCAGCAGTTCGAAACCGGGCAGCAAGTCTTGGCCGCCGGGCTGATGCCGATCATCGAGCCGGAAGTGAACATCAAGTCGCCCGAACGCGCCGAAGCCGACGCGATCCTGCTCGACGAACTGGTCAAGGCGCTCGACGCGCTGCCGGACGACCAGCAGGTGATGCTCAAGCTGTCGCTGCCGACCAAGGCCGGTCTGTTCGATCCGCTGGTCGATCATCCCCGCGTGCTGCGCGTTGTCGCGCTGTCGGGTGGCTTTGCCCGTCCCGAAGCCTGCGTCGAACTGGCCAAGAATCGCGGCATCATCGCCAGCTTCAGCCGCGCGCTGCTCAACGACCTGCGCCACCAGATGAGCGATGACGAGTTTAACGCCGCGCTCGGCGAAGCGATCGACGAAATCCACGGCGCATCGGTTACCAAGACGCCGGTTACGGCCTGAGTTGGATCGGCCGGGCGGGCTTCGCGCCTGCCCGGCACCCCTTCCCCGGATCGGCGGGATCGGTTAGGGCATCGGCCATGACCGATTTTACCGATGAAGAACTGGCGCTCGATCCGCATTTTGCCGATCAGTTCCAGACGGGCTTTCGCCCCGCCTGCCAACTTTACCTGATTTCGCCGCCCGCGATCGACGCGGATTTTGCGCCGCGCCTGGCGCAAGCGTTGGAAGGCGGGAAGGTTGCTGCGTTCCAACTGCGGCTCAAGGGGCTGGATGATCATGCCATCGCCGCGCTCGCGCCGCCGTTGCAGGCGATCTGCGCCGAGCATGAGGTGGCCTTCATCGTCAACGATAGCATTGGCCTCGCCAAGCGGCTGGGCGCAGACGGCGTGCATCTGGGCCAGGAAGATGGCGACCCGCGCGATGCGCGCAAGCAACTCGGCCCCAATGTCCAGATCGGCGTGACCTGTCATGACAGCCGTCACCTGGCGATGGAAGCGGGCGAGGCGGGGGCCGACTATGTCGCCTTTGGCGCGTTCTTTCCGACCACGACCAAGGAAACGCAGCATCGTGCCGAACCCTCGATCCTGGGCTGGTGGACGACTTTGTTCGAACTGCCCTGCGTCGCGATCGGCGGCGTGACCGCCGACAATGCGGGGCCGCTGGTGATGGCGGGCGCGGATTTTCTGGCCGTCAGCAGCGCGGTATGGGATCATCCCGAAGGCCCGAAGGCGGGCGTCGCCGCGTTCGCCGAGGTGCTGGCGAGCAAGCCCCCGCCGCCGCGTTGAGCCACGTCGGTCCAAATCCACGCCCAACGCAGCTTTCCGCGCGATCATGCGTTTCTCGCCCATAGTCCGGGAGAGAATTGCCTTGAACCACCACCGCCTGTTGCCTCGCCATATGCTTTTGCTCTCCGCGCTGTTGTGCAGTGCGTGCAATGTGTCCGTCACCGATGCCAATGACAGCGCGCCAGCGGCCGACGCCGCCGCACCGGTCAATGGCACTGTCGCTGCACCGGCTGCTGCTAACGAAGCCTATGATTTTCAGGTCGTAAGGGAGCAGAATGCTTGGCAGGCCGACCGCATTTTCCAGGCGCAGGTTCAACTCGACCGCTGGGGGTTCTCGCCCGGCGTACTGGATGGCAAGGATGGCATGTCGTTCAAGGCTGCGGTGCGCGGTTTTCAAGAGGCGAACAAACTACCCGTAACCGGCGACTATGACCAGAAAACCGCGATCGCGCTGCTGGAAGGCGAAGCGCGGCCGACCACCTGGCTGGTGCGCATCCCGGCCGACTTCGCGCGCGGTCCCTTTTTCGACATGCCCAAGGGGATGAACGAAAAAGCAGGGCTTCCGGCGCTGACCTATCGCAATTTGCTCGAAAAGCTCGCCGAGCGTTTCCACACTACGCCGGAATTTCTCGTGTCGATCAATGCGCCGGGCACGAAGGTCGGGGCGGGGACCACCATCCGCGTGCCCGCGATCGAGAATCAGCCGGTTGCGCAGATCGAGGGTGATGAGCGCGGCTGGGGCGCGACGCTCGCCAGCCTTGGCGTCGCGAAGGACCAGCCGCAGGCCGATCATCTGGTCGTCGACAAGTCCGAGGGGCTGCTCAAAGTCTATGACGCCGGCAATCGCCTGATCGCGCAGTTCCCCGCCACCATGGGGTCAGAGCATGATCCGCTGCCGCTGGGCGAATGGACGATCAAGGGCGTCGCCCGCAATCCCGACTATCATTACAACCCCGCACTCTTCTGGGATGCCGGGGCGACGGACGAGAAGGCGGTATTGAAGCCCGGCCCCAACGGCCCGGTCGGTGTCGTGTGGATCGACCTGTCGAAGGATCATTACGGCATCCATGGCACGCCCGAACCGCAGACGATCGGCCGGACCGAAAGCCATGGTTGCGTCCGCTTGACCAACTGGGATGCCGCGCGACTGGCGCAGATGGTCAAGCCGGGGACCAAGGCGAAGTTCCAGGCTTAGGGCCATGCCGACAACCTTTCCCTGGCGTCGCTGGCTATGGGGCGCAGGCGCGGTCGCACTGTGCGTTGCCTTCGCGCGCTATTGCGTGCAGATCGTCCCAGCCGATGCGCCGCTGCCCGCTGATAAAGCCCCTGCCGCCAAGTCGGCATCGGGCGCGCTGCTGATACCGGTCGATGGCGTGCCCGCCTCCGCGCTGACCGACACCTTCACTCAGGCTCGTGCCTTGGGCGAAAGATCGCATGACGCCATCGACATCATGGCGGCGCGGGGCAGGGCGGTGCTGGCTGTTGCCGATGGCCGGATCGACAAGATTCATTGGAGCGAAGAGGGCGGCCGCACCGTCTATCAGCGCGCGCCCGATGGACGCATACTATATTACTACGCGCATCTCGATCGCTATGCGCCGGGCCTGCGCGAAGGGCAGATGGTGCGGCGTGGCCAGCGGATCGCGACCGTGGGCAGCACCGGCAATGCCGACCCCGGCGCACCGCACCTCCATTTCGCCATCCACCGCGCCAGCCCGGACACGCCCTGGCATGGCGGCGACCCCATCAATCCCTATCCATTGCTGACCGAGCCCTGACCTTTCCCGCGCCCCCTTGCCCTTCGCACCATCCCGCTGTAAACGGCCGCCCAGCCTCCCGCGAGGCCGGCTCTTTCACTCTTGGACATATAGGCAGGCTCTTCCCATGAAGATCAGCGGCGTGGACATTCGTCCCGGCAATAATATCGAATATGAGGGCGGCCTGTGGCGCGCTGTCAAGATTCAGCACACCCAGCCCGGCAAGGGCGGTGCCTATATGCAGGTGGAGTTGAAGAACCTCATCGACGGCCGCAAGAACAACGTCCGTTTCCGCTCCGCAGAAAGCGTCGAGCGTATCCGGCTGGATACCAAGGATTTCCAATATCTCTATGCCGAAGGCGACATGCTCGTCTTCATGGACAATGAGACCTATGAGCAGATCAATCTGCCCAAGGAACTCCTCGGCGACGCTGCCGACTTCCTGCAGGACGGCATGGAAGTGACGCTGGAAATGTATGAGGAGCGGCCGATTTCGGTGCAACTGCCCGACACGATCGAAGCGACGGTCGTGGAAGCCGATGCTGTGGTCAAGGGGCAGACCGCCTCGGCCAGCTACAAGCCCGCGATCCTTGACAATGGCGTCCGCGTCATGGTCCCCCCGCATATCGTCAGCGGCACCCGCATCGTCGTCGACGTGTGCGCGCGCGAATATGTAAAGCGCGCGGACTGATGACCGACAAGCGGTTCCAGGCTCAGATGAAGGAGGTTATCAATCGAAACCTCCTTGTTTCTGAGCTGATCCGCCTTGGATACAACGCTTATCTTCCAGTCTATGATCGTGGTGTCGATCTTATTGCGTATCGAAATGATGGCGCATCTATCGTTCCCATTCAGTTGAAGGGAAGATGGATGATCGCCAAGAAATACATTGCCCAAAATGTATGGATGGCATTTCCGGAAGATGGTGACTGGTATCTAGCGCCGCATGATGACATGGTCCGCATCGGTGAGGAAATGGGCTATTGTGCCACGCCCTCTTGGAATGATGGCGGTGCCTACAGTTGTCCGAGTTTTAGCAAAAAATTGAGTTTGGCGATGGCGTCATGGCGCTTGTGTTCGGCTCATTCAGTAGCAATCGAGAGTTAGTAATGGCATCCCATTCAGGCCTTCTCACCGTCATGGAACGCGCCGCGCGCAAGGCGGGCGGCAAGCTGCGGCGCGACTTCGGCGAGGTCGAGCATCTTCAGGTGTCCCGCAAGGGGCCGGCCGACTTCGTGTCGAAGGCCGACGAGCAAGCGGAAAAGACGCTGGTCGAGGAATTGCAGCGCGCCCGGCCCGACTGGGGCTTCCTGCTCGAAGAAGGCGGCGTGATCGAGGGCGACCCGACCAAGCCGCGCTGGATCATCGATCCGCTCGATGGCACCACCAATTTCCTGCACGGCATCCCGCATTTCGCCATCTCGATCGCGGTCGAGGAACCGCTTTACGGCGGCAAGCGCGAGATCACGACCGGCCTCATCTATCAGCCCTTCACCGACGAAAGCTATTGGGCGGAGAAGAATCGCGGTGCCTGGCGCCATGACCAGCGGCTGCGCGTCTCGGCGCGCCGTGATCTGGCCGATTGCGTCATCGCGACCGGCATCCCCTTCATGGGCCATGGCGACATGGGGCAGTGGGTGCGGATCTTCGGCGCGGTTGCGCCGTCTATCGCTGGCATCCGCCGTTTCGGGGCCGCCTCGCTTGATCTCGCCCATGTGGCGTCGTGTCGCTATGACGGTTTCTGGGAAAGCGGCCTGCAGCCTTGGGACGTCGCGGCCGGCATGTTGCTGGTGCGCGAAGCGGGCGGTTTCGTCAGCGATTTTCGCGGTGGCGAGCAGATGATCGAGCGCCGCGAAGTGATCGCGGGCAATGACGCGATCCACAGCAAATTGCACAAGTTGGTGGCAAACGCCCTGCGCTAAGGTGCAGCTAGGCCAAGCGCTTCAAGCACTTGGCCTTTTTGCGATTCATTCTCACAGCCTTGGCCCCTTGCTTCGCATATGCAGCAGGCCTAAAGCGCCCCGACAACCTTTTCGCCCAGGGGATACCATTGGTCGATCTTGCCCAATATCTGCCGATCCTGCTCTTTTTGGGGATCGCTTTGCTGCTGTCCGGCACGTTCGTTTTCCTGCCGATGCTGGTCGGTCGCCTGACCGGCGCGCATAAGCCGGACCCGGCCAAGCTCAGCGAATATGAATGCGGCTTTCCCGCTTTCGAAGAGCCGCGCAGCCAATATGACGTGCGCTTCTATCTGGTGGCGATCCTCTTCATCATCTTCGATCTTGAAGCGGCGTTCCTGTTTCCCTGGGCGGTGAGCCTCGACCAGATCGGCTGGGCCGGCTGGGCGACGATGATGATTTTCATAGCGGAACTGGTGCTCGGTCTCGTCTATGCGTGGAAGAAGGGAGCGCTCGATTGGGAGTAGAACTCTATAACCCGGCGCCCGGCACCTTGCCGCCCGTCGGGACTCAGCCCGATCAGGATTTCTTCAACTCGCTCAACAGCGAAGTGAATGACAAGGGTTTCCTTGTGACCTCGACGGAGGATCTGTTCACCTGGGCACGCACCGGTTCGCTGTGGTGGATGACCTTCGGTCTCGCCTGCTGCGCGGTCGAGATGATCCACGTCAACATGCCACGCTATGACATGGAGCGTTTCGGTGCAGCGCCGCGCGCGTCGCCGCGTCAGAGTGACGTGATGATCGTCGCGGGAACGCTGTGCAACAAGATGGCTCCCGCGTTGCGCAAAGTTTACGATCAGATGTCTGAACCGAAATATGTCATTTCCATGGGCAGCTGCGCCAATGGTGGGGGCTATTATCACTACAGCTATTCTGTAGTGCGCGGGTGCGACCGGATCGTGCCGGTCGACATCTATGTACCGGGTTGCCCGCCGACTGCCGAAGCGCTGCTCTATGGCGTGATGCAGTTGCAGCGGAAGATCCGCCGGATCGGGACGATTGAACGGTAATGACAGGCATGACGTCTCTTTTTCACCGTTCGTTTCGAGCGAAGTCGAGAAACCTGTTCCTGGCACAGTGCGAGCGTATCTCGACTGCGCTCGATACGAACGGAGGTCTGTAATGGGCCATTCCGCACCACGCTACACCGCGTACACTCTTGAAGGATTTCTGACTTTCCTCACGCGATGGAAAGCGAGTGTCAGGGATTCGCATGGAGAAATCGTGATTGCCGTCGAGCGTGACGAATTAGTTCCGTGCCTTACTTATTTGCGCGATTCCATGCAATATCAGCAACTTATGGAAATTGCTGGCGTGGATTACCCCGATCGTGCAGAGCGCTTTGAAATTGTCTATTGTCTGCTGTCAGTCACGCGCAATCATCGGCTTCGGGTTACCGTCACGACCGACGAGGATATGCCGGTGCCGACCGTCACGCACCTCTGGCCGGTTGCCGGCTGGTTGGAGCGCGAAGTGTTCGACATGTATGGCGTCGTGTTCGACGGCAATACCGACTTGCGCCGCATCCTTACCGATTATGGGTTCAAGGGCCATCCGCAGCGCAAGGACTTTCCGCTGACCGGCTATGTGGAGCTGCGCTATTCCGAAGAGGATAAGCGCGTCGTCTATGAGCCGGTGAAGCTGGCGCAGGATTTCCGCAGCTTCGACTTCATGTCGCCGTGGGAAGGCGCGGAATATATATTGCCCGGCGACGAAAAGGCGCCGCAGGCCTCCGGCGCGCCGACGCCCGCACCTGCTGCCCCGCCGCCGCCTGCTGCGCCCAAGGGAGACCCTGCGGCATCGACGCCCAAGACGACCGAGAAGAAGGCCGACACCGGCGCTGGCGAAGCGGCGAACAAGGCCTCGCAAGTCAAGTCGGACGATGCGCCGACCAAGGCGGCTTCGGCCACCGATGAAGGCGAAGGCGTCGCCAAGCCGGAGGATAAGGCATGAGCGCCGCTACCACCGTCGTCATCCCAGCGAAGGCTGGGATCTCCCTTTTCTTGAGCGCTGCGCCAAAGGCCAGTGAGACCCCAGCGTTCGCTGGGGTGACGGGGATGTATCATGGCTGATTATCTCGACGAACTGGAGCATCGCACCGATGCGTCGGATCCGACCTACGGCGATACCGAAATCCAGAACTACACGATCAATTTCGGCCCGCAGCATCCCGCGGCGCATGGCGTGTTGCGCCTCGTCATGGAACTGGAAGGCGAGATCGTCGAGCGCTGCGACCCCCATGTGGGCCTGCTGCATCGCGGCACCGAAAAGCTGATCGAATATAAGACCTATCTCCAGGCTTTGCCCTATTTCGACCGGCTCGATTATTGCTCGCCGCTCGGCATGGAGCATAGCTATGTGCTGGCGATCGAAAAGCTGCTGAACCTGGAAGTGCCGCTGCGCGCGCAATATCTGCGCGTGTTCTTCGCGGAACTGACCCGCATCTGCAATCATATGCTGAACCTGGGCTCGCACGTCATGGATGTCGGCGCGATGACGCCGAACCTGTGGATGTTCGAAATCCGCGAGGATTGCCTCAACTTCTTTGAGCGCGCATCGGGCGCGCGGATGCACAGCGCCTATTTCCGCCCCGGCGGCGTGCACCAGGATGTGCCGCTCAAGCTGCTGACCGACATTGCCGACTGGCTCGACACCCGCCTGCCGCGCCTGTTCGAGGATGCGATCAGCCTGGTCGCCGACAACCGCATCTTCAAGCAGCGCAATGTCGACATTGCCGTGGTGAGCAAGGAAGATGCGCTGAAATGGGGCTTTTCCGGTCCCATGATTCGCGGTTCCGGCATCCCCTGGGACATCCGCAAGTCACAGCCCTATGACGTCTATGATCGTGTCGATTTCGACGTGCCCGTCGGCACCAATTTCGACTGCTATGACCGGTTCATGGTCCGCGTCGAAGAGGTCCGCCAGTCCGCGCGCATCATGAAGCAGTGCCTCAACGACATGCCCGAAGGCCCGATCGCCAGCTTCGACCGCAAGGTCTCGCCGCCCAAGCGTGGCGAGATGAAGCGGTCGATGGAAGCGCTGATCCATCACTTCAAACTCTACACCGAGGGTTTCCATGTGCCCGCGGGTGAAGTCTATGTCGCGACCGAAAGCCCCAAGGGCGAGTTCGGTGTCTATCTGGTCGCGGACGGCAGCAACAAACCCTATCGCTGCAAGATCCGCCCGACCGCTTTCTCGCATTTGCAGGCGATGGACTTCATGATGAAGGGCCATATGCTCGCCGACACCACCGCCGTCTTGGGCGCGATGGACATTGTGTTCGGGGAGTGCGACCGGTGAGTTATTCCATTCTCGTCATCCCAGCGAAGGCTGGGATCCCTCTTTTCTTTGACGCTGCTCCTCAAGGCAGCGAGATCCCAGCGTTCGCTGGGATGACGGTGAACTAATGGCTGACGCACCCCATATCCCCGACGAAACCGAAACCCGCGCGCGCTGGGGCAATTTCGCGTGGACGGCGGAAAATGCCGAGCAGGTGAAGACGATCATCGCCCGCTACCCCGCCGGTCGCCAGCAATCAGCGGTCATGCCGCTGCTCGATCTCGCCCAGCGGCAGGTCGGCGCGGAGACGCAGACGCAAGGCTGGCTGCCCGTGCCGGTGATGGAGTTTATCGGCGACCAGCTCGATATGCCCTATATGCGCGTCTACGAAGTCGCGACCTTCTATACCATGTACAACTTGGCGCCCGTCGGCCGCTATCATGTGCAGGTGTGCGGCACGACGCCCTGCATGTTGCGCGGTTCCGACGATGTGTTCGCGGCGTGCAAGAACAAGGGTCTGGTCAAGGGCGCGACCACGCCCGACGGCCTGTTCACGCTGACCGAAGTCGAGTGCCTGGGCGCCTGCGCCAATGCGCCGATGGTCCAGATCAACGACGATAATTTCGAAGACCTGACCTATGACAGCATGAGCGTGGTGCTGGAAACGCTCGCCGCTGGTGGCCAGCCCAAGATCGGCCCGCAGATCGAGCGCCAGACGAGTTGCCCGGAGGGTGGCCCGACGGCGCTCAAGGACATGGTCGCTGAGAATCATGATTATCGGGGGGAGTGGGCGTGATCCGTTCGGCTTTCCCCCAATGTTCGTTCGCTTCGAGCGTAGTCGAGAAGCGGTTAGCGCTGCGCGGGCGTGTCTCGACTTCGCTCGACACCAACGGATGTGATGTATCGGGGGCCGCCGCATGAGCGCTCTCGTCGCCATCATCCTGGGCCTCATCGTCTTTGTGATCGCGCTCAAGATCATCGGCGCGGTGTTGGGGCTGGTCATCGGGCTGGGCCTCGCCGTTGTCGCATATTTCGTGGCTGAAAAACTGATCGGAAAGGGCCGCTGATGGCCGACGACACCGCAATCGCTGCGCCGCCTCCTCCGCCGCCGTTCGTCGGCCCGCTGGAGGACAGGGACCGCATCTTCACCAACGTTCATGGTTTTCAGGATTGGGCCATCGACGCGGCGATGAAACGCGGCGATTGGGACAATACCAAGGATCTGCTGAGCCTGGGCCAGGACGCGATCATCGACATCATCAAGGCGTCGAACCTGCGCGGCCGCGGCGGCGCGGGCTTCCCGACCGGCATGAAGTGGAGCTTCATGCCTAAGGAAAGCAAGGATGGTCGTCCAAGCTTCCTGGTCATCAACGCCGACGAATCCGAGCCGGGCAGTTGCAAGGACCGCGAAATCGTACGCCACGATCCGCACAAGCTGATCGAAGGCGCGCTGATCGCCGGTTTCGCGATGCGCGCGCGCGCCGCCTATATCTATATTCGTGGCGAGTTCATCTACGAAGCCAAGGTGTTGTTCGCGGCTGTCGAGCAGGCCTATGCCAAGGGCTTCATCGGCAAGAATGCCTGCGGTTCCGGCTATGATTTCGACGTCTTCGTCCATCGCGGCGCGGGCGCCTATATCTGCGGCGAGGAAACCGCGCAGATCGAAAGCCTGGAAGGCAAGAAGGGTCAACCCCGTCTCAAGCCGCCTTTCCCGGCGGGTGCGGGCCTCTATGGCTGCCCCACCACGGTCAACAATGTCGAAAGCATTGCGGTAACGCCGACGATCCTGCGGCGTGGCGCGGCCTGGTTCAACCGCTTCGGGCGCGAGGGCAATCGCGGCACCAAGCTGTTCCAGATCAGCGGCCATGTGAACAAGCCCTGCGTGGTCGAGGAATCGATGTCGATCCCGTTCCGCGAACTGATCGACCGCCATTGCGGCGGCATCCGCGGCGGCTGGGACAATTTGCTGGCGGTCATTCCCGGCGGCTCCTCGGTCCCCTTGGTCCCCGCGCGCGAAATCATGGACGCGCCGATGGATTTCGACGGGTTGAAGGCGCTCGGCTCCGGCCTCGGCACCGCCGCCGTCATCGTGATGGACAAATCCACCGACATCGTCCGCGCCATTTCGCGGCTGTCCTATTTCTACAAGCATGAAAGCTGCGGCCAATGCACCCCCTGCCGCGAAGGCACGGGCTGGATGTGGCGCGTGATGGAACGGCTGCGCACCGGCGAGGCCGAACTGTCCGAAATCGACATGTTGCATCAGGTCACCAAACAGGTGGAAGGCCACACCATCTGCGCGCTCGGTGACGCGGCGGCCTGGCCGATCCAGGGCCTGATCAAGCATTTCCGGCCGGAAATCGAGCGCCGGATCAATGAGCGCGGTATGCCTGTCATGGAGGCGGCGGAGTGAGCGATGACCGCACAGACCTGATGCTGGAAATCCTGAAATCCATTCAGGGTGACATTTCCGCGATCAAGCGTGAACAGGCGTCGCAGGGCATTCGCCTCCATGCGATGGAGGATCACCAACGCGGTATCATGACGTCAATTTATGGTATGCAATCCGATATTGCGGATCTGAAAATTCGGGTCGATCTGATCGAGAAGCGCCTTGGCCTTCAGGATACGGAACACTGATATGCCTAAAGTCAAAGTAGACGGCGTAGAACTGGAAGTCCCGGCGGGCGCGACTGTCCTCCAGGCGTGCGAGCTGGCGGGGAAGGAAATTCCGCGTTTCTGCTATCATGAGCGGCTGTCCATCGCGGGCAATTGCCGCATGTGCCTCGTTGAAGTGAAGCCCGGACCGCCCAAGCCGCAGGCGTCGTGCGCGCTGCCCGCAGCCGAAGGGCAGGACATCCGCACCGACAGCGAAATGGTCAAGAAGGCGCGCGAAGGGGTGATGGAGTTTCTCCTCATCAACCATCCGCTTGATTGCCCGATCTGCGATCAGGGCGGCGAATGCGATCTGCAGGACCAATCGGTCGCTTATGGTCGCGGCGCGTCGCGCTATGACGAGAATAAGCGCGCGGTGACCGAGAAGAATATGGGGCCGATCGTCAAGACGGTCATGACCCGCTGCATCCAGTGCACCCGTTGCGTGCGCTTTGCCGAGGAAGTGGCGGGCGTGCCGGAAATCGGCGCCATCTATCGCGGCGAAAATATGCAGATCACCACCTATCTGGAACATGCCGCCAAGAGCGAGCTGTCCGGCAATGTGGTCGATCTCTGCCCGGTCGGTGCGCTGACCAGCAAGCCCTATGCGTTCGAAGCGCGGCCGTGGGAATTGAAGAAGACCCACGCCATCGACGTGATGGATGCGGTCGGCACCAACATCCGCCTCGACAGCCGGGGCCGTCAGGTGCTGCGTGCGGTGCCGCGCATCAATGATGACGTGAACGAGGAATGGGCGTCGGACAAGACCCGGCACAATGTCGATGGTCTGGTCCGCAAGCGGCTCGACAAGCCCTATGTCCGCAAGGACGGCAAGCTGGTGCCCGCGACCTGGAACGAAGCGTTCGCCGCGATCGCAGCGGTTCAGCATGGTGGCAGCGTTGCGGCGATCGCGGGCGATTTGCTCGATTGCGAAACCATGTTCGCGGGTAAGGCACTGGTCGAAAAGCTCGGCGGTACGATGCTCGAAGGGCGTCAGACGGGCCTCGCCTATGACGTGTCGAGCCTGTCGTCGGTGGTGTTCAACACGCCGCTCGCTGATCTGGAAGATGCGGACGTCATCCTGCTGGTGGGCACCAATTTGCGCTGGGAAGCGCCACTGGTGAACACGCGCATCCGCAAGGCGATCAAGAAGGGTGCGAAGGTCTTTGCCGTCGGCCCTGAATTTGATCTGACCTATAAGGTGCAGTGGCTGGGCAATGATGCATCGCTGCTCTGCAAGCTGCCGGACGCGGTGGTCGAGGCATTCGGCAAGGCTGCGCGGCCCGCGATGATCGTCGGCGGTGGCGTGCTGGCCAAGGATGGCGCGCATGGCGACACGCTGGCGCTTGTCGAAACGCTAGGCCTAATTAAGGACGGCTGGAACGGCTATAATGTCCTGCATTTCGCGGCGGCGCGTATGGGCGGGCTGATGCTCGGCTTCGCAACCGTTGGCGGGATCAAGGCGATCGCGGCGGCCAAGCCCAAGCTGCTCTTCGCGCTGGGCGCCGACGAAGTCGATTATGCCGCCTTCGCCGACAGCTTCAAAGTCTATGTCGGCCATCATGGCGACAAGGGCGCACATGCCGCCGACGTGATCCTGCCGGGGGCGAGCTATGCCGAAAAGGCGGGCACCTATGTCAATCTGGAAGGCCGCGTCCAGCGGGGCGAAAAGGCCGTGTTCGCGCCGGGCGACGCCCGCGAGGACTGGTCGATCCTGCGCGCTTTGTCCGACGTGATGGGCGTCAAGCTGCCCTTCGACAGCTTCGAGGCGCTGCGGGCGGAAATGGCCAAGGCCGTGCCGGCGCTCGGCGTCGAGGGTCTCGCCCATTATGGCTGGTCCATGCCATCGCTGCCGACCGGCGCGACCGGCGAATTCGGTTCGCCGATCAAGGATTTCTACCTCACCAACGCCATCTGCCGTGCCAGCCCGACGATGCAGCAATGCTCGGCCGAACTGGTCCACGGCGTCGAATTTGCGGAGGCGGCGGAATGAGGATGGAAATCATCACTCCGTTCGCCCTGAGCCTGTCGAAGGGCTCCACCGAGCGTAGCGAGGTGCCTTCACTTCGTTCAGGCGAGGGCTTCGACAAGCTCAGCCCGAACGGTTTTGAGGTTCAGGAATAATGACCGCTTTCTTCCAAAATCTGGGCATGCCGTTCGAGGGTGCCTGGCTGCTGTCGACCATCATCGGCATCCTCGTCATCGCCCTGCCGCTGATGCTGGCGGTCGCGATGATCATCTATGCCGATCGCAAGATCTGGGCGGCGATGGCGCTGCGCCGTGGTCCCAACGTTGTCGGCCCGTTCGGCCTGCTGCAATCCTTCGCGGACGGCCTCAAGGTCTTCCTGCAGGAAACCATCATCCCGTCGGCGTCGAACAAGGCGCTGTTCCTGATCGCGCCGATCATCACCTTCACCGTCGCGCTGATGGCCTGGGCCGTCGTGCCGTTCGATGTCGGCGTCGTGCTGGCGGACATCAATGTCGGCTTGCTCTACATTCTAGCGATCAGCTCGCTCGGCGTGTACGGGATCATCCTCGCGGGTTGGGCGTCCAACTCCAAATATCCCTTCTATTCCGCGATCCGCGCCAGCGCGCAGATGATCAGCTATGAAGTCTCGATCGGCTTCATCATCATCACTGTGGTCTTGTGGGCGGGCAGCTTCAATCTGAGCGCCATCGTCGAGAGCCAGAAGGGCTATTACGGCTTCATTAACGGCAACGGCTTCAACCCGCTGCTCTTCCCGATGGCGGTCATGTTCCTGATTTCGGCGCTGGCTGAAACCGCGCGCGCGCCCTTCGATCTGACCGAAGCGGAAAGCGAGCTGGTCGCAGGCTATCAGACCGAATATTCGTCCATGTCGTTCGCGCTTTATTGGCTTGGCGAATATGCCAACGTCATCCTGATGTGCGCGCTCAACGCCATTCTCTTCTGGGGTGGCTATCTGCCGCCGTTCGATTGGGCGCCGCTTTATTATGTGCCCGGCATTATCTGGCTGTTCGCTAAGATACTGTTCTTCTTCTTCGTCTTCTCCTGGGTGAAGGCGACGGTGCCCCGCTACCGTTATGACCAGCTGATGCGGCTGGGCTGGAAAATCTTCTTGCCTACCTCGCTCTTCTTCGTCTTCCTGGTTTCGGGCTTCCTCATGCTGACGAGGTATGGGGGATGATGATGCTAGTTACCGCACTTCAGGCTGCCGTTCCCGCTCCTGCTCCGGCGCCAACTCTGGCGCAGATGACCATTCCCATCGTTAATGCCACCTGTCGGATTTCCGATTCCCAGGGGCATCAGCATGATCTGGTTGTCCGCCAAACCGGCGGGCGTGCTTATACAAAGGTCAATAGCGACGGATCTACATGGACGCCGCGCACTCCGGTGAGGCAACAAGTAGCCCGCGACACCGCTGGTATTTTCGACGGATTCGAGTTTCAGACCGGGCCGCGCGAAACATGGCCAGGCAGGGTCGAGGCGTCGAGGCGCTCCGGCCCGATCACTGGCCGGATTGTTCAGGTTGAAACCATTAGGACTGACCGCGAGGACAGATATGCTATTCTGATCCGTCGGAATTGGCCTAAGCCGGATGTGCAGATACTCGGTTTCTGCGACGTGAAGAAAGCGCCCCAGGCCCCGCTGAACGCGGCGGAGACGGAAGAGGCTATCAGGCAATGAGTATCGGTTACTACGTCAAGAGCTTCACCCTCTGGGAGTTTGTGAAGGCGCACGCCCTGACCTTGAAATATTTTTTCAAGCCCAAGGCGACCATCAACTACCCCTATGAGAAGAACCCGATTTCGCCGCGGTTCCGGGGCGAACATGCGCTGCGTCGCTACCCCAATGGGGAAGAGCGCTGCATCGCGTGCAAGCTGTGCGAGGCGGTATGCCCGGCGCAGGCGATCACCATCGAAGCGCAGCCGCGCGAGGATGGCAGTCGGCGCACCACGCGCTACGACATCGACATGACCAAGTGCATCTATTGCGGTTTCTGCCAGGAAGCCTGCCCGGTGGACGCGGTCGTCGAAGGCCCGAATTTCGAGTTCGCGACCGAAACCCGCGAGGAACTGATCTACGACAAGGCCAAGCTTCTTGAAAATGGTGACAAGTGGGAACGGGCGATCGCCGCGAACCTTGCCGCCGACGCACCCTATCGTTAAGCCGCGCGGCCTAAGGGGATATTGATCCAGTGATTCACGTGCTTGCCTTTTACCTGTTCGCCATTTTGGTGGTGTGCAGCGGCGCGCTCACCATCCTGTCGCGCAATCCGGTCCATTCGGTGCTGTGGCTGATCCTGGCGTTTTTCAACGCGGCGGGTCTGATGATCCTGATCGGCGCCGAATTCATCGCGATGCTGCTCGTCATCGTTTATGTCGGCGCGGTCGCGGTGCTGTTCCTGTTCGTGGTCATGATGCTCGATATCGACTTTGCCGAATTGCGCGCCGGGTTTGTCAGTTATCTGCCGTTCGGCCTGCTGATCGCGCTGGTGCTGCTGGCGGAGATCGTGCTGGGCATCGGTCTGTGGAGCGCGGGTCCGATCGAGCTGGCGCAGCGCGCCGCGCCCACCGACCCGGATATGTCGAACATCAAGGCGGTGGGGACGTTGCTCTATACCCGCTACATCTTCCTGTTCGAAGCGGCGGGCCTCGTCCTGCTGGTCGCCATGATCGGCGCGATCGTCCTGACCCACCGTGCCCGTGGCGGCGTGAAGGGCCAGAATATCGCCAAGCAGAACCGCCGCCGTCCGCAGGACGCGGTCCGCAATATCAATCAGCCCACAGGGCAGGGGGTGGAGCTGTGATCGGCCTTCAACATTATCTGGTGGTCAGCGCCATCCTGTTCGTGATGGGGGTGCTGGGCATCTTCATCAACCGCAAGAACATCATCATCATCCTGATGGCGATCGAGCTGATCCTGTTGAGCGTGAACATCAACCTCGTCGCCTTCAGCGTCTTCCTGGGCGACATGGTGGGGCAGGTGTTCAGCATGTTCGTGCTGACCGTCGCGGCGGGTGAGGCGGCCATCGGCCTTGCCATCCTCGTCATTTACTTCCGTGGTCGCGGCACCATCGCCGTCGACGATGTCAACCGGATGAAGGGCTGAGCCTTACAACATGATCCAGCTTATCGTCCTTCTTCCGCTGCTCGCAGCCATCATCGCCGGTCTTGGCAACAAGACGCTCGGCAAGCTGCCGGCCAAGATCATCACCACCGGCGCGCTGTTCATCTCGTGCGCGCTGAGCTGGCCCATCTTCCTGTCGTTCGTCGCAGGCGACGGGCAGGCTTATGTCGCGCCGCTCTTCACCTGGATTCAGTCGGGCAGCTTCGACGCCCAATGGGCGCTGCGGGTCGACACGATGACGGCGGTCATGCTGGTGGTCATCACCAGCGTCTCCAGCCTCGTCCACCTCTATAGCTGGGGCTATATGGATGAAGAGCCGGATCAGCCGCGCTTCTTCGCCTATCTATCGCTCTTCACCTTCGCGATGCTGATGCTCGTTACCGCGAACAATCTGCTGCAGATGTTCTTCGGTTGGGAAGGGGTGGGGCTTGCTTCCTATCTCCTAATCGGTTTCTGGTTCCGCAAGCCCAGCGCCAATGCCGCCGCGATCAAGGCGTTCGTCGTCAACCGCGTCGGCGACCTTGGCTTCATGATGGGCATCTTCGGCACCTATCTGGTGTTCAACACCATCTCGATCCCCGAAATCCTCGAAATGGCCCCGTCGATGGCGGGCTCGACCATCGGCTTCCTTGGTGCGCGCTTCGACACGATGACGGTGCTATGCTTGCTGCTATTCATCGGCGCGATGGGCAAGTCGGCGCAGCTTGGCCTGCACACCTGGTTGCCGGACGCGATGGAAGGCCCGACCCCTGTGTCGGCGCTGATCCACGCGGCGACCATGGTGACCGCGGGCGTGTTCATGGTGTGCCGCCTGTCGCCGATGTTCGAAACCTCGGAAACGGCGCTGACCGTCGTCACCTATGTCGGCGCGGCGACCTGTCTGTTCGCGGCGACCGTCGGCACCGTGCAGACCGACATCAAGCGCGTCATCGCCTATTCGACCTGCTCGCAGCTGGGCTATATGTTCTTCGCTGCGGGTGTCGGTGCCTATGGCGCGGCGATGTTCCACCTCTTCACCCACGCCTTCTTCAAGGCGCTGCTGTTCCTTGGCGCAGGCTCGGTCATCCATGCGATGCACCATGAACAGGATATGCGCTATTATGGCGGCCTGCGCAAAAGCATCCCCATCACCTTCTGGACGATGACGCTGGGCACGCTCGCCATCACCGGCGTTGGCCTGCCGATCATCGGCATTGGTTTTGCGGGCTTCTATTCGAAGGATGGTATCCTCGAAGCGGCCTATGCCGCTGGCGGGGCCGGGACCGGGGCGTTCCTGGTCGGCGTGTTCGCGGCCTTGCTCACCAGCTTCTACAGCTGGCGTCTGGTGTTCCTGACCTTCTTCGGCAAGCCGCGCTGGGCCGCATCCGAACATATCCAGCATGCGTTGCATGACTCCCACGCCCATGACGCTCATCATGACGATCACGCGCATGATGATCACCACCATGCGCCCGCAACCGGGACTGGCGGCTATCATCCGCATGAAAGTCCCTGGGTCATGCTGGTGCCGTTGATCGTGCTGAGCATCGGCGCGGTGTTCGCCGGCCTCGTTTTCCACGACCAGTTCATCGGATCGGAAGGCGGCATCGCTTTCTGGCAGGGGTCGCTGGCGTTCGACAGCCATCTGATGCACGCCGCGCATGAAGTGCCGACCTGGGTCAAATTCTCGCCCTTCACGGTGATGCTGACCGGCCTTGCCATCGCATGGCTTGCCTATATCAAGAACACCGACTGGCCGCAGCGCTTCGTGGCTCAGTTCGGTGTCCTCTACACCTTCCTGCTCAACAAATGGTATTTCGACGAGCTGTACAACCTGCTCTTCGTGAAGCCTGCCTTCGCCATCGGCCGCTTCTTCTGGAAGTTCGGTGACGTCGGTTTCATCGACCGCTTCGGACCCAATGGTCTGGCTGCGCTGGTCGTGCAGGGCAATAAAGTGACCCGTCGGCTCCAGTCCGGCTATCTTTACACCTACGCGCTGGTGATGCTGATTGGCCTCGCCGCTGCCGCAACCTGGGCGATGACACGATAATGGACGGCTTCCCCATCCTTTCCCTGATGATGGCAGTGCCGATGGCGGGGGCCATCGCCTGTCTGTTCGTGGGCGCGAACAACGCGCGTTGGATCGCGCTGATCGCGACCCTCATTGATTTCGTGCTGGGCATGGCCCTGTGGGCGAATTTCGACCAGTCGGGCAGCGGCGCGCAGTGGCAGTTTCAGGAATATGCGCCGATCTTCGGCAAATTCGCCTGGGCGCTCGGCATCGATGGCATCGCCCTGATGCTGATCGCGCTGACCGTATTTCTGATGCCGATCTGTATCGGTGCCAGCTGGCGCGCGATCGAAAAGCGCGTCGGCGAATATATGGCGGCCTTCCTGTTCATGGAGGTGCTGATGATCGGCGTCTTCGCGGCGCAGGATCTGTACCTCTTCTATATCATGTTCGAAGCCGGCCTCATCCCGATGTATCTCATCATCGGCATTTGGGGCGGTGCGGATCGCATCTACGCCAGCTATAAATTCTTCCTCTACACGCTGCTCGGCTCGGTCCTGATGCTGATCGCGATGATGTGGATGGTGCATGAAGCAGGGACGACCGAAATCCCGGCGCTGATGGCCTATAATTTCGATCCTGCGGTCCAGACTTGGCTGTTCCTTGCCTTCTTCGCGAGCTTCGCGGTCAAGATGCCGATGTGGCCGGTCCACACCTGGCTGCCCGACGCGCACGTTCAGGCACCGACGGCAGGCTCCGTCATCCTGGCGGGCGTGCTGCTGAAGATGGGTGGCTATGGCTTCATCCGCTTCTCGCTGCCGATGTTCCCCGAAGCTTCGGCGCAGCTCGCGCCTTTGGTCTGGGGCCTGTCGATGGTGGCGGTGGTCTACACCAGCCTCGTCGCGCTGGTGCAGTCGGACATGAAGAAGCTGATCGCTTACTCCTCGGTCGCGCATATGGCGATCGTGACCGTCGGTCTGTTCGCCTTCAACCAGGCGGGCATCGAAGGCGCGATGATGGTGATGCTGGGCCATGGTCTGGTCGCGGGCGCGCTGTTCCTGTGCGTCGGCGTCATCTATGACCGACTGCATACCCGTGAGATCGCGCGCTATGGTGGCCTGTCGATCAACATGCCGCGCTATGCGCTGCTGTTCCTCTTCTTCACCATGGCGTCGGTCGGCCTGCCCGGCACGTCCAACTTCGTCGGTGAATTTCTGGCGCTGATGGGTATTTATCAGGCATCAACCTGGGTTGCGCTGGTCTGCACCACGGGCATCATCCTTGGCGCGGCCTATATGCTCTACCTCTACCGTCGCATCTGCTATGGTGAGCAGGTCAATGCCGACGCGGCCGCCATGCCCGACCTGTCGGCGCGCGAATTGTGGCTGCTCGCCCCCATCGCCGCCGTCGTCTTGTGGATGGGCATCTATCCCGAAAGCTTCCTCGCCCCGATGCGTCCTGACATCGTTGCGCTCGAAGCCCGCCTCGCGCCCGCCGCACCGGCAGGCGATGCTCAGATCAAGCTGGGCGCGCCCAAGCCTGCTGGCGAAGCCCATCATGGAGACGCCTCTGCGCCCTCACATTCAGCGTCGGGGGAGGCGCACTGATGATTGACTCCACTTCCCTCCTGGCGGTCATGCCGGAACTCGTGCTGACCGTTGGGGGCCTGATCCTTTTGATGATCGCCGCTTTCGGCGGAGACGGCACTGCGCGCCTGGTCAACAGCCTGTCGGTGGTGACGCTGATCGGCGCTGGCTTTGCGCTGCTTTGCTCGCTGGCTCACGGCCCCGATGCGTTTGATGGGCTGTATCGCGCGGACGCCTTCTCGGTTTACGCCAAGGCGTTGATCTATGGCGCGGCCGCCTCCGCTATTCTGCTGGCACCGCGTTTCTTCTCGACCGATGGCATGTTGCGTCCCGAATATCCGATCCTGATCGTCTTTGCCGCCGTTGGCATGGGCATGATGGTGTCGGCGGGCGACATGTTGACGCTCTATGTCGGCCTCGAAATGAACAGCCTGGCCTCCTATGTCCTTGCCAGCTTCATGCGGCAGGATGGGCGCTCGTCCGAAGCGGGCCTCAAATATTTCGTGCTGGGTTCGCTTGCGAGCGGCATCCTGCTCTATGGCATCTCGCTGCTCTATGGCTTCACCGGCAGCACCACCTTCGACGGCATCGCCGTTGCGCTGGATGGCGGTGTCAGCAAGGGAGCATTGTTCGGCTTGGTGTTCGTGCTCGCGGGCCTCGCCTTCAAGATCAGCGCCGTGCCGTTCCATATGTGGACGCCCGACGTCTATGAAGGCGCGCCGACCCCGGTCACGACCTTCTTCGCCAGCGCGCCCAAGGTTGCGGCCATCGCCCTGACCGTGCGCGTCGCGATCGAGGCGCTCGGCCCGGCCGGGTTGGATTGGCAGCAGATCGTGATCTTCGTGGCGCTGACCTCGATCATCTTCGGTGCGGTCGCCGCCATCGGTCAGAGCAATATCAAGCGTCTGATGGCCTATTCGTCGATCAACAATGTCGGCTTCGCGCTAATCGGCCTCGCCTGCGGCACACCCGCCGGTGTCGCCGCGACGATGAGCTATATGGCGATCTACGTCATCATGACGATCGGTGCCTTCGCCTGCATCCTCCAGATGCGCGATGCCGACGGCAAGCCGGTCGAGACGATCGCCAGCCTCGCGGGCCTGTCGCAATCGCGCAAGGGTCTGGCCGCGGCCTTCGCCATCTTCATGTTCTCGATGGCCGGTATTCCGCCGCTCTTCGGTTTCTGGGCCAAGTTCCTGGTGTTCGATGCCGCCGTCGCGGCGGGCCTGACGGCGCTGGCCGCCGTCGGCATTGCGGCTTCGGTGATCGGCGCTTTCTATTATCTCAAGATTATCAAGACGATCTATTTCGACGAGCCCACCGCTGCCTATGAGGCAAAGGGTGGCGCGGTCGAGAATATCATCCTGACCGCTTGCGCTGCCGTCATCGTGCTGGGCTATCTGCTCAACCCCATGCTGGATCAGGCGAGCGCTGCCGCGGCGGCGTCCTTGTTCTGACCGACATACGCCTCGTCGAGGATACCATATCGACCAATGCCGACATGCTGGCATTGGTCGATACCGGCATCAGCGAAGGCAGCTGGCTGCGTGCCCGTCGGCAGAGCGGGGGCAGGGGGCGTATGGGCCGCACATGGGACAGCCCGGTCGGCAATCTCTATTGCTCCACCCTGGTCCGCCTGCAGCCAAGCGACCCGCTACCCCATACGTTGGCACTGGTCGCGGCTAACGCCGTTCATGCCCTTGTTGCGCCGCTATGTGCCGGACAAGCGCGGATCAAATGGCCCAATGACATATTGGTCGACGGCGCGAAGATCGCGGGCATCCTGCTCGAACGCACCGGTGACGCCATCATCGTCGGCATCGGTATCAACGTCACCGACCATCCGGTCAATCTCGACCGTCCCGTCACCAGCCTGAGCGCTCAGGGCGTGGTCGATTCCGATGCCGGGGCGCTGCTCGACCGACTGGCCCAGATTTTCGCTCATTGGCTCGCCATCTGGCGCGCGCAGGGGCTAGACCCGGTGCGTACCCATTGGCTGCTCAACGCCCACCCCACCGGTACGCCGATGCGTGTGCAACAACCCGACGGCATTACGGTGGAAGGCGCTTTCGATACGCTCGATCGCCAGGGCATGCTCATCCTGCGCTTGGCGAACGGGCAGAGCCGTGCCATTCACGCCGGTGACATCTTTCTCATCTGACCCAAGGACCGGCCATGCTCCTCGCGATCGACGCGGGCAATACCAATGTGGTTTTCGCGCTGCTCGACGGGCGGGACATCCGCGCGCGCTGGCGCATCGCGACCGACGCGCGCCGCACCGCCGACGAATATGCCGTCTGGCTCAACCAGTTACTGATGCTCGAAGGCTATAAGATTGCCGACGTCAACACCGTCATCATCGCGACGGTGGTGCCGCGCGCGCTCCATAACCTGCAGGTTTTGGCCGAAAAATATTTCCGCACGACCGCACTGATCGCGGGGCAAGCACCGCTTGACTGGGGCATTGAACTGGATGTGGCGGAGCCGGGATCGGTCGGGGCCGACCGGGTTGTAAACGCCATCGCCGCGCACCATCTTTATAGCGGCGACTTGATCGTCATCGATTTCGGCACTGCGACGACGTTCGACGTGATCGACTATAGCGGGGCCTATAAAGGCGGCATCATTGCGCCGGGTATCAATCTCTCGCTCGATGCGCTAGTAGCAGCCGCCGCGAAGCTACCGAGGATCGCGATCGCCCCACCGGAAAATCGTTCGGTGATCGGGCGGACGACCGAGGCGCAGATGCATATTGGCGTATTTTGGGGCTATGTAGCCATGATGGAGGGGCTGGTCGCCCGCATGAGGGCCGAAATTGGCCGCCCGACCAGGGTTATTTCGACGGGGGGCTTAGCGGTCCTCTTCAACGACAACAGCGATATTTTCGATGCGATCGCGCCGGATCTGACGATTCAGGGCCTCGCGCTGATGCACGAACGGAGTTTACAAGCATAATGACACCCAAGGATGAGCTGCTCTTCCTGGCCCTCGGTGGGTCGGGCGAGATCGGCATGAACGTCAATCTTTACGGCTGCCAGGGCAAATGGGTCATGGTCGACCTCGGCATGACCTTCGGCGACCCCACCTATCCCGGCATCGAACTGATCCTGCCTGATCTCACCTTCATCGAGGAACGGCGCAAGGATCTGCTCGGCATCGTGCTGACGCACGGGCATGAGGATCATATCGGCGCGATCCCCTATCTCGCCGCGGACTTGGGCGTGCCGCTCTATGCGACGCCCTTCACCGCAGGCCTCATCCGCCTGAAGTTGGAGGAAGAAGGCCTCACCAAGGAGGTCAAACTCCATGTGATCCAGAATGAAGGCAGCTTCAATCTGGGGCCATTCGGCTTCCGCTATGTGCCGCTCGCCCACTCGATCCCGGAGGGCAATGCCCTGCTGATCGACACGCCGCACGGCAAGATTTTCCACACCGGCGACTGGAAGCTCGACGAGCGCCCGTTGCTCGGCGAACCGGCGACCCCCAAGGAACTGACTGCCATCGGCGACGAAGGCATCCTCGCCATGGTCTGCGACAGCACCAATGTCTTTAATGACAAGGCCAGCGGTTCCGAAGGCGATGTGCGCGAAGGGTTGATGGAAACGATCGCCGGGGCCAAGGGCCGCGTCCTCGTCACCACCTTCGCCTCCAACGCCGCCCGCGTGCAGACGCTGGGCGAAGTCGCGACCGCGACGGGCCGCAAGGTGTGCGTCGCCGGACGCTCGCTCGACCGTATCATCGGCATGGCCAAGGCCAGCGGCTATCTCAAGGATTTCCCGCCGACCGTCGATTGGGACGATGCGATGGCACTGCCCCGCAACGAGGTGATGATCATCGCGACGGGCGGGCAGGGCGAAGCCCGCGCCGCGCTCGCCCGCGTGGCGTTCGATAGCCATCCGATCAAGCTGGCCGAAGGCGACCTGGTCGTCTTCTCTTCCAAGCAGATCCCCGGCAATGAAATCGCCATCGGCCGCATCCAAAATGCACTCGCCATGTCGGGCGTGCTGATGGTCACCGATCGTCAGGCCGAAGTCCATGTGTCGGGCCATCCCGGGCGCCCGGAACTCGAAGCCATGTATCGCTGGATACGGCCCGAAATCCTGCTCCCCGTTCATGGCGAACGCCGCCATATGGCCGAGCAAGCCCGGTTGGCGCTGGCCAGCGGTATTCGCCACGCCCCGGTCCAATCCAATGGCGACCTGCTGCGCCTCGCCCCCGGCGCGCCGGAGATTATCGGCAAGCAGGATACCGGACGCCTGGTGCTGGATGGCGATGTCATCCTGCCGGCCGATGGCGCGACCATCAACGAACGGCGCAAATTGGGCCTGCATGGCCAGATCAGCGTCGCCGTGGCGATCGACCGCAAGGGCAAGATGATCGGCAAGCCGACGCTGCGCACCCAGGGCGTGCCGGTGGAGGAAGACAAGGCCGCCTTCCTTGCCGAAGCATCGAACGATGCGGCGGCGGTGATCCCCAAGGGGTCGCTGGAGGATGACGCCGTGCGCGAGCGGGTTCGCCTCGCCGTGCGCCGGACGGCGACGCGCTGGACCGGCAAGAAGCCGATAGTGGACGTACTGCTCATTCGCGCCTAATCAGGCGCGCATGAATCTCTACGCCATCTTCGCCATCTATTTTCTGATGTGGGTCGTCTGCGCCTTCGTCATGCTTCCCTTCGGCATCCGCACGCCCGACGAAACGGGCGAGGTGATGCTGAAGGGGCAGGCGGACAGCGCCCCCAGCAACTTCCGCCCCGGCCGCGTCGCCCTGCGCGCGACGATCCTGGCATCGATCCTGTTCGGCCTTTATTATGCCAATTATGTGCAGGGTTGGGTGACAGCGGACATGCTGCCCAAATATAGCGGCACGCGCTGAGCCGAAGCCATTCCCCGGCGCAGACCGGGGAACGCCATCTCGCCCTATTGCCGCAACCGCTCGATCGCCTGCGCCAGCGCGACATAGAGCTTGCCCATGTCGGATGACAGCACCGCAACGCCCAGCGCATTGCCGTCGCGCGCCGACAGGATGATCCGCAGCATCGATTCGAAATCGTGGATGTAGCGGTTCACATGATCGCGGAACTCGGCATCATCGTCATAATGCAGCGCGATTTCCCGCGACTCGCCCGCATCCAGCAGCTTGACCGCGCGCCGCGTGAATACGCCCCGATCGCCCTTTAGATAGGCCGACCAGGCCGTATCGGTCACGTCGTTGGACAATATCTTGGCGACGTCGATCGCGGTGCTGTTGAGCGATTCGATCAAGGCGGCGGAGCGACGCGCGAAATGGTCGCGGTCGCGATCCTCCGATGCTTGTTCGGCCTGCGCGATGCGCTGCTCTATCGTCGCGCTGGTGTCGGCGATGGTCAGCAACTGACGGGTCAGCCGTTCCGATGCCTGATGCGCGGCCTTGATCGCTTCTTCGGCCACCTTGGCGACCTGTTCGATCTGTTCGGCGACCCTGTCGCCCAACGCCCGCTGCATTGCCGCTTCGCTGGCATCGCCCAATTGCTGGGCGGCGTCGGGAATGGCGCGCGACAATGCCTGCCGCGCGCGCTCGGCGGCCTGATCGGCGGTGTCCTTGACCCGCAACAAGGCGGTGACGAGCAGTGGTCCGGCCCCTTCGGTGATCCGCGTCGCATCCTGATGCGCGCCGTCCAGCGCAACGCGCAGCCGATCGACCAATTGCCGATTGGCCTCCAATCCGCTCTGCGTGCTTTCCAGCCATTCGGTCAGGCGGCTGCCTTGTCCGCGCAGCAGCGACTCGGCCTCTTCGGCGCGGCCGGCCAACGCCTGCGAAATTGCCTCCAGTCGTTCCAGTTCGGGTGTCGCGCTGCCCAGCAGGGCACGGCTCTGTTCCATCCGCGCATCGAACCGATCCAGTGCGGCCGGATAGGTTTCATCCAGTTCTCGCACGCTCGAATCCAGCGCCACGAGCAAGGTTTCGGCGCTACCGATCAGCTTGTCCGCCGTCAGGCCACCGGCCGTCAGCGCACCGTCGATCCGCTGTGTCTCGCCCGTCAGGCGAGTCAGTGCGTCGGTCATCCGTTCGCTGCGTGCCAGCGCTGCTTCTTCCAGCGTCGCGAACTTGCCTTCGGTTCCAGCGATAGTGTCGTTCAGCCCGTCATGCAGGCTGTTCATCAACGCCTTCTGCCCTTCCACCAAATCGTTGATCTGGTGGAGGCGCCCTTCGACTTCACCGATCGAGTCGCTCAGGCCGATGATCGTATCGCTGCCGATCGCATCCAGGCTTTCGCGCGACCGGGCGATCAGGGCATCCAGTGCCGCAGCCTGGTTCGATAGGCTGGCATCGGTCTGGCTCAAGGCGGCCTGCGCCCGATCGAGCGCATCGCCCATCCGTTCGCGCAGATCCTGTTCGATCTTGTCCATGTCGCGCGTCAGGACGGCGATCACCCCCTCGCTGGCGCTGCCAATCCCGGCCTCCGCTGCGGTGACCAGCGCGCTTAGCGTATCGGCCCGACGAGACAAGCCTTCGTCGGCTGTCGCCATGGCCGTCTCGACCTGCGCCAGCAGCCCGTCCAGCCGCTCCTGCAAATTGGCTTGGGCATGGTCCAGATCCGCGCCCAAAGTCTGACGGACGGTTTCACTGGTGGTAGCCGCGCCAGCCTGCGCCGAATCGACCATGGCGACCAGCGCCAACGATTGTGCTTCGATATCGGCGCGCGTGCGATCCATCGCCTGCCGGGCGGCATCCAGCCTGACCTGCAACGCAGCCTGAGCATGGTCCAGATCCGCGACCAAAGACTGGCGGACGACATCGCTGGTGCTGGCCACGCCAGCCTGCGCCGAATCGACCATGGCGACCAACGCCACCGATTGCGCTTCGATATCGGCGCGGGTCAGATCCATTGCCTGCTTGGCGGCATCCAGCCGGACCTGCAATGCGGCGTGGGCATGGTCCAATTCTTCGATCAGGGTCTGGCGGACGCCAGCACTGGTGCTGCTAACACCGGCTTGCGCCGTATCGATCAACGTCGCCAGTGCTGCAGTCTGTGCATCGACATCAGCACGGGTGCGATCCATCGTCTGCCTGACGATGGCCAGCCGCTCTTCCAGAGCAGCCTGGGCATGATCCAGTTCCGCGATGAGCGCGTTACGGGCGGTTTCACTGGTGCTGCTGACACCGGCCTGGGCCGTGTCGACCAGCGCCACCAGCGCCACCGATTGCGCTTCCACATCCTGGCGCGTGCGGTCCATTGCCTGGCGCGCGGTTTGCGCGGTGGCGTCGATCCGTCCCGCGGCGATCTCTGCCATGCCGGTGACTTCTTCGCTCGCTGAGCGGGTCGCTTCCTGCAATTGGGTCAACTGGCTCGACAGGCTCTTGGTCGCCGACAAGGTGCGCGTCCGCGCCTCATCCGACAATTCGCCCAGCGTATGCAATCGCGCTTCCAGCGTGTCGATCCGGTCGCCCAGGGCATGGCTATTGTCCATGATCTGCGCTGCCATGCGGCCCGTGCGATCCTCCAGTTCGGGGATCGTGCCCATCAGCGCGTGCATCTGCGCCATCAAGGCGGCACCGGCGCGTTCGGCGACTTCGGCGCGCGCGGCACTGGCATGCGCCCGGCTGGCGATCAATTCGGCCGATGCTTCCATGTTGCTGCTGGCGGCGGCCCCATAGCTGTCGAGCAGTTCGGCCTGATCCTGCATCTTCTTGCGCGCGGTTTCCAACTGGGTCGCGATCCGGCCCAGCCGTATTTCCAGCAGGTCGGCCTCGGTCCGCAGCGCGCGCGCCGTATCGAGATAGCGACGCGATTCGGACCGGCTGTTGCGCACTAGCAGCAGATAAATGAGGGCGAGCAAGGTCAGCGGCACCAGCAGCGTTGCTATGGCACTGGCCCATGCCGACGGCCCGGCGCGCAGGTCGCCCGACGCGATCATCGCCCAGCCGGCAAAGCCGATCCACGCCACGGCCGCGCCCATCAAGATGATACGAACCCGCTTTATCCCGGCCTCGCCCGACTCTATCCCGGCCTCGCCCGACTCTGCGGCCGGCTCATCGTCTTCGATGTCCAGCACGGCTTGGTTCAAAAGCAGGATATCGTCTGCTTGCGCAGGCGTCTCCGATGGTTCGTCGCGCCAGAACTCGACGATTGTGCTGCCCCCTGTCATATCCTCATCCTAGCATCTTTTTTGCGTGCGGGAATGCCCCGTTACCAAAACTTAACCCGCGTTCGATAGCGTTGGTCGCCATGTCCTATGATCCTGGTGCCCTTGACGCTGCTTTGGCAGCCGCCGTTGGCGACGACCGTGCGTTGATCGCCGATTTGCGGGTCGCCTTCATGGAAAGCGCGGCGCGTCAGGTCGATCTGCTCGGCCGGGCCCGCTGCGATGCCAATTGGGCGCTGGCGGCGTGGCGATTGAAGGGGTTGGCGGCCAGTTTCGGCCTCACATCGTTGATGGCACTGGCGGACGAAGCGGCGCAAGCGGCGCCCGGCGATCCGCGCGCGCTGCGCCGGTTGCGCCATGCCCTGGCGGGCCTTGAACAGGACATTCCGCACAGCTGATACGGCTTTGCTTGCGTCAAACCCTTTGCCTTGCGAAAAGGTCGTCCCAACAGCCAACGGGTCGACAAGCATAAAAGAATGAGTTTTTCCGCGATTCTCAGCGCCAGCCGCACGACGGCCGATACGCCAGCCGGTCTGCGCGCCAGCCTGCATTTCGCGGGCCAGACGCTGATCGAATATCAGGCGCGGCAGGCGGCGCGGGCCGGTGCCGACCGAATCATGATCCTGGTCAGCGTCATCACCCCCGCCGTGTCGCAGGCGGTCGATCGCTTGAGCGCAGACGGCATTGCCGTGGCACTTGTGCGCGACATGGTATCGATGGTGCGCGATGTGCCGCGCGATGCCGACGTGCTGTTGGTCGCTGACGGAGCGATCGTGGCGCAGGCCCATGTCGATGCGCTGGGCGCGAGCGAGGGCAACACGCTGCTCGTTGCCGACGACACCCGCGCCAGCGCCCCGTTCGAACGTATCGATGCAGGCCAGCGCTGGGCGGGTGTGGCCCGGATCAGCCCCGCTTTGATGTTCGACACGCTCGACATGATCGGCGACTGGGACTTGTCGCTGACGCTGGTGCGGGCCGCGGTGCAAAAGGGCGCCCGCCGCATCACCGCGCCGCAGGACGACCTGCTCGAAGGTCGCGTCGCCATCGTCGATAGCCAGCAACAGGCCGATCTGGTGGCGCAGGCGGTCACGGCCGCTGGTGTCTCGCGCACGCAGACGCGCGGCGGCATCGAACATTATGTCCTCGCGCCGCTCGCCCGCATGGCCAGCGCCCCACTGATGCGGATGCAGGTGCCCGCTTTTCAGGTCCGGGTCAGTGCCATCGCGCTCGCCGCCGTCGCGCTCGTGCCGATCGAACTGCTCTGGCCGCTGACCGGCTTCTGCATGCTATTGATCGCCTTGCTGCTCGCCGAACTCGCCGATCGGCTCGACGCCATGGCGTTGCGACCGCCGCCTGCGGGCGCGCTCGCCTTCGCCACGCCGATCCTGGCGCTGGTCGGCATCGTCCTGGCGGGCCGCAGTCCGCTCGCGGTCGATCTCGCGCTGCTGCTGGCGATCATCCTGGTCGCCGACCGGCAGGGGCGCAGCGGCGAAGCCCGGCCGTGGATGATCTTCACCCCCGCCAGTGCGCTGCTGTTGATGGTCGCGACCGGCCTGTTCGGCGTGCTGGCGCAGGGATTGCGCGTCGCCATGCTGCTCGCCATCGCCTCGATCGGCGCGATCATTTTACGGCGACGTGCATAAAGATTTCCTGCGGACGGTTTAGTGCATTTTAAGGACGTGCGATTATGCTGCACCGCATGAGCGTCTTTTCGTCCCTTGCCGGTTCGACAATGACGGATAGCTGGCCGATGACGCGAGTCATGGCGGGCATGTCCGCCGTGCCGGTTGGTCATGCCATCGACCTGGCCTTTTTCTTTCCGACGGACGAACGCCCGCGCCACGATGCGCTGATCGCGGAGACGCGGCGGCATTTGGGCGGCTGCCTGACCGCGATCGAAATGGCACTGCGCGTCTCGCTCGATCATGCCCCGGCCATCGCCACCGCGCTGTCGCCCTGGCCCGATCCCGTCTGCTGGCGGATGCTCTGCGATCAGCCCGCTATGCTCAGCCCCGCCTTGCTCGCCCACATGCAGATGCGCGCGGGCGTTACGCTGATGCTGCGCCAGTTCGGCCAGCCCGGTGCCGACCACATTACCGAGGAAGAGGGCGAACCGCTGCTGCGCGCCGACGATCCCCTGATCGGCAATGCCGTCTCGGCGCTCACTTTGGCCGAGGGCCGCTGGATTGCACGCGGCGGCGAGGATCAGCCGATGCGGCCCGACCTGCCCGCCGAACATCATGCCGAACTCGTCTGGACCGCCGCCGCCTGCCTCGCATCGATCGCGCGGCGTGGCGCGGGGGAGGCGGGCGACGCTCTGCTCGTCGCCTTCGAACGATCCGGCTGGGCCTTGCTCGCCGACCATGACGAAAGCGTCAGCCCGATTGCCGAAGCCGAACGGCTGGTGCGCGGCATGGGCGCGGCGGCCGATGCGCCCGACCTGCTCGGCGCAGCGCTCGATCAGCGGCGCTTCCTGCTCTTCGCCGCGCTTGCCGCGCGGCGGCTGCGGATGCGGGCGATGCAGGTCATCGACATATTGGTGATGGGTCCGGTGGCGCAGATCGCGACTTTGTGCCGGGCGCTGGGCGGGGCGGATGCCGATTATCGCCATCTGCTGCTGTCGCTCCGCCCGATTCGCCCCGCTCTGTCCGACCTCGCCATTGTCGAGGCGTCGGCCCATTATCGCGACTTGCCAGAAATGGCAGCCGATGCGGCGGTCAGCGCCCTGCGCACGCCCGCGCCCTTCCGCGCCAAGCTCGACCATCTGCTGCAAGTCACCGCCCGTTGAACATGCCGCTCCATCCGGCCATCGTGCGCGCATCCGTCGCCAGTGACGGACGGTTGCTGAGCGCCGACGCGCCGCTGCTCGCGTTGCAGGAAGAGGCGGGGGGCACTCTCGGCACCCTGCTCGTCATCCCCCAACTCGCCGCCATCGCCCGGCTGACCCAGCGCTTGGGCGTCCCCGTCTCGCGGCCCGTCGCTGCCGCCGCCGAGCGCGGCGATATCGACATGTGGGTGCGCGCCAAGCCCGATGGCGCGGGCGTGTCGCTGTCGATCATCGATTGGCAGGAACGGCCGATCCCGCTCGCGACGGTCGAACCGATCGACCGCGAAGCCGACATCGCCACCCTGGCCGAAGGCTGGACTTGGCAAGTCGACACCCAGTTGCGCTTTCAAATGGCGATGGACAATGGCGGGCCGCAGGGCGCGCTGCCGCGTGATCCCCCGCTGCCAGGCAGCCGCTTTTCCGCCTATTTCGACCTGCGCCCCGATGCCGATGGCGACATGGCGATGCTGCGCGGCTTTGCCCAGCGGCGCGCCTTTCGCGATCAGGACGCCGCGCTGGTCGGCCATCCCGCCCGCCTGTTCCGTCTGTCAGCCATTCCTCTGTTCGACCTTGCGGGCCAGCTCCTGGGCTATCGCGGCACGGCGCTACCGCTGGAACGCGCGGTCGCAGCGCCGCAGGTAGAGGAAGCGCCCGTCACGCTCTATCCCGGCGAATTCGGCAAACGGCTCGACCGGTCTCTACGCCAGCCACTGGGGCGGATCATCGCCAATGCCGATACCATCAGCGCGCAACGCGATGGGCCGCTTCGCCCCGACTATGCGGGCTATGCCAAGGATATCGCTTCGGCCGGGCGGCACCTGATGGCGCTGGTCGATGATCTCGCCGATCTTCAGGCGATCGACCGGCCCGATTTCGCGGTCATCGCCGAAGAGGTCGACTTGGCCGATCTGGGACGGCGCGCGGCGGGGCTGCTCACCGTCAAGGCGCTCGATCGCCGCATCACCATCCTGCCGCCGCCCGAGGATATGAGCCTGCCCGCCACCGGCGAATTTCGCCGCGTGCTGCAAATTCTCGTCAACCTCATCGGCAACGCCGTGCGTTATGCGCCCGAAGACACGCAGGTCCGCATCGTTACCGAATCCGCGCCCGGCGAAGCGCGCATCATGGTGATCGATCAGGGGCAGGGCGTGGCGCTCGCCGACCGCGAACGCATATTCGAGAAATTCGAACGGCTCGGCCGCGACGATGCGGGCGGGTCGGGCCTCGGCCTCTATATCTCGCGCCGCCTCGCGCGGGCTATGCACGGCGACATCCGAATCGGCGGCGCACCGGGCGAAGGCGCCCGCTTCATCCTGTCGCTCCCCCGCGCCGACTAACCGCTCAAGGCAGCGAGACGAAGCTGTCCATCACCCGCTTGCGCCCCGCCGTCTCGAAATCGATCTCCAGCTTGTTGCCCTCAATCTCCGCGACGATGCCATAGCCGAATTTCTGGTGAAAGACGCGCAGCCCCACCGCCATGTCGCTGCGCCCCTTATTGCCGATCGATACCGCCGACGCGCGCGCCTCGACGATCCGCACGGGTTCGCGGCTGAACTGCCCCGATGATTGCGCCCGCTGCCAGCCCGGCCCGCGCCCGGTGCCACGTTCGACATGGGCGAACGGGTCTTCCCGTTCCGACCAATTGGCCCGCCACAAGGACGCGCCACCGGTCATGCTGCTCTCTTCTTCGACATGCTCCGGCGGCAATTCGCCCACGAAACGCGACGGGATCGAGCTGGTCCACTGACCATAGATGCGCCGATTGGCGGCATGGAGTATGGTGCAACGCTTGCGCGCCCGCGTGATCGCGACATAGGCCAGCCGCCGTTCTTCCTCCAGGCTGTTGAGCCCGCCTTCGTCCAATGCCCGCTGCGAGGGGAAAATACCTTCCTCCCACCCGACCAGGAAGGTCGAATCAAATTCCAGCCCCTTGGCGGCATGGATGGTCATGATGGTGATCTTGGCGGATTCGGCCTGCGCCTCATTATCCATAACCAGCGAGACATGCTCCAGAAACGCGCCCAGCGTCTCATATTCTTCCATCGCGCGCGCAAGCTCGGACAGATTCTCCAGCCGCCCCGCGCTTTCGGTGCTGCGTTCGGCCTGCAACATCGCGGTATAGCCGCTCTCGTCCAATATCTGTCGCGCCAGTTCCGCATGCGGCAATTGCGCCGCCCGGTCGCGCCAGCGCGCCAGATCGCCGACGAAGCTGCCGAGCGACCGCCGCGCCTGCGGCGTCAACTCGTCTGTATCCAATATCCGCGCGGCGGCATGGAGCAGCGGGATGCCCTCGGCCCGCGCCAGCCGATGCAACTTCTCCACGGCCTTGTCGCCCAGCCCCCGCTTGGGCACATTGACGATCCGCTCGAACGCCAGATCGTCGGCGGGTTGGTTCACCAGCCGCAAATAGGCCAGCGCATCGCGGATTTCGGCGCGCTCATAGAAGCGGAAGCCGCCGACGATGCGATAGGGCAGGCCGATCTGGATGAAGCGATCCTCGAACTCGCGGGTCTGGTGCTGCGCGCGCACCAATATGGCGACCTCGTCCAGCGAACCGCCATCGCGCTGGATCGTCTCGATTTCGTCGCCGACGCGTCGCGCTTCCTCCGGCCCATCCCATATGCCGACGACGCGCACCTTCTCGCCCACGTCGATGTCGGTCCACAATGTCTTGCCGAGCCGAGTACCATTTTCGGCGATCACCCCGGATGCAGCGCCCAAAATATGCGGGGTCGATCGATAATTCTGCTCCAGCTTGATGATCGTCGCGCCGGGAAAATCCTTTTCGAACCGCAGGATATTGGCAACCTCTGCGCCACGCCATGAATAGATGGACTGGTCGTCATCGCCGACGCAGCAGATATTCTTGCGCGTCTGGGCGAGCAGCCGCAGCCACAGATATTGGCTGGAGTTGGTGTCCTGATATTCGTCCACTAATATGTAGCGAAATCGCTCCTGATAGCTTTGCAGCACATCGCGATGCTTCTTCAAAATTGTCAGAACATGCAGCAGCAAGTCCCCGAAATCGCAGGCATTAACCGCGCGCAATCGCGCCTGATAGGCGGCATAGAGCTTCTGCCCCTGGCCATTGGCATAGCCCTCGCTCTCACCCGCGCCGACATCCTCCGGGGTCCAGCCCTTATTCTTCCACTGGTCGATCAAGCCGCCCAATTGCCGCGCGGGCCAGCGCTTCTCGTCAATCCCTTCGGCTTGAATCAACTGCTTCATCAGCCGCAATTGATCGTCGGTGTCGAGGATGGTGAAATTGGATTGCAGCCCCACCAGTTCGGCATGGCGGCGCAGCATCTTGGCCGCGATGGAATGGAAGGTGCCGAGCCATGGCATCCCCTCCACCGCCGGGCCGATCATCTTGCCGACCCGCTCGCGCATTTCGCGCGCGGCCTTGTTGGTGAAAGTCACGGACAGAATCTGCGAGGGATAGGCGCGGCCAGTGGCCACCAGATGCGCCAGCCGCGCGGTCAACGCCGCCGTCTTGCCCGTGCCCGCACCCGCCAGCACGAGCACCGGTCCTTCGGTCGTCAGCACGGCTTCGCGTTGGGGCGGGTTCAAACCCCGCAAATAGGGCGGATCATTGGGCGTGGGCGCAGGAAGAGTCATGGAGGACAACTAGGGACAGGGGGCGGCAGGGGCAAGGCATGACCCTTGCGGCGAAGCGCCTTCTATGAGAACAAAAGGCGAATCATGCAAGGGAGGACGCGCGATGTTGTCAGGGGGATGCCATTGCGGTGCAATCCGCTACGAAGCCGAGGGCGAACCGGCGCATAGCGCGCTGTGCCACTGCAAGGATTGCCGCACCAGTGCGGGCGCGCCCATGGTCGGTTGGGCGCTATACCCGCAGGATGCGGTGACGATCAGCGGTAAGCCGGTCGAATATCGTTCGTCGGAACACGCCATCCGCCATTTCTGCGGAACATGTGGTTCGGGGCTGTTCTACACCAATGCTACGATTTTCCCCGGCAAGATCGACATCCAGACCGGGACGCTGGACGATATCAGCGCCCTGCCGCCGCAAGCCCATATCCAGATGGCCGAAGCCGCCGACTGGATGGCCAACGCCCATCTGTTGCCCAAATTCGATCGCTTCCCCGTGGAATAGCGCTATCCTTCCGTTTGGCGTTATTCACGTACGATTGCCGACGAGCTTGCTGTCATGCATCGTCGCAAGCGCCTTACTTAATAAACAGTTAGTGCGAGGGTCTGATGCCAAAGAACAAGAGCGCCAAGTTTCGCGAAGAGATCGAAAGACAGGTGGCCGCTGGCGAATTGAGTCTCACTGAGGCTGAAGAGGCGCTTGATCAGATGGTGCGGCGAGCATCTAGCTCTCAAGGCTGGTAAGATGACCGCTTTCGATGAAGTCCGCGAGCAGATTCACTGGGCAGAGACGTGCATTGAACACGCAAGGGCAAAAATCACCGCCTACATCCAAAACGATGCCTTCGCAGCCGAAATAAAGGTGGACGCTGAGACTGGAGAGTATGTCCACAAGATCAAGTTGATTAGGCCCGTGCCCATTTTCATCAAGGGCAATTTGCGCAATGCTATGGTCGATCTTAAGCACGCATTCGACATGGCTCTTCACGCAGCTGCCCGCACCCTCGGCGCCTCTAGTTTTGACAGTAACTACCCTTGGGCGGATACCCCGCACGGTTTGTGCGCCATCATTGAGAAGCGGCAAAGCAAACCGAATACGAGATTGCCGGAAATACTAGTTCATGAAATCAGGCGGCAAGAGCCATATGGTACTGGAAAAGGATATCCCGGAGGAAATGATCTCATCAGGCAGGTTGCAAAGATGGCTAACGACAAACATTCTATTGGCATCGTCGCAGCCGCCCAAGTCCAAAGCGTCTCCTTTAAGACGATAAGGATCAATAAAGGGGAGATTGACCTCGTTAAGGCTTGGAATCCTGTTAAAAAAGAAATCGAGATTGCCCGTTTCCACGGGGACATAATTTACGATAACCCGAAGATGACGGGTAACGTATTTTTCGAGCGCGTCGGTAGTTTGGGAATTAGACCTGCGATCGAAACGGCGACTAACTTTTGCAACGGCGCGAAGGCATGCCTTGAAGGGTTCGAGGCTGTGTGCGCGAACGATTGAAGTGCCGGCAGCGCCCATTGTCGTAGGTAAGTCGTTTACTATACCGCCTTCCTCTCGCGGCATTCCCGCCTCCTTTCGTCGCCAGTGGCGGAACGGAGGCGATAGGGTGCCGGTTCTCTGCCTCGCCCACGCAGCAGAACGGGGCAGAGACAAGAATAGGAAGGATCACCCCATGAAATCCATCATGCTTGCCGGAGCCGCCCTGATGGGCATCGCCTCGATCAGCAGCGCCGCCCTGGCGCAGCAAATGCCCGCCAGCCAAGCCCCCGGTAACGCCATGACGCCGCCGACCGACCCGTCCATGGCCCCGCCACCGCCGCCCGCCAATGATCCCAATGCCGGCATGCCAACCGGATCGGTGCCAAGCGACCCCGGCATGGTCCCGGCACCGCCCGGCGCGCCCAGCGATCCCGCAGCCCCTATGGGATCATCGTCCAATCCGGTAACGGTCGGCGGCAACATGACGCCACCGCCTGCCGAGGCAAAGGACTATACGGTCTGCTCGAAGACGGTGACGGACAGTTGCATCAATCCGGCTGACGCGCGGAAGATGCGCAAGCGCTGAACCTGTCGGCAGGAGCGGGCAGGGCGGCGATCAGCGCCGCCAGCCCGCTGCGGTCGTGCGCCGCGTCGGCCAGCGTGGCCTCATCCAGCACGGTCAGGAACGCGGCGGTCGCCTGCGACAGCAAAGCGGACAGGCCACAGGCACCGCGAATGACGCAGGCGGGACAGTCCGCCATCCGCATATCCGGTTCGCAATGGCGGACAACCGCGCCGATGCTGATCGCCTCCGCCGGTCTGGCGAGCAGGAACCCACCCCCGCGACCCCGCTGAGTTGCGATGAATCCCCCCTTCGCCAGATGGTGGACCACCTTCATCAGATGGTTGCGCGACAAGAGATGCGCGTCCGCTACTTCGCCGATCGTGGCGCGGCCCGTCGGCGACACCGCCAGATGGATCAAGACGCGCAGCGCGTAATCGGTGTGGCGGGTCAATTGCATGCCCGATGGCGGTAGCGGCGATGCGTGCGCACAGAAACATATATATTATTTACATCTTAAAAGATGCGGATTAGATACACCTTATTCCCTCCTGAAAAAGGCGTTACCTATGTCCGCTTCGCTGTCCGATTCGACGATCGCCATCGTGAAATCCACCGGCCCCGCCTTGCGCCAGCACGGCGTCGCCATCACTACCGCCATGTATGCGCGTCTGTTTCAGGATGCGGAGGTGAAGAGGATGTTCGACCAGGCCGCACAGGTCAGCGGCGAACAGCCAAAGCGGCTGGCCGCCGCGATCCTTGGCTACGCGGAAAATATCGACAAGCTGGGCGCGCTGGACGGGGCTGTCGCCCGCATGGTCGCGCGCCACGTCCAGACCGGCGTGAAGCCGGAACATTATCCCAAGGTCGCCGCCGCCCTGCTCCCCGCCATCCGCGAAGTGCTGGGCGAACAGGTCGCAACCGATGCGGTGCTGGATGCCTGGGCGGAGGCCTATCAGTTCCTGGCCGACATACTGATCGCCAAAGAAGAAATCGCCTATCAGGCGGCCGCCTGAACCTCCGCACGGAGCAGGGTGATCCGGGCCTTGCCCACATCCCGCACCGTGTCGATGGTAAAGCCCTTCACCGCCACATCCTCGCGCTTGTCGGTCTCGATGCTGATCCAGCTCGCCGGACTGGTCCACCCCAGCCGCGACAGCTTGTCGAGCGCGACCTGCCCCGCGCCGGTGCCATAGGGCGGGTCCATGAAGATGAGGTCGAGCGGCTTGGCGGCCTGCCCCAGCGTCAGCACGCTTGCCGCGCGAATGTCGGGACGGATGCCCAGCCGCTCGGCATTGGCGCGGATCGCGTCGAGCGCGGGCTTGTCCTGTTCCACGAACAGGCAGGAGGCCGCACCGCGCGACAGCGCCTCGAACCCCAGCGCACCGGACCCTGCGAAGAAATCCGCCACGGCCAGTCCCTCGAACGATCCGATCCGGCTGGTCAGCATCGAAAACAATGCCTCGCGCGTCCGGTCGCCGGTGGGACGGGTGGCATCGCCCTTAGGCGCGGTCAGCGGGCGGCCGCGCCATTGGCCCGAAATGATCCTCATTTCGCGTCCTTCAATGTCTTGCGGAATATCGCCAGATCCTGTTCGCTGACTTCGGCCACCATGCCGATCGGCAAGTCGGCCAGGACGAACGGACCATAGCTGGTGCGGATCAGGCGGTTGACCTGCAACCCCAGATGTTCCAGCACGCGCCGCACTTCGCGATTCTTGCCTTCGGTCAGGGTCATTTCGATCCACTGGTTGCGCCCGGTGCGCCGTTCCAGATTGGCTTCGATCGGGCCATAGCGAACGCCATCGACTTCCAGCCCGTCGAACAAATCTTCCAACTGCTGCTGGCTGATCTCGCCAAAGGCGCGCGCCCGATAGGTGCGCGGCACGCCGGTCGAGGGCAGTTCCATCTGCCGCTTGAACCCGCCATCGGTGGTGAGCAGCAACAGTCCCTCGGTATTCATGTCGAGCCGCCCGATCGGGATGACGCGGGGCAAGTCGTCGGGCAACCGATCATAGATGGTCGGCCGCCCGACCGGATCGCGCTCGGCCGTCAGGCAGCCGCTCGGCTTGTGGAACAGGAACAGCCGGGTTGGGGCAGGGGCCGCGACCGCCACGCCGTCCACCGCGACGCCCGCAAGCGATGCGAGCAAAGTGGCGGGCGTCTCGACCGTCGCGCCGTCCAGCGTGACGCGGCCTTCCTCGATCATCCGTTCGACTTCCCGGCGCGAGGCGATGCCAGCGCGGGCCAGCAGTTTGGCGATACGCTGCGGCTCACCTTTGCCATCGCTGGCGGCAGCATGGGCAGGGTGCGGATTGGCGGTGGTCTTGGGGCCAGTGCCCGACCGGCGTGGTGGCTTGTTCGCCCAGGGCTTGGCGGCAGCGCCAAAGGCTGCGCCGCGCGGCTTATCGCCGTCATTGCGCCGGGGCGGCCGCGCGGGTGCATCGGCCTTGGCAGTCACAGGCCGGGTGCGGTCGCGTCCAGTGCGGTCCCCACTGGGAGCGGCATCGGGCCGTGGGCCACGACCTGGCTGGACACGCTCGCCCGGCTTGGCAAAGCGCGGCTTGCCGCCCGTCGCTTCGTCGCGACCCGGCGCAAAGCCCGGCCGCTTGCCGGGGCCACCGGGGCGTTTAGGGCCGCCGGGGCCGGACCGGCGTGGCGGTCCTGATTTTTTCGGCGGTTCCACGGATAAGTTCCTTTGCGTAGGCTCTGGCTCTCCCCATATGGGCAATAAGCCAGCAACAGGCTGAAATGTGCCGTCCCGGCGCTTGAGCGAGGGGGTAAAAACCCACCGCTTCGGCAACCCGGCGCGGGGGCGCGGCGTTTGTTCGGTTGCATGGCGGAAACAGGGCGGACTTGGCAAATGTTTTTCGGGCTTTTGAATAGCGGGAGCGTGCGCCTCCCGCGCCGCAAGGCGATTCGCACCGTGTTGGTGGTGGAGGATGAGCCGCTGGTCGCGTTCGACAATGAACATGCGCTGGAACAGGCCGGATACAGCATCGCCGCGACGGTCGATGATTATGACCATGCCGTCGCGGTGATCGACGGCGGGGAATTGGATCTCGTCATTGCCGACGTCGCGCTTCATGGCCCCAAGAGCGGCATCGATGTCGCCCGCCATGCTCATGCCAAGGGATTGCCGGTGCTGTTCGTGACCGGCCATTGCCCGATCGACGCCCGCGAACTGGCGGTCGGATGCCTTGCCAAACCCTATGCCCCCCGCGACCTGGTCGCCGCGATCCGGGTGATCGACGCCCGGCTGCGCGGCGCACGTCCGCCACGCTTGCCGGTAGGCCTCAGCCTGTTCGAGCCGAACTGACCCCACGCAGCGCTTGCCAGCCCGGCGCGAGGCCATATGGTGGCGCGCAACAGGACGAGACCGGGGGAATGAAGTGACTGACGCCATTGCGGGCCGCAAAAGCTGGCTCGACGCCGTGAAACCCTATGTGGAAAAAGCGCCGCTGGCTGCCTTCTTCCTGGGGGTGTCGTCGGGCTTCCCCTTTGCCATGATCGGTGCGACGCTGACGACCCGGCTGGCGCAGGACGGCATAGACAAGAAGGCAGTCACCGCCTTCACGCTCGCTTTCCTCGTTTATAATCTCAAATGGCTTTGGGCCTGGCTGGTCGATGGCGTCCGCTTGCCGCTACTCGGCCGATTGGGCCAGCGCGTCTCCTGGCTGGTCTTTGCCGGACTGCTGGTCATGGCGGCGGTCGTCAATCTGGCGCTGGTTGATCCCTCCGCCAGCCTGATCCAAACCGCCTATGCCGCCATTCTGGTCGGGGTGGCAGGGGCCACGTTCGATATCGTGATCGACGCCTATCGCATCGAAACGTTGAAGCCCGAACAATTGGGCGTCGGGTCGGGCATGTCGCAATATGGCTGGCGCATCGGATCGGTCGCGGCGGGTGCCTTGGCACTGGTGCTGGCGGCGCGGATCGGCTGGCAGGGGGCCTATATGGCCTGCGCCATATTCGCGTTGCCCGCCATGCTGACCGGCCTGCTGCTCGGCGAACCGGAACGGCATCGCGATCCGCTGGCGCGTCGGGGCGCCAGCGAATTGTGGCAATCCATTTCAGGACCGCTGCTCGAATTTTTCCGCCGACGCGGGGCGATGCTCGTGCTGCTGTTCATCCTGCTCCACAAGATCGGCGACACGCTCGCCAATCTGACGTTCCGCCTGCTGTTCGACGATATGGGGTACAGCAATGACGAAATCGCCATCTATGACATCGGCATTGGATTCTGGGCCTATCTGATCGGCATCTTCATCGGCGGCATCCTCTATGCCCGGATCGGCATGAAGCGGTCGGTGCTGCTCAGTCTGATCCTGATGGGCGTGTCCAACCTCAGCTTCGCGGCACTGGCGGCGCTGGGCAAAAGCAATTGGGGTATGGCCGGCGCGATCGGGTTCGAGAATTTCGCGAGCGGGATCGGCGGCGTCACTGTCGTCGCTTATTTCTCGGCCTTGTGCGACCTGCGCTTCACGGCGGCGCAATATGCGCTGATCTCGGCGGCGGCCAGCATCGTCGGACGGTTCCTGACCGGCACGACAGCGGGCGGTCTGATCGAACAGTTCGGCTATGTCGATTTCTACCTGTTCACCACCCTGGCGGCGATGCCGGGGATCGCCCTGTTCTGGCTGATGATGCGCGCCGGGCTGATCGACGCTAGCGTCGGCACGGCCGCCACCGAGCGCACAGCTCAGCCGCCCGAATAGAGTTCGAGCGGCCTTCCCAGATCGGCATGCGCCTGCGCGACTGCTTGCATGCAGGTCAGTGCTCCAAGCGCATGGTCGTTGCCGAGCAGGTCGCTTAATTGCTCATAAGCGGCGTTGGGGTCACGCAGCGCTTCGCCTGTCGCCTGCATCAACATCCCCTCATCCGCGGTCATGCGGGCGCAGCAGCAGGGGGCGACCAATATCTTGCGGCTGGAGGCACGCGCGAGTTCCAGCATCATCGCCCGCATCAGCACCAGCGGGCGACGATAGCTGCGCCCGAACGCGCCGAGCATGGCGTTGGCGGCATGGGCATCATTAACGCCCGCGCTGGCCATGCGGCGCATGACGAACAGGAATAGCCGGTTGCCATAGCCCGTCGGCATGGGCCGGGGCAGATCGATGGGGGAGGTCTCTCCATGAGCCATGATGATACGCCTTCTGCGGTGATTGCTCTCCGCAGACTACGCTATTGCGAGTTAGTCGCAAGTGTAATCAGTCGGGCAATTGCGCGTTTAGTCGCAAAATTTCGCCCGCCAGATAGAGCGAGCCGCCGATCAGCAGCTTAGGCGCTGGGTCGCCCTGCGCGGCTATGGCCGAGATAGCGCCTTGCGCATCGGCATGCGCCGTGCAGCCAATGCCCCATTGTGCCGCGATCGCGGCGAAGCGTTCCGCCGGATGATGATCATGACCCGGTACGGGCAGCGCGTGGATATGGGCGATCCGTCCGGCAAAGGGCGCGAGGAAGGCATCGACATCCTTGTTGGCCAGCATGCCGATGACGAGTTGCAGCTTGTGGCCTTCCAGCCGGTCCGGCGTGAAGAAGGCGCTGATCGCCTCGCCTGCGCCCGCATTATGCCCTCCATCGAGCCAGGCGGTGGCACCGGCGGGCAATAGCGCCAGCAGCGGGCCATGGTCGAGCCGCTGGAGTCGCGCGGGCCAATGTGCCCAGAGCGGCGCGGCCTTGAGTGCGGCATCGGAGAGTGGGACAGCGTTTTGATGGCGCAGCATGGCAAAGGCCAAAGCGGCATTCTGGACCTGATGCGCGCCCGCCAAGCGGGGGAGCGGCGCGTCAATCCGACCCTGATCATCGCGATAATGGAGCCGGTCGCGATAGACCGCCGCGTCCCAGCCATCGCCTTGGGCGATCCAGGTGGTGCGCGCCTTGGCGACGGCGTCGATCATCACCGGGAGGAGCGATTCGGCATAGCGCTGCGTCACCAAAGGCGCGCCGGGCTTGGCGATCCCCGCCTTCTCCGCCGCGATCTGGGCCAGCGTGTCGCCCAAAAAGGCCTGATGATCGATACCAAGCTGGGCAATGCCGCAGACGACCGGATCGGTAATGATGTTGGTTGCGTCGAGACGTCCGCCAAGGCCCACTTCGATGATGCAGGCGTCGGCGGGATGTTCGGCGAAGGCGAGAAACGCGGCTGCTGTGGTGACTTCGAAGAAGCTGGCGCCGATCCCCTCGGCGATGTCCAACACGCGTGCGAGATAGCGGGCGAGCGCTTCGTCGCTGATCAACTGCCCCGACACGCGAATACGTTCGTTGAAGCGCACCAGATGCGGCGAGGTGAAGACATGGACGGTCTTGCCATCCGCTTCCATCGCGGCGCGCAGGAAGGCGCAGGTCGATCCCTTGCCGTTGGTGCCCGCCACATGGAAAACCGGGGGCAGGGCGCGGTGCGGATCGCCGAGCCGCGTCATCAACTGGGTGATGCGCTCCAGCCCCAATATGTCGGCACCGGGCGACAGCAACCAGAGCCGGTCAAGCTGCGCCTGAACCTGCGGGTCGTCCGAAACGGCATGATCGGCCATAAGCGCGTCCCCCCGGCGCGTTGGTTCAGGCGGCGATGCGCGGCGTAAGATAGCCGATCACGCGCGCCAGCGTATCGCGCAGTTCATGACGATGGACCACCATGTCGATCATGCCATGATCGAGCAGATATTCGGCGCGCTGGAACCCTTCGGGCAGCTTCTCGCGGATCGTGCTTTCAATGACGCGCTGGCCCGCAAAGCCGATCAAGGCATTGGGTTCGGCGATCTGCACGTCGCCCAGCATCGCATAGCTCGCCGTCACGCCGCCGGTGGTCGGATCGGTCAGCACGACGATATAGGGCAGGCCCGCCGCGTGCAGCTTCTGGATCGCCACGGTGGAGCGGGGCATCTGCATCAGCGACAAAATGCCCTCCTGCATCCGCGCGCCGCCGGCGGCCGTGAAGATGACATAGGGGCAATGATGGGCGATGGCGTCATTGACGCCCTGGATGAAGGCCGCGCCCACGCCCATGCCCATGGAGCCGCCCATGAAGGCGAAATTCTGCACGCCCAGAACCAGCGGCACATCATCGATCGCGCCGCGCGCGTTGATCAGCGCGTCCTGATCGCCGGTCGCGGCGCGTGCCGCGCGGATGCGATCGGGATAGCGTTTGGTGTCGCGGAATTTGAGCGGGTCTTCCTGTACCTGTGGCGTCGGCAGCAGGATGAAACCGGCGTCGAGGATCTGCTCGAACCGCTCAGCCGGGCCGATGCGGCCATGATGGTCGCAACGCGGACAGACGGAGAGATTATCCTCCCACTCCTTGATGAACAGCATTTCCGAACAGGATGGGCATTTATGCCATAATGTTTCGGCGGTCTGTTCCTTCCGGGCGATGAAGGGGATGGCCTTGCGGACGCGGTTGATCCAGCTCATGCGGCAGTCTCTTGGATTTTGGAGGTGAGCGCGCCGGACAGGGCAGCGACAAATTGCTGAACGAAGGGCGCAGCGGCATCGCCATGGCTGCCGACGATATCGACGATGGCCGAGCCGACCACCACGCCGTCGGCGATCCGGCCGATGGCGGCGGCCTGTTCGGGCGTGCGGACGCCGAAGCCGACCGCAACCGGCAGGTCGGTGGCGGCTTTCAGGCGGCTGACCGCCATGTCGATATTGGCCTGGGCCGCCTGCTGCTTGCCGGTGATCCCGGCGACGGAGACATAATAGAGGAAACCGCTTGCGCCTTGAAGCACCGCAGGCAGGCGCGCGGTATCGGTCGTCGGCGTGGCCAAGCGGATGAGGTGAACGCCCGCGTTACGCAGCGCCGGGCCGATCTCGGCATCTTCCTCCGGCGGCGCATCGACGCAGATGACGCCATCGACGCCAGCGGCCTTGCACTGGTCGGCGAACCAGTCGGACCCGCGCACCAGCATCGGATTGGCATAGCCCATCAGCACGAGCGGCGTGTCGGGGTGACGCGCACGGAAATCGGCGGCTAGCGCGAAGATATGCTTCGTCTTAGTGCCTGATCCCAAGCTCCGCAGATTGGCCAGTTCGATCGCGGGGCCATCGGCCATCGGATCGGTAAAGGGCATGCCCAGTTCGATGATGTCCGCGCCGCCCGCGACCAGCGCGTCGAGAATGGCGGGCGTCGCCGCGACATCGGGATCACCGGCTGTCACGAAAGTGATCAGCGCGGCGCGTCCTTGCGCCTTGCAGGTGGCGAAGCGGGTCGAGAGGCGGTCAGTCATGCTCACATTTCCACTCCCAACGCTTCGGCGACGGTGAAGATGTCCTTGTCGCCCCGGCCGGACAGGTTGATGACGATGATATTGTCCGCATCCATGGTCGGCGCGACCTGTTCGGCAGCGGCGATGGCATGGGCGGATTCGAGCGCCGGGATAATGCCCTCAAGCGCAGACAGCTTCTGGAAGCTCGCAAGCGCCTCATCGTCCGTGATGGGCATATACTTAACCCGGCCGATCTCATGCAACCAGCTATGCTCCGGGCCGATGCCGGGATAATCCAGCCCCGCCGAAATGCTGTGCGCTTCGGTAATCTGGCCGTCTTCGTCCTGCAGTAGATAGGTGCGGTTGCCGTGGAGAATGCCCGACGCGCCGCCCGCAAGCGAGGCTGCGTGCTTGCCCGTCAGGCCTTCGCCCGCCGCTTCCACGCCGATCATGGCAACGTCGGAATCGTCCAGGAAGGGGTGGAACATGCCGATGGCGTTGGAACCGCCGCCGACCGGGGCGATCAGCATGTCGGGCAGGCGACCTTCGGCTTCCATGATCTGGGCACGGGTTTCCTTGCCGATGATCGACTGAAAATCGCGCACCATTTCAGGATAGGGATGCGGACCTGCCGCCGTGCCGATGATGTAGAATGTGTCATGCACATTCGACACCCAATGGCGCAGCGCATCGTTCATCGAATCCTTGAGCGTCGCCGACCCGGAGGTGACCGGAATGACCTCGGCCCCCAGCAGCTTCATGCGGAAAACGTTGGGGCGCTGGCGCTCCACATCCTTGGCACCCATGAAGATCTTGCATTCCATGCCGAACAGCGCAGCGACGGTCGCGGTGGCGACGCCATGCTGACCAGCGCCGGTTTCCGCGATGACCTTCTTCTTGCCCATGCGGCGGGCGAGTAGCGCCTGGCCGATGCAATTGTTGATCTTGTGCGCGCCGGTGTGGTTCAACTCTTCGCGCTTCAGATAGATTTTCGCGCCCTTGCCCGTCGGCGCATTGGCACGCACCGCTTCGGTCAGGCGGCTGGCATAATAAAGCGGATTGGGGCGGCCGACATAATGTTTGAGGAGATGGTCATATTCCTCCTCGAACGCCGGATCTTCTTTCGCCGCCTTATAGACTTTTTCGAGGTCCAGGATCAGCGGCATCAGCGTTTCGGCGACATAGCGGCCACCAAAGGCGCCGAAATGGCCATTGGCATCGGGCTGCGATCGCAGGCTGTTGGGCAAGGTTATCGTGTCGGTCATGATTTCAATCTTTCAGGCATGAAGGGCGGTTCGCTTCGATCAGGGGAGAAGCGATCAGCGCCATCGTATCCCGATGCGCTCGACTGGAGCGGTGAGCGTCAACATGCGGATACCGCTTTGCAGAAGGCCATGATCTTGTCCACACTCTTGATGCCGGGCGCGCTTTCCACGCCCGAAGATACGTCGATCAGGGGGGCGTCGGTGATGCGGACGGCTTCGGCGGCATTGTCAGCCGACAAGCCACCCGACAGGCCCCAGGGCATTGGGATCGAAAGGCCACGCAGCAACGTCCAGTCGAAGCGCAACCCCATGCCACCGGGCAAGGCGGCACCATCGGGCGTCTTGGCGTCGAACAGCAAGAGATCGACCGCGCCGACATAGGCAGTGGCGGCATCGATATCGGCGCGGGTCTTGACCGAAATCGCCTTCCAGACGGGCAGCCCGAAGCGCTGGCGAATGGCGGCGGCGCGTTGCGGGCTTTCCTTGCCATGAAGTTGCAGCGCGGTGAGCGCGCCGCCGCTGGTCAGTTCGACCAGCAGATCGTCGGTAGGATCGACCACGACGCCGACCTTTTCCATATGCGCAGGCGCGATGGCGGCCAGCGCGGCGATCTGGGCCGCATCGACATGGCGCGGGCTTTTGGCGAAGTGGACGAAGCCGATATGGCTCGCCCCTGCACGCACGGCCGCGCCAACGGTGTCGGGCGTGGAAAGGCCGCAGATTTTGATCGCGAGTCGGGACATGCAGGGGCTTTAGCGGGCAAGTGCGCCCAAGTCACATGACCGGTGGGGCAGTGGGCGCATGGCCCGGCTGCGTCAGGTCCATATCGTGCAGCGCCAGCCATTCGTCGGCATGATCTATACAGGCCTGCCCCAGAAAGGCGTCGGCGGCGGCGACTATCTCTTCGTCGCTCATCGTCTGCGGGTCGAGGGGCGGATGCCAGTGCAGCCGGAAGTGGGGTCCGTTCGTCCGCGCGAGATAGAAGGGCAGGAAGCGGGCATTGACCTTGCGCCCCAGGCGCAACGCGACGGACAGATTGCCCGACGGTGGAAGGGTACGCCCCAATTTGGGAAACCAGACCTGAAAATCGCGTCGTTCGTCGAGCAGGATATAGAGGCTGGCGCGCGTATGGCTGGTCAGATGCTTCAATATCCGGCGCGCCGCGCCATCGCCGGTGATCGTTTCACCCATATAGCTTCGCCGCGCCTTTTGCAGTTGCGCGGCCGTCCGTTCGTCGCGCGGCGGCGCATAGACGCCGAGGCCGGGTCGGTCGGTCAGTGCCTTGCCATGCGCGCCCAGCAAATCCCAATTGCCCAGATGCAGCGACAAGGCGAGCAAGGGGCGTGGCCCGTCCAGCACGGCCTGATAGCCCGCGCGATCGACGACCTCGACATGCGCGCCGTTCACCAGCCGATCGACATTGGCGAGTTCAGCCAGCGTCCGCCCGATGTTGCGCCAGCGGCGGGTGAGCATCGCTTCCCGCGCGGCCTCGTCCAGATCAGGGCGGAGCAGCGCGAGATTGGCGCGGGCACGGGCGTCGCGCAGTTTCATGCGCGGGCGCGCTCCATGGACGGACAGCCATCCGCCAAGCCAGGAGGCCGACCGGGCGGGCAGCACGCGCATTAGGGAAAAAAGAAAGGGGTTGGAGAGCATATGCCGCCCGTCATACAGCAGGCGGCGAGACGGTAAAGAGGTGCGCGGCGGTCATGATCTGGGTCTGGATTGTCCTTCAGGGACTGACGCTGCTGGGGGTCATCAACTATTGGCGGCATATGCCGGTCGATCGCCGCGAGGAAAGGCCCGATGGAGTGGTCGTGATCGTGAGCGTGCGGGACGATTGGGATGGCGGTGCGGCGCTAATGGCGCGGCTGGCGGCGCAAAGCGCGCCCTTCCGACTGCTCATCGCGACTTCGGGGGCTTGCCCTGCTGCGGAGATGCTGGTCGGGGATAATGTGCAGGTCGTGCATGCCGGTGTGGCGACGGACGAGGGGCAGAAGGTCCACAAGCTCCGCGCGGCCCTGCGGGCACTACGGCCCGATGACCGGTGGCTGGTCTTCATCGATGCCGATATCGAACCGCCCGCGCGGTTGGTCGGTCGGCTGCTCTTTCCTCTGGTGCGCGACAAGGCGGATATTGTGACGGGCTATCGGCTGTTGCTGCCGGGGCGAGGATTTATGGCCGCAATGGTCGGCGCGGTCGAGATGCAATTGGCAACGCTGCCGCGTGCCGCGAGTGCGACCCTACCCTGGGGCGGCGCGATGGCCCTGTCCCGCACGGTGGCGGAGCGACTGGACCTGGATGCGGTGCTGGCCGGGCGACTGTCCGACGATATGGCGATCGGCCTCGCCGGCTGGCGCGCGAAACTGCGACTGCGGCCGGTGCGCGATCTGCTGGTCGCGAGTCCGCTTGACGGACGTGCGGGCGACCTGCTCGGTTTTGGGGTGCGGCAATATCGCCATATCGGCACCAACAATCTGGGCATGTGGGCGCTGGCGACGGCGGTGGTGGCGGTGCAGTCCTGCGCGTGGCTCTGGGCGTTGGGCTGGGGCGGCTGGGGGGCGATCGCGATCGGCTATGGCGCGGCCTGGGGCAGGGCAATGGTGCGGCGGCGGATCATCGGTGCGGTGCTGGACCCGGACCAGGCGAAACGCGCGACGCGCTCGCTCTGGTGGGATTGCATCGCGCCCTTTGCTGTAAGCTGGGCGCATCTTATCGTTCAGGTGGCGGCAGTGATGTCCAACCATATCCGCTGGGGCGGTTGGGACTATTGGATGCAGCGCGGGAAGGTGGCGCGGATGGCGCGGGTCGTGCGCTAAAAGCCTGCGGGAAAGGAATGCTTCCTATCGTCGCCGATGCGCAGCACGACCTTGCCCGCTACCGCACTGATCGGCAGGTCGGCATAGAGATGCGGGAAGAGCGCACCGCCGCGCGATTCCTCCCAGCGGATCGCCTCGCCAAAGGGAGCGAGGTCGACCATCACCATGACCAGTCGGTCCTGCCCCGCAAAATGTTTGGCGACCGTTTCGGCCGCCTGATCGCGGGTCGACAAGTGGATATAGCCATCGGCCAGGTCGACCGGCGCACCCTTGAAGACGCCATCGGCCTTGAACTGATCATATTGCTCGGCGGTCAATATCTTATAGGCGAAGAGGTCGCTCACGCCTCTTCGGCCTCCGGCGCGTCTTCATTTTCCTCGATCTTGGCGGCGCTGACGACATGCTCGTCCTTGGCGACGTCGAAAAGGCGCACGCCCGCCGAATTGCGGCCGATGACGCGCAGGCTGTCCAATCCCATGCGAATGAGTTTGGCCTGATCGGTGACCAGCATCAACTGGTCACCCTGGGTTGCGGCGAAGCTGGCGACCACGGGGCCGTTGCGGCCGATATTGTCGATATTGGTGATGCCCTGACCCCCGCGCCCGGTGCGGCGATAGTCATAGGCAGACGACAATTTGCCATAGCCATTGGCGCAGACGGTCAGGATGAACTGCTCCCGCTCACGCATCAGCGCAAACATCGCCTGATCGGCCATCTCGCCTTCCTTCTCCGGCTTCCAGGGAGCGAAGCGCAGATATTCTTCACGCTGTTCCTGATCGGCGCCGGAGCGGTGGAGGATGGAGAGGGAGATGACTTCGTCATCGCCCTTGAGTGTCATGCCGCGCACACCGGTCGAGGTGCGGCTCTGGAATTCGCGGACATCGGTCGAGGCGAAGCGGATCGCCTTGCCCTGCCGCGTGGCGAGCAGAACGTCGTCGTCTTCCGACAGAAGCGCCACGCCAATCAGCCGATCATCGCTGCCTTCATCGAAGCGCATGGCGAGTTTGCCGTTGCTCGGCACATTGGCGAAGGCATCCATGCTGTTGCGGCGCACGGTGCCGTTCGCCGTTGCGAACATGACGTGCAGATCCTTCCAGCTTTCCTCATCCTCCGGCAAAGGCAGGACGGTCTGGATGGTTTCCCCGGCGGCCAGTGGCAGCAAATTGACCATCGGCCGCCCGCGCGTCGCCGGACCACCTTCGGGCAGGCGCCAGACCTTCATGCGATAGACCTTGCCCGCGGTCGAGAAGAAGAGGACCGGGGTGTGGGTCGAGGTCACGAACAATTCGGTGATCGCATCCTCATCCTTGGTTGCCATCCCCGAACGGCCCTTGCCGCCGCGCGCCTGCGCCCGGAAACTCTCAAGCGGGGTGCGCTTGATATAGCCTTGCACGGTGACGGTGACGACCATCTCCTCGCGCTCGATCAGATCTTCGTCATCGATGCCGTCGGCAGCCGCCGTCATCTCGGACAGGCGCGGGGTCGCGAATTCGCGTTCGATCGCTTCCAGTTCTTCGCGCATCACGGCGTAGAGCTTCACCCGGTCGCCCAGGATGGCGAGATACTCGGCGATGGCTTCGGCCAGACCAGCCAGTTCCTTGCCGATTTCGTCGCGACCCAGCGCCGTCAGGCGATGCAGGCGCAGGTCGAGGATGGCGCGGACCTGCACTTCCGACAGTTTGTAGACTTCACCCGAAATCTCGGTGTCGATGGCTTCGACCAGGCGGATATAATGGGCGATCTCGCTGATCGGCCATTCGCGCGCCAGCAGCTTTTCGCGGGCCTCGGCGGGGCTGGACGAACCGCGGATGATCTTGACCATCTCATCGAGGTTGGTGACCGCAACGACCAGGCCGAGCAAGATATGCGCCCGTTCGCGCGCCTTGTTCAGCTCGAACTTGGTGCGGCGGGTGATGACCTCTTCGCGGAATTTGATGAAGGCATCGATGATCTCGCGCAGGCCCAGCAATTCGGGGCGGCCGCCGCGAATGGCGAGCATGTTGGCGGGAAAGCTCGACTGGGCAGGCGTGTTGCGCCACAATTGGTTCAACACGACTTCGGGCGTAGCGTCGCGCTTGAGGTCCATCACGATCCGCACGCCTTCGCGGCTGGATTCGTCGCGAATGTCGCTGATGCCTTCGATCCGCTTTTCCTTGGCGGCTTCGGCGATCTTCTCGACCAGGCCGTTCTTGCCGACCTGATAGGGGATTGCGGTGAGGACGATCGACTGGCGATCGCCGCGCCCTTCCTCGATCACATAGCGCGAGCGCATCATGATCGAGCCGCGGCCGGTATGATAGGCCGACTTCGCGCCCGACTGGCCCAGGATCAGCGGAGCGGTGGGAAAATCGGGACCGGGAACAATGGCGATCAGTTCATCGGTGGTGATGCCGGGATTGTCGATATAGGCGAGGCAGGCGCGCAGCACTTCGCCGAGATTATGGGGCGGAATGTTGGTCGCCATGCCAACGGCAATGCCGCCTGCGCCATTGACGAGCAGATTGGGGAAGCGCGCAGGCAGAACCTGCGGCTCATGTTCCGACGCATCATAGTTGGGCGTGAAATCGACCGTATCCTTGTCGAGATCCTCCAGCAAGGCGCCCGCCACCTTGGCCAATCGCGCTTCGGTATAGCGCATGGCGGCTGGCGGATCGGGGTCCATCGATCCGAAATTGCCCTGGCCGTCGATCAGCGGCACGCGCATCGACCAGTCCTGCGTCATCCGCGCCAAGGCGTCGTAGATCGAACTGTCGCCATGCGGGTGATATTTACCCATCACCTCGCCGACGAGGCGGGCGGACTTGCGATAGGGGCGGTTATAGAGAAAGCCCGATTCCTGGGCGGAAAAGAGAATGCGGCGATGGACCGGCTTCAACCCGTCGCGTACGTCCGGCAGGGCGCGCGAAACGATGACGGACATCGCATAGTCGAGATAGCTGGTCTTCATCTCCTCGACGATGGAGACGGGGCTGATGTCCGAAGGGTCGGCGAGGACAGTCTCGTCGGTCAATGCGATTCTCTTTTTTCGATGATGTTGGCTGTGTCCCGCGATCTCTAGCCGAGCGAAACAAATCTGTCACCCCTCGCGCGCAGACACGCGCTCGCGCGGGGGATCAACAAGCCGGGCTGCTATCGCATTGACCTTGCTGGAACGAAGCTGCGGGCATGACAGTTGCAAAATCAGCCGATATAGGCTTGTTCAATGCCCATTCACGCGCCGACCCCTAATCGGCGTTCAACCCCAAAACGCGCCTCTAGCCATCGGCCAGGCGTGCATAGGAGATGAGGATTATGCGTTTTGTTACCCCGTTCGCGCTCGTACTGGCTCTGGCCGTAACCGGTGGTGCCGTTTCGGCCCCTGCTTTCGCTGCCAAGAAGGACAAGAAAGAGGAAAAGGCAACTGGTCCCAAGCTGAACGTCACGCCTGACGTCATCAAGTCGCTGCAGACCGCGCAGAAGGCCGCCGAGGCGCAGGATTTTGCTGGTGCCAAGGCTGCGCTGGCGGAAGCCGACAGCAAGGCCGTGTCGAACGATGACAAATATCAGATCGGTGCTATCAAGCTGAACACGTCGATCGCGTCCAAGGATGCGGCGATGCAGAGCGAAGCGCTGACGCAGATGCTGGACAGTGGTTTGACGCCACCGGAACAGGCCGGGCAGTTCAACTCGATCGCGGCGAACCAGGCACTTGATGCCAAGAATTACGACCTCGCCATCCAGCGCGCTCAGGCGGCGCTGGCAGCTGGCGCGAAGTCGGAAAGCGTCAACCCGACCCTGGCGCAGGCTTATTTCGGTAAGGCAGGCACGACCAACGCCTCGGCAGAACCGGCCCGTGGCTTCAATGTGCAGGGTCTGAACGCGCTCAAGGCGGCCGCAGAGGCGATGAAGGCATCGGGACAGCAGGTGCCAGCACAATGGTATCAGATCGGTGTCAGCCGTGCCGAAGCCGCCAAGCTGCCGGATGTTACCGAATGGGCGAAGATGGCCTATCAGGCTGAACCCAGCGGCACCAATTTGCGGACGCTGGTACGCCTGTTCCAGCGCGCCAACCCGAACATTACCAACCGCGAAAATCTGGACGTATTGCGCCTCTTGGCCGCGTCGGATGGTTTGGTTGTCGCTGGTGACTATCTGGAATTTGCCGAAATGGCATCGAAGACGGGCATCTATGGCGAGGTCAAGTCCTCGATCGACCTTGGCCGTTCCAAGAATGTCTTGAACGCCACGCAGGGCGCTGACCTGTATCAGACCGCGACCGGCCGCATCGCGGGTGACAAGAGCACGCTGGGCGCGGCGGAAGCCGATGCTCGCAAGGCCGCCAATGGCAAGATCGCGGCGGCCACGGCCGACGCGTATCTTGGCTATGGCGACTATGCCAAGGCGGCATCGATGTTCGAACTCGCCAAGGAAAAGGGCGGCGTCGATGCCGACGAAGTCAACACCCGCATGGGCATCGCCAAGATGAAGGCGGGTGACAATGCCGCCGCCAAGGCCGCTTTCGAAGCCGTGCAGGGTGGCGCGCGCAAGCAGATCGCCGGTCTGTGGCTGGCCTATCTGGGCAGCAAGGGCGCCTGACCGACGGGCGCGCCATCTCTTGGGGTGGCGCGCCGATCCGGCTTGATGCATAGACGGGATTGAGGCCGGGGATCATCCCGGCAGTGCATGTGGGGAGGCCTGTAAGGCCATGCGGCGATTGACTATTTTGACCTCCGGCCTGTCGGTGGCCCTGACGGCTACCCTGTTGGCCGCAGCACCTGCCATGGCGAAAAAGAAGCTGGTTGTGGCAGGGCCGCCCATCACCATGTCCGACACGTTTCGCGCCGCGTTGCAATCGGCTGATGCCGCCGTCAAGGCGCGCGATGTGAGCACCGCCAGCGCGCGCATCGGTGCGCTGGTCCCGACCAATGATTTCGAGTCCTATGCGACGGCCAGCTTGCGCTATCAGTTGGCAGTGATGCGGGCGGATGTTCAGGCGCAACGCATCGCGTTGACCGATCTGTTCAAGACCAGCGCCTTGCCTGCAACGGCTGCCCCGCGTTTGCGCTTTGTCGCCGCCTATCTGTCCTATCAGGTCGGCAATTATGACGATGCCACCGCCCAACTCGATTACGCCAATACGCTCGGCTATGCCGGGGTCGATGCCACCATGTTGCGCGCCGACATAGCGCTGCGCCGGAACAAGCCCAAGGATGCGCGTCGTTTCGTGCAGGAGGCTATCGCCCAGCAGCGCGCGTCGGGGCAGCCCGTTCCGATCGCCTGGACGGACCGCGCCTTGTCGATGGCCTATCAAGCGCGCGATTGGGCCGAAGTGGGCCAACTCTATCGCGATCGTCTGGGGCAGGCGGGCGACAAGGAAGAATGGCGCTCGGCGCTGACCAATTATCTGGCGGCCGGTGACGTCGAGCCGCAATTGCAGTTGGACCTCTATCGTCTGCAAGCCGCAAATGGCGCTATGGCGAGCGAGCGGGATTATCAGTCCTATGCGCAATTGGCCGAAAAGGCGGGCTATTATGCCGAAGCCAAGGCAATCATCGAGGCGGGGCGCAAGGGCGGCAAGCTGACGCCGACACAGGCAACCACCAGCAAGTTGCTGACCAGCGTCACGCCCAAGGCGACCAAGGAAATCGCTGGCCTGCCCGTGCTGGCCAAGAAAGCCGCCAGCGCGTCTAGCGGCAAGGATGCAGCCTCACTCGCCGACAGCTATTTCGCGCTGGGCCAATATCCCCAGGCGGTCGAACATTATCGGATCGCGCTCACCAAAGGCGGCGTCGATGCCGGGCGCATCAACGCGCGGCTGGGCGTTGCGCTTGCCCGTTCGGGCGATCTGCCGGGCGCGGAGGCCGCGCTTGGACAGGCGACCGGGGATTGGGCGAGTGTCGCCGGATTCTGGCTGGTATGGGTGGAGCAGCAGAGCCGCAAAGCGGCGTGATCGCGCGCTGCCGGGTCAGACCGGCAGCGGCACCCCCGGCAGATTCTTCGACGTGCGAATGGTCAACGACGTCTTGACGCTCACGACATTGGGCGCGGGCGTCAGTTTCGATGTCAGAAATTGCTGGAAGCTCTGCAAATCCTTGGCAACGACCTTCAGGATGAAGTCGATCTCGCCATTCAGCATATGGCATTCGCGGACTTCGGGCAGCAAGGCGATATGGTCCTGAAACGCCATCAGGTCGGCCTCGGCCTGGCTCTTGAGGCTGACCATGGCGAACACGGTGATGGTGTAGCCCAGCATGCCGGGATCGACCACCGCATGATAGGAGGTGATGGCCCCGGCTTCCTCCAGCGCGCGGACGCGGCGCAGGCATGGCGGGGCAGTCAAGCCCACTTTGCGCGCCAGTTCCACATTGGTCATCCTGCCATCCTCCTGCAGCTCTCCAAGGATCTGCAAGTCGATGTCGTCGATATTCGGCCCGGCCATTATTGTGCTTATTTCCTGTCTTGTTCGATGCACCCATCATAATAATGTTTCAGAGCAATGCAATTGTCCCACTATGCGACGATCCTTTTTGATCACGCCACGCCCCCGTCCTTTCCCTTGCGGCCATGAACGCCTAACGATAGGTCGAATGGACCGCGCGGCGCGGCTGATGAGGATTTTCGGTGCGTTTTAACGATCTCATGCAAACAGTGCTGGCGGCGGATGACCGTGCGGGACTGGGTGCGGTGACATCCTGGCGCCAATGTGTCGACCTGATGGCGCAGCATGATCGTGCCGACCGTGTGCCCATGGCGGCATCGGATCGGGACATGTTGCTCGACCGCCTGGAAGGGCTGCGCCCTGCCATATCCGAAACGCAGCGGATCGCGACGGTCGTGGAACTTGGGCGACGGCTCCGGTCCGCCAGCCTGGTCGTATTCTTTGCCAAGGACCGTCCCGCGATTGCGGCAGCGGCGATGGCGCGGGCGCAATTGCCCGATGCGACCTGGGCGGAACTGCTACCCCGGCTGACACCGACCGCGCGTGGGGTCTTGCGCGGACGCCGGGATGTCGGCCCGCTGGCGCGCAAGGCGCTGGAAGCCTTCGGCTCGGTTGATCTGGTGCTGACCACCGAACGGCAGGATATGGTCGGCGAGGCCGATATGCTGCTGACACAAGAGATGGCGGCGGAACCGGTTGCGCCGCAGCCATCGGCGGTCGTCACGCCGCTGCGTCCACCCGCGCAGGATCAGGACCAGATCCGCAATCTGGTCGATCGGATCGCCCATTTCACCAGCACGCGCCGACCCATCGGCGTCGCCTCCGCACCCGAAGACGCCCATGCCATCGAAGCGCCGCGCCAATTCGCGTTTGAAACCGACGCATCGGGCATTCTGCTATGGGTCGACCAAGGTCCACGCGCCGCGCTGATCGGGCTGTCGCTGGGCGATGTGGCGCTGGATGGCGGAAGTGGGCCGGACGGTCATGTCGCGGGGGCCTTCGCCCGGCGTAGCGGTTTTCAAAATGGCCGCTTCACCATCGTTGGTGGACGGATGGACGGCGAATGGCGTTTGTCCGCTACCCCCTTTTTCGATCCGCGTTCCGGCCGTTTTCAGGGCTATCGCGGACAGGCGCGGCGGCCGTATCTGCATGAAGTCGCGGCCCAGCCCGAACAGGCCGCCATCAGCGGTCTGTCCTCCGATTCCCTGCGGCAGTTGGTCCACGAATTGCGCACGCCCCTGAACGCGATCCTGGGCTTTGCCGAGATTATCGAGCAGGAATTATTCGGCGCGGCCGGGGTCGAATATCGCGATATGGCGGGCAAGATCGCCGTCGATGCGCGGCATTTGCTGGCCGCATTCGACGATTTGGACCTTGCCGCCCGCGTGTCGCGTGGCGATGGTTCGAGCGCGCCTGAACTGATGGACCCCGATCAGCTGGTGACCCAGATCGCGGCCCGGTTCGATGATCAGGCGATAGCGGGTGGGTCGGCCATCGACATCGCTATTGCCCCCGCCTTGCCGCACGTGCGGATAGACCCGGTGCAGGGTGAACGCATGGTGCAGCATCTGTTACGCACGCTGATTTCCGTCGCGCCCGCGGGGGAAACGGTGACAGGTGCCTGCTGGTTTCAGCCGGATGGCGGCCCCGGGCGCGTGGTGCTGGCGATCGATCGCCCGTCGAGCCTGACCGGGCTGGATGAAGGGCAGTTGCTCGATCCCGGCTATGGGGCCGATGGCGATTGGGCCGACGGCCCGCTGCTGGGCCTGGGCTTTTCCCTGCGGTTGATCCGCAGTCTGGCCGCAAGTTGCAACGGCAGCCTGGACATCGAACCGGGTCGGCTGCTGCTGGCGATTCCGGCCGCGACGATGGCCGACGATGCGGCCGACCTCGGCTGAACAATCAGGGCAGGGGGAAACCCTATGGCAACCATTGGCTGGTAAAGCGAAGGGCATGAACGCTCATCCCTTCGACGGTAACCTGCTGGATTCACCGCAACCCCAGGACCGGATTGCACTGGCGCCGGATTTTGGCACGCGCTTCATGCTGTTTGTCGATACCGAAGAGGAATTCGACTGGAACGCGCCGTTCAGCCGGACGGGCCATGGCGTCACGGCATTGGCCGGCATGGCGCGGGGCCAAGGCTATTTTGCGGACGCTGGGGTGAAGCCCGTCTATGTCACCGACTATCCAGTGGTCGATTGCGATGCGGCGGCGGCGATGATGGGCCAATGGGCGAGCGACGGTGCGGCCGACATCGGCGCGCATCTTCATCCCTGGGTCAATCCGCCGCATGTCGAGGAGGTGACGGCCGCCAACAGCTATGCGGGCTCGCTCCCCGAAGCAGTGGAACTGGCCAAGCTGGAAGCGCTCTGCCGCCGAATCGAACAGCGATTCGGACAGCGACCGATCGTTTATCGGGCCGGGCGCTATGGCGTCGGCCCGAACAGTGCGCGCCTGTTGGAAGCGGCGGGGTTTCGGCTCGACAGTTCGGTACGCAGCCGGTTCGATTATAGCGGGCAGCATGGCCCGGACTTTCGTGGGATGCCTTTGACCCCCTATTGGGCGGGGCCGAACCGGACATTGGTGGAATTGCCGCTTTCCACCGCCTTTGTCGGGCTGCTGCGCGGGGCAGGGGAACGGCTGTATCGTGCGGCCCAGACGATGGGGCCATTGGCGGGCGCGATGGCGCGGGCGCGATTGCTGAGCCGCGTGCCGCTGACGCCGGAAGGGGTGTCCGCGCAGGAGGCGATCATGGCCATCGACGCCTTGATGGAAGAAGGCGTGCCATTGCTCAATTTCAGCTTTCACTCGCCCACGCTGGAGCCGGGGCACACCCCCTATGTGCGCGACGAGGCGGATCGGACTGCCTTTTACCGGTGGTGGGACGCCGTGTTGAACCATCTGGCGCATCGCGGGGTTCGCCCGGCGAGCCTGAATCAATTGCTGGCTGCTATTCCGATGCGCGCAGAGGCTTGCCAAGCCGCCTGATGCTGCCTAATCCCGCGTTCAGGTGGGGCCTGTAGCTCAACGGTTAGAGCTGGCCGCTCATAACGGCTAGGTTGCGGGTTCGATTCCTGCCGGGCCCACCAAATCTTCAAACAGATAGGATGCGCTGACAATTTCTTGTAAAGACAAGGGGTTGGCTTTTATTTTGGCTTGGACCGCGTGCGAGGCGCATCAGCGTTTTCGGACGTTAGCGGCAAGCATCATCATGGAATCTCTCCGTCTAGCGGCAGCGTAGCGTTGCCACCGACGCCAACAGCATCACACCGGCGGCGAATGCCATGGTCCAGATGGGTTCGGTCGGAAAGGCGTGGCGCATGATGGTGCCCATGACGGTGGCGACCAGAAGTTGCGGGATGACGACGAAGGCGTTGAACAGACCCATGTAGATGCCAAGCTTCGCCTGCGGCACGCTGGACGCGAGCATGGCATAGGGCATGGCGAGGGTCGATGCCCAGGCGATGCCGATCGCGACTTCCGAGAGCAGCAGCAGTTGCGCGTCGCGCAGGAACAGGAAGGACAAGAAGCCCAGTGCGCCCAGCATCAGCGCGATGGCATGGGTGTTCGCCTGACCGATGCGGCGGGCGAGCGGCTGGAGCAGGAAGGGGGCGGCGAGAGCGGCGACGCCATTATAGGTGGCGAACAATATGCCGACCCAGTTGGCCCCGGCATTATAGGCGGAGCTGGCGGGATCGGCCGATCCGAACATATATTGGGCGACGACCGGCGTGGTATAGATCCACATGATGAACAGCGCGGACCAGGTGAAGAATTGGACGAGCGCCAGTTTCTTCATCAGCGGCGGCATGGCCGCGAAATCGCCGACGACATGGCTGAGCAGATTGTCGTTGCGACCCTGGCCATGGAGCCAGCGGGCGACGAGGCGCGCGACGCCATAAGCGGCCAGCAACGCGCCGAGCAGATAGAGTTCCTTTTCCAGCGACCAGGTCCACACGATCGCCAATATGGCGACGCCTGTCGCGATCCAGCCTGCTCCACCGGCAGGCATGGCGCGGGTTGCCGGTGCGAGGCCTGAGGCGTCGTCATCGGCCCGCGCGAAGCGTGCCATCTGGTCAGGCGCATATTCGCGTGTCGTCAGCACGGTCCATAGCACCGCCAGGAACAGCGCCGCCCCGCCGATATAGAAGCTGATCCGTACCGTGTCGGGCACGCCCAGCCCGACGGCGACATTGGCGACACCCATCTGGTCAAGCATCCAGGGGGTGGCCGACCCGATCACGGCGCCCGCGCCGATGAAGGCGGTTTGCAGGGCATAGCCGGCCATATGCTGATCCTTGTCCAGCATGTCGCCGACAAAGGCACGGAACGGCTCCATCGAGATGTTCAACGAAGCGTCGAGTATCCAGAGCATCATCGCCGCCGCCAGCAGACCGGGGGCATTGGGCATCCCGATCAGCGCCGCCGCCGCGAACAGCGCGCCGACAAAGAAATAGGGGCGGCGACGACCAAACCGGCACCAGGTCCGGTCGCTATAATGGCCGATGATCGGCTGAACCAACAGGCCGGTCAGGGGCGCAGCGATCCACAGCAACGCCAGATCATCCAGGCTTTCGCCCAGCGACTGGAAGATGCGGCTCATATTGGCGTTCTGAAGGGCGAAGCCGATCTGGATGCCGAAGAAGCCGAAGCTGATATTCCACAGTCCCGCAAAACCCTGTCGGGGGCGGGTTACCTGTGTGCTGTCATTTTGCCCGTCCATCCCGCATCCGCCCCTTAACTTCGCATATTTCCCGGCAATTTCGATATTTTATTGCCCGTTTCTGATCCTATCGGAAAGTCGGACGTCGATGTAGGCCGCGGTTGGCAGCATAGAGCGCGCGCGGCCTGTAGGACAGGAAATAGGATGTCAGCGCCGGCGTGGTTTGCCGCCCGCCACGAAACGAATTGCCTGACCGCCACCGGGCGCCAGCGCGATCGTCAGCCGGTCGCCCTTCCTGACCGTCTTCTTCTCGATCACGATCGCGTGGCGCGCGTCGGTGCGATAATCCGCGCCTGGTCCGTCACGGTAGATTTCCGCGACATAGCTGCGCCCGGCATCCAGAAAATCGAGCGTCACCTGGCTCGCGCGGGCTTCTTCGTCGCCAACCGCACCCAGATACCAGTCATCGCCGCCCTTTTCCTTGCGTGCGATCGTGACATAGTCGCCGACTTCGCCGTTCAGGACGCGGGTGTCGGACCAGTCGGTCGGCACATCCTTGATGAATTGGAAGGGGCCGGGATATTTCGCGTAATTTTCCGGCGTATCGGCGGCCATCACGACCGGCGAATACAAGACCACATAGAGGGCGAGTTGCTTGGCGATCGTCGATTGGATCGTGCTGCCTTCCGACCCGGAGAGGCTGAGGACGCCGGGCGTGAAATCCATCGGGCCGCCGAGCATCTGGGTGAAGGCCAGATTGGCTTCATGTTCCGGCGGGTTCTTGCCACCGACCCAGGCATTATATTCCATGCCCCGTCCGCCTTCGCGCGACACCCAATTGGGGTAGGTGCGACGCAGGCCGGTGTCCTTGACCGGTTCGTGGCTGTCGATGCTGACCTTATATTTGGCGGCGGCCTGCACCACGCGCAGATAGTGGTTCACCATCCACTGGCCCTCATGCCATTCGCGATGTCGGGTGCCATCGGCATCGACGCGCTCGATCTGCCCGGCATCGGTGACATAGCCGGTCTTGACCACCTGTTCGCCATGGTCGGCCGCCCATTTGAAGGCGCTGTCGAGTTGCGCGTCATAATGGCTGGCCGATCCGCCGGTTTCATGATGGCCGATCAGCGTGACGCCCTTCGATCTGGCATAGGCCGCCAGCGCATCCGCGTCGAAATCCTCGGTCGGTTGGGAGAAATTCATGGCATTGCCATTGCCGAACCAGTTGCCGTCCCAGCCGACATTCCATCCCTCGACCAGCACGGCGGGGATGCCGCTGGCGGCGGCAAAGTCGATATAGCGGCGGACATTGGCCGTGGTCGCGCCATGTTTGGGACCGCGCGCCCAGCTCCATTCGCCCTTGATCATGTTCCACCACACGCCCACGAACTTGCCCGGCTTGATCCAGCCCGACACGTCGCCCAGCTTGTTGGGCTCGTTCAAGTTCAGGATCATGTGGTTCATGTAGAGGCCCGCCGCATCGTCGGCGATCGCGATGGTGCGCCAGGGCGTCGAGAAACCCGCATCACGCGAGACTTTGGCGGTGCCAGCGCCCGGCGTCAGGGCGGCGCGGAACATGTTGCCCTGCACCCGCGCCAGGTTCATTGCGCTATAGTCGACCAATGCCGCTTCATGCAGCGCGACATGGGTGCCGCTGGCGAGCTTTACCGTCATGACGGTCTGCGCCGTGCCGACCGCATCGAGCGGCGTCTTGTCGTAGAGATATTCTTCGCGGTTCCATTCAAAGGCGGGCTTCCACCAGGCGGTGCCGGGCTGAGCGAAGGCGAACTGGGTCAGTTCCTCGGCGATATTGGCATGGTGCAGATTGGGCTGGTCGGGAAGGGTATAGCGGAAGGCTACGCCATCGTCGAACAGGCGGAAGGTCACATCCATTTCGCGCTGAAGGTCGGTTTTCTCGCGGAAGGCGAGACGGATTTCGCTGTGATTGTCGCGGATGGTCGACCATTCGCCCCAGGGCTGCGTCCAGCTCGTGTCGCGCCGGTCGCGCTTCGTGTCGGCCAGCGTCAGGTTGCGCTCGATCTTGGGCGCGTCGGTGAGCATGAAGCCAAGGCGGCTGTCGGTGATCAGCGGCTGGCCGTCGCGCTGCACGGCGTAGCTGGGGCGGCCCTCGCCATCGAGGCTGACGGTCAGGGTGATGCGACCATCGGGCGAGGCGGCCTTGGCGACGACATCGGCGCGTGCGGCAATCGGGGCCAGCGACAGGGCGAAAAGCGGGATGGCCAAAATGCGGAGGGTGGGCGCAGTCAGTCGCGTCATGCTATATGTCCTTGATAGTGGGCGACGAGGGCAGAGGCGGCGGGGAAGTGCCACGCCATGGCGCCCCCGCATGTCAGCATCGGCTGCCAGCGTTCCGCATCGTGCGGGGTCCAACTGACCGGCTGATCGCCAAGGTTGAAGATGCAGAGCAGCTGTTCGCCGCCATGGCTGCGTTCGAAGGCGAGCAGGTCACCGGGCATCTCCCGAAAATCCACCGTGCCGGCGCGCAGGGCAGGATAGGCTTTGCGCAAGGCCAGCACCTGACGAGTCCAGTGCAGCAGGGAGGCGGCGTCCGCCTCCTGCCGGTCGACGGCGAGCGGGCGATGCGCTTCCCCGATCGGTAGCCAGGGTTTGGCGTCGGAGAAACCGAGATAGGGCGCATCGGCGATCCACGGCATCGGCGTGCGGGCGCCGTCGCGGGACAGGGTGAGTGGCCAATTGGCGATGGCTTCGGGGTCTTGCAGATCCTCGAACGCGATATTGACCTGCGACAGGCCCAATTCCTCGCCATAATAGAGGAAGATATTGCCGCGCAGGCAAGCGAGCAGCAGCATCTTCATCCGGCAATAGGCTTGCGGGTCATGATCCTTGGCCCAGCGCGATACGGCGCGGGGAGCATCGTGATTTTCAAAGGCCCAGCTCGGCCAGCCGATCCCCTGTTCCGCCGGCCATTTTTGCAGCGCGCTTTTCATCAATTCGCTCGTCAGGGCAGGGGCATAGAGGAAGTCGAAGCCATAGGCGGTGTTGAGGCGCTGGTCGCCCTGGGTAAAGGCCTTCATCTCCCGGTCGCTGTCCGCGCCGCCGACTTCGGCGACGGTAAAGCGATCAGGATATGCGTCGAACACGCTGCGCACTTTCTCCAGGAACAGCGGGATGTTCGGGTGGCTCTGATTATAGGTTTTGAGCTGGAAATCGAACGGGCGGGTGCGCAGGCAGCCATCGTCGGGGGCGGGCGGATTATCGCGCAGCTCTGGATCGTGCATCGAATGGTTGATCGCGTCGATGCGAAAGCCATCGACGCCCCGGTCGAGCCAGAAGCGGATGATGTCGAACACGGCTGCCTGCACGTCCGGGTGGTGCAGGTGCAATTGCGGCTGTTCGCGCAGGAAGCTGTGCATATAATATTGGCCGCGCCGCGCGTCCCAGGTCCAGGCGGGGCCGCCGAAGACGGACTGCCAATTATTGGGCGGCGATCCGTCCGGCTTGGCATCGGCCCAGACATACCAGTCGGCCTTGGCATTGTTGCGGCTGGCGCGGCTTTCGACGAACCAGCCATGCTGATCCGACGTATGCGCCCAGACCTGATCGACAATGACGCGCAGGCCCAGCGCATGGGCACGGGCGACCAGCGCATCGAAATCGGCGAGCGTGCCGAAAATCGGATCGACATCGCGATAGTCCGACACGTCATAGCCGAAGTCGCGCATCGGGCTTTTGAAGAAGGGCGACAGCCAGATCGCATCGACCCCCAGTGACGCGACATAAGGCAGGCGGGCGGTAATGCCGTTGAGGTCGCCAATACCGTCGCCATTGGAGTCGGCGAAGCTGCGCGGATAGATTTGGTAGATGGCGGCACCGCGCCACCATGGTTCAGGCATGTCGGTCATTCAGGGGACTTTGCAGATGGCGAAGACGGCGCGCGAACGGCGCACAGGCTGTAGCCGAGCGGGGGGAGGGTGACGGCCAGGCTGCCGGGGGCAGCAGCCCGGCCAGCGCAGGGCGCGCCCGCCAGCGTGGCGAAAGCGTCCGAGCGGACATCGACCTGGACATGGGTCTGGATCGGCGCGGTCGATGTGTTGAAGGCGATCAGATATTCAGCGCCGGTGTCGGGATCGAAGCGGGAGAGGGCGAACAGGCCGGGTTCTTCCGACCGGGCGCGTACCACTTGGCTGCCCCGGCGCAGGGCAGGGTGGGCGGTGCGCAAGCGGGCGAGCGCGGCGATGGTGCGATAGAGGCTGTGCGTGGGATCGAAGCGGGGCGTTGCGGTCGTCGCGTCCGTGCCGACGAGGCGGTTGTCGTTGTAGATGGCGACCTTGCTGCCGAACATATCCTCGCGCGCGTCCTGATCGCCGCCGTCACCGGACAATCCCTGTTCATCGCCATAATAGAGCGTCGGTGCGCCGCGCAGCGTCAGCATCATGGCGTGGCCGAGCGTGACGCGGTCCAGCACTTCCTGTTCGCTGGCGGCGGGAAAGGCGCGGCGGACGAAGGTGGCGAAGCGGCCATTGTCATGATTGCTGATGAAGGTCGGCAGTTGCCGCGCGGTGGCTTCACCCTGGACATAGAGGGCATCGCCCTGGAGCATCTTTTCCCACAGGGCGGTTGCGCCCTTGCCCGCGACGGTCTGGATCGCGACCTGATGGAAGGCGAAGTCGAGGACCGAGGGAAAGCCGCCCTCGCGCGTGTGCCAGGCAAGTGGGCCTGACAGGATATCGCTTTCCGACACTTCGCCGAAGATGTGGAAATTGGGGATGCCCTTGGCTTTTGCGCGGGCCTGCATGGCGGGCACGAAGGCCTGCCAGAAATGCGGGTCGACATGGCGGGCGGTATCGACGCGGAAACCATCGACGCCGAAACGGTCGATCCAGGCGCCGAATATCTCGATCATCCCCGCGATGACGCGCGGATTTTCGGTCATGAGGTCGTCCAGCCCGACAAAGTCGCCCATCGTCGCGCTTTCGCCGCGATAGGTGGTTTCGCCCCTGTTGTGATAGAGGGTGACGTCGTTCAGCCAGGCTGGCGTCTTGGCCTGTTCCTCGCCCTTGGGGATATAGGGCGTATAGGCGTAGGACGGATCGGTCAGCTGGGCGAAATTGTCCGCGCGATGGTCATCATCGCTGGTGAAGCCGGGATTGATCGGCTGGCCATTGACGCCGCCGCGCCGCTGATAGGGATAGTCCGCGCGCGAGCGGTAGGTGCAGGCGGAAACGGCGCATTCGCGATATTGGATGACGTCGGCGGTGTGGTTGGCGATGATGTCCATATAGACTTTCATGCCCCGCCCGTGTGCGGCCTCCACCAGGGCCGCGAAATCGGCGTCGGTGCCGAAATGCGGATCGACATGGGTGAAGTCGGTGATCCAATAGCCGTGATAGCCCGCGCTTTCCTGGCCCTTGGCGCCCTGCACCGGCTTGTTGCGGAAGATGGGGCCGACCCAGATGGCGGTCGCGCCCAGCCCCTGAATATAGTCTAGCCGTCGGGTGACGCCTTTGAGGTCGCCGCCATGGAAAAAGCCCTTGGCCGTGGGGTCATAGCCATGGGTCAGCCGGTCGCCGCCAAAGTCGCCCTTGTCATTGCGCGGATCGACATTGTCGAAGCGGTCGGGCAGGACGAAATAGATGATTTCATCCTCCGGCAGGCGGGCGCGAAAATCTGCGGGAGCGGGGGGCGCGGCGGGTGCTGACAGGGCGGGGGTGGCCAGCGCCATCAGCGCGGCAAACAGCATGGGATTGCGCTTTCGCATTCCTCTTCCTCCTCTGGTCCGCACTGGCCTGATCGCCACGGTCTTATGCCCCCTTCTTAGTCGGCCTTTGTCGGTGCGGCCAAGGATGCGACATACGTATTCAAAGCCCGGCTTTCCAAGCGTGCCGGAGCGGCGTAGGATCAGGCAATGGCCGTCAATGAGAAAATCACGTCGTTCGACATCGCGACATTGGCCGGTGTTTCCCAGCCGACCGTATCGCGCGCGCTGCGCGGCGACCCCACGGTCAGCGAGGGGACGCGCAAGCGGATCGAGGCGATCGCCCGCCAGCTCAACTATGCGGTGGACAAAAATGCATCATCGCTGCGCCGGGGAAAGAGCAATACGCTGGCGCTGCTGTTCTTCGAGGATCTGCTGCCCGACGAAAGCTGGATCAATCCCTTCTTCCTGTCGATGCTGGGGCCGATCCTGCAAACCTGCGCCAAGCGGGGCTATGACCTGCTGACATCCTTTCAGCAATTATCGACCGACTGGCATGTCGATTATGAAGATAGCCGCAAGGCCGACGGCATCATCCTGCTCGGCTATGGCAATTACGAGATTTATCGCGTTCGGCTGGAACAGCTGGTGGCACAGGGGACGCATTTCGTCCGCTGGGGTTCGGTCGATGACCATGCGTTGGGCATGACCATCGGTTGCGACAATCGGCAGGGTGGGCGCGATGCGGGTCGGCACCTGATCGAACGCGGACGCCGCTCGATTGCCTTTCTGGGCGATGCGTCCAACCGCTATCCCGAATTTCGCGATCGCTATGCGGGGCTGACCGAAGCGATGGTGGAGGCCGGCCTGCCGGTCGATCCGGGGCTGCATGTCGATGCCCTGTCGATCGAACATTCCGGCCATGAGGCGGCGCGCCGCCTGATCGCGCGCGGCATTCCGTTCGATGCTATTTTCGCCGGGTCGGACCTGATCGCGATCGGCGCGATGCGCGCGCTGGAGGAGGCGGGGATGACGGTGCCGAACGATGTGGCGATGATCGGTTTCGACGATATTCCCGCGGTCAGCCTGACGCGCCCGCCACTGACCACGGTTGCGCAGGATTATCTGCTTGCGGGCGAAGTGCTGGTCGATGCGCTGATCGCCCAGATCAAGGGCAAGCCGGTGACGCCGACGCTGTTGGCGCCACGGTTGGTCAGCCGGATGACCGCCTGATCGCGTTTCACACGGTCCCGCAGCCCGAACGGTGGAAATCGGCAATGTTTCAAAAAAAGGGACCGCCCTCTCCTGAAAGAAGCGGCGGTCCCGGCACTGCCTGCGTGCAGTCAGGCAGATCAGAGTGTTATCCTCGCCTGCCGGGGAGGATTTGAGAAGCGTTAGAGCATGATGACTTTAAGTCGCATCACTCCGTTCGCCCTGAGTAGGGGCTGAGCTTGTCGAAGGCCCGTATCGAAGGGTCGGCTGCGCTTATATCCTTCGATACGCCATTTCGACTTCGCTCAATGCCTGTCCTGAGCGCCTGCCTTGGCAGGCAGTCGAAGGGGCTACTCAGGACGAACGGTTCTGAGTAAAGTCATCACGCTCTAGAATTTGTAGGTGAGGCCCAGATAATAATCGCGGCCATAGCGTTGATAGTCGATGACCTGGCGCGGATCGTCATTCTGGTAGGTGACGAAGGGCTGGTCGGTCAGGTTCTTGCCCTGGAGCAGGATCGACAGGCCGGTGAGCGGACCCGACTGAAATTCATAGCCGATCTGTGCGTCCAATATGCCTTCCGCCTTGGCCGTGCGGAAGGTGGGGGCTGCCGACAGGCCAGCGACTTCGCCCAGGAAGGATGAGCGGTAGCGATAGCTGACTCGTGCCTGGAAGCCGCTGCGTTCAAAATAGGCGGTGCCGCTGGCGACCCATTTGGACAGGCCTGGCAGGGTCACGGTCGCGCCGGGATTGCTGCCATATTTGACTTCGCTGTGGGTGTAGGAGCCGCTGGCGAAGAGGCCGAAACCATCAAGGGTCTCGGTGAACAGCTTGAAGGGCAGCGATGCGGTGGCTTCCGCGCCGATGATCGTGCCTTTGCCGTTGTTGGCGGGTGCCTTCAACAAGCCGATGGCGCCGCCATTGGCGATGATTTCGTTGCGAATATCCGCAGGCAAGGCGGGCAGAAGCGACGAGAAGTCATAAGCGATATTGTTGTTGGGATCGACGAAATCCGTCAGATTCTTGAAATAGCCCGACAGCGAGACATAGCCGCCATTGCGGAAATAGCGTTCCACCGATAGGTCGATATTGGTCGATTGATAGGGACGCAAATTGGTGTTGCCGCCGTTTGAGCTGAACGGGCTGTTGAACGGGTCGGAACCCAGGCCGATTTTCGAGGGATCGAAGCTGAATTCCTGGTTCACCCGCTCCTGGTCGAGGCGCGGGCGGACCATGGCCTGCGCGGCGCCCAGTTTGATGAAGAAACCGGGTTCCAGCTCGACCGACATCTGCGCGCTCGGCAGGAAGTCGGTATAGCTGGTCTTGCCCGAAGCAGGCACCACCGTAACCACGCCATTGGCGAAGCTGGAAATAGTGCCGACCGAGCGCTGCCTGGAATGGATCACCTGCGCGCCGAACGCGCCCTTGAGCGGCTTGCCGCCCAGTTCGCCGTCCATCGTCATCTTGGCATAGCCCGTGAACACATCTTCCTTCACGAAGTTATCGCGCACGAGCGATTGCGGGCGGTTATCATATACCGCGTCGAGGACATTATTGTAGAGATAGAGCAGATCAAGCGTCAACATCGCCGGAACGCCCAGATAGCCGAGCGAGACGTTGGAGCCGAGCAGCGCTTCGCTGGGAACGGGGGCTGAACCGGGGGTGCCGCCCGCGATGGTGCAATCAGTGCCGCCCGTCGGACACAGGAAATAGCTGGTGAAGGCACTGGTTTTCTTGCGACGGCTGTAATTGCCGCCGACTTCCCAGTTGCTGAAGATGCTGCCTTCAATCTCGCCCGTCAGGTTCGTGCGGAACGAGCGTAGATCGTCGATGAATTTGGGCTGGTTCAGGAAGCCCGCCTGCACCACGGCGGTCGTGCCATTATAACCCCAGCCATTGGGATCGGTCAGGCTGATGATGCTGGTGTCGGTATAGTCGATGGTCGGCACGATCTGAAACAGGCCGTTGGACTGGCGATCGACGCGCACCGTGTCGGGCACGCCCGACCGCAGATAGCCGGTGCCCGAATAGGTTTCGAGCAGGAAGTCGGTGCGCTTGGCGCGCGACCAGCTGGCATCGACGTTCAAGTAAAGCCTGTCGTTCAGGCGAAACTGGTTGTTCCAGCCCAGCGAGATGGTGTCGGCGGTGCGCTTGTTATAATCATTGCGCTGCACGCCATAGACGTTGCTGAAGGTCGCGCCGGTGACGAAGCCATCTTCCACCGTCACATCGCTGACGCCGACATTGGTGCCCCAGACCAGCGGAAATTCGATGCCGCGCAGGCGCTGTTCTTCCTCAAAATGCGAATAGAGGACGTCGAAGGTCGAATGGAAATTGTCGCTCGGCTGCCATTCCAGCGTGGCGACGGCGCCATAGCGCTTCAACAGGTTGGATTGGACATAGGGTTTGGCGCCGCCGATGATCAGGTTGTTGTCGGCATCAGTCGGATAGCCCCAGGCGTTGAAGCGCTCATTTTGCGACGGGGTGTGCGAGGCGGAAAAGCCGATGGCAAGGCCCAGCGTATCGTCGGCATATTGATCGACATAAGTGGCCGACGCGCGATAGCCATAGCGTTCGCCATCCGGGTTCAGCTTGTCGAGGCCGTTCATCTGGCCACGCAGGGCAACGGCGATGATGCGGTCATTCTTGTCGAGCGGGCGGAGCATCCGCAGGTCGACCGTGCCGGAAATGCCGGCCGCGATCAGGGCTGCGTCGGAACTTTTGTAGACATTGACGTTCTGGAAGAATTCGGACGGATATTGATCATATTCCACGCCGCGATTGTCGCCGACGGTCACCTGTTCGCGCCCGTTGAGCAGGGTGGTGGAAAAGTCGGGGCCAAGGCCACGGATCGACAGGCGCTGGTCGCGCCCTTCGAGACGCTGGGCGGTGACACCCGGCAGGCGGGCGAGCGAGTCCGCGATCGACACGTCGGGCAGCTTGCCGACATCTTCGGCCGTGATGGAATCGACGATCAGCACCGAATCGCGCTTCATCTTGGCGGCGGAGGCCAGCGATGCGCGGATGCCGGTGACGACGATGGCATCGACGGGTTGGTCGGCGGCGGCGGCCGTATCGTTCGTTTGCGCGGATGCGATCGACGTTACGGAAAGCGAAACGCCCGCCATCAAAGCCGCGCGCAGAACAGAACCATATATAGTGTGCATTACAGAAACACCCTCCCCAAGACGCCTGTGACGGCGCTTCTTGCCGCTTTCGCGGGTCTGAAAGGATATTAGTCCTGCAATGCCCGACCTGCACAGCATCCCACATACGTATTCAGCGGATTGGGCGGTATTGGACCTGTAGCTTGGCAATTCCTCAGTTTGAATTGGGCGTTGGCTCGCAGGGAAACAGATAGCTCATGTGCTGGGGTGGGCGACTCTCAGCATCGATAGCCACATCCAAATCACCATGCACCGCATCAGAATGATCGCGGCTTGATGGCATTTACTCATACAAAAAGAGGAGATAGGGTCGGCCCAACGACTGGATCAGGAGAGTGATATGGATTGGACGCGCCGCGCTATGTTGGGGGCAGGGGTTGCGCTCGGCACGATGCCGTCCTTTGCCTGGGCGGCGCGTGGCGCATCATCCGGGGCGACGCCCTTTCCCTTGTCGCAAGTGCGCTTGAAGCCGTCGATTTTCCTGACGTCGGTACAGGCGAAGCAGCGCTATCTTCTGTCGCTCGATGCCGACCGGTTGCTGCATAATTTCCATGCCGGGGCAGGACTGCCGACCAAAGGCGATGTTTATGGCGGATGGGAGTCGCGCGGCATCGCCGGGCACTCGCTCGGCCATTATCTGAGCGCGCTGTCGTTGATCTATGCGCAGACGGGCGATGCGCCGTTTCGCGACCGCGCTGCCTATATCGTGCGCGAACTCAAGGCGATCCAGGCGAAGCAGGGCGACGGCTATGCGGGCGGCACTACGGTCGAGCGCGACGGCAAGACGGTCGATGGCAAGATCGTCTATGAGGAACTGCGCAAGAGCGACATCCGATCGACCGGGTTCAGCCTGAACGAAGGATGGGTGCCGCTTTACACCTATCATAAGGTCATCGCCGGTGCGCTGGATGCGCATCACCATGCGGGGATCAAGGATGGCCTGTCCGTGGCGATCGGCCTTGGCGATTATCTCGGTACGATCGTGGAAGGACTAAGCGATGCCCAGGTGCAGGATATTCTCCGCACCGAGCATGGCGGGCTGACCGAATCCTATGCCGAATTGTATAAGCGCACGGGCAATCGCCGCTGGCTGACCCTGTCCGAACGGATGCGGCATCATGCGATTGTCGACCCGCTCCTGGCCGGGCGCGACGAACTGGCGGGCAAGCATGCCAATACGCAGATCCCCAAGATCGTCGGCGAAGCGCGGCTGCATGAGCTGACCGGCAATGCCGACCAGGCGAAGGTTGCGCAGTTCTTCTGGGCCACCGTCACCAACGATCACAGCTATGTCATCGGCGGTAATTCGGATCATGAGCATTTTGGCCTGCCGCGGCAACTGGCCCAGCGGCTTGACCAGCAGACGTGCGAGGCGTGCAACAGCTATAATATGCTGCGCCTGACACGGCATTTGTACGGGTGGAACGGCGACGCGCGCTATTTCGATTTCTACGAGCGGTCGCACCTCAATCACATCATGAGCCAGCAAGACCCCAAGACGGGCATGTTCACCTATTTCACGGGCTTGGCATCGGGGATGGCGCGCGTCCATTCGAACCCGACCGAGGATTTCTGGTGCTGCGTCGGGTCGGGCATGGAAAGCCATTCCAAACATGGCGAGAGCATCTATTGGAAGCGCGACGACGCGATCGCGATCAACCTCTATTATGCTTCGACGTTGAATGCGCCCGACGCGCAACTCGACATGGATACCGCCTTTCCGCTGGACGACAAGGTGCGGATCGCGGTGACGAAAGCACCGAAAAAGCTGGCGCTGCGCGTGCCCGGCTGGTGCGCTACCCCTGTGTTGCAGGTGAATGGCAAGACGGCGGGGGTCCGCGAAGACGGCTATCTGATGCTGACGGGCTTGAAGGCGGGTGACCAGATTATATTGTCGCTGCCCATGTCCGTGCGGGTCGAAGCGATGCCCGACGATGCCAAGCTGATTGCTTTCCTGAGTGGCCCCTTGGTGCTGGCGGGCGACATGGGGCCGCGCGAACGGTCGTGGGAGGGCGTGGACCCTGCCCTCGTCACCGACCAGAGCGTGCCGGCCCTGGTGACGGCGGGCGGCCTGCACCAATATCGTTTGGGCGAACAGGGAAAGCCCGGTGACCTGACGTTACGGCCCTTCTTTGCGCAGCATGACAACCGCACGGCCGTCTATTTCCGCCGCTTCGATACTGCCGAATGGCAGACCGAACGGGTGGCGTGGGAGAGCACAGCCAAGGCGCGGGCGGACCTGGCCGCGCGCACGATCGACGTCATCCGCCTGGGCGAACAACAGCCGGAGGTCGATCACGGCTTTGCCGACAGTGGCGGATCGGAGGCGGTTTCGCACGTCGCCGACCGCAGCCGGATCGTGAACAAGGGCTTTTTCGAGTTCGACCTGGCGGTCGCACCTGGGCCGCTGGCGCTGCAAATCACCTATAGCGGTGGCCAGCGCGACAAGGATTTCCGCATCCTGGTGGATGGCAAGCAGTTGGCGCGCGAACGGCTGACAGGCGCGGTAACGTCCGCCCGCAATGTCCAGACTTATGCGCTGCCCGCCGACACGGCGCGGGGGCAGTCGAAGATCCGGGTCCGCTTTGAGGCCGATGCCTGGCAAGGGGTGGAAGTCTACTCCGCCAGCACGATACGCGCGCAGGTAACGTAAGGACGGACCTCCGGCTCTCGGAGCATTTGGTAATGGTCGACTTTGCGTCGGGATTAAAGCGATGCGCCGATCGACCGGAGCGCGCGGACCAGGGCATCGATGTCGTCGGCGCTGTTGAACAGGGCGGGGGTTATGCGCACGCAGGCACCGCGCGCTGGGCCGTTGCGCTGCACGGAGAAGATGCGATGCTCGTCGAGCAGGCGTTTGGCGATCGCGGCATTGGCGCTGGCGCTCGTGTGGCCGGTGTAGCGGAAAGAGGTTATTCCACCGTGCAGGCGCGGGTCGGCGGGCGTCAAAATTTCCAGCCCGGACGTACCCCGTAGGGTTTCGGCCCAGCGATCGCGCAAATACTGCAACCGGGCGGCGCGAGCGGGACCGCCAATTGCGTCCTGAAAATCGAGGGCGGCAGGCACGGTGAGTTGCGCCGCGAAATCCACGGTGCCGGTGTGGACGCGCGCATAGGCGTTGGCCGCGAAAGGGGGCGCATTGCCGATGTCGGGATCGATCAGGTCGATCTTGGCCTTGCGGATGTAGAGGACGCCAACGCCAAGCGGGGCGCCCCACCATTTATGGAGGTTGAAGCCGATGAAATCGGCATCAAGGTCAGGCAGTGAAAAGTCGATCTGGCCCCAGCTGTGTGCCGCGTCAACGATGGCATCGACGCCCCGCGCGCGGGCCATGGCGACGATCTCCCGCACCGGGATGACGAGGCCAGTGCGATGGCTGAGATGGGTCAGCAGGATGAGCCGAACGCGGGGATTGGCCTTGAGCGCCTGCTCATAGCTGTCGATCAACCCCTGATGCGTCGCCGGTTCGGGCAGGTCGATGCGGAGGACATCGACATTGCGGCTCTGTTTCAAGGATTCGAAACAGGCCTGCATGCTGTCATAATCCAGATCGGCATAAAGTACGGCATCGCCAGGCCGCAGCCGATTATAACCGCCGATCAGGCTTTTGAGCGCTTCGGTCGCATTGCGGGTGAAGGCGATTTCGGCAGGATCGACCTGCATCTTGGCCGCGACGCGATCGCGCACGGCGATCAGGTCGGGCGTCAGGCCGCGCCTGGCATAATAGCTGGTGGCGCGATTGACCTGCCGGACCTTGGCTTCATAGGCTTCCAGCACAGGGCGGGCCATCATGCCCCAATTGCCGTTTTCTAGCTGGATGATGTCAGGCACCACATCATAATGCACTGCGATCTTGGCCCAATGGCTTTCGTCATCGGGCCGGGCGGCCACCGCCGCTGGCAAGGCGGCGTCGATCCGTCCTGCCAGCGGGGCTGCCGCCGTTGCCATCATCATCTGCCTGCGACTGATATCCATCGGGGCATGCTATCCGATCAGAAGGTTACGCCCAAGCGAACATAATATTGGCCGCCATCGGTGTCGAAGGGGGCATTGCGCGAGTAGATGAGGCCGCGCACTGCCTGGTTGGTGGCTTCGTCCGGATAGGTGTCGAAGATATTTTCCGCACCCGCCCGGACGGTGATGTTGTCGGTCAGTTGCGCGCTGGCCGACAGGTCGAACAGCGTCATGGCACCGAAACGCTGGAAGATGTCGCCGGTCGCATTGCCGCTGACGTCGGTCCATTTCCCATAATAGCGGGCGCGCGCCTGCAACCCGAACCGGCCGATCGTATAGCCGAGCGACGCCGTGCCATTATGTTTGGGCAACCGTTCTTCGAAGATGATCCGCTGGGTTTCGTTGGCAATCGCGGCGGAGGTGCCACTCGTCACCTTGGTCTGGTTGTAATTATAGGCGAGGCTGAGGTCTGCCTTGCCCGGTCCCACTTGCTGGGCATAGGCCAGCACGACATCGATGCCGCGGGTGCGGGTGTCGAAGTCGTTGGTGAAATAGGTGACGGCGGTGAACCGCTGCGGATTGGGCAGGGTGGCGGGCACGGTGAAGGAGCGTGACTGGCCGAACCGGTCGCGCAGCTTGATCTGATAGAGATCGATGCTGCCGCTCAGGCCGAACGCGGACTGGAACGTCAGGCCAGCGGTGATGGTGCGCGACTTTTCCGGGGTGAGTGGCTGGGCACCGAGCGCGATGGCGATCGGGTCATTGGGGGACAGGCGGCCCGTGTTGAAAATCTGGAGCGTTCGCGTGTCGAGACCCTGGGTGGTGTTGACGGCGTTGAGCTGCGCCGGGGTCGGCGCGCGGAAGCCGGTGGAATAGGTGCCGCGTACCGCGACGCCCTTGACCGGCTCCAGGCGCGCCGAGAGCTTGTAGTTGAACGTGTCGCCAAAGGCCGAGAAATCCTCATAGCGGCCCGCTGCGCCGAGCGTCAGCGCCTCGACCGGGTGGACTTCCAGGTCCAGATAGCCGGCATAGCTGGTCTGCGACCATTCACCTGAACTTAGCGGATTGAAGCCAGGGAAGCCGTTGCTGTTGGGGGCAAGGCCGGTAGCCGCACCTGGCCCGATGGCGTAGGAGGCTGGGTCACCGGGACGGATGCCGTAGGTTTCCTTGCGGCGTTCCGCGCCGAATGCGATGTTGGCAGGTTCGGCTAGTCCCAAGGGCAGGCGATAGACGAAATCGGCGTTCAGGTTGAATTCGCTTTGGCGCAAACGGCCGAGATAGAAGCTCGTTGGGCTAAGCGGTCCCAACGAAGCGTTCAGCGATTCGGACATGCTATAGTTGATTCTGCTCCGGCCGGACGAGGCGCTCACGTCATAGGTGAACTGATCGCTGATCGCGCCGCGCAGGCCGCCATCGGCCTGGTAATCATCATATTGCGTGGCGAAGCGCGGGGTGAAACCGACGGGATAGACGCTGTTGAAGCTGAAACCGGGGAAGGCCGTGCTGGGATTATAGACGTTGGCGGTGCCGACCGGGTTGCGCCAATTGAAATCGGTCACGCCTTCACCATTACCGACCGTGCCGAAGGCATAGGCGGTGACAGCGTCGGAAAAGTCATAATGGGCGTTGATCGCCCCGCGGACGGAGCGCAGGTCGGGCTGGCCCCAGCGCTGAACCGGGTCGGGCACGGTCAGCGTTGGATTGGCGGCCTGGAACGCAATGGCGTCGGGACGCTGGCGGGTGCGGGAGGTAGCGTCCGATTTCGAAAATTCGCCGGTGAAGACGATGCTGCCGCGATCACCCAAGGCCAGCCCGCCTTGAGCGCCAGTCTGGTAATTGGTGCCATCGCCCTCATAATATTGCGAATATTGGCCGAAGGCTTCCATGCCTGGCTGATCGTCCAGAATGATGTTGACGACACCGGCGATGGCGTCCGACCCATATTGGGCGGATGCGCCGTCGCGCAGCACTTCGATGCGCTTGATCGCCAGATTGGGGATGGTTGCAAGGTCGGCGGACTGCGCGCCGCGGCTGCCCAGCAGAGCGGAACGGTGATAGCGCTTGCCGTTCACCAGCACCAGCGTCTGATCGGCCGAGAGGCCACGGAGTGTCGCGGGGCGGACAAAAGCCTGACCGTCGGCGGCGGGCAAACGCTGGACGTTGAACGATGGCAGGAGTTGCGCCAAAGTATCGGACAGATCGTTGGAAATACTATTATCGATGGACTTTGACGAGAGCACGTCAATGGGCGCCAGCGTATCGAACTTCGTCCGCTTGGCATCACGCGTTCCAGTCACGATGATGGAGTCGCCACTGTCGATATCGGATGCAGCGGGCATATTGTCTTGCGCCACCACGAATGCGCACGCAGAGAATTGCAGCGCGATCATCGCGCTACCGGCCAGAAATTTCATGATGGTCCCCAAAGGCTTGGTCGATATTATGCTATGACCGCGCCTTTAGTATGCGCTGATGACGGTTCTGTGTATCGAACCTGGAATTTCTATCGCGTGGGAGAGGCGGTTGGTACGGGCGGGGGGACTTGAACCCCCATGGGCAAAGCCCGACGGATTTTCTTACCCGCTACGGCTTTCGCCGCCGCCCGGAGGGGCGTTTGTGGTCTGGACTATCCCTTCACCATATCCCGGCAGGCCGGGGTGCAGGTGCTGCCCGTCTAGTCTCTACACCTTCCTGAAAGCGAACTTTCAGGCTTGGCTCGGGATTGCCATGTTAAAGGTTTCCCCGAATTTGAGCAGTTCTACGTCACAGATTTCCCTGTGCGCACTCAATGATCTAAGTCCGTTGCGTCTACCGATTTCGCCACGCCCGCATTACCAAGGCTGGCTATAGTCGGGAGGATCGGCAGAGCCAAGCGCGATTTGATGGTCAGCGCCGGGCGACGTAATCGTCAATCCTCATGATCGGCATTCAGCCGTTCACGCATTTCCTTGCCGGGTTTGAAATAGGGAACGCGCTTCGCGCTGACGGGCACTTGTTCGCCGGTGCGCGGGTTGCGTCCAGTTCGTGCGTCGCGGGCGCGGGTGGTGAAGGCACCAAAGCCGCGCAGTTCGACGCGACCGCCCGAAGCCAGTCGATCGACAATCTCCTTGAAAAAGAGATCGACGATTCGCTCGACTTCCGGGAGCGTCAGGCCCGGATTTTCGTCAGCCAGTTTCTGGATCAATTCCGAACGGATCATCGAATTTCCAGAGCCCCCTGATTTTTCCCTGCCTAATCATAGGGCTTTTACAGGGCGTTGACAATCGCGCAGGTCGGGGATTGTTTCGATACGGAAAGGATATGAAAAGCCCGCCGGGATGATGATCCCGGCGGGCTTCTCTAATTAGTCGACTTTAACGAAAGGACTTAGCCTTCGGTCTTGGCCTTGAGCGCTTCGCCCAGAATGTCGCCCAGCGACGCGCCGCTGTCGGACGAACCATACTGTGCAACAGCCTGCTTCTCTTCGGCGATCTGCATCGCCTTGATCGAGAAGGTCGGCTTCTTGGCACGGTCGAAGCCGGTGATCATGGCGTCGAACTTCTGGCCGATCTGGAAACGTTCCGAACGCTGCTCGTCACGGTCACGGCCAAGGTCGCTGCGCTTGATGAAGCCGGTGGCACCATCGTCGCCAGCCTGGACTTCCAGGCCGCCGTCGCGGACTTCAAGAACGGTCACGGTGACGATCGCATTCTTGTTGAGGCCAGCAGCAGCAGCGGTCGTGCCGCCAGCGGCCGGACCACCACGCTCAAGCTGCTTCATGCCGAGGCTGATGCGCTCCTTCTCGACATCGATGTCGAGAACGACAGCCTGAACAGCCTCGCCCTTGCGGTGCAGTGCCAGCGCGTCTTCGCCCGAAATGCCCCACGCGATGTCGGACATGTGGACCATGCCGTCGACGTCGCCGTCCAGGCCGATGAACAGGCCGAACTCGGTCGCATTCTTGACTTCGCCTTCGACGGTCGAACCGATCGGATGACGTTCGGCAAAGCTGTCCCAAGGATTGCTCTGCGCCTGCTTGAGACCCAGCGAGATGCGGCGCTTTTCGGGATCGACTTCGAGGACCAGAACTTCGACTTCCTGGCTGGTCGAAACGATCTTGCCGGGGTGGACGTTCTTCTTGGTCCAGGACATTTCGGACACATGGACCAAGCCTTCGATGCCGGCTTCCAGCTCGACGAACGCACCATATTCGGTGATGTTCGTGACACGGCCCGACAGCTTGGCGCCGACGGGGTACTTGGCCGATGCGCCTTCCCATGGATCGCTCTCAAGCTGCTTCATGCCGAGCGAGATGCGCTGCGTGTCGCGGTTGATGCGGATGATCTGCACCTTCACGGTGTCGCCGATGTTGATCATCTCATTGGGGTGATTGATGCGCTTGTACGACAGGTCGGTGACGTGCAGCAGGCCATCGATGCCGCCCAGGTCAACGAACGCACCATAGTCGGTGATGTTCTTGACGACGCCTTCGATGATCTGACCTTCGGCCAGCGTCTGGATGAGGCCGCTGCGCTGTTCGGCGCGGGTCTCTTCCAGAATGGCGCGGCGCGACACAACGATGTTGCCGCGACGGCGATCCATCTTGAGGATCTGGAAAGGCTGCGGAATGTCCATCAGCGGGGTGACGTCGCGCACGGGGCGAATGTCGACCTGCGAACCAGGCAGGAAGGCCACGGCGCCGTCGAGATCGACGGTGAAGCCACCCTTGACGCGGCCGAAGATGACGCCTTCCACGCGGGCGCTCTCGGTGAACTCGGCTTCCAGCTTGTCCCAGGCGGCTTCGCGGCGGGCGCGGTCACGCGACAGCATGGCTTCGCCATGAGCGTTTTCGACGCGATCGACATAGACTTCGACTTCGTCGCCGACCTTGATGTCAGCCTTCTGGCCCGGCATCGCGAATTCGCGCAGCGGCACGCGGCCTTCGGACTTCAGACCTACGTCGATGACGGCCAGGTCGTTTTCGATGGCGGTAACGGTGCCCTTGACGACGCGACCTTCGAAGCCGCCGTCCTCGCCACCGAGGGAATCATTGAGAAGCGCGGCGAAATCGTCGCGCGTGGGGAATGCCGTAGAGGCCATGGTTAGTCCTTCACTCATCATTGCTGGCCAACCGGTTGTATCCGATGGTCTTTGGCCAAACTGTCCCGAACGCCGCATGCGGCCGGGACATCCGTTACCGCAAAAGCGTTTGCGGACGCGCAGACGAGAAAAGCGAAAAGGGCGTACGGAATACCGCACGCCTTGACGGGTCAGCTTCTGGAGCGACCTTCAAGCTGGGCGTCCACAAGCGCAATCGCCTGGCGGACGGCCGCGTCTATAGACAAATCGCTGGTGTCTAGCAAGTCCGCACCATCGGCGACTTTGAGCGGCGCATGGTCGCGGCTCATGTCGCGGGTGTCGCGCGCCTGGATGTCGGCGATCAGACTGTCCATGTCAGGATGGCCCCCATGCGACAGGGCATCCTGATAGCGGCGTTGCGCGCGGACATGGACGCTGGCGGTGACGAACAGCTTGGCATGGGCATCGGGCGCGATGACGGTGCCGATGTCGCGCCCGTCGAGGATCGCGCCGCCCGGTTGGGTCGCGAAGTCGCGCTGGCGCTTGACGAGGGCGTCGCGCACCGCCTGATGCACGGAAACGCGCGAGGCGAGGCTTCCGACCGCTTCGCTGCGCAGCGCCGGGTCGGCCAGGGTTTCGTCGCCAAACGAGCAAGCCGCGAGCGCGTCCGATTCGATGTCGGGGTCGCCACCTGCTTTCAGCACGGCAAGGCCGACTGCGCGATAGAGCAGGCCGGTGTCGAGAACGGGCAGACCATAATGGCGACCAAGGGCTTTGGCGATGGTGCCCTTGCCGGATGCGGCGGGGCCGTCGACGGCGATGATCATGCGGATTTTCTTTTCATGGCTTTGACGATGCCCAGCAGGGCGATGAGGGTCCAGACGATTTCCAGCGCCATCGACGCCAGGTTGAAATGCACGGTCAGCGACCAGATGAGCAGCAGCGAACCCATAAGGTTCAACAGATTGAAAAAGACAAAGTTCATCTGCTTGGCGATGTTGCTGTAGGCATAGGCGACGACCATCATGGCGCTGCCCGCCAAGCCGATGATATTGGCCCAGTCGAAGGTCATGCCATGGCACCCAGCGTTTGGAGCAGAGCGGTGAAGGTCGGGAAGCTGGTGGCGACCGGGCGCATGTCGTCGACGGTCACGCCATCGCGCGAGATCAGGCCTGCAACGGCGAAGCTCATGGCGATGCGATGGTCGAGCTTGGTAGCGATCGGACCGCCGCCCTTGAGCGGCGCGCCGCCGCTGCCCTCGATGATGAGGCCATCTTCCAGTTCCTCGACCGTCACGCCGATCGCGCGGAGGCCCGCTGCCATGGTGGCGATGCGGTTCGATTCCTTGACGCGGAGTTCGTCCAATCCGCGAAAGACGCTGCGTCCCTGTGCGAGCGCAGCGGCGACGAAGGCGACGGGATATTCGTCAATCATGCTCGGCGCGCGCGCCGGGTCTGGCTCGACACCTTTGAGGGCTGACGCCGTGACGATCAGGTCGCCCACAGGTTCGCCACCGACTTCGCGGGCGTTGATGACCTCGATGGAGCCGCCCATTTCGCGCAGCAGGTCGATGAGGCCAGCGCGCGTGGCGTTGAGGCCGACATTGGCGATCGTCACGTTCGACCCCGGCACCAGCAGCGCGGCGACCATCGGGAAGGCGGCGGAGGAGGGATCGCCGGGAACGATAATCTGCTGCGGCTGCAATTCCGCTTCGCCGACCAGCGTGATGATGCGAGTGCCGTCGGCTTCCACTTCGACCGTCAGGTCCGCGCCGAAGCCGCGCAGCATCCGTTCGCTATGGTCACGGGTCGGGATCGGCTCGACGACGCGGGTGATGCCCGGCGTGTTGAGGCCAGCGAGCAGGATCGCCGATTTCACCTGCGCCGAAGCGACGGGCAGGCGATAGTCGAGCGGCACGGCGGGGCAGGCGCCGCGCATGGTGAGCGGCAACCGGCCGCCGGGGCTGGTGGTGAAGCTGGCACCCATCTGCGCCAGTGGGTCGGTGACCCGCGCCATGGGGCGTTTGCTGAGCGAGGCATCGCCGATGAAGGTCGCGGTCAGATCATGGCTGGCGAGCAGGCCCATCAGCAGGCGCGTGGACGTGCCGCTATTGCCCATGTCGAGCGCGCCCTCTGGCTGGAGCAGTCCGCCAACGCCGACGCCATGAATATGCCATATGCCATCGGCGTCGCGCTGAATGTCCGCGCCCATCGCCCGCATGGCGGCGGCGGTCGCCAGCACATCCTCGCCCTCCAGCAGACCTTCGACCCGGCTTTCGCCCACGGCCAGCGCCGAAAGCATCAGCGATCGGTGCGAAATGCTCTTGTCCCCCGGCACGGTCACGCTGCCCGACAGGGCGGATGCGGCGGTGAATGTCATCGGGCGGGGCAGTTCGGCGGCAGCGGTCACGGTTCGTCCAGTCTGGTCTGGCGGGAAAAAATGCGCCCGGCTTTTGACAGCGCGCTTGGGCTATGGCAAGGCGCGCGACGTTTCGTGGGCAACAGCCGTTGCGCCGCGTAAAGTCTATTTGAGCATCTAAAAAGGAACAGGCCGGACATGGTGAAGGCTGAATGGGGCACGAAACGGACCTGCCCGAAATGCGCAACCCGCTTCTATGATCTGGGCAAGGACGATCCGGTCGTCTGCATCAACTGCAACGCGGCCTGGGAACCGGAGCCGGTTCTCAAGTCCAAGCAGCCGCTTCCTTACGAAGAAGCGCCCAAGAAGGTCATCGAGACCGCCGACGGCAAGCTGGAAACGGCCGACGATGATCTGGACCTGGATCTGGACGTCGATGATGATGGCGATTCGCCGGATAATGACGTCGATCTGGGCGGTGACGACGACCTGGGTGTCGAAGCCGCTGGCGACGACGATAGCGATGACAATTAACTGATTTTTGTTCTTGCCAACGAGGTTGCTGCGACTTAATGGCAGCGACCTCGCAAGCGCCAACCCAAGGGCGCTTGATGATGGTGACGGGGCCTTAGCTCAGCTGGGAGAGCGCCTGCATGGCATGCAGGAGGTCAGCGGTTCGATCCCGCTAGGCTCCACCATCCTTATATTCGACCGGCGGTCTGGTTCCTCATGGAGCCAGCCGGACAGGGTTCGATCCATGCGGCGGGCCATTGGTGCCATGCCCAAATGGGGCCTTAGCTCAGCTGGGAGAGCGCCTGCATGGCATGCAGGAGGTCAGCGGTTCGATCCCGCTAGGCTCCACCATTTTTCGACATTGATGATGTTCTGGCGGGTGCAGCATAGCTGCATCTTGCTCATGCTGCGCGCACGCTTTCTAGAGCGAGATGACTTTACTCAGAACCGTTCGTCCTGAGTAGCCCCTTCGACTGCCTGCCAAGGCAGGCGCTCAGGACAGGCATTGAGCGAAGTCGAAATGGCGTATCGAAGGATATAAGCGCAGCCGACCCTTCGATACGGGTCTTCGACAAGCTCAGCCCCTACTCAGGGCGAACGGAGTGATGTGACTTAAAGTCATCATACCCTATATTGCCCGCACGACGAAAAACGGCGCCCCTTTCGGAGCGCCGTTTCGTGTTTCAGCCTCAGCGCGGATCAGCGCTTGTCGACGGGCACATAGTCGCGCTGCGTCGGGCCGGTGTAGAGCTGGCGCGGGCGGCCGATCTTCTGCGCTGGGTCGGAGATCATTTCGTTCCACTGCGCCACCCAGCCGACGGTGCGGGCGAGGGCGAAGAGGACGGTGAACATCTCGGTCGGGAAGCCGATCGCCGACAGGATCACGCCCGAATAGAAGTCCACATTGGGATAGAGCTTCTTTTCGATGAAATAGGGATCGTTGAGCGCGATCTGCTCCAGTTCCTTGGCGACGTCGAAGACGGGATCGTTGACGCCCAGCTTCTCCAGCACGTCCTTGGCGGTCTTCTGCATGACCGTCGCGCGGGGATCGTAATTCTTGTAGACGCGATGGCCAAAGCCCATCAGGCGGAACGGATCGTCCTTGTTCTTGGCGCGGGCGATATATTCCGGGATCTTGTCCACGGTGCCGATTTCGCGGAGCATGTTGAGCGCCGCTTCGTTCGCGCCGCCATGGGCCGGGCCCCACAGACAGGCGATGCCGGCTGCGATGCAGGCGAAGGGGTTGGCGCCCGACGAACCAGCGAGACGCACGGTCGAGGTCGAGGCGTTCTGTTCATGGTCGGCATGGAGGATGAAAATCTTGTCCATGGCGTCCACGATCACCGGATCGGGGATATATTCTTCCGCCGGGACCGAGAAGGTCATGCGCAGGAAGTTGGCGGTGTAGGACAGGTCGTTGCGCGGATAGACGAAGGGCTGACCCACCGAATATTTATAGGCCATCGCCGCGATCGTCGGCATCTTGGCGATCAGACGGTGGCTGGCGATCTTGCGCTGCAGCGGATCGTTGATGTCGGTCGAGTCATGGTAGAAGGCCGACAGGGCGCCGACCACGCCGCACATGATCGCCATGGGGTGCGCATCGCGACGGAAGCCGCGATAGAAGGTGGTGAGCTGTTCATGCACCATGGTATGGCGCGTGATGGTGGTGATGAAGTCGTCCAGCTCGGCCTTGGACGGCAGTTCGCCGTTCAGCAGCAGGTAGCAGACTTCCATGAAGCTGGATTCTTCGGCCAGCTGGCCGATCGGATAGCCGCGATGCAGCAAAACGCCTTCGTCGCCATCGATATAGGTCAGGCCGGATTCGCAGCTTGCCGTCGAGGTGAAGCCCGGATCATAGGTGAACATGCCGGTGTTGGCGTACAGCTTGCGAACGTCGATGACCTGGGGACCGACCGAACCGTCCATGACGGCATAGTCTTTCGTCGCTCCTCCGACGGTCAAAGTGGCATTATTATCCGACATATTGTTCTCCTTGAGTGCCATCAACTTAACCGTGCGTGCCCACAGCGGTCAGCCGTTCCAAGCTTTCCTCTTTCCCCAACAGGAAGAGGACATCGAAAATCCCCGGCGAGACGGTGCGCCCGGTGAGCGCGGCCCGCAAAGGCTGCGCAACCTTGCCCAGTGCCAGACCGGCATCCTCTGCCACGCGGCGTATCGCGTCTTCGATCGCTTCGACCGTCCATGAAGGCGTGGTCGAGAGAGCGTCGGCCGTCTTTGCCAGCAGCGCGCGTGCCGAGTCGTCTAGCAGAGCCGACGCCTTTTCGTCAAAATCGAGCGGGCAATTTTTGAACAGAAATTCAGCGCCCTCCGCAATTTCGTTAAGCGTTTTAGCGCGCGGTTTGAGCGAAGCCATCGCCTCGCCTAAAAGTGCTAGACCGGTGTCCGGCAGCGCCTTGCCCAGCCGGGCTTCGACACGGGGGGCCACCAGCGCGGCCAGACGGGCGTCATCGGCTTCGCGCAGATAATGGCCGTTGAGATTCTCCAGCTTCTTGATGTCGAAGCGCGAGGGCGAGCGGCCGACGCCCGCAATATCGAACAGTTCGATGGCGCGGGCGGTGGGGATGAATTCCTCGTCGCCATGGCCCCAGCCCAAGCGCAGCAGATAGTTCAGCACCGCTTCGGGCAGCATCCCCATCTCGTCGCGATAGGCGTCGACGCCGAGCGCGCCATGGCGCTTGGACAATTTCGCGCCGTCCGAACCGTGGATCAGTGGGATATGCGCATAGATCGGCTCTTCCCACTCCATCGCGCGGAGGATGCACAGTTGGCGGAAGGCGTTGTTGAGATGGTCGTCACCGCGAATGACATGGGTGACGCCCATGTCATGATCGTCCACCACCACGGCCAGCATATAAGTTGGCGTGCCGTCCGACCGCAGCAGGATCATGTCGTCCAGTTCGGCATTTTGCACCACGACGCGGCCCTGCACCGCATCCTCGATCACTGTCTCGCCTTCGCGTGGCGCCTTGAGGCGGATGACGAAGGGTGCGCCTTCGGGCGCTTCTTCAGGGGCGCGATCGCGCCAGCGGCCATTATAGCGCATCGGCTTCTTGGCGGCGCGCTGCTCTTCGCGCAGCGCGGCCAATTCTTCCGGCGTGGCATAGCATTTATAGGCATGGCCGGCCGCCAGCATGGCATTGGCGACTTCGGCATGGCGCGGTGTCCGCTCGAACTGGAACACGGGCGGTTCATCGCCGCCCAGGCCGAGCCAGTCCAACCCGTCGAAGATCGCGGCGACCGCTTCCTCGGTCGAACGGGCGCGATCGGTATCCTCGATCCGCAGCAGGAACTTGCCGCCATGATGGCGGGCGAACAGCCAGTTGAACAAGGCGGTGCGGGCACCGCCGATATGGAGGAAGCCTGTTGGCGAGGGGGCGAAACGGGTCACCACCGGCTTGTTCATTCCCGTTGCGTTCACCGCCATATTGCCTGACATTCGCCCTTCTGATCCATGGATGCGATGCCCCCTAGCATGGCTTTCGAGCCACGACAAACCTCCCTTATGGTCGAGGTCGCCACGCGCCTGCGCGCCGGGTTTGCGGGGGTAGAGCGCTGGCTGGAGAAAGAGCGGGAGCAGGTGCCGCTTTGGGCACCGATCGCCTTGGGAGTGGGCATCGCGGCCTGGTTCGCCTTGCCCCATCGGATGGCGTGGCTGGCCTTTTGTTGTGGTGCGCTGGCGCTGGGCTGTGTGGGCGTGTTGTTGCCCGATGGCGCACGGTTGCGGCGGATGATGGTGGCGGGCGGGGTGCTGGCCTGCATGGGGTGCGTTCTCATCTGGGGGAAGGCGCTGATGCTGGGGGAGCCACCGCTGGCGCGGGCGACGTTCGTGCAGGTGACGGGCGATGTCCTGTCGGTGCGCGCGGTTCCGGCGCAGCAGATGGTGCGGGCGATGCTGCGGCCGGTGGCGGCACCGACCTTGCCGAAGGTGATCCGGGTCAATATCGCCGAGAGCGATGTACCCGTCGGGTTGGGCGAGGGTGCGCGGATTCGCTTTCGGGTGCGGTTAATGCCGCCCGCGCCGCCCAGCGTGCCGGGGGGCTATGACTTCGCGGCGCGCGCTTATTTTCAGGGGATAGGTGCGACCGGCAAGGCGTTGAAACCGATCGAGATGGTGAAACCCGCGACGGGTGCGCCGCCGCTGCGGGCACGGCTGTTCGCGCATATTGCCGGGCAAGTGGACGATCCGGCGAAGGGTATCGCCATCGCGCTGGCGACCGGCGATCAGGGGGCGATTGCCGAGGTGGATGCCGAAGCGATGCGCAACAGCGGGTTGGCGCATCTATTGTCGATCAGTGGGTTGCATGTGACGGCGCTGATCGGGGCGGTGATCTTTTTGTTGATGCGGGTGATGGCGTTGAGCCGCCGGGCGGCGCTCGACTGGCCGTTGATGCTGATCGCGGCCACCGGGGGCGCGCTGGCAGGGGTCGGCTATACGCTGCTGACGGGGGCGGAGGTGCCGACGGTGCGGTCCTGCATTGCGGCGTTGCTGGTGCTGGGCGGTCTCGCGATGGGGCGGGATGCGATCACGCTGCGGCTGGTGGCGACGGGCGCGCTGATCGTGCTTATCTTCTGGCCCGAAGCGCTGGTCGGGCCGAGCTTCCAGATGAGTTTTGCCGCCGTCACGGCGCTGGTGGCCTTGGCCGAACATAAGCTATTCCGCGCCTTTGCCGCTGCGCGGGACGAGGCGCGCTGGCGTAAGGTTGGGCGCATGCTGCTGGTGACGTTGGCGACGGGCTTCGTCATCGAACTGGTGCTGATGCCGATCGCGCTGTTTCATTTTCACAAGGCGGGCATGTTGGGCGCCTTTGCCAATATCGTCGCGATCCCGCTGACCACCTTTGTCGTGATGCCGCTGGAGGCGTTGGCGTTGCTGTTCGACCTGGCGGGGCTTGGTGCGCCGTTTTGGTGGCTGACGCAGCAGGCGCTGACGTTGTTGCTGATGATCGCCCATGGGGTGTCGGCCAGTCCCTGGGCGACGATGTTGACGCCATCGGTGCCCGCTTTCGTTTTTGCAGGGATGATGGCGGGGCTGCTCTGGTGCTTGCTGTGGCGCAGCCGGTGGCGCTGGCTGGGATTAGGGCCGGTGGCGGCGGGCGTCATCGCCATATTGCTGCTGTCACAGCCCGACATATTGGTGACCGGCGATGGCCGGCATGTCGCGGTGCGCACGCCTGAGGGTCGCATGGCGATATTGCGCGCGGGGGCGGGCGATTATGTGCGCGATGTCCTGTCGGAGAGCGCGGGCTATGATGGTGCGCTGGAGCCGATCGCGCGGTTGCCGCAGGCGCGCTGTTCGAGCGATTTGTGCGCGGTCGGGCTGATGGCGGGTGGTCGGCCCTGGCAGTTGCTCGTGACCCGCAGCGATATGCTGGTGGACCGCGCGACCTTCGCCCGCGATTGCGCGGCGGCAGATATCGTGATTGCCGATCGCGGTCTGCCGCGTTGGTGCCGCCCGCGTTGGCTCAAGATCGACCGCCGCCTCTTGGCGCGAACCGGCGGCATGGCCATTGATCTCGACCATGCCACCATTCGCACGGTGCGTCAGGCGGGTGACGCCCATCCCTGGATCGCGCCGATCCCCAAGCGATCGCGCCGCTATGGTGCGTCCAAACCGCGCCCGTTCGATGCGCGGCCCAGACCTCAATTATAGCGGCGGAGCAGTCCGGCGAGTTTACCCTGGATCTGGACCTGGCGCGGGTCGTAGATTTGCGGCTCATAGGCGCTGTTGGCCGGGTCCAACCGAACCCTTTGCCCTTCGCGGCGGAAATATTTGAGTGTGGCTTCATTCTCGTCGATCAGGGCGACGACGATCTGGCCCTCACGCGCGACTTCGGTCCGCTGGATCAGCGCGAAGTCACCATCGAGAATACCGGCTTCCATCATCGAATCGCCGGACACTTCCAGCGCATAATGATCGCCCGCGCCAAGCAGCGCGGCAGGAACGGACAACATCGTCTGCCCTTCCATCGCTTCTATCGGAACGCCTGCCGCGATCCGGCCGTGCATCGGGATTTCGATCACGTCGTTGGCGGCAATGAGTTGTGGTGCCGACACCTGCGGTTTGGGCGCGATGACCGGGGCCGGGATGCGGTGCATGGCATCGGGCAGCTTCAAAACTTCGAGCGCGCGCGCACGGTTGGGCAGGCGGCGGATAAAGCCGCGTTCTTCGAGCGCATTGATCAGGCGATGAATGCCCGACTTGGAGCGCAGATCCAGCGCATCCTTCATCTCCTCGAAAGAGGGCGACACGCCGCCTTCCTCCAACCGGGTTTGAATGAAGCTCAGCAATTCCTGCTGTTTGGGCGTCAACATGGCTGCGGTCCTCCGTGGAACGTATAAGGAACGCATAGGAAACAGATGAAGGTTAGTCAAGCGCCGGGTGGATCAGGGCAGGGGCAGAATTTGCACTGTGTCGCCGATGGCCGCCGGGGGGGAAGCGGCGGGGCGGCGGATCAGACAGTCGGCCAGCGCCATGGCGGCGGTGGCGGCGCTGTCTTGCGAGGTGACCGAGACGATGCCGCCATCGCTGCGGAAGGCGCGGAGATAATCGTCGCGGTCGCCGGTGGCGGGGAGGGGGGGGAAGCGAGGCGGGCTTCGTGAAGGGGGGGGAGCGCTTGCCCCGCCATATGGCGGACCAGGGGCAGCAGGAAGAGGGTGCCGGTCACGAAGGCCGAGACGGGGTTGCCGGGCAGGCCCAGGAACAGGGCCTCGCCGAGGCGTCCGGCCATTAGCGGCTTGCCAGGGCGCATGGCGATCTTCCAGAAATCGAGCGTACCGCCCGCTTGCGCGAAGGCGGGGCGAACCATGTCATGATCGCCGACCGATGCGCCGCCGGTCGAGACGATGATGTCGGCCTGGCGCGCGCGATCGAGCGCTGTGACCATGGCGTCGAGATCGTCCGGCACGATGCCGAGGTCGATGACGTCGCAGGGCAAAGCGGCCAGCATCGCGGCGAGCATGGGGGCGTTGGACGAAGGGAGAGCGCCCGGCGGGGTTGGTGCGCCGGGCGGCACCAATTCGTCGCCGGTCGAGAGCAGCGCGACTTTGAGCCGCTGTCCGACGGGCAGGTGGCCATGGCCGCCCAGCACGGCCAGCGCGATCTGGGTCGGGCCTAATCGCGAGCCTGCTTTGAGCAGGGGCGCGCCCAGCGCGAAGTCCGACGCGGCGGGGCGGACGTGGCGGCCGGAGGGAAGCGGGTCGGCGGTGGCGGTGAAACTGTCGCCGTGGCGGGTCGCATTTTCCTGAATCAGGATGGCGTCGGCCCCTTCGGGCAAGGGCGCACCGGTGAAGATGCGGCAGGCGTCGCCCGGCGCGAGCGGGGGCGGGGGTGTGCCGCCTGCGCTGCTGGTCGTGGTCACGCGCCAGGGGCCGGGCGCTTCGGCGGCGCGTACGGCATAGCCGTCCATGGCGCTGAGGTCGGCCCAGGGCTGGGCGCGCTGCGCGAGGATATCGCGGGCGAGCCAGCGTCCGGCGCAGGCCATAACCGGCACGTCTTCTGCGGGCAGCCGGTTGGCCAGCGCGAACAAGCGGGCTTGCGCCTCCGCAACCGGCAGCAGGCTCATGGCCTGTGCCAGTCGCCCGACTTGCCGCCGGTCTTGCTGAGCAAGCGGACGCCGTCGATGACCATCGCCTTGTCGATCGCCTTTGCCATATCGTAGATGGTGAGCAGGGCGACGGAGGCGGCGGTGAGCGCTTCCATCTCGACGCCGGTCTGGCCTGCGGTGCGGGCGGTGGCGGTGACGCGGACGCCGGTGTCGTCCAGGTCGAAATCGATCGTCACGGCGCTGAGTGCGATCGGGTGGCAGAGCGGGATGAGATCGGCGGTGCGCTTGGCCGCCATGATGCCCGCGACCCGCGCGACGGCGAGGACGTCGCCCTTCTTGACCAGGCCCGCGAGGATGGCGGCGGCGGCTTCCTCGCTCATGTCGATCCGGCCGTCGGCTACGGCTTCGCGCGCGGTCACGGCTTTCGCCGACACATCGACCATGCGGGCTGCACCGTCGGGATCGAGATGGGTGAGGTCGCTCATGCGCCGGTCAACAGGTGGCGGGTGGCGGCTTCGACATCGGCTTGCCGCATCAATGTTTCGCCGACGAGGAAGCAACGAACGCCATGGTCGGCCATGGCGGTGAGATCGGCATGGCCGGTGAGGCCGCTTTCGGCGACGAAGGTGCAGCCTTCGGGGGCCTTGCCCACCAGTTCATAGGTGCGGGCGAAATCGACAGTGAAATCGCGCAGGTCGCGATTATTGACGCCGATCAGCCGTGATCGGAGTTTAAGCGCGCGGTCGAGTTCGGCTTCGTCATGCACTTCGATGAGCGCGTCCATGCCGAGGCCGAGCGCGGTATCCTCTATGTCCTTCATTTGCGCATCGTCCAGGGCAGCAACGATGATAAGGATGGCGTCGGCGCCGAGCGCGCGGCTTTCGAGAATCTGCCAGGGATCTACGATAAAATCCTTGCGCAAGACCGGCAGCGCGCAGGCAGACCGGGCAGCCATCAGATAATCGTCATGGCCCTGAAAATAGGGTTCGTCGGTCAGCACCGACAGGCAGGCTGCGCCGCCCGCCGCATAGGCCTGGGCATGGGCGGGGGGATCGAAATCTGCGCGGATCAGGCCCTTGGACGGGCTGGCCTTCTTGACCTCCGCGATCAGGCCGAAGCCGGAGCGGGCTGCGTCGTCGAGCGCCTTGCGGAAACCGCGCGGGGGCGTTTGTTCGCTGGCGCGGGCGTGGAGCGCAGCGATGCTGGTTGCGGCTTTGCGGCGAGCGACATCTTCGCGCTTGAAATCGCAAATCTCGATCAGCTTGTTGGTCATGTATAGGCAATCCAGCAATTGAGCAGGGCGTTGGCGAGGCCACGGTCGATCGTCTCGGCGGCTTCCTCCACGCCTTCGCGAAGGTCAGCAACGGCGTCCGCGACGACAAGGGCGGCGGCGGCGTTGAGCAGCACGGCGTCGCGATAGGGGCCGGTTTCGCCCTGGAGCAGCGCGCGCAGGGCGGCGGCGTTATGGGCTGCATCGCCGCCGCGTATGGCTTCGACCGGGTGGGTGGACAGGCCAAGTTCTGCGGCGGTGATGCGGGTCATCGCGATCAGGCTATGACCCGTGACTTCGGCCATGTCGTTGCCGCCCGCCAGCGAGAGTTCGTCCAGTCCCTCATCGCCCGATACGATCATAGCCCGATCGACGCCGAGTTCGGCAAGCGCCTCCGCATAGATGGGCACATAGGCCGGGCGGGCGATGCCGACGAGCTGGCGGCGGACCCCGGCCGGGTTGGCCAGCGGTCCCATCAGGTTGAAGATGGTGCGCTCGCCAATCGCCTTGCGAATGGGGCCGAGGCGCTTGAGCGCCGGGTGGTAATTTTGCGCGAAGAGAAAGCCGATGCCGAGGTCTGCAAGCGTCGCTTCGGCGGTGGTGGCGGCGTGGTCGAGGTTCAGGCCCAGGGCCTCGAGCGTGTCGGCGGCCCCGGCCTTGGAGGAGGCCGCGCGGTTGCCATGTTTGGCGACCGGCACGCCAGCGGCGGCGACCACCAGCGAGACGGCGGTCGAGACATTGAGCGTATGATGGCCATCGCCGCCGGTGCCGCAGACGTCGATGGCTCCGGCGGGCGCGGTGACCGGGATCATGCGGGCGCGCATGGCGCGGGCGGCTGCGGCGATTTCGATCGCGCTTTCGCCGCGCCGGGCCATGGTGACGAGGAAGGTCGCGATCTCCGCTTCCGGCAGGTCCGCGTCGAACAGCAGGTCGAAGGCGATGGCAGCAGCCTGCGCGTCGAGCGGCGAGGAGGGGTCGGGCAGGCGGGTCATGACGCTTCGCCTTAGTCGCGACAGGGCCGGTAAGTCGAGAGGCCGTTAGGGCTTAACTTCGTACTTTTCCCGTACAATTTGAAATATGATTTCCTATTGCCGACAGATTAGGAAAGTGACCGGCGCAGCATAGCAAAGCCCATCCCAGTAGGACAGGCGTCAGGCGGCTTCGCGCGTCTTCACCTTCATGCCAGCGATCCGCATGAAATTGGCCAGCATGTCGTGACCATGTTCGGTCGCGATGCTTTCAGGGTGGAACTGGACCGAGTGGATCGGCAGGGTCGCGTGGCGGAAGCCCATGACCGAGCCGTCTTCGCTTGTCGCATTGACCACCAGTTCGGCGGGAATATCCTCGACGATCAGCGAGTGGTAGCGGGTGGCGGTGAAGGGCGAGGGGATGCCCTCGAACAAGCCGGTGCCGTCATGGGTGACGGGTGAGGTCTTGCCGTGCATCAGGCCGCCGCGCACGACCTTGCCGCCGAAATGCTGGCCGATCGCCTGATGGCCAAGGCACACGCCGAGCAAAGGTGCGCCCGCATCGGCGCAGGCGGCGACGAGGTCGAGGCTGACGCCCGCTTCATTTGGCGTACAGGGGCCGGGCGAGAGCAGGAAGGCCTCGGCGCCGCTGGAGAGCGCCTGGCCCGCCGAAATGGCGTCGTTGCGGACGACTTCGACCCGCGCGCCCAGTTCCATCAGATAATGGACCAGGTTCCAGGTGAAGCTGTCATAATTGTCGATGACGAGGATCATGGGAACAAGGCTATAGGGCGGTCGGCGGGCGAGGGGAAGCGGGCGCGTGTGAAGAAATATCGCAGCCGAAACAGCGCGACAGAAGGGCGCTGCGCCTGCTATGGGCAGCCATCGACGCGAACCCTGCCTGCAAGCATTCGCGTGACCGAGAGACGATCGCGCTCCCGCTTGCCAGCAAGGAGCGACCATCTTGGGCGATCTCAACCATTATTTAGGCTGTCGCACTGGTTCGAAGGACCAGGGCATATGAGCCGCGCGATCAATATCAAGGCGGAACTGGCCGACGTCAAAGCCATGTGCGAACGCCACACCCTGGCGATTTCGACCATCGAGGCGCTGCCCGCCGGGGGCACGCGGGTCGTGATGCTGAACCCTGACGGGGCCGAGCGCTTGCGGACGCTGATGAAGGGCAAGCTAATCGATACGCCGGTTGTGCGGTCGTCCCTGTTCCTGGCGCGGCAGCCGCGGTCGGCGGGCTGATAGAGTCCGTCGGCGCGCAACGCTGACGGAACATCTTGAAAAGCCGTGCAGGCACGCGCATATAGAGCGTGCCGGGTTCGCCCGGCTATGGTGATAAATTGTGTCGTATAATAGACGCAGCGGACCCGGGGGCAGTACCCGGCGGTTCCACCACATATCCCGATGGGCGCCATGCCTGGCGGGATGTCTGACGGGGCCGAACTAGGATCGACGTGTGTTCAAAGGCGATGTTTTTACCCGGCCCGTGTAAGCCGTTAAACTGTGCAAAACTCACAAGTGCCAACGATAACGAAGCACTCGCCATTGCAGCGTAACTGAGGGCCTCACGGCCTGACGTTACCCTAAAATAGCGCGGTTGAACCCACCGGGCAACAGAAGGGAATTCAGCGGCCTCCGGGAGGGCCGGGCAACAGAACCTCCCGGACCTTATTCCCTGACATCGTTGTTCTTGGCTTCTCGTGCGATCTTCGCCGGAGCCTTACCCGCGACTCGCGTCTCGAATCGATGGACATGGACCTGTCCTTTCGATTACGATTTTATGACAATGCGATGAAATATTCATAAGCTGCTGTTTTTACGTGAAACAAATTTGTTTCATCGAAAATGCGCGCTCTTGCGTCGATGTCATCTAAATGAAATACTCCTGGCTATAGTAAGGAGTTTTTTTCAGGAGAATTAGGATGAAGACGGTAGCGGTAATGATGGGTTTTGCGCTGGCTTGTGTCGCGCCGGGCATGGCTCAGGCCGCACCGGATGAGGTCGTCGTGGTGGGCGTTCCCGATGGCCGCCTGGCCGCAGGATCGCTGATGCGCGGCGATTTCGACAAGGCTGCGCGCCGGCTGAACGCGGTTCGCCCCGATGCGGCGAGCGATCCGGCCCGACTGATCAACCTGGGCCATGCCTATCTTGGCATGGGCCGCGTCGCCGACGCGCATGATGCCTATAAGAGCGCCCGCTTTGCGCCTGAATCCGTGCTCGTGCTGGCCAATGGCGAAGAAGCGTCTTCGCGCGACATTGCGCGCCGCGCGATGGGGCGGCTGCAAACCAGCTACGCCATGCGCTGAATATTCAGCGCTTGCATTCAGGTTCGGACAGTTAGTTAAGGGTGTCGCTCATATGGGCGGCACCCTTAACCTTGTCGCTTTGACGACTGTCACCTTAATGACATGAAAGTCATAAAAGCGTCATGTAAATGACGCTCCAATGTCACGGAATACCAACAAGCCTGTCACCTCCCGCGCCTATTTGCCCTGCTTGAGGGTGACAGGGGGCGTTATCCGATTCGAAATTCCCCTGCGCTCCGCATCCTGAACATATCCCGGCAGCAGCCGGAGCGGAGACGACATGGCCAAGATTAACCGTATCCAAACGATCCTGATGGCGAGCTGCGCTTGCGTCGGTCTGAGCGCTTGCGGCGCAGACGACATCTCCTCGCCCGGCGAAGGCACTATCGTCATTCCCGCGCCAACGCCAACGCCGACGCCAACCCCCACGCCAACGCCGACCCCCACGCCGACCGGCGTGACCCCGGCGGCGGAATGCCCCAACATCTCCGGTTCGGCTGACCTGACCGCGCGCGGCACCATTTCGGACAAGAACGGCAACACCTGGCTGAACTGTGGTTTCCCGACCCGCTTTACGGAAAGCACCACCTTGCCGAAGGTTGCCGGTGTTCTTTACTCGCTCCCCGGCCGTGTCGATGTCGGCACCGACCAGGGTGCCGCCAGCACCAACACCGAAGTCACGCTGAACATCGAGCCCGGCGTTGTCGTGTTTGCGACCACGGGTGCGGCCTATCTGGCCGTCAACCGCGGCAACAAGATCAATGCTGTTGGCACGCCATCGCAGCCGATCATCTTCACCAGCGAATCGAACGTCCTGGGCAACGCCGACGATCAGACGTCGCAGCAGTGGGGCGGCGTCGTGCTGCTTGGCCGTGCGCGGATCACCGATTGCATCGCGCCTGCAGCAGCGGCCGGCACGGTCGCGTGCGAACGTGACACAGAAGGCAGCAGCGGCGCTCTGTATGGCGGCGCCAACGATGCCGACAATTCGGGTCGCATGTCCTATGTGCAGATCCGCTATTCGGGCTTCGCGCTCGCCGGTGGCAGCGAATTGCAGGGTCTGACCCCTTCGGGCGTCGGCAGCGGCACGCAGCTTGACCACATCCAGGTTCACAACAGCTCGGACGATGGCATCGAAGCCTTCGGCGGCAACGTCCACTTCAAGCATCTGGTGTTGACCGGCAACGAAGACGATAACTTCGACTCCGACGTCGGCTATCGCGGCACCGTGCAATATGTCATCAGCGCCCAGCGCGCTGGCAACGACATTGGTGACGGCTTCCTCGAAACCGACTCCAACGGTGGTTCGGCCGCGAACAATGGCGAAGATGCGCTGCCGCGTCAGTATCTGAAGATGGCGAACTTCACCTACATCCACCGTTCGACCACGGGCAGCAACGGTTCGGCCATGCTGCTGCGCGGCGGTGCGGACCTGACGCTGGCCAACGGCATCATCGTCGCGCCGACCAACAGCTGCCTGCGTATCGACAGCACGACCACGACCCGCGACGCCGACACGGCGCTGCAGGACGCGGGCAAGCCGCGCTACATCTCGGTTGTGATGCAGTGCAACAGCACGCCGTTCAAGGGCAGCCGTGGCGTCGATGCCGCCGCCGTTCAGTCGATCTTCGAAGCCGGTGCGAACAGCACGATCAGCTACACGCCGTCGCTGACCAGCCTGTTCATCAACGGTGCGACCGAAACGGCTCGCACCGCGATCGATCCCAAGACGCTCGACGCAGCGTTCGACACCACCAACTATATCGGTGCGGTCAAGGACAGCAGCGACACCTGGTATGCCGGTTGGACCTGCAACTCGGTGACCGCCAGCTTCGGCAGCACCAGCGGTAACTGCACCGCCATTCCGACGACCTGATCGGACCCACGACCTCAACAGGGGCGGGGGAGCGTGCATCTGCGCTTCCCCGCCTTCTTTTGCACTGCATATCCCAAAGGGGGACATTTAGCATGTCGAAGCCGCTCAGCCTGGCGCGCCTGCTCCTGATTTCATCCGCTCTGGTCGCGCCTGCGGCCATGGCGCAAATCGACGCCGGTGGTGCCGTGTCGCCCGCCGCTGCCCAAGAAGACGCGCAGCAGGACGGGGTCGATGTGTCGATCCCTGGTGCCGACATCGTCGTCACCGGCCGTCGTACCAGCAATGTGTCGCAGGCCGCGCCGCAGGTGGTGAACGTACTGTCCGCCGCCGACATCCGCCGCACGGGCGAAGGCGATATCGCCGGTTCGCTCCAGCGCGTGACCGGCCTGTCGGTCGTGTCGGGCGGCTATGTCTATGTCCGTGGTCTTGGCGATCGCTATTCGCTCGCCCTACTCAACGGCTCGCCGCTGCCAAGCCCCGAACCCTTGAAGCGCGTCGTTCCGCTCGACATTTTCCCGACCAGCGTGATCGCTTCGACGCTGGTGCAGAAGACCTATTCGGTCAACTTCCCCGGCGAATTCGGCGGCGGCGTCATCAACCTGACGACCAAGGCCATTCCGAGCGAAAGCTATCTGGAAATCGGCGTTGGCAGCTCGGCCAATACCGAAACGTCGGGTCAGATGGGCTATACCCATTATGGGGCCAAGTCCGACTGGACCGGTTTCGACGACAGCTCGCGCGATGTACCGCCGCTGCTTCAGCAGGCGATCAATAGCGGCGTGCCATTCCCGAATCTCAGCCGGGCCGACCAGCAGGCCATTTCGATGCAGTTCCTGAACTCCGCCACATCGGTCGTTCAGCGGACCAACAGCGCGCCCTTCAACTTTTCGGGCTCGATCAATGGCGGCACCGCCGTCGATATCGGCAGCGATGGGCGGTTGGGTGTGATCGCAACCGCTTCCTACAGCAACAAGTGGCGCACCCGCGAAAACCTGCAGCAGGCGTCGCTCGACGTCGCAGCCGGTGCGGGCCGCAGCTATAATCAGGTCAGCACTGACAATGAAGTCACGGTCAACGGCCTCGTCGGCTTCGGACTGGAACTGGGTGACCAGAAGTTGCGCTGGACCAACCTCTATATTCGCGACACGTTGAAGCGCAGCGCGCTGGCGATCGGTCAGAATGATGGCACCATCCAGGAAGCCGACTTCCTGCAGCAGAATACCGCCTGGTATGAGCGGCAGTTGATCGACACGCAGTTGGTCGGCGAGTTCAAGCTGTCCGATGCGCTCAGCCTCGACATGCGCGGCGGCTTTGCCAATTCGCAGCGGGAAGCGCCCTATGAGCGCGAGTTCGTCTATGTTCGCACCAATCGCGATCTGGCGATCGATCCGGTCGGTGACCGTTTCGTCAATGCGCTCAACCGTCAACGCGGTGATGCGTCGGTCACGTTCAGCGACCTGAACGAAGATCTGTGGTTCGCGGGCGTCGATCTGAGCTACAAGATCGCACCGGGCTTCTCGCTGACGGCAGGCTATGCCTTCAACGATACCAAGCGTCGGTCGTCGCGTTACGAACTGCACTTCGATGCGGTGAACCTGCCGATCCCCGTGCAGCAATTGCGTCCCGACTTCCTGCTGTCGGATGCGTCGATCCAGCTCTATGATATCGGCTTGCTGGAATTTTCGGGCAACTACCCCGTTTATGACGCAGCGCTGCGGACCCATGCCGGCTATGGCCAGGTGCAGGCGGAACTGTTCCCCGGCCTGTCGATCAACGCCGGTGTTCGTTACGAAAAGGGCGACATGTCGGTAACCGGCGTGGACGTCTACAGTACGGGCCTGACGCCGTTCAACGATATCCGCAACGATTATTGGCTGCCAGCCATGACGGTTACGGTTGAAGCGGCCAGGGGTCTGCAGTTGCGCGCCAGTGCGTCCAAGACGATTGCCCGGCCGCAATTCCGCGAATTGATTGCCCAGCCTTATCTCGACACCGAATCCAACCGTTTCTTCCGCGGCAACCCCTTCTTGCAGGACAGCGAGTTGTGGAACGCCGACGTTCGGGCGGAATGGTATATGGGACGTGACGAGCGGATTACGGTTGCGGCTTTCTACAAGAAGATCGACAATCCGATCGAAACCTACACCACGATCACCGACACCTATAATGTCACCACCAGCTTTGCCAATGCGCCCGAAGCGACGCTCTATGGCGCCGAGTTGGAAGTGCAGAAATATATCCCGCTCGACGGCTGGTCGGATTCGTCCTTCTTCCAGAGCCGCCGCATTGTACTGATCGGCAACTACACCTACACCCAGTCGGAACTGAAGGTGCAGGATGGCGATACGACTATCCCCTACACCTACACCGTGGGTGATCCGCCAGCCGCGTCCGACTTCTTCCTCGACGGCGTGCCGTTGACGGGTCAGTCGGACCATCTGGTCAACCTGCAGATCGGCCTTGAAGACACCGACAAGCTGTCGCAGCAGACGCTGTTGCTGACCTATGCCAGCGACCGCGTGACCAGCCGCGGTCCCAACCTGCAGCCGGACATCAAGGAACGGCCGGGCGTCCAACTCGACTTCGTGGCACGGCAGGGCGTCAAGCTGCCGGGCGGCATCAACAGCGAGTTCAAGTTCGAAGCCCGCAACATATTGGGCCGCAAGTTCCAGGAGTTCCAGGAACAGGACGGTAACCGCGTCTATTATAACCGTTACAAGATCGGCACCACGATTGCCGCGTCGATGACGGTGGCATTCTGATATAAGCCAAGGGGCCGCCTGCACGCGGCCCTGCGGTTTGCCAAGCGACCGGCTCGTTTCGTGCGAGCCGGTCGTTTTGCGTCTGGACGCTTATGGCGGTCCTCGCATCCGTTCAGCCCCAGGGCTTTTCGCGATACCATTTGGTGATGACATGCTTGACGCCGCTGCGCACCTTCATGCCGTGATGGATGCTGGCGGGGTTCGGCTGACCGGGTGCCAGACGGTTGTTCCAGGCGAGCAGCTTGCCGGTCTGGGGCTGGACCGTCTTGCCGATTTTGGTGAAGCGGGTCGCGCCGCCGGCGGTCGGTTCGTTGAGATAGACCATCAACGTCCAGGTGCGGTTGCCCGCGACCGAGCAATAGGTCGCATAGTCCGCGCCCTTGGGGTCGAAATAATCGGTGTGCGCCTTGAATTCCTGCCCGACATCATAGCGCTGGCCCTGGATCGGTTCGCCATAGGCGGTCGCGATCCCGGTAAAGGCGTCGAGCCGGGCGTTGATGGCCGCGACGAACGGGTCGCCATGATCGAGATCGCAAGTTTCGCTGGTGCGGAAATAGCCGTCACCATTGGCGTCGGCGATGGTGGAGGGGCGACGCTGGGCGTCGATTCGCTCGATCAGCGCGGCGCAATCCTGCGCGGAGAGAAAATCGCGCAGGATGAACAGGGTCAGTTCCTTGTTCGGCACGCGCTGCACGCGGGCGTGCGCGCCGATCCAGGCTGGATCGCCGTCGGCGGCGGCGGTGATGGTCTGGTCCGTCATGGTCGGTCCTGCAATGGCGGTCGGATGCGGTAAAGACGCCGCCGTTGCTATCGTTCAGCCGCCAAAATGCAAGTGATGTGCGTGCCTACCATCATGTCATATTACAGTCATACAAACGTCATCTTGCCGTAAGAAGAAATGCCTAGCAGGCTCCCACATCAAAGGGGGCTTCATCAGATCATGCGAGTGCCGTTCGGCCAGACTGTGCGCGGGTGGAGCGAGCGTAGACCGCGGGGCTTGCCGCCGTTCGACGGGTGGCGCCTGTTGGAGCGCGGCCTGTTGATGCTGCTGGCGTTGCAATTGGTGCGGCTCGTCTGGGCAGTCGTGGTGCCGGTCGGCAGCTTCGGACCATGGGAGGGCCGTCAAGCGCAAATCCTGTCGCCCAGCGCGCGGCAGGCGTTGTTCGCGTCCTTCGACCCCTTCTTCCGCAGCGATGCGCCGACACCGTCGGGCAATGGCGTGGTCACGTCGCTGGCGCTCACCCTTTACGGCGTGCGCGTCAATGAAGGGTCGGGGCTGGGTTCTGCGATCATCGCATCGCCCGACGGCGTGCAGAACAGCTTTGCCGTGGGTGATGAAATCATGCCCGGCGTGGTGTTGAAGGCTGTTGCGTTCGACCATGTGACGATCGACCGAGGCGGGGCGGAAGAGCAGATTTTCATCGATCAATCGACCCCGGCACCCGCCGCCGCGCCCGAAGGTGGCGCGCCTTCTGTCGACGCATCACCATCACCGGGCGAAGGGTCGGTTGCGCCGATCGGGTCCGGGCCTACGGCGGACAGTTTGAAGCGCGACATCGGTTTTGCGCCCCGGATGCAAAATGGCCGGGTCACAGGCCTGGCGGTGAGCGCCAAGGGACCGGGCTTTGCCAGCGCCGGTTTCCGCCCCGGCGACATCGTCACCCAGATCAACGGTCAGCCGATCGGCGACCTGCAATCCATCCAGAACCAGATCGCGCCCGGTGCGCGCCTGTCCCTGACCGTGGAGCGCGGCGCTGCCGTCGCCTCCGTCAACTTGATCGTGCAAGGCCAATGACCCGCAAACTCCTCCATACCGCCGCTCTTGCCCTCGCGCTGGCGACGCCGATCGCCGCACCGCTGATGGCGCAGCAGACGCTCAACGTCCGCGATGCCGATATTCGCGCCTTCATTCAGGACGCGGCGCGGGTGACGGGGCGTACCTTCATCATCGACAATCGGGTGCAGGGGAAGGTGTCGGTCGTGACCGACCGGCCGCTCTCGCGTTCCGAATATTTCGAGATCGTGCTGTCCACGCTGCGCGCCAATGGCCTGGTGGCGGTGCCAGCGCCGGGCGGTGCCTATCGCATCCAGCCCGCCGATGGCGCGTCGGGCCAGCCGAGCAGCGTCGGCCGTGGTGCCAGCCGCAACAGCTTCGTGACCGAGGTGTTCCGCCTGCGCTCGATCGATGCGGCGAGTGCGTTGGAAACGCTACGCCCGCTGGTCAGCAAGGAAGGGTCAGTGACCGCCAACCGCGCGGGCAACAGCGTGGTGGTGGCCGATTATGCCGATAATATCGCCCGCATCCGCCAGGTGATCGCGCGCGTCGATCGCGACACGTCGGCGACGCAGATGGTGATGCTGAAAAATGCCGGTGCGCGCGAGATTGCGACGTCACTGCAGGCGTTGGTGGCGAGCAGCGGTGGCGGGGAGAATGCGGTGGCTTCGGCCGCTACCGTGGTGCCGATCGATAGCAGCAACGCGATTGCCATCCGGGGCGATGCCAATACCGTCGCCCGCCTCTCTGCCATGGCGCGTCAGCTCGACCAGCAGGCCGCGAGCGGCACCGAAATCCGCGTCTATTGGCTGGAACATGCCGATGCCGAAAAGCTGTTGCCGGTGTTGCAACAGTTGGTGGGGCAGTCGACCAATCAGCCCGTGACGGCGTCTACGCCAGCGGCCGGTGCGGGTGCGCCCGCGTCGCAGGCCGCGGCCCCGGTTGCGGCTGCGTCTTCGGGTTCCTCCAGTGGGAGTGGCATTTCGACCCGTGGTCCGGCGATCGTCACCCGTTACGAAGGCGCGAACGCAATCATCGTTGCGGCCAATAGCGATGTGCAGCGAATGCTGGGCGAGACGATCCGCCAGATCGACACGCGCCGCGAACAGGTACTGGTGGAGGCGATCATCGTCGAGATCAGCGATGCGGCGGCCAAGAAGCTTGGCGTACAATTCCTGCTCGGCAGCACTTCGACCGGCTTTGCTGCCTCCAACTATTCCAACGCATCGCCCAATTTGCTGACACTGGCGGGAGCCTATGGCGCGACTCAGCTGGGCACGACGACAACGACTGTGGTCGCGCCCGACGGCACGCGGACCACGACCGAGGTGCAGAATAGCGGCGACCTGGCCAGCACCTTGCAGCAGGCGGCGATCAACAGCCTGACCAGTGCGACCGGGGCGATCGCGGGCCTTGGTGGGAGCATCGGCAAGAATGGCATTTTCGGCGCGATCATCAATGCGGTGAAGTCCGATACGGAGAGCAACCTGCTGTCCACGCCATCGGTTATGACGCTGGACAATCAGAAGGCGTCGATTTTGGTCGGGCAGCAGGTGCCGGTGACGACCGGCGAGGCGCTGAGCCAGAATTTTGATAACCAGTTCCGTACCGTGCAGCGTCAGGATGTCGGCATCAAGCTGGAGGTGAAGCCGCAGATCAATACGGGCGGCGCGATCAAGCTGTTCCTGCGGCAGGAAGTGTCGAGCGTCGCCGGGCCGGTGAGCAATTCGAGCAGCGACCTGATCATCAACAAGCGCGAGATCGAAACCACGGTCACGGTCGATGATGGCGAGATATTGGCGCTGGGCGGCTTGCTCGATGATAATGAGCGCAAGACGATCGAGCGGATTCCGTTGCTGTCGGACATTCCGGGTCTGGGCGAATTGTTCAAGTCGCGCAGCCGCAGCCGGACCAAGACGAACCTGATGGTATTCATCCGGCCGACGATCCTGCGATCGAAGGAGGATGCGCAGAAGCTGACGCAGCAGCGCTATGGCTATGTTCGGGGGATGCAGTTGCAGCGTAATCCCGACATGGAGCCGACCATCGATGAGCTGGTCCGCGACTATATGGGGGCGACACCGCCATTGCCGCCGCAGCCGACCGATGCGGTGGTGGCGCCTGCGCAGCCGGACGTGATCGAGCCGATCGTGCGGCAGTCGAGCGGCGTGGTGCGGCCGGTGTATCTGCCCCCAAGCGGAGGTCAGCAGTGAGCGACACGGGTTCAGCCATGCCAGCGGACGCTGCTTCCGGCATCGGGACTTTTCCCCCCGCGCCGCCGCGGCCCATCGACATTCCCTACACCTTCGCGCGCAAGAATGGCGTCGTCATGCTGCTGATCGAGGGCGAGCGGTTGACGATCGGCGTGCGGGAGGGGAGCGATCCGCGCGTGCTGCTGGAGGTGCGGCGTCATCTGGCGCGCAGTTTCGATGTCGTTTTCACGACGCCCGCCGAGTTCGACCGGCATCTGTCCAACCATTATGCGATGGAGGGCAGCGCAGCCGCGATGGCGGGATCGCTGGATGTCGGCGCGGACGAATTGGATATTCTTGCCGCTGACATTCCAACGGCCGACGATCTGCTGGACAGTGCGGACGATGCGCCCGCAATCCGCCTGATCAACGGCATCATCGCCGAAGCCGCGCGGCAGGGCGTGTCGGATATTCATATCGAACCCTATGAAACGGGCCTGATCGTTCGCATGCGCGTGGATGGCGTTCTGCGCGAAACGCTGCGCATGCCGCCGCATGTCGCGCCGGTTGTGGTCAGCCGCATCAAGGTGATGGCGCGGCTCGACATTGCCGAGCGGCGGGTGCCGCAGGATGGGCGCATCGGCCTGACGCTGGGCGGCAAGCTGCTCGACGTGCGTGTGTCCACCCTGCCAAGCCGGGCGGGCGAGCGGGTGGTGCTGCGTATTCTCGACAAGGAGAATGCGGGGATTACGCTCGACCTGCTCGGCATGAACGGCACGCCGGATCGGATTTTCCGCGAAGGATTGAGCGAACCCAATGGCATCATCCTGGTCACCGGGCCGACCGGGTCGGGCAAGACGACCACGCTCTATGCCGGTTTGCGCCAGTTGAACGACGGATCACGCAACATTCTGACCGTCGAAGACCCGGTCGAATATGCGATGGAGGGCGTTGGCCAGACTCAGGTGAATGCCAAGGTCGGGCTGACCTTCGCGGCTGGGCTCCGCGCGATTTTGCGGCAAGATCCCGACGTGGTGATGGTCGGCGAAATCCGCGATCGCGAGACGGCGGAGATTGCAGTGCAGGCATCGCTCACCGGGCATCTGGTGTTGTCCACCGTCCATACCAATGACGCGGTCGGGGCGATCACGCGGATGCGCGACATGCGGGTCGAACCGTTCCTGCTGGCGTCCACGCTGCGCGCGGTGATCGCCCAGCGGCTGGTGCGGCGCTTGTGCCAGAGCTGCCGCGAGCCGGTGCAGGCGGACAAGTCGGCCAGCGCGTTGCTGGGTTTCGATCCCGGCACGATCATCTATCGCGCGCGCGGCTGCGACGAGTGTAACGGCACGGGTTACAAGGGCCGGATCGGCGTGTTCGAGGCGATCCGCGTCGATGATACGATCCGCCGCCTGATCAATGATGGTGGCGACGAATCGCTGATTGCGCGCCATGCCTTCCTCAATGCGCCCAATCTGGGGTCGGCCGCGCGCGCTTTGGTGCGCGACGGACAGACCACGGCGGAAGAGGCGATCCGCGTGTCGCGGCGCGATTCGGTCGAGGCGGAAACGATCGTCGATGGCTGAGTTTGACTATGTCGCGATCGACCCTGCGGGCAAGGACCGCAAGGGATCGATCAAGGCCGATAGCATCGAGGAGGCGCGCGCCAAGCTGGACGCGCGCAAGCTGTTCATCGTCGCGCTGGAGCCGGGCGCGGTCGAAAGCGCGCGCAGCCGCGCGAACCTGTCGCTGCGCAGCCCGCGCCTGAGCGCCAAGGAGCTGACTTTGTTCACGCGACAATTGGCGACGCTGACGCAGGTCAGCCCGCTGGAGGAGTCGCTGCGCACGATCGGGCGGCAGAGCGAGCAGGATCATGTCCGCGCCGTCGTGGGTAAAGTCCATTCGGGCGTGATGGAGGGGCGGCGGCTGGCCGATGCGCTGGGCGCGGAGCCGAAAAGTTTCCCGCCGCTCTATCGCGCCATGATCTCGGCGGGCGAAAGCTCCGGCAGCCTGCCCACGATCATGGAGCGATTGTCCGACCTGATGGAACGGCAGGCGCTGATGCGGTCCAAGGTGTTGACCGCGATCGCTTATCCATCGGTATTGGCGACCTTTGCGGTGTTCGTGGTGGCGGCGTTGATGATCTTCGTCGTACCCAAGGTGGTCGAGCAGTTCGACACGGTGGGGCAGGAATTGCCCTTGCTGACGCGGATGGTGATGGGCTTGTCGGCGTTTCTGGCGGCCTATTGGTGGCTGTTGCTGATCGCGATGATCCTGGGCGGTGTCGCCTTCTGGCGCGCGCTCAAGAATGAGCGGTTCCGCTATCGGTTCGACGCGACCCTGCTGGGCCTGCCGGTGCTGGGCAAGCTGATCCGCGATCTGCATGCCGCGCGGATGGCGCGCACGCTGTCGACCATGGTGGCGAGCCGCCTGCCGTTGATGGAAGGGCTGACGCTGACGGCCAACACCGTGCATAATCGGGTGCTGCGCCGGGCGTCTGACGAGATCGTCGAAGCCATCCGGGGCGGGGGCAGCCTGTCCGCCGCCCTGCGCCGCGCCGGTGTGTTTCCGCCGCTGCTGGTCTATCTCGCCGCGAGCGGCGAGAGCGCCGGGCGGCTGGACACCATGTTGGAGCGCGCGGCGGATTATCTGGAGCGCGAGTTCGACTCGTTCACCTCGACCGCGCTCGCCATGCTGGAGCCGATCATCATCATATTGATGGGCGGCATCGTCGCCGTCATCATCCTGTCCATCCTGCTGCCGATTTTGCAGTTGCAAAGCCTGACCGGGGCTTAGGAGTTGAATATGTTTAAGCTAAAATCCGTTCGGGCTGAGCGTGTCGAAGCCCCTTCTTTCTTTTCAGCAAAAGGAGTGCCCTTCGACAGGCTCAGGGCGAACGGAGATAGTAGGCGGGGAGAGGATGGCTTCACCTTGGTCGAACTGATGGTGGTGATCGTCATCATCGGCCTGCTGGCGACGATCGTGGCGATCAACGTCATTCCCGCGACCGACACCGCGCGGGTCGAGAAGGCGAAGGCCGATATTTCCACGATCGAACAGGCGCTGGAGCAATATCGGCTCGACAATCTGACCTATCCCGCCGGGTCCGACGGGTTGCAGGCGTTGCTCAACCCGCCCGCGTCGCTGGCCCAGCCGCAGCGCTACCGCCGTGGCGGCTATATCAAGAAGCTGCCCGACGATCCGTGGGGCCGCGCCTATGTCTACACCGTGCCGGGGCGCAAGGGCGCGTTCGACATCAGTTCGCTGGGCGCGGATGGACAGCCGGGTGGCGAGAGTGAAAATGCGGATATTTATTCTAGCGAGATGTAACTCATCTGCCGTTCGCTTCGAGCGTGTCGAGAAGCGTTTAGCTTCGCTGAACTCGGCTCTGCCTCGTTTCTCGACTTCGCTCGAAACGAACGGATGTGGGTTCAACTTTGTGCGGCGTTCCGCCCAACAGGGCTTCACGCTTGTGGAACTGATGGTCGTGCTGACGATTATCGGTTTCATTTCGGCTGCCGTCGTCATGGCCATCCCCGATCCGCGCGGGCGCGTGATCGAGGATGCCGACCGCTTTGCCGCGCGCGTTGCTGCCGCGCGCGACGAAGCGGTCGTGACGGCCGCGCCCATGGGATTGTGGGTGTCGGCGTCAGGCTATGGTTTCCAGCGCCGCGAGGATGGGCGTTGGGTGCCGCTGGAGGACAAGCCGTTCGTCACCGCCAATTGGAAGGGTGGCACGCGCGCTTTGGTGGGCAAGGACGGGCGGCAACAGATCGGCTTTGACGGCACGGGGCTGCCGACCGATCCGCTGACCGTCACGCTGGCGCGCGAAGGTGAGCGGGTGTTGGTGACGGTCGATATGGCCGGGAAGGTCATGGTCGGTGGGTAAGCTGCCATCCCCTCCGCTGTCATGCCGGGCTGGACCCCGCGTCCGAGGCGAGACAGGGCAGTGCTTTGCGCCCTGGACCCCGGATCAAGTCCGGGGTGACGGCAAATGTGAACGTGGCTTCACGCTGCTCGAAATGCTCGTTGCGTTGGCGGTTTTCAGTCTGGCGGCATTGGCGCTGGTGCGGTTGCAGGGGGTGACGCTGCGGACCGCCGCCGATCTCGACAGCAAGGCTTTGGGCCAGATCGTCGCGCGCAACCTGATGGTCGAGGTGCAGAGCGATCCTTTGCCGCCTTCAGTGGGCGAAGAGAAGGGCGCGGTCGCCAATGGCGGGCGGAACTGGCGTTGGCGCCGGATCGTCAAGCCGACCGATGACCAGCGGCTGTTGCAGGTGGACTTGACGGTGGACGGGCAGCCAGGCGCGTCGCCGGTGGTGCTGAGTTTCGTGCGGGTGGTGGAGTGATGCATCGCTCGCGCCTCCATCCGTTCAGGTCGAGCAACGGCTTCTCGACTTCGCTCGAAGCGAGCGGAGAGAATGGTCCGGACGCTGGCTTCACGCTGATCGAGTTGCTCGTCGCGCTGATGATCTTTGCGATGTTGGCCAGTGCGGGCGTGTTGTTGCTCGGCAATAGCGTGTCGGCGCAGGCGCAGATCAAGGCGCGGCTTGACGATATGGCCGCAGTCCAGCGCGCGGGCGGGGCGCTGGCGGGCGATCTGGGGCAGGCGGTGCCGCGCATCACCCGCACGGAGAGCGGCACGCTCGCGCCAGCCTTTTGGGCGAACGGTGAGGGCGAAGGCCAGCCGGTGATGCAGTTCGTGCGCGGCGGTTGGGACAATCTGGGCGATTTGCCGCGGCCTTCGCTGCAAAAGATCGAATATTGGGTGCGGCAGGGGCGGCTGGAGCGGCGCAGCTATGCGCAACTGGACGGCGCGGCGGGCGATGAACCAGCGGCGCTGCTGGACAATGTCGAAGCGGTTGTCCTGAAATTTCGCGATGCGCAGGGCAAATGGCGCGACGATTGGACCCCGACCCAGCCCGACCTTCTGCCCCGCGCGGTGGAGATGGTGTTGACGCGGACAGGCGAACCACCCGTCACCTTGCGATTCCTGGTCGCGCCCGGCCCGATCGAGCAACCGATTGTCGAAGGCGCGTCCGGTGCCTGATCCGCGCAAGCCCAATGAACGCGGCGCGGCGCTGCTAACGGTCTTGCTGCTGGTCGCGGTCATGTCCGTCGTCGCCGCGACCGCGCTCGAACGGGTCGCGCTGGCCACGCGCATGACGGGCAATGGCGGCGCGATCGATCAGGCGCGGGCCTATGCCGATGCCGGGACGCAGATTGCGCGGATGCGGATCGGCGATCTGGTCGCGGCCAATCCGGCCAGGATCACGCTGGCGGGCGGATGGATGGGGACGCCGCAGAGCATTCCCGTCCCCGGCGGCATAGCGACCGCGCGGGTGACCGATGGCGGCAATTGCTTCAATCTGAACAGTGTTGTGACGGGCGAGAGCGAGGCCAGCCTGAAGGTCCGGCCCATCGGCGTATCGCAATTTCAGGCCTTGCTTCAGGCGCTGGGGGTCGATGCGCGACAGGCGCAGGGTGCTGCGGCCGGGCTGGCCGACTGGATCGATAGCGACAGCGTTGCGCAGCCGGGCGGCGCGGAGGATGAAACTTACGCTCAGGCCCCGCGCCCCTATCGCGCGGCAAACCGATTGATGGTCGATGCCAGCGAATTGCGCGCGGTCAACGGCATCACGCCTGCCATTTACGATCTGGCGCGGCCATGGGTTTGCGCTTTGCCCGTCACGGATTTGTCGCCGATCAACATCAATACGCTGCTACCGACGCAGGCACCGCTATTTGCGATGCTGTTACCGGGGCAATTGTCGGTCGCGCAGGCGCGGCAATTGCTGGCGCAGCGGCCACCGGACGGCTACGGCAGCACGGTGCAATTCTGGGCTATGCCTTCGCTTAGCGGCCTGTCGCCGATGACCGAGGTGGCGGAGCAGGTCAAATTGACGACGGGGTTTTTCGAAGTGGACGTGTCGGTGAATGTCGGGGGAACGCAATTGGTGGAGCGCGCGCTGATCGACGCGCGGGAGAACCCGGCGACGATCGTGCGGCGCAGCTGGGGCGCGGGCGCATGAGCGCACGCGATGCCCTGATCGTCTTTCTGCCCGAAGCCGAAGAGGCGGAACCGCACTGGATGCGGGTGATCGACGGCGCGTTGGTGCAGTCGGGCGTGGGCGCCAATTGGCTCGCCGCCTGCGGCATTGCCGCTTTGCCCGATCAGGCGCGGGTGATGCTGGTGCCGCCGGCCGCTTTGGTGGCCTTGCATTGGACGGCCCATCCCGACCTGCCGGTGCGGCAGGGGCGGGCGGCGGCGCGGTTGGCGGCGCTGGCGGGTGGCATCGCGCCAGCGGACCAGCTGTTCGCCGCCCCTTGCGCCAATGAAGATCCCGCCCGGCCGCATATCATCGCGCTCGCCAGCCGCGCCGACATGCAGCATTGGTTGCTATGGGCGCAGCATCATGGGCTGGACCCCGATCTGATCGTGCCGGCCGCTTTGCTGCTGCCTGAGCCGGAAAGCGGTTTTGCGCGGGGTGAGATTGGCGGCGCAACCGTGTTGCGCGGTGTCGACATGGCGCTGACCGGCGATATGGCGTCGGACGCACTGGTCGGCGATGCACCGATTGCCGAAGTGTCGCCCGGCCTGATCGAGGGGCGCGCCATCGCCGCGCTCGACAATCCACCGCTCGACCTGCGCCAGGGCGATTTTGCCAAGCGCGTGCGGCGGTCGATCGACCAGCGGGTGATTGGGCGGATTGCCCTGTGGAGTGGCTTTATCCTGCTCGCCAGCCTGTTGATTGCGCTCATCGGCATTGCGAAAAATTATGGCGAGGCCAGCCGCCTCGACGGGGACAGTCTGACTCAGGCGCAGCAAGTGCTGCCGGGTGCCAGTGATCCGGCGCAGGCACTGGCCGAGATGGAGGGGCAGCTTGCCGCGCGCGGCGCGGGTGGGCGTGCCTTTACCGCACCGGTTGCCGGATTGCTGAGCGCGATGCAGGATGCGCCGGGTGTGGCGCTGACCAGCCTGTCGCGCGACCCGGACGGGATGGTGCGCGCGACGCTGGCCTCGGCCAAGGCCGACGACATCAACATCGTGCTGCTCGCGCTGCAGGCGGCGGGCTTTACGATCACGGCCACCCCTTCGCAGGATCCGGGCGGGCGAACGCTGGCGGATATTACGGTGCGGTCATGATGGAACGGATGAAGAGCCTTTGGGCTGAACGCTCGGCGCGCGAACAGGTGATGCTGGGCGTGATGTTCGGTTTGCTGGCGGGCGTGATCCTGTGGTTCGGGGTGGCGATGCCGCTCGACCGCGCGCAGATCGCGGCGCGCGACGACTCGCGTGCCGCGACTGATCGCAACGCGGCGGTTCGCGCGGCGGTCAAGCAGTTGAAGGCACTGCCCCGCAATGCGCAGGCGGCAGGACCGAGCGCGCCGATCGACCAGTTGGTTGGCCAGAGCGCGGGTGAGGCGGGATTGACGCTGGAACGGGCGCAAGCGCAAGGGGCGGACCGGATGGACATCGCGATCGCCTCGGTTCGCCCGGTGGCGCTGTTCAGCTGGCTCGCCACGCTGGAAGCGCAAGGCGTGCGCGTCGATACGATGAGCGCGCGGCCTGCGCCTACGGCGGGCAGCGTGTCGGTGCAGGCCGTGCTTGCACGGGGGAACGGACAATGATGGGCCTGACCCTCTCACGCCGGATGCGGATCATCCTGCTCGTCACGCTGGCGCTTGGCTTGCTGATCTTCCTGCCCATGCGCGTGGCGCTTGGCCTGGCCGGGTTGGAGCGGCTGGGCGTTGCCGCGCGCGAGGTGCGCGGGACGGTGTGGAGCGGGCGGATCGACCAGTTGATGCTGGGCGAGATGCCGATGGGGAGCGTGCGCGCTGGCCTGTCGCCCATTGCCTTGCTGACCGGCCGGGCGCGATTCGACATAGAGCGGCGCAACGGCCTGGCCGACGATATTGGCGGCGCTTTGACGGTCGGTTTCGGCCGGATAGGTATCGACGATGTGACGGGTGCAATGCCGCTGGGTCGCACCTTTGCGCCACTGCCGGTGGGCAGCCTGATGCTGGAGGATGTCAGCGCCTATTTCGCCGGCGAACGCTGCGGCCATGCCGAGGGGCGGGTGCGGGCGCGGATGGCGGGGCAATTTCCGGGCCTCAACCTGACGCAGGGACTTTCGGGCGTCGTAAGCTGCGATGGCGATGCCTTGCTGCTGCCGCTGATCAGCCAGTCGGGGATGGAAAAGCTGACCCTGCGCATCTGGCGGTCGGGACGCTACACCGCGGAAATGCGGGTGGAGACGGCGGATCCGACGCTGGCCGGGGCGCTGGGGCTGGCGGGCTTTGCGGCTGTCGGCAACGGGCAGTTGCTCAAGGTCGACGGCACGCTGTGATCGAGCCGGTCGCGGCGCTGATCGGCGGGCTGGCAGGTGCGATCCTGGGCAGTTTTCTCGCTACGTTGATTCTGCGCTGGCCACAGGGCCGCAGCGTGATGCGCGGGAGGTCGGCCTGCGACGGGTGCGGGCGGACGGTTGGCGCGCGGGATTTGATACCGTTGATCAGCGCGATGATACAGCGCGGGCGATGCCGCAGTTGTGGGGCAGCGATCGACCCTTTGCATGGCCGGGTCGAAGCGGGATGCGCCGTGATTGGCGTGCTGGCGCTGGGCATGATGCCCAATCTGGGCGGCATCGGCTGGGCTATGTTCGGCTGGTTGCTGCTGACGCTGGCGGTGCTGGATTGGCGGCATTTCTGGCTCCCTGATGCGCTGACGCTGCCGCTGGCCTTTCTGGGCTTCACCATCGGCCTGTGGGCGACCGACGTGACGCTGATCGATCGCGCCATTGGTGCAGCGGCGGGCTATGGCGCGCTATTGGCCATTGCGCTGGGCTATCGGGCGGTGCGGGGGCGGGACGGGCTGGGCCTGGGCGATGCCAAGCTGCTGGGCGCGCTCGGCGCATGGATGGGCTGGCAGGCCTTGCCCTTCATCCTGCTGATCGCGTCGGCGACGGGTCTGTTGGTGATGCTGGTGACGGGCCGGGCCAAGGCGGCCGGTGCGCGCGTCCCGCTGGGGACGTTCCTGGCGCTGGCGACAGTGCCGGCCTGGATCATCGTGCAGCGCATCATGTGAGGTAAGTGGTCGGGGAGACAGGATTCGAACCTGCGACATCCTGCTCCCAAAGCAGGCGCGCTACCAGACTGCGCTACTCCCCGACGTCGATGCGCCTTAGCGGCCCAATGTGCGTGCCGTCAATCGACTTACAAACAAAAAGGGCGGACCTGACGGCCCGCCCTTCGGAAATCTCGCTGACGCGAAGATTACATCGCGTTCGCAGCGTTGTTTGCCATCATCGCAGCGTTGTCGGCAGCGTTGGCGGCATTCATGGCATTGTCCGAGGCGTTCATGGCGTTCTCGACGACATTCTCAACCACGGCGTTCGAAGCGTTCGCGGTTTCGTTGGCCGGGGTCTCACCGCAAGCGGCGAGAGCCATCAGGCTGGCCGAAGCGAAAACTACAGCGATCTTCTTCATTGTGTACGGCTCCCATAGCATTTTGCCGCGTCAGCCACTTTATGATGTGACCCTACGCGAGCGACCCGCATTAACGTGTGCGCTGCACAAATCAATGCTTTTCTGCGTCGGTGAAGCGACAGAATCACGCGACGGGGTGTTGTCTACAATAAAAGTTCAGTTAACGCCCATGGATTCTGATGCATTGGCGATAAGGTTCAATGTGACGGCCCAGGCGGCGACGTTTTGGCGCAGTTGCGCGGGGTCCACCTTGTCCAGCGTATCGTCGGGCGTGTGGTGCAGATCGAAATAGCGCGTGCCATCCTGCTGAAGGTCGATGACCGGTACGCCCGCCCGGACCAAGGGTGCGATGTCTGCGCCGCCGCCAGCCTCCTGCTTGCTTGCGCCGATGCCGAGCGGGGCCAGTGCCGCCGCTACGCGCGTCGCCAGCGCTTCATGTCCTTGCGGCAGCTTGAAATCGACGCGCCACACCCGGTCGGCACCAAAGTCCGACTCGATCGCCAGCGCATGTTTTTCCGCGCCATGGGCCTTGAAATAAGCGCGCGCGCCATCGCCGCCGACTTCTTCCGCGCCTGCCATCAGCACGCGGATGGTGCGGCGGGGCTGGCCTGCTTTCGCGACATGCAGGGCGGATGCCGCCGCAATGGCGCAGCCGCTGGCGTCGTCGATGGCGCCCGTGCCCTGATCCCAGCTGTCGAGGTGACAGGCCGCGACGACGACGCCTGCCGCCGGATCGCTACCGGGAATTTCGGCGATGACATTGCCTGATGGCTGATCCTTGAGCATTTTCGATGTCAGGGTGAGGTGCAGCTTCACCGGCTGTCCGCGCGCAATGACGCGGGCGAGTTGTTCGGCATCGGGTACGGAGAGGGCCGCGGCCGGTACCGGCGTGACGCCATCGGCCCACATCTGAACGCCGGTATGGGGCATGCGGTGATGATCAGTGCCGATCGAGCGGATGAGGATGCCGATCGCGCCCTTCTTCGCCGCGATGCTTGGCCCCTGACGACGTGCTGCGCCAAAATAGCCGTAGGAGGAGCCGTCCTGCGTTGCTTCCATACCATGGCTGACGAAGGCGATCTTGCCCTTCAGGCTCGCGTCGGGGGCCGCTTCCAGATCGGCGAGGGTCGGGAAATAGACGACTTCGCCGGTAATCCCCTTGTCCGTGGTCGATCCGCTATTGCCCAGCGCCGCCAGCACTAGATTTTGCGGGAAAGGCGAGAGGATCTTCGCTTCGTCATGGCCGCGCACCCATACCGGCATGGTATAGGGTTCGGCCCGCACATTGCTGAACCCCAGCGCCTTGAGCTTAGCCACTGCCCAGTCGCGCGCGCGCGCCTCCTGAGGCGTGCCGGCCGGGCGCGGCCCGACTTCGGTGGTCAGCCCTTCGGTAAAGTCCCAGGCGACGTCGTCCTGGAGCGCCGCTTCGCGAATCGCGGCACTGTCTGCCGGGGCAGCGAAGGAGAGGGTGGGGGTGAAAGCGCTGCCAAGGAGGAGGGCGGCCAGCGTGCCCGATCGGATTTTCTGCATGGATGAGAGCGTAGCGAGCCATCACCCATTTGCCAATGCGTCCCGCCTCCGCTAACTCCGCGCCAAATCCTTTCTCTGTCTTTATTCGGAGCTGCAGAACCCATGTCCGCCTCCTCGCAATATGCCTATGTCATGAAGAGCATGACAAAGACCTTCCCCGGCGCGCCCAAGCCGGTGTTGAGCAACATCAACCTGCAATTTTATCGCGGGTCCAAGATCGGCATCGTCGGGCCGAACGGCGCGGGTAAATCGACCCTGATCAAGATCATGGCCGGGATCGACACTGATTTTTCGGGCGAAGCCTGGCCGGGCGAGAATATAACCGTCGGCTATCTGGCGCAGGAGCCGCAGCTCGATCCCAACAAGAATGTCCTGGAAAACGTCAAGGACGGTGCCCGCGAGATTGCGGACAAGATGGATCGCTTCAACGAGATCAGCAACATCATGGCCGATCCGCCCGAAGACGTCGATTTCGACGCGCTGATGGAGGAAATGGGCACGTTGCAGGAGCAGATCGACGCGGTCGATGGCTGGACGCTCGACAATCAGCTCGAAATCGCGATGGAAGCGCTGCGCTGTCCGCCGTCCGACCTGTCGGTCGAAAATTTGTCGGGTGGTGAAAAGCGCCGGATCGCGCTGACCCGGCTGCTAATCCAGAAGCCAGACATCCTGCTGCTCGATGAACCTACCAACCATCTCGACGCCGAAAGCGTCACCTGGCTAGAAAATCACCTGAAGGAATATGCGGGCGCGGTGCTGATGATCACCCATGACCGCTATTTCCTCGACAATGTCGTGGGCTGGATCCTCGAACTCGATCGCGGGAAATATTTCCCCTACGAAGGCAACTACTCCACCTATCTGGAGAAGAAGGCCAAGCGTCTCGAGCAGGAGGACCGCGAGGCCACCGGCCGCCAGAAGGCGATCAACGACGAGCTGGAATGGATCCGGGCCGGCACCAAGGGGCGTCAGACCAAGTCCAAGGCGCGTATCAAAAAGTTCGAGGAACTGGTCGCAGGGCAGAATAATCGCAGCCCCGGCAAGGCACAGATCGTCATCCAGGTGCCGGAGCGGCTGGGCGGCAAGGTCATCGAATTCAAGGGCATCAGCAAGGCCTATGGCGACAAGTTGCTGTTCGAAGACCTGTCTTTCCTGCTGCCGCCGGGCGGCATCGTCGGCGTGATCGGGCCGAACGGTGCGGGTAAATCCACGCTGTTCAAGATCATCACCGGCCAGGAAACGCCCGATAGCGGCGAAGTCGATATCGGTACGACCGTGCGGCTGGGCTATGTCGACCAGAGCCGTGATCATCTCGACCCAAGCAAGAATGTCTGGGAGGAAATTTCCGACGGCCTCGATTATGTGAAGGTCAATGGCCATGACATGTCGACGCGCGCCTATGTCGGTGCCTTCAACTTCAAGGGGCAGGACCAGCAGAAGAATGTCGGCAAGCTGTCGGGTGGTGAGCGCAACCGCGTACACATCGCCAAGATGCTGAAAAAGGGCGGCAACGTGCTGCTGCTCGACGAACCGACCAACGATCTCGACGTCGAAACGCTGGGTGCGCTGGAAGAGGCGATCGAAAATTTCGCGGGCTGCGCCGTGGTCATCAGCCATGACCGCTTCTTCCTCGATCGGCTTGCCACCCACATATTGGCGTTCGAAGGCGACAGCCATGTCGAATGGTTCGAAGGCAATTTCGAAGCCTATGACGAGGATAAGCGCCGCCGTCTGGGCGACGCGGCCGATCGGCCCACGCGCCTCGCCTACAAGAAGCTGACCCGATAATCGCGCATCACGGATTTTTGACGATGACCAACTCTACCCCTCCGTTTCGGGCCGATCATGTCGGCTCGTTGTTGCGGCCCGCTGCCGTTACCGCTGCCCGAAAGGCGTTTTTTGAAGAGGGGAGCATGTCCCGCGCGGAATTGACCGCGATCGAAGACGCCGGGATCGTCGAAGCGGTAAAGATGCAGGAATCCGTTGGCCTCAAGGTCGTGACTGACGGGGAAATTCGCCGGTCCTTTTGGCATTATGATTTCATGGGCGGGCTGACTGGCTTCGACCTGGAACAGCGTGACCCGGAAGAAGGCGCGCAGTTCCATGGCGTCAAATTGCGGCCGACCTTTCCGGTCATCACGGGCAAGCTGGATTTCCCTGCGGACCATCCGATGCTCGACCATTTCCGGTTCCTGGCGAAAACAACCAGCGTAACGCCGAAGATTTCGATTCCTGGCCCAAGCTGCTGCCATTTTCGGACCGCTAAGGAGGATATTCGCGTCCCCGAATATGCCGATCTCGATGCCTTGTTTGCGGACCTGTCCGCCACCTATGCCAAGGCGGTTCAGGCCTTTTATGATGCGGGTTGCCGCTATCTGCAGATGGACGATATTTTCTTCGCCTATCTGTGCGACCCCAAGCATCGGGCGCAGAAGGTGGCCGAAGGCATCGATCCTGACTGGCTGATCACTGCCTATGCCCGCATGATGCAGGACGCGATCAAGGATCGCCCGGCCGACATGCTGATCGGGATGCATATGTGCCGCGGCAATTTCCGCTCCACCTGGGCGGCCGAAGGGGCTTATGATCTGGCGGCCGATGCCATCTTCAATCAGACCGGCGTCGATCTGTTCTTCATGGAATATGACAGCGAGCGGGCCGGAGGTCTGGAGCCGCTGCGCTTCCTGGCCAAGGGCAAGCAGCGGGTCTATCCCGGCTTCATTACGACGAAGGTGCCCGATCTGGAGCCGATCGACGGCTTGAAGCGGCAGATCGAGGAAGCGGCGAAATATGCCGACATCGATCAGCTCGGCATTGCGCCCCAATGCGGCTTTGCTTCCACCGAAGAGGGCAATGCGATCACGCCGGATGAGCAGCGGGCGAAGCTCGAACTCGTGGTGCAGACGGCGCAAGCCATCTGGGGCGAAGCGTAATTCTATTGCGGTTGCAACATTTGCAACCGCAAGCCATCGCTTTGCACTTGTTATGATACCGCTATCAATGCAGGAAGACGGTGCCTTTCAGGCATCCTCTCCTAAAACTTTACGGGCCGGTCTTTGCGAAGACCGGCCCTTTTTTTGTGATCGTCGGTAGCGTCGCGGCTTTCCGTCGCGCGGATCAATTGACCCGCTTGATCCAGACCTGTCCGCCTTCGCGCGTTTCCGAGATGAAATTGGGAATGTCCTGCACCAGGTCGGACAAGCGCTTATAGCCATAATTGCGCACGTCGAAGCTGGAGCGGTTCCCGGCCAATTGGCCTACCGATCCCAATCGCACGAATCCGCGTTCGTCGCGGGTGACCGATCCATAGGCGTCGATCAGCAATTTGATGACTTCCTCGTCCACGGCTTTCTTCGCCACCGGGGCGGGTGGCGCGGCTTTGGCCGGACTGGCTTTCGCAGGCGTGCTTTTTTCTGTCGCTGGCGGCGACTTGGCGGCGGTTGCTGTCACTTTCTTCGCGACTGGCTTGGTCAACGGCACTTCGGCTGCGGCCAGCGCTGCGACGTCGATGAAGCGGGTGCAGGCACGGCGGAAGCCTTCGGGCGTCTGAACCGAGCCAAAGCCATAGACCGGGATGCCCTGCTGCCGGATGCGGGTGACGAGCGGGGTGAAGTCGCTGTCGCTCGACATGAGGCCAAAGCCATCGACCCGGCCCGATGCCATCAGGTCCATGGCGTCGATCGTCATCTTCATGTCGGTGGCGTTCTTGCCTTTGGTCAGGTCGAACTGCTGTTGCGGCTCGATCGCCTGCGCGACCGAGAGCGCGGCCCAGGTCTTGAGCGTGGTCTTGCTCCAATTGCCATAGGCGCGGCGGATGTTGACCGTGCCGAGTTCGGCCAAGACGGTCATCACCGGATCGAAATGCGCAGCGGACGCATTGTCGGCATCTATCAGCAGGGCGATATTGCCGCTGCCATCGCGTGTCGACGCCATATCAGTCCTTTCAGGCGGGCGAGAAAATGCCGCTTTGCTCGTCCATGACGTGCAACTGGCCATCGGCAATGGCGAAGAAGGCACCGACGAGTTTCAATTCGCCCTTGCGCTCCTTGGAGCGGACGCAGGGGAAGGTGCGCAGGTTGGCGAGGCTGACCTTGACCGCTTCCTGCTCCATCGCCCGTTCGACTGCGTCGCTACGTTCGTCGCCATGGGCAGCAATCACCGTCTCGCGTGCATCGTCGAGCAGTTCGATCCAGGCATGGATAAATCCGCCGTCGCCCGGTTCCGCATCTTTCAGATCATGGCTGAGCGCAGCCTTGCAGCCGCCGCATTTGCCATGGCCCATGACCACGATCTCGCCCACTTTGAGCACCTGCACCGCAAATTCCAGCGCTGCCGACACGCCATGATGGCCGGGCGTTGTTTCGAACGGGGGCACGAGGGCCGCGACGTTGCGGACGACGAAGATTTCGCCGGGGCTGCTGTCGAAAATCTGGGTCGGGTCGACGCGGCTGTCGGAACAGGCGATGACCATGACGCGGGGGCTTTGCCCTTCGTTCAATTCATCCCATCGGCCGCGCTGTTGCGCCCATCCGGTTTCACGGAAGCGGCGATAGCCTGCGAGCATGTCGGTAAAGTCGGTCATGCGACGGGGTGTGCCCGACAATATCAGCACTGGCAAGACCAGCCCTGCATCGCTATCTGGGGCCAATGAACGACATTGCCCCCATCCCCGTGCCCGGTCAGCCGGAGCGCATGCGCAAGCCCGACTGGATCCGCGTCAAGGCACCGACCAGCCCCGCCTATCATGAGACGCGCAAGTTGATGCGGGACAAGGGGCTAGCCACGGTATGCGAGGAAGCGGCTTGTCCCAATATCGGTGAATGCTGGTCGAAGAAACATGCGACCGTCATGATCTTGGGCGATGTCTGCACCCGCGCCTGCGCTTTCTGCAACGTCAAGACGGGCATGCCGCGGAAGGTGGACGTTAATGAGCCGCAGAATCTGGCCGATGCGTCGGCGGAGATGGGGCTGGAGCATATCGTCATCACCTCGGTCGATCGCGACGATCTGCCCGATGGCGGTGCGTCGCAATTCGTCAAGGTGATCGAGGCGCTGCGCCGGACGACGCCCAACACGACGATCGAAATTTTGACCCCGGACTTCCGCAACAAGCATGAGCGGGCGGTCGACATGATCGTCGCGGCGCGGCCGGACGTTTATAATCATAATCTGGAGACAGTGCCGCGTCTCTATCCGACTATCCGGCCCGGTGCGCGCTATTATGCGTCTCTGCGATTGCTGGAGTCGGTCAAGCGGCTCGATCCGTCGATCTTCACCAAATCGGGCATCATGCTGGGCCTGGGCGAAGAGAGGCTGGAAGTGCATCAGGTGATGGACGATATGCGGTCGGCCGATATCGATTTCCTGACGATGGGCCAATATCTCCAGCCCACGCCCAAACATACCAAGGTGATGGAGTTCGTCACCCCGGCGGCGTTCAACAGCTATGCGGCGATCGCGCGGGCCAAGGGCTTCCTGCAGGTCGCGTCCAGCCCGCTGACCCGGTCCAGCTATCATGCCGGCGAGGATTTCGCGCAGATGCGCGCGGCGCGGGAAGCGAAGCTCGCCAAAGCGGCGGTGAAGGCCTGAATCCTCGATGCCTAAGCATAGCGAAACCCGCCATCTGCCCTACACGCCGACCCAGATGTTCGACCTGGTGTCCAATGTCGCGGCTTATCCTGAATTTCTGCCCTGGGTCAGTGCGATCCGTGTCCGATCGGACAGCGAAGCGGACATGGTTGCCGACATGATCGTGGGCTTCAAGGGGATCAAGGAAAGCTTCACCTCGCGCGTTCACAAGCATCGCCCCGACCATGTCCGGGTCGATTATATGGACGGGCCGCTCAAGCATCTGCACAATGAATGGCGCTTTCGCGACGACGGGCAGGGCGGGGTGCTGGTGGATTTCGAGGTCGAGTTCGAATTCAAGAACCGGTTGTTCGAAATGCTGGCGGGCCAGGTGTTCGACCGGGCGTTGCGCAAGATGATCGGCGCGTTCGAAACCCGCGCTGCCGCGCTTTATGACGCAGAGGGTTCGGGTAGCAGCAGTTCGAGCGCGCATAGCGCCGCCTGAAGCCGGACGCCGCCGCGGCCGGTATCGCCGAAATGCCGCATGTCGGCGACGACCTTGTCCGCCGACGCGCCGCGTTCGGCGCGGGCGAAGACGACCGTGCCGACCGGTTTTTGTTCGGTCCCGCCCCCTGGCCCTGCGATCCCGGTGATGGCGACGGCGACATGGGCGTGACTTTGCTTGAGCGCGCCTTGGGCCATGGCCCAGGCGGTGGCGATCGAGACGGCGCCGAAGGTTTCCAACACATCCTGCGACACCTTGAGAAGTTCGACCTTCATGTCATTGGAATAGGTAATGAAACCGGCTTCAAATACGTCGGATGATCCGGCAATCTCCGTCAGCGCGGCTGATACGAGGCCGCCAGTGCAGCTTTCCGCCACGGCGACCGTGCGGCCTGCGCGCCGGTTGGCGATGATGACGCGCTCGGCGAGGTCGACGAGTTCGGCGGGAAGGATGTTGTCGGGCATGGTGTCAGGATAGCGCGGGAAGGGAGAGGGTGGCAACCGCCTGCGCCGCAATACCTTCGCGCCGTCCGGCAAAGCCGAGCCGCTCGGTCGTGGTCGCCTTGACGCTCACCCGGTTGATCGGGACCGCGAGAATGGTGGCGATGCGGGTTCGCATGGCGTCGCGATGCGGGCCGATCTTGGGTGCTTCGCAGATGATGGTGAGATCGATATGATCGATCCGCCCGCCGCGCGCCGTCACCCGATCGCCTGCATAGGCGAGGAAACGATCGGACGACGCGCCGCGCCACTGCGCGTCGGAGGGCGGGAAATGGCTGCCGATGTCGCCTTCCGCCAGCGCGCCGAGTAGCGCATCGACGATGGCGTGGAGCGCGACGTCGGCGTCGCTATGTCCGGCGAGGCCACGATCATGCGGGACCAGCACGCCGCCCAGCCATAATAATTCGTCCGCCGCCAGACGATGCACATCATAGCCCATGCCGACGCGCACGGTCATGGCGGGTGCGAGCCGGGCTTCTGCGCGGGCAAAATCCTGGGGATAGGTCAATTTTTCCAGTCCTTCATCGCCATCGACCAGGATGACGTCATGGCCCGCTGCGCGGAGAATCTGCGCGTCATCGGTGGCTTCGCGCGTGATGTCCCAGGCCTGGTGAGCCGCGAGTATCGTGTCGAAGCGGAAGGCTTGGGGCGTCTGCGCCCGGAACAGTGAGTCGCGGGGCACGCCATCGGCCATGCGCCCATCCATGCCGCGCACCAGCGTATCGGCGACGGGCAGCACGGGGATCGCGCCTTCCGCATCATCCAGCGCGCCGAGTAGTCGGTCGATCACGGCACCAGGCAGGAAAGGCCGAGCCGCGTCATGGATCAAGACCCGTGCTGCGCCATCCGTCGCTGCGATCGACTCCAGCCCGGCGCGCACGGAGCCGAGGCGGCTATCAGCGCCTTCGATGAAGGAGGCCACGCGATCGCCCAGCAGCTTGCGGGCCGTGTTTTCCTGCCCTGCGCCCAGCACGATATGGATCGCATCAATCCCGCCATGCGCCGCGAGCGCGTCATAGGCATGGGCCAGCACGGCCTTGCCCGCCACGAGGCGAAATTGCTTGGGCGTGTCGCCACCGGCCCGATTGCCCTGGCCCGCCGCGACGATCAGGGCGACAGTCTTGCTGTTGTCTATCATGGCGTCAGCGCATAGCCGAGTGCCGGGAGGGCCGCCAGACCCCATCCCTTGCCGACCCCTCCCATTTCGGCTATGGTCTGCCTGTTTTTTAGGCAGTAGCATCAGAGTTTATGTCCAGGCTTTCCCCCATCTCCATCGGTCCGGTCACCATCGCGACGCCGGTCGTTCTTGCGCCGATGACGGGCGTGACCGACATGCCGTTTCGCACGCTGGTTCGTCGCTATGGCTGCGGCCTCAATGTGACCGAGATGATCGCGACTGCCGCGATGATCCGTGAGACGCGCCAGTCGCTGCAAAAGGCGGCCTGGCACCCGTTGGAAGAGCCGGTGTCGATGCAATTGGCGGGCTGCTCGCCGACCGAAATGGCCGAAGCCGCCAAGCTGAACGCTGACCGCGGCGCGGCGATCATCGACATCAATATGGGTTGCCCGGTCAAGAAGGTCGTCAATGGCGATGCGGGCAGCGCGCTGATGCGTGACCTGCCGCTCGCCGCTGCGCTGATCAAGGCGACGGTCGAGGCGGTGGATGTGCCGGTGACGGTGAAGATGCGGATGGGCTGGGACCATAGCAGCCTCAACGCGCCCGAACTGGCTCATATCGCCGAGGATCTGGGCGCGAAGCTGATCACCGTCCACGGCCGGACCCGGTGCCAGATGTACAAGGGCAGCGCCGATTGGGGCTTCATTCGCTCGGTCAAGGAGGCGGTGAAACTGCCCGTGATCGCCAACGGCGATATCTGCTCGATCGAGGATGCCGACATGGCGTTGGAGCAGAGCGGCGCGGATGGCGTGATGATTGGGCGCGGTGCCTATGGTCGGCCTTGGCTGATAGGGCAGGTGATGGCCTGGCTGGAACGGGGCGAGCGTATCCCCGATCCCACGCTGGAAGAACAATATCATGCGATCATAGGCCATTATAAGGCAATGCTCGATCATTATGATAATCATACCGGCGTCAATATGGCGCGCAAGCATATCGGTTGGTACACCAAGGGACTGACCGGATCGGCCGAGTTCCGCCATGCGGTGAACCAGGAACCCGACGCGGCGAAGGTGCTCGACATGCTTGCTGGTTTCTACGAGCCACTCATCGCCAGTGGTGTAGATGCCACCGCCATGCGTCAGGCAGCATGACCGTTGCCATGACGGTCGTCCCGCCGCTTCGCATGCAGCAGGACGGACCATCGCTCAGCGACCAGATGACCGCATTGCCGGTCGCGACCCTGTTGGTGCGGCCGGACAACAGCATTGCCGAAGCCAATGTCAGTGCCGAGACGTTGCTCAACATGGCGCGGTCGGCGATCATCGGTAGCGATGTGGCGCGGACCATCCGTATCGCGGAGGCCGGGGCGCGCTTCGATATCTGGCATAGCAACAAGCCGATCGCCGCCTATGACATCAAGGTCCATGCCGGGCGCACCGCCGAGATGGAGGTCGATCTGATGATCTCCCCCATCATCGATCATGAGGGATGGCGGGTGGTGTCGCTCCACGCGCAGAGTCAGGCGCGTAAGATCGGCCATCGCGGCACATCGGGCGGCGCGCGGTCGGCCATGGGCGCGGCGGCGATCCTGGCGCATGAGATCAAGAACCCGCTATCGGGTATTAGAGGTGCGGCCCAACTGCTTGAATCGGGGCAGGATGGCCGTGACAGTGCCTTGACCCAGCTTATCTGCAACGAGGTCGACCGCATCGCGGCGCTGATCGACCGGATGCAGGATTTCACGACCGACCGGACGCTGGAATGCCGCCCTGGCAATATCTATCCACTGATCGACCGCGCGGCGGGGATTGCGTCGGCGGGATTTGCCAGAAACGTAAAGATCATAAAACATTATGATCCGTCCTTGCCATTCGCCAACATCAATGAAGATGCGTTGGTGCAGGTGATGATCAACCTGCTCAAAAATTCGGCCGAGGCGCTGGAGCAGGTCGAAAATCCCAGCATCCGCGTCGAGACGGCCTTTCGCCATGGCGTGTCCGTGGTGATGGGCGGGGGCAAGGGGAGTGCGGTCCTGCCGATCGAGATAGTCGTCGTGGACAATGGGCCGGGCGTTCCCGAACATATTTTGGACCATCTCTTCAACCCCTTCATCACCGGCAAGCGGGACGGGCAGGGACTTGGGCTGGCGCTGGTCGATAAGCTGGTCCGCGACATGAGCGGCTTCGTCCAATATTCGCGCGATGCTGATGCCGGCGAATCAACGTTCCGTATCCTCCTGCCGATGGGCATGGGCTGATGGCGGCGACGGGAACCGTTCTGGTCGTTGATGACGATCCCGCCATCTGCGTGGTGGTGGGCGAGGCGCTGCGGCGGCAGGGGCATAAGGTGAAGACCGCCGCGTCGATCCGCGAGCGGGCGGCGCTGATGGAGAGTTTTCGGCCCGATATCCTCATCACGGACGTCATGCTGCCCGATGGCGATGGGCTGGAGGGCGTGGCGGACATCATCGCCAGTCGCCCGGACTTGAATGTCATCATCCTGTCGGCGCAGAACACGCTCAACACCGCAATCCGCGCGACCGAAAAGGGCGCGTTCGAATATCTGCCCAAGCCGTTCGATCTCAACGAACTGACTCGTGCCGTCGCCGATGCGCTGGGCACGCGGGAGAGCGCGACGGAGGAGGAGGGCGATGGCGGCCTGCCGCATGACGGCCTGCCGCTGGTCGGTCGATCGCCCGCGATGCAGGAAGTCTATCGGACGATTGCGCGGGTGCTTTCCAACGACCTGTCGATCCTGGTGCTGGGCGAGTCGGGCACGGGCAAGGAGTTGGTGGCCGAGGCGATCCACAGCCTGGGCCAACGACGCACGCGCCCTTTCATCGCGATCAATATGGCGGCTATTCCCCGCGAACTGATCGAGGCGGAATTGTTCGGTTATGAGAAGGGGGCTTTCACCGGCGCCCATGCCCGCACCGCCGGCAAGTTCGAGCAGGCGCAGGGCGGCACATTGTTCCTCGACGAGATTGGCGACATGCCGATGGAGGCGCAGACGCGGTTGCTGCGCGTCCTGCAATCGGGCGAGGTGACGACGGTGGGCGGGTCCAAGCCGGTGCGGGTCAATGTCCGCATCATTGCCGCGACCAACAAGGATCTGCCGCCGCTGATCGAGGAAAATCGCTTTCGGCAGGACCTCTATTACCGGCTGAACGTCGTGCCAATCGCCTTGCCGGCGTTGCGGGAGCGGCGCGATGACGTGATCCTGCTGGCGCGCCATTTTCTGGAGCGGGCGGCGCAGGAAGGCCTGCCGCGCAAGACGCTGGCGGACGATGCGGCGCAATTGCTGATGGCCTATCATTGGCCGGGCAATGTGCGCGAATTGCAGAATATGATGCAGCGCCTGTCGGTGTTGAGCCGGGAAAATGTCATCACCGCCGACATCCTGCGCAACATGCTGCCGATGGATGCGGTGCCCGCCGATTATGCCGCGCCCGCCGATCATCTGGCCCACGCGGTGCGCGATTGGGCGAAGCGGCAGCTGGGTATCGGGCTGGGGCAGGCCAATCGCAGCCTGCATGATGATCTGCTGGCGGTGATCGAGCCGATCCTGTTGCAGGAGGTGCTGTCGAGCGTCGATGGCAATCAGATTCGCGCCGCCGGATTGCTGGGCATCAATCGCAATACGCTGCGTAAGAAACTGACGGATTATGGCCTGGACCCGCTCCAGCTCCGCCTTGCCGACTAATCTGCATCAGCGGGATTTTCGGGACGAACCGACGGGCGATATCGACCAGCGACAGGTTTTGGCCCAAATACTGTGTTTGATCGGGCACGGGGTTGTTGTAACAAAGCCACTATGAGCGGCGCGACCACATTTTCCCGGCGGGCATCGACATGGCGCCGACGATTGCCGCCTTTTCTGCGGCATGGGCGGTTGGCGGCGCTGGTGGAGGGCGTAACGCTCGCGCTGTTCCTGGGCGTCGCGGTGCTGACCTATCAATTGTTGGCGGGGGGGAGTGCGCCGTCGGGCGACCTGCTGACTCCGCCGATCATCGCGCTGTTGCTGGTAGCCAATCTGGTGCCAGCGATCGCGCTGCTGATGCTGTTGGGGCGGCGCGTGGCCAAGCGGCGTGCGGCGCAATCGGCGATCGGCAGCGATGGGCAGTTGCACGTGCGGCTGGTCGCCATCTTCTCGATCGCGGCCAGCGTGCCGATGCTGCTGGTCGTGATCTTCGCATCCCTGCTGTTCCAATATGGCGTGCAATTCTGGGCGTCGGACAGCGCGCGTGGGATGCTGCAAAATGCGAGCGACCTGGCGCGCGGCTATTATGAGCAGAATCTGCGCGAGGTGAGCGACGAAACCGTCACCATGGCGGACGATCTGCGCGACTATCTGACCCAGTCCGATGTCTCCAGCCCGCGCTTTGCCGAAGGGTTCATCTTCCAGGTGGTGACGCGCAAACTGAACCGTGCGTCGATCATCGAGGTCGGCAAGGACGGCGTGGCGCGGACGGCTGCGACGGTCGAACCGGACAACAGGCCAGCGTCAGAGATATTGACGCCGGAAGTCACCAAGCGGTTGGCGGCGGGCGAAAATGTCGTGGTGCAGGCGCGGCAGAACCAGATCGAGGCTGTGACGCTGCTCTATCCGGGGTCGAAAATCTATCTTTACGTGACGCGCAATGCGGGCAGTTCGTCCTTCTCCAATGCGGAGCGGGCGAAGACGGTGATCGCGGACTATGACCTGTTCGCGGCCCAGTCGCGCGCGTTGCAGTTGCGGTTCAACATCGCCTTGTTCGTGGGGTCGCTGCTGCTGGTCGGCATTGCCGTCTATATCGCGCTGGCCGTGGCCGACTGGATGGTGCGGCCGGTCAATGAGCTGGTGACGGCGGCGCGGCGGATCACGGCGGGCGACTTGTCGGCGCGCGTTACCAGCCTGCAGAGCCGCGATGAGATCGGCACGCTTGCGGCCGCGTTTAACCGGATGACACAGCGGCTGGAAGCGCAGACGGGCGCGCTGGTAGGCGCGAACAGTCAGTTGGACGAGCGGCGCGCCTTTATCGAGGCGATCCTGTCCGGCGTCAGCGCGGGCGTGCTGTCGGTGGATCGTGACGGCGAGATCCAGTTGCTCAACCGGTCGGCTGCCGCGATTTTGGTGGAGGAGGGCGATGATCCGGTTGGTCGCACGCTGGCCGAGATTGCGCCGGAATTGGCTGAGTTCATCGCGTCGGGTGACGGCGCTGGCATCGTGCAGGTGCGCGCGCATGGCGACCTGCGCACGCTCGCGGTCAAGCGGTCCGAGGATGCGTCGCGCCATATCTTGACGTTCGACGATATCACACAGCAACTGTCCGATCAGCGCCGCGCCGCCTGGTCCGATGTCGCGCGCCGGATCGCGCATGAGATCAAGAATCCACTGACACCGATCCAACTGGCGGCCGAGCGGCTCCAGCGACGCTATGCCGAGGAAATCACTAGCGACCGGCCGACCTTCACCCGGCTGACCAGCACGATCGTCCGGCAAGTGGGCGATCTGCGCCGGATCGTGGATGAATTTTCGTCCTTCGCGCGGATGCCCAAGCCCGTCTTCCGGCGCGAGGCCGTGGCCGATATTGCGCGCCATTCCCTGTTCTTGCACGAAGTCGCGCACCCCGCGATCCGCTTCGAATTCCATAACGACCAGCCCGACCTGGAACTGGTTTGCGACCGGCGGCAGTTGGGGCAGGCACTGACGAACATTGTCAAGAATGCGGTGGAAGCCATTGAACCCAAGCCGGTTCCCGACGATGGCAGTCCGCGCGGTCATGTCCGCATGACGCTGGCGGGCGAGTGCGACGCGCTGATTATCACGGTCAGCGATGACGGCATCGGGCTGCCGCCTGAACGGGATCGTATCCTGGAACCCTATATGACGACGCGGACCAAGGGGACGGGTCTGGGCCTGGCCATCGTCAAGAAGATTGTGGAGGAGCATCTGGGGGAAATCCGCTTCGACGATGCGCAAGGTGGCGGTGCGCGCGTGACGTTGCGGTTTGCCGCAGGGGCGCTGGAACGACTGGAAGAGGGGCAGGTAATCGCCATGCCCCAGGGTAATTTGACGGGAAAAGTGACGGCCAATGGCGCTTGATATTCTGATAGTCGACGATGAAGAGGATATTCGCGATCTGGTCGCGGGTGTTCTGGAGGATGAGGGTTTTACCGCTCGCACCGCCGGCAATGCCGACGCCGCGATCGAGGCGCTGGACGCCCGCCGCCCTTCGCTCGTCCTGCTCGACGTCTGGTTGCAGGGGTCGCGGATGGACGGCCTGGAACTGCTGGACGAGATCAAGCGGCGCGACCCCACCATCCCGGTGCTGATGATTTCGGGCCATGGCAATATCGACACTGCTGTCGCGGCGATCCGCAAGGGCGCAGCCGACTTCATCGAAAAGCCGTTCGAGGCCGACCGGCTGCTGCACCTCGTCAGCCGCGCCACCGAGACCGAACGGTTGCGGCGCGAGAATCAGGTGCTGCGCGCGCGGTTCGGGCAGGATGATGAGTTGACCGGCAGTTCCGCGTCGATCAACGGCGTGCGTGCCACGATCAAGAAGGTCGCGGGCACCGGCAGCCGTGTGCTGATTTCGGGGCCAGCGGGCGTCGGCAAGGAAATTGCCGCACGCATGCTGCATAGCTGGAGCGGGCGGGCCGACTCGCCCTTCATCATCGTCGCCGCCGCGCGCATGGACCCCGACCGGGTCGAGGAGGAATTGTTCGGGCTGGAGGACCAGAGCAGCCTTGTTCGTCCAGGCTTTTTGGAGCAGGCCCATGGCGGCACGCTCTATATCGATGAAATTGCCGACATGCCGATCACCACGCAGGGCAAGATCTTGCGCGTGCTGACCGATCAGAGTTTCACGCGCGTTGGCGGCCAACGCCATGTGAAGGTGGATGTGCGGGTTATTTCGTCCACGGCACGCGATCTGGCAGGCGAGATCGAGGAACGGCGGTTCCGTGAAGATCTTTTCTATCGCCTCAACGTCGTGCCGCTCGCCATTCCGCCGCTGTCCGAACGGCGCGACGACATCCCGCCACTGGTCGAACATTATCTTGCCCGCTTCGCCGCAGAACGGCGCGTGCCGCCGCCGGAGATGGCGAGCGATGCGATGGCTGCGCTGCAGGCCAATGAATGGCCGGGCAATGTCCGCCAGTTGCGCAACGTCATCGAACGCACGATGATCCTGGCGCCGGGGGACCGGATCGGCCGGATCGAACTCGACATGCTGCCGCCTGAATTGACCAGCGGTGGCGGCGGGGAGGGGATGGGCCAGTCCGCGATCATGGGCGCACCGCTGCGCGAAGCACGCGAGAGCTTCGAGCGCGAGTATTTGCGCATTCAGATCCGCCGTTTTTCGGGCAATATCTCGCGCACCGCGGCCTTCATCGGCATGGAACGCTCGGCACTGCACCGGAAATTGAAGCTGTTGGGGATAACCGACGACAAGGAATAAGGCCTTGCCATTCCCCATGGACGACTGTTCGCAATTGCGATACGAACGTTGCGCCTCCGACAAGCGGGGGCAAGCAAGACACCCTGCTTAAGGGCGCACGAGCGGGTAACGTCCCGCCAAGAATAAAGGACTGGCGACGACCATGGCCGACAAAATGAACAATTTGCAGGATATTTTCCTCAACAGCCTGCGCAAGAGCAAGACCCCGGTGACCATGTTCCTGGTCAAGGGCGTCAAGCTGCAGGGCATCATCACCTGGTTCGACAATTTTTCCGTGCTGCTGCGCCGCGATGGCCAGTCGCAGCTTGTCTACAAGCATGCCATTTCGACCGTCATGCCAGCGCAGCCGATGGACTTGTCCGACCTGCGCAAGGCGAGCGAGGGCAATGGCAAGGCGAAGCTGCTGCAGGAAATCTTCCTGTCGGCCGTCCGCAAGTCGGGCAGCCCGGTAACGATGTTCCTGGTCAATGGCGTCATGCTGCAGGGCGAAATCGCTGCGTTCGACCTGTTCTGCATGTTGCTGGAACGCGATGGCATGGTCCAGCTCGTCTACAAGCACGCCATTTCGACGGTCCAGCCGCTCCATGCGCTCGACCTGACCGGCGAGAATGAACAGGACGATTGACCGACCCTGCGCGGATCGCACGCGCCGTCCGCATTTTACCGAATATTAGTTTATGCGCTCCCGCGCAGGCCGTTGCCCCGTTCCTTCGTTGGACCGGGTAATTGTCTGTTCGGGAGCGTCCTGTGTTTTGAGGCGTTACACTTCCATGGCCATATTCAATCGCGATTCTGAAGATGAAGTGGCGCGCGGCGCGCGCGCTGTCGTCGTTCATGCCGAAACCCATGGCGGTGATCGGCGCGACAGCGACGCCCGGTTGGAGGAAGCGCGCGGGCTGGCCTTGGCGATCGGCATCGATGTGCGCGCGGCGCAGGCATTCCGGGTGCGCGATCGCAAGCCCGCCACCTTGTTCGGCAGCGGTCAGGTCGATCAGATCGCTACACTGGCGCGACAGGAAGAGGCCGACCTCATCATCGTCGATAATAGCCTGTCTCCCGTGCAGCAGAGCAACCTCGAAAAGGCGTGCGAGGCCAAGGTCATCGACCGAACCGGGCTGATCCTGGAAATCTTTGGCGAACGCGCCGCGACCAATGAAGGGCGGCTGCAGGTCGAGCTGGCGCATCTCGATTATCAGGCCGGGCGCCTGGTGCGCAGCTGGACCCATTTGGAGCGGCAGCGCGGCGGCTTCGGCTTTCTGGGCGGTCCGGGCGAAACCCAGATCGAGGCGGATCGGCGCATGATCCGCGATCGCATGGCGAAGATCCGCAAGGAACTCGATCAAGTCACGCGCACGCGCGGGCTGCATCGCGCCCGGCGGCAGCGCGCACCCTGGCCGGTGATTGCGCTGGTTGGCTATACCAATGCGGGCAAATCGACGCTGTTCAACCGGATGACCGGCGCGGATGTCATGGCGCAGGATTTGCTGTTCGCCACGCTTGATCCCACGATGCGCCAGATTGCGCTGCCCGGCCTCGACAAGGCGATCCTGTCCGACACGGTGGGTTTCGTCTCCGATCTGCCGACCCAGTTGATCGCGGCGTTCCGCGCCACGTTGGAAGAAGTGCTGTCGGCCGACCTGATCGTGCATGTTCGCGATATTGCCCATCCCGACAGCGATGCGCAGCGCGACGATGTGCTGGATGTGCTTGGCGAACTGGGCGTTGCGGGCGAAGCCGCGCTGGAGCGGGCTGAGGGTGAACCGCCCGCGCCATTGATTATCGAGGCTTGGAACAAGCTTGATTTGCTGGACGCCGACGCCGCTGTGTTGGCGCGCGAAACAGCAGCGCGGCGCGATGATGTGGCCATCTTGTCGGCGCTGACCGGGGAGGGGGTAGAGCAGCTTCAACGCATGATCAGCGACCATATGACCACGGGCGCGAAGGTCTATGGCCTGCGCATCCCGGTGTCGGATGGCGCGGCGATGGCCTGGCTGCATGAACATGGCGAAGTGCTGTCCACGGACGTCGAAGAGGAGGAGAGCCGCGTCGAGGTGCGGCTGTCCGATGCAGCCTTTGCGCGGTTCGGGAAGCGCGGGGAAGCCTAAGCGCTTAGGGCCTTTTCTCCTGCCGCTTGGCCTGCTGCCATAGCTCTTCCTTCGCTTCCAGCGAGAGGGCGGCGAAGTCGGCGCCAGCCTGCTGCTCCATCGCGCGGAAGCGGCGATCGAATTTTGCATTGCCTGCGCGCAGAGCGGCTTCCGGGTCGACCTTCAGATGGCGTGCGAGGTTGACGACGGCGAACAACAGGTCGCCGACTTCCTCGGTGCGCTCAGCCTGCGTGGTCGCAGCGCGGACTTCGTCCAGTTCCTCCACGATCTTGTCGATGGCGCCGGCCGTATCGGGCCAGTCGAAGCCGGTACGGGCGGCGCGCTTCTGCAGCTTTTCAGCGCGAAGCAGCGCGGGCAGGGCGTTCGCCACACCGGCAAGCGCGCTGGGGTCCGGTTCCTTTTCGGCCCGTTCGGCGGCTTTGATCGCCTCCCATTGGGCATGGCCGTCTTCGCGCCGTGCGTTTTGTCCGAAGACATGGGGATGCCGCCGGGTCATCTTTTGGGTGATGCCGTCGATCACATCCTGCAGATTGAAGTGACCGGCCTGTTCGGCCATGCGGCTGTGAAAGGCCACCTGGAGCAGAAGGTCGCCAAGTTCATCGCAAAGCGCCGCCATATCGTTGCGCTCGATGGCGTCGGCGACTTCATAGGCTTCCTCGATCGTATAGGGCGCGATCGAGCCGAAATCCTGCGCGATGTCCCATGGGCAGCCCGTGTCGGGATCGCGTAGCCGCGCCATGACGGTGGCAAGCGGCATGATGTCGGCGGGACTGGCTTTGGACATGGGCGGTTCCGGCTGTTGGAGAGGCTGATCCAGCCGATAGGGCGTGTGCCGGGCTATGGCCAGCATCGATCATTGTTCCTGCTAATTAGAGAAGTCACTATCTGAGCCATATAGAAATGTCACAGGCTTGAGGACAGCAGGGGCTGCGTGGAGCCCTCGGGATAGCGCAGCGCAGACCCTGCTGATGCGCTGACCACGGGCTGGTGGACCATGGACCCGCTGCGTGAGCAGTGGGCGCGGTCATGTCCTCTGCACGAACCTGAGCGTGCCGCGTTCGCGCAACTCTGCGTCGCTCAGCCTGGGACCGCGCTTGAGCTTTGACCCACCCAGTTTGCGGCGATCGATCTTCGCGGGCGGTTCTGGCTCGGGGAACATATGCATGGGCTGGTCGCGGCGGGCAGGGGCGTCATTATTGCGTTTACGGTGATGCGGCATGATCGCTTGCATCTGTCTGGCCAACATCAGCGCCGCGTCGAGATGCTTGTTCTCGACAATGGCAGGTTGGTTCACCTGCCGCATCTTGTCGAACTGACGATAGGGCAGGACATGGCCCTCATGCTCGATCTCCAGCCTGCCGTCGGGATATTCACAGACCGTCACCCGCTTGCGCGCCAGTTTTTTGCTGACATCGTTCGGTTCCAGAATGAACATCGCCTTGTTGTAATGCAGCGTCAGTGCAGCCGTCACGGTCCGCTGCTCCCGCCAGACCATGATCGAGCACAGATCGTCATGTGGGGCGAGGGGGCGGTGCAGATCGCGGGCATGGAAGGCGGGTCGGGCGAACCGCTCGTTGTGCCTGGTCCTATAGCTGTCGAGGAAGGTGTTGGCGTCCTCGATCGATGAGATGCCTTCCAGGCGCATCGCTTTGACCAGGCGATCCTGCAAGGTGGCATTGGCCCGTTCGACCCGGCCCTTGGCCTGCGGCGAGTTGGCGCAGATGATCTCGATGTTCAGAGCATCCAGCGCGCGACCAAAATGCGTCATGCCATCCCCGCGCGCTGCGCTGGCTTTGGCATTGCGGAAAACACTGTGCTTGTCGGAATAGAACGCCACCGGCTTGCCATGTCGCTCTATATATTGGCGCGTCGCCTCCATATAGGCGAAGGTGCTCTCGCTCTCGACCATCTGGAGGTGCATCAGCTCGCTGGTAGCGTCGTCAATATAGACCAGCAGAGTACATTGTGGGCCGCGGTCTTCGAACCACCAATGTTTTGAGCCGTCGATCTGGATCAGCTCACCCCGGCAGTCCCGCCGATAACGCGGTTGATACGGGCGAGGGCGACGGGCGTCACGGTCCTTCCAGAATCCGGCCTGAATCATCCACTTGCGTAAAGTCTCGTGCGAAATCGTGATCTGGTGCCGCTCGGCGAGATATTCGGTCGCCAGCGTCGGACCGAAATCATGATAGTGCTGGCGCACCAGGTCGAGAACGCGTGTGCGAAGGTCCTCCTTGAAGGCGCGGTTGCTAGGGCGGCCGCGCTTCCAAGACACAAGTGCTTCAGGGCCGTCTGTATGTAATCGGTCGAGCAACCGGTACACCTGGCGGCGACATACCCCAAGCAGCATCGCTGCATCCTCGACCCTCAGTTCACCACGGTCGAAACGAAGCAGTGTATCGTACCGTGAAAGCTCGCCATGGCTCATTGCCACCACCGTCATAAGCGTGTCCTCCCGCATGCAGGAGAACATGCCACCGGAACCGCAAGACGTCCCGGTTGTGACATCTCTAAATTGCGGGGAGTGACATCTCTAAATTGCGCTTACAATCATAAAGTCCGATAATAAGGATTATGTTAAATATTGTGCGACGTTGTCTCAGTCTTCCTGGATCTGGCTATGCGCCTGGGTGTCGCGCATCCGTATATAGACCACCAGCGAAATGGCGATCATCACCGTGACATAGATGTAAAAGGCTTGCTCCATGCCCGCCTGTTTGAACCACAAGGCGACGAACTCCGCCGTCCCACCGAACAGCGTATTGGCCAAGGCATAAGGCAGCGCCACGCCCAGCGCCCTGATGTGCGCGGGAAACAGTTCGGCCTTCACCACAGCGTTGATCGACGTATAGCCGGTGACGATGATCAGCCCCGCCATCACCAACAGACCGGCGATCAGCGGGTCTTTGGTCACGGCCAGCGTCGCGAAGATCGGATAGGTGCACAGGACTCCCATGACGCCAAAGCCGATCATCAGCGGCTTGCGGCCGATCCGGTCGGACAGCGCGCCCGCGACCGGCTGGAGCAGCATGAAGGCGAACAGGGTTACCGCATTGATCTGCGAGGCAGTCTCCCGGCTAAGGCCGCTGGTGTTGACCAGGAATTTCTGCATGTAGATCGAATAAGCGTAGAAAGCGATCGTGCCGCCAGCGGTCAGCAGCATCACCGTCAGCGTTTCGCGCGGATGGTTGGTGATGAGTTCGACGAAGCCGGACTTGGGTGCGCCAGCCGCCTTGGCCACAGCAAAGCTCTGCGTTTCGGCAAGGCCACGCCGCAGCCAGAAAACGATGACCGCAAGCCCGCCGCCGATGAAAAAGGGTATGCGCCAGCCCCAGGCATCCAGTTGCGCTTCGGTCAGCGTCGCCTGCAACAGCAGCAACACGCAGATTGCGACCAACTGTCCGGCGATCAGCGTGACATATTGGAAACTGGAAAAGAAGCCGCGCCGGTTCTTGCCCGCCATTTCCGACAAATAGGTCGCGCTCGCGCCATATTCGCCGCCGATCGACAGGCCCTGCATCAGCCGCGCGAGGACCAGCAGCAGCGGCGCGGCGACGCCTATCGTCTCATAGCCGGGTGTCACCGCGATCAGGAGCGACCCGGCGCACATCAGCGCGACCGACAGCGTGAGGCCACTCTTGCGACCATGGCGGTCGGCATAGACGCCCATCAGCCATGCGCCGATCGGCCGCATCAGGAAGCCTACCGCGAAAATCCCGGCGGCGCTCAGCAGTTGGGCCGTGCGATCCTGGCTGGGGAAAAAATGCGGCGCGAAATAGAGAGTGAAGGCCGCATAGGCATACCAGTCATACCATTCGACCAGATTGCCGGTCGAGCCGCCGATAATGGCTTTGAGCCGCTGGCGCTGGGTTGGTGGCGTGAGCGATGGCGTCATGGCGTCATGGCGTCAGCACCATCTCGCCATTCTGCACACCCCAGCTTTTGAGGCGGGAGAGCATGTTCATGCCGATGACGTTGATCTCGCCGAATGCGGGCGAGACGACGACGGGCAGGTCGCTGGCCGTCACCGGGCCGATGGCCAGCGTGGCGATGCTCGACCGGCGCGCTTCGACCTTACCGTTTGCGGTGGTCATGACGACACCGGGCTCGCCGATGTCGTAATTGAGGCCTGCCGCACGGGCGGTCGGTTCCGACAGCGCGGTGACGGTCGCGCCGCTGTCGATCAGGAACCGTGCGGGCGTGCCGTTGATACTGGCTTCGACCCAATAATGGCCATCACGGGCCACGGGAATGCGGATGGCTTGTCCTTCGGCGCGGACGGGAGGTAGCGTTGGTGGTGCGTTGCCGACCGGCCCGCCCTCCTCCGCCCAGCGGCCGGTGAGATAGCCCTGCTGCTGCGCCAGTGTAAAAAGACCGAACAGCCCTGCGAAGATCGCGACCCACAGTAAAGCCAAGCGCAACAGTGATCCCCAAGCCAATCTGCGCCCGATCAGCGCCGATCCGACCAGCACGAGCGCGAGGACATACCAGAGGGTCGATGCTGCCTGATCGCCGTCCATCAATACCCCTGCTCTGCCGTCGCCAGTTCCACGGTCATGCCGTCATAGCCGGGTTCGACGCCGCTGGGGAGTGTCCGCCGCAGCGTCGCATAATCCATGCTCTGGTCCATATGCGTCAATATGGCCTGGCCGGGCTTGGTTTGTGCGATGCTGTCCAAAGTAAGGGCAAGGTGCGGATGGGTCGGGTGCGGCTTTTCGCGCAGGGCATCGACTACCCAGACATCGAGTCGGTCATAGAGCGCGAGCATTTCCGGCGTCAGCTCATGGAAATCGGTGGCATAGCCGATCGACCGGCCGCCATGGGTGAAGCGGAACCCGGTGGACCAGATGTCGCCATGAGGCTGATCGACGCAGGCGATGTCGATGTCGCCGATCCGCAGGCTGTCGGGCAGGATATGCGGGGCGATGGTCGGATGATAGCCGTTACGCCCTTCAAAGGCATAGGCGAAGCGCTGCGCCAGCAGGCGAAGCGTCTGTTCGCGCGCATAGCCGGGCACGGGCGAGCGGCGATGGTGGAAGAGTTGGCGGACATCGTCGATGCCATGGCTGTGATCGGCATGGTCATGCGTCCACAATATAGCGTCGATCTGGACCACGTCGGCGGCGAGTAGTTGCGCGCGCATGTCGGGCGAGGTGTCGATCAGGATACGGGTGGTCGGGCTTTCGACCAGGATGGACACGCGGCTGCGGCGGTTTTTGGGCTCGGTCGGATCGCACGTGCCCCAATCATTGCCGATGCGCGGAACGCCGGACGAGGTGCCACTGCCAAGGATCGTGAGTTTGAAGCTCATGCCGCCTTCTTGAACAAGGTGCGGAAATTGGCGGAGGTGGCGGCGGCCAGTTGCTCGATGCTTTCACCGCGCAGGGTCGCAAGGAAGCGGGCGGTGTCCGCTACGAAGGCCGGTTCGCACGGGCGGCCACGATGCGGCACCGGGGCGAGGAAGGGCGAGTCCGTTTCCACCAGTAGCCGATCGAGCGGCAGACGCGCAGCCGTTTCCTGCAAATCCTTCGCGCTCTTGAAGGTCACGATGCCCGAAATGCTGATATAGAAGCCCAATTCCATCGCCGCATCGGCAAAGGCGCCGCTGGCGGTGAAACAGTGGATGACGCCGGGATAGGCCCCCTTCCCCATTTCGTCGCGCATGATCGCCAGCGTGTCTTCTTCCGCATCGCGGGTATGGACGATCAGCGGTAGGCCGGTCTCGCGCGAGGCGGCGATATGCGCGCGAAAACTCGTCTGCTGCCGGTCGCGGTCGCTATGGTCGTAATAATAATCGAGGCCGGTTTCGCCGATGCCGACGACGCGCGGATGCGCGGCGCGCTCGACCAGCTTGGCGGTATCGACATGGGGATGCTCGTCGGCTTCATGCGGGTGGATGCCGACAGTCGCCCATACGTCGGGCGCACGGATCGCGGTGTCGAGGACGGCATCCCATTCGCTTTCACGGGTCGCGATGTTGAGCATCAGGTCGATGCCGGCCGCGCGGGCGCGTTCCAGCACATTCTCCTGATCCTCGATCAAGCCCTTGTAATTCAAGTGGCAATGGCTGTCGATCAGCATGACGATCAGGCGTCCGCTTCGGTCAGTTCGAGACGAGGAAAGAGCGGCTTGGGGGCGGCGAGCGTAAAGCCGCTCGCGCGAAGGGCGGCATACCAGTCGCTGCCGATGATCGCGTAACCGCGCTGTTCGGCCGACAAGCCCATCTGGTCCAGCAGGTTCGTAGCGCTGCTGGGGATGATGGGCTGGACCATGATGGCAAGGCTGGCGATGGCGTCGTACAAGGTCGCCAGTACGGCCTCCATCCGCGCCGGGTCGGTCTTGCGCAGCGCCCAGGGTGCCTGTGCGTCAATATAGGCGTTGCAGGCGAATACGGCGCGCATCCAGGCCTCGATCGCGACCGATGGCGCGAGGTCGGCCATGGCGGTCTGGAATGTTGCTGCGGCTTCGGCGATGGTCGCAAGCAGGTCGCTATCCACATCCTGCGGCGCGGGCTGGGGCAAGCGCCCTTCCAGATTCTTCGCGATGAAGCTCAGCGTTCGCTGCGCCAGATTGCCGAAACTGTTGGCCAAGTCGCTATTGGCGCGGGCGACGATCGCTTCGGCGCTGTAGCTGCCGTCATTGCCGAACGTGACTTCGGATAGCAGGAAATAGCGCAATTGATCGACGCCGAACCGCTCGGCTAGTGCGATCGGATCGGCGACATTGCCGACCGACTTGGACATTTTCTCGCCGCGGTTGAGCAGGAAGCCGTGGCCGAAAATCTGGCTGGGCAAGGGCAGCTTCGCGCTCATCAGGAAGGCTGGCCAGTAAACGGTATGAAAACGCACGATATCCTTGCCGATGATGTGGGTGATATCACCCCCCTCGGCCCAATAGCGCGCCATCCGGGCGGCATCGTCGGGATAGCCGCATCCGGTCAGATAATTGGTCAGCGCATCGACCCAGACATACATGACATGGCCATCGCTGCCCGGCACCTTCACGCCCCAATCGAAGCTGGTGCGCGAGATGCTGAGGTCGCTCAGGCCGCCTTCGACGAAGCGCAGGATTTCGTTGCGGCGGCTGTCGGGCTGGATGAAGCCGGGCTGGCTTTCATACAGGGCCAACAACCGATCCTGATAGGCGGACAGGCGGAAGAACCAGCTTTCCTCGACCGTCCATTCGACCGGCGTGCCCTGGGGCGAGAGCTTGACGCCCCCTTCCCCCTCTACGATTTCCTTCTCGTCGTAAAAGGCTTCGTCGCGGACGGAATACCAGCCCTCATAGCGGCCAAGATAGAGGTCGCCATTGGCCTCCATCGCCTGCCAGATCGCTTGGCTGGCGCGGTGATGATCGGGTTCGCTGGTACGGATGAAACGATCATGGCTGATGTTAAGAACCGTTGCCATGTGCTGGAAATGCGCGGCCATTTCATCGGCAAGCGCGCGCGGCTCGATGCCGCGTGTGCGCGCCGCCTGGTCCATTTTCAGGCCATGTTCGTCGGTGCCGGTCTGGAAAAACACATCGCGGCCCATCATCCGCTGGAAACGGGCGATCGCGTCGGTGGCGATCACCTCATAGGCGTGGCCGATATGCGGACGGCCATTGGGATAGCTGATGGCGGTGGTGATGGTATAGGGTTTGGACATGGCGCCTTCCCTAGCGGCTGTTCGCCTGCGCGCAAAGTCGCTTTTCAGGCGGCGCGCGGTGCCAGCGCCGCGACATGGCCCGCCAGTTCGAACACGACCGCCGCCGGATCGAGCGACAGGATGATCGCCCCGCCCGCCAGCCGCCGCGCTTCCTCCCAATGGTCGAGCGCCACGCCAAGGGCGGGACCATTGCGATGCCGTGCCGCTTCGGCGAGGAAAGCGGGCGCGCGTTCCAAGAAGGCCTCATAGCGGGGACGGGCTGGCTTGGTCGCCAGTGTCTTGGCGAGCAGGAGCCGCTGCCGGTTGCCGGGATCGCCATCGGTCGCGATCAACGTCAAAGCGGCTTCGATTTCCGCCAGATTAAGCCCGGCATAGCGCAATGCCTTGCCCGGCGATCCTTCCCCTGCCCGCACCAGCGCGTCCATTTCCGCAGGCGACAATTCCCCCTCTCCCGCGCGCAATACCGATCGCATCGCCGTATCGTCCAGCGGATCGAAGCGCAGCGTGCGGCAGCGCGAGCGGATGGTCGGCAACAGGCGGCCCGGTGCATGGCTGACCAGCAGGAACAGCATGTCGGCGGGCGGCTCCTCTAGCGTCTTGAGCAGCGCGTTGGCAGCGCCGCGTTCCAGATCGTCGGCGCTGTCGATCACCACGATGCGGCGCGTCGACAAGGACGGGGCCGATTGAAGCAGCCGCCCCAGTCCGCGCACCTGATCGACGCTGATATTGCGCGCGGTGACGCCATCCTTTTCGAGCGGCGCAAGTTCGGCATAGTCGGGATGGGCACCGGCGTCGATCAGATGGCGCACGCGATGGTCGTCGGGCACGGCGAGCCCGTCCCCCTCGACCTTCGGCCCGGCGGCGTCGGCAAGCAGGCGCAGCGCCAGCGCACGCGCGAAGCTGCCCTTGCCGATGCCGCGTGGCCCGCTCAATATCCAGCCATGATGCATCCGCCCGCTAGCCGCTGCGCCGATCAGCAAACGGGCCTGGGCGTCATGACCGATCAAGGATGTCATGGCAGTAGGTCGGCCAGCGCTTCGAGCAAGCGGGCGGTGACGGCATCAGCTGCGCCCGACGCATCGACAGGCCGGAAACGGCCCGGTTCTTCGACGGCGAAGCGAGCGAAAGCGTCCGCGACGGCGCGATGAAAGGAACGGTCGCGCCCGCCGATGCGGTCGGACATATTGCCATCACGGGCGCGGGCGCGCGTTTCGGCCTCCGTTTCGGGCAAGGTCAGGAACAAGGTCCGGTCGGGGAGGAAGTCAGCGCTACCAACCCGATGCAATGCCAATATGTCGGCATCGGTCAGATCGCCCTGCCCCTGATAGGCACGGCTCGAATCGAGATAGCGGTCGGACAGCACCCAGGCGCCCCGCGCCAGTGCGGGACGGATCGTCTTTTCGCCATGGTCGGCGCGCGCGGCGGCGAAGAGCAAGGCTTCGGCGCGCGGGCTCCAGCGATCATCGCCGCCGGTGAGCAGCAGCGCGCGGATGGCTTCCGCGCCTTCGCTACCGCCCGGCTCGCGCGTTTCAACGACCTCCAACCCGCGCGCGCGCAGGGCAGCGGCGAGCGCGCGAAGCTGGGTCGATTTCCCCGCGCCCTCTCCGCCTTCCAGCGTGATGAAGCGGCCCAGACTCACCCGAAAAGCGACTTCATGCCATTCCAGATGCGGCCGAACATCCCGGCTTCCGCCACATCCTCGCCCGCCACCAACGGCATGACCTGCGGCGGCGTGTCGGGCGTCTGCACGATGAGCTGGGCGATCTGCTGGCCCTTGGCGATCGGCGCCTTGATCGGGCCGGTATAGACGACCTTGACCTTGACGTTGGAAGAGGCGGTGCGGGGCAGCGTCACCGCCATATTATGCGGCGCGACCAAAGGCACAGTCGTCGCGCTGCCCAACTGAACCTCTGCGGTTTCCACCACCGCGCCCTTCTTGAACAAAGGCTGCGCCTTCCAGGCCTTGAAGCCCCAGTCCATGAAGCGCACCGATTCGCCAATGCGGCCATTGAAGCTGGTCAGCCCGGCGACGACCATGACCAGGCGGCGGCCGTCCTGTTCGGCCGACCCGGTAAAGCCATAGCCCGCCTCCTGCGTATGCCCGGTCTTGAGGCCGTCGGCACCGGCGATCTTGCCCAAAATCGGGTTGCGATTGCCCTGACTGATGTCGGCCCCACCCATCGTCTTGCCCCAGGTGAAGGAGCGCGCGGCGTAGAAGCGTTTGTAGAGGTCGGGCGTTTCCTCGATCGTCGCCTGCGCGAGGCTGGCGAGATCCTCGGCCGTGACATAGGTCACGCCTTCGTCGGGCCAGCCGTTGCTGGTGCCGAAATGGCTGTTCTTGAGGCCCAGTCGCTTGGCCTCTTCATTCATCTGCGCGACGAACCCCTGTTCGGTGCCCGCAATCCCTTCGGCCAGCACGACGCAGGCGTCATTACCCGACAGGGTGACGATGCCATGCAGCAGATTTTCCACCGAGACTTGCTCGCCCGCTGACAGGAACATGGTCGATCCGGCCTGCGGCCCGTGCCACTGCTTCCAGGTTTCCGGGCGCACGGTGAACATCGTGTCGAGCTTCAATTCGCCGCGCTGGATCAGGCGGAAGGCGACATGCGCCGTCATCATTTTCGCCATGGAGGCAGGCGGCATCCGTGTCTGGCCACCCTTGTTAAAGAGAACCGCGCCCGACGAAAGATCCTTCATATAAGCGATCGGCGCTTCGCTGCTATAGGGCGGCGCGGCGGCAGTCAGGGGCTGGGTCAACAGCCCGGCGAAGAGGAGGACTGCAACGGACTTGTTCATGACACTGCCTTCAATGGAATGGAATCGTGCGGCGCTGCGCCGGGTCTATCGGGCGTCATTAGCGATGATGGGCGCATTCTCAAAGCCCCCTGCTGCGGCGGCCCGGACGCCCGCCTGCGCCGCGGTTCGGGTGGGATAAGGGCCAAAGCGCACGCGCCACAGGCTGCCGCCCTCGATGGCGGTTGCGCCGATGCGTTTGGCGAGCGTTTCTGCGCGGTTGCGGGAGGAGAAGGCCCCGACCTGGACGACATAGCCGCCCTTGGTCGTGACGGGTGGCGCGGGGGACGTCGCGGGCGGTTTGGGGGATATGGGTGCGCTGGCGACTGACTGGCGCGGCGGCAATTTGGCCCGCAAAGGCGCCAGCAGCGCGGCGGGCGTTTCCAGTCGTTCGGCGGCGCGTTGGTGGGCGCGCAGCAGAGCGCGATCCTGCTCCGGCGGATTGACGCGGCGCACCCGTACGGGCGCTGCACCGGCTCCGATGATCCCCAATTGCTCCGCCGCGCCGCGCGACAGGTCGATCAGCCGATCATTGGCGAATGGCCCGCGATCATTGATGCGCACCAAAATGGTCTTGCCGCTATCGAGCGCGGTCACCTCGACATAGCTGGGCAAAGGCAAGGTCTTGTGTGCGGCGGTGATCGCCATAGGCATGAAGGCTTCGCCGTTGGCGGTCTTGTTGCCCTGCAATTCTTCCCCATACCAACCGGCATAGCCGACCGCGTCATAATTGGGCGCGTCTTCGGGTGTGTAGGTGACGCCCGCCACGGTGTAAGGTGCCCCGATCGTGACCAGCTCGTCGGCGACCATCGGCATCTGTGGCACCGGGCGCGGCGTGGTCGTCGGTGGTGCCAGTGGTGGCTCTGCGCCACAGGAGGCCAGCACCAGCAGCATGCCGGCTGCCGCTGACGGCGCACCTGCCCTATTGTTTGACCGCATCGGCCAGCAACCCCACGGACAGGGCGTAGAAATTGGAGCAATTATAGTCGAGGATCGCGCGGTAATTGCCGGTCAGCAGATAGGCGGTCTTGCCCGGCCCATCCGGCTCCAGCAGCGTCGCCATCACGCTGTCGGCCGGCCAACTGTCCCGCGCCAGCGACATGCCCATCTTGCGCCATTCGGCGATGGTCAGCCAACGGCTATGCCGGTTGAACACGCGCGGGCAGCGTGCTGGCTGCGTCCGGGCCGTAACGGCCGCGCGGTTGAAACCGCTCGGCACATTGACCGCCACGCCCCAGGGTTGCCCGGCGCGCCAGCCCGACTGCACGAAATAATTGGCGATCGACGCCAGGGCGTCGGCCTCGCTGGTCCAGATGTCGGCCTTGCCATCGCCATCGCCATCGCGCGCCAGGCGCAGATAGACGCTGGGCAGGAATTGCGGATAGCCCGTTGCGCCTGCCCAACTGCCGACCAGGCGGCTGCGCGGCACGCCATTGTCCAACATCTTGAGCGTCGCCAGCAATTCCGGTTCGAACAGCGTCCGCCGACGCCCTTCCCACGAAAGGGTCGCGAGCGAACGGATCAGATCGAAGTCGCCAGTATAGGAGCCATAATTGGTCTCATGGCCATAGATCGCGACCATGATTTCTTCGGGCACGCCGGTTTCCGCCTCGATCCGGGCGAGACGCGCGCGATTGTTACGATAGGCAATCCGGCCGCGATTGATCCGCGCGGAATCGACATGTTTCACGCGATAAGGCTCGAAATTCGGGATCGGCGAATAAGCGCCGCCACCCGGCTGGCTCTGGTCCAGTTCGATGACGCGCAGATTGGGGGTCAGCGTTGCGAACACGCTATCAAGCGTTGCATCCCTGATCCCCATCGCCCGCGCCTTGGGCCGGATGCTGTCCAAATAGGCGCGGAACGCCGCGCTGTCCTGCGCCACGGCCGGGGTCGGCGCGACGCTACAGGCGGCAGCGACGCCGGTCAGGCCAAGCAGCAGCGAAAATATGGATGTACGCAAAGAATCTCCCATCGCCCCGTTGTTGCACAGGCAGGAGGCGAGGTGAATCCCTTAATGGCGTGGAGGCCCCAAGAAAGGGATGAACCGATCGATCGACGATTTTTGCGCTTGGCAACGCCGTCCGGCGCGCTAGGAAGCGGGACAACGGAAGTGTGGCCGAGTGGTTTAAGGCAGCGGTCTTGAAAACCGCCGTGGGTGTAAGCTCACCGTGGGTTCGAATCCCACCGCTTCCGCCAGAAACCGCTAAATGCGACATATCCCACTCAAATACGTGACGAAATTTGGCGCGACTTAAATCTCGTTGCCGTGCCGTCCAAAGACGGCCAAGCCCGCGATAGCAAACAAAGACGCACTATCGCGGGCAGGACATAGCGTTCATCCTAATTCGTTCATCAAGACGCCATTCGGTTCACGTCCCAATGTAGACGCTTTTCCTGCACCAGCCCCTGAATCATGCCTTCCATCGTTCCCGCCACACGGCTCCAGTCGTGGGCATGAAGCCAGTCGTGCATCGCCGCCTGGACAGTCCTTCTTTCTTCCGGGCTACGCAGTAAACGCCCGATGACCTCGGCCAGCACTTCTGGATCATTATTGTCCGCCCATGCGGCTGCATCACCCAGTTCCGCGAAAATCTTCACCCGCGTTGCTACAAGCGGGACCATGCTCGCGAGGGAGACGCGGACGGCTCCGCTGGCCGAATCCGTGCTTTCGCTATAGGGTAATGCGATGATGTCGCACGCAGACAACAGGCCGTTGACTTCCTCGATCGGCATGAAGGCTTGATGCCATTCGATGGCGTCATACACGCCCAAGGATTTCGCCAACGCCTTGCATTCGGAAATATAGGCTTGATGGCCTTCGCCTGGAAACTGGGCATTGACTAGGCGAAGTTTAAGATTGGGCCAGTCCTGACGGAGGATCGCGGCCGCGCGAATAAGCTTGTCTATGCCCTTATGCTGGAAAAAGAAGCCGTGGCATCCGATGATGGGCGCGTCATGCTGGGTAAAACGCTTCGGCCATGGTGCCTGATCCGGCGCGAATGCGCCGTGGGGCAACAGGCCGATATTATGCTTTAACCCCATCGACAAAAGGAAATTCATATCCGCAATATTGTGGACAAGAACCCTGCTGAATTTGCCGAGTCCTTCCAGCAATGTCATCAGTTCATGCGAACTGGCGCGTGCCATGTTACCGGCGTTATGGAGAACAACGACCGTCACCTTGCCAACCAAACGATCATCTAGCGCCAAACGGCCGAGTTGATCCCAGGATAGTAGTCCATCCTGATGCTGAATGACCAGAGCTTCGGCGTCGATGTCTTCGACGGCATTCAAGATATCGTCGATCTTGGGCACATTATCGACGGCCCATGTCGGAATGTGGCGCGGGACCGACGACACGCGCCGGGGCGTGCGATGATCACATAGAATGGTCAGCTCGCGCTGGGCCGCCGACGAAAAGTGATCGACGATATATTGCGAATATTGGGCGATGCCACACTGGACGGCCCAGGTGCTGACCCAGGCCACCCGCGCTTTTTCCCGATTCGACGTGTCGAGCAGATTTTCGACCATCGCCGTATAACGATGGAGCCATGCCATCTTATCGCTTTCCCGCGCGGCCGCCATAAGAGCGCGTTGCCGACGTTCTTCTATCACCATGTCCTGGTCCGGGTCGGCTTGCTCTCGCAACGCTGCCGCCAGATCTTCAACGTCCGGCTCCACCCACAAGGAATGGTGCCCGCTCACATGGCTCTCCGAACGTGCGAAGCGGTAGTCGATCAGACGCGCTTCCCGCTCGCTGCAAAAATCACGCTGCCCACCATGACCGGTAACGATCAACGGCAAGCCGGATGCCATCGCTTCGAGCGCAGGCAGATTATACCCTTCCCCACGCGATGGCAAAACCATGACGTCGGCATCGGCGTAAAATTGTAACAGTTCATCACGCTCGACATCCCGGTTTATGATCTCAACCGTTGCGAGGTCGGGATAGCGCGAGACGAGTTCTGCCAGTTGCTGCTCGACATCATTGTGCGGGTTAGGAAAAGTCTTAATGATCAGACGCACACGATCGGCAGAGGTAAATGCCTTAGCCCAAGCCGCCAGCAGGATGTCGACACCCTTGCGCTTGAAGCAGGACGATACATGAAGGAAACGCACTTCCCTACCACGCGCGCTTCGTCCGCCAGCTAGCGCTTGATAAGGTTCGATATCGACCGGTTGGCCGATGGTCGCAATCGGAATCGACAAGCCAGAATCGAGAAGCGCGTTCGTTACAGTTCGTGCAGGCGAAATTATAGCGTCGAAATTCTTACCCAAACGTTGGATTGTATGTTCAGGGACAGCGCTTTCTTCCCAGAAGAACAGCGCCATCATCAGACGATAGGACCCATCGGGCACTATGACCGGATAATGATGGCTGATAACAACTTCATTGCCATTGTCCGGTGCAGCTCGCCCTGCCAACTCGATCATGAGGGGCTTGTCGTCTGCAGGCACACCTTCTGTATGGTCGATGGGATCTGTTTCGACTGCAAGAAAGCGCGCCTGCCCAGGGAAGCTCGCTTCCAGCGATCTTGCAAGCATGCGATTGATGATCGCGAGGCTGTAGCTTCCCAAGACATGTCCCGCGACCACATGGCCAAGATCAGCAGCATGGGTGCCACGACGGGCCATCGTCAGCGGCTTGTGTCTCTCCGCAAGCCATATGTTGATCGCATTCGACATCGCCGCCGAGAAATGCCTCTTGGCATCCGCCACAACACGATTATCACCCAGAATATTAGGGCAATTGAGAACCGCTACCGGAATATCGGCATCGTCTAGAGCCTGCACACAGGCATTGTGCGAGGCCGGTCGGGATGATGTCGCATCGGACAAGTCCTGCCGCAGCCCCGTCATGGAAATGCCATTGGAGAGGACAGTCTCCTCAATCCAGGTCATGAGCATGCCGGCAAAAGATGGTCTTAACCCATCACGCTGAAACGCCAGGCTATCCACGACGATATAGTCCAACGCGACGCCATCATTACGCGCTGCCCGAAGCAGGTCGAAGTTATTTTTGGCGAACGAATGAAACAGGTCGGACCCGACGATGCGGTCACCGATTTGAGGCGTGAGAAGATGGTCCTGCAGACAGCTATTGGCAATCTTGCAGACATGGGCGGAAAATTGATTGCCGACGACAAAATGCCCCCCGTCGGCATAGATGGCACGTACCCTATTCCCGCCTTGCCGGAAGATCTCTTCAAGCCAATCACTGGTGATGCGATCAAGTCGGTGGCTCGGATCAGGTTTTGCAAAGGCGGTCAAATCGAAGTAGATTTGGGGCGCTTTCTGGCAGGCTTCATTGCGAGCCAGCGCGATAGCAACCTTTGCCAAATCATTTTCGTCCGGCCGACTTCCGCGAACGTCTTCCGGCAGTCTCGCAATAAGGCGTTTGAGGACTTCGGCGTCGGCGCGCTTTGCTGGCGGCTTACCGCTCATCTGGCGCGCTACCTGGACGGCACCCGGCATGGCCGCGCCCGTTATATTCTCATCCCGCACGACGGCCTGCGCCGAATCAAAAAATTCGACCAGCTTCGAGTTCTTTGCTCCAACCAGATTGCGAGCCGGGTAAAGGCGCGGTGGCGGGCAGTCGATGGACATCCTTTTACGGATCGCATCCGGCAAGCCGTCATCGACAATCAGGACATCGGCCGTTGACAGCAGTCCACAATACACGGCGTCCAGATCACAGCTAATCCGAACAACGCCAGACACCAATTTGCTGATATTGACGTCGCCCGGCTGCCGGTCATGCAGGTCGCAAAAAACCACGAGAGACGGCGCGTCTGTTACAGCGACAAAAGCCGTACGGTAATGCCGAATGATGCGGGAAGCGGCATCGTCGTCCGCAGCAACTGCCACGATAACGGTGGACGCTGCGTTTACACCGACCTTTTCGCACAGCGCCTTGCGGGCCTGGTCGGAAAGCGCGATGGGCATGATCTCGGTCCGGCAGGCCACTTGTCCGACTGCTGAGTCACCCTCGACGTAGAGATGGGCGGCACGGCTTGCCAAATCCTCAACCAGCAGGTCGATCATCTCATTTGCAGAAACCTCGTTCGCCGCTGCGCGTGACAGCCCCCCAAAGCCGGCGGCCTCGAACATAGCCAGTTCCGCGCCATCGAAAAGGCGCCGGCCGGTCAATTTATCATTAGCAGGAGGAGCCAGGCGCTCCACCAGTATCAGGTCGCCCTTTTGGCGGCGCATCAGTCGGCGGAAAGCGGCATCGGCCATATAGTCGGCACTATAGAGGATATGATGAAAGTGATCCGCGTGGGTTTCGAACCACTCGACGTTCCTGATGGCGCAATTGGCCTGCAACCATTCGCTTACCGGCGTTCGGCTCGTGCTGATGATCGTAAGGTCAAACCTGTCCGCGAGCGCGGCCGCCAAGGCATTGTTGAGGCCAGAGAGTCGATGTTCGGGTGGAACGTCCATCATCAACAGCGCCATTTCCATCCGCCTCGATGGCATGAACCCTTCATCCTGTACGATAGCAGAGGTAGACGGGCGGCTTTCGCGCAGCAATTTTTCAAGCGCGTCGAGCGCGACGGTTGCAGACTTTTCCCATGTAAACAACGCAGCGCGGCGCGGCCCGAATTCGCGCAACTCCTTCTCAACCGAAGGATTGGCCAGGATGCGTTCGATCGCTCGCCCGATTTCGACGATGTTGGCAGGATCGGGCGCGAGATCGGATCGACCAACGACTTCGGGAATGCTGGTTTTCGACGAACCTACGACGGGGGCTCCGCAGGCCATCGCCTCCAATAGCGGAAGGCCAAAACCCTCGCTAAAGGATGGAAAGGCGAATGTGCTGCTGTAATGGTAGAGCGCAGGCAGATCAGCATCGGAAACGAAACCAGGCAACACAATGGTTTCCGGGTCCATCCCCTCCGCCCTCGCCAAGTCGTGGATATAACGCTGCGCAAAGCTGTCCATCTTGCCGGCAAAAACAAGTTGATGTCCATCACGGACGCTCTTGGACATGCTGCCATAACCCGCAATCAGTCCTTCGATGTTCTTACGCGGCTCCAAAGGACTGGCCATCATCACATAGGGGCGGGAAATCCCATATTTTTCCAGGATATCCGCTCTTTGCGCGGAACTCCATTTCGGCGCGCGAAACTGTTCATCCACACCGCCATAGGCAACGACCACCTTGTGATCGGCAATGCCAAGCTTGGCGATAGCGTCATCTCCCGCGTAGCGCGAAACTGCGAGCAACAGATCGGCGTGGCGGGCGTCGTTCAAACGGCGAAAATAGGCAGCACGATCATGTTCCCCGCCCAAATGACGCGCGGGATCTTCCAAAGGTATCAGGTCGTGTAAGGTGATGACGTTGAGATAGGGCGCGTCGCGCTCCACAGAGACAACCGTATCATCCCAAAAGCCCTCGAACAGGCTAGGAACGAACACGACGTCGGGCGCCAGGCTTTCGAGAAAATGCGCGCGCACAAGTTCAGCCGCGCGATTGCGCCATGCATTTGACGGATCCGCCGCCGTAGCCATGGGAGGCACCGAATAGGTAACGACAGAGCTAGGCGGAAGCAGCCCCTCAAACGAACGACGGATATCATCCACGGATTCGGAGAAGGATCGATTAAGCGCAATGATGAATTCGTGGTTTCTACCAGCCTTTACCATCGCGCGGGCCATGGACATGGCGTATCGGCCGATTCCACGATGTCGGCTGCCATTCTGACATGCCTGCAGATCTATAACGATGCGCATCTATCAATGTTTTCCTTGGACATGCGTGGCCAGAAGGTTCCATATGGCTTTTTCACGTTCGCCCAGTTCAGGCGGGCACACCATGACTCTTGACTTGCCTTCGGGGGGGACGGGACTGGCCTGCGTATGCGCGATTTCGGCACCCGCCAATATGGGGTGGTCAGCGAGGCGATTAGGAGCAAGCCGAAGCACGGTGCCGAACGCTGTACGGGCCGAATTATGCCGGTTTTGCGCCGTTAACACATAGCCAAGATGTAACCATGGATCCACATATAGCGGATCGATTGCGATCGCGCGACGATAGGCGAGTTCTGCTTCAGGTTGCTGGTTTTGGTGGTTGAAAGCATGACCGAGCTGAAGAAGAAGATCGGGATTGCTTGGTTCAAGCCGCACTGCAGCCGCATAAAATTTCTCGGCTTCTTTCCAATCCCGTTTCCGCGCAGCTCTTCTTGCCTGGGACCGCAACCACACCGCCTTCCACCCCATCGGCCGATCAGGACGGCATTCATCAGCGTGCGCAAAAGCAGCATTGACCAGATATTCCTGCGTCTTTTCCTCGCCTTTGTCTGCCAGCAATATTTCAGCGATGTCGCGATTGTCGGGGTCAAGAAGAAGGGCGCGGGCTAAAGAACGCATTCCTTGTTCATGAAGATGCGTTTCGCGCTGCACATAGCCTAGATGGCGGTGACCGATAAAATTTTCCGGCTGCGCTTTCGTTGCATTGCGATAGGCGAGCTGTGCTGCATCCGGCATTCCCAAATGACCATAAGCATGACCTAGTTGCACCCAAAGGCGTGCATTCATAGGTACCAACCGCAATGCCCCAACATAGGCATCAACAGCTTGGCTCCAATTCATTGCATGGGCAGCGGCACGTCCCTTTTTCCTGGCTAAATATGCACAGAAGCAGGCGGCAAACGGGACCATCTTCAACTTAGCGATTTCAAATGGGGCGTTCGAAACAGGATCTACCAACTTCATAGCATACTCTAACTGTCAATTTTGACCGAATAAGGCGCGCTGCCCAAGCTTCAGCCTAACAAACCCAAGCCCTGGAAGACTTTACACCGTCGTAGCGATTACAATATGTCGGGAAAGCGCCCGTGAGCTCCGATTATGCAACTGCAAGCCCGAGGCTTTGTGTACAACGCCAATTCCATGCTGCTTAGTTTGGTCAAGCCCATATCAGAAAATATATCATTTTATATCAATTTTTTAGATCAAATTACATGACATATTATCTGGTATGCGACGTCTCAAATCGGAGGGAGCTGGCGTGTTGAAACCGGCGAATTTATGGTTTCTACAATTTCGAGCCTTGCAGCCGCCTTGGCAAGAAAAATTTGTCGAAAGGCGTAATTTCGTAAAAAACGGTACTGGGGTGTTATCTTCTGAACGAGGCAATGACTCGCATTGCTCAATGTTCGGCGAGCAAGACGCGTATCGTGACATTACCGTAATAGAGCGATCCCTCCACCCGCCGCAGGAAGTTACCGGTCGTGCAGCGGCACGTTGATTGACTAACCGCTGAGCGCTCCCTAAATCGCCGCGCATGTCTGCGCGCCTGCCCATCACTGGGCAACGCCTCCCTTTTGAGTCAGGAATGTCCATGTTCGGCGCACTCGCCAAGTCCATCTTCGGTTCGTCCAACGAACGCTATGTGAAGTCGCTGGGCAAGATCGTCGATCGGATCGCCTCGTTCGAACCATCGGTGCAGGCGCTGAGCGATGCGGATCTGGCCGCGCAGACGGCGCGGTTCCGCGAGCGGCTGGCCGCGGGCGAGACGCTGGACGATCTGCTGCCCGAAGCCTTTGCCACGGTGCGCGAAGCGTCCGTCCGGGTGCTGGGCATGCGCCATTTCGACGTGCAGATGGTGGGCGGTATCGTCCTACATCGCGGCGAGATCGCTGAAATGCGCACGGGTGAGGGCAAGACGCTGGTAGCGACGCTTGCCACCTACCTCAACGCGCTGGAGGGCAAGGGCGTCCATGTCGTCACCGTGAACGACTATCTCGCCAGCCGCGATTGCGACTGGATGGGGCAGGTCTATCGCTTCCTGGGGCTGACCACCGGCGTCATTGTGCCGAACATCAGCGAGGACCAGCGCCGCGCCGCCTATGCTGCCGACATTACCTATGCGACGAACAACGAACTCGGCTTCGACTATCTGCGCGACAATATGAAATATGACCGTGCGTCGATGGTCCAGCGCCCTTTCAACTATGCGATCGTCGATGAGGTGGACTCGATCCTGATCGACGAAGCACGCACGCCGCTCATCATTTCCGGCCCGACCGACGACAAGTCCGAACTCTATGTCTCGGTCGATGCGATCGTGAAGCAGGTCACGGAAGCCGATTATGAGAAGGACGAAAAGCAGCGCTCTGTCACGCTGACCGAGGATGGCACCGAGCGGATCGAGCGTCTGCTGGAGGATGCCGGGCTGCTGCAGGGCACCAACCTCTATGATTTCGAAAATACACAGGTGGTGCATCATGTGAACCAGGCGCTGCGCGCCAACGTCATGTTCCGCCGCGACATCGATTATATCGTCAAGGACGGCAAGGTCATCATCATCGATGAATTTACCGGCCGCATGATGGATGGTCGCCGCTGGTCGGATGGCCTGCATCAGGCGGTGGAGGCCAAGGAAGGCGTCCAGATCGAGCCGGAAAACCAGACGCTCGCTTCCGTCACGTTCCAGAATTATTTCCGCATGTATCCCAAGATTTCGGGCATGACCGGCACCGCGTCGACCGAAGCGACCGAATTCTACGAAATCTACAAGATGAACGTCGTCACCATCCCGACCAACAAGCCGGTGCAGCGGATCGACGAGCAGGACAGTTTCTACAAGAATATCGAAGACAAGTTCCGCGGGATTGCGCGCACGATCAAGGAACATGCCGAAAAGGGCCAGCCGGTGCTGGTCGGCACGGTGTCGATCGAAAAGTCCGAAATGCTGTCGGAATTTCTCAATCAGGAAGGCGTGCCCCACGCCGTTCTCAACGCCCGCTTCCATGAGAGTGAGGCGCACATCGTGGCGCAGGCCGGACGCAAGGGCGTGGTGACGATCGCCACCAATATGGCCGGTCGCGGCACCGATATTCAGCTTGGCGGCAATCTGGAACTGCGCGTCGAGGACGAACTGCGCGATGTGCCAGAAGGCCCGGAGCGCGACGCCGCAATCGAGCGGATGAAGGCGGAAATCGCTGCGGAGAAGGCCGAAGTACTGGCCGCCGGCGGTCTGTTCGTGCTGGCGACCGAGCGGCATGAAAGCCGCCGCATCGACAATCAGCTGCGCGGCCGTTCGGGCCGTCAGGGCGACCCCGGCCTGTCGCGCTTCTATCTCAGCCTTGACGATGACCTGATGCGCATCTTTGGCCCGGACACGATGTTCGCCAAGATGATCCGCTCCAACCTGGAAGATGGCGAGGCGCTGCCCCCGTCCAAATGGCTGAGCAAGGCGATCGAGACCGCGCAGAAGAAGGTCGAGGCGCGCAACTATGACATCCGCAAGCAGGTCGTCGAATATGACGATGTCATGAACGACCAGCGCAAGGTGATCTACGAACAGCGGTCCGACATCATGGATGCCGATACGGTGGACGACGTCGTCACCGACATGCGCCATGAAACCGTGAACGACATCGTCGGCGCATCCTGCCCGCCCGGCACCTATCCCGAACAATGGGACATGGTGAAGCTCAAGACCCGCACCTCCGAAATTCTGGGGCTGGAGGTTGATTTCGACGCTTGGATGGCCGAGGATTCGATCGACCCGGAAATGATCGAGGAACGGCTGACCGCCATGGCCGACGAAGCCGTCGCTGAGAAGGTCGCCAATGTCGATTCGGCCGACTGGCACATGATCGAAAAGTCGATCCTGTTGCAGAGCCTGGATCATCACTGGAAGGAGCATCTGGCCACACTCGACGCGCTGCGCCAGGTCGTCCATCTGCGCGCCTACGCGCAAAAAACGCCGATCAACGAATATAAGCAGGAAGCCTTCGCCCTGTTTGAACGGATGCTGGAAAATATCCGCGAGGATGTGACCGGGTCGATCGCACGGGTCCAGTTCCGCATGGACGAAGCGCCGTTGCCGCAATTCGACCTGCCGGTGCTGCCGGACTTCATCACTACCCATATCGATCCCTTTTCGGGCGAGGATAACAGCGCCGACATCGACGCCGGGCAATGGGGCGGGATCACCACGACCATCCCGAGTCGGCCGCTCGACACGGCACCCGATAGCGACTTCGCCAATCTCGACATCAGCCGGAATGCGCTTTGCCCATGCGGGTCGGGCCAGAAATACAAGCATTGTCACGGCGCCTTGGCCTGATCCTGCGTCGGGCGGATGAGTAAGGCCGTCCGCCTATGGCTAATATAGGGTTGACTAGATGAGGCATGGTTTCGGTAACGAAACCAGCCGATAATGGCGTTTGATCCTGGGGGGAAGCCGGGAGAAGGCCATGACAAGCACATCTTATTGTTCACAAAGTGACCGCCGTCGCGAAAGTCGCTTCATCGCCAATACGCCAGCGACCCTGCTATGGGACGGGGTAAGCAGCTCAGTCACCATCCTGAACATCTCGGTCTATGGTGCGCTGCTGGGCGGTGCCCATGTGCCACCGGTCGGTGCCCGTGTGACATTGATTGGCGATCATCTGGAAATATGCGGCACGGTCATATGGCAGGGTGATGACCGATGCGGCCTTCTGCTCAGCCGTGCCGTTGATCCGCTGGCCGTGATCGACGAACCATTGGTGCGCATGACCGAACCGCCCATCACGCTACGTCGGGTCGCGCCTGGCCGTTACGCTTAAAGAGAGCGCCATCGATCTTCTCGACCCGCGCGTCACTATCACAGTCCAGTTATACCGTTGCCCAAGCGCCGCCATCAGAGTGCTAAAGGCTTGGCAAGCCTAGAATTTGCAGCCATAGACCACGCCAATCATCCGTGTGACACTGTTACGGTAACGTTACATCTGATTTGAAGATTGACGGATTAATTAGGCGAAAAATGGCGAGCGAATCTCAATATATTGTTCCTGTGGTCTTGTCTGGGGGATCGGGAACTCGACTATGGCCGGTGTCGACGCCTGAGCGTCCCAAGCAACTGCTATCGCTAACGGCAAAGCAAACCATGCTTCAATTGACCATCAGTAGGACGGAAGGCTATGCCGGTGCTTCGGTTAGTTCCCCGATCATTGTTGCCAATGCCGCACACGCACCCATTGTCGATGAACAATTGCAGGCTATCGGAATCCACGACTATCGTCTGATACTTGAACCGTCGGGGCGCAACACCGCGCCCGCAATTGCGCTGGCAGCATTAGAGGCGCGACCTGATGATATTCTGCTGGTGATGCCAAGCGATCATATCATCCTTGATCTGCCTGCGTTCCATACTGCCATATCGCGTGCGTTGCCGCTTGTTTCAGAAGGTCTGCTAACCACATTCGGCATCGAAGCGGACGGCCCGGAGACGGGATATGGTTATATCCAGATGGGTGCTGACCTTGGCAATATGGTGCATAAGGTAGAAAGGTTCGTTGAAAAGCCTGACGCATCTACTGCCGTAAAGATGTTGGCTGAAGGCAAATATGTCTGGAATGCTGGCATATTTCTGTTCCGGGCCGACGCCTATTTGGAAGCGCTTGAACGTCACCGGCCGGATATGCTGGCCGCAGTCAGGGCGTCCCTGGAAGGGGCGAAGCGCGAAGGATTGCACATCCTGCCAGAACCGCAATCCTTCGCGGCTTGCCCCTCTGACTCGGTAGACTATGCCATTATGGAACGCGAGGCTCACGTGGCCTGTGTTCCCGTCAATATGGGGTGGTCCGATGTCGGCAGTTGGGACTCGTTGCATGCGGTCAGCACTAGGGACGCCAGTGACAATGCAGTGCGGGGGGACGCCCTCCTGTTGAACACAAAAAACTGTTTGGTGCATAGCGATGGACCCCGCGTCACGCTGGTCGATATCGACGACTTGATCGTGGTCGTTTCAGGACAAGAAGTCATGATATTGCGTCGCGGCGAATCTCAACAGGTTCGCCGCGTGACGGAAGCGGTAAAGGGCGCTAAGCCTGCCACAGGGGCGTAAGTTTTCCGCGTCTGCAATCACATTCCCTAGCGGGCATAGCGAGTTTTTATGACGGGTGTTTCTATCGCGGACCTGATGGCCGTGTCTGGCGTCGCTTTCGGTACAAGTGGCGCCCGCGGCCTCGTGAGCGCGATGAGCGACCGCATATGCTTCGCCTACACCATGGGCTTTCTGCAGCATCTGGAAGCCGAGGGATTGTTTCACTCCGGACAGCATGTTGCGATTGCTGGTGATCTTCGCCCATCCTCGCCCCGGATCATAGCCGCCTGTGCAGCCGCTATTGTTCATAAGGGCGGACATGTGGACTATTGCGGTTTCGTACCTTCGCCAGCGGTGGCAGCCTATGGCTTTGCGCGGGGCATGGGGTCGCTCATGGTTACGGGCAGCCACATACCCGACGATCGCAATGGCATAAAATTCAACCGTCCCGATGGTGAAATACTCAAGGCGGACGAACTGTCCATCCGGGGGCAAATAGTGGATTTGCCGGATATATTCGACGGCAGTGGGATGTTGTTGGCGCCTCCCCTAAAGTTTCCCCTTGTCGATGCTACGACAACATATATCGCGCGCTACGTCGATTTCTTTGGTGCGCGCGCATTGGAGGGGCTTAAGCTCGGCATCTACGAACATTCGGCCGTCGGTCGAGATGTCCTTGTTGCTTTGGTCAAGCAGATGGGCGGGCAAGCCTTTCCTCTCGGTAGATCGGAAACGTTCATTCCAGTCGATACGGAGGCGGTTCGCCCTGAAGACCATGTCCTCGCCCGCCAATGGGCTGCAGAATTGCAACTCGATGCCATTTTGTCGTCAGATGGGGATTCGGACAGGCCGCTGCTGGCCGACGAAACGGGTATATGGATTCGTGGGGATATATTGGGCATTTTATGTGCCAGGGCCTTGGGTATCAAGGCGGTCGCGACGCCGGTCAGTTGCAACAGCGCGGTCGAGCTATGCGGCCTGTTCGATGTAGTTCGTCGAACCCGGATCGGATCGCCATTCGTCATAGAAGGCATGCAGGGACTGAGCCGCGCTGGCCATGCCACGATATGCGGCTATGAAGCCAATGGTGGCTTTTTGCTTGGCACTCCTGTTGAAAGCGAGGGCGTTGTTTTAGAAGCGCTACCGACGCGCGACGCCATATTGCCAATGATAGCAGCACTAGTGAATGCAAAGCGCCGAAGCATCACTCTGTCGGCGTTGCAGGAACAGTTGCCGACCCGATATACGGTGAGTGATCGCCTACAAAATTTTCCCACCGATCGCAGCCATGCGTTGATTTCCTATCTTCAAGCTGGCAGCGAATCCGACATCCTTGCTCGGCTAACGAATATGCTGGGCGCGGTAGCGGGGAAAGCGATCCGGTTCGACACGACAGATGGGTTGCGGATCCATTTCGACAATGACGACATCGTCCATCTGCGCCCCAGCGGTAATGCACCGGAGCTGCGTTGCTATACGGAGAGTGCGGATGTGGAAGGGGCATCGACACTCAATCAGCAAATTCTACACCTTGTCGCAAATAGTGATAGTAATTTTCTTGAAGTTACGAACTAAAAATAGAATAATATTCTAGGGATATTATTTTCAATAACGTTCGATTGATGTAGAAATAAACATTTTATCTGGCACGAGGTTTATATGAAGACGGCGATAGTTACTGGAATAACTGGGCAGGATGGCGCCTATCTTGCTGAACTGTTGCTGGGCAAGGGTTATGAGGTTTATGGAACCTATCGCCGTACCAGTTCTGTCAACTTCTGGCGGATCGAGGAGCTTGGCATAAGCCAGCATCCCAATCTCAAGCTCGTGGAATATGACCTCACAGATCTCGCATCGAGCATCCGTCTGTTGCAAACAGCCAAGGCATCGGAAATCTATAACCTTGCCGCACAAAGCTTCGTAGGCGTATCCTTCGATCAGCCGATTACGACCGCCGAGATTACCGGCATAGGCCCTTTGAATCTCCTCGAAGCCATCCGCATCGTCGATCCCACGATCCGCTTCTATCAGGCCAGCACGTCGGAAATGTTCGGAAAGGTGCAGGCCGTACCGCAAATTGAGGACACGCCCTTTTACCCGCGCAGTCCCTATGGCGTTGCCAAGCTGTACGCGCATTGGATCACGGTGAATTATCGTGAAAGCTATGACATCTTCGGATGCAGCGGCATCCTGTTCAACCATGAAAGTCCACTGCGCGGCCGCGAATTCGTAACCCGCAAAATCACCGACACCGTCGCGAAGATCAAACTTGGTAAGATGGATTGCCTGGAACTTGGCAATCTGGACCCGAAGCGGGACTGGGGATTTGCCAAGGAATATGTCGAAGGCATGTGGCGCATGCTGCAGGCCGACGAGCCGGACACCTATGTTCTGGCGACCAACCGCACTGAAACCGTCCGCGATTTCGTTCGGATGGCGTTTAAAGCTGCGGATATTGAGGTCGAATTTTCGGGCGCCGAAGAGCATGAGGTTGCCACCGACGTTGCAACCGGCAAGATCGTCATGCGCGTCAACCCGCGTTTTTATCGCCCTGCCGAGGTCGATTTGCTGATTGGCAATCCCGAAAAAGCTGTCACAAAACTGGGCTGGAAGCCGGAAACGACATTGGAGCAGTTGTGCAAGATGATGGTAAACGCGGACCTCATACGAAACCGTTTGAACGCCTCTTTCTGATCTCGATTTGAGCGTTGGCGACAAGATGCCGGTAGCGGGCGATCGGATACCACATCTACGTGGCAACGGTCGTTCCACGGCCGCAGTTAAGGTGAGACATCTATGAGTAGAATTTTGATTACCGGCGTAGATGGGTTCACGGGACGCTACCTAACCACTTTGTTGTCGCGTCATGGTCACGAAGTCGTTGGTATATCGCATATGCCGATTACTTCGCCTATCGAAGGATTGAGCAGGTCTGTCATATGTGATTTGACCGACGCCAAAGCCCTTACGGACACGATCGCAGACATCAGGCCGGATAAGGTCGTGCATCTTGCTGCAATCGCATTTGTCTCTCATGGCGTAGCCGAAGATATTTATCGTACAAACATCGTGGGTAGTCGCAATCTGCTGGACGCCCTCGATAAAGCGGGAAATGTCGATACAATCCTTCTGGCCAGCAGTGCTAATATTTATGGAAATCGGGTAAGTGGCGCCATTACCGAATCTGTTTCGCCTGACCCTGTAAACGACTATGCTGTCAGTAAATTATCGATGGAGTTTGTTGCCCGCCTGTACAGAGAACGTTTGCCGATCATCCTCGCCCGGCCGTTCAACTATACTGGCGTCGGACAATCAATCAATTTTGTCATACCCAAGATCGTTCATCATGTGCTTCAAAAGGCAGATGAGATAGAGTTGGGAAATCTGGACGTTTCCCGTGATTTTTCGGATGTCCGTGATGTCGTGTCGGCCTATGCCTCTCTTCTGGACGCGCCTTCTGCTTTGGGCGAAACATTCAACATCTGCTCCGGCAAGGCCTATTCGCTGAGAGAAGTAATCGCCATGATCCAGGAGATTTCGGGACGCGATTTCGCCGTTCGCGTCAATCCGGACTTTGTTCGCGAGAACGAAGTAAAAACATTGTGGGGAGATCGTAGCAAGCTCGATGCGGTGTCCGGGCAAAGGCCGATATATGATCTACGCGATACGCTGACATGGATGCTCAATCACCAGTAAACGAGTGTTGCAGGCGAATGGCGTGGTTACTTTTGAACAATCACAGTTACTACGCTGAACTGAATATTGGTGGCATGGCTCTATCCTGACCGATGCGAAAATATGTTTGTTCCAAAGGGTATTGTGCCTAAACCGGCCTCCACCCCTGTCATAGCGAGACGAATATGCAACGCTCTCCCCTCGCCCCTGCCCACTTCCCTGCCCTGCCCTCTATCGCGGGCGTGACGCTGCGCGTGGCGCAGGCGCGCTATAAGGAATGGGACCGCTGCGACCTCACCTATGTCGAACTGGATGCGGGCACGGCGGTCGCGGGGGTGACGACGCAGAGCCTGTGCCCCTCGCCCGAAGTCGAATGGTGCCGTGACGCCATCCCGCTGGGGTCGGCGCGGGCTCTCGTGGTCAATGCGGGTAACGCCAATGCCTTTACTGGGCATCGTGGCCGCGCGGCGGTGGAGGCGATTGCGGCGAAGGTCGCCAACCATCTGGGCTGCCTGCCTTCCGACGTGCTGGTTTCGTCAACCGGGGTGATCGGGGTGCCCCTGCCCATCGACAAGGCCGAAGCGGGCCTCGAAGCTGCCTTTGTTGCCGCGCCCTGCGGCTGGGAGGCAGCGGCTACGACCATCGGCACCACCGACACCTATGCCAAGGGTGCCCATGCCTCCGCCATGATCGGCGACACGCGCGTCGAACTGGTCGGCATCATCAAGGGATCGGGCATGATCGCCCCGGATATGGCAACGATGCTGGGCTATATCTTCACCGACGCGGCGATCGATCCGGCACTGCTCCAACACATGCTGTCGGCGGCCAACAAGCGGACCTTTTCCTGCATCACGGTCGATAGCGACACCTCGACCAGCGACACGGTGCTGGCCTTTGCCACTGGCAAGGCGGGCAATGCGCCAATGACCAGCATGGACGATGCGGGGGCAGACGCCTTCCACGCCGCGCTGTCGGACATCTGCCGCCAGCTCGCGCATCTGGTCGTGCGCGATGGCGAGGGTGCGACCAAATTCGTCGAGATCAATGTCGAAGGCGCTGTGAGCGACGAAAGCGCGCATCGCATCGGCCTGTCGATCGCCAATTCGCCGCTGGTCAAGACCGCGCTGGCGGGCGAGGACGCCAATTGGGGCCGGGTCGTCATGGCCATCGGCAAGGCCGGCGAACCAGCCGATCGCGACCTGCTCTCCATCCGCTTCGGCACAACGCAGGTGGCGACCGGCGGCCTGGCGATCGAAGGCTATGACGAAGCGCCGGTGACCGCGCACCTCAAGGGGCAGGATATCGAGATCGGCGTCGATCTGGGCCTGGGCGAGGGTCGCGCGACCGTGTGGACCTGTGACCTGACGCATGGCTATATCGCGATCAATGCGGATTATCGCAGCTGATGCAGCTCGACATCCACGCCCCCGTCGTCGCCCTGATGCGCGACGTCGCGCGCGACATCGTCATGCCGCGCTACCAGAATCTGGCGCGTCACGAGATCAGCGAGAAGGCGGCAAATGATTTCGTCACCATCGCCGACAAGGAAAGCGAGATCCGTCTGGCCGAAGGGTTGAGTGTGATCCTGCCCGAAGCCGGGATCATCGGCGAAGAAGCCTGTGCGGCTGATCCCGCGATCCTCGACCGGGCGGGCGATGGGTTGAACTGGATCATCGACCCGATCGACGGTACCGGCAATTTCGCAGCGGGCAATCCGCCCTTCGGCATCATGATCGCGCTGGCCGATGGCGGCGCGACGCTGGCGGGGTGGATACTCGATCCGCTGACTGGCCGCCTGTGCCACGCCATGCTGGGCGGGGGCAGCCATATCGACGGGGAACAAGTGCAGGCGCGCGAGAGCGGTGGCGAGCTGCCGATCGCGGCGCTGGCCGTCTATTTCATGACGCCGGAGGAACGGGCGGATATTCAGCGGCGATCGCAGGACCGTTTCGCGCTGGTGGACATTCCTCGCTGCGCCGCCGAACAATATCCCCGGCTGGTGCTGGGGCAGAATGATGTTTCGGTGTTTGCGCGCACCCTGCCTTGGGACCATGCGGCGGGCACATTGTTCCTGAACGAAGCGGGCGGTTGCTGCCAGCGGCTCGATGGATCGCCCTATCTCGTTGGCGACACGCGCCGGGGTCTGCTGGGCGCATCCTCGCCGCGCTTGTGGGACAGGGCAGCGGAGATCTTGTTCCGCTAACCCTGCCCCGCATGCATCGATCTTACAGGACGCTTTCCAGCCAGCTCTTGAGTGCGCTCTTGGGCGCGGCGCCGACCTTGGTCGCGGCGGCTTCGCCATTTTTGAACAGGATCATCGTCGGGATGCCGCGCACGCCATATTTGCCGGGTGCATCGGGATTTTCGTCGATATTGACCTTGGCGATCACGACCTTGTCACCCAGTTCCTCGGAAATTTCCTCCAGAGCCGGGCCGATCATCTTACAGGGGCCGCACCATTCAGCCCAGAAATCAACAAGCACGGGCTTGTCGGCGTCGATCACATCCTGCTGAAAGCTGGCGTCGGTAACTGCCTTGGTGGCCATGTCGCTATTCTCCTTGCGTTGCGTGCTATCTAGGACGCCTGCTCGCCTTGCTCAACGGGCGGGAGCGGCAAATTCTCCTGCGCGGGCACAAAGCCGGGCTTGTGCGCCGCGAGCAGGGCGGACGGCAGGGTGATGAAACGCGGGGCGCTGGTGTAGAGCAGGCCCGCCTCGATCGTCCGGTCTGGGAAGATGACCTGCAGCGCCGCGACATAGGCCGCCATCTGGCGGACATGCGCCATCGGCACTTCGGCCAGCGTCAGCGGCGCGACGCGCCCAGTCTTGAAATCGACGATCTGAACACGATCCGCGCCGACGCACAGCCGGTCGACCGTGCCCGCAATCACCGCTTCGCCCACCACCGCCGCGATCGGCGCTTCGGCCAGCGCATCGGGACTGAACAGTCCGGCGAAATCGGGCGCTTCGATCACGCGCAACGCCTGGTCGATCACATCCTGGCGCAGCGCGGCGTCATCCGCGCCTTGCTGAGCCAGCCAGCGGTCAGCCGCATCCCGGCGGCGATCGACCGGCACGGCGGGTAGCCGTTCGAACAGCGCATGGAGCCAGCGGCCCCGATCGGCGGCTGCACGCATCGCCGAGGTGGGCGGCGGATAGGGCTGGTCATCCTCGACCGCGGCCGATGGTGCGAGCGGACGCGGCGGGCGCGCTTCGACCGGCGCGGGCTGGCGCAGCCATGACAGCTCGCCCACGCTATCGCGCGCCTCGGCCACTTCCGTATCGGCCTCGGCGGCCGGGAGATGCTCGGTCCCCCGCCAGCGACGCATCTGGCCCCAGATCGGATCGTCTTCCCACGGCGCGCCAAGCGATTCCATCGCTGCCTCTACCGCGCCATACCAGCTTTCTGGCTTCACCAGCCCCTTGGCGGCCGGACCCAGCGATCCGGCAACAACCAGCCGCTCCTCCGCTCGTGTCAGCGCGACATAGAGCAACCGCCAATGCTCCTGCCGCTCGACCCGCGCCGCCTCTTCGGCGAGGTCACCGATCGGCCCTTGCCGTTCGGGCTTGCGCGGGGGCAGGATCGGCAGGCCGTTCCATTCCAGACCATCCATCCGGTTGCCTGCATCGGGATCAAGACAGGCATCGGCGAGAATGACGATGGGGGCCTGCAAGCCCTTGGCCCCATGCACGGTCAACAGCCGCAGATTATCGCCCTGCGCGGCGGCATCGCGCACGATGTCCACCTCGCCCCGGTCAAACCAGTCGATGAACCGCTGGAGCGAGGGGTGATCGTCCTGCTCGAACCCCAGAGCGGTGTTCAACAATTCCTCGATCGGGTCCCCCGCTTCGGTGCCCAGCCTGTCGATCAGGCGGCGGCGGCCATCCATCGGCCCAGACAGGATCGCTTCGAGATAGCGATAGGGGGTCGAAAAATCCGCCACCGCCAGCAGGTCGCGCAACGGCTGGAGCAGGCCATCGTCCAGCGAGCGGGTCAGGTGCCGCCACAATCCGCCGCGCCGCCCAATCAGCCGGGTCATGAGGTCATCCTGGGTCCAGCCGATCAAGGGCGACACCAGCAGCGCGGCGAGGTTCAGATCATCCTCCGGCTGTACCGCAAAGCGCAGCGCGGCGAGCAGGTCTCGCACAGCGAGCGGCGCATTGAGCCGCAGGCGGTCGATGCCCGCAACCGCGACCTTTTCCTCATAGAGGCGCGCGACGATCAGCCGCGCCAGTTCATTGCGGCGACGCACCAGGATCATGATGTCGCCCGCGCGAACCGGGCGACCCCGGCTTTCGAGCATTAGCCCGTCATCGATCCAGCTCTTGATCTGGCGCGCGATATTCTCGGCCAGCTTGCGCTCCTGATCGGCAGCCCAATTTTCCTCGCCCTCGGCATCGTCGGACAGGCCGGCGATCACCGGCTTCCACAATTGCACTTCGCCAGGGTGGAGATTGGCGCTAATGTGGCGCACATCGCCCGGTTCCAAACCCAACCGTCCCGCGTCGAGGGTCGCGATGGTGCGGTCCACCACGTCCAGCACCGCCGGGGTCGAGCGAAAACTATGGTCCAGCGACAAGTCGTGGAGCCTGTGGCCGGACTGGTCGGCATCGCGCTGGAACAGGATTTGCGCGGCGGCAAAATTGGCGGGGCTGGTCCCCTGAAAGCCGAAGATCGCCTGTTTGAAATCGCCAACCGTAAAGATAGTGCGGATTTTTTCGCCCGCTTCCCATTCGGTTGCGAAAAACTCTTCGGCCAATGTGCGAACGATGCGCCATTGCGCGGCATTGGTGTCCTGCGCCTCGTCCACCAAAATATGGTCGATCCGCTGGTCGAGCTTGTAGCGGATCCATTCCGCGATACCGTCCTGCTCCAGCAGGCGCGCGGCGCGGGCGATCAGATCCTCGAAATCGACGGCCCCTGCCAGCCGCTTGCCCTCGGCATAGGCCATGGCATAGGCGCGCCCGGCATGGAGCCCCTGCGCCAGCAAAGCGGCATAATCAGCGCGAGCCTTGGTCGCCAGCAATTCCGCGCAGCGCGTATGCAGCCGCACGGACAAGGCACCATAGCCATCGTCCGGCGGCACCCAGCCCTTGGCCTCGATCAGATCGCCATCGGTTTTCGCCCAAGCGCGGTGCAGATCGGCCAAGGTGGCCGCGCGCGTGGTGGGATCGGCGGCGCGCCAAGCAGCGATCCGGTCACAGCGTTCCAGCCCCCGCCCCTTGCCCCAGGCGACATTGGCGGCTACCAGCGCAGACAAGGTCCGCACGTCGAAGACATCATTCGAACATTGGTCAGCAAGCCATTGATCAATATCGCCTTCCGGCAGATCGAACTGGCCCGCGAGCCAGGGTGCGATCGGATCGGGCAGTGCCGCCAGCGCATCGACGCGCGCGGCGCAGCGCAGCAGGAAATGTTCCGCACCACCCTCGCCCAGCCGCAGGCTGATCGCCTGCAGCGCGCCAATCAGTGCGTTGTCGCCCTGCTCCTGCGCGCGCACCGCCATGTCGGCCAAGGTCTGCCGCGCCAATGCGCTCTGTTCGCGCTGGTCGAGTGGGCGGAAGCCCGGCACCAGGTCCGCCTCCAGCGGAAAGGCGGTCAGCAATTGCTGGCAAAAGCCATGGATGGTCTGGATGCGCAGGCCACCACCCGTTGATTCCAGCACTTCGGCAAACAGGCGGCGGGCGCGTTCGCGGGCATCGGGGCCGGATTCTTCACCCAAAGCCTCAAGATCGGCGAACAACCCCTTGTCATCCATCTGCACCCAGGCGGCGAGCCGATCATGGATACGGTCGGCCATTTCCGCCGCACCTGCCTTGGTGAAGGTCAGGCACAGGATATTTTCCGGGCGCACGCCTTGCAGCAGCAGGCGGAATACGCGCGCCGTCAGCACATGGGTCTTGCCCGTGCCTGCTGACGCGGATAGCCAGACATGGGCGTCGGGCGCGGCGGCCTGGGCCTGATTGCCGAGCAGTTTCTGGAGCGGACGCGCCTTAGCCATCGTCGCGGCCATACCATTCCTCCAGCCGCATCAGCTGGTCATAATCGCCATAATCGGCGACTTCCGGGTTGAGTTGCGCAGTAAAGGGCGCGCTGCCAAGCAGATAGGCCTCGACCAATCCGCTGAATTGCTCATGGGCATGGGCGGTGAAGCTCGACGTGACGATCTTGCCGCGGCTGCCTGTCGGATCGACCGGGCTTTCGCGATAGCCGAACTTGTCGCCCTTCTTGGCGAGCGACCAATATTCGAAGTCGGCCGCGCGGGGTTGATTGCCCAGCCCCGCAAAACCGCCCATTTCGGCGATGACGCCCAGCAGACCCAGTTGCAGCGAATAGCCTGCCTTCACCATCTTGGCGCTGGGCGGCTTGCCGGTCTTATAGTCGATGACACCCAGCGTGCCGTCGGGCAAGCGGTCGATTCGGTCGGCCTTCCCCATCAATATGACCTCGGCGATTTCGGCCCGGCCTTCGCGCTCGACCGCCAATATGGTGCGCCCCGCCGCCTTGTCCTTGGCGACCTCCGCCGCGATCCAGCGGATCGCTTCCATCAGGCGCGGTTGCCACAGGGCTTTGAGCAAGGGATGGACTTCGGGTCGGTCGAACATCGCCTGCGCACGCGCTTCAAGGTCAGCGGGTTCGAGCGTGCCCGCCTCCGCCCAATGCTGGAGGATTTCATGCACCGCCGTCCCGCGCCAGGCCGGACCCGCATCGGCATCGACAGGGTCAAGCCGGGCCAAGCGCAAGATACGGCGGGCATAGAAAGCATAGGGGTCGGCCTTGAGCCGATCGACATCGGTGACCGGGATCAGCCTTGGCCGCACGGACAAAGGCGGCACTGGCGCGGGCCGCGTCGCCGGGTGATGGCCATCGGGCCGGTCGATCGCCTGCGCCAGGGCGGCATAGCGGTCGGCGCTTTTCCACTGCGGGCCAGACATGGCCTTTAGCCGCAGCCAGAAGCGCGAAGCGACCGCCGGGCCGCTCCCGCCGCGCCGCGCACGGGTGATGAGGACATAGGGCGCGCCCAAAGCACTGGCGAAATCATGCGCGGCAAGGCCAATCCGGGTTTCGAGGCCCGGAAGGCCCAATTCACGGCGGATGCGCGGTGCGAGCCAAGGATCGGGCGCGGGCAGACCGGGCCAGGTGCCTTCGTTGAGGCCACCCAGCACCATGAGATCGGCCTGCTGCAGTCGCGCTTCGATCAGGCCCAGTATCGCGATGCGCGGATGACCGCCCTGGGGTGGGCGCACCGACACGCCGCCCAGCATATGGTCGAGCAATACCGGCAGCGCGCGCATATCGGCTTGGCGCGGGCCTTCGGGCGCGGCCGCTTCCATCTCGGCGAACAGATCAGCGGCGGCCTGCCCCTGATGCCCGGCCCAGATCGCGTCCCCAGTCAGCGCGCCCGCCTGCTCGCGGATGGCGGCAAGCTGGCCCGACAGGTCAGGCGTTGCGAGGAAGGCGCGCTCCAGCGGTTCGAGCAGCGCGCGCGCCTGCGGCCACCAGTCGCGCACCTGTTCGCGCAAGGCACCTTGCCGGTCCTCATCCTCGCGCGGGCGCAATAATTGGTCGATGCCGATCAGCCCGGCCTGCGGACGCGGGCCACGCAGCAGCAGGTCAAGGCCGCGCACGCCCTCCAGCCAGGCCAACCGCCCCGTCCCGCGCATCACCAGCGGATGTTTGAGCAGCGTCAGCAGTGCAACCGGCGCAAAGCGTTCCGCCACCGCCTGCGCCATCGCGATCAGCAGCGTGCCGGGCGGCAGGCGCGAAAGCGGCAGGCCTGCCGAATCGTCCGCCTCTATCCCCCAGCGGCGCAGATGCGCGGACACGCGCGTCGCCAACTGCCGGTCGGGCGTGACCAGAGCGGCAGTGCGGCCCGGCGTCTCCAATGCCTCGCGCAGGGCGATGGCGATGGCTTGCGCCTCCTCCCCCGGTGTCGCGACATCCAGCGCCTCGACCCCGGCAAGCGAGCGGTCGGCGGTCTTGAGGTCACGCCAGCCGCTGGTGAGCTTTGGCGGCAGCATCGCGTTGGAGATGTTGCGCCCGCGCACCGCGCGCGCATCATGCTCGCTGCCCCAGCGCCATTGCGCCACATCGTCGCGCGTCGCGCTCATGGCGTGAAGCAGGCGCTTGAGCGCATATTGGGGGTGGCTCTCATGTCCCGCAGGCGCGCGGCCCGTCACTGGGTCAGGATCGAACGGGCCGATCGCCTGCCAGGCGGCATCGTCCATATGCTGGTCCAGCCCAGCGAACACCACCATGCCGCCCGGCATCTCGCCGATACGGCGCAACAGTCCGGCCACGGCAGGGGCCGTGGTCGAAATACCTGCCGCCACGACGAAGCCAGTAGGTGGCGCATTGGCCCAGCGTTTGGCCAGCCGATCGAACAGGCGATTGCGCCGATCGACCAGATCGATGCAGCCAAGCCGCGCCAGCTCGGCCGGCCAACGCGCGATAATGATTTCGAACAGGGTCAATGACTTCTGCCAATGACCTGACAATTCGTCTGAAAGGCTGAGCTTGCGCAGCGCGTCGGGGGTCAGCCGTTCGACCTGCATCTGGTCTAGCACCTGTCCCAGCGCCTGCCCCAGTTTCAGCGCCTGTCCGGCATCGATACCGGGCTGCGCCTGCTGCACCAGTCGGGCCAGGATCATCTGCCGCTGCATCGGCGCGATTGCGGGCGCGATGGGATCATCCTCGCCCAGCGGATCGAGCGCGCCGCCGACCTGCTCCCCTATGTCCGGGTCGCCGATCGGAATGAGCCGGGGCAGCAGCAATCCACCGCCTGACGCGCGCACGAAAGCGTCGGCTACCGCCCGCACGCCGCGATTGCTGGGCAACAGGATCATCCCCCGCGACAGCGCCAGCGGATCGCGCCCCTGCCGCGCCATGATGCCTGCGACCAGCGCGTCGGCGAAGGCGCGATGCGCCGGGATCGTGAAGAGTGCTGGCTGTCCGCGATCACCCATGGGCGAGCATGGCTTCGACCACGGGAATGGCCTGCGGCGTGCCGACGTCGAACCAGAGGCCCTGGTGCGACACGCCATAGAGCCGCCCGGCCGCGATCGCGCGGGACCAGAAGATGTTGGTGGAAAAGACGTCGGCAGGCGGATCGACCAGCAGCGACGGAGATAGGATCTGTACGCCGGTAAAGACGAAGGGCGCGACATGCGCGCTTTTGCGTCGGGTCAGCCGCCCATTGGCGTCCATGTGGAAATCGCCCGGCCCGCTATGGCAGTTGGCCCGCGCCAGCGGCACCAGCAGCAGCAGGGCATCCATCCGGTCGGCATCCCAATGGCGCTGCATCAGCGCCAGCGTATCCTGCGGCCCGTCGATCCACAGATTGTCGCTATTGGCGCAGACGAAGGGCTTGTCGCCCAACAGCGGCTTGGCGTGGACCAGGCCACCGCCCGTCTCCAGCAATTTGGCGCGTTCGTCCGAGATCAGAAACTCCGCCCCGCTTTTGCGCGCGCGCAGATGCGCCTCGACCGTGTCGGCGAGATAATGGACGTTCACCACGACCTTGCGGATGCCGCCCGCTTCCAGCCGGTCGAGCGCATGATCCATCAACGGCTGGCCCGCCACCTTGACCAGCGGCTTGGGTCGGGTGGCCGTCAGTGGGCGCATCCGTTTGCCAAGCCCCGCCGCCATCAACATCGCCGTATCGATCATGCCGCCGCAAACTCCGTGAGCGCCTCATGGCGCTGGTCGGCGGGAATGTTGGCGGCGAACCAGTCCGCCACCGGGGCCAGCGCGGGATGCGCGAGGTCGCGTTCCAGCAGCCCCCACATGCGCGGCAGATAGGAGAGGTAACGCGGCTTGCCGTCCCGCTGCCACAAGCGGGTGAAGATGCCGATGATCTTGGCATTGCGCTGCGCGCCGAGCACCGCATAGGCCGCATCGAAATCGGAGGGCGGGGTCGCCACGGCTTTGTAATGCGCCAGCATCGCGGCCTCGACTGCAGGCGGCACATCGCGCCGCGCATCCTGCAGCAACGAGACGAGATCATAAGCGGGATGCCCGGCGAGCGCGTCCTGAAAATCGAGCAGGCCCAGGCCATGCGACGCCGCCCGGTCGATCAGCATGATATTTTCGGCATGATAGTCGCGCAGCACCGTGACGGTCGGGCTGGCCGATTGCTCGACCAGCGGCAGCACCGCGTCCCAGGCTGCGACATATGCGTCCTGATCGACCGCGAGGCCGATCGCCGGGCAATAGCATTCCGTCAGCAATCCGACCTCGCGCTGATAGACGGCGCGGTCATAGGCAGGCACGGGCGCTGCAGGCAGGCGGTGCAGATCGGCGAGCAGGTCGATCGCACGGGCATAGACGGCCATTTCCTCATCGGGCCGGGCATCCAGATGCTCCTTGACGCGCAGGTCGCCAAAATCCTCGATCAGCACCAGCCCTTCGTCCAGGTCGCGCGCCAATATGCACGGCGCGGCAAAGCCGTCGGTCAGCAGATGTTCGGCAATGGCGATGAACGGGCGGGGATCTTCATGCGGCGGGGGCGCATCCATCAACACCGCGCGGCGGCTGTGGTCGATGACCCGGAAATAGCGGCGGAAGGAGGCGTCGCCTGCGAGCGGAACGATGGCCGCGTCGCCCCACCCCGCGCGGGCGAGGAAAGCGGGCGCGGCGGCGGGCGGGATCATAGCTGTGACCATCGCTCCGTCCAAGCGTCCGGCACGTCCGCTGTCAAGCGCCGTCCGCCATCCGGGTCGAACGCGATGGTCAATCGCAGCGCATGCGGCCACAGCGTATCGCCCAGCCGGTCGGGCCATTCGATGATCAACAGGCTGTCCATGAGATAATCGCCCAACGCCAGTTCGTCGGCCTCGCGCGCATCGTCCAGCCGGTAGAGATCGACATGAGCGACCGGCAGGCGGACTTCGGGCACGTCATAGGGCTGGACGATCGCGAAACTCGGACTGGGTGCCTCGCCTTCCAGCCCCAGCGCTTCGAGGATACCGCGCGCAAGCGTCGTCTTGCCCGCGCCCAACCCGCCATAGAGGGCAATCACATCGCCAATACGCGCTTGCTCGGCAAGGCGATGACCAAGGTCTAGCATCGCGGCTTCGTCGGACAGATGGATGGCGCGGTCAGCCACGTGGCAATTCAATCACGATCATCGTCCCCTGCCCTGCCTCCGACACCAGTTGCAACGTGCCGCCATGCGCCTGCGCCAGTTGCCGGGCGAGCGGCAGGCCGATGCCTGCGCGTCCCCCGGCCCGCGCTTGCCCCGCGCGCGCTGTCGGATCGAAAATCGCATCCTGTTGCGCCGTCGGGATGCCGGGACCATTGTCGGAAATCACAATCCGCGCCTTGTCCGCCCCGCCGTCACCGTGGAGCAGTACCCGCGCGCCCTTGCCGCAATGGGCCAGCGCATTGTCGAGCAGATGGTCGATCGCCTGGCCGATGCGCCGGGCGTCGCCCTGCACCACGCCCAGGCTGTTTTCCAGCGAAACGGCGAGGTCGATACCCTTGGCCTTGGCGTCGGCACTCAGCCGCACGGCGCTCTCCCGCGTCACGGCCGCCAGATCGACCGGCGCACGCTCGATCGGCAAGGTGCCCGCCTCGCCCTGGGTCAGGTCCAGCACATTGTCGATCAGCATCGCCAGGCGGCCGGTGCTCTGGAGAATGCCGTCGACATAATCCTTTGCCGATGGGCTGAGTTCGCCCGCATAGCCCGCGCTCATCATCTCGGCAAAACCAGCGATGGTGGTCAGCGGGGTGCGCAGTTCATAGCTCATATTGGTGACGAAGGCGGTCTTGACCTGGTCCGCTTGCTCCAGCGCTTCATTGCGATCGCGCAGCACCTGTTCGACCCGGCGACTGTCGGTCACGTCGAGCATCGTGAAGAGCGCATTACCGTCGGGCAGCGGAATGGCGGCAAATTCGAAGATGCGCCCATCAGCGAAACCGACATGGCCTGCGCGCTGCTTGCGCTCGATCGTGGCGGCGCGGACGAGTTCGCGGACCAGATTGGCCTGTTGCGGCTTGGCGAGCCGCGCCTGTACATCGCGCATCAGGTCGTCGATGCGGGGATGTTTGGCCAGCATTTCCTCGGTCGCGCCCCAGATACTGCGGAACCGGCTGTTCCACATCTGCAACCGTCCGTCGGATGTAAATACGCCGATCGATTCGAACAGATTGTCGAAGGTCGCCGTCCGCACCCGCAGCAACGTGTCGCGCGCGCTCGACAACTGCACCTGCTCGGTGCGATCCTCGAAGATCAGCAACAGGCCACCATCGGGCAAGGGCTGCGCATAGACGCGCAAATGGGTGCCGTCCTGCAACAGCCAATTTTCCTCGCGCGGATCAGGCGACAGAAACCAGTCGCGCCGCTCCGCGCGCCATGCGGGGAAATCGCGATGTTCCGGGATGCGCCGCGCGTCACGCATCTGGTCCAATACGCGCTCGAACAGGGGCGAGTCGGCCAGTTGCTCCTGATGCAGAGCGAACAGGCTGATGAAAGGCTGGTTCCAGAAACGCAGCGCCCGGTCAGGCCCGAAGCGCGCGACACCGGCCGACAGCCGATCAAGCAAGTCGCGCTGCGCCGCTTCCAGCCGCCGATGCTCGACCCGCGCCTGTTCCAGTTCATGCTGGTCGACCGCATAGCCCGCGACGCCCGCGACGCCGAGCGGCACGTCGACCACGCGCATCGTGCGTCGTTCGCCATCGATCGTGGCGGGCACCATCCGCGCAATCGGCTCGTCCTGCGCGACGGCATCAGCCGCGGCGGCCTGCGCGGAAAGGCCAGCCACCGGTTCTACCAATTCGATGCCCTGGGCGATGACGTCATGCGCACTGCCGCCATCGACGGCAGCGACATAAGCGCTGTTGACGAGGCTGAGGCGCAAGTCGGGGGTCCGATGCCACATTGGGAAGGGCGCAGCCTCGACCAGGCCCGCCAGCGCTTCGAGCGCGTCGCTCAATTGTTCGACCTTGCTCTGGAGCGAGCGGATTTCCGCCTGGCTGTCGGTCGCGTCGAATATCCAAAGCACGACGCCGCCATTGGACGCCAGTTCCGGTCCGGCGGGGGCACCACGTATCAGCAGCAACCGCGAGGAGCCCACGCCGCGCACCGGCAACGCGAAGCTCTTGCCCGCACGCTGCGCCGACGCGATCTCACCCGCCAGTGCGGCTGCGTCCTCAGGCTCCAGCCCGCCGTCGGCAGCCGTCAGTTCGGAGGCGAAGTTCGGCACACGCGGCTTGCCCAGCCATTTGGCGAGGCGATCGGCGGCTTCCATCCGTCCGTCAGGGTGAATAATGACCGGTGCGGCGGGGGCGGACGCCAGCAATGTGGCAAGCCGGTCGAACTTGCCCTGCGCCTGCATGCCCTCGCGCCGCATCCGCTGTCCGCTGGCAAGCGCCCAGACGGCCGCGGCCAGCCATAAGGCCAGCACGACACCCAATATGATGGCGGCAAGGGGGCTGAGCGTCATCATGACGCCGTCTCTCCCTTTCGCCGAACCTGCCTGTCCCTGTACATAATTACGCCCCGACTATCGCAAGTCGGGCGCAGCGGGAAGCGGGGATGCAAAGAATTGCAGGTTGGACGAAGAGACGAGATAAAAAAGGGGGAAGGCATCGCCCTCCCCCTTCATCATATTAGTAGCGGTAGTGGTCGGGCTTGTAGGGGCCTTCGACCGGCACGCCGATATAGTCGGCCTGGCGCTGGCTTAGCTTGGTGAGCTTCACGCCCAGCTTTTCCAGATGCAGTTCGGCGACCTTTTCGTCCAGATGCTTGGGCAGGACATAGACGTCGTTGCCGTACTGCTCGCTCTTGGTCCAAAGCTCGATCTGCGCCAGCGTCTGGTTGGTGAAGCTGGCCGACATCACGAAGCTCGGATGGCCGGTGGCGTTGCCCAGGTTAACGAGGCGGCCCTTCGACAGGACGATGATTTTCTTGCCATCGGGGAATTCGACTTCGTCGACCTGCGGCTTGATCTCGGTCCACTTCATGTTGGCGAGGCCGGCAATCTCGATCTCGCTGTCGAAATGGCCGATGTTGGACACGATCGCCATATTCTTCATAGCGCGCATATGGTCGACGGTCAGGACGGCTTCGTTGCCGGTCGCGGTGACGAAGATGTCGGCGCGGGGCGCTGCTTCTTCCATCGTCACGACTTCATAGCCTTCCATCGCCGCTTGCAACGCGCAGATCGGATCGACTTCGGTCACCAGAACGCGCGCGCCGCCATTGCGGAGCGAAGCGGCCGAGCCCTTGCCGACATCGCCGAAACCCGCGACGCAGGCGACCTTGCCGGCCAGCATGACGTCAGTGCCGCGACGGATCGCGTCAACCAGCGATTCCTTGCAGCCATAGAGATTGTCGAACTTCGACTTGGTGACGCTGTCGTTCACGTTGATCGCGGGGAAGGGCAGCTTGCCCTTCTTGGCCAGTTCATACAGGCGATGGACGCCGGTGGTGGTCTCTTCCGACACGCCCTTGATGCTGGCGACGGTCTTGGTCAGCCAGCCCGGACGCTCAGCCAAAACGCGCTTGAGCACCGCGCAGAAGATTTCCTCTTCTTCGTTCGACGGCGTGAACAATTCTTCACCGGCCTCGACCCGCGCGCCCCACAGCGCGAACATGGTGGCGTCGCCGCCATCGTCCAGGATCATGTTGCAGACGCCGGACTCATGATTGTGCCAGTCGAAGATGCGCTCGACATAGTCCCAATATTCCTGCAGCGTTTCGCCCTTGATGGCGAACACGGGCACGCCCGACGCGGCGATCGCGGCGGCAGCATGGTCCTGCGTCGAATAGATGTTGCAGGTCGCCCAGCGCACTTCCGCGCCCAGCGCGGTCAGCGTTTCGATCAGCACGGCGGTCTGGATCGTCATGTGCAGCGATCCGGTAATACGCGCGCCCTTGAGCGGCTGCGACGCGCCGAATTCCTCGCGCAGCGCCATCAAGCCCGGCATTTCGGTTTCGGCAATATCCATTTCCTTGCGGCCAAAGGCAGCGAGGCCGATATCGGCAATCACATAATCCTGCGCCTTGGCGGCGGGTACGGTGGCCACGAGCATATCTCCGTCAGTCAAATAAAGGCTGGCACCGCTGACGTGAGCCGGGCGGCGACGATGGGCCGGGCTTTACCAAGCGGCGGGCCTGATGGCAATGTAATATAAAGATGTCTTTATGTGCCTATCGCCTATGGCGCTCAGGCGGACCCGGCTCCGCTGACCAGATGCGACGAATCGATGCCCATCGCCGCGAAGATGGCCGACCATTTGCGGCGCGCAGGCGTTTCGAACAGCAGATCCTTGTCGCCTGGTGCCAGGAACCAGTTCTCGCCGGTCATCTCTTGTTCCAACTGCCCTGCGCCCCATCCGGCATAGCCCAGCGCCACGAGATAGCGACTTGGCCCTCTCCCCTCGCCGATCGCCTTCAAAATGTCGAGCGAACCCGACAGGCCCCAGCGGTCATCGACCTGCACCATATCCTGCCCCGCCCAGTCGAGCGAATGCAGCACGAAGCCCCGCCGCGGCTCGACCGGGCCGCCACGCAGCACGGGCATGTCCGGCACGCCACTGCCGTCGATATCGAAACTTTCGAGAAGGTCGCGCAGCCGCACCTCCTCCATTTCCTCGCCCACGGCGATCCCCAACGCGCCATGTTCGTCATGCACGCACAGCGCGATCACCGAATGATCGAAGCGCATGTCGTCCATGCCGGGAAGCGCGAGCAGGAAATGCCCACCATAGAAGCGCGACTGGTCCATAGGTTTGACTATAGCCGCACGCACAGCATTGCCAAGGACGGCTTGCATAACGCCCCTCCCCTTGACAGCCGGACCGCCAAGCCCGACCTCCCGCCCGACACAAGGCCAGGAGATATGACCATGACCATTGCCACAGGCGAACGCCTGCCCAGCACGACCTTCACCAAGATGACGCAAAACGGCCCCGAAGCCGTGGCTTCGGACGAGTATTTTGCGGGCCGCACCGTCGCCATCTTCTCGGTGCCGGGTGCCTTCACCCCGACCTGTTCGGCCAAGCATTTGCCTGGTTTCGTTGAAAAGGCCGATGCGCTCAAGGCCAAGGGCGTGGATGAAATCGCCTGCACCGCCGTCAACGATGTGTTCGTCATGGGTGCGTGGGGCAAGTCTGCCGGTGCCGATGACAAGGTAACGATGCTGGCCGATGGCAATGGCGATTTCGCCAAGGCGGTGGGCCTGACGATGGACGGCAGCAAGTTCGGCCTCGGCACGCGCGGCCAGCGTTTTTCGATGATCGTAAAGGACGGTGTCGTCACCGAGCTGAATGTCGAGGAACCGGGCGACTATAAGGTTTCGTCGGCCGACCATATGCTCGGCCAACTCTGATCGTTGCGAAGGCGCGCTGAACAACCAGCGCGCCTTTGTTGCAGCAAGCGTCTTCCTTCCGTCACGCAAAAGCGGTAACAGGAGGCGATGACACAGAGCATCGGCAAGGCGACGGTCGCGCAACTCGACCACATCTATCAGACATCCATCGAAAATTTGCGTGAGGCCATGCGCGCCTATGCCCGCGACGGCAGCGTGCCCGCGGCCACCGCGCGCAGCGAACGGCTTTTCTGCTATCCCGAATTGCGGATCATCTATCATGGTGAAAGCGACATGCCGCCGCCCGGCCGATCGTTTGCGCGCCTGTCGAAGCCCGGCCGCTATGTGACCACCATCACCCGTCCCGCGATGTTCGCCGACTATTTGGCCGAACAGATCGACCTGCTGGTCCGCGACTATGGCGTCGAAGTGGAGACGGGCCTCAGCACCCAGCAAATCCCCTTCCCCTATGTGCTGGACGGGCTGGACATCAGCGCGCTCGACGGCACGCCGCCGACCGAATTGGCGCGGCATTTTCCGGCGACCGAACTGGCCGAGATTGGCGACGAGATCGCCGATGGGCTGTTCATACCCAATGCTGATGGCGACCGACCCTTGGCGCTGTTCGACGGGCTGCGCACCGATTTCTCGCTGGCGCGGCTCAAACATTATACCGGCACGCCCGCAGAGGATGTGCAGCGCTATATCCTGTTCACCAACTATCATCGCTATGTCGATGAATTCGTGGCCTGGGCCTGCGCGGAGCTAAAGCGCGAAGGCAGCCGCTTCACCGCCCTGTCGGGCGCTGGCGGCGTCTATGTCACTTCCGAAACCGCCGATCCTGCGCGGATGATCGCCGACAGCGCCTGGCGCAGGCACCAGATGCCCGCCTATCACCTGATCGCGCCGGATCGCAGCGGCATCACCCTCGTCAATATCGGTGTCGGCCCGGCCAATGCCAAGACGATCTGCGATCATCTCGCGGTAGTGCGCCCCGAAGCCTGGCTGATGATCGGCCATTGCGGTGGCCTGCGCCCCAGCCAGCGGATCGGCGACTATGTGCTGGCCCACGCCTATCTGCGCGACGATAAGGTGCTCGACGCCATGCTGCCGCCGGAAATCCCGGTTCCGGCCATCGCTGAAGTGCAAGTGGCCATGGCCAGCGCTGCCGAGGCTGTGCTGGGTGGCGGCGACAAGGAGGATTTCCGCCGTCGTCTGCGCACCGGCACCGTCGTCACCACCGACGATCGCAATTGGGAATTGCGCTATTCAAGCTCGGCGCTGCGTTTCAGCCTCTCGCGGGCGGTAGGGATCGACATGGAATCGGCGACGATCGCGGCGCAAGGCTATCGTTTCCGCGTCCCCTACGGCACTTTGCTCTGCGTTTCCGACAAGCCGATCCACGGCGAACTCAAGTTGCCGGGGCAGGCCAACCGCTTCTATGAGGAAGCGATTGCAGGCCATTTGCGCGTCGGGCTGATGACCTGCGAATTGCTGCGCAAGGAGGGTGCGAAGCTGCACAGCCGCAAGCTGCGCGCATTCAACGAGCCGCCGTTTCGCTGATCAGGGGACCAAGAATCAGGCAGCCGCGCGCCAGATGGCGACGCGGTTCTTGCCTTCCTTCTTGGCATCATACAGCGCCGTATCGGCACGCGCGACCATATCCTCCAGGCTTTGGTCGGACGCGAGCAACTCGGCTACCCCGAAACTGGCTCGCAGCGCCGCTTCGGGCGCGTTTGGAACGACAAGGCAGCCAATCTCTGCCCGCACACGCTCCATGACGTCGGCCGCCGCCGCCGCATCGGTCTCCACCAGCAGCAGGCCAAATTCGTCACCACCCAGACGCGCCACGATATCCCCGCGACGCACCGCATTGGTCAGCAACTGGGCGAAACCGCACAATGCTGCGTCTCCGGCGATATGCCCATGGCCATCGTTCAACGCCTTGAACCCGTCCAGGTCGCAAACCACCAACGCCAGAGGCCGCTGGTGCCGGTGTGCATGCGCGATGGCGCGGCTTGCGGATTCGTCCAGCCCGCGCCGGTTCAACACATTGGTCAGCGGGTCATGGCGCATCTGCCTGCGCAATTGATGGGCAAGGTCGCCCGCCACCACCATGACGGCGGCGACGCCCAGCCCGACATAGATGGATGGAAGCCCCAGCCCAAGCAAAGCGCGATACAGGGCCATTCCCTCACCGGGCGCCCGACCCAAATCCGTTGCAGCACTGGCAACCAGCCCGGCTTCAAACAGCGCGAGGATGAGGCTCATGCTGAAAAAGGCCATCTCCGGCGCGCTGAAACGCCGGTTGCGGGGCCAGAGCGCGATCGCCGAACACAGCATCAATAGGCCGACATAAGATGGCACGACAATGCCTTGGAGCGAGCGGTCCCCGATCAACGCCACATAGCTGCCACCTGCGGCCACGACGGCACCACAGAGGATCAGCGCGAGCCATGGGACCGGCTTCCCCGATCGTTGCCGGACACCCACGAGCATCAAGGATGCGCTCACCACGATCAGGCAGGACGTCAGGGCCATCAGACCGCCGCTGCCCAGCGCGGCGCCACCCGCGTTGGCCAGCCACTGTCCCGTTGCCGCCACATAGGATAGCGCCCAACTGCGCACATGACGTTGCCGCCCAAAGTGCAACCACGCCACCCCCATCGCCAGTGCCATGATGACACTGGTGAAAATGAGCAAAGCAATGATGATGATAACCGGGTCCATGAAGACCAGCCCCTAAGAAGTTTACGCTGCTTTTACCAGCCGCAAGACTTGCCTTCATTCTGTTGGATCAGCCATTTTTGCAATGGCGCAAAATAGGCGGTCATGGACTTGCCGGAAATGGTGCGTGTACCAGTAAAGGTCTGCAGTGCGTCGGGCCAGGGTTTGGACGCCCCCATTTCCAGCATGGCGTTGAGTTTCGCCCCGACATCTTTGTTGCCATAGAAGGAACAGCGATGCAGCGGCCCTTTCCAGCCCGCTTGCTTGCACGCTGCTTCGTAGAATTGGAATTGCAGGATCCGGGCGAGGAAATAACGCGTATAGGGCGTGTTGCCGGGGATATGATATTTGCCACCCGCATCGAACTTCGTCTCATCGCGCGGCGCAGGCGGGATGATGCCTTGATATTGTAACCGCAGGTCGGTCCATCCCTTCTGCATCTGGTCCTGCGGGATCGACCCGTCGAACACACCCCAGCGCCATTTGTCGATCAGCAGGCCAAAGGGCAGGAACGCGACCTTGTCCATCGCCTGCCGCAGCAGCAGCCCCAGATCCTTGTCCGCGCCGGGCACCTTGGCGGCATCAAGAAGGCCGATCTTCACCAGATAATCGGGCGTGATCGACAATGCGACGAAATCGCCGATCGCTTCATGGAAGCCATCATTGGCCCCGTCCAGATAGAGATAGGGATTCTTGTTATAGGCGCGCTGATAATAATTATGGCCGAGTTCGTGATGGATGGTCACGAAATCGTCGCTGTTGATCTTGGTACACATTTTGACGCGCAGATCGTCTTTATTGTCCAGATCCCAAGCCGACGCATGGCACACGACTTCGCGGTCGAGCGGCTTGATGAACTGGGTGCGGTCCCAGAAGGTCGCAGGCAGCGGCTCCAGCCCAAGCGAGGAATAGAAGCCCTCGCCGATCTTGAACATCTGCTTTTCCCAATAGCCGCGCCGCTGCTTTTCCGGGGTGTCGGGGCCGTCCACCTGATCGGGCCGGGTTTCGACAAAGCCCTTCGCCTTGAGCAAGTCACCGACATCGAAGCCCAGATCGCCAGCGCCTGCAGGCGCCACCACATCATAGATATTGCCCCATTCCTGCGCCCACATATTGCCGAGCAGGTCGGCACGGATCGGCCCGGTCGCGGGCTGAACCTCCGCACCATATGTCTCGTTCAGCTTGGTGCGGGTGTAGCAATGCAATTCGTCATAGAGCGGCTTCACCTCCGCCCAGATCTTGTCGGTCAGCTTGGCGAAATCGTCGGCAGGCATGTCATATTTCGACCGCCACATCGCGCCGGTGTCGGCAAAGCCCAATTCCTTGGCCCCGGCATTGGCGATATCGACCAACTTGGCATAATCGCCGCGCATCGGCGCGCCGACATTATCATGCCAGCTCAGCCACATTTCCTTGAGTTCCTGCGGATTGCGGCTGGAACCCATTTTTTCTTCGATGTCGCTGCCGTTGATCGGCTGACCGTTCAGCGTGCCCTTGCCTTTGCCATAGGTGGATTGAAGCCGGGTCGAGAGGTCGTTCAACTGTTGGGCCGCGCCAGGCGTCGTCGGGGCAGGCAAAGTGAGTGCGGTGCGCAGCAGGTCGAGCCGCCGCTTGGTTTCCACCGACAGGCCAGGTGCGGTCGCATATTTGGCCGCTTCCAGCGCGTAATCGACCGTCATGGTGGTGCCGATCGCACCGAAATAGGCGGCGACGGCGTCACTGTCGTCGCTGATATAGGTGGAATTGATCCAGGCGGCCCGGCTGGAAATGAGCGAATGGTCGAACATCGCCTTTTCCACCTTGGCGAGGAAGGCGTCGGCCTCGGCCTCCGTGGGCGCGGGAGCCTGCTGCGCCATGGCGGGCGATATCAAAAGAGCGGCCGCAAGCGCGGCGATCGAGACGGCGATTTTCATGGGAGTCCCCTCATAGGCGTATGAGGGGAAAGTGGCCTGACGGTGCGATCCCGTCAAGCGGTGAGAAAATCGACCATCGTCTGTCCCATCTCCTTACGGGTGACGGCATTCATATGGTTGCCGGGAATCTCGGCATAGCTGCCATAGGGCAGAATATCGGCCAGTTCCTGCGCCACGCCATTATCCTGGTCGTCTGCCCCGCAAATGACCTTGGTCGGTTGCATGATCCCGGCGATAGTGGTCTCCGGCGTATCGACGAATGTGTTGAGGATATGGAGCAGCGCGACCGGATCGCCCTTGGTCGTCTTGAGGAAGGCTTCGGTCATCCATTGCGACGTGCCGCGTTCGAACGTGCCGAGGTTGGTCAGCACATTCTGATAATAGCCGCCATTGTCGAGCGATTGCACCAGACCGCGCAGTCCCATCCCCGCCAGGATCACCCGACGCGGCGTCGCACCGCGCGCGAGCATCCGCACCGTGGTCCGCGCACCCAGCGAATAACCGCCCAGATCATAATCGGTCAGCCCCATCTGTTCGATCAGCGCCAGACCGTCATCGGTCAGCGCATCGGCCGGATAGGCGGCGGGATCATGCGGCTTGCCGCTTTCGCCATGCCCGCGCAGGTCCGGCATGATGAGGCGGAAACCAGCCGCCACCAGCTTGGCGGCATGGCCATAGCGAATCCAATTGGTGTAGGCATTGGAGAAATAGCCGTGGATCAACACCAGATCCCGTCCTTCGCCCACGACATGAACCGCGATCGGCAGGCCGTCGAAACCCTTTACATCATGGCGTTCGATGGGGAGGTCGGTCATGGCATGGTCCTTTGGCTGGGGCGGTTTGCCGATATGGCGTCAGTCACGGCGGCGCAAGAGCGCGATCAAAGCGAGGGCGCTGCCGACTTGTGCGGCCGCCATATCCTTCTGCGCATCCCACACGTCGCCTTGCTGGCCATTATAATAATCTGCCGTCTCGCCCGCCGCGATGAGCGTCAGCAGCCACTCGAAAATCTCGTAGAGCGCGCTGCCCAGTCCGATGGCGGCAAAGGCGAAAGCAAGACTCCATCCGCTGCGCAAGCCACTGAATTTACCGGCGACCTCCACCATCGGCAGGGTCAGCAACGCCCCGAAGGCGAAATGAACCAGCCGGTCATATCCGTTGCGGGTCGTTCCGAAGAGGGAGGAGATGTCATGTCCGACAACCGCTCGTGCCCAGTCGTCATAAGGCACATAGGAATAAATCCAGCGCGCACCCAGCGTATGGAGCAAGAAGAAGGCGGCGATGCAGCCAATCGCCGCGGTAGACAGCGGCCAGCGCCGTAACAGCCAAGGCGCGGCAAAAAGCAGCGCAACCGTCGGCCCATGCTGGAGCGGTGCAAGGTCGGGATAGGGTTGCGCAATGTTGGCCAGGCAAACCGCCAGGGCCAGAGCGATAATCATCCGGCGCTGCGCGACTGGAACGGCTTTCCAGGCAGCGGCAGCGCCGGCAATCATCGAGCTATCAGCCCTTCTTAAGGTGGCGACGGCCCAGCAATTCAGCGATCTGCACCGCGTTCAGCGCCGCGCCCTTGCGAAGATTGTCGCTGACGCACCACAAGTTGATACCATTTTCGACGGTCGAATCCTCGCGCACGCGGCTGATGAAGGTCGCGAAATCGCCGACGCATTCGACCGGCGTGATATAGCCACCATCTTCGCGCTTATCGACCAGCATGATACCCGGCGCTTCACGCAATATGTCCTGTGCTTCCTTGGCCGAGATTTCATTCTCGAACTCAATGTTGATCGCTTCGCTATGGCCGACGAACACGGGAACGCGCACGCAAGTTGCGGTCAGCTTGATCTTGGGATCGAGGATCTTCTTCGTTTCCGCGACCATCTTCCATTCTTCCTTGGTCGAACCATCGTCCAGGAAAACGTCGATATGCGGGATCACGTTGAAGGCGATCTGCTTGGTGAACTTCTTGGGCTCGGCCGGATCGCCGACGAAGATGTTGCGGCTCTGCTCGAACAGTTCGTCCATGCCCGCCTTGCCAGCGCCCGACACCGACTGGTAAGTCGCGACGACGACGCGCTTGATCTTGGCGGCGTCATGCAGCGGCTTCAACGCCACGACCATCTGTGCGGTCGAGCAGTTGGGGTTGGCGATGATGTTCTTCTTCTTATAGCCATCGATCGCATCGGGGTTCACTTCCGGCACGATCAAGGGAACGTCCGGGTCCATGCGATAGAGCGAGCTATTGTCGATCACGACGCAACCGGCCGCCGCTGCCTTGGGCGCATATTGCGCCGTCGGGCCGCTGCCCACCGCGAACAGGGCGATGTCCCATCCGGTGAAGTCGAAATGCTCGATGCTCTGGCATTTGATGGTTTTGCCACTATCGCCGAAATCAACGGTCAGCCCCTGCGAACGCGAGGAAGCGACGGCCGCGATCTCGTCAATCGGGAACTCGCGCTCGGCGAGAATGGTCAGCATTTCGCGGCCCACATTCCCGGTGGCTCCTACGACGACGACCCTGTAACCCATGACTAAACTCTCCACTCCAAAGCAAATCTTGCGGAGTGCGCGCCATAGCGATACTGGGCCTTTTGTCCAGAAAGAAGGGCTTGTCCACTCGATAGCGGGCGCAATATCCAGTGCGTCGTACCTCTGTGCCGCCCTTCATCCTCTTTGAAAAACGGATTGTAATCGATGCAGTCAGCGCTGCTGCCCCCCCTGCCCGACCGCTGGTTTCACAGCTTCGCCTTTCCCGACGGCAGCCGCGCCGATGGCATCAAGCCGCTGGCCTCGCTGCAGGAAGAAGCCGACCAGATCTTCATCGCGCCGCTGGCGGGCAAGCGCGTGCTCGACATTGGTGCGTGGGATGGCTTCTTCTCGTTTCAGGCCGAGCAGCGCGGTGCGGCCGACGTGTTGGCGACCGACCATTTTTGCTGGTCAGGCCAGGGGTGGGGCGACAAGCGCGGCTTCGACCATGCCCATGCCCGCTTCGAATCCAAAATACGCTCTCTCGACCTCGACGTAGCCGACCATAAGGCGGACGAACTCGGCCAGTTCGACATGGTGCTGCTGCTGGGCGTCCTCTACCATGTACCCGACCCCTACCGCACGCTCGAAGCCGCCGCCGCGATGAGCCGCGATCATCTGGTGATTGAAACGGTGACGGCGCTGCGCCACGAGCCGGTTCCCGCGATGCGCCTGTTCACCGAACTGGAGCTGGATGGCGACCCCACCAATTTCTGGGCGCCCAACATCTTGGCCTTGCAGGAAATGTGTCGCCGCTTTGGCTATAGTCGTTTTCAGGTATTGCCCGAAGCGCTCGACAATCGGGGCTGGCGCAAATGGGCCATGCCGCTGCGCCGCAAGGACCGTTACCGCCGGGCGATCTTCCACGCCTGGCGATAATGGATGCTAGGCTGGGAGGGCATCAAAGGCGATAGTGAGCCGCGATTGCGATCCCGAAAAGGGTGCAGTGCCGTGCCATAGATAAGAGGGAAACAGTACCAGCCGACCGGCTTGCGGCTGTATCACCCGTCGAGGCGGTAGCGCGGTCAGGTTGAGGGCATCATCGGGCACGCCAAACAAAATGGCGCCTTCACCCGACCGAGCTTCCGCCGGAACATCATTGGGTAGCGCCACATAAAAAGCCGAACTGATCCAGCCTTGAGGATGGATATGGGGCACATGCCGCCCATTTTCGCGCAGGCGTACCGACCATGAGCCGGAAAATTGAATGTCGCCGGTACGTCGATCCAGCAACGGATGACCCGGTTGATTGGGCAAGTCCGCCAGCGCAGATTGCGTGCAACGGTGTAACTGTTGCTTGAGCGCCATGATCACGGGACATTTGCGGCGATCAAACAAATCACCGCGGGTCTGCGTGCCGCCGCGCAATGTCTGGTCGGCCGGGTGGGCGGTGGTCACATGCAAGCGTTCAAGCGACTCGCGCAGGTCTGCAAGAAAGGCCGATTGGTTGCTCCAGCCATCCGGCGTGCCAATATTAAGGTCACGAACATAATGATCGTAACCCGCCAGCCAATGCTCGCGTTCATCCTCAAGCAGGCGCCATATGACTGTCAACAATGCCCACCCGGTCTGGTCCGATGGCGCATGTCGGGTGGCCAGCAGCGCATGGCGGAGGGCCTCGTCGGGGTCACCCTGCGTCAAGAGCAGTTGGGCGAGATTGGCTTGCAAACCGGCGCGGGCGGGATCGGCAGCAGCAAGGGTTCGGGCCAGGTCAATGGCTTCCCCATGCCGTCCAGCCAGCCCCAACGCCCGGATGCGGACTACGCTTAGCTGATCGGGATCATCCAGCATGGGCTGCGCGCGGTCGATCAGTTCCAATGCCCGGTCATGATCGCGAATGTCCATGGCGACGCGGACGCCTGCCAATAGCAGTTGGATATGGCGTGGCTGCTGTTCAATTGCTAAATCGAAAGCGTCAAACGCTTCGGCCGCGCGTCCAATCTGAGGCAATAGCCTGGCCAATGTGTCCTGGGCATCGACATGATCGGGATAACGACGCAATGCCGCTTGATATTGCGCTACAGCCTCATCGAACCGCCCCATTTCCGCGAGGATATGCGCACGAAGCGTAAGCGCTGGCGCGATATCCAACCCGCCATCGATGGCGCGCTCGATCGCGTCCAGCGCGCTGGCGCGATCGTCGGACGCCCGGAGCGCCGTTGCGAGATTATAGCATGCGCGAAGATCCGATGGCTTTCTTACGAGTAGGGCGCGATACGCCGCCGCCGCCGCATCGGGTCGATCCTGAGCCTGCGCCATCAACCCTTGCACGTGCAGGATGCGATCATCCTGCGGCGCAATTCGTGCAGCCTGGTCCAGCGCCTCTTCGGCGATGCCGAATTGCATCTGATCGGTCGCCACGATTGCGAGGTTGATCCACCCCTCCGCATAACGGGGTTGCACGGCCACTGCCCGTTGAAGCGCGGCTATGGCTGCAGCCCCGTCGCCCATATCATGCAGATGATTGCCATAGGCGTTCCAAAGCTGCGGGTTGGTCGCCCCGCCTTTCAGTGCAGCTTCGAATGCCATTCGCGCGCCTGCCATGTCACCCTGGGCACGACGTGCAGACGCAAAGATATACAGCGCGTCAGGATGATTGCGCACTGGCGCGACCATAGCCCGCAGCATTCGCTCGGCAGTGACAGCCTGCCCTGCCTGCAGCGCGTTGAAGGCTTGCTGTAGGCGTTTTACGTCCTCGACCTGCAAAACGCCTGTCATGGTCCGGGCGCGATCCCGCGACGGGCCAGGAAATCCTCGATCGTGCGCCACAGATGCACGCTGACGCCCGGCCCACCGACGCGATGGGTCTGGCCGGGATAGGCCATCATCTCGAACGGCACCGCCGCACCCTGCATCTTCGCCATCAGCGCGGTGGCATTGTCGAACACGACATTGTCGTCGGACATGCCATGGATCAGCAGCAGCGGATCGACAATCTTCCCCGACTCCTCGACTGCGCCCGACGCGGGATAAGCGCTGGGTGTGTCCTGCGGCTGGCCCAGATAGCGTTCGGTATAATGGGTGTCGTATAGTTCCCATTTCGTCACCGGCGCGCCAGCGATCGCCGCAGCGAACACGCCCGGCGCCTTCTCCAGCAGTTTCAGCGACATATAGCCGCCATAGGACCAGCCATATGTTGCGATCCGCTGTGGATCGACGAAGGGCTGGGCCTTGAGCCATTCGACGCCGGTCAACTGATCCTCGACCTCTACCGTGCCCATCGCACGATAGAGATGATCCTCGAACGCCTTGCCGCGATCGGGCGTGCCGCGATTGTCGATCGCAAAGACGATCCAACCCCGGTCGACCAGATATTGGTTGAGCGCACCGCTCCAACTATTGGTCACCTGCCGCCCGCCGCCGGGACCGCCATAATGGATCATGAACACCGGATAGCGTTTCCCCGGCTCGATCGGCGGGGTCATGATCTTGGTATAGAGCGTCGTGCCGTCCGCCGCCTTTATCGTACCGAATGTCGTCTTCACATGGCTGGCGACATAGGACGCATAGGGGTGGCTGCCCGTCAGCACATTTTCCGACAGCCATTGCAACTGCTTGCCGCTGTTATCGGCCAGATAGACCTGTTTTGGCTGGTCGCTATTCTGGCGGCTGACGACGATCCGACTGGCCTTGCCGTCCATCACCGCATCATTCCACCAGCCACTGCGCGTCAACGCCCGCGCCGCCCCGGTCTTCGTCAGCGGTGCGACATAAAGTTGCTGCTCCAGCGGCGTTTCGCGGTTGCCGGTGAAGTAGACGAGGGCTTTGCCCTCATCGACGCCCACCACGTCGCGCACGTCCCACTTGCCGCTGGTCAGCGCCGTCCATTTGCCGCCACGCACATGATAGAGATGCCCATGGCCGGTCTTTTCCGACCACCATAGGAAACTCCCGTCGGCGAGCGGCCGGAAATTGTTGGACAGGTTGACCCAGCTTTTCGCCGTTTCCGTGAGGATCACCCGACCCTTGCCGGTCGCGGGATCGACCGCCAGCAGATCGAGCCGCTTCTGGTCGCGGCTTTCCCGCTGGACATAGAGGGTGCGGCCATCCTTCGACCAGTTGACCCGCGCCAGATAGATGTCGCGATCCGGGCCGAGATCGACCTTCACCTGACCCGAACCATCTGGCTTCATCACATAAAGATCGACGAGCGCATTGGGCGTTCCAGCCGCCGGGTAGCGTTGTTGGTAGACTTTGGTCCCCTCCCCGCCGATTGCGGTGCGGGTGACGATGCCGACCGGGGCTTCATCGACCCGCGCTACGGCGATCATCGCCTCATCGGGCGACCACCAATAGCCCGTGCGCCGGTCCATTTCCTCCTGCGCGACGAACTCGGCCACGCCCCAGTTCACCGTTTCGCTCGCGCCCTGCGTTATCTGCCGTTCCGCGCCACCGATCGGCTGCACGAACAGGTTGCCGCCGCGCACGAAGGACACGAAGCGGCCCTTGGGACTCACCACGCCATTCAGCTCGCCATCGGGCGTATCGGTCAGCCGTGTCACCTGGCCATCCAGCGCGGCGAGATAGAGGTCGCCATCCACCGGCACGAGGATGGTCTTGCCATCGGACGACCAGTCATAGCTGGTGATGCCGGTGCTGCCCGCGACGCTGCGATCCCGCTCGCGCTGCATCTTTTCCGCTTCGCTTAGCGCCGCGCCGCTTCCGGTCTTTTTCGAATCGACCAGCATCCGCTCCGCGCCCGTGGCGGTGTCGATCGCCCACAGATCGAGCCGCTCCTTTTCATCCGCGCGGGGCTTGAGCAAGGTGACCAGCGTCCCATCGGGCGACAATGTCAGCGCGCGCGGTTGTGGCCCGGCCAGATCGGGGCTGGCGAACACACGTTCCAGCGTCAGCTTTTCCTGCGCCTGCACGGCACCAGCGAAACTCACCAACAAAGCGCCAAGCGCCGCGCTGGCTTTCAGATAAGAGGGCATCGACATCCTTTCGGGCTCGACGCGCGCACGCGCCGGATCAGGGCAGCAGGATTAAAGCCGCGTATCAAAAGATCAATGCCGGGAAATAATCTGTCCTGTCATGGCGGGTAAGCCATGGTGGGCGCGGCAGGGATTGAACCTGCGACCCCACCCGTGTGAAGGGTGTGCTCTACCACTGAGCTACGCGCCCCCTATAAGGAGGAAGCGGCCATTGGCATTGCCGGCTGGCCCTGTCAAGCGGGTGCCGGATAGAGCAGGCGAAATCGCTCTTCCCGCCATCGCCAATCGGCTATAGAGGATCGCAACAACGCAATTGGAGTGATGAAATGATGCGCCCCGCAATTTGCCTGATGATCAGCGGACTGCTGCTGGCCCTGTCGGCCTGCAACACGGTGCAAGGCGTCGGGCGCGACATCGAGTCGGTCGGCACCGCGGGTAAGGACGCCATACGCTAACCGATGATTGGGCTTGGTCCCATGGATCGGTGAATTGGTAGCCGATAAGGCATGTTTTATCGGGAACGATTCGTTTCCCGTTACGGCTCTGGAACTTGTCAGGGGTGCGACCTATTGTGGTGGCGTCCCTTGATCGTTTCTGGAGTCTACCTCATGAAGAAATATCTGATTTCCGCCGCCGCTCTCATCGCCATTGCGGGTGGCACGGTCGTCATCGCGCAGGCCCCCGCCGGCGTGCCGGGCAGCAAGGACGTCGCAAAGGTCAGCGGCGGCAGCTACAAGGTCGATGGCGGCCACACCCAGATCGTCTTCGCCTATGACCATATGGGCTTCACCAACAATGTCGGTGTGTTCGCCGAACCGACTGGCACGCTGATGCTCGACAAGGCGAACCCGTCAGCCTCCACCGTCAGCATCGACGTGTCGATCGCCAACCTCAAGACCGGCGTCGCCAAGCTGGACGAACATCTGCTCAAGGCCGACTTCTTCGATGTCGCCAAATTTCCGACCGCCAAATTCGTCTCGACCAGCGTGAAGGCCGAAGGCAGCGGCGCTACCATCACCGGCAATCTGACCATCAAGGGCATCACCAAGCCCGTAACGCTGGACGCCGAATTTTACGGCGCGGGCACTAACCCCATGAACAAGCAGGAAAATGTCGGTTTCGTCGCCACCGGCTCGATCAAGCGCAGCGATTTTGGTCTCGGCTATGCCGTGCCCGTCGTCGGCGACGCAGTCGAACTCAAGATCATCGCCGGTTTCCAGAAGTAAAGTCTATCGCTGGGGGGAGGTCATCCCCCCATCCCCCTATTTCGCGAACCGCTTGAAGAAACTATCCTCGTTCCATGTCGGTCGCTCCGCCGCGTTCGCCACCTGCAACGTTACCGCCGTTACATAGGCGTTCAGCTTCGCCGTTTCCGCGGGCATGACCGGCTGGTTCACATCATCGAACGGCGAATGATAGAGGTTCGCGCGCCAGGCTTTTTCCGTTTCGGCTTCGGGCGTGCCCGCTTTGAAGCCATATTTGAAGAAGAGCGCGGGGATGCCTTCGCGGATGAAGGCATATTGGTCAGAGCGGATGAAGACGTTGCGATCCGGGAAGGGATCGGGCGTGATCGGCAGGTTCATCGCCGCGCTCACCGCCTGCGCTACGCCACCCAGCGAGCTTTGGTCATAGCCGACCGGCGTCACGCTGGTCAGCGGGAAGATGGGCAGCGCCATGTCGAAATTGAGGTTCGCGACGATGCTCTTCTGCGGCACGGTCGGTCGCCGCGCGAAATAGCGTGATCCAAGCAGGCCTTTCTCTTCGGCCGTGACGATGGCGAAGAGGATCGACCGTTTGGGCTTCACCTTGCTCGCTTTGAGCGCCTTGGCGATTTCCAGCAGGCTGGCGACGCCCGACGCATTGTCGAACGCGCCATTATAGATGGCGTCGCCCTTCATCGGCGTGCCAATGCCATAACCGTCGAGATGTGCGGACATGACGACATAATCATTGCGCAATGCAGGGTCGCTGCCGGGTAGGACCGCGACCAGATTTGGCGAAGACAGATCCCGCCGGGTTGCTACAACCTGCGCCTTTAGCCGCAAGGCGAGCGGGAAGGACGCCACTGGCGCGGAGGCATCGGCAGCGGCAGCGATGGTTGCAAAATCCTGTCCCGACCCGGCAAACAGGGCATCGGACTTGGCGGGGTCAAGCTGCGCGCCCAGGAACGGCGTGCGCGTCTCACGCAGCGCCGTATCGCGATAATAAAGCGCAGGCGCTCCAGCCAACGCTACTCGCCGCGTCCAGGGTATCTCCACCTGCTTGGGCGTGACCAGCATGATCATGCCGACCGCACCCTGCGCCGCCAGCCATTGCGCCCGCTCCGACCGGGCATGGGATTTGAGCGCGCCCGAAATCGTCGTCGGCCCACCCGACAGGACGACCACCATCTTGCCCTTTAGGTCCAGTCCGGCAAAATCGTCATGGCCAACTTCCGGCAGATGCAGACCATAGCCCGCGAACACCATCGGCGCGTCGATGCTTTCGGGAACCGGCCCACCGCCGCCGGAGAAAATGAGATCGCCCGGCACCGCCAGCGGCACCTCCCCCTGCGGCCCGACCAGCACGGCGCTGCTGCGGTCGGACTGAATCCGCTGCTCCACGAAATCGACGGGCTGCTTATACCCGTCCACGCCAGCGGGCTTCAGGCCAAGCGCCTTGAACTGGCCGATCACATAGTCGGCGGCGCGATCATAGCCCGGCGTACCGGTCCCGCGCCCCTCCATCGCATCGTCGGCCAATATCTTCACATGCGCCCACCAGGCCGCACCGTCATCCTCCTGCGCCAGCACCGGCGCGGACAAGGCCAGCGAAAGAAGCGGGAGAGCGGAAAAAAGCGCGCGCATGACGGGATGCTCCTCTATGAACCAGGCGCTATCTTGCCCTATCTGGTGAGACGAACAAGGGGGTGGGAACCGCTAACGACCTGTGTTCCTTGCCGATAGACCATGATCTGGGAGATGATTTTGCCACGCCCCCTTTTGCTGATGCCCCTGCTGCTTGGCCTATCGTCGTTGGGCCTGCCCGCTCAGGCCGCGACGCGCGGCTTTACCATCACCAGTTTCGATGCGATCCGCGTGGATGCGCCCGTGACCGTGGTCGTCAAGACCGGCAGCGGCGCGTCCGCGCGGGCGGAGGGCGCCCAGGGCGCGCTCGACCGGTTGAAGGTCGATGTGTCGGGGCGGCTGTTGATCATCACCATGGCGCGGCCACGATCTGGCGAGAAGAGCGGCGGCGCAGCAACGTTGTGGCTATCCACGGGCATGATCGATCGCATCGTTTTGACCGGTGGCGGTTCGGTGACGGTCGACCGCATGAAGGGATTGCAGGGCCAGATCGTGCTGGGCGGCAATGGCGATGTCGGCGTGGCCGATGTCGCGCTCGACCGGATCGACGTGGCGCTGGCGGGCGGCGGTCGGGCGACGCTTGGTGGTCGGACGGGCGTTGCCAATATTCGGGTGAATGGACCTGGGGCGGTCGCCGCCGAAGGGCTGCGCGCGCGGCAGGCGAGCGTCGCCAATGACGGGCCGGGCAGCCTCACGCTGACCGCCGAGGTGACCGCGAAGGTGGTATCGACGGGGTCGGGCGATGTGACCATCGGCGGCAAACCCGCCTGCACCGTGGACAATCGCGGCACCGGACGAATCCAATGCGGTGACGAAAGCTATTAGACGCAATATTTGCGGACAGGGAAAATGCTGCGCTGCATCGCGATTTTTCAACCAAAAGACTGGATATTGCGCCGACTTGGCGCAATGGTGCGCGCATGGTTGGCGCAATAAATCCTCACAGTTTCAGCGACTCTCTCGTCATTCTCGGCGCGGCAGGGCTGGTCATTCCCGGCTTCTCGCGCTTTCGCATCAGCCCGGTGATCGGCTTCATCCTCGTCGGACTGGCGGTGGGACCGAACGGCCTTGGTGCGCTCGTCGGGCAATATCCCTGGCTCTATCATGTGACGATCTCCAATCAGGAGGCGATCGAGCCCTTTGCCGAACTGGGCGTCATATTATTGCTCTTCTCGATCGGGCTGGAACTGAGTTTCCGCCGATTATGGACGATGCGAACGCAGGTATTCGGCGTCGGCGCGGCGGAACTGATCCTGAGCGCCGTGCTGATCGCCACTGGTCTTTATCTGCTCGGCCAGCCTACGGCTGGCGCGATCGGTTTGGGCTTGGCCCTCGCCCTCTCATCCACCGCTGTCGTGCTGCCGATGGTCGGCACTCAGAGCGCGGTCGGGCGGGCCGCCTTTTCGATGCTGTTGTTCGAGGATCTGGCGCTGGTCCCGATCATCTTCATGCTCGGCGCACTCGCGCCTTCCGTCGCCGCCAGCCCCGATGGCGCGTGGGGTGCCATGGGCGACACGCTGCTGCGCGGTGGCATCACCATCGCCTTCATGCTGGTGATGGGCCGTTTCCTGCTGCCCCATGTGTTCAGTCAGGCGGCACGCACCAAAAGCCCCGAAGTGTTCCTGGCGGCTAGCCTATTGGTGGTCATCGTCTCCAGCCTCGCCACCTCGCTCGCGGGCCTGTCGCCGATCGTGGGCGCCTTGCTCGCGGGCCTGCTAATCGCTGAGACGGACTATCATGGTGAGGTCGAGGTGATGACCGCGCCGTTCAAGGGGCTGGCGCTCGGCGTCTTCCTGATCACCGTTGGCATGAGCCTGGACCTGCGCGTCATCCTCGCCAACTGGCAGAGTCTGTTGATGGCGGTCGTTGGCGTCGTGTTCGCCAAGACGCTGGTGACGTCGGCGCTCCTCTATTTCTCCGGCGCGCGCAAGGGCACGGCGTTGGAGGTCGGCGTGCTGATGTCCAGCCCGTCGGAAACCACGTTGATCGTGCTGTCGACTGCGGCGGCGGCGCAACTGATCCTGCCCTCCACCGCCGCCTTCTGGCAGATCGTCACCGCAATCGGCCTTACGATCACGCCGCTGTTGGCGCGGATCGGCCATGATGTCGCACGGCGGCTGGAAATGGCACTGGGCGAGGATCGCGTCGATCCGACCGAAGACCATGCCGAAGCAGCCGCCGTGGTCATCGGCTTCGGCCGGGTCGGGCGCATGGTGTGCGACTTGCTCAAGACCCATAAACAGCGCTTCATCGTCGTGGAATCGGACCCCGACGTCGTCGCCGAAGCGCGGCGGGCAGGCTATCCCATATTGTTCGGCGACGTGTCGCGCGTGGAGATGCTCGACAAGCTGCGGCTGGGTCATGCCCGCGCGCTGATCCTGACGATGGACGACCCGGTGCTGTCGGTGCGGGTGACCCAACGGGTGCGCGGCTGGGTGCCGGACCTGCCGATCATCGCACGCGCCCGCGATACCGATCACGCCGCGCAACTCTATCGCGCAGGCGCAAGCGATGCTGTGCCCGAAACGCTCGAAAGCTCGCTGCAACTGGCCGAAACCGCGCTGGTCGATCTCGGCGTCGCGATGGGGCCAGTGATCGCGTCGATCCACCAGACCCGCGAAGATCTGCGGATGGGGATCAAGGAAGCGGCGCAAATGGAAACCGCGCCCAAGCTGCGCCGCCTTCGCTCGGACGAAGAGGCTGCTTAATCCGATACCACGGGCGGGCTGAACACCGACCAGCCGGTGCGGCGCGCCAGTTCCTCCAGCGCCGCCGTGCCGATCTGGCTATTGCCGCTGGCGTTCAGGCCCGGTGACCAGACGGCGATCGAGGCGCGGCCGGGCACGATTGCCATGATGCCACCGCCCACCCCCGACTTGCCGGGAATGCCGACGCGAAAGGCGAAGTCGCCCGACGCATCATAATGGCCGCAGGTCAGCATCAGCGCATTGATCCGCCGCGCCCGGCGGGGCGGCACCACCCTGCCCCCGCCCGGATGCTGCCCATCCAGCATGAGAAAGCGCCCTGCCAGGGCCAACTGACGGCACGTCATCTCGATCGCGCATTGGTGAAAATAGCTGCCCAGCACCAGATCGACCGGATGGTGCACATTATCGAAGGCGCGCATATAATTGGCGAGCGCCGCGTTGCGGAACCCCGTCGCGGTCTCGGACGCAGCCACCGCTTCGTTGATCGCGATACTGTCGTCGCCGCTCACATAATGCAGAAAGCGCAGCATTTCGCCGATCGCCACGCGCGGCTCATGCCCGCCCAGATTGACGTCGGTCACCACGATTGCCCCCGCATTGATGAAGGGATTGCGCGGAATCCCCTGCTCATGCTCCAACTGGGTGATCGAATTGAAGGCATTGCCCGACGGCTCGCGCCCGACCCGTTGCCATAGCTGATCGCCGACCTTGCCGAGCGCAAGGGTTAGCGCAAAGACCTTGGAAATCGACTGGATCGAAAAGCCGATGTCGGCATCCCCGCCTGTGATCATGCGTCCGTCGGCGGTGGCGATCGCGATGCCGAATTGCGCGGGATCGACTTTGGCCAGTTCGGGGATGTAGGATGCGACGGCACCACGCTCATCCGCCTGTGCCATCATGGCGATGATATCGCCGACAATGGCGTCGAGGTCAGGGGTCATGGGCGCTGCTACATATCCGCAATAACTATGACCTTAATCATAGGCGCTATTGCTGCCGGTTGGACAGATTATTCTGTCCCGCCCGATGATCCCCGACCTGACCCGCCCGCTGTTACTTCAACCCACCGCCCATGGCGCGGTAGAGTTCCACCATGTTGGAGGCGCGCGTCAGCCGCGTAGTGAGCAGGCTCTGTTCGGCATTGGACAACGCCCGCTGCGAATCCAGCGTCGTCAGGAAGCCATCGACTCCCGCACGAAAGCGAGCCTCCGACAGCGTATAGGCGACCCGCGCCGCATCACGCTGCGACGTCTGCGCCTCAAGCTGCTCCCCCATCGTGCCACGCCGAGCGAGCGCATCCGCGACTTCACGGAAGCCCGTCTGGACGCTCTTTTCATAGGTCGCCAGCATCGCGTCATAGGTCGCCTTGGCATAGGCGAGATTGCCCTTATTCTTCCCGAAGTCGAAGATCGGCAAAGAGGTGGTCGGCGCTACCGACCAGAAGCTGCTCCCCGATCCGAACAGGTTGGACAGGCCAAGGCTGAGCGAACCAAATGCCGCCGTCAGCGATATATTGGGAAAAAACGCCGCCCTCGCCGCGCCAATATTGGCGTTGGCGCTCGCCAATTGATGCTCTGCTGACGCAATGTCCGGGCGGCGCAACAGCACGTCCGACGCGATATCGGCCGGCAGATTTTCGATCGTCGCGCTCGCCGTCGGGAACCCTTCGGGCAAGTCCGTCGCTGGCACGGTCGTGCCTGCCAGCAGGTTCAGCGCATTCTGATCCTGCGCGACCAAGGTGGTCGTTTCGGCAATGGTCGACCGCGCCGCATCATAGCTGGTCTGCGCCTGACGCACTTCCAGTTCGGATGCGATGCCCTTGGCGAAGCGCGCCCGGTTGAGTTCCAGCGTCTTGCCGAATGCCTGTTCCAGGTCGCGGGCGATGCGCAACCGTTCCTGATCCGCCGCCATGGTGAGCCAGGCATTGGCCGTTTCCGCGATCAGCGCGGTTTGCGCCGCATTGCGCGTTTCGACGCTGGCGAAATATTGCTCCTGCGCGGCTTTGCTCAGATTCCGTACCCGGCCGAACAGATCGACTTCCCAGGCGGAAATCCCGACCTGTGCTTGATACAAATCCGTGCGGCCCGATCCCGCCAGCGAAAAGGGCGAGTCCTGATAGGTTGCCGTCCCCCCAGCCGAAACGCCGGGCAACAGGTCTGCGCGCTGCACCCGATATTGCGCCCGCGCCTGTTCGACATTGGCGAGGGCAATGCGCAGGTCACGGTTGTTGGCCAGTGCCGTTTCGATCACCCGCGCCAGCCGCGCATCGGTGAAGAAATCCCGCCACGCCGTATCGGCCGGGACGATCGCCGCGCCGTTGTCGACACCGTAGGCTGGTCCCTGCGGCGATGCCGCCGGGACCGCCAGTTGCGGCCGCACATATTTGGGGGCCATGTCGCACGCGGCGAGCGCCAGCGACAGGGTGATGGCGCCCAGCGCCTTTATATTATGCATGATCATGCCTCCTGCGGCGCGGCGGGCGTTGCCCGGTCGTCGGCCGCTTCATGAGTCTTATGTTCGCGGAACAGCCGCTTTACGACGGTGAAGAAGACGGGGACGAAGAAGATCGCCAGCACCGTCGCTGACAACATGCCGCCGACCACGGCCCAACCAATCGCATTCTGACCGCCTGCGCCCGCCCCGTTGGACAAGGCCAGGGGCAGCACGCCGAAGATGAAGGCGAAGCTGGTCATCAGGATCGGCCGCAGGCGCAGCTTGCCCGCTTCCAGCGCCGCCGCCGCAGGCGACAGCCCTTCGCGCATCTTCTCCTCGGCGAACTCCACGATCAGGATCGCATTCTTGGCCGACACGCCGATGGTGGTGATCAAACCGACCTGCAGATAGATGTCGTTGTTGAGGCCCGCCAGCGTCGCGGCGATGACCGCACCCAGCACGCCCAAAGGCACAACCAGCATGACTGCGATCGGCACCGACCAGCTTTCATAGAGCGCTGCGAGGCACAGGAAGACGATCAGCAGCGACAGTGCATAGACATAGCCTGCCTGCCCGCCCGACGTCCGTTCCTCATAGGAAATGCCGTTCCAGCTATAGCCGATGCCCGGCGGCAATTTGGCGATATGTTCTTCCATCGCCTGCATCGCCGTGCCGCTTGCGACGCCAGGTGCAGGCGCACCCATGATGTTCATGGACGGGACGCCATTGAAGCGTTCCAGACGCGCCGGTCCCTGGGTCCATTCGGTCGTCACGAACGAAGACAAGGGGGCCATGACGCCACTGCTGCCCCGCACATGCAACGCACCGATGGCATCGGGCGATGTCCGAAACGGCGCATCGGCCTGCACGAAGACGCGCTTTACTCGGTCACGATCGATGAAATCATTGACGTAGCTGCTGCCCATATTGGTGCTGATCGTGTCGTTGACGTCCGCCTGGGCAATGCCCAACGCGCCCGCCGCGGCCTGATCGACATTGAGTTTGAGCTGTGGCGTATCCTCCAACCCGTTCGGACGCACCTGCGCCAACCGCTTGTCGGCCATCGCCATGCCCAATAGCTGGTTGCGCGCCTCCAACAGCTTTTCATGGCCGACATTGGCATTGTCGAGCAATTGCAGGTCGAAGCCGGAGGCATTGCCCAATTCCTGCACAGCAGGCGGCACGAAAGCGATGACCATGCCCGACGAAATCTTGCTGAACGCCATGTTCGCGCGCTGGGCAACCGCCATGACGCTATTGTCCGAACCCTTGCGTTCCGACCAGTCCTTCATCCGGGCAAAGACGATGCCGACATTCTGGCCTTGGCCGACGAAGCCGAAGCCCGAAATGGTGAAGACCGCCGCAACATTGTCCTTTTCCGACTGGAGGAAATGGTCGCGCACCCTGGCCAGCGTGCGTTCGGTCTCTTCCAGCGAAGAACCGGCAGGCAAGGAGACCTGGCTGATCAACGATCCCTGATCTTCCTCCGGCAGGAAGCCGCTCGGCAAGCGCAGGAATATGAAGACCATCCCAACGACGATCGCGGCATAGACCAGCATGCTGCGGCCCCAACGATGCTCGATCTTTTCGACATTGCGGCCATAGCCCTTCACGCCCTTGTCGAAGGTGCGGTTGAACCAACCGAAAAAGCCCTTTTTGTCGGCATGGCCATGTTTGGCGGGCTTGAGGATCGTGGCGCACAAAGCGGGCGTCAGGATCAACGCGACCAGCACCGACAGGATCATCGAAGACACGATGGTGATCGAAAATTGGCGGAAAATGACGCCGGTCGATCCAGCGAAGAAGGCCATTGGCAGGAACACCGCCGACAGGACCAGACCGATGCCGATCAGCGCGCCGCTGATTTCGTCCATCGACTTCTTGGCCGCTTCCTTGGGGCTAAGCCCTTCGTCCTGGATCAGGCGCTCGACATTCTCGACCACCACGATCGCGTCATCGACCAGCAGGCCGATCGCCAACACCATGCCGAACAGGGTCAGCGTGTTGATGGTGAAACCGGCAGCGCTCAGGATGGCGAGCGACCCCAACAACACCACCGGCACGGCGATGGTCGGGATCAGCGTGGCGCGCCAATTCTGGAGGAAGAGGAACATCACGACGAAGACGAGCAACACTGCCTCGATCAGCGTATGGATGACCTGCTCGACCGAGAGGGCCACGAAGGTCGAGTTATCGACCGGGAAATCATATTTGACCCAGGACGGGAAGTTCTTGGACTGCGCCTTGATCTGTTCCTTGACGCCTTCCACCGTGTCCAGCGCGTTCGCACCGGGGGCCAGCTTGATACCGAAGCCGGCGGCCGGATGGCCATTGAACTTCGCACCGAAGCTGTAATTTTCCGACCCCAATTCCACGCGCGCCACATCCGACAGACGCACGACCGCGCCGTCGCTATTGCTGCGCAGACGCATCGCGCGGAATTGTTCGGGCGTCCGCAGGCGTGACTGGGCGGTGATGGTGGCGTTGAGCGCTTGGCCCTTCGGCGACGGCGTGCCGCCGATCTGGCCAGCGGAAACCTGGGCATTCTGGGCCTGGATCGCGGCTTTCACATCGCCGGTCGTCACGCCCAGATTGGCCATCTTATAGGGGTCGAGCCACACGCGCATAGCATATTGCGCGCCCAGCAACTGGGTGTCGCCGACGCCTTCCACACGGCTGATGGGATCTTGCAGGGTCGATGCGACGAAATCGCCCGCATCCTGCTGATCATGAATGCCATCATCGGCATAGACCGCCATGACGAGCAGGAAGCTGGACGTCGATTTGGTGACGCGCAGCCCTTGTTGCTGCACTTCCTGCGGCAATAGCGGCGTCGCCTGCGAGAGTTTGTTCTGGACCTGCACCTGCGCAATGTCGGCGTCCGTCCCCTGTTCGAAGGTCAGGGTAATGGACAGGTTGCCCGCGCCGTCACTGGTGGAGGAAAAATAGCGTAGATTGTCGATGCCCTTGAGCTGTTGCTCGATGATCTGCGTCGTCGTGCTTTCCAGCGTCTGCGCGTTCGCGCCGGGATAGCTGGTGGAAATGCCGACCGAAGGCGGGGCAATTTCGGGGAATTGCGCCACGGGCAGCGTGCGAAGCGCAAGCAGGCCCGCCAGCATCATGACGATGGCCAAGACCCATGCGAAGATGGGTCTGTCGATGAAATAGCGTGCCATGGCTTAGTTCGCCCCGCCCTGCTTTGATCCCTGCGGCGCACCCGGCGCCGCCGTCACCTGCTGCGGTGCGCCGGGCGTGACGACCGTGCCGGGGCGCAGGTTGAGCAGCCCTTCCACGATCAGCTTATCGCCAGGCTTCAACCCGCTGGTGACGATCCACTTGTCGCCAACCGCGCGGGCTACCTGAACCTGGCGCATCTCAGCCTTATTGTCTTTCCCCAGCACCATCGCCGTGGCCCGACCACGCGCATCGCGGGTGATGCCCTGCTGCGGTGCCAATATCGCCTCGCTCTGCTGGCCTTCGACCAGCTTGGCGCGGACATACATGCCCGGCAGCAACATGCCGTCGGGATTGGGGAAGGTCGCGCGCAGCGTCACGGCACCCGATGTCGGATCAACCGACACTTCGGAAAATTGCAGCCGTCCTTCGATCGGATAGGTGCTGCCATTGGGCAGCAGCAACTGGATGCGCGCGCCGTCCGCTTCGCTGACGCCGCCCCGCTTCATGGCTTGTTTAAGGTCGATGATCTCGGCGGCGGACTGCGTCATGTCGACATAGACCGAATCGGTACGCTGGATCGTTGCCAGCGGATCGGCCTGGCCGGTCTGAACCAGCGCGCCGGGCGTGAACAGAGACCGACCGATCCGGCCCGAAATCGGCGCCTTGATGCGGGTGAAGCCTTGGTTGACCTGGGCGGCCTCTACCGCGCCACGCTGCGCTGCAACATCGGCACGCGCCTGCTGCGCTGCCGCATCGGCATTGTCATATTCCTGGCGGCTGACGGCGTTCACGCCGACAAGATCCTTGTAGCGCTGCGCCTGCAACGCCGTCGATCGGATCGCGGCGTTGGCGCGGGCCAGCGAGCCTTGCGCTTGTGCCAGCGCCGCGCGGTAGGGCGCGTCCTCGATTTCGTACAGCAGTTGCCCCGCGCGCACCATGGCGCCTTCGGTAAACAGGCGGCGGCGAATGACGCCACTGATCTGCGGACGTACCTCCGCTATTTCGAGGGCCACGATGCGGCCGGGCAATTCATTCACCAACGGCACCGACTCGGTTTTCAGCGTGACGACGCCGACGGCCGGTGGCGGGGGCGCGGGCGGCGGGCTTTCCCCGCACGCGCTCAGCGCCAATGCCGACGCACACGCCAGCAACCCGATGAATGTCCCCTTGTGCATCGCCTGAATTCCGTTCCGATGTAGATATCCATTCGGAATGAACGTTCATTCCGCTTGCCCCGCAATTAGGTTCGTGCCACAGGATATTCAAGAGACAAAATCGCAGGGGAGCAGAAATTGGTTGCGGTGCAGCATGGCAAGAGCGTGGTGAACATAGAGAAATCCGGCAAGGCCCGCATTTTGGCGGCGGCCCGTGACCTGTTCGACAGCCATGGGTTCCACCAGACCTCGATGGCAGAACTGGCGGCCGCTGCCCAAGTGTCGGTCGGCCAGATCTATCGGCTCTTCAAGGGCAAGGAAGACATTATCGAAGCCCTTGTCCATGCCGACGCCGACGAATGGTGCGACGATATGGCCATCCTGCGCGAACGGCTACATGCCGGTTTGTTGTCGATCGAACAGACGTTCGAACAATTGCTGCTGCATACGATCGATGAAAAGAACGAAGCGCTGTCCTTCGACATATTGGCCGAAAGTTTCCGCAACCCCGCCGTCGGCGATACGATTGCGAATATGTGCATGCGGTTTCGTACGTATATTCGCGATTTCGCCTGCGCCGCCAATCCTGACCTCTCGGGCGAAGCGCTGGAGGGCGCGGAGGAAGTGGTGTTGGCCTGCATGTTCGGATTGGGCCATCGCAGCCTGTCGCGACCGCAACTGAGCGCCGCCGCCACCGCCACCCTGTCGGCACGGATGATCATCGCGGCGCTCCGCGCGATCAACTGAGCCATCACCGCACCTTGCGGTAGACCTCTACCGTTTCGCGCGCACAACGATCCCAGCTATAGCGGGCCGCAACACGCAATCCGTCCGCGCGCGCCTGCGCCCGCCAGCCGTCATCGACCAGGGCCTGTTCCAGCCGCCGGGCGAAATCATCGACATCCTCCGGCGCGACCAGCATCGCCGCGCCGCCGGTGACTTCCGGCAGGCAAGACGCATTGGCGACAACCACCGGCACCCCGCTCGCCATGGCCTCGACCGGCGGCAGGCCAAAGCCTTCATAGACCGAGGGATAAACGAACAGGGCCGCCCCCGCATAGAGCAGCGGCAGATCAGCGTCGGGCACGAAGCCCAGATAGCGCACCCAGCCTTCGCGCCCGCCCTTTTCCATCCGCGCCTGCACCGCATCGCTGAGCCAGCCAGCCCCGCCGGTCACCATCAAGGGCCAGCGGTTCCGCACGGCAGGCGGCAATTTCTCCCAAGCGCATAGCAATTCAGCGATCCGCTTGCGCGGCTCGACCGTGGAAACGCACAGGACATAGCCCTGCGGCTGCAGGTCATAGCGCGCCAGCGTGGGCGCGATCGCTTCGTTCGTGCGCGGGTGGAAGTCGGGACTGGCCGCCAGCGGCACCGCCGTCACAAGTGCCGGATCGATCGAGAGAAAGTCCGCCACTTCCGCCCGCGTCGTTTCGCAATCCGTGATGATATGCCCCGCCCGTTCGACCGAAAGCCGAAAATAGCGCTCGAACTGCCGCAATCGCTCGGCCGGGTGGGTTTCGGGATAGCGGAAGATGGAGAGGTCATGGACCGTGATCACGCCGCCCTCCCCAGCCGGAGGCAGGAAATAATTGGGGCCGTGGAACAGGTGCGTTCGCATGACCGTGGCGTCGCGCAAATTCTGCGCCCATTTGCTGTGCTTGCGCAGCCAGCGTTGCACTTTGTTCCGACGTTTGCCGTTCGGTATATCCAAAAGCAGGCTAGCCGGATCAGCGATCCATTCGCCATTGCGATAGAATCGAACGCTATCCACCCCGTCCAGAAGCGGAAGGCGCTGCGCCAATTCCCAGCTATAGCGCCCGATACCCGACAGCCGGGGTTCGAGCGCTTCGACCGAAAGAATGATCCGAAGGCTCACGTCATCCTGTCCCAAGCCGTACATACCAGCGCGCGGCTATCGACGGACTGCGCAAAACCGCAAGAAAAATCAGCGGCCGTCTCTTTATTTCGCCGCCACGCCTTCCGGCAGGACGACTGCGGACCAGCTTTTGCCGGGCACCAGATATTTGGCCGCCAATGCCTGCAACTGCGGCGCGGTCACGGTCAGCATATCCTGGCCCATCCGCTGCATCGCCTCGACATAGCGCGGATCATGAGTCGCGCCCTCCATCTGGTTCATCCAGAAAGCATTGCCGGTGCTGGCGCGCGTCAGCAATTGCCGCATCGGCGCGACAGCCCTTTGCAATTCATCCTCGCTGACTGGATTTTTCACCAGATCGGCGGCGGTGCTTTTGACGACGTCGTAGAAATAGGCGACGCGATCGGGCCGGACCTGACTGGTCACCAATATATAGCCACCTGCATCATAGGAAAAAGGCCAATTATTCTGGACGCTCGGCGAATAGGCAGCCCCTTCTGCCGACCGCAACCGGTCGAACAGGCGATCGTTGAAGATCTGGGTCAATATCTCCAACTGGCGCGCTTCCTTTTGTAGCGTGAAGCCGCCTGCCGTCGGCCAGGCCAACACGGCCGCCGCCTGCTCCTTGTCGCCCTTATGCCGCAACACCACCGGCTCTTTCACAGGGGCGGGGAAGCGCATCGCGCGATTGGCCGCAGGTGCCGGCGTATCGGATCGCGGTGCCAAAGCGCCAAAGGTCGCGGCAACCGCCTGGATCGCCTCCTCCGCCTTCACATCCCCGAATATCTGGACCTCGATCGGACCCGATGCCAGCACCGGCTCCCAGACAGCGCGAAAAGCCTGCGGCGTCAGCGCGGCGATCTCTTCGCGTGACGGCGTGCGGAAACGCACATCCTTGTCATGGAGCAACCAGTTGAGATCGCGGCCCAATACCGCATCGGCCGATTGCGACATGGCATCATAGGCCAGGATCGCGCCGGTCTTCACCCGCTCGATCGGCGCTGGATCCCAGCCGGGTGCAGCCAGCTTGGTTGCAAACAGGCGCAACTGGTCGCGATAATCCGCTGGCCGGGTCACAGCCTGCAATTCGAAGGCATCATCGTCGATGCCGAACTCCATGCCCATGCGGCGGCCATTGGTCAGCTCGTCCAACTCGCGCTGGCCCAGCTTGCCGATCCCACTGGCGACCAGCGCATAGCCGCCTGCCCAGCTCGCCACCGGCTTGGTCGGCGAAAAACTCTGCTGGCCATGACCGAAGCGGACGTTGATCCGCACCTTCTCTGTCTCGGCATCATTGGCAAACAGGGTCAGCTTGACGCCGTTGGAGAAAGTGATGCTCTCCATCCCCGGCAGACCAGTGGCCGTGCGCGACACGACCGTGGCCGGTGCGCCAAGCACAGGCAGGTCGTTCATCGTCACCGGCTTTTCGGCGAGCCGGACATTGGTCGCCGCCTTGACCGGGGCGGCAACGGCCGCGGCGAGACGAGTATCCGTGCCCGCCTCCACCTTGCCCGTCACCAGCAGCGCGCGGAAGACGTCGGCGGAAAACAACCGCCGCGTGGAATCCAATATCTTCTGCGGTGTCATGGCGGGCTTACCGGCGCGAAAGATATCCACGGCGGCCTGCGGACTGACGGTTGTCTCGCGAATATCCACCGCGCTGACCAGATCGCTCGCCTGCCTGGCGCTCGCCTCGGTATCGGCATTTTCGACCTGGATCGACAGCGCCGTATCCATCTGCGCATATTCGCGGTCGATTTCCAGCTGGCTGGGCGGACTGGCCTTGGCATCTTCCACAATGGCGCGGACATCGGCCAGCGCCTTCTCCCAATCATCATTGGCGGGAATGATCGACATAAAGGTGCCGTCCGCTGAACGGCTCACATCCTGCTGCTCGACGCTTGCCTGCAGGAAGCTGCCCCCGGCCCTTGCGGCCTGTTCCAATCGGCGGCTGATGATCTGCAGCGCCAACATGTCGGTCAGCTTGTCCTGATTATACAGGATCGTGTCGGCCCGCGGCTTCCACGGACGCAGCCAGGCCGCCGTCAGGCCGACCGGCGTGCCGGGTTCGACCAGCACCCGCGTCGCCGGGCTTTTTGGATCGGGTTTGCCGAAGTCGGGAATGGCCGCGCCCTTGCCCGTTGCGCTCCACGCCGCGAAATTGTCGCGGATCAACTGCTCGGCCTGCGCGGGGTCGATGTCACCCGCTATCGCGATCACCGTATTTTCAGGGCGATACCAGCGCTGGTGAAAGGCAGCCATAGCCTTGGCAGTCGCGGCGTTCAGAGTGGCGACAGTGCCGATGGGCGAATGATCGGCCAGAGGCTGTCCGGCGAAGAAATGCTGGCGGCTGGCATCCGATACCCGCATCTGGGTGCCCTCGCTTTCCCGCCGTTCGGCCAACACCACGGCGCGCTCGGCGGCGATGGCGCTATCAACGATGTTGGGATCAGCCATCATACCCGAAAGAATTTTCAAACTTTCGTTCAGGCTGGCCTGTGTGGCTTGGGGCAAGTCGAGTGCGTAGGTGGTGCCGGTCGGCGACGTGACGGCGTTGCTGTCGCTGCCGAAGGTCACACCCAAACGCTGCCAGATACGTTTGGATTCGCCGTCCGGCACATGGCGCGACCCACGCATCGTCAGATGCTCCATATAATGGGCGTATCCCATTTCATCGGGTCGCTCCATCAAGGAACCGGCATCGATCCGCAACCGCACCGACACCTGCCCCGGCGGCACGCCGTTACGCCGGATGGCATAGCGCAACCCGTTGGACAGAGTGCCGAACTGCCAGGCGGCATCAATCGGCACATCGCTATTTTCATAGAGCCAGGGGCGCGTCTGCGCCTGCGCAGCGCCCGTCTTGGCAAGCGCGGTCGGGGATTGCGTCTGTGCGACAAGCGGCACGGACGACACCGACAGCAACAGGGCGAGAACGGAGAGCGAAGTGGCCGAACGGCGGGGGAAAAAATGCATAGGCCTGTCAGCCTAGCGGCACTTTCCTGAATGGCCACTGACAATCATCGTCAGGACGGGAGACTGTTGCCCCCATCGGGTGGAGCGTGCCGGAACCCCGTCCCGGCACGCTCGATCCTATTTTATACGCGCGGTGCGCCGGTGCGCTGCACGGCGCTCTTGTGCGCGCCGACCGGGCCGCCGCTGCGACGACGACGGAAGGGACGCTTCTCGCCACCCTCGGAGTCGGGGCGATGCGCCCGATCCGGCGTGCCGCGCGACTGCTTCTGGCCGTCCTGATATTTGCGCTGACCATCGGCGCGACGTGCCTGCTGCTGGGGCGACTGGCTCGGACCCTTTTTCGGGGCTGCGGGCTTGGGCATATTGCGCACCGCTTCCATGAAATTCTCAGGCAGCGCTTCGATTTCCAGCTTTACGCGGGTCGTCTTTTCGATCGCCTTGAGGAAAGGCCGTTCATCATCCGCCACGAAGCTGATCGCGATGCCTTCGGCGCCGGCGCGCGCGGTGCGGCCGATGCGGTGGACATATTGTTCCGCCACATTGGGGATTTCAAAGTTGATGACATGCGACACGCCCGACACGTCGATGCCGCGCGCGGCGATGTCGGTCGCGACCAGCAGCTTCACCTTGCCCTGGCGGAAAGCCTGCAAGGCGGTGGTGCGCTGGCCCTGGCTCTTATTGCCATGGATCGCGAAAGCGTCGATCCCGGCGCCTTCCAGGAAGCGCACGACACGGTCGGCACCATGTTTGGTGCGCGTGAAGATCAGCGCGCGGTCAATCTCTTCGCTCTTGAGCATCAAGTGGAGCAGCGCCTGCTTTTCCGCCTGGTTCACGAAGATCGCGCGCTGGCGCACACGTTCCGCTGTGGTCGATTGCGGCGCGACGCTGACCTTGACCGGATCGTTCAGGAACTGGGCGGCGAGCGCTTCGATTTCCTTGGGCATGGTGGCCGAGAAGAACAGATTCTGCCGTTCGCGCGGCAGCATCTTGGCGACGCGCTTCAACGGCTGGATGAAGCCCATGTCCATCATCTGGTCGGCTTCATCGAGAACGAAGATTTCCGTGTCCTTGATGGTCAGCGCGCGCTGGTCGATAAGGTCGAGCAGGCGGCCAGGCGTTGCGACGACGATATCGACGCCGCCAGCCAGAACACGGATCTGCTTGTTGATCGGCACGCCGCCGAACACGGTTTCGACGCTCAGCTTGAGGAAACGGCCATAGTCGCGGAAGCTCTGTGCGATCTGCGCCGCCAGTTCGCGGGTCGGTGCCAGCACCAGCATGCGGCAGCCCTTGAGTGGCGTCACCTTGGGATTACGCGCGAAATAGTCGAGGCTGGGCAGCGCGAATGCCGCTGTCTTGCCGGTGCCGGTCTGCGCGATGCCGCACAGATCCTTGCCTTCCAACAGCGCCGGAATGGCCTTTTGCTGGATCGGCGTCGGGGTAACGTAATTTTTGGAGGCGAGCGCCTTCATGATCGGCTCAGCCAGACCAAAGTCATTGAATTCCATGTGTAAACTCACAAGTGGGCCATGCGCCAACCTGATCTGCGGACGCAGCAAGGGCGCTAAGGCGGGTTACGAAACGACCCGCGTGAAAAGGGAAGCCTCAAGCTTGACGCAGACTCTCATTGGCCGGTCCGTGAGCCCTTTGTGACTGCTTCAGCCACCGTAGGTTTGCGGACGATCACGCTGCCAATCGCTGTGGGACCAAAATGGTCCCTCTGCTGCGCTGCAACGCGTATGGCGAAGGCGCAGACAAAAAGCAAGCGGCCGCAACATGCTGTCGCGGCCGCTCATTTCTTCAGGCGAAAAGGCTCAGAGCGTTATTTCGACATGCTTGGTCTTCATTTCGTCACGCACATCGCCACCGAACATCATCTTGAACACGCCCGTCAGCGACATGTCCGCACGCCAGATTTCCGCCGTGCCCAGATCAAAGCGCAGCATAAGTAGGTTGGGATCATTCCGCCCACCCGGATACCAAGCCTCGACCTGCTTGGACCAATAACGATCGATGACCGCCGCATCCGTCTCCTCGGTCAATGTCCCGTCGATGCAGGCGAACAGATCATGATCCTTGGCGGCATATTGCGCCATCGCGGGGCCGCCTGGGGCCAATCGATTGTCGCGGCTGGTGTAGAACCAGAAGCAATGATTGGCATCGGGATCGAGCTGCGCCGTCATCGGCAGGCTATGCTCATGGCTGTTCTGCAGACCGATCATCACGAACGGGCTGCTTGCCAGATCGCTCCAGAAACGGTCGCGGATTTCTGATTCGGTGCTCATATGCGCTCTCCAATTGCTTCCCCCAATCAATCGACGGCAGCCAACGAAGTTCCCCGCCGCTTGATCTTGGACCTGCTTGCCTCCACATAGCGTCCATGCTGATTGAGACCGAACTGACGCCCAACCCGGCGACCATCAAATTCCTCCCCGGCCGCACCGTCATGGGCGCAGGCACCCGCGATTTCGCGACGCCGGAGGAAGCCGAGGCTTCGCCGCTCGCCGATGCGCTGTTCGGCCTTGGTGACGTGACCGGCGTCTTCTTCGGCAGCGATTTCATTTCCGTCACGATCGCACCGGGGTCGGAATGGTCCTATGTAAAGCCGGATATTCTCGCGACCTTGCTCGAACATTTTTCCGCTAACATGCCGCTCTTCAAGGCTGGCTCCGCCGCCGAAATCAGCGTGCCCGGCGATGAAGGCAGCTTTGGCGATGATCCGGCGGACGCCGAAATCGTCGAACAGATTCGCGAGCTCATCGATACGCGCGTGCGCCCGGCGGTTGCCAATGACGGCGGCGACATCATCTATCGCGGCTTCGACAAGGGCACCGTCTACCTCAAGATGCAGGGCGCGTGCGCTGGTTGTCCCTCGTCCACCGCGACGCTCAAGAACGGGATCGAGCAATTGCTCAAACATTATGTTCCCGAAGTGACTGAAGTCCGCGCGGTCTAAGCCGCGCATGTGATTTGGCAAAACGCGACTGATCGACTAACCGCTAGGCGAATCCGCTCTTTTGCGGAGCCTAAAGGGAGTATCCTTTGCGCCTGCTGGTGATCGACACTGCGACACAGGCCTTGTCCGTGGCGTTGCTGGAAGACGGCGCGCTCATCGGCCGCCATCATGAAATCGTCGGGCGCGGCCATGCCGAAGCCTTGCTGCCGGCCATCGCTGCCCTCCCCGACGGCGGACGCGCCGACGCCATCGCAGCGGATGTGGGGCCGGGCAGTTTCACCGGCGTCCGCATCGGCATAGCGGCCGCCCGCGCGCTCGCCCTCGCCTGGGCGCTCCCGCTCCATGGCTACAGCGCGTCGTCGATCATCGCCGCCAGCGCCGCGCGACGGCATCAGGGCGACGATCCAATCATCGTCACCATCACCGGCGGTCATGGCGAGCTTTTCTGGCAAGCCTTCACCAGCGACGGCATGACCGCGACCGGCCCGGTCCAATCCACGCCCATCGCCCTCCTCGCGGATCAGATCAGCGCGCCCGTTATCTATGGCACAGGGGCTGAGGCGTTGGTCACCGCGCGCGGTGCGGGCGCGGCGCTGACCCTTTATCCCGATGCGGCCGACTATCCGTTGATCGCCGACCTGCCCCCCCTTTCCTCGACGCCCCTCTATGGCCGGGGTGCCGATGCCAAGACGATCGCGGAGCGCGCAGCATCATGATGCCAGAGCTGATCTTCGACACTTATGACGAGGGCGAACGCAACGCCATTGCCGACGCCATGACGGTCATGGACGCCGCCTTCGATCCGGTTTTCGGGGAGGCGTGGACCTCTGCACAACTCGCAGGCGTCATGCTAATGCCAGGCACTTGGTTAACAGTCGTGCGGATTGATGCGGCCCCGTTAGGCTTTGCTCTGGTGCGATCCGTATTGGACGAATGCGAACTGTTACTACTCGCGGTTGACCCGCTGTGGCGCGGTCGCGGTGTTGGCGAAGCGCTGTTGCGCGACAGTTTGATGCGTGCGCGCCGTAGGGGCATCACATCGATGAACCTGGAAGTACGCGCTTCAAATAACGCCATAAAACTATACGAAAAAACCGGCTTCGAATATGTGCATCGTCGCCCCGGTTACTATCGCGGCAATGATGGACAACTTCATGATGCTCTGAGCTTTCGTATTGACATGCGGATATGAGCCTATAGCCCCTTGCGAAATGAGGCTATACCGTCTAGCGGAAACCTACCGCTGCAGAAATCCATTTCCACCGGCGGGTCGCATTATAAAAAGCCTTCGTAGGAAATAGAAAAATGGAAACCGAATCGGCACAGAGCGAACTGCTCATTACTTTGACGTCCGACATCGTCGCCGCACATGTCTCCAACAATAGCGTTGCTGTCTCCGACGTCGCCACGCTGATCCAGAATGTACATGGTGCATTGTCGGCGCTCAACGAGCCGGTCGCCGCGCCTGAAGTCAAGCCGGAGCCTGCCGTCTCGGTTCGCTCTTCGATCAAGCCTGACTTCATCATCTGTCTGGAAGATGGCAAGAAGCTCAAGATGCTCAAGCGCCATTTGATGACCCATTATCAGATGACCCCGGACGATTACCGCGCCAAGTGGGGTCTGCCGGCCGACTATCCCATGGTCGCCCCCAATTATGCCGAACAACGCCGCAATCTGGCGAAGAAGATCGGCCTGGGCACCAAGCGCCGCCGGACCACCCGCGTCGCAAAGTAAGTCTTTGCCCGCATGAATAAGGGAAGCCAGGGGCGCATCGACGATGCGTCCCTTTCCTGTATCTGGCCTTTCCTGTCCGCGTAAAAGCCGCTAGGCAATGGGTCTTTCCCCAGACTTTCCATTTGAGCGAGCCTTCATGAACCGCAAGATCGACGTCGAAGCCCTGTGCCATGAAAAAGGCCTTCGCATCACCGAACAACGGCGGGTGATCGCTCAAGTGTTGAGCGACGCCATGGATCATCCCGATGTCGAGGAATTGCACAAGCGTTCCGCGATGATCGATCCCGGCATCTCCATCGCCACGGTATACCGCACCGTCCGCCTGTTCGAGGAAGCGGGCATCTTGGAACGCCATGACTTTGGCGACGGCCGCGCCCGCTACGAAGCGGCACCGGAATCGCATCATGACCATCTGATCGATGTCGAAACCGGCAATGTCATCGAATTTGTCGACCCCGAACTGGAACAACTGCAAAAGCAGATTGCCGAGAAACTGGGCTTCCGCTTGGTCGACCACCGCATGGAACTGTACGGCGTCGCGCTGGAACGGAAGAACTGACGCTGGCGCCTGTCCGCCGCACAGCCCGCATCGCAGCGCTGGTCGCCAGCCTGCTTGCCTGTCTTATCCCCCATCTGCTCTGGAAGCTGGCTAGGCAACGGTCACCCTGGCCTCGCTGCTTCCTGGCGCTGGCGGCGCGCGCAATCGGCGCGCGCGTCGAGCGTGCGGGGCAGCCGCATGACGGCGACATGGTTCTGCTCGCCAACCATGTCAGCTGGATCGACATATTGGCACTCGGCGGCTCAACCGGCGCAGCCTTCGTTGCGCATGACGGCATCGCACGCTGGCCGGTGATCGGCTGGCTCGCAGCCCAGAACAACACGCTGTTCGTCGCCCGCGAACGGCGCGGCGCTCTGTCCCATCAACTCGATGCGCTGCGCGCCGCGATGCAAGGGCATCAGCCGGTCGCGCTCTTTCCCGAAGGCACCACCAGCGACGGCAGCGGCCTGCTGCCGTTCAAACCCTCGCTGCTCGCCGTCCTGCTACCACCGCCCCGCGCCGTGCTGATCCAGCCGGTGCATATCGACTATGGCGCAGCGACCGGTGAGATCGCCTGGCATGGCGACGAACCGGCAGGCACCAACGCCTGGCGTGTGCTTGGACACAAGGGGCCGCTCGTCGTGACGCTCCGCTTCCTGGCGCCCTTCGACCCGGCAAGCTGCGCCGATCGCAAAGCCATTGCAGCCACCGCGCGCGACGCGATCGCCGCAAGTATCGCCCTGCACCAGCGCCCTTTCGCTTCTGTCCCGCCCTCTATATAGCTGGTGGTCATGAATCGTACCGATGCCCCCAAAGCGCCTGCCACCTTCCACGTCAAATCCTTCGGTTGCCAGATGAACGTCTATGATGGCGAGCGCATGGCCGAGATGCTTGGCGCGCAGGGAATGACGGCGGCGGCGGACGGGACGGATGCCGATCTGGTCATCCTCAACACCTGCCACATCCGCGAAAAGGCGGTGGACAAGGTCTATTCCGACATTGGCCGCATGACCCGCGAAGACGGCAGCCGCCCGATGATCGCTGTCGCAGGCTGCGTCGCGCAAGCCGAAGGCAGCGAGATCAGCCGCCGCGCCAAGACCGTCGATATCGTCGTCGGCCCGCAAGCCTATCACCGCCTGCCCGACCTGATCGAAAAGGCCGGACGCGGGGAAGAGGCCGTCGATACCGACATGCCCGCGGCATCCAAATTCGGCGCGCTGCCCGCCCGCACCAAGCAGGCGCGCCCCACCGCCTTCCTGACAATCATGGAAGGATGCGACAAATTCTGCACCTATTGCGTCGTACCCTATACGCGTGGCGCGGAGATCAGCCGCTCGTGGAGCGCCATCCTGGATGAAGCCAAGGCGCTGGTCGATGGCGGAGTGAAGGAAATCACCCTGCTGGGTCAAAACGTCAACGCCTGGTCGGGCGAGGATGACCAGGGCCGGATGCAGGGCATGGACGGCCTGGTGCGCGGATTGGCCGAACTGCCCGGCCTCCATCGCATCCGCTACACCACCAGCCACCCCAACGACATGAGCGACGGCCTCATTGCCGCGCATGGAGATTGTGCCAAGCTAATGCCCTTCCTCCATCTGCCGGTACAGTCGGGCAATGACCGCATCCTCAAGGCCATGAACCGCAGCCATGATGTGGCGAGCTATCTGCGCCTCCTCGACCGGGTCCGCGCCGTGCGGCCCGACATCGCCCTGTCGGGTGACTTCATCGTCGGCTTTCCCGGCGAGACTGATGCGGAGTTCGAAGATACGCTACGCATCGTCGATGCGGTCGGCTATGCCCAATGCTATTCGTTCAAATATAGCCCCCGCCCCGGCACCCCTGCCGCCGACATGGAGGGTCAAGTCCCCGCCCTCGTCATGGACGAACGCCTCGCCCGGCTGCAGGCCGCGATCAACCGCCATCAGGTTGCGTTCAACAGCGCCACCGTGGGTCGCCGCACTGATATCTTGCTGGAGCGCAAAGGCCGTTATCCCGGTCAGTTGATCGGCAAAACGCCCTGGCTCCAGTCCGTCCACGTCACCGCGCCCGACAGCGCGATCGGCGACCTCATCGAAGTCGATATCATCAGCGCCGGTCCCAATAGTCTGGCCGGCGAGTATAGCAGGAGGAAAGCCGCTTGAACCAAAGCCTCGTCATTCCCGCATGGGCGGGACGCCATCTCCCCGATCTCCCACTGGGACGGATCTTCACGAGATGCATGACGAGCAAGGGAGGCTGACCATGGGCAAGAAACCGAACCCCCACCATCGCAGCGAAGTCGCCGAACGCGCAAAACTCGAAGTCACCTTCGACAAGCCGCATCTGCTCGGCACGTTGTTTGGCCAATATGACCGCAATCTCGTCGCGATCGAAAATCGGCTGGGCGTCTACATCGCGGCACGCGGCAACAAGCTGCAGATAGAGGGCGAGGCGCAGGCCGCCGCCCGCGCGCGCGACGTCATGACCGGCCTCTACAACCGCATCGTCGCGGGGCAGCAGATCGATACCGGCGCGGTCGAGGCGGTTATCGCCATGTCGTCCGAACCGACGCTGGACGGCATCATCCGCCACGATGTCGCCGAACCGCCCACGGTGATGATCCGCACCCGCAAGAAGACGATCGTCCCGCGTTCGGCCACCCAGGTCACCTATATGGAGGCGCTGAACCGCAACGACATCATCTTCGCGCTTGGGCCAGCAGGCACCGGCAAAACCTATCTCGCCGTCGCGCAGGCGGTCAGCCAGCTTATCACCGGCACGGTGGACAAGCTGATCCTGTCGCGTCCTGCGGTCGAGGCGGGCGAGCGGCTGGGCTTCCTGCCCGGCGACATGAAGGAGAAGGTCGATCCTTATCTCCGCCCGATCTACGACGCGCTCTACGACACGCTGCCTGCCGAGCAGGTCGAACGGCGCATCGCCAGCGGCGAGATCGAAATCGCGCCGCTCGCCTTCATGCGCGGCCGTACCCTCGCCAACGCCTTCATCGTGCTGGACGAAGCGCAGAACACCACCATCGCGCAGATGAAGATGTTCCTCACCCGCTTCGGCGAAGGTAGCCGCATGGTTGTCTGCGGCGATCCCAAGCAGGTCGATCTGCCGCAGCCCGGCGCATCGGGCCTGGCAGACGCGGTCGCGCGGCTCGAAGGTGTCGAGGGCATCGCCATGGTGCCCTTCGGCATCGGCGACGTCGTCCGCCACCCCGTCGTCGGGCGCATCGTCCAGGCCTATGAGGGGCCGGATGCGTAAACGACATACTCGTCCGTTCGCACTGAGCGAAGTCGAAATGCCCTGCCGAGCAGAGCGAGGCGCCTTCGCTTCGCTCTGGCACGGGCTTCGACTTCGCTCAGCCCGAACGGAAAGCAAGGCATATCATGATTGAAGTCGCTCTCCTCCACGAAGATGGCTGGCCCGGTGCGGACTGGGAACAACTTGCCCAAAGCGCCGTCGCCGCCGCCATCGCCCACAGCCCCTATGCCGCCTTCGCGACCGACCAGGCGCTGTATGAAATCGCGGTCAAGCTGACCAGCGACGCCGAAGTGCATGAGTTGAACCGCGCCTATCGCGACAAGGACAAGCCGACCAACGTCCTGTCCTTCCCGATGGTGCAGGCTGACCTGTTGCAAGGCACCGCCAACACCGATGATGGCGAAGTCCTGCTCGGCGACATCGTGCTGGCCGAGGGGGTTTGCGCCGCCGAAGCGGCCGACAAGGGTATCTCCATCGCTGATCATGCAACGCATTTGATTGTTCACGGGACTTTTCATTTGCTCGGATATGATCATATGGACGACAATGAGGCGCAGGCCATGGAAGCGTTGGAAATCGCCGCGCTGGCCAGTCTTGGACTTCCCGATCCCTATGGGGATCGCATGATGACAGGGGATTAGGACTAACTATGGCTGAGGGCAGCCCGAAGGACGGCAACGGTTCCAAGGAATCGGACAGTAGTAACGACGGCGGCTTATGGAGCGGCATCAAGTCGCTCCTGTTCGGCGATGGCGAATCCACCAGCCTGCGACAGGAACTGGAAGAAGCGCTCGACGAATATGACGAGGATAGCGAGGAAGTCGGCGCAGCGCCGCCGACCAAGGGCGACCTGTCGGCGATCGAGCGGCAGATGGTCCGCAACCTCCTCCATTTTTCCGAACATACGGTCGACGACGTCGCCGTGCCCCGCGCCGACATCATCGCGATCGAGGAGAAAGCGAGCTTCGCCGATCTCGCCGCGCTGTTCGCCGAGGCGGGCCACAGCCGTATCCCGGTTTATCGTGACACGCTCGATACCATCGTCGGCATGGTCCACATCCGCGACGCTTTCGCCATATTGGCGGGCAAAGACCCGGTGCCGGAAACGCTCGAACCGCTGATCCGTCAGCCGCTCTATGTGCCCGAAAGCATGGGCGCGCTCGACCTGCTCGCCGAAATGCGCGCCAAGCGCACGCATCTCGCCATCGTTCTGGACGAATATTCGGGCACTGAAGGGCTGTTGACCTTCGAGGATCTGGTCGAGGAAATCGTCGGCGAGGTCGAGGATGAGCATGACGATGCCCCCGAAGCGATGCTGGTCCCGCTGGAAGACGGTCTGTGGGAAGCCGATGCCCGCGCCGAACTGGAGGACGTTGCCGAGGAAATCGACGAGAAGCTGGGCGATATCGACGAGGATGTCGATACGCTGGGCGGTCTCGCCTTCGTCATCGCGGGCCGCGTGCCCGAACCCGGCGAAATATTGATGCACGACCAAAGCGGCTGGAAACTCGAAATCCTCGCCAGCGACGGACGGCGCGTGACCCGGTTGCGGCTGCACCCGCCGATCAAGCGGGCAATCGAAGAAGACGGCTAGGCAATCCCAGCAAAATTGAGTTACGGACGGGAAATATTAAGGGCTGGGCTTTAGCATCGCGGTCATAGGGTAAAGTGCGGCGGCGATGCGAAGCGAACGGATCAGGACTAGAACGGGTGCCCGTAGCGCCGACATGCTGCTGGCCGCGCCATGGAGTCGGCTGGAAAAGCTGTTGCTGGCGGCTATCGCCATCGCCACCCTCTTCTGCACGCTGATCACGCCCCCCTTTCAGGCACCCGACGAAAATCAGCATTATATGAAGGCGCTGCTGCTGTCGGAGGGGCGCGTACTGACCGAACAGCGCGGCGATCTGATCGGCGCGACCTTGCCGCACGCCGCTGTGGACTTTCATGCCGTCGATTTCCCGACCGATGTTCCGCCCACCCTGCGCCGCTTCGATCGCGCCATGCTGGAACGGAACGGCGACGCGGATGCGCAGCGGCCCGGCATCGCCTTCGCCGACTTTCCCAATGTCGCCAGCTACGCGCCAACCCTCTATGCCCCCGGCGCGGTCGGCCTCTATCTTGGCAATGCGATCGACCTGTCGCGGCGCGACGCCTTCTATGTCGGTCGCCTGGTCAACGCGGCGACCGGCCTGCTGCTGCTGATCGCCGCGCTGCAATGCCTGCCCTTCGGCCGCAATGCATTGCTCGCGACCGCGCTGCTCCCGACCTTCGCCTATCAGACCGGATCACTCTCGCCCGATGCGGTCATCAACGGCCTCGGCTTTCTCGGCCTAGCGCTTGCGCTGCGGATCGGCTTCATGGGCGCAAGCCCCGCCCGCGCTGCCGGATTGTTCGTCACCGCCCCACTTCTGGCCCTCGCTAAAGGCGTCTACCTTCCCATCATGGCGGCAAGCCTGCGCTGGCCGCAGGACCGGCGCGACTATCGGCCATGGCTGCTGATCGGGGCGATGTTGGTGGGGGCCATCGGCTTCATCTTGTGGATGACATTGTCCGGCGGCAGTCAGGCGCTTTACCATATCCAGTCGCGCCGCACCGGCGAGACGATGATCACCGCCCCGCTCGCCGACCAACTGGCCGTCATCCTGCGCGATCCGCTGGCTTATGTGCGCATCCTCATCTCCAGCGTGATCGAACGCGCGCCCGTATATGCGCTGCAAATCGTCGGCCGCTTTGGCTGGAATGCGATCCTGCTGCCGCTGCTCGCCTATCCGCTGGCGCTGCTGATGCTCGGCGCGGGCGTTGCGACCGGCACAGGCGCGCGTTTCGGTATCGGTCAGCGGCTCTGGTGGCTGGCGGTCGCGGGCGGCATCGCCCTGCTGATCGAAACCGCCATGTATCTGACCGGCACGCCGCTGGGTGCCGACTATATTCAGGGGACGCAGGGCCGCTATTTCCTGCCGATCCTGCCCCTGATCCTGATCGCCCTCTCGCCTGACCGGCCGATGCGCGGCGCGCCCCGTCTGTTCGCAGGCACAGCCCTGCTGCTGCTCGTCATCGCCGCCATGACGCTATTCGACAGTTTCTGGGTTCATGGCTTCATCACCACCGACGGCATGCCACCGCATGACAGCCTCGCCCGCGCGCTACTGCTACCCTCGCCGCGCTGGTAACCACACCCGGCACAGCAGCAGCCAGCCGAACCCAGTGACCCAACCCGCCAGCACGTCGCTCGGCCAATGCACGCCCAGCCACACCCGGCTGATACCGATCAGTACGATCATCACGCCCGCCGCCCAATAGACGCTACGCCGCCCGGCCAGCATCGCCAGTGCGCCGAACAGCATCATATTGCCTGCCGCATGGCCGCTCGGAAAGCTGTAACTCTGGACGATGTCGAGATGCGGCAACAGGTCGGGGCGCGGCGCGGCGAATATCTGTTTGAGGATCAGGTTGAGCGCCGTACCCCCCGCCATCATCAGCGCCAGCCATAGCGCATCGGCCCGCCGACGCCACCACAGCAACACGGGAAACACCACCGCCAATATCGCTAATCGGCCGATCGTGTCGCCGATCGCCGTCGCCAGCCGCATCAGCGCAATGGATGGCCCGCCCCAGGCACCATCGCGCGCCTCGCCAGCCGCGCCCATCAGCCCGACATTCAGTCCATCCAGCCACCCCGCGTGCTGCATCCACGCAATGGCGATGACGCACAAAAGCGCGAGGACCAAAGCCCCCGCGCCTTTCTGTCCTGTCCAGCGATCAGATATGGATCGCACGCCCATAAGCGGCCAGCACGCTTTCGTGCATCGATTCCGAAATGGTCGGATGCGGGAAGACCGTGTGCATCAATTCCGCCTCGGTCGTCTCCAGCGTCTTGCCGATCGTATAGCCCTGGATCATCTCGGTCACTTCCGCACCGATCATATGCGCACCCAACAGTTCGCCGGTCTTGGCGTCGAACACCGTCTTGGTGAAGCCCTCGGCCTCGCCCAGCGCGATCGCCTTGCCATTGCCGATGAAGGGGAACATGCCGACCTTCACCTCATAACCCGCTTCCTTCGCTTTGGCTTCGGTCAGGCCGACGCTGGCGATCTGCGGGTGGCAATAGGTGCAGCCTGGAATGTTGCGCACGTCCATCGCATGGGGATGGACATCCTTGTTGCCCAGCACCTGCGCGATCATCTCGGCGACGATCACGCCCTCATGGCTCGCCTTGTGCGCCAGCCATGGCGGCGCGGTCACGTCGCCGATCGCCCAGATGCCATCGACATTGGTGCGGCCATAGGCGTCGGTCTTGACGTGGAAGCGCTGGTCCGGCTCGACGCCGACCTCTTCCAGACCCAGATTTTCGACATTGGGGACGATGCCGATCGCCACGATCACATGGCTATATTCGGCCTCGATCGCCTTGCCCGTCTTGTCCTTGATCGTCGCGGTCACGCCCTTGTCGCCGGTCGCGATTTTTTCGATCTTGGCCCCGGTCAGCACGGTCATGCCCTGCTTCTTGACCGCCTTTTCCAGGAAAGCGGACACATCGGCATCTTCGACGGGGACGATGCGGTCCATCATCTCGACCACGGTCACATCTGCGCCCATGTCGTTGTAGAAGCTCGCAAATTCGATGCCAATCGCGCCAGACCCGATGACCAGCAGCTTGGTCGGCATTTCCGGCGGCGTCATGGCGTGGCGATAGGTCCACACCCGCTTGCCGTCGGCCTTGAGCTGCGGCAGGTCGCGGGCGCGCGCACCGGTCGCGATGATGATATGCTTGGCCGTCAGTTCCTCGGTCTTGCCATCCTTGGTAACGGACAGCTTGCCCTTCGCCACCAGCTTGCCATCGCCCATATGGACGGTGATCTTGTTCTTCTTCATCAGGTGGGTGACGCCCTGATTAAGCTGCTTGGCAACGCCGCGCGACCGCTTCACCACCGCTTCGATGTCCGCCGTGATATTGTCCGCTGCCAGGCCATAATCCTTGGCATGCTGCATATAATGGAAAATCTCGGCCGACCGCAGCAGCGCCTTGGTCGGGATGCAGCCCCAGTTAAGGCAGATGCCGCCCAGATTTTCGCGCTCGACGATGGCCGTTTTGAGGCCGAGCTGCGCAGCGCGGATCGCGGCGACATAGCCGCCGGGGCCGGAGCCGAGGACGATGAGATCGTAGGTATCAGCCATGGGTCACACTCGCTTCTTGTAATTAAGCTTCCGCGATCGGCGGAACGGAACGGGGCTGGCGATCCTCTCCGATCGCCACGAAGGTAAAGGTCGCCTGGGTCACGCGATAGGATCGGTCGTCATGTCGCGCACGACGCCACGCTTCTACCGCAATCTTCATCGACGTGCGCCCAACGGATTTGAGGGTAGCGAACACCGAAACCTCGTCGCCGACCACGACCGGGCGCAGGAACGTCATGCCCTCCACCGCGATCGTCACGGCACGGCCATGGCTGTAGCGCGCAGCTACCGATCCTGCCGCCGAATCCATCAGGCTCATCAGCCAGCCGCCGAAAATATCCCCATAGGGATTGGTATCGGCGGGCATGGCGATGACCCGCACCGCCGGATGATGCTCCGGCGGCTGCTCGTCGACGAACGGCATCAGGCCAACATGCCGATCGGGTTTTCGATCAATTCCTTGAACGCCTTCATCAACCGCGCACCATCGGCACCGTCGATGGCGCGATGGTCGAAGCTGCCGGTGGCCGACATCACAGTCGTGATCTGCAGGCTGTCATCGACCACGAACGGCCGCTTCTCGCCCGCGCCGATCGCCATGATCATGCCCTGGGGCGGGTTGATGACCGCTTCGAACTGCTTGATGCCGAACATGCCCATGTTGGACAGCGAGGCGGTGCCGCCCTGATATTCTTCCGGCTTGAGCTTGCCGTCCTTGGCGCGGCTGGCGAGATCCTTCATCGCGTCGGAGATAGCGGCGACGCCCTTGCTGCCGGCATCGGTGATGATCGGGGTGATGAGACCACCGGGGATCGACACCGCGACCGAAATGTCGGCGCGCTTGAACTGCAGCATCTGGTCGCCTGCAAACTGGACGTTGCATTCGGGCACCTCGGCCAGCGCAACGCCAAGCGCCTTGATCAGCAGGTCGTTGACCGACAGCTTGACCTTGCGGCTGGCAAGCCCCGCATTGAGTTCGCCGCGCAGCTTGAGCAGCTTGTCGAGCTGGATATCGACCGTCAGATAGATGTGCGGCACTTGCTGCTTGGATTCGGTCAAGCGGCGCGCGATCGTCTTGCGCATGCCGCTCAGCTTCACGACCTCGTGCGGAATGCCGAAATCCTGCGCGCCGGTCGGCGCGGCCGGTGCCGGGGCCGCCGGAGCCTTTTCGGCAGGGGCGGCAGCAGGCGCAGCGGCCGACTTGGCCGTGCCAGCCTTGGCCCCGTCCAGATCGCCCTTCACGATGCGGCCATTGGGACCGGAACCGGTGACCGCCGCCAGATCGATGCCCTTGTCCTGCGCCAGGCGGCGCGCGAGCGGGCTGGCCTTGACCCGACCCTCGGCAGGAGCAGCAGCGGCGGGCGCAGCCGCTGCTTTGGGCGCGGCGGCAGGCGCTTCGGCTTCCGCCTTGGCAGGCGCTGCCTCGGCCTTAGGCGCAGCTTCGCCACCACCGGCGGCGACGGTCGCAACGTCCTCACCTTCTTCGGCGATGATCGCGATCACGGTGCCGACTTTCACGCCTTCGGAGCCTTCGGATACCAGGATCTTGGCGATCACGCCTTCATCGACCGCTTCGAACTCCATCGTCGCCTTGTCGGTCTCGATTTCCGCCAGCAGATCGCCGGACGATACCGTATCCCCTTCCTTGACCAGCCATTTGGCCAGCGTCCCTTCCTCCATGGTGGGGGACAAAGCGGGCATCTGGATCGTCTTGCTCATGCGTTCTGGGCCTCTTCTTCAATTATGCGGCACGCGCCATTTGCTGTTCGTTTTCACGCATTCGCCGGAACGGTCAAGGGACGCCTTGCGCCAAAGCCGATTATGGCCCACATTTCACCCCTATGGTTCGTTCGGTCCCATTGACCGAACGGCATGGCCATCAAATCTTTGCAGGGGCAATATTCAGTGCGGGCATATCTGGTTGTCGTGGACGAATCGCCGGAGGCGGAAACCGCGCTGCGCTTCGCTGCGCGGCGCGCGGCCAAGACCGGCGGCACCGTCCGCATTCTCGCCCTGATTCCGCCGGCCGAGTTCGTCCAATGGGGCGGCGTACAGGCGACGATGGAGGATGAAGCGCTGCAACGCGCCGAGGCGCTGGTAACCAGTGCAGCCGGAACATTGATGGATGAATCCGGCATCCGTCCCAGCATCACCGTGCGCCAGGGCGAAGCCGTTGCCGTGGTGCGCGAAACACTCGATGAAATGGACGATGTCGCCGCACTGGTATTGGGCGCCGCCGCCAGCGGCCCGCCCGGCCCTCTGGTGTCGCATTTTGCCGGCGCAGATGCGGGCCGCATGCCCTGCCCCATCATGGTCATCCCCGGCGCGCTCGACGCGGAATCGATCGACCGCCTGAGCTAAAGGCGCACACTCAATACCCCCGTCATTCCCGCGAAAGCGGGAACCCATCTCCCACCCAAGTGCCCCGGCACCAAGTCGAGAATGAAGCACCACCATTGCGGGCAAGCTAGAGCGTGATGACTTTACCCAGAACCGTTCGTCCTGAGTAGCCCCTTCGACTGCCTGCCAAGGCAGGCGCTCAGGACAGGCATTGAGCGAAGTCGAAATGGCGTATCGAAGGATATACAGCGCAGCCGACCCTTCGATACGGGTCTTCGACAAGCTCAGCCCCTACTCAGGGCGAACGGAGTGATGCGACTTAAAATCATCATGCTCTAAACGGTAGCCTTACCGCTTATGCTTGCCCCGCTTGGCGCCCATATGCCGGATATTGATCGGCCGCCCGCGATGGCTACCCGGCCGTGTCCGGTCGCGCTTCATCGGCCCGCCGCGCGGCGCGGGATGATCGGGCAGTTCGAAGCGTAGCGAGCCGTTGATCGGGTCCGCCTCGGCCAACCGCAGTTCCAGCCGCTGACCGACCGTATAGCGATCGCCGCTCTCGACCCCTTCCAGCGCCTTACCCGCCTCGTCATAGAAAAAGCGTTCAGCGCCCATGGTCGATACCGGCACCAGCCCATCACCGCCCAGGCCATCGACGGTCGCGAAGAAGCCGAAATTCTGGACTCCGGTAATCCGCGCCTTGACCAGCTCGCCGACATGGGCGGCCAGGAACGCGGCGACATAGCGATCGACCGTATCGCGCTCGGCCTCCATCGCGCGCCGTTCGTGGCCGGAGATCATCTCGCCGACCTTGCCCATATTCTCATAATCCTCCTGGCTCAGCGAGGATCGATCGGGGATGGTCCCGCCCTTGGGCGCGGGCAGTTCCAGCCCATAAGCCCCCACCAGCGCGCGATGGACCAACAGGTCGGCATAGCGGCGGATCGGCGAGGTGAAATGGCCATAAGAACCAAGCGCCAGGCCGAAATGCCCCATATTCTGCGGGCTATAATAGGCCTGGGTCTGGCTGCGGAGGATCTGCTCCATGATCTGCGGCCTCGCCTCGGCCTCTCCCACACGCTTGATCAGATGGTTGAAAGTCGCGGGCCGGATCACCTGCCCCAGCGCAAATTCGATGTCGAAGGTCGCCAGATATTCCTTGAGCGCCACCAGCTTGTCGCGGCTTGGCGGTTCATGAACGCGATACATGACCGGCGCCTTCTTCGCTTCCAGCGCCTTGGCCGCCGCGACATTGGCTGCGATCATATAATCCTCGATCAGCATATGCGCGTCGAGCCTTTCGCGGACAGCGACGCTGACGATCTTGCCCCATTCGTCCAGCACCACCCGCCGTTCGGGCAAGTCGAGCGCCAATGGCTCACGCGCCAGCCGCGCCTTGTGCAACAAAGCCCAGCAAGCCCAAAGCGGCTTGAGCGCCGTTTCGAGCAATTCATGCTCGCCCGTGCCGTCGATCGCCGCCTGCGCATCCTCATAGGCCATGACCGACGCGACGCAGATCACCGCGCGACTAAAGCGCCAGGCGGTCACCTTGCCCTGCGCGTTGATGGTCAGGTGGCACGCCATCGCCGCCCGGTCCTGTCCGGCCCGAAGCGAACACATGTCCGACGATAGCTGATGCGGCAGCATCGGCACGACAAGGTCCGGAAAATAAACGCTATTTCCTCGCTTGCGCGCTTCGCGATCGAGCGCGCTGCCGGGGCGTACATAGTAGCTGACATCGGCAATCGCGACGATCGCGCGAAACCCGCCACTATTGTCCGGGTCGCTGTCCGCTTCCGCCCACACCGCATCATCATGGTCGCGCGCATCCACCGGATCGATCGCGACGATCGGCAAGTGGCGCAAATCCTCGCGCTTCTCCTCATGCAGCGGCAGGGCGGCGGCGACCAGCGCCTCTTCCTCGGTCGCTTCGGGAAAGACATGGGGGATGCCATGTTTGTGAATGGCGATCAGGCTGAAGCTGCGCGGCGCGAACGGGTCGCCCAATATGTCTGTCACCCGCGCCGAAATGCGCGGCGGGCGGCCGGACGGTTCGGCCAGAACGAGGTCGCCCTTCTTGGCGGTGCCGGCGTCGCTGATCGGCGTATCCTTGCGGATGCGCTTGTCCACCGGGCGCAGCCATAATTTGCCGTCGGCCATTTCCTCGACCACGCCCAGCAACATCTCGGTCGCTTTGGCGAGCTTCTTCATCGGATGCGCAACCCAGCCGCGTCCCGCTTCCTCGGTCCGCGCCAGGATGCGGTCGCCGATGGTCAGCGCGCCGCGCTTGCCGCGTTCCACGATCCGCAGCCGCGGCGCGGGCTGGCCTTCGGCCTCCCACCGTTCCGGGGTCGCGATCAGCGTCGTATCATCGACATCGATGATCCGCAGCACCGTCACCTTAGGCACACCGCCCAGCTTGTGAAAGGCTCGCGCCGGGCCAAGGTCGATCAGCCCTTCGTCGGCCATATCCTTGAGCAGCGCCTTGAGCGCGATCTTCTCCTGCCCCTTGAGGCCGAAGGCCTTGGCGATCTCGCGCTTGCCCGCGGGCTGGTCCGATGTGGTGATGAAGTCCAACACCTGATCGCGCGTCGGGAAGCCTGCGGGGCGGACCTTGTCCGGTGTCTTGTGCTTTTGGGTTGATGCCATGCACTTAGCTATAGGCACGCGACCTGCGTGACGCCAGTGCCCTGGTCCGAACTGCCGTTCGACTGACCCGTTGCCATCGTTCCTTATTTGTTCTATTCTTGGTCATGACCATCGAAAAGGGCAGAGGCGCGACCATCAACGGCGAAAGCCATCGCTTCAATCTGCCGCAGCGATCGGTGGACGGCGACTGGCTCGATCTGGCCATGCAGGAAGGCGCGCTCCCGCGACTCCGCACCGAAGTCACGATCGAACGACCACGGGCCATCATGGCCCGCAATGCCTCACCCGACATCGGCTTCGACCGGTCGATCAACGCCTATCGCGGCTGCGAACATGGCTGCATCTATTGTTACGCGCGACCCAGCCACGCCTATCATGACCTGTCGCCGGGGCTGGATTTCGAAACCAAACTGTTCGCCAAGCCCGACGCCGCCGCTTTGCTGCGGGCCGAGTTGGGCAGGAAAAATTACAGCGTCGCGCCGATCGCGATGGGCACCAATACCGATCCCTATCAACCGATCGAGAAGGATTGGCGGATCACGCAGCAAGTGCTGGAGGTGCTGGTCGAAACGCGGCACCCGACCTTCATCACGACCAAGTCCGACCGCATCCTGCGCGACATCGACCTGCTCGCGGACCTGGCGCGCGACAATCTGGTGGCGGTGATGCTCTCCGTCACCACGCTCGATCCCAAGGTCGCCCGCACGCTGGAACCGCGCGCGCCGCACCCGGAAAGGCGGCTGGAAGCGATCGCGCAACTGGCGCAGGCGGGCATTCCCGTGTCAGCCAACATGTCGCCGATCATTCCGGCCATCAACGACCATGAAATCGAAAGCGTGGTCGCCCGCGTCGCAGCGGCAGGGGCGCGGGACGTCAACTATATCCTCGTCCGCCTGCCGCATGAGGTGGCGCCGCTGTTTCGGGCCTGGCTCGACGCGCATCATCCCGACCGCGCGGCCAAGGTGATGGCGATCATCCGCGACCTGCGCGGCGGACGCGACAATGACCCCAATTTCGGCAGCAGGATGCGCGGCCACGGAGCCTGGGCCGACCTGATCCGCAGCCGCTTCGTCAAGGCGCGGCGGAAGGCGGGCTTTGGCGACGATCGGCTGACCTTGCGCACCGACCTGTTCCGCCCACCCGAAGGCGCGCAGATGCGGTTCTTCTGATCAGCCGACCAATCGCATGCCCGATCGGCGGGTGCGCGTCTTATAGCCATCCGCCTTCACGTCCATCCGCTCGAAGCGATGGATGGTCAGACCCCGGATCGCCCCGATCGCATCGACCTGATCCGCGCCCAGGCTGAACCTGTCGCCCAGGAAGACGCGCGCCGCCTGACCATCGCTGACGGGGGCGCGCAGGAAGATTTCGCTGCGCCCGCCTTCGGCCTGTCCCAATATCTCGGCAAGCTTGGCAACCGCCTCCGCCGTTTCCACGTCAACGGTCAATTCCATGCGCGAAGCACTGGCGATCTGGCGGAAGGGTTCGACGCCGCGCACGGTAACGCGCGGGGTTTCCTCGCCCGGTAGCCGGTCCAGTTCGACAACCAGCAAGGCGCAATCACCGTCGCGCGCCAGTTCCTCGATCGCCTTGCACGCATCCTCTTCGAAACAGCTCGCCTGAAACTGGCCGCTACTGTCGGAGAAGGTCGCGTTGGCGTAGCGCGCCCCGCGCTTGGTTTCGCGCCAGCGCACATCTTCCACCATGGCCGCCATGATCGTCATCACCCGCCCTTCCTCATTGGGCATTCCCACCGGCTGCTGACAGACCGCGCCATAGCTGCGCGCACCACGCGCATCGGCCAGATGGCGGTAGCGATCGACCGGATGGGCGGAGAAATAGAAGCCGAACGCCTCCTTTTCCTGCGCCATGCGGTCGGACACGGTCCAGGCCTGATGCGGCGGAATGCGGACATCGGCATGGGGCGTCTCAACGTCGCCGAACAGGCCACCCTGCCCGCTCTCCCGCGCCTGCGCCGCGCTGACGCCCACGGCCAAGATCGTTTCTGCGGCAGCATGGACTCCCGCACGGTCGGGATGGACATCATCGAACGCCCCCGCCGCCGCCAGGCTTTCCAGCTGCCGCCGGTTGAGCAGGCGCGGTTCGATGCGGTCGGCGAAATCATCCAGCGATTTGAATGGCCCGGCCGCATCGCGCTCCGCAACCAACTGGTCCATCGCCTTCTCGCCCACGCCCTTGAGGCCACCCAGCGCATAGCGCACGGCAAAACCAAGCCGAGGGTCTTCACCTTCATAAGGCACCGCCTCGACCGAAAAGTCCGCCTGGCTTCGGTTGATGTCTGGCGCAAGGCAGGTCAGCCCCATGCGGCGCATATCATCGACGAAGATCGTCAGCTTGTCGGTCAGATGGATATCGAAGGCCATCGACCCGGCGTAGAATTCCGCCGGATAATGCGCCTTAAGCCAGGCCGTCTGGTAAGCAAGCAACGCATAGGCGGCGGCGTGGCTCTTGTTGAAACCATAGCCTGCAAATTTGTCGATCAAATCGAACAGTTCGTTCGCCTTGGCCTTGGGAATGTCGCTCTTGGCGGCGCAGCCCTCGACGAAGCGTGAGCGCTGCGCGTCCATCTCGGCCTTGACCTTCTTGCCCATGGCGCGGCGCAACAGGTCGGCGTCGCCCAGGCTGTAGCCCGCCAGTATCTGCGCGGCCTGCATCACCTGTTCCTGATAGACGAAGATGCCATAGGTTTCTTCGAGGATCGGTTTCAGCAATATGTGGGGATATTCAATCGCCTCCTGACCGTTCTTGCGACGGCCGAACATGGGAATATTGTCCATCGGGCCGGGCCGATAAAGCGAGACGAGTGCGATGATGTCGCCGAAATTAGTCGGTCGGACAGCCGCGAGCGTCTTGCGCATGCCTTCGGATTCCAACTGGAACACGCCGACCGTGTCGCCACGCTGGAGCAGGTCGTAGACCGCGCTGTCGTCCCAGGCGAGCGTGTCGAGATCGACCGTCACGCCCCGCGCCGCCAGCAACTGGACCGCCTTTTGCAGCACCGACAGCGTTTTCAACCCCAGAAAGTCGAATTTTACCAGGCCTGCGCCCTCGACATATTTCATGTCGAACTGGGTGACGGGCATGTCGGAGCGGGGATCGCGATAGAGCGGCACGAGCTGCTGCAAGGGCCGGTCGCCGATCACCACGCCCGCCGCATGGGTGGAACTGTGGCGCGGGAAGCCCTCCAACTTCATCGCATAGTCGATCAGCCGTTTGACCTGCGCGTCATTGTCATATTCGGCACGGAACTCGGCAACACCGTTCAACGAGCGTTCCAGCGTCCAGGGGTCGGTCGGATGGTTTGGGACCAGCTTGGCGAGCCGGTCGACCTGGCCATAGCTCATCTGAAGCACGCGGCCCGTGTCCTTGAGCACGGCGCGGGCCTTCAGCTTTCCGAAGGTGATGATCTGCGCGACATGATCGACGCCATATTTCTGCTGGACGTAGCGGATGACTTCGCCGCGCCGGGTTTCGCAAAAGTCGATGTCAAAGTCGGGCATCGACACACGTTCTGGGTTCAGGAAGCGTTCGAACAGCAAGCCCAGTTGCAGCGGATCGAGGTCGGTGATCAGCAGCGCCCAGGCAACAACCGACCCGGCACCGGAACCACGGCCCGGACCCACCGGAATATCATGATCCTTGGCCCATTTGATGAAGTCGGCGACGATCAGGAAATAGCCGGGAAAGCCCATCTGGATGATGATGTCCGTCTCGAACTGGAGCCGGTCCAGATAGGGCTGACGGGCTGCAGCGTCGATGATGCCCAGCTTGGCGAGCCGCGCGTCAAGGCCTGCGCTCGCCAAGTCGCGCAGCATCCGCGCCTCGCCCTCGATATCGCCCGCGAGGCTAGGAAGGATCGGCTTGCGCTTGGGCGCGGCGACGGCGCAGCGTTGCGCCACGACCAGCGTGTTGGCCAGCGCTTCGGGCAGATCCTCGAACAGCCGCTTCATCTCACCGGTCGGCTTCATCCAGGCGTCGGGCGAGCTTGTGCGCCGATCGGGCATATCGACATAGGCGCTGTCGGCGATGCAGAGCATGACGTCATGCGCCGCATGGAAATGTGGCTCGGTGAAACAGGTCGGGTTCGTGGCGACCAACGGCAAATCGCGCGCGTAGGCCAGATCGAGCAGATGCGGTTCGGCCTTGCCCTCGACCGGATCGAGACGACGGCAGAGTTCGATATAGAGCCGGTCGGGAAATAGTGCCTGTAGCCGGTCGGCATAAGCGAAGGCAGCGTCGGGCTGATCCTCGGCAAAGAGGCGGGCCAACGCCCCTTCCCCGCCTGCTGTCAGCGCGATCAGCCCGTCAGTGCGGCCCTCCAGCACGTCGAGGCCGACATGGGGCACTTCTTCCAACGGCCGGTCGAGATGCGCCATCGAAACGAGCGCACAGAGATTGTCATAGCCCGTCGCATCCTGCGCATAGAGGGCGAGCCAGTCATGGACCGCCGACGCATTGGCCGGACGGCCCGGCCGCAGGATGCCGAGCATGGCGCCGATGATCGGCTGCACCCCGTCGCTTTTGCACGCGTCGGAAAAGGCCATCGAGCCATAAAGGCCATTGCGGTCGGTGATGGCGGCGGCCGGAAAGCCCAGCGCCTTGGCCTGTTTGGCGATGACCTTGGGATCGATCGCGCCTTCCAGCATGGTGTAGGAGGAGAAAATGCGGAGGGGAACGAAAGCGGCATGAGGCATGGCCCCAATATGCACCTGCCGCGAGTCGACGCCAGCCCCCTGCCCATCATTCTTCCAAATCGCACAATGATCTTGCCTTCGCCGCGTCCTGCTGGTCAAATTCCGCGACAAACAGGGAGAAGGCCATCATGACGGACATGAACCCGGTTTCCACGCCCCCCGGACTGATCGACAGGGCGAAATCCATATTGCTCAAACCCAAAAGCGAATGGGAAGTCATCGACGCTGAACCTGCCAGCATCGGTAGCATCTTCATCGGCTATGCGATGATCCTGGCCGCGATACCGCCGCTGGCCGGGCTGGTTGGTGGCCAGATGTTCGGCTATGGCGCGCTTGGCATAAGCTTTCGGCCATCGCTGGTCGGCGCCGTTGGCAGCGCCATTGCCCAATATGTCTTTTCACTGATCGGCCTGTTCGTGCTGGCCTGGCTGATCAACATGCTGGCACCCCGGTTCGGCGGCCAGAAGAATATGGTCAAGGCAGTCAAGGTCGCGGCCTATTCGGCGACGGCAAGTTGGCTGGCCGGAATATTCCTGCTGCTGCCGATGCTCGGAATATTGAGTATATTGAGGCTCTACAGCCTCTATCTCCTGTATCTCGGCTTGCCACGATTGATGCGGGCACCAGCCGACAAAGCCATGCCTTATACGGTCGTGACGATCGTCGCCGCCATATTGCTGTCGCTCCTTGCCGGTGCGGTCGCAGCGCCCTTTTCGCGATTTGCAGCGCCGTCAGTGGGGGACTCCGCAGTCGATGGGCAAATGACCATTCCGGGTGTCGGCACGGTCGATCTCGGCAAGCTCGACGCCGCCGGCAAGAAGATGGAGGAAGCCGCGCGCAAGATGGAGGATGCGGCCAAGACTGGCGCGCCCGCCGTCGCCCTGTCCCCGTCCGCGCTGCAGGCGTTGTTGCCTGAACGAATCGGTCGGTTCGAGCGGACCGAAATCGAAAGCGCGGGAATGGCTGGCGGCGCGCAAGCGAGCGCCCGCTATCAGGCAGGCGACGACGATATGAAGGTGGAAATCATCGACATGGCGGCGATGGGCGCGATGACCGGGATTGGCGCAGCGTTCAATGTCCAGTCCAACCGCGAAACAGCGACCGGCTATGAGCGTACGCAGACGGTCGATGGACAGTTGGTCAACGAAAGCTGGGATCAGGAAAGCCGCGACGGCAAATATGCGACGAGCATTGCCAATCGCTTCATGCTGTCCGCCAGCGGCACCGTGGCCAATATCGACGAACTCAAGTCTGCGGTCCAGGCGATCGGCCCGGAGAAGCTGGCCGCGATGGCGCAGTGACAGACAAGGCGCGACATCCATGTTGGTGTCGCGCCTTGCCTTAATGTTGTTCCAGCCGTCCTTCGTGCAGGCGAACCACCCGGTCCATCTTTTGCGCCAACCGCTCATTATGCGTGGCGACCAGCGCGGCGGAGCCTTCGCCACGGACTAGCCCCAAAAATTCCGCAAGGACGACGTCGGCGGTGCGCTCGTCCAGGTTGCCGGTCGGTTCGTCGGCCAGCACCAGCGCGGGGCGGTTGGCCAGCGCGCGGGCGACGGCGACGCGCTGCTGCTCGCCGCCTGACAATTGGCTGGGGCGATGGTCGAGCCGGTGTCCAAGACCAAGCGCGGTAAGCAGCGATTCGGCACGCGCCTTGGCAGCGCCCATGTCCACGTCGCGGATCACCTGCGGCAGGATCACATTTTCAGTTGCGTTGAAATCGGGCAGCAGATGGTGGAACTGATAGACGAAGCCCAATGCATCACGGCGCAGGCGGGTGCGGCCGTCATTGTCGAGCTTGGCCGCTTCCTCGCCGCCGATGCGGATCGAACCATCGAAGCCACCCTCCAGTAGGCCGACGGCCTGGAGCAGCGTCGATTTGCCCGACCCCGATGGACCGAGCAGGGCGACGATCTCGCCCGGCCCCACATTGAGGTCGACGCCGCGCAGCACGTCAATGGTGACGCCGCCCTGGGTGAAGCTGCGGGTGAGGCCCGTGACCTTCAATATGTCATTCATAGCGCAGCACCTGGACCGGATCGGTATTGGCGGCCTTGAAGGCCGGATAAAGGGTGGCAAGGAAGCTGAACACCAGCGCCATGATGCAAATGGTGGCAATCTCCACCGGATCGGGCTGCGATGGTAATTCGGTCAGGAAGCGGATCGAGGGATCCCAGAGATTTTGCCCCGTCACGAACTGGATCGCGTTGACGATCCCCTGGCGGAAGAACAGAAAGGTGAAGCCCAGTATCATGCCCGCCACCATGCCTAGCGTGCCGATCGTGACGCCAACCGTCATGAAAATCTTGACCAGGCCGATCCGGCTGGCCCCCATCGTCCGCAGGATGGCGATGTCGCGCGTCTTGGCGCGGACCAGCATGATGAGCGAGGAAAGGATATTGAACACGGCGACCAGCACGATGATCGAGAGGACGACGAACATCGCGATCCGCTCGACGGCCAGCGCCTCGAACAGCGAAGCGTTCATCTGTCGCCAGTCGGTGACGACGGCGCGCCCCGCGACTTTGCCAGCGAGCGGCTCCAATATCTGACCGACCCGATCGGCATCGACGGTTTCGACCTCGATCATGCCGACCACGTCACCCAGCAGCAGCAGCGTCTGCGCATCCTCCATCGGCATGACGACGAACGCCTTGTCATAATCATAGACGCCGACTTCGAAGATGGCGGCGACCTGATAGGCGACCTGGCGCGGCACGGTGCCGAAGGGGGTCGAGCGACCGGCCGGATTGATGATGGTCAGGCTGTCGCCCAACTGGATGCCTAGATTTTCCGCCAGCCGCGAGCCGATGCCGATCCGGCTGCTATTGGCAGTCAGATTGTTGAGCGTCCCCGCCAGCACCTTGCCCTTGAGCGTCTTGTTGGTGCGGATGTCGGGCACCGTCATGCCACGCACCAGCACGGCTTCGACCCGGCCGTTGAAGGTGGCGAGTAAGGGCTGCTCAATCATCGGCGTGGCGTTGGTGACGCCGGGCGTCGCCCTCGCCTGAGCCAGCACCGACTGCCAGTCCGGCAGACGCCCACCGTAGCCCTGCACCACCGCATGGCCGTTCAGCCCCACGATCTTGTCGAACAGTTCGGCGCGAAAGCCGTTCATGACGCTCATCACGATGATGAGCGCGGCGACGCCGAGCATGACCGCGGCCAGGCTGATGCCGGCGACGAGGAAGATGAACCCTTCCCCCTTGCCGGGCAAAAGGTAGCGCTTGGCGATCATGCGTTCGTAGCGGGAAAGAATCATGTGGCGCGGACGGCCTCTGTGGAAGGATAGGCTGATCGTCTAGGCATGGCGGGACCGAACGGCAAGCATTGCCAGATTGTTGCATCACGGCCACAGGGCGCACCGCAAAATCACAGACGCCCGATTTTGCCCGTGACTCCGGCCCGCCGCAGTCATAGCAAGACCCTAGAAGCACAGGTAAAAGGCCGTGGTTCAGGGATACTGCATCCCGCTTCGAGCTTAGGGGGCTGAGAAGCGGTTGAGGCAGACCAAGGGGGAGACGAGCAATCGTCTATGAAGCGCCCGGATCGTGAAAACACGATCCGGGCGCTTTTTATTTGTCTTCTGCGCCCAACGATCGCCATTGGACAAAAGGTCCAAGGTCGGCATTTTTCCGCGCGCGCCATGCCCGTTTCGCCCTCTTGAAACCGTCGGGCTCAAAACCATATCCACGCTGTCCAGCCGCCATATGGGGCTGGGCGCAGTATAGCCGGACGCCTGTTTCGGGTCCGGCCTGTTCATTTTGCTCTTTGGGAGATTATGACAATGCGTGCATTTGACCTTACCCCCTATCGTCGTTCCACCGTGGGTTTCGATCGTCTGTTCGACCTGATCGAAAACAACGCCCGGTTGAGCCAAGGGGACAATTATCCCCCGTTCAACATCGAGCGCCTGTCGGAGGATCGCTATCGCGTGACGCTGGCCGTGGCCGGCTTTCGTCCCGACGAGATCGACATCACCGCGCAGCAAAACCTGCTCCAGGTGATCGGTCGCAAGGATGAAGGGTCCGCATCGGATCGGTCCAAATATCTGCATGTCGGCATCGCCAATCGCAGCTTCGAGCGGCGGTTCGAACTCGCCGATTTCGTGCGGGTGGAAAAGGCGGATCTGGCCGATGGCCTGCTGGTGATCGACCTGTTGCGCGAAGTGCCCGAAGCGATGAAGCCCAAGAAGATTGCCATCAATGGCGGTCAGCTTGTGGAGATCACCGCCAAGGACCGCGACGCCGCCTGAGCGGTGGAATGACGTAAGCCTGTGGGGCGCGGCCTTTGCGAAGGCCGCGCCCTTTTCTATATCTCGACCTGGCTGCCCAGTTCGACCACGCGGTTGGTGGGCAGGCGGAAGAATTCCATCGCGCTTTCCGCGTTGCGCAGCATCCAGGCGAAGATTTTTTCGCGCCAAAGCGGCATGCCGGGTTTGGACGACGGCAACAGGGTCTGACGGGCCAGGAAGAAGCTGGTGTCCATCATCTTGAACGCCTGACCACAGCCCGACACATTCTTAAGCGCGGCGGGCACATCGGGTTCCTGCATGAAGCCATATTGCAGGACCATACGGAAGAAGCCGCGTCCCAGATCCTCCAGCTTGCAGCGGCCGTCATCTTCGACCACCGGTACGTCCTTGATCTTGACCGTCAGCAGGATGACTCGCTCGTGCAGCACCTTGTTATGCTTGAGATTGTGGAGCAGCGCATGGGGCACGCCATCGGGCGTCGAGGTCATGAAGACCGCCGTGCCCGGCACGCGCACCGCGCTGTTGGCGGCCGACGCCACGAACACCGGGATCGGCATCGCGGCTTCGCGTAACCGATCCTGCACCAGGCGGCGACCGCGCGACCAGGTGGTCAGCAGGGTGAAGATGATGAAGCCGATCAGCAGCGGGAACCAGCCACCATCGGGCACCTTGGTCAGGTTGGCCGCGAGATAGGCACCATCGACGATGTAGAAGACGGCCAGCACCGGCGCGGCATAATACCATTTCCAGTTCCACAGCCGGTACAGCACGACGGTCAGCAGGACGTTGTCGATGAACATCGCACCAGTGACCGCGATGCCATAGGCGGCGGTCAGGTTGGACGAGGTCTTGAAGGTCAGCACCAGCAGGATGACCATCACCATCAGGCCCCAGTTGATGAGGGGGATGTAGATCTGGCCCGCCGTCGCGGCGCTGGTATGGGCGATGCGCAGGCGCGGCATGAAGCCTAGCTGGATCGCCTGCTGCGTGACCGAGAAGGCACCGGAGATCACCGCCTGCGACGCGATGATCGCGGCCATGGTGGCGAGTGCGATGAGGGGCAACTGCGCCCATTGCGGGGCGAGATTGTAGAAGGGACTGTCGAGCGCTGCGGCCCCCTCTCGGAACAGTAACGCGCCCTGCCCCATATAATTGAGCATCAGCGCGGGCAGCACGAAGGCGAGCCAGGACACGCGGATCGGATTGCGGCCGAAATGGCCCATATCGGCATAGAGCGCTTCGGCCCCCGTCACCGCCAGCACGACCGAGCCGAGCGCCAGGAAGGCGGGCAGCGGATCAGTGACGAAGAACATCACCGCCCAATAGGGGTTGAAGGCGTAGAGGATGCCGGGCGTCTTGATGATCGAGAGGATGCCCAGCGTCGCGATCGTCACGAAATAGAGCAGCATGATCGGACCGAACAGGGTCGCGACCTTGTTGGTGCCCAGCCCCTGTATCCAGAACAACCCGACGAGAATCAGGATCACCACTGGCAGGATCGCAGGGGCCAGCACCGGATTATAAACGGCAAGCCCCTCGACCGCCGACAGGACCGAGACGGCCGGGGTGATCATCGAGTCGCCGTAGAACAGCGCCGTCGCGAACACGCCGAGCAGGACGATGCCGCGCGACCAGCGCTGCGTCTTCGTCTGCCCGTTGATCAGCGCCAGCAGCGCCAGGCTGCCGCCCTCGCCCTTATTATCCGCGCGCATGATGATGCTGACATATTTCAGCGTCACCACCAGCATCATCGACCAGAACATCAGGCTGATGACGCCCAATATATGGTCGGGGTCGAGCGTCAGTTCATGATGCCCGGCGAAGGTTTCGCGGAAGGCGTAGAGCGGGCTGGTGCCGATGTCGCCAAAGACGATGCCGATCGCGCCGACCACCAGCTTGACGGTGGCCTTCTGCCGGGCGTGGCCGTGGCCGGATTCTTCCTCGCCGGACGTCAGCGCGGTGTTGGGAAGCAGGTCAGCCATGCAGGAAAAACGCAATGGTCATACTGTGTCGACATCCGAAGAGAAGCGATGACGGACGATGCTGTCACCCCACAAACCGCCGCGCCCTACCATGCCCTCCGGGGGCGTGCAATGCGACGCTGCGTGCCTAAGGTGCGGCCGTTCCATCCTGAGCCAGAAGGGCGTCGATACGCGCGATATTGGCTTGAAGTTCCGCCTTCATCCGACTGTCTGCCGGCGCGCTCTCCGCCAACGGAGCCCAGATGCCACGAGCAGCCTGCAACTGGTTGTTGCGTGCCAGCGCCAGACCATAGAAATAGCGCGGCGCAAGACCTTCGGCATCCAGCGCCATGGCCCGCCGGAACGCGAAATCCGCGCCCGGCGACAATATGCCATCGGCATGGGCGACGAGCGCATTGCCAAAGCCGAGCCAGAGCGTGGCGTCGTCGGGCCGCGCGCGCAGGCCGGACAGCAGGATGTTGGCGGCATCCTTCGTCTTGCCCTGACGGCCCAGGCCATCGGACAGGATCAGCCATTGCCCGGTCGGGCCGAAACGTTCGCCGAGGCTGCGCCGTTCTTCGGCCAGCTTCTCGTCGAACTGGCCCTCGACCGGTTTGGTCGACCGCGGCGCACCGGCAAGGCTGGGGTTCCCCTGCCAGGCATAGCCCGCCAGCCCCAGCAGGAGCGCGGCCGCGCTGATCTCCCGCGCGGAACGGGGGATGCGGCCAAGCAGCAGCATGGCGAGGAAAGCCAGAGCCGCGAGGCCGAAGGCGAGGAACCAGCCGGTCATGACCGCACCTTTCGCTTGATCCGGCCGCGCAGCAGCAGCAGGCCAAGGCCAAGCAGCAGCAAGGGCGCGCCCCAGAGCGGCCAGAGGATGGGGGCGGCGGTAGGCTCGTAGCTGACCCAGTCGCCATAGCGAGCGATCAGCCAGGTGCGGATCGCTTCGGGCTGCTCGCCCGCCATGATCCGTTCGCGGATTTGCGAGCGCATGTCCCCCGCCATGCTGGCATTGCTGTCGGCGATCGACTGGCTCTGACAGGTGAGGCAGCGGATGGTTTCCATCAGCGCCTTGGCCTTGCGCTCCTGTGCGGGGTCGGCGAGTTGGCGATCGGCCCAAGGCGCGGGCGGCAGCGCTGTCTGGGCAGCGAGCGGGGTCGCGATCAGCGCGAGGAGGAAAGCCATGATCAGTCTCATTGCGCGGCCCTCAGCTTTTCGAGGATCATCGGCACATCATCGGCGCGGATGTCGCCGATATGCTGGTAGGCGATGCGCCCCTTGCCATCGATGACGAAGGTTTCAGGGACGCCGGACGAGCCGAGCGCGATCTGGACGGCGCTGCGGGCGTCGAGGCCGATGCGGGCATAGGGATTGCCGTAGCGAGCGAGGAAGGCATCGACATCGGGCCGGGCGTCGCGGATGGCGATGGCGTCGATCGGGACACCGGCCTGCTTGAGCGCCAGCAATTGCGGGGCTTCGGCGGCACAGGGAACGCACCAGCTGGCAAAGATGTTGAGCAGGCGTGGCTGGCCGGTCGCCATCTGCGCGCTGGCGAGCGGCGGGCGGTCGCTGGCGGCGGCGGGCAATGTGAAGGCCGGGAGCGGCTGGCCGATCAGGCGGGAATGGATGACGCGATCGTCAGGCTGGAACAAGCCGCTGGCGAACAGGGCGATGAAGCCGAGGAACAGCCCAAGCGGCAGCCAGATCAAAAGCTTCCTCATGCCGTCGCCGCCCTGGCACGCCACTTCATCAGCCAGCCGCGCCGTTCGCGGCCCAGCAGCGCCAGGAAGCCGCCCAGCGCAATCAGGATGCCGCCGAACCAGATGAGGGTGACGAAGGGCTTCCACCAGATGCGCAGTTGCCAGCGACCGCCTTCGACTTCCTCGCCCAGCACGACATAAAGCTGGCCGTTCCAGCGGGTGAGCAAGGCGGCCTCGCTGGTGGTGGTCGGGGGCGAGGCGAAGAAGCGGGACTGGGGGTGGATCATCACCGGCGCGCCGCCGCGGCGGACCTCCATGTCGGCCTGAAGCGCGGTCCAGTTATCGCCCGCTATGGGTTGGATCTGTACGAATCGCAGTTGCCAGCCCGCGGTCTGGATCATGTCGCCGGGGCGGGCGGCGACCAGTTTCTCGACCGTGAAGGCGGAGTCGCTGGCCATGCCGCCTAAGCTGACCGCGCAGCCGAGATGCGCGATGACCATGCCATAGGTGAAGAGCGGTGTGCGGCGCAGATTGCGTTTCCACAAGGGCGCGAGGCTGGCGACGCCGACAGCACCGGCAATGACGAGGCCGAGGAAGGGCAGGATGCCGATGCGGCCCCAGGCCAAAACGGACAGCGAAGCGGACAAGGATAGCGCTATGAGAAAGGGGATTACCAAACGTTTGGTCACCACCCGCGCATCGTCCCTGCGCCAGCGCACCAATGGGCCGACGGCCATGGCGATCATCAGCGCCAGCGCGATCGGCCCGGCGATCCGGTCGAAATAGGGCGCGCCGACCGAGACCTTGTGGCCGAAGGCTTCGGTCATCAGCGGATAGAGGGTGCCGATCAGGACCAGTCCCAATATGACCGTCAGCAGCAAGTTATTGATAACCATCATGGTTTCACGGCTAACCAACTCGAACGGCGCGCCTTCGCGTACGGCACCGATGCGCCAGCCGAACAAAGCCAGCGCGCCACCGATATAGAGGGCGAGCAGGCCGAGGATGAAGCTGCCGCGTTCCGGGTCCACGGCGAAAGCATGAACGCTGGTAAGAATGCCCGAACGGACGAGGAAGGTGCCTACCATCGACATGGAGAAAGCAACGACCGCCAGCATCACCGTCCAGGCGCGCAGGGCGTCGCGGGTCGCCAGCACCGTGACGCTGTGGAGCAAAGCGGTCGCGGCGAGCCAGGGCATGAGCGAAGCGTTTTCGACCGGATCCCAGAACCACCAGCCGCCCCAGCCCAATTCATAATAGGCCCAATAGCTGCCCGCGGTGATGCCCAGCGTCAGCATCACCCAGGCGGCCAGCACCCAGGGGCGCATCGCGCGGGCAAAGGCGGCATCGACCTGCCGCGTCAGCAACGCGCCGATCGCGAAGGAGAAAGCGACCGAGAGGCCGACATAGCCGATATAGAGCGTGGGCGGATGGAAGGCGAGACCGGGATCTTGCAGCAGCGGGTTCAGCCCCTGCCCGTCCGCTGGCGCGGGGGAGATGCGGGCGAAGGGGTTGGAGGAGAAGAGCAGGAAGGCGTAGAAGCCGAGCGAAATCGCGGCTTGGCCGCCCAGTGTCGCTATATGGGTGTCGCGGCGCAGCGCGCGCTCGAACAGCGCAACGGCGGCTCCGGCGACGCCCATGACCGTGACCCAGAGCAGCATCGACCCTTCATGATTGCCCCATGTGCCCGCGAATTTATAGAGCCAAGGCTTGGCCGAATGGCTGTTGGTCGCGACCAGCAGCACCGACATGTCCGAGCGCAAAAAGAGCGTGACGAGCGCGATGAAGGCGATGGCGGTCAACACGCCCTGCGCCACGGCGGCGGGACGCACGGCGGCGAGCAGGTCGGGCTTGTTGCCCTTAAGGCCCGTGAAGGCGAGGACAAGCTGGAGCAGCGCCAGCGCAGCGGCGAGCCAGAGCGCGGCGAGGCCGATTTCGGCGATCATAGGGCCTTATCCACGCAAAAATGATCCTCCCCCTGTGGGGGAGGTGGCTGGCCGCAGGCCAGACGGAGGGGTGTCCTGCTATCGAGAGGGTGACACCCCTCCGTCAACGCTTCGCGTTGCCACCTCCCCTGCCAGGGGAGGATGAGAATATCGTACAGCCTCACTGGTCCACCTCGATTTCACGGGTGGTTTCGTTGTAGCTCATGCCTTCCAACTCGCGGGGCATATAGCGTTCGTCATGTTTGGCGAGCAGGTTGGTGGCGACGAAGGTGCCTTTGGTATCGAACGATCCTTCGGCGACGACGCCGCTGCCTTCCTTGAACAGGTCGGGCGCGATGCCGCTGAAGGTGGCGGGCACGGTGGCCTTGCCGTCGGTAACGTCGAAAGTGATGGTGACGCCATCGGGCGCGCGCTTGAGGCTGTCCTTGACCACCATGCCGCCAAGGCGGATCGGCTTGCCGGGTTCGACACCCTTGGTCTTCACATCGCCCGGCGCATAGAAATAGGCGGCTTCATCCTTGAGCGCGGAAGCCGCCAGCAGGCCCGCACCGATGAGCGCCACCAATGCAGCGAGCGCGAGGATCAGCCGTTGATGCTTGGCCTTCATGCGCGGTCCGCCAGTTGCTCGGCCTGGGCCTCGGCACGGCGCATCGCGCGCCAGCTAAGCCAGCTGACCGCCGCCGTGCCCAGCAGGGTGACCGCATAAGCGGCGATGACGAAGGTCCATTGCTGCATCGGGGTCACCCTCTCGCGAGACGCTGCATGCGCGCCTCGACCTTGTTCTGCGCCAATATCGCGCGCATCCGCATCAGGACGATCGCGCCGAACCAGAGTGTGAAGCCGAGCAGCGTCAGGCCCAGCGGCCACAGGATTGCCATGTCGATGCTGGACCCCCGCATCGTGATCGACGGCCCCTGATGCAGGCTGTTCCACCAGACGACCGAGCGGTTGATGATCGGAATATTGACCGCGCCGACAAGGCCGAAAATGGCAGTGACGTTGCTGACGCCGCCCTGCCCGGCCCCCTGTCGCGCGCTGGCATTGGCGAGCGCGATATAGCCAAGATAGAGGAAGAACAGGACCAGCATGGAGGTCATCCGCCCGTCCCATTCCCACCAGGTTCCCCAGGTCGGGCGACCCCAGATCGATCCCGTGGCCAGGCAGATGGCAGTAAACAGCGCGCCGGGTGCGGCAATGGCGCGGCCTGCCACAGCGGCGAGCGGATGCCGCCACACCAGTTGCATCAGCGCGGCGATGGCGATGCCGGTCCAGCCGCCCATGGCGAGCCAGGCGGCAGGCACATGGATATAGAGGATGCGCACCGTCTGCCCCTGCAAATAGTCGGCAGGCGTCAGGAAAAGGCCGCACGCGCAGCCCGCTAACAACAGGGCAAGCCCCGGCCAGAACAGCCAGCCCGTCAACGGGCGCGCGATCTTGAGGAAGCGGGCGGGATTGGCGAAACGATGCATCAGGGCTGCGTCTGTAGCGGGGCATGCAGGGCAATGCCAGTGGGGCGTTTTGCGGATAGCGGGCCAGCTGAAACGCTGCGTTGCGACACGCCTCGACGCTTTTTTATGACAGGAGGGCGACAAAGCGGCTTCGAGTGACTATATGCGCGCTCAACGACGACCCTTGGATATTCCTTATGGGTTGTCAGGAACGGCTATGGAACCGCTCGCACCCATGATGACTACGAACCCCTTCGACGACGACAAGTTGCGCGAGGAATGCGGCATTTTCGGCGTTTCGGGCGCTGATACGGCGTCCGCTATCGTCGCGCTTGGCCTCCACGCGCTACAGCATCGGGGGCAGGAAGCCGCCGGCATCACCAGCTGGGACGGGCATGATTTCCATACCCACCGGGCCATGGGCCATGTGGCGGGGAATTTCGACCGGGACGAGGTGATTCGCGGATTGCCGGGCGACGCGGCCTGCGGCCATGTGCGCTATTCGACCACCGGCGAGACATCGCTGCGCAATGTGCAGCCGCTCTATGCCGAGTTGAATTCGGGCGGATTCGCGATCGCTCATAATGGCAATATCTCCAACGCAATGAAGGTGCGGCGCGAGCTGATTCGGCGCGGGTCGATCTTTCAGTCGACGTCGGATACCGAGGTCATCATCCATCTGGTGGCGACGTCCAGCTATCGCACGCTGCTCGACAAGTTCATCGATGCGTTGAAGCAGGTCGAGGGTGCCTATTCACTGATCGTCATGACGCCCGAAGGGATGATCGCCTGTCGCGATCCGCTGGGCATCCGGCCATTGGTGATGGGGAAGCTCGGCGATACGACGATCTTCGCGTCCGAAACGGTGGCGCTCGACGTGGTGGGTGCGGAATATCTGCGCACGATCGAGCCGGGTGAACTGGTGATCGTTACCAACGAAGGCGAGATTCGGTCGCATCGGCCGTTCGGCCCCGTCCATCCGCGCCCCTGTATCTTCGAGCATGTCTATTTCAGCCGTCCCGATTCGATCGTCGACGGATCGAGCGTCTATTCGGTCCGCAAGGCGATCGGCGCGCAGCTGGCGATCGAAAATCCGGTCGAGGCCGATTATGTGATCCCCGTGCCCGACAGCGGCGTGCCCGCGGCGATCGGCTATGCCCAGCAATCGGGCATTCCGTTTGAACTCGGCATCATCCGGTCGCACTATATCGGGCGGACCTTCATCCAGCCGGGCGACAAGGTGCGCCATCTGGGTGTGAAGCTGAAGCATAATGCCAACCGCGCGCTGATCAAAGGCAAGCGGATCGTGCTGATCGACGATTCGATCGTGCGGGGGACGACCAGCTTGAAGATCGTGCAGATGATGCGCGAAGCAGGCGCGGCTGAAGTGCATATGCGCATCGCGTCGCCACCAACCAAACATAGCTGCTTCTATGGCGTCGATACGCCCGAACGCACCAAGCTTTTGGCGCATAAGCTGGACGTGGGTGGCATGCAGGATTTTATCCATGCAGATAGCTTGTCGTTCATCTCGATCGATGGCCTTTATAAGGCGCTGGGCGAAGCGAAGCGGGCCGATACGCGGCCGCAATATTGCGATGCCTGCTTCACCGGCGACTATCCCACCGCGCTGACCGACCAGGATGATGTGGTGGTGACCAATCAGCTCGAATTGCTCGCCGAGCGGGTGGCCTGACGGGCTTTCCTTGCGATCTTCGCCGAACCTAAAAAATCCGTTCGGGCTGAGCCTGTCGAAGCCCCTTACTTCTCCAGGAAGTGAGGCCCTTCGACAGGCTCAGGGCGAACGGAACATAAATCAGTTTGAAAATGACGAGATGCTATGACTGACACTTCCTCCCGCTCCGGCCCCCTTTCCGGCAAATTGGCGCTCGTCACCGGGGCAAGCCGGGGTATTGGCGCAGCCACGGCCGAGGCTTTGGGCCGGGCTGGTGCGCATGTCGTGCTGACCGCGCGGACGACAGGCGGGCTGGAAGAGGTGGAGGAACGCATCCACGCCGCAGGCGGCAGCGCGACGATCGCGCCGCTCGACCTGATCGATGGCGAGAGCATCGGGCGGCTGGCGCAGGCGATCGGGGGGCGCTGGGACGCGCTCGATATATTGGTGCTGAACGCCGCGACGCTGGGCGCGCTGGCGGCGGTGCCGGCGATCGACGCCAAGGAATTTGCGCGACTGTTGACGCTCAATATCGCTGCCCCCCAGGCGCTGATCGCGGCGTTCGACGGGATGCTGCGGGCAAGCAAGGATGCGCGGGTGGTGGCGGTGACGTCGTCGGTCGTCAGCCCGCGCGCTTATTGGGGTGCCTATGGTGCGTCGAAGGCGGCGCTGGAAACGCTGGTGGGTGCCTATGGTGAGGAGATGAAGAATATCTCGGCCATCCGCACCCATATCGTCGATCCGGGCGCGACCCGCACGGCGATGCGCGCGCGGGCCTTTCCGGGGGAAGACCCTGCGACGCTCAAGGGGCCGGAGGTCGTGGCCGATGCGATTGTCGGACTGGTCGCGGCGGATACGCCGACCGGGCACCGGATGCGGGTTGAGGGCTGAACGCGGCGCGGGCGTTTCTCGACTGCGCTCGACACGAACGGCGGTTTTAGGCGGGCTTCACCAGCGTCACTTGTGCCACGTCGATGCCGCCGCCGCGGAAGCCGCCTTCGCAATACATCAGATAATAGCGCCATAAGGCCACGAAATGTTGGTCGAAACTGGCGGGCAGCAGGCCTTGCTCGATCGCTAGGTCGAAGCGTAAGCGCCAGCGGCGGAGTGTCTGCGCATAATGCTGGCCGAAGCGGTAGATGTCGCGCCACTCCAGCCCCTGTTGCTCAGCCAACGCGCGGAAGCGGCTTTCCGACATCAGCATCCCGCCGGGGAAGATATAGGTCTGGATGAAGTCCGCGCCGCGCGCATAGCGGTCGAAGATCGCGTCATCGATCAGGATATATTGGATCGCCGCGCGGCCGCCGGGCTTGAGCAAGCGGTGGATGGTGGCGAGATAGGCGGGCCAATAGCGCTGGCCAACCGCTTCGACCATTTCGACGCTGGCTATGGCGTCATATTGCCCCTGCGCATCGCGATAATCGGTGAGGCAAATTTGTGCGCCGGAGCCGAGACGATCGCGGGCATAGTCGGCCTGCTCGGTCGAGAGGGTGAGGCCGGTATAGGCGATCGCCTGCCGCTCCATCGCCTGTTCGGCAAGGCCACCCCAGCCGCAGCCGATTTCGAGCAGGCTATCGCCACCCTTGAGCGCCAGCCGGTCGAGGATCGCGTCGACCTTGCGCCGCTGAGCCTGTTCCAGAGTCTCGGTATCGCTGTCAGGATCGGTGAATAAGGCACTGGAATAATGCATGAGATCGTCCAGCCAGAGCTGGTAGAAATCATTGCCCAGGTCATAATGATAGGCGATGTTGTGGCGCGATCCGGTGCGGCTATTGCGCCGTGCCCAATGGATCGCGCGGCCGATCCAACGGGTCGGGCCATTGGGCCGCGCGACGCGGCCGAGCGCGACGGCATTGGTCATGAACAGGGCAAAGAGGGGCACCGGGTCGGGACTGGTCCATTCGCCCGCCGCCCAGGCACGATACCAGCCCGCCGATCCGCCAGTGGCCAAGCGGATCAGCGCGCGCCAGTGGACGAGATGGACTTCGCAATGCGGCCCCGGCGCGCGACCACCCAGCATCCGGCGCGCGCCGTCGGGCAGGATGGCATCGAGCGATCCTTGATCCAGCCCCCGGTCGATCCGGTCGAGCAGGCGATGGAAGAGCGGTCCCAATGCGCGGCTCATCCGGCTGGGGTTGCCGGAACGGGGCGGCTGGCGCACGGAAAGCGCGCGGCGGCCGCGGCGGGGATCGACTGCATTCATGGCGTCATTCCTGCCCGAAGCAGGCGAGCGCTGCAATCACCCCTTTGCGTGGCGATAGGCGGCGAGCGCGCGCTCGCGCCCTTCGCGATGGTCGATGATCTTGGGCGGATAAGCAGCGGGGCGCGCGCCATGGGCGTCAGGGTCGTGGATAACGCTGTCGTTGAGGTCGGCCAGTTCGGGCACCCAGCGGCGGATATAGGCGGCGGCATCGAATTTTTCCGACTGGCTGAGCGGGGCCATGATGCGGGTGAAGAGATTGGCGTCAACGCCGCTGCCCGCGACCCATTGCCAATTGACGCTGTTATTAGCGTAGCTGGCATCGACGAGCGTGTCCCAGAACCAGCGCGCGCCGTGGCGCCAGTCGATCAGCAGATGCTTGATGAGGAAACTGGCGGCGATCATGCGGACGCGGTTATGCATCCAGCCGGTCGCCCAAAGCTGGCGCATCCCTGCATCCACGATCGGATAGCCGGTCCGCCCGGTCTTCCAGGCGGTAAAATCCGACCCGGCGCTGCGCAGGTCGCGCCATTCCAGCGCATCGAAATCCGACCGGGCATTTTCCGAGCCATAGGTCGGCATCTGGCAAATCTGCACATGGGCATAATCGCGCCAGATCAGTTCCTTGAGATAGATTGTTGCATCCTGCCCTGAAGATGCGACGCGGTGCCAGACGGTGGCGGGCGAGATTTCGCCGAAATGAAGATGCGCCGACAGGCGCGAGGAGCCTTCGACCGAGGGCAGGTTGCGCGCGACCGGATAGTCGCCGACTGCATCGAGAAAGCTGTTGAGGTGCGCGCGCGCGCCTGCTTCGCCGGGCGTCCAGTCTTCGGTAAAGCCGCTCGCCCAATCGGGCTTGGTGGGGAGCAAGGCCCAGTCATCCAGCGCGTCGCTGGCTGGCCATTGGTCCGGCGACGGGATGGCCGCAGGCGCGCGGGTCGGCGTGGGCGGTGGCATATGCTCCATCACCGCGCGGGAAAAGGGCGTGTAGATGCGATAGACTCCCCCTGCCCCGGTCCGCACCGCGCCGGGCGGCAACAGCAGGCCGCCGTCGTGAAGGCAAAGATCGAGCGTCTTGGCCACCGCCTTTTCCGCGTTGCGCCACCAGGGTTCATAATGGTGCAGGGCATGGACGCGGCGCGCGCCGGTTTCTTCGGCCAGTTGCGCCAGCATGTCGGCCGACGCCCCGCGCCGCAGGATGAGGCGCGACCCCTTTTCGCGCAGCCGCTCGTCTAGGCTGGTCAGGCTGTGGTGCAGCCACCAGCGCGACGCGCCGCCCATCGCCCAACTGCGCGGCGTGTCATCGTCCAATATATAGACCGGGATGACCGGCCCCTCCTCCACCGCAGCGGCGAGCGCGGCCTGATCGGACAGGCGCAGATCCTGGCGGAGCCAGAGGAGGACGGGGGCGTTGGTGGACATGATGGGGCAATGCGCGGCACCGGGCCGGGTTCCAACCACCCTATCGGGCATATTGTGGACCAACGGCCCGTCGCAAATCAGGCCATGCGCGATTCGATCCATGGACGCGCACGGCAGCCGCGCTTATCCTTAGGTTCGGTGCCCTGCTGGGGTCTGTGGCACCATATGAGAAAGATTCAGGGGATTTATGGCTTCCACGCCCAATGAACGGGAAATGGCATATCGGCCGTGCGTCGGCATCATGCTGGTCAACAGGGATGGCAAGGTCTTCGTCGGTCAACGGCTCGATAATGTCGTGGAAGCCTGGCAAATGCCGCAGGGCGGGATCGACGAGGGCGAGGACGCCAAGGCGGCGGCGCTGCGCGAACTGGGCGAGGAAACCGGCATCGGGCCGGAACATGTCGAGATCATCGCCAAGGCCAAGGACGAGCATTTCTACGATCTGCCGCCTGAATTGCTGGGCAAATTATGGGGCGGCAAATATCGCGGCCAGCGCCAATATTGGTATCTTGCCCGCTTTCTGGGGCAGGACAGCGACGTCAATATCGAGACCCAGCATCCCGAATTTCGCAGCTGGAAATGGGCCGACCCTGAAACGCTGCCGGAACTGATCGTACCGTTCAAGCGCAAGCTGTATCGCGATATCCTGCAGGAATTCAAATCGTTGATCTGACCGTTTCGATACCGTTCCTGCGGCAGGCCGTGCGCAAAACAGGCACTTAGGGGCTTAAGTTTTGCCGTCGAGCGGGTATGACAGACCCATGCGTGCCTGTTTGATCCTGATGTCGTTCCTGTTTGCCGCCCCTGCTTTGGCCGCCGACCCCGTGTTGCTGCCGTCATCGGTGCGCGAAATGCTGGAGGCGGCGATCGCCAATGGCAGCGAGACGGAGATTGCCACCGTCGCCAAGATCGCGCGGCAGACCAATCCTGCTTCGGGCGACGAAATCCAGCGGATGGTCAACAGCTGGAAGGAACGCACCAAGGCGACTCACGACACCGTGATTCGCGAGGCGCGCTTCACCGAATTATGGACGGGCCGGGTCGAGGCGGGCGGGTTCCGCTCGACCGGCTCCACCAGCGAGCTGGGCCTGAGCGGCACGGCCACGGCGACTCGCGCAGGCTTGCAATGGACGCACAAGCTGAGCGCGACGGCGGATTATCGTCGCGCCAATGGCGTGACCTCGCGCGAACGCTATCTCGCCAGCTACGAGCCACGCTATCAGTTCGATCCGCGCGGTTTCGCCTATGGGCTGACCCAGTTCGAGCGGGATACGTCGATCGGCTATGACGAACGCTATACCGGGTCGGTCGGTATCGGCTACAAGCTGATCGTCAGCCAGCCGCTGGATTTGCAGGTCGATATCGGTCCGTCGGTGCGCCATGCCAAATATCTGACCGGGGAGCGCGAAACCAAGCTCGGCGCGCGTGGATCGATGGCGGCGGTGTGGCGCTTGTCGCCGACGCTGACGCTCAAGCAGACGGCGGCGGGCTATGCCGAGAGCGAAGTTTATTCACTCAACTCGCTGACCGCGATCGAGACGAAGGTGGCGGCGCGGCTGTCGGCCGCCCTGTCCTACAACGTCCAATATGAATCGGAAACGTTGCTGAGCGCGCGCGATCTGGACACGCTGAGCCGGTTGACGCTGACCTACGACTTCTGACGCGGTGGGGGTGGAGGCGCGCGACGCGCTCTGATAGACCCTTGCCATGAACCCCTTATCATCGATCGAAGCCGCCCTGATGGAGCGGGCCGCCGATACGCCGATGCTGGCGCAGGTGCAGGATTGGGCCGCGATCAACAGCGGGTCGTGGCATCTGGACGGGCTGGCGCGGATGGCTGCGACGCTGGCGGATAGCTTTGCCGTACTGCCGGGCGACGTGACGCTGATCGACGCTGTGCCGGTCGAGACCATGCGCGCCGATGGGCAGGTCGAGACGATCATGCATGGGCAACATCTGCATCTGTCGGTGCGGCCGCAAGCGCCTGTGCAGATTTTGCTCACCGGGCATATGGATACGGTCTTTGCCGCCGATCACCCGTTCCAGGCGCAGCGCTGGATCGAACCCGGCGTGCTGAACGGGCCGGGGGTCGCCGACATGAAGGGCGGCATCGCGGTTATGCTCTCGGCGCTGCAGGCGATCGAGGGGACGGACGCGGCGCAGATGCTCGGCTATGACGTCGTCATCAACAGCGACGAGGAAGTAGGCAGCCCCTCCTCCGCTGGCCTGTTGCGGACGGTGGCGGCGGGCAAGGTCGCGGCCTTCACCTATGAGCCGGCCCTGCCCGATGGCACGCTGGCGGGCGCGCGGGCGGGGAGCGGCAATTTCTCGATCGTGGTGAGCGGGCGCAGCGCCCATGCCGGGCGCAATCCCGATGATGGACGCAACGCGCTGCTGGCGGCGGCCGACCTGGCGCTGCGGCTCAAGGCGGGGAGCGGCCCCGGCTGTTCGTGCAATCCGGCGAAGATCGAAGGCGGCGGGCCGAATAATGTCGTGCCCGACCATGCCGTGCTGCGCGTCAATTTCCGGCCCCGAACGCCGCAGGACGAGACGGCGGCGCGCGCGCTGATCGAGCGGGCGATGGCCGATGTAGCGCGCGACCATGACGTCAGCCTGCATCTGCATGGCGGTTTCGGACGGCCGCCAAAGCCGATGGATGACAAGGCCGAGCGTCTGTTCGGGCTGGTCAAGCAATGCGGAGCCGATCTGGGGCTGGAGATTGGCTGGCGCGACACCGGCGGGGTGTGCGACGGCAATAATATCGCGGCCTGCGGTGTGCCGGTGGTCGACACGATGGGCGTGCGCGGCGGGAGCATTCATAGCGATGCCGAATTTCTGATCGCCGACAGCCTGCCCGAACGGGCGCGATTGTCGGCGCTGGCGCTGCTGCGGATCGCGCACGGACGATATAAGATATGAAGAAGAGAGGGTAAGCGCTTGAGTTTCATCATGCGAACCGCGCGCGCGGAGGATTTGCAGACGCTCTATGAAATGGCGAAGCTGACCGGGGGTGGCTTCACCAACCTGCCGCCTGACCGAAAGTCTTTGGCGGCCAAGCTGGAGCGGACCGAGGCGGCGCTGGCGCGGGCGGAGGATGGCATTGCCGACGAGTTGATCGTCATGGTGCTGGAAAATGTCGAGACGGGGCAGGTGCGCGGCACTTGCCAGATTTTCTCGACCGTGGGGCAAAGCTGGCCCTTCTATTCCTATCGACTGGGGATGCTGACCCAACATAGCCGTGAACTCGGCCGGACATTCCGGGCGCAGATGCTGTCGCTGACCACCGATCTGGAAGGATCGGTCGAGGTCGGCGGGCTGTTCCTGCATCCGCGCGAACGGGCCGAGGGGCTGGGCCTGCTGCTCTCGCGCAGCCGCTATCTCTATATTCGCGGGCATCGGCAGCGCTTTGGCGACAAGGTGATTGCCGAATTGCGCGGCGTGATCGACGAGGCGGGCGGGTCACCCTTCTGGGACGGTTTGGCCGGGCGCTTTTTCGGCATGAGCTTTCAGGAGGCGGACGAATTCAATGCGGTGAACGGCAACCAGTTTATCGCCGACCTGATGCCCAAGACGCCCATCTATACCGCGATGCTGACCGACAGCGCGCGCGCGGTCATCGGCCTGCCCCACCCCAATGGCCGGGCGGCGATGCGGATGCTGGAAACCGAAGGGTTCGACAATGCGGGCTATGTCGATATTTTCGATGGTGGGCCGACGATGGTCGGGCAGATCGACCAGTTGAAGACGATTGCGGGCGCGCGCGACGTGACGCTGGGCGCGACGCATGAAAAGGGCGGCGACAAGATGCTGATCGCGACCGGGTGCCTCGCGGACTATCGCTGCACCTGGGGCTTCGTGCAGGAAGCGGATGGCGTCGTGTCGCTCGATGCGGCGAGCGCGACGCGGATCGGGCTGGAACCGGGGGTCGAGTTCACCATGGCGGGGCGGGCATGAGCGTTACCGAGATCAATTTCGACGGGCTGATCGGGCCGAGCCACAATTATGCGGGCTTGAGCGTCGGCAATCTGGCGTCGGCGCGCAATGCAGGCGCGGTGTCGCATCCGCGCGCGGCGGCATTGCAGGGTATCGAAAAGATGCGCGGCAATATCCGGCTGGGGCTGACGCAGGGCATTTTCCTGCCGCAATGGCGACCCGATGGGGCGTGGCTGGCGCAATTGGGGACCGATGTCGGCGCGGCCGAGCCGCATATCCGCGCGGCGGCGATGTCGGCTTCGTCCATGTGGGCGGCCAATGCGGCGACGGTCTCCCCCGCCAGCGACACGGACGACGGGCGCACCCACCTGACCGTCGCGAACCTGGTGACGATGGCGCATCGCAGCCATGAATGGCCCCAGACCTTGGCCCAGTTGCGGGTCGCCTTTTCCGACCAGAGCGTCTTTGCCGTCCATGGCCCGGTGCCGCCGCCCTTTGGCGACGAGGGCGCGGCCAATCATATGCGGTTGGCCGAACGGCATGACCAGCCGGGGGTCGAGGTCTTCGTCTATGGCCAGTCGGGCGGCCCCTTCCCCGCGCGCCAGCATGTCGAGGCGAGCAAAGCGGTCGCGCGGCGGCATGGGCTGGACCTGGCGCGGACGTTGTTCGTGCAGCAATCGGAGGAAGCGATTGCGGCGGGCGCGTTCCATAATGATGTGGTGGCGGTGGCCAATGAGCGGGTGTTGTTCACCCATGAACTGGCCTTTGCCGACAAGGAAGGCTTCTATGCCGATCTGCGTGCCGCCCTGCCCTGCGTCGAGATTGTCGAGGTGCCCGCCAGCGCGGTGAGCCTAGCCGATGCGATCAAAAGCTATCTCTTCAACGCGCAACTGGTGACGCTACCGGCGGGCGAGATGGCGCTGGTGCTGCCGACCGAAGCGCGGGACACGCCCGCTGTGTGGCAATGGCTGGAGCAGATGATCGCGGGCAATGGGCCGATCCGGCGCCTCGTGCCGGTCTATGTGCGCCAGTCCATGGCCAATGGCGGCGGCCCGGCCTGCCTGCGGCTGCGCGTCGTGGCTGATCCGGCGACGATCGATCCACGCTTCCTGGTGGATGAGGCGAAGCTGGATGCCATCGCGGCAATCGTGGCGGCCTATTGGCCCGAAGATATTGCGCCTGATGGCCTTGGCGACACGACGTTGATCGCGCGCATCGAACAATCATGGTTAACGCTTGTTGACCATTTGCAGCTTTCGGGCGATCTCATGCCGTAGTGGCGGGGGCCAAACGCCGGATGGAATCGGAATGGAACGGATCAAGCGTCTTTTCATCGTCAAGACCAAGTTCGAGGCGTTTCTGATCATCTATGCGCTCGCGCTGGGCGCGACCGAGCGCGGCCTTGCCTATATGCAGCAATATCCCGGCACCGGCGGACAGCTATTGGCGCTGGCCTGTACCGGTGCGGTATTCATGGGTGGCGGCATGATATTGGACACGCTCGAATATCGGCGCACCTACGGATAGCTGAGGGGCTTGCGCTGACGGCACTCGCCGGTCAGGGATGATGGCCATGGGTGCCATCATGTTGCAGGGAACCGGATCGGATGTGGGCAAGTCGGTGCTGGTCGCCGGACTGTGCCGGGCGCTGGTGCGGCGCGGCTATCGGGTGCGCCCGTTCAAGCCGCAAAATATGTCCAATAATGCCGCCGTGACGGCCGATGGCGGTGAGATCGGCCGGGCGCAGGCGTTGCAGGCGGTCGCCTGCCGCGTGCCGCTGCATACCGACATGAATCCGGTGCTGTTGAAGCCGCAGGCCGACCGGACATCACAACTGATCGTCCATGGCCGGGTGCGGGGCACTTTGGGATCGGTCAATTTCCGCGCCGCGCGGGGCGAATTGCTGGGCGCGGTGCTGGAAAGCTATGCGCGGTTGCAGGCGCAATGCGACATCGTCGTGGTCGAAGGCGCGGGATCGCCCGCCGAGATCAACCTGCGCGCGGGCGATATCGCCAATATGGGCTTTGCCCGTGCCGCCAATGTGCCGGTGATATTGGTGGGCGATATCGACCGGGGCGGCGTGATCGCGGCGGTGGTCGGCACGCGCACCGTGATCGACCCGGAGGATGCAGCGATGATCCAGGGTTTCCTGATCAACAAATTTCGCGGCGATCCGGCTTTGTTCATGGATGGCTATGCGCAGATCGAGATGCTGTCGGGCTGGCGCGGGTTGGGGGTCGTGCCGTGGCTGGACGCCGTGGCGCGACTGCCGAGCGAGGATGCGGTCGTGCTGGAGCGGCGGCAATTTTCGGTCGACGCGCCGCTGGTGGTCGCCTGCCCGGTGTTGCCGCGCATTTCCAATTTCGATGATGTCGATCCGCTGAAGCTGGAGCCGGGCGTGGACCTGCGCATGGTCGGACCGGGCCAGGTTATCCCCGCCGAGGCGGTGCTGGTGATCCTGCCCGGTTCCAAGGCCAGTGTCGCGGATATGCGGGCGATGGTCGCGCAGGGGTGGGACATCGACATACGCGCGCATCACCGGCGCGGGGGCGCGGTGCTGGGGATATGCGGCGGATACCAGATGCTGGGACGGACGATCGCCGACGCGGACGGGCTGGAGGGACCGCCGGGGTCAGTCGCGGGGCTGGGGCTGCTGGATGTCGAGACGGTGCTGGGCGGGACCAAGACGTTGGAAGCGGTGCGTGGCAGGGCGCTGGGGGCCGAATTTGGCGGCTATGAGATGCATATGGGGCAAACCGACGGGCCGGATCGTGCGCGGCCCTTTGCCATGCTGGGCGATCGGCCGGATGGCGCGATCAGCCGCGATGGGCGGGTGATGGGCAGCTATGTGCATGGGCTGCTCGCCAGCACGGAGCTGCGTGACGCCCTACTGCAGCCGCTGGGCAGCGCGTCGGCGGGGCAGGATTATGACCAGTCGGTCGAGGATGCGCTGGACGAGGTCGCTGCGCTGCTCGAAACCCATGCCGATGTCGATGCCATGATCGCGCTGGCAATGGGCTGACGCTGATAGGAAAAATGGTGCACCCAGAGCGATTCGAACGCCCGACCCTCAGATTCGTAGTCTGATGCTCTATCCAGCTGAGCTATGGGTGCAGAGGAAAGACTGGCGGAGAGGCTGGAAGCCCGACCGTTAAAGCCCTTCGGAAAAATGGTGCACCCAGAGCGATTCGAACGCCCGACCCTCAGATTCGTAGTCTGATGCTCTATCCAGCTGAGCTATGGGTGCATTTGGAGAGGCGCAGATAGAAGCGCCCGGCCATTTGGGCAAGCCCCTTTTTTGCACTTTTATGGCCCGTTTCCGAAGCGGAACGAGGAAAGGGCAACTTTTGCCGCGCTGCACCGTTCGGATGGGCAGGAGGACCCGCCATGAGCTTTACCCTGAATGACATTGCCTTGCTGTTGATCGCTTTGGTCATCGGCCTGATATTCGGTCTGATGATGAGTGGGCGCGGCAAATATCGCCGGGCTTGGCGCGACGAGCAATTGCTGCACCGGCAATCGGTGAAGGAGCGCGATGCGCGGATCGAAGCGGCGGAGACGCGCGTGCGTGAACTGGAACGGCAGGCGGTGCCCGTGGGGGCCGGTGCGGCGGGCGTGGCTGCCGCCAGCGCGACGCATGAGCGGGACGATCTGAGCCGCATCAACGGGATCAGCCAGGCGCAGGAAGTGTCGCTCAACGAGGCAGGCTATCAGCGCTTCGAGCAGATTGCGGCCTTGGGTGCCGAGCAGGAAGCGGCGCTGGAAGCGCGGCTGGGGTTGCGGCCCGGAACGATCGTTCAGGAGGACTGGCGCGGTCAGGCGCGCACGCTGGAGACCAAGCCCGCCAAGCGTGGTCTGTTCGGCTAGAGCGTGATGACTTTACACAGAACCGTTCGTCCTGAGTAGCCATTGAGCGAAGTCGAAATGGCGTATCGAAGGATATAAAGCGCAACCGACCCTTCGATACGGGTCTTCGACAAGCTCAGCCCCTACTCAGGGCGAACGGAGTGATGCGACTCAAAGTCATCATGCTCTAAGCCCCGGCTTCGACGACAAGGAGAAAGGGCGGGGATTGCTCCCCGCCCTTTTCTTATGCCTTCTTAGCCAGCGCGGCCTGGGCCGCCGCCAGCCGGGCGATCGGCACGCGATAGGGCGAGGCCGAGACATAATCGAGTCCCGTCGCTTCGCAGAAGGCGATCGAGGCCGGATCGCCGCCATGTTCGCCGCAGATGCCAAGCTTGATGCCGGGGCGAGTCTTGCGACCGCGTTCGGCGGCGAGCTGGATCAGTTCGCCTACGCCCTCGACATCGATGCTGACGAAGGGATCGCGGGCGAAGATGCCCTTGTCGACATAGGTGCCGAGGAACCGGCCCGCATCGTCGCGGCTGATGCCGATCGTGGTCTGGGTCAGATCGTTGGTGCCGAAGGAGAAAAATTCGCCGACTTCCGCGATCTCGCCTGCCTTAAGCGCGGCGCGGGGCAGTTCGATCATCGTGCCGACGAGATATTCGACGCTGTCGCCCTGTTCGGCGAAGACTTCGGCGGCGACGCGATCGACGATCGCCTTCATCAACTCCAATTCCTTACGCGTGGCAACGAGCGGGATCATGACTTCGGGGATCGGCGCTTCGCCACCACGCTGCTTGACGATCAGTGCCGCCTCGAAGATGGCGCGCGCCTGCATCTCGTAGATTTCGGGATAGGTGACGCCGAGGCGACAGCCGCGATGGCCGAGCATCGGGTTGAATTCATGCAGTTCGTTGGCGCGGCGCTTGAGCACGTCCACCGACACGCCCGCCGCCTTGGCCACTTCCTCGAACTCCGCTTCTGCGTGGGGCAGGAATTCGTGCAACGGCGGATCGAGCAGGCGGATGGTGACGGGCAGGCCCGCCATCACCATGAAAATCTGCGCGAAATCGTCACGCTGTTCGGGCAGCAGCCGTTCCAATGCGACGCGGCGGCCCTTTTCGCTGTCGGCCAGGATCATTTCGCGGACGGCGGTGATGCGGGCCGCGTCGAAGAACATATGTTCGGTGCGGCACAGGCCAACGCCTTCCGCGCCAAATTCGCGCGCGACCTTGCAATCCTGCGGCGTTTCGGCATTGGCGCGGACCTTGAGCCGACGGACCTTGTCGGCCCAAACCATCAGCGTGCCGAAGTCGCCCGCCAATTCGGGCTGCACGGTGGGGACTTCGCCCGCCATGACTTCGCCGGTCGACCCGTCGAGGGTGAGGATATCGCCTTCCTTCAATTCACGGCCGCCGATGCGCAGGACTTTGGCCTTGCTGTCGATCGAAATGCCGCCCGCGCCGGAGACGCAGGGACGGCCCATGCCGCGCGCCACGACGGCGGCGTGGCTGGTCATGCCGCCACGCGCGGTCAGGATGCCCTTCGCCGCGTGCATGCCGTGAATATCCTCCGGCGAGGTTTCGACGCGGACGAGGATGACGGCGTCGCCCATTTCATTGCGGCGCTCGGCGGTGTCGGCGTCGAACACGATCAGGCCCGAAGCCGCACCAGGCGAAGCGGGCAGCCCCTTGGTCAGCACATCGCGCGGCGCCTTGGGATCGAGCGTGGGGTGAAGCAGCTGATCGAGCGCGGCGGGATCGACGCGGGCGACGGCTTCTTCCTCGGTGATCAGGCCTTCATGCGCCATGTCCACGGCCATCTTCAGCGCCGCCTTGGCGGTGCGCTTGCCCGACCGGGTCTGGAGCATCCACAGCTTGCCCTGCTGGACGGTGAATTCAATGTCCTGCATGTCGCGATAATGGGTTTCGAGGATCTGGAACACCTTGGCCAGTTCGGCATAGGTTTCCGGCATCGCCTCTTCCATCGACAGCGGCTTGGCCCCTGCCCGCTCGCGCGCGGCGAGCGTCAGATATTGCGGGGTGCGGATGCCGGCGACGACATCCTCGCCCTGCGCGTTGATCAGAAATTCGCCATAATAGACATTTTCGCCGGTCGACGGGTCGCGGGTGAAGGCGACGCCGGTGGCCGATGTTTCGCCCATATTGCCGAACACCATCGCCTGCACATTGACGGCGGTGCCCCATTCGCCGGGGATGTTGTTGAGGCGGCGATAGACTTTCGCGCGCTCCGACTGCCAGGAGCCGAACACGGCGCTGATCGCGCCCCACAGCTGGTCATGCACATCCTGCGGGAAGGGCTTGTCCCACAGCTTCTTCACGAGCGCCTTATATTCGGCGACCAGGGCCTTCCAGTCGTCGGCGGTCATTTCGGTGTCGAGGCTGTAGCCCTGATCTTCCTTGGCGACTTCGAGCGCTTCCTCGAACGCGCCATGGTCCAGTTCCAGCACGACGTCCGAATACATCTGGATGAAGCGGCGATAGCTGTCCCAGGCGAAGCGTTCGTCGCCCGATGTGTTCGCAAGGCCGATGACGGTTTCGTCGTTGAGGCCGAGGTTGAGGACCGTGTCCATCATGCCGGGCATCGAGGCGCGCGCGCCCGACCGGACCGAGACGAGCAGCGGATCGGCGGCATCGCCGAATTTCTTGCCGGTGATCCCTTCGATATGGGCGAGGCCGGTGGCGACTTCCGCCTTCACGCTGTCGGGATAGACGCCGCCATCTTCATAATAGCGGGTGCACATTTCCGTGGTGATGGTGAAGCCCGGCGGCACCGGCAGGCCGATCGCGGCCATGCCGTCGAGGTTCGCGCCCTTGCCGCCCAGAAGATTGCGGTCCCCCTGCCCGCCATCATCCACGCCGCCACCAAAACGATAGACATAACGGGTCGCGGTGGTGGTCATGATGGCCTCTTGTGTCTCAGTCATTCCCGGCTCTCCCTGCACTGATTGCCGATTATATTGCGTTGCAACAATCCAGCAGCAATAGCGGGATGATGCGCGATCGAATAGGATTATTACGCTTTAACTTCGCACTTTTCCCGCAGATTTTGTCATTTCGTTGCGTTAGCCCGCAATCTTTGAAAAGTCGGCGACGCTATGAACGGCGTCACGCACCCGCGCCAGCAGCGCAAGGCGGGCGGCGCGCTTGGCGGGATCAGCGTCGTTGACCGTCACGCTTTCAAAGAAGGCGTCGATGGGCGCGCGGAGGGTGGCAAGGGCAGCCATCGCGCCCTCGAAATCCTCCGCCGCCACCGCCTGCGCCGTGCGCGGTTCCGCCACGTCGAGCGCGGCGATGAGCGCAGCTTCGGCTATTTCGGGCGTGTAGGACAGCGGGAAATTGCTGCTATCCTTGAGATTGCCCTCCCCCTCATGGGGGAGGGTTGGGTGGGGGTGTGCCACATCGAGAGCCGGACGCTCGGCTTCGCCTCGCTCCCCCTCTCCCCGGCCCTCTCCCCGCTGGGGAGAGGGAGTCTGTGGCACTTCCTTCTTGAGGATGTTCGCGGCGCGCTTGTAGCCTGCGAGCAGGTTCGCGCCGTCGTCGGTCGCGACGAAGGATTGCAGCGCATGGACGCGGGCGAGCAGGCGGACGAGATCATCCTCGATTTGTCCGGTTTCTTGGCCAAGCGCGAACGCCGCGTCGATCAGGTCGTGGCGGACGCCGGCTTCGCGTTGCTGGACCTTGAGGCGGTCGGCGAAGAAGTCGAGGAGATCATCCACCTCTACCCACGTATTAGGTTCGTCACCGCTGTAGTAGTTTTCCCAACCTGCTAACTGCTCAAACAGACGTTTTAACGGCAACCTTGTATTCGTCGCTTGCACTTGCGCTATGACGGCCAAAGCTGCGCGTCGCAGTGCAAATGGGTCCTTCGATCCAGAAGGCTTCATCCCACGCGCAAAGAAATTTACAATGGTATGCAGCTTATCCGCCAAACTCACCGCCACCGTGACCGGTGCGGTGGGGACGTCGTCGCCTTGGCCGACCGGCTTGTAATGGTCGCGGATGGCGTCGGCTACGGCATCCGGCAGGCCTTCGGCGCGGGCGTAGTAGCCGCCCATGATGCCTTGCAATTCGGGAAACTCGCCGACCATTTCGGTGACGAGGTCGGCTTTGCAGAGGCGGGCGGCTTGTTCGGCGAGGGTGGCGAGTTGCGCAACATCAAGCCCCTCCCCTTCAGGGGAGGGGTTGGGGTGGGGCGTGCAGCAAGCGCCGTACTATCCGGCACGCCCCCCCCCCCCCCCCCTGAAGGGGGGGGGAAGAAGTCACGATGCCCTCTTCCACCAACCACCGCGCCAGCTTCGCGACGCGCTCGACCTTGTCGGCCACCGTCCCCAGTTTTTCGTGGAAGGTGATGCGTTCGAGTTTCTTGGCGTGGTCTTCCAGCCGCGTCTTGCGGTCCTGTTCCCAGAAGAAGCGCGCGTCGCTGAGCCGCGCGGCCAGCACCTTGCGGTTGCCCGCGATGATCGCCGCGCCGCCATCCTTGGCGTCGATATTGGCGGTGCAGATGAAGGCGGGGGCAAGTTTGCCCGCGCCGTCGCGCAGCACGAAATATTTCTGGTTAATGCGCAGGGTTAGCTGGATGACTTCAGGCGGCACCTCAAGAAAGACGGGATCGAAATCGCCCAGCAGCGGCACCGGCCATTCGGTCAGGCCCGCATTTTCCGCGACCAGTCCCTTGTCCTCGATGACCGTGTAGCCATGCGCGGCGGCGGCCTGCGCGGCCTTGTCCGCGATGATCGCCTGGCGTTCGTGATGGCTGACGATGACATGGCAGGCGCGCAGCTTTTGCGCATAGTCGCCCGCGCCGCCGATGGTGATTTCGGCCGGGTGGTGGAAGCGATGGCCGAGCGTGGCATAGCCGCTGCGGATGCCGTCGATCTCGCAGTCGATCAGATCTTCGCCCAGGATCGCGACGATGCCCTGCAACGGGCGGACCCAGCGCAGGCTTTCGGTCGTCTGCGACGCTGTGCCCCAGCGCATGGATTTGGGCCAGGGGAAGGCACGGATGATGGCGGGGATGGCTTGCGCCAATACCTCTGCGGTGGCGCGGCCAGGCTTGTTGACGACAGCGAACCAGATGCCGTTCCGGTCTTCGAGCTGGTCCTGGGTCAGGCCGGTCTTGCGCAGGAAGCCTTCGAGCGCCTGCGGCGGCGCGCTGGTGCGCGGGCCTTTATGCTCTTCGCTGACGGCGGCGGTTTCGAGCGGCAGGTCGCGGGCGATGAGCGCCAGGCGGCGGGGCGTGACGAAGCTGTCGATGCTGCCCGGCGCTAGGCCGGACTTCGCCAGTTCCTCGGTAAAGAGGCGAGTGAGATCGTCACTGGCCTTGAGCTGCATGCGCGCGGGGATTTCTTCGCAGCGCAGTTCGAGGAGGAAGTCGGTCATATTTCATTCTTCCGTTCGTCTCGAGCGAAGTCGAGAGACGTGGAGGACAGGTCGCGCGAGCGTGTCTCGACTTCGCTCGACACGAACGGATGTAGAGTACAGCTCACAAGGCTCACACCACCCACCCCGGAAATTTCGCGCTCCAAGCATCGCTATTGCTCGCAATCCATGCCTCGCAACTGCCCTTCGCCATGTCGCGCACTTGCCCCATATAGCTTGCGCGTTCCTGTACCGAGATCACGCCGCGCGCCTGGAGCAGGTTGAAGACGTGGCTGGCCTTGATCGCCTGGTCATAGGCGGCCAGCGGCACGCCATTGTCGATGCAGCTGCGCCATTCGGACTGGCAATCCTTGAACCAGCGGAACAGTTTTTCGGTGTCGGCGACCTCGAAATTCCATTTCGACATCTGCTGCTCGTTGGCCAGGAATACGTCGCCATAGGTGACGCCAGCGTCGTTGAATTTCAGGTCATAGACGCTGTCGACGCCCTGAATATACATGGCGAGCCGTTCGAGGCCGTAGGTCAGTTCGCCCGCGACCGGCTTGCAGTCATAGCCGCCCATCTGCTGGAAATAGGTGAATTGCGTGACTTCCATGCCGTCGCACCACACTTCCCAGCCCAAGCCCCAGGCGCCCAGCGTCGGGCTTTCCCAGTCATCCTCGACAAAGCGGATGTCGTGGACCAAGGGATCGATGCCGATTTCCACCAGGCTGCCCAGATACAGCTCCTGCAGATTGGCGGGGCTGGGCTTCATGATCACCTGATATTGGTAATAATGCTGCAGCCGATTGGGGTTTTCGCCATAGCGGCCATCCGTGGGGCGGCGGCTGGGCTGAACATAGGCGGCGTTCCACGGCTGCGGCCCGAGCGCGCGCAGGGTGGTGGCGGGGTGGAAGGTGCCCGCGCCGACTTCCATGTCATAGGGCTGGAGGATGACGCAGCCCTGTTTCCCCCAATAGGCATGGAGGGTCAGGATGAGGTCCTGGAAGGAAAGCGCTTTGCCTTCGGCCACGAATAGTCCTTCGCGAAATGGTCGGTTTTGCTGGCTCGCGCCTTGGCGCATGGGGCCGATAGGGTCAAGGGCAGGACGCAGCGAAACAGGGTTAAGTGGCTTGCCCTTCCGCTATCCGCCCCGCATGGTCGGGGCTATGAAGATGCTTGCTTATCTGGCCCATGGCCTTGCCGCCGCCTTGCTGTTGACTGGTGGCCCGGTCGCCGCCCGCCCTGCCCCGCCCGCCACCAACGTCGCGACGCCCGCGCTGTGGCGGGTGCAGGATGCGGACACGACGCTCTATCTGTTCGGCACCGTGCATGTGATGAAGCCGAACGTGGACTGGTTTCGCGACGGGGTGAAGGCCGCGTTCGACGGATCTGACGAGCTGGTGCTGGAGATTATCGAGCCGGACGATCCCAATGCGATGAGCGCTATCATGATGCCCAAGGCGTTGGCGCAGGATCGCGTGGCGCTGTCCGACCGGCTAACCCCGGAGGCGCGGGAGAAATATCGCGCGGCGATGGCGGCGAATGGCCTGCCCGCACCGGCCTTCGACCGGATGAACCCATGGATGGCGGGCATGGCGCTGGCCGTCGCGCCGTTGGCCAAGATGGGCTATCAAGCGGACCTTGGCGCGGAGAAGATTTTGCGCTCGGCGGCGGTGAAGGCGGGCAAGCGGGTCGAGGCGCTGGAGACGGTCGAGCAGCAGATCGATTTCTTCGCGACGCTGCCGATGGAACAGCAGGTCGCTTTCCTGAACGCGACCGTCGATGGCCTGCCGGAGATGGAAACGGAGTTCGCCGCCTTGCTGCGCCACTGGCAGGCGGGCGACCCGGAGAAGCTCGGCACATCGATGAACGAGTCGCTGGAGGCGACGCCGGAGCTGGCGCAAGTGCTGCTGATCGGGCGCAATGCGAACTGGGCGCAATGGATCAAGGCGCGGATGGCGACGCCGGGGACGATATTCGTCGCGGTCGGCGCGGGGCATCTGGCGGGCAAGGGCAGTGTGCAGGATCAGTTGAAGACGCTGGGCATCAAGGCCCGGCGGATCAAGGAGTAAGCGACGATGCGGCGGTTCACCCATTTCCTGGCGCTGTGCGCGCTGACGCTGGTCGCGGCCTGTGGGCAAGATAACAGTCCCAAGCCGGAGGCTGCGCAAGCTGGCCCGGCGCTGTGGCAGATATCACGCGGCCCCATGAAGGGCTGGCTGTTCGGCACCATCCATGTGCTGCCCAAGGGGGTGGCGTGGGAGACGCCGACGATCAGCGAGGCAATGGCGCAGGCGGATCGGCTGGTGCTGGAAGCGGCGGATTTGCAGGACGAGCAGAAGACGCTGGCATTGTTCGAATCTATGGGGCGCAGCCCCGGCCTGCCCCCGCTCGACCAGCGCGTGCCGGAGGAAGATCAGGCCGCGCTCGTCAAGGCGGTGGCGGATGGCGGCACCAGCACGCAGATGCTGTCGGGCTATGAAAGCTGGGCGGCGGCGATGCTGTTGTCGGCCGCCAGCCAGCAGGCGCTCAAGGTCAGCCAGGATGATGGCGTGGAGCCGGTGCTAATCGCCGCGTTCAAAAAGGCGGGCAAGCCGATTGGCGGGCTGGAAACGGTGGAGCGGCAATTCGCCGCGTTCGACACGTTGCCTGATTCCGCGCAGGCGAAGCTGCTGGTGCAGACGGTGCGCGAGACGAAGGATATGAAGGCCCTGTTCGACCGCATCCTGACCGCCTGGCGCAACGGCGACATGGAGGCGATCGCGAAGGAGGACCAGAATGGCGAACAGCCCGATCCGGTGGTCGAGGAAGCCGTGCTGGTCGCGCGCAACCGCGACTGGGTGAAGGCAATCGCGCCGATGACGGGGCGGCCTTTCATCGCGGTGGGTGCCGGGCATCTGACGGGGCGCGAGAATCTGATCGAGTTGTTGAAGGCCAAGGGCTTTACGGTGACGCGGGTGCAGTGATTGCAAATGTCCGTTCGTCCTGAGTAGCTATTGAGCGAAGTCGAAATAGCGTATCGAAGGACCGGCTCACGCGCATCCTTCGATACGAGGCTTCGACAAGCTCAGCCTCTACTCAGGACGAACGGACATTGTGTCGCGCCCCACCTTGCAATCTTGCCCTTTTCTGCTAAAGGGCGCGCTCCCGCGATGGTCATCCCTGGAGGCGTGGCGGGAAAATGTAACTCAAACCAGCTTTTGGAGACACGCAATGAGCGAGCAGCTTACGCTGTCGGCCGAGGCACGCGATCGGGCAGGCAAGGGAGCCTCCCGCGCCCTCCGCCGTGAGGGCCGCGTACCCGCCGTCATCTATGGAATGAACGAAGAACCCCAGTCGATCCACGTCGAGGAAAAGCTCCTCAACAAGCTGCTGGGCACCGGTCATTTCTTCAACTCGGTCGTCATGGTGGAAGTCGGTGGCAAGTCCATCCGCACCCTCGCCAAGGACGTGGCCTTCCACCCCGTCTCCGACCGTCCGCTGCACGCCGACTTCCTGCGCGTTTCGGAACATGCCAGCGTCACCGTAGCGGTGCCGGTGCGCTTCGAAAATGAAGCCGCTTCGCCGGGCCTGAAAAAGGGCGGCGTGCTGAACATCGTTCGTCATGACGTCGAACTGATCGTCGATGCCGCCGACATTCCCGAAGATGTCGTGGTTGATCTGACCGGCTTTGAAGTCGGTGATTCGATCCACATCAGCGCGGTCAAGCTGCCCAAGGGCGCGAAGGCGGCGATCGATGATCGCGACTTCACCATCGCGACGATCGTGGCCCCGTCCGCGCTGAAGAGCGCCGAGGGTGGCGAAGGCGACGCCGAGGCGGAAGCCACGGCCGAATAAGCCTCTAACGCTTCAAACTCTCAAACCTCCGTTCGTGCTGAGTAGGGACTGAGCTTGTCGAAGGCCCGTATCGAAGCATTGGTCCCAGGGACTGATCCTTCGATACGCCATTTCGACTTCGCTCAATGCCTGTCCTGAGCGACTGCCTTAGCAGGCAGTCGAAGGGGCTACTCTGGACGAACGGAGGTTTTTGATTCGGGAAGAAAAGCCATGCAAATCTGGGTGGGGCTCGGCAATCCGGGCACGCAATATGCGATGCACCGGCATAATGTCGGCTTCATGGTCGCCGACCTGATCGCCGATCTGCATCGCTTTTCGCCGCCCAAAAAGCAGTTTCAGGGCTGGGTGCAGGAAGGGCGGATCGGCACGGAGAAGATCCTGCTGCTCAAACCCGCAACCTTCATGAACGAAAGCGGCCGGTCGGTGGGTGAAGCGATGCGCTTCTACAAGCTGACGCCGCAGGATGTGACCGTCTTTCACGACGAACTCGACCTGGTGCCGATGAAGGTGAAGGTGAAGCGCGGCGGCGGCAATGCCGGGCATAATGGCCTGCGATCGACCGACGCGCATATCGGCGCGGATTTCCGCCGGGTGCGGATCGGCATCGGCCATCCGGGCCATAAGGACAAGGTCCATGGCTATGTGCTGGGCAATTACGCCAAGAGCGAGATGGATGCGCTCGCCGCGATGCTGGGCGCGATCGGGGCCGAGGCGGAATGGCTGGCCAAGGGCGATGATGCGCGCTTCATGAACGAAGTCGCGTTGCGGCTGGCGGACTGAGCGCCAAAGGCAAACGGCGTCCGACAGGGTGCCGGACGCCGCTTCCTATGGGCAGGAGGGGTTGGCCCCCTGCCCTTGCTACATCAGACGATCACGAACTCGGCGTTGGTCATCGCCAGCCCGGTGGAGATGGACGCGAACTGCACCGCAGCCCCCGCCCCATTGCCATCGGCATCGAACAGCAGCGCGCCGGTCGCGCTGTTGTAGATGATCCGGTCACTGGCATCGGCGGCGCCTGCCCCGATGCGGAACGCCGCAGCGGTCAGCACCCCGACCGGCAAGCCACCAAAGGCCGCCGAATTCAGCCGGAACTGGTCGTTCGCCACCGAATAATCAGTGATGGTGTCGAGATTGGCAGTCAGACCATTCATGAAGGCGAAGATGTCGTTGCCGGCACCACCAACCATCGTGTCGTTGCCCGACCCGCCGCTCAGCACATCATTACCGCCGCCGCCTTCCAGCGTATCATTGCCGCCACCGCCGATCAGTTCGTCGTTGCCAGCGCCGCCCTTGATGACGTTATTGGCGGAGCTGCCGGTCAGCACGTCGTTGAAGGCCGAACCGTTGATATTTTCCATCAACGCCACGGTGTCCGTCCCGGCACCGCCGGTCACCTGCGCAGCTGCGACCGACAGGCTGACCGTGACGGCCGAGGTTGCATTGACATAGCTGAGCGTGTCGATGCCGTTGCCGCCGTTGATCGTGTCGTTGCCAGCGCCCCCTTCGAGCAGGTCATCCCCATCGAAGCCGAACAGAATGTCGTTACCGTTTTCGCCGGTCAGCTTGTTATTGCCGCTGTTGCCGTTGAGCGCATTGTCGAGGGCGTTCCCCGTGAGGCTGGACCCCGACGTCCCCGTCAGGGTCGCATTTTCGACCGCGCGACCAACCAGCGTGTAGGTCACGGACGAATAGATCAGGTCCGTACCGGCACCCGACGATTCGATGACATTGTCGCTCGCCGTATCGACATAGTAAGTGTCGTTGCCAGCGCCGCCATTCATGACGTCTACGCCGGTGCCGCCATCCAGAATGTCATCGCCATCGCCACCGATCAGCGTGTCGGCATCGCCCAGGCCATAGAGCGCATCATTGCCTGCATTACCAACCAGTCTATTGGCTTCACCCGACCCAATCAACGTATCATTGGCCGCGTTACCGATGACATTTTCAATACTGGACAGGCTGATAGGCCCCGACCCGCCCGGTGTGTATGTGAACGTGCCGTCAGTGAGATTGACAGTGGCCGTCGAACTGATGCCGGTGATGTCGAACGTATCGGAGCCTGCGCCGCCGACATAGATTTCGCCATAACCACCATTCCAGCCGCTCACGAGCCGGAACGTATCGTCACCTGCCTCACCATAGATGATATCGATGCCACTGCCGCCGTCAAAGACATCATTACCGTCGCCACCTATCAACAGGTCGTTGCCGTCGCCGCCATTGATGATGTCGTTGCCGGTGCCGCCGTAAATCATGTCGGTGCCGCTGCCGCCGTTCAGCGTATCATTGCCCGCCTCGCCATAGAGCGTATCATCTCCAGCATTGCCGTTGATGACGTTGGCGGACGCATTGCCGGTGATGGTGTCTGCCAATTGCGTGCCATCGACATTTTCGACGGCCGTAATCGTCCAGGGACCACCATAAAGCGGGTTATATTGCCAGCTACCCGACGTCAGATTGACGGTCGAGCCATAGATCGTCGTAATCTGGCTGAGGTCCAGCCGATCGACGCCGGTGCCGCCATCAACATTGTCGCCGAATTCCGTCGCCGACCCCGTTTGGCGAACGATGAAGACATCGTTCCCTGCCTCGCCATAAACCGAATCGCCGAAATAGCCGCCGTAGATGGTGTCATTGCCATTGCCACCATAGACAACGTCGGTGCCGTCGCCAGCATCGAGTATGTCGTTCCCGTCGCCGCCATAGAGGGTATCGTCGCCCTGACTGCCATCCAGCACGTCATCGCCCGACCCGCCATATAGCGTATCATTGCCCAATCCGCCGTTGAGCACATCGCTGCCGCCATTGCCGTTCAGCACGTTATCGGCCTGGTTACCGGTGATCGTGTCGTTGCCCGACCCGCCATTGGCGTTTTCGATCAAGGATGCGGTGTTGCCGCCGAACAGCAGCGCATTGAAGATATTGCCGCGGGCATAATTGCCATCGCCCAGATAAGCGATCTGCGCGCTGCTGAACGTCGAATGGCCGCCGGGATTGAGATCCAGCGTCAGATTGGTGGTATAGTTGGAAAGATTATAGGTATCGATGCCGCCACCGTCCCAGATGGTCGCGAAGATGCGGTTGCCGCCCGGATCGATGGCCACCGACCCATTGATCAGGGTTTCGCCGCCGGTCTGGCTCCACGTATAGACGGTGTCGCCCGAATTGACCGAATAGTCGGCCCCGTACATCGTCTGCAAAGCCAGGATGTCGAGCATCATATAGCTTTGCGGCGCTCCCCATTGTTCATAGGAATAGCCGCCGGTCAGCGGATCGCCGATATAGCTGCGATAGGTCATGACCGTGAATTCGATCGAATCCCAAGCCGTTGGCAGTGCGCCATAGGCTCCGCCCGTCTGACCATGCGCCAGACCCAGCGAATGGCCAAGTTCATGGAACATGGTGTGCCAGGCATAGTTGCCCGCCGTCGGCGTCTTCAGCGAATAGACGGTGCCGTCATAGGCGTTGCCGAAGAAGGTATCGCCGCCATAGATGCTGTTGCTGGGATAGTAAGCATAAGCCGTGCCAGGGTCGCTGGAGTTGGCACCGCGGATCGTGGCTGCCGATGACCCGGCGCCATCATAGTCGAGCGTCAAATTCGTGAAGGATTCGACACCAAAAGCGGTGGCTGCGCTGGATTGCGTATAAGCAAAGGAATTGAGCGCGGTGTGAAAAGCAAGCGTCTGTTGCGCGGTGAATTGTGAAAAGCCTTCATTCTGGGCACTGATGGTATCGCCGTCAGCGTCAGAATTATAGCCAGCCTGATAATCAGCGGCGGAATCCGTGTCGCTATAGTAGATTGTCTGGGCGGGATCCCATTTGATGCCGCTGAACAAGCCGTCGATGATCTGGTTGCCCGTAGCCGCCTGCGCTAGCGTCGTGTTGCCATTGCCATTTTCCTGCGGCGCGTCGAGGTCGCCCGGCGCGCCGGTGCTGACCGGTTCGGGCATGACGTCCTGCGGATAGAGCAGCCGGATTTCGCTGCGCACTTGTTCGTTGTTCGAAAGAGACCAGATGTCCGATACATCCGTGAAAGAGGACGGCGTGTCGAATGGCGACACTATGTCATCTTCGTCTCTCAACTTGGCCATTAGGGGGCCGCCCTCGGTGATCCTAAGCATACATCCTCCTGCAAAACTGCGTTGGATGACACGTTCACTGTGCCTTTTTTAGGCGACCACTATGGAGCGACGTAATGGCACCATTATAGGCAACTTCCAAGCGATAGATTTCTCAATCATTACAATATGATGCTAATTCAATATTTCTATGCTATTGAAATTCAACCTATTATTTCAAGGGCATGACCCGCCGAAAATGGAATTTATTTCAAAGATGTTGGGCGCGACTGGACCATGATGGGTCACTTCCGAAAACGGATAATGATCAGGATCGAAAACCGCGGGTGATGACGTGGCGAGACCTAATGCGGTCCGTCCTGGCGCAGACGCTCCGCCCGCCGTTCGGCTTCGCGCGCCAAGGCATGGCCAGGGTGCCGTTCGGCAAAGAGGCGATAGGCTGCCTCGCTATTGCGCCGTTGTGCGTCCTCAAACTGTTCGCGAACGGCGACTTCCCGGTCGCCGGGTGGTCGCATGATACCGCCTGTGCCAGGCGGCGCTTCATAAGATTGCTGGCGTGGGGCAGCCGGTCGCGCTGCGGCGCAAGCGGACAGGCTCAGGCATCCCGCTATCAAAACGAAACGAGCAATAAGATGACGCATAGGAAAATCCCTCGACAAGGGAGTGCGGCTTTACCAGATTTCGACGCCGCGCTCAATGAACGCCCCTATTCGCGAAACGCCGTTTCGCTCAGGCGGGTGATGGGGGTGAAGATGTAGGCGAGGATCGAGCGCTTGTCGCCCAGCAGATTGACTTCGGCCCCCATGCCGGGACCGATGGGCAGGTCGCGCCCGGCCGAGTCCTTCATCCCCGTGGCCGTGGTGCGAACGCGCACGACATAATGGCTTTCGCCCGTGCGTTCGTTCACCACCGCGTCGGGCGACACGGCAATGACGGCACCGGGCATCGATCCATAAACCGCGCTATCATAGGCGGAGATATGGACCTTTGCCCGCTGGCCGAGCTTGACCGACGCGATGTCCTTGGCCGCGACCATCGCCTCGACGATCAGCGTATCGCGCGCGGGCACCATTTCGAGCAGCGGGTCGCCGGGGCGCACGCTGCCGCCGACCGTCGTCACGAAGACGCGGTTGATACGCCCGTCCATCGGCGCCTTCAGCGTCGTGCGTTCGAGCCTGTATTTATAGGCCGGCATAGTCGCCTGGCGTACGGACATCTCCGCGCGCGCGGCGGTCAGTTCCCCAGCGGCGCGCGCCAGCCAGTCGCGCTTCTGCTGGAGCGCGCTGGCCTGCGCCTCGGCCAGCAGCGAATGGGCGCGGCTGAGTGCCGCAGCAGCCCCCTGCGCATCGCTGGTCGACATGCTGAAGGCATTTTGCGCCTGCAACAAGGTGCGGCGCGGCTCGATCCCCTCCTGCACCAATGGCCGCACCAGGTCGAGATCGGCGCGCGCGGTTTCGCGGGCGGAGATGCGCGCGTCCTGCGCGGCGCTGGCTTCGGCGATGGTGCGCGATGCCTGCGCGATGCGGGCGGTGCCGACGCTGGACAGGGCGGCAAGTTCGGCCATGCGCGACCGATAGAGGCTTTGCTCGACTTCGATCTGGCTCGCCATCTGGGCGTTGCGCGGCTGCGGGAAGCGCGGCGCGCGGCCCGTAATTTCGGCTTCCAGGCGGATGATCTTGAACTGCAGCGAATCGCTGCTGGCACGATTGCTCTCCAGCTCCGCGCCCGGCTGGATCGGGCTGAGCCGGACCAGCGCCGTGCCCTGCTTCACATCCTGGCCCGTGCGCACCATGATCGATTCGACCACACCGCCTTCAAGATTGGAGATGATCTGCAATTGCGAGCTGGGGATGACCCGACCATTGGCGCGGACGGTCCGGTCGATTTCCGTGAGCCAGGCCCAGAGCAGAAATATCAACACGAAGGCGGCGATGGTCCACAGGATGATGTTCGCGGGCACGCGGGGCTTGATATAGGTCGCAGGCTCCTGCGTCAGTGCCCGGCCGGTCATGCCGCTTTTCCTCTGGTCAGTTTTTGCAGCACGGCATCGCGCGGACCATCCGCCACGATCCGCCCCTTGTCGAGCACGACGATCCGGTCGACCAGCGCCAGCAGGGAGGTGCGATGGGTGATCAGCATCAGCGTGCGCCCCTGCACTTCGGGATGCAGGCGGGTGATGAGTTCGGCCTCGGTCTGCGCGTCCATGGAGCTGCTGGGTTCATCGAAGATCAGGATTTGAGGGCGACCCGCCAGCGCGCGGGCGATCGCGATCGACTGGCGCTGGCCACCCGACAGGCCATCGCCGCGATCGGTCAGGCGCAGGTCATAGCCATTGGTGATCGGCCCCATGAAACGATGCGTGCCGCTGATCTCCGTCGCGCGGATCATCTCCTCCTGATCCACGACGGCGCGGTCCAGGCAGATATTCTGGCGCACCGTCCCGGCGATCAGCACATTGTCCTGCATCCCCGCGCCGATCAGGCGGCGCAATTCGATGGGGTCATATTGGCGCACATCGATGCCATCGATCATGACGACGCCATCTTCGGGTTCATAGAGGCCGAGAACCAGTCGAGCGAGCGTGGACTTGCCGGACCCGACCCGCCCCAGAAAGCCGACCCGTTCGCCCGGTGCGATCGTCAGGTTGACCTGTTCCAGCGCCTTTTCGGGCGAACCGGGATAGCGGAAGCCGACATTGCGCAATTCTATCTGCCCACGCAGCACGCCGGGGTGGAGCGCATCGCCCTGCGGCCCTTCGCTCGGCGCATCCATCAGCGCGTTGATCTGCCGATAGGCGACGCGCGTCGCGGACAGACGCGACAGCAGCGTCGCGATCTGCGCCAGCGGCGCAAGCGCACGGCCACACAGGATGGAGCAGGCGAGCAGCGCCCCGGTCGTAATCTCGTTACTGCGCAGCAGGCCGACGCCCACGATGATGATGCCGCAATAGGCAATGGTCGATGCGCTGTTGGCGACCGTCATCGGGATGGAGGAGATCAGCCGCTGGCCAAGCGAGCTTTCCGAATGGCTGATCAGCGCCTTGCGCCAGCGGCCGCTCAGCATCGGTCCGGCCCCGATCGCCTTGACCGTTTCCAGGCTGCCGATGGTTTCGACCAGCACCGATTGCTTGAGCAGGCCATCGCCCAGGCTGCGCGACGACATGCGGTCGAGCGCGGGGGTGGTGACGATGCCCGACAGGATGACGAGCGGGATCATCGCCAGCGGCAGCACCACCAGCACACCGCCCAGCATGGCGATCACCGCGAGGGTGACGAAGATGAAGGGCACATCGATCAGCGCGGTCAGCGTCACCGAGGCGAAGAAGTCGCGCAACGTCTCCAACTCGCGCATCAGCCCGGTGAGCGCGCCGGTCGATCCCCGCCGATGGTCGAGCCGCAGCGCAAGCAGCTTGGCGAACAGCGTTTCGCCGACATCATGATCGATATTGGCCCCGGCGACATCAACGAAATAGACGCGCAGCAACCGCAGTACGAAGTCGAAGATGATGACGAAGACCAGACCGATGCTCAGCCCCACCAGCGAGGCCGCACCGTCATTGGGGACGATCCGGTCATAGACGGTCATGGTAAAGAGCGCCGACACGAGCGCGAAGATGTTGATCAGCGCGGCAGCGACCGCGACCTTCATATAGATGCCGCGATTGCGCATCATCGGTGCAATCAGCCAGGGGGCGAAGCGGCGCTTGCCGGTGGCGAGCAGAGGCTCTTCATTCATGGTCTGGCGGCCCCGTCGGAGGAATCGACCGCGATCGACAGTTCGTCCAGCAACTGGCCCGCTCTGGCCAGCAGGACGAAGCGCGACAGGTCGCGCTCCGCCAATGTCTGCACATAGGTCGCGATGGATGCGAAATAATTGTCTTCGGACGTGATGACATCGAACAAGGTGCCGCCCGACGATGCGAAGCGTGCGGCATAGACGTCGCGGCTGTCGCGGCTGGCGAGGTAGGTCGCCTGCGCCGCCTTCAACTGCGCGTCGAGCCCGCGCACGTCGCCCCAAGCCATCTCGGCATCGCGCAGCGCCTCGCGCCGGACGCGCGCGGCATAGGCATCGGCGGCATCGGCGCGCGCGGTCGCCTGATCGGCCTTCGCATTGATCCCCGCACCAAGCTGGGCGCGGATGATGAGGCGGCCGCGAATGTCATAGTCGCCGGGATTTTCGAACACGCCATAGCGGCCCGCATCCACCCCGGCGGCAATCGTCGGCAGTCGGTCGGACCGGACCGCACGCGCATCCTGCCGCGCGGCGCGCGCTTCGGCCTCGGCCTTCAACACGGTCGGCGAGCGCAGGATCAGCGTTTCCAGCGATTCGCGGCTGCTGGCGTCCATCGGCGGCAAGGGCGCGCGCATCAGGTCGACGGGGGCGTCATGCCCGGCCAGCGCGCGATATTGCGCTTCGGCACTGGCCCGGTCACGTTGATACATGGCGAGCCGGGTCTGGACCGAGGCGATCGAACTGTCGATGCGGGGCAGGTCGCCGCGCGCGGAGAAGCCCTGCTCGATGCGGCGCTCGACCGCGGCCCGCAGGCGCATCTGCCGCACGCCATAATCGATCGCTGCCCGCTCCATCAGCCGCTGCGCCAGGATCGAATACCAGGCGGTCACGGTGCGCAATGCGACATCGGTGCCATAGCCCATGATGCCGGACCGCGCCGCCTCGACCCGCGCATTGCCTGCATTGATGCGGCTCGACGCCGCGCCGAAATCGAGGAGCCGCTGCCGTAGCGAGGCCGTGGCGTCGGTACGCCCTTCGGGGCGGGATCGTTCGACGATATTGCCGGGATCGTTGGAGAAATTGCGCGCGAACGAGCGATGCGCGTCCACGCTGAGGTCCAGCGTCGGGAAGATCGCCGAGCGCGCCTGCACCCGCGCCGCCTGCGCCTCGCGCTCGCCCGCGCGGGCCTCGTCCATCAGCGCATTGGTCTGGACCGCCGATTCGATTTCCGCGCGAAACTGGTCCGGCGGTCCGACACGATCGACCAGATCGATCAATGGATCGGCCTGTACCGGATGGCTGAAAGGCGTGGGATTGGGCGGGAGGATGAGGCTGTCCTGCGCCCATGCGCCGGACGTACAGCCGCAGCAGGCCAACAACGCCATGCGCGTCATCATGCCCCTATGCCACCGGCCCAACAGGTTGGACCGCCCCCCAGGCAGCCTAGCGATCGACAAAAAACCCCACCCCAAAATCACATAATGGTTATCCCAACATGAGCTTTGCGACCCCAGTTAAGACCATGTTCGGGTGTAGTGCGACGCTATATGCCTGATGTGACGATTCCGCGCAACTTGGATCGCCAGCGAGAATAGCCGGTAATCATGCGGCTATTCAGGGGCTTTTCGTCAGGCTGCGACCTTCTCCAGCGCGGCCTTGACCGCCTCCAGCGCGGCCTGTGCCTTGTCGCCATCGGGGCCGCCGCCCTGCGCCATGTCGGGACGCCCGCCGCCGCCCTTGCCGCCCAGCGCCTCCACGCCGATACGGACGAGATCGACGGCGCTCAGCGTGCCGGTCAGGTCGTCGGTGACGCCCACGGCGATGGTCGCGCGACCATCGACCACGGCGAGGATGGCGGACACGCCGCTGCCCAGGGCCTTCTTGTTGCCATCAACGATGCCGCGCAATTCCTTGGGGTCGAGGCCGTCGATGACCTGACCCAGGAAGCTGACATTACCCACCTGCTCCGGCCCGGCCGCCTGAGCCGCCCCGCCGCCGCCCAGCGCAAGCGCCTTCTTGGCTTCAGCGAGTTCACGCTCCAGACGGCGGCTCTGGTCGACCAGCGCGGCGATGCGCGTCGGCACATCTTCGGGCGTCGTCTTGAGCGCCGCGGCCGACTGGCGCAACTTATCGTCGCGATCGGCCAGCCACAGGCGCGCCGCCTCGCCGGTCAGAGCCTCGATCCGGCGGACGCCGCTCGACACGGCGCTTTCCGATACGATCTTGAACAAGGCGATATCGCCCGTTGCGCGGACATGGGTGCCACCGCACAGTTCGACCGAATAGTTGGCGTCATCGCCGCGCCCCATCGAAAGGACGCGGACTTCGTCGCCATATTTCTCGCCGAACAGCGCCATCGCGCCCGCGCCGATCGCATCGTCGGGGGTCATCAACCGGGTGGTGACTTCCTCATTATGGCGGATCTGCGCGTTCACGTCCGCCTCGACCTGCGCGATCTGCGCGTGGGTCAGCGATTCGGGGTGCGAGAAATCGAAGCGCAGCCGATCGGGCGCGACCAGGCTGCCCTTTTGCGTGACATGGCCGCCGAGGCGATGGCGCAGCGCCGCATGGAGCAGGTGGGTCGCGCTATGGTTGGCGCGCACGCGGTCGCGATGATCGACATCGACCGTCAGTTGCACCGTGTCGCCGACCTTGACGCTGCCCGCCTCGATCGTCGCACGGTGCGCATGGAGGCGGCCGAGCGGCTTGGCGGTATCCTCGACATTGGCGATCAGGCCGCCCTGCGTGCTGATGCGGCCGGTATCGCCCATCTGCCCGCCGCTTTCGCCATAAAAGGGCGTCTGGTTGGTGAGGATGATGACGCTGTCGCCGACGGTCGCGGAGTCGACGTTCGCACCGTCCTTGACGATGGCCTGCACCTCGCCCTCACCCACGGTCGAGCTATAGCCGATAAACTCGGTATTCCCCGCCTTCTCCGCGATATCGAACCAGATTTCATCCGATGCCTTGTCGCCCGACCCCTTCCAGGCAGCGCGCGCAGCGGCCTTCTGTTCGGCCATGGCGCTGTCGAAGCCGGTACGATCGACGCCAAGGCCACGCGAACGCAGCGCATCTTCGGTCAGGTCATAGGGGAAGCCGAACGTGTCATAGAGCTTGAACGCGGTTTCGCCGGGCAAGGTGCCGCCCTCGGCCAGATCGACCGTCGCTTCGTCAAGCAGGCGCAGGCCATTTTCCAGCGTCTTGCGGAAGCGGGTTTCCTCCCGCAGCAAGGTTTCCTCGATCAGCGGCTGGGCGCGCACCAGTTCAGGGTAAGCCGCGCCCATTTCGGACACGAGGCTACCGACCAGACGATACATTAACGGGTCTTTGGCACCGATAATATGCGCGTGGCGCATGGCGCGGCGCATGATCCGGCGCAGCACATAGCCGCGCCCTTCATTGGCGGGCAGCACGCCATCGGCGATCAGGAAGCTGGTCGAGCGCAGATGATCGGCGATGACGCGGTGGCTGGCCTGATGGTCCCCATCGGTCGCGGTGCGCGTGATCGCGCCGGACGCTTCGATCAGCGCCTTGAACGTGTCGGTATCATAATTGTTATGCACGCCCTGCATGACGGCGGCGATGCGTTCCAGGCCCATGCCGGTGTCGATCGAGGGCTTGGGCAGCTCGCTGACGATCTCATTGGCTTCCTGCTCATATTGCATGAAGACGAGATTCCAGATCTCGACGAAGCGGTCGCCATCCTCCTCCGGGCTGCCGGGAGGGCCACCCCAGATATGGTCGCCATGGTCGTAGAAGATTTCCGAACAGGGACCGCACGGGCCGCTGTCGCCCATCGCCCAGAAATTATCCTTGGTCGGGATGCGGATGATGCGGTGATCGGGCAGGCCCGCAATCTTCTTCCACAGCGCGAACGCCTCGTCATCGGTATGATAGACGGTGACGGTCAGCTTGTCGGCGGGAAGCCCCCATTCCTTGGTCAGCAACGTCCAGGCATGGGTGATCGCCTGTTCCTTGAAATAATCGCCAAAGCTGAAATTGCCGAGCATTTCAAAGAAGGTGTGATGCCGCGCCGTGTAACCGACATTGTCCAAGTCATTATGCTTGCCACCGGCGCGCACCGACTTCTGGCTCGACGTCGCCGTCTTGTAGGGGCGGGTTTCAAGCCCGGTAAAGACATTCTTGAACGGCACCATGCCCGCATTGACGAACATGAGCGTCGGATCGTTGTGCGGCACCAAAGGCGCGGACGGGACGATGGTGTGGCCGTTAGCCCCGAAATAGTCGAGGAAAGAGCGGCGAATGTCGTTGGTCGAGGTCATGATGGCGATTTAGGGGGAAGCGGCCCATCGCACAAGCGGGGCTTTTCGGCGTTTCCCTTTAACGCCGTCCCGGTCTCCCTTCTGCCCCCACCCAGGCAAAGGCTCAAAAACGACTAGACGCCCGGCCCCCAAAGCCGCTACACCCTGCTCATCATGCAGAGCGCGACGCTTCTTCCCCTGCTACGACTTACACGCCCTTAGGCGTGGTTTTTGTGTTGCCTTTCGATTATGGGCAGCGACGATACGCCTAAGGGCTTCCTTTTCGCTGATAGTCGTTAACCGGGCCGTTCCTGCACGCCCGTTCGCATAAAGAAGTAGCTGTCCCATGATGCTGACCGATCCTGCCCAGAAATACCGCGCCTTTCCGCAAGTCGACCTGCCCAATCGCCAATGGCCCTCGCAAGTCATCACGTCGCCCCCGCGCTGGCTCTCCACCGACTTGCGTGACGGCAATCAGGCGCTGATCGACCCCATGAACGCGGAGAAGAAGAGCCGCTTCTTCGACCTGCTGGTCCAGGTCGGCGTCAAGGAGATCGAGGTCGGCTTCCCGTCGGCCGGCGCGACCGAGTTCGACTTCATCTCCAGCCTGGTGAAGGAAGGCCGCATCCCCGACGATGTGATGGTCCAGGTGCTCACGCAAGCCCGCGAAGACCTGATCGCCACCACCTTCGAATCGCTGCGCGGCGCGGAGCGGGCGATCGTCCATGTCTATAACGCCGTCTCGCCCGCCTGGCGGCGGATCGTGTTCGGCATGGACCGGGCGCAGGTCAAGGACATCGCCGTCCATGCCGCCAAGCTGCTGCGCGACAATGCCGCCAAGCAGCCCGACACCGACTGGCATTTCGAATATAGCCCGGAAACCTTCTCGACCGCCGAGCTGGATTTCAGTCTGGAGTGTTGCGAGGCGGTGATGGACATTCTCCAGCCCACGCCAGAGCGGCCGCTGATCCTCAACCTGCCCGCGACGGTCGAATGCGCCACCCCCAACATCTATGCCGACCAGATCGAATGGATGTGCCGCCATATCAGCAAGCGCGACAGCGTGGTCATCTCGCTGCACCCGCATAATGATCGCGGCACCGGCGTCGCGGCGGCGGAACTCGGCCTCATGGCGGGTGCCGACCGGGTCGAAGGCTGCCTGTTCGGCAATGGCGAACGCACCGGCAATTGCGATATCGTGACCGTAGCGCTCAACATGTACACGCAGGGCATCAATCCCGGCCTCGATTTCAGCGACATCGACAACGTCATCCAGACGGTCGAATATTGCAACCAGCTGCCCGTCCACCCGCGCCATCCCTATGCCGGCGAGCTGGTGTTCACCGCCTTTTCCGGCAGCCATCAGGACGCGATCAAGAAGGGCTTTGCCGCGCAGGAAGCGCGCAATGACCTCATCTGGGACGTGCCCTATCTGCCGATCGACCCCAAGGATCTGGGCCGCGACTATGAAGCGGTGATCCGCGTCAATTCGCAGTCGGGCAAGGGCGGCGTCGCCTGGGTGCTGCAACAGGATAAGGGCTTCAAACTGCCCAAGCGGATGCAGGCCGACTTCTCCCGCGTGGTGCAGGGGCTGGCCGACCAGTCGAGCCGCGAACTCAACGCCGCCGACATCTGGGCCGCCTTCCAGGACCATTATCGCCTGGCCGGGGATCAGGCCTATGCGCTGATCGACTATCATGAAAGCGGCGCGGCGGGCGACCGCATCTTCACCGGCAAGATCGCCTATAAGGGCGGCGAACGCAGCATCTCCGGGCGCGGCAATGGCCTGCTCTCCTCGGTGCTGGCCGCACTGCGCGACGAACTGGGCGTGGAGCTGGAAATCGCCGACTATAGCGAACATGCGATCGGTGCAGGCAGCAACGTCAACGCGGCCGCCTATGTCGAATGCCGCACGCCGGACGGACGGACGGTGTTCGGCGTGGGGACGGACGCAGACGTCGCGACGGCTTCGGTGCAGGCGGTCTTGTCGGCGGCCAATGCGGTGGCAGTGCGGACCTAAAACTCCGTCATCCCAGCGAAAGCTGGGATCTCTCTTTTCTTCCGCGCATGGTTGAAGAAAGTGAGATCCCAGCGTCCGCTGGGATGACGATGCATTTGCCCCTGGTTACTTCGCCAAAGCCCGCAACACAGCATCCCACTGCGCCAGCGCCGCGCCGATCCCCGCGACCGGCGCCCGCTCGTTCAGCCCATGGGCAAAGCCGTCCTCCGCCTTCATGAACAGGCTCGACACGCCATAGCTCGGCACGCCAAGCGCGCGGAAATGCACGCTGTCGGTGGCGCCGCCGGACATGCTCGGCATGATCGGGATGCCCGGTGCTCGTGCGGAAACGGCCGCGACCACTGCCTGCATCACATCCGCGCGCAGCGGCGAGGCGTCGCTCGCCAGCGGATCGCCCAGCGTCGTGACGGTCGCGCTCTCGTCCGCCACCACCCGCACCAGTTCCGCCTTCACCGCGTCGATCGCCACGCCCGGAAAGATCCGGCAATTCACCTGCACCTTGGCGCTCTGCGGCAAAGCGTTGAGCGCATGGCCCGCCTGCGCCATCGTCGCGACGCAGGTCGTGCGCACCTGGCCGACAAATTCCGGTCGGCCCGACAGCAGGTCCGCCGCCGCCGCGTCCCCCGTTTCTGCATAGCGCTTCATCGCCGCACCGACTTCGCCACCGATCCGGTCGGCCGACAGCGCCAACGACGCCTTGGTCAGTTCATTGCGCATCGGCGCAAACTGGTACGCCGCGATCCTGTCGATCGCCCGCGCCAGCCGATAGAGCGGATTGCCCGCCGTCGGCGCGCTCGAATGGCCACCAGGATCGGTAAAGCCGATCTCGAAATCGGCATAGGTCTTCTCGCCCGCCTGCAACTGATACAGCACCGGCTCGCCCGCCTCGTTCAGCAGCCCGCCGCCGCCATCGCCGTTCAGCAACAGTTCCGCGTCCTTATATTGCGCCGCCAGCGCCCGCGTCGTCACCATCGCGGTCTCTTCGTCGCCCGACAGCAGTAGCGTCACGGTGCGGCGCGGCGTCCACCCGTCCTTCTTCAACTGCGCCAGCGTCGCGACCATCATCGCGACATCATATTTATTATCCTCCGCGCCTCGCCCGAAAATATAGCCCTTCTCTTCCACCGGCACGAACGGGTCGCGGGTCCAATCCTTCGGGTCGGCCGCCACCACATCCATATGGCCGATCATCAGCAGGGGCTTGAGCGTCGCATCCCGCCCCCGGATCGTCGCAGCAAAGGTCGCCGTCTCCCCCATCGGCGTGATGACGATGTCCGCATCGGCAAAGCCCGCCGCCTTCAGCACCGACGCATAATAGGCCGCGAGCTTCGGCACCTCGCCCGCCCCCTCGACGGTGCGAAAGGCGACGGAGCGCATCAAGATATCCTTCGCCACCACCGGGTCCGCCGCCGCCATAGCCACCTGCGGCAGCATCACCGCCACCCCCGCCAACAACCCGCACCGCCACCCCATAAACCTGCCCCTCGATTTCGTCAGGCAACCAATGTGGCACAGGCACAAGCCCCCGCCAATCCTCCGCACCCATCCTCCCCTGGCAGGGGAGGTGGCTGGCCGCAGGCCAGACGGAGGGGTGTCACCCTCTCGATAGGGCAACACCCCTCCGTCAGCACTACGTGCTGCCACCTCCCCCACCGGGGGAGGATGTAAAGACCACCCCCCGCCAAAAACTAAACCCCGCCCAACTATTGCTTGCGCGCAATCCCGCGCCACTCCCCCATATGCTACGCCGTTCGCCCAAAGGATTTGCGCCCATGACCCTCCCCTATCGCAGCTTCGGATTCCAGGTGCTGGTCGGCATGGTCGCAGGGCTGGCGCTCGGCCTCCTCGCCCGCACCATGGGCACGGGGCCGGATGGCGACCTCAACTGGCTCGCCACCGCGCTCCAGACCGTCGGCACCATCTTCGTCGCGCTGCTCAAAGCGATCGTCCCACCGCTCGTCTTCGCCGCCATCGTCGCGTCGATCGCCAATCTGCGCGCGCTCGACAATGCCGCGCGGCTGGCGGGGCAGACCTTGCTCTGGTTCGCCATCACCGCACTCATCGCGGTCAGCATCGGCCTTGCCATCGGCATCATCGTCCAGCCCGGCATGGGCCTTGGCACCGCCGCGCTCGCCGCCAAACAGCCCGATGCGGTCGGCGGCTGGCTCGATTTCCTCAAGGGTCTCGTCCCCGGCAACAGCCTGGCGCTGAGCGGCAGCACCAAGATCGCGCCAGACGGCACCGCCAGCACCAGCGTCTCCTTCAACATCCTGCAACTGCTGGTCATCGCCATCGCGGTCGGCCTCGCCACGCTCAAAGTCGGGGAGAAAGCCGAACCCTTCCTCGCCTTCGTTCGCTCGCTACTGGCGGTCGTGCGCGCGCTGCTCGGCTGGGTCATCCGCCTGACGCCGATCGGCTCGGCGGGCCTGATCGGCGCGGCGGTCGCCACCTATGGCTGGGACGCACTCGCAAGGCTCAGCGTCTTTACCGGCGCCATCTATCTGGGCCTCGGCATCGTGCTACTGATCGTCTATCCGACGCTGCTGCTCGCCCATGGCCTCAAGCCCCTGCCCTTCTTCGCCAAGGCCTGGCCCGCCATCCAGTTGGGCTTCGTCTCGCGCTCCTCGGTCGGCACCCTGCCCGTCACCGAAGCCGTCACCGCACGGCTCGGCGTGGACAAGGCCTATGCCGCCTTCGCGATTCCCCTCGCGTCCACCACCAAGATGGACGGCTGCGCGTCGATCTACCCCGCGCTCGCCGCCATCTTCGTTGCAGGCTTCTACGGCATTCCGCTTGGGGTACTCGACTATGCCCTGATCGCCCTCGTCTCGGTCATCGGCTCCGCCGCGACCGCAGGCCTGACCGGCGCCGTCGTGATGCTCACCCTCACGCTTTCGACGCTGGGCCTACCCCTGGAAGGCGCAGGCCTGTTGCTCGCCATCGACCCCATCCTCGACATGGGCCGCACGGCCGTCAACGTCGCGGGGCAAGTGCTGGTCGGCGTGGTCGTCGCGAAACGCGAGGGGATATTGGACGAAGCGGCTTATTATGGGGAGGGGGCGTTGGTGGCGGCCGAATAAGCCAGCCCCCTCATGCCGCTTCGACGACCCTGATTTCCAGCGTCAGGCCCGATTGCGTGGCCAGATTGACCAGCGCATCGAGGGAAAATTTGCCCAGCTTCCCCCGCAGCAGATCGTTCAGGCGCGGGCGCGTGATGCCCAATCGCGCCGCCGCCGCTTCCTGCGACATGTCCCACGCCTGGATGCGCCGTTTCAGCGCCGACAGCAATTCGGCCCGCGCCTTCATATTGGCGGCCTCCACCGGCGTATCGGCCAAGGCGTCGAACACGCTGTCAAATGTCTGAATGTCCATCGCCTATTCCTTTTCTCCCCAGGCCCGCAACCGCTTTGCGGCCAGATCAATGTCCTTCTGCGCCGTCGCCTGGCTTTTCTTCTGAAAGGCGTGGAGCACCAGCACCACGTCCTCCACCGTCGCCAGATCGATCACCCGGAACGCGCCAGACTTGTCCCTGATCCTGATTTCACGCACACCCGGACCAATGCTCTTCATCGGCTTCCAGTCGTCAGGATCATGGCCGCTCTGGACTTCGCTTAACTGATAGCCAGCCTCCGACCGCGCCTCATCGGGAAAATCCCGAAGCCGCGCGAGGCTGTCCCCAAGAAACGCAATTCGCTTCATGACAAGGGTGTATCAAATTCGATACATTTTTGCAAGTCGTGTGTTCTGGGAGACCGCTTCAGATGGAGAGGTGACAATCGCCCTCGTAACGCCCACTCTGTCAACGTTCGGACTCCGCTCGAAGGCGCAGGCCTATTGCTCGCCATCGACATCATCCTCAACATAGGCCGCGCAGCGGTCCACGTCGCGGGCAAAGTGCTGGTCAGCGTGGTCGTCGCGAAGCGCGAGGGATATTGGACGATGCGGCTTATTATGGACAGCGAGATTTGGTGGCGGCTTGAGGGGCAATTATACAAGGCCGTGATATTTCGAGATACTCCTGTGAGTGGAGTCAACAAATCTGGAAAGGGAAGGGCACCCTTACGGGCGCCCTTTTTCTTAACTATCCGCGATTGGAACCGCCCTTCGCCAATCGAGCGAAGATTGAGGTGATTTGATGGAGGGTGGAGTAGCATGCCTTGCTCTTCCCCATCGTCTGGGGATTACTGCCAGCAATCTCCATATAAGCCTGCTTCGCAACATCGATCAGTTCAGCATCTGTCAGTGCGTCGGGTTTGCGCATCACCCACGCGCTCTTCTTAGGCTTTACAACGAAAGCTGAATGGGCCGCTAGAATGGGAAAAATGACTCCATCTGGCACTTCTACTATCACACCGTCTTCCCTTGTGATCGAGCGGATGCGCGTTCCTTTGAAGCCCTGATGAGATTTCCACTTTTCATATAAGCCCCATGCAGTAGGTGCGAGGTCCATGAAGGCCTCATACACTTCTACTGGACCGTTATCGACAACATTCTGAAACAACTTAAGGCAGCGAGTTTTCTGCGAATAAGTAAAAACCTTATTTGCGCTATCAAGGCGGTCCAATTTATCCAAAACTTCTTCCGGAAGAATAGCAAAAAGAACTTGTATCAGCTTTTCTGTATCGATGTATTCGCCATCATTTGTGAGATCAGTTTCAGATTTACGTAACTTAGCCTTTGGATACACAGCCTGAAGCGCGGACTCAAGTTCATCAAGCTGCCCACGACGACCAGCGATTGATATTGCGCGAACGTCATTCTGGAAGTTACGGGCGATCGAAATCTCTGCGATCAAATCCCGGTCCTTCGTTATGATCAGTTCAAACTTAACGCTTGGATCAACGCCAGTTTCATCTTTTACATGATCGTTAAAGAAGCGCTTCAATTCACCTTGCGTCTGAGAGCCATTAATAATGCTCGGCTTCTCAAGACGAACGATCTTTTTCGCATCGTCGACGGTTGCACTCCGCGCCACGATTACGAGGCCTCCATTGAGGATATTAAACTGATCCGGATGGTCCCGAAGAGTTTTCCGAATAGCCTGATGGACCAATGTGGGAGAGTGCTTTTGCTTCCCCTTGGCTTCCACTAAATATTCTCGGACGTTTTCATCGTCTTCAAGGTCGAGAAGGCTGGATGCCGGCGCTTGTCCGGTATAGACCTTACGATCATCTGCATCGTCTTCGGGTGCGCTTATGTTCCGAAGGACACGATACTCTAGGGTATAGCTCTCTTGCTTGGCAGTAGAAGCCATTTCATATTCCTTTCATCTAACGATCGCCCACTGCTTGGCGCATCCACCAGGATGACCGGAACGAATCGTGTTTATTCCTATCGGCTTATTTACCTCATCTCTCAAGGCCTTATTAGGGATGCTGCTTATTTTTCGCCTTGCCCTCTACACTCGGTAAAAATCAGCCTCGTTCGCGGAAAAGAAGCCGCCCCCACACTTCGCAAAAACCCTCCTATTGCGAAGTCCGTCCTGCAAACCCCAACCCCAGCAAAATCGAACCCTGCAACGGTGTGAACTTCACAAGCTTCGCACAGCACCACCCCCCCCGCCACCCCACCCCAAAAGCCACCCACGCCGCCCTGTCCTACTGCGCGCCCATCGGCTATAGGCCTTGGCCCGAACGGCAGAATTGCGACATCAAGGCGAATATCAGTGGCAGACTATCAGGTGCATATCATCGGCGGCGGGCTCGCCGGGTCCGAAGCGGCGTGGCAGTTGGCGCAGGCGGGGATCAAGGTGCGCCTGTCGGAAATGCGGGGCAGCGGGGACATGTCGCCCGCACACCAGACCGAAGGCTTGGCCGAACTGGTCTGCTCCAACAGTTTCCGTTCCGACGATGCCGACAAAAATGCCGTGGGCCTGCTGCATCAGGAAATGCGGCGGCTGGATTCGCTCATCATGGCGAGCGCCGAACCGGCCAAAGTGCCCGCAGGCTCGGCGCTGGCGGTGGATCGCCATGTCTTTTCCGGTGCCGTCACCCGCGCGTTGGCCGATCACCCTAATGTCGAGATCATCCGTGAACGGATCGACACGCTGCCCACGACAGGCATGACCATCATCGCCACTGGCCCCCTCACCGCGCCCGCGCTCGCGACCAGCATTGGCCAGGCGGCGGGGATGGAGCATCTCGCTTTCTTCGACGCGATCGCCCCGGTCATCCACCATGACAGCATCGACATGGACCAGTGCTGGATGGCCAATCGCTGGGACAAGATCGGCCCCGGCGGCGGCGAGGGGAAGGATTATATCAACTGCCCGATGGACAAGGAGCAATATCAGGCCTTCGTCCAGGGGCTGCTCGACGGCGAAAAGACCGAGTTCAAGGAATGGGAGGCCAACACCCCCTATTTCGAAGGCTGCATGCCGATCGAGGTGATGGCGTCGCGCGGGCCGGAAACGCTGCGCCATGGGCCGATGAAGCCGATGGGGCTGGACAATCCGCGCACCGGCCGCTGGCCCTATGCCGTGGTGCAGTTGCGGCAGGATAATGCGTCGGGCACGCTTTGGAACATGGTCGGTTTCCAGACCAAGCTGAAGCACGGCGCGCAGGTGGAATTGTTCCGTACTATCCCCGGCCTCCAGAACGCCGAGTTTGCGCGGCTGGGCGGGCTGCACCGCAACACCTTCATCCAGTCGCCAAAGCTGCTCGACGCCACGCTGCGCCTCAAAAGCGCCCCGCATATCCGCTTTGCCGGGCAGATGACGGGCTGCGAAGGCTATGTCGAAAGCGCGGCAATCGGCCTGATCGCCGGGCGCTTCGCCGCGGCCGAATTGCTGGGTCAGACGTTGACGCCGCCGCCCGCCGACACCGCGCTCGGCGCGCTGCTCGGCCATGTGACGGGCAATGTCGCAACGGCGGACTATCAGCCGATGAACGTCAATTTCGGCCTCTTCCCGACGCTGGATGACGTCAAGAAGAAGCAGCGCAAGGAAGCCTATACCTCCCGCGCCCGCGCCTCCTTCGGCGCGTGGATGGGCGAGATGGCGATCGCCTAATGCCATCCTGCAATGAGGCTGACTTATGAGCCTTGTTCCCCGGCGAAGGCCGGGGTCCAGTTCTGGCCGTGGGACTGGACCCCGGCCTTCGCCGGGGAACAGCCAACCACAGGTTTCGATTAATGCACTTTGCTACAACCGATCACACCGGCAAGGCGGTGGTATATTTGGTGGTCGACAGCGCAAAGTGCGAAGCCGCCCCCGCCACCGTCGGCTGGGCCAACAAAGTGTGCATCAGGAACTGGTTATAATCGGCGACGTCCGCCACCACGACCCGCAACAGATAGTCCCACTCGCCGGACATGGAGAAGCATTCGACGATTTCCGGGCACTCATCGACAAAGGCCTCGAAGGCGCTGCGCGGTTCGCGGGCATGGCTGCGCATGCGGATATTGCACAGCACATTGACCCCGCGATCAACCTTGGCGGGATCGACCAGCCGCACCGCGCGGGTCAACACCCCCGCCGCCTCCAGCGCCTTGATCCGGCGCCAGCAGGAGGCGGTCGATGCGCCGACCTGTTCGGCCAGTTGCGCATGGGGAATGGCGGCGTCGGCCTGCAATATGGCGATGATCCGCCGGTCGATCGCATCGATCTGATAGTCCTGTTTCATATCTGGCCCATATTTGATGAAATCATGTCCAATATTGCGCAGCAAAGCAGGAGATTGAAACCCTTTTTCACTTGAACCATGCAATATTATCGTCATGGCCCAAACCGACATAGAGCGCCCCGCAGGCACCGCCGAGGACTGGACGATCCCGCAGGATTGGGCCGCCTACACGCCTCAGGAACATGCGCTGTGGGACAAGCTCTTCGCCCGCCAGGCGCAGATGCTCCCTGACCGCGTCGTGGCGGAGTTCATGAACGGGCTGGACGTGCTGCGGATGACCCGGCCGGGCATCCCCGATTTCGATGAGCTATCCGAACGGCTGATGAATCTGACCGGCTGGCAGGTCGTCGCCGTCCCCGGCCTCGTCCCCGACCGGCTGTTCTTCGATCACCTCGCCAACCGCCGCTTCGTCGCCGGGCGCTTCCTGCGCACGCCCGACCAGATTGATTATCTGTCCGAACCCGACATCTTCCACGACGTCTTCGGCCACGTCCCCCTGCTCGCCAACCCCGCCTTCGCCGACTATATGCAGGCCTATGGCCAGGGCGGCCTGCGCGCCGATGGTCTGGGAGCCATCGACCGGCTGGCCCGGCTCTATTGGTACACCGTGGAGTTCGGCCTGCTCCGCCAGGGCGACGACCTCAAACTCTATGGCGCGGGCATCGTGTCGTCGCATGGCGAGTCCATCTACGCTCTAGACGATCCCTCCCCCAACCGGCTGGGCTTCGATCTCAAACGGCTGATGCGTACCCGCTACCGCATCGACGATTATCAGCAGAGCTATTTCGTCATCGACAGTTTCGAAGATCTGCTGCGCCAGACGGTCGAGACCGACTTCGCCCCGCTCTACGCTGAACTCGACGGCCTGCCCGATCTCGACACCGATACCATCCTGCCGACCGACCGGGTCTACACCCGCGGCACGCAGGCCTATGCCAAGATAAAAAAGGAAGAGGAGCCGCAATGACCGCTACCATAGACAATCCCCTGGGCCTCAACGGCTTCGAATTTGCCGAATTCACCTCGCCGGATCCGGCGGCGATGGCGGCGCAGTTCGAACAACTGGGTTTCGTGCCGACGCACCGCCACCCGACCAAGAATATCACCCGCTACAAGCAGGGCCGCATCAACCTGATGCTCAACCGCGACGATGCCGGGCGCGTCGCCGCCTTTCGCGGGGTCCATGGTCCCTCCGCCAGCGCCATGGCCTTCCGCGTCGCCGATCCGCAGGCTGCGATGCGCTGGGCGCTCGACCATGGCGCGCAGGCGACCGAGGAGGATGACACCGTCATCCAGGGCATTGGCGGCTCCTACCTCTATTTCATGCCCGATGGCCAAGACCCCTATGCCGACTGGGCCGAATTCCCCGGCTGGCAGGAAGCGGAAGCGAAGAACAATGTTGGGCTCGACCTGCTCGACCATCTGACCCACAATGTCCGGCGCGGGCAGATGCAGGTGTGGAGCGAATTTTACCGCACCCTCTTCGGCTTCGAGGAGCAGAAATTCTTCGATATCAAGGGCAAGGCGACCGGCCTCACCAGCCAGGCGATGATTGCGCCTGACCGCGCGATCCGCATCCCGTTGAACGAGAGCCAGGACGACAAGAGCCAGATCGAGGAGTTCATCCGCGACTATCATGGCGAAGGCATCCAGCATCTCGCGCTCACCACCGACAATATCTACGACACGGTCGAAAAATTGCGCGCGCGCGGCGTGCGGTTGCAGGACACGATCGAGACCTATTATGATCTGGTCGACAGGCGCGTCCCCGGCCATGGCGAGGATCTGGCCCGGCTGCGCGCCAACCGCATCCTGATCGACGGCAGCGTCGAGAATGGTGAGGGCATTTTGTTGCAGATCTTCACCGAAAATATGTTCGGCCCGATCTTCTTCGAAATCATCCAGCGCAAGGGCAATGACGGGTTCGGCAACGGCAATTTCCAGGCCCTGTTCGAAAGCATCGAGCTCGACCAGATCCGGCGCGGCGTCGTGTCGGTCGATGCCTGAACGCGACAGGGGGCGGCACCACCGCCCCCTGCCCTGACGTCAGGCCCGCCGCCCACCGAAGCGCGCATAGAGCGTCGGCAGCACGAACAGGGTCAGCAGCGTCGCCGACACCAGCCCACCGATCACCACCGTCGCCAGCGGCTTCTGCACCTCCGCGCCCGATCCAGTCGCCAGCGCCATCGGCACGAAGCCGAGCGAGGCGACCAGCGCGGTCATCACCACCGGCCGCAGGCGGCGCATCGCCCCCTGCTCCGCCGCCCGCGCCCGGTCCATACCCTGCCCGATCAGTTCCTGAATCGCCGTCACCATCACCAATCCGTTGAGCACGGCAATGCCCGACAGCGCGATGAAGCCCACCGCAGCCGACACGGAAAAGGGCATGCCCCGCAGAAACAGCGCCAGCACGCCCCCCACCAGCGCCAACGGCACGCCGGTAAAGACGATCATCGCGTCCCGCACATTGCCCAATGCTCCGTAGAGCAGCAGCAAAATCAGCACGAAACAGGCAGGCACCACCAGCAACAGCCGATCCCGCGCAGACGCCAGATTTTCGAACTGCCCACCCCATTCGAGATAGGCCCCCGCCGGCAAGCGCACATCGGATGCGATCTCCGCCTGTGCATCCGCCACCACGCTCGCGACGTCGCGCCCGCGCACATTGGCCTGCACCACGATCCGGCGCTTGCCATTTTCGCGGCTGATCTGGTTGGGACCAGTCGTCACCGCGATCTCCGCCACGCTCGCCAGCGGTACGAAGGCGCCATCGGGTATCGGCACAGGGATCTGCCCCACCGCCTCGATATCGGCCCGCTGCGCATCGTCGAGCCGGATCGTCACCGCAAAGCGTCGATCCCCTTCGAAGATCATGCCCGCATCACGCCCGCCGATCGCGGCGGCCACCACATCCTGCACCGCCTTGGCCGACAGCCCCATCGCCGCCAGCGCCTCGCGCCGGGGGCGGATGTCGAGCATCGGCAGCCCCTCGGTCTGCTCGACCCGCACGTCCACCGCGCCGTCCGTCCGCCGCAGGATCGTCGCGACCTGATTGGCGGTGCGGGCCATCGCATCGGCATCGTCGCCAAAGACTTTGACCGCCACGTCACCCCGCACGCCCGCAATCAGTTCGTTAAACCGCATCTGGATCGGCTGGCTGATTTCGAAGGCATTGCCGGGCAGCACCGCCAGCTTCTTTTCGACCGCTTCCACCAGTTCCGCCTTGGGCAATTTCGGGTCGGGCCATTCCGCACGCGGCTTCATGATGATGAACGTGTCCGAGATATTCGGCGGCATCGGGTCCGATGCCAGTTCCGCCGTCCCCGTCTTGGAAAAGACGAAGCGGACCTGCGGCAAAGTAGCGATCGCCTTTTCGACATCGAACTGCATCGCCTGGCTCTGTTCGACCGACGTGCCCGGAATGCGCAGCAATTGCGCGGTCATGTCGCCCTCGTCGAGCTGCGGCAGAAACTCCTGCCCCAGCGTCAGGAACGCGCCGATCGCCAGTACGAACGCGGCCACCGCGACCCCCATGGTCCGGGTCGGCCGCTTCATCGCCTTGTCGAGGCCGGGTTCATAGCGGGTCTTGAGCCAGCCCATGATCCGCCCTTCCTTCTCCTCCACCGGCTTCGACAACAGCACCGCAAGCAGGGCCGGCACGAAAGTCAGCGACAGGATGAAGGCGCAGACCAGCGCCAGGATGACCGTCAGCGCCATCGGCGTGAACGTCTTGCCCTCGATTCCCGTCAGCGTCAGCAGCGGCACATAGACGAGGATGATGATCGCCTGGCCATAGACCGACGGCCGGATCATCTCCCGCGCGGCGCCCACGACCACGGCCAGCCGCTCGTCCAGCGTCAGTACCCGGCCTTCACGATGCTGCCCTTCGGCGATCCGCCGCAACGCATGTTCGACAATGATGACCGCGCCATCGACGATCAGGCCGAAGTCGAGCGCGCCCAGGCTCATGAGATTGGCCGACACGCCCCCCTGCAACATGCCGAAGCTGGTCATCAACATGGTGATCGGGATCACCAGCGCCGCGATCAGCGCCGCGCGGAAATTGCCGAGCAGCACGAACAGGACGACGACGACCAGCAACGCGCCTTCGGCCAGATTCTTGGCCACCGTGTTGATGGTCGAATGCACCAGCGCGGTACGATCCAGCACCGGCTGGACGATGACGTCGGTCGGCAGGGAAGCGTTGATCTCCTCCAATCGGCGGGCGACCGCCGATGCCACGGTGCGGCTATTCTCGCCCACGCGCATGACCGCCGTGCCAACCACGACCTCGCGCCCGTTTTCGGACGCCGACCCCATGCGGATTGCCTGCCCCGTCCGGACCGTTGCGACCTGGCTCAGCAGGATCGGCACGCCCTCGCGCGTCGCGATCACGGTGCGGGACAGATCCTCCGCCCCGGTCAGCCGCGCATCGGATCGCACTGCCAGCCCCTCGCCATTGCGATCGACCACGCCCGCGCCAACCGCATTATTATTATCTTCCAACGCGCGCGCCAGATCGTCGATGCTGATCCGCAACGCCGCCAGCCGCGCCAGATCGGGCACGACCTGAAATTGCTTCACATAGCCGCCGATCGAATCGACCCCGGCCAGGCCCGGCGTGTTCTTGAGCAGCGGCGCGACGATCCAGTCCTGCGCGGTGCGCAGATAGGTCGCCTGATCCGCCTGGCTCACCAGCCGCTCGCCCTCCGGCGTGATATAGCTGCCATCGGGTTGCAGCCCCGGCTCGCCCGGATCATGCTGGTCATCCTTGCGATGGGCGAGGTGGACGGTCCACATATAGACCTCGCCCAGCCCCGTGGCGATCGGCCCCATTTCCGGCGTCACACCCGCAGGCAGGCTTTCGGCCAGCCCTGCCAGCCGCTCATTCACCTGCTGCCGGGCGAAATAGATGTCGGTGGAATCGGTGAAGACGGCGGTGATCTGGGCAAAGCCGTTGCGGCTCAGCGAGCGACTATATTCCAGCCCCTCAATCCCCGACAGCGCGGTTTCGATGGGAAAGGCGACCTGTTTCTCAACCAGTTCGGGCGAGAGCGACGGCGCGCGGACATTGACCTGCACCTGGTTGTTGGTGATATCGGGCACCGCATCGATCGGCAGGCGCTGAAGCGCCCAGCCGCCGATGAGGCAGGCGATGAGGGTCAGCAGCAGCACCAGCCAGCGCCGCGCGACCGCGAAGGTGACGATCCGGTCAATCATCGATCAATGCCCATGTTCCGCTTCGCCCTTGCCGAGTTCGGCCTTGAGCGTGAAGCTGCCGGTGGCGGCGATCCGCTCGCCGCCTTTCAATCCCTTGGTGACGATGACGCGATCCCCACTCACTGGCCCCAGTTCGACCGGAACCGCCTGAAACCCGGTGCGGGTGCGCACGAACACGCTGCTCTTGCCCTCGACCGTCTGCACCGCGATCTGCGGCACGGCGATGGCGCGCCCGCCATCCCTGGACGGCAGATCGACGGCGGCGGTGACATTCTCGCCGACGCGCCATTGCCCGTCGCGATTGTCGATCGTGGCGATGATCGGGACCAGCCGGGTCGGCGCGTCGAGGATCGGCGACACGAAGCTGATCCGCGCCTGCGCCGTGCGCCCTGGCGCGGTCACCGTGACCGTGCCGCCCGGTCTCAAAGTTCCGGCATCGGCCGCCGACAGCGACAAGGTGACTGAGAGCTTGCCAAGATTGGCGACGCGATACAGTTCGGTATCGGCCGCTACCACCTGCCCCAGCATCGCGCTGCGGCCAACCACCTGCCCGCCAATCGGCGAGGGCAGGCTGATGCGGTTGAGGCCACCGCCCGCGCGGCCCGTCGCGGCCAGTTGCTGCTGCGCCAGCCGCAGCGCAATCCCCGCCTCGGTCGCGCTCGTGCGCGCCGCGATCAGATCCTGTTCGGGCGATACTTTCTCCGCGAACAGCCTCTGCTCCCGCCCCAAATTGCTGCGCGCCAGCGCCAGCCGGGCGCGGGCCGCCTCGATCTCGCCCTGCATCTGCGCCGCCTCGCGGCTTTCGATCACCGCCAGCGGATCGCCCCGCCGCACCGCCTCGCCCAGATTGCGATGGAGCGCGACCACGCGCCCGCCCACTGCCGCCGTCACCACCTGCATGCCCTGCGGATCGGCCTCGATCGTCGCGGGCAGGCTCGCCGCCCCGCCTGATCCCGCCATGCCGACCGGCACCAGCAATATGCCTGCGCTACGGATCTGCGCTTCGGACAGGGTGATTGCCCCCTCCTCTTCCGCATGATCCTCCTCGCCTTCCTCGTCATGGTCTTCGGCGTGGCCCGCCTCATCATGCGCTTCATTCTGCGGTGCCGTCTCGCCACAGGCGGCCAGCAGCAGGAACAGCGGCAAGGCCGCCGATAATGTCCATTGTCTCATCGGATCAATCTTTCACGAACAAGGATGCCGGGGCGACCAGCCGGTCGCGGCGCGCCGAAGCATCATGATAGGTGGCCAGCGCATCGATCGCGGCCATGCGGGTGTCGAGCAGCGCGCGTTCGGCTTCGATCAGGTCGATCTGCCCGAACTTGCCCTCGCGATAGCCGATGCGCGCGATCCGCGCCGCCTCCTGCGCGGCGGCAAGCGCCGGGCCGCTGGCGATGCGTGCGGCGGTTTCGGCATTGGCGACCTCCGCGTCTGCCGAAGCGATGGCCTGGTCGAGCTGGATTTCGGTCATCCGCCGGGTCGCGTCGGCGCGTTGCCGTTCGGCCCGCGCCTGCGCCTGCGCCGCGCCGCCATTGTCGAATATCTGCAAGGGGATGTTGATGCCCATCAGCAACGCAGTGTCGTTGCTGCCCGACAGGCGGCGAGGGCCAGCGAACAATTGCAGGTCAGGCACCCGTTGTGCGCCCGCCAGCCGCACTTGCGCGTCGGCGGTCACCACATCAAGCGCTGCGGCCCGTGCAGTCAGCATGTCGCGCACCGCCGCCCGATCGACCGGTCCGGCCGCCGCCAGCGTCTCGAACCAGCGCAAATCTAGCGCGCCTGCTACTGGCGCGCCGATCAACCGGCCCAGATTGGCGCGCGCGACATTCGCCAACCGTTCGGCTTGTTCCTGCGTTGCCTGCGCATTGAGATGCGCCAGTTCGGCCCGTTGCGCCTCCAAAGGCGAGGCACGCCCCGCCCGCACGCGCACCTGCGCCGACCGCAGCGCTTCCGCCGCAATCGCCACCTGCCGCTGCGCCACGCTCGCCCGCTCCACCGCCGAAACGGCAGTGACATAGGCTTGCGTCACCGCCAGCCGCAGGTCGGCGGCAATCACCGCCTGCTCGATTTGCGCGCGATCCTGCTGCGCATTGGCCAACGCAACCCGCGCCGGCCGCTTGCCGCCCAGTTCCAGCGGCAGCGTGACCTGCGCCGTCGTCTCGGCGCTGCGAAAGCCGCGATAGTCGCCGCTGCCCGCGACATTTTCGGTCTGGATATTCAGTTCGGGATTGGGCCGCAGCCCCGCCACGGTGCGCGCCGCCTGCGCGACCAGCACGCCCGCCGCGCCGCTTTCGATGGCGGGCGATGTCGCACCCGCGCGTTCTAGCGCTTGCGCCAAGGTAAAAGATGGTTCGTCCGCCCGCGCCACGAAGGCGCTGGTGCAGCACGACACGGCCAGACAGGCCGCAAGGATGCGTTTAATGAAGATAATTCCTGAAATCAACGAGAAAGGAACCGCGACGCCAGGCGAGCGCGGCCTATTCGGTCGATGTCAGGCGATGGGTGGGCGCAATGTTCGAGCAGGCTCGATGGCGGACAGGCGCGGCGCCGGGGGGATCATCAGCTGGTCGCGGGTGGCCACCGTCCCATCAAAGGAAACGCGCGATCCCGCCGTGCCGACATGATGGCCATGGCAGCCGCCATGATGATGCGGCAGGCCATTATCCGCGTCGCCGGGTTGCAGGTCGCCATGCATGTCGGCCGCGCTGATCGACAGGCTGGTCTCATCTTCGACACAGCCCAAGGCCTCGGTCGCATGCGCAAGCGTTCCCATCCCCATGGAGAGGAGAATCATGACCGCCGCACAGAAAGACAGCAAACCCCGCATGGCTTGCCCTTAACAGTCTTGCACGCGCCTGTCATCGTCCGCTGATAAGGGCGGCTGCTTATCGAAAACTTTACCCTGTCCGCGCTAGGACGGGGGCCTGTTTGGATTGCCGGGATTGCCGATGCGCTTTGTTCTGACCCTGCCCCTGATCGCCGCGCTGGCCGCGCCGCAAGCCGCTTATGCCCAGATCGCCGTTGCCGACAGCGGCGACACCGGCTGGATGATGGTCTGCGCGCTATTGATCCTGCTGGCGGCCTTGCCGGGATTGATGCTGCGCCATGCGGGCCAGGTCAATGTCCGCAACGCGCTCTCGGTCATGGCGCAGGGCGCGGGCGTCATCGCGACCGTGTCGCTGGCCTGGGCGATCGTCGGCTACAGCCTCGCTTATGCACCGGGCAGCGCCTGGCTCGGCGGCGGCGCGAACCTGTTGCTCGCCAATCTCGCGCAGTTGCGTGACGGGTTGACGGTGCCTGAATCCGCCTTCGTCCTGTTTCAGCTTGCCCTTGCCCTGCTCGCCGCCTGCCTGCTGGTCGGCACCGTCGCCGAACGCACGCGGATCGGCTGGTTCTTGGGCTTCGCGCCGCTCTGGCTGCTGCTCGTCTATGCGCCGATTACCCATGCGGTGTGGGGCGGCGGCTGGCTCGCGGACTTGGGCGTCATGGATTTTGCCGGCGGCCTGGTCGTCCATGGCGTCGCGGGCTTCTCCGCCCTTGCCCTCGCACTGATCGCCGGGCGCAGGCGCGATCCCGCCAGTGTCGGCCATGCGCCGGTGCTTAGCCTTGCGGGTGGGGCGCTGCTGTGGATCGGCCTGTCCGGCATGGTCGGCGGCTGGGCGCTCGGCGCGACCGACGATGCCGCGACCGCACTGCTCAACCATCATTTCGCCGCCTGCGCCGCTGCGCTAACCTGGGCGCTGCTCGACCATGTGCTGGGCAAGCGCACCTCCGCCACCGGCATATTGTCCGGCGCCCTGGCCGGAATCGCCGCCATCGCCGCATCGGCCGCGCTGGTCGGCACCGGCGGCGCGATGCTGATCGGTGTGATCGCCGCGTTCCTCTGCCGCCTGGTTCAGCCCCTTGTCGCCCGCCATGTCGATGACAGCGCCAGCGTCTTCGCCATTCACGGCCTTGGCGGCGCGACCGGCATGCTGCTCCTGCCCGTCTTCGCCCTGCCGCTGATGGGTGGGGTCGGCTTCGACATCGGCATCACCCTGACCGGCGCACTGACATCGCAAGCCATCGGCCTCGTCATCGTCGCGCTCTGGGCCATGGTGGGCAGCGCCATCGCTGCGCTGATCGTCTCGATGCTGATCCCCATGCGCGCCACCGCGCAGGAGGAAGCAGACGGCCTTGATCTGGCCCAGCATGGCCAGCAGGGCTGGGACTTCCGCTAGACGCCATGGCCGTCGCCGTCGCTATCTTCGCCCATCAGGAGGAGCGCCGGATCGGCGCCTGCCTGGGTTCACTGCCGCTCGACCGGCCCGACACGCTTTTTCATGTGCTGGTCAACGGCACGACCGATGCCACCGTCGCCCGCGCCACGGCGGCGGCGGGCGGGCGCACCAACGTTATCGTCCACGACATACAGGTGGGCGGCAAATCGCGCACCTGGAACCATATGGTCCATGGCCTGCTGACCGGGACGGAAGACGCCGTCATCTTCATGGATGGCGACGCGCAGATCGTCGCCGGGTCGATCGACGCGCTGGTCGCGGACCTCGCCGCCAACCCCCAAGCCAATGCCAGCGCAGGCATGCCGATGAACGGCCGCATGGCGGATTTCTATCGCCGCAATCTCAAAATCGAAGGCGGCCTGTTCGGCGATCTCTATGCTTTGTCGGGACCGTTCGTCGCGGCGATCCGCGCGCGCGGCCTGCGCCTGCCCGACGACCTGATCGGCGACGATGGCCTGGTCGCCGCCTGGGCGCACACCAACCTCGCCAGCGATGCCGACTGGCAGCATGGCCGCGTGCTGGCCTGCGACGCGGCCGGCTTTCTGTGCGAGCAGGTCAGCCTCGCCCGCCCCTCGACCTGGACGATGCAATATAAGCGGCTGATCAATTATTCGGTGCGCTTCTTCCAGAACCGCATCGTGTCGGACATCATGACGCGGGAGGGGCCGGACGGCCTGCCCCCGCGCCTCGCCAGCCTCTATCCCGACTGGCTCCCCCGCTTTCGCCCGCGCCCCGGCCTCACTGGTTGGTTCGACCGCAAGGCCCTGGCGCGGATGCGCCGATCTTCCTGAAAAAGCCCCGGATGCGCCGTGCGATTTAGCGATCGCGGCCCGCCAGTTCCTTGTTCACGAACAGGGCAAAGCCCGTAACGATCGCCCCGGACAGCAGATAAGCGCCCGACGCCGCCAGCCCGAACTCGGTCGAGATCAGCAGCGCTACCAGCGGCGCGAACCCTGCGCCCACCAGCCAGGCCAGGTCCGACGTCAACGCCGATCCGGTATAGCGCGTCGCCGACCGGAAGTTGGACGCCACCACGCCGGACGACTGGCCAAAGCTGAGGCCCAGCAGGATGAAGCCGATCACCATGAACGCCACTTCGCCCAGATCGCCGCCATTGAGCAGCAACGGCGCGGCCACCGCGAAAAAGGCCGTGCCCACTGCCGAATAGCCGAGCAGGCGACGTCGCCCGATCATATCCGCGACAAAGCCCGACACGATGATCGCCAGCACACCCACGAACGCGCCGATGACCTCGATCATCAAAAAGCGTTCCAGCGGCTCGTCGGTGTAGAGCGCGATCCACGACAGCGGAAACACCGTGACCATATGGAACAGCGCAAAGCTGGCCAGCGGCGCAAACGCCCCGATCACGATATTGCGCCCTTCGCTGCGCACGGTTTCGATCACCGGCGAAGGCTGCAATTCGCGCGCTTCATAGAGCCGCGCAAATTCCTCCGTCACCACGATCCGCAACCGCGCGAACAACGCCACCACGTTGATCGCAAACGCAACGAAGAAGGGATAGCGCCAGCCCCAGCTCAGGAAATCAGCGGTGGATAGGGTGGAGAGGAAGAAGGCGAACAGCCCCGCCGCCACGATCAACGCCAACGGCGCGCCCAATTGCGGCATCATCGCATACCAGCCACGCTTGGCCTGTGGCGCGTTGAGCGACAGGAGCGAGGCCAGCCCGTCCCATGTCCCGCCCAGCGCAACGCCCTGCCCGGTCCGGAACAGCGCCAGCAGCACCGCCGACCAATGGCCGATCGTCTCATAACCGGGCAGGAAGGCGATGGCCGCCGTCGATCCGCCCAGCAGGAACAGCGCGATGGTCAGCTTCACCCCGCGCCCGAAGCGACGATCGACCGCCATGAAGATGAGCGACCCGATCGGCCGCGTCACGAAGGCGAGCGCGAAAATGGCGAACGACCAGAGCGTCCCCTCCAGCGGCGACAGATAGGGGAAGACATGCGCCGGGAAGACGATGCACGAGGCGATTGCATAGACGAAGAAGTCGAAAAATTCCGATGTTCGGCCGATGATCACGCCGATGGCGATCTCGCCCGGCGCGATCTTCTTGCCGTCATGGGCGTGAAGGTTGCGCATGTCGCGTTCCGCCTGGGTGGAGTTGGTCTCCAGGTCAGGGCCGGGCGTGGTCGTCGCGGAGGTCATAGCGTGAAACGGGCCTTCATGCTGCGGGAACGATTCGGGGCCGCACAAGGCTGCACGACGAATCATTCTGGTGGTCAAATATACCCATGCCCTATTTCGCCACTGCGCAGGGATAGGACAAAAGGTCCAATGTCACCCCGGAATTTTCCCGACTAGACGAGCCTCATGATCGCCCGCACGCCCGCCCCAAGCCGCGCATTTCTGCGCCGATTCGCTCCCCTCCTGCTGCTGCCGCTAGGCGCATGCGACTGGGTGGTCATGGCCCCGTCGGGCGATGTTGCAATGCAGCAACGCGACCTCATTTTGATATCGACAGCGCTGATGCTGCTGATCGTCCTGCCCGTCATGGGCACGATCGGCTGGTTCGCCTGGAAATATCGCGCCAAGGCGCAAGCGGAAGATTATGATCCCGACTGGGATCATTCCACCAGCCTGGAATTGCTGATCTGGTCGGCGCCGCTACTCATCATCATCGCGCTGGGCGCGGTGACCTGGACCAGCACCCATTTGCTCGACCCCTATCGTCCGATCGAACGCATTGATTCGGCGCGCAAGGTCGATCCGGCGGCCAAGCGCCTGCAGGTCGAAGTGGTAGCGATGGATTGGAAGTGGCTGTTCATCTACCCCGAACTCGGCATCGCGACAGTCAATGAACTGGCCGCGCCGGTCGATCGGCCGATCGAGTTCAAGATCACCTCCTCGACCATCATGAACAGCTTTTTCGTGCCTGCGCTGGCTGGCCAGATCTATGCGATGCCCGGCATGCAGACGACGCTGCACGCCGTCGCCAACAAGCCCGGCACGTTCGATGGCTTTTCCGCCAACTATTCCGGCGCAGGCTTCTCCAACATGCGCTTCAAGTTCCACGCCATGGATCAGGGCGGGTTCGACCAGTGGGTCGCCCGCGTGAAGGCCAGCGGCGCGACGCTCGACCGCGCGACCTATGTGAAGTTGGAACAGCCAAGCGAGAAGGTGAAGCCCCTGTATTTCGCGGGCGTCGAGCCCCGCCTGTTCCACGCCGCGCTCAACATGTGCGCGCAACCGGGCAAGCGCTGCATGGACGAGATCATGATGACCGACATGCATGGCGGCGCTGGCAAAGAATCGGCCCACGATACCAAGGGCCTGCGCCATGACGGCACGATCGACGTCGGCGGCTACCACCCGGTCGAACCCGGCAAGAAGGGCGAGATCGCCCAGCCCGCAGGCATGACCCCTGCTGCCAAGCAGACCCCCGCCGCGCAGGGCAACCAGGCCCCGGGTCAGCAGGACCATGAAGGGCACGGAGCGCATCATGGGAATTAAGGCACCTGCTCCCCTCCCCTTCAGGGGGGGGGCCGGGGTGGGGGCCATCCTCTTGGCATTGCACCTGCCGCACGCCCCCACCCCAACCCCTCCCCTGAAGGGGAGGGGCTTTATAAAACCCGAGTCTCCCCTTCTCTCTACATCAAGGCCGTAACGCCCATGTCCCCGCATCCCGCCTCCGAAAATAGTGGCATCTGGAAGCTGATCTTCGGTCGTCTCGACTGGAGTTCGCTCCCGCTGCATGAGCCGATCGTCGTCGGCACCTTCCTGATGGTCGCGCTGGGGGGCGCGGTAGTGTTCGGGCTGGTTACCAAATATAAACTCTGGGGCACGCTCTGGAACGACTGGTTCACCACCGTCGATCACAAGCGCATCGGCATCATGTATATGATCCTGGGGCTCATCATGTTCCTGCGCGGCTTCGCCGACGCGATCATGATGCGGTTGCAGCAGGCGATGGCGTTCAACGGTTCCGAAGGCTATCTCAACGCCCATCATTACGACCAGATTTTCACGGCGCACGGCGTCATCATGATCTTCTTCGTCGCAATGCCGATGATTACGGGAATCATGAACTATATCGTCCCGCTGCAGATCGGCGCGCGCGACGTGTCCTTTCCCTTCCTTAATAATTTCAGTTTCTGGATGACCACGGCGGGCGCGATCATCGTCATGATGTCGCTGTTCGTCGGCGAATTCGCCCGCACCGGCTGGCTCGCCTATCCGCCGCTGTCGGGCATCGCTTACTCACCGGGCGTCGGCGTCGATTATTATATCTGGGGCTTACAGATAGCGGGCATCGGCACCTTGCTGTCCGGCGTCAACCTGATCGCGACCATCGTCAAGATGCGCGCGCCCGGCATGACCATGATGAAGATGCCCATCTTCACCTGGACCTCGCTCTGTGCCAACGTGCTGATCGTCGCCGCCTTCCCGGTGCTGACTGCCGTATTGGCGCTGCTCAGCCTCGACCGCTATATCGGCACGGCCTTCTTCACCAACGACATGGGCGGCAACCCCATGATGTATGTGAACCTGATCTGGATCTGGGGCCACCCGGAAGTCTATATCCTCATCCTGCCGCTGTTCGGCGTCTTCTCCGAAGTCACCTCGACCTTCTCGTCCAAGCGCCTGTTCGGCTATAGCTCGATGGTCTATGCGACGATCGTCATCGCGCTGCTCAGCTATCTCGTCTGGCTGCACCATTTCTTCACCATGGGGTCGGGCGCCAGCGTCAACAGCTTCTTTGGCATCACGACGATGGTGATTTCCATCCCGACCGGGGCCAAGCTCTTCAACTGGCTGTTCACCATGTATCGCGGCCGCATCCGCTATGAACTGCCGATGATGTGGACGGTCGCCTTCATGCTGACCTTCACCGTGGGCGGCATGACCGGCGTACTGCTCGCCGTGCCGCCAGCCGACTTCGTGCTGCACAACTCGCTGTTCCTGATCGCGCATTTCCACAATGTCATCATCGGCGGCGTCCTGTTCGGCCTGTTCGCGGCGATCAACTATTGGTGGCCCAAGGCATTCGGTTTCCGCCTGGAAACCACCTGGGGCAAGCGCAGCTTCTGGCTCTGGGTCGTCGGCTTCTGGACCGCCTTCATGCCGCTCTATGTGCTGGGCCTGATGGGCGTCACCCGCCGGATGCGCGTGTTTGATGATCCGAGCTTGCAAATCTGGTTCCAGATCGCGGCGCTGGGCGCGGTGATGATCGCGGCGGGTATCGCCTGCATGTTCATCCAGTTCGCGGTCAGCATCAAGAATCGCGACCAACTGCGCGATACGACCGGCGATCCCTGGGACGGCCGCACGCTGGAATGGGCGACCAGTTCGCCCCCGCCGGACTATAATTTCGCCTTCACGCCCGTCATCCATGATGGCGACGCCTGGGCGGACATGAAGAAGCGCGGCTATCAGCGTCCCCTGACCGGCTACAAGGCGATCCATATGCCGTCCAATACCGCGACCGGCCTGATCATCGCCGGCCTGTCCGTGGCCTTCTCCTTCGGCATGATCTGGTACATCTGGTGGCTGGCGGGCCTGTCTTTCGTCGGCATCCTCGCCGTCGCGATCGGCCATACCTTCAACTATAAGCGCGACTTCTACATCCCGCAGGATGTGGTCGAGCGCACCGAGGGCGAGCGCAGCGCGCTGCTCGCAACACAGGGCTAACATCATGGCCACACGCTCCAAGATCGACCCCGCCTTCCTCGATCAGGACGGCAAGCCCCTCTTCCATTTGGGCGAGGAACCGCACCATCCCGAAGGCTCCAGCACGTCGCTGGGCTTCTGGATCTACCTGATGAGCGACTGCCTCATCTTCGCCTGCCTGTTCGCCACCTATGCGGTGCTGAGCGGCAGCTATGCCGCGGGGCCAGGGCCGCGCGACCTGTTCGACCTGAACCTCGTCGCGCTGAACACCGCGATGCTGCTCTTCTCGTCCATCACCTATGGCTTTGCCATGTTGTCGATGGAAAAGAACAAGGTCGCCGCGACCCAGGGCTGGCTGGCCATTACCGGCCTGTTCGGCCTCGCCTTCCTCGGCATCGAACTCTATGAATTCGCGCACCTCATCCATGAGGGCGCGACGCCGCAGCGGTCGGGCTTCCTGTCCGCCTTCTTCGCGCTGGTCGGCACCCATGGGCTGCACGTCACTTTCGGCATCATCTGGCTGGTGACGCTGATGGTACAGGTCGCCAAAAAGGGGCTGATCCCCGCCAACCAGCGCCGCCTGATGTGCCTCAGCATGTTCTGGCACTTCCTCGACGTCATCTGGATCGGCGTCTTCACCTTCGTCTATCTCATGGGGATGCTGCGATGAGCGCGCACGATCACGACACCCACGCGCATGGCGCCCACGGCACGATGGGCAGCTATATGATCGGCTTTGGCCTGTCGGTCCTGTTGACGGCCATCCCCTTCTGGCTGGTGATGACCGGCTATTTCGCCAATACACAGACCACCGCGCTCGTCATCATGGCCTTCGCGGTCGTGCAGATCGTCGTCCACATGATCTACTTCCTGCACATGAACACCCGTTCGGAAGGCGGCTGGTCGATGATGGCGCTGATGTTCACTTTGGTCCTGGTGGTCATCACCTTGTCCGGTTCGATGTGGGTCATGTATCATCTCAACACCAACATGATGCCCGCCATGACGCATGACATGAGCCAGATGCCGTGACATCTACATGCTTCTAGCAGACATCCAGAACCACAACGGTTTGGCATTGGCGATTGTGTAGTTCACAAACCTGGCAGCAAAATCCTCCCCTGGAAGGGCAGGGGAATCGCATATGGGCTTGAACGATTGATCGAATGGGATTCTTGGGTGGTCTCCATAGTTGGAGGCGACCGATGGATGATTTTTCGGCATATTTCGGTGAGGTTGACGATCCGCGCGCGGGCAATGCGCGGCACAATCTTCTCGAACTGATCTTCGTTGCGCTTGCGGCGGTTCTGTGCGGTGCCGAAGATTGTACGGATATGGCGGAGTTTGCCCGTGCCAAGCTGGGCCTGCTGCGTCAGGTGGTGGATCTGGAGCATGGTCCACCGAGCCACGACACGTTCAGCCGGGTCTTCCGGTTGCTCGATCCCGAGCCGTTCGAAGCGGCGTTTGCACGCTTTACGGCGGCATTCGCAGGTGCCCTCGAAGGCGTGGTGGCGATTGATGGCAAGGCGTTGCGCGGGGCGTATGAACGTGGGCGCAAGGCGACGCCGCTGCATCTCGTCAATGTCTGGGCAGCCGAGAAGCGTCTGGTCATTGGCCAGCGGCTGGCACCCGGTCGCAATGAAGTCGCCGGCGTGCTGGAGGTGCTGACGCTGTTGCGTCTGGACGGCTGTATCGTCACCGCCGATGCCCTGCATTGCCGACCCGACACAGCGCAGGCCATTCTCGCAACCGGTGCCGACTATGCCCTGGCGATCAAGGAAAACCGGCCAAAGCTGCTAGCCAGCGCCAAAGCGCTGATCGCAATGGGCGAGCAGGCGGATGTCGCCACGATCCGGTCAGGCCCGGCCCATGATCGCACGGAAATCCGACACGCGATCGTGGTGCCCGCCGAAGCCCTCGACTTCCCCGGCATCGCGGCGGTGGGGCAAGTGGAAACGTGCCGCCGCAACGCTGGTCGGGACGAGCCACCGGTCAAACGCTGGTTCCTTCTGTCCCGACCTTTGACCGCCAAACGGCTGATCGAAGTCGCGCGTGCGCATTGGACCATCGAAAACCAACTGCACTGGGTGCTCGACGTCACCTTCGAGGAAGACGCCGCGCGAAGCCGAAAGGACTATGCCCCGCAAAACCTCGCGCTAATCAGGAAACTTGCGCTCAACATCTTGAGAACCCACCCGGACAAGGGATCAATCAAAGGCAAAATCAAACGGGCGGGCTGGAACGATGCATTCCTTCTCTCAATGCTTGGTCATATGCGATAGCCCTGCCTACTAGGGGAGGATGACCGATGACATCGGCACATAGAGCGATATTTCCGATCGGCCTGACACTGATCGCCGCCTTGCTGTTTACGACCCTATGTACGCTTGGCATTTGGCAGGTCGAACGGCTGGCGTGGAAACGCGATTTGATTGTCCGGGTCGCTGTCCGCATTCACGCGCCACCGGTGCCAGCGCCCGCCATAGCGACCAAATCCGACGAATATCGCCGCGTCGCCGCGACCGGCACATTCATCCACGACCGCGCGACTCTGGTCCAGGCGTCGACTGTCCGCGGCCCCGGCTTCTGGGTGCTGACCCCGCTCCGACGTGCGGACGGCACGACGCTGCTCATCAATCGCGGCTTCGTGCCGCCCGACGCCCGCACCAGTTACACCCGCCCGACGGGGCAAGTCCGCATTACCGGCCTGCTGCGCCTGACCGAACCGGGCGGCGGCTTCCTGCGCGACAATGACCCCGCCGCCGACCGCTGGTATTCGCGCGACGTCGCCGCCATCGCCGCCGCCCGCGCCCTGCCCGCCACGCTGCCTTACTTCATTGACGCCGATGCCGGGGCGCAGCCCGACGCCCTGCCCATCGGCGGGCTGACCGTCGTGCAATTCCCCAACAACCATCTTGTCTACGCCATCACCTGGTTCGCGCTGGCGGCGATGGTCGCGGGTGCCTATATCTTCGTCATGCGCCAGTCAGGAAAAGATCGCCGGGCATGAAGGGCAGCACGCCCCTGCGCGCGCGCTGGCTCCCCAGCCAATGGTCCGCCGATGCGGCGGGGCGCAAGAATATGGCGCTGCTGGTCCAGTTGCGCTGGATCGCGATCGCGGGGCAGGTCGCGACCATCCTGATCGTCCATTATGCCATGGACATCCGCCTGCCCTTCCCGTCCATGCTGGTAGTCCCCTGCATCGCGGCCGCCATGAACCTTGGCAGCATGATGGTGTTGCGGCGGCGCACCGACATCTCTCATGCCGAACTCTTCCTGGCGCTGCTGTTCGACGTGCTGGCGCTGACCACGCAGCTGTATCTCAGCGGCGGGGCGACCAACCCCTTCATCTCGCTCTATCTGGTGCAGGTGGCGCTGGGCGCTGTGCTGCTCCACCGTTGGAGCGTATGGGGCATCGTCGCCATATCCTCGCTCTGCGCCGCGATGCTCTCGCTCTTCTACCGCCCGCTGGATCTGAGCGAAGCGTTCGAGGGCCGCCTGTTCGACCTGCATATCATCGGCACCTGGATCTGCCTCACCATGATCGCGGTGCTGCTGGTCCTGTTCATGACCCGCATCACCCGCAACCTGCAACAGCGCGAAGCCTATCTCGCCCGGTTGCGGCAGCAGGCGGCGGAGGAGGAGCATATCGTCCGCATGGGCCTGCTCGCATCGGGCGCGGCGCATGAACTCGGCACCCCGCTCGCCCAACTGGCCGTCGTGCTGGGCGATTGGCGCCACATGCCCGAAATCACCGGCCATCCCGCTTTGGTCGAGGAAGTCGGCGAGATGGAAACCGCCATCAAACGCTGCAAGGCGATCCTGTCGGGCATATTGATGTCGGCCGGCGAAGCGCGCGGCGAAGCCCCGCAAATCACCAATGTCCGCGACTTCGTCGATGCCATCGCCCGCGACTGGCGCAGCGCCAATCCCGGCATGCCGCTGCGCTGCGACTTTGGCCCGCACGATTATCCGCGCATCGTCGCCGATCCGGTGATCCGCCAGGCCGTCACCAACCTGCTCGACAATGCGCGTGAAGCGGGCGCGACCTATATCGACATGCTCGTCAGCCGCGACAATCGCTGGCTCCATATTGCCGTGCGCGACAATGGCCCAGGCTTTAGCGAAGAGATGCTGGCTGATGTCGGCAAACCCTATCGGTCGAGCAAGGGCAAGCAGGGCGGCGGCCTCGGCCTCTTCCTGGTGGTCAATGTCGTGCGCAAGCTGGGCGGACGGGTCAATGCGAGCAACAGCGTGGAGGGTGGCGCGATGATCCTGCTGCGCCTGCCGCTAGCAACTCTGGCTTTGGAGGAGGGCAAGAATGACGTCTGAACGGCTGTTGCTGATCGTCGAGGATGACGAAGCCTTCGCCCGCACGCTCAAACGCTCGTTCGAGCGGCGCGGCTATAGCGTCCTGCTCGCCGACAGCCTGGAATCGGTCAACGCCCGCCTCGCCGACCATCGCCCCGGCTTTGCCGTCGTGGACCTCAAGCTCGGCCCCCAGTCCGGCCTTGCGTGCGTCCAGGCACTGCATGCCCATGACCCCGCGATGCTCATCGTCGTGCTGACCGGCTTTGCCAGCATCGCGACCGCCGTCGATGCGATCAAACTGGGCGCCACCCATTATCTCGCCAAACCGTCCAACACCGACGACATAGAGGCCGCCTTCGCCCGCTCCGGCGGCGACCCCGACACCCCGCTCGCCCCCCGCCCGACGTCCATCAAGACGCTGGAATGGGAACATATCCACGAAGCGCTCAAAGACAGCGACTTCAACATCTCAGAAGCCGCCCGCCGTCTGGGCATGCACCGCCGCACACTCGCGCGCAAACTGGCCAAGCGCCAGGTCGGTTGACGGCGCATTTCCGCCGTGGCAATGGGCGATCGAACGCGGGTGTAGCTCAATGGTAGAGCAGCAGCTTCCCAAGCTGACGACGGGGGTTCGATTCCCCTCACCCGCTCCACCTTCACCGATAGATTAATAAGGCGCATCCCCATCCCGCGCAGGAATCGCGCCACGCCGTCCGATATTCCATCCCGCCAGCCGATGCCCGGCCAGCGCGGCGTCCGCCGGTGTCACGCCGCTCAGTCGGGCGTGCAGATAGCCGCCGTTGAAGGCATCGCCCGCGCCGCTCGAATCCACGACGTCCAGCGATCGGGGAATGGGCACCACCTGCCCGTCGACCAGGCAGCCATCGCCGCCCAGCTTGACGATGATCTCCCGGCCCTCGCCTGCGCCCCAGCGGGTCGCGGCATCCTGCGCATCGTCCGCCTCGCCCATTTCGACTTCGTCCGCCAGCGTGGGCAGGCCGATATCGGCGAGCGCGATCGCCCGGTCGCGCCAGTGCCGCGCAGTGGCCGCATCGTCCCACAAGCGCGCCCGGTAATTACCATCGAAGGCCACCTTGCCGCCGCGCGCCCGCACCGCCGCGCACAGGTCCAGCAACGCTTCCCGTCCCTCATCGGGCAGGATGGCGAGCGTGATCAACGAGAAATAGAGCAGGTCCGTTTGTGCTGCCGCCGCGACCATCGCTGCGCTGCCGGGCAGCACGAACATCCGCCGCGCCGCCGCTTCGCTGCGCCAATAATGGAAGCTACGTTCGCCGCTCGCATCCGTCTCGATCGCATAGAGGCCCGGCAACCGGTCGGCAGCGCGCAGAACGAGTGACGTATCCACGCCCTCGGCTTCCCATGCCGCACACAGCTCGGCGCTCATCGGGTCGCTGCCCATCGCGCTTGCCAGCCGCACCCTGTCGCCGGATCGCGCCAGATGCACGGCGGTATTGATGACATCGCCGCCATAGCGCAGGTTCCAGCTGTCGCCCGTCCCCCGGCTCAGCTCCAGCATGGCTTCGCCAATCACCGTGACCGTCACACCCTCGCCCATGCCCACATCCCGTCCAGCCAAACCCGTCTATGCCGGGGCGTGGTGGCGCAGAGCGGCCGCCCAAGTCAAGCCATCCCACCGTTCACATGTCCGCCTTCCTACCATGTGGAACGATCGGGCTGCTTTGGCGTTTGCCTAAAGGCAAGGGGATGACGTCATGATCATGACGTCCTGATCGGGAATATAATGAACAAGGGTCTATCCGGTTATACGGGCAACCGCTTCGAACTGCTGGTTCAGAGCGTTACCGACTATGCCATCTACATGCTCGATGCCGATGGCGTGGTGGTCAGCTGGAATGCGGGCGCGGAACGGTTCAAGGGCTATGCCGCCGACGAGATCATCGGCCAGCATTTCTCCCGCTTATACACGCCGGAAGATCAAGCCAACGGTATCCCCGCGCTCGCCCTCTACACCGCCGACCATGACGGCCGGTTCGAAGCCGAAGGCTGGCGCGTCCGCAAGGACGGCACGCAATTTTGGGCCAATGTCGTCATCGACCCGATCCGCGATGCGCAAGATGGCCAATTGCTGGGCTTTGCCAAGGTCACCCGCGACCTGACCGAACGGCGCGCGGTGCAGGACGCGCTCCGCTCCAGCGAGGAGCGGTTTCGCCTGCTCGTCGAAAGCGTCACCGACTATGCCATCTACATGCTCGATCCGGTGGGCACGATCACCAGCTGGAACATGGGGGCCGAGCGCTTCAAAGGCTATAAGGCCGACGAAATCCTCGGTCAGAATTTCGCCCGCTTCTATTCGGAAGAGGATCGGATGGCGGGGCTGCCCTCGCGCGCGCTGCATACCGCCGAACGCGATGGCCGGTTCGAAGCCGAAGGCTGGCGCATCCGCAAGGATGGATCGCGTTTCTGGGCCAATGTCGTCATCGACTGCATTCGCGATTCCCATGGCCAGTTGCTGGGTTTTGCCAAGGTCACCCGCGACCTCACCGAACGGCGCGAATCGCAACAGGCGCTCGACGCCGCGCGTGATGCCATCATCCAGACGCAGAAGATGGACGCAATCGGCAAGCTGACCGGCGGCGTCGCCCATGATTTCAACAATCTGCTCGCCGTCATCGTCGGCAGCCTCGACCTTGCCCGCCAACGCATGGCGAACGGCGCGGATATCAGCCGCTATCTCGACAATGCCATGGCCGCGGCCGAGCGCGGCGCGACGCTGACGCAGCGGATGCTGGCCTTCGCCCGCAAGCAGGAACTGAAACTGCAAAGCGTCGATCCGGTCGCGCTGGTGCTCGGCATGGCCGAACTGCTGCAGACAACGCTGGGCGGTGCCATCGACATCGAAACCCGTTTCCCGATGTCGCTTGCCAACGTCCATGCCGACCCGGCGCAGTTGGAACTCGCCATCTTGAACCTCGCGGTCAATGCCCGCGATGCCATGCCCAATGGCGGCGATATCATCATCGCGGCGCAGGGCTGGACCATTGAACAGGGCGACCGGCCAGACCTGTCGCCCGGCGCCTATGTCGAGCTGTCCGTCGCCGACAATGGCGAAGGCATGGACGCCGCCACGATCGAGCGCGCCCGCGAACCCTTTTTCACGACCAAGGGCGTCGGCAAGGGCACGGGCCTTGGCCTGTCGATGGTGCATGGCTTCGTTCAGCAATGCGGCGGATCGCTCACCATCACCAGCCAACCGGGCGAAGGCACGACCGTCTCGCTCTGGCTCCCCGTGTCGCAGGCTGGTCCCGCCGCCGACATCATAGCGCCCGTCGATTACAGCAATAACCCCAGCGTCCCCCTCGTCATCCTTGCGGTGGATGATGACGAACTGGTGCTGACCAACACCGCCGGCATGTTGGAGGATCTGGGCCATACCGTGTTCCGCGCGTCGAACGCCGCCGAAGCCCTGCGGATGCTGGAGCAAGGCGATGTCGATCTGGTCGTGACCGACCATGCCATGCCGGGCATGACCGGCGCGCAGCTTGCCGACAGGATCGATCAGATGCGGCCCGGATTGCCGGTCGTCATCATCACCGGTTTCGCCGAATTGCCACCCCATGCGAGCCACCGCCCGCGCCTCGACAAGCCGTTCCGGCAAGCCGAACTGGCACGGATCGTCGCCACGGCCGGGCATGCCGCCGCCGCCGCGCGCACGGCCCTTATCCTGCCGCCGGTCGACGGCGAATAGCGGGGCAGCAAGGGATCGACCGACCGCTATCATCGCCCAAACATCGGAAAATTGCGCGATTTTGGTCGCTCCGCCCTTGCAAGCAGGGGCGAGTTCGCCAAAGGGGGTGGCAAACGCCCCACCTTCTCCTCCGGCCAGCAGGACTGCATGGACACGCCCACCGCCCTGACCCCGACCTCGCATTTCTTCACATCGCTGCGCACCCGGCTCCACTATCTCGATTGGGGCAATAGCGCCGCGCCGGTGCTGATCCTCGTCCATGGCGGCTTCGATCATGGGCGCAGCTGGGACTGGACGGCGCGCGCGCTGGCGAAGGATTATCATGTCATCGCGCCGGACCTGCGCGGCCATGGCGACAGCGCCTGGTCGCCCGACGGCTCCTATATGATGGCCAATTATCTCTATGATCTGGCCCAGTTGGTCGACCTGCTCGACCGCCCGCCCGTCACCATCGTCGGCCATTCGCTCGGCGGATCGATCGCGCTGCGCTATGCGGGCCTGTTCCCGGACAAGGTCCAGCGCATCGTCGCTCTCGAAGGGCTTGGCCTGTCACCTGACCGGTTAAAGGAAAAGGCCGAGGAAGCATCGCTCGATGTCTGGCGGCAATGGATCGACACGCGCCGCGCCAATGCCCGCCGCACGCCCAGACGTTACGCCACGATCGAGGCCGCGATCGGCCGCATGCGCGAACGCAACGAGCATCTTTCGGTTGAACAGGCGCTTCACCTCACCATCCACGGCGTCAACCGCAATGAGGATGGCAGCTTCAGCTGGAAGTTCGACCCTTATCTCAGCAGCGCAGCGCCGCAGGCGGGCAGTGACGCCGACCTGCCCGATTTCTGGTCGCGCATCACTTGCCCGACCCTGCTATGCCTGGGGCAGGATAGCTGGGCGTCCAACCCGGCGAAGGACGGCCGCATGGCGCATTTCGCCGATGCGCGGCTGGTGGAATTTCCCAATGCTGGCCACTGGCTGCATCACGACCAGTTCGACCGCTTCATCGCCGAGTTGCGCGCCTTCCTATGAGGTAAAGCCGTCGATCGCCGACCGATATTGCGCCTTCAACTGTGCGATGAAGTCGGCGGCGGGCTGTACCTGGTCGATCGCGCCGATCCCTTGGCCACATCCCCACACGTCGCGCCAGGCCTTCTTGTCGCCGCCGGTCATGCTGGCAAAGTCCATCTCCGTCGCCTTGGGCAGATTGTCCGGGTCCATGCCCGACGCGACGATGCTGGGGCGCAGATAATTGCCATGGACGCCGGTAAACACGTCGGAATAAACGATGTCGCCCGCGCTGCTGTCCACGATCATCTGCTTATAGGCACCATCCGCATTGGCCTCGGTCGTGGCGATGAAGGGCGACCCCATATAGCCAAGGTCAGCCCCCATCATCCGCGCCGCAGCGATCGCGCGCCCCGTCGCGATCGACCCTGCCAGCGCCAGCGGCCCGTCGAACCAGGCGCGGATTTCCTGCACCAACGCAAAGGGCGAGAGCGTGCCGGCATGGCCCCCCGCCCCGGCCGCAACCGCGATCAGGCCATCAGCCCCCTTCTCGATCGCTTTTCTGGCAAACCGGTCGTTGATGACGTCGTGCAACACCATGCCGCCATAGCTATGCACCGCCGCATTCACCCGCTCCTGTGCGCCCAGCGACGTGATGATGATCGGCACCTGATATTTGACGCACAGGTCGAGATCCTCGTCCAACCGGCTGTTGCTCTTGTGGACGATCAGATTGACCGCGAACGGCGCATCCGCGTCCGTCAATTCCGTGCCCAGCCGTTGCAGCCATTGTTCGAATATGCCCGATGGTCGGGCGTTGAGCGATGGAAAAGCACCGACAATCCCCGCACGACATTGGGCGATCACCAGTTCGGGCTGCGAAATGATGAACATCGGCGATCCGATCAGCGGCAGCGACAAGCGGCCTTTGAGCGCAGACGGCAGGGTCATGGGCGGACTTTCCTCTCTCTTTTGCTCCACCGCGCTATCATCGCGCAGCGTCCCGAAAAAGAGCAAAAGGAACTGTGTTGATGACATAATACAGTTGTGGTAGCGTCGCGGTGTCGAAACCGACAGGAGAGTTGGACGATGTATAGCGAAGGCGACTTGCAGGATGCCGTTACGGCGGGCGTCCTGTCACCGCAGGCTGCGCAGGCGCTGCGCGATCATGTCGCACAACTGCGCGCCAGCCCCGTGGTCGATGAAGAAAGTTTCCGCCTCCTGACCGGCTTCAACGACATATTCGTCGCCATCGCCGGTATCATCCTGCTCGTCGCAGTCGGCTGGCTCGGCAACAGCGTGCGACTCGGTGCGGCGGAACATCATCCCTCCTTCATGTCGGGCGCGCTGGTCGCGGCGGTCAGTTGGGGTCTGGCGGAATATTTCACCCGCCAACGGCGCATGGCGCTGCCCTCCATTCTGCTGCTCGCGGGCTTTGTCGGCGGTGTCGCCTTCGCGCTGGGCGCCTTGGCGGCCCAGATATTCCCCGACGTCGGCGATCGGGTGGCTTCGCTGATCATATCGGGCGTCGCGGCCGTCAGCGCGCTGGCCGCCTGGATGCACTGGCGGCGCTTCATGGTGCCGATCACGGTCGCGGCGGGCGCGGCCGCCGCCGCTGGCGTCGTCGGCGGCCTCGTCCTTGCCGCCTTCCCCGGCGATATAAGGCTGGCTTATCTGCTGCTGCTCGCCGGAGGCCTCGCCATTTTCGCGCTCGCCATGCGCTGGGACATGAGCGATCGGACACGCACCACGCGCCGCGCCGATGTCGCCTTCTGGCTGCACCTGACCGCCGCACCGATGATCGCCCATTCGCTGTTCAATCTGCTCGGCGTGTTCCGGGGCGACGACATCAGCATCGGCAAGGCGGTCGTCGTGATTTTGCTCTACATTGCATTCGGCCTGGTCGGCCTCGCGATCGACCGACGCGCGCTTCTCGTGTCGAGCCTAGCCTATGTCCTCTTCGCCCTTTACGCCCTGTTTAAACAGGCCGGAGCGGTTGAACTATCAGCCGCTTTCACGGCGCTGGTAATCGGTTCGTCCCTGCTGCTGCTCTCGGCGCTCTGGCACCATGCCCGGATGCTCGTAATGGGCACCCTGCCGCCATCCCTCACCAACCGCCTCCCTTACGCTTAACCCACCCCCTCCCGCCAGCGGGAGGGGCAGCGAGACTTACCGAGCCGAAGGCGAAGTTAGTCGCAGCGGGGTGGGCCAACGCCCACTTTACCCCTCGACCACCCGCATCAATTTCCGCTCCACCGGGGCCAGCACATTCTGCAGATCCTGCCCGCGCTTGAGTATTTGACCACCCTCACCCACCAGCACCCACATACCCTGCCGATGGCGCAGCGCAGGTCGCTTCTCGATGCGATATTCAGGCCGCTCGGCGGTGCGGCGAAAGGCGCTGAAGATCGCGGCCTCGCGCCCCATGTCCATCGCATAGTCGCGCCAATGTCCGGCGGCGACCATCCGGCCGTAGAGGTCCATGATCCGCTGCAACTCCAGCCGTTCGAACCCCACCTGGCGCTCGCCCGGCCCCGTTCCTGAATGGGGAAACGGCGTCACATTGCTCATCAGGCCCGGTCACGCTCCTGAAACAGGCTGGCGTCATCGGGCAGCGACGGCCGCTGCTTTTCGACCATCAATTCGGCCAGCCGCTTCTGCAACTGCTCGACCTCGCACTGCAGCAATTCCAGCTTCTGCTTTTCGGGATCGAAACAGTCCGAACAGGGCGTGCCATAGGGCATGAAATCACGCTGATAGGCCGTGACGTCGACCAGCATGGCGCGCGCCGGTATGCCGACCATGGTCGCGCCTTCGGCGACATCCTTGGTCACCACGGCATTGGCACCCACGCGCGCGCGCGCGCCGACCGTCACTGGCCCCAATACCTGCGCGCCCGACCCGATGATCACGCCATCGCACAAGGTCGGGTGCCGCTTGCCCGCAATCCCGTTTGCCGGGTCAGTCCCGCCCAACGTCACATTCTGATACAGCGTCACATCGTCGCCAATCTCCGCCGTCTCGCCGATCACGGTAAAGCCATGGTCGATGAAGAAGCGCTTGCCGATCTTCGCACCGGGATGAATGTCGTTCCCGGTCAGAAAACGCGACAGATGGTTGACCAGGCGCGCCAGGAAATAGAGCCGCGCCCGATAGAGCCGATGCGCAATGCGATGATAGCCGAGCGACCAGACGCCCGGATAAAGCAGGATTTCCGCGCGGGAGCGGGGCGCAGGATCGCGGCTCTTCACCGAATCCAGATAGGAAATGAGATTGCGCAACATCGACGCGCCCCTGCCTGACAAAAACTAAAGCTGGCCCCGATATAGAGGAGCGACGCCAGTTTTTCCAGAGAGGCGAGAAAGAGGCCATATCTGGCCCCAAACGGAACCTTGCTTTACAGGAAGCGATATGCCTATCATCTGAGTAGACAATCAGGTCAAGGGAAACGGATGATCGACGCCTTCATCGCCAATTTCGGTGACATTTTGCCCTTCATCCTGATCGGCTTCGGCGCGCAGATGATCGATGGCGCGCTCGGCATGGCCTATGGCGTGATCTCCAGCACGCTGCTGCTGGCGCTTGGCGTACCACCCAGCCGCGCTTCGGCCAGCGTCCATGCCGCCGAAACCTTCACCACCGGCGTCTCGGCGATCAGCCATATCCTGCACAAGAATATCGACTGGCGATTGTTCGCTCGCCTCATCATCCCCGGCGTCATTGGCGGCGTCGCAGGTGCCTATCTCCTCTCCAATATCGACGGGGCGGTCATCAAGCCGTTCGTCCAGGTCTATCTGGCGTCCATCGGCGTCTACCTCATCTGGCGCGGCTTCCATCTGCCGCCCAAGGCGCGCGATCCCAAATGGGTGGCCCCGCTCGGTCTGGTCGGCGGCTTCATGGATGCGACGGGCGGCGGCGGCTGGGGGCCGGTTGTCACCTCCAATTTGCTGCTGCAGGGGGCCAGCCCGCGCCACACGATCGGCACGGTGAACAGCGTCGAATTCATCCTCACCCTCTCGATCAGCATCACCTTCCTGTTCCATCTCGGCTGGGAAACCTTCACCACCTATACGGTCGGATTGCTGATCGGCGGCGTGGTCGCGGCCCCCTTTGGCGCGATCCTTGCCCGCCGCGTGGCCCCCCGCGTCCTGTTCACGGCGGTCGGCATCATCCTGACGCTAACGTCGCTGTTCGGCGTCGCCAAATGGCTTGGATTTATCGGCTAAGGAACTTATATTCGACTTTCTGATCGAGGAAGCCGATAAATGTCCAGTTACCTGCCCACCCTCAAACAGCTGCAATATCTTGTCGCGCTCAAGGAACAGGGGCATTTCGGCAAGGCCGCCGAAAGCTGCTACGTCACCCAGTCCACCCTGTCGGCCGGCATTCGCGAACTGGAATCGCTGGTCGGGGTAACGTTGGTCGAACGTACCCGCCGCGTCGTCCGCTTCACGGCGCTCGGCGATCGCATCGTCGCCAAAGCCCATCGCGTGTTGCGTGAGGCGGAGGAACTGGCCGCCATCGCCGAAGCATCCGGCAAGCCGCTCACCGGCGAATTGCGCATGAGCGTCATCCCGACCATCGCCCCCTTCCTACTGCCGCGCATGCTCCCCCGCCTGCGCGCCGACCGGCCCGAACTCAAACTCTATCTGCGCGAGGAAACGACCCAGGCAGGCGTCGAATCGCTGCGCCACGGCAATGTCGATTGCGTGCTGATGGCTCTGCCCTTCCCAATCGGCGAACTGGACAGCGAAATCCTGTTCCAGGACCGGCTCTTCGTCGCCTTCCCGCATGACGAGCCGGTAGACCTGCCAGAATGGATCGGCCCGAACATGATCGATGAGAGCAAATTATTGCTCTTGGAAGATGGCCATTGCCTCAAGGATCATGCGCTCGCTGCCTGCAACCGCCCCGAACTGCGCGCCAGCGCGACGATGATGGGCACCTCGCTCCACACGCTCATTCAGATGGTCGATAACGGGCTGGGCGTCACGATGATCCCCGAAATGGCGATCGCGGCGGGCATATTGGAACATACCCGCATCGCCGCCCGCCCGCTCAAATCCGAACGCGCCTGGCGCGACATTGCCCTCGTCTGGCGCAAGAACAGCCCGCGCGAAAAGGAATTTCACCTGCTTTCCGCAATCCTGCGCGATGCCGCCGCGCTTAACTGCCGCCTGCCCGAAGCCGCCTAGCTGTCCCAGCCCTGCGCTTTGACCGCATCCTCGTCGCGCGCCGCCACCCACTGAGTCGCGCCGCCCGCAAAATGCTCCTTCTTCCAGAAGGGCGCATCCGACTTCATCCAGTCGATCAGGAAAGCGCAGCTTTCGAGCGCCGCCGTGCGATGGCGCGACGCCGTGCCGACGAACACGATCCGCGCGCCCGGCTCCAGCCGCCCGAAGCGATGGATGACGCTCACGCCCAGCAGCGGCCAGCGCCCCATCGCCTCATCGACGATCCGCCCGACCTGCGCCTGCGTCATCGCCGGATACTGTTCCAGTTCCAGCGCCACCAGCCCGTCGTCGCCGCGCACCACGCCGGTAAAGCTCGCCACCCCGCCGCCGCCCAAGGCTTCGAGCGCCGCCAGTTCGCCGCCGACATCGAAATCTTCCGCCTGGATCGCGACCCGCTTCATCCGCCGGTCACGGGCGGGAACAGCGCCACTTCCTTAGCCTCGCCGATCAAACTGTCCATCGGCACGAATCGCTGATCGACCGCCGCGCGCAACCGTGCGGTATCGCCCAGCGCCTCGGCATAGCCGCCCCCCCGCGCCGCCAGCATGGCCACTATATCCGCAACCGTCATGCCCGGATCAGGCCGCTCGACCTGCTCCTCGTCACGCCCAATGGCCTCGCGCACCCACGCGAAATAGACGATCGACAGCATCGCCATCGCCTCAGTCCATATGCCGGATGCCGACGCGCAGATAATCCCAGCCCGTGATCAGCGTCAGGATGGCGGCGGCCCACAGCGTCACGATGCCCACGGTCTGCACGAACAGCAGATGCGGCACCGCCCCCGCCAGGATCAGCGCGCCCAATGCGACGATCTGGCACGTCGTCTTCCACTTCGCCAATCGCGACACCGGCATCGACACCTGCAACCCCGCCAGAAATTCGCGCAGGCCCGACACCGCAATCTCGCGCAGCAGGATGACCATGGCCGCGATGATATGCGGCCCGGTAATATCGCGCGTCGCCGCCAGCATCAAAATAACGGCGCCGACCATGATCTTGTCGGCGATGGGATCGAGGAAGACGCCCAGTTTAGACACCGTCCCCTGCGCCCGCGCCAGATAGCCGTCGAAATAATCGGTCACACCCATCAAGCAATACAGACCGAAAGCCAGCGCATAGCCGGTGGTCCAGCGCGCGCCCATCTCCGCAGGCCAAAGCAGCGCGACGAGCAACGGCACCGTGACGATACGCGAAAGCGTGAGCAGATTAGGCAGCGTCAGCATAGCCGCCGCCTGCCACAGTCGGGCGCGGCACACAAGCCAGACAGCATATCGACCTCCATACAAGGGGCATTGGACAGGGACGCCGCCAACGGCTAGACCCCGCCCCGGTCGCTAACGGGAAAGAAGACGCCCCTATCCATGCAAGCCTCTCTCAGGCTCTTGAACAAGCGCCGATTCCTGCCGCTGTTCGTCACCCAGCTGCTCGGCGCGTTCAACGACAATCTGTTCAAGAACGCGATGGTGCTGTTCGTCGTGTACCAAGTCTATAATGACGAGCGTTCCGAAACCTGGTTCAGCGCGCTGGCGACCGGCCTGTTCATCCTGCCCTTCTTCCTGCTGTCCGCCCTGTCGGGGCAACTCGCCGATCAGCGCGACAAGGCTCTCATCATCCGCTGGGTAAAGGCGGCCGAAATCCTGATCATGCTGGTCGGCGCAGTCGGCCTCGGCCTCATCTGGAGCGGCATCGGCGTGCATACGATCGCCATCCCTTTGCTGCTCGCCGCGCTGTTCGCCATGGGCATCCACTCGACCTTCTTCGGCCCGATCAAATATGCGATCCTGCCCCAGCATCTCCATGATGAAGAAGTGCTGGGCGGCACCGGGCTGGTAGAGGCAGGCACCTATATCGCGATTCTGGCCGGCACGATCCTGGCGGGAATCATCCCGATCGAGGCTGCGGCGGTGTGCATCATCATCACCGCGCTGGTCGGCTATGTCGCCGGGCGTCAGGTGCCACCGGCCCCGTCGCTCCTTTCCGCACAGCCGATCGACTATCATATCATCCGCTCGTCGGTCGCGCTGGTGCGCGGGACGATGCATATCCGTCGGCTGTTTCTGGCGATCATGTCGATCAGCCTGTTCTGGGCGGTCGGGTCGATCCTGTTCATCCAGTTTCCCCCCTTGGTCAAAAATGTCCTGACCGCCGAAAAGGCCGTCGCCAGCCTGTTCCTTGCCATTTTCTCGATCGGCATCGCCATCGGCTCGGTGGCGATCAACCGGCTGCTGCGTGGTCATGTGTCGGCCAAATATGCCCCCGCCTCCGTGATCGGCATGGGCCTGTGCATCGTCGCCTTCCATTTCGTCTGCGCCATCTGGCCGCCTGCACCCGAAGGACAGATGCTCTCGCTGCAGGGCTTCATCGCCCATCCGCTCGCCATACCGCTTTCGCTCTGCCTGCTGGGCGTGTCGACCTTCGGCGGCATGTTCGTCGTGCCGCTCTATGCCTTCCTGACCACCACCGTCGAAAAATGCGAAGCGGCGCGCACAGTGGCGGCGAATAATATCGTCAATTCCGGGGCAATGGTGGTGGGATCCCTCTGCGCGATCGGCCTCAGCATCGCTGGCATGTCGGTGGTGATGCAATTGCTGCTGGTGGCGTTCCTCACCCTGCCCTGTGCGGCGATGGCGTGGAAACTGCACAAGGCCTGCGACGGCCCGCTGTGCCATTAAAACAGGCGGCATCCCGGCACCAACCGGGGTCCAGCGCCGCCCCGGCTTTCAGGGCTTCAGGAAATGAAGCTGTAGAAAGCGGTGAAGAAGGCGCAGAAGCTCAGGCCAAACAGCTTCCAGTCGCTATCGTCGTCCACCGCCCGCGCTTTGCTCTTGGGCATCTTGTCCATGACGCGCAGCAAATGGGCGGGGAGGCTCTGGCGAAAGGGATGCCGGGCCGATTCTGTGGTGAGGACGAGGGTTCGGTTTCTCATAATGTTGGGTTAACGCATTATTTACCATTTGTGCCATCACTTATGATGGCCAATTTGCGCCTGTCCCGCTGCGGGACAGGCTTGACTGTATCATCTGAATAACACAGCATGGCCGCACCGATGAACGAGTCCGCCCCCGCCGAACCGCCAGCGCCGCCCCGCGAATTCGGCGCCGGGCCGCCCAGCGCCTTTGCGCCGCCCACGCCATGGCGGCGACGGCTGCAGATATTGGGCTGGATCATGGCGGCGGGCCTCGCCTTGCTCATGATTGCCATCGCGTGGCTCGCTATCACCGCGCCGCTGTCGCAATCGCTCAAGCCCATCGCCCCGCCCAGCCTCAGCCTGATGTCGGCCGATGGCCACCTTATCGCCCGGCGCGGCGCGGTCATCGATACGCCGGTGACGATGGCGGACCTCCCCGCCCATGTGCCCCAGGCGTTCATGGCGATCGAGGATCGCCGCTTCGCCAGCCATTGGGGCATCGACCCGCGCGGCATCGCGCGCGCGGCCTGGCATAATCTCTGGTCGGACGGCTCGTCGCAGGGCGGCAGCACCATCACCCAGCAACTCGCCAAGGGCGTGTTCCTGTCCAGCGACCGCACCATGGGGCGCAAGGCGCGCGAGGCGATGATCGCGCTCTGGCTGGAGGCCTGGCTGACCAAGGACCAGATCATGGAACGTTATCTGTCGAACGTCTATTTCGGCGATAATGTCTATGGCCTGCGCGCGGCCGCCCGCCATTATTTTAACCGCTCGCCCGACCGCCTCACCATTCCGCAGGCCGCGATGCTGGCGGGCCTGCTCAAAGCCCCTTCGCGCCTTGCGCCGACAAGCAACCTCAAGGGCGCGCGCGCGCGCGCCGCGCTGGTGACGCAGGCGATGGTCGATGCGGGCTATCTGACCCAGGCGGAGCGTAACGCCCTGCCGCCCGCCCGCCTCAACGTCCATGATGTGCCCGACGCCACCACCGGCACCTATTTCGCCGACTGGGTGCTGCCCCAGGCGCGCGACCGGGCCGGCGCGGTCTATGGCGAGCAGAAGATCGAAACGACGCTCGACTGGCGCATCCAGCGCCTCGCCGAAGCCGCCGTCCGCCGCGCGCCTTTGGGCGGCGCGCAGGCCGCGCTCGTCGCAATGAAGCCCGACGGCAGCGTAGTCGCCATGGTCGGCGGCAAGAATTACGGCAAGAGCAGCTTCAATCGCGCGGTGCAAGCGAAGCGCCAGCCCGGATCGACCTTCAAGCTGTTCGTCTATCTCGCCGCCTTCCGCGCGGGCATGACACCCGAAGACATGATCGACGACACGCCGATCACCACCGGCAGCTATCGTCCGGCCAATCATGGTGGCAAATATCGCGGGCGCATCAGCCTGCGTCAGGCCTTCGCCGCGTCGAGCAATGTCGCCGCCATCCGCCTGACGCAGAAGGTCGGCGTCGATGCCGTGATCAAGGTCGCGCGTGACCTGGGCATCACCGCGCCCTTGACCGAGGATTTGAGCCTCGCGCTCGGCACGTCGGAAATTCCGCTGATCGAACTGGCTGAAGCCTATGCGGCGGTCGCGGCCGGGGCCTATCCCGTCCTCGCCCACGGCCTGCCGCCCGAAGAACGGGGCTGGTTCGAACGGCTGATGGAGCGCCAACGCTCCTTCGATGACGATGAACTGTCGATGATCCGCGACCTGCTCTCCTCCGCCGCCAATCGCGGCACGGGCAGCGCAGCCGCCCTGCGCACCAGCACCTTTGGCAAGACCGGCACGACGCAGGACAGCCGCGACGCCATTTTCGTGGGCTATGCGGGCGGCCTCGTTACCGCTGTCTGGGTCGGCAATGACGATAACAAGCCGCTCCCCGGCGGCGCAGCAGGCGGCGGCATGCCCGCGCGCATCTGGCGCAACTTCATGAGCGGCGCGATCAACGAACCGGTCGCGGACGCCCCCGAAGAAACCCAGGACGCCGACCTCGTCAACGCCATCGCCAACATCACGGTGGAAACCGGCATCGGCAATGTCGGCGTGGGCGTCGATGACGGCGGGATGACCGTCAATATCGGCGGCAGTCAGATCCGCCTGCCCATCGACGAACCTGTCCCCGGCGTGCCCGATACACTTCCGCCGCCGACCGTCCCCACAAGGCCGGACAGCGAAGCGGACAATGTCCCATGATGACCTGAACTAGCGCCGTCCCGCCAGATAGTCGTTCAACACCTCATGGAAATAGCGAACCCGCGTTTCCTGTGCGCTTAGGTAAGCGTCGCCATAGCCGCGCGAATGCATCCCCCGCTGCATCCCTTCGGCCAGCATCATGTCCTGATAGACGATCTGCCCCTCAATCTCCGGCACGCCCCGGCCATTGTCGAAATCACGCCAAAGCATGTCCGCTTCGCTGAACGGTTGTGGCCCCGCCATGATCGATTCCACCTCCGTCTGCCCCGCCACTGGAAAGGCCATGCACCATAGATCGAAGGTGCATTTGCCCGGATCGTCGGCATGGGGTTCGGTGCGGAAGAACAGGATATTGTCGGGCAGGAAGGAAATGGTGACATTGGGGAAGATCACCGTATGCGGACTGTCGGTGATCTGCTCATCATCCATATGTTCATAATGGAGATAGCCCCGCTCGCGCCATAGCCGCCGCTTGGCGGCCTTGAGGTCCAGCCACCCCTGCATCGCCTTGGTCTCATAGTCCGGGTAGCTGTCCGGATCGATGTCCCACTGGCGCAGGATATGGTCGAACGGGTGCGGCACGCCGTCGGGTAGCCGGTCGCTGAGCGAGGGCCGCATCGGCTGGACGGTGCGCCCATGGCCTGCTGGATACATTTCATGCCGGGCCGTATCGACATCCTGGTCGATCCATGGCGGCACCTGCGGATGAGCGGTGCGGGTGTGATAGCTTTCGGAAAAATTGTCGGTCGCGAACTTCCAATTGGTGTTGAGGTTGATCTTCATCCAGAACACCCGGACGCCCGTGTCCATCGGGTAATTTTTGTAAAGCTCAGGCATCGGCGCAAGATAGTCGAGCAAGTCGGGCGCGGCGTCATCCATCGTGTACCAGACGAACCCGCCCCAGGTAGCGCAGCGCAGTTCCTTGAGCTTCAACTTGCCGCAGGGGTTGCCTTGCGGAAAATCATGCGGGTCCTGCGCATATTGGAGCATGCCGTCCTTGCCCCATTTCCAGCCATGATAGGGACAGGTGAAGGCCTCGGCAAAAGCGCTGCCATCGGTCAGGCGCATGCCGCGATGCCCGCAGGCATTGTAGAAGGCCTTGATGCTCCCATCGTCCTGCCGGATGCCGATGACGCTTTCATGCCGGAAGTCGTGGACGACATAGTCGCCCGGCTCCTCCAACTCCGCCGTCCGCCCCGCGACATGCCAGATCCGGGTCCACAGATGGTCCCATTCCTGCTGCATGAATTCGCGACTGGTATAGCGGTCGCCGCTGATCGGATCGCCGCGCAGTGCGGCGGGATCGCGACCGTCCATGGTCAGCGGATGAATGGCGGGCTGGTCCATGCTGCTCTCTCCTGCTGGCATTCTTGAACCCAAGGGATAGGCGTCATGGCCTGCCCCGTCGCCTTGCACTTCTGTCAGGCGGCACGGGCTGGCACTTGTCGCAGGTGGGGCGGGACGATGTTCGACCGCATAAGAGGGCGATAACATCGATGGGAGATGGTGGCATGGATGGCGTCGAGACATTGCTGGCGATCGAGGCGATCAAACAGCTCAAGGCCCGCTATTTCCGCTTGATGGACAATAAGGACTGGGCCGGATTGCGCGACGTCTTCTGCGACGACGCCCTGTTCGACGCACGCGCATCACTCAGTATCGACGGCAAGGGCGACGAAGGCCGGGCGGCGGAAAGCAATGATTGGGTCTATGAGGGCGGCGACACCATCATCGCCTTCATCCAGGCCGCGATCGGCACGCAACGCACCGTCCATCATGGCCATTGTCATGAAGTCGAGATCGTCGGCGCGGATGACGCGCGCGGCGTGATCGCGATGGAGGACCAGATTTGGGATGCCAGCGGCACCAGCATGACCCTGCATGGCTGCGGCCATTATCATGAAGACTATAAGCGGGTGGACGGCCGCTGGCGCATCCACCGCTCGCGCATTTCGCGGCTGCAGGTAATGATCGGAGGCTGAGCCCTTAGCCGATCATCATCAGGCTGGCATTGCCCCCAGCCGCGGTCGTGTTGATCGAGGTGGAGACTTCCTCCAATAGCCAATCGAGGCAATAGCCATCCGCCGTTTCGGCATGGACCGGCACGATCCGGCCGGGCAGATCAGCAGCGGCCTGGACCGCAGCGGCGACGCGCTCGGCGTCCCCCTCGACCAATATCGCGGCAATGGGCGCATTGGCCTCTGCCGTGAAATGCGAGGCCACCTCCGGCGGCAGGCTTGGCGGGACCGTCATGCCCTGCACCGTGGCGCTGTTGCCGGTGGCGAGGATCGCGGCCATCTGACGGAACAGTCCGGCGCGGGTGGCAGGGCGCAGCAGCATGGCCCCACGCGGATGGAGGGTGTAGAGATTGCGCTCGCCGACTGGACCCGGCAGCGTCATTTCGACGCCCAGCGCCGACGCGTCGCCTGCCCGGCGCGCCTCGCTCGCGGCCTCGCCATAGCCCTGCGCATCAAGCCAGTCGGCAAAGGCGTGGAGCGGCGTTTGCAGGCGGCTGACGCGCGCCGCCAGAACCGGCGGCGTGGTGACCAGCCGCCCCAGATAGAGCGGCCCGCCTGCCTTTGGCCCAGTGCCGGACAGACCACAGCCGCCAAAGGGCTGAACCCCGACGATCGCGCCGATGACATTGCGATTGATATAGATATTGCCGACCTTCACCCGGCGCGTCACCCGCGCGACCGTTTCATCCAGACGGGTATGCAGCCCGAAGGTCAGGCCATAGCCGGTGGCGTTGATCGCACCGACAAGCGCGTCCAATCCGTCGCGACGGAAGCGCAGGACATGCAGGACCGGGCCGAACACTTCGCGTTCCAGGTCCGTCAGGCTGTCGATCTCGATGATGGTCGGCGCAACGAAGGTGCCATGCGCGGCTTCGGGCGGCAGCGGGCGTTGATCCACCGTCCGTCCCATCGCCCGCATGGCATCGATATGGGCGTTGATACCCGCTTGGGCTTCGGCCGTGATGACCGGGCCAATGTCGACCTTGAGCGCATCGGTGCGGCCGAGGCTGAGTTCGGCAAGTGCGCCCTTGAGCATCGTCAGCGTACGATCGGCGACATCCTCCTGCAGGCACAGGACGCGCAGCGCCGAACAGCGCTGGCCCGCGCTGTCGAAGGCCGAGGCGATGACGTCGGCGACGACCTGTTCGGCGAGCGCCGATGAATCCACGATCATGGCATTTTGCCCACCGGTTTCGGCGATCAATGGGATCGGTCTGCCCTGCGGCGACAGGCGGGTGGCAAGCTGGCGCTGGATCAGGCGCGCGACGTCGGTCGATCCGGTGAACATGACCGCAGCGGTCTGCGGCGCGGCGACGAGCGCGGCACCGATCGCGCCATCGCCCGGCAGAAGCTGGAGCGCGTCGGTCGGCACGCCCGCGGCGTGGAGCAGGCGGACGGCTTCGGCGGCGATCAGCGGCGTTTCCTCGGCAGGCTTTGCCAGGACCGCATTGCCCGCGACCAGCGCGGCGGCGACTTGGCCGGTGAAGATTGCCAGCGGGAAGTTCCACGGGCTGATGCAGGTGACCACGCCGAGCGGTTGCTGCTGCGGCCCGAAGGTGGTGCGGGCCTGCTGCGCATAATAGCGTAGAAAGTCGATCGCCTCGCGCACTTCGGCGATGGCGTTGGGGATAGACTTGCCCGCTTCGCGGACGATGAGGCCGAGCAGGATCGGCATACGCGCCTGCATCGCGTCGGCCGTGCGATCGAGCGCGGCGGCGCGATCGGCGACCGGCGTGTTGCGCCACAGCGATGCGGCCGCCCGGATCGCGGCGGCGCGGGCATCGTCCACCGTTGCTTCGACGACGGTGCCGACGATATCGCGATGATCGGCCGGGTTGCGGACGGGCTGCCCCTCGCCCGCTCCGCCTTCCGGTGCGGCGGTCCAGTCCAGCGTCGCGCTGTGCTGGAGCGCTTGCGTCAGGCTCGCCAAGGCCTTTTCATCGCTAAGGTCGATGCCATCGGAATTGCGACGATCAGGGAAGATGGCGGCCGGGAGCGCGATCTGGTCGTGACGGGCACCGGGATGGGGCATGGCGCGGACGGTATCGACAGGGTCGGCGATCATCTCGTCCACCGATACGGCCGGATCGGCGATGCGATTGACGAAGCTGCTGTTCGCGCCATTTTCGAGCAGGCGGCGGACGAGATAGGCGAGCAACGTCTCATGGGTGCCCACCGGCGCATAGATGCGACACGGGCGATCCAGCTTGCCTGCGCCGACCACCTGTTCGTAAAGCGGCTCGCCCATGCCGTGAAGGCACTGAAACTCATAAGTGCCGATACTGAAATCCGGCCCGGCCATCGCATGGATGGTGGCGAGCGTCTGGGCATTATGGGTGGCGAATTGCGGGAAGACCGCGTCCTTGGCGGCGAGCAGCTTTTGCGCGCAGGCGATATAGGCGATGTCGGTGTGCAGCTTGCGGGTGTAGACCGGAAAATCGGCAAGGCCATCGACCTGCGCGCGCTTGATCTCCGCATCCCAATAGGCGCCCTTGACCAGGCGGACCATGATACGGCGATCGGCGCGACGGGCGAGATCGATGATCCAGTCGATGACGAAGGGGCAACGCTTGCCATAGGCCTGGACCACAAAGCCAAGCCCGTTCCAGTCGAAGAGAGCAGGATGCAGCGCCAGGCTTTCGAGCAGGTCGAGCGACAGGTCGAGCCGGTCGGCTTCCTCCGCGTCGATGTTGAAACCGATATTATAGCTTTTGGCGAGCACGGCGAGTTGCTGCACGCGGGGCAGAAGCTCGGCCATGACGCGGTCGGCCTGGGCGCGGGCATAGCGCGGGTGTAGCGCGGACAGCTTGATCGAAATGCCGGGACCGGCATAGACGCCGCGCTTGGCCGACGCCTTGCCGATGGCATGGATCGCCTGTTCATAATCGGCATAATAGCGGGCGGCGTCGTCCGCCGTCGTCGCCGCTTCGCCCAGCATGTCATAGCTATAGGCGAACCCCTTGGCCTCCATCACCTTGGCGCGCTTGAGCGCTTCCTTGATGGTTTCGCCGGTGACGAACTGTTCGCCCATCATCCGCATGGCGAGGTCGACGCCGCGCCGGATGACCGGCTCGCCCGCGCGTGCGACGAGGCGCGTCAGCGCTGCGCCAAGGCCGCGATCATCGACGCTGCCGACCAGCTTGCCGGTGACCACCAGCCCCCAGGTGGCGGCGTTGACGAACAGCGACTTATCGGTGCCCAGATGCGAGCCCCAGTCGCCGTCGGCGATCTTGTCGCGGATCAGCGCGTCGCGGGTCGCAGCATCGGGGATGCGGAGCAGCGCTTCGGCAAGGCACATCAGCGCGACGCCCTCCTGGCTGGACAGCGCATATTCCTGCACCAGGCCTTCGACGCCGGTGCCTTTGTGGTTAGCGCGCAGGGCCGTGACGAGCTTGTGAGCCGTTTCCCGCGCTGAGGCGCGGGTCGCATCGGGCAGTGTCGCCGCTGCGATCAACGGGGCGAGCGCCTCGGCTTCATCGCGGCGATAGGCGTCAGTGATCGCCTGCCGCAACGGAGATTGGGCGCGGATGGCAGGAGCGAAGGCGGCAAAGGGGGGCTGGACGGTCATACCGTGCATCATATCGCATATGATGGCGCCGATCTGCCTTATCAGGTCTGTTTGTGCGGCGGATGTGACTTATTCATGCCTCTCTGTTAGGCAGCAATGATGGATAAAGCCGCCTCAACAGTCGATCTGGACGAATTCGACCGCAAGATCATCGCCGCTCTGGTGGAAGACGGCCGCATGACGGTGACCGATCTGGCGGCGCTGGTCGGCCTGTCCAAGACGCCATGCCAGGTGCGGCTGAAGCGATTGATCGAAACCGGCGTGATCCATGGGTTCCGCGCGATCGTCGATCCGGCCAAGCTGGGGATGGATCATGTCGCCTTTGCCGAGGTCAAGCTGAGCGACACCCGCGAAGCGGCGCTGCATGAGTTCAACATGGCGGTGCGGCGGATCGCGGAAGTCGAGGAATGCCATATGATCGCGAGCAGCTTCGACTATCTGCTCAAGGTGCGGACGGCGGATATTCGGCGCTATCGCATGGTGATGGGCGAGAAGATTTCCGCCCTGCCCCATGTTGCCAGTACCTCCACCTTCGTTGCGATGGAGACGGTGCTGGATGCCGGGGGGCGGCGGAAATAGCGTCTGCCGGTCAGTCGAACAGGTCCAGCGCGATCGCGTCGCCCATCGCCCGATAACCGCGCGGCGACGGGTGGAGCGCGTCGCCACTGTCATAGGCGGGCGCCAAGCGATCGGGCCGTGCCGGGTCGCGGGTCGTGGCATCGAAATCGATCACCGCGTCGAAATTGCCCGGCTGCCTGATCCAGGTGTTGACGGCCTGGCGGTCTGCTTCGTTCTGGGCATCGGCGTGATAATAATCATTGCCGACGAAGGGCATGACGGTCGCGCCGATCACCTTGATCCCCTTGGCGCGGGCGCGGGCGATGATCTGGCGATAGGCGCCGATGATGCGGGCGACATGGGCCTGATGCGCGGCGATGCTGACAGGCGCTTCGCGGGTGAGCGTGCCGAGATCGTTGATCCCTTCAAGCAGGATGAGATGGGTGACACCGGGCTGCGCCAGCACATCGCGGTCGAGCCGGGCGAGTGCGTTGGGACCAAGCCCATCGTCGAGCAGCCGGTTGCCACCGATCCCCTGATTGACGATCGCGATATGGCGGCGCTTCGGGTCGGCCTGCAGTCGTTCGGCCAGCCGGTCGGTCCAGCGATCATTGCCGTTGGTAGTGCTGTTCTTGCCGTCGGTGATCGAGTCGCCCAGCGCGACGATGAGTTGGGCGGGAGCGCAGCGTTCGACTTCGAGCGCGGCCAGGTTGAACCAATGGTCGAAACTCGCCGCTCCCGCAAATTGCGGGTTGGACAGATGGTCGCCGGGCAGATGCCAGGAGGTGGCGCGCGACCCCGGATGCGATGTCTGTTCGGGGTCGGCGGCGGCGTAGCGGATCGAGATGGCGAGCGTGTCGAGCGCTTTGGCCGATAGCGGGACCGGGTCGGACAGATAGTCCGCGCCGGGCGGGATGATGACGTCGGGCTTGCCATCGAAGCGGAGCGCGATCCGGGTGGCGGGATCGATGGTGGGCGCGGCGGAACTGGTGGCGCGGGCGATGCTGACGCCCAGGATGGGGAGCGGCCGGGTGCCAGCGAGATTGGACAGGCGGACACGGACGCGGTCGCCGCTGACCGAGGGGCGGACGACCTGGCGCAGGGTCTGGTTCGCCAGCGTGCCGGGCGGGAGCGCGGCGTCGCCGGTGGGGCGGAATTGGGACGAGGCCCAGCCAGCGACCCAGGTCGGGGTGCAGCTTTGCGCATGGGCAGAAGCGGTGGCCAAGGCGCTGGCGATGCAGGCCAAGCGGACAGCGACCCGTACACTGGTTGACGCTTTTTGCAGGAGGAGGAGCCGGGTCATGGTTCAGCCCTGATGGCGGCGCTATCGACGGTCTGATAGCGCGGGATGATGAGGTGGATGGTGGCGAGCGCGACGAGATAGGTGCAGGAGGCGACGGCGAAGATGGGACCGTAGCTGCCGACGGTTTCGAGGATGACCCCGGCGAACTTGGCCATCATCATGCCGCCGACAGCGCCCGCCAGGCCGCCGAGGCCGACGACCGACCCGGCCATCCAGCGGGGGAAGACGTCGCCCGGCAAAGCGTACAGGTTGGCGGAGAAGCCCTGATGCCCAGCACAGGCAAGCCCAATTAGCGCAACAGCGGCCCACATATTGGGCGCGTGCGTGGCAAAGGCGATCGGGACGGCGCAGAGCGCGGCGAGCAGCATCGCGGTCTTGCGCCCGCGATTGATGCTCCAGCCCCGGCCGATGAAGCGCGACGACGCCCAGCCGCCCGCGACCGAGCCGACATCGGCCAGCAGATAGACGGCGATCAGCGGCGGGCCGAAGTCGAGCATCTTGACGCCATATTGTTTGTTGAAGAAATCGGGCAGCCAGAAGAGGAAGGTCCACCAGACCGGATCGATGAGGAAGCGCCCGGCCATATAGGCCCAGGTCTGGCGCAGGCGGAACAGCGTCGCCCATTTGACGGGGCGTTGGGGTTCGACGGGGTCGGTTTCGATCCAGGCCAGTTCTTCGGCGGTGAGGCTCTTCTTCTCGCGCGGGCTGCGGTAGAAGCCGAGCCAGGCGACGAGCCATATGACCGTGAGCAGCCCGGTCAGGATGAAGGCCCAGCGCCAGCCGAGGGTGACGGCGATGATCGGGACGATCAGCGGGGTCAGGATCGCGCCGACATTGGACCCGGCGTTGAAGATGCCGATCGCGAAGGCGCGCTCCTTCTTGGGGAACCATTCGTTGGTTGCGGCGATGGCGGCGGGGAATGTCCCCGCCTCGCCGATCGCGAGCGGGATGCGCGCGAGCAACATGCCTGCCGTCGAGGTGAAGAAGATGTGCGCGACATGGCCGATGGTCCACAGCGACACCGCCAGCGTATAACCGGCCCGTGCGCCGATCTTGTCGATCAGACGGCCGAAGAAGACGTAGGAAATGCCGTAGCCCGCCTGAAACCAGATGGCGAGATCGGCATAGCCGCTCTCGCTCCAGTCATAGCGCGCCTGAAGATCGGGCTTGAGCGTCGGCAGGACGAGGCGATCGACATAGCTGAGCACCACGGCGAAGAAGAGCAGCGCGCAGACGATCCAGCGGACTTTGCCGGAGGGTTTGGGGATGGCAGTATTCATCGACTCATTCACCCGCCAGTTCCGCCTACATCCGTTCGCCCTGAGCCTGTCGAAGGGCGCGGACGTGCTTCGACAAGCTCAGCACGAACGGATGTGGGTGCCGTGAAAAACAACATGTGAATGGATAAACCTATCACCAATTGAACATCGTGCCGTCTTCCAGCCGGTTCACCGGCAGGAAGGCGCGGCTATACTCATATTTCGCGGCCAGTTCTTCGTCGATGTCGACGCCTAGCCCCGGCGCTTCGCCGGGATGCATCGCGCCGTCGGCGAAGCTGTAGGCGTGGGGGAAGACCGCGTCGGTTTCGGGGGTGTGGCGCATATATTCCTGTACGCCGAAGTTGGGCACGCTGAGGTCGAAATGCAGCGCGGCAGCCATGCAGACCGGCGACAGGTCCGTCGCGCCGTGGCAGCCGGTGCGGACCTGATAGAGATCGGCGAGGTTGGCGATCTTGCGCAGATGGCTGATGCCGCCGGCGTGGACCACGGTGGCGCGGATATAGTCGATCAGCTGGTTTTCGATCAGTTCGCGGCAATCGTGGATGGAATTGAAGATTTCGCCCACGGCCAGCGGCGTGGTGGTGTGCTGGCGGATCAGTTTGAACGCTTCCTGATTTTCAGCGGGCGTCGCATCTTCGAGCCAGAAGGGGCGATAGGGTTCGAGATCCTTGCCCAGTCGCCCGGCCTCGACCGGCGTGAGGCGATGATGAATGTCGTGCAGCAGGTGGACGTCCCAGCCCAGCGCTTCGCGCGCGGCTTTGAACAATTCGGGCACGACGCGCATATATTTGGACGTGTTCCAGAAATTTTCGGTCGGCAGGTCTGCATCGGCGGGTTCGTAGAAATATTTGTCCTTGCTGACGCCATAGGTGGACGCCATGCCGGGGACGCCGCACTGGATGCGGATCGCCTTATAGCCCTGCCGCTGATAATCGAGCGCGACCGCCACCGTATCCTCGATCGTGGTGCCGTTGGCATGGCCATAGACCATCACATTTTCGCGGCTGGCGCCGCCGAGCAGTTGATAGACGGGCAGGCCCGCCAGTTTGCCCTTGATATCCCACAGCGCGGTATCGACGGCGGCGATCGCCGACATGGTGACCGGGCCGCGCCGCCAATAGGCGCCCTTGTAGAGATATTGCCAGATATCCTCGATCCGGTGTGCGTCGCGCCCGATCAGGCAGGGGATGACATGGTCCTGCAAATAGCTGGCCACCGCCAGTTCGCGGCCGTTGAGTGTCGCATCGCCAAGGCCATAGACGCCATCTTCGGTGATGATCTTCAGGGTGACGAAATTGCGGCCGGGGCAAGTGATGATGACCCTGGCATCAAGAATTTTAGGCATGTGCGTGGTCCTGTTCAGAGGATTTCGAGCGTGACGGTCTGGAGATTTTCGCTGTCCGGCCCGACCATGATGTCGAACAGGCCGGGTTCGACCACTTCGTCCATGTCGAGATTCCACAGCGCGAAAGCATCCGGGCCGAGCGGCAGGCGGACGGTCCGGCTTTCACCGGGTGCGAGGGTGATGCGTTCGAAGCCTTTGAGTTGCTTGATCGGGCGGGTGACGCTGGCGACCTGATCATGGACGTAGAGTTGGACGACTTCGTCCCCGGCCCTGTCGCCCACATTGCGGACATCGACCTCGACCGTCACCTGTCCACCTATGCCGATGCGCGGCGCGGACAGGCGGGGTTGGCCAAATTCAAAGCGGGTGTAGCTGAGGCCATATCCGAACGGAAAGAGCGGGGTGTTTTCGGCGAACAGATAGCCTCGGCTCGCCGATGGCTTGCGGTTGTAGAAGATCGGGATCTGGCCCTCATCCCGCGCGACGCTGACGGGCAGTTTGGCGCCGGGATTGACGTCACCGAAGAGAATGTCGGCCATCGCCGTGCCGCCCTCCTGCCCCGGATACCAGCATTCGAGCAGCGCGTTCGCGCCTTCAACGACCGTGGGATAGCTGGGCGGGCGGCCGTTGATGGCGCAGACGATGACGGGCTTGCCGGTCGCCTTCATCGCCACAAACAAGTCATTCTGTTCACCCAGCAGGTCGAGGCTGGTGCGGTCGCCGAGATGGTTTTTGGCAAAGCCTTCGCGGCTGGTCTGTTCGGTGTCGCCGATCGCGAGGATGATGACATCGGCGCTGTTGGCGACCTCGACCGCCTGGGCGATCAAGGCGCGGTTCTTGGCGGGATCGGCGAGCAGCACCTCGTCGGCCGAGCGATCCTCGCTTTGGGTGATGAAGACGCCCTGGGCATGGACCACCTGCGCCTTGCCCTTGAGCTTGGCCTCAATGCCTTCGAGCAGCGACACTTCCTGACGCGGGATAGAGGAATAGCCGCCAAGGCGCGCGACGGCGGCATTGGGACCGATCACCGCGACGCGCTGCTGCGCGCCTGCGGTCAGGGGCAGCGTGCCGTCATTTTTGAGCAGCGCGATCGACTTGTGCGCGGCCTTCAAAGCCAGCGCGCGCGCTTCGGCATTGCCGGTCAGCGTGGCATAATCCTGACGCGGCCAGGGATTTTCGAACAGGCCGGCGCGGAATTTGAGCGTCAACATGCGGCGCACGGCCATATCGACGGCTTCGACCGGCACCTTCCCCGCGCGAACCTGGCTCACCAGCGTCCGATAGGTCAGGCCATCGGGCAATTCGCAATCGACCCCGGCGCGCAGCGCGGCACGGGCCGATGCTTCCGGGTCGGATTGGACATGGTGGATGGTGTCGAGTTCGTGGACCGCGCCATAATCGCTGACCACCGCGCCGTCGAAATGCCATTCGCCGCGCAAGATATCGCCGAGCAGCCACTTGTTTTGATGGCTGGGGACGCCATCGATCTCATTATAGCTGGGCATGACGGCGGCGATGCCGGTGCGGCGGACGACTTCGCGGAAGGGCGGGAAGAAATTCTCGCGCAATTCGCGTTCGGAGATGGACGCGGGCGCGATATTCTGGCCGCTTTGGGGCTGGCCATGGCCGGTCATATGTTTGAGCGTTGCCATCACCTTGTCCGGGCCGATCTGCTTGCTTTCGCCCTGCAGACCCAACACGGCGGCGACGCCCATTTCGCCACAGAGATAGGGATCTTCGCCAAAAGTTTCCTCGATCCGGCCCCAGCGCGGATCACGGGCGATATCGACCACCGGGGACAGAGCGAGATGCACGCCGCGGGCGCGGACTTCGCGGGCGGTGACGGATTGGATGTCGTGCATGAGCTGGCGGTCGAAACTGCCCGCCAGGCCGATCGCCATCGGGAAGCTGGTGGCCTCGGTCGCCATATAGCCGTGCAGCGATTCTTCATGGAAGAGGACGGGGATGCCGAGTCGGGTCTCCTCGATCGCCCATTTCTGGATCGCGGTGATGAAGGCGACGGTGTCCGCCGGGGTGCGCCAGCGTGCGCCGACGCCGCCTGCTTGCTGCGAGCCGTCGGGCGCGCCGCGCTTGTCGGACGGGCGGGTGATCTGGCCGAAGCTCGCGGGATAGGCCTTGCTCGCCTTGGCCGGGGAGAAGGTCAGGCCATCCATGATGTCGGCCTTGGTCGCCCAGAGCGCAATGATCTGACCGACTTTTTCCTCCAGCGTCATGCGGCCGAGCAGGTCGCGGACGCGCAGGTCGATCGGCGCGGTCGCGTCCTTATAGAGCGGGCCGGCTTTCTTCGCAGCGATGGCCGGGGCGGCGATGGCCGGGGTAGCGGCGACGAGCGAGCTGGACGCGAGCAGGCCGAGCGCCTGGCGACGGGCAAAGGCCATGGTCATCGCGCCGTCAGGACGATGTAAATCGTCGCCCGTTTCGCTATTGTGCGGGGATGGGTCATGATGCGCCTCTCCAATTTTACCGAGCTGTCACGTTTCTGCTTGCCGGATTATCGCTGATAGCGTTACCATTGGTAAGACAAGTCGCGATTGTCAATGCCCGATAACGGGCTGGCGACGCCGACGCGATGGAGAGGAAGACATGATCGCGCGCCTGATTTGCTGGATGATGGCTATGGCCATGACGGTCCTGACGCCCGTGGCGATGGCCGAGGATGGCTATGATCTCTGGCTGCGCTATGCGCGGGTGGACGGGGCGGCGGCGGCGCGGATTGCGGCGCATGCTAGCGTGATCACAGCACCCGGCGACAGCGCGACGATGCAGATCATCAGGGACGAGTTGCAGCGCGGCGTCACCGGTATGACCGGTACGGCCCCGATGATAGCGGATAGCATGCGTCCGGGTGCGCTGTGGCTGGCGACGCCGGAGACGGCCCCTGCCCTGCCGCTCCCATTGGAGGGGCTGGGCCAGGAGGGCTATGCGGTCCGGTCGATCCGGGTCGAGGGACAGCCGGTCACGCTGATCGCGGCGAATAGCGAGATGGGGCTGCTGCATGGTGCGTTCCATTGGCTGCGGCTGGCGCAATCGGGCGCGGCACTGGAGGCGATCGATGTGCGGTCCGCGCCGCGCATCGGCCTGCGCCTGCTCAACCATTGGGACAATCTGGATGGCACCGTGGAGCGTGGCTATTCGGGGTCGTCGATCTGGGATTGGTGGCGGCTGCCCGACTGGAAGGGGCCGCGTTATAGCGACTATGCCCGCGCCAATGCGTCGATCGGCATCAACGGCACCGTCCTCAACAATGTGAATGCCAAATCGGACAGCCTGACCGCGCCCTATATCGCCAAGGCGGCGGCGCTGGCCGATGTGTTCCGGCCCTATGGGATCAAGGTCTATCTATCGGTCAAATGGACCGCGCCGATGGAGCTGGATGGGCTGAAAACCGCCGATCCGCTCGATCCGGCCGTGGCTGCCTGGTGGAAGGCCAAGGCCGACGAGATTTACGCGGCGATCCCCGATTTCGGTGGCTTCCTGGTCAAGGCCAATAGCGAGGGGCAGCCGGGCCCGCAGGATTATAAGCGCTCCCATGCCGATGGCGCGAACATGCTGGCCGCAGCGGTGAAGCCGCATGGCGGGATCGTGATGTGGCGCGCCTTCGTCTATGCCCATGATAATCCCGACGATCGCGCCAAGCAGGCCTATGCCGACTTCAAGCCGCTCGACGGGCAGTTTGCCGACAATGTCATCGTCCAGGTCAAGAATGGCGCGATCGACTTTCAGCCGCGCGAGCCGTTTCATCCGCTGTTCGGGGCGATGCCCCGGACGCCGTTGATGATGGAGTTCCAGATCACCAAGGAATATCTGGGGCAATCGACGCATCTGACTTATTTGGGGCCGTTGTTCGAGGAGACGCTGAAAAGCGATACCTTTGCCAAGGGCAAGGGATCGACGGTTGCCAAGGTGATCGACGGGTCGCTGGACGGGCATAGGCTGACCGGGATTGCGGGCGTCGCCAATATCGGCACGGATCGCGACTGGAGCGGGTCGATCTTCAACCAGGCGGACTGGTATGCGTTCGGGCGGATGGCCTGGAACCCCGACCTGACCGCCGAGGCGGTGGCGCGCGAATGGGCGGCGCTGACCTTCACGCCCGACAAGGCGGTGGTGGAACCGGTGGTCGCGATGATGATAGGATCGCGCGAGGCGGCGGTGGACTATATGACGCCGCTGGGCCTGGCCCATGTCATGGACACCGGCCACCATTATGGACCCGGCCCCTGGGTATCGGACCTGGCGCGGCCCGAATGGAACCCGGTCTATTATCACAAGGCGGATGCGAGCGGCATCGGCTTTAACCGGACGAAGAGTGGCAGCAACGCCATCGCCCAATATGCGGCGCCGCTGGCCAAGCGGTTCGCCGATCCACGCACGACGCCGGAGCGGGATTTGCTGTGGTTCCATCATCTGCCTTGGGACTATCGCTTGGCGTCGGGCAAGACGCTGTGGGACGGGATGGTCCAGCGCTATGACCGGGGCGTTGCCTATGTTGCGGGGATGCGCGCGACGTGGGACGAACTGCGCCCGATGATCGATGCGGAGCGCTTTGTGCAGACGCAGACCTTCCTTTCCATCCAGCAAAAGGAGGCGCAATGGTGGCGCGACGCAAGCATCGCTTATTTCCAGTCGATCGCCAAGCGGCCCCTGCCGTCCGGTGCTGCGCAGCCGCGAGAGAGGCTGGAGGCCTATAAAATGCGCAAATTCCCCTATGCGCCCGGCAATCCGTGATTTTTCGCTTTAATCCGGCGGGGTGATGTCGCTACCACTCCGGCGACATCATTACCGACCCGAAAGCACCCCGCATTGACCGACACCCGATCCTCCCGCCGTCAGCGCAATGCCCCAACGATCAACGACGTGGCGCGCCACGCCGGGGTGTCGCCCATGACGGTGTCGCGCGTCATCAATGGCGAGCAGGTGGTGCGGCCGGCGACCAAGGCGAAGGTCGATGCCGCCATCATCGCGCTCAACTATGCGCCAAGCGCGGCTGCGCGCAGCCTGGCGGGGGGCGATGAACTGCGGATCGGCCTGCTCTACAGCAACCCGTCCTCCTCTTATCTGAGCGAATTTCTGGTCGGCAGCCTGGACCAGGCGAGCCGCAGCGGCGTCGATCTGGTCGTGGAGAAATGGGACGAGCAGACGTCGGTAAAGGCGGTGGTCGACCATCTGCTGCGCGGGCGGATCAACGGCGTCATCCTGCCGCCGCCGCTGTGCGATCTGGAGGAAATGGTGGCGGCGTTGAAGGCCGCCGATATTCCCGCCGTGGCGGTGGCGACCGGTCGGGCACCCGGCGATCTGGCTGCGGTCAGCATCGACGATTTTCAGGCCGCCTATGAAATGACGCGCCACCTGATCACGCTCGGCCATTCGCGCATCGGTTTCGTCAAGGGCAACCCCAATCAGACCGCCAGCGGCAAGCGCTTCGAGGGCTATCTCGCCGCGTTGAGCGAAGCGAACCTGCCGGTGTTGGACGAACTGATCGCGCAGGGCTATTTCACCTATCGGTCGGGGCTGGACGCGGCCGAACAGATATTGTCGCTGCTCGATCCGCCCACCGCCATCTTTGCGAGCAATGACGATATGGCAGCGGCCACCGTGGCAATCGCGCATCGTAGCGGGCTGGACGTACCGGGCGACCTGACGGTGTGCGGGTTCGATGACACGTCGCTGGCGACCACCATCTGGCCCGAACTGACCACCATCCGCCAGCCGATCAGCGCCATGTCGCGCGCGGCGGTCGAGGTGCTGGTCCGGTTGCTGAAAGGGCGGCGCGGCGCGGAGATGGCGTCCGAACATCTGGTGCTGGCGCATAAGCTGGTGCGGCGGCAGTCGGATGCGGCGCCGAGGATGCGGCCGAGGTTGGGCGTGCGATAACGGCGTCCGCCATCAGTCAACGGGGCGGTCTCGTTCAAATGTCATGGCATCGCGTGGCAATTGTGCACGCAGGACAAGCGGCAGCGGCTCGATCGCCAGCGCGCGCAGTTGCGACCAAAAAATCGACAGTAGCACGGTGACAATGCCCAGTAGCGTTAGCGTCAGCGGAAATCCTACCGCCAGAAGCCCGTCGTTAAACTGCATCTTCACTAGAAAAGCCATTGCCGACATCAACAGCGCCCGACGATCGACGATCAGCGCTATCCAGCAGAACAGAACGAACAATAGCGTGGCGAAGGCAATTTCCGAGCCATTAGCGGCCATCGGCGTAAAGCTGTACAATCTGTCCCATCCCGCCGGCGCGCCCGCCACGCCGAACAGCAGCCGGTAGGACGCGCCCGCAATCTGGAATCCGGCGGCGGCGTGCAGCCAGAATCCCACATCGCTGCGCACCGTTTCGCGCCGCACGTCGCTCATGTCCCACCACATGGCAAGTAGAAACAGGCACACGCCAATGAACAGCAACAACACGCCGACCAGCGACGCGCCGACATCGGGCCAGACGATCCGGGCGACGTGTACGAAGATGTTTATGAGAGCGATCACCGCCGCCGCATAGGCCATCGGCAAACGGAACCGCGTCCACCATGCTACACATGCCATGACCGCCGTAGCAGCCACGATGAGCGCAATGGTCGGGGGCATTCCGGTCGGCCGCATCGGCAGTACCCCGCCATTCTGACCGACGCCCATGATCAAAATACCAACGCCCAGCCCGACCATCGATACCAGCAGCACGAAAAAGATGAAGAGGACGACACTAGCGAGAATCTGGCGACGACGGTGGGTGAAATATTCCGCCAGTACCCAGCAAACGGGCGCAACAGCGCCTGCAGCGATAGGTGAAATCGTGACGGAAATAGCTGCCATCACAGAAAGAGCCATCCACAACCCGATACTGGCCATGACGTCAGCCAGAGCAATGGAGCCACTGAAACGTTCTTCATCAGCCGTCGGCGCTCTTCGCGCCTGAGCTGCGCGGTTGCGCAACATGCGCATTACATCGCGCGAAATCACGCCATCCCGGACGGCGTCCTCAATATCCTGATTGTCGAACATATCACCCTCCGCTCACCATTGCCCTAGTGTGCAATGTTGAATGGAAAGTTGAAGATCACGCCTTGCCGAAGACGCGGTGGAAGATCGTGTCGACTTGCTTGAAGTGATAGTCGAGGTTGAATTTTTCCTCGATCTGTTCGGGCGGCAGCGCGGCGGTGACGTCGGTGTCGGCTTTGAGCAGTTCCAGCAGCGATAGCTGGCCGTCCGATTCCCACACTTTCATCGCGTTGCGCTGGACATAGCGATAGCTGTCTTCGCGGCTGACGCCGGCTTGGGTCAGGGCGAGCAGCACCCGCTGCGAGTGGACGAGACCGCCCATCTTGTCGAGATTCTTCATCATCCGCTCAGGATAGACGAGCAGTTTGTCGATCACCCCGGTCAGGCGCGCCAGCGCGAAGTCGAGGGTTATGGTGGCATCGGGGCCGAAGAAACGCTCGACCGACGAATGGCTGATATCGCGTTCGTGCCAGAGGGCGACATTTTCGAGCGCGGGCACGACGGCCGCGCGCACGACGCGGGCAAGGCCGGTGAGGTTTTCGGTCAGCACCGGATTGCGTTTGTGCGGCATGGCCGACGAACCCTTTTGGCCGGGCGAGAAATATTCTTCTGCTTCCAGCACTTCGGTCCGTTGCAGATGACGGACTTCGACGGCGAGCCGTTCGATCGAGCTGGCAATGACGCCGAGCGTCGCGAAGAACATGGCGTGGCGGTCGCGCGGGATGACCTGGGTCGAGACGGGTTCGATCGCGAGGCCGAGCTTTTCGGCGACATGTTCTTCGACGGCGGGATCGATATTGGCGAAGGTGCCGACCGCGCCCGAAATGGCGCAGGTGGCGACTTCCGCGCGGGCGGCGATCAAGCGCGCCTTGCAGCGGGAAAATTCCGCATAGGCTTCGGCCATTTTGAGGCCGAAGGTCACGGGTTCGGCATGGATACCGTGGCTGCGGCCGATGGTCGGGGTCAGCTTATGCTCAAAGGCGCGACGCTTGATGACGGCGAGCAACTGGTCGATGTCCTCGATCAGCAGGTCCGACGCGCGGGCGAGCTGGACCGCGAGGCAGGTGTCGAGGACGTCGCTCGACGTCATCCCCTGATGCATGAAGCGGGCTTCGTCGCCCACCTGTTCGGCGACCCAGGTGAGAAAGGCGATGACGTCATGCTTGGTGACAGCTTCGATCGCGTCGATCGCGGCGACGTCGATCACGGGGTTGGTGGCCCACCAGTCCCACAGCGCCTTGGCAGCCGAGGGCGGCACGACGCCCAGTTCGCCCAGCTTCTCCGTCGCATGCGCCTCGATCTCGAACCAGATCTTGAACCGGGCTTCCGGCTCCCAGAGGGCGGTCATTGCGGGGCGGGAATAGCGAGGGACCATGAGCGAATCCTGCAACTGGAGGAGATAGGATGCCGCGCCGCCTAGCAGCGTCGGCAGCGCGGGGCAAATCGGGCGGTGGTGTGTGGACGGCAGGGGCGCACGAGAAGGCCGCACAGACAAACAAGATGAATTGACGGCATTTACAAGACGAATGGGTCAAGATGAACGCATGTTCAGGAACAATCGGGCGGTTTCAACTCTTCTTATGGCACTATTCATGCAGCATGGAAGTCAAACACAGGCTGCACCTTATGGGTCGTAAAATAGGAGATTGTCATGATCCGCACGCTTTTGTTTACCACGGCTCTGGCCGTTGCCGCGCCCGCCATGGCGCAACAGACGATGACGCCGGATACTGCCACGCCACAGGCGGCACCGGCAGCGCCGGTACAGCCGGACGCAGCGACGCCGCAGGCCGCAACGCCTGAGGCAGCGACACCGCAGGCAGCGACGCCCGCCAACCCCGGCAATGCGGTCGCGACCATCGTGGATACCGAGTTTCCGGCCTATGACGCCGATAGCGACGGCGAGTTGAGCCAGGCCGAGTTTTCGCGCTGGATGGTGGCGTTGAAGGCGCAGGAGACCAAGGCGACCGGGCAAACATTGCCGGAAGCCGAAGTCACGGCCTGGGCCAATGGTGCCTTTGTGACTGCGGACACGGATAAGAATGCGACGATCAGCAAGCCCGAACTCGTCACCTACCTAAGTGGTGGAACGGCCTAACAGGCGCTATAATCCCCGAACTGTCACGAGGGACGGGAGATAATCTAGTCGGGTCGCACCGACGGCGGCATGGCGCGAAGGCCATGCCGTTTTTTTTTTGGGCCGCTCAGGGCCGCTTTCGCGTGTAGAGCAATGCCGCGACGATCGCGGCCGAACCGATGCCGACCGCAGCGCCGGTCCAGGCCGACTTGCTCATCGAGCGACGGACGGCGGCCACCATGTCCAATGTCGTGGGTTCCTCGTCCGGCTGTGCCGCCGCCGGGGAAATGTCGGCGCCATCCTGGGGCGCGCTCATGTCTGCGTTATCCATAGTCGGACAGATATGGCAAAGTCCGGCACGCAGGGGAAGACGGGAGATGCGTTTCCCGCCGCGCTCCGATGATTTTTCGCTGCGCGCTGCAACGGCGCGCGCCAGGGGGACAGGGTTCGCCGAAGAATCGCGATGCCCCCTCTTGACTTCATCGCTGGATTTATGTTGGTAGCGCTATCAATCAAGAGTAGTTGTTTAGGAGTTGATGATGCCGGGGGACCATGTCTTGCTCGACGCCCTGCCCGCCGATTGGCGCGCGGGCCGCTTTCTCGGTCGCGTGGCTACGGCCGCTGGCCCCAGCCCGATCATGGTCGATCAAGGCATCGCCTATGACATGAGCCGGGTTGCGCCGACTGTGGCGCAACTGGTCGAGATGTTTCCGGTGGACGCCCAAAGCGGCGAAGCGCTGGCCCCCCTCGACACGCTGACCCTGCCGCTGCTCAGCCCCGTCGACCTGCAATGCGTCAAGGCGGCGGGCGTGACCTTTGCCCTGTCGGCGATCGAGCGCGTGATCGAGGAGCGAGCGCGCGGCGATGCTGGTGCCGCTGCCGCCATTCGCGGCCGGCTGGAAGAACGGGTCGGCGGGTCGATCCGCGCTGTGGTGCCGGGATCGCCTGAGGCCGCCGCGCTCAAGACCGCGCTGATCGAGGACGAGCTATGGTCGCAATATCTGGAGGTCGCGATCGGCCCGGATGCGGAAGTCTTCACCAAGGCGCCAGTGCTGGCGACCGTGGGTGCGGGCGCGCAGATCGGCATCCGGTCCGATTCCACTTGGAACAATCCTGAACCGGAAATCGTGCTGATCGGCAATTCTGGCGGGAGCGCTATCGGCGCGACGCTGGGCAACGACGTTAATCTGCGCGATTTCGAAGGCCGATCGGCGCTGCTGCTGGGCAAGGCGAAGGATAATAATGCGTCCTGCGCGCTGGGGCCGCTCATTCGCCTGTTCGACGAAGACTTCACCATCGACGATGTGCGCAATGCCGAAGTCGCGCTGACCATCGACGGGCCGGAAGGCTATCGCCTGGAAGGCAGCAGCAGCATGAACCAGATCAGCCGCGATCCGCTGGACCTGATGCGCCAGACCATGTCGGAGCATCAATATCCCGATGGTTTCGCGCTGTTCCTGGGCACTTTGTTCGCGCCGGTGCAGGACCGGGACGAGCCGGGTCGCGGCTTTACCCATAAGGTCGGCGATATCGTCGCCATCTCCACCCCGCGCCTCGGCAAGCTGGTGAACGAAGTCGTGACGTCCAAGGACGCGGCGCCATGGACCTATGGCCTGACCGCGTTGATGATGAACCTGGCCGAACGCGGCCTGCTGAACGCCGCCAAAGAGAAAGCCGACGCATGAAACGCGCATCCTACCCCAGCCTGGCGGGCAAACGGGTGTTCATCAGCGGCGGCGGCAGCGGGATTGGCGAGGGACTGGTCGAGGGCTTTGTCGCGCAGGGTGCGCATGTTGCCTTTTGCGACATTGCGGTGGCCGAGAGCGAAGCGCTGGTAGCGCGCCTCAGCGATGCGGCCTTAACGCCGATTTTCCACGCGATCGACCTGTGCGACATCGATGCCGTGCAGGCGATGATGGCGCAGGTCGAGGCGGAGCTGGGCGGCATCGACATCTTGATCAACAATGCCGCCAATGACGACCGCCACACGATCGAGGAGGTCACGCCGACCTATTGGGACGAGCGGATGGCGGTGAATTTGCGCCATTTGTTCTTTGCCGCACAGGCAGCCGTTCCGGCGATGAAGCGCGCGGGCGGTGGTGTGATCCTGAATTTCGGGTCGATCAGCTGGCACCTCGCTCTGCCCGAACTGGTGCTGTACCAGACCGCCAAGGCGGCGATTGAGGGGCTGACCCGCAGCCTGGCCCGCGACCTTGGCCGCGACAATATCCGCGTCAACACCATCATTCCGGGCAACGTCAAAACGCCGCGCCAGATGAAATGGTATACGCCCGAAGGCGAAGCGGAGATCGTCGCCGCGCAATGTCTGGACGGGCGGATCATGCCGGTCGATGTTGCCGCGCTGGCGATGTTCCTGGCGTCGGACGATGCGCGCTATTGCACCGGCCATGATTATTTCATCGATGCCGGTTGGCGCTGACATGAGCAGCGCGACGCCCCAGAGTGTTTTGAGCGTCGGCGCGATATTGGGCGAAGGCCCGATCTGGGTCGCGCGCGACGCGGCGCTATGGTTCGTGGACATCAAGGGCCATTGCATCCATCGCTACGATCCGGCGCTCAATGTCGCGCGCAGTTGGACCGCGCCGGGACAGGTCGGATGGATCGTGCCGACCGACGACGGCCTGTTCGCGGTCGGGCTGCAGTCGGGCATCCACCGGTTCGACCCGGCCAGTGCCAGCTTCCGGTTGCTGCACGCGCCCGAAGCGCATGTACCTGGCAACCGGTTGAACGACGCGACGGTGGCACCGGACGGCGCGCTATGGTTCGGGTCGATGGACGATGGAGAGGCAGAAGATAGCGGTCACATTTATCGGCTGCATCGGGGCCTGTGCGCCAATGTGGGATTGCCGCCGGTGTCGATCACCAACGGCCCTGCCCTCTCGCCCGATGGGCGGACGCTCTATCATACCGATACGCTTGGCCGTCATATCTGGCGCACCGCGCTGACCGACGACGGGGCGATCGGCGAGACCCACCTGTTCACGACGATCGAGGATGGCGCGGGCTATCCCGATGGGCCGTCGGTGGATGCCGAAGGCTGTTTGTGGACCGGGCTGTTCGGCGGCTGGGCCGTGCGGCGCTATGATCCGGCGGGCGCGCTGATGCGCGAAATCCGCTTTCCCGTCGCCAACATCACCAAGATCGCGTTCGGCGGAGATGACCTGTCGATCGCCTATGCGACGACCGCGCGCAAGGGAGTGGACATGACAGCGTTGACAGAGCAGCCCCTTGCGGGTGATCTGTTCGCCTTCGACCCCGGCGTCGCAGGATTGCCGGGCCACGTCGCAACGATATAAGATTTGGGAGAATGACGGATGAATGAGGGGAGCGCCGAGAAGGTCAACATGGCCTTCATCGCAGCGATCGTCGCGGTGGCGACGATCGGCGGGTTCATGTTCGGCTATGATTCGGGTGTCATCAACGGCACGCAAAAGGGGCTGGAAAGCGCCTTCGACCTCGGCAAGCTGGGCATCGGCATCAATGTCGGCGCGATCCTGGTCGGGTCGTCGGTCGGTGCGTTCATGGCCGGGCGCATGGCCGACCTGATCGGACGGCGCGGCGTCATGATGCTGGCGGCGGTGCTGTTCCTGGTCAGCGCCCTACTGGCGGGTGCGGCGAGTTCGTCGGTCCTCTTCATCTTCGCGCGCATAATCGGCGGTCTGGGCGTCGGCGCGGCGAGCGTCATTTCGCCGGTCTATATTTCCGAAGTCACGCCAGCGGCGGTGCGCGGGCGGCTGTCCAGTATCCAGCAGGTGATGATCATTTCCGGCCTGACCGGGGCGTTCATCGCCAATTTCGTGCTGGCACGCTATGCGGGCGGATCGACCGCGCCCTTGTGGCTCGATTTTCCGGCGTGGCGCTGGATGTTCTGGTTGCAGGCGATTCCTGCCGCCATCTACCTCGTCGCGTTGCTGTTCATCCCTGAAAGCCCCCGTTATCTGGTCGCGCGCGGCCGGGATGCGGACGCCGAAGTGGTGCTGACCCGCTTGTTCGGTCCGCTCGAAGCGGCGCGCAAGGTCGCGGAAATCCGTGCCAGCCTGGCCGCCGATCATCATCGGCCGAAATTGTCCGACCTCATTGAAAAGACCAGCGGCAAGATCCGTCCGATCGTGTGGACCGGCATTGGCCTGGCGGTGTTCCAGCAGCTGGTCGGCATCAACGTCGTCTTCTATTATGGCGCGACGCTGTGGGAAGCGGTCGGCTTTTCCGAAGACAATGCGCTGCAGATCAACATCCTGTCGGGCGTGCTGTCGATCGGCGCGTGCCTTGGCGCGATCGCGCTGGTGGACAAGATCGGCCGCAAGCCGTTGCTGCTGATCGGATCGGCCGGTATGGCGGTAACGCTGTCGGTCGTGGCCTATGCCTTCTCGACAGCCGTGACCGGCGCGGACGGCGCGGTGTCCCTGCCCGGCTATAACGGGTTGATGGCGCTTATTTCCGCCAACCTCTATGTGATCTTCTTCAACCTCAGCTGGGGTCCGATCATGTGGGTGATGCTGGGCGAGATGTTCCCGAACCAGATTCGCGGATCGGGCTTGGCCGTCGCTGGCTTTGCCCAGTGGATCGCCAATGCGGCGATTTCGGTCAGCTTCCCCTCGCTGGCCGTCTCGCCGGGGCTGGTGTGGACCTATATGGGCTATGCGCTGTTCGCGGCGATCTCCTTCTTCTTCGTGCGCAAGATGGTGTATGAGACCAAGGGTCGCGAGCTAGAGGATATGGTCGGCTGAGTAACGAGACGATCCTGTTGCGGGCGGGAGGGCTGGAGGCAGCGCTCTCGCCCGCTGTCGGTGGGGCGCTGCGCTGGCTGGCGCTTGATGGCGTCGACCTGCTGCGGCGCGCGCCGGAGGGGAGCGTCGATCCGCTCGCCATGGCGAGCTTTCCGCTGGTGCCCTATGCCAATCGCATTGCCGATGGGCGCTTTCATTTTGGCGGGCAGGATTATCACTTGCCGCTCAATTTCGGCGATCACCCGCACAGCCTCCACGGCCATGGCTGGCAAAGCGGCTGGGCAGTGACGGACCAGAGCGATGATGCCGCGCAGTTGACGTTTGTGCATTGCCCGGATGCGCGCTGGCCCTGGGCGTTTACGGCGCGACAGCATGTTGCGCTCAGCGCGGATGCGATCGTCCTGACGCTGGCGCTGACCAACGACGCCGAGGACGATGCGCCCGTTGGCCTTGGTTTCCACCCCTATTTCCGCGCCGATGCCGACACGCGGTTGCAGTTCGCGGCGCGCAGCCTGTGGCTTTCTACCCCTGACATGCTGCCCGAACGATCCGTGCCTGCCGATGGGCTTGGCGACTGGTCGCACTTGGCGGCCGTGCAGGGCGAGAGCCTGATCGACAATGTCTATGGCAACTGGGACGGGATGGCGACCGTGGAACGCGGCGACGGGCTGCGCCTGACGCTGACGGCGAGCGGGGCGGACTGGCTGCATGTCTATCGCCCGCCCGGCTCCGATGCCTTTTGCCTGGAGCCGGTCAGCCATATGCCCGACGCGCTGAACCGGCCCGGCGGCATGGCGATAGTGGCGCCGGGCGCGACGCACAGCCTGTCGATGCGGATCGAAATCGGCAAAAGCGATCAGGTGCTTCCGAAATCCGCCGGGATCGCCTAAGCTGCATCGCAACAGCAGCATGAGGTAAAGCCGATGCAATTTTTGCGGACCGCCTTCTGGGTCGTCATCGCCGTCGCCCTGGCCTTTTTCTGCATGGCGAATTATGTCCCCGTGACGGTGCGCCTGTGGGGCGATCTGGTGATGGAAACCAAGCTGCCGGTCCTGTTGATCGGCGCGTTCCTGCTGGGGGCGCTGCCCTTCTGGATCATGGCGCGGGCGACCCGCTGGCGCTTGAAGCGACGGTTGGACAGCACGGAGCGCGCGCTGGCAGCGGTCACCACGCCGCCTGCACCACCGGCAGCGTCGGTCGCGTCTACGCCGCCCGCACACTCGCCTATGTCCTCGACGCCGCCCGTGGCCGACGCGACGGACCTGGCCACGCCCCCGCCCTCCCCTCTTTCGCCCGCAGGACCAGCATGAGCAGCCCCATCTATGTCGCCATCGACACGCCCGATCTCGCCAAGGCGCAGCATCTGGCCGGGCAAGTGCGCCATCATGTCGGCGGGCTGAAACTGGGCCTCGAATTTTTCTGCGCCCATGGCCATCATGGCGTGCATGAGATGATGAAGTTCGACCTGCCGATCTTCCTCGACCTCAAATTGCACGATATTCCCAATACGGTGGCGAAGGCGGTGCAGGCGCTGCACCTGCTGGAACCGGCGATCCTGACCGTCCATGCGGCGGGCGGCCGCGCCATGCTGGAGGATGCCAAGGCGGCGGCTGGGGTGAATACGAAGGTGGTGGCGGTGACCGTGCTGACCAGCCTGGACGATGGCGACCTGCTCGACATCGGTGTCGGCGGGAAGGCCGAGGATCAGGTGCGGCGGCTCGCCGACCTGGCGCAGAGCGCCGGGCTGGACGGCATCGTCTGTTCGGGCGAGGAAGTGGCGATGGCCAAGAAGGCCTGGCATGACGGCTTTTTCGTGGTGCCGGGCGTGCGGCCAGCCGGTGGCGCGATGGGCGACCAGAAACGCGCCGTGACCCCGCGCCAGGCGCTGGACCGGGGTGCGTCGATATTGGTTGTGGGGCGGCCCATCAGCCTGGCGGAAAATCCCGACCTGGCGGCGCGCGAGATCGAAGCGACTCTGTAAGGGGCGAAGTTCACACCGTCGTTGGGTGATTGCGGGCAATCGTAACGGTGACGTTGCTGCGAGGGCGCGGTGACGTAAGGCTGAGGTCACATGTGGGTCATGGTGGCGCGACACGGATGCGCCATGTGTGCGGCGGTTGTGCAGACGGAATGCTTGGGCGGTGGTGGCGCGAGGGGGGCGAGCGGGTTGGTCCATCGGACAGGATAGATCAGAAGATTTCCTACATTGGAAGGGTTGGAGGGGTGTCACCCTATCGAGAGCGTGACACCCCTCCGTCTGGCCTACGGCCAGCCACCTCCCCTGCCAGGGGAGGATGACTTAAAACCGCCATTTTGCCATTGCTCATCAAAGCGGTCTAAGAAAAGCAGAAATTAGGTATGTAGCCTTTACACCGCTAGCCTGTGTTCACATGTTTGGAGACGGACGCATGCGTAAGGGTATCAAGGTTTCGTTGGCTATCCTTATTGGCGCTTTCGTCGGTCCATTGGCTTACGGAGCGGCGGGTTCCACTTGTTGGACGGCCTCGTCCAGCCGTGACGACAAGGGCGCCGTGGCGCGAAGACTATATTCGAGAACGGATTTGAATCCGGGATATGATGCCGTCACGACCTATTCGAGCAGGAATTGCGAGGAACCGAAAGACACCGCCGGATGGGATGTGCGGCTCCGCGCTTTCTCCAATTATCATTTGTTGTGGATTTCCTCTCGGTATGAGGACGCCATAGTCACCGATCTGCACGCGTTGCCATCCCCAATATTAGGTGCATTAGACGGGTGTATCGGCGGATCGCCGCTAAGTTCTCTGTGCAAACATTATGTTGCGCAACGCATTGCCCGCACCATTGAGTCATTGGAAACCCAAAAAGCCAAATGGCTGGTGGAAGGCGAAAGGCATATTCGGCGGGCTTGGCCCGAATGGTGCGTGGAGGCGGTGCCTGTGTATACGCGCTAAATAATCACTCCGAACCGAACATTCCGCTCCCCATCATTGCCGTCATGCCGGGCTTGACCCGGCATCTATTGGCTCGACGGTAGAGCGTCATTGAGGGGGTGAGGCTCATGGACCCCGGATCAAGCCTGTCCTGAGCCTGTCGAAGGGTCCGGGGTGACGGTGTTTGTGGGGGGCCGTCTTTCACCCGTGGTCATCGTCGTTGGTATAGGGAACATCATCGCTACGTCGCGTAGGGGCGATTTGGGGAGATGGGTTCCCGCTTTCGCGGGAATGACGGGGGGTGTGTGGGGCATGACGGAGGTGTGGGTCGCCGCCGTTTGGCTTTCCCCGACACCCGTGCCTATTGTGCGGCTTTTTCTTCCGGGGCGAAGAAGTGGTCGATGACGTCGCGTGTCAGTCGCGCGGGGCGCAGGCTGCTGGCGTCTATGCAGCACCAGCTGGATTTGACTTCGGCCAGCACTTCTTCGCCGCGGCGGATGATGGTTTCGTAGAAGGCGCGCGCGCCCTGCACTTTTTCGAGCAACACGGTGGCGATCACATCGTCGTCGAGGAAGGTGGGCTTGCGATAGGTGATTTCATGTTTGAGCGCGACCCAGAGGTGCCCGGCGACAGCCTCCGACGGGGCCAGGGCGCGCCAATGGTCCAGCACCGCTTCCTGCACCCATTTAAGGTAGCTGGCATTGTTGACATGACCCATGAAGTCGATGTCGGCGGCATCGATGCCGATGGAATATTGATGGGGAATCGCGTTACTCACATCAATGTCAATATCATCCTTGCGCCCGTCGCGCTAGGGGGATGCACCTTTGGACGGCGATACTGCGCGGCGCTGAGAAATTTTCCCCCTGCTTCACCGGCTTATGCTGCATTGCAGCAAATGGCGTTGACTTGGGCGGGCTAATCTTCATCCTGACGGGACCGAAATGATGGAGGGAATCATCATGGCGATCACGAGCGACACGGCGGCCCAGGTGGCCGCGCAACTGACTCAGGCGTGGGCGATCCGGTCCGGGGTGAAGAAGCCCGATCCGACCAAGCCGATCGAGGATCAGGTCATCACCATCTACAAGCGCTTTATGGACATAGTGCAGAAGGGCTGAGCGATAGTGTCGTAGAAACGTGAAAGGGGCCGGTCTTGTGAACCGGCCCCCTCCCTTGTTTAGCGGCTTTTAGAAGCGCCAGCCGACGCTGGCGACGACCTGATGCCGGTCGGTGTCGATGCCGAAATCTTCGGTGGTCGCGCCATTGGCGAACTCGATATTGGCGTCGCTATATTTGGAATAGCGATATTCCACCTTGGCAAAGGTGTTGGTGTTGATCGCGCGTTCCACGCCGCCACCGATGCGCCAGCCGTCCAGCTTGAACGCGGTGTCGGTGGTTTCGTCGGTGTTGCCGGCCAGCACGTTGAGCTTGCTGTTGGTATAGCCGCCCTTGACGTAGACGAGCGTCGAGGGATTGGCGAGGATACCGGCGCGCGCCCCGACATAGAGGTCACGGCCCTGGCTGACGCGGCCGAAACCGAACTGGTCGGTGGGATCGCGACGATCGGACTTGGCGGTGGAGTCGGTCCATTCGCCTTCGACGCCGACGACGGCGCTGCCGAGGTTCACGTCGTAACCGGCGCCGATGCCGTAGAGCAGACCGTCGATCGACTGGTCATCGCGGTCGTTATTATTGTCGACATCGCTGCCGGCGCCGACATGGTCATAGCCCAGGATCGCTTCGACGCGGGGACCGGTGAAGGTCGGGCCGACATCCTGTGCCATGGCGGGGGCGGCGACTGCGGCGCTGCCGAGAAGGGTTGCGACCATCAACTTACGCATATTCTAAACTCCATTGTCATCCCCTGTAGGGGAGAGACGCTGAAAGCCGCGGGGAGCCGTAAGTTTCATGAACCTAAGATAAACAAGGACTTATGTTGCAGATATGACACAATTGCTGTCGTTTCGTCGCAGATTTGACGGCGCAAAGCGACGAACGGAAGGAAAGTGCCTCAGCACTCCACAACATTGACGGCCAAGCCGCCAAGCGAGGTTTCCTTGTAGCGGCTGGCCATATCCTCACCGGTCTGGCGCATGGTTTCGATGACGGCATCGAGGCTGACGATATGATGGCCGTCGCCCTGGAGCGCGAGATAGGCGGCGTTGATCGCCTTGACCGCGCCCATGGTGTTGCGTTCGATGCAGGGGATCTGGACGAGGCCGCCGATCGGGTCGCAGGTGAGGCCGAGATTATGTTCCATGCCGATCTCGGCGGCATTTTCGACCTGGCCGTTGGTGCCACCCAGCACGGCGGCGAGGCCAGCGGCGGCCATGGAGCAGGCGACGCCGACTTCGCCCTGGCACCCCATTTCGGCGGCGGAGATGGAGGCGCGCTTCTTGTAGAGGAAGCCGATGGCGGCGGCGGTGAGCAGGAAGCGACGCTCGCCATCGCGATCCGCGCCGGGGACGAAGCGGCGATAATAATGCAGGACCGCCGGGATGACGCCTGCCGCGCCATTGGTCGGCGCAGTGACGACGCGGCCACCGGCGGCATTTTCCTCATTCACGGCCAGCGCGAACAGACTGACCCATTCGAAAATCTGCGCCGGGCCAAGCGCGTCCTGTTGCAGGCGCAGCCGCTGATGAATGGCGCGGGCGCGGCGGCGGACCTTGAGGCCGCCGGGGAGCAGGCCTTCCTGCTGGAGGCCGCGGTCGATCGAGGCGCTCATCGCGTCGATCACGCTGTCGAGGAACGCGTCGGTTTCCGCCTGGGTGCGCCACGCGCCTTCGTTGCGCAGGACGAGGGTGGCGATGGAAAGGCCGGTCGCCTCGCCCTGCGCCAGCATCTCCGCGCCAGACGAGAAAGGATAGGGCTGGACGACATTATGGCCGAGCGGGGCGTCGTCGGCGACGCGCTCGCCGGGCAGCACGGCGCCGCCGCCGATCGAATAATAGTCGCGCACCAGCGGTTCGCCTTGCCCGTCGAGCCAGGCGGTGAAGCGCATGCCGTTGCTATGGGCTTCGAGAAATTCGCCCATGTGGAAGAGGAGGTCGCGCGCTTCCTCGAAGGCGATCCACTGGTGATGGGCGCTGCCCGCGCGGATGCGGCCATCAGTGCGGATCGCGGCGAGGATGGCAGGGATGGCGTCGGGGTCGAGCGCTTCGGGGCTGTAGCCCGACAGGCCGAGCAGGATCGCGGTGTCGGTGGCATGGCCGCGTCCGGTCAGTGCCAGCGAGCCGTAGAGATCGCACGAGACCCGCACCGGCTGCGCGGGGAGAGAGTCCATGAACAGGCGCGCGGCGCGCATCGGGCCTACGGTGTGCGAGCTGGACGGGCCGATGCCGATGGTGAACAGGTCCATCACGCTGATCGCGGCGGCAGCGTCGATGCGGGACTTGGTCATGGCTTAATAATCCCGCGACACGCGGACGTTGGCGCTCTGGCGGCCGAGCGTCGAGATGGCGCCGAGCAGCGACAGCCAGCGCGTGACCTGATATTCGATGCGGGTGGCGCTATAGCCCTGCCCGTCGGTGATGAGTTCGACATAGGTTTTGCGGGTGAGATATTTGCCCGCAGCGATCGACGTCCCCTGCCCCTGGGTCGGATCGGCGGCGATGATCCGCAGCCGGTCCAGCCCCGCCGCCTTGCGCACGGCGTTGATCGGGTCGAGCCCGCCGCCACCCTGTAGCGAGCCGACCGCCGAGGCAAGTTGCAGCGCTTCGGGCGCGGACAGGTTGGTGATCGACGTGCCGAACAGGATGCGCGAGAGCAGTTCGTCCTGCGGCAAGGCGGGGATGCTGTTGAAGGTGATGTCGGGTTTGAGGCCGGTGCCGCCGACATGGATGGTGGCGGTGAGGTCGCTGACATCGGCGACGGCGTCGATGTCGAGCGTCGGGTTGATGGGCGTCTTGCCATCGAACTGGATGCGGCCTTCGCGCAGCTCGAAGCGGCGGCCGGCAAATTCATAATTGCCGCGCACCAGCTCCGCGCGCCCGGCAATGGCCGGGTTGGTGACGGTGCCGCCAAGGTCCAGGTCTGCGCGCCATTCGCTGTCGAGGCCAAGCCCAGTGACGGTCAGGCGGTTGCGCGCGCGCGCCTTGATTGCCAGCGCCCAGGGGACGGTGGTGCGGACGGTTTCGATTTCCTCGCCGCGCCGGTTGATTTCAACGACGCGCAATTCGGGGATGGCGGCGACGGCGGCGGCGCGGCCCAGCGTGAAGCGGCTCTTGTTGAGGATGACATCGCCGCCGATCGTCCCGCCCGTGCCATCGGATCGCAGGGTGATGGGGCCGGTGACGGTCGCGGCGATATCGTCGCGCTCCAGCAGCGCGGCATTATCCGCCTGCATCGCCAGGTCCATGCCGACGCCCGCTATGCCGTTGAAGGTGAAGCGGCCGGTGCCGGTGACCGACCCGCCATTTTGCGACGCGGCGGCGAAGCTGGAGATGACGAGTTGCGCGCCGGAGAAGCGGCCGCGTGCCTTCACCTTGGCCAACCGCATACCGGTAACCGGGCTGTTGATCGTGCTGTTATCGGTCGCGAACGTGCCGGTGATGCGGGGATCACCGAGCGTCCCGCGCATGTCGGCGGAGACGTTGACCGGCCCGCCCATATCGACGATCTCCACCCCGGTCAGCCGCCACAGCGTATCGGCCGCGCCGCTATAGCGTAGCTGCGCGAACAGGGGTGCGGCGTTCAGCCGTTCGACCAGGTTGCCCGTGCGGCCAAGCGGGGTGAGCAAGGCCTGCCCCCGGCCGATCGTCTTGCCATCGGCGACGAACACCATGCGGGTGGCGAGGCGATCCGCGCCCAGCGCCGCATTGACGCCGACATCGACGGGACGCGAGCTGAGCGACAGGCCGGAGCGCGACAGGCCGCGCAGGCGCAGTTCCGCCGTGCCGGTGGGCAGGCCGCCGCGCGGCTGCGCATAGCTGAGCGAGCCGGTTGCGATGCCGCCGAGTCCCAGATTGTCATAGGCGATATCGAGCAGGCCGAGCGGCAGCTTGTCCATGCGCGCTTCGATATGGTTGGCGGTCGCGCCCAGTTCGCCCGAAAGCTGTAACGACCCGCCTGCATAGCTGATCGTCGCCGGCGACAGGCGCCAGCCATCGTCGGTGCGGGTCAGCAATGCCGAGCGGGTCAGCCGGATCGGGCGCTTGTCGATGGTGCCGCCAGCGGTGACGCGGATGCGGTCGGCATCGACCTGCGCCTCTCCCTGTAGTTCGAACAGACGGCCGCGCTGGCCCGACAGGCTGCCGCGGATGGTGCCGCGCCCATCGACCAGATCGGCATTGGCGGCGAAGCGACCGACCAGCACGCCGCCGACGCGCAGCCCGCGCGCCTGCGCCGTCGCCTTGAGCGTGGTGCCCGACGGATCGAGCAGGATCGTTGCGTCGAGCGTGCCGCGCCGCACGGTGATGATCGTCGGCCCTTCGAAACTGGCACCGTTGGCGGTCAGTTTGAGCTGGACTTGCTGGATGTCGCCCACCGGCTTGAAGCCGACATAGCCGGTGACGGGGCCGCTGACCGCCAATTGACCGTCGAGGCCGCCGGTGACCGGGCGGATGTCGCCGCTGGCGGTGACGCCCGACACGGCGAGATTGGCGACGCGCACCACCGCCTGCCCCCCCTGGGGCAGCAGGATGACGCCGCGCCCGGTGAAGGGGCCGAGCGTCGATCCGCCCTCCGCCGTGTAGCTATAGCCATTGGCGTCGGGAATGAGGTGGGCATGGACATCGCGCAGGCCAAGCGCATCCATCGGCCGGGTGAGCATCAGGTCGATCGTCGGCCGTTCGATATTGCCGTCGAGCGTCAGGGTGAGCGGGCCATATTGATCATGCTGCCCCTTGCCCTCCAGATGGAGCGTGCCGTCGCGGAAGCGCACGCCATTGCCCGCCAGCGTCAGCAATGGCGCGGCGAGGCGCATGTTGGTGAGCGCCAGCGTGCCATCCGGCCGCAGCGTCAGGTCGCTGCGCGCCGTGGGCAGGCCGCCGCCCAATGTGCGCAGGAAATCATTGTCGAGCCGCCGCACCCGCGCCGCTGCACTGCCGCTGAGGCCAAAGCCGCCATCGGCGCGCGGCATGGCGCGCAATTTGGAGGTGACGTCGACCACCCCGAAGCCGCGGATCGCGAGGCCGACGATCTGGCCATCCAGGCCCATATCATAGCGGCCGGTCTTGAGATCAGCGAGGACGGTCAGCTTGCCGCGCAGCTTGTCGGAGCGCAGCTCCATGGGATTGCTGACGATCTGCTGCCCGTTGAGTTGCAGCACGCCGTCGAGCGCGAAATTGCGCACGATGCCTTCGACCAGATCGCCCTGCCCGTCCAGGCGGCGGGCGCGCAGGCGCAGCGGGATCAAGGTCGGGCCGGACCCAGCCGTGCGGCCCTTGCCCTCGGCGCGAACGTCGCTGATGCGGGCCTTGTCGAACGTCAGTTCGCGCGCGGTGAGGAGATATTCATAGCCAAGCTGCGACAGCGGGCCGTCGAGGCGGATCTTCGCCACGACATCGCGCCCGCGCATCGTCTTGAGCAAGGCTTCGGGGCGGGCGAGTGTGAGGTCGAGCCGCATATTGTCGAGCGCATTGTTGCGCAGGTCGATCGCGCCGTCCGCGCTCAGGTCGATCGCGGCGGAGCGGAGCGAGGCGGTGCCGTCGATCACTCGGTCGACCAGGGTGCCATTGGCGCGCACGGTTAGGCGGGGCGAGGACAGGCGCTGGATCAGGCTGCCCCCGGCAATGGCAGACCCTTCGACCGTGCCGCGGGCCGAATAGGCACCGCTGCGCGCCGCAAGAACGAAGTCGGCGGCGGGCGCGGCATCGAGCGTGGCGGACAGGCGGCCGTCCCACCGGGTCCAGCTGCCCTTGCCACCGATGCGCAGATTGCCATCCTGTGTGAGCCCCGCCATCGTCGCCAGCACGCCGCCCTTGGGCGCGTTGACGGTGACGTCGAGGCGGAAGCGATCATCGTCGGGGCGGCTGTCGAGCGCGATGCTGAGCGCGTCGCGGCCATCGAGCGTGCGCGCGGCCAGATCGATGATCGCGCGGCCGCCGCGAATATCGGCGTCGCCCGCGATCGTCGCGGTCTGGGCGCGGCCGGTGACGCCGGGCGCGATCGCCAGCTGGCCGACCGAAAATTGCATCAGGCGAATGTCGAAGCCAGGCAGGATCGGTCCCTGCCGCTGGGTCGGATTGAGTTTGGGCAGTTTGTGCAAGGTGGCGCGCGGGATCACCAGCCGGTCGATATCCAGCCGGTTGGACAGCCAGGCAAAGGGCCACCATTCCAGTTCGACCCTGGGCGCATCGAAGAAGCGGCCATTGGGGTCGGACAGGACCAGGTCATGCAGGACCGCCTTGCGATAGATGCTGCCGTCGATCCGGCCCACGCTGATCTGCAGGCCGGACCGGGACTTGATGGTCGCGATGCGCGACACGAGGAAGCGATGCCCCGACCCCGTATCGAGCCAGGCGAGCGATCCCGCCACGATCAGCAGTAGCGCGGCGAGCAGCCCCGCGACCCAGCGTTGCCAGCGCCCGTCCCAAGCGCGGCGGCGGATCGGCGCGGCGGTGATGGGGGCGGTGGGAGCTTCGTCCGTCATCAGAAGGCCTGGCCGAGCGAGACATAGACGGCGATCTTGGGATCACCCGATTGCGGATTGATCGGCGTGCCGACATCGACGCGGATCGGGCCGAAATTGCTGTAATAGCGCAGACCGAGGCCGGTGCCGATGCGCAGGTCGCGGAAGCGCGGCAGGAAGCTCGTTGAGATATTGCCCGCGTCGATGAAGGGCACGACGCCGAAATTGCCGAAGCGCACCCGCGCCTCCAGCGAAAATTCGGCGAGGCTCTTGCCGCCGACGGGATTGTCATCCTCGCCGAAACGCGGGCCGATCGCCTGATAGCCATAGCCGCGCACCGATGCGCCGCCGCCTGCGTAGAAACGGCGCGACGGCGCGATCTGCTCGACCGTCGAGCCAAGGATGCTGCCGAAGCGGGCGCGGGCAGCGACCACCAGCTTTTCGCCCACCGGCTGATAAAGGCTGCCGTCGAGTTGCACCTTGGCATAGCCGAAGGTTTCGTCCTGAAAGGAGAGTTCGGGGCTGATCCGGCCGCCGAGGCGAAAGCCCTTGGTCGGGTTGAGCAGGTCGTCGCTGCCGTCATAGGTGAGGCTGAGCGGCACCGCACCGATGAGGAAGGTGCGGCGTGAACCGCCGGAAAAGGCATCGGCTTCGTCCGATGCGATCAGTTCCGCGCCGACGCGCCAGACCCAGTCCTTTTGGAATAGGATGTTGGTGGTCCGCTCCAGTGCCCCAGAGAGCGTGATGGTCCGCGCATCAAAGGCTTCGCGTCGGATGTTGCTGACCGACAGCAGGCCGGTCAGCACATTGTCGCGGCGGCGGAAATTATTGCGGCGATAGGTGAAGGAGGCGGTCTGTTCCTGCGTGCCGACGACCCCGCGCACCGTCACTGCGCCTTCGGGCGGGAAGAAATTGCGATGCTGCCAACTGACTTCGGCGCGATAGCCCTCGCCGGTGCCATAGCCCAGTTCGCCCGCGATCGTGCGCAGCGGTGCGGGGCGGACGTCGATCGCCAAGTCGACATGCTCGCCATCGCCTGCGTCGGTCGGCTTCAACGTCACCGATGACACCAGGCCGGTCGCGACGATGGCGCGGCGCAGATCCTCCACATCAGAGGCCATATAGGGGTCGCCCGGATCGAAGCGGGCGATATTCTGGACATGGCGGGCGCTGAACAATTCCGCATTGCTCAGGCGGATCGCGCCGAAGGTGCGATAGCCACCGGGCGTGACGATGAGGTCGAGGTCGCCCTGCCGTTCCTCATGGTCGATCCGCACTTCGGGTTCGTCCACCCTGGCGAAGGGATAGCCGCTTTCCGACAAGGCGGTGGCGAGCGCGTCGCGCCCTTCGAGTATCTTGTCGGCATCGACCGGGTCGCCGACCTTGGGCGGGAAGGCGGCGCGCAGCGTCGGTTCGCGGCTGGCGGTTTCGGCGAGGCCCGCGACATCCACCGAGGCGAGCAGATATTGCGTGCCGGGCGTGATGGCGAACCGCACGGCCAGCCGATCGCTGCCCGCGGGCGGGGCGGAGACGGCACCGCGGATGCGCGCGGCATAATAGCCCTTGGCGCGCAGCAGCCGGTCGAGCAGGTCGCTATCTTCCTTGATACGGCGGTTGATCTGCGCGAGGTTGGCGGCCTTGTTCTCGCCCTGGCGCAGGACCGACAGTTCATCGAAGCGCAGCTTAAACTGCGCGTCGGTGATGGCGTCGATGCCGTTCAGTGTGACGGTATAGCGGCGTTCCTCGCCGATTTCGGCAAAGGCGGCGACGGCTTCTTCCGGCTCGGCATCGGGGGCGACGATGGGGACAGGCATGTCCGGCCCGGCGGTCTGCACATCGGCGGGGTCGGCGGGCAGCGGCACGACGGTATCGGCCTGCCCCATGTCCGGCCAGTCGAGACCGATGTCGGGCATGGCGTCTAGCTGGGTATCGACATCGGACATGGTGCCGTCGGGGACGGAGGGCGGCGGCGACGCATCCTGCGCCCACGCAGCGCACGGGGCGGCGAGCAGCAGTGGCGCAAGAAGGAGCCGGGCGGCTTGCGGGCGGCCAGCAAAGCGGCGTCGGGTCCGCAAACCATGGGTCATGGCGCGGGTCTAGACCAGATGCTGGCCCAAGCGCCAGTCCCATAGCGCCGTTGAAGCGGGGTTTCGTCGCTATTTATCGCTAATTGCGCCGGACTGGTATCGGGCCGACGTTAGAAGACGGTGTTGAGACGATCCAGCAAGGCGCGCGCGGGGTTGATCATCGACATGGCGAGCGAACCGGTCATGCGGTCGAGCCGATCCTGCAACCGCGCCACCCGGTCGTACAGATCATGGCTCGCCTCGATCAGCGCGCGCGCGGCGAAGGGGAAGGTCGCCACCAGCAGCGGATCGCTTTCGCTGGCCTTTCCCAGCCGATATTTCTCGTCGGACAGGTCCGCATCGCCGATCTCGCCGCGTTGCCAGGCGCGCTGGCTGAGCAGCCAGGCGATGATGTGCATCAGCCGGGTCGTCACCTTGAGCGATTCGCAGGCGAAGGCGACCCGGCGGAGCGGATCGTCCATGCCGTCTTCCGCTACGTCACGGCCGTCGAAATAGGATCGCGCCTCGTCAGCCATCAGCATGGCTTCGAGATAGAGGCCGTCCACGAGGCCGCGATGCAGGCCGCGATCAAGAGATATTGCACTGGGCATGGGCGATCACTGACATGAATTTGCAACCTTGTCAGGCCCGACATTGCGCCCGTTTTAGCGTCCTGTCCCATTTAAGATCGGTTAGCGCGACGTTAACCATGATCGCCGGGTCAGGCGATGATGTCGGGCACCAGTTCGTCTTCCAGTTGGGCGATTTCGTCGCGCAGCCGCAGCTTGCGCTTTTTCAGCCGGGCGATCTGCATCTGGTCGCCGCCGCCGCTATCGACCAGCGCGGCGATGGCCGTGTCGAGATCGCGATGCTCCACCCGCAACAGTTCCAGTCGGCGCATGATGTCTTCCCGGCTCACGGCGCTCCCTTGCATCCAAAAACGTGGCAGATGGTGGACTGATAGCGGGGCGAGCCCATGCGGGCCATCGCAAATTTTCGCGCGACCATCGCAAAGCCCGAATCGACGCGAGACAAGGCGGACGAATCATGATTTACTTCTACGTCCATCACCCCTCGTAAGGAGAATGTCATGGAGAACAGCCATATTTCCGCTCTTTCGGCAAAGCATGCCGGCCTTGATGCCCGAATCAAGGCCGAAACGAGTCGGCCCATGCCCGACGCCACGTTGGTGGCTTCGCTCAAAAAGCAGAAATTGCGGCTGAAGGAGGAGATGTCGGCCAAGCATTAAGCCGCATCTTCGCCAGGGAGGAGGTCAGGATCCGGCAGCGTCCGACTGCCGATCCGACCTCACCCCAGGCCTGCATTCAAGACCCCGAAAAGCAAAACGCCCCGCATCCATGAGGATGATCGGGGCTATTTTATGCGATTGGGAGGCGCGCCGTGGGGCGCGGGGACGTCAACGGCGCAGCAGCGGGTTGGTGCGCAGATAGTCGGGCAGCCCCTGCTGATTGCTGGTCGATACGGGCTTGCGTGCCAGTTGCGGATCGATCGGCGCGTCGAAGGCGATACCGATCTTGTCGTCGCGCGACCAGGCGACCACGCCGCTGACCTTGCCGACGCCGCGCAATTCAAATTCGACCCGGGCATCTGCCGGTATGGCGCGCTCGCAATCGGCCATCAGGCCGGTGGCGGAGAGATTGCGGATGCGGGCCTTGCCCAGCGGCGCCCCTTCGGGCGTGGCGAAGCTGGTGAGCAGGAACAGGCTGTCGCGCGGCGCTGTGCGTGCCGGCCCCCGATCAGCGATATTCCGTTCGTCGTTCATCATCCAACCTGCGCGTAAAATGTCAGTAGAATGCCAAATGTCTACGCGCGAGGGATGGAAAAACCGTTAATCGTCGCGGGAGATTTTTTCGTGGCGTTCATGCCGTTCCTGCGCTTCGACCGTCATCGTCGCGATCGGCCGCGCTTCCAGACGACCCAGCGAGATCGGTTCGCCCGTGACTTCGCAGTAACCATATTCGCCATCGTCGATCCGGCGGAGCGCGGCTTCGATCTTCGAAATGAGCTTGCGCTGGCGGTCGCGGGTGCGCAGTTCGATCGACCAGTCGGTCTCGCTCGATGCGCGGTCGTTGAGGTCGGGTTCGCGGAGCGGTTCGTTCTGAAGGACGGCGAGCGTGCCTTCGGAATCGGCCAAAATCTGCTTCTTCCAACTCCACAGTCGCTGGCGGAAATATTCCAGCTGGAGTGGATTCATAAACTCTTCGTCGGGCGAAGGACGATAGTCGGCGGGAAGCGTTACAGTCGATTTTGGCGGTTTTTCACCGTCTTTATCGGAATTTAGGACCGATGCCATGTTGGCTCTCCGACTCGCAAGGCCCCGGCGTTTGAACGACCGATCGCCCGTGATAATGCAGTGGGGGCGCTCATAGCCATCGGCTGGCAGCGACACAAGCGGCCATTCCAGAGACTCGCATGCGGGAGGGCGGATTTTTGCCCATGGGCGGACGGAGGGCGTTCCCGCCTCGCTCTTTACCCATCCCTCAAGCGCCGTTCCATAGTGGGACGTTAACCATATCGCTTCGCAAAAATATGGATTACCGCTCGACAGGCGACTGCTATTGAGGGTTAACGCCGTTGCAGTTAACGCTTTATTTTGCGTTGTTGCGGATAGGGAATACCCGCCAGCCTGTTTTCCGGATTTGCCGGTAGCGGGCGGCAAGGTAACATAAAAGAAGAGTGGAACCTATGTCGGTACGGATGGCATTGGCTAAATTATGCGCCTGCACCTGCGGCGGCGCGATCATTGGCGGCGGTGCCGTCCATGTGGCCGAAAGCGCGCGCCCGGCAGTGGTCCATAGCTCCAAAAGCACCAAGGCTGCGCCCAAGAAGCGCTATGCCGTGCGGACGGTGAAGCGCAAGGTGGTGAAGACCGCCATGACCTGCGCGCCCCAGACGGTGACCGTCACCAGCCAGCAGGCGCCCATCCCCCTGCCCGCTCCCATCCCGATGGCACCGGCAGAAATGCCGATGATGTCGGGCGGCGGCGGTGCCGTGCCGATCGTCATGGGCGGCGGCGGCGGATTTGGCGGCGGCGGTTTCATGGGCGGCTTCTTCGGTGGCGGCGGTGGCGGCAGCGGCGGGGGTTCGGTCGTGATCTCCTCGACCAGCAGCTCGACCGGCGGCATCAGCAGTTCGACCAGTTCGACGACCGGCGGCGTGTCCACGTCTACCGGCGGCGTTTCGACATCCACAGGCGGCGTGTCCACATCGACCGGGGGCGTTTCGACCTCGACCGGTGGCGTGTCGACATCCAGCGGCAACGTGTCCACATCGAGCGGTAACGTATCGACATCGTCGGGCGTCAGCAGCAGTTCGTCCTCGTCCAGTTCCAGCTCGTCGTCCTCTTCGTCCAGCTCCTCCTCCAGCAGTTCGGGTGGATCGAGCGGCGGCAAGCCCGACAAGCCGGATCATCCCGGTTCGACGGGCGGCAGCAGCGGGTCTTCGAGCAGTTCCTCGTCGGGCAGTTCCTCATCCTCGTCGTCCGGTGGCTCGTCCAGCTTTGGCAGCACCGGCAGCACGTCGTCCTCGACATCATCGAGCAGCGCGTCGTCGAGCAGTTCCTCGTCCAGCGGTGGTTCGAGCAGCACGGGTGGCACCGATGTCCCCGCCCCGCCGATGGTGCTGCTGTTCGGCGCGGCCGCCGTCGCGCTGGTCGCCCGTCGTCGCTTTGCCGATCGCAAGGCGCAGGTCGCGGCCTGACGCTTTCGACACAGGTCACGAAAAAGGGCGGCTTCCGGTATCGGAGGCCGCCCTTTTCGTATGTGTGCCGTCAGCGCCGGATCAATTGTCCGCGATGATCTTTTCGATGTCGGCGATCGGATGGTTGACCAGATCCTTGGCGATCTCGCCGGCCAAGCGGTCCTGCACTTCCTTGTGATAATGTTTGCGCATTTCTCCCAGCGTGCCGGGCGGTGCGACGATGATCAGCTTTTCATAGTCGTTGGCAAAGGCGCGATGCTTGAGGATGTCGGCGGCCTGCGCGGCGAACCGGTCTTCCTCCAGATCGTGGAAATTGGTTTCCGACATGGCGCTGCGATGACCGCCGACCGAGTTGAAGGCGCGGCCGGGCGTATCGGTGCCCTGATCGCGATCGGCGGGGTTATCCTGCTTTTCGACCTGTTCCGTTTCCAAATTGGGGATGGCGGCATCGCCCTTGTTTCGGAAAAACAACATCTTGCGGCCGTCGGCTACCAGCACAAGTGCGCCTGGATCTATTTGCATCGCCTTTTCCTTCTCTCTTTTTCAGGGGATAGACCTGTAACGGATGACAGCGCGCAGGGTTGCGTGGCCGATCGCAGGGCGGCATAGGACTGGCCATGCATGACATCCGTTTCATCCGCGAAAATCCCGCCGCTTTCGACGCTGGCCTTGCCCGGCGCGGAGCCGCCCCCCTGTCCGCGCAGATATTGGCGCTCGATGAGCAGAGCCGGGCGATCAAGACGCAGTTGCAGGTCGGGCAAGCCCGCCGCAACGAGGCGAGCAAGCTGATCGGCCAGGCCATGGCGGCTGGCGACAAGGACAAGGCCGAGGCGCTGAAAACCGAAGTGGCGGCGCTCAAGGATGGCACGCCCGCATTGGAGGCGCAGGAGCGCGAACTGGGCGATGCGCTGACGGCGATGCTGGCGGCGATCCCCAACCTGCCCGCCGACGATGTGCCGGAGGGAGCGGATGAGGACGCCAATGTCGAGGTAAGTCGCTGGGGCACGCCGCGCGACTTTGACTTTGCGCCGCAGGACCATGCGGATTTCGGCCCGGCGCTGGGGCTGGATTTCGAGGGCGGTGCGAAGCTGTCGGGGGCGCGCTTTACCGCGCTGCGCGGGCAGATGGCGCGGCTGCATCGGGCGTTGGCGCAGTTTATGCTGGATACGCAGACCGGCGTGAACGGCTATGAGGAAACCAACCCGCCGTTGCTGGTGCGGGATGAAGCGCTGTTCGGCACCGGGCAATTGCCGAAGTTCGCCGAAGACCTTTTTGCAACGAGTCGAGCCATTTTGCAATTTCGCGAAACGTTCGGAGCATTAAGTAGGGTTATAAAGGACAATACGCCTGGACAGGCTGTTATCCAAGACATGGCCATGAAGTGGGCAGAACAGTTACCTACAATTAACGAACGCCTCTGGCTGATCCCTACCGCCGAAGTCTCGCTCACCAATCTGGTGGCCGATCAGATCGTACCGCTGGCTGACCTGCCGGTGCGGCTGACCGCGCTGACCCCCTGTTTCCGTTCCGAAGCCGGGTCTGCGGGGCGCGATACGCGCGGGTTCATTCGCCAGCATCAGTTCGAGAAGGTCGAACTGGTCACCATCTGCGCGCCCGACGAGTCGCCAGCCGAGCATGACCGCATGTGCGCGGCGGCCGAAGGAATATTGCAGGCGCTCGCCCTGCCCTATCGCAAGATGCTGCTCTGCACCGGCGACATGGGCTTTGGCGCGCGCAAGACATGGGATCTGGAAGTGTGGCTGCCGAGCCAGAAAACCTATCGCGAGATCAGTTCCGTCTCCAACTGCGGCGACTTTCAGGCGCGGCGCATGAATGCGCGCTACAAGCCGGAGGGTGAGAAGCAGACGCGCTTCCTGCATACGCTGAACGGTTCGGGGCTGGCGGTCGGGCGGACGCTGGTGGCGGTGCTGGAAAATTATCAGCAGGCCGATGGCAGCGTGATCGTGCCGGAGGTGTTGGTGCCGTATATGGGTGGGGTGACGGTGTTGGAGCCGCGCAAATGACCTTGCCTAGCAAGGCGGCGGGCCGCGGGCGCTGTGCTTGGGGCAATCCCCCTCCACCACGCCCTTCGGGCGCGGTCCCCCTCCCCGTGCCGGGGAGGAATTGATTTGCGCATTCTCTTGACCAATGATGATGGCGTGCATGCGCCCGGCCTCAAGGTGTTGGAGGCAATCGCGCGCACCCTGTCCGACGATATCTGGATCGTCGCGCCGAGCGAGGAGCAGTCGGGGGCCGGGCATAGCCTGACGCTGACCCGGCCGCTGCGCATCCGCCAACATGGCGAGAAACATTATAGCGTCACCGGCACCCCGACCGATGCGGTGATGATGGCGGTCGGACATCTGATGAAGGATGCCAAGCCCGACCTCATATTGTCGGGCGTCAATCGCGGGGCCAATCTGGCCGAGGATGTGACCTATTCGGGCACGGTCGCCGCCGCGATGGAGGGCACGATTTCGGGCATCCGATCCATCGCGCTGAGCCAGGTCTATGCCCGATCGGGGATGGGCGACGATGTGCCCTTCGCTGCGGCGGAAGCCTGGGGCGAGAGGGTGCTGCGCCCGCTGATCGCGCTGCCCGTGACCCCGCGCATGTTGTTCAACGTCAATTTCCCGGCGATCGACCCCGACGCGGTCAAGGGCATCCGCGTGGTGCGGCAGGGCTTTCACGATGTCGATCGCACGAAGATCGTCGAGGGCACCGACCCGCGCGGCTATCGCTATTATTGGTTCTCGCTGGGCAGCAGCGACGCGGTGCCCGAAGGCAGCGACCTGGCGGCGATCGCGGAGGGTTATATCACGGTCACGCCGCTGCACTATGACCTGACGCAGGACAGCGCCATGGTGGTGACGGCGGCTGCCTTTTCCGCCTGACAGCGCAGGGGGTGGCAAGTTCGCACGATTGCGATAGACAGGCGTCGATGTCTCGCGCGCGCTTACCTTTTATCCTCCTGCTGCTGAGCGGCTGCATCCCGACCGAAAGCACCCGCACGGGCGGCGACACGCCGCCGCCGCGACTGGACGCCGATGCATCGAGCGTGGAACTGGTCGAGCCGGAACCGGTATGGACCGCGCAGCAAGTGGTCGCCAATGCGCAGACGGTCGCGGCATCGCGCTATGTCGTGCAGCCGGGCGATACGCTGCGCGGCATCGGCAACCGCACCGGCGCGGGGTCGGAAATGATCGCGCGGGTCAATGGGCTGACCCCGCCCTTCGCCCTGCGCGCAGGGCAGGCCCTGTCCATTCCCGGCGGCCGCTATCATCTGGTGGCGGAGGGCGAAACGGGGATCGCGATCGCCGCTGCCTATGGCGTGCCATGGAACCAGATAGTGGCGGTGAACGGGCTGGAAGAGCCCTATATGCTGCGGCGGGGACGCCGCCTGCTGCTGCCCGGCAATACGCCTGCAAGCGCGCCCGACCTGGAGCAGCGCGCCGCCGCCTTTCGCATCGACATCGATGACGTGCTGACCGGGGGCCAGCCGGCGGCAGCGGAGAATGCGCCGGTGGCGGTGGCGTCGGCCGCGCCCCGCCCGCTGCCGAGCAATGTGCCGATCGCCCAGCCGAGCCGCCTGACCGGCCGCTTCGCCTGGCCGGTCAAGGGCAGCATCGTCTCGCGCTTCGGCCCCGGTGCCAGCGGCGCGAAGAATAACGGTATCGACATCGGCGTGGCCGATGGCACCCCGATCAAGGCCAGCGCCGATGGCGTGGTCGCCTATGCCGGGGACAAGGTGGCAGTGTTCGGTGGGCTGGTGCTGATCAACCATGGCAGCGGCTGGGTCAGCGCCTATGGCCATGCGTCGCGCGTCGATGTGATGCGCGGGCAGAAGGTGACGCGCGGCCAGGTGATCGGCCTGACCGGCGATACCGGCTATGCCAGCCAGCCCAAGCTGCATTTCGAACTGCGCAAGGACCGGGTGCCCGTGAACCCCCTCACCCAGTTGCCGACGCCATGAACGTCAAGCCCCGCGCCACCTCCCCCAGTACCGAGGGTTTCCTGCGGCGGCGTTCGTCGATGCCGATGTGGGTCGATATCAGCTGGCGCGTCGGGCTGGTGTTCGGGCTGATCACGCTGGTGTTGGGGCTGCACTGGATCGGCCGCGATGGGTTGAAGGACAATCTCGACGATCATATCAGCTTCATCGACGTGCTGTATTTCACGACGGTCACCGTGACGACCGTTGGCTATGGCGACATCGTCCCGGTCACGCCCGAAGCGCGGCTGTTCGAAGCCTTGTTCGTTACGCCGATCCGACTGTTCGTCTGGCTCATCTTTCTGGGCACGGCCTATAATCTCTTCCTCCGCAATATCCTCTACAGGTGGCGCATGGCACGTATTCAGGCCGATCTGCACAATCATATCGTCGTCACCGGTTTCGGCACCAGCGGGCAGGAAGCGGTGCGCGAATTGCTGGCGCGCGGCACCAACCCGCGCGAGATCGTGGTGATCGACGGCAGCGACAAGGCGCTGGAACTGGCCGAATCCAAGGGGTGCAATGTGTTGTGCGGCGATTCGACCCGCGACAGCGTGTTGAAGGATGTGGCGATCCACCGGGCGCGCAGCATGATCGTGTCGGCCGGGCGCGACGATACGTCGATCCTGATCACTTTGACCGCGCGGCATCTGGCCCCGCGCATTCCGATCAGCATCGTGGTGCGCAACGAGGATAATGAATTGCCCGCGCGTCAGGCTGGCGCGACCACCGTCATCAATCCGGTCAGCTTTGCCGGACTGTTGATGGCGGGCAGCACCAGCGGCAAGCATATCGCCGATTATATGGCCGATCTGGCGGCATCGGGCGGGCGCGTGCGGTTGAACGAACGACCGGTGTTCCCGGAGGAAATCGGCAAGCCGCTCTCCGCCGTTACCACCGGCCTTGGCGTGCGCATCTATCGCGACGACCGGCCGATCGGCTTTTGGGAGCCGGAGGCCAAGAGCCTGCAAAGTGGTGACCTGATCATCGAAATCGCCGAGGGCGACGGCCAGGACCGGGCGTAACCCGGCAGGTCGATGGCGGCGCGTGACATTTGGCGCACAAATCCCTATGTGCGCGACCATCATGGCAACCAAATTTCCTGACGCGCCGAAGATCGGCATGGTTTCGCTCGGCTGTCCGAAAAACCTGGTCGACTCCGAACGCATCCTCACCAAGCTGCGGTCGGACGGCTATCAGATGTCGGCGGATTATGCCGGGGCCGATGTCGTGCTGGTCAACACCTGCGGCTTTCTCGATTCGGCGAAGGAAGAATCGCTGGAGGCGATCGGCGAGGCGATGGCCGAAAATGGCCGCGTCATCGTCACCGGCTGCATGGGCGACGAGGCGGATCTGATCCGGGCGAAATTCCCGCAGGTGCTGGCCGTCACCGGCGCGCATCAATATGAGCAGGTGGTCAATGCGGTGCATGATGCATCGCCGCCGATCCCCAACGCCTTTGTCGACCTGGTGCCCGAAGGTGGCCTCAAACTGACGCCGCGCCATTACAGCTATTTGAAGATTTCGGAGGGCTGCAACCATCGCTGCTCCTTCTGCATCATTCCCTCGATCCGGGGCGATCTGGTATCGCGGCGGATCGACGCGGTGCTGCGCGAGGCGGAAAAGCTGGTGTCGGCGGGGACCAAGGAATTGCTGGTCATCAGTCAGGATACGTCGGCCTATGGCGTCGACACCCGGCATGAGCCGCGCCAGTGGAAGGGCCGCGAGGTGCGCGCGCATATGACCGACATGGCGCGCGAACTGGGGCAGTTGCGCGACGCGGACGGCAAAGCGCCCTGGGTCCGGCTGCACTATGTCTATCCCTATCCGCATGTCGATCAGGTCATTCCGTTGATGGCGCAGGGGCTGCTGACGCCCTATCTCGACATTCCGTTCCAGCACGCATCGCCGTCGGTGCTGAAGGCGATGAAGCGCCCGGCCAATGAAGCCAAGGTGCTGGACCGCATCCATAAATGGCGCGCCATCTGCCCCGACATCACGATCCGGTCGAGCTTCGTCGTGGGCTTTCCGGGCGAGACCGAAGCCGATTTTCAATATCTGCTCGACTGGCTGGACGAGGCGCAACTCGACCGCGTCGGCGCGTTCCGCTTCGAACCGGTCGAGGGGGCTGCGGCCAACGCCCTGCCCGGCGCGGTGCCGGAAGCGGTCAAGGAAGAACGCTATCAGCGGATCATGGCAAAGACCGCCGCGATCAGCGCCGCCAAGCTGGCGGCCAAGGTCGGGCGCGTGCTGCCGGTGATCGTCGATGAAGTCGGCGAACCGGACGAAGAGGATGGCAGCATCGGTGCCACTGCCCGGTCACAGGCCGACGCGCCGGAAATCGACGGCAATGTGTTTTTGCGCGATGTCGGCGAGGGGCGGAAGGCTGGCGATATTTTCGACGTGCTGATCGAGGATGCCGATGAGCATGATCTTTATGGCGTGCCGGTTTAGATCATGAATAGCCGTCATCCCGGCGAAAGCCGGAATCTCGCTTCTTCTGTGGTGGTAGAAGGAAGATAGAGAGATCCCAGCTTTCGCTGGGATGACGGGGTTATTTTACCGCCACGAAGGCATCGCGATAGTCCGGTTTGATCGCGTCGCGCATGGCCGCGTCTACCGGCAGGGTCACTTCATAACTGCCCTCGGCATAGGGACCGGCGCTATAGGGGCCGACCACCACGGTCAGGCCGTCGATCAGCTTGCCGTCCTTCGATGTCGGCACCAGTACCTGTTCCATCGGATCGATACATTGGGTGAAGTCATCATCGCCGCGCACGACGGGGGCGCCGCGCTTTTCGGCGCGCTGCTGGTCGAGTATGGCGCAGAAGCGGTCGCGGATCGCGGTGGAGAAGGCGGCGGGCGCGGCCATCAGCGCCTTGACGCTGCTTTCCTGTTTGCGCGCCTTGTCCCACAGCACGGCGTCATAGCCGGTCATCCCATGCGCGCCGCCGGTATAGACATAGGTTTGCGATTGGAGCGCGAGGAAGCGGGGCGTGTCGGCCGCGACGCTCCAACTTGTTTCCAAGCTGTGCGGGCGGAAGGGATAGCCGGACTGTTTAGCGCTGGCGCTGTCTTCCTTCGCCATTTTCAGCGCGTCGGCCTTGGTCGCGGCCATGTCGCGCGCGAACTTATCGACCAGCGCAGGGAAGGCGGCGGCTTCCGCGGGATAGGCATAGGCGAATTCCAGGCCACCCGCCGTTTCCTTGACCGCAAAGGGCTTGGATGGCGGCGCGGGGGGCGGCGTGCCCGCCATGCGATCGGCATAGCGGGCGGCCGCTTCATTCTCGGCGGCATTGCCCACGGGGGCGTCGGACGACGGGGCGCAGGCTGCAACCAGCAGCAGCGCGATCAGGCCACTTGGTGCGAGCGCCCGCCGCATCAATGCGCCTTTGCCATGCGGCAGCGTTCGCCGACCGCCTTGCGTGCATATTCGCTGTCCAGCGCCTGGGCGGCATTGGGCCAGCCCTCGGCGATCAGCGCCTGTTCGACGGCGCGGATATTCTCAAAATGGCCTGTTTCCGCGAGCGTGTAGGCGCGCGCGCGAAGGGCCTGTAGGCCACGATCGTCTGCATGAAGCATCGTCACTCTCCTTGGCTGTGATTATGCCGTCGAAACTAGGCCCACGCGCGCGATAGTGCAAAGGAAGAAAGGGCCGACCGTGCGGTTGGGGCGACGAATAAATTACGCCTTCCCTTGGCTCGGCGCTTTCCCTTACATGCCTGCCATGACCGATTTTGCCGACTGCATCAAAGCCGACACCGCGCAGCCCGCCCATCCGATCCATCTGGTCGAGGCCAAGGCGCTGGATGCTTGGCTGGCGAGCCGCCCGGAACAGAGTCGCGCGCTGCTGGCGGCGCAGAAATTCCGGGCAAAGCCGCAGGAGACGGCGATCCTGCCGGGCGAGCGGGACGGCGACTGGATGGTCGTGGCCGGGGTGGCGGACAAGGGGGCGCTTGGCCCCTGGTGCCTGGCGCGCCTCGCTGAGACGTTGCCCGAAGGGCGCTATCGCCTGGCGGAAGGATCGCCCGGTGCGGCGATGCTGGGATGGATGCTGGGGCAGCATCGGTTCGACCGTTACCGCCGCGAGGATGTTCCGGTCGGGCCGCGCCAATTGCTGACCAGCGACGTCGCGCGGATCGCGCCAGCGGTCGATCTGGCGCGGGCGGTCTCACTCGTGCGGGATCTGGTGAACACACCCGCTGCCGATATGGGCCCGGCCGAATTGGAAGCGGCGACGGAAGCGGTCGCCAAGCCCTTTGGCGCGACGGTCGTGGTGACGCGCGGCGATGCGCTGGCGCATGACTATCCGATGATTCACGCCGTCGGGCGGGCCGCCGACCGGCACTTCGCGCCGCGCCTCATCGAACTCAATTGGGGCGATCCGGCTGCGCCGCGCATCGCCATCGTCGGCAAGGGCATCAGCTTCGACAGCGGTGGCCTGGACATCAAACCCTCGTCGGGCATGCGTCTGATGAAGAAGGATATGGGCGGCGCGGCGCATGCGCTGGCGCTGGCGCAGCTCATCATGGCGGCGCGGTTGCCGGTGCGGTTGCACCTGCTGATCCCGGCGGCGGAAAATGCGATCAGCGGCAATGCTTTCCGTCCCGGCGACATATTGCGCAGCCGCAAGGGGCTGACGGTCGAGATCGGCAATACCGATGCCGAAGGGCGGCTGGTGCTGGGCGACGCGCTGGCCCGCGCGGCGGAGGAGAAGCCCGAACTGATCGTCGATTTTGCGACGCTGACCGGCGCGGCGCGAGTCGCGGTCGGGCCGGACCTGCCCGCCCTGTTCGCCAACGACGACCGGCTGGCCGCCGATATGGCGCAGGCGGGGACCGACGTGGATGATCCGACCTGGCGGCTGCCCTTATGGGAGGGCTATGCCGACATGTTGAAGTCCGACATCGCCGATATCAACAATGCGGGCGAAGGCGGCTTTGCCGGCGCGATCACCGCCGCTCTGTTCCTGCAACGCTTCGTGCCCGACGATACGCCCTGGCTGCATCTCGATACCTTCGCCTGGCGGCCATCGACCAAGCCCGGTCGTCCCAAAGGCGGCGAAGCTCTGGGGCTGCGCGCCGCGTTCAAGCTGTTACAGCAGCGTTACCAGCCCGCTAAGTAAAGCGTCACATTCCGCAGGACCGTTACGCAACCCGATTGGGCATCGTGCGTTAAGCCCGCATGAACGTCCACACAGCACAAGATCAGGTTGCCGCCATTGAACGCCCCGGAGTTCAGCCGCTTCGCCAATGGATGCGGACGCTGGTGGATTATGTCCGGTCGGGCAAACCTGACCTCACCAACCGGCAAATGGCGCTGATGATGACGGTCTATATCGGTGCCGGGCCGCATACGGTGCGCGGCCTTGCCGAAGCGCTGCATGTGTCCAAGCCCGTCATCACCCGCGCGTTGAACAAATTATCGGCGCTGGGCTATCTCCGCCGCGAGCGCGATGTGGCCGATCGACGCAATATTTTCATCACCCGGACCCCCAAAGGGGCGGAATTCCTTGACGCCTTTCATCATTTCATCGCAGGAACCGCGCGCGATGATAGGCACGACAACAGCAAAGCGGAACGCACCGCCTGAAAGAAGCCGGTTCAAGCTGGATGGCCGTTCGGTCGCGCTTGACCGCCGTATCCATGCTGCGCGCGGCGACCTGGCCGACCTGGCGCTGGCGGGCATTCTCTTTTCCGCCCATTATGCGCGCGCGGTGCCCTTTACCTGCGTGATGCCGGGCACGCCGATCCTGTCGGCCCCCTCCCCCAGCGCCGAAGCCGTGACCGAGTTGTTACGCGGCGAGACATTCCATGCGCTCGACGTGATGACCGACTGGGCCTGGGGCTTTTGCGGCCATGACGGCTATGTCGGCTATATCCGGCGCGAGGCGCTGGACGTCGCCGAAACGGTGACGCACCGCATCATAGCGCAGACCGCACCGCTGTTCCGCAAGCCCGACATCAAGGCGCAGGTGCTGGACTATTGGCCGATGGGCGCGCAGTTCACCGGCGAAGTGGAAGGCGCGTTCGTCAGCTGCGCCGAAGGCTATATCCATAGCCGCCATGCCAAAGCGATCAGCGAAGCGGACAGTGATTGGGTCGCGGTCGCCGAAGCCTATCTCGGCCAGCCCTATGTCTGGGGCGGACGCGGCCATCGCGGGATCGACTGTTCGGGGCTGGTGCAGGCGGCGCTTGGCCAATGCGGCATCGCCGTGCCGCGCGACACCGACCTGCAGTGCGAGGGCATCGGCCTGCCGATCGAAAGCGACGCGGCGTTGCGGCGGGGCGACCTGATTTTCTTTCCGGGCCATGTCGGCATCATGACCGATGGCAAGACGCTGCTGCACGCCAATGCGCATTGGATGGCGGTGGTCAAGGAGCCGCTCGCCGATGTCGTTGCGCGGCTGACGCACGACCATGCCCAACCCATTATCGCACGGCGGAGGATCGGCGCATGAGCCACACAATCTTCATCGACGGCGGCGTCGGTACGACCGGCATCGAAATCGGCGACCGGCTGGCGGGACGCCCCGAATTGTCGCTGATCACGCTGGACGAGAAGGACCGCAAGGATGCGGCGGCGCGGCGCGATGCGCTGAACGCGGCCGATATCGTCATCCTGTGCCTGCCCGACGATGCCGCGCGCGAAGCCGTGGCGCTGATCGACAATGATCATACGCGGGTGATCGACGCATCGACGGCGCATCGGGTGGCGGACGGGTGGACCTATGGCTTTCCCGAACTGGAGCCGGGCCATCGCGAAAAGCTGGCAGCCTCACGCTTCGTCGCCAATCCGGGCTGCTGGCCGACCGGTTTTCTGGCGCTGGTCCGGCCGCTGACGCTGGCAGGACTGGTGCCTGCCGACTGGCCGGTCACCGTGTCGGGCGCATCGGGCTATTCAGGCGGCGGCAAGGCGATGATTGCCGAATATGAGGGCACAGACGGCGCGCCGACCGCGTTCCGCGCCTATGGGCTTGGCCTGGGCCATAAGCATGTGCCGGAAATGACCCGCTATTCGGGGCTGGTCCATCCCCCGCTGTTCGCGCCAGCCGTGGCCAATGGCTATCGCGGCATGGTGGTGGAAGTGCCGCTGCAACTGCGCGCCATGCCCGGTGCGCCGTCGCTGGCCGATATCCATGCCGCTTTGGCAGCCGCCTATGCCGGGTCGCCGCTGGTCAGCGTTGCGCCCTTGAGCGAGAGCGCAGCGATGGGGCAAGTCGAGCTGGAGCATGTCGGCGCGACCGACCGGCTGGCGCTGTTCGTGTTCGGCAATGCGACAAGCGGTCAGGCGCGGCTGGTGGCGGCGCTCGACAATCTGGGCAAGGGCGCGGCTGGCGCGGCCGTGCAGAATCTCAACATATTGGCGGGCCTGCCTGAAATAGCGGGCTTGCGCCTCTAACGCCGTCGGTCAGTGAATGGTGCCGGCCGGCTGGTCATCCGCCAACAGGATGATCAGCCGCTCGATCTGACGCCAGTGGCAAAAATGGATATGATTGCCAAGGTCCAGGCTGCGGTCGGCGCGGGCGGCGGCTTCATAACCTGCATCGGCACCGAATATCGCCATCAGTTCGGTCGCATCGTCATAGCTCTTTCGATCCGAAAGATATGGTAGCTGCATGATGATCCCCCGACGATTATAGCGATACTCTGTTCGGGCAAGCGCTTCAATTGCCGTGCCATTTCCCCGCTGTGGCATGGGAGGCGGGTTAGCAGCGTAAACGATGCGTTAGCCAAGCCCCAGAGCGGGACAGGCTGCTCCAGTCTGGCACAACCTGTCCCGAAACGGTCCCGGCGGGATCGCCGCGCAAAGCCGCTGGCATTGGCCGCCGCGCCGTGGCAAGGGCGGGGCATGACGAAGCGCAAGAAAGACCCCACCGGCGCGGGCGCCATCATCGCTTTCCTGATCCTGGGCGGCGCGATCACCGGCGGATTGATGGGACAGCCCAGCATCGGCCTGCTGTCGGGCCTGGCGCTCGGCATCCTCATTGCCCTGCTGCTCTGGCTGCGCGAACGCGGCAAATAAGCCCGCTCGTCCGCCTTGCCCGGCGCGGCACGGCGACATAGATGGGAAGGCATGAACAAGCATGTCATCGCCCTCCCCCTCATCGCCATCGTCGTAGCCGGTGGCGCGTTCCTCTACCTGGCGCAGGGGGACACGTCGCAACTGCCGCCCGGCGCGGATACGGGGCGCGAACCGGTCTTCACCAAGCCACGCAGCGAGATGGTCCCGACGATCAACATCGCCGAAGTGAAGCCGTGGACCGGCGGTGAACAGCCGGTCGCGGCGCAGGGGCTTGCCGTGGCGCGCTTTGCCGATGGCCTTGTCCATCCCCGCTCCATGATGCGCCTGCCCAATGGCGACATATTGGTGGCCGAAACCAACAGCCCGCCCCGGCCCAAGGACGGCATCGTCCAGCGGGTGATGAATTATCTGATGGCGAAGGCTGGCGCGGGCGATCCGTCGGCCAACCGCATCACCCTGTTGCGCGACGCCGATGGCGATGGCCGCGCGGAGACGAAGACGGCGTTCCTGACCGGCCTCAACTCGCCCTATGGCATGGCCCTGGTCGGCGACATGCTTTATGTCGCGAATAGTGATGCGCTGATGGCCTTTCCCTATAAGCCGGGCGACCTGAAGATCAGCGTCGCGGGCCGCAAGATCCTGAACCTGCCTGCCCAGACCCCCAATATGCATTGGACCCGCAGCCTGACGGCTGGCCCTGATGGGCTGCTCTATGTCGGTGTCGGGTCCAATAGCAATATCGGCGAAAACGGGATGGAGACCGAGACCAACCGCGCTTCGGTGCTGGAGGTCAATCCCAAGGATGGCAGCTATCGCATATTCGCTTCGGGCTTGCGCAATCCGGTCGGCCTGGCTTTCGAGCCGACGAGCGGCGCGCTTTGGGGCGTGGTCAATGAACGCGACATGCTGGGGGCCGATCTGGTGCCCGATTATCTGACGCGGGTGGAATTTGGCGGCTTTTACGGCTGGCCGTGGAATTATTGGGGCGGTTATGAAGATCGCCGGGTCCAGCCGCAGCGGCCGCAACTGCGCGAATATACCAAGCGGCCCGATTATGCGCTGGGCAATCATGTCGCGCCGCTGGGGCTGACTTTCGCCGACAAGGTGACGCTGGGCGCACCCTATGCCCAGGGCGCGTTCGTCGGCCTGCATGGCAGCTGGAACCGCAAACCAGCGGCGGGTTACAAGGTCGTGTTCGTGGGCTTTGCCGATGGCGAAGCGGGCAAGGCCAAGCCGGTCGATGTGCTGACCGGCTTTCTGGATGCCGATGGCAATGCCCGCGGTCGTCCGGTCGATGTGACCGCCGACGCCAAGGGCGCACTGCTGGTCAGCGACGATGTCGGCGGCGTGGTGTGGCGGGTGACGAAGGCGCAGTAGCGCCTAGACCGTCAGCCGTTGCCGCCCACCAGTCGTTGAGATGGACCGCCCTGCACGGTTCGGCATCCTCCCCTGGCAGGGGAGGTGTCAGCGCGTAGCGATGACGGAGGGGTATCACCCTATCGAGAGGGGTGACACCCCTCCGTCTGGCCTTCGGCCAGCCACCTCCCCTACAAGGGGAGAATGGTTTTACTTCTAGACTGTCAGCCCGTGCCGCCCGGCCAGTTCGACCACATATTGCCAGGCGACGCGGCCTGATCGGCTGCCGCGCTGGGTCGACCATTGGATCGCTTCCAGCGGGTCGAATGCCACGCCCAGCTTGGCCGCATAGCCGCGCACGATCGCCACATAGGCGTCCTGGTCGAGCGCGTGGAAGCCGAGGCTGAGGCCGAAGCGGTCGGACAGCGCCATGCGGTCGTCCACCACGTCGCGCGGGTTGATCGGGTCGTCCTGCTCCGACAGGTGCCGGGGGACGATGTGGCGGCGGTTGGAGGTGACATAGAGGCGGACATGCGGCGGGCGCGCTGCCGTGCCGCCCTGTAGCAGCGATCGCAACGTCCGGGCGTCGCCCACGCCCTCGTCGAAGCCGAGGTCATCGAGAAACAGGATGAACGGCCGGTCAGTGCCGCGCAACAGCGCGAACAGCGCAGGCAGGCTGGCCAGCGCGTCGGTCGCGCATTGCAGCAGGGCGATGCCCTGCCCTTCGCGCTGCAACCGGCCGACCACCGACGCCACTGCGGCCGACTTGCCCGTGCCGCGCGCGCCCCACAGCAGCACGTCATGCGCGGCATGACCAGCGGCCAGGCGGCGGCTATTCTCCAGCAAGGCGCTCTTTTGCGCATCGATGCCGGTCAGCAGGTCGTAATCGACCGGCGTGAAGTCATCCACCGCCTGGATGGCTTGGCCGTCCCACATATAGGCGGGCGATGCGGTAAGATCGGCGCAAGCGGCTGGCGGCGGGGCGAGCCGGTCGAGCGCGTCGGCGATGCGGGTCAGGAGGGCGTCGTTCATGCGCCGGGCTTAGCCAGCGATGATCGCTGCGGCAAGCGCAGGTCCACCAATGTCATTCTCCTGTCGCAATGGACTTTTACTTGGGTTTACTGAGGTCTATATCGCGGGGACCGTGACCATCGCCAATCCAGCCTATTCCACTAAATCCTGCCGCTATGGCGCCGAGGCGCTGCGGGAGGCGGCGCTGTTGATCCGCGCCGGTGAGCCGGTGGCGGTCCCCACCGAGACGGTCTATGGCTTGGCCGCCGATGCCACCGACAGCCATGCCGTTGCGGCAATCTACAGCGCCAAGGGGCGTCCGAGTTTCAATCCGCTGATCGTCCATGTGTCCGACCGGGCCATGGCCGAGCGGTTGGCGGATTTCTCCCCGGTCGCCATGCGCCTTGCCGACCGTTTCTGGCCGGGGCCGTTGACATTGGTGCTGCCGGTGCGGGCGGATAGCGGGCTGTCGCCGCTGGTGATGGCGGGCTTGCCCACCGTCGCGCTGCGCCTGCCCGCGCATCCGGCGATGCGCGCGCTGATCCGCGAGAGCGGGCGGCCGCTCGCCGCACCGTCCGCCAATCGCAGCGGGTCGATCAGCCCGACGCGCGCCGAGCATGTTCTGGCCAGCCTGAATGGCAAGGTGCGGATGATATTGGATGAGGGGCCGACCAGCGAAGGCGTGGAATCGACCATCGCCGCGCCGGACGCCGACCAAGTGCGGCTGCTGCGCCCTGGTCCGGTGACGGCGGCGATGCTGGAGGAGGCAAGCGGGCTTCCCGTTGTCATTGGCAATGGCGCGCACAAGATCGAAGCGCCCGGCCAGTTGGAGAGCCATTATGCGCCGTCCAAGCCGGTGCGATTGAATGCGTTGCGGGCGGAGAAGGATGAATATCTGATCGGCTTCGGCCTGATGCCCTGCCACATCAACCTAAGCCCCGATGCCAATGTGCGGGAGGCCGCCGCAAGCCTGTTCGCGGCGCTGCACATCGCTGACGCCAGTGCTGCGGTGAAGATCGCGGTTGCGCCCGTCCCAATGGAGGGGATCGGCGCGGCGATCAACGACAGGTTGAAACGCGCGGCGGCGTGAGCTTAAAACATAGGATAATAATCTTAGATTGAATCAACCCCGTTCGTGCTGAGTAGGGGCTGAGCTTGTCGAAGCCCCGTATCGAAGCATCAGTCCTTCGATACGCCATTTGCCCTTCGGTCGTCTGCGACTCCGACTTCGCTCAATGGCTACTCAGGACGAACGGGGTTGAAAAAACCAGCTTTCAGCCGCAATTATCGTAGCCGGCCTCGCGGCATTGTTTGCGCCGTTCCTTGTCGGCTTTCTTGCGCGCCTTGCCTTCGCGGGCTTCCTGTTCGCGCATCTTGCGGCCGTAGTTGCGGTCGGATTCGTCCTGGCTGGTCGTGGCCCAGTCCGCGGCCTGCGCGCCCGCGCGCACGGGCAGGGTCACGACGTCCAGCGCAGCCTTCGCCACGCAGCCGGTCAATGTGACCAGCATCAGCGGCGCGGCGATCCATGATAGCTTCGTCATCTGCATTTCCCCCGGCCTCGGTCCACCACCGCCATGCCATGGTGCCTATTAACCGCAGCCTAAGGACGAAGCAAAGCGCAATGAACCGTCGCGGGGTGATCAGGCCTCGATGCGCTCGGCAAAGCCCTTGCGCAGCTTGGCGAGCTTGGGCGGGATCACGGCCACGCAATAGGGATTGCTCTCGCCGACCCGCTCCCAATATTTCTGGTGATAATCCTCCGCCGGATACCAGGGCGCGTCATCCTCGATCGTGGTGACGATCGGGTCGGTCTGATCGGCCTGGGCGCGGTCGATGGCGGCGCGCGCCTGTTCCGCCTGTTCCGGGGAATGCGGGAAGATGGCGGAGCGATATTGGGTGCCGACATCATTGCCCTGCCGGTTCAGCGTCGTCGGATTATGCGTGGCGAAGAAAATGTCCAGCAGGTCGGCATAGCTGATGACCGACGGGTCGAAGCTGATGCGGATCGCTTCGGCATGGCCGGTCGTGCCCGAACATACCTGTTCATAGGTCGGGTTCGGGCGCGCGCCGCCGATATAGCCGCTTTCGACGCCACTGACGCCCTTCAAATTCTGGTACACCGCCTCGGTACACCAGAAGCATCCACCGGCCAGCGTTGCGATTTCCTGCGTCATATCGTCATTCCTATCCATGTTCGATGCCATAGATAGGAAGGGTCAGGCGCCGCTTCCAGTCGCCAATTCGGCGGCCTTCGCCCGTTCCTCCGCGACCAGTTCCTTGCGCGACAATTTGCCCACCAGCGTCTTGGGCAGGGTCAGCCGCACTTCGACGGCCTTCACCCGTTCATGCTTGCCCAGTTGCGGGTTGAGCCAGGCCTTGAGCGCTTCGTCATCGATATCGAACCCGTCATTGAGGGTGACGAAGGCCTTGGGCTGTTCGCCGCGATAATGGTCGGGCACGCCGATCACCAGTGCCTCCTTGACGGCGGGGTGGTGATAGAGGACTGATTCCACCTGGCTGGGGAAAACCTTGAACCCGCCGACGGAGATCATGTCCTTTAGCCGGTCAACGATGCGGACATAGCCGTCCTCGTCGATTTCGCCGACATCGCCGGTGCGGATGAAGTCGCCCATGAACACTTCGGCGTCGGCATCGGGGCGGTTCCAATAGCCTTTCATCACCTGCGGTCCGGCGAACAGCAATTCGCCCGGCTCGCCAGGCGGTGGCGGCTTGGTCGGGTCTTCGCGATCGACGATCTTGACCCGCGTGCCCGGCACGGGCTGGCCGACCGTGCCGGTCTTGTTCAGCCCTTCATAGGGGTTGGTACAGACGATCGGGCTGGTTTCCGTGAGGCCATAGCCTTCGATCAGCTTGGCCCCCGTCGCTTCCTCAAAGCGTTGCCGCACTTCCAGCGGCAGCGGCGCACCGCCCGAAATACAGGCGCGCAGCGAGGAAAAGTCGATGTTGCGGATCGCGGGATGATCGAGCAGCGCCTGGAACATGGTCGGCACGCCGGGGAGCGAGGTCGCCTTGACCCTTTGTACGGCGGCCAGCACCTGCGCTGCGTCGAAGCGCGGCAGCATCACCATTTCGCCGCCGTTCAGCACTGTACGGTTCAAGGTACAGGTATTGGCGAAGACATGGAAAAAGGGCAGCACCGCGATGATGCGATCCGGCTCGTTGGCGTGCGGGTCGATCACCTGCGCCTGGCGCGCATTGGCGGTCAGATTCTGGTGCGTCAGCATCGCGCCCTTGGGCGTGCCGGTGGTGCCGCCGGTATATTGCAGTAGGGCGATGTCCTGTTCCGGGTTGATGTCCGCCACGGTGCAGGCACCCGGATTGGCGATCAGCTTGTCATAGCGCAGCACGCGGGGATCATGCGGCAGGGCGGCCGTCTCCGCGGCCTTGAACCAGCGGAACAGCAGCGATTTGACCGGCGAGAGCATCTCGGCGACCGAACCAACCACCAGCTTTTCGAGGCTGCTATGGTCCAGCACCTTGAGCGCGGTCGGCAGCAGCGCCTTGGCCGACAAAGTGAAGAGGATCTTGGTCCCGCTATCTTCGACCTGATGTTCGAGTTCAGCGGCGGTGTAGAGCGGGGAGAAGTTGACGACGATGGCACCGGCCATCAGCGCGCCATAATAGGCGGCGACATAATGAGGGGTATTGGGCAGATAGAGGCCGACCCGGTCGCCCTTTTGCACCCCCATCGCCTGCAGGCCGCAGGCGATGCGCTTGATCTGGCCGAACACCTCCGCATAGGTGAATTTTCGGCCCATGAAATCAATCATGATGGCGTCGGGATGGGCCAGCGCGCTGTCGGTGACCATGTCCCCCATCGATAATGGCGGGAAGGTCTGGTCCCACAAAGCGGGGTGGCGGTAATTCTCTCTCCAGAGCTTTTCTATGTTCTCCATGGCCCAAAGTGTATGGCCATCGCCCGCTTTACGCAAGCGTCAAGCACAGCAAAAAGGGCCGCACCGAAAGCCCGGCGCGGCCCTGAAAAAATGCTGCATTGCAACGACCTGTCCCGGTCGCCGCGTGACGCTACGGCATCACACCTCGCCCTTGTTGTTGCTGAACGGATCGATGATCGTGGCGACGCTCGAAATCAGGTCCGTCTCGCTCTTGAGCGCGTCTTCGGCGCGCTGCAACGCGTCCTTCCGTTCGCGGCGCAGCTCTTCGATCAGCGCTTCGCGATCGCCATCCAGGCGCGAATCGGTCGGCGCTTCGATGCCGAGTTTCTTCGCCGCCTTGGCCACCAGCGCGTCCAGTTCACGCTGCGAACAGAGGCCCAGCGTCACCGGATCCTTGGGCGTGATGTTGGAGATGTTCCAGTGGGTGCGGTCGCGGATCGCGGCGATGGTGGTGCGGGTGGTGCCGATCAGCTTGCCGATCGCGCCATCCGAGATTTCCGGGTGATTGCGCAGGATCCAGGCGATGCCATCGGGCTTGTCCTGCCGCTTGCTGACCGGGGTGTAGCGCGGCCCCTTGGTCCGGCGAACCGGCTCTGGTCCCTTGAGCATCTTCAAGCGATAATCGGGGTTCTGTTCGCCCTTGTGGATTTCTTCCATCGTGATTTCATGCGCGCGGACGGGATCACGGCCGGTATATTTGATGCTGGCGGTGTCATCGGCGATCGCCTGCACTTCGAGGATGTGCAGCCCGCAAAATTCGGCGATCTGGTCGAAGCTCAGAGCGCTATTGTCGATCAGCCAACTGGCGGTCGCGTGGGGCATAAGAGGCTGGGACACGGGGCTTCTCCGGCACGTAAAAACGATAAGGGCCGCCCAAGCAGGGCGGCCGCGACCGTTGGCAGATAGTCCATCCCGCCCCGTTCGGCAAGGAAAAGCGTCAGGCGGCGCTGTCGATCAGCAAGGGGTCGATGGCGTGCAGGCCGGAGAGAAATTCCTGCGCGCTGCGTTCCCAGCTGAAACTGCGGCCATAAGCGGCGCAGGCCGCGCGGTCGCACGGCAGGGCCTGCGCGATGGCGGTGCCCAGATCGTCGGACAGCGCGCCGGTTTCTGGCGTGACGATATCGATCGGCCCGGTGACGGGATAGCCCGCGACCGGCGTGCCGCAGGCCAGCGCCTCGATCATCACCAGGCCGAATGTGTCGGTGCGGCTGGGGAAGACGAAGACGTCAGCGCCCGCATAGGCCCCGGCGAGGTCCGCGCCGAACAGCGCGCCCAGGAAGCGCGCCTGCGGATAGGCGCGTTCCAGCGCGGCGCGGATGGGGCCGTCGCCGACGATGACCTTGGTGCCGGGATGGTCGGTCGCGAGGAAGGCCTCGATATTCTTCTCCACCGCGACCCGGCCGACATAGAGCTGGATCGGGCGGGGCAGGTCCGCAAAGACGGCAGGGGGCACTGCGTCGGGGGTGAAGGCGGTCAGGTCCACCCCCCGGCCCCAGGGGCGCACATTGGCGACGCCATGGGCGCGCAACTGATCGCGCACCGACTTGGTCGAGACCAGCACCGCCTGCGCCGGGCCGTGGAACCAGCGGATATAGCGCCAGAACCAGGCCGCCGGTAGCCCGGTGCGCTGGGCGACATAATCGGGGAAATGGGTGTGATAGGCGGTGGTGAACGGCACGCCGCTGCGCAGGCACCAGCGCCGGGCCGCGACGCATAGCGGCCCTTCGGTCGCCAGATGCACCGCATCGGGGCGGAAGGCGGCGATCGCCTGACCCACGACGGCGGGACGCACCAGCGCGAGGCGGATTTCGGGATAGGTCGGACAGGGAATGGAACCGTAGAGATCGGGCGAGATCACCATGATCCCATGCCCCATCTGTTCCAGTTCGACCTGGATCGTCTGGAGCGTGCGGACGACGCCATTGACCTGCGGTGCCCAGGCATCGGTGACGATCGCTATCCGCATGTCCCCTGCCCCCTTATGCCGCCATCCGCGCCGATGGCTGCACGCCCTCTGCGGCGGTGCGCTTCGCAATCTCGTCGGCCCAGTGCAGCACCTGCATCTGTCCGTCATCATGTTCGACCAGCGCGGTGCAGCCTTCCACCCAGTCGCCGTCATTATAATATTCTATGCCGTCGATCTCGCGCATCTCGGCATTGTGGATATGGCCGCACACCACGCCGTCGACGCCGCGCGACCCGGCTTCATGCGCCACCACTTCCTCGAAACGGGAAATGAAGGACACCGCATTCTTGACCTTATGCTTGGCCATCTTGCTGAGCGACCAATAAGGCAGGCCCATGCGCTGCCGCACCGCATTCACCACGACGTTGAGGCGCATCAGCGTCGTGTAGGCGGCGTCGCCGACGAAGGCGAGCCAGCGATGCGCGAGCATGATCGTGTCGAACTCGTCGCCATGCAGCACCAGCAGCTTGCGCCCATCGGCGGTCTGGTGGATCGCCTTGCGCCGGATTTCCACGCCGCCAAAGCTCATGCCGGTGAACTGGCGGAACATTTCGTCATGATTGCCGGGGATGTAGACGACCCGCGTGCCGCGCTTGGCGCGCTTCATCAGCCGCCACACCACGTCATTGTGGGTCTGGGGCCAGTAGAAGCGGCGCTTCAGCCGCCAGCCATCGATGATGTCGCCGACAAGGTAGATGGTATCGCTGTCGACGCTGTCGAGGAAATCGATCAGCATCTTGGCGTTGCAGCCGCGCGTGCCGAGGTGAATGTCCGAAATCCAGATGGTGCGATAGCGGCGACGCTGCCCCGCCCGCTCCGGGATGTGGAACGGGTCATCAATGCCCTGTTCCATCTCACCCAGGAAGGGCAAGCGCGTAATGGCGTTCATGGTACGGTCCCCAAAGACGTCTATCCTTGGGACCGAGTCCTTAGCGCGCCATTGTTACAAGTCCGCACCGAATATGACGGAAATGCTACGTTTTGCGGGGGTTTTGGCTTAGTCGATGTGGCTGAATGATTGCTGCAAGTTTATTTAACGCCGTCATTCCCGCGAAGGCGGGAACCCATCTCCCGACCTCTATTCTGTGGGAAATGGTGGGAGATGGATCCCCGCCTTCGCGGGGATGACGGGGAGAAGGCATGTCGTGCCGAAACATAAACGGAGAGCCAATGGATCCTGACTTTCGTCAGGATGACGGCGGGTGAGGCAGGACCGCTCCAATTCATCCCCTCACACTACTAGCACGATCTTCCCGAAATGTTCGCCGGCGTCCATCCGGGCGTGCGCCTTCGCCGCATCCGCCAGGGCGAAGCGCTGGTCCATGGCCGGGCGGAGCTTGGCTTCGTCGACGAAGGGCCAGACGTTGCGGACCAGTTCGTCGGCGACCAGGCTTTTGAAACCGACCGAGCGGGCGCGCAGGGTCGAGCCGGTCAGGGTCAGGCGCTTTTGCATGATGGTCGGGATGAAGATGCTGGCCTTCGCGCCGCCCAGCACGGCGATCGACACATGCCGTCCGTCTTCGGCCAGGCATTCCAGGTTGCGGGGCACATAGTCGCCGCCGACCATGTCCAGCACGGCCTGCACCCCCTGCCCGCCGGTTATGCGTTGGACCTGCTCGACATAATCCTGGGTGCGGTAGTTGATCGCTTCGTCCGCGCCCCAGCCCTTGGCCTGAGCGCATTTCTCGTCCGATCCGCAGGTCACGATGACCTTGACGTCGAACAGGTTGCACAGGCGGATCGCCATCGTGCCGATCCCGCTGGTACCGCCATGGACCAGCACCGTGTCGCCACCCACCGCATAGGCGCGCTCGAACAGGTTGGTCCATACGGTGAAGAGGGTTTCAGGCAGCGCCGCCGCCTCCACCATGTCATAGTCCGCCGGGACCGGCAGGCATTGGCCCGCAGGCGCCACCGCATATTGCGCATAGCCCCCGCCAGCCAGCAAGGCGCATACGCGCTGGCCGACCAGCATATCCGAACTGCGTCCGGCCGCAACGATCGTGCCGGAGACTTCCAGCCCCGGAATGTCCGAAGCGCCGGGCGGTGGCGGATATTTGCCCTGTCGTTGCAGGACGTCGGGCCGGTTGACGCCGGCGGCGGCGACCCGGATCAGCACCTCGTCATCGCCGGGGATGGGCAAGGGGCGGCGCATCGGCACCAGCGCGTCGGGACCACCGGGCGCGGCGATGCCTATCGCCATCATCTCCTTGGGCAAGGCCTCAACGTCCGCCATAGATTCCCCCTAAAAACCCCAGATGCTGCGATGCATCAAAATTGCCTCATCCAGCATCCACCCATATTGACACCGTGAGCAACAGGGTCAACATTGGCAACCATGGACATGGATGACGACCTCCCCCGCAAGGGCGACGATCTTCTGACCCGGCTTATCCAACAGGATCTAGGCCCCCTGTCCGTGATTGAACTGGAAGCCCGCATATCCGCCCTGGAAGCGGAAATTGCCCGCACCAAAGCAAAAATGCAAAGCGCCGTTAACCATAAGGCAAGTGCCGAGGCGCTATTTAATCGATGACCCCACGTCAAGCCCCAAGCGCCCCGTTCAAGGGCATATTAGGGCATGGACAGTCTGGCAATTCCGGCGATCGGGCGCTGCGCCTTGATCCGCCGTCGAGCAATGCCGACATAGGGTTCACCATCACCCTTCATTGGGGTCAGGAGTAGAGTAGATATGCCTTCATTCGCGCCCGCTCTGGAAACCACGCTGCACAATGCGTTGACCCACGCATCGGAGCGCAAACATGAATATGCCACGCTGGAGCATCTCCTCCTGGCACTGATTGATGACGAACATGCGTCAAAGGTGATGCAGGCGTGCGGCGTGGAAGTCGGCGAACTGGGCGACGCGGTCACCCAATATCTCGACACCGAACTCGACAGCCTCAAGGTCGAGGGGGCAAGCGACCCCTCCCCCACCAGCGGCTTCCAGCGCGTGGTCCAGCGCGCCATCCTCCATGTGCAATCCTCCGGCAAGGATGAAGTGACGGGCGCCAATGTCCTCGTCGCGCTCTTTTCCGAACGCGAAAGCTATGCCGTCTATTTCCTGCAACAGCAGGATATGAGCCGCCTCGATGCCGTGAGCTTCATCAGCCATGGCGTCGGCAAGGGCACGCCCGCGCCCGAGCGTCAGGAGACCAAGGGGGCAGCCGAGGAGGAAAAGAAGGTGCAGGACGGCAAGGGAAAGAAGGACAGCGCCCTCGATCAGTTCACCGTCAACCTCAATGAGAAAGCGGAACGCGGCAAGGTCGATCCGTTGATCGGCCGCGCGTCGGAGGTGGACCGGACGATCCAGATCCTGTGCCGCCGCTCGAAGAACAACCCGCTTTATGTCGGCGATCCCGGCGTCGGCAAGACCGCGATCGCCGAAGGGCTGGCGCGCAAGATCGTCGAGGGCGAAGTGCCCGACGTGCTAAAGGAAGCGGTGATCTATTCGCTCGACATGGGCGCGCTGCTGGCCGGCACCCGCTATCGCGGCGATTTCGAGGAGCGGTTGAAGGCGGTCGTCACCGAGCTGGAAAAGCTGCCCCATGCGGTGCTGTTCATCGATGAGATCCACACCGTCATCGGCGCTGGCGCGACCAGCGGCGGGGCGATGGACGCGAGCAACCTGTTGAAGCCCGCTTTGTCGGGCGGGACGATCCGCTGCATTGGGTCGACCACCTACAAGGAATTCCGCAACCATTTCGAGAAGGACCGGGCGCTGCTCCGGCGCTTCCAGAAGATCGACGTCAACGAACCGACGATCGAGGATACGATCAAGATCCTCGCCGGGCTGCGCTCCGCGTTCGAGGATCATCATCACGTCAAATATACCCCCGACGCGATCAAGGCGGCGGTGGAATTGTCGGCGCGCTATATCAACGACCGCAAGCTGCCGGACAAAGCGATCGACGTGATCGACGAAGTCGGCGCGATGCAGATGCTGGTGGTGCCGTCCAAGCGCAAGAAGGTGATCACGCCCAAGGAGATCGAGCAGGTCATCGCGACCATGGCGCGCATCCCGCCCAAGACCGTGTCGTCCGACGACAAGAGCGTGCTGGAAAGCCTGACCACCGATTTGAAGCGCGTCGTGTTCGGCCAGGACAAGGCGATCGAGACGCTGTCGTCGGCGATCAAGCTGTCGCGGGCGGGCCTGCGCGATCCCGACAAGCCGATCGGCAACTATCTCTTCTCCGGCCCGACCGGCGTCGGCAAGACGGAGGTGGCGCGTCAATTGGCGACGCTGCTCGGCATCCCGCTGCAGCGGTTCGACATGTCGGAATATATGGAACGCCATTCGGTCAGCCGCCTGATCGGTGCGCCTCCGGGCTATGTCGGCTATGACCAGGGTGGCTTGCTGACCGATGCCGTGGACCAGCAGCCGCATAGCGTCCTGCTGCTCGACGAAATCGAAAAGGCGCATCCCGACCTGTTCAACATCTTGTTGCAGGTGATGGATAATGGCCGCCTGACCGACCATCATGGCAAGACCGTCGATTTCCGCAACACCATCCTCATCATGACCACCAATGCCGGTGCGTCGGACATGGCGAAGGAAAGCATCGGCTTTGGCGAACTGACGCGCGAGGATGTGCAGGAGGATGCGGTGAAGAAGCTCTTCACGCCGGAATTCCGCAACCGCCTCGATGCGATCGTGCCCTTCGGCTACCTGCCGCCCGAAGTGGTCGCCCGCGTCATCGACAAGTTCGTGCTGCAACTCGAACTGCAACTGGCCGACCGCGACGTTCACATCACGCTGGACGAAGAGGCGAAGGCCTGGCTCACCAAGAAGGGCTATGACAAGCTCTATGGCGCGCGCCCGATGGGCCGCCTGATGCAGGAAAAGGTCAAGCAGCCGCTGGCCGAGGAACTGCTGTTCGGCAAGCTGGTCCATGGCGGCGAAGTGCATGTCCATATGAAGGACGAGGCACTCGCCTTCGAGATCACCCCGGCGGCCCCCAAAAAGGGCAAGAAGGGTGGCAGGGCCAAGGCGGCCGAAGGCACGAAGTAACTGGGCTTGGACGTGCGACGGAAAGGGCGGCCTGCGAGGGTCGCCCTTTTTCTTATGTGCCAAACCTTTCCTTTTGAAGGGAGAGTGGCCGTCGGCTCGTTGATATTGCAACCTCGGCAATGGGGGCTAATCTGCAACGATGCGGATAGCCGATCGCCTCTATAATATGCGCCGCCGCTATTTCGGCACTTGGTCGGTCGAAGACCCTCGTCCGATCCAAAAGCAGGCACCCTATACCTTCTTCCTGCCGACACCCGACGAGATCATGGCACTCCGGCCGGGCGATCTTGTTAAATTGACCATCAAAGGATCACCACCCGGCGTCGAATATGACGCCGAGCGCATGTGGGTCATTCTGGATTCTCTGGGGCCAGAGGAGTGGCAGGGACGTTTGGACAATCAGCCAAGTGACATGCCGCAGTTGCAGCCGGGAGCCCGGATCGGATTCCAGCCCTATCACATTATCGACCTTCTATTTGAAGGCGAGCGCGAACGGCCTGAAACGATCCCCATGCGGCAATATTGGGATCGATGCCTGGTCGATAGCTGCGTCGTCGATGATGCCGTGCCAGTTCATTTCATCTATCGCGAAGAGACAGAGCTTTCGGAGGAAGGGGACAATTACCCCGATAGCGGCTGGCGTATACGGGGCGACTATCGCGCAACAAGCGACGATGAACTGGCGAACCGCGAAATGAGATATATCGCGATCGGGAAAATATTAAATGCGGACGATAGCTGGCTGCATCTGATCGATGAGCCTGTCGGTTCCGCCTATATCCGCGACTTCGAAACCGGACTCTATGAGGCCGCCGACTAGAGCATGATGACTTTACACAGAACCGTTCGTCCTGAGTAGCCATTGAGCGAAGTCGAAATGGCGTATCGAAGGATATAAAGCGCAGCCGACCCTTCGATACGGGTCTTCGACAAGCTCAGCCCCTACTCAGGGCGAACGGAGTGATGCGACATAAAGTCATCATGCTCTAAATTTGCAGGGAAGTGGCGTTTCCTCGCGGTCTGAAGCGGGAAATCTTGATGCTACAGCGTTTCCAGCAGCCTATCCGCCTGGGCGCGGGCTTCGGCGGTGATTTCCGCGCCGGAGAGCATGCGCGCGATTTCTTCGCGACGTTCCTGGTCGTCCAGCGCGTGGACGCCGGTGCGGGTGACGGTGCCGTCGCTGGATTTGGCGATCAGCAGATGGCCCGCCCCGCGCGCCGCGACTTGCGGGCTGTGGGTGACGACCAGGATCTGGTTGCTTTGGGCGAGGCGGGCGAGCCGTTCGCCGATGGCCGATGCCACCGCGCCGCCGACGCCACGGTCGATTTCGTCGAAGATCAGCGTGTCCGCCCCGCCCTGTTCTGCCAGCGCGACCTTGAGCGCGAGGATGAAGCGGGAGAGTTCGCCGCCCGAAGCGATCTTGGTCAGCGGGGCGAAGGGCGCGCCGGGGTTGGTCGAAATCTCGAACTCGACCCGGTCCATGCCCTGCGCGGTCCACTGCCCTTCGTCCAGTGGCGCGACCACGGTGCGGAAGCGAGCAGCGTCCAGCTTCAAGGGCGCAAGCTCGCCTGCCACCGCTGCATCCAGGCGACCGGCGGCCAGTTGGCGTTCGCCCGACAGTGCCTGCGCCGCGGCCCGATAGGCGGCGGCCTTGGTCGCGACTTCCGTTTCCAGCGCCGCGATATGTTCCTCGCCGCCTTCGATCGCGGCCAGCTTTGCCGCCATTTCTTCGCATAGGGCGGCCAAGTCATCGGGCTGCACCTGATGCTTGCGGGCAAGGCCGCGCAGGTCGAACAGGCGGGTTTCGATGCTGTCGAGCCGGGCCGGATCGAAGCTCAATGCTTCGGCGGCTTCGGCCAAGCGGTCCTCGGCCTCGCCCGCTTCCACCACGGCGCGGTCGAGCGCTTCGAGGACGGCGGTCAGCAGCGGCTCCTCGCCCGCGATCCGGTCCAGCCGCCGGGCAGCCTGGCGCAATTGCGCGAGGCCGCCGTCGGAGCCGGTCAGGCACTCGCTGATAGTGGTGAGATCGTCGGTCAGGCGCCCGCCCTTCTGCATCGTCGCGCGTTCCTCGGCGAGCGTCGCTTCCTCGCCAGGTTCGGGCGCGAAGCTGCGCAGTTCCTCGACCGCGTGGGCGAGATAGTCACGGTCGCGCGCGGCATTTTCGACGGTGGCGCGCGCTTCGGCGAGCGCGGCAGCGGCCTTGCGCCACGCGCCATGCGCCGTGCCGACGGCGCCGGTATCACAGCGGCCATAGACGTCGAGCAAGGCGCGATGGCCGCGCGCGTTGAGCAGGCCGCGATCATCATGCTGGCCGTGAATTTCGACCAGCGAGCCGCCCAGTTCGCGCAGCAACGCCGCCGAGCAGGGCTGGTCGTTGACGAAGGCGCGGCTGCCGCCGTCGGCCTTGACCATGCGGCGGATGATGAGCGGTTCGCCCGGCTCCATCTCCACGCCATTGTCGGCCAGCAGCGCGGCGGCGCGATGGTCGCCGGTCGGCGGATCGAAGGTCGCGATGACGCTGGCCTGCGCCTCGCCATTGCGGACGAGGCCGCTGTCGGCGCGCGCGCCAAGCGTCAGCCCCAGCGAATCGAGCAGGATCGATTTGCCCGCGCCGGTTTCGCCCGTCAGCACGGAAAGGCCCGCGCCGAACTCCAGGTCCAGCGCTTCGATCAGCACGACATTGCGGATGGACAGGGCGGTTAGCAAATCAAAGGACTCTCCCCTCCCGCTTGCGGGAGGGGTTGGGGGTGGGCGCGTCGCGCAGCGGCGTATGGCAACGCCGGGGCCGGATGCTCGCTACGCTCGCAGCCCACCCCTAGCCCCTCCCGCAGGCGGGAGGGGGACAAGAAATGTTACGCCTTGACGCCATGTTGCTGCATCAGCTTGTAGGAGCGTTCATACCATTCGGAGCCGGGATAGTTGGCACCCAATACGGCGGCGGCCTTTTGCGCTTCGGCGGGGACGCCCAGCGAGAGATAGGATTCGACCAGCCGCTCCAGCGCTTCGGGCGTGTGGGTGGTGGTCTGATATTTGTCGACCACGGTCCGGAAGCGGAGCGTGGCGGCGATCCATTGGCCACGGCGCTGATAGAAGCGGCCGACTTCCATTTCCTTGCCCGCCAGATGGTCGTTCACCAGATCGACCTTCAACCGCGCATCGGCGGCATAGCGGGTGTCGGGATAGCGACGGATCAGTTCGCCGAGCGCCGCCAGCGCCTGCTGCGTGATCTTCTGGTCGCGGGTGACGTCGGCGATCTGCTCATAATAGCAGAGCGCGATCAGATAATAAGCGTAGGGGGCGTCCTTGTTGCCGGTGTGGATCGCCAGGAAACGCTGCGCCGCGGAAACGGATTCGGCATAGTCGGTGTTCATATAATAGCTGAACGCCGACATGAGCTGCGCCCGGCGCGCCCAGGGCGAATAGGGATGCTGGCGCTCAACCTCGTCAAACAGCGCGGCGGCGAGCTTATACTGGCCGCGATCGAGCCGGTCCTTGCCGCTATTATACAGCGTCGACACGTCGCGGGCGACATATTGGGTGTCAGCCTTGTTTTTCGATGTCGAGCAGCCCGTAAGCAGAACGGCAGCAAGCAGGACCGGGGTGGTGGCCGCGCCGATGCGCGTCAGTGTTTTCGTCAGCATGATGCGGGTCATAGCCGAGCGGATCGCTGCCGCCAAGCGGCAGAATTGTCGCACGATCAACAGGCGGCGCGTGGCGGCAGGATAAGTTGTGCGACGGCACCGCCATGCGCGCCCGGTGCCAGGGTAAAGCGCCCGCCGATCTGCGCCGCCAGCGTGTTGGCGATGCGGAGCCCTAAGGATTTGCTATGCTCCACGGCGAAATCGGGCGACACGCCGTCGCCGTCATCAGACACGCGCAGGCATAGCTCCCCTGCATGATGGTCCAACACCACGGCAATAGTCCCGCCTCGATGCGGCAGGCCATGTTCGATGGCGTTGCTGACCGCTTCGGCCACGACCAGCGCCAGCGGCACGGTGATGCCGGGTTCGAGCTGCACCTCTTCGGGCGCATCGACGCTGATTGCGATGTCGGTGCGGCCGCTGGCCTCGATGACATCCGCCGTCAGCGTCTTCAAAAAGGCCCGCACCCCCTGCCCCGCGCCGGACGGATCGTAGAGCGCCCGGCTGATCCGGCCGATCAGCGCCAACCGTTCGGAGGCGTCATCCAATGCGCGGCGCGCCACGTCATGATCGACATGGCGGCGTTGTAGCGCGAGCATCGCGGCCACGACCTGTAGATTGTTGGACACACGATGCTGCAATTCGTGGAAGAGCAATTCGCGATTTTCAGCGAGCGCCGCGCTACGTTCCCGCTCGATGGCCAGGTGGAAATTGGCGCGCTGCATGAAGTGGATCAGCACGATATCGACAAGCACGACGCCGGTGTAAAAGATCATCGCTGCGGCCACGCCCGGATTGAGGACGAAGCTGTTGCGGGGGGCGATGAAGAAATACCAGGAGGCGGCGGCGCACAGGATTGCGGCGAATAGACCCGGCCGGACTCCGAACAGGAAAGACGCCAGAATGACGGCGGGAAAGAATGTCACGAACGGATAGCCGTCGGGCAGCAGCGGTTCCGCCGCGAAGCGCAACAGCAGCGCCAGCCCACAGAAAGACAGCGTCAACGCATAAGCATAGACCGGTCGGTTAAGAACAAGCGGTAGCCGTTCGACGAACCGCGCGTTGCTACGCTGCATGCCATGTTCCGATATCCATGTCGTTACACTAGCAGAACTTCATGCCAGTGCATTGATCGAAATCAGTCGGCGGGTGCGCACATGAAAAAAGGCGCCCGGTCAAACCGGACGCCCTCTTTTTCTTGGTTGCTCCGAAGAGCGGCCGATCAGTCCTGCGTCAGGAAGTCGGGCAGGCCGGCATTCGAGCCATCATCCTTGCCGTCGTCCTTGGCAGCGTCGTCGCGCGGGCCACGGTCGCGGCGGGGGCCACGATCACCACGACCTTCGCTACGTTCGCCACCACGGCCACCGCCGCCATCACGACGCGGACCACGGCCACGATCGCCCCGACCTTCGCCACCGGCGCGGGGTTCGCGCGCTTCACGGGCAGGACGGGTATCCTCCAGTTCTTCGCCGGTTTCCTGATCGACGACGCGCATCGACAGGCGAACCTTGCCGCGCGGATCGATTTCGAGAACCTTGACCTTCACTTCCTGGCCTTCCGACACGACGTCGGTTGGCTTTTCGACGCGCTCATTCTTCATTTCGGACACGTGGACGAGACCGTCCTTGCCGCCCATGAAGTTCACGAAGGCACCGAAATCGACGATGTTGACGACCTTGCCGTCATAGATCTTGCCGACTTCCGCTTCCTGCGTGATGCCGAGAATCCACTTGCGCGCGGCCTCGATCTGCGCCGGATCGGAAGAGCTGATCTTGATCAGGCCTTCGTCGTCGATATCGACCTTCGCGCCGGTTTCAGCGACGATCTCACGGATCACCTTGCCGCCGGTGCCGATGACTTCGCGGATCTTCGACTTGTCGATCTGCAGCGTCTCGATGCGCGGGGCATGGGCCGACAATTCGCTGCGCGTGCTGTCGAGCGCCTTGGCCATTTCGCCCAGGATATGCGCGCGGCCTTCCTTGGCCTGATGCAGAGCGGCTTCGAAGATTTCGCGGGTGATGCCCGCAATCTTGATGTCCATCTGCATCGTGGTGATGCCTTCGGAGGTGCCGGCCACCTTGAAGTCCATGTCGCCGAGATGATCTTCGTCACCCAGAATGTCGGACAGGACGGCAAAATTCTTGCCTTCCAGGATCAGGCCCATGGCGATGCCGGATACGGGGCGCTTCAGGGGCACACCGGCGTCCATCATCGAGAGCGAACCACCGCAGACGGTCGCCATCGAGGAGGAACCGTTCGATTCGGTAATGTCCGAAAGAACGCGGATCGTATAGGGGAACTCGTCCTTGCTTGGCAGGACGGGGTGCAGCGCACGCCATGCGAGCTTGCCATGACCCACTTCACGACGGCCCGGCGCGCCGAAGCGGCCGACTTCACCGACCGAATAGGGCGGGAAGTTATAGTGCAGCATGAAGTTTTCATAATGCAGGCCAGTAAGGCCGTCGATCATCTGCTCCGCGTCCTTGGTGCCCAGCGTCGTGGTGCAGATCGACTGGGTTTCGCCGCGCGTGAACAGCGCCGAACCATGGGTGCGGGGCAGGAAGCCGACCATCGCTTCGATCGGACGGATCTGCGTGGTGGTACGGCCGTCGATACGCTTCCCGTCCTTGAGGATGGCCCCGCGCACGATTTCCGCTTCCAGCTTCTTGGTCAGCTTGATGCCGGCCATCACGGTCTGGGCGTCCAGGCCATCGGCGGCCAATTGTGCCTTCGCCTTGGCGCGGGCTTCGTTCAGCGCGTTCGAGCGGGCCGACTTGTCGGTCAGCTTGTAGGCAGCGGTGATGTCCTTGCCGATCAGCTTCTTGAGCTTGGCCTTCAGGTCGCCCAGATCATCGCTCTTGGCCATGTCCCAAGGATCCTTGGCGGCCTTTTCAGCGAGGCTGATGATGGCATCGACGATCTTCTTGCTGGCGTCATGCGCGAACAGGACGGCGCCCAGCATGACTTCTTCCGACAGCTCCTTGGCTTCGGATTCGACCATCATGACGGCGTCGTAAGTGGCGGCGACGACCAGGTCGAGTTCGCCGGTCTTCACTTCGTCCAGCGACGGGTTGAGCTGATATTCGCCATCCTTGTAACCGACGCGCGCGGCACCGATCGGCCCCATGAAGGGCACGCCCGACAGGGTCAGGGCAGCCGATGCGGCGATCATCGCCACCATGTCCGGCTCGCTTTCGCCATCGAACGACAGCACCTGGGCGATGACGTTGATTTCGTTGTAGAAGCCTTCGGGGAACAGCGGGCGGAGCGGACGGTCGATCAGGCGGGAAACCAGCGTTTCCTTTTCGGTCGCACCGCGCTCACGCTTGAAGAAGCCACCGGGGATGCGGCCGGCGGCGGAATATTTTTCCTGATAGTGAACGGTCAGCGGGAAAAAGTCTTGGCCTTCCTTCACGCTCTTGGCGGCGGTCACGGCGCACAGCACCACGGTTTCGCCATAGGTCGCCAGCACGGCGGCGTCAGCCTGGCGCGCGATGCGGCCGGTTTCGAGGGTCAGCGTCTTGCCGGCCAGCTCGATCGATACTTTCTTGACGTCAAACATAGATTTTTTCCTTCGCCCGCATCGGCCCTATTGCCGGGCGGGGCCTTTGGTGGGTCGTGTCGACCCATGAGGTGAGGAGCGAACTCCTCCTATCCGTTCGCCCTGAGCGAAGTCGAAGGGCTTTGCTGAGCGGAGGCGAAGTACACTTCGCTTCGCTCAGTAGAAGGCTTCGACAAGCTCAGCCCGAACGGTGTGGGGAAATGTCCCCTATATCATGAGCGCCGTGCCGAATTGCCCGACGCCATGTTTCAGAATCAGAAACGGCCCCGCATGGGGGCCGTCACTTTTAACAGGCTTACTTACGCAGGCCCAGCTTGCCGATCAGGTCGGTGTAACGCGCCTGATCCTTCTTCTTGAGATAGTCCAGCAGCGAACGACGCTTGTTGACCATCATCAGCAGACCACGACGGCTGTGATTATCCTTGTGGTGACCCTTGAAATGCTCGGTGAGGTTGGTGATCCGCTCGGTCAGGATCGAAACCTGGACCTCTGGCGAACCCGTGTCACCCTCAGCGCGGGCATATTCCTTGATCAGCGCTTCCTTGCGCTCGGCAGTAATCGTCATCTAATCGTCTTCCCTCGACATCAGGTTGAAACCGCGCACCACGATGATCTCTTGATCATCCGACCGGACCAGCGCGACGGGGATATCCCCTTGCGTCGCCAGATACAGGCCGGTGGTGGCAGTGATCCCGGTCAATACCTTCCCCTGGCGGAGCATAAGGGCTTGATCGGGAGAGACGGGGAGAGCCGGGATGTCGTCCAGCCCCGCCGTCAGCGGTAGCATAAGCCCACCGATGCCGCGCTCGTTAGCAGCATGACGCAATTTGTCCAGCGAAATCGCGGATTCCAGGGTGAAGGGACCGGCCTTGATGCGGCGGAGCATGGTGACATGGCCGACCGTGCCGAGCGCCAGCGCGATGTCGCGGGCGAGGCTGCGGATATAGGTGCCCTTGGAGACATGGGCGCGGAGGGTGATCTCGTTAATCCTCTCCCCATCGGGGAGAGGATATGAAGGCTTGGCAGCTTGCTGCCTAGCCGGAGTTGGAGAGGGGGTTGGCGCGCCCTCCCCCTCTCCAAGCTGCGCTAGCCCGCTATGCGGGCAAGCTGCGCTATCCTCTCCCCGCCGGGGCGAGGATATATGCAGCCCATGCACCACAACCGACCGCAGCTTCATCTCGACCTCTTCCCCCTTCCGCGCCAGATCATAGGCGCGCTGGCCGTCGATCAGGATGGCGCTGTAGGCGGGCGGGGCCTGGTCGATTGGGCCGGTGAAGCGCGGCAGTACCGCTTCGACTTGCGCCAGCGTCGGCCGCACAGCGCTGGTCGCGATCACTGCGCCTTCCAGGTCCAGCGTGTCCGTCTGCGCGCCGAAGGCTACGGTAAAATCATAGATCTTGTCACTATCGAGCATCCGTCCGGCGAGTTTGGTCGCTTCGCCGATCGCGATCGGCAGGACGCCGGTCGCCAGCGGATCGAGCGTGCCGCCATGGCCGACCTTGCATTTGCCAGCGCCGCTGTCGCGCAGGGCGCGCTTGACCGCGGCGACGGCCTGCGTCGAGCCAAGGCCATGAGGTTTGTCGAGAATGATCCAGCCGTGCATTGTGCGCCCCTATAGGGCGGCGCGCGCGCTGTCAGCCCCGCATCTGCGCCATGAAGTGACGGCGGCACAAGGCGACATAGCGATCATTGCCGCCGATCTGCGTCTGTTCGCCCCGCCGGATCGGCCGCCCCTCCCCGTCCACGCGCAGGTTCATGGTCGCCTTGCGCCCGCAATCGCACACCGTCTTGATCTCGCTCAGGCTATCGGCCAGCCCCAGCAACTGCGCGCTGCCTTCGAACAATTCACCCTGGAAGTCGGTGCGCAGGCCGTAGCAGAGCACCGGCACGCCGAGTTCATCGCACACCCGCCCCAGCGCCCACACTTGCGCGCGGCTTAGAAATTGCGCCTCGTCAACCAGCACGCAGGAGAGGTGCGTGTCGTGATGGCGCGCGGCGATGGCGGCGAACATGTCGGTGTCAGCCTCGAACAGATGCGCCTGCGCCTCCAGCCCGATCCGCGACACGATCCGCCCCCGGCCATAGCGATCATCCACCGCGGCGGTCCACAGCATCGTTTCCATGCCGCGCTCGCGATAGTTGAAGTCCGATTGCAGCAGCGTCGTCGATTTGCCCGCATTCATCGAGCTATAATAGAAATAGAGCTTCGCCATGGTCGCTTACCGGATCGTCGGAGCGACGCGCGACAGGAAGCGCACCAGTGCATCGGCGAGCGCGATCCGCTTGTCGGAAAAACTATGATCGGTCGGCCACACGGTCAGCCGTGCCTGCGGATTAGCGCCCTGCGCATCCGCCGCCGCCTTGCGCGCCTGATCGCCGATGCCCTTTTCCGCGCCGATGATGCTGAGCGGGCGGCGGCCATAGGCGGCCATGCGGCGGCCAAGGTCGAACTTGTCGCCGCGATCGCGGATTTCGCCGGTCAGCCCGTCATAGGTCGCGCCCTGGAGCGGCGGCAGATCGCTTGCCACCTCCGCCTGCCACGCCGCCGCGCCTTCCGGGGTAGCGAGCGAGGCGACCGTTTGCGCAGGGTCCCATGGGTCGATCAGGAAAAGGCCCGCCACGCGCGATTCGGCGGCGGCGACATCGGCAGCCATGAAGCCGCCCATACTGTGCCCCGCCACCACAATCGCGCTGGTGTCGATGCGATATTTCGCGACGGTGGCGGGCTGTTGCAGAAATTGGAGCGCGGCGAAGGCGTCGTCCGACGCACCGCCGAAGGAGAAATCGCCGGGACTACCCCATGACCCGCGATAATGGAGCGTCAGCACATGCCATCCGGCCCGGCGCGCGGCTTGGGCGAGGTCCAGATTTTGTTCGTTGCCGGGGAAGCCGTGGAGGAGCAGCAAGGTGGGGTGCAACCCGCCGCCCGCAGCGGTGTAGAGAGCCGCGTTCATCGCGCCATCGCCCGAAGGGATGACGAAGGCGCTCATGCCTGCGGGATACGCTGCGTCTGGGGCGGGATCGCTGGTGACGGCGGGGTGGATGGCGGGTTCTTTGGCATTGGCCGGGATAAAGGCACACGACAGAAGTGCACAGGACAGCAGCAACGCCCGCATGGTTGGATTCCCCGATATCATGTCAACGTGATGACGGCGACGGGAGGCGAATCCCCTACCGTCCGCTCTATCCGCCGGTCGAATGTCAAAAACATGTCCGCCTCGGCAGCCATAGATAAATGCATCATATCGGCAAAATCAGCACCAGCGGCAAAGCGATCCAGAACCCAGTCTATGCGGGCCGGTTGCCCCAACGCTTCCGGTAAATCGATTACGTCAAGCAAGGCTGCCGCGATACGCTCGCGCGGCCATCCATAGCTCGCGCGCAATACCCACTCCGTTTCGACCAATACGGTCGGCAATAAGATAAACCCCTGCCTGATCCGGTCAGCCGCAACAGCCGCTTGCGCCAAGTCGTCGCCCGTTAGGAAGCGCACCAGCACATTTGTATCGATCGCCGCTGCCATTAGTCCTGGCGGTCGCGGAACATCTGCGTGATGGCCTGGTCCATGTCTTCAATAGAAACGGGCGGCCCTTGATGCTGGTAACGGGCCTTGATACCCACCATGATGTCTTCGAAGCTGCGACCGGACTTTTTGTGCTGGGGATTCAACAGCACGCCCCCACCCATCGGCACGACGTCGAACACCTGCCCCGACGTAAAGCCGAGTTGGTCCCGCACATCCTTAGGGATGACAATCTGGCCCTTGGCCGAAAGAGTCGTTTTTGCGTTCATGCCGGTAAGATGCGTCTTACCGTTAGCCAAGTCAATCCTCGTCCGCGTCGTCCTTGACCAAGTCCTGCGCGACCTTGGGATCGCGCAGCAGCTTGTCGATATGGCTGCCTTCGTCGAAACTGTCGTCGGCCAGGAATTTGATCTTGGCGGCATATTTGAGCCGGGTGCGCGATGCGACTTCGCGTTGGAAATAGGCGGTGTTGGTGCGCAGCGCCTTCAGCACCGCCTCCTCTTCCCGGCCCAGCAGCGGTTTGATGAAAACCGTGGCGTGGCGCAGGTCCGGTGACATGCGGACTTCGGTGACGCTGACGACATGCTTGGCCAGCACATCGTCATGCACGTCGCCGCGTTGCAGGATTTCCGACAGGATGTGCCGCACCTGTTCGCCCACGCGCAGCGCGCGGACATTTGGACCTTCATTCTGACTGGACATATATCATCCTCATGGCCCCGGCCGAAGCCAGGGCCACGTCTTTCCTATCACAGCGTACGAACGCGTTCCTCGACCTCGAACAGTTCGAGCGTGTCGCCGGCCTTGATGTCGTTGGTGTCCTGCAACACCGCACCACATTCCATGCCCGCGCGGACTTCGGACACATCATCCTTGAAGCGCCGCAGCGAGTGGATGACCGTTTTCGACACGATGACATCGTCGCGGGTGAGGCGCGCATTGAGCCCCTTGCGGATGATGCCTTCCATGACGAGCAGGCCTGCCGCCTTGTCCTTCTTGCCGGCCGGGAAGACCTGCAGGACTTCGGCGCGACCGACGATCGTTTCGATGCGTTCCGGCGCGAGTTGGCCCGCCATTTCGTTGCGCACTTCTTCGAGCAGGTCGTAGATCACGTCATAATAGCGCAGCGAGATTTTCTCGCGGATCGCCAGCGGACGCGCCTTGGCATTGGGACGGACGTTGAAGCCGATCAGCGGCGCACGGCTGGCCGAAGCCAGGGTGACATCGCTTTCGGTGATCGCGCCGACACCCGAACTCAGGATACGCACCTTGATCTCGTCCGTCGAAATGCGGTTCAGCGCACTGACGATCGCTTCGACCGATCCCTGCACATCGCCGCGGATGACCACCGGATATTCGATGACCTTGGTGCTGAGCGCCGAGAACATATTTTCGAAGTTGGTCGGCACCGATGCCGTCCGCTTGCGGGTGATCTGTTCCTGGCGATAGGCGGCGACCTCACGGGCACGCGCCTCATTCTCCACGACCGTCATCTGGTCGCCCGCCATCGGCACGCCCGACAGGCCCAATATCTCGACCGGAGTCGATGGTCCCGCGGATTTGACCTGCTGGCCCTTGTCGTTGATCAGCGCGCGCACCTTGCCGCTCTCTGCGCCGATGACGAAGGTGTCACCGACCTTGAGCGTGCCCTTGCGCACCAGCACGGTCGCGACCGCACCACGGCCCCGGTCGAGTTGCGCCTCGATCACATTGCCTTCGGCCGCGCGATCGGGGTTGGCGGTCAACTCCATTAGTTCGGCCTGGAGCAGGATCTTTTCGATCAGTTCGTCGAGGCCGGTCTTCTTGAGCGCCGAAACCTCTACGTCCTGCACGTCGCCGCCCATATCCTCGACCACGATTTCCTCGCTCAACAGGCGCTCACGCACCTTTTGGGGGTTCGCGTCAGGCTTATCGACCTTGTTGATCGCCACGATCATCGGCACGCCGGCCGCCTTGGTATGGTTGATCGCTTCGATCGTCTGCGGCATCAGCCCGTCGTCGGCCGCCACCACCAGGATGACGATGTCGGTGACGTTCGCGCCACGGGCACGCATTTCCGAGAAGGCTTCATGGCCCGGCGTATCGAGGAAGGTGATGACATCGCCCTTCTTCGTCGTCACCTGATAGGCACCGATATGCTGGGTGATGCCACCGCTTTCGCCCGACACGACACTGGTGCCGCGCAGAGCGTCGAGCAGCGACGTCTTGCCATGATCGACATGGCCCATGATCGTGACCACGGGCGCACGGGGCTTGAGCGCTTCGACCGCATCGGCTTCACCCTCGATCCCGATTTCAATGTCGGCATCCGACACGCGCTGAATGCGGTGGCCGAATTCTTCGACCAGCAATTCGGCGGTATCCTGATCGATCGACTGGTTAAGCGTGACCGCCTGCCCCATCTTGAACAGCGACTTGACCAGATCCGCGCCCTTTTCGGCCATACGGTTGGCCAGTTCCTGCACGGTGATGACTTCGGGCACGATCACGTCGCGCGACTGTTTCTCGCGCGTCTTGGAGCCACCGGCATAATGCGCGCGGCGTTCCTTTTCACGGGCACGCTTGAGCGCCGCAAGGCTGCGGGCGCGCGCGCTGTCGTCATCGGCCAGCGCCTTGGTGACGGTAAGCTTGCCCGCCTGGCGACGATTATCTTCGCCCTTCTTCGCGCGTTCCGGCTTGGTCGGTTCGGGACGCTTGACCGGCGTAACCGGGGTGAAGCGGCGCGGCGGCGGCGGAGCGGCCGTGGTCGGCGCAGCAGCGGCACCAGCGTCGGCCTCGACCGGCGTTTCAGCGGGCTGAGCAGCCACAGCTTCCTGCGGCGCGGCGGGCGCTTCGGCGACGGGCGTGGGTTCAGGCGCAGGCGCTTCCTCGACCGCTGGCGCGGACGCGGCGGTTTCGGCGGCCTGGCGATTTTCTTCGGCGCGGCGCTTTTCGGCTTCGATCGCGGCGAGACGCGCGGCATCTTCACGACGACGCGCCTCTTCCTGCGCGTTCATGCGGGCTTCTTCGGCCTCCCGCAGCAGCTTGGCCTGCAATTCCTGACGCGACATCAGGCTCTGCGGCGGCGCGGTGCGCACCGGCTGTTGCTGGCGCGGCGGAGGGGGCGCAGCCGGACGCGGCGCGGCAGGCGCAGCGGCGGCGGCGGTCGGCGCAGGATCAGCCTGCGGCGTGGCAGCGGGCGCACCACCGGTGCTTTCGCCCGGCTTGCCCAGGACGCGGCGCCGCTTCACTTCGACCACGACCGTATTCTTGCGGCCATGGCTGAACTGCTGCTGCACCTGACCGGATTCCACGGTCCGCTTGATGCCCAGTGGCTTGCGGCCCAGAACCGGCTTGTCTTCCTTGCTGTCACTCATACGATCGAACTTAACCCTTCACTTCCGCTTCGGCCGGATAGGCCCGCCGACGCCTTATTTATACGTTTGCCTGGACGCCCGGCGCATCGGTGGAGCGTGGCTCCCCATGCACAGGCGCCTCAGCAGCGCAACCCAGATAGCTTTCCAATCGGCCGATGGCCGCACGCAGACGCGACGCCGCACGCGAGTCGGTCACTGCGATATGGACGACATTGTCGCGCCCCATTGCCATAGATAGGGCGTTGCGGTCCACAGGCAAGACGATGCCCGCAAGATCCGTGCCTTCCGCTTCCTGTCCGACGCGCAGCGCCTGGTCCAGTTTGCGGTTGCCGTCAGGCGCCGCATCCATTGCGTGGAGCAGCAACCGCACCTGGCCCTTGCGGCAGGCGACGTCAATCTTTTCCGATCCGGTGAGCAACATCGACGCGCGCGATTCCAGACCCAGCCGGTCAAGCAGCGCGCGGCGAAGGCCGGTTTCGATCTGATCCGCGAGATCGTCGGGGATCGCCAGTTCGCCGGTCTTGAAGGCGCGGGCGATGGCGCCGCGCAACTTGCCCTTGGCCAGCGCCACTTCCAGTTCGGCGCGCGACACCCCGATCCAGGCACCACGTCCCGGCGCCTTGGCGCGCAGGTCGGGGAGCAACTGATCCTCCGGGCCGATGGCCAGGCGGATGAGATGGTCGGGGTCGGCGCGGTCGCCGGTCAATATGCATTTGCGTTCGGTCATGCCTGCCCCTCCGCCAAAACGGATGAACTGGCAACCCCAACGCTATTGGATAAGCCTAAACGCTCATCGGGGAGTGTCCGCAACATTGGCGTCCTCCCTTGATAAAGCGACAACCGGCGCGCGGTCAGCCAGAAGCTGACCCGCCGCGCCATAATTCTCGGTCGAAATTTCCGAAATCACCACCTGCACGGCAGCCGCAGGCTTTCCCAGCCGCTCAACGAGCGACTGGGTGACGTCGGCAACGATCGCGGCTTTTTGCGCGCGGGTTGCCGTGCCGGCCAGACGGATATCGACAAATGGCATCTTGGCTCAGGCTTCCTCGTCTTCAAACCAATGCGCACGGGCGGCCATGATGATCTCATTGCCCTGCTCGTCCGACAGGCCATAGGCAGCCAGGATGCCACCCTTGTCCTCGGTCGTTTCGCTCTTGCGGCGGCGTTGGTCAACGCGCTTCTTCTGCACCAACTCGTCGGTGGCGAGGTCGGCCAGGTCGTCGAGCGTTTTGATGCCCGCCTTGCCCAGCGTCACCAGCATGGCTTCGGTGAGGTGCGGCATGTCGGCCAGCGCATCTTCGACGCCCAGCGCCTGACGCTCTTCGCGCGCAGCCGCTTCGCGACGATCGAGCGCTTCTTGCGCACGATTCTGCAGTTCGGCAGCGAGGTCTTCATCGAAACCTTCGATCCCGGCCAGTTCCTCGACGCTGACATAGGCGACTTCTTCCAGCTCGCCAAAGCCTTCGGCGACCAGCAGCTGCGACAGCGTTTCGTCAACGTCCAGTTCGTTCTGGAACAGTTCGGAGCGCGACACGAATTCCTTCTGGCGCTTCTCGCTGGCGTCGGCTTCGGTCATGATGTCGATCGCCTTGCCGGTCAATTGGCTGGCGAGGCGGACATTCTGGCCGCGACGGCCAATGGCGAGGCTGAGCTGATCGTCGGGGACGACGACTTCGATCCGCTCTTCTTCCTCATCGATGACGACGCGGCTGACCTGCGCGGGCTGCAGCGCGTTGACGACGAAGGTCGCGGTATCTTCCGACCAGGGGATGATGTCGATCTTTTCGCCCTGCATTTCCTGCACAACGGCCTGTACGCGGCTGCCCTTCATGCCGACGCAGGCACCGACCGGATCAATGCTGCTATCGCGGCTGATGACGCCGATCTTGGCGCGGCTGCCCGGATCGCGGGCGGCGGCCATGATGGTGATGACGCCGTCGTAGATTTCGGGGACTTCCTGCGCGAACAGCTTCTTCATGAATTCGGGATGGGCGCGGGACAGGAAAATCTGCGGTCCGCGATTTTCGCGGCGGACGTTCAGCACGACCGAGCGAATCCGGTCACCGACCCGGACAACCTCACGCGGGATCTGCTGGTCGCGGCGGATGACGCCCTCGGCCCGGCCGAGATTAACGACGACATGGCCGAATTCGACCGACTTGACGACGCCGGTGATGATCTCACCCACCCGGTCCTTGAACTCTTCATGCTGGCGCTCGCGCTCGGCGTCGCGGACCTTCTGGAAGATCACCTGCTTGGCCGACTGGGCGTCGATACGGCCGAGGTCAATGGCGGGCAGCGGATCGACGATGAAGTCGCCGACGACCGAGTCTGCCTTCAGCTTCTGCGCGGCTTTCAGATCGACCTGCTTGAAATAATCCTCGACCGTGTCGACCACCTCGACCACGCGCCACAAGCGCAGGTCGCCGGTTTCAGGGTCCAGCTTGGCACGGATGTCGTTTTCAGCGCCATAGCGGGCGCGCGCGGCGCGCTGGATCGCATCCTCCATCGCCTCGATGACGATGGCCTTGTCGATCATCTTTTCCGACGCCACCGAATTGGCGATGGCGATCAGTTCTGCCCGGTTGGCGGAAATGGCGTTGGCCATGACTTATGAACCCTTATTCTTCGGTTTCAAATTCATCCGCCCCATCGGAGGAAAGCGGCATGGTAGCAGAAATCAGCGCGTCGGTCAGCACCAGCTTGGCACCATCGATCAGGCCGAAGGGGATGACGACGTCGCCAGCCTTGGTATCGCGAAACTGAATATCCTCGCCCTCGACCCCGCCAAGGATGCCTTTGAAGGTCTTGCGGCCCTCAATCGCCTCGGTCACGGTGATGCGCGCTTCGAACCCGCCCCATTCGACAAAGTCGTGCAAGCGGGTGAGCGGGCGGTCGATGCCGGGCGAACTGACTTCGAGACGATAGGCCTCCTCGATCGGATCGACCTCGTCCAGCAAATCGGACAGGCGGCGCGACAAAGCGGCGCAATCCTCGATCACCAACTGCTTGGTTTCGGGGCGTTCGGCCATGATCTGGAGCGTGCGATCATCGCCCGATCCGAACAGCTTGATCCGTACAAGGTCAAAGCCCAAAGCCTTCGCCTCAGGTTCGATCAACGCTGTCAGTGCGGCGATGTCCGCCATGCGATCTCCAAATCCAGATATATGCGCGCTTTCGCTGCCGCAGGCTGGTAGCCTGCGACCCTGACATGTTTGACGATGTAAGGAAGCAAGGCCGATATAGGCGGACACCATTAAATCTGCAACATTAATCGTCGCCACTCATTCTATCGCTCAAGACCCACCTGTGAACGCTCATAACCGGAGATCGCGATGCGCCGTATAGCCATGACCGCCCTGCCCCTCATCCTCATGGCCTGTTCGGCCGAAAACGCCACGGGCCAGAATGCGGCCGCGCCTGCCGACAAGCCCTTTGCCATCGCCACCATCGCGGATTTCGATTCGCCCTGGGCGATGACCTTCCTGCCCGACGGCCGCGCGCTGGTGACGGAGAAGGCGGGCGAGATGCTGTTGTTCGATCCCAAGAATGGCACGAAAATCCCGATCGCGGGCATCCCGACCGTCGATAGCGCCGGACAAGGCGGATTGATGGACGTCGTCCTGTCGCCTGGCTTCGCGCAGGACAAGATGGTCTATTTCAGCTTTTCCGAAAGCCGTGACGGCGGCAAGGGCGTCGCGCTGGCTAAGGGCGGCTTTGCGCAGGCGAGCGACGGGACGACCAGCCTGACCGACGTGCAGGTAATTTTCCGCGCCAGCCCCTATGTCGAGGGCAATGGCCATTATTCCGGGCGCGTCGCCTTTTCGCCCGACGGCAAATATCTGTTCTTCACCAATGGCGAGCGGCAGAAATTCGATCCGGCCCAAGACCCCAAATCGACCCTGGGCAAAGTGTTGCGCCTCAATCCCGACGGCACCCCGGCGGCAGGCAATCCGCTGGCGGCCAAGGGCTTTCATCCCGCCATCTGGTCCTATGGCCATCGCAACCTGCTCGGCATCGCCTTTGACGCCGATGGCCGCCTGTGGGAGCAGGAAATGGGGCCGAAGGGTGGCGACGAGGTAAACCTCATCAAGCCCGGCCTCAACTATGGCTATCCCACCGTGTCGAACGGCAGCCATTATGATGGTCGCGACATTCCCGACCATAAGCCGGGCGATGGCTTCGAAGCACCCAAGGTGAGCTGGAATCCGGTGATTTCACCGGCTGGCCTGCTCTATTATTCGGGCGATATGTTCCCGGCGTGGAAGGGATCGCTGTTCATCGGCGGCCTGTCGAGCAAGGCGCTGGTCCGGGTCAAGCTGGACGGCGAGAATGCGGCCAAGGGTGATCAGTGGGATATGGGCGCGCGCATCCGCGATGTCGACCAGGGGCCGGACGGCGCGCTGTGGGTGCTGGAGGATGGCGGCGATGGCTCGCAGGGGCGGTTGTTGAAACTGACGCCCAAGCGCTGACTATAAGCGCAATGCCCTCGATCGACGATCCGTGCGGTCGAGGGCAAAGTGCCGGAAGGCTTCACCGTTTGAAGGATAGTGTATGAGTGGCCCCAAATTATTCGAGCCGATAACGGTCGGCGGCCTGACACTGTACAACCGCATCGTCATCGCGCCGATGTGCCAATATTCGGCCGTCGATGGCCAGATGAATGACTGGCACCAGATCCATTTGGGACAGTTGGCGCTGTCCGGCGCGGGATTGCTGACGATCGAGGCCAGTGCCGTCCTGCCCGAAGGCCGGATCAGCCATGCCGATGTCGGGTTGTGGGATGATGCGACCCAAGCGGCGATGCAACAGGTGCTGGACAGTGTTCGCCGCCATTCCGACGTGCCGATCGCCATTCAGCTAGGCCATGCCGGTCGCAAGGCATCGACGCATGTCCCCAGGCAGGGGGGCAAGCAAATCGCACCGGACGCGGTCAATGGTTGGCAGACGGTGGCTCCGTCGGCGCTACCCTTCACGTCCGGTAGCGTTGCGCCGCTCGCTCTGGATCGCGATGGCATCGCCAAGCTGATCGAGGCCTTTGTGAGCGCGGCGAAACGCGCGCATCATCTGGGCATCGACGCCATTCAGTTGCATGGCGCGCATGGCTATCTGCTGCATCAATTCCTCTCGCCCCTCTCCAACCAGCGGGACGATGATTATGGGGGAAGTCTGGAAAACCGGATGCGCCTGCCGCTGGAAATCTTCGATGCCGTCCGCGCGGCCTTCCCTGCCGACAAGCCGGTGACGATGCGCGTGTCCGGCACGGACTGGGTGGCGGGCGGATGGGATATCGAGCAGACCATCGCCTTCGCCAAAGCGTTGGAGGCGCGGGGTTGCGCGGCCATCCATGTGTCGAGCGGCGGGCTACATCCCGATCAGGCGATACCGGTTGGGCCGAGCTATCAGGTGCCTCTGGCCCGCGCGGTCAAGCAGGCCGTGTCGATCCCCGTCGTCGCCGTCGGCCTGATCACTGACTTCGAGCAGGCCGAAGCCATTGTCGGGACGGGGGACGCGGATATGATCGCTCTCGCGCGGACCATTCTCTACGATCCACGCTGGCCATGGCATGCGGCGGCGCATCTGGGTGCGACCGTCAAGGCGCCCAACCAATATCTGCGGTGCCAGCCGCGCCAATATCGCCATTTGTTCGACGCTGCGCGTCGCTGACCGCCGACAAAAAAGGGAGCGTCGAAGCGCTCCCTTTTTCCTTATACCAACCGGCTCTGCTTGACCGCCGCTTCGATGAAGCTGGCGAACAGGGGATGCGGGTCGAAGGGTTTGGATTTCAGTTCCGGGTGGAACTGGACGCCGACGAACCAGGGATGGTCAGGCCGCTCGACGATTTCGGGCAGCGTGCCGTCGGGCGACATGCCGGAGAAGAGCAGCCCGCCCTTTTCCAGCGGCTCGCGATAGCCGGCGTTGACTTCATAGCGATGGCGGTGCCGTTCACTGATTTCGGTGGTGCCATAGACGCCTGCGACAACGCTGTTGCCCGTCAGTTTGGCAGGATAAGCGCCCAGCCGCATCGTGCCGCCAAGGTCGGTTTCGGCGGTGCGCTTCTGCAAGCCTTCGGTGCTCATCCATTCAGTGATGAGGCCGACGACCGGCTCGCTGGTTTCGCCAAATTCAGTGGTCGATGCCTGTTCGATGCCCGCCGTGTTCCGCGCGCCTTCGATACAGGCCATCTGCATGCCGAGGCAGATGCCGAAGAAAGGCACGCCGCGTTCGCGCGCGAACTGGACCGAAGCGATCTTGCCTTCCGACCCGCGCACGCCAAAGCCGCCGGGGACCAGGATGCCGTGCATCGGCTCCAGCCGGGCGGTGATGTCCGAATCCGCTTCCTCGAACAGTTCCGCGTCGATCCACTTGATGTTGACCTTCACCCGATTGGCGAGGCCGCCATGGTGGAGCGCTTCGTGCAGCGATTTATAGGCGTCAAGCAGGCCGACATATTTGCCGACCACGCCGATCGTCACTTCGCCTTCCGGGTTCTGCTGCCGGTCCATGATGTCGTCCCAGCGGTCCATCGTGGGCGCGGGCGCATCATCGATACCAAAGGCGCGCAGGACTTCGGCGTCCAGCCCTTCGGCATGATATTGCTGGGGCACGGCATAGATGCTGGAGGCGTCGAGCGCCGGGATGACCGCTTCGGGACGCACGTTGCAGAAGAGTGCGATCTTCTTGCGCTCGCTTTCGGGCAAGGGATGTTCGCAGCGGCACAGCAAGATGTCCGGCTGGATGCCGAGCGACGTCAGTTCGCGGACGCTATGCTGGGTCGGCTTGGTCTTCAATTCGCCCGCCGCCGCGATGTAGGGCACCAGCGTCACATGGACGAAGATCGACTGGCCGCGATCCAGGTCGTTATGCAGTTGGCGAATCGCCTCCATGAAGGGCAGCGATTCGATGTCGCCCACGGTGCCGCCGATTTCGCACAGGACGAAGTCGAGACCGTCGGTGTCAGCCAAAGCGAACGCCTTGATCTCGTCCGTGACGTGCGGGATGACCTGTACGGTTGCGCCCAGATAATCGCCGCGCCGTTCGCGCTGGATGATCGTCTGATAGACACGGCCCTGCGTCACATTGTCCGACTGGCGCGCGGAAACGCCGGTAAAGCGTTCATAATGGCCAAGATCGAGGTCGGTTTCCGCACCATCGTCGGTCACATAGACTTCGCCATGCTGATAGGGGGACATGGTCCCCGGATCGACGTTGAGATAGGGGTCGAATTTCCGAATGCGGACGCGATAGCCCCTCGCTTGCAGCAGCGCTGCAAGGGATGCGGCCATAAGGCCTTTTCCGAGCGAGGAGACCACGCCGCCGGTGATGAATATATACCGCGCCATGGGAGAGAAGGGTTAGCCTTTCGGAACAACAAAGGGCAAGCGCGCGAATCCACGCGCGCTTAAAAAAGATCAGCGATGTCGATGAACGGTTTAGTTGGCGAGGGGAACCGCGCCGTTGGCCGCCGCACCATTGCCGACCGAATCGGCCGCACCGGTCAACGGATCGACGGTGCCGGTCGCGGGCGCGCCCTGGCTCGTCGGTGCCTGCCGCACCAGCGAGGTGTCGATATCGGTCGGGGCGTGACGCACCGCCGCGATCACCGCCATGGCGATCGACAACAGCACGAAGACCGTCGCCAGGATGGAGGTGGACCGGGTGAGGAAATCCGCCGCGCCGCGCGCCGACATGAAGCCAGCCGGGCTACCGCCCACGCCCAGCCCGCCGCCTTCCGACTTCTGCATCAGGATGACGGTGACCAGCAGGGCGGCCACGATGGCCTGCACGACGAGAAGAAAAGTGAACATGCGACGGGTTTCTGTCCGGGTAAGGAGGGCGTTGCCGGGCACATAGCGACGAAGCGACGCGGGGGCAACCGCCGCTTTGTAGTTCCGCCTGCTGGGAAGAGGTGGCGACGTCCAAATATCCTCCTTGGCGGGGGAGGATTTATCGATCAGCGTGACTTGGCCGGATTCCAGGTCGTGACGGTGCGGCCGGTCATGGCCTTGACCACGCCCTGCAGGGTGGCGGCATAGGCGATGAGTATATCGACCAACGCCGCGAACGGGCCGCTTTTCGCGCGGACACCGGCCCAGATGATCAGGGCGACGGCCAGGGCGCCGACCATATAGAGCATGGGCGAAATCCGCATCGCCAGCGTCCCCGCAGCAATCGCGCCGGTCAGGATGAAGACGCCGCCGAACCAGCGGACGATCTTGCGCGAGGCATATTTGAAGCGATCGATCGCGCGCATTTGGCGCAGTTGCGGGCGCAGGTGGACATGGGTGTGCCAGGCGCGGGCGGCGATCCGTACCTTGCGGCGATATTCGTCCTTGCGCCCCGTCACCAGCCGTTCGCGGGCGATGACGTCCTTGGCCTTCACCAGGCGCTTGCCCGCGAACACGACGGCCATCGAGACCGTGAGGTCATCCAGCACGCTGTCGGGGAAATCGGGATAGAGGCTACGGCGGATGGAGAAGATCGAACCGTCTGCACCCAGCACATTGCCGGTGCGCGATTCCTCGTCCTTCAGCCGTTCCTCGATCCGCCAGTAGAGCGAGCCGACCGAGGCGGTCGCGCTTTCGTCCGCGCCGATATAATGGAGCGATCCCAACACGCCGCCGACATCCGGCTCGGCATAGCGGGCGAGCAGATTGTCGATTGCGTCGCCGTCCAGCAGAACATTGGCGTCGGTGAAGATCAGCACGTCGCCAGTGGCGCGGGCGGCGAGTTGCTTCATGCCATGCGCCTTGCCGCTGCGGCCGGGACCACGGATCAGGGTGACGAGATCGCCCTGCGCCGCGATCAGGTCGCCGGTGCCGTCGGATGAGCCGTCGTCAAAGGCCAGGCATTCAAGCCCCGGATGGCGCGCCTTGAGCATGGCGATATTGGCGAGCTTTTCGGGCATCGCATGGGCTTCACTATAGGCGCAGAAGAGCAGCGAGGCGCTGGGCGGCGTGGTCGCTGTCGGCGCTTCTGGAAGCGTCGGTAAAGCGCGCAAAATCAGGGGGTAGAAGAGGAAGGGCCATAGCAAAGCGAACAGCGAAGCGGACAGTAGAACGCCTATTAGCAGGTCGGTCATGCTCAATAGGCCTTGTGGTGGACGAGGACGCCCAGAGTCGCGACGATGATGCGCAGGTCGCGCCAGACCGACCAGTCGCTGACATATTCCAGGTCCGATTGGAGCCGGTCGATCAGATCCTGATGATGGTCGGTCGAGCCGCGATGGCCGCGCACCTGGGCGAGACCGGTCATGCCGGGCTTGATGCAGTGGCGCGCCCAATAGCGGGGGTCGACTTCCCAATAGAGGCTGTCCCCTGCCCGCGCGGCGGCGGCGTGGGGGCGCGGGCCGACGATGCTCATATCGCCTTCTAAAACATTGAAAAGTTGAGGCAATTCGTCGATACTGGTCCTACGCAGGAAGGTTCCGATCGAGGTCACGCGATCATCGTCCCGCTTGGTCAGGGTCGCGGCCTTCGTGTCGCTGGCCTCTGTCCGCATCGAACGAAATTTGTAGATGGAGAAGGAGCGGCCATCCTTGCCGATGCGCGGCTGGCGGAAGAGGATCGGGCCGGGGCTGGTCAGTTTCACCGCTAGCGCGGCGCCGATCAGGATGGGCGAGAGCAAGATGGTGGCAACGGTAGCGACGATCAGGTCGAACAGCCGCTTGATCAGCCGGTCCCGGAACTGGAGCGGGCCGCCCGCGACGATGATGGTCGGCTGGCCATCAAATTCGGCGACGCGCGCGGGGGCGAAACGCAGCAGTTCGGGCACGACGATCTCGCCACGGGCGGACAGCGATTTGAGCGCCGCCGACCAGTCGGCCATCCGGTCGAGCGAACAGGCGACGATCACGCGCTCGGCCATGCCGACCGCGCTCGCCAGCCGTGCCGCCATGTCGGCATCATGGCGTTCGGGGCGCAGGTCGATGGCGGCGGCTTCGATGACGGTCATATGCGGCCCGGTGGCGATCATCACGCCATCCATGATGACGACGGTGAGGTCGGGCACGTCGCCCAGCACCTGACTCGCCAGCCGCGCGATCGCGAGGCGCACCAGTGCGACGGCAAGACCGCCGAGGCCAAGGCCGGTTACGAAGGTGAGGCGCGACAATTGTTCGGCCATCTTGCCGAGATAGACGATCAGCAGCATCAGCAGCGCCGCCTGCACCAGCGCCCAGAGCGCGCGGACGATGCCGCGCCGGACATTGTTGATGCTTTGAATGCCATAGCCGCCGCCCTGCACCGCCAGCAGCGCATAGAGCGGCGCGATCATCGCGAACATGACGAGGCCGTGCGGCTTGCCCGGCTCGCCCCACAGCGCGCCCAACACGAACCAGTTGGCGGCGAGGAAGGCGCAGAACAGCCCGGCCATGTCCCCGCCCAGGCACAGCGCGTAAAGCCGGAACCGCACGATTTCCTTGGAAACTGTCACTGCTGCGCCCCGATCATCGCCATGCGCTCCGTTGGCACCGGGCGGCGCGGGTTGCAATAGCCCTAGATACAGTCCCCTGTCGTGCATACAGCCCAAAGGCCAATAAACGGCTGCGCTATACTGATCAATATCGCATAGGCCACCAAGAGTGCCAGGAGATATTTTTCCTTCCATTTGGATGGAGGGTTAGCAATCCAAAAACCGCTTATTCCAGCAGCAACGGAAAGCGGCATCATGGCCAAAGCCGCAACATCGCCGCTCCAATAGGGGCGCACAATATGCGCAAAACCAAGCCAGACTAACCAAGGTGCCGCGAACATCGCCGTAACGCCGAGAAAATTGCGCATTGCCCGGCCTACGCCCCGAACAGTCGCGTCAGGGACTTATCCAGCATCAGCAATTGCCACAGCAGGCGGCCATGGTCGGCGACGCCGGAGCGGTGGTCGGTGGCGATGCGGGCGAGCATGGCGCTGTCGAACCATTCGGTCCGGGCCAGCGCCGAACCGCCCGCGATGGCAGTGGCTTCGCCGGCGAGCGCGCCGCGGAACCAGGCGCTGATCGGGGTGACGAAGCCCATTTTCTGGCGGTAGAGTATGTCCTGCGGCAGATAAGGCTCCATCGCCTTTTTCAGCAGATATTTGCCGCTATTGCCGCGAATGCGCTGGCCAACCGGCAGGCGCGCGGCAAATTCGACGAGGCGATGGTCGAGCAGGGGTTCGCGCGCTTCTAAACTGACGGCCATGCTCATCCGGTCGGTCTTGGTCAGAATGTCGCCGGGTAACCAATATTTGATGTCGGCATATTGGGCGCGGTCGAGTGCGTCGCGCGCGGGCGCGTTGGCCATCGCCTTTATATAGCGATCTTCGGCGCGATAGCCGCCGAGCCGTCCCTTCACCTCCTGCGTGAAGAGGCGCTGGCGCAGGGCGTGGGGGGTGATGCCGACCGACGCGGCATAGGCTTCGCCGCCGCTGCCCGCCAGTTCGAGGAAGGTCGATTTGGCCCGCAGCGCGCGCGGTGCCCAATCTGCCTTGGGATAATATTTGCCGAGCGTGCCGAACAGGGGTTCGCGGACCGAGGCGGGGATGAGGCCGCGGATGCGTTCGCCCTGCATCTGGAAACGGTGGCGGCGATAGCCCGCAAAGGCCTCGTCCGCGCCATCGCCCGACAGCGCGACCGTAACCTGCTCACGCGCCAGTTCGCACACGCGGAAGGTCGGCAACGCGGAGGCATCGGCAAAGGGCTCGTCGAAATGGAAGGCGAGCCGGTCGATCAGACCATAATCGTCGGGCGAGACGATGCGGCTGCGATGATCGGTGGCGAAGCGCCGGGCGATCCGGTCGGCATAAGCGGTTTCGTCAAGCGCGGCGACATCGAAGCCGATGGTGCAGGTCTTGACGGCTTGGCTCGACGCCTCGGCCATGAGCGCGACGACGCTGCTGCTGTCCACGCCGCCCGACAGGAAGGCACCCAGCGGCACATCGGCGACCATGCGCGAACGAACGGCCTGCCGCATGAGGGCGACCAGTTCTTCTTCCGATTCCTGGGGTGAGGATTTGGTGCGGTCGGCAAAGCTGACATCCCAATAGCGGTGCGGTTGGGGCAAGGTCCGTCCGCGCACCAGGCGGAGCGTTTCGCCCGCGCCAAGCTTGCGCACGCCCGCGACCAGGCAGGCATCGTCGGGGACATAGCCATAGGCCATATAATCTTCGAGCGCGGAGAGGTCCGGCGCGCGGCGCAGCAGCGGATGGGCAAGCAGGCTCTTCAATTCCGATCCGAAGATCAGGCTGCCGTCGGAGAGCAAGGCATAATGGAGCGGCTTGACCCCCAGACGGTCGCGCACCAGCCAGAGCGACTGGGCGCGCGCGTCGAACAGGGCAAAGGCGAACATGCCGTTGAAACGGTGGACGCACTCTTCGCCCCATTGGCGATAGCCGTGGAGGATGACTTCGGTGTCGCTATGGGTGCGAAAGACATGGCCCTTCGCCTCCAGTTCGGCGCGGACTTCGGCGAAATTATAGATTTCGCCGTTGAACACGACCGCCAGCGCCTCGTCGTCGGTCAGCATCGGTTGCGCGCCCGATTCCAGGTCGATGATTGAGAGGCGCAGATGCCCAAAGCCTACGCCCGGCGCGGTCCAGATGCCGCTGCCGTCCGGGCCGCGATGCGGCATCGCATCGAGCATGGCGCGCACCCGCGCGGGATCGACCGGCTTGGCCGTTTCCAGATGAAAGATACCCGCTATGCCGCACATGCGAACCTCCTTAGCGGATGCCCGCGCTGCGGTCAGCCAAAAGCTGTATGTCGCCGATATTGGTCAGGAAGGCGCGGATCGCCGCATCGGCGCGCGCGCCCTGCCCTTCTTCGGCGGAGATGAGGATGGCGACGGCGCGCTGATCCTGCCCCAGCAGGCGGGCTTTCATCGTGGCGATCTTGACCTGCGGGCGGCTGCCGGTGGGTGCATTGCCGCCCACGACATAATAGCTCAGCACCTGACGCACGACCGGGCCGGGGGCGGTGATCTGTTCGCCGCGCGCGCCTTGCGGTGCTGGGGCTGGCGACGACCAGACCCATTGGCCATCGGGATCGGCCGCGCCCTGGCCGAAGCCGACCAGTTCGCGGCCTTCATCCTGCCGTTCATAGGCGATGATGGCGAGGTCTACGATCTGGCCGTCAGCGTTGCGATAACGGCCCAGAGTGGCATGGTCCGCGCCATCGAAGCGCGGCTTCCAGGGATAGGCCATCGGCGTCGCGCTACGGGTCCAGCCGGGGACCGAGGGCAGGTCGATGCGCGCGGGCAAGGGATCAGCATTGGCGGCGGTGGCGGCGAGCCACAGCGGCGCGGCGACGATCAGGGCCAGTGCAATGCCCGCGTTCCGGCCTGCCGATCCGGTTTGGACGACGGGGCTTTGCAGGCGTTGCGGATCGAACCAAGGGTCGCCAGGCTTGCGATCGAAAAAGGGCCAAGCGGTTGCCATCACCACGATCATGATGATCGCGAAGAAGACCCAGCCATAAACGACATGATCAAAGCCCACCGCCGCATCGATGGTGGTCAGATGCGCGACCAATATGGTGGCGAAAGCGCGCACGCCATTGGCGAGGATGGAGAGCAGCAGCGCGCCGGCCATGAAGATGATGCGGCGCGGCCAGCTTTTGAAACAGACGTTACAGACGAGAACGCCATAGGCGGTCATGGCGATCAGGAACTTCGCGCCCGAACAGGCCTCCGCCACTTCGAAATAGCCGGTCGGCGTGGTGATGAAGATGCCCTCCATATGCGCGGGCACGCCCGACAGGTCGAGGAAGAACATCGTTAGATGCGCCGTCACCAGTTGCAGCGGCGGCACGAGTTCCTCGCCGAATGGCACCATGAAGAAGGCGTAGAAGAGCGGGAAGATGAGTGCACGCGCGACCGCGGGACCGAGCAGCGCGACGGTCGCGCCCTGGAGCATCAGGATGAGCGCGCCATGGCGAACCATCGCCACGCCCGCCGCTGCGCCCAGCAGCCAGGCGAGCGCGCCCAGCCCCAGCCAGATGAGGCCCGGCGTCCAGGCGACGGGCTCCAATTGGCGCAGACCGGGCAGACGTTGCTGCACCAGCCAGGCGATGAGCGGCGGGATGAAGAGGCAATGGCCGAAGGTGGAGGAATTCCACCAGATCGACACCATCGAATGCACATCATCGAAAAATAGCGTCAGGATTGCGAAGGCGACGACGCCGAGCGCGGTCAGATGGCCGCGCCATCCGGTCAGGTCGACGAGCGGGGTGCGCGCCATGGGCAGCGTCTGTCCGGTCATGCGGCGCGGCTGTCCGCTTGGGGACCGAACAGCAGGTCGGGCAGATGGGCGAGCGTGGCCGACCAGCGGTAGCGGGCCTCCATCCGCGCGCGGGCGGCGATGCCGAGCTGGGCTGCGCGGGCGGGATCGGCGAGCAAGGCGTTGATCTTGGCGGCTTCTTCGGCCGGGTTGGCGGCGATCAGGAAGTGCATTTCATCCTGCGCGTCGATGCCTTCGGCGGCTTGGGGCGAGGCGACGACCGGGCGGGCCATTGCCATGGCTTCCAGCACCTTGTTCTGGATGCCGCGCGCGATGCGCAAGGGCGCGACGACGATGTCAGCCGCCGCCAGCCAGCCGCGCACGTCGGGCACGCCGCCGGTCACGATCACGCCGGGCTGGGCGGCGAGCGCTTCGACGGCCTTGGACGGGTTGCGACCGACGATGGCGAAGCGGGCGTTGGGATGGACGGTGCGGATGGCGGGCAAGGTCTGGCGCGCGAAACTTTCGACCGCCTCGACATTGGGGCGATAGTCCATTTGCCCGGTGAAGACGAGCAAGGGGCCGTCGCCATGTGCCATTGGGGGGAAGTCAGCGGCCGGATCGAAATAGTCGAGCGCGACGCCATTTTCGAGCGGCACGATGCGGTCGGGGCCGAGACCGCTGGCGGCGCGGAACAGGGCGGCTTCGGCTTCGCTGACGAAGGTGGAGATGTCGGCGCGGGCGGCGACGCGGCGTTCGAAGTCGAGCAGCACGCGCCCCTCGCGCCGGTTGATCCAGCCCATCGGACCGGACCCCTGCGCGCCATAAGCGGCATATTTGGCCGAATCGAAATCGACGAAATCCATGAGGAAGCGGACGCCGGGGGGCAGCGCGGGGACGAAATGCGCCATCTGCGCCGAATAGGCGACGACTGCGCGGATCGGGCGGTCGGCGAGCGTCTGCGCGACCCATTGGTGCAGGCCAGGATGGTCGAACAGCGACACGAGCAAGGGTTCTCGCTTGGCAAGGCCGGTGAGGCCCGCCACTATCTTGGACCTGTCGCGCCGTAGCAGGCAATGGCTCTGCGCCACGGCGGCGAGTTCCCCGGCAAAGCCCATGTCGCGATCATCATCGGCGAAACAGCCGACATGGACCGGCGCGACCTGCGCCAGCCGCTTGAGCAGGTTGCAGGAGCGGATCTTGTCACCCCTGTCCGGCGGAAAGGGGATGCGATGGCAGAGGAAGAGGATCTCGCCCGTCATCCAAGGCCCCGCGCGATATGCGGGCCGATCAGCGTCGCGAGGCTTTCGGGGAGCTTCTTCCAATATTCGACCTTGCGCCGATATTGGGGCGAGAGCGGATTGACGTCGCGCGTCTCCTTGCCCGGCGCGGTACGCAGATGATAGCCGAGCGGGTCGCCCTCGAAGCCCCAGGTCTTTTTCCAGGCGGCGGGGCCGGTGCCGACCTTTGACCGGCCGAAATCGAAGGTCGTGCAGCCGCGCTCGCGCGCCTGGCGCATCAGCAGGAAATAGAGCGCTTCATTCGAGCGCATCGTCCGCGCGCCATCCGCCGCGCCATGCCAATAGGGCATGCACGCGCCGCCATGATAGAGGCTGATGACCGCCGACAGGGGCGTGCCATCCTTCGACACGAGGGCGATGTCGGCGTCGTCGCCGAGGCGGTCGAGTACACCGTCGAACAGGGCGCGTGGGAAAACCGGGGTGCCCAGATGGTGAACGCTATGGGCGTAGAGGCGGTAATGGATGTCGCGCAACCACTTGTCGCGGCCACTCTCGAAGGTCAGGTCGTTGGCAAGGCTTTTGCGGATTTCGGCGCGGTGGCGCTTGGGGACAGCCTTGAGTTCCGCTTCATCGTCGGCGGCAAGCGGGCGCGAGAAGCCGAGATAGGCGTCGGCTTTGGCCTGCCAGGCGAGACCGGCTGGCGCTTCGCCGCCGCGCAGTTCGAGTGTCGCGCAACCAAGCTTTTCGGCCAGCGTCCAGGCGGCGTCGGCCAGCATCTCGCCGGCCTTGCGATGGGTGGTGAGGATGCCGCCATCGACCGCGAAGCCGCTGCCGACGAGGGCGCGGCCGAACAACATCGAGCGGATATAGGTGAGCGGCAAGACGCCGACGATCTGACTGCCGAGCCGTGCGACCAGCATCCGGGCTTTCTGACCCGTGCCATGTTCGACCCCCATGATCCAGCCGGGGCGCTGGAACGGCGTCGATGCCGGATGCGCGCGCACCCAGGCGTCGATCGCGGCGACCTCCGCCGTGTCGGTAAGGCGCGCCTCTTCCACGATGAGGCCGACCTCGGTTATCCCTTGCATGAACACGACGTCCTAATCCCCCCGACCCCAGCCGGCCCCATGGACCGGCATAGCATATATCCCAGATGTCATCCCAAACCGCGCGCGATGAGCGGGCCGACCAGATTGGCGACCGGCAGCGGCAGTCGTTTCCACAGCGCAATGCGGCGCTGATATTTCTCGCTATGCGGGTTCACGTCGCGCCGCGCGCCATCGGGCGCCCATTCATGATAGACCAGAGGCTGCGGCGCGAAACCGAAACTTTTTTTCCAGGCCGCCTGCCCGCTGCCGACTTTTGAGCGGCCAAAATCGAACGTCGTCATGCCGCGTGCGCGACCATGGCCCATCAGGCGGTAGTACATGAGTTCGTTGGAGCGCAGCCGCCGCGCATCGGTGAGGCCGCCGCCCCAATAGGGCATGACCCGGCCGTTATGATAGAGAGTCAGCACGGCCGAGACGGGCCGGTCGCCATCGCGCACGATCAATATGTCCGCATCGTCGCCGAACCGGTCCAGCACGGCGCGGAACAGGCGCGCGGGGAAGACCGGGGTGCCGAGGTTGCGGACGCTGGTGGCGTAGACGCGATAATGGTCGCGCAGATGCTGGCGGCTGCGGCCGATGTCGATCGCCAAGGCGGGGTTAGCGAGCGCCTTGCGCAGTTCGGCGCGATGTTTGCGCGGGATGGCGCGCAGTTCCGCGTCGTCGGCGGCGGCGATCGGCCGGACGAAGCCGACATGCTGATCGGCGCGCTGTTCCCAGGCTCCGCCGGGCACCGGGCCGCCGCGCAGTTCGAGCGACAGGCCACCGCGATCGCGCGCCAGATCTTCCGCCGCCCTGACGAGGGCCGTGGCGGCGCGATCATTGTCCGCCAATATACCGCCATCGACGGCGAAGGCGGTCGAGACGAGCGCTTGGCCGAACAGGCGGCTGCGCACATGATGCAGCGGCAACAGGCCGCTGATGCCGCCCGAAGGGCCGACTGCTGCGAGTAGCAGGGCCGGATTGGCGGTGCCGTCCTGCACGGCGAGCAACCAGGCCGGGCGGTGAAAGGGCGTGCCGTCGGCATGGGCCATGACATAGGCGTCAACCGCTCGCGCCTGTGCCGGGTCGGTCAGGTCCATGATCGTGACGAAGGGGGTGGCGGACTGCCCCATGGTCAGGACGCGCGCGCCGCTTCGGCATCGGCCAGCGCGTCGACCCGCGTCCAGGCGAAGTCGCGCGTCAGGCGGCGCAGCTTGGCGGCCATGACGGACAGGTTGCTGTAATGGCGCAGGCGCGAGCGCAACGGCGCCTCAGCGACGCGCGGCTGGTCCGGGTCGATTTCCCACGGGTGGAAATAGATGATCGCAGGTCGCCCGGCCTGATGATTGACTTGCCGGATCGCCCAGCGCGAAAATCCATAGGGAAGCAGGCGGAAAAAGCCCCCTCCCCCCGCCGCCAGCGTTCGATTGCCCAGTTTCGCCGTCGTCACCGGCAGTTCGACCAAGTCCGACCCCGACACGGGTTTCCAGGCGAAGCGCGGCGATTCGGGCCAGCCATAATGGTCATGCCGGATCGGCGCGACGCTGGAGGAATAGCGATAGCCCTCCTCCGCCAATATGGGATGCGCCCAGGGCGTGCGCGTGTCGATCGAGAAACTCGGCGCGCGATAGCCGGTCACGGCCTGGCCGCTGGCATCTTCCAGGATGGCGCGCGCCTTGCGCAGGTCGGCGCGGAAGGCTTCGGGGGTGAAGGTGAAGACGCGGGCATGGTCATAGCCATGGCTGGCGACTTCGTGGCCCGCGTCCGCAATGCGTCGTATCAGCGCGGGATAGCGTTCGGCCACCCAGCCCAGGGTGAAGAAGGTCGCCTTGACGTCTGCCTGCGCGAACAGGTCCAGCACGGCGTCTGTATTGCCCTCGACCCGGTGAGTCAGCCCGTCCCAATCGGCGCGACGGATCGTGCGCTCGAACGCGCCGACCTGGAACCAGTCCTCGACATCGACCGACAGGGCGTTCTGCATCATTCCGGTGATCCCAGCGCGTCTTGCAGTCAGGCGGCGACGCTATCCTGCGTCACCCCCGCCATGCGATCTTCGCGTTCGACCCAATCGACCAGCAGGGTCAGGACGCGACGCAGTGCTGTGTCCTGTTCCTCTGCGCGGAATTCCAGCGAGGACAGCCGCTCCTCGATCAGGGTGAAGCAATCCTTGAGCGCTTCGGGATCGATGGTCTGGGCGGGGACGAAGGGCACATGCGCCTGCACCGCACGCAGCGAGGCGATTTCGGCGCGCAGTGCTTCGACCTCGCCCAGCATGTCGTGGCGCAGCGTCTCGACGGCTTGGGCGTCGATGGTGTCGGGCTGTTCGGCCTCGGCTTCGTGCAGGTCGGCGATCTTGGCGTCCAGTTCGTCGGCCAATTCTTCGACGACGTCGGCTTCGGGCTGATCGTCATCCTCTTCGATGGCTTCCACCCCGACAGGCGGCGCGAAAGGCGCACGCTGCATCGACCAGTCCTGCTGGTCATAGGGCGACGTGAAGTCGCCAAGGGTGGCGTCATCCTGTGCGGGGCTGTCTTCGAGCGCGACCGGCGCGTCTTCGATCACTTCGTCTTCGATGACTTCGTTCACGATCTCGGCGTCCTGTGTGTCGGAGGCCAGCGGCCAATTTTCTTCGATCATTGGCTGCTCCGCCTCGACTTCGGGCATGATTTCGTCTGCTTGCGCGACGGTTTCCAGTTCGAGCGGCGCCACATCCTCCTCGATGTCTGCTTCCGGTGCGATCGGGGCAGCGTCCTCACCCACATCTTCGACATCGTCCAGCGCGGACGGCGTCATTGCCGCTGGCGTGACGTCGATGTCCAGACCCATGTCGGCCACGACCGCCTGCACCACATCGGCGTCGATCGCTTCCAACTGCTCGATCGCGCCCATCAGCAGGACGCGACTGACCAGCGCGTTCAGGCGGCGCGGTACGCCGCCGGTCGCGGCGTAGAGTGCGGCAAAGGCGTCGCGGCTGAAGATCGGGCGACCATCCCAGCCCGCCACCGTCAGGCGATGGATGACATAGGGTTCGACTTCATTGGCCATCATCGGTTCGAGATGATGGGTGGCGATGACGCGCTGGCGCAATTGTTCAAGCTGCGGCGATTTGAGCAGGTCGCGAAATTCGGGCTGGCCGAGCAGGAAAATCTGCAGCAGCGACTGGCCGCCCAACTGGAAATTGGACAGCATCCGCAGTTCCTCTATCGCCGAGACGGCGAGATTCTGCGCCTCATCCACGATCAGCAGGGTGCGCCGTCCGGCGCGCGCCTGCATGTGGAGATAGGCTTCGACCTGTTGCAGCGTCGCCGCCTTGGTCATGCCTTCGGTCGCGAGGCCGAAGCTCTGCGCGGCGAGGCGCAGCATGTCGTCGCCCTGCACCTGGGTCGAGACGATCTTGACCGCGGTGAGCCGCGAAGGGTCGATGGTCTGCATCAGATGGCCGACCAAAGTGGTCTTGCCCGCGCCGATGTCGCCGGTGATGACGATGAAGCCTTCGCCCTGCGCCAGACCATAGCCCAGATAGGAGAGCGCCTTGCGATGGGTGGCGCTTTCAAAATAATAATGGGGGTCCGGCGTCAGCTGGAACGGGCGACCCTGCAATCCGTAGAATTGATCGTACATATCTTCGTCTCCCCAGGCCGACCCGTTAGAAGCTGTAGCGCAGGCCGACCTGGCCCAACGCGCTGATGATGGTTTCGAAATCGTCCGCCTGAACGCCGTCAACGCCGACCGAGGCCGATGCCGACAAGCGCCGGGTCAGGCTCTTATAATAGCTGGTGAACGCGCCGAAGTTCAGCACGTCCGGCCGATCGCCACTGGCATCGAAATAGTTGATGTAGGTCACCAGATCCATGCTGTCGCTGTCGTTGAACGTGTAGGTGACCGAACCGTTACCATACCAGTTTTCGTCGCGCGATCCGCTGATTAGCACGCTCTGACCCTGCGGCGTGATGAACTTGCGCTGCGAATAGCCAGCGCCAAGGCCCCAGCCCCATGGGCCGCGCCGCAGCGAATATTGCGCCGCGACGCCGCGATAGCGGAAATTGGCGTCGGTGATGCCCGACAGCGAATCGTTGAAACATTGCCCGCCGCCGGTGGTCGAGAAGGCGCAGCCGGTGAGGTCGCCGGTGAAGGGATTGCGCACGACATTGAGGCTGCTGCCCGACACGGCGGCGACATCGGCCATGATCATGCGGCCGAAACTGTCGATGCCGTCGAACACCATGACGCCGAAGCTGCTGTCCTGGCCCTGCCAGGTGAAGCTGCCCTGATAGGTCATGCCGCCATAGCGTTCGCCCACCCGCGCGGTCAGCGATGTGCGGCGGCTGGGCCGCCACAAGACGCCCGCGTCCCAGATGATATCGTCGAAATTGTAGATGAGCGCGCGCGGCGAGCTTTTGTCGGTGACATAGCGGCCATTGCGGATGAGCGGCGTGCCGTCGGTCGCGCGTTGCGGCGAGCGCTGGCTGATCTCGATCTTTTCATAGCCGATGCCGCCGATCAGCGCGACGGTGCGCGAGACCGGCAGGGTGGCATCGAGCCGACCCCAGGCATTTTCAAACCGCTGGTCGAGCTGGCTGGCGTCTTCGCGATTATAGCCTGCGCTGGCGGTGAGGCCGACCGGCAGCAGCGTGCCGGGGGCAAAGCCAACCGACCCCAAAAGGCTGTGCGTCCAGCTATCGGCGAAGGAACCGCCCTGCCCGCCCGCAAAATCGGCATTGACGCTGTCTTCGACCCGCGCATAGCCCAGTTGATAGGAGCCGTTGACGGTGAAGTCGCCGACCTGCGTCGTGTAGGACGGGCCGACATAACCGGCATAGACCTGGCTGGTATAGCTATTGTCGTTGAGCGAGGTCGCGCCCGACAAGCCATCGGTTCGCACCCGCGTCGCAAAGCCGCCCGCATTGAGCGAGAGACCACGCGCCAGGTTGACGCGCGCGCTGGCGATACCGCTCAGCACATCCTGGTCCGGTGCCTGGCTACCCCAGCCAAAGCTGTGATTATATTGAACGTCGACCACCGCCTCGACGCGGCGGTTCTGCACTTCGGCGGTCAGGCCAGCGGTGACATTGGTATAAGTCAGCACATCGCCGCCGCCCTTGAGCGGGCCGGTCACGACCTGATCGATGCCGATATAGGGCGTGACGTTCATGCGGCGATCCGTATCCTGCGCCAGCGCAGGCGCGGCGGCGGTCGCCAGCGCGACGAGCGATGCGCCGCCGATCCAGAAACGGGTCATGAGCGGGGTTCCCCCTTGGCATAATAGCTGCCGAAACGACGGCCGCCGCCGGTGAAGCGCACGGCGTTGAGCAGAAGCTGGACCTGCGCCCCGCCCTTGAGCAGGCCGATTGCGTCGCGCACGGCGGCTTCGCTGGTCTTGTCTGCGCGCACCACCAGCAGGGCGATGGCGACATGGCTGGCCAGCACGGCGGCGGGCGAAGCCGCTAGCAGCGGCGGCGAATCGAAAATGAGGATGCGGTCGGGCCGGCCTTCTGTCAGACGCGCGAGCAATTGTTCGGTGCGCGCGGAGGACAGAAATTCGGTGTCCGCATTGCTACGCTGTCCGGCGGGCAGGATCGAGAGCGAGGGAATGTCGGTGCGGATCACACAATCCTCGATCGCCACCATCGGATCGGCGAGCGCGTCCATGAGGCCAGGGCCAGCCTCCAGCCCCAGCGCGGCGGGGATGCCGGGCTTGCCGAAATCGGCGTCGATCAGCAGGATTTCGCGATCCTTTTCGGCCGCGAGGCTGAGCGCCAGGTTGATCGCGCAGAAGCTCTTGCCGTCGCCGCTATGAGGCGAACAGACGAGGATGCGGTTGCCGCGCTTATTATCCTGTAGCTGCGCCAGCAGGTCGCGCTTGAGCAGGCGAAATTCCTCGCTCATCGCGGTGACGGGGCCGTCGGGCTGGAGCAGGCCTGCTTCGGCGAGCGCGATGCGGTCGATCGGCTGGATGGGGCCGGTCCAGGGCAAGGCGCGGAAGCTCGTTGGCGCGGGGGCCAGTGCGGCGGGCGCGACAGCGACCGGCTCGACGAGCGGCGGCGCATCGGCGGGCATTTCGACCGCAGGCGCGGCGCGGCCACGCAGCGCAGCGCTGAAATCATAGATTTCGGTGGCGCGCTCGATCAGCGATCCGCCTTTGATGGGGCTATGCTGGTTCATGTTTCCTGGTTCCTTCACGCCCACATCTCAAGCCATGCCACGCTGGACAAATTCGACGACGATCAACAGCAGGCAGACCGCCGCCAGCCCGCCGCTGGCGCCCGCAAACCATTTCATCCGCTGCTTTTCGACGGCGACCTGCGTCGCGCTGACCGCCTGGCTGATCGATCCGGCGACCGGCAGGCCGATGGCGCGTTCCAGACGGACGGCGGTGGGGAATGTTCCCTTGAGCTGGCCCATGGCGAAGGCGACGCCGACACCCGCACCGATGCCGACGATGAGCACGCCGAGCAGCAGCAGCGGCCGGTTGGGCGCAGTCGGCGCGGTAGGGACGCTGGGCGGGTTGATGACGCGGAACTGGACCGATCCGGTTTCCGACTTCACCTCGCCACGCAGGCGGATTTCCTCGCGGTCGGCGAGCAGTTTGTCATATTGGGTCTTGAGCACTTCATAGTCGCGGTCGAGCTTTTCCTGCTCCGATGCGATGCCCGGCTCGTCGACCTGCTTCGCCATCATGGCGTTGAGATCGGCCTGGAGCTGTGCCTTGCGGGTGGAGAGCGCCTGCACCGTGGCGGCGCGTTCGGCCTGCATCGACTTGATCGACAGATAGGCGGGGTTGGGCGTGCCACCGCCGCCGCCCGCGCTGCCGCCGCCACCCTGACGGCGCAGCGCATCGACTTCGCGCTGGGCGGCAATCACATCGGGATGGTTGGCGGTCCAGCCGCGCGCGCGCATCCCGGCAAGGTTCGACTGGGCCTGGCTAAGCACCGAGGGGCCGCCCGCCGCGCCGACGCCTGGCAGGCTTTGCGGCGTGCCTGCCAACTGGCCGTTCATCGCGCTCAAAGCGCTTTGCGCCTGCACCAGCTGCGAATCGATCTGGTTGATCTCCATCCGCGCGGCGTCCATGCGCTGGCTGATGGAGCCTGCGCCGGGCAGCAGTCCGACATAGCGCTGGGCAAATTCGACGCGGCGCTGGTCCGCAGCCTCCATCTGCTTGCCGCGCGCGGCGACCTGCTGGTCGAGGAAGGCGAGGCTCTGCCGGGTCTGCGTCCGATCGCCGGAGAGATTTGCTTCCTGGAAGATGTCGATCAGCTTTTGCGCCACCTGCTGCGCGATGCGGGCATTCGCACCGTCCGACAGGCTCGAATCAGCCGATACGGCGCTGATGTCGATCATGCTGGGGTCGGCCTGCGCCATCACGGTGATATTTTCCCGCAGGGTCGTGATCTTGGCGGCGACATCGCGCGGGCCGGAGACGCCCTGCGACAGATCGGTTTCGCGCACGACCTTTTCGAGATTTTCGGCGCTCGCCAGCGTGCTGCGCACGCGCTCCAGTTCTTGCTGCGACTGGACCTGGGTGATGCCGACCTTGTCCTCCAGCAGCGACTGGGTGCTGACATAGACCCGCGCCTTGGACTCATAGCTGTTGGGTATCAGCGCCACGCCGAGCCAGCCAAGCATGGCCACGCCCCAGGCGACGCCCAGCGCGATCCAGCGGCGGCTCCATATGCCATGGAGCAGGACCAGCAATTCGTCGTACAGACCGGCCATATCAGAACATGCTTTCAGGGATGATGATGACGTCGCCGGGGGCGAGCATGACATTGGCGCGCGTGTCGCCCTTCTTGAGAAGGTCGTTCAGGCGGACCTGATATTCCTTTTGCTTGCCGCTATCCTTGTCGAAGCGGACGAGGCGCGCGCGGTTGCCCGCGGCAAATTCGGACAGGCCGCCAACCGAGATCATCGCGTCGAGCAAGGTCATGTTGGCCCGATAGGGGATGGAGGCGGGCTTGTCGGTCGCGCCGACGATCCGCACCTGTTGACTGAAGGTGCCGCTGAAATTGTTGACGATGACCGAGACGAGCGGATTTTCGATATATTTGGTGAGTGCCAGCTTGATGTCGTCGGACAGCATCCGGGGCGTCTTGCCCACGGCCGGCATGTCGGTGATCAGCGGCGTGGTGATGCGTCCGTCGGGCCGCACCTGGACCTTGGCGCCCAGTTCGGGATTGCGCCACACGAAGATGGTGAGGTCATCGAGCGGGCCGATGATATATTCCTCGCCCGGCCCTTCCTGCGTCGACACGAAGGATGCTGGGGGCAGTTGCGGCCCGGCAGGCACCGTGGCGCAGCCCGACAGGGCGACGGCGGGCAAGGATGCACCGATCAGGAGCCTGGAAACGGACAGGAAACGCATATTCTCACCTCTTTGTGCGGCCTTGCGCGACCGGCCGCCAAAGAGGGGTGGCAAGGCCGTTCAGCACAGGGCTTCGGACCTCTTCATGCCGTCAAAGGGTAAAGATACCGTTAGGAGTTATGTGTAGAGTAATTCAGCCAAGTAAAACTTCACGAGGACTTGGATGGCCAAGAAAAGCGGTCGGGCTGGCCGACGCGCCATAGGCTCCTGCAAGGAAGATGGCAATGAGGTCGCCTTCCTGCACCGGCGGTAACGCCACCTTGTCGCCGAGCCGGTCGATCGGCGTGCAGAGGCAGCCGACGACCGTCAAGGGATCAGCCGCCGGGTCCGCGCCGAAACGGTTGGCGATGGCGATCGGATAGTTGCGGCGGACCACGGTGCCGAAATTGCCGCTGGCGGCGAGTTGATGATGCAAGCCCCCATCGACGACGACGAAGGTTTCGCCCTGGCTGACCTTTACGTCGATTACGCGGGTCAGATAGACGCCCGCCTCCCCAACCAGCCAGCGGCCGAGTTCGATCGCGAAATGGGTGGGTTTGAGGATGTCGGGCAATGCTTCCAGCGCGCTGTCTAGGGCGACACCAATGGGACGGATGTCGAGCGGGACGTCGCCGGGGAAGTAAGCAAGGCCAAAGCCGCCGCCCAGATTGACCAGCGGCGGCGCTACGCCGACTGCTTCTGACAGCCGCGCCGCCAGCGCGAGGGTGGCGGCCTGCGTCTCGATGATCGCCATGGCGTCGAGATTTTGCGAACCCGCGAAAATGTGCCAGCCGCGCCAGTCGGCCCCGCCGTCGATCATCGTGCGGGCAAGTGCAGCAGCGCGATCGGCATCGACGCCGAACGGCTTGGCCCCGCCGCCCATCCGCATGCCGGAGCCTTTGAGATGGAAGTCCGGGTTGACCCGCACAGCGACGTGCGGGGTCTTGCCGATGCGCTGGCCGATGGCGAGTGCGCGACGCCCCTCCCCTTCGGATTCGAGGTTCAGCGTGACGCCTGCAAAAATCGCCGCTTCCAATTCGTCATTCCGCTTGCCCGGCCCGGCAAAGCTGATCCGTGACGGGTCCATCCCGGCCGCGAGCGCCATGTCCAGTTCGCCGCCCGACGCGATGTCGAAGCCATCGACTTGCGCCACCATGCCCGCGAGCAGCGGGGCGTAGGGGTTGGCCTTGATCGCATAATGGAGGTGCAGGGCGGGCGGCATGGCGGCACGGAAGCGCCGGACCTGCGCTTCGACGATGGCCATGTCATAGGCGAAGAGCGGCGTGTCGCCTGCCTCATCCACCAGGCTGGCCGCGCCATAGCCGCCGATCAGCAACATGCCCTCCTCGCCCGCGAACCAGGGCGGGATCGGTCCCATCGGCTTCATCTGTAAAACCCTCTCAGCTTCATATGTGCTCCTGCGAAAGCGGGAGTCCAGGGCGATAGGTCACCCGCCTCACCCTAGGCTCCTGCTTTCGCAGGAGCACCATGTTGGTGCGTGAGGGCGACTCGATCGGTCTTGCCGTTGGGATTGCTGGGAAATTCGTTCAACACAAGGATGTCCCTTGGCTGCATATAATTGGGTAGTTCGCTTTTCAGATGCGCCGCGACCGTTTGCGCGACCGCCGGATCGTCGGCGCGCAGCAGCAGCCGGACTACCTGGCCAAGCCGGTCATCCTTCACCCCCAGCGCCACGGCTTCGGCGACACCGGCGACGGCGACGGCGGCTTCCTCTATCTCGGTCGGACTGATGCGGTTGCCCGCCGACTTGATCATCGCATCGTCGCGACCGACGAAATAGAGCAGCCCCTGCGCATCGCGCCGCACAGTGTCGCCCGACCAGACCGCCATGCCGCCATAGAGGGAGGCCGTCGGCGCAGGCTTGAAGCGTTCGGCGGTGCGGGCGGCGTCGCGCCAATAGCCCTGCGCCACCAAGGGGCCGCAATGGACAAGCTCGCCCGGCTCGTCATCGTCCGTGACGCTGCCATCGGGGCGCAGCACGAGGATTTCGGCAAAGGGGATCGCGCAGCCCATCGAATCAGGGTGGCTGGCCACCAGGGCGGGCGGCAGATAGGTGGAGCGGAAGGCTTCGGTCAGGCCATACATGGGGTAGAGGTCGGCGCGGGGGAACAGGGCGCGCAGTTTTGCCACAAGAGGCCGGGTCAGCGCGCCGCCGCTGTTGGTCAGGCGCTTGAGCTTGGCGGCGACCTCCGGTGGCCAGTCCAGTTCGGTCAGTTGCACCCAGAGCGGCGGCACCCCGGCGAGCGTGGTGATGTCGCGCCGGTCGACCAGCTTCATCAAGTCGCGCGGGGTGAGATAGTCGAGCGGATAGACGCAGCCGCCCGCAATCCAGGTGGAGAAGAGCTGGTTCTGGCCATAGTCGAAGCTGAACGGCAGGACGCAGGCGGTGCGATCGTCCGCGCCCATGCCCAGATAGTCGGCCACCGCCACCGCGCCCAGCCAGAGATTGGCGTGGCTGAGCATCACGCCCTTGGGGCGTCCGGTCGATCCGCTGGTGTAGAGAATGGCAGCCAGCGTATCGGGCGCAGCGTCGGACGGACCGATCGGGTCGCCGCCGCTCATGGCGCAGGCGGCGTCATCTTCGCGATGCAACGGGCAATCGGGCGGCACGTCGCCAGGCTGCAGGCTGTCGAGTCGCGCTGCCGTGCCGATCAGCATAGCCGCCCCGCTGTCGGACAGGATATGGGCGACTTGGGCATGTTTGAGCAAAGGATTGATCGGCACATGGACGAGGCCCGCGCGTGGCGCGGCGAGCGGCATCAAGGCTGCGACCGGCCCCTTGGCGATCCAGCTGGCGACGCGCGCGCCCGGTTCCAGCCCGAACCCGGCAAGCCAGCCCGCCAGCCGCCCGAGCGTTTCTTCCAGTTCGGCGAAAGTATAAGTGCCCGATCGCCCGTCCAGCGCCGGGCGGAGGGGGTCGCCACGCAGGAGGACATGATCGATCGGCAGGCTGTCCGCAGACGGACCTGTCGGGCTTAACTCCATTTCCAGACTTTGCACCTAAGCGTTCCTCTTCTGGTTGCGGAGATAGTCGGTTGCCGACGACAAGGGAATATCACAGCCTGGCCGAAGTCGGGCACGCGCTGCAGGGCCGTGCCGATCGCATCGCCATGCCTTCCCTGTTCGACCGGTTCGACTGGTATGCGCTGCTGCACCAGCATTGCTTTGCCGCCGCGCCGGTGCGCGTGCTGGTGGCGGAGGATATGGGCGCGCAGGCGTGGATAGTCCTGATGCAGCCGGAGGCGCGGCGGGTGTCGGCGCTGGCCAACTGGTATAGTTTTGCCTGGGCGCCGATATTTGTGGGCGATCCCGACGAAGCGCAACAGCGTCGGTTGCTCGATGCACTGGCGCGGCATTTGCTGGCGGGCAATAGCCAGATGGACCTCTATCCGCTGGAAGATGGCGGCGCGTTGCGCGCCAGTTTGCGGCGGGCGGGCTGGTTTGCGCTGTCGCGGCCGATGGGGGGCCGCTATCTGCTGCGTCCGGCGGGGCGCGATTTTGCGACCTATTGGGCGGCGCGGCCGGGCCGGTTGCGGACGCTGGTGCGGCGCAAGGCGCGCAACAGTCCTTATGTACTGTCGATCAGCGACCGGCTGACCGACGATCTGTGGCGGGACTATGTCGATGTGCATGATCGTAGCTGGAAGGCGGCGGAGCCGGGGCTGACCTTCCTGCGCGCGCTTGCGGAACAGGAGAGCGATGCGGGGACGTTGCGGCTGGGCTTTGCGCGGCTCGACGGGCGGGCGGTTGCGACGCAATATTGGACGGTCGAGCATGGCATCGCGCTTATTCACAAACTCTCCCATGATCGCGCCCACGATGCCGGGTCGCCTGGGACGTTGCTGAGCCATGCCATGTTTGCGCAGGCCATCGACCAGGATCGGGTCGATCTGATCGACTATGGCACTGGCGACAATGGCTATAAGGCCGACTGGATGGAGGAGCGGATCGCGCTGCACCGGATCGACGCCTTCAATCCGCGCTTTGCGTCGAGCTGGCTCCCGGCGGCGCGGACGGCCATTTCCGCGCTTGTCGGATAGGGCATGAATGACTAGGAAAGCGCCCTTATGCGGGCCAATCATCCTTCGCCGGTCGGTCAGGCCGATACCATCGACACCCTGACGCGGACGTTGCTTCGCGACGTTCTGGGCCTGTCCCAGGAGCGGGTCGATGCGTTCGAGGCGGACACGCCCCTGTTCGGCGCGCTGCCTGAACTGGATTCCATGGCGGTTGCGGGGCTGCTGACCGAGATGGAGGATCGCTTCGATATCCTGATCGAGGATGACGATATCGACGGTGACACGTTCGAGACGTTCGGGTCGCTGGTGGCCTTTGCGCGGGGTAAGGTCTCCCAATAAGGTCCGTTCGGGCTGAGCGAAGTCGAAGCCCTTGCCTGAGCGGAGGCGAAGGCACCTCGCTTCGCTCGGTAGAACCCTTCGACTTCGCTCAGGGCGAACGGCGGTAAATTACGCCTCCACCATCGCTTCGAAGTCCGCTTCGGCGAGAAACTTCTCGACATCGAGCGCGGCCATGCAGCCCATGCCGGCGGCGGTTACGGCCTGGCGGTAGATTTTGTCGGTGACGTCGCCCGCGGCGAAGACGCCGGGGATGGCGGTGTGGGTGGTGCCCTTGTCGACCAGCAGATAGCCTTCGTCCATCGGCAGCTTGCCGGTGAACAATTCGGTCGCGGGGTGATGGCCGATGGCGACGAAGCCGCCGTCGGTCGGTTCGTGCGACCGCTCGCCGGTGACCGTGTCGATGAGATCGACGCCGACCAGCCCTTCGGGCGTGCCGCCGCCGACGAATTTGTCGACCGCCTTGTTCCACAGTATCTTGATGCTCGGATGGGCGAACAGCCGTTCCTGCAGGATTTTTTCGGCGCGCAGCGTGTCGCGGCGGTGGATCAGGGTGACGTCATGGCTGTGGTTGGTGAGGTAGAGCGCTTCTTCGACCGCGGTGTTGCCGCCGCCGATCACCACCACCTTCTTGCCGCGATAGAAGAAGCCGTCGCAGGTGGCGCAGGCGGACACGCCCTTGCCCTGGAGATGCTCTTCGCCCTCGACGCCCAGCCATTTCGCCTGCGCGCCGGTGCAGATGACGAGCGTGTCGGCGACATAGACGATGCCGCCATCGCCGGTCAGGCGGAAGGGACGCTGCGACAGGTCGACATCGACGATCTGGTCATACATCATCTTCGCGCCGACATGTTCGGCCTGCGCCTGCATCTGTTCCATCAGCCATGGCCCCTGGATCACATCCTTGAAGCCGGGATAATTTTCGACATCGGTGGTGATGGTCAGCTGACCGCCCGGCTGCATCCCCTGCACCACGATCGGCGCAAGACCAGCGCGCGCGCCATAGATGGCGGCGGACAGGCCAGCGGGGCCGGAACCAAGGATGAGCATGCGGGTCGAGTGGGTGGCGGTCATGAACGGGGCTTTCCGGCTGCGATTCGTGGTGAGGGGAGAGATAGGCGGTGACGGCGCGCAGGCAAGCGATGGATTTGCTTGGGGGGCGTCAAGAAGGGATGTGAGTGGGGTTACTGCGGCGCGACAGGGCGAAGTTCACAGTGTCGCAGGCGTGATTTTCGGGGGCGATTCGCGGGCATTGCGACGGGGAAGCCACCGGGACGCGACGGCGACGCGCCAGGCTCGCGACTGTGACGCGACAGTTGGGTAACGGTGACGCGACGGTGGCGCGACGGGGATTGGCTGGGGACGGATGGTGGCAGGCGGCTGATGCACCGGCGGGTTAGATCAGGGATTTTCCTACATTGGAAGGGGCCATCAGGATTGCGTGTTGCCAGCTTATTTCCCGCATCCTTATTCCCCGCCTTCACCCCGCGACGTTCCTGTCCTACATGGGATGGGATGAGCGCTCCCCTGTATAACAAAGACATATTGCGGCTCGCCGCCAGCATCCCGCATCATGCCCGCCTGCCCGAACCGCAGGCGAGTGTGGAGAAGCGGTCGCCGACCTGTGGATCGCGGATCGTGGTCGATGTGGCGATGGCCGATGGGCGGCTCGCTGACATGGGGCTGGACGTGAAGGCCTGCGCGCTGGGGCAGGCGTCGGCGTCGCTGATGGCGGCGCAGGCGATCGGGATGAGCGCCGATGAACTCGCCGAGGCGCGCGACAAGCTGACCGCTTATCTGTCGGGCGCGAGCGAGGATCTGGATTTCTGGCCGGGCCTGGCGGTGCTGGCCCCGGCGCGCGGCTATCCGGCGCGTCATGCGTCCATTCGGCTGGGCTTTGAAGCGATTGCCGAAGCGGCACGGATGGCGGATGCCTGATGCAGAGCGTGCCTGCCCCCCTGCCCGTTCCGGTCAGCGCCACCGATATGCTGTTGTCGGAAGGCGTCATCCTGCTGGGAGCCGCCGTGCTGTTCGTCCTGCTGTTCCGCCGGTTCGGGCTGGGGGCGGTGCTGGGCTATCTGGTCGCGGGTGCGCTGGTCGGGCCGCAAGGGCTGGGGCTGGTCGGCGGCGGCGAATCCAAGCTGGCGATTGCCGAAATCGGCATCGTGCTGCTGCTCTTCCTCGTCGGCCTCGAACTGCATCCGGCGCGGCTGTGGCGGTTGAAGCGCGATATCTTTGCGCTGGGGCTGGCGCAGGTGGTGTTGTGCGGTTGTGTGCTGACGGCGATCATCTTCTATTCCACCGGCTTCACCTGGGGCGCGGCGATCGCGCTCGGTCTGCCGCTGGCGCTATCGTCCACCGCGCAGGTGTTGCCGGGGTTGAAATCCAGCGGGCGGATCAACTCGCCCTTCGGCGAAAAGGCCTTTTCGATCCTGCTGTTTCAAGATCTGTCGATCGTACCGCTGATCACCATCATCGCCGCGCTGTCGCGCAACCCGACCGATGCCGCCGGGCCGCCCGGATGGGTGCTGGCGGGTTATACGGTCGCGGCGATCGCGGGCCTCGTACTGGCAGGGCGATTCATCCTGCGGCCATTGCTGGGGCTGGTCGGGCGGCTCGGCGAGCGCGAATTGTTCGTGGTGGTCGGGCTGTTTACCGTGCTGGCCGCGGCGGCGCTGATGCACAGCCTGCATCTGTCGACCGCGCTGGGGGCGTTCGTGGCGGGCGTGATGCTGGCCGATTCGCCCTATCGGCATGAGATCGAAGCCGATGTCGAACCGTTCCGCTCGATCCTGCTTGGCCTCTTCTTCCTGGCGGTCGGCATGGTGCTGGACCTCAAGACCGTTGCGGCCAATCCGGTGTTCGTCATCGGCATGGCGCTAATTCTGGTGGCGACCAAGGCGGCGATCATCGCTGGCCTGGCGCGATTGTTCGGCATGGATTGGCGACCGGCGCTGGGCGCGGGGCTGCTCTTGTCGCAGGGCGGCGAATTTGGGTTCGTGCTGTTTGCGCAGGCGCAAAGTGCGATGCTGATCGCGCCCGAAGCGTCGAGCCTGTTCAGCGCGATCGTCACCTTCTCCATGGCGACGACGCCGTTCCTGATGCTGTTCGCCCGCCGGTTCGAGTTCGCCGCGTCGCGCGATGGCGCTGACTTGCCCGGCCCGGACGAGGCGCCGCGCGGCACCGCGATCATCGTTGGCTATGGCCGTTTTGGCCAGACGGTGGCGCAGATGTTGATCGGCCATGGCTTTGCCGTCGTATCGATCGACAAGAAGCCCGCGCAGATCGAAGTGTCGCAGCGGTTCGACACGAAAGTCTATTATGGCGATGGCACGCGGATCGACCTGCTCCATCGCGCAGGCGCCGACGATGCCCGGCTGATCGCCTTTTGCATCGATGATCCCTCGCTCGACAGCCGCGCGCTCCAGCCGATCGCCGAGGCCTTTCCGCAGGCTGCGCTGATGGTGCGCGCATTCGACCGCAGGCAATTGCTGGCGCTGCAGAATATGGACCTCGCCGGTGTGGTGCGCGAAGTCTATGAATCGGCGATCTGCATGGGGGTGCAGGCGATGCAGGCGCTGGGCGTGCCCGACGAGGAAGTCGAGGAGGTCGAGCGCCAATATCGCGCCAATGACGAACAGAGGCTGGCGTTGCAGATCGAGCATGGCGACCTGATCGCGGCCAAGGATCTGATCTACCGCCCCGGCAAGGGGATGCGGCTGCTGACGCGCGGCGATGGAGAAAAGACATGATTGCTGTGCTGGCTGCTTTGTCCGCGGCGCTCGCCATTGGCGCGGGCGCGTTCGGCGCGCATGGTGTGAGCGATCCCAAGGCGGTTGATTGGCTGCGCACCGGCGGCACCTATCAATTGATCCATGCGGTCGCGGCGATCGCGATCATGGGCGTCGCGCGCGGCGCGGCGGTGCTGCTGCTGATCGGCGCGGCGATCTTCGCGCTGTCCCTCTATGCCATGGCGCTGGGTGCGCCACGCTGGCTGGGGGCAATCACGCCGATCGGCGGGGTGCTGATGATCGGCGGCTGGCTATGGGCGGCATGGCAGTTCGGGCAGCGCTGACAGCCTGCCCTTGCCCCCGGCCCCGCCCCGGCCTAGATTGGTGCGATGGCCGACCATAAACATCATCATATTGAGCCGACCGGCACCAAATTGGCCGACGCCGCGCGCCGCACGCTGGAAGCCCAGAGCGAACAGTGGACGCCGATGCGCGCCGCCATTTTCGATGCGCTGTCGGCCGAGGAAAAGCCTGCATCCGCCTATGACATTGCCGATACGGTGTCGAAGGCGCGGGGCAAGCGGGTGGCACCCAACAGCGTCTATCGCATCCTCGACCTGTTCGTGACGAACAATATCGCCATGCGGGTGGAAAGCGCCAATGCCTATATCGCCAACGCGCATCCCGGCTGTCATCACGACTGCATCTTCCTGGTGTGCCGCAATTGCAAGCAGGCGACGCATCTGGATGACGACAAGGTGACCAACCAGGTCCGTGCCGTCGCCGAGCAGGAAGGCTTCAAGCCCGAACGACCGGTCATCGAGATATTGGGCACCTGCGCGAAATGCGCGGCGTGACCGCGGCATCGCGCCGTTCGCCCACCCGCTCCAGCGCCTATATGAGTCTATCCCTTTCATGAATGATCGCCCGCAAACGCCGTTGCTCGACCAGGTTATCTGGCCATCCGATCTGCGCACCCTGAAGCCCGAACAATTGCGGCAGTTGGCCGATGAATTGCGGCAGGAAGTGATTTCCGCCGTGGGCGTGACGGGCGGCCATCTGGGGTCGGGCCTGGGCGTGGTGGAGCTGACCACCGCGATCCATTATGTGTTCGATACGCCGCGCGACAAGCTGGTGTGGGATGTCGGCCACCAATGCTATCCGCACAAGATATTGACCGGGCGGCGCGACCGCATCCGCACCTTGCGCCAGGGCGGCGGGCTGTCGGGCTTCACCAAGCGGGCCGAATCCGACTATGATCCGTTCGGCGCGGCGCATAGCTCGACCTCGATCAGCGCGGCGCTGGGCTTTGCCATAGCCAACCAGATGCAGGACCGGCCCGGCAAGGGCATCGCCGTCATCGGCGACGGCGCGATGTCGGCGGGCATGGCTTATGAGGCGATGAACAATGCGCAGGCGGCGGGCAATCGGCTGGTCGTCATCCTGAACGACAATGACATGTCGATCGCGCCGCCGGTGGGTGGCCTTTCGGGCTATCTCGCGCGGCTGGTGTCGAGCCGGGAGTTTCTGGGGCTGCGCGATCTCGCCAAGAAACTGGCGCGCAAGCTGCCCCGGCCGCTGCACAATGCGGCGCGCAAGACCGACGAGTTTGCGCGCGGCATGGCGATGGGCGGCACCTTGTTCGAGGAACTGGGCTTTTATTATGTCGGCCCGGTCGATGGCCATAATCTCGACCAGTTGATCCCGGTGCTGGAAAATGTGCGCGACGCGGCCGAGGGGCCGTGCCTGGTCCATGTCGTGACGAAGAAGGGCAAGGGCTATGCCCCGGCCGAAGCCGCCGACGACAAATATCATGGCGTGCAGAAATTCGATGTAGTGACGGGCACGCAGGCGAAAGCTCCGCCCGGCCCGCCAAGCTACACCAATGTCTTTGCCCAGGCGTTGATCGCCGAGGCGCAGCGCGACCCGAAACTGTGCGCGATTACCGCGGCGATGCCGTCTGGCACGGGCCTCGATAAATTCGCCCTCGCCTTCCCCGATCGCATTTTCGACGTCGGTATTGCCGAGCAGCATGCGGTGACTTTTGCCGCAGGGCTGGCGGCGGAGGGGATGCGGCCCTTCTGCGCCATTTACTCGACCTTCCTGCAACGCGCCTATGACCAGGTGGTGCATGATGTCGCGATCCAGAACCTGCCGGTGCGCTTTGCGATCGACCGGGCCGGGCTGGTCGGCGCGGATGGATCGACCCATGCGGGCAGTTTCGACGTCACCTACCTCGCCACTCTGCCCAATATGGTGGTGATGGCGGCGGCGGACGAAGCCGAACTGGTGCATATGACGCATACCGCCGCGATGCATGACAGCGGCCCGATCGCGCTGCGCTATCCGCGCGGTAACGGGACCGGGGTGGCGATGCCGCAGACGCCCGAACGGCTGGAAATCGGCAAGGGCCGGATCATGCGCGAAGGGCGGCAGGTCGCGATCCTCTCGCTCGGCACGCGGCTGGAGGAAGCGCTCAAGGCGGCAGAGGTGCTGGAGGCCAAGGGGCTGTCCACCACCGTTGCCGACCTGCGCTTTGCCAAGCCGCTCGATGAAGCGATGATCCGCCGGTTGCTGGCGACCCATGAGGTTGCCGTGACGATCGAGGAAGGCGCGATCGGCGGTTTGGGCGCGCATGTGCTGACGTTGGCGAGCGATCTGGGACTGACCGATGCGGGGCTGAAGATCCGCACGCTGCGGCTGCCGGATATTTTCCAGGATCAGGACAAGCCCGAAAAACAATATGCCGATGCGCGGCTGGATGCCGATGCGATCATCGACACGGTGTTGACGGCGCTGCGGCATAATAGTGCGGGGATTGGCACGGAAGCGCGGGCTTAGAGAGCATGGCCAAACTCGCTTTAGCCCTGATCATCATATTGGGGCTATTGGGTGTGTTTGGCTCTGTGCAGGCAAGAAGGCGCCTCAGGCGGCTGACAACGCAACGTCAAGGTGTTCATCCCAGCACCTTGATAGATCAACTTATACAGGCAGGCGTGAGAGAATCTGTCACCGAGTTCATATGGGACGCACTGTCGCCCTATTATGGCGATGGCGATATTCTACCCCACCAAGACGACGACTTGATTAGAGATGCTGGCATCGACCCGGAAGACATCGAAGATATCGTTGCGAGCTTTTTTCATCAAAACCGGCTATCCGAGCCAACGACCGATGACCCGGAACATATCCCTCAGAACATGAGCATATGCGCCTTGGGGCATTACCTCATGTCCTGCGAAGAGCGATACTCAGCCGTCTGACATCGCCTTGAACGCTCCACGAGACGTTCAAGGCGAATGAACTGTCGCTTACGGTTGCGGCGTCACCGCCCTGGCGTCCTGGCCGTCGCCTTCGGGGGCGGCGATGATGTCGCGGGTGGTAGCGCCCTTTTCCACGACTTCGGTGGCGGGGTCGCCGGCCGAGGAGCGGATGCCTGCTGCCGCATTGGCGCGGCCCGCAGCGTCGAGCGTCGCGGTTTCAGTGGCGCTGCGCTGGGCAGGGCCGCCGAACATGGCGTCCATCGCGGCCTTGCCCGAATCGACCGAGGCGGCCGACGGGGAACCGGGCGCGGGCGGGACCAGCGCGAAGTCAGGCGGGATCACCAAGGGCGCCTGGCGCGACACGGCGAATTCGTCGGGGCGCTCGCGGTTGAACAGGCCACCGCCGCCGCCACAGGCGGACAGGGTAGTAAGCAAACCGGCGGCGAGGATCAATTTACGCATTACTTCAAAGTCTCCGTCTTTGCGTCCTTGTCGCGCAGCAGCAACGCCCGCGCAAGCAGGATCAGCACCCCGATGGTGATGGCCGCGTCGGCCAGGTTGAAAATCAGGAAGGGCCGCCATTCGCCAAAGTGCAGATCGGCATAATCAATGACATAGCCGAGCCGCATCCGGTCGACAATGTTGCCGATCGCCCCGCCCAGGACGAGGCCGAGAGCAGCGACATCCTGCCGCGCCTTTTCGCGCCACATCCACACGGCGACGAACCCGGCGATCAGGATGGTCATGCCCACCAGCGCCCAGCGCATCAGGTCGGTATCGGCGTGGAAGAAGCCCATCGAGACACCGCGATTTTCCAGCCAGCGCAGGCGGAAGATCGGCAGGATTTCGATGCCGATATCCGCGCGGCTTTTCAGCGCCAGCGGATAGGTGACGGTATATTTGATGAGCTGGTCGAGCGCGAGCGTCACGATCGCCACGGTCAGGCCCAGCGGGCGGTGGTTGATGGGGGTGGGCATGCCTGCGCTCTCTAGCCTAAAAAACTGTCGTCATCCTGAACTTGTTTCAGGATCCATGCGCCCAACGCTTCGCGCGTCATTGTGTCGCTTGCGCTCATGGATCCCGGATCAAGTCCGGGATGACGGAATGGAAGAACATTGCCTAGCCCGCCAGCACCGCGTCGCAGCGGTTGCAGAGCGTGCCGTCGGTGGTGACTTCGGGCAGTTTGCGCCAGCAGCGGCCGCATTTATGCCAGCTGCTGGGCTGGACGGTGATGCCATCCCCCTGCCCCATGGTCACGCGCGCGACGATCGCCACTTCGGCGAAATCGACATCGCCGACCGCGAGCAGTTCGCCCATGGTGACGTCGGCGTCGAGGCTGGAGCGGACGATCTTTTCGCGGCGCAGCGGCTCGATCGCTTCGTTCACTTGCTCGCGCTGGGTGCGCAATTCGCGCCATTTGTCGTCGAGGTCGCGGTCGAGCCAGTGATGGTCGATCTCCGGCCATTCGAGGAAATGGACGCTATCTTCGTCACTTGGGAAGCGGCTTTGCCACACTTCCTCGGCGGTGAAGGGGATGATCGGCGCGGCGTAGCGGACGAGCGCGTGGAACAGCGTGTCGAGCAGGGTGCGATAGGCGCGACGCTTCGGGTCCGTGGGCGCGTCGCAATAGAGGCAGTCCTTGCGGATGTCGAAGAAAAAGGCCGACAAGTCGCTATTGGCGAAGTCGAACAAGGCGCGGGTGTAGCGGCTGAATTCGAGCCAATTGTCGCTGTCCGCCGCCTTGTCCACGACCGACTTCAATTCCGCATCCAGCGCCGCCAGCCGGTGGAGCATATAGCGCTCCAGTTCGGGCATTTCGGCGTAGGAAACGGCCTCCGTCACATCATCATAGTCGGCAAGAGCGCCCAGCATGTAGCGGAAAGTATTGCGTAATTTGCGATAGGCGTCGGACGACCCGGCCAGCACTTCCTTGCCGATGCGGACGTCGTCGAAATAGTCGGTGCTGGCGACCCAGACGCGCAAAATGTCGGCGCCGCTTTCGGCCATGATCTTGAGCGGATCGACCACATTGCCGAGCGACTTGGACATTTTCTTGCCCGTGCCATCGAGTGCGAAGCCGTGGGTCAGCACGGCGTCATAGGGCGCACGGCCGCGCGTGCCGCTCGATTCGAGCAACGAGGATTGGAACCAACCGCGATGCTGATCGGACCCTTCGACATAGAGGTCGGCGCGAGTGCCTTCACCATAGCGTGCTTCCACGACGAAACTATGGGTCGAGCCGCTGTCGAACCAGACGTCGAGAATGTCGGTTACGACCTCATAGTCGGCCAGGTCATAGTCGGGGCCGAGCAGCGCCTGATGATCGGCGCCGAACCAGGCGTCGGCACCCGCCGCCTTGAAAGCGTCGATGATGCGCGCATTGACCGCCTGATCAACAAGATACTGGCCGCTCTTGCGATGGACATAGAGGGCGATCGGGACGCCCCAGGCGCGTTGGCGGCTGATCACCCAGTCGGGGCGATCGCTGACCATCGCATTGATGCGGTTGCGCGAGCGTTCCGGCACCCAGCGGGTGTTCTGGATGGCGTCGAGCGCGACACCGCGCAGGGTTGGGCCGTTGGTCGGCAAGGCCGTCGCCAGCGCGCCGGTGATCGGCTCCAGTGGCGGGAGCGGATAGTCGGGCATGGTGTTGCCAGATGGCTTATCCATGGGGATGAACCATTGCGGGGTGCAGCGGTAGATGATCCGCGCCTTCGACCGCCAGCTATGGGGATAGCTGTGGCGGAAGTCGCTGGCCGAGAGCAAGGCACCGGCGCCGCGCAGGTCGGTGCAGATCGGGCCATCGACGCCGTTGAACTTGGTGTTGATGACGCTGCCCTGGCCCGGCAGCCATTCCCAATCGTCGCGGTAGAAGCCTGCGTCATTGACCGCGAAAACCGGGTCGATGCCGAGCTTCTTGCAGGCGATGAAATCCTCCTCGCCATGGTCCGGGGACATATGGACAAGGCCGGTGCCCGCGTCGGTGGTGACGTGGTCGGCGGGGAGGAAGGGACGAGGGCGATCGAAGAAGCCATCTCCCTTAAGCCCCTCCCCTTCAGGGGAGGGGTTGGGGTGGGGGCTATCCCCAAGCGCTATGCCATCTTGAGAGCCCCCACCCCCGGCCCCTCCCCTGAAGGGGAGGGGTGAAGAGAGGCGGCCCGCCATGGGGTGGCGCGCGATGGCTCCGGCGAGCTTTGTCCCAAGACCAGTCCACACCGTATTGGAAACGTGAACGCTAACTTCATGCGGCACATTCTCTTGAGAAAGTGCTTTGCCTATACGCTTAAGGAACTCAGCAAGGATATCAGGTTCATTTGCAACCAAGAACTTCTGACCCGACCACTTATTAATCTTCGCAAGGTCATAAGCGTGTTCGGTTTGGAGACGATTAACCGTCGATGTCTCTACGACCACATACTCAATCTCTTCCCCATAAGCGATCGCCTGATTCACCGGGATCGTCCAGGGCGTCGTGGTCCAGATCACCGCATAGGCACCGACCAGTTCGGGCGCGTTTGGTGCCTCCACAATCTCGAACGCCACGTCGATCTGGGTGCTTGTCACATCCTCATATTCGACCTCCGCCTCGGCCAGCGCGGTCTTCTCCACGGGCGACCACATCACCGGCTTGGCGCCACGATAGAGCTGGCCGCTTTCGGCGAATTTCAGCAACTCGCCGACGATGGTCGCTTCGGCGTCGAACTTCATCGTCAGGTACGGATCGGCCCAGTCGCCCATGACGCCGAGACGCTTGAACTGTTCCTTTTGCACGCCCACCCAGCGGTCGGCATAGGCGCGGCATTGGGCGCGGAATTCCTGCGCTGGCACCTCGTCCTTGTTCAGCTTCTTCTTGCGATATTCTTCCTCGATCTTCCATTCGATCGGCAGGCCGTGGCAATCCCAGCCGGGCACATAGGGCGCATCCTTGCCGAGCAGCGACTGGCTGCGGACGATGATGTCCTTCAACACCTTGTTCATCGCATGGCCCATATGGATGTCGCCATTGGCGTAGGGCGGGCCGTCATGCAGGATGAAGCGTTCGCGCCCGGCGCGCTTTTCGCGCAGTTTGCCATAGAGGTCCATCGCCTCCCAGTGCGCGGCGATCGCCGGTTCCTTTTGCGCGAGGCCCGCCTTCATCGGGAAGTCGGTCTGCGGCAGGAATACGGTGGACTTATAGTCGGGTGCGTCGGTCATAATGGGTCCGGCAATGAAATTACTCCGTTCGTCCTGAGTAGCCATTGAGCGAAGTCGAAATGGCGTATCGAAGGATTGATGCTTCGATACGGGCCTTCGACAAGCTCAGTCCCTACTCAGCACGAACGGTTGATGTGAGCGCCGCATTAGGCGAGGTGGGGCGTTCCCGCAAGGTTTTGGCCCGCAAGGATTTGCCGTGCATCGGCGCAGTCCTGGGCAATGCCGTTCATCAGCGCGTCCAGCCCGTCATAGGCGCGTTCGGCATGAAGATAGGCGATCAGTTGCACCGCGATCCGCTGGTCATAGAGATTTTCGGCGAAATCGAAGAAATGCGGTTCCAGCAGCAGTTTGGGCGGGTCGAACATAGGCCGGATGCCAAGGTTCGCCGCGCCGTCCAAAATCCGACCGTCCGGCAACAGGCCGCGCACTGCGTAGATGCCATAGGCCGGGCGCAGATAGTCGCCCATGTCGATGTTCGCGGTGGGGAAGCCGATGGTGCGGCCGAGCTTGTCGCCATGCTGGACGACGCCTTCGATGGTGAAGGGCCGGGTCAGCAGCCGGGTGGCGGTGGCGCAATCGCCCGCCTGCAATGCGGTGCGGATGCGGGTGGAGGAGATGATGTCGCCGCTGGCGTCGGCGACCGGGGCGACCGCCTGCGTCCATAGGTCCGAAGCAGCGCCGAGTTCCGCCAGCACCGCGACCGATCCTGCACGGCCACGGCCGAAGGTAAAATCCTGTCCGGTGACGACGCCCGCGACACCCATATCCTCGGCCAGGAGGCGGACAAACGCCTGCGGGTCGAGCGCGGCGAGTTCGGGCGTGAAGGCGAAGACCAGCATCGCGTCGGCCCCGGCGGCGGCGAACAGCGCCTGCCGCTGGTCCAGCGTGGTCAGGCGGAAATGCGGAGTGTCGGGCCGGAACAGGCTCATCGGGTGCGGATCGAATGTCGCGACGATGACCGGACGACCCTCGGCCCGCGCGCGCGCGATGGCGTGGCCGACCACGGCCTGATGCCCGGCATGAAATCCATCGAAATTGCCCAGCGCCATGACGGCCCCGCGCATATGCGCCGGAACCGGGGCGCTGCTTGTCAGCCGCTCCATGGCGCGGCCTATAGGGGGGTGGGATGGGTGTGGCAATTGGCGATCCACTAGCGCTCCGTTCGCTCTACGCCTGGCGATGGGGCTTGGACCTCGCTGCACTCGGCCGAAGGCTTCGACAGGCTCAGCCCGAACGGATTTTCACGGTCCGCTGTTTTTCACCAACGTCACGAAACTATAAGCGGGGCGGCCGTCGAGTGCGGGATGAGGATCGCGCGCGACTTCCACCCAGTCGGCCGGGTCGGGATAGGCGATGCTGGCGTCGCCTTGGGCCTCCAGATGGACTTCGGTCAGTTCGATCCGGTGCGCGAGCGGTAGGAACAGGCGGTAGATTTCCGCGCCGCCGATGACCATGACGGTGGGCGCATCGGCCAGTGCCAACGCGCCATCCACATCATGCGCCACGTCGGCCCCTGCCCCGGTCCAGGCCCGGTCGCGGGTCAGGACGATGTGGCGGCGGCCCGGCAGCAGGCCCGGCAGGCTGTCGAACGTCTTGCGCCCCATGATCATCGGATGGCGAAGCGTCAGCGCCTTGAAGCGTTTGAGGTCGGCGGGCAGTCGCCAGGGCAGGTCGCCGTCCCGGCCGATGACGCCATTGTCGGCGCGGGCGAGGACGAGCGTGATGTCGGTCACAGCGTCAGCCGCGTCACATGGCCCATCTTGCGGCCCGGCCGCGCTTCGTCCTTGCCGTAGAGGTGCAGATGGTTGGCCGGATCGGACAGGATCGCGGGCCATTCATGCGCGGCCTCGCCGATGAGGTTGCGCATCTCGACCCGGCGCGCGGCGAGCGCAGTGTCGCCCAGCGGCAGGCCGCAAATCGCGCGGACGTGATTTTCGAACTGGCTGGTCAGAGCGCCCTCGATCGTGCCGTGGCCGCTGTTATGGACGCGGGGGGCCATTTCGTTGAAGACCGGGCCGTCGGCGCTGGCGAAAAATTCGCAGGTCAGCACGCCGACATAGTCGAGCGCATCGGCAATCTGGCGCGCCAGGGCGCGGGCGGCGGGCACCTGCCCCTCGATCAGCGGCCCGGCGGGCGCGATCGACGTGTCGAGAATGCCGTCGACATGGACGTTGGCCGAACTGTCCCAGAAGCGCACTTCGCCATCGACGCCGCGCACCAATATGACCGAAAATTCCTCCGCAAAGGTCACGAAGCCTTCGAGGATCGCGCTTTGGCGATCGATCGCGTTCCAGGCACCGACCGCGTCGCCCGGTTCGTTCAGGCGCGCCTGCCCCTTGCCGTCATAGCCCATGCGGTTGGTCTTGAGGATCGCGCGGCTGCCGATCGTCGCGATCGCTGCTTCCAGATCGTCCAGGCTGTCGACCGGCGCGAAGGGGGCGGTCAGCCCGCCGAGGTCGCAGACGAAGCGCTTTTCGGCGAGCCGGTCCTGCGCCACGCGCAGCGCCTGCGCGCCGGGGCGGACGAGGCCATGGCCCGCCAGTGTTTCGACCGCCGAGGGGGCGATATTCTCGAACTCATAAGTGACGACATCGACGCCATCGGCAAAGGCCGCGAGCGCGTGGGGATCGTCATATTCGCCCCGCGTCCAGCGCGGCGACACGTCGGCAGCGGGGCCGCTCTCTTCCGGCGCGAAGATGTGGGTGCGATAGCCAAGCTGCGCGGCGGCGATGGCGATCATCCGGCCGAGCTGGCCGCCGCCAAGGATGCCGATGGTCGAACCGGGCGCGATGGTCGTCATGGGCGTGATCAGTCCTCGACCGTTTCGGCGACCGCATCGGTCTGCTTGGCGCGCCAGGCGTCGAGCCGGTCGGCGAGCGCCGGATCGTTGGTCGCGAGGATGGCGGCGGCGAGCAGCCCGGCATTGATCGCGCCGGGCTTGCCGATCGCCAGCGTCGCCACGGGGATGCCGCCCGGCATCTGGACGATCGAGAGCAGCGAATCCATGCCCTTGAGCGCCTTCGATTCGACCGGCACGCCCAGCACCGGCAACCGCGTCATCGATGCGCACATGCCCGGCAGATGCGCCGCGCCGCCCGCGCCCGCGATGATGATCTTGAGGCCGCGGCCGACCGCGCTGGTGGCGTAATCATAGAGGCGTTGGGGGGTGCGATGCGCCGACACGACCTTGCATTCATGGGCGACGCCGAGCGCGGCGAGCGTGTCGGCGGCGTGGCGCATCGTGTCCCAATCGGACCGCGAACCCATGATGATGCCGACCTCGATTGCCCCGCTCATGCCCGTGCGTTCCCCTCATGGCGCGGCCGTTACGGTGCCGCCCGGAAAGCAAAGCCCCTTAGCGGCAGTCGAGACGTTGATCAAACCGCAAATCCTCCCCTGGTAGGGGGGGGACCACGAAGTGGTGGAGGGGTGTCACCCTATCGATAGCGGGACACCCCTCCGTCTGGCCTACGGCCAGCCACCTCCCCTGCTAGGGGAGGATGGAGAAAAATCACCGTTCCGAGAGATAATAGCGGTCGATGGCGCTCAGGTCGTCGGCCAGTTCGTAGACGATGGGCTGGCCGGTGGGGATTTCCAGATGGGTGATCTCGTCATCGGGGATGTTGGAGAGATGCTTGACCAACGCGCGCAGTGAATTGCCGTGGGCGGAGATCAGCACGCGCTTGCCGGCCTTGAGGTCCGGAGCGATCGTCGCTTCCCAATAGGGCAGGACGCGGGCGATCGTGTCCTTGAGGCTTTCGGTCGAAGGAATCGCGACGCCCGCATAGCGGCGGTCCTGGCTGAGGTCGAATTCGCTGCCTGCTTCCAGCGCTGGCGGCGGAATGTCGAAGCTGCGGCGCCAGATCTTGACCTGATCGTCGCCATGCTTGGCCGCCGTCTCCGCCTTATTGAGGCCAGTGAGGCCGCCATAATGGCGCTCATTCAGACGCCAGTCCTTTTCGACCGGCAGCCACAGCCGCCCCATTTCCTCGATCGCCAGATTGAGGGTCTTGATCGCGCGGGTCTGGAGCGAGGTGTAGCATTGGTCGAAATCCAGCCCCTTCTCTTTCATCAACTGCCCCGCGGCGCGCGCTTCGCCCACGCCCTTTTCGGTCACATCGACGTCCCACCAGCCGGTGAAGCGGTTTTCCAGGTTCCACGACGACTGGCCGTGGCGGATAAGGACGAGAGTGGGCATCGGGCACGTCTCCTGCACAAGAGCGAACATGTAAGTCCCATGACGGGATTATCGCATAAATCGCCACCCCCACACCCGTTCGGGCTGAGCTTGTCGAAGCCTTGTCCTTCTCTTCAAGAAGTGCAGCCCTTCGACAGGCTCAGGGCGAACGGGGAAAGGTAGGCCGCGATTATGCAACGATCCCCATAGCAACCAAAATCGGGGGCGCAAGGTTGCAGCCGCCCGCATCGCGCCCACATTGCAGTCGATCGGGCGATGGGGTAGCCATGGCGCACAGGGCAGAAGGAAGCGGCATTTGGCATTTGTAAAGGGCGCGTGGCGCATTTTGGTGGCGATCAAGGACGGGCTGGTGCTGCTGTTCCTGCTGCTATTCTTCGGCGCGCTTTATGCCGCCCTCTCCTTCTCGCCCAAGCCCGCGACCAGCGTCAGCGCAGGCGCGCTGTTGCTCGACCTGGATGGCACGATTGTCGAGCAACCCGCCGAGGTCGATCCTTTCTCGCTGCTGTCCGGTTCCGGTCCCGACATGAAGGAATATCGCCTTTCGGATATTGTCGCGGCGCTGGAAGCGGCCAAGACCGATACGAAGGTTAAGGCTGTGGTGATGGATCTGGACGGTTTCATGGGTGGCGGACAGGTTGCCATCGCGCGGGTCGGCGAGGCACTTGACGGGCTTCGCGCCGCCAAGAAGCCGGTGCTGGCCTATGCCACCCTCTATACCGATGACAGCTATCAGCTTGCCGCCCATGCGAGCGAGGCGTGGAGCGATCCGCTGGGCGGCGTCGCGATCATGGGTCGGGGCGGGTCGAGCCTCTATTATAAGGGGCTGATTGACAAGCTGGGCGTCAACACCCATGTCTATCGCGTCGGCACCTATAAGAGCTTCGTCGAACCCTATATCCGCGCCGACCAGTCGCCCGAAGCCAAGCAGGCGAGCCAGGCTTTGGCGGATGTGTTGTGGCGCAACTGGCAGGATGATGTCGCCAAGGCACGGCCCAAGGCGCAGATCGCGGCCTATGCGGCCGACCCGGTCGCGGCGGCCCGCGCCGCAGGGGGCAATATGGCGAGCGCCGCTTTGTCCGCTGGGCTGGTCGACAAGCTGGGCGACGCGACCGCTTTTGGGGCGCGCGTGGCCGAGATTGCGGGCGAGCCGTCCGATGCCAAGGCCGGTGCCTTCGCAAAGATCGATCTCGCCGCTTATGTGAAGGCGCGCAAGCCCGCCAATGACGGGCAGATCGGCGTGTTGACGGTCGCGGGCGAGATCGTCGATGGCGAGGCCGGACCCGGCACGGCGGCGGGAGATACTATCTCCGATTTGCTGCTGACGGCGCTCAACGAAAAGGAGTTGAAGGCGCTGGTCGTGCGGGTCGATTCGCCGGGCGGATCGGTCATGGCATCAGAGAAGATCCGCAGCGCCATCATGACCGCCAAGGCGGACGGACTGCCGATCGTCGTGTCGATGGGCAATGTCGCGGCCAGCGGTGGCTATTGGGTGTCGACCCCGGCCGACATGATCTTTGCCGAGCCGGACACCATCACCGGATCGATCGGCGTGTTCGGCATCTTGCCGAGCTTTGAAGGGACGCTCGCCAAGATGGGCGTCACCACCGATGGCGTGGCGACCACGCCGCTATCGGGCCAGCCGGACCTCGCCGGCGGCACATCGCCGCAGTTCGACGCGATCATGCAGATGGGGGTCGAGGATATCTACCGCCGCTTCGTCGGCCTGGTCGCGCAATCGCGCCGCAAGACGCCCGAGCAGATCGACGCCATCGCGCAGGGGCGCGTCTGGGACGGCGGCACCGCGCGGCAGAACGGCCTGGTCGATCGCTTCGGCGGGCTGGAGGACGCGATCGCCGAGGCCGCGCGCCGGGCGAAGATCGACCCCAAGACGGCGCGCGCTTATCGTATAGAGAAGGCGCCGGACAAATGGGCCGAATGGATCGAAGCGATGGCGGAGCGCGATAGCGACGATGCGAACGCGCCGCGCGACATGCTGGCGCGCCAGGCGATGGTCCAGCGTGGCTGGGCGATGCAGGCGGTTGCGGACGTCAAGGCGCTGGTGATGGGCGCAGGCGTGCGGGCGGACTGCCTGGAATGCCGTGGCTATGGCGCACCGAGAACGCGTAATGCGGCGGATGAGCGCGGGGTGATGGCGATGCTGGCGGGGTTGTGGGGGTAACGCCCAGTCCCTTCTCCCCAATGGGGAGAAGGATACGGAGCCTTGCCGAACATAGTGAGGTTAGGCGAAGTTGGATGAGGGGGTTCGACGCTGATGTATCGCGCTTCTGTGAGGGCGCTGCACCCTCACCCAGCTGCGACTAGGCAGCACGCTGCCAAGTCTTCGCAGCCCTCTCCCTCAAGGGAGAGGGGGATTGGGGCTACTCCCCATCCCGATACACCGGCAATCCCAGCCCGCGCCGGATCGCAATAGCGCGTAGCGTGAAGCCCAGCACGGCGGCGATCAGGCCTGCGACCGGCACGTCCAGACCGATGGCGCGCAGCAGCACGAACAGGCCGGAGGCGACGGCCGCGGCGGTCACATAGAGTTCGGGGCGCAGCAGGATCGACGGTTCGCCCGCTAGCAGATCGCGCATGATGCCGCCGACGCAGCCAGTGACGACGCCCATCATCCCGGCGACGAAGGGCGGCACGCCAAAGCTCATCGCCTTGGCCGCGCCGAACACGGCGAAGGCCGCTAGCCCGATCGCGTCGAGCCAGTCGAGCGCGCGTTCGCTCCAGAATTTGCGCGGCGTGAACCAGACCATCAGCGCCGCGACCATACAGGCTATGGCGGGTATGGGATCAGCGACCCAGAAGACCGGCGCGTCGATCAACAGGTCGCGCACCGTGCCGCCGCCGACGCCTGTCACCAGCGCGAAGAAGGCGAAGGTCACTAGCGTCTGCTGCAACCGCGCGGCGGCCAGCGCCCCGGATGCGGCAAAGACGAAGGTGCCGACGATGCTCAAGGTTTCGAGCACAGGGCCGATGGTGGTGGCGAGCGAGGCGACGGGGGGAAGCATGGCGCGATCTAGCGCTGCTCACCCGCTTGTGTCGAGCGAACCTCATCATATTTCCGTCATTCCCGCGAAGGCGGGAACCCATCTCCTACGCTATCGTCGGGTGCGTGGTTGGGAGATGGGTCCCCGCCTTCGCGGGGATGACGAGGTTCGGTTTCAAGAGTCTATTTCCGCCCTTTTTCGGTCGCGAGGCGGCTCATCAGGATGGCGGCACGCTTGGCTTGGCGTTTCATGCTCGACAGGTCGGCCTGTTCCGCCGGGCTGTGGTCGCCGGTCGATGTGACGCCTAGGCCGATCAGCCCGTCCACATCCTGCGAGACGAAGCTGATATCGCCCGCGCCACGTTTGAGCGGATCGAGTTCGGGCATCGTTGCAAGGCCGAGGTCGGCGTTGACGCCGTTGAGCTTGGCGAGCAACGCGCGGTTGCCCGCGGTCGGGGCCATAGAAGGATAGCCCATGTCGAAGGCAATGCTGGCCGAGGTGCCGGGCAGATGCCCTGCCCCGACGATCGCCTGCATCTTGGCGCGCACGCGGGCGGTCTGCTCTTCGCTCAGCGTTCGGAAATCGCCTTTGGCGACAGCGATGGGCGGGATGATGTTGGTCTTGCCGGTCACCGCGATCCGCACGCCGTCCTTGTCCACGTCCGCGCTTTGCCCGCCGCCGATCAGGCCGACATTGAAGGTCAGATTGGGTTCGGGCAATTCCTTGCGGAAGGCGACGATGATCCGCGCCAGTTCATAGACCGCGCCGTCGCCCGCACTGGCGGAGAAGATGCCCGAACTATGGCCGGACTTGCCGGTCGCGGTCAGCGTCCAGCTGTTGGAGGATCGCCGAGCGATCGACCCCATATCCTTGCCGTCCTCGACCGAAAGCCCTTCGAAATCGAGCGCCACGTCGGCGCGCTTGCCCGCCTGGATCAGGTCGGCGCGGGCGATGCTGATGGGTTCGCCCGAATCTTCCTCGTCGCCGGTCAGCACGACTTCGATATTGGCGTTTTTGAGGGTGCCCGCCGCCTGCATCGCTTTCAACGCCAGCAGCATCGTGACGACGCCGCCCTTGTCGTCCGCCACGCCCGGTCCCTTGGCCAGATCGCCTTTGCGCTCGAATGTCTGGAAGGGCGAGTCGGGTTCGAACACCGTGTCGAGATGGCCGATGAGCAGCATCTTCGTGGTTCCGGCGCGGCCCTTATGCACCGCGATCAGGTGCCCGGCGCGCTTGGCGGCGTCCATCGGTTGCCAGGTCACGGCGAAGCCCAGCGCCTCGAACTGCGGGCGCAGCATGTCGGCCACCGCCTTCACGCCCGCGAAATTCATCGATCCGCTATTCTGGTTCACCAGGGTTTCGAGCAGGCCGATCGCGGGTTCATAGCCCGCCTCGACGCTTTGCGTCATGGCGCGTTCGGCGGGCGACAGCGCCGCCATGGCGGGCGTGCCCGCCAGCAGCAGCGCGCCCGCGATCAGGCCTGCCCGCATCACTTGGCGAGTTCCGCTTCGATCGCCGCGACCAGCGCCGCATCGTCGGGCGCGGTGGTGGGCGCAAAGCGGGCGGCGACGCTGCCATCCTTGGCGATCAGGAATTTCTCGAAATTCCACAGCACTTCCGGCACCGGATTGGGGGTCATGCCATAGCCTTTGAGCTTCTCGCGGAAGGCATCGCCCTCCCCCTGTGCTTCCGGCACTGCGCTGGTGAGGGCGGCATAGAGCGGGTGCTTGTCCGGGCCAGTCACCACGATCTTTTCGAACATGGGAAAATCGACGCCGAAATTGGTGGTGCAGAAAGTGGCGATCTCGTCATTGCTGCCCGGTTCCTGCGCGCCGAAATCATTGGCGGGGAAGCCCGCGACCACCAGCCCCTTATCCTTATAGGCGGCGTAGAGCTTCTCCAGCCCTTCATATTGCGGGGTCAGGCCGCATTTGGAGGCGACATTAACGGCCAGGACCACCTTGCCTGCATAGTCGGCGAGGCTGGTGTCGGCACCCTTGATCGTCTTGAGCGGGATCTGCTGAATGTCGGTCATGCTTGGTCTCCTATGGTTGGCGCGAACCCTGCCACTATATGGCCGCGCCGAAAAGATGGCCTACGCCAGCGGTCATCGCCATCGCCAGCGCGCCCCACAACAGGGTGCGCAGGATGGACCGTAGCGGCCTAGCCCCGCCCAGCCGCGCGCCGACATAGCCGAGCAGCGCCAGGCAGATGAGGCACAGGCCCACGATCGCGACCAGCGCGCTGCCAGCCGGGACGATAGCGGAGACCAGCACCGGCGGGGTGGCCCCCACGGCAAAGCTGGCGGCCGAGGCCAGCGCCGCCTGTACCGGGCGCGCGGTCGCCATGTCCGAAATGCCCAGTTCGTCGCGGGCATGGGCGCCCAGCGCATCGGTCGCCATCAGCTGTTCCGCCACCTGCCCGGCCAGATCAGCGGTCAACCCGCGTTCGACATAGATGTCGCGCAGTTCGATCCATTCGGCGTGCGGCTGGGTGGCGAGCGCGTTGCGTTCCTTGGCAAGGTCGGCGCGTTCGGTGTCCGACTGCGCACTGACCGAGACATATTCACCCGCTGCCATCGACATGGCACCGGCCACCAAAGCGGCGATGCCGGTCAGCAGGATGGTCTGGCTGCTCGCGCCCGACGCGGCAATGCCGGTCATCAGGCTGGCGGTGGATACGATGCCGTCATTGGCCCCCAGCACGGTGGCGCGCAGCCAGCCAACGCGGTTGACATAATGGACCGCGTGGTGGGGCTGGTCGATTGCCATGTCGGTCTGTGCGTTCATCGGTCCGTCCCCGTTTCGATCCTGTCCCATAACTGCCGTTCGCTTCGAGCGAAGTCGAGAAGCGTTTGCGCGATAGGTTCTCGACTGCGCTCGAACCGAACGGAGGTAGATGACTTACCCCGCCAACCCTTCGGCCTTTTCCGCCAGTTCCAGCCAGCGCATTTCCGCCGCCTCTTTCTCCGCCTTCGCCTTGTCGATCGCGCCGGTCAGCGCGGCGAATTTCTTGGGGTCGCGGGTGTAGAGCGCGGGGTCGGCCAGCGCCTCTTCATCGCGGGCGATGGCCGCTTCCAGTTCCTCGACCCGCTTGGGCAGCAGTTCCAGGTCGCGCTGGTCCTTATAGGTCAGCTTGGCGGAGACGGGCTTGGGTGGCGCGGGCGCGGCGGCGGCCTTTTTCTCGGCCTTGGCGGCCTTGCGCGGATCGCGCTTGGCGATCCAGTCGGCATAGCCGCCGACAATCACGTCGACGACGCCGGTGCCGTCCAGTCCCAGCGTGACCGTCACCGTGCGGTCGAGAAAGTCGCGGTCATGGCTGACGATCAGCACCGTGCCGTCATAATCGGCGATCACTTCCTGCAACAGGTCGAGCGTTTCGAGGTCGAGATCGTTGGTCGGTTCGTCCAGCACCAGCAGGTTCGATTCGCGGGCAAATTCGCGCGCGAACAACAGGCGCGAGCGTTCGCCGCCGGAGAGGGTCGCGACCTTTGCTTCGGCAAGGCTGGGATCGAACAGAAAGTCTTTGAGATAGCCATGGACATGCTTGCGCACCCCGCGCACGTCGATCCAGTCGCCGCCCTCGGCCAGCACGTCGCGCACCGTCTTGTCGCCCTGCATCAGGCTGCGCTGCTGGTCGATGAAGATCATGTCGAGCGTCTGGGCGAGCGTAACGCTGCCGCTGTCGGGCGCGAGTTCGCCGGTCAGCAGCTTGAGCAGCGTCGATTTGCCCGCGCCATTGCCACCGACGATGCCGATCCGGTCGCCGCGCTGGATGCGCAGGGTGAAGTCTTCGATGATGACCCTTTCATCACTTCCGTTCGTGTCGAGCGACGTCGAGACACCTTCGCGCTGCCGCTTCTCGACTTCGCTCGAAGCGAACGGAGATTTAGGAAAGCGCTTCGTGACATGCTCGGCCTTTATGACGCTCTTGGTCTTGCTGTCGTCGCTGGCCACGGCGATCTTCGCGGTCCCCTGCGGCCCCTGCATCGCGGCGCGGGTTTCGCGCATTTCCCACAGCTTGGCGAGCCGCCCCTGGTTGCGCTTGCGCCGTGCGGTCACGCCGCGTTCGAGCCAATGCGCCTCGATCTTCAGCTTGGCGTCCAGCTTTTCGGCCGCGCGCGCCTCTTCGGCATAGACCGCTTCCATCCATTGTTCGAAGCCGCCGAAGCCGATTTCGCTGCGGCGCATGACGCCCCGGTCGAGCCAAAGCGTCTGCCGAGTAAGCCGGGTCAGGAAGGCGCGGTCATGGCTGATGACGACGAACGCGCCATTATAGCGCGCCAGCCAGTTTTCCAGCCAATCGATCGCGGCGATGTCCAGATGGTTGGTCGGCTCGTCCAGCAGCAGCAGGTCCGGCTCGCTTGCCAGCGCGCGGGCAATCGCCGCACGGCGCCGTTCGCCGCCGCTTGCCGTCTTCGCTTCGCGCGACAGGTCGATGCCCAGTTGGTCGGCAATCGCCTCCACCTCATGCGGTGCCGGCGCGAATTCGCCCGCCAGCGCGAAATCATGCAGCGTGGCGAAGGGCGTGACGTCTGGGTCTTGCTCCAGCATGATGACCCGCGCGCCCGGCTGCACCGATCGCGTGCCACGGTCCGGCTCGATCAAGCCCGCGACCAGTTTCAACAGGGTCGTCTTGCCCGCGCCGTTGCGCCCGATCAGCGCCAATCGGTCGCGCTGACCGACATGAATGTCGATCCCCTCGAACAACCAGTGGGAGCCTTGCGAGAGGCCAAGATTTTCGTAGGAAAGAAGAGGTGCTGCCATGGCCGTGCAGCTAGGCGTTAGCGCGCCGGGGGGCAAGGGCGAAGGAACCCGAAGCTGTCCCACGGCTTTCAACGCATGTCAGCGTCCGTTCATCGCAGCCGATACAAAAGACCGGCATCCCCACAGGAGAGTTATCCTTCATGAAATCCGCCCTTGTTCTTCTGGCCCTGGCCAGTGCCGCCCTGCCCGCCATCGCGGCTGCCCAGACCAATGTGACCATCGCCGAAACCGCGCCGGTCGTGACGCTGAACGTCACCGAAAGCGTGGAAGGATCGCCCGACATCGCGACCGTGGGCACGGGCGTCCAGACCCGCGCGCCGACCGCGCAGGCCGCGATGCAGGACAATGCCGCTAAGACCGAAAAGCTGATCGCGGCGCTGGCCCGTGCAGGCATCGCCAAGAAGGATATTCAGACCAGCGGCATCAACCTGAACGCGCAATATGACTATAACCAGCGCGACGGCGAACCCACCGGCCCGCGCTTTCTGGGTTATGAGGCCTCCAACACGCTGACCGTCAAGCTGCGCGACGTGAAGAAGGTCGGCACGCTGCTCGACGCGATGGTCGCAGCGGGCGCCACCAACGTCAATGGCCCGAGCTTCGCGATCGATGATCCCGCGCCGATGCTGGCCCAGGCCCGTGGGCAGGCGTTGAAGAGCGCCAAGGCGCAGGCGGATTTCTACGCCCAGGCAGCCGGTTTCCGCACCGCGCGGCTGATTTCGATCAGCGAAAGCAACAGCGGTGGCCAGCCGCCCATGCCAATGCTGCAAAGCGCCCGTTTCAAGGCGGATTCGGTCGCCACGACTCCGGTCGAACCCGGCCAGGTCAGCGCTTCGGTGACGCTGACCGTGCAATATGCGCTGGATAAGTAAGTCCTTTTCGTCCCCGTCATGCCTGCATCCGCAGGCGTGACGGGGACGGCGCGAAACAATCCCCATCATTCACCACCTGTTCAATGCCCTGCGCCTATGCCATGCCCATGCTTATGAAGTGGAAAATCCGGCCAGCCTCCATGATGATCGGGATCGGCACGGCGCTCGCGCTGGTGGCGACGATGCCCGTCGCTGATGCAGGCGGTCGCCGCGATGAACAGGACGCCGCCCGACGTGCGATGCTGGACGGGCATGTCATGCCCTTTTCCATGATCAAGCGGCGGGTCGATGCCCAGATGGGCGGGGCCACTTATGTCGGCAGCGAGTTCAACCCCGGTGCCAACCGCTATCGCCTGAAATATGTGAAGGACGGCAAGGTGGTATGGGTTGATGCCGACGGCCGGACAGGCGATATCATCGGCTGGGCGCGCTGACCGCGCTCGCTTTATAAAAGAAACGGAAAGCCCATGCGTCTGCTGATCGTCGAGGATGAACCGAATCTGGGCCAGCAGCTCAGGAACACGCTGGAGGGCGCGGGCTATGCCATCGACCTCGCCACCGATGGCGAGGACGGCCATTTCCTCGGCTCCACCGAAAATTACGATGCGGTCGTGCTGGACCTTGGCCTGCCGACGATCGACGGGCTGACGGTGCTGGACCGCTGGCGCAAGGAAGGCCGCGCCTTCCCGGTGCTGGTGCTGACCGCGCGCGACAGCTGGTCGGACAAGGTGGCGGGCCTGGACGCAGGCGCAGACGACTATCTCGCCAAGCCGTTCCAGAGCGAGGAACTGATCGCCCGTCTGCGCGCACTGATCCGCCGCGCATCGGGCAATGCGTCGAGCGAACTGACGGCGGGCGACGTGCGCCTCGACACGCGGTCGGGCAAGGTGACGCTGGCCGGAGATCCGGTCAAACTCACGGCGCAGGAGTATAAATTGCTGTCCTACCTGCTGCATCACAAGGGCAAGGTGGTCAGCCGCACCGAATTGATCGAGCATATTTACGACCAGGATTTCGACCGCGATTCCAACACGATCGAAGTGTTCGTCACGCGCATCCGCAAGAAACTGGGTGCCGACGTGATCACCACCATCCGCGGCTTGGGCTACAGCCTAGACGAGCCGGGGCGCTGATCTCTTTGCAACCGTTCGTGCTGAGTAGGGATTGAGCTTGTCGAAATCCCGTATCGAAGCATCCTGCACGAACCCTTCGATACGCCGCTTCGACAAGCTCAGCGACTACTCAGGGCGAACGGGCAATTTGTGAATAGCACGGTCGACCAATCCCCCGTCCGCTCCACCGGGTCCATCAGCCGCCGGATGATGGGCATTGCCGCGCTGTGGATCAGCCTGTTGCTGATCGGCGGCGGGGTGGCGCTGGACCGGGTGTTGAGCGACGCGATCACCCGCAATTTCGACGATGGCATGAATTATGTGCTGACCGCGATGATCGCGGCGGCCGAGATCGGGCCGGAAGGCGAGGTGTTGTTCAACCGCGAACTCGCCGATCAGCGCTTTCTGGAGCCTAATAGCGGCCTTTATTATCAGGTCAGCGCCAAGGGGCATGAGGATTGGCGTTCCCGCTCGCTGTGGGACCGCGCGCTCAAAGTACCGGAGGAGCATCGCGACCGGCACCTGCATGTCTATGACAGCAAGCAATTTCCCGGCGAGGATCTGCGCATCATGGAGCGGACCGTCGTGTTGCCCGGTTCCGACAGCCGGTGGCTTTTCATGGTCGGGCAGGCGCGGTCCGGGCTGGACGCGCAGATCAAGACGCTGCGCGCGACGTTGTTCCAGAGCTTTGCACTGCTGGCGCTAGGGCTGTTCGTGCTGGCGACGTTGCAGACCTTTTACGGGCTGCGGCCACTGCGCAAGGTGCGGCAGGAAATCGTGCGGATGCGCGACGGGCAGAAAAGCCGCCTGACCGAGCCGATGCCCGCCGAAGTGCTGCCGATGGTCGAGGAATTGAACGCGCTGCTCGCCCATAATGAGCGGCAGGCGGAGGAGGCGCGCACCCATGCGGGCAACCTTGCCCATGCGCTCAAGACGCCGCTGACCGTCATCATGAACGCCGCGACCGCGCAGTCGCCCGACCTGGGCGAAGCGGTCATCCGCGAGGCGACGACGATGCGGCGGCAGGTCGACCATCACCTCGCCCGCGCCCGCGCGGTCGGACGGCGCGGCGCGGCGCAGAGCCGGGCGGAGGTGTGGGCGAGCCTGACTGCGGTCGAGCGCGCGGTGCAGCGCCTCTATCCGCAGGCGCGGGTGGACATGGATGGCGACAAGGGCGCGGCGGTGCGCGTCGAGCGGCAGGATCTGGACGAAATGCTCGGCAACCTCATCGAAAATGCGGCTAAATATGGCGGTGGATCGGTGTTTGCGACGGTAAAGCGCGCGGGCGACATGGTCGAGATCTTGGTCGAGGATGACGGCATGGGCATTCCGTTGGAAGAGCGCGTCCGCATTTTCGATCGCGGCGTGCGGCTCGATTCGGGCAAGCCCGGCACCGGCCTTGGCCTCGCCATCGTGCGCGATGTCGCGGAAATCTATGGCGGGTCGGTGCTATTGGAGGAAAGCGAGGATCTGGGCGGACTGCTCGCGCGTTTGCGCTTGCCTGCGGCCTGATCTTTCCCTTGCCATCATGGGTCGCAGTTGCGAAACAATAGCAACACCTCCGCTCCCACAGGACCGATCATGCGGCGATATTTTTACTTCATCGCTGGTTGGGCGTCGCTGGGCCTCGGCACGATCGGGGCGTTCCTGCCCTTGCTGCCGACCGTCCCGTTCATGATCCTGGCCGCTTTCTGCTTTGCCCGGTCTAGCCCGACCCTGGAGGCCAAGCTGCTCGATCACAAGCATTTCGGCGCGCATATCCGCCGCTGGCGCGAAGGCGGGGCGATCAGTCGGCGAGGCAAGAAGGCCGCGCTCGGCGCTTTTGCCTTCAGCGTCGTGCTGGCGCTGATCTTCTCGCCCTTTCCCTGGTCCCTGATCCCGATCGCCGCCGCGCTGATCGGCGGGACGTGGATTTGGACCCGGCCTGAGGCCTGAACGGCTCAGCAGCGGCATTTCGCTTTGGCGGCGCGTTTGGGGGCGGTGGTGGCGAATTCGGCGGGGGTCAGTTTGGCGTCGCCATCCTTATCCGCCGCGCCGAAGCGGTCCGATGTCGCCACCGCCCATTCCTCGAAGGACAGCAGGTTATCGCCATTTTGGTCGAGCGCCTTGAACGCCTTGGTCCGGCTGCCGAGCATTTCGATGCGGGTGATCACCCCGTCGCGATTGCGGTCGTAGCGGGCAAAGCGTCGCTCTTCACGGCTTTGCGGGCTTGCCTCGGCGGGCATGGGCGGCGCGGCCCCCACGGCATCGGGATCGCCCTCCGGCAAGTTCTCCATAGCGGGCGGCGGTGGTGCGGCCATGGCCAGTTGCGGTGCGGGGTCGCTGCTCGCTTGGCCCGACCACCAGAAAAGCCCGCCCGCAACCAGCAGCAGCGCCGCCATGCCCCCTGCCAGCAATCGCCCCATATGCCCGCTCCCTCGCTCCTGCGAAGCGCAGCCTATCGCGTCTGCCTATCGCCCGACAAGCGCGATCCGCAGCAGCCGCCAGGCAAGCGAACGCGGCATCCCCAGCGGCGCGCGCCGTCCGGCCAGCACATCCTGATGCGCCAGCGTGGCCACTATGCGCACCGGTTTCCATGCACGCGGCCAGCGCGCGCCGTCCATCCGTGGCGCAATCTCCCGCGCCAGCGCCAGCGCGGCGTCGGCTAGCGTCACGTCACCGACATGCCCGGCCATGTCCCACAAGGCCCAGACCTGCCCCGCCGCGTCCAGCCAATCCGGCGCATCGGCGACATCGGTCAGCGCGCGGAACAGACCGCCGCCCCGACCGACGGCATAGGCGCGCAGGCCTTCCACATCGATCTCCGGTTCGACCACCAAAATTTCCCAGCCGTCGATCATCGCGACCAGCCCCGGCGCGGCCATCGCCCCCGTGGCGCGCAGCGCATCGACCACCGGCTCGCCCCGCCCCTTGCGCGCATCGGCATCATCGATGACGTCATTCCACCAGGCGAGCCGCATCTGCCCGATCGCGGGTTCGCTGGTCGTGCGCGCGACATGGGCGAGCCGCGCGTCGAACGCCCACAGCGCACGGTGCCGCTCCGCCCCCGGCCCGGCATGGGCCACCAGCACATCGACCAGCGGCGGCAATTCCTGCGCCAGGCCGCTCATCGGTGCGCACAGCCGCAGAGCAGGCGGGATTGGCGGGTTATCGGTCCTTTAACCATCTTCCTCATACACATTCTAACGAGTGCGCCTGCATAGGCGAAAATAATCTGTCCGGCCCGAAATGGGGGGCGACGGGCACGACATGGGTGATGGCGGACAAATGGGCAAGCAGATCGAACATCCTGTAGGGTTGTTGGCGCGGCTGGCGAAGAACCAGGCGGGCAATACGCTGGCCATTGTCGCGGCAGCGCTCATCCCGCTTGCGGGGATGATCGGGGGTGGCCTTGATATCAGCCGTGGCTATCTGGGCCAGACCCGCCTGCAACAGGCTTGTGACGCTGGCGTACTGGCAGGGCGCAAATTGATGGGTACCAGCGGCGTGTTAACCAGCGCGGTGACGGATGAAGTCCGCAAATATGTGAAATTCAACTATCCCAACAACTATCTGGGTTCGACGCTTCAAGACGCCAATATCGTACCAACACTGGGCGCGAACGATCAGATCGTTCTGACCGTTTCCACCACCGTTCCGACCGTCATCATGAAATTGTTCGGCAAGGACGACATGACCGTTTCTGCGACCTGCAGCGGGCGTAACGACTATTCGAACATCGACATCGTGCTTGTGCTGGATACGACCGGATCGATGGCGTGCAAGCCGGAATTTACAGCGAGCGAGTGTTCCAACTGGATCTACAACAACAATCGAAGCGGCAAGACAATGACAGTAGATGGCAAGACCGTCACCTATGTCCTTGAACAGGCCGACAATGGTACGAACATTTCCCGGATGCAGGCACTTCGTACTGCATTGGCTAACTTGCAAACGCAGATGGCTACCATCGAAAGCCAGTTCAACATGACCGAACAGGGTAAGCGCAAGCGCGTGCGCTGGTCGATCATTCCCTTCTCCCAGATGGTCAATGCCGGGTTCAGCAAGGGCTCTGCCGGAACGACACTCTACGCGCGTCAGCCAGGTTGGTTCAACACGACGGGCACTTATCGCGCTTACACCTGCGGTCGGTATTATTGCAGCTATCCTGACAATATCGTGTCCCACAACAGCACCTGGATGCGTGACACCTGGGACGGCTGCGTCGAAGAACAAAGCACTAGCAATAGCATCACATCGACGTCCAGCACGGTTCCTGCGACCGCCTACGATATGAACTACAATACGGTGCCGACATCTACCGACACACGCTGGACCGTCGCGGATCCTTCAAAAGTCGGTAACGCCCAATATGCGTGCCCGAAAGCCATGCGCGAAATGCAGCAGATGACGGCTTCCCAGTTTAACGATTATTTCAGTCTGACAAATGGCTTCGCGGCCAATGGCGGCACCTATCTCGACATCGGTTTGTTGTGGGCAGCCCGGCTGCTATCGCGCAATGGCAATTGGGCGTCGGACAATCCAGCCACCTACAATACTTATCCCGTTAATCGCTATGTCATTTTCATGACTGATGGTCAGATGGACACGGGCAATACAGGCTATGGTGCATATGCACAGGAAACGACATGGCGGCGGGTTGCGGCCAATGGCACCGTAGCGACTTCCAACACCAATCACACGGCCCGCATGCTGATCACCTGTGCCGCCATCAAAAATATGGCGAGCACGAAAATCTACACCATATCCTTTGGCGCAGGCTCCGGCTTGACCCAGGATCTCATCGACTGTTCTTCGGGTGCGGAGAATGAATATGCGTTCGAGGCGGCCAATGCCTCCGATCTGAACAATGTCTTCCGCGACATCGGCGAAAATATCGGGTCGTTGAGGTTGGCGCAGTGACCGTTTTCTCCCGCATTTCACCCAGGCTGTCCCAAGATCAGCGGGGTGCGTCCGTACCGGAATTCGCGCTCATCCTGATACCGCTATGCCTGATTCTATTCGGCGGATTGGACATGGGATATCAAATCTATGTGCGGTCGGTACTACTGGGCGCGATGGAGCGCGCCACTCGCCTGACGACCTTGCAGACCGTGGACAGCACAGCGGTTGAGGACGACATTGAAGCAACCGTCCAGCGCCTGGCTCCCAACGCGACGGTCCGCACGACCAAGGGCAGCTTCCTGCAATATAGCCAGATCAACGCGATGGAACGGCTGACCAAGGATTCGAACAATAATGGCACGCTCGACAGTGGCGATTGCTGGGAAGATGTCGATGACAATGGCGAGCGCAATGTGGTGACGGAGGGCAAGACCGGCATCGGCGGTGCTGACGATATCGTCCGGTACAATACCGTTGTCACCTACGATCGCATCGTGCCGATCTATCGTTTCATCGGGATCGGCAATAGCGTCACGCTGACAGCGACTACAATGACACGCCGACAGCCCTATGAGTTGCAGAGCGTCCTAACCCCCAAGTGCAAGGCATGACCATGGCCATCGGCAAGCGGCTTCGCCGGTCCTATCGTGAGATTAGGCGCAATATCACAGGGGTTGCCGCGATTGAGTTCGCGCTGGCACTACCCGTTCTCATGGGCCTTACCCTCTATGGTGCCGAGGCGGCGAATATGGCGTACACCTCGCAAAAGATAGGCGACATTGCGACCCTGACCGCTGACAGCATTTCCCGCATTCGGCTAAGCATCTCGAACGGCGACGTGTCCGATGCTCTAGGCGGCATCAAAATATTGGGCGACAGCATCGATCTGCGCAATAATGGTCGGATCATCGTGTCCAGTATCGCGCCGGTGCTGGACAATTCCAACACTGTCACCAACCAGAAGCTGCGCTGGCAGCGGTGTTCCGGGGCGTTGGTCAAGACATCGGCCTTCGCGACCACAGAGAACAGCAATATCGGCGTCGACGGTATGGGACCGGAAAACCGAAAAATCGCCGCCACGAAGGGTAGCGAACTGATCTTCGTCGAGGTCTATTATACCTATCGACCGCTCATTTCGGCATCTTTCTTCGGCACGCCGCAAATGTCGGCCTATGCCGCTATGGCCGTCCGCGAACGGACGGCCAACGATATATTGACGAACGGCACCAATTCGCCCTGTACCACCTACGCCGCCTGACGGCGACGTAGGTATTTAGGCTCAGCGGTAGCAGACCTTCTTCGCCGCTTCGACCACGCGGGCGGCGTCGATGAGGGCGGCTTTTTCGAGGTTTGCGGCATAGGGCAGCGGCACGTCTTCGTTGGTGACGCGCAGTACCGGGGCGTCGAGATCGTCGAAGCCCTTTTCCATGACGACGGCGGCGATTTCCGATGCGATCGAGCAGGTCGGCCAGCCTTCTTCGACCACGACGATGCGGTTGGTCTTTTTGAGGCTTTCCAGCACGGTCGCGGTGTCGAGCGGGCGCAGCGTGCGCAGGTCGATGACCTCCGCGTCGATCCCCTCTGCGGCCAGCGTTTCCGCGGCGTCGAGCGCAAGGCCCACGCCGATCGAATAGCTGACCAGCGTCACATCCTTGCCCGGACGCATGATCCGCGCCTTGCCGATCGGCAGGACATAGTCATCGACCTTGGGCACGTCGAAGCTGCGGCCGTAGAGCAGTTCGTTTTCCAGGAACACGACCGGGTCGGTCGAGCGAATCGCCGCCTTGAGCAGCCCCTTGGCATCAGCCGCGTCATAAGGCGCGATGACGATCAGGCCGGGGACGGCGGCATACCAGGGTGCATAATTTTGGCTATGCTGCGCGCCAACGCGGCTGGCCGCCCCGTTGGGACCACGGAACACGATCGGGCAGCGCATCTGGCCGCCGGACATATAGTTGGTCTTGGCCGCCGAGTTGATGATGTGGTCGATCGCCTGCATGGCGAAGTTGAACGTCATGAACTCGACGATCGGACGCAGGCCGCCCATCGCCGCGCCGGTGCCGATGCCGGCAAAGCCATATTCGGTGATCGGCGTGTCGATGACGCGCTTGCCGCCAAATTCATCCAGCAGACCCTGGGTGACCTTATAAGCACCCTGATATTCGGCCACTTCCTCGCCGATCACGAACACGCGCTCGTCGGCGCGCATTTCTTCGGCCATCGCGTCGCGCAGGGCTTCGCGGACCGTCGTTTTGACGAACTCGGTGCCTTCGGGCAGGTCAGGGTCGGCAACGGTCGCCTTGGCTTCCGACGCCAGCTTGGCGGTGCCGCTTTCGGCCTTCTTGGGGGCTTCGGCTTCGACCTTGGCAGGCGCAGCTGCCGCCTTCGGTGCGGGTGCTTCGTCCTCGCCCTCTTCACCGGCCATCGTCGCGATGACGGTGCCGACCTTCACGCCTTCGGACCCTTCGGCGATCATGATCTTGCCGATCTTGCCTTCATCGACAGCTTCGAATTCCATCGTCGCCTTGTCAGTCTCGATCTCGGCCAGAATGTCGCCGGACTTCACTTCGTCGCCTTCCTTCACCAGCCACTTGGCCAGCGTGCCCTCTTCCATCGTCGGCGAGAGCGCCGGCATCTTGATTTCGATACCCATTAATATTGCTCCACCAGCACGTCGGTATAGAGTTCGGCCATGTCCGGCTCAGGCGAAGATTCGGCGAAATCGGCCGCTTCGCTCACGATCTTGCGGATGTCCTGGTCGATTTTCTTGAGTTCGTCCTCACCCACGCCATGGTCGGCGAGATAGGCCTTGGCGCCCTCGATCGGGTCGGACTTGTCGCGCATCGCCTGCACTTCTTCGCGCGACCGGTACTTGGCCGGATCGGACATGGAGTGGCCGCGATAGCGGTAGGTCTTCATTTCCAGCAGGATCGGGCCATTGCCGCCCTGCACCCACTTCAACGCTTCCTCGGTCGCGCCGCGCACGGCCAGCACGTCCATGCCGTTGACCTGAATGCCGGGGATGCGGAAACTTTCGCCCCGGCGATAGAGCTGGTCTTCGGCCGAAGAACGGTTGACGCTGGTGCCCATGGCGTATTGATTATTCTCGATAACGAAAATGATCGGCAGCTTCCACAGCTCGGCCATGTTGAAGGATTCATAGACCTGGCCCTGGTTGGCCGCGCCATCACCGAAATAGGCGACGCACACGCCGCCATCGCCATTATATTTGTGCGCGAAGCCCAGGCCCGCGCCGAGCGATACCTGTGCGCCGACGATACCATGGCCGCCGAAAAATTTATGTTCGACGCTGAACATATGCATCGAACCGCCCTTGCCGCGCGAAATGCCCGCGCCACGGCCGGTCAGTTCGGCCATGATGACGTTGGGATCGATGCCATAGGCCAGCATGTGGCCATGGTCGCGATAGCCGGTGATGACGCTATCCTTGCCGGGCACCAGTGCCGACTGGATGCCGACCGCAACCGCTTCCTGGCCGATATAGAGGTGACAGAAGCCGCCGATGAGGCCCAGGCCGTACAGCTGGCCCGCTTTCTCCTCGAAGCGGCGGATGAGGACCATCTGCCGGTAGAATTCCAGCAACTCTTCCTTGCTGGGTTTATAATCGGTCGGAGTGTCGGGGCGAGGCCGGTTATGGTCCGCGCCGACCGGGCTTTTCGCCTCGGCCTCTGCGCGGGTCGGGCGCGGCGTCGTTGGTTTCGCCAAGGCTCTTATCCTCTTGCGTGGGGTAGGATGGAAGGAAGCCCGATATAGCGGCAGAGTTGCATATATTGCAACGGCGGACCCGACGGAATCCGGGCCAAAGCTATCATCTTGGGCTAATATTGGTCGCGGCGAAGGCTCAGTTGAGCGGCACGATCACTTCATCATGGTGGATAACACCAAGCTGGCGGCGGATCAGTTCGTCCGACAGATCGGGATCGACGCGGCGCGGGTTGAGCAGGTCGACCCGGTTGCGCAAGTCGGCGCGCGCTTGCTGCACCCGCTTGAGTTCCGCCTTGGCCGCGCCGAGCTGCCGCGAATAATCGCCCCAGGCGAGGATGCCGTTCGACCCCACGACGACATAGCCCGCGAAGGACAGCAGCAGAAGCAGCGCGATCGCAGGGCCAAGGGCCGAGAATAAAAGGAGACGTAGCTTCGCGATGTGCGCCATCGCCCACAAGAATCACAAGAAAAGGTCGGCCGCAAGCGAATTTTGTCGAACTTGCGGCCAACCGAAGGAAAGCCGATCAGCGGAAGATGGAGCGTCCGGCATAGACTGCGACATCGCCCAGTTCTTCCTCGATGCGGATGAGCTGGTTATATTTGGCGAGCCGGTCCGACCGCGCGAGCGAGCCGGTCTTGATCTGGCCGCAGTTGGTGGCGACCGCGAGGTCGGCGATGGTCGCGTCCTCGGTCTCGCCCGACCGGTGCGACATGACCGCGGTGTAGCGCGCGCGGTGCGCCATATCGACCGCGGCCAGCGTCTCGGTCAGCGTGCCGATCTGGTTGACCTTGACCAGCAGCGAATTGGCCAGGCCCATGTCGATGCCCATCGAAAGTCGCTTGGGGTTGGTGACGAACAGGTCGTCGCCGACCAGCTGCACCGAACCGCCGATCTTGTCGGTCAGCGCCTTCCAGCCTTCGAAATCATCCTCGCTCATGCCGTCCTCGATCGACTTGATCGGATAGTCGGCACACAGAGCGGCGAGATAGTCGGCCATTTCGACGGGGCTGAGCGACAGGCCTTCGCCCGAAATCTCGTACTTGCCGTTCTTGAAGAACTCGGTCGCGGCACAGTCGAGTGCCAGCATGACGTCGTCGCCGGGCTTGTAGCCAGCCTTCTCGACCGACAACATGATGAAGTCGAGCGCATCGCGGGTCGAGGCGATGTTGGGCGCGAAGCCGCCTTCATCACCGACCGACGTCGCCAGCCCCTTGTCGTGCAGGCCCTTCTTCAACGTATGGAAGATTTCCGACCCGATCCGCACGGCGTCGGCGATGCTTTCGGCACCCACCGGCATGATCATGAATTCCTGAAAATCGATCGGGTTGTCGGCGTGTTCGCCGCCGTTGATGATGTTCATCATTGGCACTGGCAGCACATGCGCCGACACGCCGCCGACATAGCGATAGAGCGGCAGGCCGCGCGCATCGGCAGCGGCCTTTGCCACCGCCAGGCTGACGCCCAAGATCGCGTTGGCGCCCAGGTTCGACTTATTGTCGGTGCCGTCGAGCGCGATCATCGCGGCATCGACTTCGCCCTGATCCTCGGCATCGAAGCCGATCAGTTCGCCGGCAATCTCGTCATTGACGGTGTCGACCGCTTTCAGCACGCCCTTGCCCATATAGCGGCTCTTGTCGCCGTCGCGCTTTTCCACCGCTTCATAAGCGCCGGTCGACGCGCCCGACGGCACCGCCGCGCGGCCGAAGCTGCCATCCTCCAGCATGACGTCGACTTCGACGGTGGGGTTGCCCCGGCTGTCGAAAATCTGGCGGGCGTGAATGTCGAGAATGGCGGTCATGATCGCTCCCTGCACTGACAATGGGCGGGCAACCCTGATGGCAGCCCCTCCCCTGTTTTTCCGCGCTCCGCTTAGCCAGCAGCCCGGCTATTGGCAATGCAGGGCTTGCACGCATCGGAAAAATGCCGATGGTCGAAAATGTGACGGCAACGGAACTGCATGCCGCTGCGGAGCATTTGGAATATAACCACCTGCCGCCTCGTGCGGCGCACCATGCTGCATCAAGAGGGAGATTGAGGACGATGGATGATACCCCGGTAACGCCGGCCGCCAAGCGCGGACGCCCCCCCAAGGCCAAGACCCTGGACACCGCCGCCAGCGCCGTCGCCGTGAAGGCCGAGCCGCTCAAGAAAGCCGCGACGGAAGCTGCGTCTGACGCCGCCGCTGACGTGGAAAGCACTGCAAAGGGTCTGAGCGCCCAGATCAAGCCGATCAAGGAGCAAGCCGAGAAGGCTGCCAAGGCTGCGGCCGAGAAGTTGAACGCGGTTGATTGGAAAGCCCATATCGACCCGATCAAGGAACAGGCTGGCAAGACCGCCAAGTCCGCCGCAGGCGTCGCCAAGGACAAGACTGGCACGGCCATGCAGAGCCTGTCCAAGCTGATCGCCGACACGGCCGCTACCGTCGATGCCAAGCTCGGCCCGCAATATGGCGATTATGCCCGTCAGGCCGCCGAACAGGTTGCCGGTGCAGCAGACAGCCTCGACAATAAGGATGTCGATCAGTTGATGGCCGAAGCGCGCGATTTCGTACGCAAGAGTCCGGCTGTCGCGATCGGCGCGGCCGCCGTTGTCGGCTTCGTGTTGATGCGCCTTGCCAAAGGGTCGGACGACAAGGCCTGAGGGTTTGCCTTTCCGGCTTTCCCGTCACTGAAACGAAGGGCTCCGGTTTCGGGGCGGAGGATCTATTGACACAAGAGCCAACGGAAACGGCGGTTACGCCGCACGCCGAAGGATTCGAGCCAGGCGGTCCGGAAGAGGGCGCGCGCACCGAAAGCGTGCGTGACGCCTTCGCCCGCCTGTACGCCGATGGCCGGGCCTATGCCTCGGCCGAAGCGGACAAGCAGAAACTGCGGCTCAGCATCGTCGGCGTCGGCGTTCGCAATGCGGCGGTGTTGGGACTAGTGGCGCTCATGCTCGCCTTTGCCAGCATCGTGGCGTTGCTGGTCGGTCTTGTCGTGGCCTTGTCCCGCCATCTCGACCCTTTGTGGGCGACGCTGATCGTAACCGGCGGCGGGCTGCTGGTCACGATCCTGCTGCTGCTGATGGCCAAGGGCTGCATCACCCGCATGAAGAAGGCGATCACGCCATGACGCAGGAACTCGCCTTTCGAGAGGCCTGCGCCCGCGCCGACCTGGCCCGCGCGCAGATGAAGATCAGCGCCGCGCAAGCGAAGGCGCGGATCGCGCCTGCACTTCTGATTCAGGACGCTAAGGACAAGGCGATCGACGGCGTATCTGGCGCTGTATCGAGCGCGGTAGCTCTCGGCGCAGCCAAGGCGCAGCAACGCCCCGTTGCCGTCGGTGCAGCCGCTGCCGCGTTCGCGCTTTTTCTGGCGCGGGGGCCGATCACGGCACTTTTCCAACGCTTATACGTTCGTTTCAGGAACACCCCAACAGATATGCCGGAGAATGACCATGGCTGACATTCGTGCCCAAGTGAACCGTGCCCGTGAAGCGGCGAATGACGCCGCCTCGACCGCAACCGACCGCATCCGTGAAACTACGGCCAAGGCGCGCGAAGGCGCTGGCGAACTGGTCCAGACCGGCCGCGACAAGGCGGGCATGGCCTATGGCGATGCGCGCGACAAGACGCAGCGCGCCGCAACCCGCGCCAACCAGATCGTGCAGGACCATCCGGTGGCCGCCGTTGCCGGTGCGATTGCCGTTGGTGCCGTCGTGGCCTGGATGTTCCCCAAGAGCCGCGCGATGATGAAGGCCTTGCCGGGTCTTGCCGTTACCGCCGGATCGCGGGTTGCCGAAGCGGCGCTCGCCGCCCGCGCGGCGGCCGCCGAGGGCGCTGAAACGGTGAAGACCAATGCCGCCCATGCCCTGCACAGCGCGGGCGACGCCGCTTCGCACGCGCGCGACAATCTCGCTTCGGCCGATCTGTCGGCCAAGGCGTCGAAGCTCGCCGATGACGTGACCTCGCTTGTGGCGCACCGTATTGAAGCGCTGGGCGATGCGATCAAGGCGCGGTTGCCCAAAAGCTAATCGCGACGGCGTGAAAAGCATGCCAACACGGCTTTAGTCCCCCTTGGATGGGGCGTGCGGCGCTGCTAGGGTCGCCGCCCACCCAAGGGAGATAATAAAACGCCATGAGCAAAATGCATCTGGTGCTGGGCGGTCGCGTAACCGATCCGCAGACGCTCGAATTTCAAGACCTCAGCAAAGTCGATCTGGTCGGCGTGTTTCCCGACTATGCTTCGGCAGAAAAGGCCTGGCGCGGCGCGGCGCAGCGCACGGTGGATGACGCCGAAATGCGCTATGTGATCGTGCATCTGCATCGCCTGCTGGAACCCGAACTACCCAAGGCGGACTGAAACTGGCCATAGCCGTTCCCCGGATGAAACCGGGGAGCGGCTATATTTGGTAACTAAAGCGTGATGACTTTACTCAGAACCGTTCGTCCTGAGTAGCCATTGAGCGAAGTCGAAATGGCGTATCGAAGGGTATAGGCGCAGCCGACCCTTCGATACGGGTCTTCGACAAGCTCAGCCCCTACTCAGGGCGAACGGAGTTATGCGACTTAACGTCATCATGCTCTAATCAACCGCGCGCGGCCTTTTGCGGAAGCGCCAGCGGAGCAGCGGCCGAGTCAAAGCCAGCCCGGCGAGAAAGCCGCCGATATGCGCGGCGACCGCAATCTGTCCCAGATCGCCCATGCCCCCGGCGGTGGCGAATCCGATCATCAGTTGCAGCGCGATCCAGCCGCCAGCCAGCCAAGCCAACCGCACGATATTGGCCGAAAACGGCCCAATGCGTCGTACCTGCTGCTGGCTATAGAGCAAAGCATAGGTCGCCACGACAGCCGAAATGGCCCCGCTCGCGCCGACCATAGGCCCGGTCGAACCCGGATCGATCAGCCACTGCGCCCCGCAGGCCGCATAAGCGCCCATGCCGTAGAGCAGCAGCGTCGGCCCCTTGCCCAACACATGTTCGACATGCCGCCCGCAAAAGACGAGCATCAACATATTGAAGCCGACATGCAGCCATCCGGCATGGATGAGCGTGCAGGTGAGCGGCGTCAGCCACCACGGCACCGCCGCCAGCCCCGCCAGCAGGTCGGCATCGCCCACACGCGCGGGGATGAACCCGCCCAACACGGCGGCATTGTCGATATGACCCGTCAGATACAGGATCAGGAACACGGCGAAGCTGATCGCCGCGATCCCGTTCGTCATGGGGCCAGCGGGCAATTTCACGGGATCAGATGAACTCGATTTTCTCGACCGAGTAGAATTTGTCGCCCGACGGCACCGACACCTCGACATCTTCGCCGACCGTGCGACCGATCAGCGCGCGCCCCAGTGGGCTGTTGTACGAGATCATACCTGCCTTGGCATCCGCCTCGGCCTGACCGACGATCTGATATTTGACCGGCTTGTCATCTTCATCGAGCAGGGTCACGGTCGCGCCGAACACGATCTTGTTGCCCGACAGCGTCGCGGGATCGATGATCTGCGCGCGCGACAGCTTGTCTTCCAGATCGTTGATCGTGGCCTCTACCTGGCCCTGCCGTTCCTTGGCGGCGTGATATTCCGCATTCTCGGACAGGTCGCCATGGGCGCGCGCTTCCTCGATGGCGTCCACGATGAGGGGCCGTTCGGCCTTGAGTTCGCGCAGCTGCGCATTGAGCTTTTCATAGCCCATCTGCAGCATCGGCATCTTCTCAACGGTCGCCATTTTGCAAATCCTTCGTCAAAACTTCCCTTTGGCGGCCCGAACAGCGGGCCGCCCGCAGCATGCTTCCTTGTGCAGGGGATCAGGCGTGCGACAGGGGATAATAGGACTGGAGCGAGCGCACTTCAAGGGGATGCTCCCGCAAAGCCTCGATCGCATCGGCCGCAGCGACGCTGGCGGCCGCCGTGGTGAAGCTGGCAACCTTGCCGCGCAGCGCGCTGGTGCGGATCGCCTTGCTGTCCTTCAACGACTGCCAGCCCTCGGTCGTGTTGAAGATCAACTGCACGTCGCCGTCGGTGATCTTGTCCACGATATGCGGACGCCCCTCGGCCACCTTGTTCACCTTTTCTACCGCGATGCCATGGTCCGCCAGATAATCGGCGGTGCCGCCGGTCGCGATGAGCGTGAAGCCCATATCGGCCAGCTTGCGCGCGGCGGGCAGGATCACTGGCTTGTCGCTATCCTTGAGCGAGATGAACACCGTGCCACTGGTCGGCAGCAGCGTGCCCGCACCGATCTGCGCCTTGGCAAAGGCGGTCGCAAAATTGCTATCGATTCCCATGACTTCGCCGGTGCTCTTCATTTCCGGCGACAGGACGGGATCGACACCGGGGAAGCGCCCGAACGGGAACACCGCTTCCTTGACCGCCACATGGTCGATCGCATTGCGGTCGATCTTGGGCAGGTCGCGGATCATCTCGCCCGCCATCACCCGCGCGGCGATCTTGGCGATCGGCGTACCGATCGCCTTGGCGACGAAGGGCACCGTGCGACTGGCGCGCGGGTTGACCTCGATCAGATAGACCATGCCATCCTTCACCGCGAACTGGATGTTCATGAGACCGCGCACCGACAGCGCATGGGCCAATACCTCGGTCTGCCGTTCGATCTCCGCGATGATCTCGTCGGACAGGCTGTAGGGTGGCAGCGAGCAGGCGCTATCGCCCGAATGGACGCCGGCCTCCTCGATATGCTGCAACACGCCCGCGACCACGACATCTTCGCCATCACACAGCGCATCGACATCGACCTCGATCGCGTCGCGCAGATATTGGTCGATCAGCACCGGCGATTCGCCCGACACTTGGACGGCGGTGGTGATATATTCCTCCAGCTGCGCCTGTCCGTCGACAATCTCCATCGCCCGGCCACCCAGCACATAGCTCGGCCGCATCAGCACCGGATAGCCGATGCGGTTGGCGACCGCGATCGCCTCCTCGCGGCTGCGCGCGATGCCATTGGCGGGCTGACGCAGCTTGAGCTTGTCGATCAGCGCGGCGAACCGCTCGCGATCTTCGGCCAGGTCGATCGCGTCGGGCGAGGTGCCCAGGATGGGGATGCCCGCATCCTCCAGCGCCTGCGCCAGCTTGAGCGGGGTCTGCCCGCCAAACTGCACGATCACGCCCTTGAGCGTCCCGTTGGTCATTTCGACGGCCAGGATTTCCAGCACATCCTCGGCGGTCAGCGGCTCGAAATAGAGCCGGTCCGACGTGTCATAGTCGGTCGACACCGTTTCCGGGTTGCAGTTGACCATGATCGTCTCATAGCCCGCCTCCGACAGCGCGAAGCAGGCATGGACGCAGCAATAGTCGAACTCGATCCCCTGCCCGATCCGGTTCGGCCCGCCGCCCAGAATCACGACCTTTTCGCGTGTCGTCGGCGCGGATTCATTCTCCGCCTCACCGAATATCGGCGCTTCGTAGGTCGAATACATATAGGGCGTCTTGGCCGCGAACTCGGCGGCGCAGGTGTCGATGCGCTTAAATACCGGCCGCACGCCCAGCTTATGGCGCAGCTTGCGCACCTCCGCTTCGGTTACGCCGCCGGTCATCGCCTTGACCGCGTCGTGGATCAGGCCCGACCCGCGCGCGATGCCCCGCTCCATGCCGCGCAAATTGGCGGATTTGAGCGCCAGATAAGCGAGCCGCTTGTCGGAAAAGCCCATAGACTTGAGGTGCCGCATGCCATCGGCATCGCGCGGCAGGCCGTTTTCCAGCACCTGCGCTTCGGCCTCGACGATTTCCTTGATCCGCTCCAGGAACCAGGGATCGAATTTGGCGATGTTGTGGATTTCCGCGACGGTCAGCCCTTCGCGCAACGCCTGCGCCGCGACCAGCAGCCGGTCGGGCGTCGGCTGCGCCAGGGCCGCGACGATGTCGTCCTTGGGCGCGCCCGCCAGATGATCGACATCGTTGAAGCCGCACAGCCCGGTTTCGAGGCCCCGCAGCGCCTTTTGCATCGATTCATGGATGTTGCGGCCGATCGCCATCACTTCGCCGACCGACTTCATCGCGGTGCCCAGCAGCGGCTCAGCACCCTTGAACTTCTCGAACGCGAAGCGCGGGATCTTGGTCACGACATAGTCGATCGTCGGTTCGAACGAGGCCGGGGTCGCCCCGGTAATGTCATTCTCGATCTCGTCGAGCGTATAGCCCACCGCCAGCTTCGCCGCGACCTTGGCGATCGGGAAGCCGGTCGCCTTGGACGCCAGCGCCGACGAGCGCGACACGCGCGGGTTCATCTCGATCACGACCAGGCGCCCATCCTTGGGATTGACCGCGAACTGTACGTTGGAACCGCCTGTTTCCACGCCGATTTCACGCAGCACCGCAATGGATGCGTTGCGCATGATCTGATATTCCTTGTCGGTCAGCGTCAGCGCCGGGGCGACGGTGATGCTGTCGCCGGTATGGACGCCCATCGGGTCCACATTCTCGATCGAACAGATGATGATGCAATTGTCGTTGCGATCCCGCACGACCTCCATCTCATATTCTTTCCAACCGAGCAGCGACTCTTCGATCAGCACTTCGGTCGTCGGCGACGCATCCAGCCCGCCGCGCACGATGGTCATGAACTCATCGCGATTATAGGCAATGCCCCCGCCCGTGCCGCCCATGGTGAAGCTAGGCCGGATAATCGAGGGAAGCCCTGTAAACTCCAGCCCTTCCAGCGCCTCTTCCATCGTATGCGCGATACGCGAGCGCGCCGATTCCAGCCCGATCTTGTCCATCGCGTCGCGGAACTTGATCCGGTCCTCCGCCTTGTCGATCGCCTCGGCATCCGCGCCGATCATCTGGACGCCGTACTTCTCCAGCGTCCCGTCGTTGAACAGCGCCAGCGCCGTGTTCAGCGCCGTCTGCCCGCCCATCGTCGGCAACACCGCATCCGGCCGCTCCTTCTCGATGATCTTCGCCACGATTTCGGGCGTGATCGGCTCGACATAGGTCGCGTCGGCAAATTCCGGGTCGGTCATGATCGTCGCCGGGTTGGAATTGACGAGGATGATGCGATAGCCCTCCTCCTTCAACGCCTTGACCGCCTGCGTGCCCGAATAATCGAACTCGCACGCCTGGCCGATGATGATCGGGCCAGCGCCGATGATGAGGATGGAGGAGATGTCGGTGCGTTTGGGCATTGTTTAGAGTGCTCTCATTGAATAGGTTGATTGCAATGCAATCATGGGAGACGGGCGATGGGTAGCGTTACGATCCGCAACATCGATGATGCCGTTAAGGAAGGCGCTCGATTGTCCGCGGCGAAAAATGGGCGTTCGCTGGAAGCCGAACTGCGAATTTTGCTCGAACAGACTTATGCGCCGACGGCACCCGATGCCGCGCAAATTCGCGATCTGACGGGCGACGACTGGGTTCATGACCTGATTGCGATTGCAGGCGGCGCAGGACTTGAACTGCCGCCTCGGCAAGATCATCCCGCTGATCGCGAGATTTTTGGTGCTGATTGACACGAACGTCTGGAGCGAACTCGCCCGGCCCAGACCGGAGCCCAAGGTGATCGCCTTTCTGGCCGCCAATCGCGCAAATTGCACATTATCCACCATCGTATTAGCAGAAATGGAATATGGCATCGCCAAAGCGATCGACGCCACGCATCGGTCGCGCCTTATCGCCTTCAGAAACCGGATCGAAACACTATTGATCGACCGGATCATAAAGCCCGATGAGGCAACAGCCGTTGTATGGGGACGCCTGAAGGCCGAACTGGAACGCGCCGGACAGATAATCGCAGACATGGACCTGCTGATCGCATCGCAAGCGATCGCGGCCGGTATACCAGTCGTCACCCGCAACGTATCAGACTTCGCCCGGACAGGTGCCGCCATCATCAATCCTTGGGAGCCATGAGCGCCTGCGCGCGCGAACAATCAATCTCGCACGCCTGGCCGATGATGATCTGACCAATGCCGATGATGAGGATAGAGGAGATGTCAGTGCGTTTGGGCATTAATTCTTCTTCGCCTTTAGGAATTCGATAATTCCATCAATAGTTGCGCAGCCTTCCGGGCTGCTTGCGTTCATAATGTTGACGCCAGCACTTACAATTGGCCCTTTTTTGGGTTCGAAGGACCAGCCGAGGAAAGTCATCTTTGCAGCGCTGGCTACCTCAAGCATCCTAGGCAGCCTGTCGTTCAACCAAGTGTTTGTAGGATAAACGCTTTCCCAAGCCTCCACACCGGCGCTGCCCCCGATTCCATCAATTTCGACATCGAATGGCATGGCGTCGAAAATCGGCTTAGAAAGCTGGACGCATTCAGCAGCTTCACCCCAGCGATCATTCTCTTCATCGGCGGGGCAGAAGAAATGATAGCAGACATGGCAGGTTGCCGGATCAATCGCACCGAGCGCATCGATCTTCGATAACGCCGCCTTACCGACCTCCAATAGATGGTCTAACGAGGTTGCAGCAGCACTCAATGCACCGCCCCCGTCCGGGCCTCGCACCCCCAACCGTCATACTCAACGCCGCACAATATCTCGATCTGCAGGCATTTCTTGGTCAAGGCCTTGATCGACGCCTCATCCACCGCCTGTTCGCATTCCAGGAACAGGAACAGGTCGCCATCTTCATCCTCTTCGCGGTCGAGTTCGACCATGCCGAACTGGCTGGCGATTTCCAGGACGCGGTCGAAATCCTTGTCATTGCCCTTGAAGCTGACGTCCACGGCGCGCGGGATCATCGGCTTGTCGCCATTGGCGGCAAGGTTGGCGAGGACTTCGCGGTCCGCTTCCCATTCGGCGGCGAGGCGGGCTTCATCGACGGGGGGCAGCTTGATGCTCACGCCGTCACCGGCTTTTTCAGGCCATCGACGAACCGCTGGAACAGGTAGAAACTATCCTGCGGCCCCGGCGAGGCTTCGGGGTGATATTGCACCGAAAAGGCGTTCTTGTCAGTCAGTTCGATGCCGCAATTGCTGCCGTCGAACAGCGACACATGGGTCGTGCGGACATTAGCGGGCAAGGTCTCGGCATCGACCGCAAAGCCATGGTTCATCGACGTGATCTCGACCAGGCCATCGCTCAGCCGCTTGACCGGATGGTTCGCGCCGCGATGACCCTGATGCATCTTGATCGTCTTGGCGCCCACCGCCAGCCCCAGCAATTGATGGCCAAGGCAGATGCCGAAGATCGGCACGTCGCGCGCCAGCAGCGCCGCGATCACCGGCACGGCATAGGTGCCGGTCGCTGCCGGATCGCCTGGGCCATTGGAGAGGAACACGCCATCAGGAGCGAGACCCATGATCTGCTCGACCGTCGCCGTCGCGGGCAACACGGTGACGCGCGCGCCGGCCTGCACCAGATTGCGGAAGATGTTGTTCTTCGCGCCATAATCGATCGCCACGACATGCGGCGCGCCTTCACCCACGGCGTTCAGGCCATAGCCCTTGCCCAGCGTCCAGCCGCCATCCTGCCACAGCCGCGTTTCCTGCCCCGTGACTTCGATGGCGAGGTCCATGCCCTCCAGCCCCGGCCAGCCCGCCGCCTTCGCCGCCAGCGCGGCAAGGTCGAACGCGCCATCGGGGTCATGCGCGATCACGATATTGGGCGCGCCCTTCTCGCGGATCATCCGGGTCAGCGCGCGGGTATCGACCCCGGCGAGGCCAATGCGGCCATTGTCGGCCATCCACTGGTCGAACGGCATGACATTGCGGAAGTTGGACGGTGCGGTCACATCCTCGCGCACGACGCAGCCCAGCGCATAGGGGCTGGTCGCCTCGACATCGTCCAGATTGGTGCCGACATTGCCGATATGGGGGAAGGTGAAGGTGATGACCTGGCCCGCATAGCTGGGGTCGGTCATGATCTCCTGATAGCCGGTGATCGCCGTGTTGAAGCAGAGTTCGCCCACCGCATCGCCGACAGCACCGAAGCCGCGCCCGAACACGGCACTGCCATCGGCAAAAACCACGACCCCGGTCGCTCCTTTGGGCACGGTAAGGGTCTTGGCGTCAGCCATGAGATCAGCGTCCTTTTTTGCGTTGGCTTTGGAACCCGTCTGATGCGGGTTAAACGGCCGGTCACCTATGCCTGTGCGCGCTTGGGGTCAACGTCTGTTAAAAATCTCTTTTCGCATTATATCTGTCGCTTTCCGCAAAGACACGAGGATTCGCTTCGCAATGATTCGCGAGCAGATAAAGAGCGCCCAGATCACCGCCATGAAAGCAGGCGACAAGGAACGCCTCGCCGCCGTGCGCCTCATCCTGGCCAAGCTCAAGGACCGCGACATCGAACTGCGCACCTCATCGAGCATGCCCGACGATGACGCCACCGTGGTCGAAGTGCTGCAAAAGATGGTCAAGCAACGCCGCGAGTCGATCGAAATGTTCACCAGCGGCGGCCGCGACGAACTGGCGGCCAAGGAACAGGTCGAACTGGACGTCATCGAAAGCTTCCTGCCGACGCAGTTGAGCGAGGACGAGACCAGGGCGGCGATCGACGCGATCAAGGCGGAAGTCGGTGCCGCGAGCTTGAAGGATATGGGCAAGGTCATGGCCGTGCTGAAGGAACGCCACGGCAGCGTGATCGACATGAGCAAGGCCAGCGGCATGGTGAAAGCGGCCTTGGGCTGACTTGAAAGCCCCTCCCTTTCAAGGGAGGGGTTGGGGTGGGTGATGGCGCTACGCATCAATGCCAGACTAGGCCAATATGCCCGCGACATGCGCCGCGAACCCACCGACTATGAACGCCGCCTCTGGAGCGCCCTGCGCGCATCCCAACTGGGCGGCTTCAAATTTCGACGCCAGGCGGTGGTGGAGCCTTATATCTGCGACTTCCTTTGCCCGTCGATCGGCCTGATTGTCGAAGTCGACGATGATCGGCACGATCCAATCAAGGACAGGGACCGCGATTTCGATCTTGCCCATCAAGGCTATCTGGTGTTGCGCTTTTCCAATGCGGATGTGCGCGACAATATGGAAGGGGTGCTGAGCGTCATTCTTGATCGGGCGAATGCCTTGCCGCCAAGGCAGAAGATCACCCACCCCAACCCCTCCCTAAGTAGGGAGGGGCTTTAATGCCTCGTGTCTCGACTTCGCTCGACACGAACGGATGTGGTGCGTCATCGCGGGAGGGGAGATTTTGAGTCTAACCCCCGCCTTTCTCGACGAACTGCGCATGCGCACGTCGCTGTCCACGCTCATCGGCCGCACCATCAAGGTGCAGAAGGCCGGGCGCGAATATAAGGCCTGCTGCCCGTTCCATAACGAAAAGACGCCCAGTTTCACGATCAACGATGAAAAGGGCTTCTACCATTGTTTCGGCTGCGGGGCGCATGGTGATGCCATCCGCTGGATGACCGATCAGCGCGGCCTGCCCTTCATGGAAGCGGTGAAGGAACTGGCGCAGGCGGCGGGGATGGATGTGCCCGCGCCCGATCCGCGCGCCGCCAAACGCGCCGAAGCGGCCAAAGGCCTGCACGACGCCATGGCCGCCGCGCAGGATTTCTTCGCCGCCCAACTCGACGCGATCGAGGGGGCGGAGGCGCGCGCCTACCTCGGCAAGCGCGGCATCAGCGACGCCACCCGCCGCGCCTTCGGCTTTGGCTATTCGCCCGACAGTCGCGGGCGGCTGCGCACCGCGCTCAAGGAGTTCGGCGATCCGATGCTGGTCGAAGCGGGCCTGCTGATCGATCCCGACGCCGCCGAACCGGACAGTGACCGGGCCAAGAAGCGCGATCCCTATGATCGGTTCCGGGGTCGCCTGATGCTGCCGATCCGCGACATTCGCGGGAGGACCATTGCCTTTGGCGGACGGATATTGGGTCAGGGCGAGCCCAAATATCTCAATTCTCCCGACACACCGCTGTTCGACAAGGGCCGCACCCTCTACAATATCGACCGCGCCTCCCCCGCCAGTCGCCAGACCGGCCGGGTCATCGTGGTCGAAGGCTATATGGACGTGATCGCGCTCGCACAGGCCGGCTTTGGCGATGCCGTCGCGCCGCTCGGCACCGCGCTGACCGAACATCAGATCGAACGGCTGTGGAAGATGGTGGAGGTGCCTATCCTCTGCTTCGATGGCGACTCGGCGGGGCAGAAGGCCGCGATCCGTGCCGCCACCCGCGCCCTGCCCCTGCTGCGTCCCGGCCACAGCCTCGCCTTCGCCACCCTGCCCCAGGGCCAGGATCCCGACGACCTGCTGCGCGCCAGCGGTTCGACTGCTATGGACGCGGTGCTGGACGCCGCGCAGCCGCTGGTGGATCGGCTGTGGAGCCATGAGCAGAGCATCGCCCCGCTCGATACGCCGGAACAGAAGGCCGCGCTCAAGCAGCGGCTGCGCGTCATCACCGACGCGATCGCGGACCCCGATGTCCGCGCCCATTATGCCCACGCCTTTCGCGAACGCTATGACGCGCTCTTCTTCGCCCGCCCCGCCTTCACACCCACGGCGCGCGGCGGCGGCGGCGGCAACAGCGCCGCCCGCTGGCAACGCGACAAGCGCGGTAACTGGAAAGCGCCGATCGGCCCGGCGGGCCATGAGGTCCGCGCCATCGGCGCGAGCGGCATGGAACAGCGGCTCTTGCGCGCGATTCTGGCCGGCCTTTTGCGCCATCCCGACCAGATTGCGCTGCATCGCGAGACGCTGGCGGGCCTGCCGATCGGCGATCCCATCCTCGCCCGGCTGGCCGATTCGATGATTAGTGCGTCACTACGCAAAGAAACTGTTGAAACACAGGGCCTCCTTACCATATTGGGGGCAGGTGAAGTGTATAATATGGCTAAAGGGATGCTCCGGGCCGACACGTTCACACTCACCCCTCACAAGATGACCGCTGACCCGGATCGCCTTGCGCGCGATCTGGAGGAGGCCATTCGGGTGATGGCGCAGGGACCGGAGCTTGAGGCAGCGCTGGCGGAGGCGACACGGCGGTTCAAGAGCGACGTCAGCGAGGAAAATCTCGCTGAGCAACAGCGCTTGCTGGCGCTCAAGGCCGACCATGACCGTCGACTGGCGGAACTGGCGCAGCCCGAAGACATTGTTTGAACGAGCCGTTCCCTCGCGGGGCGGCAAGGTTTGAACGAAACGTCCCTTTGGCGGACGATGCATTGGAATTGATCGCTCCCGCCAGAGGGAGCGGCGGAGTTAAGGCGAATAGATGGCGACCAAGGCGAACAGCAAGAATGCGGCGGGTGCAGGCGATGGTGGGGATGAAGGTGGCGATGCGCCCCTGCTCGACCTCAACGAAGCCTCGGTCAAGAAGCTGCTCGCCCGCGCCAAAAAGCGTGGCTACATCACCTATGACGAGCTGAACAACGCCCTGCCGCAGGACCAGATGTCCTCCGAGCAGATCGAAGATGTCATGTCCGCGCTCAACGACATGGGCGTCAACATCGTCGAAAATGAAGAAGCCAACGAAGATGGCGAGGACCAGCAGCGCGAGGACGACAACGACGACGCCAATGAGGCGGCGGACGATGACGATGGCTCGCCGCGCCTGGTCACCGAAAAGAAGAAGGAAACGGTCGATCGCACCGACGATCCCGTTCGCATGTATCTGCGCGAAATGGGCGCGGTGGAGTTGCTCAGCCGTGAGGGCGAAATCGCCATCGCCAAGCGGATCGAGGCCGGTCGCGACACCATGATCCTGGGTCTGTGCGAAAGCCCGACCACCTTCAACGCGATCATCGAATGGTCGACCGCGCTCAACAATGGCGAAATGCAGCTGCGCGAGATTCTCGATCTCGACGCCATGCTGTCCAAAGACCCTGCCCCGGAAAGCCTGGAGGAGGGCGCCGAGGATGATGATGGCGAGATCAGCGAGAAGACCGCTGGTCCGAGCTTCAAGGAAGAAGAAGAGCCGGAGGAGGAATCCGCCGACGCCGACGAGGATGAGGACGGCACCGAACGCCGCACCCGCCGCGTCGAAGAGGAAGAGGAGGAGGACAACACCCTCTCCCTCGCTCAGATGGAAGAGACGCTCAAGCCGATCGCGCTGGAGAAGTTCGCCACCATCACCGAAATCTTCCGCGCCTTTTCGGCCATTCAATCGTCGCGCATGCTCGCCATGGGCACCGGCGAAGTGCTGAGCCAGAAGGATGAGGATGATTATCAGGAGTTGCGCGAAAGCCTGACCGCGCAGGTCGAAAGCGTCCAGTTCCATCAGCAGAAGATCGAATATCTGGTCGATCAACTCTATGCCTATAACCGTCGCTTGACCGCGCTGGGCGGGCAGATGCTGCGCCTGGCCGAGCGCCACAAGGTCAGCCGCAAGGATTTCCTCGACCGCTACGTCAATTTCGAACTGGACGATGCCTGGCTCGACCGGGTCAGCGGCATCGACAAGAAATGGGCCGCCTTCGCCGCCGCGGAAGCGCGCGCGGTCGAACGCATCCGCAACGAAGTCAGCGAAATCGCGCAGGCCACCGGCATGTCGCTCGGCGAATTCCGCCGCATCGTCAACATGGTGCAAAAGGGCGAACGCGAAGCGCGCATCGCCAAGAAGGAAATGGTCGAAGCCAATCTGCGCCTCGTCATCTCGATCGCCAAAAAATACACCAATCGCGGCCTGCAATTTCTGGATCTCATTCAGGAAGGCAATATCGGCCTGATGAAGGCGGTCGATAAGTTCGAATATCGCCGCGGCTACAAGTTCAGCACCTATGCGACCTGGTGGATCCGGCAGGCGATCACCCGCTCGATCGCCGATCAGGCGCGCACCATCCGCATCCCGGTCCATATGATCGAGACGATCAACAAGCTGGTGCGCACCAGCCGCCAGTTCCTGCACGAGCAGGGCCGCGAACCGACCCCGGAAGAGATGGCCGAGCGCCTCTCCATGCCGCTGGAGAAGGTGCGCAAGGTGATGAAGATCGCCAAGGAGCCGATCTCCCTCGAAACGCCGATCGGCGACGAGGAAGATAGTCACCTCGGCGATTTCATCGAGGACAAGAATGCCATCATCCCCGTGGATGCCGCGATCCAAGCGAACCTCAAGGAAACGGTCACCCGCGTCCTCGCCAGCCTAACCCCGCGCGAAGAGCGCGTGCTGCGCATGCGTTTCGGTATCGGCATGAACACCGATCATACGCTGGAAGAGGTCGGGCAGCAGTTCAGCGTGACCCGCGAGCGCATCCGTCAGATCGAAGCGAAGGCGCTGCGCAAGCTCAAACACCCTTCGCGCAGCCGCAAGATGCGCAGCTTCCTCGACCAATAATCTGCCGCTTTTCAGCGACATGAAAATGGGCGGCCCGCGGGTCGCCCTTTTTTATGTCGGCGTAAACCGCTTCTTTACCCCCTTTTGCTTAACCTGCGTTGCGAAGCCCGTCGGCGGATCGGGCAAGACAGGAATCCTGGCATGAGTGAAGCGGCACCCCGCTACCAATTTGGCGATATCGCGCGGATATTGGAGGCGCTGGTCGCTGCCGATGGCACCGCAGCGCATAGCTATGCGCTGCGCGCGGGGACTGGCATTGCCCGTGACACGCTGCTGTCGCTCGGCGACCTTGCGGACGCGGCCTATTATCTCTGCCTGCTTCATGGCCGCCATCCCGGCGTCATCGATCATGCCGCCACCCGCTCGGCCGACAATGCCGCGCGCGGCTGGCTGATCGAAGCCGCCGACGCCTTCGCTGCCGAACGCGCCTATATCACCCAGGTGACCGTCGCCGCCGGTCCCGTCCCCAGCACCGCTGGCCAGGCTGATTGCGAAACCGCCGTCAGCCAGCAACGCCATGCGCTCGACATGCTCGCCCAGTCCGACCGGCGCGGCTGCGCCATGGGCGCGGCGATGGCACTGGTCCTCGACTGGCGCGCCGTGCGCCAGGTGCTCGACATCGCCGCCCTGCGCGCGGGCATCGAACCCCATGCCTGCTCCCTGCCCGACCGCGCCGCCACGCTCGATGTCGCCCGCGCGATCGGCGGCGATGACGGCGTCGACCGGGCCATCCAGTTCGGCGCACGCCAGTTGCTCAACCAGCATCGCGGCCTGTGGGACTTGCTCGCCGCCCGCGCCGATGTGCGCGCGCGGCAAGACTGAACCCCACCGATACCGCCCACACGGCTTGCGCCCATGCGCCGCTTTGCCTAGTCCCGCCACAGTGACAGGCTAAGCAGGCGGACGATGATGCGTTTTGAAGGCACCCAGGACTACGTCGCCACCGACGATCTGAAGGTCGCGGTTAACGCCGCCGTGCTGCTGCGCCGCCCCTTGCTCGTGAAGGGGGAACCGGGCACCGGCAAGACCGTGCTGGCGCAGGAAATCGCGACCGCACTTGGCGCACCACTGATCGAATGGAACGTCAAATCGACGACCAAGGCGCATCAGGGCCTCTATGAATATGATGCCGTCGCCCGCCTGCGCGATGGCCAACTCGGCGACCCGCGCGTCCATGAAATCTCCAATTATATCCGCAAGGGCAAATTGTGGGAGGCGTTCACGTCCCCCACCCTGCCCGTGCTGCTGATCGACGAAATCGATAAGGCCGACATCGAATTCCCCAACGATCTGTTGCAGGAACTCGATCGCATGGCCTTCCACGTCTATGAAACCGGCGAGACGATCGCGGCCGCCGACCGGCCCGTGGTCATCATCACCTCGAACAATGAGAAGGAACTGCCCGACGCCTTCCTGCGCCGCTGCTTCTTCCATTATATCAAATTCCCCGATCGTCAGACGATGCAGGCGATCGTCGACGTCCATTTCCCCGGCATCCAGAAAATCCTGGTCAGCAAGGCGATGGATATTTTCTACGAGATTCGCGACGTGCCGGGCCTCAAGAAAAAGCCCTCGACCAGCGAATTGCTCGACTGGCTCAAGCTGCTGCTGAACGAGGATATGCCGCTCGACGTCCTGCAGAATAGCGACCCGACCAAGGCGATCCCTCCGCTCCACGGCGCGCTGCTCAAGAATGAGCAGGACATCATGCTGTTCGAACGTCTCGCCTTCATGGCGCGGCGTCAGGGCCGGTAAGGATTCACCCCAACGCAGATCCCCATAATCTCGCGCGAATCCGCTTGCACCCGCGCGCATTGTCTGTAGCCTTCCTGTAACTATTCAACGCCGCGCCAAGACGGTCTGGATCAGGAGCTGGATGCCAATGCCAAAGCGCGCCCTTTTTCTCTTTACCGCCGCCCTCTGTCTGGCCGCACCCTTTGCCGCGCAAGCCGAAGATACGCTCGAAGCCTGGACGCCGACCGATAGCAGCATCCGCGCGACCGCCGCCGGGATCAGCCTGCCCCACAGCATCGCCACTCTCTCGCTCACCAAGAGCGGCGAAGCCTCCAACGGCGGTCGCGGGATCGACAATTATGCGCAATATGTCTCGCAGGACGGCGCGGTGCAGGCGACGCTCTACGTCTATCTGCCCACCTATGCCGACGCCTCGCTCGCCGCCTATATGACCGACAAGGCGGTGATGGAGCGTTTCGGCCCCAAGACCCGCCGCACCGCCTATGCCAGCGCGCCCGTCGCGGGCCATGCCGACCGCGCGATCCGCGCCGTCTATGATGATGCGGCCGATGGCGCGCTCACCACCGCGGCAGGCTTCGTCCATGCCGGCCGCTGGATCGCCAAGATCCGCGTCACCGGCCCGACCGAACGCCGTGCCGAAGTGCTGGCCGGGCTGGACGCCATGCTTGCGCAGATGACACTGGACGATCCGGCCTCGCTCCACGCCACCGCCCCCGCCCGGTTCGACGCCTGCCCGGTAGCCGCCAACAAGGACGCCCGCCTCACTCGCACGACCGGGACCGGCGAATCCGTGCCGCAAGAGGTCCGCATGCCGCGCGAGGGCAAGGACGCGCTCTGCGTGCGCGGCACCGTCACCACCGCGCAGGGCAGTTACGACATGCTGCAGCAGGTCGGGCGCTCAGACGGCGCGATCATCGTGCCCGTCGATGACAGCGGCACCGTCCTCGCCTTCGATCCCGCCACCAGCGGTACAGGCTATAAGCTGTCGATCCACATGGTCGGCCAGACCGACCTCTACGGCACCTACGACCGCGTCCCCAGCCCCCGCCAGGTCGCGGCCATCCTCGACGGCGACGATCCCCACACCGCCAAGGCGAGCGCCACCGCCGCCTACACCGCGACCGGCGAGGTGACGCTGGTGCAGGCCAATCAGATCAGATAGCCCACCTCATACAGGCCCCAGCGTCGCCCGCCGAACAGCAGCGGCACGAACACGCTGCGCAGCGCGCGATAGCGGCCTTCGCCCAAATCCTGGCGATAGGTGTAGAGGAAGAAGTCGCCCTCGCCGTCCAGTGCGCGGCGGGTCTGGCTGTCCATGAAGATTTGCCGGTTGCGCGCATGTTCCATATTCCAGTCATGCGCGCCGGGCCGCTGCGGCTGGCTTCGCGCGCTGATATGGGTCGGCAGATAGCCATTCATGTCGATCAGGCAGCAGCCCACGATCGCGCTGTCCTGCGCCGTATGCCGGTCCAGCGCCGGGCGCAGGATCGCGTCGGCAAAGGCGGTGAAGCCGGTCTGATATTGTGCCGGGTCCGACCCCGCGACGCGCCGATAATCGACGTCGAACAGCTGCGCCGTGTCGATATGTCCGTCGGCCAACCCCTGCTCGATCAACGCGCCGATCTCCTCCGCGCCTTCCTCGGCCAGCGCGATATAGCGGCTGTTGCGCGTGCGTTGCGGGCCATGGGCTGCGCTGTTGAGCATCGCATTGGCCATGGACTCCAGCCCTTCGAGCTGCACCCGCGCCTCGTCCGCCCGCGCCGCGCTTTCGCTGGCCGACTGGCGAAACGTCGCCAGCCCGTGGCGCAGCGCCGCGACGTCGCCATCGGCCGCATCGGTGCAGGCGACGATCGTCTCGGATCGCTCGCCAAATTGCGTCACCAGCGACGCGATCTCGGCCATGCTCAGCCGCAGCCGGTCGATATGGGTGCCGACCCCGCGCCCGCGCACGATATTGGATTCGACGCCCCCGATCAGCTGGCGCGCATCGCGATCCAACTGGCTCAGCTTGTCACCCACCGATGCGGCCGATTCCCCCGCCTGTCCCGCCAGCCGCCGGATTTCGTCCGCCACCACGGCAAAGCCCTGCGTCGCTGCACCCCCGCGCGCCGCCTCGATCGCGGCATTGACGCCGAGCAGCCGCGTTTGCCGCGCGATCGCACCCAGTTCGTCGGACACATCGCCCACCGCTTCGATCACACTGAGAAATTGGCGCAAATGCCCCTCCAGCCCGGTGACATGCTCGACCAGACCAGTCAGCTCACCGATCGACAGGGTGATGACGTCATGCCCCTCGGCCAGGATCTGCCCGGCCCGCCGCGCGGTCAGACGCAATTCCTGCGCCGCCGTCACGCTCTCGCCATGGCTGGCCGCCAGCGCATCCATATTCGCCTGCAAATCGGCCAGTTGCGCGGCGTCGCCCTGGATGCGGTGATTGAGCGCGCCCAGAAACCCGGCCGTTTCGCTGCATTGCAATGCAATGTCGCCTGACCTTTCGCCCAGATCGGCCAGTAAGTCCCCGTTTTTCAAGCGCGCCCCACAACGTCAATTATGTCTGGATAGTGACGCATTAACCCTGCACTGCAACACTTAATATTGTGCTGCCGTTATGATCGCGCGACCGGCTTGCATCGCCGCGCCTGCTGTCCGACAAGCCTTCCCATGTTGCTCAACTTTCTCGACGCCCTGCGCGCGGCCGGCATTCCCGCCAGCATCAAGGAGCATCTGCTGCTCCTCGAAGCACTCGACCGCGACGTCATCGCCCGCCGCCCGGAGGATTTCTATTATCTCGCCCGCGCGACCTATGTGAAGGACGAAGGCCTGCTCGACCGCTTCGATCAGGTGTTCGCGCAGGTGTTCAAGGGCGTGTTCAGCGCGGAAGGTGTCGAGGCCGACATCCCCGAAGAATGGCTCCGCCTCGTTGCGGAAAAATATCTGAGCGCGGAAGAGATGGAGAAGATCAAGTCGCTGGGTGACTGGGACGAGATCATGGACACGCTCAAGAAACGGTTGGAGGAGCAGAAGGGGCGGCATCAGGGCGGCAATAAATGGGTCGGCACCGGCGGCACCTCGCCCTTCGGCCATGGCGGCTATAATCCCGAAGGCGTCCGCATCGGCGGCGAATCGCGCCACAAGCGCGCGATCAAGGTCTGGGAAAAGCGCGACTTCGCCAATCTCGACAACACCAAGGAACTGGGTACCCGCAACATCAAGGTCGCGCTGCGCCGCCTGCGCCGCTTTGCGCGCGAAGGGGCAGCCGACGAACTCGACCTCGACGAAACCATCCGCGGCACCGCACGCCAGGGCTGGCTTGACATCCGCATGCGCCCCGAACGGCATAATGCGGTCAAGCTGTTGCTGTTTCTCGATGTCGGCGGATCGATGGACCCGTTCGTCACGCTGTGCGAAGAATTATTCTCCGCCGCGACCGGCGAATTCAAGAATCTGGAATTTTTCTACTTCCACAATTGCCTCTATGAAGGCGTGTGGAAGGACAACCGCCGCCGCTTCGCCGAACGCACGCCGACCTGGGACATTCTCCACAAATATGGCCATGATTATAAGGTGATCTTCGTCGGCGACGCGGCGATGAGCCCCTATGAGATCAGCCATCCGGGCGGATCGGTCGAACATATGAACGAGGAAGCAGGCGCGGTCTGGCTCGAACGGGTCGCCCACACCTACCCCGCCACCGTCTGGCTGAACCCCACGCCGCAGGCCCATTGGGGCTATAGCCAATCCACCCGGCTGATCCGCGACCTGATGAACGACCGCATGTATCCGCTGACGATCGAGGGGATAGACGAAGCGATGCGGGAATTGACGCGGAAGCGGTAATTTGGTCCATATCGGACAGTATTCGGCGCTGCGCAACAGATGGCATCGAAACGGTCCAAACTCCCGTTGTTACGCATGCGATATGGGACCAGCTTCCTCTTGCCATAACAGGTGGGAGAAGACTCATGCGTGTCGTCTATATTATTCCTGCACTCGTTCTTTCCTTTCCAGCAGCCGCACTGGCGCAAGATAATGAATGTACCGCACAAGAGGCTGCGATCAACGAAATCACCACCTTGTTCGCCCAGGATCAGGAAGACATCACCACCCGATCTGAAAGCATCAAAAATGATGCAGGCAAGGCGGAAATTTCCGGCACCGTCGACATAAAGATGGTCGAACAAAAACTGATTTTCGATATCCCTACTGTTGTGATGAAGACGAAAGCCATGGCGCTCGACTTGCCCCAGGTAACGATGAATTTGCGGGCGATGTCGTGGGATGAACCCGTAATTACGATGGTAGCAAAGAAGGTGGGTCAGTATCCGGAATTTCGGTGCAGCGGAGGCTGGATTCCCAAGTGCAAGGTCGAGTGGAGTGATATCATCACCCACGTCCCGGTCACGACGATGCAGCGACGCGAAATCAAAATGCATATTCCCGAAACGAAAATGGACCGCACCGACTTTAAATTGGATATTCCCGAAATTCACTCCGACCGGAAGGAATGGTTCGTAAAAATCCCCGAAGTCACTCTGCGCAATTTCGTAGTTGAAGCAGAAAAGCTCAAGTCGCGCGGCGACGAACTCGGCTCCGACGCCATGGCGCTGGCGGCTCGTCAAAAGGAAACAGCCGCTCAACGCACAGCCGCTTTGTTCGAATGTCATCTCGCGACGTTGCAGGTAAAACGCGCCCAAGTTGCCGGCACCTTCGAAACGGCGCTGAATACGCTTGATAGCAGCATTGAAACAATGCGCAAAAATGGTGCTGATCCCAGCAAGGTCGTCACGAATGATAGCGCGACGCCGATGGACTTGCTGGCGAGCAGGTCCGACCTGATCGCAAAACGGGACGCCGCTCTTGCGCAGATCGACACCGCCGTCACGGCCATGCAAAAGGACGAGAAACTGACGGTCGAAAAGACAATTGCCTGAAGCGGCAGGCGGTCTCGCCCCGAAAGGACGAGACCGCCCCTTTACGCCTTGAACACCACCCCACCCGTCATCGCCTCCAGCACGCCCGTCGTGCCCGGAAAGCTGATCGGCAGCCCCAGCATCGACCGCACCGCCATATAGGCAAAGCCCTGCGCTTCCAGCGCGTCTCCGTCCCAGCCCAGGCCATCAACCGGCACCACGTCCAACCCCGTCCGCGCCCGCAGCATCGCCATCAAGGTTGCATTATGCCGCCCGCCGCCCGCGACATGGATGCAGGCGGGGCGCACTGCCAGATGGTCGATCGCCCGCGCCACCGCCGCGGCCGAAAAGGCGGTCAGCGTCGCCGCGCCATCCTCCAGGCTCAGGCCCAGCACCGCGTCGATCGTGAACGCTTCCCTGTCGATGCTCTTGGGCGGTGGCAAATCGAACCAGGGATCGGCCAGCATCGCCGCCAGCCGCGCCTCGTCCACTTGGCCAAGCGCCGCCACCGCGCCGCCTTCGTCATAGGCCGCATCGCCCTGCGCCTGCATCCAATTGTCGATCAGCCCGCTCGCCATGCCGGTGTCGAACGCGACCAGATCGCCGTCCGTCCCGATCGCGGTGATATTGGCCACGCCGCCCAGGTTCAGGATCGCGGCGGGCTTCGTCAGCCCCTCCGCCAGCGCGCGATGATAGACCGGCATCAGCGGCGCGCCCTGCCCGCCCGCCGCCACATCAGCGCTGCGCAGGTCGCCCACCACCGTAATGCCGAACGCCCCCGCCAGTGCCGCCCCGTCGCCAATCTGCCAGGTCCAGCCCCGATCGGGCCGATGCGCCACAGTATGGCCGTGAAAGCCGATGACGCCAATATCCTGCGCCACATGCCCGCTGCGCCCCAGCAGGTCGGCGACCGCCTCGACATGCAATTCGGTCAGTTCGCCCTCGACCGACGCGATCAGCGGCTCGAACCCCGGCGCATTCATCGCCATCGCCCGCGTGCAGCTTTCCGCCAGCCGCACGCGAAACCCGTCATCATAGGCTTTGGCGTGAAAGGCGACCGGCGTAACCGCCCGCTTCCCGTCCGTCTCGATCAAGGCCGCGTCGATGCCATCGCGCGACGTCCCGGACATCAGGCCAATTGCCAGCATTCGTTGAACTCCGTTCGGATGGGGGGACTTTTCGCCACGCATCGCCAATGCTACAGGCGCGGCCCATGAGCAACTATCAGTCCGATCTTCTGCGCCTGCTCGAAGCGCGCGGCTACATCCATCAGCTAACCGACGCGGCCGGCCTCGACGCGATGGCCGTAAGCCAGGTGGTGCCGGGCTATATCGGCTTCGATCCCACCGCGCCCTCGCTTCATGTCGGCAGCCTGGTGCAGATCATGATGCTGCGGCGGATGCAGCAGGCGGGGCACAAGCCGATCGTCCTGATGGGCGGCGGCACCGGCAAGATCGGCGATCCTTCGCTGCGCGACGAAGCCCGTTCGCTGCTGACCAACGAAAAGATCGCGGAGAATGTCGCGAGCATCAAGCGCGTATTCGAACGCTTCCTGACCTTTGGCGATGGCCCGACCGACGCGGTGATGGTCGACAATGCCGACTGGCTCGACAAGCTCGAATATATCCCCTTCCTGCGCGACATCGGCCAGCATTTCTCGGTCAATCGGATGCTCAGCTTCGATTCGGTCAAGCTGCGGCTCGACCGCGAACAATCGCTCAGCTTCCTCGAATTCAATTACATGATCCTGCAGGCCTACGACTTTCTGGAATTGTCGCGCCGGGCCTCCTGCCGCCTGCAAATGGGCGGGTCGGATCAATGGGGCAATATCGTCAACGGCATCGAACTTGCCCGCCGGGTCGATGGCACGCAGGTCTTCGGCCTTACCTCCCCGCTCATCACCACGGCGGACGGCGGCAAGATGGGCAAGACCGCCAAGGGCGCAGTGTGGCTCAATGCCGATGCGCTCTCGCCCTACGACTATTGGCAATTCTGGCGCAACACGCAGGATGCCGATGTCGGCCGCTTCATGCGCCTGTTCACCGACCTGCCGCTCGAAGAGATTGCCGAACTCGAACGGCTTGGCGGCGCGGAAATCAACCATGCCAAGAAGCTGCTGGCCGATGCCGCCACCGCCATGGCCCATGGCACGGACGCCGCCACCGCCGCCGCCGACACCGCGCGCAAGACGTTCGAGGAAGGCGCATCCGACGCCAACCTGCCGACCGTCAGCCTCGGCACCGACGGCCTGACCGTCGTTCAGGCGACCGCTGGCCTGGGCTTTGCGCCATCGAACAAGGAAGTCCGGCGCAAGCTGGCCGAAGGCGCGATTCGCGTGAATGGCCAGGTCGTGACCGATCCGGCCATGATACTGAACGCAGGCGACAAATTGAGTTTCGGCGCGAAAAAGCATGGCATGATCGTCGCCTAACGGGGAATAGAGTCTTAGGCCGACATTAACGCTTTCTGGCAGGACGTCGTTCACATCTAGACGGGCAGGCTGCGGCCATGTCCTCGCTATTCGCCCATCTCGACCATGTCCAACGCTCGCGCGATCCCGCCGTGGATCAGCGCCGGGCGCGCCGCGATCTTGTTGACCTGGTCAGCCACGTCACTGTGGACATCCGCGCCCATAGTGTGCGGATCATCAACCTGTCGCCGCTCGGCCTCATGTGCCGCAGCGACGAGAGGGTATCCGTTGGCGAGCGCGTGACCGTGTGGCTCCCACTGGTGCAGGACATGCCCGCCGACATACGCTGGGTGGAAGATGGCCGGATCGGCATGGAGTTCATCGAGCCGATCAAGCCGCGCATCTATGACGCGCTGATGGCGCTCATCCCGCCGCGTCGGACGGCCTGGTAAAAGGCACCATCGCCGCCCCCTCCGCCGTCTCGATCCGCTGCCGCCCGCGCACTAGCGCTTCGGGCATCTCGGTCCGCAAAAAGTCCAGCATCGCCTCTCGCACATCGCAGCGCAGGTCGAACGCCACCCCGGCATTGCGCGCCGACAGCAAGCAGCGCAGTTCCAGCGCGTCGGCACGATGGTCGGTCACCTGCAACAGCACGACCCGCTTGTCCCAGCGCGCGTTGGCGGTCGTCACTTCCACCAACTTCTCGCGGATACGCGCCACATCGGCGGTCGGATCGACATAAAGGAACACCGTGCCCAACAGGTCCGACGTCTTGGTCGTCCAGTTCTGAAACGGCTTTTCCAGAAAATAGGATACCGGCACCACCATCCGCCGATCGTCCCATATGCGGACCACGACGAAGGTCAGCGTAATATCCTCGATCCGCCCCCATTCGCCCTCGACGATCACCACATCGTCCAGCCGGATCGGCTCGGAAAAGGCCATCTGGATGCCCGCGATCAGATTTTTGAGCGCTGGCTGGGCCGCCGCACCCACGGCCAGGCCGACCAGACCGGCCGACGCCGCCAGCGTCACGCCGATCGTCCGCACGCCGGGGATCGCCATCAATATCATCGCGATCACCAGCACCGCGATGACGCTCTGCGCGACACGATAGAGGATGCGGACGCGGGTATGGCGTTGGCGCGCTTTCAGATTATCCTCCGCGTTGATGTCGACGCTGCGCTCGATCATCACGCGGGTCGCGCGCATCAGCCGGAACAGCAGCCAGCCGACCAGCAACGCGAAGACCATCTTCGACCCGATCGACCAAAGCCCTTCGACGCGCGGTCCCAACTCCAGCGGCTGCACCCCCGCGCCCAATGCGAGCAACACCACCAGCCACCGCGTCGGCTGAAACAGCGCCGGTAGCAACACCGGGTCCATCCGCTGCCGCACCAGGCGCAACACGACGGCGTAGAGCGCCCAGTGAAGGAGAAAGGCCGAAGCGACAGCGAGCGCGATCGAAACGGCTGCCGTCGATGTGATATGGGTCAGGCTCAGGTCCATCCCGCAAAAACGCGGCACAAGGCCGATTGTTTCGCAGGCGCAGCATAATTGCCGAGGATTTGGACCTCCTTCTTTCCCGCCCGCTCGCGCGCGCTGCAACCCACCGTCGCGCTCAGCCAGCGGCCTGCTCTTCTTAGCCCTCTCCCGCCTTCGCGGGACCACCAATGTTGTAACTCGCTGCAAATTGCGATCTGATTCGACGTGGCTAGCGCGACGGCGTCCCCAACTCCCAGGCAAGAGGTTTGTTGTGTTGATTTCACACGATAACCCCAAGCCCCAGCAAAAAAGTCCATATTTGTTTCCACGTATCGAGTGGGCAGCTATCGTATGAACGGGCCGACACGGGAGGCAATCTAGCTATTCCAGCTTGTGCTAATCGAGCGTACGCTGCGGTGCATGGGAATAGTCTGTTTGCCATGCAAACATTCGGCCGGTTCCAGACTAGCGGAGTCCTGGAAGCCAAAGAATGAACCGCGCCATTTCGATCGAAGTTGACGAAATTATGGGGGATTCTTTTTTTGCTCAAGGCGGCGGGCAGCTATTTCCCGCATCTGCCAGACGCCGGACCTCCTGCGCGGCGACCTGCGCCAGCCATGCGCGGCGTTCGGCCTTGTCGGCATTTTCCTCCGCCAGCTTGCGCGCGGCCTGCGCTTCGTTGCGCTGCTGCACGGCCATGCGGGCATAGGTGAAGGCAGCGATCGACAGACCGCTCAGCACCATGATCAAAAGGAAGGCGAAGGCAGACAGCCCAGCGGCGATGCGGCGGCTGCGGCGCTGGTCGCGGCGGTAGAGGCTGGCATAGGGGGTGCCAAGCAGCCCGGCGATCAGCTTTAGTTTGACAATGTTGCGATCATTTTTCTGGAGATCAGGCGCCAGCGGTTCGAGCGGCTGGCTGCGATCCAGTTCCCCGTCCGCGTCGAGCGCGAACAGCAACGGCGCGGGAAAACAGTCGGTGTCGGGATCGCCTGGCTTGCCCGCCGCGATCAGCGCGAATACCGGGGCGTCGGGCTGGATTGTCTTGAAGCTGCGAATCTCCTTGTCGACCCAGATCGAACGGGCGGCGGTGGGGGAGCAAATGACGATCAGCGCGTCGGAGCGGGTGAGCGCACCCTCTAATTTGGGGCCAAGTTCGGCAGCGCCCGCCAGTTCATCCTCATCACGGAAAATCGGCCGCAGCCGCGAGGGGATCGGGCCGCGATCGCCCGGCGTGCCGACCAGCGCCATGGGCACGCGATAATTTTCGATCGCGCGGTGCAGCCAGCGCGCGACCTTCATGTCGGCATGGCTGTAGCTGATAAAGGCGGCATAGCGCCCGGCCCCTGCCCCGCCGACCAGAGCGGTGAGTTGTTTCCGGGCGAAATCGGCCAGGTCTGCGCCACCGCTCAGCACTGGCTTTCCGACCGCTGCGGCAGTATCCACGGGAATGGAGATGATCTTGCTGAAAGGGTTGGACATGAAGCGCAAAATCCTAATCGCAAGTGGGGCGATGATGCTGGCATGTGGTGGCGCGATGGCGCAGGAGGCTGCGCCCGCCGCCAAGACGCCTGCGGCCAGGCCCGCCGACCCGTTCGCGCAGGCGATTGCCGCGCGACAGGTCGCCGACTTTGCCCGGCGTGACGGCGACCCTTATGCAATGTTGACCGCTGCGCGGATGCTGCAGCAGGTGCCGATGAGCGATGGCGCGACCCCGGCGGAGGGCGGCGCGGCCTTTTCGCCCGATGCATTGTTTGCCGAAGCCAAAGCGCTGGCTCGTGACGATCAGGCCTTGCTGTTGCAAATCCGCCTGTCCCAGTCGGCCGCCGGGCGCGGCGTGACCGCATCGGCCTTCGGTAAGGGGCTGGTGCGGCGGGTACAGGATGTCGGCGCGCGCAACGCCTATCGCTTCACCGTCACCGCCAAGGGTGGCGAGCCGCTGCGCATCGGCGCGATCGGCGACATCGGCACTAGCATGTATATCCGCCTGCTCGATGCGTCGGGCAGGCAATTGTGCCTGGACGATAATGCAGATTATGCCCCGGTCTGCGCGGTGACGCCGCGCGCGTCGGGCCAATATCGCATCGACATCGGCAACAAGAGCGCAGCCAAGAGCCGCACGGTGATTTTGAGTAATTGAGACCGGCATTCCGTCAGTTGCCGGTATAAAGTTCGCCGATCGACAGGCTGGCCTGCGCCTTGGCCAGCAGATCGCGGATCGGTGCGACCAATCGGGCGGCGGCGCGCTGGTTTTCGACCGTGCGCAGCAGCAGGCGGAAGGCTTCGGGCGGCTGGGGCGTCATCAGGGCGACCACATGGTCCGCGCCATAGGGGGCGATCACCTGGCTTTCGAGCAGGGGGAGTGACTGGCCGGGTGCCAGGCGGCCGTCGCCGTCCGAGGGATCGGACGGGAAGAGGCGCTGGACGGTGCCGTCCGACGCTATGTTGAACACAGTGGCATATGGGGGCGCGGCGCCTGACTGAGCGGCCCCCTGTTGCGCCAGCGCCAGCGTAACCGGCGCGCCGGACGGATAGCGCGCGCCATTGTCCAACGGGCCGATCGTCAGCCGACTGTGCTGTTCGGACAGCAGCGGACGCAGCGCCTCGATCGCCGCCCATTTGTCGATCACGCCGCGCAGTTGCGGCAGGGTTTTGACATTTTGCGCGACCATGTCGCCGGTGCGGCGGAGCATGACCTGACGAACAGTGTCCCAGACGAAATCCGCGCCCTTGCCATCGGTCAGGATGCGCCAGGGATGGTCGCCAGTGACGCTGGCGCGCACCTTGACGTCCGCGACGTACAGGCCCGGCAGCGTCGGGGCGACCGGTGGGGCGGGCGGCGGCGGCACGGTGGCGAACAGCCCCTGCCCTTCGCGGCCCGGCGGGATGATGCTGGCGCTTTCCTGCCGCTGGCCGCTCAACATGCGGACCTGGACATTGAGATAGGCGCCCAGTTCGCCGATGGTCAGCTTGCCATCGCCGTCCTGATCCGCCGCCATGCCCGTGCCATCGGCGCGCGGCGTGGTCAGCCCCTGCTCGAACGACCAGGTCAGGAAACCGCGCGTCGGCGCGCCCTCGACCGGCAGGGCATTTTCCCACGCTACCTGATCGTCGCGGGCAGCGCTGATGTAGAAGAGGTTGGGCAGATCCTCCCGCGTGGCGGTGAGCGCTGTGCCCTCGACCGACGCCCCCTCTACCGAGGCCAAGGTGCTGGCAAAGCGCGGCGCGGGGCGCGACCCCAGATCGACATTGCGCCCGCCCAGCGTCAGCCGCGGGGTCATGCCCATAGCCCGCGGATCGACCGAGCGATGCAATGTGCCCGAATGGCAGGTGTCGGCCATCATCAGCACCTGCACCCCACGCGGGATGTAAAGAGCGAGCCAGGTGTAGAAATCCTTGTCGACGATGAAGCGTTCAGCGTCCTTGCTGTCGGGGTCGAAACCAGGGAGCGGCAGGAACTGGTCGGTGTCGCCGTCGCGCGTCCCCTTGACGCTGGCTTCGGCCAGCGCGCCATGGCCAGTATAGTAAAGGAATATCCAGTCGCCCGGTTTTGACCGAAGGCCCAAAGCATGGAGCGCGGTTTCGACCGTGGTGCGGCTGACGCCGTCATTACGCAGCACTGTGACATCGCTGGCCCCCTGGCCGCGAATCACTGTCTCCATGGCTTGAAGATCATTTTCGGGACCGGCCAGGTCCATGATCAGACTGGAGCGGAACTGCCATGCGCCGACCAGCAGGGCACGGGTTTCGGCCTTGGCGACCGAGGGGTATGCCAATATTGTGACAAAAGCCGCCAATACTGTTGCCCAGAGTCCACGACGCCCCTTCGCCACTTGGAATCTCCCCCGCTTTTTTGTTGCCTGAACAGTCAATAACCCATAATCTGATAATGGTTAGGGGAGCAATAACTATATCATGACTCGGGGCGGAACGATGATAATAGTAAGAGACGTCTTAGCCATTGCTTCTCTAGGACTTTCGCTGGACGTAGCATCCGCTGCGCTGGCGCAGGTCACTCCGCCCGCGACACCGCCGCAGGATCAGCGGGGCGATGCGGCCGATGGTGCTGCGGCCCGTGGCGTGCGCATCATCGCCCCCGAAGCGCCGCCCGCCAATATTGTTGCGAATGGGCAACAAGCCGTGCCCGCCACCCCGCCTTTGCCTGCCCCACCCACAGCCAATGCGATCGCGCCGGCGAAGCAGCGCCCGGCCGAACCTGTCGGTACGTTGCCGCCCCCCGTGGCGACCCCGGCGGTATTGAAAGGCTGCGACCGGCCAGTCGCCAAGCCTGCGCTCCGCTTTGCCGACCCCGCCCGGTTCGACCGCGCGCTCAAGTCCAAGCTGCGGCGCGGCCGGACAGTGGTGGTCGATCTCGATGCGCCCTATCCGGTCGCCAATGAAGCGCCCGCGCCGCTGGGTGCCTGGCTGAACGAAATTGAAAAGAGCGGCGGCATGGTCACCGTCAGCCCCTATTGCCAGAAGGGACGCGGCCTTGGTGGCTTTTTCGCCAAGCTGTTCGGCGGTGGCCCGGCCGAACCCTATAAGACCGCGCGCGCCTATGACGCGGTGCTGCATGTCGATGCGGTCGACCAAATCGTCACTCAAGTGGAATTCGCCCCGCGCAAGGCCGTGAAATGATCGCGCGGCCCGGCCTGTCTCTAGCGCCGCTGTTCCGCGCCATAGCAGCGCTGGGCCTGCTGGTTGCGCTGCTGGTGGCTGGCGGGACGGCGCGGGCAGCCGATGAACCCCGGCTGGCGCTGGTGATCGTCAACGGCGCTTACCAGTCGTTCGACAGGCTCGCGTCCACCTATGCCGATGGCGACAAGATCACCACCGCGCTCAACGCCACCGGCTTTGTCGATGCCAGCGGTGAGGGACCGGTGCAGGTCAGGCGCGACCTGTCGCGCGATGCGATGCTGGCCGCCATCGCCGATTTTCGCGCGAAGCTGGCCGCAGCCGGACCCAAGGCATTCGGGATGCTCTATTTCTCCGGCCATGGCGCGGCGCTCGGCAGCTATGGCGACGTCATGCTGCTGCCGGTCGATGCCGGGCGCGACGTGACGGCGGAGACGGCGACGCTGACCCGCGCGGCGCTGACCCGCAACCTGCTGGGGTCGGGGGCGAAAACGATGCTGATCGTGCTGGACATGTGCCGCAATGTGCTGGCCGCGCCGCCTCCGTCGCTGGCGCAGATGATCGCCGACGAGACCGGCGTCGAGACGAGCGCCGTGGGCGAGTTGGCCGGGAGCAAGGGGCTGCGCCGCATGGTGCGCGCGCCCGCCGCCGCGATCCGCCCCGATCAGGGCTATCTGGTCGCTTTCTCCACCAGCGCCGACCAGTTCGCGTTCGATGACGGCATCTTCTCCAAAGTGCTGGCCGAAGAAATCCGCCGCCCGCAGCAGAATATCGCCGACGCCCTCAAGCGCGTATCGGATCGGGTGGCGCTGTCGTCAGGCAAGAATTTCCAGAAGCCGACCTTCGACTATGGGCTTCAGGGCGCGCCGCCCTGTTTCATTTCCTGCGACCGCTCATCGAATGACCGCTTTTACGATTGCGCCAATTGCCCTTGGATGCGCGCCATCCCGGTCGGGACCACGCCGTTCGGGTCACCCCCATCGGAACCGGGACGCGGCAATGACGAGCCGGTCCAGACCAATGTGCGGATCGAACAGCCCTTTGCCATCGGCGTCTATGAAGTGACGATTGCGGAATGGAATGGCTGCGTGCGCGACAATGCCTGCACGAAGCTGGGCAATTGGGCGAAGGAAAATCCCAATCCGCTGATCCCGGCAACCGACATCAGCTATGAGGATGCGCAGGCGTTCCTGGCCTGGCTGACGGTCAAATCCGGGCGCACCTATCGCCTGCCGACCGAGGCGGAGTGGGAATATGCCAGCCGTGGCGGCACGCAGAGCGCCTTTCCGTGGGGCGATGACATCAGCCCAAGCCAGGCCAATTATGATCATACCGCCCGCTATCGCGGATCGGACACCGCGCCCTATCGTGGTTGTCCCGAAAGCGTGAACGGCTATCCCGCCAACGCCTTTGGCCTCAACCAGATGCAGGGCAATGTGTGGGAATGGACGTCGGGCTGCACTGACCAGTCGTGCCGGACGCGGGTGATCCGTGGCGGATCGTTCGAGAGCGCGCCCGATGCGCTGCGATCGGCCAACCGGCTTACGCTCACGCCGACCAAGCGGCGGCAGGATGCGGGGCTGCGGGTGGTGCGGGATCTGGACCCGGACGAAATACTCGGCGCGTCCTGACAAGTTTCAATGTGGGTCAGGAACCGGAGAGGGAAACCGGTTCTGTAAATGGGGTGAGACAATGAAGAAATATCTGGCGACGGCGGCATTGGTGGCATGTGTGCCGGGGATGGCGCAGGCATCGCCCTACCTGGCGACGGTGGGCAGCCCGAACAGCTTGCAGCATAGTGCGGTATCGACCGCGCTGAACCTCAATGACCTGGACTATGACGATGATCCGGACACGCCCGGTTTCGACATGGAGGGGGATGCCGATACGATCGGCGGCGCGATCACCTATTGGGGGTCGGCAGGGGTCGAGGGCCAGCGTTACGAATTGCGCTATCAAAAGGCGCTGCGCCCGTTCGAGGGCAGCCGCGCCCGCGTGCTGATCGACCCGGTGCTCAACGTCCTGCACGTCAATAATGGCGCGACCGCGACGATGGGGACGCTGTCCACCGGGGTCGAGATACCGGTCCAACCCAACTGGCTGATCACCCCGCGCGCCGCCTATGGCGTGACCGACGCAGGTGCCTATTTCGGATCGACCAGCAGCGACCTGATCACCCTGTCGGCCAGCAGCCGCTACAAGATCGCGCAGGTCGGGCGCGGCGACCTGACCATCGGCAATATGATCGGCTGGTCCACCACGACCGATTGGGGGCTGGGTCGCGACCCGGCCTTCTATGTGAAGGAAAATGTCTTCACCTTCCGCAACGGCGTTGCCTACCAACTGCCGTTCAAGGGACGGATGTTTGGCGGGCGGCAGGGGTCGATGCGCGCCAGTTACACCTGGACCAAGCTGACCGACGATCCGCAATCCTATGAAAATGTGCATGAAGCGGCGCTGAGCATCGGCGTCCGCACCCGCGAGGCCGAACAGAAGAGCAAGGCCGAACAACTGCGTATCGGCCTGATCTACACCCATGGCACGAGCAGCTTTTCGCATGATTTCGATTATGACGCGGTGACGCTGACCATCGGCTATCGCTTCTAAAAACAGCCTATCCAAGGGGAGGAACGGGCGATGACGCATCGGGCCATGCGCTGGAGCACAGCCGCGTTGCTGGCACTGTCGGGGGTCGGCCTTTCGGCGCTGTCGGCGCAGGAGGCGGACGATCCGCAGTTCATGACCGGCGCAGAACCCGTTTCTCCCGAAGAGTATGCGAAACTGCCCAAACAGGGGCGGTTTCGCGCCTATCTGCCCAAGCGGGTCGACCTGTCCAACGCCTATCCGCCGCCCGGATCGCAGGGGCCGCAGCCCAATTGCGTCGCCTGGGCGACCACCTATGCCGCGCGGACGTTCCTCAATTTCCGCGACAAGGATGTGCAGCCGGCCGCCCCCGCCGACCAGATGAGCCCGGCCTATGTCTATAACCGGCTGCGCCCCGCGGGGACGCCGTGCAACGGCACGATCAGCATCGTCCAGGCGCTGACTTTGCTCAAAAATGAGGGGACGGTCAGCCTGGCCGATTTCCCCGACGACATGACCAAATGCGCAATCCCCGCACCCGATGCGCTGAAAATCAAGGCGGGCGATTATCGCCTGCTCGACTGGCGCGCGGTCGATCGAGAGGTGAAGGACGACTGGCGCACGCCGATCATATTGGACGACGTCAAGGGCGCACTGGCGCGCGGCGCGCCGGTGATCTTCGCCATGCCCACGCCGGTCGATTTCAAGGCGCATCGCGGCGACGGCATCTACACCCGCGCCGAGAAGCCGCAAAAGGCCAATTATCATGCCATGGCGATCGTTGGCTATGATGAGGAACGGCAGGCGCTGCGCATCATGAACAGCTGGGGACCGATCTGGGGCGACAAGGGCTATGCCTGGATCGACTATGCGACCTTCCGGCTGCTAACCGGCGAGGCCTATTCGCTCGAAGCGCCGGTCGCGCCAGCCGCGCTCGGCGTGCCGCCCCCTCCGCCCAAAAACGCGGCGCAGATGGTGACGGAGCAGGCCGACGCCATGCCCTGCGGTGCCGTCAGTGTGAAAGGCGGCGCAGTATCCGGCTTTTCCGGCGACCTGAATGCGATTGCCGCTTTACGCGAAGCGGCGTTAAAGGCCGACCCCAAGACGAAGTTCGAGGTGCGCCACCTGCCCTGGCCGCAATGCGAGGCGGCGCTGACGCTGGCCGCACCGCTGGCGCGCGCGGGCACCCGCATCACCACGCTGACCGAGGCGGGCGCGCCGCGCGAGGGCGATCCGGTGACGATGAAGGAGAATGAGATTTTCGGCGTCAGCGCGACCACCACGGCGGCGCGGCCTTATCTGAGCATCATCTACCTGCAGGCCGATGGCAGCGCGGTGGAACTGCATCGCGGCCATCCCGAACCCGACCGCAAGGGCGTGCGGCAGGTGATGATCGGCCTGTCCAAAACCGCGCAGCGCTATGCCGTCGCGCCGCCCTTCGGCCCGGAACTCATCCTCGCGCTGGCATCCGACAAGCCGCTGTTCGGCGACGATGAAGTGGTCAATGGCACCGAACGCCAGTTTCTGACGCGGTTGCGTGCCAAACTTGTCAATCATCCCGGTGACGGCGTCTCCGCCGCCTTCGTCCGCCTGCACACCAGCAACTGACGCTGGCGATGACCGGGGCGATGACCGGAGGCAAGCGGCGCAAGGGATTAAGGCTGCCGCCGGTCGCGCCGATCGTGCGGTTCGGGGCGATGGGGGCTGCATTTCTGCTCGGCACATGGGGATTCGCCCAAGCCTATGGGCAGGCCGGGATACCCTCCACCCTCGCGCAGGATGCGTTCCGCTCGCTGCGGCTGATCGTCGGCAATTTCCCCCAGGCGCTGGAGGGGCGTGATCTGCCCGTCGCGCTGCATATCGCGCGCTGGGCGCTGCCGCTGCTGACCTTCTGGTCCACCGTCGCGCTGGCATGGGAACAGTTGCGCAACCCCTGGCGGCTGGCGGTTATCCGGGCGCGCGGCGACCATCTCGTGATTGCGGGCGACGCCGATAGCGGGCTGGCGGCGCAGGCCGCGTCGGGCGCGCTGGAGGAAGGGCGGCGGGTTTTGCTGTGGCCGGGCGACCGCCGCACTCTCTGGGTTGCCGACGCGATCGAGGCCGGGGCGGCAGAGGTCGAGCAGGCGGAAACTGGCGAAAGCGCGCAGGCGCTGGCGCTGGACAAGGCGCGGGCGGTGCTGCTGCTGAGCCGGGAGGCGCGGACAAACATCGCGCTTGGCTCCGCCGTAATGGGACAGGCGGCACAGGTGCGCGCTGCTGGTGATCCGCTGGACGTCATCCTGCGCGTCGATGACCTCGACCTGCGGCGCAGCGTCGAACAGCGTTTCGAGCAGGGCGACCGCAAGACCGCGCGAGTGCGGCTGGCCGCCCTGCCCGACATTGCCGCGCGACAACTGGCGCTGGCCCGGCCAATCGATGGCTTCATGCGCGCAGGACAGGTTGGGCGCGGCTTGCTGGTGATCGGCTTTACCCCGCTGATCGAACGCTATATGCTGCGCACGCTGGCCGGGGGTCACTATCGCGACGGCGGCAAACCTTCATTCTTCATCCACCTGCCCGCTGCCGCGACGACCGAAACCGCTTTCCGAGCGCGCAATCCGACGGCGGACAGCCTGTCGCCGCTACGCTTTGTCGAGGCCCGGACTGATCCAGCGGGGATCGGCGCGCTGATCGACCTGCATGTCGCGGCGCACGGGGAACCTGTCGCGATCCTGATCGATGTGGGCGACGATGACCGGGCGCTGGCGATCGCACTGGCGGTGGATGCGCGCTATCGCGCCGCCGCGCTGGTTGCGCCGCCGATCCATGTGCGGATGGATGGCGGGCATGATGCGCGGCTGGGCGCGGGGATATGGCCGTTCGGCGCGCTCGCTGATCTGGCCGATCCCGACATGCTGTTGCAGGACCGGCATGACGCGCTGGCTCGGTCGATCCATGATTTCTATCTGGAAGGCCGCTTTGCCGAGGGTGAGCGGATCGGCGTGCGGGCGTCGATGCAGGAATGGGAGAATCTGCCCGAATCCTTCCGCGACGATAACCGACTGGTCGCCGACTGCTACAGTCTCAAGCTGCGCGACATTGGCGCGCGGCTGGTGGAGGGCAGCGGACCGTCGCTGCTGCTGACCCCCGACGAGCTGGAGGAATTGTCGCGCGCCGAGCATGATCGCTGGATGGCGGCCAAGCTGGTGCAGGGGTGGACGTTCGGCGCGGTGCGCGACGATGCTGAAAGGTTGCATCCCGACATCATCCCCTATGATGATTTGAGTGAAGAGATCAAGGATCTGGACCGGGAACAGGTGCGGATCATGGCGCGGTTGCTGGGCGCGTCGGGGCGGCGGGCGCTGCGGGTGCTGACCGTTGCAATCCTGCCCGGTGGCGAGAGTGCGCCGCCCGATCCGGGCGCGTTGCTGGCGGCGCTGGACGCGCATTATCCCGACCGGGCACCATTGTTTGTAGGCGATCTGGCCGATGGCTGGTCGCGGGCGATGATGGGCCTGCTGCATGAACGGGGGGGGCTGATCCAACTAAGGCTGACCGGCCATGTTCAGACGATCATCGACACGCTCCCTGGCGGCGACGCCCGAATGACGGCGGAACTGGTGCGGGCGGCGGACGGGATTTACGCCGTGGCCGATCCTGCGGACCTGCCCGACGCGCACCTCATCCTAGCGCCTGGCCCTGCCGACGACACCCGCGCGGTGCAGTTGGGAGGCGATGGCGCGATCGTCCGGGCACCATGGGCGCGCTAAGGGGTAGCGGCAAGATCCTTGCCGCGCTGGGGGCCGGGCTGTGGCTGATCGGGCGCGCGGCACGCGGCATGGCGCGGCGGGTGATCGCGGGCGACCGGCTGGCGCAGCGGCAACTGGCGGACGGCCTTCGCTTGCACGTCTGGCGACCCTTGCGCACCTTGCTGCCGCTGGCCGCGCTGGCTGGGATGATCGCCGGGATTGGCGCGGCGCGGCTGCTGGCGCTCTATAATGCGCAAATTCCGGTGCAATCGGCGCTGGCACAAACGCTGCTGCGCGATATCGTGCCGTTGCTGGTCGGCCTGTTCGCGTCGGGCAGCGTTTCGGTGGCGCTCTCGTCCCGGCTGGGGGCGATGTCGCTCAATCGGGAGATTGACGCGCTGGAGGCGCTGGGTCGCGACCCGGTCGGCCATGCGCTGGGTCCGGCCCTGGTCGCCGTGCTGTTGTCCGTGCCGATACATATGATGCTGGGGGGCCTTGCGGCGCTGGTCGGCTGCGCCCTGCCGCTGGGGCTGATCGCCAATATCAGCTGGTCGCAATGGGCAGGTTTTTCCTTTTCGCACGAGGCGGCGGGCGCAATGCTGACTGGCATGGGCAAGGTGCTGGTTTACGCGCTGATCGCCTTTGGCGTGGGCGGCGCGGTGGGGGCCAAGCCGGTGCGATCCCCCGCCGACATTGGCCGCCGCGCGACCACCGCCTTTACCGCCGGACTGCTGGGGATATTCACGGCGGCGGCGATATGGACGGCGCTGTCGTGACGCAGTTGCTGGCCTTTGAAAGCGTCGGCCTGGTGCTGGGCGGGGTGCGGTTGTTGGACCAGATCGACCTGACTATCGCGGCGGGCGAGCGAGTCGCCATTGTCGGGGAAAGCGGGTCTGGCAAGGGCTGGCTGCTGCGGCTGGCGGTCGGGCTGGCCGAGCCGGACAGCGGCACGGTACGGCTGATGGGGGTGGCGCTGGACGATGCGAATACCGACCAGCGCCGGTTGTTGCGCGCCCGATGCGGGCTGGCGATGCAGGGCGGATCGTTGCTGGGTGACCTGACAGTCGAGGAGAATATGCGGCTGGCGTTGGGCCACGTCGGCGGACGCGATGCGCGGGCGGCGCGGCGGATCGACCGGCTGTTGCTGGAATATGGGCTCGAGCAGGCGGCGACCGTCCGCGCCGACATGCTGTCCATCGGCGAGCGGCGACGGGCCGAACTGGCGCGCGCCTTCATGCGCGATCCTGACCTGTTGATTTTGGACGAGCCGTTCGAAGGCGCCTATGCGCGCGGCGCAGTGCTGGAGGAACAGGTGCGACGGCGAATCGTGCCCCATGGCCGGGGGCTGTTGCTGCTGTCGCAGGATGTGGCGCTGGCAGGGCGACTGTGCGAACGGGTCTATCGGCTGGAGGCTGGGCAGTTGGTGTGACCCGAATGCCCCCTCCCCGTTCGGGCTGAGCTTGTCGAAGCCCCAGCCTTTCCCTTCAAGAAGGACGGCGCTTCGACAAGTTCAGGGCGAACGGAGGTGATTTGATCGCGATGCTTCAACAGGGGGCAGCAGTAACCTTACCCGACACCGCATCCTCAACAAATGCCGCGACCGCCTGTTCGATCGCACCCTGAAACGCCGCAGCCCGCACCGTGCCTGCCGCCGCAGCGATTGGCTGCGTCGCGCAATAGCGGCCGGTCCACACCGCCTTGCCCTGCGCCACCTGGGTCACGTCGAAAGCGACCACCGCTTGCGCAACTCCTGCGCTGGTCACTTCCTCGAACCGATCGAGCGTCGCCACTACCCGGCGGTCGGCGGCAAGCGACAGATCCGGCCCGGTGACAGCCGCAAAGCGGGTACGCAACCCCGCGACCAGCGCGCGGGCGAGCATGGTGGCGGGCGGTTCTTCCCAGAACAGGGTCGAGGCCTGGCGGATTTCGCCCGGCGTGGCCGCATCGACATAGGCGTAGCGCAGCCCGCCGCTCAATCCCCGCGCCTGCACCGGGGCTACCGCCAGCGTCGGCGTCGGCTGGACCGGGCCGGGGGCGAAGCGGGGCGAGACGCGCATGGTCACGGGCGCGTCGCCACCTTTCAGCGCTGCGCAGGCCGGGAGCATAAGCAGCAGCAGGATCGAGGCGAGGCGCATCATTTCTTTCCTCCCGGCGGTGGCGGATCGGCATAGCGCTGGCCCCGGATCGCAAAGGTCGGGTCGCCCGCCAGCCGTTCGCTGAGGTTTCCAAGGCTGGCGCTGGTACGTTCCAGATTGGCGCTGGTGGCGATCAGTGAGGCGGACGCCCCTTCGAGGATCATCCGCGCTTCGCTGGCGCTGCCCTTCCCTTCGGCGAGCAGCCCGGCGATGCTGCTCTGGTTCTGCGCGACCATCGCCTGGGTTTCGCGCAGGATGCCGTTGAGCGCAGCAATGTCGATCTCCGATGCGCGCCCGGTCGCCTTGCGGACGTGGGAGAGGGTCAGCGCAATATCGCCCTGCCCTGGCGTGAAGCTTCGGTCGAGCTGGGTGCTGAGCGAATTCAGCGCGGCGAGGGTTTCGGTCGCGTTACGCGCGACCTGCGCCATATCGACCGCGCTGCCCGACCCGTCGCCCTGCAACATCGTGGAAAGCCGCTGCGCCATGGCGTTGGCGGTGCGGGCGACGGCAGCCGCTTCGCCAATCGCGATGGATGCGGTTTCGAACAGGTCGGCGGGGCGGCGGCATCCGGCGATGGCATCGGCGCTTTGTGGCCCGGCGATCGTGTCGCAACCATAGGCAAGGCGCGCGGTGGCGCATTGGGCAGCGGCAGTTTCCAGCGCGACCAGTTCGATGCGCGGGGCAACCAGCGGATTGGCCGCGGCAACCGTGGCAAAGGCGCAGCGGGATGGCCGCCAGTCCTTTGCGACGCCCATATGGACCGCGAAGGTGCGGCTGGCCCCGTCCAGTTCGACGGAACGCACCTGCCCGATGGGTGCGCCGCGAAAATAGACCTGAACACCGGGCGAGACGCCCTCGACATCGTCGAGCGTGGTGGCGATGACCCGCTGGCGGAAGAAGGGATCGGGGACCAGCGCCACTATCGCTACCAGCGCCACGGCGAAGATCGCGGTCCCGACGCCCCATCTGATCTGCGTTGCTTCGTCCGGCGTCATCGCCCCCTCCCCCGATGCAACAACAGACCCGTACGGGGGGCTTGTCAAGCGGGATCGGATGCGCGAGACTTCCACGCTATGTTCGAAGTCTGGCTCGACGGCACATGGGATATCGTCGATACGATCGGCCTAGCGCCGCCCGAAACCATAGTCTGCATCGTCGGGGGCCGAGACGCCACCGACATCGCTTTCATGACCGGTTCGGCGACGTGATGATGAACGCCCAGTCGACCCTCGTCTCGCGGGTAAACGATTATTCGTGACGCGTTATCCGCTTCCCAAAGCGCGCCTTGCAAATCACATTTTCGCGAACGACTTCAGCGTGAACCGAAGACAGCGCGCTTGTCCTCGCGGCGGCGGCCGACCAGCATGCCGCGTTCCAACCGGGCGCAAAGCGCGGCGTAATAATCCGACAGAAAGCCTTCATCGTCGCCTTCGTCCGCCAGCCCCGCCTTGCGCCGGATGGTCGCCGCTACGGTAGCGATCGCGTCATCCTGCCCGCTGCGCAAAACCGTCTCCAACGTCTGCAATTCATAAATGCCATACAGGTCGAGCGCGGCGTCGCTGAAGACGCGGCGCGGCTGCGCGGCGCGCGCCGCGACAAGATCCGTGCCCAATGCGGCGCGGACATTGAGGACGACCCAGGTGCCCGCCAACAGATCGCCGACACGCAGTCGGTCGCGGTTGAAGAGAGGGAAGAAAAGGAAAATGCCCGTCCAACTCAGCGCGAACAGCGTGAGGAAACCGTCGGCCGCGTCCTGCGCCGCCTGCATCCCCAGGAAGGACAGAGGCAGGAACACCTCTATCTCGCGCAGCGCGTTGCGGGCGATCACCGCCCCGCCGGCCAGCCGCCCGCCATCACGCGCGACAACCCGCAACCCCAGCATCCGCTTGCCCGGCGTCGCGCCGCGTCCGCCCATTTCGAACAGGATGAACCATCCGTTGCGTAGAACGAAGGCACCGATCAGCCAGAGTATCTGGAAGACTTCACCGCCGCCGCCTGCAAGGCCAAGCAGCGTGATCGCGGTGGTCGCCAAAATCAGGCTGATGAAAAGGATCAGCATGTCGATGATGAAGGCGGACGCGCGCGTCCCCGCGCTCGCCAGTTCCAGACGCAGGTCCACGCCCTCAGGCGTGACGAAGCTGCGGCGCAACGACCGCGGCGCGCCGGGCTTGCGGTTACGCCGCCAGCGCATCGCGACCCTCTCGCCGACGCGGCAGATAATAATAGGCAAGCCAACCGACCAGCATGGCCAGGCCGATGCCATAGCGCATCGGGTCGGACTGGACCGTTTGCCGCCCGATCCCTTCCAGCAAGCCCGCAACCAGCAACATCAGCACGACCCCGGCCATGACGACGGCAGCACGACGTCCGGCCCGCACGGCGGCCTCGACACGGTCCTCGCGACCCGGAAAAGCGATGGCCGTCCCGATCTTCATCCCCGCCGCCCCGGCCAGGATGATGGCGAACATCTCGGTCGAACCATGGATGGTAAGCCAACCGAGAAAATTGAGGCCCAATCCCTTCTGCGCGAACAGGCAGAGCATCGCCCCTAAAGTCAGGCCGTTATAGAGGAGCAGCAGCACGGTCGGCACGGTAAAGGCGAAGCCGAGCGCGAAGGCGAAGATGGCGACCTGGCTGTTATGGGTGAAGAGATAGGCGGCAAAGGTCGCGAGGCCGCTTCCTTCTTGAGGCCCATAGATGGTGGCACGCAGCGCTTCGGTGCTGGCCGACGGGTCGCGCCCGCCCGACATCGCATCGGGAATGATGCTGTAATACCAGCTGGCATCGCTGGCGACCAGCCACCAGCCTGCAGTGACGCCCACGATAGTGAAGATCAAACAGGCCAGGGTCTCGCGCCACAAAGCCTGGACTCCGAGTGGCCAATCTACGGCCAGGAAGCGGCCAAGCTGGCGCAGCGCGGTGTCGGGCACGCCGTACAACTGGAAATAGGCGCGGGTGCATAATTGTTCGAGATAGGTGACCAATGCGCGGTCGAGCGAGGTTTCGCGCGCGACCGACAGAGACGATAGCGCCGAGCGGTAGAGCAGCGGCAGAGCCAGAATATCATCCTCCGACAAAGCCCGGACAGATCGCTTTTCCATGCGGATGATAAGCTGATCGAGCCGCTCCCACTCCGCCTCATGCGCGGCGCGGAAGCGGCTGGCGTTGACCAGCGGCGCGGCTGCGCCTTCGACCATGGCGCTCACAACAGGTTCCTCCGCTTGAGATCGACATAGCCCTGCACCAGCCGGTCGGCGACGCGGTCATGCTCGGCTTCGATGACATGGGCGCCCAGATGGCGCAGGCGGGTCAGCACGATCAACCGATCCTTGAGCAGCGCAGCAGCGGTGACCGCGCGCGTGACATCGTCCGCGCTTTGCGGACGGCGGTCGAGGATCGATTCCAGTTCCTCGTCGCGCAGCACCACGACCAGCAGCAAATGCCTTTCCACCAGCCGCCCCGCCGCGCGGACGAGAAATTCGGCAGAGGTGAGATCGGTAAATTCCGTGAACAGGATAATCATCGACCGGCGCGTCAGCCGGGCCGCCAAATTGGTCAGCGCATGGGTATAGTTGGTTTCCTCGCCGCTATAGTCGATCTGCGCAGCAAGCCGTTGCAACTCACTGAACGCCGCCGCGCCCGACACCATTCCGCTGGCGATGCGCGGGCGAGAGTCGAAGGCGTGGAGCGCGACACGGTCCCCCAGCTTGAGCGCGACCCAACCGGTCAGCAACATGGCCGAGACTACCCGGTCGAGCCGACTGAGTCCCCCGACCGGCTCGCTCATCTGCCGCCCTGCGTCGATGGCGAAGACGATCTGGTTGTTGCGTTCAGACCGAAACTCCTTGGCGTGCAACTTGCTGTGGCGGGCCGACTGCTTCCAGTCGATGGCCCGTCGGTCCATGCCGGCATGGAATTCGACCAGCACGTCGAAATCCGCACCGTCGCCACGATCGATTTGCGCCATCAGGCCTTGAAGCGCATGCCGCTGGAATATCTGCGCGCCGCGTTCGTGGACCGGGCGGATGTCGGGCAAAATCGCCATGGTCACGTCGAGCGGCAGGCTATGCTGTTTCCAGACGAGACCCAGCGGCCCGCGCCAACGAAGCCAGGCGCGAGTGATCCGCGCGGTGCCGCGCCGGGCTGCGCGCAACGGGATGGCGGCCACGCCCCGCCCGTCGATCAATTCGACCCACGGACTGTCCTCCTCCTGTTCCAAAAGCGGCCCGCTTCCCACCAGCAGTTGCGCGCGGGCAGGCGCGGCACCGGGGATGGTCATGCTTGCCCTGCCGTCCACGCTCGCGCCGACGCTGGCGGTTCTTGGTAGATCGAGCGTCAATTGCGCCTGCGAAGGGCGTGCGCCCTGCAGCGCGTCCGCCAGCGTCGCCAGCAGCACCGCGATCGGCCAGGCCAATGCAGCATACCAGCGTCCCGGCACCATCAGCGCAACCAGCAAGGTCACAGGTGCGCCGGCCGCCGCCGTCCAGATCGCGGTGCGGGTCGGATAGATCATCGGGTCAGCGCGGTGCCTCGATCGTTTCGATGATGCCGGTCACGACATCCTCGATGCGGCGGCCGTCAATCTCGGCGGCAGGCGATAGGATCAGGCGGTGGCGCAGCAAGGCCGGGGCAAGTGCTTTGACATCGTCGGGGATGACGAAGTCCCGCCCATCGAGCGCCGCGCGAGCGCGCGCGGCCCCGGCCAGCATCGCGCCAGCGCGCGGGGACGCACCGCTTTCCAGATCGGCAACATCGCGCGTGCCGCGAATGAGACCAAGAATATAATCGACCACTTCGTCGACAAGCAGCACCTGATTGACGACGCCGATGGCTTCGCCGATGCGGGCCGCGTCGGCGACGGGCACAACGCCCCATTCCTGCGGCGTCATCGCATGGGTCCGCGCGCCGTGGGTGGCGATGATGCGCCGTTCCTCCGTCGCGCTTGGATAATCCACGCTCTGCTTGAACAGGAAGCGGTCGAGTTGCGCCTCAGGCAGGGGATAGACGCCCTGCTGCTCGATCGGGTTTTGCGTCGCCACCACCATGAAGCGGTCGCTCAGCGGCAGGCTGTCGCCATCGATGGTGACGGTGCGTTCCTGCATCGCTTCCAGCAACGCCGCCTGCGTCTTGGGCGGGGTGCGGTTGATTTCGTCGGCCAGCAGCAATTCGGTGAAGATCGGTCCCCGCGTCAGCGTGAACTGGCTGGTCTGGAAATTGAAGAGATTGGCGCCGACTATGTCACCGGGCATCAGGTCGGGGGTGAATTGAATGCGCCCGAAATCCAGGCCGAGCGCACGGGCAAAACTGTGCGCGATCAGGGTCTTGGCAGTGCCGGGCGGACCTTCGAGCAGGATATGTCCGCCCGAAAACAGCGCGACGAGCATGAGGTCGACCGTCGCCTCCTGCCCCACCACGGCGCGCGCCACTTCCTGGCGGATCGCCTGGCCCAGCGCCTGAACTTCGGTCACATTCACTTGGCTTTCTCCCCCTGCCAATCATGGAGCGCCTGCGCGGCTTCGAGCAGGCTGTGTCGGTCGCTGGCCGCTTGCACCGCCTGCGCCAGGTCGGTGAAGCGGTGCTGCGCCTTCAAACTATCGAGATGCTGGTCGAGCGCGCCGTCGCGCAGTCGCGCTGGCACGCCGAAGGCGCGCGCCGCCCGATCGCGAATGGCCGCGGCATAGCGGCCGCCCAGCCGCGCCTCGCGGCCCGCTTTGCGGATCAGTAGCGCACTGTTGTCGACCAGCGCCGCCTTGCCCAAAGCGACGGCGCGCGTCCGGGCGCGCGGCGGGCCGAAGCGACCAAAGGCATGAATGCCCGCCAGCAGCAACGCGGCCAAGATGGTCAGCGTCATCGCCAGGAAAGGCGGCTCGAACAGCAATTTGAGCGGACTGCGCGAATGGCCAAGCCCGTTCAGCGAGACATCGAAGGCAACACCTTCGGCCCCGGTGCTGTTGATCCAATCGAGCAGGGCCAGCGCCGCGCGCGCCTGGGTCACATCCTTCATCCCGCGATTGTTGAGCAGGTCGGGGTCCGCCAGCACATAAAGCGGCCCCTCGCCGACCTGGCCCAGCACGATGCCGCCTTTGCCGTCCGTCAGCAGGGGCGTGAGCTTGCGCCAGCGATCGTCCTGCTCGTCATTGTCGGGATCAATGCCGGTGATGACCTGAATGGGACGCGGCTTCCAAAATCGGCCCGGCACGCCGCGCGCCGTCAGTACCCCGCCACCGCTGCGATAGTGGCGCATGGTGAAGCGCACGCCCGGCGAGAGGACACCGATCGGTTCGGACAGCGGCAATATCCCTTGATAACGCGCCCACCCCTCATGGTCTTCATCCCGAACGGTGCGCCATTTGGGCAAAATGAACAGGGTGGGTCGACTGGTCCGCTGGGTCAGCGCCTCGCTCACGTCGATGCCGCTGGTTTCCGGCGTCACGACCAGCAGATCTTCGGTGTCGAAATCGCGCGCGCTGCGCACGATCCGCGGCTGCCGCCCGGTCGCCTCGGCCAAAGCGACCAGCCCCGCATAGCCCGTCACTGCGTTGGACAAGGCATGACCGCCACCATTGCGACCCGACCGCAAATCCGGCGCATAGGCACCCAGCACCAGCATCGCCGCAAAGCCTGCAATGCCGATCGCCAGCATCAACGCGACGGTGCGCCCGCGAAACAGCGTGGCGTCGTTCGCCGGGCGGCCAAACGCAACGTCGCTCATGCCGTCCAGGTCCGGCTTTGCGCGAAATCGGCATAGGCGCGGCGGCAGCGGTCCCATTCGACAGCCGCGATCGGGCGGCGGCCAAATAGGCTGCGTTCCACGGCTGCGGCAATCTCTGCGAACAGGCGGCGCGGCGCGGCGGGCACGCCCTGCACCGTGGCGAGATCGCGACTGGTAAGGGCCGGGCGGACAATCTGCGGACGGCGGCGAGACAAATCCTCGACGCTGCGCAGAAGCAGGTGATGCACCGCTTCGGCATAGCGCCCCTGCGCGGCCAGCGCGTCGGCTTCCTCCAGCCAGGCGCGCGCCGGTTCGGCATCGGGGGTCCAGTCTTCATCAGGCGCGACGGGAACGGCCACCGCGCGGCGGCGCAGGCGCGGCAGTCGCCAGACCCCGTGCCGGATGCGATCGACCGCCATCCACAAAAGGAACAGCAGCAGCGCCGCGATCATGGTCCACAGGAAGATACGGGCATAGGGTGCGTCAGGCATGAAGCTGCCGATCCAGCGCAGGAAGCGGTCGACCGGCGCCAAGGCCTGCTCCAGCCATTCGCCCAGCGCCTTCAACCAGGCCGGAGGCGGCTGCCGTCCGGGCGCGGGCAGCAGGTCGAACTGCACGTCCCCCTCCGCCCGCAACGCCCGATGCGCTGCGGCAAGTTGATCGTCCGCCATCTCTGCTGGTGCGGCCATGCCCCGATTACCCCCGTCACGCCGAACCCTAACGCCTGGGCGCGGCGGCGCAAGCTATTCAAAGAGTGACAAAGTCCATCGAATGAGACAGCATTGATGCCAAGTCCATCAATCGGGGGGTATCAAAATGGCGACGCGAGCAGGTTCTAGCGAGGAACAATCTTTTTCCATCGGCACGGTGCTAAGTCGCGCCTTTGGGACATTGGGTGACAATCCGATCGCGACGTTCGGCATAGCCTTCCTTTTGGGCGCCGTGCCGCAATCGCTCTACACCTATTTCATCGGGGCAACGCTCGCGACGGCTGATCGCTCCAGCACGGTCGGCGCGGTAGCGGTGTCGATAGCCTCCTTCGTCATTTTCCTGCTGCTGTCCATGCTGGTTCAGGGCGCGCTCGTCCGCGCAACCCTGGCCTATGCCGAAGGCCAACGGGCGAGCTTCGCCGCATGCGTGCATGCGGGTCTTGCGGTCGCGGTCCCGCTGATCGGCCTCACCCTGTTACTGGTCCTGGGGGTCGTGGCGGGTTTCATCCTGCTCGTGGTGCCGGGCATCATGCTCTACATCATGTGGTCGGTCGCCGCGCCCGCTCTGGTCGTGGAGAGAAATGGCATATTCGCCGCTTTCTCCCGCAGCCGGTATCTGACCAAGGGCGCGCGCTGGAAGATTTTCGGGCTGCAATTTTTGTTGTTGGTCCTGGTATGGCTGCTGACGGCCGTGCTGGGCGTCGTCATGGTGACGAGCGGCATGATGTCCATGGCAACCGCCGACGCATTGGCGCTGTCGCCGCTCTATCTGATATCGACCGCCATCACCAATACGCTGATCATCGCCTTCTGGAGCACGACACAAGCCAGCCTTTATACCGCGCTGCGCAACTGGAAAGATGGTCCCCAATCACAGGATCTGGCCGACATCTTCGCATAGGAAGGTGAAGGCGGTGGCGCGGCAATCGAACATGCATTCATAGCTTAACGCGTATTGCATTGATGTCTCAAGGGCAGGATGAATGCGCTGTTCCTCAAGGTGGAGAAAGGCTTTTCGGCAGGACCGGTAGGCTGTGGCTATCGCACAGTGAGGCGGCTTTCCAGCGAAGGTGAAATGGTGCGCGGCGAATGCCAGATCGAGCCAAGCGAAGCGCCAGTGGTCGAGCGCATCTTTCGCGAGTTCGCGGCCATGGAGCAACACGACCGTAACCGGCAAGCTTTGCCAGGGCGTGGCTATTCTCAACACTGAACTCTATGTCGGAAAGCGGGTCTGGAACCACAAACATTATCTCAAGAATCGCTGACGGGTCAGAGAGTAGCCCGCACCAATCCCGAGGCCGAATGGGTCTGCGGATCGTCAGCGACGATCTATGGCAGGCTGTGAAACAGCGACAGGACGCGCTTACCGACAAATATATCCAGGCCACGCAAGCCAGCCGGATGCATCTTGGCAGACGCCCGGTCCATCTGCTCTCGGGCCTCATCTAACTGCTCTCGGGCCTCATCCAGTGTGGCCTGTGCGGCGGCAAGGTCGGTGTGGCGGTCAGTGGGCGCACGGCTGTTTAAACCATCATCGCCGCCAAATCTGCGCCAACAACCGGTCCATTCGCCGTGAAGTGCTGGACCAGCGGGCACTTGCGGGCCTTCGGGTTCACGGGAGAGGCAATATTGGCCACGGCAAGCAATCGCCACTCCCTACCCCCCCCGCAACAACCCCACAGCCGCATCCTTCTCGAACAGATACAAGCACACCCGCGCTGCCTGCCCGCGCGCACTGTCCAGCCCGCCGTCGCGATCGATCAGCAGCCTCGCGTCATCGCGCGCCGGGTCGATCAGCGCGGCCATATGTTCGGGCGTCGCCAGCTTCAACGCCGCCTCGCCCGACTGCCGCGTGCCCAGCACTTCGCCCGCGCCGCGCAGCCGCAAATCTTCCTCGGCGATCAGAAATCCGTCATTGGTCTCGCGCATCAGCGCCAGCCGCGCGCGCGATGTCTCGCCCAGCGCGCCGCCCCGGATCAGCAGGCAGACCGAAGGCTTGTCGCCGCGCCCCACCCGCCCGCGCAACTGGTGCAACTGCGCCAGGCCGAAGCGTTCGGCGCCCTCGATGATGATCAGGCTGCTATTGGGCACGTCGACGCCGACCTCGATCACCGTGGTCGCGACCAATATCTGCGTCCGATTGGCGGCGAAGGCCTCCATCGCCGCATCCTTGTCCGGCCCTTTCATCCGGCCATGGACCAGCCCGACCGCTTCGCCAAAGCGCAGCCGCAGCGATTCCGCGCGCGCCTCAGCCGCGGCCTGATCGCTGGTTTCGCTTTCCTCGACCAGCGGGCACACCCAATAGGCCTGCCCCCCGCTGCCCACATGGCGGGCCAGCGCATCGACCACCTCGTCCAGCCGCGTCGCCGCCATCACCACCGTCTGGATCGGCTGCCGCCCCGGCGGCATCTCGTCCAGCTTGGACACTTCCATTTCGCCATAATAGGTCAGCGTCAGCGTGCGCGGAATCGGCGTCGCCGTCATCACCAGCAGATGCGGCGCCTGGGTCGCCTTGTTCGCCAGCATCATCCGCTGCGCCACGCCAAACCGATGCTGCTCATCGATTACCGCCAGCCCCAGCGCCTTATACTGCACCTTTTCCTGAAAGATCGCATGGGTGCCGACCAATATGTCGATGCTGCCATCGGCCAGCCCCATCAACGTCGCCTCGCGCACCTTGCCCTTGTCGCGCCCGGTCAGGATGGCGATCTCCACCGGCAATCCCGACGCCATTTTGCGCAGCGTCTCATAATGTTGCCGCGCCAGTATCTCGGTGGGGGCCAGCATCGCCCCCTGCATCCCCGCTTCGACCGCATTGAGCAGCGCCATCAGCGCTACCAGCGTCTTGCCAGACCCCACATCCCCCTGCAGCAGCCGCAGCATCGGCGTCGCCTGCGCCATGTCGCCCTCAATCTCGCCGAACGCACGCCGCTGCGCCCCGGTCGGCGCAAAGGGCAGTTTCAGCATCGCCCGCAGCCGCCCGTCGCCCGCGATCGGCACGCCCCGCCGCCGCCGCGACGATTGCCGCACCAGCATCAACGCCAACTGGCCCGCCAAAATCTCGTCATAGGCCAGCCGCTCGCGCGCCTGGGCATCGGACGGATCGGCATGAATGCGCGTCAGCGCCTCGCGCCACCTCGGCCAGCCCTTTTGCGCCAGCAGGCTGGGCTCGACCCATTCCGGCAAATCGGGCGCACGGGCCAGCACCTGCGCCACCAAATCGCGCATCCGGTTGTTGGTCAATCCGTCGGACAGGCCATAGACCGATTCGCGCGCAGGAACGCTGCCCGCTTCCTCCGGCGGCAGCACATCGGGATGCACGATCTGCAGCGTCTCGCCATAGCTTTCCAGCTTGCCCGACACGAATTTGGCTTCGTTCAGCGGCAACAGCTTGCGCGGCCACCCGCTATTCTTGCCGAAATAGATGAGCGACACATAATTGCCGTAGCGGTCGGTCGCCTGCACCCGAAATGGGGTGCGCGCGCCGCCGCTGGCCTTATAGTCCACCGGCGTCAGTTCGATGCCGATCACCCGCCCCGCATCGGCCATGTCCAGTTCGTCGGTCAGGTGCCGGTCGACCCAACTGACCGGCAGGTGAAAGGCGATATCGACCGCGCGCGCCAGCCCCAGCCGCTCCAGCGGGCGGGCCAGCGCCGGGCCAATGCCCTTAAGGACAGAGATTTCGGCAAAGAGCGGATTGAGAATATCGGGTCGCATGTCTATCTGCTGCGCTCTACTCCAGGCAGGACATATACTCAAACGCACGTTCGGCCCGGCTGTTTTTGCTCAACCCTACTCCCGTTCGTGCTGAGTAGGGGCTGAGCGAAGTCGAAGAGCCGTATCGAAGCACCGGCCCTTCGATACGCCATTTCGCCTTCGCTCAATGGCTACTCAGGACGAACGGAAATGGGAATGACCATGAACGAAAATCCCCAGATGCGCCGCATGAAATTCCGCGCATGGCACCGCGGCACGCGCGAGGCGGACTATACCGTCGGCGGCTATTTCGAACGCTATCATGCCGAATGGGACGAAGCCGACGTTGCCTGGTTCGAACGCTTCATGGACGAACAGGATGCCGATATCATCGGCTGGGCCTTGGGCACCATCCCCGTGCCCGACCAATGGAAAGGCCCGATGATGGACAAATTCCTGAAACTCGATTTCGTGAAGATCGAGAACTGATCATCCTCCCCTAGCAGGGGAGGTGGCGGGGCGCAGCCCCGACGGAGGGGTGTCACCCTATCGATGGAGCGACACCCCTCCACCACTTCGTGGTCCCCCTCCCCTTACAGGGGAGGATTTAAGAGCGAACATATGACCGATCTCCAAACCATCCTCCGCGCCAAAGCCCCGCTGACCCTGTCTGGCGTGCCTGCCGGGTTCCAACCCTGGCTGCTCGCCGACATCGCCCGCGCGGCCTATGGGTCGGGTCAGGCCCGCGCGCTGTTCATCGCCGCCGATGAGCAGCAGATGCGCGCCATCGCCGACACTGCCCATTATTTCGCGCCAGAGATCGGCATCATCGAAATCCCCGCCTGGGACTGCCTGCCCTATGACCGGGCCAGCCCCTCGCTGCGCGCCGCCTCGGCGCGGCTGGCGGGCCTGCACGCGCTGCAAGCCGCGCCCAAGGCACCGCAACTGGTCGTCACCACCCTCGCCGCCATGACGCAGCGGACGCTCACCCCGTTCCGCGTGCGGCAACTGGTCGCCCATCTCGCGCCCAAGGAGCGGATCGCGATCACGCGGCTGGCCGCCATGCTCCAGGGCAATGGCTATGTCCGCACCGACACCGTGCATGATCGCGGCGAGTTCGCGATACGCGGCGGCATTGTCGATCTGTTCCCCGGCGGCGAGGAGCAACCGCTCCGCCTCGACTTTTTCGGCGACGAGATCGAAACCGTCCGCCGCTTCGACCCCGCCGACCAGCGCACCACCGGCAGCATCGATGGCTTCACCCTGCTCCCCGCTTCCGAAGCGCTGCTGGACGAGGAAACCATCAAGCGGTTCCGCAGCCGCTATCGCGAAACCTTCGGCGCGACCGCCACCGGCGATCCGCTCTATCAGGCGGTCAGCGAAGGCCGACGCCTCGCGGGCATGGAACATTGGCTGCCCTTGTTCGAGGACAAGCTGGTGCCGCTCGCGGACCATATCGGCGCGGACACCGTCATCATCCGCGACCATGGCGTCGCCGGTGCCGCCGATGCCCGGTTCGAGGCGATCCGCGACTATCATGCCAACCGGGTCCAGGCCAAAACCTCCGACCCCGGTGCCTATCGGCCATTGAAGCCCGACCTGCTCTATCTCGACGCCGCCGAATGGTACGCAGCCGTCGCCACCCGGCCGATGCACGCTACCACCCCCTTCCACGAGCCGGCCAGCGCCGAGGTGCTGGACTTCGCGGTCGATGGCCCGCGCGACTTCGCCCCCGAACGCGCGCAGAATATCAACATCTACGAAGCGGTCGGCAAACATATCGCCGCGCTGCAACGCGCGAAGAAAAAGGTAGTGATCGCCAGCTATTCGGGCGGCGCGCGCGAACGATTGTCCGGCCTGCTGCTCGACCATGGAGTCAAGCGCCTCGCCGCCGCCGATGGCTGGCAGGAAGCGCTCGGCATCGCCGCCAATGGCAGCGTGACGCTCACCGTCCTGCCGCTCGACCATGGCTTTGCCGCGCCCGACGTCGCGGTCCTGACCGAACAGGATATGCTGGGCGACCGGCTCGTCCGCCGCGCCAAGCGCAAGAAGAATACCGACGCCTTCCTCGCGGAACTCGCCACCCTGTCGCCCGGCGACCTCGTCGTCCACATGGACCATGGCATTGGCCGCTATGAAGGGCTGACCCAGATTCCGGTCAGCAAGACGGCGCATGATTGCGTAGCGCTCAGCTATGCGGGTGGCGACAAGCTGTTCGTGCCGGTCGAAAATCTCGAAGTCCTCTCCCGCTACGGGTCGGACAGCGATGGCGTCGGCCTCGACAAGCTGGGCGGCGAAGCCTGGCAACGGCGCAAGGCCAAGATGAAGGAGCGCATCCGCGAAATCGCGGGTGAATTGCTCAAGACCGCCGCCGAACGCGCACTGCGCGCCGCCACCGTCGCCGAACCCGATGTCGCGGGCTACCCTGCCTTTGTCGATCGCTTCCCCTATCAGGAAACCGAGGATCAGGACCGCGCGATCAGCGACGTGATCGAGGATCTGGGATCGGGCAAGCCGATGGATCGCCTCGTCTGCGGCGATGTCGGCTTCGGCAAGACCGAAGTCGCCCTGCGCGCCGCCTTCGTCGCGGCAATGGCGGGGATGCAGGTCGTCCTCATCTGCCCGACCACCCTGCTAGCGCGCCAGCATCATATGCAGTTCGAGGAACGCTTCCGCGGCTTCCCGGTCAATATCGGCCGCCTCTCCCGCCTCGTCACCGACAAGGAGGCGAAGGCGGTCAAGGCGGGCCTCGCCGACGGCACGGTCGATATCGTTGTCGGCACCCATGCGCTGCTGACCAAAGGCATTGATTTCAAGCGGCTCGGCCTCGTCATCGTCGATGAGGAGCAGCGCTTCGGCGTCACCCACAAGGAACGCTTGAAGTCCTTGAAGACCGACGTCCATGTCCTCACCCTGACCGCCACGCCCATCCCGCGCACGTTGCAAATGGCGATGTCGGGCCTGCGCGAACTCTCGGTCATTCAGACGCCGCCGGTCGATCGCCTCGCGGTCCGCACCTATATCATGCCCTGGGACGGCATCGTCATCCGCGAAGCACTGCTACGCGAACATTATCGCGGCGGGCAGAGCTTCTTCGTCGTTCCCCGCATCGCCGACTTGACGGAGATCGAAGAGTTTCTGCGCAACGAAGTCCCCGAAATCAAGGCCGTCGTCGCCCACGGCCAGATGTCGGCGACCGAGGTGGAGGAACGCATGTCCTCCTTCTACGACAAGCGCTACGATGTGCTGCTCTCGACCACCATCGTCGAATCCGGCCTGGATATCCCCAGCGCCAACACGCTCATCATCCACCGCGCCGACCGCTTCGGCCTCGCCCAGCTTTACCAATTGCGCGGCCGGGTCGGCCGGTCGAAGACGCGCGCTTATGCCTATATGACCACGCCCGCCAACCGCATCATCACCGAGACAGCGGAAAAGCGCTTGAAGGTCTTGTCCGATCTCGACACGCTCGGCGCAGGGTTCCAGCTCGCCTCCCACGATCTCGACATTCGCGGCGCGGGCAACCTCGTCGGCGACGAACAGTCGGGCCATATCCGCGAAGTCGGTTTCGAACTCTACCAATCGATGCTGGAAGAAGCGATCATGGACGCCAAGGCGGGCGGCGTCGGCCTCGAAATCCGCCGCGACAGCTTCTCGCCCCAGATCAGCGTCGATGCGCCGATCATGATCCCCGACGATTATGTCCCCGACCTCGACCTGCGCATGGGTCTCTATCGCCGCCTCAACGAGTTGGAGGACCGCCAGGCGCTCGAATCCTTCGCTGCGGAACTGATCGACCGTTTCGGCAAGCTGCCTGCCCCCACGCAAAACCTGCTCAAGATCATCGAGATCAAGCAGAATTGCGTGAAGGCCAATATCGCCAAGATCGATGTCGGGCAAAAGGGCGCGCTGGTCAGCTTCTTCGAAGACAGCTTCCCCAATCCGGCGGGCCTCATCGCCTATGTTCAGCGGCTCGACGGCGTCGCCCGCCTGCGTCCCGACAGCAAGATCGTGGTCAACCGCGCCTGGGCCGATTCCGCCGCCCGCCTCAACGGCGCGCTGCAATTGTCGAAGGGGCTGGCCAAGGCTGCCGCTTGATCAGGCAGGACTTTGTCGCCCTTCGGCAATGAGCTGGCAACAGTGGATACCTACATCCGCCGCAGGTGATCGGGCAATATAGCCCGGCGCCGCAACGCAGGAGAATGATAATGAGCCTAACTCTCATCGCGCTGGCGGCCGCTGCCGCCACGCATAGCGTAACCCTCGATCATCATGGCACGTCGATGCAGGCGCTCTACACCGCCCGCGCCGATGTCGAAGCGCGTACCGTGGGCGCAAAGACGCCCAACCGCATGGATATGCAGCGGTGCAAGTGGACCGCGACGGTCGTCGTCGATCGCAAGCTCGACCATGGCCCCGCGCTCGCCCGCACCCTCGCCAGCGACACGCGCTTTTCCGGCAGCGAAGCCGGTGCCTGCGCACGCGACGACCGGCTGGAACAGCGGGTGCTGGCCCAGCATGGCGATCGCATCCAATCGACGCTGGTGGCGATGGCGGAGCGTGATCGCGCGCCGCTGATGGCCGAACTGGATTCGGTGCGCGCGCTTGCGTCGAACTGATCCCAAACCGATGCGGGTGGCATGGGCAGCGGCGTTCGGGCTCGCCGTCCATGCCCTTCCCGCCATCGCGCAGGATCGCGGCCTTGCCGCCACGATCGAAGCCGCCAGCGACGAACGCCGCCGGGGCCTGAGCTGGAGCGATGGCGATCCGGTGCTGCGCAGCACCCTGTCCATCCCCGTCACCTCCGGCCTCAGCCTCGATGGCGCAGCCACCACTTTATGGGGCAGCACCCGCCATGGCGGCGCCGACGCAGCGATCGACATCGGCCCCAGCTGGTCGCAGCAGATTGGCGGCTGGCGGCTGACTGCGCAGGGCCGCTATCATCTTTTCCCCGGTGCCTCGGATCAGGGCTATGGCGAAGTCGGCGCACAGGCGGGCTTCCTCATCGGCCCGGCTAGCGTCGACATCGCCGCTCATTATGCCCCGCGCCAATCGGCGATCGGCGGCGACAATCTCTATGTCTCCGCCGCCGCCGCCGTCGCCGTCCCCGGCACGCCCTTCACCCTGTCGGGCCATGTCGGCCGCTCGTCGGGCAGCGTGCGCGATCCCCTCGCCGCCGCCCGCCTGCGCCCGGATGGCAATTATTGGGACCATGGCGTCGCGCTCGACTGGTATCGCGGCCAATGGTTCGCTGGCATCCGCTATGCCGGCAGCGGCATAGACGGCCCCGGCCGCACCCATGCCGGCGACCGCCTGATCGCCCGCGTCGGCTTCAGCCTCTAAGCGCGCGCCACATCCAGCGCTTGTCGCGCCCGCCGCAATGCCATAGCGTGCGCCCCTTATCCCAATGGAGGCGCGCGCTATGGCTGTCGAACTGACGATACTGGCATGGTCGATGGTCCTGCTGCTCGTCCACATCTTCGCAGCGGCGCATTTCAAGACCAAACAATATGGCCCGCGCTGGAACATGGGCGCGCGCGACGAAAAGCTCCCGCCGCTCCATCCCCTCGCCGGACGCCTCACCCGCGCCCAGGCCAATTTTCAGGAAACCCTGCCCATCGCCATCGTCGCGCTGATCGGCGTGGTGCTCGCGGGCCGCACCAGCGACACGACCGCGCTCGGCGCCTGGATCTGGCTGGGCGCGCGCCTCGCCTATCTCCCCGTCTACGCGCTCGGCATCCCCATGATCCGTACGCTGATCTTCCTCGTCAGCCTGATCGGCCTCGGCATGGTCCTCTGGCCCCTGCTCGGTCTCTGACCCTTGCCCCGCGCGCCCGCGCCCGCTAAGCGGCCGCCCCATGACAGCGCATAAACCCGGCGATCCGACCACGCTCAACCGCCTCTATGGCCGCCAGTCGGGGCACAAGCTGCGCCAGGGGCAGCAGGAACTGGTCGATACCTTATTGCCCGCCGTGTCCGTGCCAAACGAAGGCCCGATCACCGCCGCCGATCTATTCGGCTATGACCGCCCGCTCCATTTCGAGATCGGCTTCGGCGGCGGCGAGCATATGGCCTGGCGCGCCGACCTGCTGCCCGACCATGGCTTTATCGGCTGCGAGCCGTTCCTGAACGGTGTCGTCACCGCGCTTGGCCATATTCGCGACGGCGCGCTCGGCAATGTCCGCGTCCATATGGGCGACGCCCTGACCGTGCTGAACCGCATCCCCGACGGCTCGCTCAGCTTCGTCTATCTGCTCCATCCCGACCCCTGGCCCAAGGCGCGCCACGCCAAGCGCCGGATGATGAACCCCGGCCCGGTCGCGATGATCGCGCGCAAGCTCAAGCCTGGCGGCGAATTTCGCTTCGGCACCGATCACCCTGTCTATCTGCGCTGGGCGCTGATGGTGATGAACGGCCATCCCGATTTCGACTGGCTGGCAAGCGACCCCAAGGATTTCCTCACCCGCCCCGGCGGCTGGCCCGAAACCCGCTATGAGGCCAAGGCCCGGCGGCTGGGCCATGAAGTCTGGTATTTCCGCTATCGCAAGCGCTGAGCCGCAGGGCTCAGTCCGTCCCCTCGAACAGCGCGGGCGGCGCGCCATGGGCGTCGGGCCATGCCAGATAGGCCACGTCTGTCGGCCCCACGACGAAATCGCGGACCCGCCACGCGCTGCCTGTCCGCTGCAACAGCGCATAAACATCCGCCCCATCGAGCATCCCGGCGCGCAGCCGCTCGGCATGGCGCGTCCGGGTAAAATCGATCGCATCACCGGCCGTCGTCTGCGGCACGACATGGGCGAAGGCCCAGTCGCCCTGCACGCGCAAGGCCCGCACCACGAATTGCACTGGTTGCCCAAGGTCACGCGCAATCTGTGGCCGCAACGCATCCAGCACCGCCCGCCGCTGCGGATCGCCGACGCCGATATTGCGCACAACGGTCGCTGGGGCCGCCCCAACCGATGGGGTCGCCACCGATCCGATCACGATCGAAGCCGCAGCTGCCATCTTGCCCATCATCCGCATCGCTTCGCTCCCCTATGGCCGACCCGGACCAGGCCAACCGATATGACAACGGCGCAGCGAACCACGTCCGCTGCGCCGTCAGTTTCGCCAATCCCCGCCTCCCCCCGGATGCGGGCACCGACGTCCAGTGTCAGTTGGCCTTGCTCAGATCGACCTTCTCGACCCATTCGGGGTAGAAGCTCGGTTCGCGATTGGACCAGCCCGCCGCTGTCGCCGCCGCCTCGCTGATCGACTGCAACAAGATGCGCCGCTTTTCAGGGTGGAGATGCGGCAGGCTCGCCGCCGCGCAGAAGGCGCCGGGTAACCAAGGCCGCGCGCCCGCGCCCAGCAGCCGCTCATACAGGAAGCGATAGGACGAAAAACTGGCCAGCCGGTCCTGCCCCAGGTCGAAGGCGGAGATCGTCACCAGCGGGGCCATGAACGGCTCCACCTGCTCCAACCCGCTATCGTCGGGCACCCGCGCCTTGATCTCGTCCAGCCGTCCATAGATGCGCGCCTGCGCCCGGATGGAGGCTTCCTCGACCATGTCGCGCGACCATAGCTTCATCGCGTCGCGGCGATGCAGGCCGATGTCGAGCGACCGGCGAATATAACGTTGCGTGGCAGACGAGAAGCTCGCGAACTCGCGCAGTTCCGCCAAGGTGATGGCGCCGTCTGCAGGTTTTGCACTCGTACCCATGTTCATGCCCTCCGACGTGTAGTCGATCGTCAGAACATGCGCCCTCTATGGTTACTGAAGGCTTAAGCGCCTGTTCCGCCGCCGTTCACAAGGGATCAGATTTCCTTGTGCAGCGCAACATGTAAATCGGATGACAATCATCATTTGGTCGCGTCGCCCGTTACGCCCCTGGTCGCCGCGCCAGCACCGCGCCGATCATGCTGCGCCACACCGCCACGTCGCCCGCTTGCGCCATCTGCGCGTCCGGTTCGCGCAACGTATGCAATATGGCATAGGCGTCCTCGACATGGTCCTGCCACGCCGCATCCACGGCCCCTGAAGCATGGGGATCGCTGCCTTCGCCATTATGGCTCAGATGCCGTCCGGCCAGGACGCGGGCAATGCGCTCGACGGCGGGGGTTGCGGATGTCGGCATGGGGTGCAGGCTCCTCTCGTTACGGGCGGCGATGGCTTCACCTGCCGCCCGCAAAGTCTATCATCGTTCGGATCGAAAAACCATCAATCCTCCGGCGTAAAGCCCGAAGATGGCACGGGTTCACCCTTGTCACCGGGTCGCGTGCTGGACGGCGGATCGGATGCGTCCATCGAATCCTCCAATTCCTCGTCCAGCTTTTCCTCGGCATCGCGAACATGGTCCTGCGCGTCGCTGCTGCGCGCCGCGTCGGCTTGCTCGTGGGCCTTGGTCTGGGAATGATCAATCGGGGTCATGCGTCTCTCCTCCTCGATGCCACACAGGCATCTCCCCCGATCAACGGGCCGGGCCGCATCCCGGTTCCCGCGCGCCGTTCGACCAACGCGCCAACCGCTTCGACCAGCAGCCACGCGATGGGGCGACAAGCGGCCCACGCGCGCGTAAACAGGATGCCATGACAAATGCGCCCGACGACGGCGAACGCGGCATTTCGCCCGCGATCGCGCTCTATTCCATTCTCGGCTTCTGGTTATTCTATGCCGTGCTGGTCACGCTGCGCGCTACGGTCATGGGCTTCGATGCCCCCTATGAGCTGGCCGCGCGCCGGGCCATCGTCACCGTCATCGGCATCGTCACGACCTGGATCTTCTACCTGATGCTGCGCCGCTTCGACACGAAGCCCTTGAGCGTCCGCGTCGTCGCCGCCTTCTCGCTCGCCGCGCCCTTCGCGCTCGCCATGGCATCGGCCAATTTCTACATGTTCAACGTCTATGATCCGGTCAACATCTTCACCGATGGCGACCGGATGAAATTTCGCAGCGAAGAACATTTCGCGCTTATCCAGATCGTCGAGGATGCGATCAGCCGCTATTTCTTCCTCTCCGCCTGGGCCGCGCTCTACCTCGCTCTCTCCTACGCCAGCGAAGTCCACCGCACCGAACGCCGCGCCGCCCGGCTGGAACGCGCTGCGCAACAGGCCGAACTGCGCTCGCTGCGCTATCAGGTGAACCCGCATTTCCTGTTCAATACGCTCAACAGCCTCTCGACCCTCGTCATGCGCAACAAGCCCGACGAAGCGGAAAAGATGATCCTGTCGCTCTCCAACTTCTACCGCACCAGCCTGACCGGCGATCCGCTGGACGACGTGCCGTTGGCTGAGGAAGTCCATCTCCAGCAGCTTTATCTCGATATCGAGGGTGTCCGTTTCCCCGAACGGCTGACCAGCGTCATCGACATCCCCGCCGACCTGATGACCGCCTGCGTCCCCGGCCTCATCCTCCAGCCGCTGGTCGAAAATGCGATCAAATACGGCGTTTCGCGCACGTCCAGCCCGGTGCAGATCCGCATCACCGCCCGCGCCGATGGCGACCTGCTCCACATCAACGTCACCGATAATGGCGACCAGCCGCCCGGCGACGCCGATCGCGGCAGCGGCATCGGCCTCGCCAATGTCCGCGACCGGCTGACCGCGCGCTTTGGCGATCAGGGCCGCATCGCTTATGGTCCGCGTGAGGGCGGCGGCTTCTCCGTCCTCATCACCCTCCCCATCATCCGCCAGAGTTGCTGATCCCCATGTCCATCCGCACCATGATCGTCGATGACGAACCGCTCGCGATCGAGCGGCTGCAGATGCTGTGCGCGCGCGAACCGCGCCTGACGCTGTGCGGCACCGCCAGCGATGGCGAAGCCGCCCTGCGCCTTATCGAAGCCTTGAAGCCCGACCTCGTCCTGCTCGACATCGCCATGCCGCTGCTCGACGGCATCGGCGTCGCCCGCGCGGTCGGCCGCATGGGCCTGCGTCCCGCCGTCATTTTCGTGACCGCCTTTGAAGGCTTCGCGGTCGAGGCGTTCGATCTTGCCGCCGTCGATTATCTGCTCAAGCCCGTCGCGCATGACCGGCTGACCCGCGCGATCGACCGGGTCGAGGCCGCGCGCAGCCTGCCAGCCACCGACGCCCCCGCCATCTCGACCGAAGCCCAGACCGACTGGGCCGAGGAATTTTGGGTGCCGCACCGGTCCGAGCTGATCCGCATCGCCACCGACCAGATCGACCGGATCGAGGCGGAGCGCGACTATATGCGCCTGCACGTCGGCACCCACAGCTACCTCCTCCACCAGACGATCAGCAGCCTGGAGGAACGGCTCGACCCGCAGCAATTCGTCCGCCTCCACCGCTCCCACATCGTCCGCCGCGACCATATCGCCCGCCTGCGCCACGACGGCAGCGGCGTCTGGTTCGCCGCGCTGGCCAACGGCAACGAAATCCGCATCGGCCGCACCTTCCTCGCCAACGCGAGAGCCATGACCGGCCGCTGACCAATCCTCCCCTGTAAGGGGAGGGGGACCACGAAGTGGTGGAGGGGTGTCACCCTATCGAGAGCGTGACACCCCTCCGTCAGGGCTACGCCCTGCCACCTCCCCTGCCAGGCAGGGGAATCGCATATGGGCTTGAACGATTGATCGAATGGGATTCTTGGGTGGTCTCCATAGTTGGAGGCGACCGATGGATGATTTTTCGGCATATTTCGGTGAGGTTGACGATCCGCGCGCGGGCAATGCGCGGCACTTCTCGAACTGATCTTCGTTGCGCTTGCGGCGGTTCTGTGCGGTGCCGAAGATTGTACGGATATGGCGGAATTTGCCCGTGCCAAGCTGGGCCTGCTGCGTCAGGTGGTGGATCTGGAGCATGGTCCACCGAGCCACGACACGTTCAGCCGGGTCTTCCGGTTGCTCGATCCCGAGCCGTTCGAAGCGGCGTTTGCACGCTTTACGGCGGCATTCGCAGGTGCCCTCGAAGGCGTGGTGGCGATTGATGGCAAGGCTTTGCGCGGGGCGTATGAACGTGGGCGCAAGGCGACGCCGCTGCATCTCGTCAATGTCTGGGCAGCCGAGAAGCGTCTGGTCATTGGCCAGCGCGGCTGGCACCCGGTCGCAATGAAGTCGCCGGCGTGCTGGAGGTGCTTACGCTGTTGCGTCTGGACGGCTGTATCGTCACCGCCGATGCCCTGCATTGCCGGCCCGACACGGCGCAGGCCATTCTCGCAACCGGTGCCGACTATGCCCTGGCGATCAAGGAAAACCGGCCAAAGCTGCTAGCCAGCGCCAAAGCGCTGATCGCAATGGGCGAGCAGGCGGATGTCGCCACGATCCGGTCAGGCCCGGCCCATGATCGCACCGAAATCCGACACGCGATCGTGGTGCCCGCCGAAACCCTCGACTTCCCCGGCATCGCGGCGGTGGGGCACGTGGAAACGTGTCGCCGCAACGCTGGTCGGGACGAGCCACCGGTCAAACGCTGGTTCCTTCTGTCCCGGCCTTTGACCGCCAAACGGCTGATCGAAGTCGCGCGTGCGCATTGGACTATCGAAAACCAGATGCACTGGGTGCTCGACGTCGCCTTCGACGAAGACGCCGCGCGAAGCCGAAAGGACCATGCCCCGCAAAACCTCGCGCTGATCAGGAAACTTGCGCTCAACATCTTGAGAACCCACCCGGACAAGGGATCAATCAAAGGCAAAATCAAACGGGCGGGCTGGAACGATGCATTCCTTCTCTCAATGCTTGGTCATATGCGATAGCCCTGCCCTGCAAGGGGAGGATGGAAAAAACACAAAAAAAGGCCCGGCAATCACCGGGCCTTCTCTCTATCACGTCGCGCTACCAATCAGTTCGCGACCAGCGGCAACCCATCCTTGCCGCGCGCATCGCGCATCGCTCGCGTTCGCTCGGCCGGCCCGCGCGATCGCGGCGCTGATCGGCGCTTCGACGCGGGCGATCGCCTTGGCCTTGCACGCCTGCTCGGTGGCGAGGTCGCTGGCGGCGCACACCCGCTTGGCGGCACGCGCAATGCGGCTGCGCAACTGCGCCTGATGCGCGGGGTTCGAAAGGTCGAGGTCGCCATGATAGACCGGGCTGGTGCGGCCATTGGAGGCGAAATCCTCGGCGGAAGCGGCACCGGCGCTGGCGAACAGGATGGCGGAAGCGGCGGCGGCAAACAGGGTCGAACGGAACATCATCTATCTCCTTACAAAATCTGGTTTGGCCGGTCCGCCGCCAAATTGGGGGGGCTGCGCAGCGGGCCGGGGGGTGCGAACGGGGAGCCGGGGGTCTTGGGGGGTCGGCGTCCTGCCCCGTTCGCCCATTCTGTTTAGCCCTGCGCCCCGCCCGATGCCCGCCCGCTTCGACCGGCAGCCCGCGTCATCGGCGAACGACGCCTGCACCGACGAAGCGCAAAATCGCGCCGACAAACCGCAGGACGAACGACATCTCGCCCCGCCACGAACGACATGTGCCGTAACGGAAAGCGCGAATCGTAACGATGGGAGGGACAATAGAAAACGCCCCCGGCGCAAGGGATGGCCGAGGGCGTATCCAGGTTGCTGTCGGGCACACCGGGATCAGGGTAAACTGTCAGGCCGGAGACGACACCATCAGGGCTGAACCGTCTCTGAACTTACCGCCATTATAGGGCAGCGCACGCCCGATGCGCCGTCCGTTCGATAATCGGCCCTCCGCTCCCGCTGGGCGGCATGGACGCGGGATCAACCGTCAATCAGGCCCGACCAACGACATGGGCGGCGCATCCCGCTCCAGCGGCGGCAGCCCCGCCACCTCCAACGCCTCCACCAGATAGGCCTCGAACGCCGCATCGCGCGACGGTGCCCGCTGCCGCATCCACGCCAGCGCCACCAGCGCCCGCCACGCCGCCAGCGCTTCGGGGTCCAGCCCAGTGAGCGCCCGGTGCCGCCGCACATAATAAGCGCTCGCCGCATCGCGCATCTTCGCCGCCGCCCAGCCCAGCACAGCCGCGCCGCCCTCGCCACCGACATCCCCGCCCGGCCCGAAGCGCATCACCATCTCGGTCCGCACCACATCGGTCGCCGCCATGCCCCGCGCCGCGCGCGACCAGTCGATCACCGCCAGCCCCTCCTCGGTCACGATCAGATTGGCGGGGTGCAGGTCGCCATGCGACAGCGCATCGCCCTCGTTCAGCTGGTCCAGCCGGTCGACCGCCGCCGCGCGCAGCCGCTCGCCCACCGGTGCCGCCTCTATGTCCACGCGCAATATCGCCTTGCGACTGCGCAGCGTCGGCACATGGCATTCCGAAATCCGCTGCTGCAACCGCGCCATCTCGCCCAGCGCCCAGCGCCCGCGATGGGGATTGCGCGCCATATAGGCCAGCAGGTCCGGCCCATCCATGTCGGCATAGACGATCCCCTGCCGCCCGCCCGCTTCCTGCACGCCATAAGTGCGCGGCACCGGCAGCCCACTCGCCTGCACCGCCCGCGCGATCGCATATTCGCGCGCGACGATGCTGGGGTCGATCCCGTCGTGAAACAGCTTCAACACCCGCCCCTCGCCCAGCCGGAACACCTCGGCACTGGCCCCGGCGGCGATAAAGGTGGAAGGATCAGGCAGGCTCATGATGGCGCGCGCTGTGCCGCAGCGGCGCGCGCTTGACCAGCCCTTTTGCGGCGGGTGCGCCTCAGCCTGCCATGAAGATGTCCGCGCCAGGAGCCACCACACGATGCTCAAAATAGCCCGTGTCGATATAATGTTCGGTCAGCGCATCGACGTCGCTACCGAAAGCGGCAGCCAGGTCGGGATTGGCCGCCGCATAGGCCAGCGCATCGAACCCGTCGACATCCCGGCCTTCTTGCTGCCCTGCCAAGATATAATGGCGCGCAGCCGCGTCATCATCATCGCCCAGCGCGACGATCAGGTCCGCGTTCGACGCAATGTAACGCAAGCCGTCAAAATCGTCGGCCATTCGGCCTTCGCCATAGCCGTTTTTGATGAAATGCTCGGCCGCCGCCTCCACGTCCGTACCAATCGCGCCGATCAGATCGCCATGGGACGCGACATATTGCAGCCCGTCGAACAGATCGTCGCTCCGTCCCTCATCACGACCGCCCTGGATGAAATGGCGCGCCCCGGCGTCCGCGTCCGCCCCGAATGCCTCGATCAGATCGCCATAGGAGGCGATATATTGGAGTCCATCAAACAACGCGTCGCTGCGGCCTTCGACAAAGCCGCCATCGATATAATGGCGCACCGCGGCCTGCGTGTCGGTACCAAAAGCGGCGATCAGATCGTCATAGCCTGCGATATAATCGAGCGCGTCGAACTCTTTGGCATCGCGCCCTTCGGCAAAGCCGCTCGCCACATAATGCGCGGTCGCGCTATCTGCATCGGATCCGAAGGCAGCGATCAAGTCCTCATAACCCGCGATATAGCGCAACCCGTCAAACGCCGACAAGCTACCCGCCAGATCGGCACTTCCCAGCGCCCCGTTGGCAAAGGCGACATGTTCGACATTCACGATCCGCGAAGCGCCCTCTTCGCCTATGACGAAAGTCAAAGCGCCCGACACGAGATAGCTGTAACTTGCAACGCCACCCGTAAGAACCAGCGTATCGAACCCATCCCCGCCGTCGACGATATTGTGGCCCGTCCCTGGCAACAGGCGATCGTCGCCAGCGCCGCCGTCCAAAATGTCGTCCCCGGCGTCGCCCTGCAAGGAATCCCCGCCGTCCCCTCCGGCGAGAGCATCATTCCCGCCGCCACCACTCAGAACGTCATCGCCATTGTCACCCTGTATCTCATCGTCGCCATCGCCGCCGATGATGCGGTCGTCACCCTCGCCGCCAAAGGCAAATGCGCCATCGCGATCGATGAGGATGGTGTCGTTACCCGCTTCGCCGAACAAACGATCAAGACCCGGCGAAACATCGCTATTGCGCCCCAGCCCGCCGCGCAGGATGTCATCGCCATCGCCGCCATAGATCATATCGACGCCCAGGCTGCCGGTCAGATCATCATTCCCGCCCCAACCGTCGATGCTGATCCCTTCGGCCGCGCTGCGTACCGCGCCCGCGACGACGACATCATCGAACTGGGTCAACGAAAGACCGCTGACATATTCGAACCCGGACAATGTCCCTCCACCGATGTTCAGGGCCCCGCCACTGGTCAACAGGGTCAGGTCAGCGGACACACCACTCGTAGCGCCGGAATAAAAGTTGGCGAAAAGGCTGTCATCGCCAATCCCGCCATCGGCGCTGTCGCCATAGGATATGCTGATGCGGTCGTTGCCCGCACCGCCAAAAAGAATATCGGGATGCTCGTCGAGGCCATAGCCATATTCGCCAAAACCATCGATCCAGTCGTCGCCGTCGCCGCCATAAATGACGTCGCTGCCACTACCCCCGGCAAGATCATCATTGCCCGAATCGCCATAAAGAGTGTCGTCACCGCCCCCGCCACGGATCAGGTCATTGCCATTCCCGCCTTCGATCAGATCGTCGCCATCGCCAGTGCTGCTGATGACGCCGTCGCCATAGAGCTTGTCATCGCCATCATTGCCGCGGACCACATCGTCACCGATGCCACCATAGATGGTGTCGTTGTCGCGCCCACCTTCCAACAGGTCATTGCCCTGGCCGCCGGACAGTTCGTCATCGCCGTCGCCACCGGACAACTGGTCGTTGCCGCTGCCGCCAACCAGATAATCATTGCCGGCTTCCCCCGACATGCGGTCGTCGCCTGCATCGCCGAACAGCGTGTCTCCACCGTCTCCGCCCATCATCTGGTCGTTACCGGCACCGCCGAACATCAGGTCATCGCCGCCCAGCCCGGACAGGCCGTCATCGCCGTCGCCACCTTCCAAATTATTGGCCTGGTCGTTGCCGGAAATCGTGTCGGCATGGGCCGATCCCACCACCTGCTCGACATCGACAAACTGATCGCCGTCCGGCCCCTCGCCCCAGTTTGACTGACCCAGGGTGACGGTGACGCCTTGGCCATAGCGGCTGTAATCGACCGTGTCGGTTCCTTCGCCGCCACTGAAAAAGTCGGCCGCCGTCCCACTGAAAAACCGGTCATCGCCAGCACCACCATAGAGCGTCACGCTGCTGTCATGCGCGGTCACGCTATCAAAACCGTCTCCGGCAAAGATGGTGATCCGCTCGCTTTGGGTCGCCGCATCGATCACGTCGCTGGCGCGACTACCCTCCAGCTGCACCACGATTTCGATGTTGCGTATCGTCCCGCCGGCAATGATGCGCGGTGCCTCGCCCAGAAACTGGGACGTCGATATGGTAACCCCGTCTGTCGCGCCATAGAAGGAATAATAAAGCCGGTCCGTTCCCGCTCCACCATCGACATCGTCGCCAGTGCCGACGCCGATGATGTCATCGCCGTCGCCCCCGAATATCTGGTCATGCTCCAGGCCGATATCGACGCCCGTCCAGTCTATCGTGGCACCCGCATAGGGGTCGACCGTGCCGGACCACAGCTTGTCGTTGCCGCCATTGCCGTAAATGATGTCGGCACCGGTCCAGCCATAGATTTCGTCATCACCGTCCGTACCGTTAAATACATCATCACCAGGCGAACCAAATGTAACGGCCACAGCATTTCTCCGACTTAAGTGGCTATGGACTGGACAATAAATCCTGGCGGGTCAACTGTTACGACCTCTATGATGCCGAGGATCAGACAGGGTCATCGCCGTGTGCCGTTCCGTGGCCTTGCGTGCGCAGGCGCGCTCCCTCCGCCCGCAAAGCCCCCCTCCCCTAAACCACCCGCGCCTCGACCAGCCTCGCCGCCAGATCCCGCGCCGTCCGCGCCGCGCCCATCAGCGTGGCCGATCCTGCCCCGCACCAGTCGCCATAGCCCGCCAGCCACAGCCGCGGCGCCTTGATCGACCGCTGCTCCTCCACCAGAACGCGCCCATCCGCCTCCACCACGCCCAGACCCGCCAGATGCGCCAGCGCCGGGCGAAAGCCGGTGCACCAGATGATCGCATCGACCGCCGTCTCCGTCCCGTCCGGCCACACCACACCCGTCGCCGTCATCCGCACGAAAGGCCGCCGGGTGCTGAGGTCACCGCGCGCCCGCGCCGCCTTGACCGGCGGCACCATGACGATATCGCCAATGCCGCCCACCGGCACATCGCTTGGCCCTTCCTTCATCCGCGCCACCGCCCGTTCGAACAGCACCCGGCCATCGACATCATCGGGCAGGAACAGCGGATCGTGCGTCGTCACCCAGCTGGTGCGCGCCACCGGCGCCAGTTCCGCCACGATCTGCGCCCCGCTATTGCCACCGCCCACCACCAGCACGCTCTGCCCCGCATAGGCGTCCGGCCCGACATAATGCGCGGAATGGACCTGCACCCCCGCAAACAGCGCCCGCCCCGCCATGTCGGGCATATAGGGATGCGACCAGGTGCCCGTCGCGCTGACCACCATCCGCGCGGCAAAGCGCCCCTTGTCGGTCACGACCGCCAGAGCATCGCCCGCCTGCTCGACCGCCGCCACCCGCACCGGCCGCTCGATCGGCAGCGCATAGCGCGCCTCATAGTCCCGCAAATAGCCCAGCACGTCATCGCGCGTCGGATAGCCCGCATGGGTCGGCGGCGGCATCAGCCAGCCGGGCAGCGAACTATAGCCAGCGGGCGAAAACAGCCGCAACGACTCCCACCCATGCCGCCACCCCCCCACCCGGCCCGTCTTCCGCATCCAGAATCAGGAAATCCGCCCCCGCCCGGCGCAGATAATAGCCCAGCGCCCCCCCATCTGCCCGCCCCCCCGATGATAACGATATCGCGCACGACAGGATCGGTCATAGCCTCACATCCTCAATCGCCGCACCGCCCCTCCGCCAGCCCGGCGGCAGGATCAGGCAGCGGCACGGTAGCGCCGAAGGTGCGCCAGCCAAGCGCACTTGGCCAGACATTTCACGGAAAGGACGCGCCTTATACCATCGCGCCATAAGCCTGACTCACACGCGCTGTTCCCCGGCGAAGGCCGGGGTCCAGTTCTGCCCGTGGGACTGGCCCCCGGCCTTCGCCGGGGAACAACAAGCTATAGGCTCCCGTCCATGCCTTGCTATTGCGCCCCTGGCTGTAGCGGCTGGCGATCACTACCACGCCTTGCCCCGGCTGCGATTTTCAACACCGGCTTGGGCGCCGTCCCCGCCGCCCGCTTCGCCTCCAGCGCCCCCACGATCCTCTTCCCCTCTCCCGTCTTCACCGGCATTATGTAGCAAACGCACCAAGGCGGTTGCACACGTCCGCGCCTGCGATGGCGGACGTATCGCAGATGGGGGCGTAGCGTGATTGGGGCGCTGGTCGCATTCGCGTTGGGGTTAGGAAATGGCTCCACTTACGTATCTCCGCAAATGGATAGCTTTTCCACCCAGCACGCCCTCCGCGATCGTGGGGTGGATAACCATATCGAATTCGTCGGGGCCGAAAATAAGAAAGCTGATTTCCGTTTCGTGCCATTCTCCTCCGGGGGAGGATTTGTAATATGCAGCCGCCGTTACCGTTGCAGAGACGGGGCTAAGCTGGTCAGTGACATTGTTATTTCTGAAAAAGGCAAAATTAGACCTAATTCTTATTTCACTAGTATCCCCAGGTATAAAAGGATCGTTCGGCTTAATTCTATCCGATCTAGCCTTATAAAATCGATGCATTATTCGAGTAATAGGCTCTCTATTGTCGGGATTTACAATATTGACGTGGGCGCAATGGTAGCAGTCGTAGGCAATATTCTTACCAATGTTTTTGAATTCGACGATGAACTCAGCTGTCATCAAGTGAGATTTTCGTTCAAACTTCACCAAGTGGCAGTCGATCGCGACCCAAGGCCTTTGGGCCGCGCGGGCGATTTCGTTGGCGTCCTGCATCGCTTTGGTAGCGTTCCCCGTATCCTCCACTGCTTGGCGGGTAAGGCTTACTTGCTTCCAAATGAGAACGGTGCCGAGCGTAGTTATAGCCGCCATCAGCCCCGAAACTACAAGCATCCAGAAGGTCCAGACAGACATCGCCTCTTGGGCAGCGAGATCACGTTTTTCATGATCTTGGCCACTTTGGGGGGCTGGATTAGCTATCGCTCGTTCTATTGGGCCGGGGAGGCCCGCCAGCTCTGGAGGGCCTTCTGCTACGCCGTGATAAGCGCCGCTGGCGCTTTGGCTGTGTCCTACAGTCTGATATTGCTTATGATCGGGGCTGTATAGCGAACCCCAATATGCGCCGAAGCCAGCGGCAGTTATGAGTGCGCCTAATCCCGCAAGTGCAGCGCCGATGCCCCGATAGCCTCTAAACATTGCACCAAAAACACCGCTGTAAATTTGCCCCGGCTCAGCTTGTTCCTGATATTCGGCTCAGAGTCCATGACTCCGATGTCCGCCAGCTTGCCCACCAGGTCGGCATAGGACAGCCCCCGGCGCTTTAGCTCTGCCTTGAGCATCGACTTTACCTGATCTTCCCAATCCTTCGCCGTCTTAGGCATGGTCGTATCTCCTATGATGTTATGTGCATCATATGCGATACGTTTGCCATTGACAACAGTGCATGAATGCCATTATATACGATGCATAAGCAACGGATACGATGGCATGCAGCACTTTCTCCTTTCAAGCCAAGCCCGCACGATCAGCCTCAAGGCTGTTTTCACCATGGGCGAAACCAAGGCTTATGAGACGTTCTGCCAAATGCGTTGGCCGGAAAATGACGGTGAAGCGGTTTGCCCGCGTTGCGGCTGCGTCGAAACCTACAACATCACGTCGCGCCGCAAGTTCAAGTGCGTTGCCTGCTATCACCAGTTTTCGGTCACTAGCGGCACGATCTTCGCAAGCCGCAAAATGTCGTTCACCGACCTCTTGGCCGCGATCGTGATCTTCGTGAACGGTGCTAAGGGCATCGCCGCTCTGCAATTGAGCCGCGATCTGGATTGCCAGTATAAGACGGCGTTCGTTCTCACGCACAAGCTGCGCGAAGCCATGGCCCGCGAGAACATGGGCGCTACCCTTGGTGGCGTTGTAGAGGTCGATGGTGCCTATTTCGGGGGCTATGTGAAGCCTGCCAATGAAAAGGCCGATCGCAAGGATCGCCGCCTGTTGGAAAACCGCACCGGCAAGCGTCAAGTCGTGGTCGTCGCCCGCGAACGCGATGGCCGCACCCTCTCGACCGTCACCAGCTCAGAAGCCCAGGGTGTGCCCTTTATTCGCTCTGTGGTTGAAGCTGGCGCTACCGTCCATGCCGACGAAGGCACCGCATGGGATACCCTGCACGCCGCCTACGACACGGGCCGCGTCAATCACTCGTTCCGCTACATGGACAAGGGCGTTTGCACCAATCAGGCCGAAAGCTATTTTAGCCGTCTGCGCCGCATGGAAGTCGGCACGCACCACCATATCGCTGGCCCTTATCTGAACGCCTATGCCGGTGAGGCTTCGTGGCGCGAAGATAACCGCCGCGTCGCCAACGGCGCGCAGGCTGGCAAGGTCGGTGTCGCTGCGATGGAAGCGCCGATTAGCCGCCAGTGGAAGGGATATTGGCAGCGGGCGGCTTGACGGTATCCTAATACCTGTGGTAACTGAATACCGTTATGGGTGTTCATTCTACTGCCTTGTTGGACGCAATGGATTCCCGGACTGCGAGTCTCCGGTCTGTAAACATTCCTTTATCTGCGCTGCGAATTGCCGGGCGAGCGCCGCAGGCAGCGCGAGAGGCAAGTCGTGAACCTCTACTGATCCCTGTGCATCTTCTGCATGATAGCGCAGTTGGAATACCAGCACTTCATCATGAACAGCAATGAGCCAATCTTCCACCGGGCAAGCTGCCACGTTCCCATCAGGTCTAGCCTTCCAATCCATATCACACTCCGCCGAATCAAAGGCGTAAGCTGGCCGATCTAGCGCGACGTGTCATTGGCATTCCGCCAACCGCCTACAATAGTCACCACACTCCCACGCTGTCTGGCCTGATCCAGCGCCTTGTAGACCGACTTACGGATGCGCGGCGACATAGCCTCCCCGCGATCCTCCGCAACGCGCTGGGCTATGGCGTCGGTTGTCATCGACTCATTAGCTTTTCGAAGGACTGCGAACACGGCGCGGGTTATTTCTCCCTTCGCCGCCCATGTAACGCGGCCAACGACGCGAAGCGGTGGGATGGCCTCAATATCCATGTCGGGAGCGAACGACGCCAGCACCCTGTCTAATGCCGCTAATTCATCGGAAAGCCCGGCATGTTCATCTGCCAGCATGTTCATGCGACAAGTCAGTTCGCGGCGGCGTCTCACCAGTGCGGATATAGCTATGATGCTCATACGATGACATTACGGCACGCGCGCGATTATGTCTGTCATTGTGTTGGTGCGTTTGCTACATAATGCCGGTCTTCACGGGAGAGGTCGGGTGAGGGTCTTCCCTTCCTGCTTCTTCGCCATCCTCGATCCGCACCACTGGCCAGGGCGTCACATCCGCATAGCCGATAGGCATCGCCATCAACGCCCCGCCTCACGCCACCTTGCGCAACTGATAGCCACCCGCATCACCCGCCACATGGCCCAGCCGCTCCAGCGCCTTCGACGCCCCCACGATCCTCTTCCCCTCTCCCGTCTTCACGGGAGAGGTCGGGTGAGGGTCTTCCCTTCCTGCTTCTACGCCGTCCTCGATCCGCACCACTGGCCAGCGCGTCACATCCGCATAGCCGATAGGCATCGCCATCGACGGCCCGCCTCACGCCACCTTGCGCAACTGATAGCCCCCAGCATCACCCGCCACATGGCCCAGCCGCTCCAGCGCCTCCAGCGTCGCGGCGATCCGCCGTTGGACTTGCCGCCCCTGGCTGTAGCGAATGGCGATGGCCTCGGCGCTCAGCACGCCGCCGCCGCGCAGTTCGGCCAGCACCGCCGCCGTCTGGCCGATGGCGTCGCGCGGGAAGGCCGGCTTCTTCGCCTTGGCTTCGGGCAACAGCCCTTCGATCTGCTCGGCCACATCCTTGCGCACCGACAATTGCGTCAGGCCCGCCTTGGGAATCTGATAGTCGGGCCGCAGCCAGCGGACGATGCCCTGCTTCTCTTCGGCATGGCGCGCCGCATTCAGCGCCACCAGCCGCTCGACAATCTGCTCGTCGCTCAGGTCACGGGGCCAGCCATAGGCATCCGCCACCGCATCGTCGATGCGGCTGTGCAGTTCATGGATGATGTCCACCCGCCCCCGGCGGCGCTGGTCCTGCTCGACATCGCTGAATGCCTCGCCCTTCACCAGCTTCTCGCGCAGATTATACAGGCCGGTCAGCGTCAGGTCGCCATGTTCGGCCAGCACCGCCTTCCGCGTGGCGTCCAGTTCTTCGGCGAGGTCGCCGATGATGGTGCGCTGGGCGGGGGTGGCGTCGGGGAAGGGGAAAGGATCGAAAACTTTGCTTTTGGAATAGCGAGGATCATTGCCTATGCCCAGCCAGCCGCCAACCCTGAGCGCCCATTCCGTATGGGTCTTACTGGACAAAACGCCAAGTTCGTAGGGCGTTTGGAATGCGAAGCAAACGATCATGTGATCCGGCACTACGTCAGTCGTAATGAATTGGAAAATACGGTGTTTGGACGTTTCGGTTGTGCCAATGTAACGCGTTAAACCTGCCAAAGCCGGTCTGAATGTCCGCCGAGGTTCGCCGAATATCCACCATCGGGCTTGAAATGCAGCACGTCGATTTGCCGCCCTGACTGGCTTCACGGTCTGTAGTAAGTGTTGATACACTTCAGGAAATTTTGTTCGGATTTCGTCGTCGGTAAAACCAAAGGCATCGATGACCCATCGCCTAGGATTCTTTCGGACTAGGTCGGCCCCTCCAAGATACGGCTTAACGACCTGATCGGCATCAGTAGCCTGCAATTGGTGACGCGCTTGGCTTTCATCGAGTACAAAACCCCGGCCCGCCAACATCATACCATTGCAAGATAAACCCTCATTTGAATTCAAATCGTGCGATGATGCGGCATCCGCGCCAATTGAAAAATCTGCGTTGATGACGCCTTCCGTTTGCCGAAAAATGATTTCTGGCGTGTCAGTATCGACACCAGACTCATCAATCTCTTCTAATAAAATGCCTTCTGCTTTGCCCGCAACAGCGACAGTCATCGCGATCCGCACAGCCGCTGCATCGCGTGTTGCCTTCGTCCACGGATGATCGGGGATCGCCATCACCAGGCTGACCGGCGGCCGTCCCTCCATCCGCTTGGCAATCACCCGGCGGCTGAACTCCTGCGTGATCGAATTGGTGGTGACGAAACCGAAGCGCTTGAGCCGACTGCCCTTGCGCACCAGCATCTCCGCCGCCCGGTCCCACCAATACATGACGAAATCAGCCGACTTGTTGATCTTCGGATTGGCCTGCCAGAGCGCCTCGACATAGGCATCACCTAAAGCCGACCTTAAAGCAGCGCCCTTGCCGATAAACGGCGGATTACCCACAATATAGTCCGCCTCCGGCCATTCCGGCCGCCGCGCATTGGGCAATTCTGTGCCTGATCCATCGGCATTGGGCCGTTCGGGATCATGTTTCAGCACCGCGTCCATCGCGCTGATGTTCGACAATTTTTCCAGCACCGGATCGCTGATCGTCGCCTTGTTGCGCATCTGCCATTGCAGGTATCCCAGCCACAGCACCAGTTCGGCGATCGCGGCGGCGCGCGGATTGAGTTCCAGCCCCAGGAAATTGCGCGGATGGACCGTCTCGGTCTCCATCGCCAGCGCCTCCTGCCCGCCCAGGTCCGCCAGCACTTCCAGCACGTCGCCTTCCAGCCGCTTCATCAGTTCCAGCGCGACATAGAGGAAATTGCCGGTGCCGCACGCCGGGTCCAGCACCCGCGTCTGCGCCAGCTTCACATGGAAATCATGCACGACCTTGATCGCCGCCGCCGGATTGGCCTCCCGCTCCAGTTCGACCGCGCCCAGCACTGCCCCTTCCCATTCCGCCTTCAACGGCGCGATGATGGTCGCCTCGACCAGTCGCTCGACATAGGCGCGCGGCGTATAATGGGCGCCCAACCGCTTGCGCTCATCCTTGTCCAGCGCCTGTTCCAGCAAGGTGCCGAAAATCGCCGGTTCCACATCGGTCCACACATGCTTCGCTGCTTCGTAAAGCTCGCCAATCTCTTCCTTGCGCAGCGGAATGGCGCTGACATCGGCGAACAGCCCGCCATTGAACTTGCGCACCGCCTTGCGCAGCGTCGTGGAAAAACCGCCCTTGTCCATCGTGCGCCACAGCTCTTCCAGCATCGGCGCAAAACTGTCCGGGTTGCTCCGCGCGTCCGACAGCACGTCCAGAAAGCTGCCCTGTTCCAGCAGGCCGCTATCCTCGGCGAACATGGTGAACAACACCCGCATCAGGAAATGGGCGACCGGCTCCGGCTGATGCCCCCGGTCCTCCAGCAACTTGCTGACGCTCGCCAGCCGCTTGGCAATGTCGCGCGTCACTTCGGCGGCATGTTTGGCCGGGTCCAGTGCGTGCGGATCGGTCCAGATCTTGCGCAACCGCGCCTGAATGGCGGGGTCGGTCAGGTCGTCCAGATAGACGCGGAACCCCGCCCGGTCGGGAAACTGCCGGTAATTGCGTCCTTGCCCCGAAAAATCGGCGAATACTTCGATGGCATGGCCCACATCGCACACCAGGATGAAGGGCGGCCACACATGATCGGCGGGCAGCGCGCGGGCATATTGCTCCGCCTGTTCGCGCGCATTGCGCATCAGCACGTCCCAGCCGCGATGCGCGCTGCGCCGACCGCGCGCGTCGCTCACTTCCATGCCCGGCAAAGCCTGCTGCGTCGCGGGCAGCGCGACTTCCTTGCCGCCGCCCCGTTCCCGGCTCTGCTTGGCCTCCAGCACGAAACAGCCGCGTTTATACAGGTCGATGCGGCCATGCCCGGTCTTGCCCTCGGCATCCCGAAAGGACACGGCGCGTTCGAACACATAATCATTATGGATATGCGTGGCGCCCGCCGGATCGGGCTGGGGCAGGTCCAGCACCTGCGCCAATTCGGTCAGGAACAGGGGGAAATTGGCTCTTTCAGCGCCGCCCTCATTGTTCCGCCAGCGCTGTATGAAATGCTTTATGTCCACGACTACCCCTCTGCCGCATCAGCTAACGGGGAAAAGCCTGTCCCGCCAAGCGCTTTTGCAACCACCCTCGCATTTGCGCGTCCCTGTCCCTATCTTCCCCTCTGGATTCCTCCTCGGAACATTTGTAGAACGGATCGCATGAGCCTTACCCACATTATTCAGCAGAGGTTTTCCGAATGCTGACCCACATATCCGTCCGCGGCGCGCGTGAACACAACCTCAAGGGCGTCGATGTCGATCTGCCCCGCGACAGCCTGATCGTCATCACCGGGCTTTCGGGGTCGGGCAAATCCTCGCTCGCCTTCGACACCATCTATGCCGAGGGGCAGCGCCGCTATGTGGAATCGCTCTCCGCCTATGCGCGCCAGTTTCTAGAGATGATGCAGAAGCCCGATGTCGAACATATCGAGGGCCTCAGCCCCGCGATCAGCATCGAGCAGAAGACGACCAGCCGCAATCCCCGCTCCACCGTCGCGACCGTCACCGAAATCTACGATTATATGCGGCTGCTCTGGGCGCGCGTCGGCATTCCCTACAGCCCCGCGACCGGCCTGCCCATCAGCGCGCAGACCGTCAGCCAGATGGTCGACCGCGTGATGCTCCTGCCCGAAGGCACGCGCTTCTACCTGCTCGCCCCGGTCGTGCGCGGGCGCAAGGGCGAATATCGCAAGGAACTCGCCGAATGGCAAAAGGCGGGCTACACCCGCGTCCGCATCGACGGCGAGATGATGCTGATCGAAGACGCCCCCGCGCTCGACAAGAAATATAAGCATGACATCGAAGTCGTCGTCGACCGCCTCGCCGTCGCCCCCGACATGGGCACGCGCCTGGCCGACAGTTTTGAGCAGGCGCTGAAGCTGGCGGATGGGCTGGCGTTCGTGGACCTGGCGGATACGACCGTTGCAGAATTGGGGGCCGCCCCCACCCCCGTTCGCCCTGAGCCTGTCGAAGGGCCGTCCTTATCTTCGGAAGAACAGAGCGGGGCTTCGACAAGCTCAGCCCGAACGGAGAAAAAGCTCAAAGGCGCGGAAGTCCCCGCCAACCGCATCGTCTTCTCCGAAAAATTCGCCTGCCCCGTCAGCGGCTTCACCATTGCCGAGATCGAGCCGCGCCTCTTCTCCTTCAACGCCCCCATGGGCGCCTGCCCCGCCTGCGATGGCCTGGGCGAGCGGCAGGAGTTCGACCCCGAACTCGTCGTCCCCAACGAAGCCCTCAGCCTCAAAAAGGGCGCGGTCGTCCCTTGGGCCAAGTCCAACCCGCCCAGCCCCTACTATATGCAAGTCCTAGGCTCCCTCGCCAAGGAATTCGGCTTCTCGCTCGACACCCCCTGGGCCGACCTGCCCGGCGAAGTGAAGCTCGTCATCCTCCACGGCACCGGCGGCAAGCCGGTGACGCTCAAATTCATGGACGGCCGCAAAAGCTACGAAGTCAAAAAGGCGTTTGAGGGCGTCATCGGCAACCTCAACCGCCGCCTCCTGCAAACCGAATCCGCCTGGATGCGCGAGGAACTGTCCAAATATCAACGCGCCCAGCCCTGCGAGACCTGCCACGGCGCCCGCCTCAAACCCGAAGCGCTCGCGGTCAAGATTGCGGGTGAGGACATCTCCCTCTCCACCCGCCGCTCGGTGGTGGACGCGCTCGCCTTCTTCACCGCGATGCCCGGCAAGCTCAACGACCAGCAGAACCAGATCGCCCGCGCCATCCTCAAGGAAATTGTCGAGCGCCTCGGCTTCCTCAACAATGTCGGCCTCGATTATCTCAACCTCGACCGCACCAGCGGCACGCTGTCCGGCGGCGAATCCCAACGCATCCGCCTCGCCAGCCAAATCGGCTCCGGCCTCTCCGGCGTCCTCTACGTCCTCGACGAACCGTCGATCGGCCTGCATCAGCGCGACAATGACCGCCTCCTCGTCACCCTCAAACGCCTGCGCGACCTCGGCAACAGCGTCATCGTCGTCGAGCATGACGAAGACGCCATCCGCCACGCCGACTATATCGTCGACATGGGGCCGGGCGCGGGCATTCGCGGCGGCGAGATCGTCGCCCAGGGCACGCTCAAGCAGATCCTCAAGGCCAAAAACTCCCTCACCGCCGATTATCTCAACGGCACCCGCCGCATCGAAGTGCCCAAGAAACGCCGCAAGGGCACCGGCAAGAAGCTGACCGTCCACAACGCCCGCGCCAATAATCTGCGCGGCCTCACCGCGTCGATCCCGCTCGGCACCTTCACCTGCATCACCGGCGTCTCCGGCTCCGGCAAGTCCAGCTTCACCATCGACACGCTCTATGCCGCCTCCGCCCGCGCGCTGAACGGCGCGCGCATCCTGGCCGGCGCGCATGACAAGGTGACGGGCCTTGAACATTGCGACAAGGTGATCGACATCGACCAGTCGCCCATCGGCCGCACCCCCCGCTCCAACCCGGCCACCTATACCGGCGCCTTCACCAACATCCGCGACTGGTTCGCGGGCCTCCCCGAATCCCAGGCGCGCGGCTACAAACCCGGCCGCTTCAGCTTCAACGTCAAGGGCGGCCGCTGCGAAGCCTGCACCGGCGATGGCCTGATCAAGATCGAGATGCACTTCCTCCCCGACGTCTATGTGACGTGCGACGTGTGCCACGGCGCGCGCTACAATCGCGAAACGCTGGAGGTGAAGTTCAAGGGCCACTCGATCGCCGACGTGCTCGACATGACGGTCGAGGATGCGGTCGAATTCTTCAAGGCCGTCCCCCCCATCCGCGACAAGATGGCCATGCTCGCTGAAGTGGGCCTGGGCTATGTCAAGGTCGGCCAGCAGGCCACGACCCTATCGGGCGGCGAAGCCCAACGCGTCAAACTCGCCAAGGAACTCGCCCGCCGCGCCACCGGCCAGACGCTCTACATATTGGACGAACCCACCACCGGCCTGCATTTCGAAGATGTCCGCAAACTGCTCGAAGTCCTCCACGCGCTGGTCGACCAAGGCAACAGCGTCGTCGTGATCGAACATAATCTGGACGTCATCAAGACGGCGGACTGGATCATCGACATGGGACCAGAAGGCGGCGTCAAAGGCGGCGAAGTCGTGGCCGAGGGCACCCCGGAAAAGGTCGCGAAGGAACCGCGGTCATTTACCGGGCATTATTTGGCACCGTTGCTGGGGTTGGAGAGTGTGGCGGAATGACCGCCACTTAGCCGTATTAAATCAAGAGGGAGTGCCAACATCTTTTTCAAGATCGCTAACTTCTTTCGATATTAAACGACCAAACTCACGCTCAATACTATCAAATTCCCAAGCTGAAACTTCCTCTATTTGCTTACCTAACAATATCGATATTATCTCGATTTTTTCAGCATGAGACAAATTATCAAAATCTGGAATGTAACTCGTTCCGGACAAATTATAACGAATTTCATGATAAGATTTTACAAATGATTTAATTCTCCCAATTTTATCGCTCCCAACACCAACACGGTTTAGTTGCTCTTTGATAAACTTATCCAAGTATGATAGCTGAGATAAATTTTCAGTTCTGGAAAAAAATATCATCCAGCCATATTTTTTTGAGTCTATTTTACATCCTGTTATTTTCAGATTAATTCTAAATATAAGCTTATTTATATCATTTCTATACCTGAAATCAGTTATAACCTTCAGAATGTTTTTAAACATCTTCTGATAAGAAGAAGTTCTTATAGATACTTTTTCTTTCGTTATATGATAGCCGAGAAAATCGATGCCTTCATTCGAACTGCGAATTTCGGTTTTTCCTGCCTTACCTAACGGATGAACCTTTAGTCCTATGCGGGATAAAGAGCGTCGCATCCTGAACAACGATTGTTCAGCAGATATTGGTTCGCATATTAGAAGAATATCATCGACATATCGATAATAATTCTGATTCTTAGCGATCTGAATTTTATCAAAATTAGTCATATAGATTGATGACAATGCACCAGAAACACTTAGACCTTGAGGAACACCTATCACATTATTGCTTTGTGAGTCACCTGTAGCCGTGCTGATTGCCTTCTCACAAAGATTTATTGCAAATTTCTCTACACCTGCCTTGTCAAGTTCAGTTAGCATTCGACTATGAACGATGCTTGGAAAGAAATTCATCACGTCCAAACGGACCAAAGCTGGACACCTCGAAGAACCGGCTGTTTTCGTTGAGATGACGACAGCCGGGACTGCAGCCGCATGATTGGCATGATGCGCGGGCATATTCTTTTGTGATTTCGGTGATTTTCCATGCCACCGATGCCGTTGGGGAGCAGCGTTCGCATCAAGCGGGCGCAGTTCGTCCCTCGAGCCAGGCCAGGCGCTGGAAGTTATAGGCCAAGTTGGCCATGCCGATCTTGATGGTGGCGCGGGCGATGCCGATGGTGCGCACGACGAACCCCATCCGGTGCTTTTGCCCGGCGAACACATGCTCAACCTGGGCGCGGATCTTGGAACGCCGAGTATTGGCCTTGGCGATCCGCTCGGGCAACGGTCGCCGCGGCTTGCGCTTCTGGTGAATGTGGCTGGTGAACATGCCACTCGCCAGGAACGCCTCGTTCTTCTTGGATCGATAGGCGGTATCAGCCCAGACGCCGGAGGCAGTGTTGTCCTTGCTGATGAGAACCGGCAGCCGTGCGCCGTCATGGGCATTGGCGGCGCTGGCATCCCAGGTGCGGATCAGCCCATGGGTTTTGTCGATGCCGATGTGATTCTTGTACCCGAACATCGGGATGGCGAGATCAACCGGCTTGGCCGCCTTGGGGTCGGCGCCCTCCCTGACCTTGGCTTTGCTGTACTTGATCGACCAGCGCGCATCGCGGTCCTTCTGCCGCGCCTTGGCCGGCTTCCAGTCCTCGGGCATCCGGCCCTCCTTGATCGCTGCTTTCTCCGCTTCGGTATTGCGCTGTTTGGGTGCCGGCACGACAGTGGCGTCGATGATCTGGCCGCCCATGGCAAGATAGCCCCGATCCTTGAGCGCCGCATCGAAGCGGGCGAAGAGTTTATCTATGGCCTTGGCATTTACCAGGCGTTCCCGGAACAGCCACACCGTCGTCGCATCCGGCACAGTGCGATCGAGCCCAAGGCCCAGGAACCGTTGAAATGATAACCGGTCTTTGATCTGAAACTCGGTTGCCTCATCCGACAGCGAATAGAGCGCCTGCAGCACCAAGATCTTGAACATGAGCACCGGATCAAATGGCGGTCGCCCGCCCCTGCCGCGAACGCTGCGTCGGAGCGCTGCCACCAGCGGCCCACGGAAAACCTCGAAATCCACAACAGCCCCTAATCGCTCCAGGGGGTCCCCCGCCGCGCTCAGTGCCTCGTACCTGTCTGAAAGATCGAAGAAACCAGGCTGCCCTGTCATCACTGCCTCCGCCGCATCGTAGGCCAAGTGAATCAAATCTGTCCATCAAACGCCAGTGTTTTTCGAGGTGTCCAGCCTGCTCTTCGGTACTACTACGTATTGCAGAAACGACTTTTGCGACGAGCGCATGTGGCGGAGGGCCAATAGAGGATGGCACGTTGCTGTGAAGTAATCCGCACAGCGCACGTAGAGTTAAGCGATCGCGAACAGTGGGGATTGAAATCTGACGAGGCTCGCGAGAAGCACCTCTAAGAATCAGGCGCTCCTTATATGGAGTAAACTTGTAGGCTTCCGTGAGTACATTGCGCTCAATCAAATCAATCTCGGATTTAAGAGCATCAACAAATTTTCCAACTCGGATGCCATCTTTACCCGTCGCTTGTGATTTAGCAATTCTTGACTGAAATAAATACTCTAAATTTTCAGCTAGAAAATGATCCTTTTGAGGAATCTTAGCCTTACTATCTTCCATTAAAGAGACTAGATCGAAGGTCATATTTATCCAGCCTGCGAAACCACGTTGATAAACGTGACTATTATCCATGGAGGCGCAATGAACAATAATGTTACGGCTATCAGAACTGATAGTCTTTTAACAAGTAATATAACAAACATCTCATTTGTTATCGACAATTTTCCTTGGGCATTATTAAGAGACTGCCCCCGAATCCGTGCATCAAATAGCATATTGTCATAATCACGGTCTGATTGATTTTCATAGATTCTTAATATTTTAGCATACTGCTCCATCTTCGCATTTTCGTCTAAGCTGCTTTCGTACAACTCCTGCAGATCAAGATAGCAGTTGCGAAATTGGTTCGCCTTATCATCATATCGTTCGCCATAAATGAAAAGCGATAATCCAAAAATGAGCACCGACATCGCAGTGACTACTACTTGAGAGTTAGCAAACGTATATTTACCGGACAATTCGATGACTGATATCGCAATAATCCAGAACGAATACCAACTGAGGAGTAGATGCGAGACCTTCCCGGTCAACCGAAGACGAGCCTCTGTCGTCATTCGAGTTTTATAAGTGATATAAATTTTTTCTGTACGCGGATGTGTGGTCATTTGGCGGGCGCAGGCATTGAATCACTAATTCCTCAAAAGAAGAAAGAATAAACTCAGATAAACTCAGCGATAAGGACAACCCCTGAATGGGGCTAACGGCAATTGCCGTTCCGCCCGCCGGTACCAAGGTTAACGAGAAGTGATTTCAATCACAACAAATATTAAATGTCGCTAAGAATATTTGGCGCCCCGACTATCGAGCTTCATCGGAAAATGCTAACATTGAGTTATGCAAGTCGACGACAATTTCCATGCCTCTGACTTCGACCCGCCGCCTCATCTGATGTCGCCGGAAGACCCCGCCGAATATGACGCTTGGTTCCGCGCAGAGGTGGAAGCTGCGATGGCATCAACCGAACCCGGCATTCCGCATGAAGAGGTCATGAAGGAATTGCAGGCCATCTTGGACCGCCACAAAAACAAGTCCTGAACACCACCTTGTTCCCATTTTGTTCTTTCCTACATCCCCCCTTTCTGCCTACCCTTGCCGCAAACCCCACAGCCGGAGGCGCGCGCACTCATGTCGTACCACTTCCCCACCCTCACCCCGTCGCCCGAAACCCGCGCCGATGGCTGGTCCCCCGCGCGCCAACGCCGCTTTCTCGAAACCCTCGCGGCCACCGGCGTCATCCGCCTCGCCTGCGAAGCGGTCCGCATCACCGCGCGCTCGGCCTATAATCTGCGCATTCGTCAGGACGGCGCGGCCTTTCGCCTCGGCTGGGACGCGGCGATCCTCATCGCCCGCGCGCGCCTCGCCGATGATCTGATGGCCCGCGCCATCGTCGGTCAGACCGAAACCATCCGCAAGGATGAAGAGAATTTCGAAGTCACCCGCCACCGCCACGACAATCGCCTCGCCATGTCGATGCTCGCCCGGCTCGATCGCATGGCCGACTGCCCGACACCGGGCAGCGACGCCGCGCTCGCCCGCGTCGTCGCGCAGGATTTCGCCGCCTATCTCGACATGCTCTGCCCAGCCGACGAAGCGCAGGCGGAGGCCGATCAGCTCGGCCTGCCCCGCCCCGGTGCCGAAACGATGGCGCGCGACATGGACGATGCCCGCCTGCTCGACGGCACCAGCCCCGCCACGCCCGAAGCGGTCGAAACCGCCGCCACCGCCCTGTCGCCCGGCGCCTCCGCCGCTTTGTTCGTCGCCGCGCGCATGACGCTGATGACCGGCACCGCCAAGGCCGCCTATCCGCCCTTTTCCGCCTTCCAGGAACGGTGTGAACTTCCGCCCGATCCGCCCCGCGAACCGGAGCTGGACCTCACCACCCTGCCGCCCGAAGAGGCCGTCACCCATCTGCGCGGCATCTGGTGGGATGAATTTCTCGAACAATGGCGCACCGATTACCCCCCTCCACCCGGCTTCGTTGGCGAGGAAAGCGACAGCATCTATGAGATCGACGCCTATGAGCGTGACCTGACGCCGGACGAGGAGGACGCCGTCAACGCCCGCATCGCCGCCGATCGCCGCCCCTATGAGGAAGCCGCCGCCCGCGCCCGCGACGCCTATTTCGGCACCGCCCAGGCCGCTGCTTCTGGCTGAACGCGCGGCGTTTGGGGCTGAACGGGCCGTGTTTGCGATCGCAAGAAAGGGGGCATCGGGTCGGCCGGGCGCACGCCATTTGCTATTTGCTGCGCCTTGCCCTACATAGGGGGGGCTACAGTCGCAAATCGACGGTTTTTGGCGCTTTGCGGCACCTTACTTCCTTCTTTCCCTGCCCCTTAGCAACCCGGCGCGTCCACACGGGGTTCGCCGACAGCAAAGAAGGAATAATTTATGAGCAGCATCACTGGCGTCGTCAAGTTCTTCAACGCCGACAAGGGCTATGGCTTCATCGCCCCCGACAATGGCGGCGCGGACGCGTTCGTTCACATCAGCGCCGTCGAGCGTGCTGGCCTGGCTACCCTGCGTGAAAAGGACCGCGTGTCCTATGACCTGGAGCAGGACAAGCGCGGCAAGATGGCTGCGGTGAATATCTCGCACGCCGAGTAATTCAGACGGCCTTCGGATCGGGCGCGGCGCTTTGCAAAAAAGCGCCGCGCCCGCCCCATTTTCCCTTTTTCCAAGAGGAGACCCGACATGGCCGCCCCTGATTATCGCACCCTCGCTGCCAAGGCGCGCACTGACGCCGACGCCGCCACCCTCAATAATGTCCGCGACCGCTGCCTGCGCGCTGAAGCCGCATGGCTCGCCATGGCCGGCCGCCAGGATTTGACCGACGCGGGCCGCGCCCGCCGCGACAAGACCGCTCCGGAAGCGCTCGACGCCGCCTGACAATCCACATCGTTGCGGAACTCCTGGGGCCGCCGCCGGTTATGACTGGCGAACCCCATCCCCAAGGAGTATATCATGATCCGCACCCTGATTTTCGGCGCCATCGCAGGTTATGTCGGCAAGAAGCTGTATGACGACGGCAAGCTGACCCAGTTCAAGGACGACATCGTCGCCCGCTATGGCGAAGCCAAGGCGGAACTGGCCGACAAGAGCGACACCACGCTGCGTCCAACGACCCCTGCCATGACCAGCCCTTCGGTGGCATCGGCAACCAACTTCAACTGATTTACCCGGATACCGGCGGCCGCTCACCCCCGTTCGCCGCCGGTCGCCGTCCGTCCTGAGCCGCCGCTCCCTCTAGCGGCTCGGACGGGCGGCATCCCGTCTGCCCGGCCATCCCAAAGAAGGAGCCACCCCATGCGCAAACCCATCCTCGCCGCTGCGATCCTCAGCATGCTGCCGCTCGCAGCCTGCGCAACCGACAACTACGGTGGCGGCGGCTACGGCTACGACCGTCCCAGCGACCGTCGCGGCCCGCCCCGCGGTCAACGCCGCCCACTGCGCGACAATGACCAGATCTACCGCGACCGCGACGGCCGCTATTATTGCAAGCGCGACGACGGCACCACCGGCACGATCGTCGGTGCCCTGGCTGGCGGCGTCCTCGGCAACGTCATCGCTCCCGGCGGCTCCAAGACGCTCGGCACCATCCTGGGCGGCGGCGCTGGCGCCCTGGCCGGTCGAGCCATCGACAAGAACGACGTCAACTGCGAATAACCCCGCCGACGACGCACAAAAAAAGGGCGCGAACCATATGGTCCGCGCCCCTTTTTGTGCCTTGCCCAGCCCTTACAATTTGCTGGTCAGTTCCGGCACGATCTTGAACAGATCACCCACCAGGCCGATATCCGCCACCTGGAAGATCGGCGCATCCTCATCCTTGTTGATGGCGATGATGGTCTTGCTGTCCTTCATCCCCGCCAAATGCTGGATCGCCCCGGAAATACCCACCGCCACATAGACTTCCGGCGCAACGATCTTGCCGGTCTGCCCGACCTGATAGTCGTTGGGCACATAGCCCGCGTCGACAGCGGCCCGGCTCGCCCCGACCGCAGCGCCGAGCTTGTCGGCGAGCGGATAGATGACCTCCTCGAACGTCGGCCCGTCCTTGAGCGCCCGGCCACCCGACACGATGATCTTGGCGCTGGTCAGTTCCGGCCGCTCCAGCTTGGCGATCTCCGCGCCGACAAAGGACGACAGCCCCTTGTCCCCGGTCGAAGCCACCGCTTCCACCGTGCCGGAACCACCTTCGCGAGCCGCCTTCTCGAACGCCGTACCGCGAACGGTGATGACCTTCTTGGCATCCTTGCTCTTGACCGTAGCGATCGCATTGCCCGCATAGATCGGCCGCGTGAACGTGTCTTCGCTCTCGACCGAAAGGATATCGCTGATCTGCATCACGTCGAGCAGAGCCGCGACGCGCGGCGCGATATTCTTGCCGTTGCTGGTGGCGGGCGCGATGAAGGCGTCATGATGCCCCATCAGTTCCACAACCAGCGGCGCGATATTCTCGGCGAGTGCATGGCCATAGGCGGCATCGTCAGCGACATGCACCTTGCCCACACCGGCAATCTGCGCGGCGGCAGCGGCAACGCCATCGACGCCTTCGCCAGCGACCAGCAGATGAACTTCGCCGAGCTTCGCAGCGGCGGTGATGGCGGAAAGCGTCGCGTCCTTGACCGCGCCGCCCTCATGTTCAACCCATACAAGCGTCTTCATGCGGCAACTCCCATGGCCTTGAGCTTGGCAACCAGTTCATCGACATCGGCGACCTTGACGCCTGCGGTGCGCTTGGGCGGTTCGACCACCTTCAGCGTCTCCAGCCGTGCGCCGATATCCACGCCATAATCGGCCGGCGTCTTCTGCGCGAGCGGCTTGGACTTGGCCTTCATGATGTTGGGCAGCGACGCGTAGCGCGGCTCGTTGAGGCGCAGGTCGGTGGTGATGATCGCAGGCGTCGACAGCTTCACCGTCTCCAGACCGCCATCGACTTCGCGCGTCACTGACACGCTGTCGCCTTCGACCTCGACCTTCGACGCAAACGTGCCCTGCGGCAGGTTCAACAGCGCCGCCAGCATCTGGCCGGTCTGGTTGCTGTCATCGTCGATCGCCTGCTTGCCCAGGATGATCAGGCCAGCGCCTTCCTCTTCCTGCACCTTGGCGAGCAGTTTCGCGACGGCCAGTGGCTCGACCTCTTCATCCGTCTGGATCAGGATCGCGCGGTCGGCACCCATGGCGAGCGACGTGCGCAAAGTTTCCTGCGCCTTGGCGACGCCGATCGACACGGCGATCACTTCGGTCGCCACGCCCTTTTCCTTCAGGCGGATGGCTTCTTCGACCGCGATCTCGTCGAACGGGTTCATGCTCATCTTGACGTTCGCCAGATCGACGCCCGTACCGTCCGCCTTCACGCGCGGCTTTACATTATAATCAATGACCCGCTTGACGGGCACAAGGATCTTCATTTCAACATCCTCCATTATAAACGCCAACACGGGCGCGGGCAGCCCGTTACCGGACTACCCGCACCCAAATGGTGTCAGTTCAGGTTGAAAGCGGCCTCAGGCTGCCTTCCTCACTTCCGCCACGATCTTGCGTGCTGCATCGCCCAGGTCGTCCGCGGGGACGATCGCCAGGCCCGAAGCCGCGAGAATATCCTTGCCCTGCTGGACATTGGTGCCTTCCAGGCGAACCACCAGCGGAACCGACAGGTTCACTTCCTTGGCCGCTGCAACGATACCATCGGCGATGATGTCGCACTTCATGATGCCGCCGAAGATGTTGACCAGGATGCCCTTGACCGCCGGGTCCTGCAAAATGATCTTGAACGCCGCCGTCACCTTCTCGGTCGTGGCGCCGCCGCCGACGTCCAGGAAGTTGGCCGGGAATTCGCCGTTCAGCTTGATGATGTCCATCGTCGCCATGGCGAGGCCAGCGCCGTTGACCATGCAGCCGATGTTGCCGTCCAGCTTGATGTAAGCGAGGTCATATTTGGACGCTTCGACTTCGGCTGCATCTTCCTCGGTCAGGTCGCGCAGTTCGGCGATGTCCTTGTGACGGAACATGGCGTTACCGTCGAAACCGACCTTGGCGTCGAGCACCAGCAGATTGCCCTGCTTGGTCAGCGCCAGCGGATTGACTTCGATCTGCTCGGCGTCGGTATCGAGGAACGCGGCATAAAGCGACGAGGCGACCTTGGACGCTTGCTTGGCGAGGTCGCCGGTCAGACCCAGCGCAGCGGCGATCGAACGGCCATGGTGCGGCATGAAGCCGGTGGCGGGATCAACCGAGAAGCTGTGAATCTTTTCAGGCGTCGAGTGGGCGACCTCTTCGATGTCCATGCCGCCTTCGGTCGACACGACGAAGGCCACTTCGCTGCTGCCACGATCGACCAGCAAGGCAAGGTAGAACTCCTTGTCGATGTCGGCGCCGTCGGTGATGTAGAGACGGTTGACCTGCTTGCCCGCATCACCGGTCTGGATGGTCACCAGCGTGTTGCCGAGCATGTCGGTCGAGTGGGCCTTGACCTCGTCCAGGTTGAAGGCGAGGCGCACGCCGCCCTTGGCTTCAGGGGCCAGTTCCTTGAACTTGCCCTTGCCACGGCCACCAGCATGGATCTGCGACTTCACGACATAGAGTGGCCCAGGCAGCTTCTTGGCGGCTTCGACTGCCTCTTCGACGGAGAAAGCGGGATAGCCAGCCGCGATCGGCGCGCCATATTTCGCGAGCAATTCCTTGGCTTGATATTCATGAATATTCATGGGGCTTGCCGTCCTTTTCCGTCGAACCGTGATACGACGGATAAAGCACAGGCCTGTTTTGATGGCCAGAGCGATTTCGCAAAACGACTTTGCAAAATTGCAAAACCTTTGCGAAGCCCTCGGCCGAATTATTGCGAAATCGGCACTAAAAAGTGCAGCCAACAGCCGCCTTGCTCGTCACCAAAAATATCTCCGCATCGCCGAGCGCGCGCACCTTATGCAGCCATTGATCGACACCAAGCGTCCCGATGTGCGACTTGCGGACCGACGCGAGCGATTGCAGTCGGCGCAACTGTGTGAGGCTGAGCCTGTCAGCCATCTCTTCGGCCATGCACCCCGCCAGCTTGGGCGCCAAACCGGCTTCGACCAATCCGGCGCGCAGCCGTGATTCGGGTGAAAGACTGGCGCAGGCGGGCAGCAAAAGGCACAGCGCGACGGTCAAGGGACGAAAGAGGATGGCGGTCATCCGCCCCTGATGGCAACAGGCGTTGACAGGCGCAATGGTCATCGCGCGCCATAGGGGAGCATAAGCAGATGGACAGGATATTCACCCGGCTTTCCCATCGCGTCGCCGGATGGACCGGCCAGCCGCTGGCCTTCATCCTGGCCAGCAGCACCATCCTGATTTGGCTGACGACCGGCCCGCTTTTCGGCTATTCCGATACCTGGCAATTGGTCATCAATACCGGAACCACCATCATCACCTTCCTGATGGTATTCCTGATCCAGAATGCGCAAAATCGCGATGGGTCAGCCATACAGGCGAAGCTGGACGAACTGATCCGCGCCATCGACAACGCGCGCAACGATTTCATCGGCATCGAACATCTGACCGAAACCGAACTTCACCGCATCAAGGCCGTTCTGGAACAGGACTGCCGCGACGATGAAGACTATCATCTCGTGATCGAGCGGCTGCTCAAACGACGATAAGCCTCAATGTGCCCGGCCGGTCATGCTTTCATTACGCCGTCGATAGGCGTCCACCTGGTCGATATAACCGCGCGCCAGATTTTCATAAGCGATACGCGCCTGATGCGACGGGCAGCTTTGCGCCCGGATCAGAGACATCTGCTGCCGATGCAGCAAATAATTGATATCCGTCTCCCTAGTCATGTCGCCGTCCTCTCTTTGCATGAGACTGGTCGATTGGCTGCGCTGGCAAGGAATAGGCAGAAGCAGCGACTCAGCTTATATCACGATCGGCGATGATCGCGAAGTAAGCGGTAGAGTATCGACACGCCATTCGACGCAATTGACAGGCGACCTGGCCCATTCAACCATCGGCCAAACAGGCGCGATTGCAAGGCAGCCATGATGGTAAGGGATAACATCCCGGATACGCACAGTAAAAAGGGTTGGCATCCCCCTGCGCCAATGGCATCCTGCATCACGCTTGTAGGGGAAGGGCGGAAAATTGGGGGACATGGCGGTCGCTTTCCTTGCGACCCTGCATCATGAAATCCTGCTATTCGCCGTCGTCGGCCTCGCCATCGGCGGGATTGACGACTTGCTCATCGACCTTTTGTTCCTGTCGCGTCGGCTTTGGCGCGATCTTGTCATCTACGCCCGCTATCCCCGCATGACGACGGCAACGCTTCCCGCTTCGGCAAATCCGGGCAGGATCGCCGTCTTCATCCCGGCCTGGAAGGAAGTCGAGGTGATCGGTCCGATGCTGGCCCATGCGCTCGGTTGCTGGGGCAACGCCGACTATCGCATCTTCGTCGGCACCTATCCCAATGATCCCGATACGATCGATGCCATCGCCGCTGTGGCCGAGGGCGACCCGCGCGTGGTGGTCGGCATCAATCCGCTGCCCGGCCCCAGCACGAAGGCCGACTGCCTCAACGTCCTGTGGCGTGCGATGCTGGCCGATGAAGCGCTGCTTGAACGCCGCTATAAGGCGGTCGTTCTCCATGACGCGGAAGATGTCGTCCACCCCGACGAAATTCGCCTGTTCGATTTCATGATCGATCGGTTTCAGCTGGTCCAGTTGCCCGTCCTGCCCTTGCCCGGCGAGGGTTCCTGGTTCTCTCGTGCCATCGCCAATCATTATTGCGATGAATTTGCCGAGAGCCATGGCAAATATCTGACAGTGCGCGAAGCGCTCGGCGCGTCGGTGCCGTCAGCCGGGGTCGCCTGCGCGTTCGAACGCGATGCGCTGGCTGCTTTGGCCGACAATCCTGCGCATGGGCCATTCGACCCTTCGTCCCTGACGGAAGATTATGAAGCGGGATTACGCATACGCGATGGAGGTGGCCATGGCGTCTTCGTGCGTATTCGCGATGCGCACGGCAATCTGGTCGCGACCCGCGAATATTTCCCCGACACGATGGAGGCAGCGATCAAGCAGAAGGCGCGCTGGATCGTCGGCATCTCGCTGGCCGGATGGGACCGCATGGGCTGGCGCGGCGGCACCGCGGAACTATGGATGCGGGTGCGGGATCGGCGGGCGGCGATCGCCGCACTAATACTATGCGCGGCCTATACCGCCTTCTTGCTATGGCCGCTATTGTGGATCGTGGACCAGTTCCAGCCAGACTATCATCGCCCACCCTCGCCCGCCGTTGATGCGCTGCTCCGGCTCAACTTCGCCCTGATGGTGTGGCGCGCCCTGATGCGCGCTATGTTCGTCGGCCATGCCTATGGCTGGCGCTATGGACTGGCCGCGATCCCGCGCACCTTTCTCGCCAACCTCATCGCCATCATGGCGACCCAGCGCGCCATCTCGCTCTATGCCCGATCGCTTTTGGGCAAACCGCTATCCTGGGACAAGACGCAACATCATTTCCCCAATCTCTCGGCCGATCCGTGACCAACGACAAAAGCGGTCAACCTCTGCGCTTCCTGGCGCTGCTGATGATCGCCTGGGTCGCCATACGCATCGCCGCACAGTCCGGGTCGTCGCCGCTCAACCCATTACCGCTGGTTCGCGGCCGCCCTGCGACAGCGGCGATCGTGCCCCGACAATTCAGCGCGAAGCCACCGACAAGAACGGCCATCATACCGCAGGCCGCCGCCATCAAACCAGCCGCTCTCAGGGATAGCGGCGCGCGGATAGCAAGGAATATGGCTGGTATAGCGCTTGATCCGGCACCCCACAGCAGCGCACCGGCCCCAACCTCCGGGTCAGATGGCCCTGCCCAAGCCCCCTACGCCTTTCCCTCTCCTCTACCGATCCCCGCACCCGGCCCTCCAAACCGGGCAGATCGCTGGCATGGCAGCAGTTGGATGCTTTGGCGCGGTGGCGGCATGTCGCAAGCCGACCTTGCGAGGACAGGGCGTCTGGGCGGCTCGCAGGTCGGCGCGCGGCTGGATTATGTCCTGAACCCTGCCGCTCGCCACCGTGCCACGGCCTATGCTCGCGCCAGCAGCGCCTTGGACAGTCCCGCCGCCCCGGAGGCTGCCATCGGCCTCTCCCTCCAACCCTTCACCCCCCTCCCCGTCAACGTCGCAATCGAACGACGCATCGCCCTTGGCGCAGGCGCGCGCGACGCCATGGCGGTGATGGCCGTCGGCGGCTTTGGCCCAACGCCGGTCGCCCTGGGCATGGAGGCCCAAGCCTATGCCCAGACCGGCATCGTCGGCTTTCGCCAGCGCGACGCTTTCATCGATGGCAAATTATCGTTGCTCACTCCCGTCCAAAACACAGCTCTGAGGCTCGGCGCGGCTATATCGGGTGGCGCGCAGCCAGGCGTGGAGCGGCTCGACATCGGCCCGGAGATACGGGTCCGGCTCCCGCTTCAACCCGTCGCCGCGCGGCTATCGATCGAATGGCGCGAACGGATTGGCGGACGCGCCGCGCCCGCATCCGGCCTAGCCCTCACGCTCGGCGCGGATTTTTGACGGCGGAGCGCCACAACGGCTTTATATCTCCGTCCTTTAGTTCTACCCCTCAAAGGCCATGGATCTTTACCTGCCCATCGCCAATTTGTCGGTCAACGCCTTGGTCATCATCGGCCTGGGCGGGGTCGTAGGCCTGCTATCGGGTATGTTCGGCGTGGGCGGCGGCTTTCTGACAACACCGCTGCTGATTTTCTATGGCATCCCCCCAACCGTCGCCGCCGCGTCCGCCGCCTCGCAGGTGACCGGCGCGTCGGTTTCTGGCGTAGTCACCCATATTGCGCGCGGCACCGTCGATTTCCGCATGGGCGGCGTCTTGATCGCCGGTGGCGTGGTTGGCGCTGGCCTTGGCGTGCTGATCTTCCGCCTGCTGCAATATCTGGGGCAGATCGATACGGTGATCGGGCTCCTTTACGTCCTGATGCTGGGCGGCATCGGCCTGTTGATGGCCAAGGAGTCGATCCAGGCGCTGATCGCGCTCAAGACCGGCAAGCGCGCCCCGGCGCGCAAACGGCGGCATCATCCGCTGGTGGCAGCGCTGCCGATGCGCTGGCGCTTCTACGGGTCGGGCCTCTATATCTCGCCGCTTGCGCCGCTGTTGCTCGGCATGGCGACCGGCATATTGACCATGTTGCTGGGCGTCGGTGGCGGCTTCATCCTGGTGCCTGCAATGCTCTATCTGCTCGGCATGACCACCCAGTCGGTGGTCGGCACGTCGCTGTTCCAGATTTTGTTCGTCACCATGGCCACCACCATGATGCACGCGATGACGACGAAGGCCGTCGATCTGGTGCTCGCCATGCTGCTCCTCATCGGCAGCGTGACCGGCGCGCAGGTCGGCACCCGGTTGTCGATGACGATGCGGCCGGAATATCTGCGTGTCTTGCTCGCCGCGATCGTGCTGCTGGTCGCGGCCCGCATGACGCTGGGGCTGGTGTGGCGGCCGGACGAGATCTTCACGATCGAGGTGCGCTGATGCGCAGCCGCGCCTTTGCCCTGCTGCTGCCCGCCGCAATGATGTTGGCCGCTGCCGACGAACCGCAGCTAGTGCCCGACGTCTCCCAGCGCGAAGTCATCATCCAATATAGTTTCACCGGCGCAAACCTGCTGCTGTTCGGCGCGATCGTCTATCCCGGCGGCGTCCGCCCGGAAAAGCCCGCCGATATCGTCGTCGTGCTCAAAGGACCGGACCAGTCCATCCTGATGCGCGAAAAGCAGCAAATCGCGGGCATGTGGGTCAATGCCGATAGCGCCCGCTTCGAATCCGCCCCCACTTTCTACGCCATGGCCTCCTCCCGTCCGATCGACCAGATCGTCGATGAACGCACGGCGGCGATCTATGAACTCGGCGTCGACAAGCTGCAGTTGTCGCCCTCCTCGCTCAACGACAGCGCCGAGATGGACCGGTTCCAGGCAGGATTGGTCGATTTGCGCGACCGTGCCGGCCTGTTCGTCGAACGGCCCGGCGCGGTCGAAATCAGCGACGGCGTATTGTATCGCGCCCGCCTGCCGCTGTCGGCGCGGGTGATCGTCGGAGACTATACCGCCGAAACCTTCCTGGTGCAGGATGGCCGGGTCGTCGCGGCGGCCGTGCGCGACATTACGGTGCGCAAGTCGGGGTTCGAACAGTTCATGGCCAGCGCGGCGGAAAACTGGTCCTTCCTCTATGGCCTGGTTGCGATCGCCCTTGCGGTCGGCATGGGCTGGGCCGCAGGCGCGATCGCCCGCCGCCTCTAATCGACCGATATTCCCTGCCCCGCCAGCCAGTCGCGCGCGGGGGCCAGCGCGGTTTCATGCCGCTTCCAGCGCGCGACCGCATCAGCATTGAGCGGCTGGCGCACCTGCGCCGCGCTGGGCGTGGCGACCGCCGCCTCATTTTCGTGGAACGACAGGCAAGCCGCATCCCATGCCAGCCCGGCATGATCGAGCAGGCGACTGGTCTGCCCCTCCTGATCCGCCACCAAGGCTTCATAGGAGAGTTGCAGCACCCGGCCGGGAAACAGCCTGTCCCACAATGCCATCAACCGGTCGAAGCGCGCATAATAGCGGGCAATGTCCATCAGGTCATAGCTATAGGCATAATAGGCTGACTGGCTGGCAAACAGATTTTTATAATTGCTCCATATCGTATCCATCGGATGCCGACGCAGGCAGATGATCTTCGCGTGCGGCAAAGCATGGAGAATATGGCCGATATACAGGAAATTGGCGGGCAGCTTGTCGATGAAGCGCGCCTTGCCCTCCGGCCGATGATGGTGCGCCCGCGCCATATAAGCCTGCCCGATCGCCAGCGGATCGGCCGCCGCGCTCGCGGCGATCGTCTCCGGGTCGATCACCAGCCGCGACCGCGTGCCCGCCAATTGCTTGACCGCCAGCGGCATCGCCTGCAACTCGCCCGCCGATCCGACGAGCGGATGCGAAGAGAGGATACGATCAACCAATGTGGTGCCGGTGCGGGGCATACCGGTCACGAAGATCGGTGCGTCCTCGCTCTCCAGTCCAGTTCCCCAAGCGGACGGCGAACCATCGGCAAATAACCGCTCGATCGCATCGAAAATCGCGGCATCCTGCGCAAAATCATAGCCGATGGCGCGCTTATGCGCGGCGTTCGCCGCCGACAAATGCGCAAAGGCCTCGGTCGCATGGCCCATATCCTCATGGCTTTTGGCCAGCGCATAGCGGATGCGCAACGCATCCTCCGGTCGATCCGCCCGCGCCAGCGCCGCTTCCAGCCGGGGCACAGGGTTGGCCGCCTCGGTCTGGCGCGACAACAGGCTCAGCCCATAATGCGCGCGCGCATTGCCGGGATCGGCCGTCAGGATGACCTCATAATGGCTGGCGGCCGCCTCGACCCGCCCGGTAAAACCGCACGCCGCCGCCAGATTATAGCGATAGTCCAGATTATCCGGCTCGTCCGCCACCGCCGCTTCAAAGGGCGCCAGCGATGCCGCATGATCGCCCAGCCGCGCCAGCACGCAACCAATCGTGTCGAACGTGCGTGCGTCGCTCGGCCCCATCGCCCAAGCCTGCCGCGCAGCCTGCCCCGCCTCGCCATCGCGCCGCAACAGGATCAGCAACCGCGCATATTGGGCGAGATGTTCCGCCTCCGGCCCGCGCGCCACCGCATGTTCCAGCATCGGCAGCGCCTTGGCCACCTGCCCCGCCTCTGCCGCGGCCAGCCCAAGCAGGAAATAGCCCGCCGGATCGTCCGGCCGCGTCATCGCCAATTGCTGCGCCGCCTGCGCCGCCTGCGCCAGATCGCCCCGCGCCAGCGCCGCGCGCGCCTGCGCCTCCAGCGTCATGCCGTCCCCAGGGTGAAGCCGGCCACCCGCTCGATCATCCAGAAACAGCCGACGATCCCCGCGCCATAGAGCGCCGCCTGCCGCACCCACTGATCCCGGTCGAAGATCGCCGCCAGTTTCATGACGCCCAGCACGCAGCCAACGAAGATCAACTGCCCCAGTTCGACCCCGCCATTGAAGAAGAGCAGGCCCGACAGCCGCTCGTCCGGTGCAACACCCAGTTCGCGCAGCACGGTGGCAAAGCCCAGGCCATGGAGCAGCCCGAAGCCCGCGACCACGGCAAGCTGGCGACGGCGACGGTGCGGGTCTGCCATGTCCTCCGCCCGTGCCCGGATCGCCTCGCGCGCCATGAAGGCGATCGACAGCGCAATCACCGCTTCCACTGGCGGCACCGGCACCTTGACGATGTCGAAGAAGGCCAGCGCCAGGCTAAGCGAATGGCCGATGGTGAAGGTCGTCATCAGCGCCAACAGATAGCGCCCCCGCGCCAACAGGCATAGGCACAGGACAAAGGCCAGATGATCCCACCCGCCCAATATGTGGATGATCCCCTGCCACGTATATTCGACAGCGATCTCCGGCAACGCCCGCTGCCGCGCCGCCACAGCCCCGATCGGCAGCGAGAGCGTATCGCCCGTTGGCTGCAACGCCTGCTGCACCCGCGTTCCGGTGGCGGTCGACAGGAATGTGCCGCCATCGACCGCCCATGGCGTAATGATCGCATCCTCTGCGGTGATGGCCCGGTCGCAATCGATGCTGATCGCATAGCGGGTGACGGTCGCCTCGTTCAGCCGCTCGCGCGCCGTCTCGCGACAGCCTTCGGGCAGGCCCAGCGGGTCGTTACTGGCCAGAACGGACGGGATGGACGCGCTCAGGTCGAAACTGCCTGGCTCCATGCCCGGCTGGATCGCATAGTCGCCGACGCGGAACACATCGGCCTGTGCGGGCGCGGCGACCAACGCCAACAGCAGGAGCAGCCAACGCAGCATCCTATTGCTCCACCCGCACGCGATAGCCATCCTCCAGCTTCTGCACTTCCTTCTCGACCAGCGCGCCGCTCTGCTCGGCCAGGAAATCCTGCTTCACCTGATCGCGCACCGCGGGATAGGCGAGCATCGCGGCCGGTCCACGATCGCGCACCCGCGCGAAATGCCAGCCGCGCGTGGATTGCAACGGGCCGATCCACTGGCCCGTCGGCGTCTTGTTCAGCGTGTCGAGGAAAGGCTGGCCGAACATGCCGCGCAGCATCGACACGCCATAATCGGGCAGATCATGCCCCATCCAGAAATCATCCCCCTTCACCGTCCCACCCGCGTTCAACTGCGCCAGCAAGGCAGGCGCATTGGCGGGCCTCTGTTCGAAGAACACATGATCCACCGACAGCCGCGGTTCGGCCCGGTACAGGTCGCGATGCGCCGCATAATAGCCCATCAACTGGTCCTCGCTCGGCTCCGCCGGCGCGCCCGCGATCATGAAGCGCACCCGGTCGATCAGCCGCTGCTTGGTGGTCTTGTCGGTCATGTGCATGCCCCGCTCCACCGCTTCGCGGAACAGCAATTCGTCGGCGACATAATCATGGATCAGCTTGGCACGCGCCTCCGTATCCGGCTTCTTGCCCGCCATCATCTCATAATCGTCGGACAGGCTTTTCTGGACCGACAAAGGCACATCGATCGTCTCGCGCCGCGCAGTCACCGCCCAGTACAACGCGAAGATAACGCCCGACACCGCCAGGAACAGGATGAACGGATCGCGGGCGAAAAATCCCCGCAGCGAAGCAGAAACACGGCGCATCAGCGCAAGACCCTTTCACTAGGCACCACCGGGTTATGGCAACCCCAGCCTATCCCCCCTCTACGTCAAATGACGCATGGGCCGACATCGCGGCCAGTCGCCCTTCCTCAGCCAAATACCGAAGTTCACACCGTCGCAGGGCCAGTTTGGCGCGCTTCCTGGAGGACACGCTTTGATGTCAGGCGAGCATCTCCGCCGTCACCGGCAGGCTGCGTATCCGCTTCCCCGTCGCCGCATGGATCGCGTTGACCAGCGCCGGAATCACCGGGGGCAAGGCCGGTTCGCCAAGGCCAGTCGGCGGATAATCGGTCTTCACGAATTCCACGATGATGGCGGGGGTGTCGGGGATGCGCTGGAGCGGGTGGGTGTCGAAATTGCCCTGCTCGACTGCGCCCGCGACCTGGGTGATCGCCTGCCCGGCGAGCGCCTGCCCCAGCCCCTCGATCACCGATCCCTGCACCTGATGCAGCGCGTTGATCGGGTTGATGATTTGGCTGCCGACATCGCCCGCGACCCAGACGGTCTTCACCTTGGGCACGCCATCGGCGACCTCCACGTCCAGCACCTCGGCGAAATAGCCCATATGGCTGTAATAGAAGGCAAAGCCGAGGCCCCGCCCCTTGGGCAGCGCCTTGTGGCCCGACCAGTTGGCCATCGCCACCACCTTCTCGATCACGCCCTTGGCGCGCGCGGTGACGAAGGGCGGCTGGTTGGTACCGCGCGGCATTTCCTTGGGGTCGGCGAGCAATTCGAGCATCAGACCTGGCAAATCCTTGCCCGCCGCAACCGCAACCTCGTCCATGAAAGCCTGTGTCACGAAACCCAGCGCATTGGAGCCTGGCGCGCGCAGCCAGCCGGTCGGCATGTTGGTCGGCAGAAAACTCTGTTCCAGCAGCACATGGTCGATCAGCCCGGCGGGCAGTTCGTGCGCGGGCAGATCGCCACCACGCACCGCCTTGCCATCCTTGCCGAAGGTCACGAAATGATCGTGAAATGCGGTGAGTTTGCCGCCCTTGTCCAGCGCCGCACGGAAACCGTGCCAGCCCGCGGGACGGTAGAAATCGCGGCGCATATCGTCTTCGCGGCTGTAGAGCAGCTTGACCGGTACGCCCGGCAGTTGCGCGGCGATCTTCGCCACCTGCACCATATAGTCGTTCATCAATCGCCGCCCGAAGCCGCCGCCGATGCGCGAGAAATTGATGCGGATTTTCTCTGGGGCCAAGTTCAGCGCCTTGGCCACCAGCCCGCGCCCATTTTCCGGGTTCTGCGTCGGCGCCCAGATTTCGATCGCGCCATCCGTGAACAGGGCTGTGCAATTTTGCGGCTCCAGCGTCGCATGGGCGAGGAAGGGGTAGCTATAGTCTGCGCTGACGACTTTCGCCGCCGACGCAAAAGCCGCGTCCACGTCACCCGTCCGCGTGATGTCGGTATCGGCCTTCACCTTCGCACGCGCGACAGCCTGCGTGGCATAGCTTTCCGTCGAGAAGCCAGCGACAGCGCTGGTGTCCCATTCGACCTTGAGCGTCTCGCGCGCCTTGTTTGCGCTCCACCAACTGGTCGACAGGATCGCCACACCGTCATAGCCCGACTCCGCCGTGCCATCGCCCTTGATCGGCAGCACATGGGCGATGCCCGGCAGCGCCTTGACCGCGTCCAGATTGGCCGATGTGAACGTGCCGCCAAAGGCGGGGCAGGTTTCCAGCACCGCATACAACATGCCGGGCAGCTTGAAATCGATCCCGAACAAGGGCTTGCCCGCGACGATGGCCGGGGTATCGACCCCGACAACCGACTGGCCGATGATGCGGAAATTGGCCGGGTCTTTCAGCTTTAGCGTGGCGGGGTCAGGCGCAGGCAGCTTCTCCGCCGCGGCCGCCAGCGCCGCATAAGCCACCGACTTGCCCGATTTGGGATCGGTCACCTTGCCGCCGCCGGTCGTCAGCGTCTCCGCCCCAACGCCCCATTGCGCCGCCGCCGCTGCGACCAGCATAGCCCGCGCCGCCGCGCCGGCCTGCCGCGTGGGTATCCATTCGCGCGGCGTCGTGCGACTGCCGCCTGCGCTCTGGCCACCGAAGATCGCGGCGTCGGCATGGGTCTGTTCGACCGTGACCTGCGCCCAATCGACGTCCAGTTCCTCGGCGATCATCATCGGCAGCATCGTCTTGGCACCCTGGCCGATCTCGGCATTTTTCGCGCCGATGATGACGCGATTGTCGGGCAGGATGCGGATGAAGGCATTGAGGACGACCGGCGTGCCGTCCGCCGCCTGCGCCATCGGCACAGCCAAGTCGAACAACAAGCCACCGCCTGCGAGCAGCGAAGCGGAGATGAAACCCCGGCGCGAGAGGATCGCGGCGCTCATGCCGCCGCCGCCTTGATCGCGGCGCGGATGCGGACATAGGTGGAGCAGCGGCACAGATTGCCCATCATCGCCGCATCGATCTCCTCGTCGCTCGGCTTTGGAGTCTGGCTCAGCAGCGCGGTCGCGCTCATGATCTGCCCGGCCTGGCAATAGCCGCATTGCGGCACGTCCTGCGCGATCCAGCTGTCGGCGATACGCTGGCCCACCGCACTTTTCGCCACGCCTTCAATCGTAGTGATCTTCGCCCCCTGTACATCGCCCAGCGGCGTCTGGCATGATCGCACGGCATTGCCATCGACATGGACGGTGCAGGCACCGCAAAGCCCTGCGCCGCACCCGAACTTGGTCCCCACCATGTCCAGATCCTCGCGCAGCACCCATAGCAGCGGCTTGGCGGGGTCGCCCGCCACCTGCCGCGCCACGCCATTCACCGTCAGACTGATCGCCATGCCGTCATTCCCTCTCATGCCCCGCCCAAGATGCCTGATCGCCGCGCCCTGTCCAGCCGGTTCATGACGCAAGCGCCACAATTTTTGCGTCCGTATCCTGCCCGACCGCAGCGTCAGCCTGCCCATGCGCCAACAAGGCTTCAAGTTGCGCGCGCCCGTCAATCGCCCCGCGCGCCAGCAGCCGCCCGCCCGCATCGATCAACGCGGCGCTGGGCCGGGTGCCGATACGGAAATCCGCGCCGACCTGCGCATTGAGGATGATGTCGGTGTCGCGGATGCGATGCTGGCGCAGCATGTCGGCATAGTCCTCCGCCCGCCCTTCGCCCAGGAACAGCAGCCGCAACTGCGTGCGGTTCGTCAGCGCCAGCGCGTCGCGCACGGCGGAACGGCTGGCGACGCAGCCGGGCGCGATGAACAACAGCAATTGCGCGCGGCCATCCGCGCTAGGCCCACCGATGGTCAGCATATCGCCCGCCAGCGTCGGCGCGCTCACCACCGGGGCAGCGCGGCCAGGCACGGCCACCACGGCGCGGGGCGCAACCGCCCCGGCCCCCTCCTGCATCGCGCGCACTTGCCGCGACAGGGCGACCACCGCCACCACCAGCAGGATGACGACCATCCACAACAGGAACAGCGACGCGATCAACATAGAGGCGGCGCTACCGGAACCACCAAAGCGCCTCGATAGGGCGTTTGACGTAGGGCCGCGCGTCAGCCCGCTGCTATCGTCTTGCCCGGGATTGCTCGCAGGAGTCCCGACCACGTAGGCAGACGATAATCGCCGCTCCCATGGCCGCTGCCAAGACCCGGACCTTGCACGTAAGGTCCGGGTCTTTTACCCAGCCGCTACGTCAATCACCCCATTTGCCAGACGCGCACCCCTGCCCTAGCCTGCCGGGCAGAATGGACCAGGGTTCGGGGGAATGAGATGACGATGAAACGCATGGCGCTGGGCGCATTGCTGATGGCGACGGTAATTTCCTCGGCGGCGGTGATCGCGCAGTCCGACAAGCCGACCATTCCCCCCGCGCTGGAAGCCAAGATCAAGGATTTGCCCAAGGCGAAGCGCGAGTTTCTGACATCCGACCCGGCCGAAATGTTCGCCGGTTCCTACGACAAATTGTTCGAGCGGCTGGCGACCAAAAGCCCGCAGGAAATCGACGCCTATATCGAAGCGATGATGGACGCGGTCGAGGCGTCGAAATTCAATGCCAAGACGGACATGGCGGCGATCCCGCTCGATACCGACAATGAGAATTTCAACGGCTGGAAACTGCGCCGCCCGTCCGGCCTTGATCCCAAGCGCGAAGCCGGGCCGTTTGAACTGAGCTATTACGCCAACGGACGCGGCGGCGGCGTCTATGGCGGCGGCATCGCCACCTTCGCCGGCGCACCCGTCGCGATCTTCCCCGAAGATCTGGTCGCGGGCAAGGTGGACGTGGCGATCGTCGGCGCGCCGCTCGACATGGGATCGGGCTATCGCGGCGCGAAGGGCGGGCCGTCGGCCATGCGGACCCAATATGGCGCAGGCGGGATCGATATGTACACGATGGTCGATCCGTCCAAGGAATTGAAGATCGTCGATTATGGCGACATCGCCATCGACAATATGTCGACCGAACGCACCGTCGCCCATGTCCGCGAGCGGGTCGCCGAAATCGCGCGCACCGGCGCGCTGCCCTTCATCGTCGGCGGCGACCATAGCCTCGAATATAGCGATGTCGCTGGCCTGGCCGATGTCCATGGCAAGGGCAGCTTCGGCGTCGTCCATTTCGATTCCCACTATGACGCGGGCAAGGGCGGCGTGCATTTCATCACCCATGGCGCGCCCGTCTATCGCGCGGTCAAGGAAGGCCATGTCCTGGGCAAAAATTACATCCAGGTCGGCCTGCGCGGCCCCTGGCCCGAAAAGGAAGGTTTCGAATGGATGCGCGACAATGGCGTGCGCTACCATGCGATGCCGGAGATCGAGAAAAATGGCTGGGCCGCGACGATGGAGCGGGCGCTGAAGGAAGCGCGTGAGAGCGGCAAGAAGATCTTCATCTCCTTCGACGTGGATGTGCTGGACCCGGCCTTCATCCCCGGCACCGGCACGCCCGTCCCCGGCGGCCTGACGATGCGCGAAGCGATCCCGATCGTGCGGCGGCTTTGCGCCGAAAATGAACTGGTCGGCTTCGAAATCGTCGAACTCGCCCCCGTGCTGGACCCGACCTATCGCAGCGCGCTCAACGCCAATTTCATCATGCACGCCTGCCTGACCGGCGTAGCGATGCGCAAGAAGGGCATCCGGCAGACGGGCTTCCTGTCCGACCTGACGACTGAGCATGGCCAGCCCTTCTACGGCGAAAAGGCCGCAAAAGACGGCAAGACCGAAAAAGTCGATCCAACTTATGGGCGGGGTGGGCGGCGGCGTCCGACCACCTGATCACGCACCACCCAAACACGCAATCCCGTTCCCCGGCGAAAGCCGGGGCCCAGGGCCACATGACACAGCGCTTGGGACTCTGGACCCCGGCTTCCGCCGGGGAACAGTATCGCCGCTATCCCCCACCCCATACGTCATATACCCCATGTCCCGACTACCCGCGCCTGATCAGATGGTGTCCATGACCGTGCAACGCGCCATTACCGTGCCTCCCAAGTCCCGGCACCAGCGCGTCGATGGCCGCGCCATGGTGGCGTTCGGGCCGCGCGGCATCCGCGACATGATGCAGGTCGCGCCCGCGCGGCTGCTGTTCCCCGAAGGCCGCGATGGCGATTTTCCGCTAGCCGTCACCGTCACCACCTGCGGCGGACTGACCGGCGGGGACCGGCTGGCGCTCGACATCATCGTCGATCCGGGCATGTGCGCGACCATCGTGCCGCAGGCCGCCGAAAAGCTCTACCGCGCGCTGGACGAGGATGAACCCACCCGCATCGACACCAGCATCGCCATCGGCGCGGGCGCGACCTGCGAATGGCTGGCGCAGGAAGCGATCTTGTTCGACCGCAGCCGCATGCGCCGCACGCTGAGCGCCGACATGGCCCCTGATGCTCGAATGCTGGCGATGGAAATGCTGGTGCTGGGACGCGGCGCGATGGGGGAGACCTATCAAAGCGGCCTGATCCACGATAGCTGGCGCATCCGGCGCGGCGGGCGGCTGGTCTGGGCCGACGCGCTCCATATCGAGGGCGACTTCGCCACCGCCGGCCGGGCGCCCTTCGGCTTTGGCGATGCGAGCGCGGTCGCCACGCTCGTTTATGCGGGGCCGGACGCCGCCGACTATCTCGACCTCGCCCGCACGCTGGTCGAAGCGCCCACCGGCGGCGCGACCAGCTTCGACGGCTTGCTGATCCTGCGCCTCACCCGCAACGATCCCCACGCGCTGCGCAAGGATGTGATGCGCGCGGCAGGCGTGTTGCGCGCCGCGATATTCGGCCTATCGCCCTCCATGCCCACCATCTGCTATTGTTGACCCCATGAACCTGACAGGACGCGAAAAAGACAAGCTGCTGGTCGCGATGGCCGCCATGGTCGCGCGCAATAGACTGGCGCGCGGCGTCAAGCTCAACCATCCCGAAGCGATCGCGCTGATCACCGACCATGTGGTCGAAGGCGCACGCGACGGCCAGTCGGTCGCCGCCCTGATGGCCAGCGGCGGCCACGTCCTGACCCGCGACCAGGTGATGGAGGGGATAGCCGAAATGATCCACGACATTCAGGTCGAAGCGACCTTCCCGGACGGGACGAAACTTGTCACCGTGCATCGGCCGATCCGGTGATGGCTATTACGCCCCCAACACCGTTCGCCCTGAGCTTGTCGAAGGGCCTTTCTTTCTTGCAGAAAAGGGCAGGGCTTCGACAAGCTCAGCCCGAACGGTTGCGGGGGTGGACAGCATGATCCCCGGCGAAATCCTCCCCCTCCCCGGCGACATCGTCCTGAACGAAGGCCGCACCCCCATCACCCTCACCATCGCCAATAGCGGCGACCGGCCGATCCAGGTCGGCAGCCATTATCATTTCGCCGAAACCAACCCGGCCCTGCTGTTCGACCGCGACGCCGCGCGCGGCTATCGCCTCGATATCCCGTCAGGCACCGCCGTCCGCTTCGAACCCGGCCAAAGCCGCGACGTGCAGCTCATCCCCTATGCCGGCGACCGCATCGTCATCGGTTTCCGCGGTGATGTGATGGGGGAATTGTGATGGTCGGCGTCACATCAGCCGTTCGTTTCGAGCGAAGTCGAGAAACGCTCGCACGCCCGTTTCTCGACTTCGCTCGAAACGAACGGAAGGTCGCCTCATGCCCATAACCATGTCCCGCCGCGCCTATGCTGGCATGTTCGGCCCCACCGTTGGCGACCGCGTGCGGCTGGGCGACTCCTCCCTCCTCATCCGCGTCGAGGAGGACCGCACCATATATGGCGAGGAAGTGAAGTTCGGCGGCGGCAAGGTGATACGCGACGGCATGGGCCAGAGCCAGATGTCCCGCGCGGACGGCGCGCCCGACACCGTCATCACCAACGCGCTGATCCTGGACCATTGGGGGATCATCAAGGCGGACGTGTCGATCCGCGACGGCCGCATCGCCGCCATCGGCAAGGCGGGCAACCCGGACGTCCAGCCCGGCGTCACCATCCCCATCGGCCCCGGCACCGAAATCATCGCGGGCGAAGGCCGCATCCTGACCGCCGGCGGCATCGACGCGCACATCCACTTCATCTGCCCGCAGCAGGTGGACGAAGCGCTGAACGCAGGCATCACCACGATGCTGGGCGGCGGCACCGGCCCTGCGCACGGTACGCTGGCCACCACCTGCACGCCGGGCAGTTGGCATATCGGGCGCATGTTGCAGGCGCTGGAAACCATGCCGATGAATTTCGGCCTGATGGGCAAGGGCAATGCCAGCCAGCCAGCCGCCCTGGTCGAAATGATCCGCGCCGGTGCCTGTGGCCTCAAACTGCACGAAGATTGGGGCACCACGCCCGCCGCGATCGACTGCTGCCTCTCGGTCGCGGACGACTATGACATTCAGGTCGCGATCCACACCGATACGTTGAACGAAGCAGGCTTCGTCGAAAGCACGATAGGCGCGTTTGCGGGCCGCACCATCCACGCCTTCCATACCGAGGGCGCAGGCGGCGGCCATGCCCCCGACATCATCAAGCTGGCGGGCCTGCCCAATGTCCTGCCATCCTCCACCAACCCGACCCGGCCCTACACCGTCAACACGATCGAGGAACATCTCGACATGCTGATGGTCTGCCATCATCTCGACCCGCGCATCGCCGAGGATGTCGCCTTCGCCGACAGCCGCATCCGCAAGGAAACCATCGCGGCGGAGGATATTCTCCACGATCTGGGCGCTTTCTCGATGATGTCGTCGGACAGTCAGGCAATGGGCCGTGTAGGCGAAACCATCATCCGCTGCTGGCAGACCGCCGACAAGATGAAGCAGCAGCGCGGCAGCCTAGGCACCGACGACGCCGACAGCGACAATTTCCGCGCCAAACGCTATATCGCCAAATATACGATCAACCCGGCCATCGCCCACGGCATCAGCCACATCGTCGGCTCGATCGCGGTCGGCAAACTTGCCGATCTGGTCCTGTGGTCCCCCGCCTTCTTCGCGGTCAAGCCCGACATGGTGATCAAGGGCGGCAGCATCGCCGTCGCACCGATGGGCGACCCCAATGCCAGCATCCCCACGCCCCAGCCGGTCCATTACCGCCCGATGTTCGGCGCCATGGGCCGCGCGGGCTCACTGTCCGCGGTGCATTTCGTGTCGGCGGCGGGGATCGCCGACGGCATCGCCGAACGCCTCCACCTCGCCCGCCCGCTCGAAGCCGTGCGCAACACACGCAGCGGCATCGGCAAGGCCTCTATGATCCTCAACGACGCCATGCCGCATATCGAGGTCGACCCCGAAACCTACGAAGTCCGGGCGGATGGGGAATTGCTCACCTGCGAACCAGCGAGCGTGCTACCGTTCGCGCAACGATATTTCCTGTTTTGACAAGCTGCCCTAACCACCCTTCACCCGTCATCCCCGCGAAGGCGGGGACCCATCTCCGGACCTCGCGTCTGGAGACAGGGTGGGAGATGGGTTCCCGCATTCGCGGGAATGACGGAGTGATTACATCATGCTGACCGCCCACGAAGTCCTGCCCCACGGCCACTGGTCCGGCCCCGCCGCCGACCATATCACGCTCGACCATGATGCGCGCCATCGCCGCCGCTGGGTCTACACCGCCGACCATGGCACGCTGTTCCTGCTCGACCTCGCCCGCGCGACGGTGCTGGGCCATGGCGATGCGCTGCAACTGTCGGACGGCCGCCTGGTCGAAGTGCTCGCCGCGCCCGAAGCACTGGTCGAAGTCACCGCCGCCGACCCCTCCGCGATGATCCGCCTCGCCTGGCATATCGGCAACCGGCATCTGCCCGCCGAATTGCACCCCCACGCCATCCGCCTGCGCGACGATCATGTCATCAACGCCATGCTCGAAGGGCTGGGCGCGACCGTCACCAAGATCAACGCCCCCTTCACCCCAGAAGGCGGTGCCTATTCCGGCGGCGGCCATCACCATCACGGCCATGATCACGATCACCACCACGATCACCACGCCCACGACCATGCTGGCTGACGCCGCCCTCCACCGCCTGCTCGCCTGGACCTCGCCCTCCTATCCGGTGGGCAGCTTCACCTATAGCCACGGCCTCGAAACAGCGGTCGAGGATGGCCGCATCACCACCGCCGCCCATGTCACCGCCTATGTCGAAGCGGTGCTGGCGCGCGGCGGCGGCTGGATCGATGCGGTGCTGTTCGTCCACGCCTACCGCGCTGCGCACGATGACGCCGCCTTCGACGCCCTCTCCGAGCTCGCCGCCGCCTTTCGTGGCAGCAGTGAAACCGCGCTCGAAAGCCGCCAGCAGGGCGGCTCCTTCCTCTCGGTCACGCGCAAGGCCTGGCCTCACCCCGCGCTCGACGCCTTCGCCGCGCGCAACGGCGATCACCCCATGGCCCATGCCATCGTCATGGCGCTCGCCTGCGCCGTCCACGCCATCCCGCTCGAACCCGCGCTGCACGGCTGGCTCCACGCCACCGCCGCCAATCTCGTGTCCGCTGGCGTCCGCCTTGTGCCGCTCGGCCAGACCGATGGCCAGCTGGCGCTAGCCGCGCTATCCCACGCCATTCCTGCCATTGCAGAAAAGGCGCTCGTCACCCCGCTCGAAGACCTCGGCACCGCCGCGCCCGACCTCGAACTCGCCTCCCTGTCCCATGAAACCCTCTACACAAGGTTGTTCCGCTCATGACTCCGGTTTCTCTTGGTCACAACGGTCCCCTGCGCGTCGGCATTGGCGGCCCGGTCGGCTCCGGCAAAACCGCGCTGACCGACCGGCTGTGCAAGGCGATGCGCGACCATTACAACATCGCCGCCATCACCAACGACATCTACACCCGCGAGGATGCGGAGTTTCTCACCCGCTCCGGCGCGCTGGTGCCTGAACGCATCATGGGCGTGGAAACCGGCGGCTGCCCGCACACCGCCATTCGCGAGGATGCCAGCATCAACCTCGCCGCCGTCGACACGATGCACCGCAAATTCCCTGGCCTCGAACTCATCTTCATCGAAAGCGGCGGCGACAACCTGGCCGCCACCTTCTCGCCGGAACTCGCCGACATCACCATCTATGTCATCGACGTATCGGCGGGCGACAAGATCCCGCGCAAGGGCGGCCCCGGCATCACCCGCTCCGACCTCCTCCTCATCAACAAGATCGACCTCGCCCCGCTGGTCGGCGCGGACCTGGGCGTGATGGACCGGGACGCAAAGAAAATGCGCGGGCAGCGCCCCTTCCTCTTCACCAACCTCAAAGACAATATCGGCCTGCCCGCCGTCATCGACTTCATCGTCGCCACCGGCGGCCTGCGCCCTTATCCCGCAGACACCGCCGCCCTCTGATGGACCGCGCCGCCTATGTCCTGCGCGAAAAGCGGCTCTACAATAAGTGGGTCGCCAGCCAGACATTGGAGGATTATGCCCTGCGCTACACCGCCGACAGCGCCCGGCGCTGGTCGGCGGGGCAGGTCGCCAACACCGCGATCGGCGCGACCGCCTTCCTCGCCTGCGAAGCGATCGGCGCATCGATCACCCTGACCTACGGCTTCGCCAACAGCGTCGCGGCCATCGCCGCCGCCGTCGCGCTGATGTTCGTCATCGGCCTGCCCATCGCCTACCATGCCGCTAAACATGGCCTCGACATCGACCTGCTGACCCGCGGCGCAGGCTTCGGCTATCTCGGCTCGACCCTCACCTCGCTCATCTATGCCAGCTTCACCTTCCTGCTCTTTTCGGTCGAAGCGACGATCATGGCGGTCGCGCTCACCGCCATGACCGGCATGCCGATGAGCGTCGCCTATCTCGTCAGCGCGCTCGTCGTCATCCCCATCGCCCTCTACGGCATGAGCGCCATCACCCGCTTCCAGATCGCGACCCAGGGCATATGGATCGTGCTGCAAGTCGCGCCGATCGCCTATATCCTCTGGTCCGGCCCTTCCGCACTGGCGGAATGGTCGCGCTTCACCGGCCAGCTTGGCGCGCCCGATGGCAGCGTCAGCCTGCTCTATTTCGGCTTCGCCCTCTCTACCCTCCTGTCCCTCCTGCCCCAGATCGGCGAGCAGGCGGATTATCTCCGCTTCCTGCCCAGCGCGAAAAAGATCGGCAAAGGCAAATGGTGGGCCGCTATGCTCGCGGGCGGCCCCGGCTGGACGCTGATCGGTGGCATGAAGCTGCTGCTCGGTTCCTGGCTGGCCCATTATCTCATCGGCGGCGCGGCCTCGGCCAGCGACGCCGCCAATCCAACGGCGATGTTCCAGACCATCTTCACCGCCATGTCGGGCCATGCCGGCCTGTCGCTGGTGCTGACTGGCCTGTTCGTCATCATCTGCCAGCTCAAGATCAACGTCACCAACGCCTATGCCGGGTCCATCGCCTGGTCCAATTTCTTCGCCCGCCTGACCCACAGCCACCCCGGCCGCGTCGTCTGGCTGATCTTCAACGTCCTCCTTGCGCTGCTGCTGATGGAGGTCGGCATCTTCGACGCGATCGAGGCGATCTTGATCCTCTACGCCACCGTCGCTGCGGGCTGGATCGGCGCGCTCGCGGCCGACCTCATGATCTCCAAGCCGCTCGGCCTGTCCCCTGCGGGCATCGAATTCAAGCGCGCCCATCTTTACGACATCAACCCCGTCGGCATAGGCGCGATGCTGCTGTCCATCCTCGTGTCAGGCAGCGCGCATCTGGGCCTGCTGGGACAATTGGCGCAGGCCTTCGCACCGGTCATCGGCATGGCCGTCGCCTTCACCGCCGCGCCCGTGATCGCGCTAATCACCCATGGTCGCTATTATATCGCCCGCCGCTCGCACTGGGCCGAGGGCGCGGAAACCAAGACCTGCATCATCTGCGAAAATGCCTTTCAGCCCGTCGATATGGCGCATTGTCCGATGTATGCCGCGCCGATCTGCTCGCTCTGCTGCACGCTGGAAGCGCGCTGCCATGATCGCTGCAAATCCGACAGCCGCGCCACGCAGCAGGCCGCGCGCTGGCTCGAACGGCTGCTGCCCCAACGCATAGCCCGCTATGTCCATACGCCGGTCGGCCATTTCATCGCCGTCATGGCCGCCATCACCATCGCCAATGCTGCCTTGCTGGGCGGCATCAACTGGCAGATCGGCAGCCGGATGCCGGACATTGCGGCGGAGATGTCCAGCCTGATGCTCGGCCTCTTCCTCCTCTTCTCGCTCATCGGCGGGGTCATCGCCTGGATGATCGTCCTCGCCCACCAAAGCCGCCGCACCGCCATGCAGGAAAGCGAGCATCATGTGCAAAAGCTGATGGAGGAAGTGATCGCCCATGACGTCACCGGCGCGGAACTGCAAAAGGCCAAGGAAGCCGCCGAATCCGCCAATGCCGCCAAGAGCCGCTATCTCGTCAGCGTCAGCCACGAAATCCGCTCGCCGCTCAACAGCATCTACGGCTATGCCCAGTTGATGGAGCGCGGCCACGACATCGCGCCCGTCGAAGCCGCCAAGATCATCCGCCGCAGCGCCGAACATCTGACCAATCTGGTCGAAGGTCTGCTCGACATCAGCCAGGTCGAAAGCGGCGTGCTGCGCATCAGCAGCGAAACCGTCCGCCTTGCCCCCTTCGTCGATCAGATCGCCAACATGTTCCGCCCGCAGGCCCAGTCCAAGGGCATAGAATTCCTGTTCGAGCGGCCCGAAAAGCTGCCCGATTTCGTCCGCACCGATCAGAAGCGCCTGCGCCAGATCCTCATCAACCTGCTGTCGAACGCGATCAAGTTCACCCGCACCGGCTCGGTCACCTTCCGCGTCGCCTATCGCAGCCAGATGGCGACCTTCGACATCATCGACACCGGCCTTGGCATCGCGCCCGACGACTTGAAGCGCGTGTTCGACCCCTTCGAACGCGGCAGCAACCCCGACGCACAACGGCAAAAGGGCATCGGCCTTGGCCTCTCCATCACCCAGGCGCTGGTCCAGATATTGGGCGGCGACCTCTCGGTCGTCAGCGAAGCCGGCAAAGGCACGCAATTCACCGTCCGCCTGATGCTCGGCCATGTCGCCAACCCGATCGAGGACGCGCCCCCAGTGGACCGGATTTCCGGCTACGTCGGCGACCGGCGCAAGGTGCTGTTGATCGATGATGACCCGTCGCAGGTTGCGGTGCTGCGCGGCCTGCTCGAACCGCTTGATTTTACGGTGATGGAGGCGCTCAGCGGTCGCGCTGGCTTGGAGATCGCCAAAAACAACGCGCCCGATATCGTACTGCTCGACATCTCCATGCCCGGCGAATCCGGCTGGGACATCAGCCGGGCGCTACGCGAAACATTGGGCGGCAAAGTGCGGATCATCATGGTGTCGGCCAACGCCCATGAATATCATCGCGGCGGCGACGGCCGGGCGGCGCACGACATGTTCCTCATGAAGCCCGTCGATCTCGATGCGCTGCTGGACGCCATCGCCGATCAGTTGCATATCCGCTGGACCGGTGACGCACCGCCACCCGAAACCCCCGCGCCCGACGACCTTCTCCTGCCCGATCTGCCGGAGGATGCGCTGCCGATCCTGGCCGATATCGAACAGAAAGCGATCATCGGCCATGTTCGCGGCATCGAATCGAGCATCCGCGCGCTGGAACAAGCCGTGCCGCAAGCGCAGCCGCTCGCCGCCCGGATGCTCGCCCATCTCGACCGTTTCGACCTCAAGGGGCTGATAAAAATCATAAGGGCCATAAAATGACCACCCCGACGCCGCGCTCCGATACCGTCCTCGTCGTGGACGACACGCCCGAATCCCTGCGTTTCCTCACCGACACGCTGGAGGCCGCGAACATCTCTGTCCTCATCGCCACCAGCGGCGAAGCGGCGCTCGAACTGCTCGACCATGTCGTCCCCGACCTCATCCTGATGGACGCAGTGATGCCCGGTCTCGACGGGTTCGAAACCACCCGCGCGATCAAGCAATTGCCCCAGGGCGCGCCGGTGCCGATCATCTTCATGACCGGCCTCACCGAAAGCGAGCATGTCGTCCATGCGCTCGAAGCGGGCGGCGTCGATTATGTCCGCAAGCCCATCGTGGTCGAGGAATTGCTCGCCCGCGTCCGCGTCCATATGGCCAATGCGCGCCAGACCCAGGGCGGCCATTATGCGCTCGACGCCACCGGCCGCAATCTTATCGCCGTCGGCGCGGATGGCGCGCTCTCCTGGCGCACGCCGGGGGCCGACAAGCTCATGGAAGCGCTGGAACCGGCCTGGTCGCGCACCGACACCGCGCTGCCCGCCATGCTCCGCGCGCCGGTCGCCCGCCTCCTGCCCGACGACCTGCCATCGGGCACCACGGTCAAGACCGAAAGCCCAGGCGGCGATACCGTCGAACTCATCATCGTCGGCCGCCCCCGCCGCGACGAAGTGCTGATCCGCCTCAACCATCTCGACCCGCTCGCCGACATCGCCCGACTGCAAAGCCATTTCGGTCTCACCCAGCGCGAAGCCGAAGTGCTGCTCTGGATCAGCTATGGCAAACCCAACCGCGTCATCAGCGAGATATTGGTCATCAGCCCGCGCACCGTGAACAAGCATCTGGAACAGATTTTCGAGAAATTGGGCGTCGAAACCCGCGCCGCCGCCGCCGCCTTCGCCGTCCGCGTTATCGCCCACTGACGCTACCGCTCGTACCTAGAGCGTGATGACTTTACTCAGAACCGTTCGTCCTGAGTAGCCATTGAGCGAAGTCGAAATGGCGTATCGAAGGATATAGAGCGCAGCCGGCCCTTCCCTTCGATACGGGTCTTCGACAAGCTCAGCCCCTACTCAGGGCGAACGGAGTGATGCTACTTAAAGTCATCATGCTCTAGCCCCGTTCGTTTCGAGCGAAGTCGAGAAACGCGCGCGCCTCAATCCGTCCCGGTCAATATCGCCGCATAGTCCACCGGATCGACATTGCTCCCCGACAGTACAACCACGCTGACCCCGTCGGTCGGCGGCGCAAGCCCGTGCATCACCGCCGCCAGCGCCACCGCCCCGCCAGGCTCGACCACCAGCTTGAGCGTGGAAAAAGCAAAGCGCATCGCCGCGCGGACCTGCCGGTCAGTCACCACCAGCCCACCCGTAACCAGCGCTTTGTTGATGGGGAAAGTCATCGCGCCCGGCATCGGCGCCTGCAACGCATCGCAGATCGACCGCGCGTCCGCCGCCACCGCCTCGCGCACGCCGCTGCGCAGCGACCGGGCGGTATCGTCAAACCCCGCCGGTTCGACGGTATAGATGGCGGCGTCAGGCACTTGCGCCTTCACCGCCGTCGCGATCCCCGCCGTCAGCCCGCCGCCACCGCAACAGACCAGCACCTGCCCCAGCGTCGCGCCAGCATCCTTGACCTGCTCGACAATCTCCAGCCCGACCGTCCCCTGCCCGGCGATGATGAACGGATCGTCGAACGAGGGCACCAGCGTCGCGCCCCGTTGCTCCGCCAGCGCGGTCGCGATCGCCTCGCGGCTCTCGCGCAGCCGGTCATAGGTCACGACCTCCGCCCCCAGCGCGCGCGTATTGGCCAGCTTGATCGCGGGCGCATCGGCAGGCATCACGATGGTCGCCGCGATGCCGAGCAACTGCGCGGCGTCAGCGACACCCTGCGCATGATTGCCCGAAGACCAGGCGACCACGCCCGCCGCGCGCTCTTCCGCATTCAGCCGCGCCAGCCGGTTATAGGCCCCGCGGAATTTGAACGATCCGGTCCGCTGCGCGCCCTCGAACTTGAGCAATACCCGCCCACCGCATAGCGCGTTGAGCCGATCATTCTCGATCAGCGGGGTGCGGACGGCCGCCGCCGCGATGATCCAGGCGGCGTCGGAAATGTCGGCGGGGGTGATGGCAAGCGGGTCTGTCATGCCGCATCCTAGCGCCATGATCGACCCGCACGCAATCAGTGCATCGCGCTCCAGCGATCGGCCATCAAGCGAATGTCGATCGCCAGCGACAGCGGATTGAACGGCTTGCTCAACACCCCGGCGGGGTCGAGCGCACGCATTTCCTCTTCCGCCTCATGGCCCGAACTGTCCGTCAGAAAAATGACCGGCATGTCCGCAAAGGCGGGATCGCGGCGCAACCGCCGCAATAATTCCGGCCCGCTCATGTCCGGCAATCGATAATCCAGCATGAGAATGTCCGGTCGCGCGTGCTGCGCCAGGCACAGGTCGATCGCTGCCGCGCCGCTCGGCACGCTGCGGATGGTCATGCCGGTGTCCAGCAGCGTCGCCATCTCGACCACCAGCCGCATGTCGCTGTCATTATCGACATGCAATATTCGATAGCTTTGGCTCATCGCCACGGACTTTCCAGATAGGGGATGCAGCCGCGTCATGCCGCGATCATCCTGCCGCGCCGCCGCCGGAACCGGCGGTCGAGGACGATCCCGCGCAGCATGAACAGCTGCATCGGTATCGCCCATAAATTATGCAGCCCTTGATAGACTTTGGGCGTCAGTTCGGGCTGCACCAATGTCGTCACATGGATCGCCACCGCCAGAAACTGGCAGGCGGTCGACCAGAGCGGCCAATGGTAGTCGCTGCGCAAACTCAGCCATAGAAAGGCGACCAGACACGCCGCATCCACCTGCAACAGCGAATAGGCGGTGACTTGCCAATTGGGCTGAATAACGGTGACGAGTACGCCCGCTACCGTCTTGAACAAGATGATGGCGGCACCCAAGCGCCCGGTCATGCCGCCCTTTGCCGCTGCATAGAGGCAGCAGCAAAGAGTCATGATCCAATAGGTCAGAAGCAGCATGGCCGTGGGGTCACTTCATGGTCACAGGCACCGCATCATTGCGGATCGGGTTAGGCGACCTCACGCAGCTGCGCTTCCTCGACGAAAGGCAACGGACAGATCGGCCCGACCGTGCAGCCAATCTCCACTTTGCGCAGATTGGATTCCATCTTCATCTCGATCAGCTTCTGATGCGCGCTGACGAAGGCGCCGCGGCCCGCCACGATGGTCGAAAAGCCATTGGCGATATCTTCCAGCACCGGCTGCGTCATCGCGTCGTTCAACTGCGCGTCGCTGAACGCTTCCAGCACGTCGGTCGTCAGCATCGACAGCTTCTTGAGCGCCCCGTCGATCGCATTATGCGTGCGGCCGATATCGGTCACGACACGGCGGGCGAGCATCGGATTATAATCAGGCATGGCATATCCCCTCGCGGAACCGCACGGCTCCACGTTGCTAGGTTGAAAAGATGGAAAGGTCAGGCGGCGTCGTCAGGGTCAGGACAGGACGACAAACGCACCCTTGCTGATGATGATGATCGCCGTCGCGGTGATCATCAGGAAAAAGGCAATCCGGGCTATCGCATATAGCCTCTGCTGAACGGTCAGGTCATTCGTCTTGCCTCCGATGGGCGGCAGGCCGATCCGTTCGACTAACGTCACTGGCTCGGCAGCCGGTAGGTCCACAATGGAGGAATCCTGCGGGTCATCAAGGCGGGACGGCTTTAATTCAAATTGTTTGAACGGCTGCGCGCTCTCCGCATCCATCAGGATACGGGCCGCATCGCGCCGATTTTCCGCGCCCAGCGTGACGCGGGCGCGGTGGATATATTGATCGACCGTCTGGTGCGACAGGCCGACTTCAGGCGCGATTTCCTTGGAGCTGCGTCCGCTCGCGGCGAGGCGCAGGCATTGCTTCTGCACATCGGACAGCTTGGCAATCCGATCTTCCAACATGCGTCTCCCCTGCATCTGCTGCGACGGTACGGGCCGGGCCTGGATCATAAAGGAATACCATGAAGCATGAGCAATATCGCGACTTATTAACGCCTGACCCCTTTCCTATCTCTGAATCGCGCCGGGAAAAATCGGAAAATTCGGACATATTACGCATGGCCCGTCCCCCGACTGGGCATCGTTGCGAAATGCGGATCGCATACGAGTCATCGTCATTCCCGCGAAGGCGGGAACCCATCTCCCAACCTTCGGTCTTTCGATAGGGCCTGAGATGGATCCCCGCCTTCGCGGGGATGACGAAAAACCTGTAGATCCTGAACAGCGCAACGATCCCCCGACTGGTTCCGCCGCCGCTCTTGCCGCATAGTCGTCGCCGTCCTTCAGGAGTCGATCCCATGACCAGCCTCACTTTCTACACCAACCCCATGTCGCGCGGGCAGATCGCCCGCTGGATGCTGGAGGAAACCGGCGTCGCTTATGACACGGTCATTCTCGACTATGGCACGACCATGAAGGCGCCCGACTATCTCGCCATCAACCCGATGGGCAAGGTGCCCGCAATTCGCCATGGCGATACCATCGTCACCGAATGCGCCGCCATCTGCGCCTATCTCGCCGACGCCTTCCCGGCCGCCAATCTCGCCCCACCCACCGATGCGCGCGGCGCCTATTATCGCTGGCTCTTCTTCGCCGCCGGGCCGCTCGAAGCTGCCATCACCAACAAGGCGATGGGTTTCGTCCTGCCCGAAGGCCGCGAACAGTCGGTCGGCTATGGCACGCTCGACGACGTGCTGCAGGCTTTGGAACAAGCAGTTTCCGTGCCCCAATGGATCTGCGGCGACCAATTCACCGCCGCTGACGTCTATGTGGGGTCGCAGGTCGATTGGGGTCTCGCCTTCGGCACCATGCCCGCAACACCCGCGTTGACCGCCTATGCCGAACGTCTACGCACCCGCCCCGCCTATCAACGGCAAAAGGCGATCGACAACGCCCTCATCGCCAAAATGCAGAAGCCAGCCTGATCGATCCCGTTCGTGTCGAGCGAAGTCGAGACACGCTGTCGCGCGCAGGTCCAAAACGAAAAGGCCCGGCGGATCGCTCCGCCGGGCCTTTTTCTATTCTCTCAGCGCAGTCGATCAGTCGCGGCTGCCGCCCATGAAGCGCAGCAGGAACAGGAACATGTTGATGAAGTCGAGATAGAGGTTCAGCGCCCCCATGATGACCGTCTTGCCCATCATGTCCGTGCCCTGGACATAGGCATACATGCTCTTGATCTTCTGCGTGTCATAGGCCGTCAGACCCGCGAACAGCAGCACGCCGACGCCGCTGATGACCAAATCCATCACGCTCGACTGGAGGAACAGGTTGATCAGCATCGCGACGAACAGCCCGACCACACCCATGATCAGGAAAGTGCCGAATGCCGACAGATCCTTCTTGGTGGTGTAGCCGAACAGGCTCAGGCCCGCGAAAGCGGCGGCGGTCGCAAAGAAGGTCTGCGCGATCGACGTGCCGGTATAGACCAGGAAGATCGACGAGAGCGACAGGCCCATCACCGCGGCATAGGCCCAGAAAAGCCCCTGCGCAGCCGCCGTCGACAGCTTGTTGATGCCAAAGCTCAGCACCATCACGAAAACCAACGGCGCGAACATGATGACATATTTCAGGATGCCGGGACCGCCCAGCACCTGCGCGGCCATGCCGCTCGACGCAAACAGCATCGCGACGACGCCAGTCAGCAAGACGCCGCTCGCCATATAATTATACACCGACAGCATATAGCTGCGCAGTCCGGCGTCGAACGCCGCGCTACGGTCAGCGGTCGCGCCGCCAAAGCCCGCCATATTCGAACGGGTGTCGGAACGGGGGTCGGACCAGTTGGCCATGAAATTCGTCTCCTTTGTCGGTCATCCAATGCCGACACCTCTATTATCGCCCTTTTGCCCGGCATATTCAAGTCCGGGGTGCAGCAGCATTCTTACGTTACAATTGGCGCGGGCGTTCGCTAAACGCTATCACGGCCCCATGCATCGCCTGTTCGTCGCCGTCCGCCCTCCTGCCAGCCATCGTGCCGCGCTGCTCGCCATCATGGCGGACGTAGCCGGTGCCCGGTGGCAAAGCGATGCCCAACTCCATCTCACCCTGCGCTTCGTCGGCGAAGTGGATCGTCATCGCGCCAACGACCTTGTCGATGCGCTCCGCCTGATCCGCTTTACGCCCTTCGACGTCGCTGTCGCGGGGGTCGGCCTCTTCGATCGCAAGGGCGTGGTCGACACCCTGTGGGCCGGGGTCGAACCGCGCGATCCCCTCGCCAGCCTGCACCGCAAGATCGACCGCGCCTGCGTCGCCATCGGCTTGCCGCCCGAAGGCCGCGCTTATCGGCCGCATATCACGCTGGCGCGCTTTGGCCGGGGCGGCGGTCTGCTCGACCCGTTCCTCGCCCGCCACGCTGCCTTGACCAGCCCGCCCTTTGTAGTCGACAGCTTTGCCCTGTTCGAAAGCCATCTCGGCCATGACGGGGCCAGCTATCACGCGATCGCCCGTTTCGGCGCCCATGTCGGCGAAGGCGATTTCCAAGATTGAAGCGCGGCAGGCCAGGCCCGCCGCGCCACAGCATCACTTGGCGGCGATAACCCCGCAGGCGATGCGCCCGCCCGCATTACCGGCCGGATCGCTCTTATTATCGTCCGCCTGCGCATGAATCACGACCGCCGCGCCATCGGCATCCATCAACGGCATCGCCCCACCGCTGATCATGCCGCCCGCAACATGATATTCGATCTCGCCCGTGCCGTCCGGTCCGGCCAGCATATTGGGCATGTCGCCCATATGCATACCCGCCGGATTATCCTTGCCATGCTGGCGATTGGTCGGGTTCCAGTGGCCGCCCGCGCTGGTGAAATCGGGGCCGGTGCAGGTGCCCGTTGTGTGGATATGGACAGCATGCGTGCCGGGCGTCAGGCCCATCGCCTTGACCACGACATGCAGCCCATCGGCCGCCTGCGTGATCATCGCCTCGCCCCGCGCGGCGCCGTCGCCCGCCATCAGCTTGGCCCCCGCCATCGGCGCGGCGCTCGATGTGCTGTCCGACATGGTGGCACAACCCGTCGCGGCCATGGCGAGGGGAAGGGCGAAAAGCAGGGGCTTGAAATGCATAATATACTCCCGGTGAGACGATACTGACTGGGCGAACGCTACAACAGGTCATTTTGTTGCAAATCATCGCCCCTTGTCGTGACGCATACGGAATAAAGATAGCAGACACAGACCGCCAGCGCGATTTACTGTCGGCACGACCAGATACCCATCCGCCATCTCAGCCCGCGCTTCCCGGTCCAGGGTTGGCAACACCATGGAAGCAAACCACCCCGCTCCCGGCTATCCGTCGACCCCGATCGTAACTGATAGATCCCATTCCCCGGCGAATGCCGAGGTCCAGTCCGGAGCATGGAACCGGCTTCGGCCGGAGCACAACGTCCAATGGTCTCTTCACTGCGCTCAGCCATCAGACAAGGCGATCTCGCCTATGCCGCGCCCGAACCACTCGGCACCCACAACTCCAGACGCAAAGAAAAAGGGGCTGGTCTTGCGACCAGCCCCTCATCCATTCTCCATCCCGAAGGACGGAAAATCTTACATGCCCGAACCGGGACCGTAGGTGATTTCCACGCGACGGTTCTGCAGTTCGCGAACGCCGTCGGCGGTTTCGACGCGGGGGTTCGTTTCACCGAACGCCTGGGTCGTCATCACGCCGTCAGGGATACCCTTCGACGCCATGTATGCCTTAACGGCGTCAGCGCGACGCTGCGACAGACCGACGTTGTACGAAGCCGAACCCGACTTGTCCGCATAACCTGCCAGCATGACCTGGGCGCTGCCGCAGTTGCTGTAGGCCGAAACCGCGTTGTCCAGGATGGTGGCGGCGTCAGGCGTGACGTCCGACTTGTCCCATTCGAAGAACACGATGTACGGTCCGGGGCTGCATTCCGCGACCGGAGGCGGCGGCGGAGGAGGCGGCGGGGGCGGCGGGGGCGGCGGCGGGGCGGCGGAGGAGCCGCTTCAACCGGTGCACCGAAGTTGTAGGTCAGACCCAGCAACAGGCTGTGCGTGCGCAGCAGGGTGTCGGCGGTCGAACCGGCCTGGCCATAGATGCTCTGATAAGCCGGGATCAGCTTGATATCGTCCTGGTTGAAGAAACGATACTTGAGCGAAACGTCGACATTGTTGGTGACGGGGTAACGCACGCCGGCCAGAGCCTGCCATGCAAAACCGGTGTCGCTGTCGTTGACGATGTCCGAAGCGATCTTGGCGCGCGAAACGCCAACACCACCGCCGACAAAGCCCTGCAGGCCGTCATCGGGACCGAAGTCCAGCAAACCGTTCAGCATGAACGACAGAGCCGAAGCCGCGCCGCCGAAGCCGCCGCCGGTACGATCGAAATCGATCTTGGCGCGCTTGTAGGCCGCTTCGGCCTCCAGGCGGAAACCACCAAAGTCGTAGCCGATGTTGGCGTCGACGTCATAACCCTTGTGGTAGTCGATCGCAGGAACGACCGAACCGCCGGGAGGGACAGCCGAGAAGGTCATGTTCTGGTCTTCGACCAGGAGCACACCGGCGTCTACGCCAATGTACCAGCTGTCGTCACGTGCCATAGCCGGGGTGGCCAAGGCAGTGGTAGCAAGAGCAGCCGCGAGGGCAAGCTTCCGCATCTGAATTCCCCTTTCAAAAGTGTCACGAAGGACTGCTGAAACCCTGTATCGGGAAGAAGGTTTCATGGCAAGTCCACAAATAGAGAAACCGTTGCAAAAATAGCGCAGTAGCACGCTGTTCGTGGACGGTTCAGGCTATTTGACATCCCCCTAATGCTAAAAGGTAAACATCCCAACAAAAAAATGGGATTGTTACAGAATTACGAATGAATGAGGCCATGTGCCCGCAAAGCAGTCAGCAGCAAGGCGATGCTATTACGCGCCTGCGCGTCGATCGTTTCGCCCCCGGTCGGGGCTGCGATTCCCGGTTGCCGCGTCCCGACGACTTTCAGCTCGTCGATATACAGCCCGTCGCCCCGCTCGGCAGCACCGCGCCACGCACTGCCATCATGCTGCAGTGCATGATCGCGATCCGCCACCAACAGCCGCAATCCCGCCTGCGGAGCGATAAATCGCCATCCGCCGTCGGTCCATAACGCCACCGCACCGTCATACCCGTCCCACGCCCCCGCCGCCTCCTCAGCGACGATCCAGCATTGGCCGATTTCCGGCGCAACCGGCGGGCTGGCCAGGTCCGCGCTCTGCGCGACCCCGTGAACCAGCGCGTCGATCCGCACCAGCGCCTCATTGTGGAACATTTCCTTTTGCGCCTGCCCGGCGAACAAAAAGGGCAAGGCCCATCGCGGCGTTCCGTCCATATCCCGTCTCCCGATAAAGTCCCGCCAATGTCAGGCGGTAAAATCGATCCGCGCCGCCCGCCCGATCGCCCGCGTCCCCACCTGCCGCACGTCCAACACCAGCGCGCGCCCAGCCACCCCGTCCGCCGCGATCATCGCCGCATCATACTGCCATTGCGGCATCGTGCTTTCCGCCGCCCGCGCCACCGCCCCGCCATCCAGCACCGTCACCGCATAGCGCTCGCTCTCCTCGCCCAGCGGCACGTCGCCCCCGCTCGCCCAGCGCCACCCGTTGCGGCTGCGCCGTGTCCAGCCGAACGCCCAGCCGTCCGCCGTCGGCTGCGCGGTCAGATGCACCGGCGCAGGCGGCATCACGGCGTCACCGCCGATCGTCAGCATCGCCGCCACCGGCACCGCATCGCCGCGCCCCACCGCACGCACCTCGACCATCGCGCCGATCTCGCCCTGCCCGCCCAGCGCCGTCAGCGGCTCGACCAGCCGATCCTCCTCGATCAACAGGAAAGCCTCGCCCGCCTCATGCCCCGCCATCGCCCCATTCGGTCCCGCGCAGCCCCCGCCGCAACCCGCTCAGCACGAACCGCCCAGCCCCCCAGCGCCTCGACGCGCCGGCAAACTGGATCAATCGCGCCCGACCAGGCACAGATCCGTCCTGCGCCAATCCCGCCTCATCGGCCGGAAACACATCCATATCATCGGCCAGCAACGCGACGGTCAGCGCATGACGCGCATCCACCAACACCGCGCTCCCCGACCGGCAAGGCCGTCTCCGCTGCGCCGACCACCGCGCGCGGCGCACTCGGCCCGATCGGCACCGCCTCGCCTGTCCTGCTCATCACACGAACAGCGCCGCGCTGCGCCACCCCACGCCCCCCGCTCGCCGCCGCCACGATCAACGGCCCATCGGCCAGCCCTTCACGCACGGCGGCAATTCGGCGAGCGCCAAATGCGTCGCCCCATGCGGGGCGCATCCACCTGGCGCACGATCGCGCCGGAGGACGCCGCGCCCGGCATCATCGGCCCGGCCCCCGGCACCTGGCGCGCCAGCGCCAGCCGCACCGCCATGCCCTCCCATTCGCGCTCCTCGATCCGCCACAGCCCCGGCGCATCGTCCACGCTAACCACCGCGCCCACCGCCAGCGCCAGCGCTGACCAGTCGCACCGCAGCGTCATCGTCGCCCGCCCGGCCCATCCTGCCTGCAACCGCGCACCCGCCAGGCCTGCGCTGCGCCTCCGCCTCCAGCACGGCAGGCAGCGGTTCGACGCCGCGCTCGCCCCGCCCCGGCCCCGGTCGCATCACCCGCTGCACCCCCTGATAATCACGCGCGCCATCATAATGGCGCGGCGATAGCGCCACCGGCACCGTCTCGGCCGCCGCCGCCGATCGCTCGACCGCGTCCATCGCCCGCCCATTGACCCGCCGCACCAGCATCGCGCCATCGACATGCGCGGCTGCTACGCCACCCGCCACCGCCAGCCGCAATCCCCCCGCATCGCTCTGCAACGCCAGCCCATGCACCTCGCTCAGCGCCGCAATCGCCTCACGCACATCGCCGCCGCTCGCCGCAAAGCCCGCCACTTCGGGCAGCCCCTCGCCGCCAAGCGCCCCGTCGCTCAAATCAGCGGCAATCGCCCCCACCGACACCGGCCCCACATCCGCCACCACCTCGAACGTCAGTGACGGAATGCGATTGCCATAATCGGCCAGCGCCAGATCCTCGAACAGCACATAAGCCATCCCCCGATGTGCGGGCGTCATCGCCACCCCTTGCGCCGACGCGATCAGCGGATCGACCGGCTGGTCCTCGCCGCCCTGATGCACGCGAAAGGCCGACAACTCGGTCTTGAAATCCCCCGCCGCCCCGCGCAGCAAATTACCATCGGCCCAGATCCGCCCGATCGACCCGATCGCCCGCGCCGACAACGCCACCGCAAAACTCGCGCTATAGCTATAGCTGGCCACGCTCGACCGCCCCTTGCCGCCACCGCTCTTGCTGCGCACTTCCTTGAGGTCGGTCGCCCAGATCACCGTGCCCGCCACCCGCATCGTCCCGAACAGGCGCGGAATTTGCGCGCCATAGGTCGATGTCTGGATTTGCAGGTCGGGCAGGCGCGGCCCCTCGCGCCCCTTGGGCTTGAACAGGATTTCCCGGTCGATCACATTGCCCAGCACCGCGCCGATCGCCGCCCCGATCGGCCCGCCCAACGCTGTCCCCACCGCCGTCAGCACCACCGTCGCCATGACCGCTTCCTTTATATTTCAGTAAAACCGTTCGTCCTGAGTAGCTATTGAGCTTGTCGAAATAGCGTATCGAAGGATCGGGGCGACGCCCACATCATCAGCCCCATTCCGCCCGCCACCAACCGATCACCGGCCAGGGCGAAGCCCCAGGCATCTCGACCACGCGCCGCAACCCCGCATGGGCATGGACAAAACCACCCGGCACCAAAATCATCAGATGCAGTTGCAACGGCCCCGGCCGCACCAACGCCAGGTCGCCCGGCGCGCCCTGATCCACCCGGACCAGCCCCGCCGCGCCCAGCCAGCGCTCGGCCAGCCCGACATCCCCGCTCCGCAACCCATAAGCGACCGGCCCAGCCCCATCCTGTCCCAGCGCCAAAACCGCCAGCCCGACACAATCCACGCCCGCCTCGCTCCGCCCATGCAACCGGAACGGCACGCCCACCATCGCCCGCGCCGCCGCGACGATCCGTGTCGCCCCGCTCATGCGCCGGGATAGCGGGTCAACAGGTCCATCCCCGGCAGATAAGGCTCGCCGCGAAAATTGACCGCATTGCCAAAGCGCCCGGCACAAGTCGCCAATTGCCGATCACACCCCTGCGTCAGCAGCGCCAGCGTCCCCGCCTCCACCGCAAAAGCAGGCGGATTGGTCAGCGTCACCCCCGCCGCATCATTATCCGCCACCCCCTGCGTCGGTCCCGCATTGGCCCCGCCCAGCCAGCGCAACGTGCCAAAATCATAGTCCCCCGCCGTCAGCCCGCCGATCGCCACCTCCGCATCCGCCACGCCCGTCACCGTCACCACCCGACGCCGCCCGGCCATATCCACCCGGCACGCCCGGTCGCCCAGCCGCGCCCGGCAATCGGGCGCTGTCGATGGCACCACCGCCGCGCCCAGCACCGCCGCCGCCCCGACCAGCTCGGCGGTAAAGGCCGCCCCCTTGCGCGCCACCGCACCCATCTCGCCCGACGCCAGCAACAGCCACAGCGCCCCCGGTTCCTCCCATTGCGTCAGCCGCAACTCCAGCGCCGCCCCGTCCCAGCGTCCCGCCATCAGGTCCGCCTCGCTGATCGCCTCGCTCGTCAGCGCCCCGCCGACATCGCTATCCTCGCCATCCAGCCCGATGCCGCTGCGGATCGCCGATGGCGTCATCCCCGGCGCGGCGCGGTAGATGAGGCCGCCGATCATCAGGTCGCGATCATGGCTGGTCAGCCCGATCGTCACCCCGTCCCGCCGTTCGATCCGCCAGCAAAAGGCCAGGGTGCCAAGCGGCTGGCCCAAACTCTCCCCCACGCTCATTCGCGTATCTCCACCAACGGCACCGACGGCGCTTCCCCCGCCGCAAAGGTCGCGCAGTTGATGTCGATCCGGTCCTCGGCAAAGCGCACCGGCACATCGAAGCGGAACCCGGCGGTCAGCAGCACGCCGTCCGCCGGAGCCTCGTCGAACGCGATTACCCCCAGCCCGGCATGATTCCATCCGCTGCTCATCTCGACCCCATCGGCCGCCACCCGGATCGTCCCCGCCACCGGCCGCGTGATGACCCGACCCTGCGCCTCCGCGCCCAGCCCATAATGGCGCATCAACGGGAAGCTCGTCCGCACCCCGTCGCCAACCCCCAGCCTTTGATCCAGCGGCCCCGGCACACTCCCCGGCGCACCGCTGCGATCATCATAGGGATCGGCAAAGCGAAACCCCCGCGCCGCGCCCCGTCGCGCGCGAAAGAAGGCGATCAGCGTGGCAATATCCGCCTCGCTCCGCACCCCCGGCCCCGCATCGAACGACAATCGCGCATCGGCCCAATCGCTGCTGCGCCGCTCATGCCCGGACGGGCTTTCCACGATCTGCGTCGAAAAGGCCGGCGACACACTCGCCTCCCGCCCTATCCCCAACGGAAAGACCACATCATCAAAGGCCTGCATCGCATCCTCCCCATCCCGCCTGAAAAGCGTCAAGCCATCACGGCAGACCTGCGGCAGCGCCCAGAGGAAGGTCGCCGCGCTCCCCCGCGCCACCGACGCCTGCGCCGCCGCCACGATCTCCCGCCACTGCGCCGCTTGGCTCCCCAACAGCACGAAGCCCGACAGATAATGCTGCTCGTCCACCGGATAGCCCAGCCGCGCCGTCGCCAGCGCCACCCCCTGCGCCGTCCGCGCAGGCCGCCCCTCGGTCACCCAGTCATAATCTTCCAATTGCAGCACATCGAACGCAGGCGCTGCCCAGCCCAGCGGCATGTTCGCCCGCTTCGCCTCCGGGGCCTGCGGGTCCAATATCGTCGGCAGATAGGCCAGCAAATGCGTGACTGCCTCCGGCACCGCCGCCTTCACCGCCGCACACAGCGCCGCCGTCGACGCCGCCAGCAGCGCCCCCGCCTGATCCAGCAGCGCGCATTGGGCCGCATCCAGTTCCCCGCGCACATCGGGGATCGCCACCGGATCGCCGCCAAAGGCCGCCCGCGCCGCGTCGTCATACAGGCATATGCGCCCATCGGCGGGCATCACCCACCACCATGGCTCGCCGACCTGAAACCGGATCGGCAATAGCGCCGCCAAGCCTATGGAAACAAAGGCTAGCGCTACCGCCTGCAAATAGCCCATCGCCCCGCCATGCGCGGGCGACAGCAATGTCGATGGCGGCACCCATCCGGTCAGCGCCGGATCACCATTGCCCGCCCGCTGCTTCCAATCGTTCCAGCAATGCGCGTCGAACAATTCATAAGACAGCGACCAGATCACATCGAAGCCCAGCCGTCTGGCCTGCGCCGCAAAGTCCCGGTGCCACGCCGCGCAGGGCGCATTCAGCGCGCCCCCGATCAGGCTGACATATAGCCCGTCGTCCACGCGTTCGAGCCGGAAATAATGGCTCATCCCGACATAATGGTTGATCGCCCCGCGATAGCCCAGCGCATGGATCGCCTCGACCACCCGCTGCGGCGTCTGGTTGAAACAATCATCATAGCCCGTCGCGATTCCCAGCCCATGCTCCGGCAGCATCACATCGCCCACCACCAGCACCGACCCCGCCCCGTCGCACCGCATCCCGGTCAGGTCGGCCCAGCCCTCCTGTGCCACGGCAAAGGGCGTCGCACCTTCATCATAGTCGGGCGGCACCAGCGAGATGAACATCCGGTCGATGTCCCCCGCCCACACTGGATCGCTTTCGTCGGGCAACAGATAACCACCCTCCAGCGCGGCAAAATCCAATATGATCTCCGCATCTTCCGGCCCGCCGCTCGCATAATTCCACAAACGCACATACCAGGCGCGCGCCACCCCGCTTGCGTCCCGCCCCTCGATCGTCAGCGTCGGCCCATGCGTCTCGTCCAGCTTGCGCACGCCGCCACTGCGCCAGCGGAACCGCAACACACAGTCGCGAAAATCCCGTGCCGTCTCAAGCGCCAGCAACGGATGGCTCCACCCGTCCACCGCGTCCCAGATCAGCCCCGCCAGATCGCCCGACCCATAAAAAACCGCATCCACCCGCAGGGAATCCGGGCCGGTCGTGACCACGCTCGCCATCATCGGGCGCGGGAAATTGACGGTCCAGTGCGTCGGCGCAAACCGCTTGAGGAAGCGCGTCTCCTGCCCCCGCCGCGCGTCCGCCAGCCAATAATCAAGTTGCCCCATCAGCCCAGCGCCCCCTTCACCGCCCGCGCCACCTGCCGCGCGCTCCGCGCCAGCAAGCGCGGCTCGCTCTCCTGTCCGCGCCCATTGACCGCGATGCTGACCCGCACATCGCGCGCACCGCCGCCGCCCGCGACCACCTGGCCACTGCTCGTCGGCACGAACATCTCCGGCCCGCGCTCGCCCACCATATGGGCGCGCCCCTGGCGCCACCGGCCTGCCTGTCGCCCGCCCTGGCAGCCCCAGCGCCGCCGTCAGCAGCGACGCGCCCAGACTCACCAGCCCGCCCGCCGCCGCTGCTACCGCCCCCCCGCCGAGCGCGCCGCGCACCGCGCCCGCCGCAATCTCGTCCAGCACCGACAGCGCGATCCGCCGCAAATCCTCGAACCCGAACTTGCCGGTCCGCACCGCCCGCATCAGCCCTGCTCGCTCGATCCGCCGTCCGGCCCGCTCGGCCCCCTCGCCCAACGGCCCCTCCAGCCCCGCCCGCATCGCCTCGACATCGCGGCTCAACCCCTGCCTATCCGCCCGAACCCGCACCACCAGCGTCTCGATTTCCTCGTCCACCAGCGCCTCCTGTAAAAAAAACCTTCTCCCCGGCGGGGAGAAGGATACGAAGCCTTGGCAGCTTGCTTGGGGGCGCAGTTGGAAGAGGGGGGGCTCGACGCCCGATCAATCCGGCATCACCCCATCAACCGCGCCAACTCACCCCCCATCCACCCCAGCCTCAACCGCGTCCTCCCCAACGCCGCCCCAGCACCGCCGCCAGCTCCGCCGGCGTCGCCCGCCAAAACTCCTCCGGCCGCCAGCCAAGCAACCACCCGGCCACCCCCGCCAGCCGCCGCGCGCCCTCGGCAAAGCGCGTCATTTCCCCGCCAATATCTGCTGCAAAATCGCCTTCAGCACCGGCGTCAGTCGCGCCAGCCCAACGACAAGCATTGCCTCGCCCAGCGTCTCCCGGTCCATCCGCTCGCGATCGACCAGGCAGTGCCAGAACAAAGCCGCCATATCGCCCAGCGACAATTTCCCGTCCGCTGCCCGCTCGACCAGGTCGAACAACGGCCCCAGTTCGGCTTCCGCCGCCACCAGCGCCCCGAAACTCGGCCGCAACGCCAGAACGTCGCCGCCAATCTCCAACGCCGCCTCGCCCCGCTCAGCATTCACCCCGCTCATTCCGACACCACCGCGCCGGAGCTTTCCAGGCTCAGCGCATAATTGCGCTCGCCATTATAATCCCCGGCATAGTCGAGCCGCGTCACCAGAAAGCGCCCGCGCATCCGCTCGCCGCTCTCGAAACTCAGCTCATATTGGTCGATCGTGCCCGACAGCGCATGGTTGCGGATGCGCACCTCCGCTGCCGATCCGGTGAACAGCCCGGCCGCCGACACGCTGACCGATCGAACCCCCGCCCCCGACAGCAATTCGCGCCATCCGCCCGAATCCTTGGACGTAATGTTCACCGCCTCGCCATTTACGGACAATTGCGTAGTCCGCATCCCCGCCACGGTCGCATATGTTGCGGGGATGTTGCCGTCCCCCACTTTCAACAGAAACGCACTTCCTTTTTCGACGCCCATGGCGCATCCTTTCATCAGTCAAAGCGTGCAAAACGCAGGTTCAGGAGAGTCCCGATGTTTCTGATTATGTCGCTGGTCACGATGCTGGCCGCCGCCCCTTCGGCCGACGCCGTGGGCGCAGGCCGCAAGGCCTATTCGCAATGCCTGTCCGCCCAGGTGAAGCCCGGCCTCGACAAGAAATTGCCGCTCGGCGAGTTTCAATCCGAGATGAAGAAGAGCTGCGCCGACAAGGAAGCCGCCTTCCGCGCCGCGATCGTCGCCACCGACAAGGCCGACGGCATGTCGGAAAAGGCGGCACAAGCCGACGCCGACGACCAGATCGCCGAATATGTCGACAAGATCACCGCTGAATATGAAGACTATAACCGCCCAGGCTGACCACCCCCCTCTCTCCCCAGCGGGGAGAGATACGAAGGCTCGGCAGCTTGCTGCCTAGCCGCAGTTGAGAGGGGGCTCGACGCCAGCCACAAGCGACGCCTAGCCCCCCTCCCAAACCGCCCTTAGCCGATAGTCGATCACCGCCTGCCACCCGCTCGGCGGTCGCCCGCCACTCCGCATCACCCGCGACCGCACCAGCCGCGCCGTAACGATCCGCCACCCCTCACGCGCCTGCACCGCACTAATCGCCGGCTCAATCCGCCCGATCAGCCCCGCCAGCCGCCCCGGCGTCTCGCCCGCATCCTGCAAGCCGATGGTCAGCCGCACTTCGCGCCCCTCGACCTGTTTGCCGCCCCAATCGGTGCCGATACAGTCGCCGACATGGCCATAGGGCGCACTCGCCCGCACCGGCTCGCCATCATAAAGCGCGTTCAGCCCCGCCATCAGCGCGCCGTCCGCCCGCAACGCCGCGATCACCGCGCTGCGCACCGCCAGTTCCGCGCTCATGACCCCGTCCTCCCCGCCTCGCGCAGCGCCAGATCGCGCCACCAGCGCGCCCGCAAACCCCGCGCCGATACCCGCACCACCTCACCGTCGATCGCCACATCAACGCCCGCCTCAACCAGCGCCGCCGCAATCGCCACCCGCCTGCGCGCCGCCCGCGCCTCGACCCGCCGCATCAACGCCGCCCTCATGCCAGTCGCATCCGCCGGAACGGCCGCCACAGCGCGCTCACCACCGCGGGCGGCGCACCGCCCTCATTCCCGCGCGCCATAAAATGCTCCGCCGCCAGCCGCACGATCCCCTGCCGCAGCGATTCGGGCAGGCCGTTCATCTCCGCCGCCATCCCCGCGCGATAGCGTACCGCCAGCCGCCGCCGCTCGTCCGCCCGCGTCGATCGCACCCAGCCGTCGCCCGCCGCATCGATGTCGATCGCATAGGCATCGACCGGCAGCGCCTGCGTCACCCCCTCGCCATCCACCGCCTCCACCCCCTCGATCGCCATCACCGGCCGCGCGCCCAGCCGCTGCCAACCCTGGCGCGCCGCCATCGTCTCGCGCGCGCCGCGCACGATCAGCCACTGGCCGACAAATTGCTCGCACAGCGCCGCCGCGCTGCGCAGCAACCCGGCCAGCACCGCATCCTCCCCATCCGTCTCGATCCGCAAATAGGCCTTGAGTTCATCCAGCGACGCAGCCAGCGCCCCGCTCTCCTCCTGCGCCAGCATCAACGTTCCTCCACCCTGACCGTCACCGACCGCTCATCCACCTGCCCGTCGGACAAGGTGACGCGGTTGGTCAGCCGATAGAGCTGCCCCACCGCCCCACCGCTCACCCGCACGCTGGTCCGCCCCGGCTCGAACGCGGCCTCCTCCACGGTCAGGCCGCCCGCCGGATGGACGCTCCACACACTCGCAATCACGCTCTGCCCCGCCAGATAGGCGGACCAGTCGATGACATGGTCGATCCGCGCCTGCGGATCTTTGGCAATCAGGCTCATCGGATCATCCTCCCCCGTAACGCTTCCGGCCGGTCGGGCGCAGGCCGCGTCGCGACCCGCATCCCCTGCCCCGGCCGCACCCCGCCGCGCCACGCGCCGCCCCAGGGCGCATCGCCACCGCGCAGGTCGCCGATTGCGCCCGCACCCAGCGCCTCACCCTGCAACATCCTGCGCCTCCAGCAGCGCCAGCCGCACCTCGATCCGCTCGATCCGCCGCCGCTGCCACGCCGCCTCCAGCGCCAGGCACTCATCATAGCGCAACCCCCACCGGTCGCCCTCGTCCCAGACATCATGGCACAGCAGCCCCAACCGCACCGCCGCGCCATCGCCCAGCTGCGCGTCGATCGCGTCGAGCACCTGCTGCGCCAACAGCCCGATATGCCAGCGCGCGCCCGCGCCCTTCGCCGCCACCGCATCGGCAAAGCGAAACTGCCGCCAGTTGACCGCGCCCCAGGCATCGAGCAGATCGTCGCCGACCGCCGCCACATCGTCCTTCACCCGCGCATCGGACGTGTTGATCGCCCCGCTCGCGGCATGGACCACCGACCAGCGCGCCGCCGCGCTCCCCAGCGCAAAGCCATTGTCATTGGACGGCGCAACCGAGCCGAACGCGGTCAGCGCCTGATGCTCCAGCCGCAACGCCTCCTGCATCGCCGCCGACCCGTTGCGCCCGACATGGAAACTCATGCGCGACGCCAGATTGGTCGGCCCCGGCGCAGCGGCGGTCAGCGTCGTGCGGATGCGCGACAATTCGGCGAACGTCCCGCCGATCATCCCCCACACATTATAGTCGCCGATCACGTCATTGGTGACGACATCGCTGCGCGCCGCGAACGTGCCGTTGGCGCGATAGAGCCGGTTATTGGCCAGCGATCCGAACGACAGCACGCGAAAGCTCGCCTGCCCGCCATCCATGAAGATCGACATGGCCTGCGTCTGCACCGACACCTTGCCGATCGCCCCTTCCAGCGCATAATCCTCGTCGCTCTGCGTATTGATATGCAGCTCCGCCCCGCGCATCCGCTGCACGCCACTCGCGCCCAGCGCGCCCACATGACTGCGCACCGCCGCGCCATCAGCCTGCCCCAGCAAGGCCCGGCCGAACGCCGTCCCGCTCACCGCCGCAATCGCGTCCAATTCCCCGCTCGCCGCCTGCCGCCCCGCCAGCGCCTCGCCAAGCCCCTCAATCTCGCCAATCCCATGGCCATGCGTATCGACCGCCTCCAGCCAGGCCGCATGCACGGTCAGCGCCACGGACTTCTCGCCCACCGAAAAATCCACCGCCGCCCCGCCCGCCGAAGACGCCACCGGCGCCCGCACCAGCCGCCCCGCACCATCCAGCGTCCCGGTCCCCGCCTCCCATTGCGCAGGATCGACCAGGTTCATGATCACATAGGGAAAGGCCACCCCCCCCCCACCGCCGCATCAAAACTGCGAAACCCCGCCATCGCCCCACCCAGCAGCAACGGCCCCATGCCCCCCATGGCAAACCTCCCGCACCAGATCCGCCAGCATCCCATCACTGATCCCCATCCCACCCCCCCCAGAAAAAGACCAAAAAAAAGCCCCCCCCCCTTCAGGGAGGGGTTGGGGTGGGGCGTGCCCCACCTCCCGTCTTACGAAGCCGCAAACCGCATCAATTTGATCGCCTCGCTATTCGCCACGCCCCCGCCGATCCGCCTGACCGCATAGAAATGCACGAACGGCTTGTTGCTGAACGGATCGCGCAGGATGCTCGTCTCGTTGCGCTCGGCCACGACATAGCCCGCCTGGAAATTGCCAAAGGCGATCGACAGGCTGTTGGCCGCGATGTCGGGCATATCCTCCGCCTCGACCACCGGATAGCCGAGCAACGTCGCGGGCTGCCCCGCACTCAACCCCGGCTGCCAGATGAACGCCCCGTCGCTCGTCTTCATCTTGCGGATCACCGCCAGCGTCGCCGAGTTCATCACGAAACACGCCCCCTGCCGATAGGGCGCGCGCAAACTCTGCACCAGGTCGATCAGCCGGTCCTGCGGGCTGGATGCGGCAAAAGCCCCCGCCGCCCCCGACGCCACATATTGCAGCGACCCGAACGCGCGCACCGCGTCCGCCTCATTGGTGGTCGTATAGGTCAGGAACCCCTTGGGCTTGTTCGTCCCATTGCCGGTAACGAAGGCCGCCCCTTCCGCCACCGCAAATTCCCGCGCAATCTCGCTCGCCAGCCAGCCCTCGACATCGAACTGCGCATCGTCCAGCATCGCCTGGCTTGCCGCCGGATTGGCGAACAACTCGCCCGACGGCGGCACGATCTCGTTGAAGACCGGCGTCCCCGTCTCGGCCCGCGCGCCCGTCTCGCTCGCCCAGCCCGACACGATGCCGCCCGCGCTCACCAGCTTGCGATAGCCCGCCGTCCCCGTCCGCACGACATTGGCGATGGCGCGGATCGGCGACAGCGATTTGAGCGTCGTCCCGATCAACTGATCAATCTCGCGCGGCACCGCATAGCCCCCGGCCGCGCCGGTCGCGCCGGAAAAGCTCTTCAGTTCCACCCCCGCTTCCAGCCCCTGCCGCACATAACGATCGACAAAAGCACTGCGCGCCGGATCAACAACCCCGCCCTTCACCCCATCCAACGCCGGCCGCTGCATCGCCACTCGCAAAGCCCCCAAATCCGCCTCCAAAGCCGCAATCCGCTCCCCCTGCACCACCGCATCAAAGCTGCTCTCCAAAGCATCCGTCATGTCATTCTCCCGCTAGAAAACACAAAAAAGGGCGGCCCCGGATGGGACCGCCCTACAAAAAACAAACCTTCTCCCCAGCGGGGAGAAGGATACAAAGCCTTACCGGCTATGCCGGTTAGGCGCAGTTGGAAGAGGGGGAACCGCGCCCGCGCCCTTGCTTCACAACCGCCCCACAAACCATTGCTGTTTACGCATGATTCTCCGCTCGGTTATCCGTCTGCTGTTGTGCACGGCTGTCTTGCCCACCGCCGCCCAGGCTGGCGATTTTCCACAAATCGCCTTCATCGCCATGGGCTATGCCGAATTATCAAGGGACACCCTCCCGCCCGACGGACATCAACAGAGACGTATGGCGGACAAGACCGGGTTCCTCGCCATCACAGCCGATCTGAATGGCGATGGAAGGGCTGATGAAGTCCGCATCCTCGCCAATCCCGACCGGGGTGATGCGCACGTCGTCGCCGTTATCCAGTCGCCCGACCAAATCGATACCTATGTGCTCATCAGCCTATCCTTCGCCGACAGAGGACAAATGGGCATTCAGATCGCGCCGCCGACACCTTCTCAGGGCCAATCACGCCCGCATATCGTGCTGTTCCGTTTTGATGGCGCCGCTGAATGCTTGGTCTTTCAAGGCAAGGAATTTGAGCAAGTGCCCATGCCAGCCGACTGGACCTTGCCGAATTGACACCCCTCACCCTCGCCACCAACGGCGCGCATCACATCCCCGCCGCCCTCGACGCCCACACGCTCACCATCCTCGAAACCGCGCTCGCATCGCTCCCCGCCGACCGCCCCGGCCAGCGCCTGACGCACCTCACCGCCATCGCCCCGCTACTCGCGCCCACCGGTCCCATCGGCCACCACGCCGCCGCCTATCTGGGCGCGGCTGCAAAGCCCGTCCGCGCCATCCTGTTCGACAAGAGCGCCGCGACCAATTGGGCGCTGGGCTGGCATCAGGACCGCACCATCGCGGTGCGCCAGCGGATCGACACGCCGGGCTTTGGCCCCTGGACGATCAAGGCGGGCATCCAGCATGTCGCCCCGCCGCAATCGCTGCTCGACCGGATGCTGACTTTGCGCATCCATCTCGATCCTGTCGATGCCGACAATGCGCCGTTGCTTATCGCCCCCGGATCGCACCGCCATGGCCGCATCGCCGAACCCGCCATCGCCGCCCATGTCGAACGGCACGGCAGCTATGCCTGCCTCGCGGATCGCGGCGACATCTGGCTCTACGCCACGCCGATCCTCCACGCCTCCGACGCCGCCCGTACCCCCCGCCACCGCCGCGTCCTGCAACTGGACTATAGCGCCGACGACCTGCCCGGCGCGCTGGAATGGCTGGGGATATGACACCCTCAAACCTTCTCCCCAGCAGGGAGAAGGATAAGAAGCCTTACCGGCGCAGCCGGTTAGGCGAAGTTGGATGAGGGGGATCGACGTTTCAGCCCCCCTCCACCCTAATCACCCGCGCGCCCTCCTGCATCGGATGGCTCACCAAACTCACCTCCACCAGATCCAGCGCCAGCAATTCGCGCGGCCCTAAACCGGCTCCACCGCCTCGCGCCGCCTTCACCCGATATCCGAACGACAGCCCATCGATCGCGCCCGCCCGCAGCGCCGCCGCCGCCTCGCGCCCCGCTGCCGTCCGCACCGACACCCGCCCGATCACGCGCAGCCCGCGCGCATCCTCCGCCAGCCGCTCGACAGTCCCGATCACACTGCCCGGCCCATGCTGCCACAGCAACGGCACGCCCGCCGCCACAGCGCCACCAAACGCGCCCGCCCGCACCACATCACCGCCCCGATCCACCCGATCGAAAATCGCCGCATAGCCCGCAAAGCGCACGTCCCCTTTCATACCCAATCTCCGTTCGCTTCACGGTACAGCTTTGGTCGAGATTCAGGTCAGGGGGAGCCGAAAATGGTGCGTTTCGAGAACCGGCGCGCAGCGTGCTTAAAGCACGTGAGCACCGGAAGCGCAGAAAAGTGCCATTTGCAGGCCGCCCTGGCATGAATATCGGCCAAAGCTACGCCCGCACCAACCCCAACAACCCCATCTTCACCGCCATCCCCAGCAGCAGCAGCGCCAGCCCGATCCGCACCGCCCAGCCGATCACCGCCCCGCGCGCCGCCTTCTTCGCGTCGCGCCAGGCGCGCAGCAGTTCGCGCAATTCGCGCACATCGCCCTCGGCCCGCCGGTCGGCCAGCCCTAGCCGCTCCAGCGCCCGCCCCGCGCCCAGCTCGCTCGCCTCCTCCACCAGCGCGCGGATCATCACCATGTCCACCGCGCCCGGCACCCCCTGCGCCTGCGCCACCAACCGCGCCAGCATCTCCGCATCCGCCGTCATCCTGTCCTCCTCTTAACCCCCTCTCCCCAACGGGGAGAGGGCAGCGAGACTTGCCAGCGTGCTGGCTAGTCGCAGCGGGAGAGGGGGCTCGACGCCCGCCCTCCCTGGTTCCGTTCGGGCTGAGCTTGTCGAAGCCCTGCCCTTCTGCCGACACGCATGCTAATGACATCGCATGCGCGCCGCCCTCATCCTTCTAGCCCTCGCCATCAGCGCGCTATGGATATGGCGTGCAGACTGGTTCGCCATCGATAGCTGCCTCGACAGCGGCGGCCGTTGGAATGACCAGGCGCGCACCTGCGACCGCTAAGCGATTCCCAACATCGCCCGCTTCTCCTCGCCCGTCAGAAAATCCGCCGCCGCCACCCGGTCCCACAACGCCGCGCGCTCATCGCTCAGCGCCGCCACGCCATCCAGATCCGCGTCGATCCGCAGCCCCGGCCACCATCCGGCCAACCCCTGGCCCAATCCCGCGCCGATCTTCGCGACCAGCGGCAAGATCGTCTGCCGCCACAGCGCCTTGTTCGCCTCGCGATAATTGGCGTAACTATTGTCGCCGGGCAGCCCCATCAGCATCGGCGGCACGCCGAAGGCCAGCGCAATCTCCCGCGCCGCCGCCGCCTTCAACCCGACGAAATCCATCTCGGCGGGCGTCAGGCTCATCGCCTGCCAGCGCAAACCGCCTTCCAGCAGCATCGGCCGCCCGGCATTGGCCGCGCCCGCAAAGGCGACCTCCATCTCGCGCTTGACCCGCTCGAACTGGTCGGGCGACAGCACCGATCCATCGCCCGGTTCGTACACCATCGCCCCGCTCGGCCGCGCCGCATTGTCGAGCAGCGCCTTGTTCCAGACGCTGGCCGCATTGTGGATCGCCACCGGCCCCGCCGCCGCGCCGACGCACCCCAGCCCATAATGGTCGTCCAGCGGATGCAGCGCCTTCAAGTGCAACACGCTCGGCCGCCCCGCGCCATCTTCGGGCGACAGCCGCGTCACGCTCTCCCCTACACGGTACAGATAAGCCGCAGGCCACCCCCGCGCATCCGCCTCCACCGACACCCGTTCGGGCCGCAGCGCGAACAGCTCGGCGGGCATCCCATCCGCCCCCACCATCAGCTGCACATAGGCATTGCCGTGCAACAACAAATGACAGGCCAGCGTCTCCACCAACCCCTGCCCCGCCGACGCCCGGCCGACCAGCGCCAACACCCGCGCCGCGTCCTCAACCCCGCCAACCTTCAACGGACAGGCGCCCGCCCCCTCGGACACCAGCCGCATCGCCCGCTGCGCCACCGCATTGCCCATCACCCCGCTACGCACCTGCGCCTCATAGCTCGCAGGCCACTCCCCCAAAGCCACCGCCCCGGTCCCCCAGGCGCGCGCCAACACCGGCCGGACATCCGCAGATGCCGCCGCCTTCATCCCAAAAAATTTCATGGATATGTCCCCCAAAACGCAAAAAACCCTCACCCCAACGGGGAGAGGGCTAGTGAAGGTTGGTGGCGAAGCCGCCTACCGAAACTGGGAGAGGGGCTTCCCCCCTCACGTCAAACCAGGATGGCTTTCATTTACCCCCCAACCGCCGTTCGTTTCGAGCGAAGTCGAGAAACCTGCGCACAGGTTTCTCGACTTCGCTCGAAACGAATGGGTCAAGGGTACACCCCGCTCAATTTACCTATTCCGCGCCAACACCCGGTCACAGGTCGAATCCGTCCCCTCGCTCTTGCCGATCACGCGCCCGGCCAGCGCACCCGCGCCCGCACCCAGCAGCGTCTCGCCAACCCCGCCGCCCGCCAGCAACCCGACGCCAGCGCCACCAGCCGCGCCGATCACCGTGCCCTTGTCGCGGCCCTTCTTGCCCTGCAGCAGGCAATAGCGCACATCGTCGCGATCACGCGGCGCAGCCCGCGCCACCCGCGCCCGCTCCTTGCTGCTTAGCGACGCCGCCAGCACCGGCGACGCAACCAACGTCACTGCCACCAGCGCACCCAAAATCTTGACCGTCTTCATGCGCGTCACTCCGTAAATGCTTGATATCATGCAGCCGAAACGATCAAGCGCCGCCGCAAGTTCCGCGTCTACAACCCCCGCACCTGCGCCACCCCCTGCCGTCCCAGCATCAACTCGCTCAATGCCCACACCAACGCATCGGCGCGATCGGGCGATCGCCCCGGCCCCTCATAGCCGCCGCCCAGCACCAGCCCGCACATCTCATCCTCCAACTCCGGGAAAGCCCCGCGATGCGCCACACGCCCGGCTTCGTACAAAGCCGCCACCGGCTCGGCCCGCGCCACCTTGCCCCGGCTCGCATGGACCAGCCGCACCGGCAGCGCCTCCTCCGCCGCGCGCAGCACGCTGGTCACCATCGCGCCGCCATTATTCGCCTCGGCCACCACCTTGTCCGCGCCATGCACCAGCGCCGCCGCCGCCACCGCGCGCGCCCAGACTTCGGGCGAGCAACCCTCGACACTGGCATCCGCGATCACATAACCGCGCCCGTCGCGGCCGAGCCCCACCACCACGATCCCGCACGCATCGCCATGCGCGGACGCGGGCGGATCGACCGCCACCACCACCCGCGTCAGCGCCGCCGCATCCCCAGCGCCGCCCGGCACATGCGCCACCCGGCACCGCTCGATCAGGTCGCGCGACCATAGCGCCCCCGCCACCTCCTCGATCAATTCGCCGTCCAGCTCCTGCCGCCCCAGCCGCGTGCCGCCATAGCTGCGCGTCATCGCCGCGATGAAGCCATCGGCCAGGTTCGCTTTATTCTCGACCGTCCGCCCGCGCGTGACGACGACATCGCCATCCGCCACCAGCCGCCGCACCAGCGCCACCGGCCGCGGCGTCGTTGTCGCCATCACCCGCGGCGCACTGCCCAGCCGCATCGTCATCATCAGATTATCCCAGGCGCTCTCCGCAAAGGGCCATTTGGCGATCTCATCGGCCCAGCCATGGCTGAACTGCGGCCCGCGTAAACTCTCCGGCTCCGCCGCCCCGAACAAGGTCGCCACCGCGCCATTGGGCCAGATCAGCTTGCGCAGCGCAGGCGCAAAGACCGGCCGACACCACCAGGGCGCAATCGCCAGCAGCCCCGACGCCCCCTCCACCATCACGCGCCGCGCCTCGCCCAGCGTCGCGCCCACCAGCGCGATCCGCGCGCCCGGATCAGCCTCGGCAATCCCGCGCACCCATTCCGCCCCGGCCCGCGTCTTGCCAAAGCCGCGCCCGGCCATCATCAGCCAGATGCGCCAGTCGCCCGGCGGTGCTACCTGCCCCGGCCGCGCCACCGCACCCCAATCATGCGCCAGCGCCTCGCTCGCCACCGGCCCCAGCGACCGCAACAGCCGGTCGCGCTCGCCCGGCCGCTCGGCCAGCCATTCGATATGCGAACTCTGCATCGCCCTCCCCTTATCGGGGCGGCGACACCGCCCCTATTTGCGCGGGGCCATGCCCCCGAACGTCACGATGCTCGCCGCGCCATCCTTGCCGATCGCCGCCACGCCGATGAAATGATCATCGACCACCACATCCTTCAGCACCGTTTCGGTCGCCCCGGTCACGATCCGGCTGTCCGCCCAGTCCTGCGCATCGGCCCGCCGCCAATAGACCTTGTAAGCGCTCGCCCCCGGCACCGCGTCCCAGAATACCCGCGTATCCATCGACAGCGCGCCATCGAGCGACACGACCGCAGGCGCAGCCGGCGCGTTCGCCAGCGTCCGCAACGCCGCGACATTGAGCGCCGTCACCTTGGCCAGATAGGGAAAGTCCATCCCCTTGACGGTATCGCCATAGTCGCGGCCAGCCTCGACGCGCAGATCCTGATGCTGCCGGTCATAATTTTCGATCCCCACCGAAAAGCGCACCGCCGGATAGCCCGCCTCCAGCAGCGGCGTATGATCGCCACCCCGCCCGAAACGATCGGGCCGCCGCACCGCGAACACGTCCAGCCCGATCTGCGGATTGGCCTCGGCAATGTCATCGATCGCCTTGGCCAGCGCGCGCGAGGGCCCATCATCCTCGCCGCCAATCCCGCGCCGCGTCATTCCCGCCTTGGCGCCCTCGGCCGACCGTATCCCTTCGGAAAACACCCGCACCCGGTCAGAAACGATCCGGCCATTCTGCCCGGTCGTGTTGCCGACAATATCGTTGTTCAGCATCGCCCGCACCTGCCAGCCCCGCGCCTTGGCGGTGTTCGCCAGCAACTTGCCGCCCAGCAAGCCCTGCTCCTCGCCCGACAGCAAGGCATAAACGATCGTCCCGTCAAACTTTTCTCCGGCAAGCACCCGCGCCGCTTCCATCACCAGCGCGCTGCCCGACCCATTATCGTTCGCGCCCGGCGCATCGCTGGTAAAGTCCATCACATCGCTGACCCGGCTGTCGATATGCGCCGCGATGATCACCACCTGATTGGGATCACCCGTCCCGGTCTGGATCGCCAGCACATCCACCACATCCGCGCCATCGGGCACCCGCGGCCCGGTAAAGCGCTCCGACACGCTCTCAACCTTCAAACACCCGCCGCACGTCTTGCCGATCGCCGCAAACTCCTTCGCCGCCCAAGCCCGCGCCGCCCCAATCCCCCGCTTGGGGTCGCTCGCCGACGACAAAGTATGCCGCGTCCCGAAACTCACCAATTTCTCGACGGTAGCCTTGAGCCGCGCCGGATCAGGCGCCTGGGTCTGGGCGATGGCAGGAGTGGAAAGCGCCGAAGCAGCAACGAGCAAGGACAGGATTTTCATGCGGGCCACCCTATCGCCTGTTGCCGGACTGTAAAGCCGTCTTACCCCTTCATCTAAAGCCCTCTCCCGCTCTTCGCGGGAGAGGGTTGGGTGAGGGTCTTCTTCTTCTGCAAAAGCGCCATACGAATGGCCTCAATCACGCCATCGAAATTGTCCACCACGTCGCTGTTCCAAAACCGCATGACGCGCAACCCGCGCCCTTCCAGAAATTCGGTCCGCGCCCGATCAGCCTCGTCGCTATGCTGACCGCCATCGAGTTCGATGACCAGCGCCGCTTCAACGCAAAGAAAATCCACGACAAACGGCCCAACGGTCGCCTGTCTTCGAAATTTGAAGCCTTCAAGTTGACGGTTGCGCAAGGCGCCCCAGACCACGCGTTCGACATCGGTCATATCGCGGCGAAGGCGGCTCGCATGCGGGCTGATCTGGCGACGGACCGGATACATCGGGTTCCGCTATACAGTAAGAAAGACCCTCACCCAACCCTCTCCCGCGAAAGCGGGAGAGGGCTAGAATGTGGACAACCCCGCCCAAGCCAACGACCGCCGCGCTGGTCGACCCATCGCTGGAAATAAAGCCCCGCTAACCCCCTTCCCTTAAAGCCCTCTCCCGCCCTTCGCGGGTTCAAACGAGGCACGTGACTCGTTTGAAGGTTGGGTGAGGGTCTTCCTTCCTTCTTTTTCGGAACGCCCCACCCCGGACAACTACCTAACGACCACCCTGCCGCCCCGGCCCATAATCGCGCCAACCATCCCCATCAGGAGACGACGCATGAGCGAACATGGCCAGGATCTGCACAGCCTCTTCCCGCAAGCCACCGACCGGCTGCACGACCTCAAGCTCAACGACGCGCATTTCCGCACGCTGGCGGATCGCTATCACGCCCTGCTCGGCGAAATCACGCCGATTGAGGACGGCACCGCCCCCGCATCGGACGAACGGCTGGAGGATCTCAAGAAGCAGCGCCTCGCCCTGCTCGACCAGATCGGCGCGCTGATCGCCGCCGAACCCGCCTGACACGGCATCGCGGCCCCCCCCCTCACGTCCCCGTCGCCGCCCGCTTGCGCGCGATCTCGTCCATCGCGCGGCGCAGGCGCGCCACCGCGTCGGGGCTGTCGGGCCGCTGCACCCCCGCCGCCGCGCGATAGGCCGCCACCTTGTCACGATGCCGGATCAGCAGTTGCAGCGCCAGTTTCAGGTCGCGCGTACGCTTGACCTTGCGGCTCTTCACCGCCCCTTCGCCGTCCAGCACGATCTCCTCGCTCTCGCTGCCGAACAACACTTCGCGCATCAGCATCGCCTCGATCTCGGCATAGCCGATGTCGATCGCCCGGTCCCAGTCGGCGGCAAAGCGCGCGTCGCGCTGCCGCCGTTCATAGGCACCCGCGCGCCGCACGCCCGCCACCCGCGCCGCCTCGCTGACGTTGCAGGTGGTCGCCAGCACCTCCAGAAATTCCCTTTCCTGCGCCCTGGTCCAGCTGTCCTTGCGGGCCTTGCGCTGTTGCGCGCGCGTGCCGTCCGCCACCGCCTGCCGCCCCGGCCGCAATTCCACCCCCGCACCGTCCGCCATCCCAGCCCCCGCAACGCAAAAAGGGCCGACCCACCCAGATCAGCCCTTGGTTCGCCGCGTCATCCGCGACTCACATTTTTCCACTATGCCGATACGTGCCAGAACAGCGTGACGATGTCAAGTATAATGTTCCAGATAGGTTATTTCTCCAGCATCGCCGCGATCATCGGCGCTTCCAGTGCCATCGCCGCCGCCACGCTCGGCCGCGCCTTGACTTGGCTCAGCCACGCCACCACCTTGGGCCAGCGCGCCGCATCCAGCGCGTCTGACACATAGCCGATATTGATCAACGGACAGCCCGCCGCCAGGTCCGCCAGCGTGAAGCGATCGTCCACCAGCCAGCCCCCCTTCCCGTCCGAAGCGTCGGGCAACACACCCTCCAGATAGTCATAGAGTCCCGGCAACTCCTCGGCCTCCGCCTTGTCCGCCGCCGCCAGGTCCGGCTCGCGCTTCAACCGTCTGGCCACCGCCCGGTTGAAGAAGATCTTAACCCCCACCGGCTGCGCCACCGTATCGCCAAATTCCTCATACCATATCGTCCGCGCCCGCGCCTTGGGTTCGGCCGGGATCATCTCCGCGCCGGGGCGCAATGCATCCATATAGGTTATGATCGCGGTCGAATCGCACAGCAGAAAGTCACCATCCTCCAACGCCGGAATCTTGCCGAAGGGCGACCCGTTCAGATAGCCCTCGCCCCCGCGCCCGAACCCGGCCGCCTGCACCTCGACCTCGATGCCCTTCTCGGCGGCAAAGGCGATCACCTTGCGCACAAAGGGCGATGGCCGCGACCCGTGGATAATCATGCAAACGGCTCCTTTGGTTCGACTCACTGGGCCGAACCATGACAGATCAGTAGCAGATCGCAACCCTCATGCCGCCTGGGAAACATCCGTCACGAACGGCGCGATCACCGCCATCACCCGCGCCACCGTCTCCGCCTTTTCGCCCACCGGCGCGACATAGTCGATCACGCTGCGCGCTGCCTCAACCCCCGCCCCGCGCGCGATCGCCCAGGCCGCCAGATAATGCGCCGCCATGCATCCGCCCGCGCTCGCCACATTGCCGCGCGCCACGAACGGCGCCTCCAGCACGCGCAGCCCCGCCGCGATCGCCATCGGCTGGCTCGTCCGGTCGGTGCAGACCGGCATGTCACCGACCAGCCCCAGCGCCCCCAATATCAGCGCGCCCGAACATTGCGACCCGATCAATTGCCGCGCCGGGTCCAGCCGGATGCGCGCCATCAACGCCGCATCATTGGCCACCTCCAACCGCCGCGCCCCGCTGCCGACCAGCACCACATCCGCCTCCGCCGCCCATTCCAGCGGCTGCTGCGTCCGCACCTCGACCCCGTTCAACGACGTGACCATGGCATCCGGCGCACAAATCTCCGCCCGCCACCCCTTGACCCGGTTCAGCAACGCCAGCGCCACGAAACTGTCCAGCTCATTGAACCCATCAAACGTCAAAACCGCAACCCGCATCAAATCCTCCTGTCGATCCGATGCCCCTACCCCATCGCCAACCACCCCGCCCGATCCGATCCCCAGACATTGGCCCGCAAAACCTTCTCCCCCACGGGGAGAAGGATACGAAGCCTCAGCGGCGCAGCCGCCTAGGCGAAGTTGGAAGAGGGGGCTCAACGCCCCCACCTTGACCCCCAACCATATGAACCATATACGATCCATATCCATTCCATATATCAGGACACTCCATGGGCATCGTAAAAATCGCCGACGACCTCCACGAACAAGCCCGCCGCGCCAGCGCGCCGATGTGCCGCTCCATCAATGCGCAGGCGGAATATTGGATGAAGATCGGCATGTTGGCCGAAGCCAATCCCACCCTCTCCTTCAACGACATCGTCCGCCAGCAATATGCCGCGGCCCATGTCGAACTGGCGCAACGGGCCGCCGCCTGAGATGGTCAAAACCCCCGACGAACTGGCGCTGATGCGGCAATCGGGCCAGCTGCTTGCTGCGGTCTTCACCATGCTCGACCGCCAGCCGCTCGCGGGCCTCTCGACCATGGCCGTCAACGATCTGGTCGAGCGCTATATCACCCTGGACCTCGCCGCCCGCCCGGCGAGCAAAGGGCAGTACGGCTTCCAATATGTGCTGAACTGCTCGATCAACCATGTCGTCTGCCATGGCGTGCCCGATGCCGACACCATCATCCGCGATGGCGACATCATCAATCTCGACATCACGCTGGAAAAAAACGGCTTTATCGCCGATTCCAGCAAAACCTACCTCGTCGGCGATGTCGCCCCCGCCGCCCGCCGCCTCGTCCGCGTCACCCAGGAAGCGCTATGGCAGGGCATCGCCCAGGTCCGCCCCGGCGCGCATCTGGGCGATATCGGCTTTGCGATCGAGCGCCATGCCAAGCGCAACGGCTATAGCGTCGTGCGCGACTATTGCGGCCACGGCATCGGCCGCGAAATGCACGAAGACCCGCAAGTCCTCCATTTCGGCCGCCCCGGCACGGGCCTGCCCTTGCGCGAAGGCATGGTCTTCACCGTCGAACCCATGCTCAACCAGGGCAGCCGCAAAGTCTCGACCCAGGATGATGGCTGGACCGTCACCACCAACGACGGCAAACTTTCCGCCCAATTCGAACACACCGTCGCCGTCACCCGCACCGGCGTCGAAGTCCTAACCCTCCGCCCCGACGAAACCCCACTCTCGGCGCGCCGGGTGTAGTAGAACAAGTTGCACCCACTCACTCCGTTCGTCCTGAGTAGCTATTGAGCTTGTCGAAATAGCGTATCGAAGGATAAGCGCTACGCGGATGCTTCGATACTTGAACAGGTGAACATGCCCCTGGCATGTTCAGGACCATCCGGGGGATGGTCCGGCCTGTTCAACTTCGACTTCGCTCAGCCCCTACTCAGCACGAACGGGCATTTGTAAGTACGAGGCGACAAATCCCACCCCCCAAACCTTCTCCCCCACGGGGAGAAGGATACGCAGCCTCAGCGGCGCAGCCGCCTAGGCGAAGTTGGAAGAGGGGGCTCGACGCTGGCGCATCACCACAACCCCGTTCGGGGCTGAGCCTGTCGAAGCCCTCTTACTCGGTCAAATTTTGCGCAAGCCATCGTTGAAAAGGCAATACCCTCCCCGCTCAGATGCTGACATGTAACAATGCTCACACCATTTAATTTAGGAAGATGGGGAGCTACTGGCCTAAATCGAGTAATCTCCCCTGTGAGTAGATCGAAGCACGGATGAGCGCTGGCTTCAAGAAGGCACTGGCACCTGGAGGAAATCCGAAGGTTATCTACCGCGAAGCTGATCCCGGATCTTCTTCCTCTCCTCGCGAGACGGCGCGCGTGAGTGGTAAATCGTCACAGGCGGCTTCGCGGGTTTAGGGGGTTTGGTCGGCGCTGCGGCTACCTTTACCCAAACTGCTAGGGCCAGTAGCAGTCCGAGAATGCCCATGACGGTATAGATTACACCGTCCTCCCCAATGAATGACCCGACCCATAGAATGGGGATGAGGATAAGAAACATGGCGCAGCCCAGGGTCATTGTGTTGGCGAGAACGCCTTTCACTGCCGCTGCTCCAAAGAGCATGATACAAACGATCAGCACCAACAGCGCAATTAATATCATAACCTTCCCCGCGTTCGCCCGGCTGGAGCCGGAATACGTTCATCCACGCCCCACTCACCCCCCAACCCGTCCCCCCGACCGGGTATAATCGATCCGTATCCGCACCCAACTCCCCACCTGCGGCTTGCCATTCACGCGCGGGGGGCGGACCAGGAATTGCCAGGCGGCCAGCCGGACCGCGCGGGCATAGCCCGACCCCAGCGGCGATTCGCCCAATATCTGGCAGTTTTCCACATGATAATGGTCGACCGTCTTGCACGCGACCAAGCCCCAGCCTTCGGGCGGCGCATTGGCGGGGATGTAGGTGGACAGCTCGCTATTGGTCGGCCGCCGATACCATTCGGCGTTGAACAATTGCACCCCGCCCGGCCCCTCGCCCGGCCCGGCGACCGCCGAACTGTCGCCCTGTCCCGCCGCCGCGCCCTGCGCTGCCTTGGGCATAGTGCCGATGTCCGCCGCCGCCATCTGGTCGCGGCTCATCATCAGGAAGGGAAAGGGCGCGGGCGGTTCCTCGACCGGCTGCTCCGTCGGCCGGGGCGGGCGCACCACCGCCTCGGCCTGTTTGGGCGGGCTGGCCTCGTCCTGCTCGCGCTTCTCCGCCTTGGGCGCGCGTTTCTGCTCCTGCTCGGTCTTGGTCCCCGTCTCGACATCGAACGTCACCGGCAGCCGGTCCTCGACCTTTTTCGGCTCGAACGAGGGCGACAAGGTGAAAAGCCCCAGCAGCAGGATGGCGTTCAGCACCAGCGCAAACGCGATACCGCCCGCGCGCTGCCGCAGCCTGGCCCAGGGAATGGAAGAAAATGTCAAACGCGCGAACCGAACCGAACAGGGGAGAAGGGGTCTTGCCCAGACGGTGCCGCCCCGTCAACGCCGTCGCACCAATTCGCGATAGGCGGTGCCTTATCGTACAGTGGGTCGGCGCTTGGCGTGCCGTCACATAACAGCACCACCCCCTCCCCCGTTCGCCCTGAGCCTGTCGAAGGGCTTTCTTTCTTTGAGGAGAAGGACGGGGCTTCGACAAGCTCAGCCCGAACGGACGCGGGGTTTGCTCTCCCCGCAAAGCGTACATTGTCCCCCCGCAAAGCGTACAACCTCCTCCCACCCCAAAACCCCGCCACCACTGTCCGCATCGCTGACCGTTTCACCCCGCCAAAATCGCTGGCGACCCGCTCCGATCTCGGCTAGGTCGCCGCCCATGCTCAACAGGCTCTATCAATGGACGCTGGCCAAGGCCGCCCATGCCCATGCCGAACGCTGGCTGTTCGTCATTTCCTTCCTGGAATCGAGCTTCTTCCCCATCCCGCCGCATCCGCTGCTCGGCCTGATGTGCCTCGCCCGCCCCGAACGGGCGATCCGCTTCGGCCTCATCTGCACCATCGCTTCGGTGCTGGGCGGAATGCTGGGCTATGCGATCGGTTTCTTCCTCTACGAGACGGTCGGACAGCAATTGCTGAGCGCGCTCGGCCTCGCCGACAAATTCCCCGTCGCCGCCTGCTATCTGCGCGAATATGGTGCGGAGATCATCCTGATCAAAGGCGCGACCCCGATCCCGTTCAAGCTGATCACCATTACCGCCGGTTTCATCGGCCTGCCGCTCTTCACTTTCTTCTGGGCCAGCGTCGTCAGCCGCGCCTTTCAGTTCATGTTGGTCGGCTTCCTGTTCTGGAAATTCGGACGGCCGATCAAAGCCTTCATCGAGAAATATCTCGGCTGGCTCTCCGCCCTGTTCCTGGTGCTGATCGTCGGCGGTTTCCTCGCCGCCTCGATGCTGACCGGCGGCAGCGGCAAGGGCGACAGCTGCAGCCAGGCCACCATGGCAACGATCGGCTGACCGCCCCCATGCGCGCCCTGCTCGATCGTCACCCCCGCCTCGCCGCACTGCTGGCGGGCCTCGCCTCCGCCACCGGCTTCGCGCCGCTGTCGCTCTGGCCGGTCACGCTTCTCGCCCTCGCGCTTCTCATCCACCTGACCCAGAGCGCGCCCGACCGCCGCTGCGCCTTCACCTATGGCTGGCTGTTCGGCGTCGGCCAGTTCACCCTCGCCCTCCACTGGATCGCCCACGCCTTCACCTTTCAGGACGCGATGCCCCATTGGCTCGGCTATGGCGGCGTCCTCCTCCTCTCCCTCTACCTCGCCCTCTTCCCTGCGCTGGCGACGTCAGGGGCGTGGTGGCTGTCCAACCTCGTCATCCCCGCGAAGGCGGGGACCCATCTCCCAACCTTCATCCGGGGGAAGGCGGCAGAGAAGACAGCCCGCCATCGCGGCAAGGATCAACCTTTAGGCACAACCACCCTCCCCCTCCTCCTCGCCGCCCTCTGGATCGCCACCGAATATCTCCGCGCCACCCTCTTCACCGGCTTCGCCTGGAACCCGATCGGCATCATCCTGCTGCCCAGCGGCGCGGCCATCGCCGCCACCCTTGTCGGCACCTATGGCCTGGGCGCCCTCGTCATCCTCGCCAGCGCCGCACTCCTCCTGATCGCCCGGCGGCAGGTCGCGGCCCCCGCCGCGCTGCTCGCCCCGCTCCTCCTCGCCGCGCTATGGGGCTGGCTCTCCCCCGCGCCCGCCACCCCGCCCGGCGCGCCGCGCATCCGCGTCGTCCAGCCCAATATCGGCCAGGATGAGAAATATTCGGTCGAGCGCGAATTTGCCAATTTCCGCAAGCTGACCGCCCTCACTGGCCAGCCCCGCCCCGCCCCGCGCCTCATCTTCTGGCCCGAAGCCGCGATCCCCGCCTATCTCGACATGGAGCCCGACTGGCGCGCCCGCCTCGCCAGCCTGCTCGGCCCCGGCGACCTGCTGCTGACCGGCGCGGACAAAGTCTATTTCAAGCCGGTCGAGCAGGACGGCATCCTCGTCAACAAACTGGCCGGTGCCAATAACAGCGTCTGGATCGTCACGCCCCAGGCGACGATCGCGGCCCGCTACAGCAAGGCGCATCTCGTCCCCTTCGGCGAATATCTGCCGCTGCGCTCGGTCCTCGAACCGATCGGCCTCTCGCGCCTAGTCCCCGGCGATGCCGACTTCTGGCCCGGCCCCGGCCCGCAAAGCCTGACGCTCCCGGCTACCACCGGCCGCCCCGCCCTCAGCATGGGCGTGCAAATCTGCTACGAGATCGTTTTCTCAGGCCAGGTGGTCGATAGCGCCAACCGCCCCGCCTTCCTCTTCAATCCGTCCAACGACGCCTGGTTCGGCCCCTGGGGTCCGGTCCAGCATCTGGCCCAAGCCCGCCTCCGCGCCCTGGAGGAAGGGCTGCCGATCATCCGCTCGACCCCCACCGGCGTCTCGGCGATCATCGACGCCCGTGGCCGGGTCGCCCATGCGCTGGGCCTCAACCGCGCCGGTTTCCTCGATTCCGGCCTGCCGCCACCGCTCCCCCCCACGCTTTTCGCACGGGTCGGGAACTGGGCACCCTTCGCCCTCATGCTGGCGCTCTTTGCCCTCGCCATTGCCATCCGCCCCAGCAGAAGCTAATAGGCACATAAACTATTCTTTATGTCGTTTACCGCCCCAGCATTCTATGGGAGTCCCATGCGCAATCAATTTCTCTTCACCTCGGAATCCGTGTCCGAAGGCCATCCCGACAAGGTCGCCGACCAGATTTCCGACGCCATCGTCGATCTCTTCCTGTCGAAAGACCCCGAAGCCCGCATCGCCTGCGAAACGCTGACCACGACCCAGCTTGTCGTCCTCGCCGGTGAAATCCGCTGCAAGGGCGTTTATGAAAATGGTGCCTGGGCACCGGGCGCACAGGAAGAGATCGAAGCGACCGTCCGCGAAACGGTCAAGCGCATCGGTTACGAGCAGGACGGCTTCCACTGGGAAACCTTCCGCTTCGAAAACAACCTCCACGGCCAGTCCGCCCACATCGCTCAGGGCGTCGATGAAAGCGGCAACAAGGATGAAGGCGCTGGCGATCAGGGGATCATGTTCGGCTATGCGTCGGACGAAACCCCCGACCTCATGCCCGCCACCCTCTATTACAGCCACAAGATCCTCGAACGCCTGGCCCATGATCGCCACAACAAGGTGGTCGACTTCCTGGAGCCCGACGCCAAGAGTCAGGTGACGCTCGAATATATCGATGAAAAGCCGGTCCGCGCCACCGCGCTGGTCGTGTCGACCCAGCATGCCCAGGGCATGGACAATGACGACAGCCGCGCCAAGCTGCGCGCCTATGTCAAAGGCGTGATGACCGAAATCCTGCCCGAAGGCTGGATGCCCGACGACGCCAGCATCTATGTCAACCCGACCGGCCTGTTCGAAATCGGCGGCCCCGACGGCGACGCTGGCCTCACCGGCCGCAAGATCATCGTCGACACCTATGGCGGCGCCTCGCCCCATGGCGGCGGCGCATTTTCGGGCAAAGACCCCACGAAGGTCGATCGCTCGGCCGCCTATATCACCCGCTACCTCGCGAAGAACATCGTCGCCGCCGGCCTCGCCCGCCGCTGCACGATCCAGCTCAGCTACGCCATCGGCGTCGCCGAGCCGCTCTCGCTCTATGTCGATCTGCACGGCACCGGCACCGTCGAAGCCGCCGCGATCGAAGCCGTGCTGCCGACCCTCGTGCGCCTGACGCCCAAGGGCATCCGCACGCATCTCGGCCTCAACAAGCCCATCTACCAGAAGACCGCCGCCTACGGCCATTTCGGCCGCACCCCCGAAGGCGACTTCTTCCCCTGGGAAAAGACCGACCTGGTCAACGCCCTGAAAGCCGCGCTCTGACCTTTAAAGTCATCCTAGATACTCCGTTCGTGCTGAGTAGGGACTGAGCTTGTCGAAGGCCCGTATCGAAGCATCTGGCGCAGCGCCCGATCCTTCGATACGCCATTTCGACTTCGCTCAATGGCTACTCAGGACGAACGGATTGGGGATTATAGCCGGGCTCTAAGCAACCGGCCACCAACGGCAAAAAGGGCGCGGGATCAACCCCCGCGCCCTTTTGCATGTCAGCTCAAAAACAAACTCACCAGATCCGCCGACGAAATCCCTGCCGACCGCAAAAACCCCTGATAAAAATCGCACCCCTCGCGCGCCAGCAGGTCGAGCTGCTGCTCGGTCTCCACCCCTTCGGCGATAACTTTCAGCCCCAACGACTTGGCCATATGGATGACCCCCCGCACGATGATCCGGTCGCGCGCCGTCCCGGCAATATCCTGCGCCAGCCCGCTATCGATCTTCAAATAATCGAGCGGCAGGCTCTTCAAATAAGCCAGGCTCGAATAGCCCGTCCCGAAATCGTCGATCGCCACCGCCAGCCCCTCGGCCCGCAGCGCCCGCAGCAGCGCCGACGCCGCGCCGATATCCTCGATCAGCCCGCTCTCGGTAATCTCGACCGTCAGCCGCGATCTTGGGAAACCGCTGCCATCGACCATGCGTAACAGCTCACTCATGAAGCTCGGCTGGGCGATGTCCGCCGCCGTCACATTGATCGACAGCCGCAGCGCCGACAGCGCCCGTGGCCACGCCGCCGCCTGCCGCAACGCCTCCGCCTGGATATGCGCCGACAGCGGCAGCATATAGTCGGATCGCTCGGCGGTCGCGAACAATATGCCCGCGCCCAGCGGCCCATAATGGGGGTGGTTCCACCGCGCCAGCGCCTCGACCCCGCTGATCTGCGCCGAATGGACCGGATATTGCGGTTGGAACACGATGCCGATCTCGCCCCGGTCCAGCGCCAGCCGCAGGTCCGTCTCCAGCCGGTCGGCATCGACCTGGCGGCTCTGCTTGTCGGCCGACAGGATGCGGATGCCCTCGCCCCCCGCCTGCCGCGCATCGGCCAGCGCCGTGCCCGCCCGGCGCAGCATCAGCGTCGCATCATCGTCGCTCCGCGCCTGCGCAATGCCGCACCGCGCGATCAGGCGGATGAGATGATCGCCCGCACTGAATGGCCGCCCGATCGCCCCGATCAACTGCCGCGCCAAGAAGGTCGCCCGGTCACCCCCCGCCGCCTCGCCGGTCAGCCCGACCAGAAATTCGGTCCCCGCAATCCGCGCCACCATCGCGCCGGGCGCGACATCGTCGACCAGCCGCTCGATCCGCCGCGCGATCCGCCCCAGCAGCGCGTCGCCCACCACTTGGCCATAGGCCGCGTTCATCCGCTCGAACTGGCTGATCGACAGCAGCAGCACGGTCGTCGGCAAACCCTCCCGCTGCTCCAGCCACGCCAGCGCCGCCTGCCGCGATCGCACCCCGGTCAGATAATCGCGCGACGCACTCTCGCGCTCATGCCCCTCAGACAGCCATTCGACATCAGCCGCGACCATCCCTTCCTCGACCCGCAGATGATGGACCAATCGATCGCCCGGCCGTCCAGGCAGCCCATGCGCCAGCGCATCGGGCGTCCCGCTGCGCAGCATCGCCCGCACCGCCGCCAGCACCGCCCGCCGCTCCCCGCGCGGCAAGCGCCGCACCAGCGAGGCAGGCGTCACCAGCGCGTCCGCCAGCCCCAGATGTGCCATCAGCCCCGCGCTCAGCCGCAGCCGCCCGTCGCGCTCCAATTGCCAATAAAGCGCATCGCCCCGGCGGATACGTTGCGCCCGCTGGCTATGCTTGGCCCCGCCACCCAGCCGTTCGACCAGCCGATGCGCCGACGCCAGCACCGCACGCAATCCCGCATCGCCAAAGGGCGCGAGCAGGAAATGCGTCGCCCCCGCCTCCATCAGCGCGGGCACCCGCCCCTCGTCACTCCCGTCGATCAGCACGATCAACGCGCCGCCACCCGCCTCCATCGCCGGGACCAAGGGCGCCATCAACCGCGCGGCGTCACCGCTCTGGCGCATATCGACCAGCGCCACCTGCGCCTCGCTGCGCAGAAAGCGCTGCGGCGCATCGCCCGGCCGCCGTGCCCCGATCGCGCGCCATCCCGCCAGCCGCGCCGCATGGCACAGCCCGTCGCGGTCGCCCGGTGACAGGATGAACAGGCTGCGCTGGCCGTCTGCGGCACTTTCTCCGCTCACTATACTCGTCCCCCGGCGCCGCGCATCGAAACGGCTTAACAGCGATGCGTTACCGACCTCTTGCCCCCGCTGCAACCGGAGCGCTTGCGCCGCTCCTGCCCATCGCCTACCTATCCCCCATGTTTCCGGCCCCTCCCCCGCGCACGCCGCTGACCGACGGCCTTGGTCGCCGGATCAGCTATCTGCGCATTTCGGTGACGGATCGCTGCGACCTGCGCTGCCGCTATTGCATGGCGGAACGGATGCAGTTCCTGCCCAAGAACCAGGTGCTCACCCTCGAAGAAATCGCGCTGCTGGCTGACCTGTTCATCGCGCGCGGCATCACCCGCATCCGCCTGACCGGCGGCGAGCCGCTGGTCCGCCGCGACATTAGCGATCTGGTGCGCCGCATCGGGCGGCATCTGGGTAACGGGCTGGACGAACTCACCCTTACCACCAACGGCACCCGCCTCGCCGATCATGCCGCGACGCTGGTCGATGCCGGCGTCCGCCGCATCAATGTCAGCCTCGACAGCCGCGACCCCGCCCGCTTTGCGCATGTGACGCGCGGCGGCGACATCGCCACCGTCCTGCACGGCATCAGGACGGCTCGCGACGCAGGCCTCGCGATCAAGATCAACATGGTCGCGCTCAAGGGCGTCAATGAGGATGAAATCCTCCCCATGCTGCACTGGTGCGATGCGGAGGGGCTGGACCTCACCCTCATCGAAACCATGCCCTTGGGCGACACCGGCGAGGACCGCACCGACCATTATCTCCCGCTGACGCAGGTCGCCGCCGCGATCGACGCCGCCCACCCGCTGACGCCCGTGCCCGACCGCACCGGCGGCCCGGCGCGCTATCACCGCGTCGATGGCCTGCGCGCCCGGCTCGGCCTCATCACCCCGCTCACCCAGAATTTCTGCGCCGACTGCAACCGCATCCGCATGACCTGCGAGGGCAAGATTTTCATGTGCCTCGGCCATGAGGATCATGTGGATTTCAAGGCCGCCCTGCGCGACGGCGGCCTGGACGCGGTCGAACCACTGATCGACCGCGCGCTCCGCCTGAAGCCTGCCCGCCATGATTTCCGCATCGGCGCGGGCGAAACCGGCCCCGCCACCCGTCGCCACATGAGCGTCACCGGCGGATGATCGACGAGCCGCGGCGCGCGCTCGTCGCGTCCCCCACCAACGCCGCCAGAGCCGCCGAAGAGCGGCTTCGCGCCGCCTATGACTTCGTGCCCATTGAACAGGCCGACATGGTCATCGCGCTCGGCGGCGACGGCTACATGCTGCAAACCCTCCACGCCATGCTGGAAGCGCGGCGGATCGTCCCCGTCTTCGGCATGAACTTAGGCACCGTCGGCTTCCTGATGAACGAATGGCGGCTCGAACGGCTCGACCAGCGGCTGGAAAAAGCCAAGAGCTTCAAGGTCCATCCGCTGCGCATGGTCGTCGATACCGTCGATGGCGAACAATTTTCCATCCCCGCCATCAACGAAGTCTCGCTGCTGCGCGAAACCCGCCAGACCGCCAAGCTTGAGGTGCAGGTCAATGGCCGCGCCGTGCTGCCCGAACTGGTGTGCGACGGCGTGCTGGTCGCCACCCCGGCCGGGTCCACCGCCTACAACCTCTCCGCCCATGGCCCCATCCTGCCGCTGGGCTCGGGCCTGGTTGCGTTGACCCCGATCAGCCCCTTCCGCCCCCGCCGCTGGCGTGGCGCGATCCTGCCCGAAAACACCGTCATCCGCTTCACCGTGCTTGATCCGGTCAAGCGCCCGGTCAGCGCCGTCGCCGACCAGCGCGAAGTGCGTGATGTCGCGCAAGTGGAGGTCCGCATCGACCGCGCGACCCCTTTGACCTTGCTGTTCGACCCCGAACATACGCTGGACGACCGCATCGCCGCCGAGCAATTCATCGCCTGATCGCAAGCCAAAAAAATCATCAGATTAACGCTTGCCATTCCGCAAAACCCGCTGCTATAGGCGCGCTCTGCCCGGTGAGAGCCGGGCTGCTCCCTGATAGCTCAGCGGTAGAGCATTCGACTGTTAATCGAATGGCCGTAGGTTCGAATCCTACTCAGGGAGCCAATTTTTTCCGCTAAGCTGTTGAAAAACAACCTAAATTGGCGAGGGCATGGTTGCCCACCCTAAAACCCTTCATAACATAATTCTGAACGTGGAATCGCATCTACCTTTGATGAAGTGCTTCCCATTCATCGTTTATGAGTGTTCGTTGTGGCAATTCATTCGCACGGCGCTAGGCAAGAAACGACCATCGCTTGCGCAATGGCCCACATCAGCACGTCTTTGGGCACCGGCACGCTGACGCTGACATAACCCACATTGACCGCCCGTCGCGTCCCGTAGCGCCTGATCCATTCCTTCCCATGCTGACGCCATGCGCGCTGGAGCGGAACGACCGGCAGCAGATAACAGACCCCTGACGGCGCGAATGCATAGGCAATGAAGTCGCAGGCCAGCGGCTTCTGCACCCAGCCAGGAATGCGCCGGGCCTCGTCGCTCCATCGCTCCAGCAAAATGTCAGGCCAGTCCTCCATGCGGACCTTCTCGTCCACGGTGTAGGTTCGGCCGCAGTCGAGGGTCAGGACGCGATCGATGCCGCCGCGCTGCGCCCAACCATCGTTGCGCACGGCAATGGCAGAGACGAGCTTGGGGAATGCCCGGCGGTACATGTCGATCCACCACGGCGCATCGGTAAAGCTCTCGGACAGGGCGAGACTGTCATGAAAACGATGGCGACGGGGCCGCGACTCCGAAATGCCCCGATCCTTTCGAACCGGGGCACGTGGGTTGCTCAATGCCGGTAAAGGGCGGCTATTCGGGTTCGCGTTCATATCTCCAATAGCGGACGCCATTAATCCCGATCTGTGCGCAGCCGCCATCCCCAGCTAAGCATCGATCTATAGTGTTATCCTTTTCCAGATCCGCGACCGGGCATCCTGCATAGCCCTGCCAGTCGGCATTCTGACGGTGGAAGTCATCCTCCCCCCTGCTGCCTTCCAGTTCGTCGCCATCGGGGCCAAGGTCAGGATCGCCGTCAAGGTCGTCCATCCGGTCGATGGCCTGTTGAACAAGCCGGGCAAGCGATTGGCGGGGAAGCGACGGGATGACCGCCAGCATGCTTTCGAACGAACCGACAGGCACTATTCGGCGACGATCACGTTTGCGCCGCCAAGGCTGATCGTGACGAAGGCGGTGGCGTGTGACTTGAGAGGCGTTGCTAGCCATGGGCATTCTCCCCCTTCTCATGCGATTCGCCCGTCATTCGACCAGTTCCTTGCCCACGCCCGCCAGAATGATCGCCTTCACGGCATCACGCTGGAGGGGATCGAAGCGGACGCCGCGCTCGTGGGCATGAAGGGCCGCCTCGTCTACATCACCCTTGATAGACCAGTGCAGCCATACCGCGTCACCGATGACGGAATAGCCGCCGCCGAGTTCGACATAGTGAGCAAGCCATTGGGCAGGGTCGAAGACGGCGGATAGGCCTGCCGCTTTTTTGCTAAGGTCCATGGATTCATTCCTCCACGGAACCGGTGCGATACCGGCGTTTCCAGAGTGCTTGGCTTGCTCCCTCTTGAAAGGCGGCACCAACCTTTCCGTGATCTGTATCGATCTCGCAACACATGAAATCGAAGACAGTATCAATCGCGGTTTGCAGCGCCTCCTTCTCCGCTTCGGGCGGCTCTCCGGCGCAATTGGCATGCATGTCGAAGGCATTGACGATGTGGAACTGGAGGATCATCACCTCCTTCCAAATTACCGGCACTTGATGGAGAATGGCGACGCGAAGCGCGTCTGTTTCTCGCGTGAGGGCCTTCAGTGCCTGCGAATAACGGCTCTGGTGGTAATCGTCCTCGTCCTTTCGAGCAGCGCCCTCGGCCTGATCGACGATATTGTACTCCGCCATCGTCTGCTCGTACCGTGCATGCATCGATAGGATGGGCGTCAAATCCAGAAGTTGACTGTCGCGCAAGCTGTCTATCGTGTCGCCGCCAGCTTTTTTAGGCTTGGGCGTGGCTGCCTGTTGTCGGATGCTGCTGATCACAGATCTACTCCTTCGAGTAGGTCGGGGACGACGCTCATCAACTTCGAGCCCCTTGCGATCCCGGCATCAAGCAGCCCCGTCGCCTCGTTCATGATGGTCAGGACATCGCAATCGCATCGAATGCTGTCGCCACTCCCATCGACGCCCGCAAGGTCGAGCTTAGTCAAGCTGTCTGACAGGGTGCGCGCAGGCAGCGCCATGATGACCTGGATTGCCGCCGTGATCGCATCGGTAGCGGCGTCCGCCTGTGCGTTGGTATAATCGTCGCCAAGCGCGTCCAGGGCGCTTTGGACATCGCTCACGTCCTCGAATGCCTTGGACCAGATTGCATCAAGGGGATGCGGCTTTGTAAGGATGATGCAGGTCATCAGTTCGCTCCCGCCAGCCGTTCGATGTCAGAAATTATCCCGGCGAGGAGGTCGTTTGCCTGATCCGACCCGTCGAAAACCCAAAACTGGTGGGCCGAGCGCAGCTTATGCGCGATTGCATCGTAGGTCGGTGCGGGCGTGAGCAGCAGTGCATTGAGCGCTTCATCGTGGGCGCTGCGAAGATTGGCGTAGGCTGCCTCTTCATGCTGAATGGCCTCGAAAGCGGTTTCCCCGCCTCCATCGTTGATCACGCCGGATTGCATATGCAGGGTCCAGTAAGCCTCTTGCTCCTGATAGGCGTCGCGCTCCGCCTGCACGGCGGCATGCCATTTGGGATCAGGCAGGATGGACGAAGGCCTGGCGGCGATGGCCATCGTGGGGACAGCTGCAACGGACAGAGTAGCAAGCGCGCGCATGACATCGCGCCGCGAGGACGTTAGGGTGTGCATAGTCGTTTTCCCTCTTCATCAGGGGTTTCGATCAGGCCGGGTGCGGGAGCTTCCACCTTCCCCATCCGGCCACTCAATTCCTTGAGTGATAACATTGTTATCAATGATGCATCGTTGCGTCAATCGACTTGTGATACTATGGTTATCAGCATGTCACCTGAGCAATCACGAATGGCCCGCGCCGCGCTGGGCTGGTCACTTACAAAGCTAGCCGCCAAGGCAGGTATCGGTCGTGCAACTGTAGCCAGATTTGAACTAGGTGAGTCGGTCCAGAACGAGAACGTTGCATCAATCGCGCGGTCATTCGAAGATGCAGGGCTAAAAATAATTGCCGCAGGAGAGGTTTCAGAATCAGCCGGGGAAGGTGTTCGCTTTCAGACAGTGCATCCGGACTAACCCTAAAATGGCGCAGGCTAGACATCTCCGGCGAAGTTTGAGGATACCAGGGTGCGCGGCACCGTGTCGCCCCCATGATTCTGGCCTTGAATTTCCTGAAGGTCTGAGCGCAGAATGTGTTGACCGAACTTAGCCGCATTCAGCCTTGATCCCCCATCATCCATTTCACCAGGAAGAGACTTCGTAGTTCTCCCCAATTCCGGGGAATATTCCGGCAGGGGCCAATCTCTCTCGGTTCATGGACTATCGGCATCGACGGGTCTTCAGTATGCAAACAGGCGAATCGCGGCGACCCATTGAAGTGAGCGGCCCAGGCGGAGGTGTTCGGTGACGACAGAAATTGCTGTGATCAACCGACTTGGAGTGGCCTTGGCTGCGGACAGCGCAATCACAATCTCCGGCTTCGGAGTTCAGAAGGTTTTTGACACCGGCGACAAACTCTTCGAACTTTGCTGTGATCACCCGGTAGGCATTATGGTCAACGGCAATCTAGATTTCCTCGGCGTGCCTTGGGAAATTATCATTAAGGATTTTCGAAAATCCGAGTTTGACGTGCCGACATCCATCGAAGGATGGGCACAGGCTTTCCTTGCTTTCGTGGTGCAGCACCGCGCCGTGAGTGAGCGCGAGGTCGGCTTGTGGATGCAAAGAACGGTGAGAGTGCAGCTTGACAGCATCCGTGCATCAGTCCGCGCTATAATCGATGAGGCGCTGAGTCGACCGAACCCACCTGCCATAGATCCCGCTGCCATCTATGCCTTCATTATTTCCGAAATTCATCGTCGTCTTCAGGAAGTGGAATCCCGCCCGCGCCTGCACAGTCTCCACGATCTTGTTGGAGGAGGGTTGAACGAAACGATTGAGCCACTCATTGTTAATTTTCTCTCAGAGCTTTTTGCGGACTTGGAATTCACGGCTGACGACCGCGTAGCAGTGGAGCAATTGCTCTCAACCTCGCTACTGGTCGAAATGTCGGACGATCGGAGCACCGGCCTGATCGTTTGCGGCTTTGGTGGCGACGATCTTTTCCCGTCCTTATTTTCCGTTGCAGTTGACGGGGTCGTCTGCGGGAAGCTTCGCTACGAGGTAACTCATAAAGTTGAAATCACTCGCGATCCGTCTGGCCAAGACGGCACATCAAAGGAACTCGGCACGGCAATTTCATTTGCGCAAACCGATGTAATCGATCGATTGCTCCGCGGTGCAGATCATCGGGTTTTTGCTAAGTCCCGTGAATTTATGGAGAACACAATCCGCAATGTATGTGATCAGCTTTTCAACCAGGCTGGTTATCAGATGCAGGGGCCGGATGGTGCCGCCATAGATATTGGAGTTTTTTCATCTTTCCTCGGTGCCAACATTGCTGAGGAATATGACGTGTTCAGCGGCAGGATTGCTGATACCATAGAGAGCGAATTTAAACGGACGATCGCGTTGATGCCTAAACAGGAGTTGATAGAACTCGCGGAGGCTTTGGTCAGCATAACTGCTGTGGAGCGTAAGGCGTCTTACGACGCAGGAACCGTCGGCGGGCCGATTGATGTCGCATTGATAACGCGATCTGAAGGATTTGTATGGATTAAGCGGAAGCATCATTTTCGGGGGGATCTGAACCCTCGGTACATGTCACGTGTTCTGGCATCGAGTAATCAAGGAGGACCGGCACAATGAAACAGTCCCACCATTCGCGTTACGATAGGCATCCGCCTGCCAAAAAGGGCACCTCGCTGGACGACCGTGTCAACGAAGTTACCAGGAATTCTGTTGATCGAGCATCTTCCGAAATTGCCCGCAAGGCAACCAAGGCTCTAGAGAGTTGCCCCGCTTAATCAATGCGTTGCCAGAAAGCCTGTCGGCACCCGGAAGCCTTTCTGCTTGATGTTATGGGCGCTGGCGGTCGTCCTAATCGGGGGATTTGTGGATTAGTCCCCTTAAAAGCTCAGGCAATCGCGACGAGGTAACGGGTTCCGAATGCGCCTCCGTAACGGTCGGAACATGCGCATCTTCTGCGGGTTGGTTGGGTTCAAGCCTAGTAGGAGCGCAAGATGAACACCGAACAAATCCCAGGCGAGAACGATCAGGCTGACATGGCTGGTACGTCCATGAACGATCTGCCCGGCACCGATGCTGACGTTGATGTTGATGTCGATTCGGAGGAAGAGGACGAAAAGGCTGACGCCATGGAAGATGCGCAGGAAGATGCTGCACATGAGCGTGAGGATGAGGGCGGCTATCAGTAACGGCAGCGACCATGGGCTGCAGCCCTCTCCCTTCGCACGGGTGGGTCTCATTCATCGTACGCAGTGGTTGGCTGCGTCGCCTCTGAGGGTTATAAACCTCATCGATATGCACTGGCATATGACTTGCTCCACCCCAAGGAGCATCCGCTATGCCCAGTTCGCTCTCATTCCCCCGTTCACGTCATGATGATTTCCGCCACGTCAATTGCCCCGATGGGGAGCCGCCTAAAGCAAACGGATGGCAAGCACGAAGCCTGGACGCTTCTTCCGGACTCCTTGCCGATGATCGGCCAGACAGTAGAGTAGAGAGGAAGATTCGGGAGGGTGAAATGTCAGGCATGTTCGCACGTTGGAGAGAGGCCCGCCGGATCGCGCGCACGCAACGGGGCTTTGACGATGCCTTCAACGAGGTTTTTGGCGAAGGTGACCGGGTCAACCCCCGCACACTGAAGGATCGCGAGCTTCACGCCCGGCTGGCGCGCCCGGACCTTGGCCCGGTAGCGCGAGGCATGGCCAGTCAGGAACTTCGACGGCGAGAGGCCTGGGCAGCGCCCGCCGGGCGTGCCTACTGGATTTCAGCAGCAGCACTGGTAGTTGCGATCGCAGCATTTGGCGTATCGGTTTTGACCTGATGATGGTCAGACCGCTGCCACCGCCCCCGCGCTGTCCTTCGTCTTGAGGCTGCTATCTGCACTGTCCCAAAAGAGCGTGACCACGCCAGTGGGGGGCGTGGCGACAGAAGCGGCTGCGACGGCGCGCAGATTGATACGGCCGCTCGTCACCAGGGATAACGCCGCCGTCTGCTGCTGCAAAATGGTCCATCCATTTGCCCCATCGCAAACGAACGTGGCCAGATCGCCGATCTCGCGCAAAAGGATAAGCGTTGTGGAGGCAACATTTTTCACCGCGACAGCGCCGGTGCTGGACCCCGCCGCCTTGCGCACGATCGCTATCTCGCCGGATCGCCCGCCGGTCCAGAGCGTGGCGTCGATCGTTGAACCGGATGGGGGCTGCACGTCGATGATGCGACCGGCCAGTGTCCCCGACAATGTCGCGCTCGCGGTGATCGCCGTGCTGTCAGTAACCCGGCGATCGAAGGATGACAGATAGCGCTCAGCGACCGTCCAGCTGCCGACATTCTCGCAAACGAACCAGGCGATGTCATTGATGTCGCGCAGTCGCTCTATTGTCACTCCAGATGGGAGCTTCACGTTCACGAACTTATCGCTCGAACCCGTCCACTTAATGGCCGCCATACGATCGCCGGGCTTGCCATCGGGCAAGGTGATGTCGATATTTGCGGAGGATGGTTGCACGCGGATGATGCGCCCTAGCGGGACGCTCGTCAGGACCGTGCTAGCCGTCCGAACAGACCCGAACAGCGTCCTGACGGGAGAGGCATCAACTCCGCCCATCAGCACTGTTGCTTCGCCCGCAATGTCATATTCGTATCGGGTGAAAGCGCCAGACGTTGTGCCGGGGGAGACAACGTCCACGAGTTTCAACTTGATGTCGTTGTTGTTGCACGTCGCGCCTTCGTCCAGGCCGTTGTAGACGCCAGTGGCAGTGCCGCGAATGACGCAGTCCTGCGTCGGTCGGCCACCATTGGAGACAAGCCGAACCGCATAATGGTCGGATGCCGTTGCGCCTTCTACCCTACCGACAAAATCAACCCGGATGGCCTTGCATCCACCGAGCGATATCATTGCCGCGAGGTCAACCTTAGTCGTGTCGAGCCGATAGCCGAACGTTCCGCCGATCACCGCCCCATTGATATTGGCATCCTCGCAACCGCGCAGATCGATGCACTTGGCTTCCATATTCTCGAATTGCGGTGCGCTAATCGATACCTTGCGCCCCTCGCCGATTTCGGACGCGGGCGTGGTGGCAGGGCCGTTGAAGCACTGGTTGAAATACTCACCGACGCTGCGGATATACTCAAATTCGCGCTTGAACGACCAGGCATTGCGGCAGCCGTAGTATTCGTTTCCGATCAGCAGCGCGCTACGGTTGTCCAGCGATCCATCGACGTTCGCCGAGCCGTAAATAGCCAAGTCAGGCGCGCCCCAGAATCGACACCTTGCAACGGTCACACGGTTTCCGGACGGGAACAGGCAACTATCGCCGCCAGGAGACAGGCTATAGTGCGCGCCAAGGTAGAACCGGCAGCCGATATAATTCTGCTCTGCAAAGCCCGTCGCGTAACACAGGTCATTTGCGGTAAGCGGCAGTCCCTCCTCATTAAAAGATGAAGGCGGCATATATCGCCCATCAAGCCATAGATCCTCGACCGTCAATTTCAGGGATCGCGAAGCGGTTGAGCCAACCGTCGATGAGTTGCGAGGATTTAACAGCCCTGTGTCACAATTCGGCCCGCCGATCAGCGCGCCGTTGCCCATCCCCTTGATGTGCAGATTGCGGCCCTCGCCCGTAACGGGTGCAGAACTGTTGCGGTAGATCGGCTCCGAAATGATGAGAGGATAGCCCAGCTTTGTTGCCTTGAGAACCGCAGCAACGAGGGCGGGACCATCATCGACCAGAACCGATGGCGAGCCGCCGATTTCGGCCGCGACCTGGGCGAGCATAGCAGCGCGCGTGCGGAACGCCGGGTTACTCGATTTGAAGCCGACGCCAATAACCGACTGCACGCCCTCCGGGGTGTAGGTGTCGGGATCATAGCCCAGCAACTCGCGGCCGATGATCGGGATTGCGCTTGCGCCTTGCTGAAAAACCTTAGCCAGCGATTTGCCGATCTTGCCAACTGGATAGTCGGTGCGAGCTTCATCGAATTCGATAATTTCAGCGCCAGATGCGCCAACCAGTGCATAGCGCGCGTCCATGGCCGCCACGGTTGGCTCATAAATCAGTCCAGCATCATACAGACGGCGCTCTGCACCATATCCCTGCGCGCCGCGCTGAATGACGATGGTTGCGCCGGGCATGGCTACCAGCTCGGTGACCGGGAAATTGGGGAGCGAAATCGGCTCATCGACGGGAACGCCAGAGCCTTCATCGACCGTAACCGGAAAACTATGCCGAAAAGTTCCGCCAACCTCCGTGATGTCGCCCCGGAGCGCTCGTGACCGCCCCGCCTCATAAATGGCTGCCGCGTTAGCGCTGGACACCAAGAACGAAACAGAGAAATGATCATCCGCCAACACCCCCGCAACACTCAGGAACGGCTCGCTTGCGCGGGAAAGGCGAAACGAAAGGACAAACGATCGCCCCAACAGATCCTGGCTTTCACCCGCCCCGTTCTGCAAAATCAAAGGCAGGGCCAAGGCTTCGCCGGAACGCACCATGAGCGCTCCGGAGAGCGTGAATCCCGCTTGGTCTGTCATGTTTTATCCCTCAACTCGTCAAGCTGCGCGCGAATGGATGGTGCGATTGCCATGGTAGGTTCCTATTGATGAAGCCGGTGCCCCCGGCAGCACCACGCCGCCGGGGTATAGGTGCGGTCTGGCGTCCGCTGCCTAGTGAGGTGGAGTGCCTTGGTGGCCACTGACCGGACCATGGCGGGCATCTCTTTCTGAGACAGCCGTGGCGGACGTGCCATCGGCCAGCAGCGGCTCTACCCCATAGTATCCCGTCAAGATCAGCGATCGAATGTCCTTGCGCCGCTCGGCAATCCATTCGGGAAGGTAGGCGCTCTGCGCGGTCAGTATTTCCCGCACATCTTCCCGGCTATGGCCGTTGGAGTGAAGGTCCATGGCGGTTGCCGCCATGGCCTGCTGAATAGTCTCCATCAACTTGGACATCCACGCGCTTTCAAGTCGGTCGATCTCGGCGGGGATCATAGGGCTGCCCCTGTGCCAGCCTGTTCTCGCTCCAGTTCCGCAATGCGCGTCCGAAGCCGCTTGTTCTCGGCCTTAAGCGGGTTAACGGCATTGTCGATATATCGGCAAACCAGTTTCATGATGTCCGCGCCGATCGCGCTTGCCTGCTCCATGGGCGTGTCCTTATTCTGAGAGGGGGGGGTTCACGGGCGCAAATCCTTGCCGTCGCGGCCCCGCTTGACGCACAAGGTCCACGCTTTTGAAGCGTCGCCGGGGCGCTCTTTGGTCGCCTCATTGCAGTGCCAGAGCGAACCGCCGTAGGTGGCCGTATTGCCCGGATCATAGGTTTCGCCATCGGCAAAAACGCCGCGATAGATCATCGGCGGTGAAGCCTTTTGGGCTGCCTGCTCCAATCGGACGATCCTCGCGGCCATTTGCTGAACAACGCTTTGCACATCGGTCGTATGGCCAATGGCCAACGCGATTAGGTCTAAAAAGGCCCAGTGGTCCTTTTGCCGGTAGGTGCAGGGAAGGTCGCCCTTTGTGTCATTGTGAACGTCCTGAAAGGCGCTCATCCATTTACCAACATCGGCGCGCATTTTTTGCGCTTCTCGCATCTCAGCATCGTCGTCGCCGTGTGCTAATGCGATCATCGCTCGATATTCTTTTATGCCGATATCATCGCCAGGCTTGGCCTTCCGGCGCGACTTGGGAGCTGTGCGCTTTGTGGTCATACTGGTCAAAGCTGGACGACCTTATGGCGACGGATATTCCCAATTTTCACAACGCGCACCGGCTCCGGAATACCAAGTCGCGCGCGACGCTGCCTAGCTTCCTTCGCGTTGCGCGAATGCACCGTCAGCAAAGCGGCCACCTTGCACTCTTGCTCAGTCAGTCGGACTGTCCTTCCGCCGCGCACTGATTTGAGGCCAGTGATCTTCGCGTCGGGCTGCGCGGGGATCGCGCACGCAGAAAGCTCCAGCCATTCCCACGAGAGGAACCGCGCGCCGCCTTCCGCCATCATCTCATATTCGATCGGGCGAAAACCGATTGAGACGTATTTGCGAAGGCCCGCCTTCAGCAGCGACCATGCCTTATCAACTAGATCCTTTGCAGCGCCAGGTTCGGAAATCTTCTTTATACGTGCGCGGAAACGAATGCCCGTCGCGGTGACCTCTGCAAGCTCGACCTCGCCAACGGCTAACGTGTGGTCGTGGTCCAGCAGGAAAGGGATCGGAAGCTCATAGGCCGCGCCTTGGCTCTCCACGATGTCTCCGGCACGATCGATACGGGGGGTCGAGGCAATGCCCTCGATTATACGCTGGTCCTCATCGACCGATCGGATCTGAAAATTACTGAAAACGCGGTTCATTGGCTGGCCTCATGTTTCCTGCATAATCGGCTATGGCGCGCGCGGGAGAAAGGCACTGACGGTGACTAACGGTGACTCACGGGCACTTCAGAGCGGATTATTTTCGATACTCAGCGCTGCCGATTGGCAAAGATCGACAAGCCCATATTCGACCCGGCGACCGGATCGACGGAAGGGAATGGGGCGGTCCAGCGCGCGACGGTTGCGCAAGGTCGAAACCGCACGGCGTAACAGTCGCGCCGCGTCCGCCTCGCTCACATAGCCGTCCCATGATATAGCAATGCCCATGGCAACGCAGGCCGTGCGCATGGTGACGACCGCCTCAGAAATGCTTGGCGAGTTTGTCGGAGCCTGCGGCCAAGGCCGATTGCAGTGGGGACAACAGGTCATTCGACTGGCCACCCATCGCTACCAATGACAGCCTTTGGTGCCTTCCATCCATTGTCTGCGCGGGTCTTTGCATCGTGGCACGCGACGCAAACCGGCTGTAGGTTCGTGATGTCATAGAGCGGCGCGCCCGGCGGCAAATCCGCGATCTGGGTGATATGATCAGCGATCGTTGCAGCGGTCACGCGCGGCGGGTTCTTTTGAGCGCACAGCCTGCATAGAGGCTCCTGCGCCAATAGCTGCGCGCGCAGTCTGACGTGCTGCGCCCCATAGCCGCGCTGATGGCGGCTCTCCTTGCCGACGTGCTGCCACGCCTTGCGGTTAGACATGGCCAGCATCCTTGCCGCTCTCAGGCGACGCGGCGTCGAAACGCCCTTCGGCCCATGGCAGCGCGTCCGGGACGGCAAGGTCGGCGGTTCGCTCACTCCACCATTGCAACAGCGCGTCGCGATTGCGGGCCCAATCGGCCCTCATATCGGCCATGGCCAGCGCCTGCGCGCTTGCATCCATCTGGTTGAACGTCGCGGTTGTGAGATACCCAACGCCTGCTAATAGGCAGGCGTCCGGGCCTTCCAGCAGTTGCTGGCGGCGATATTCGTCCAGGCGCAGGCTGCGCTTTGCCTTCGTCCGCTTCACCGGCATGGCGGCTCTCCGAACGTCTCCACCGCCCACGGCTTCCGCGCAGGATCAGGCTGCCGCCCCTCCATGAACTGCGCGCCCAAGCGAAGCCATGCAGCTCGCGCCATCGCTTCATCCGGCCGCCCATGCTCATCGAGCAGGACGCCGATGCCGGATAGGTCGCCAAAAAAGTCATATCCTGAATCAAAGGCATCAGCCCACGCCGCCGCCTCTATGGCAGGGTCTATGCGCCGCTTATGGGCGCGTCGCTTGACTGGCATGTCAATCTCTCCTGTTTGAATGAAGGGCGGGCGGACGCTTGCTTTCAGATGGTGCGCCCGCGTCTAGATCGAGTTCCCGAACCAGCCGGGCGTAGGCAATCCGCGCGTCCCGCTCGATCGCGACGGCGGGGTGCGTCTTCAGGTCGCCATTTGCCCCTGTGAAGGTCAATGCGCCATGATCGGCCAGCGCTTGCCGCGCCTGTTGCATCCGGTCCCACGCCTCTGCAGCGGATTGCAACAGGCGGACGTGGTGCGGCTCTAGATCGTAATCGGCGATCACCTGTTGCCACCACTGCGCCGCTTCAACGGACAGGTGCGGCGGCGGTTGTGGCTGGCTATAATCCTTGCTTTGCGGCGCTGCGTTGTGTGGCCGGGCCTCCAGTGTCACCCCTGTCTTACGTCCGGGCTTCGTCATCTCGTTCTCCTTCGTTTTGAGGCTGATTCGCGCGCACGGGACCAACCGGGGCAACGCGCATGTGAAATTAGGGAGGCGGCGGTCCCCTAGGGCTCGGCCCGCCATCGCTTCGATCACCCCCCACCGGTGCGCAGTGCGCAGACAATCAAACACCCGCACCCCGCGCACCTTCGGGCACAAGTCGCGGAATTGCTGGCGTTGGGCCGGTTCGAAGCGGTGCGCAGAATGAAAAGTGCGCACTGAAAATTCATACCGCAGGAAAAAATCCGCGCGTGCGAACGGAGCCGGTGGGCAGGGATGGGGTTGCCCGGACTTTGGGCCGCCCCCCCCCTTTGACCGTAAGGGTCGCAAGGGACGCTTAGGGACGGATAATCCCTATGACCCTCCATGTGCGCGCGTGCGTGTGGGCGATAATCGGAAAGACGCGACCCTATACGACCCTTGCGACCCTTACGCACGGCCAGCATCCCGCCTGAGCAGCGAAATGCCACCATAGGACCGAATGCCGTTGCTCTTGCGATCCCGGAAACCCGCCCTTTTCAGCTTACTGCTCATCGCCCTTTGTGAGCCAGGATCATCGCCAGCGGCGCGGGCATAATCTGCCCAATCATTATAAAGCGGTGTCGGCATTTCCCATTTATTGGCTCCGCATTCGCAGCGATCCGCAATCCACTGCCCGAACAAATCCTGATCCTCGAAGTAATCCTGTGTCGCGGCCGTCACGATCTCCGGGCGCGTCAATCGGTTGCGTTGCCAATCAAGGCACCCCTCGATTGCCCAGCCAAGGATGCGCCCAGCTTCCGCTTTCAGCTTTTCATCCAAGTGCGGGTCAGGATGGACCGGCTTTTGAGTGAATGGTACGATGTTGAAGCGCCTGCGGGCGGCATCATCTACATTGGCAAGCACAGGGGCATGATTTCCAACAATCATAAGCTTGAAGGCGGGCGTGAACTCGAAGAAGTCCTGCCGCATGAAGCGCGCACTGATCTTGTCGCCGCCCGTTATCTGCTTAATCCGGCTCTCTGCCCAAGCACGCCCTTCCTCAGTTTCGCTGGCCGATACCAGCCGCGCGCCTTTGAGCATTGCCAAATCGGTAGGATGCTTGTCGTTCTTGCTTGCTGTGAAAGTTTCCATGCTAGCCGTGGTGGCGTAATCACCAAGGATGTAGGTCAGCATGTTCAGGAACACGGACTTGCCATTGCCGCCAGGGCCGTAGATGAAGAACAATGCGTGCTCATCGGTTAAACCGGTAAGGCAGTATCCCGCGACCTGCTGAAGGAACCGCATCAAATCTTGATCGCCTGCTGTCGCCTCGTGCAGGAACTGGAGCCAGCGCGTCGGCGCTCCCCGTTCCGGTGCAACACCGGCCAGTTTGGTAATATGATCCCCCGGCCGCGAAGCCGAATATTCACCCGCGCGCAAATCGATCGTGCCGCCGGGTGTGCCGAGAAGCATCGGGTCGCTATCCCAAATATCGGATGTCACCGCATGGACAGGATCGGCGCGCGCGAACTTTTCCACGCCGCCAGCAAATGCAGCCTTCCCGCCGCCTCCCTTGATCCGCGCCATGGTCCTGGCGTAGGTGAACGCCCGGTGGCAGCTATCCTTGTGCCACCGCTTGCCGTTCCATTCATACCATGCACCCATGTCATGATCGAAGCGCAGCGTCTCGCCGTGTGCCTGTGTGAAGGCCAGAGCTACATCATCCTCTGACGGCTCATCGGATTTGCGTTTGGGGCGGTTGGCGACATCAAGAGCCGCCGGTGTGAGGCTAAGCGGCTGCACGGCGCGCCTCCTTCCGATATATCATGTTCGGAAGGCGGGCGGGCTTGGACAGGACGGCTAGCAATCTGCGCCCGACCATTTCGTCTGTCTCGACCGCTTCCAACGCTGCCATTTCGCGAATTTCAGGTGCGTTCCAATCCAGGATGCACATGCCATGCCCGGCGCCGGCCATCCATTCCAGCGGGGTTGCGAACAGACGAACTGGCCCGTCATCCCACCGCGGTAAAAGCCAGTCGGTGCCAAGCGCCCAACCGAGACCGGTGCGCCAGAACCAACGAGCGGGATTGGTTGTTCTCCAGGCAATCAGGTCGATCATGTTGCCCATATCGATCACCGGCATCACTACATGCGGCGGACCATCGCCCGGCTGATAGTGGCGCGACGGTTCAGGTAGCGCGTGGGAAATGCCGAATACGGGTTGGATCGCGCCCAAATCCGCGATCGACGCGCCGGGCACTCCAAGGGCAAGTAGCCGATCGATATGCTCTTGGCGGACGCGAGAAATGGACGAAGCCATTTCCGCTTCAAGGTAGGAGCGCGTCATGCCGCACCTCCTGACGGATCGAAGGCAGAGCCAAGGATTTCGTCCAAGGTGAAGCGCGCTGGCCGTCGTGTCGGGTGACGCGCGCCTTGCGCAGCCGCCCGCCGCTGGTTTTCGCGACGCTGTTGCGCAGCGCGCCAGTGACCCACGTCGAGAATGATTGCCGTCCGATCAAACATGGCCCGTCGCTCCGAAAGCGATCGGCGCGATCAACGCGGCGCGATGGATGGAAAGCCCGTGACGCGCAGCCAGATATTGGATGCGTCTACGAGTCGTGCTATGTGCGTCAGTGTCAACCGCCAGAAGACACTCGACGCCTTCACCCTCGCGGGTGGGGGCGTTTCGCTTCGGCATAGTTTTACGCCGCAGCTTTATCGCGGGCGTTAATGCGTTCCCGCACCCAGCCGACAACTTCATCGCGACAGAAGGCAATGCGTTTTTCGCCGACCGGCACGGCGCTCGGAAAGCGACCGTCAGCCCGAAGGCGATTTATCATGGTGCGGCTCAACGAGGTGATTTCACACGCACGGTTGAGACTGATAAGCTGCGGAACATCGGACATTTACCGCTCCCTCCATGTTGGAACGGTTGCCCACTTGGACCATATTAATCGGTTGAAAAATCTCGCGGCGATTTAATATGCATTTTTTTTGGACGGCCTCGCGCATTTGCCGATTTAGTCAGATATTGCCAGTCCGAGGGACGAATGCGGCTTTCCAGCGCCATGATATAAAAATCGTTTGCTGAAAGGGTGTAAAGTTCAGCCAGAGCTAGATTGTCCGCACCAAGGGCTTCCAGTCCGTTTTTGGCATTCCGGTACGCCTCACGCCAACTGACTCTGCCCGCTGCCATATCATCTCGAGTGCGGCGCTCCGCTGCGACGTCGCCAACCCACCAACCTGGGGAAGGAAGGTTTTTGCCGGATTCTGTTTTCTTTAAAATGGCTGTCAAGCGGCGTTCCATCGCATCCTTATCCATTCAGAAAGCCCTCCCACGCCTTCATCAGTTCGCGCCGCTTCTCTAGCGCGTCGCCGCGACGATAAGCCCGCTCTGTCTCGTCGCCGACCGCATGGGCAAGCGCTGCCTCTGCGACTTCGCGCTGAAACGTCGTCGCCTCGCCAACCCAATCGCGGAAACTTGACCGAAAACCATGTACGGTGAAGCCGTCGCCTGCTGCTGCATGGAGCGCTTTCAATAATGTCATGTCCGATAGAGGTCGGACAGATCGCTGGCCAGGGAAGACGTGATCACCCTCCGACCGCGCCTTGGCTTCTGCCAATATCGTAACCGCGCGTTCTCCAAGAGGCACGCGATGAACCTTCCCCGATTTCATCTTGTGTGCGGGGATAGTCCAAGTTGCCGTGGCCGTGTCTATCTCGTCCCAAGTCGCCGCGCGCGTTTCACCGGAACGCGCGGCAGTCAGGACGGTGAATTCCAGCGCCCTCGCTCCCACGGCAGCGCTGTTCCGCAGCTTCGCTATTAACGCTGGCACGTCTACATAGGGCATCGCTGCATGATGCCCGCGCTTCAGCTTGGACGGTGTTGGGAGTATTTGGTCGAGATGCCCTTTCCAAGTCGCCGGGTTATCGCCCTGCCGTAGCCCGCGCGCCTTCGCGTGATCCAGCACCATACGTATGCGGTCGCGCACTTTCGTCGCGGTCTCCGGCTTGCTATGCCAAAGGGTACGCAGGACTTGGACAACATCATCCGTTACAATCTGATCGACCGGCATTTGGCTCAGCGCCTTGGTGTAAGTCGTGGCGAACCTCTGCCAGGCCGCGACCGTCTTCGCTCCGCGCCACTTGGGGGCCATGGTCTCGATATATTCTGCCACAACTTCGCCGAAGGTAGGTGCCCGGTTCGCTGCCTGCCGCTCGGCCATTTCTACTTTCGGGTCGCCGCCAGCCCCGACGATTAACCGCGCTTCATCAGCCTTCCCCCGCGCAATCGCGAGCGACACATGCCCAGCGCCCGCGCCATATCGGCCCAACCCAATCTCCCGCCTGACACCACAGCGACGCCAGATGAATATCCAGCTCTTGCCGCCTGATTTCTGTACGCGCAGATATAAGCCGTCACCATCGCCGTAAACGCCTGGCGCGACCGCCGCCTTCACTCTGCTATCGGTTAGCTTGTTTCGTGCCATTCATAACCCCTACCATAACTTGCATAGTTGCTACTATGGTTAGCCACCATGAACATGATGGCAACAAGGTTATGAAAATCAGGCACATGTTGTCAATAAAGATAGCAATAACAGAGATTTGTTTTCTACTCAGGGAGCCAACATCCTTCTCTTGCGAAGGATCAGCCAGCACCAACGATCTGGCCCGCATCACCCCCCGACGTCGCAATCAATCGCGCCCGCAACCAGGACAAACCCCGGTCGGCCGCCCGCGCGCTATGAAACTGCATCATCTCGCGCATCGCGGGCAGCGGAAAGGGCGGCTCGCACAAGATCAGCGACAGTTGCGGGGCCAGTTCGCGCGCCAGCCGCTCATGCATCAACGCCAGCCGCGTCGTGCCGGGCAGCATCCAGGGCACTTGGGTAAAGGCGGCGCAGATGATCTCGATCCGCCGCTGCCGCCCCTGATCGCGCAGCACATCGTCGATAAACGTCCCGTCCCGCGACACGCTCACCACAATATGCCCGCTATTGTAAAAGGTGTCGGCATCCAGCGGCTGGTGCAGCACCGGGTTGTTGGCGCACCCCACCACCACATGCCGCTCTTCGAACACCAGTTCGCGCGGATGTATGGGACTGAGATATTTTTCCGGCGAGATGATCAGGTCGATGTCGCCATCGTCCAGCCGTTCCAAAATGTCCGATCGCGGCAGCGTGATCTCGATCTGCACCCCCGGCGCTTCGGCCTGCAAAGACCGCAGCGCCGGGCCGAGCAGCACCGTCGTGATATAGTCCGACGCAACGATCCGAAACCGCCGCCGCGACTGCGCCGGATCGAAATGCATCCCGCTCGCCAAGATGCCGCGCAGATTCAGCACCGCCGCCGCGACATGCGGCGCGAGCGACAGCGCGCCCGGCGTCGGCACCATCCGCTTGCCATGCTGCACCAATATGTCGTCGGAAAAAGCCTCGCGCAGCCGTTTCAGCGCTGCGCTCATCGCCGATTGCGTCAGGTTCAGCCGCTCCGCCGCCCGCGTCACGCCGCGCTCCTGAATCAACACGTCGAAGGCGATCAGCAAGTTCAGATCAAATTGGTCGAGCCGCATCCATCAATCCTATTTGTGGAACTGCATTGAAACAAATCGTTATGATAATTTTACCGAACTTGCCACAGGTCAATGCGAAGGCGCTGCCCGATACGACGCGCCGCATGGGAGGATATCATGAAAACATTGCTTCTGGCTGGAACTGCCGCCATCCTGACTTTCGGCATCGCGCAGAGCGCCTCGGCCCAACAGGCCGATGTCGCCGTGCAGGACAGCGCCGAACCCGCCAATGACGGCCTCGCCGACATCGTCGTCACCGCCCAGCGCCGCACGGAATCGCTGCAGCGCGCCGCGCTTGCCGTATCGGCCGTGACCGGTGACGATCTCGCCAAGTCGGGCATCACCGAAACCGCCAATCTCGGCAAGCTGGTCCCCTCGCTGGTCGTCCAGCCGACCGGCGGCACCACCAGCTTCTTCCTGCGCGGCGTCGGCACCAGTTCGCAGAACAGCTTTTCCGAAAACGCCATCGCCTTCAACTTCAACGGCGTCTATGTCGGCCGCCCGACGGCCCCTGCCGGCGTCTTCTACGATCTGGAGCGGGTCGAAGTGGTCAAGGGACCGCAGGGCACGCTTTATGGCCGCAACGCCACCGGCGGCGCCATCAACGTGCTGCCGAAAAAGCCTGAACTGGGCAAATTCGGGGCTGAAGGCCTGTTCGAATATGGCAATTACGACAGCAAGAAGGGCTTTCTGGCGCTCAACGTGCCGATCGGCGACACCGTCGCCCTGCGCGTCGCTGGCCAGATCGTCGATCGCGACGGCTATATCTCGGACGGCTATGACGACGACAAGGGCGAAGCCGTCCGCGCTTCGCTGCTGATCGAACCATCCGATATGTGGTCGATGACACTGGTCGCCGACTATTATCGCCAGCATGGCAAGGGGGCCGGTGCCGTCCTGCTGCCCAGCGCCGCCTTCGCCGTGCCGGACCTTGATGATCGCGTCAGCGTGTCCGACCCGCGCGCCCAGGCCGCGATTGCAGGCTATGCCGCCACCATCTTCGCCCCGCCCTTCTGCGGTGGCTTTGGCGGCTTCGTGCGCAGCGGCTGCGTGGCGCAAGCAGGCTCCGACGGTTTCCTCGACAATAAATTCTACGGCCTCAGCGCAACGATCGTCGGCGACATGGGCTTTGGCACCCTGACCGTCATTCCCGCCTACCGTAAGTCGGACGTGAAGTTCCGCACCTATCTGCCGGGCTTTGCCGGCGATTTCACCGATCTCGCCGAGCAGGCGTCGCTCGAAGTCCGCTTGTCGTCGAAGGAAGATCAGCGACTGCGCTATGTCTTGGGTGCCTTCTATTTCGGCGAAAACCAGGAGACCGAAAACTTCTTCCGCCAGGGCAATATCTCGACCACCCGCTTCACGCCTCGGCTCGATACTGAAAGCGTCGCCGCCTTCGGTCAGCTGACCTTCGACGTGACCGATGCGTTGCGCCTGGTCGCTGGCGGTCGCTACACCCGCGAAGACAAGCGGCAGCTGACCTCGACCGCTGCGGGCGGCCTGCCCGGCCCGATCAATCCGCCGCTCAGCGCACCCTTCACCGGCGACCTGAGCTTCGAGAAATTCACCTGGAAGGCCGGCGTGGAGTTTGACGCAGGCCCGGCCTCGCTCGTCTACGCCAATGTCGCGACTGGCTTCAAATCGGGCGGTTTCTTCGTCGCCCAGCCGCCAAACAACACCTTCGCGCCCGAAACGCTGACCGCCTATACGGTCGGTGCCAAGAACCGCTTTTTCGACAATAAGCTGCAGCTGAACTTCGAAGCCTTCTACTGGGACTATAAGGATCAGCAGATCACCTTCGTCGGCGGCGTGCCCACCGGCAACGGCCTGTTCGCGCAAGGTTCGACCACGGTCAATGCGGGCAAGTCGAAAATCTACGGTGCCGAATTCGAAGCCCGCTTCGCCCCCAGCCGCAACGACCTGTTCAACCTGAACGTCCAGTTCCTCAAGGGCAAATATGACGAGCTGGTCACCGCCAACTTCTCGCCCACCGGCGCGCCGGTGACGACGGGTTGCACCACGCTGGGCAGCCGCCTCGCCAATCCCGGCGTCAACGGTGCGCGCTTCTACGACATCGACTGTTCGGGCAAGCCCACCGCCAATGCGCCGAAATGGGCGATCAATGTCGGCTATGAGCGGACCTTCCCCCTGTCGGACGAGCTGTCGCTGGTTGCGGGCGCACGCGCCAATATCGAATCCAGCCGCTACATGAACACCAACTATCGCGAGGAAGAAAAGCAGGACGGCTTCGTGATGGCGGATGCCTTCCTGACGCTCGACAGCCGCGGTGGCTGGAACATCACCGGCTTCATCAACAACATCACCGACAAGGAAGTCCTGGCCCGCGCGGGAACCCGGCCGATCCTCGACTTCCCGGTCGGCACCCTGCGTCCGCCGCGCACCTATGGCGTCCGCCTCGGGTTCGACTTCTGATGCGCGTGCGTCTCTCCCGGCTGGCCCTTGCGGCACTGATGGCGACCTCTCCCGCCTTCGCGCAGCAAGCGGCGGTCGGGGGAGACGCCTTCGTGACGCTCGGCACGATGGGCGGCCCGGTCCCCAGCCGGGACCGGTCGCAGCCCGCCAATGCGCTGACGCATGACGGGCGCGTCTATCTGGTCGATGCGGGCGACGGCACGGTGCAGCAACTGGCGCGGGCAGGCATCCTCCTGCCAGCGGTCAAGTCGGTGTTCCTCAGCCACCTGCATGTCGATCATACCGGCGGCCTGTCGGCGGTGCTTGGCCTGCGCAACCAGACCAATATCAACGATCCGCTCACCGTCTATGGCCCACCCGGCACACGCGAACTGGTCGCGGGCATGGTCGCCTCGATGCAACCCGCCGCCCGCGTCGGCTATGGCATTCCCGGCAAGCCCTGGACGCCCCCTGCGCAGACCGTGGACGTGATCGAACTCACCGATGGCGAGAGCATCAAGGTCGACGGCATGACCGTCACCGCCGCGCAGAACAGCCATTATGACTTCGCCCCCGGCAGCGTCGAGGATCGCAACTACCAGTCGCTCTCGCTGCGTTTCGACCTGCCCGGCCGGTCGATCGTCTATACCGGCGACACCGGCCCCAGCGCGGCGGTCGAAAAGCTGGCCAAGGGCGCGGACCTGCTGGTCAGCGAGATGATCGACATGGACGGTACGCTGGCCAATGTCGCCCGCAACTCGCCGAACATGCCGGCCCCCGCCAAGCAACAGCTCGAACAGCATCTCTCCACCCATCATCTGACCCCCGACGCGGTCGGGCGGCTCGCGGCTGGCGCAGGCGTCAAGTCGCTGGTGGTCACCCATTTCGCCGCAGGCACGCCCGATCCCGCGCGCACCCGCAGCTATGTCACCCAGATCCGCACGCATTTTCGCGGGCCGATCGCCATCGCCAATGATCTCGACCGTTTCTGAAAGGCACTTCATGCAAGCCTGTAATATCCTCGTCATCGGTGGCGGCATCGGTGGCCTGACCGCCGCCATCGCCCTGCGCGCGCGCGGCTTTGCTGTCACGGTGATCGAACGTGATCCCGACTGGTCGGTCTATGGCGTCGGCATCATCCAGCAATCGAACGTCATCCGCGCCATGTCGCAACTTGGCCTCATCGACGAATATGTCTCGGCCGGCGTCGGCTTCGACGCGGTCGAAATCTACACCCCCACTGGCGTCCGCGTCGCGCGCGTCCCCACCCCCCGGCTGGTCGATGGCTATCCCGCCAATATGGGCATCGGCCGTCCTGCCCTGCACAAGATGCTGGGCGACCGCACGATCGCCAGCGGCGCGCATGTGCTGCTGGGCGTCACCGCGACCGAATGGAACGACGATGGCGAAGGCGTGGACGTCCGCTTCTCGAACGGCTCGTCGGAACGCTACGACCTGGTGATCGGTGCCGACGGCGTCTATTCGCAGACCCGCGCCATGCTCTTCCCCGACGCTCCGCGCCCCGAATTTACTGGTCAGGCAGTCTGGCGCTACAATCTGCCCCGCCCGGCCGATCTCGACGCGCTGCACGTCTATAACGGTCCCACCGGCGTCGGGCTGGTGCCGATCTCCAACGACCTCATGTATATCTATGTGACCACCCCTGAACCCGGCAACCCGCGCTACCCGCGCGAGGGGCAGGCGGCACTGATGCGCTCGAAGATGACCGGCTGCGCGCCCTTCATTCAGCAACTGGCCGAACAGATCGTCGATGATGCAGGCGTCGTCTATCGCCCGCTCGAAGCGATGATGATCGACGGGCCCTGGCACAAGGGCCGGATCGCGCTGCTGGGCGATGCCGTCCACGCCACCACCCCGCATCTCGGCCAAGGCGCGGGCATGGCGATCGAGGACAGTCTGGTGCTGGCCGAAGAACTCGCCACCCATGACGATATCGAAGCGGCCTTGAGCGCCTATCATGACCGTCGGCTGGAGCGCTGCGCCTATATCGTCCGTTCCAGCATCGCCATCTGCATGGGCCAGATCGGCAAAGGCCCGCCGGTCGACAATGCCAAGGCGACCCAGGAGATGTTCGACGTCGTCGCGCAGCCGATCTGACCTCGAAGCAGGAGCAAGGCCGATGCGAGAAGCGACAACCCGCCATGGCGTGATCCTCATGCTGGCGGCGGTGATGCCGACCATGGCGATCATCGCGCTGGTCCCCGTCCTGCCCTTGCTGCTGCGCGAATTTGCCGACGTGCCGGGCGCGGCGGTGCTGGTGCCGATGGCGCTGACCGTGCCCGCCCTCTGCGTGGCGCTGTTTTCGCCGCTCGCGGGCTGGCTGTCCGACCGACTGGGGCGCAAGCGGCTGCTGATCGGCGCGCTGCTGGGCTATGCGGGCTTTGGCTTGCTCCCACTCCTGCTCGACAGCCTCTATGCCATCTTCGCCGTGCGCGTTGCGCTGGGATTGGCCGAAGCGGTGATCATGACCGTCGCCACCGCCATGGTCGGCGATTATTTCGAAGGCGAACGGCGCGAACGCTGGGTGTCGATCCAGATCGCGACCGCCAGCGTCAGCGCCATCGCCCTGATCGCCATGGGCGGCGCGCTGGGCGAACTCTTCGGCTCGCGTGGGCCGTTCTGGATGTATCTGCTGGCCCTGCCGGTAGCCGCAGCCGCCGCCATCATCCTGTTCGAACCGCATCAGGTCGCCAAAGCGCGGTCTGGACTGCCCGACCCATCGGTGCTGCGGAGTATCGGTGGCCTTGTCGCCATCACCTTCGGCATCGGCCTGCTCTTCTACACGATCATCGTGCAACTCGGCCCGGTGATCGAGGCGACCGGCGTAACGTCCCCCGCGCTGATCGGCGTGGCCGGGGCCGCCGCCAATGTCGGCGTCATGCTCGGCTCGCTGCTGTTCGGTCGGGTCAAGGCGCGGCCCGCGCCGCACCTGCTCGCCTGGGGCTTGCCGCTGGTGGCGCTCGGCTATGTCGGCGTCGCCCTATCCACGGATTTCGCCCTGACGGTCGCGTCCGCCGTCGTCATCTGCATCGGCAACGGGCTGATGCTGCCGACCATGTTGGCGTGGGTATTGCGCCGACTGCCGCCCGCCACGCGCGGGCGCGGCACGGGTGTATGGACCGGCGCCTTCTTCCTGGCCCAGTTCATCGCGCCGATCGTGGCAACCGCCTTGTCCAGCCTGCTCGGCGGGATGGCAGGCACCTTTCTTTTCTTCAGCGCAGCCGCAGCGATCGGTGCAGGCATCGCCCTGCTGCGCTACGGACAAGCACAGCCAAATCTTCAAGGAGTAACATCATGACCACCCCCGTTCGCCGCGTCGTGACCGGCCATAATGCCCAAGGGCTGGCCATCATCCAGGAAGATGGCGCTGCGCCGCGCGTCCAGCAGGTCGGCGGCCCGGCAGGACCGATGTTCCACGAAATCTGGAATACGCAGGCAACCCCCGCGCCGATCGACGCCGCGTCGGGCGAACCGGCCGAAGACGGCATCAAGCTCGCCCCGCCCAAGAACGGCACCCGCATCCGCGTGCTGGACATCCCGCCCGAAGGCGACACCATCCGCACCATGTCGCCCGAAGAGGCCCGCGCCCATTTCGCCGAAGTGGGTGCCAGCGACGCCTCCGCCCATAGCGGCGAAACCACCCGCCATGCCCTGATGCACCGCACCGAAACCATCGATTATGGTATCGTGCTGGAAGGCGAACTGGTCTTGATCATGGACGAAGGCGAAACCACCGTCCGCGCGGGCGACATCGTCATTCAGCGCGGCACCAACCATGGCTGGTCCAACCGCTCGGACAGCAATTGCCGCATCGCCTTCATCCTGATCGACGGCACGTTCGAGCCAGATCTGCAGCGGTAATGCGGATCGCCATCACCGGGGCGGCCGGGTTCGTCGGCCAGGCGGTGGTCCGCCAACTGCGCCAGCGCCGCCCCGATGTGGATCTGCTGCTGGCGGATCGGGCTTTCACCGGCCCGTCCGCCTATCTGACGCTCGTCGGCGACCTGACCGACCCGGCGATCGTCCGCGCGCTATGCGGCCCGGAAACCGACGTCCTGCTGCACCTCGCCGCCCTTCCCGGCGGCGCAGCGGAACGCGATCCGCAAGCATCGCGGGCGATCAATCTGGACGTGCCGCTGGCCCTTGTCGAAGCGATGGCGGGCCGCCGCCTGATCCTCGCCGGGTCGATCGCGGTATTCGGCGGCACATTGCCGACACAGGTTGACGATACGACCCCACCAGCCCCGGCCAGCGTCTATGGCGCGCACAAATATATGGTCGAAATCGCCTTCGCCGATGCCGTCCGGCGCGGCGCGATCCAGGGCATGGCCCTGCGCCTGCCCGGCATCGTCGCCCGCCCGGCAGCCGCTGGCGGCTTCGGCTCGGCCTTCCTCAGCGACATCTTCCACGCGGCAAAGGCGGGCACGCCCTATGCCATCCCCGTCGCCCCCGTTGCGACCAACTGGCTCCTGTCCGCCCGCGCCTGCGCCGCCAATCTGGTCACCGCCGCGCTGGGCGATGCGACCGCGCAGGACGCCGTCACCCTCCCGGCCTTGCAGGTCAGGATCGGCGATCTCATCGATATGCTCGCCCGCTTCGGCGACGTACAGCGATTGACCTTCGAAGAGGACGCCACCACCCGCCGCACCTTTGGCAGCTATCCGCCGATCGCCACCCGCTACGCGGATGATCTCGGCTTCCAGCATGACGGCAGCTTGACCCAATTGGTGGAGACCGTGCTTGCAGACCTCTGACCCACTCGCGGCCTTCCGACTGGAGGGCAAGACAGCGCTTATCACCGGCCCGACGCGCGGCATCGGCCACGCCATAGCCCGCCTGTTCGCTGGCGCGGGTGCCAGGCTGGTACTGGCCGATATCGACGCCCCGGCCTGCGACGCGCTCGCGGCGACTCTGGGCGGCCTGTCCCTGCCCACCGATGTCAGCGACGCCGCCGCCCTCACCCGCCTGGCGGACCAGGCCGAAGCCCAAACCGGCGGCATCGATATCTTGGTGTGCAATGCAGGCATCGCCGGAACGCCAGCGCCGATGCACGCCATGGCGGAGTCCGACCGCGACACGCTCTATGCGGTCAACCTCCTCCACCCGCTCCGCCTCACCGGGCTCATCGCCCCCCGCATGGCCACGCGCCGACGCGGCAGCATCGTCCTGCTGTCCAGCATCGCGGGCCTGCGCGGCAATGCGATGCTCGGCCATTATGGCATGACCAAAGCGGCACTGGCGCAGCTCGCGCGTAATCTGGCGGTCGAATGGGGACCATCGGGCGTCCGCGCCAACGCCATCGCGCCGGGCCTTATCGAAACCGAATGGGCGGGCGCGATCCTCTCCAGCCCCGACCGCGCCGAACGCCGCCTCGGCCTCACCCCGCTCCGCCGCGCAGGCTCCCCCAAAGAAGTCGCCGCGACCACGCTCTATTTGGCCAGCGACGCAGGCGGTTTCACCACCGGCCAGACGATCGTGGTCGATGGCGGCACACTGATTTCCGACGGCAGCTGATTACCCCGCCACCACCCGCTGATCGATAACGCCGAAGGGTGATGCCCCCTCGCCTGCGCGCATCGCGACGCGGCTGCCGAAGGGGAGGAAGGCGGTTTTGGGGGCGCCATGGGCGATGATTTCGATCGCGCGGCGTTCGGACAGGCAGGTGGAGCCGACCGTTTCATGCTCCGCATTGGACACGGTGCCGGAGCCGATGATCGTGCCGGCCGGCAGCGATCTCGAACGGGCGGCGTGGGCGATCAGTTCGTGAAAGCCATAGGCCATCGCCGCGCCATTGGGATGACCGAACCATTCCCCGTCCACCTCGACCGTCAGCGGCAAGCAGACGCGGCCATCGCGCCAGGCATCGCCAAGGGCATCGGGCGTCACTGCGAACGGCGCAACGCTGCAGGCGGGCTTGGCCTGCACCCAGCCAAAGCCGGTCTTCATCTCCACTGGAGCGATCGCGCGCAGCGACCAGTCGTTGATCAGGACAACGAACCGGACATGGCCGAGCGCATCGGCGGCGCAGCAGCCCATCGGCACGTCATCGGTGATGACGCCAAACTCGCCCTCGAAATCGATGCCGTCCGCTTCGCTGGGCAAGGGCACATCGTCGGTCGGTGCGATAAACTGGTGGCTCATGCCCTGATACATGAGTGGCAGGTCGGTTTCGATCGGCGGCATGTTGAACGCCGTTTCCATCAATTTGGCGTGGTTGGTGAAGGCCGATCCGTCCAGCCATTGCCAGGCACGCGGCAGGGGCGCAGCGAAATCGGCGGGTGCAACCACTTCGCCCGACGCTGCATCCTGCGCGGCTGCGGTCAGTGCATCTTGCGCCGCGTCCCAATCGTCCAGCGCCGCCTGCAGCGTGGCATAGCCTGTGACCGGTGCGACCCGCGCGCCATCGTCGCTGACCGCTACCAGCGTGCCGTCACGGCCGCCGCGCTTCAATGTTGCCAGACGCATTGCTCAACTCCCCTGCAAAAAAATCGGCGACGGCGGGATCATGGCCCGCCGTCGCATTTATCATGTTGCGATAATCCGCGCGCTTAGCCGGCGTGGCCGTCCAGCGTGTCGGCGAACCAGTCGGCGATATAGTCGCAGCCAAAGCTCATATTGTCGGCCCCGACATGTTCGACCCCGCCTTCCCGCTCGGTGAACAGCTTGAGTTCACGACGTGGCGAATTGACGAGTTGGTCATAGCAATCCTGCGCATAATCGACGCTGATCTGCCGGTCCTTCGCGCCATGGGTGACCAGGAAGGGCACCTTCACGCCATCCATATGGCCGCCATTCAGGTTCATGTCCTTCGCCTTTTCCAGGAAGTCTTCCATGGTGTCGGCACCGAAGGCCCACATGACATGCGCCCAATAATGGGGGACGGGATTTTCGCCTTCGCGGTTCAGCCGCTTTTGCTGCACCTCGGCCCAATTATGATTGGCACCCCAGCAGGCACCGCTGGTGAAGCGCGGTTCATAGGCGACAGCGCGCGGCGCGAAATGGCCGCCCAGCGAAATGCCGGTCATGCCGATACGCTTGGGATCGGCGTCGGGCTGGGTTTCCAGCCAGTCGACCGCCTTGCTCGCCCAATTTTCGCTATGCGGATCGACCGGCAGATTCTGCAAGCGCAACGCCTCGCCACTGCCCGGCTGGTCGACGCTCAGCGTCGAAATGCCGCGCCGTGCCAGCGCTTCTGGCAAATTCGACCAATAGAGCAGTTCCTTGCAGCTATCGAGACCATTGCAATAGACGACGACCGGATGCGGCCCTGGTCCGGGCGCACGGGTATAGAGCGCAGGCATGGTGCCCTGCGCCAGCGGGATTTCCACCCGCTCGCGGTTGATCTTGCCCAGTACCGTCGAGCGATCGAAGATGTCGCGCGCCTTGGCATAGGTTGCTTCGCGGCCCGGAGCGCCATGGCCCTGCATCCGTTCGGCCACGAACAGATAGAGCGCCGCGCGCTCCATCTTGTCGGAGGCGGAGAAAGCGCGCCCGGCGGCGATGTCTTCATCAGCGAGGCCGATCAGCCGCTCGGCCATCGCGACCCACTGGGCCATGAACTGGGGCGTGCCCGCATCCGCACCGGACGCCGCCGCGTCGCGGATCGGCTGGCACATATCGACGATTTCGCCAATCTTGCCGCCGCTTTCCAGCGCGATCGAAACCGACAGATTCCAGATATAGTTGGGGAAATACTCAAACAAAGCCATGGCTTATACCTCTACTGGCTGAAACAGGCCCTTGTCGGCCTCTGGATGGGGCATGGTCTGGGGTCCGCCGACGCCAACGCCCCACTGATCCATCACGGTCGGTCCAGGCACATGGACCTGATCGACATGATGCTCGAAATCGACCTCTTCCAGTTCCGACGTATATTCGACGGCAAAACCATTGGGCGTCGTGAAATAGCTGAACGTGTTGTTCCCGGCGGTATGGCGCCCCGGACCCCACAAAATGTCGGTGCCCTTTTTGCGCAGGCGGCTGATGCCGCGCATCATGTCGTCCACCGTCAGCATGTCATAGGCGACATGGTTGAGGCAGGCCGGCCCCGGCAAGATGGCAATCCGGTGATGCGCGCTGTTACAACGCAGGAAGCACATGAAGTCGCCCAGCCAGTCGCTGACCCGCATGCCGAGCACATCGACGAAGAATTGCACCATCGCCTTGTGATCGGGCGAATGGAGAACGATGTGGCTGATCTTCTGCGGCACGCCGTCCCAGCGGTGCATTTCGCGCGCGGTGCCGCGGGCGACATCGCTAGAAATCTCGAACGGCAGGCCATCGGGCGAGAAGAAGCGGAAGCCATAGCCGCCGCCCAGCGTGGTCAGGTCACGCGGCGCGAAGATGATCTGGCATCCGGCTTCCGTCACCTTTTGATGCAGGGCATCGACATCGGCGCGGCTGTCCGCCGCCAGGGCGATGACATCGACGCGCTTGTCCTCGGCGGCACGCAGGCGGACGACATGATGTTCGTCATTCCCCTCTGCGGCGAAGTGCAGCATGCCATCCTGCATGCCGACATCCTTCAGCCCCCAGACGTCGCGGTAGAAGCTCTGTTCGGCTTCCAGATCAGTGACGGCATAGCCGACAAAGCGAATTTCAGTGACGCGGCTCATAGCGATCCTGCTCCGATAATGATGGGTCGGTTCGTCCACGGACGACCTCGTCGCAAGCATATAGGGCGGTTATGCACGATTGATAAAAGGATTGTTTTGATGCAATTCAATTCATATCGTGAATGGAGAGGCATGTGCGTTTCAAGGGTTTGGACCTCAATCTGCTGGTGGCCTTCGACGCGCTGATGGTCGACCGCAGCGTGTCGCGCGCGGCGCAGCGCGTGAACCTCAGCCAACCCGCGATGAGCAACGCCCTCTCGCGGCTGCGCGCCTATTTCGGCGATGACCTGCTGATCGCGCATAACAAGCGCATGTATCCGACGCCCTTTGCCGAAACGCTGATCCCGCAGGTGCAGGCGGCGCTCGCGACGATGGAAAGCGTGGTGGCGACCTCCCGCCATTTCGATCCCGCAACGTCCAGCCGCACCTTCCGGGTCATGACGTCGGACTATATCGCCACCGCCGTTCTCTTCCCGATGATCACCCGCCTCGCTTCGGCCGCGCCGGGTGTGCGGGTCGAACTGCTCCTACCCAGCCAGAGGCGGATCGAATTGCTCGACAATGGCAATATCGACCTGCTGATCACACTGGAAGCCTATCTCACGCCCGAACTACCGTCCGACTTCCTGCTGGAGGATCGCTACTGGCTGGTCGGCCGGGCCGACCATCCCGCGCTGGTCGAGGGGATCACGCTGGAGACGATGCAGGCCTATGAGCATGTGATGGTCGCGATCGGTGAGGAACGATTGCCGAGTTTCGGCGATGCCTATCTCGACCGGATCGGCATCCAGCGGCGCGTGGCGATGACCGCGCCCAATTTCGCCATGCTGCCCTGGCTGTTGCAGGAAACCGACTGGCTGACGCTGATGCAGGGGCGGCTCGCGCATCTGATGCAGCGCAATTTCGCCATCGAAATCGTCCCGCCGCCAGTGCCGATCCCGCCGCTCGTCGAAATGGCGCAATATCATGTCACGCGCAGCAATGACCCCGGCCTGCGCTGGTTGATCGACACGATCCGGGCGCAGGCGGCGGACACCGCCTGATCCTATACCCCGGTCATGCCCGCCGTGGATGCTCCGTCGATCGCATATTCGCCGCCGGAGATGAACGCCGCTTCGTCCGACCCTAGAAACGCCACCAGCGCGGCGATTTCCTCGACCCGGCCCATCCGGCCCAACGGCGACATCCCTTCATAAGCGGCGCGCGCGGCGTCGGGCGATGGCGACTTGGCGATGATCGCGCTGATCATCTCCGTCTCCACCACGCCGGGCAAGATGGCGTTGCAGCGGATCGGCAGCTTTTCCGTGGCGCAGTGGATGGCGATCGACTTGGCCATCGCCAGCACGGCGGCCTTCGTCACCGAATAGGCCATATAATTGCCCATCACCTTATGCGCCGACATGGACGAATTGATGATGATCGACCCGCATGGCCCGCCCGGATTGGCGCGCATCAAGCCCAGCGCCGTGCGCGCGGTCAGCATCACCCCGGTCTGGTTGACCCCGATGATGCCGTTCCATCCGTCCATCGAGATGGATTCGACGCTGCCGTCGTTGCTTTCGGTCCCGGCATTGGCAAAGACGATATCCAGTCGGCCGAACTCGGTGGCGATCAGGTCCGCGACCCGCGCCCAGTCGGCCTCTTCCTGCACCCGCGCCTTGACGAAGCGCGCGCCCGTCTCCGCGCTCAAGGTCGCGGCGGCATCCTCCTTCGATCCGGTGAACACCAGTTGCGCGCCATCGCGCGCCAGCCGCTGCACCGTCGCGCGTCCGATGCCCGACGTGCCGCCCGTGACCAGCGCCACCTTGCCCGTTAGATCAGCCATGTCGTTTCCTTGTCCTTCAGTCAGCCATCAGCGTGCCGGACGCCCGCGCGATCAGTGCCGTGTCGAAATAATAGGGGGTGATGCCGCAAAATTTGTCGCCGCGCAGGTGAAATACTTCGCATAGCGGCAGGGTCAGACGCTCGCCATTATACCGCGACGTCGCTTTGATCGTCACCATCACGATCGCATGATCGTCCGATACCGTGACATCGCCGGTTTCCAGCGCCGCATCGTCCCAGAAGCTGAACACCTTGGTATAGAGTTCGCGCAGCGCCGCCTTACCCAGATATTCCCCGCCAAAGGGCAGGCTGTCGGCCTCGACGATGCGGAAATCGTCGGTCATCATCGCTTCGGCCGCGTCCCATTGGCCAGAGCCGGTGAGCGCATAAATCTGTTCGACCATCGCCTTGACGGCGGCATAGCGTTGCGGGTCCATCTCTCTCTCCCAAAACAAGGCTGCCCCCGACCATCGGCCGGGGGCGCAACCTATCAGAACCTGGTGCTGAGTTGCACCATCACTGTGCGCGGCAGCGTGCCAAAGCCCAGCTGGTCGGCATGGGCGGGGACTGCCCCGCCCGATGCGCCGCCGGTCGAGGGACCATCGACCACGCCGGTCACATAGAAGCGGTTGGTCAGGTTCTTGCCGATCAACGCCACCTGCCAGCGATCATCCTCAGCCCCGACGCGAATGCCCGCGTCCAGCGTCGCATATTTGCTCTGGCGCGAGTCGGGATTACCAAAGCCGGAGGGCAGATAGGAACCGCTGTAGCGCACGTCGGCATTCAGGCCGAGCATCAGCCCATTACCCATCGGCGTGTCATAAGAAGCCCCGATCGTCCCGGTCCATTCCGGCGCGACCGACAAGGCCTGGCCGCTCAGATCCTGGCGCACGCCGCCGCCCGGCAGCACGATGTTGCACCCTTCGCCCACGCTCTGCCCGGCATAGCAGGGGGCCTGCGGGAAGCTGGTATAGCGGGCGCGGTTATAGTTGATCGACCCATGGATGTTGAGGCCTGCTACGGCGCGTGGCGCATATTCGAAATCGACCTCGACGCCCTTGGTCCGCGCGTCGGCGGTCAAGGTCTGGAAGGCGAAGATGGGCGAGTTGAAGAAGTCGACCTGCAAATCCTTATAGGCATAGCTGTAGATGCTGAGGTTCAAGCGCAGTTGATTGTCGGCCAGCGTCGTCTTGACCCCGCCTTCGAAACCGCGTGCCCGTTCGGGATCGAAGGTCAGATCGGCGACCGGGTCGGCCGACAGCTTGGAATTGATGCCGCCGTTGGAAAAGCCGCCCGACTTATAGGCGGTCTTGTAGGCGCCATAGACCAGCACGCCGTTGACCGGCTTCCAGGTGATCGACGCTTCGGGCGACCAGTTGTTGAACGTCTGATCGGCGGTGATGACGCCCAGGCCATCGGGGTCGTTCTGGTCGCGGAAGATCGCCGCCACACCGGCATTATTATAGGGCTGGGTGAAATGGCTGTCCTTGGTCTCATGGGTGTAGCGCGCACCCACCGCCAGTTCGAGCGTCGGCACGATCTTCCACGTCGCCTGCCCGAACAAGGCAACCGTCTCGCCATCGGTGAAGCTGGTCTTGCGCGTGGCGAGATATTCATCCTCCGGCGCGGCGGCGCTGTTGGTCAGGCCGCCCAGCACGATATATTGGTCGAAGGTCCGCTTGGTCTTTTGATACAAGCCGCCGACCATCAGGTTGACCGGCCCGTCGAAGCTGGTGAGCGCCCGGAACTCGGTCGAAAAGGCGTCGAAGGTCGAATTTTCGGTCGCCCAGTTGGACGCCACGCTCGACTGGAAATCGCAGGCGCAGGCCCAGCGGTTGTTGTTCCAATTATAGTTGGTCACCGACGTCAGCGTGACATCGTCCAGCTCATAATTGATGTTCGCGGTAACCGCCCAGCTCTTGTAGCGATTATAGAGGCTGCCGTCCGATTTGGCATAGGGGATCTGCGCCGCGAACTCGGCGGGCAGTTTGTTCTGATGCGTCACGAAATCGCGGGCGCAGGCATAGCCGTTGAGCTGGCTCTCGCCGCTGGGGCAATTATAGGCGACATAGTTCCAGCTGTTGTTGTTGGTCTTGTTATAGGAACCTGACGCCTTGAGCGTCGCGGTCAGCCGGTCGGTCGGCTCCCATTTCAGCGTGACGCGGCCGAGCAGCTCCTTCTCGCCGGGCTGTTCTTCCGGCGCGGGGTTGGCGACCGCAAAGCCGGTCGCGCCCGTCGCGATGTCGAAGGTGGGATAGTCGATCGGCGTCGAGACGTTACGATAATAGCCGCCATACATTTTCGATGCGCGCACCGCGACGCGCACGCCCAGCGTGTCGGTCAGCGGCCCGGACCCGACAAATTCGGCCTGCGCCTGCTGCGCCTTGAACTCGTAACCGGCGCGCGCCTTGAACTCCGGCGTCGATGTCGGATCGGCGGTGGTCAGCGAAATGACGCCTGCGGTCGCATTCTTGCCGAAGAACAGGGCCTGCGGCCCTTTGAGGATTTCCACGCCGCCAAGGTCGAAAAAGCCTTCGTTAATGATCCGGCCCTGGCCATAATAGACCCCGTCAACCACTACCGCGACCGACTGTTCGATGCCGATGGAGGTGGAGGACGAACCGATCCCGCGCAGCGTCAACTGCGCGCCCGACCCGTTGGAGGCGCGTCCGACATTGAGGTTGGGCGTGCGCGCCGCGATCTTTTCGATCGAGGTCAGATCCTGGCGCTGGATCAGTTCAGCGGAAATGGCCGTGACGGCGACCGGCACATCCTGCACGCTTTCCTCGCGCTTGCGCGCGGTGACGACGATGTCGGTCAGGCCGCCTTCCTGCGTCGCCTGCGTCGCTGCCTGCGGGGCAACATCCTGCGCGAACAGCGGCTGGGCAAGGCCCATCGACAGCGCCATGGCGCTGGTCGCCATCGCATAAGCTGATCGTTGCGCGAAAATCCTGGTCATTATTAAACCCTCACCTGATTATATTCTCGAAATCGCATCGGGATGTGGCACGCCGTAACGGCACGCCTGCCCGTCGGCCCTCAATGCGCGTATCGTCCCAGGAGCGAACCTGCAAAAAACGGCAGGTGAAGCAAAGGCGCGCAGGGCGGACAAGCAGGGGTGCAAAAGACGCGCCCATGTGAGGGCGGAACGGGAAGGGAATGGCTATGGCAGGACGATTGGACGGACGCGTGGCGCTGGTATCGGGCGCGCTTAGGGGGATTGGCCATGCCATCGCGCAATGCCTGGCAGCCGATGGCGCGACCACCATCATCACCGATCTGGACGCGCCCGACAGCCAGCCCGTCACCGACATTCTCGCGGCGATGCCGAACGCCCGCTACCTCCGCCTCGACGCGACCGAGGAGGCGGCATGGCAGGCCGCGCGCGACGCCATCGAGGCCGATCATGGCCGACTCGACATCCTCGTCAACAATGTCGGCGCGGACCTGACCGGCAAGGTGCAGGATATCGAACTGGCGTCGTGGCGGCGGCTGATGACGCTCAACATGGATACGGTATTTCTGGGCACCAAGACGTTCCAGCCGATGCTCGCCCGGACCGGCGCGACAACGCCCTATGGCTCCAGCATCGTCAATATTAGCTCGATCATGGGCCTGGTCGGCATGGGTGAGGTATCGGCCTATAATGCGTCCAAGGGCGCGGTGCGGCTGTTCACCAAATCCAATGCGCTCGAATTTGCCGATGCGGGCGTGCCGATCCGCGTCAACTCCGTCCATCCCGGCTTCGTCGACACGCCCCTGCTGCGCAAGGGCATGGAGCGCTGGGCCGAACGCGACGGCACGGTGACCGCGCAGGAACTGATCGCGCAAATGGCCGAAACCACGCCGGTCAAACGGCTCGCCCAACCGATCGAAATCGGCAAGGTCGTCGCCTTCCTCGCCAGCGACGACGCCAGCTATATGACCGGCAGCGAAGTCGTGGTCGATGGCGGCTGGACCGCGCGCTAAACCAGAAGGATAGTTTATGAGCAATTTCGATTTGACCGGCACGGTCGCGCTGGTGACGGGTGCCAGCGGCGGCATCGGCAGCGCCACTGTCCAGGCGCTCGCCGACGCGGGCGCGCGCGTGATCGCCACCGATATGGCGCAGACGGCCACCGTGGCGGGCGCTACGGACTATCGCCCGCTCGACGTCACCGACGAGGATGGCTGGGCTGCGCTGGCGGCCTATGTCGATGCCACTTATGGGCGGCTCGACATATTGGTGAATAATGCGGGCATTTCCGTCACCGACGCGATCGCCGACACCAGCCTCGCCACCTTCCGCCGCTGCATGCAGATCAATGTCGAGGGCATTTTCCTCGGCACCCGCGCCATGGCCGACCTGTTGGCCAAAAGCGGGGCGGATCGGCGCGGCGGATCGTCGATCATCAACCTGTCGTCGGTCGGGGGATTGGCGGGCGCGCCCTTCATGTCGGCCTATTGCGCGTCCAAGGGCGCGGTGCGGCTCTTCACCAAATGCGCCGCGCTGGAATATGCCGCGCTCAAGCAGCCGATCCGGGTGAACAGCGTCCATCCCGGCGGCATCGACACCAACATGATGGACACCATCTACGCGCGCTATGTCGAAACCGGCGCCTTCCCCGACGAAGAAACCGCCCGCGCCACCGTTTCGGCGGGCCATGCGCTTGGCCGCATGGGCACGCCGCAGGAAATCGCCGACGGCATCGTCTATCTCGCCGCGCCGGCCGCCAGTTTCATGACCGGCTCCGAACTGGTCATCGACGGCGGCATGACTGCGCAATGATCGGCTGCGATGCTATCGGTCCGTTCGTCCTGAGTAGCCATTGAGCGAAGTCGAAATGGCGTATCGAAGGATTGGGCTAGGCGCAGATGCTTCGATACGCGCCTTCGACAAGCTCAGTCGCTACTCAGCACGAACGGTCATTTCAAAGTCAGGGACTTCAGGCCTAAGCCAAAAAAGACCCGGTCGCTCTCAAGCGGCCGGGTCAATTCCTACCCCCTCATGGAGAGCGAGCGGGCGGGAATAGCGCCTGTTGTCAGGTCTGGTGGATGATGGTGAAGGACCGGCTCTGGAAGAACCATTGCCCGTCGCGCTTCACCAGCTTGTCATTGTAACAGGCCCGCGCCCGCTTATCCTTGCCCGTCTCCGGCTCGGCATAGACTTCGGAAAAATAGGCCCGCGCCTCCGCGCTATCGCCATCGACGCGGATCATGCCGGGATTCACCAGGAAACTGAGCTGGGGGTAATGCGGCATTGCGCCCGCCCACAGGGCGACGATCGCGTCCTTGCCCGACACGACGCCCAGCTCGGGATAATGCGACAAATCCCAATGGCTGTCCTCGACCCAGAGCGACGCCCAAAGATCCTGATCGACGCGATTGACCGCATCGGCATAGGTTTCCAGCAATTCGCGGATCGCGATCCGGTCCTCGATCGGCCCGGTAAAATTGGCGGTCAAAACCTCTCTCCTTATCCTGTTTTGTGAGAGGATAGGCGGAGACCGCGCAACCGGAACCTGCCGGAAATCGCAGGTTTTAGCGGCAAATCGGTTGGTGCGATGACTTCAACCCCACCCGTTCGTTTCGAGCGAAGTCGAGAAACGTTGCGCGGCGTTTCTCGACTTCGCTCGAAACGAACGGAGGTTGAGTATTTCGACCCGAAGTCATCGCATTCTATCGATAGTCATCGCGCAGCAGGCGGCGCAATATCTTGCCCGATGGGTTGCGCGGCAGGTCGCTGCGGAACTCCACCGTCTTGGGCGCTTTGTAGGCCGCGATCCGCTCGCGCGCCCAGGCGATGAGCGCGGCAGGATCGGGCCTTTCTCCTTCGACCGGCACGACGATCGCCTTCACCGCCTCGCCCCATTTCGCGTCCGGCACGCCGATCACCGCGACATCGGCGACGGCGGGATGGCTGTAGAGCGCATTTTCGACCTCCGCCGGATAGACATTCTCGCCGCCGGTGATGATCATGTCCTTGATCCGGTCGGCGAGATACAGATAGCCATCGGCATCCATCCGGCCTGCGTCCCCCGTGCGCAACCAGCCTTCGCCATCCAGCGCCTGCGCCGTATCGTCGGGTCGGTCGAAATAGCCGATCATGCAGGCCTGCGACGCCACCATGATCTCGCCAATCTCGCCCACCGGCAGCGTTTCGCCTGCCTCGTTCGCGATCCGCACCCGCACGCCGGGCAATGGCACGCCGATGCCGCGCATCCGCTCGCTGCCCTGCGGGTCATGATCCTGCGGCGGCAGGCCGATGATCGTCCCCGCCGTCTCGGTCATCCCGTACATTTGCGCGAAGCCGCAGCCGATCACCGCGATCGCCTGCCGCAACAGGTCGAGCGGGATCGCAGAGCCACCATAGCAGATGGTCTTGAGGAAGCTGAAATCCGTGTCGGCGGCCTGGGGATGATCGCACAATATGCGCAGCGCTGTGGGCACCAGCATGATCTTGGTAATGCGGAAGGTGACGAGCAGGTCCAGCACCCGCGTCGGGTCGAACTCGCGCACAACCACCCCGGTCGCGCCATGCTGCAAGGTCCATAGCCCCCAGCCCGACCCGCTGATATGGAAGATCGGCATCGCGATCAGCGACACATCTTGCGCCGTCCAGCGATACCAGTCGGGCAGCTCCGCCGCAGGGACCGAGGCGCGCAGGCCAAGCAGGCTGCGGTTGGACAGCATTGCGCCCTTGGGATTGCCGGTGGTGCCCGATGTGTAGAGCATCAGCACCGCCTCGTCATAGCCGACATCGCGGCGCGGATCGGCGGCATCCTGCGCATCGCGCCAGTCGGGAAAGAGCGGATGGCCCTCGCCTGCATCAGTGAGCAGGATGCTCGCCGCGCTGTCCGTCACCCGGTCGAGAAACTCCGGCTCCACGACGATCAAGCGCGGCCGCGCGTCGGCGAGGATATAGGCGACCTCCGGCGGGGCGAGCCGCCAGTTGACCGGCACCATCACCAGCCCGGCCTTCACGGCCCCCAGCCACAAACCGAAATAATCGTCGCGATTCTTGCCGAGATAGGCGATCCGATCGCCCACGCCATAGCCCGCCGCGATCAGGCCATTGGCCACCCGGCTCGCCTGCCTATCCAGCGCAGCATAGCTGGTTTCGCGCCCTTCGAAGATCAGGGCGATGGCGTCGGGCGTCGCGGCGGCATGCGCCCTGACATGGTCCGCTACTCTGATCGCATCCGTCCCCATATACCCTCCATTCAAGGCCGCAGCATAGCGGCAAAAGCCGCGCCGTCCCCCTCTCACAATCGCTAAGGGTCATATCTTGGGCGCCAACGCCCCTGACGCTTTTGCCAGTGCAGCGGCGCCCCTTTGCCGATAAACAGGCGGGCAAATGCAGTGTGAACAGGAAAGGATGCCGTCATGGACATTGGTCTGAAGGGGCGCAAAGCCATTCTCGCAGGCGCCAACGCCAGCATCGGCCGGGCCGTCGCCAAGGTTCTGGCCGCCGAAGGCTGCGACGTGGCGCTGTGCGGGCGGACGCAGGACAAGGTCGACGCCGTCGTGGCCGAAGTGCAGGCGCTCGGCGTGCGCGGTATCGGCGCGTCGGTGGACGTGACCGATGCGGAAGCCTTCCCCAATTGGGTCAGCAGCGCCGCGCAGGAACTGGGCGGCTGCGACATCTTCATTTCCTTCGTCTCGGTCAATCCGGGGGTGGACACCCCCGAAGCCTGGACCACGGTGCTGAACGGCGACATCTTGCCGCTGGTGCGCGGCATCCACGCGGCCCTACCCGCGCTCGAACAGTCCGATGCCGGGTCGATCGTCACCATCTCGTCCACTGGCGCGCTGGAGGAATTTATGGGGCCGCAGCCCTATAATGCGCTGAAGGCCGCAGTCATCAACTACAGCGCCGCGCTGGCGCAGAAACATGCGCCGCAGGGATTACGCGTCAATTGCGTCTCGCCTGGCCCGATCTACACCGACGATGGCCCCTGGGCCTATATCAAGAAGAATATGACCGATTTCCATGACGGCATCCTCCAGCAGATTCCCTTCGGCCGCATGGGCACGGGCGAGGAACTCGCCAAGGCGATCGCCTTCATCGCGTCGCCCGCCTGCCGCTACATGACCGGAGCCAACATCCTGATCGATGGCGGCATCACCAAGGGCGTGCAATATTAAGCGGGGACGATAGCATGAGCGAGACACAGCCCGCCCGCATCAATTGCGTGCTGATCGTCGGCGGCCTTTATCACGACATGGACTTCGCCCGGCTGGAGTTGTTGAAGCTGCTGGGCGAAGACCCGCGCGTGCGGACTCGCGTGTTCGAGGATTATGGCAATCTCGACGCCATCCTCGCCGCCGACATGCTCATCACCTACACCTGCGACGTGGTGCCGCCCCTGCCCGCGCAGGAAGCGTTGCGCCAATGGGTGCGCGATGGCGGCCGCTGGTATGCGCTGCACGGCACCAATTCGGTGCTGCGCCTGTTCGACAATGGCTTGTATGGCAGCCCGCGCTGGGCACCGTTGATGATGGAAACACTGGGTAGCCAGTTCATCGCCCACCCGCCGATCGCCCCCTATCGGGTCGAAGTCGCCGACCCCGATCACCCGCTGACCCGCGGCATCGAACCGTTCGAAACGACCGACGAGCTGTATCTGATGGAACGGCATGGCGATCTCCATGTCCTGCTCGACACCGAATTTGCCGGCGAAGCGACCGGCTTCGACGAGCATCAATGGGCGCAGGACCGGCACCCTGTCCTATATATCAAGGCGCAGGGCGAAGGCGCAGTCCTCTACAACACGCTCGGCCATTGCCGCAGCCATTATGACATGCAGCCCTTCCTCGACTGGTGGCCCACCATCGACCGCTGCGCCTGGGATCTGCCGGTGTTCTACGACCTGCTGCGGCGGGGCATTGCGTGGTGCAAGGGGGAGTAAATTACCTAAAATCCTCCCCTGGCAGGGGAGGTGGCAGGGCGTAGCCCTGACGGAGGGGTGTCGCGCTATCGATAGGGCGACACCCCTCCACCACTTCGTGGTCCCCCTCCCCTTACAGGGGAGGATTTAGCCCCCCGCTTCACCCCAACGGCTTGACCGGCAGATGCTCGGCGCCCGGCGCTTCGTCCGGTACCGCCACCTCGATCCATCCGTCGGCGCTCTCGCGCCATGGGTAGAGTTTGAGCGCCTTGTAACCCGCCCCGCCCAGACATTCGCCATTGTCGAGCTTGAACCGTGCGCCGTGCAGCGGGCACATCACTGCACCGCGCCGCACGCGGCCGCCCGGTGCCAGTTGTGCGGCGGCGTGGCTGCACCGGTTGATGAGGGCATGGACCTGCCCCTCATCCTTGCAGAGCAGCACCGGCCAGCCATTGACGATGAAGGGCATCATCGCCCGCTCCTCGATCGCGCTGGCCTCGACCACCCGATGATAGCTTTCCGTCATGCGCGCGCCTGATCCTCTCGTGCGGCCTTGGTCGTCATCGTCCTATAGGCGTCCATGTCATGATCCACATCGCCAAGCAGCGTGACAAGCGCCATCACCCGCTTGAACGCCTGACCCACCAATAATTCCTCGGTCGTGCCGATGCCGCCATGCAATTGCACCGATTCTTCGCCGATATGCACCGCGCTCTGGGCGATATAGGCCTTGGCGCCGATGATCGCTGCCGCCCGCCCGTCCGCGCCAGCCCCCGCCGCGCGATAGAGTTGCGACCGGCTGAGTTCGAGCCGCGCATAGCAATCGGCCATGCGGTGCTGCAACGCCTGGAAACTACCGAGCGCCTGGCCGAATTGCTGCCGCGTCTTGAGATAGTCGAGCGTCGCGGCGAACATCATTTCCATGAGGCCGAGCAGTTCGGCGCTGACCGCCAGCCGTGCCTGATCCATCACGCCTGCCAGTTCCGCCTCGCCACCCGCCATCGGTTCTGCGGGCGTATCGGCAAAGCGAACATCGGCGGCATGCGAGCCATCGACCAGCCGATAGGGGTCGATGCTGACCCCCGGCGCGCCCGCCTCGACCAGATGCAGCGTCAGCGGTGCGCCGTCGCCTGCGCGCGCGGCGACGATGAACCGATCGGCATGGCCGCCGCCCAGCACCATCTGCTTGATCCCGCTGATGCGGCCGCCGGTCACCCGCGTCCGCAATCGGTCCAGGCCAAAGCGCGCCTGCGTCTCGAACAGCGCCAGCGCGACGATCGCTTCGCCGCCGACGATAGCGGGCAGCAGCGCATCCTTCTGGTCCTGCGTGCCAGCCGCCGCCACCAGCCCCGCGCTCAGGATCAGCGCGGGCAGCACCGGCTCCACCGCAACGAAGCGCCCCAGCGCTTCCATCACCGTGATGATGTCCACCGGCGAACCGCCAAAGCCACCCGCCTCTTCGGGCAGCGCGAACGCCAGCAGGCCCGTTTCGGCCAACATCGCCCAATTGGCGTCGGCAAAGCCGCGCGGTTCACGCAAATAGGCCAGCCGCTTGGCCGCGTCATAGCGGTCCGCCCCGAACCGTTGCACAAGGTCGCGAAGCATGGCCTGCTCATCGCTGAGATCGAAATTCAAGCCACCATCCCCCGGATTGTCATGGCTGGACCGCGCGCTGCGCCGTCCGGCTGTTGCTGTTTCATGACGCATTTATGCACGGGCAGCGGGCAGGGCGTGGACTGGATATTCCGCTAGTTTCACCATGGGCACGCTGCGCCCCGAAAACCTAACGCTAGTCATAGGTTTTTGTCGCTTGCCCGCACCCCCTGCCCATAATAGCATCTGGCCCATGGAGAGATCAGGTGACACGCTCGTCGCCCCCCGCAAGGATGCCGGACAAGCCGCAAAAGTGGCGACCGATTTCCGTTCGGGCAGGCAGGTTCCAACCGCTATTTTCGCGCCCGCCGACATAAGGCCGGCGGCGGAGGCGTTGCGCGATATTGCCCGCGACCTGGGCAATTTCCGCGTCGCGGCCTGCGCCAATATCGCTTCGCGATCGCCGATGACCGACGCGGAAGGCGAAGTGCTGGCCAGCGCCGTGTTCGGCTGGCCCTCGACCAAGGAACAATGGTGGCAAAAGCCGCTACTCGCGCTCAGTTCGCCCCTGCCCTTCGCCTGCCGCTACGAAAATGAACCCTTCTGGGCCAATGCCCATGGCATCCATACCCGCGCGCCCAATCCGCTGCTCGACCAGATTGACCTCAGCCTCTTCGAAGGCGAAGTGAATGCCAAGGCCGTGATCGTCGTGCCGGTGCATATGTCCTTTGGTCAGATCGCGGCGATCAGCTTTTCGCCGATCAACGACAAGCGCGACGACCTGTCGCGCGAGTTCGACCTCTATAGCGACCAGCTCGAATATCATGCCCGCCGCTTCGTCAACGGCTATACCCGCGTCAGCAGCCAGCGCCCCTGGATTCCCAAAAATTGCCGCCTCTCCAAGCGCGAAGTGGAATGTCTGCGCTGGGCGGCGGTGGGCAAGACGGACGCCGAAATTGCGATGATCCTCAGCCGCAGCTGCGCCACCGTGCGCTTCCATATCCACAATGCCGCGATCAAGCTGGAGGCCGTCAACCGCAGCCAGACCGTGTTCAAGGCGACGCAGCTTGGCTATCTCGGCAATGTCGCCGCCGTCATGGTCCCGCATCTGCCGCATGAAACGCAGGCGTCGGCCGCCGCGAAATAAAGTTTCTCCCCCTGAGAAAGTGTGCGGCCAGCCGGGCGACCGGCTGGCCTTTTTTTTTGTGCCCGCGCGTCCAACGACGCTGCCAACCTATGCTTTCTTACAGAAGCCTTCGCCCGTTCCGCTTCCCATAGTGGCCCCACACAAGAATGAGAGGGCTTAGACGTTGGGCGCATCAGCGATAGCGCAGGGACTGTTTCGGGAAACGCCCGAACCGACCCTGATCGGCGGGCGGCACCGGGATACGGGGCGGATCGTCTTTCCCTGCCCGGACGATGCCGCGCGCTGGGAGCCGATCGACCTGCCGCGCCGGGGCACGCTCTGGTCCTGGACGGTCCAGCGCTTCCGCCCCAAATCGCCGCCCTATATCGGGCCGGAAGCATTCACTCCCTTCGCCATCGGCTATGTCGAACTGCCGGGTGCGACGATCGTGGAAACGCAGATCGTGGGCGCGGACTTCGATAGCCTGACGATCGGCATGGCGATGGACCTGGTCACGACCGACTTCGCCACCGCCGCCAATGGCGATGCGATCCGCCTCTACGCCTTTACCCCCGTCACGGAGGCCTGATCGATGCAGGACGTCTATATCGTCGGGATCGGTATCCACCCCTTTGGCCGCACCGAAGGCTTGAGCGGCCTGCAACAAGGGGCCAATGCCGCCCGCGCCGCCATGGCCGACGCTGGCCTTGAGTGGCCCGACATGGAGTTCGGTTTCGGCGGATCGGATTCGGCGGGCAATGCCGACACGATCGTCAACGAGCTTGGCCTGACCGGGCTGCCCTTCATCAATGTCAAAAATGGCTGCGCTACCGGCGGATCGGCGCTGATCGGTTCCTGGCAGGCGATCGCGTCGGGCGCGCATGATGTCGGCATCGCCATCGGCTTCGACAAGCATCCGCGCGGCGCGTTCAACGCCATGCCCGCTGAATATAGCCTGCCGGAATGGTATGGCGAAGCGGGCTTCATGGTCACCACGCAATTCTTCGCGATGAAGCTGCAACGCTATATGGCGCTGCACGGCATCAGCCCGACGTCGCTCGGCCGGGTCGCGGAAAAGGCGTTTCGCAACGCGGTCCATGCCGACCACGCCTGGCGACGGTCGCCGGTCGATCTCGACACCATCCTCAACGCCCCGATGATCAGCGACCCGCTGACCAAATATATGTTCTGCTCGCCCGCCGAAGGCGGCGTCGCGCTGGTGCTGGCCAGCGCCAAGAAGGCGCGCGAACTCGGCCGCGATCAGGTGCGGATCAAGGCGGCGGTCATCCGCACCCGCCCGCCCGGATCGTTCGAGGTCTTCGCCCCGTCGATGGACATAGAACGCGGCGGCGCACCGACCCTGCTCGCCAGCAAGGCTGCCTATGAGATGGCAGGCATTGGCCCTGAGGATATCGACCTCGCCCAGTTGCAGGACACCGAGTCCGGCGCGGAAATCATGCACATGGCCGAAAACGGCTTTTGCGCCGATGGCGATCAGGAAGAATGGCTGGCCAATGGCTGGACCAATGTCGACGGCCGCCTGCCCGTCAACACCGATGGCGGGTGCCTCGCCTGTGGCGAGCCGATCGGCGCGTCGGGCCTGCGCCAGGTCTATGAAAATGCGCTGCAACTGCGCGGGCTTGGCGGCGGGCGGCAAGTGCCCGGCGATCCGCGCACGGCCTATTCCCATGTCTACGGCGCGCCCGGCATTTCCGGCGTGACCATTTTGGAACGATAAGATGGACCTTGATTTCTCTCCTCAGGATCAGGCCTTCCGCGCCGAAGTCCGCCGCTTCCTCGACGACAATCTGCCCCAGCATCTGCGCGAAGGCATGCGCGCGACGCCGGGCGTGTTCGTGGAACCCGACATTGGCGGCGAGTGGCAGGCGATCCTGCGCGCCAAGGGCTGGCTTGCCTATAATTGGCCGACCGACTGCGGCGGCACCGGCTGGACGCCGATTCAGCGCTATATTTTCGAAAAGGAATGCGCGCTCGCCGACGCGCCCAGCCTGCCGGTGCTGAGCCTCAAGCTGCTCGGCCCGGTCATCTGCCATTTCGGCACCGAGGAACAGAAGGCCTATTTCCTGCCCCGTATCTTGGATGGCACGGATTTCTGGTGCCAGGGCTTTTCCGAGCCCGGCTCCGGCTCCGACCTCGCCAGCCTCAAGACGCGCGCCGACCGCAAGGATGGCCATTATGTCGTCAACGGCCGCAAGCTGTGGACCACCCACGCCCATCACGCCTCGCACATCTTCTGCCTCGCCAAGACCGATCCCACCGCCAAGCCGCAGCGCGCGATCAGCTTCCTGCTGATCGACATGGCCCAGCCCGGCATCGAAGTGCGGCCGATCATGGGGCTGGCGGGCGATCATGAGGTGAACGAAGTCTATCTCGACGATGCCACCACCCCGCTCGACCATCTGGTGGGCGAGGAAGGCCAAGGCTGGACCATTGCCAAATTCCTGCTCGAAAATGAGCGCGGTGGTGCCTGCCACGCCCCCAAATTGCTGTCGGACATCGCCAAGCTGCGCACCGCCGCCCTGACGGAACCCGACGGCAAGGGCGGCTGCATGGCCGATGATCCCCTCTACATGGCCCGCCTTGCCCGCGCCGAGCTGGAGGCGCAGGCGCTCGAAATGACCGAAATGCGGGTGCTGGCCGAAATGGCCAAGGGCTTGCCGCCGGGTCCGCAAACCTCGCTGTCCAAGCTGGTCGCCTCCACCCTGCGCCAGCAGGTCGATGGCCTCGCGGTCCAACTGTACGGCTATGCCGGCATCGCGCTGGAGGAACAGCGGCCGCTCTACGGCAATCAGGCGCCGCCCGCGCTCCATGGCAAGCCCGCGCAACTTGCCGCGCCGCGCTATCTTAATTCGCGCGCCTGGACCATCTTTGGCGGGACCAATGAGGTTCAACGCAATATCATAGCCAAAACGGTGCTGGGGCTGTGACCGCCACCGGAGTCGATCGACCAGGAGAAGATAGATGCAATTGAGCCGCGAGGCACTGATCCGGGCCTATCGTCAGATGAAGACGATCCGCCTGTTCGAAGAGCGTCTGCACGATGAGATCGCGCTGGGCGAAATCGCCGGCTTCACCCATCTCTATGCGGGCCAGGAGGCCTGCGCGGTGGGCGTGTGCGAGCATCTGGGGCCGACCGACTATATCATCTCGACCCATCGCGGCCATGGCCATTGCATCGCCAAGGGCTGCGACGTCATGGCGATGATGAAGGAAATCTATGGCTCGCGCGATGGCCTGTGCAAGGGCAAGAGCGGCTCCATGCACATCGCCGACATTGGCGTCGGCATGCTCGGCGCGAACGGCATCGTCGGCGCGGGCGCACCGATCGCGGTGGGTGCTGGCATCACCGCCAAGAGCAATGGCACCGTCTCGATCGCCTTTTCGGGCGATGGCGCGTGCAACCAAGGCACGACATTCGAAGCGATGAACATGGCGGTGGTGCTGAAACTGCCGGTCATCTTCGTGTTCGAGAATAACCATTATTCCGAACATACCGGCGAAGCCTATGCCGTCGGCGCGGAAAGCATGACCGTCCGTTCCGCTGCCTTTGGCATGAAAGCGATCAAGGCCAACGGCATCGATTTCTTCAGCGTCTATGACGCGATGCGCGAGCTGATCGACTATTGCAAGGCAGGCAACGGCCCCGCCTCGATCGAGCTGGATTGCGAACGTTTCTACGGCCATTTCGAGGGCGATCCGCAGCGCTATCGCGGCCCCGGCGAACTTGACCGCATCCGCGAAGAGCGCGACTGCCTCAAGACCTTCCGCACGCGGGTCACCGAGGCCAAGCTGCTCGACGGGGCCGAACTCGACGCGGTCGATGCCGAAGTCACCGACCTCATCGACCGCGCGGTTGCCGAAGCGCAGACCGCCGCCCGCCCCACCGCTGCCGACGTCCTGGAAGACGTCTATATCAGCTACTGACGCCAGAGGGATCGACATATGGCTATCAAGATGATCCGCGACGTCATTCGCGACACGATCGATGCGGAAATGGAACGGGACGACAGCGTCATCATGCTGGGCGAGGATATCGTCGGCGGCCATGGCGCACCCGGCGGCCCCGAAGCGATCGGCGGCATATGGGGCACATCGGGCGGGCTATGGGCCAAATATGGCTCTGACCGCGTCATCGACACGCCCATTTCGGAAAGCGCCATCATCGGCGCGGCGTCGGGCGCGGCGCTGACCGGCAAGCGCGCCATCGCCGAAATCATGTTCGCCGACTTTATCGGCGTGTGCATGGATCAGATCTGGAACCAGGCGGCCAAGTTCCGCTATATGTTCGGCGGCAAGTCGAAATGCCCGCTGGTCATCCGCATGCCCTATGGCGCGGGCTTCAACGCCGCACCCCAGCATAGCCAGGTGATCCATCAATTCGTCACCGCCATGCCGGGGCTGAAGGTCGTCATGCCCTCCACCCCCGCCGATACCAAGGGGCTATTGACCCAGGCGATCCGCGACGATGATCCGGTGATCTTCCTTGAACATAAGGCGCTTTATGGCGTGAAGGGGGTGTAAGCGCAATTTAGAGATGTCACTCCCCGCAATTTAGAGATGTCACAACCGGGACGTCTTGCGGTTCCGGTGGCATGTTCTCCTGCATGCGGGAGGACACGCTTATGACGGTGGTGGCAATGAGCCATGGCGAGCTTTCACGGTACGATACACTGCTTCGTTTCGACCGTGGTGAACTGAGGGTCGAGGATGCAGCGATGCTGCTTGGGGTATGTCGCCGCCAGGTGTACCGGTTGCTCGACCGATTACATACAGACGGCCCTGAAGCACTTGTGTCTTGGAAGCGCGGCCGCCCTAGCAACCGCGCCTTCAAGGAGGACCTTCGCACACGCGTTCTCGACCTGGTGCGCCAGCACTATCATGATTTCGGTCCGACGCTGGCGACCGAATATCTCGCCGAGCGGCACCAGATCACGATTTCGCACGAGACTTTACGCAAGTGGATGATTCAGGCCGGATTCTGGAAGGACCGTGACGCCCGTCGCCCTCGCCCGTATCAACCGCGTTATCGGCGGGACTGCCGGGGTGAGCTGATCCAGATCGACGGCTCAAAACATTGGTGGTTCGAAGACCGCGGCCCACAATGTACTCTGCTGGTCTATATTGACGACGCTACCAGCGAGCTGATGCACCTCCAGATGGTCGAGAGCGAGAGCACCTTCGCCTATATGGAGGCGACGCGCCAATATATAGAGCGACATGGCAAGCCGGTGGCGTTCTATTCCGACAAGCACAGTGTTTTCCGCAATGCCAAAGCCAGCGCAGCGCGCGGGGATGGCATGACGCATTTTGGTCGCGCGCTGGATGCTCTGAACATCGAGATCATCTGCGCCAACTCGCCGCAGGCCAAGGGCCGGGTCGAACGGGCCAATGCCACCTTGCAGGATCGCCTGGTCAAAGCGATGCGCCTGGAAGGCATCTCATCGATCGAGGACGCCAACACCTTCCTCGACAGCTATAGGACCAGGCACAACGAGCGGTTCGCCCGACCCGCCTTCCATGCCCGCGATCTGCACCGCCCCCTCGCCCCACATGACGATCTGTGCTCGATCATGGTCTGGCGGGAGCAGCGGACCGTGACGGCTGCACTGACGCTGCATTACAACAAGGCGATGTTCATTCTGGAACCGAACGATGTCAGCAAAAAACTGGCGCGCAAGCGGGTGACGGTCTGTGAATATCCCGACGGCAGGCTGGAGATCGAGCATGAGGGCCATGTCCTGCCCTATCGTCAGTTCGACAAGATGCGGCAGGTGAACCAACCTGCCATTGTCGAGAACAAGCATCTCGACGCGGCGCTGATGTTGGCCAGACAGATGCAAGCGATCATGCCGCATCACCGTAAACGCAATAATGACGCCCCTGCCCGCCGCGACCAGCCCATGCATATGTTCCCCGAGCCAGAACCGCCCGCGAAGATCGATCGCCGCAAACTGGGTGGGTCAAAGCTCAAGCGCGGTCCCAGGCTGAGCGACGCAGAGTTGCGCGAACGCGGCACGCTCAGGTTCGTGCAGAGGACATGACCGCGCCCACTGCTCACGCAGCGGGTCCATGGTCCACCAGCCCGTGGTCAGCGCATCAGCAGGGTCTGCGCTGCGCTATCCCGAGGGCTCCACGCAGCCCCTGCTGTCCTCAAGCCTGTGACATTTCTATATGGCTCAGATAGTGACTTCTCTAATTAGCAGGAACAGGGGGAAGTGCCCGATGGCGACTATACTATCCCCTTCGGCCATGCCCGGCATGTGACGCAGGGCGACGACATCACCATCCTCGCCACCGGCATGATGGTTGGCTTTGCCGAAAAGGCGGCGGCCCAGTTGGCCCAGGACGGCATCGGTTGCGACCTGCTCGACCTGCGCACCACCAGCCCGCTGGATGTCGAGGCGATCCTCGACAGCGTCGAGCGTACCGGCCGCCTGCTGATCGTCGATGAAGCCCCGCCGCGCTGCTCCTTTGCGACCGACCTGTCGGCGCTGGTGGCGCAAAAGGCCTTCGCCTCGCTCAAGGCACCGATCGAGATGGTGACGCCGCCGCACAGCCCCGTTCCCTTCGCACGGGAACTTGAATCCGCCTATCTGCCCTCGCCCGACAAGATCGTGGCGGCGGCGGTGCAACTCCTATCCTATCGGCGGGGATAAGCATATCATGGCCACTCTGCGCGCATATGCGATGCCCAAATGGGGCATAGAAATGACTGAAGGCGTCGTTGCCGAATGGATGGTCGCCGAAGGCGTGCCGTTCAAGAAGGGCGACCTGCTCGCCCTCATCGAAACCGACAAAATTACCAACGAAATCGAGGCCGAGGCCGACGGGATGTTCCCGCGCCTCATCGCCCAGCAGGGCAGCGCCTATGCCGTCGGTGAACTGATCGCCGTGCTGGCGGGGCCGGACGACAAGGTCAGCGCCGACGAGGTCGATGCCTTCGTCGCCGGGTTCAAGCCCGCCGACACCAAGGTCGCGTCCAAGGCTGGCGCAGCCCCGCCACCGCCCGCTACGCCGGAACCGGAACCAGCACCGGCACCGGCACCGGCACCACAGGTCGCTATCGCCGACGACGCGAATATCAGCCCCGCTGCCCGCGCCTTTGCGCAGGCGAATGGCGTGGACATCACCGCGCTCACCGGCTCCGGTCCCAATGGTCGCCTGACCTTCCAGGACGTGCAGCAGGCCAGCCTGCCCCCGGTCGCGATCGGCGGCGGCGCGGCGGTGGACCTGACGCCCGTCGGCAACGAATTGGGCGAGGTTTTCGCCAGCCCGCTCGCCAAGCGCCTCGCGGTGCAACATGGCGTGGACCTCCATGGTCTGACCGGCACAGGCCCCAAGGGCCGGATCGGCAAGGCGGACGTGCTGGCCAAGGTCAAGCCGGTCGAAGCCCCCGCCGCTGCGCATGCCGCCCAAGCCCCGGCCCCCGCCGACTTTGCCCGGCCACCCGCTGGCAGCGCAGAGGTCGTCAAAATGTCGCCCATGCGCAAGGCGATTGCCAAAGCGCTCAGCCACAGCAAATCGACCATCCCGCATTTCTACCTGCGTTCGGGCGTCAGGATTGACGCAATCCTGGGCCTGCGCGCACAAGCAAAGGCGGCGACCGGCGAAGCGCCCAGCATCAACGACTATCTCGTGCGCGCCTGCGCCCTGGCGCTCGCCCGACATCCCGATGTCAATGTGCAGGTCCATGGCGATGAAATCCATCGCTTCGCCAGCGCCGACATCGCCGTCGCCGTCGCGACCGACAAGGGCCTCATCACCCCGATCGTGAAAGGCGCCGATACCCTCTCCGTCGCCGCCATTTCGCGCACGGTAAAGGCGCTGGCCGACAAGGCCCGCACCGGTAAGCTGCAACCCGACGAATTCCAGGGCGGCAGCTTTTCGATCAGCAACCTCGGCATGTTCGGCATCGACCAGTTCGATGCGATCATCAACCCGCCGCAGGGCGCGATCCTGGCCGTAGGCGCTGGCAACCGCCAACCGATCGAAATCGGCAACGCGCTGGCCTTCGCCACCATCGTCCAGTTCTCCCTCTCTTGCGACCACCGCGCAATCGACGGCGCAGTGGGTGCGGACTTCATGCGCACGCTCAAGGGATTGATTGAGGAACCGACGCTGCTGGTTGGGTAGGCGCCAAAAAACACCGTTCAGGCTGAGCCTGTCGAAGCCTCTTCCTTTCTTCAAGAAGGGAAACCCTTCGACAGGCTCAGGGCGAACGGACCGGGAAGCCAGCCCGGTTCGCTACCGCCCCGCCATCCAAGCCCGCGTCGTCGCCAACATCCGCGCCGCCCGTTCGTTAAGGTCCGGCCACCCCTCCCGCAACGCGATCGACCGTTCCTCGACAGCCACTGGCAGCCCCCGCGGCATCGCCTCCAGCAGCGCCCCGACCGGCAATCCCCCCGCGCCCAGCGCCACGCGCCCGTCGATCGCCTCGGTCAGGATCGCGTCCGCGTCGGCCGGGTCCGCGCCGGGGTTGGGCGCGTCGCATAATTGGACATAGCTCAGCCACGCAGGCGGCACCGCGGCCACCTCCGCCACCGTCCCGCCCGACCGCCGCCAATGCAGCGCGTCGATCAACAGCCCCATCGCCGGATGATCGATCGCACGCAGGATCGCGCTCGCCTGCCCGATCGTCCTGACCTCGGTAAAAATGCCGAATTCCAGATTGATGCGGATCGCATCGCCCGCCCGCTCGGCCAATATCGCCAGCTTGTCGCGCGTCGCCGCATCGTCGGGATCGCTGCTGACGCACAACACATTCCGCGCGCCCAGTTCCATCCCCACATCGACCAGCCGCAGATGATCGGGATCGGGCGGCCCCGGCTTGATCCACACCACTTCGATGTCGATCAGCGGCAGGCCCGTGTCGCGCAACGCGGCCTTCACCTGCCGCGTCGTCGCATCCGTCCACTCCGCCGCCTCGAACCACATGCCGCCATAATCGAAACCGGCCCGTGCCGCTGCCTCCACCAATTGCAGCGGCGTCGCGTCGGGCATGATCCCCGACGCCATGCAGAGTGGTGGCAAACGATCCCGCGTCACGCCCCGGCGGCAGCCATCGCGGCGGCAACTGACGCCTCGATATCCGCCTTGGTCGGATTGGCGCGCAGCGTCAGCCCGCCATTCACCTGCAAATTCTGCCCGGTCATGAAACAGGCGTCACTGGCCAGGAACACGCACGCCTCGGCCACATCCTCAGACGTGCCATAACGGCCCAGCGGATAGCCCTTGCGAAACGCATCCATCAACCCTGGCACCGCCGCCGCATCCGCTGTCATCGGCGTTTCAGTGATGCCGGGCGACACGCTGTTGGCGCGAATGCCCATGCTCCCAAATTCATTGGCGACGGTACGGACCAGATGGTCGGTCCCCGCCTTGGTCGCCATATAGGCGGCATGGTCGTGGAACATGATCGTCGCGGTCGCCGAACTGATCTGGATGATCGACCCGCCGCCGCGCCGCTCCATCGCCGGGATCAGTGCCTGGAAAAACTGGAACGGCCCGCGCAGTTGCAGCGCATACATGGCGTCCAGATCCGCCTGCGTCGTCTCTAGAAACGGCTTGAGCAGCCCCCAGCCGGTCGCGTTGATCGCAATATCGACCCCGCCCAGTGCCGCTTCGGCATCGGACACCGCCGCTGTTATGCTCTGCTGATCGGTCATGTCGCAGGCGACGGCCACCCCGCCAATCTCGTCGGCAAAGGCGGACAGCGCGTCGGCCTTGCGCCCCGCCACCGCAACCCGCGCCCCTTCGGCGGTCAGGCGGCGGGCGATGACCTGCGCCATATTATCCTTGCCCGCTGCACCGACCACCAATGCCGTCTTGCCGTTCAACCTGCCCATCATCTCATCCTTCGCGCGTCTATTTTACGCGCCAAGGTAACGGGCCGGGGCGATGCGCCAAACTCGGCTTTATGCTAGGCCACCCGTCCCAGTCCGGTGAAGCCCGCGCCGACGAAATCCACCATCCGCTCGACCATCGCGTCCAGATCACTGGAGCTGAACCGCCCGCCCGACTGGCGATCCAGCATCCCGCTTTCGGCCAGGATATGCGTGATCATCGCCTGGAAGAAAAAGAAGCCCCACTGCACATCGCCCTCGTCCATCTCCGGGTGCAGCGCGCGCAATGCCTCGACATAGGCGGCGATCACATCGTCGAAATGCTGGCGAAACGGCGATATGAACGCCTCTTGCTGCGGCATGTTCGCCACCAGCGCCATCAGCCGGATATAATTTTTCCACCCCGCCCCGCCGCGCATCGATCGGTCGACGATCGGCGTGATGAAGGCGCGGATGATCGCGCGGCGGCGGGTCGCCTGATCGCCCGCAACCTGCCGCGCCTGCACCAGCGCGTCCGCCATGCCCGCCACATGGGCGTCGGCCCGCCGGTCGATCACCGCGCCGAACAAATCTTCCTTCGACCCGAAATGATAATGGGTCAGCGCCACCTGCACCCCGGCCTGCGTCGCAATGTCGCGCAGCGACACACCATGATAGCCCCGGATCGAAAAGAGCGACTCCGCCGCGTCCAATATCCTGGCCGCCGTGTCCGGTGCCCGCCGCCGATCGAGTTTCGGCGCCGCCGCCCCCTCCGGCCCACCTGTCGTTTCCGCTAGTTTCAACGCTTTCCTGCCCATCGGACAGCTATGGCGAAGATATTGACAGGCAGCAACCGATCGGAGTAAATTTAGTCGATCGTTCAACTAAAAAATAGCGAGAGGGTATCATGACCATCGAGTCTTTCCTGGGCCGCGCCATTGCCGCCTATGATCCGCCCGTGCGCGGTGACCGTATCACGGGCGAACGCTATCATGAAAAACGCTGGGCGGACGCTGAATGGGCGCATGTCTGGACCAAGGCCTGGCATATCGGCGGCATGGCCGCCGACCTTGAGGAAGCGGGCGACTTCCTGACCCATAATATCGGCCGGGAATCAGTCGTCATGCTCTGTCAGGAGGATGGATCGGTCAAAGCCTTCTACAATGCCTGCAAGCATCGCGGCTATCGCCTCGCCTGGACCGAAGTTGGCGGATCGCCCTTTCTCACCTGCGGCTATCATGGCTGGAAATATGCGCCCGACGGCACGCTCGCCCATGTCCAAGACCCCGATGATTTTCCCGGCGGCTCCCCCTGCGGCAAGGTGAAGCTGGAGGAAATTCCCTGCACCGTCTGGGGCGGCTTCGTCTGGTTCACCATGGATCGCGATGCCGCGCCGCTCAAGACATGGCTGGGCGCAGCGGGCGAACAGCTCGAACAATGGCAGATGGGCAAGATGACGCGCGTGCTGGCGCTCAGTTCCGACGTGCCCTGCAACTGGAAGATCATCCGCGACAATTTCAACGAAAGCTATCACCTCCCTAATCTCCACCCGCAAATCGCCGGGTCGATCGATGACGCGCTCGAAGGCACCATCTTCGAGATGAACCCCGAAGGCCATAATTGCATGATCATGCGCGGCCTCAAGCCATCGGGCCGCTATCCCACCTCCGACATCCTCGAAATGCCGCTCGCCCAGGCGCTCGAATATTGGGAGCTGGACCCCAAGGATTATGAAGGCCGCGCCAGCCAGGCGCGCGACGCCATCCTCGCGCAAAAGCGCAAGCTGGGCGCGGAAAAGGGCTATGCCCATTATGCGACCATGGGCGACAGCGAGATTGTGGATTATCACCACTATACGCTCTTCCCCAACATCACCTTCACCATGTGGCCGGACGGGTTCCAGCTATTGCGCTCCGAACCGCACCCGACCGACCCGGAACGCTGCATCTTCGACCATTGGTTCATGGCGCATGCAATGCCCGGCAGTGATGTCGTGATGGGACCGATGGGGCCGACCCCCTTCCAGCATGTCGAGCGTGAAAAGATCGAATTCGGCACCAAGTCGCTGGGCGATGTCGCCGATCAGGATATGAGCGTCGCGATCGGCCAGCAACTCGGGCTCCATTCGCGCGGCTTTACCGGCGGCATCCTGCCCAATCAGGAAAAGCGGGTGCAGATGTTCCATGAGAAACTGAACGACGTCTGCGGCATCCATGACTGATCCCGCGCTGATCGACGCCCTCGTCGCGAAGCAGCAGATTGCCGACCTGACCGCCGCTTATTGCCGGGGCGTCGATCGTGCCGATGCGGCGTTGCTGGGTTCGCTCTTTCATGCCGACAGCCATGTCGAAAGCGGCCCCTTCAACGGCAGCGGCCAGGATTTCGCCCGCGAAATCTGCGCCATCGTCCGCACCGTCTTTACCCAGACCAGCCACGCCAATGCGCATCAATGGGTGGAGGTCGATGGCGACAGCGCAAAGGGCGAAACCTATGTCACCGCGCTCGCCACCCCGCGCGGGCAAGAGGGCGAACCCATCCATATGCTGACCGGCGGCCGCTATCTCGACCGCTTCGTCCGCACCAACGGCACCTGGCAATTCATCGAAAGGCGCTTCGTGTGCGACTGGGTCGTCCGCCAGCCCGCCGGTGGCGGCGACGACCTTTATGCCGGTTTCCTGCGCGGCGCGCAGGGACCGTCCGATCCCGTCCATAGCCTCTGGGGAAACACCGCATCATGACCGCCTCCGTCAATCGCCGTTTCCTCCTCGTCTCCCGCCCCGACGGCTCGCCGCGCGAAAGCGACTTTCGGCTGGAGGACAGCCCGGTCCCCACCCCCGGCCCCGGCGAAATCCTCATCCGCAACCATTATGCCTCGCTGGACCCCGCGATCCGTGGCTGGCTTGACGATGCGCCAAGCTATCTGCCCCCCATCGCGATCGGCGATCCCGTCCGCGCCTCCACCATTGGCACGGTCGAGGCGAGCGGGGTCGATCGCTTCAAGCCCGGCGATTGGGTCATGGGGCTGAACGCGATTGAAGAATTTAGCCTCGTCACCCCCAATGACTTCATGCACCCGATCGACGTGTCGGCGGCCCCGTCGGTTACCAGTTACCTCTCCGCCATGGGCGCGGTCGGTCTCACCGCCTGGTTCGGTGTCAGCGACGCGATGCAGCCCCGTCCCGGCCAGACCGTGCTGGTCAGCGGTGCGGCGGGCGCGGTCGGCTCGATGGTCGGGCAACTCGCCAAGCTGCGCGGCGCGCGCGTGGTCGGCATCGCCGGGGGCGCGACCAAATGCGCGCGGCTGACCGATCGCTATGGCTTCGACGCGGCGATCGACTATCGCGGCAAGGACGAAGCGGCACTCGCCGATGCCATCGCCAGCGCCTGCCCGGACGGCATCGATCATGTCTTCGAAAATGTCGGCGGCGCCTGCCTCGACGCCGCCTTGCGCCACATCAACCAGGACGCACAGATCCTCCTGTGCGGCCTCATCTCCGAATATAATGGCGATCCCCACGGCGCGCGCAACATCTGGCAGCTGATCGTCAAGACCGCCACCATGCGCGGCTTCCTCATCGCCCGCTATGCCGACCGCTTCCCCGAAGGCAGCCAGGCCATCGCCGCGCTGATCGGCGAGGGCAAGCTGGTGTTCGACGAACATATCGAACAGGGCATAGACAACGCCTACCCCGCCTTCATGCGCCTCTTCGACGGCACCAACGACGGCAAGATGATCCTTAAACTCACCTGAAATCCGGCGGCGTAAGGGGGGCGTTGCGCAATGCGCACCGCCCCCCAATTTCGTCATCCCCGCGAAGGCGGGGACCCATCTCCCAACCCAAAATCAGGGCGATAAGGTGGGAGATAGGCTCCCCCCCTCACACCCGCAAAATCTGCTTCCCCCGGTTCGCGCCCGTGAACAGCCGCGCCAACGCCGCCGGGGCCGCTTCGAACCCCTGCTGCTCATCGACCTGCCATCGCAGCCGCCCCGCCAGCACCAGCGCCGCCAGCCGGTCGCGCATCGCGCCCCAGCGTGGCTGTTCGTCCAAAATGATGAACCCCTCCATCCGCGCCCGCCGCAGGATCAGGTTGAAATAATTGCCTGGCCCGGCAATCTCGCCGCCCTGTTCATAACGGCTGATCCCGCCGCACAGCACCACCCGCGCGCCGATCGCGAGTCGGCCCAGCATCGCGTCCAGCACCACGCCGCCGACATTGTCATAGACGATGTCGCACCCCTTGGGGGCCAGCGCCTTGAGCTGCGCCGCGACCTTACCCTCACGATAGTCGATCGCCGCGTCGAACCCGGCCTCCTGCGTCAGCCAGGCGCATTTTTCCGCCCCGCCCGCAATGCCGATGACATGGCAGCCCGCGACCTTGGCCAATTGCCCTGCGACCGATCCGGTCGCCCCGGCGGCGCCCGACACCACCACGACATCGCCCGCCACCGGGCGGCCGATCGCGTGAAAACCGTGCCAGGCGGTCAAGCCCGGTATCCCCAGCACCCCCAGCATCGCATGGGGCGGCAGGTCGGGGTGGCAGACATCGAAGCCCTCGCCATCGCTCACCAGATATTCGGTCCAACCGGTCATGCCCGCAACCATCGTGCCGACCGGCCAGCGGCCATCCCGGCTCTCGACCACCTCGGCGACACCCATGCCGCGCATCACATCGCCCAGCTCGATCGGCGCGACATAGCCGCCGAAATTCTCCATCCACCCCTTTTGCGCGGGCTCGAAACCCAGCCAGCGCACCGCCAGCAGCATCTCGCCCGCGTCCGCTACCGGCATCGGCACCTGCCCCAAGCGAAAGTCGCCATCGGCCAGCGCGCGCCCGATCGGCCTGTCCGCCAATTGCCATTGCCGCATCATCGATTTCCGCTCCATCGTCACGCCTTACCCAAGATGATCTGCGCCGCCCGCCAGCCCAGCGCCATGGCAGGCGCATTGGTATTGCCGCTAATGAGACGCGGCATCACCGAACAATCGGCAACGCGCAGCCTCTCTACCCCATGAACCTTCAACGCCGGATCGACCACCGCATCGTCCGCCGTACCCATCCGGCATGTCCCCACGCCATGCAATCCACTGGTCGACAGCGACCGGAAACTCTCCAGCAGCGCCGCATCCTCCTGCACCGCCGCGCCGGGAATCAGCTCCTCGCCGACATCGCTCGCCAGCACCGCTTGCCCCACATAAGCGCGCATCAGCCGGATCGCCGCAATCGCCGAACCTTTGTCCGCTTCGCTGTCCAGCCAGTTGGGCGTGATCGCCACGCCATCCGCCGGCTCGCGCCCCCGCGCCTGCACTTCCCCCTCGCTGCTCTGTCGCAGCAGGCTGCCCGATACGGTCAGGCCGGGCCGCTTGTCGATATTGCCGAGCGGTACGGCATCGTTCGCATCGCCCAGCGCGAACATATAGCCGCTCAAGTAGAGTTGCAGATCGGTGCGCGGTCCGGTGACGCCGGTGGACAGGAACGCCCCCACCTCGAACGGCCCGGTCGCCATCGGCCCGTCCCGCCGCAGATAATAGCGCGCGACCGACGCCAGCAGCCCCAACCCCTGATAGTGCCCCTGAATGCCGCTGTTCCGCCGCAAGCGGAACGGCATGGAGTAGGACAGATGCTCCAGCATATGCCGCCCGACATGGCGATTATGATGCCGTACCGCGATCCCGCTGGCGGCCAGCGCATCGCCATCGCCGATTCCCGACCGCTGGAGGATCTGCGGGCTTTCGATCGTCCCGGCGCAGACGATCACCTCGCCATCGCAATCCACGCTGAACGGCCCGCGTTCGCCATGGAGCAGTTCGACCCCGACCGCCCGGCCATTGGACAGCCGCACATGGCGCAGCAGCGTGTCGGTCATCACCGTGAAATTGGCGCGTTGCATCGCCGGACGCAGAAACACCTTGGCCCCGCTTTCGCGACGTCCCTTGCGGATATTATGGCAATAATAGCCGACCCGCCCGCCCACCACGCTGTTGAGGTCATCGGTGCGCGGCAGGCCCATCTGCTCGCCCGCCGCGATCAGCCGCTCGGCCAGCGGATAGCGATAGGTGCGCGGCGTCACATGCACCGGGCCACCTTCGCCCCGCAGCGCGCTGCCGCCCAGCCCATGATCCTCGATGGCGCGAAAGGCCGCGATCATCGATCCGGCATTCCACCCGGTCGCGCCCGCCGCTTCCCAATCGTCATAATCCTGCGGCTCGCCACGGCTCCAAATCATGCCGTTGATCGCCGACGATCCGCCCAGCCCCTTGCCCCTGATCCACATCTCCTGCGGCGGTTCGTCCGGGCGGCGCGGCTGGGCGACCGGATAGGCCCAGATATGCGCCGGGTTGGACACCAGCTTGGCAATCCCCTTTGGCATGGCGATGAGCGGCGACCGATCCGGCCCGCCCGCCTCCACCAGCAGCACCCGGTTGCGGGGATCGGCGGACAGTCGCTCAGCCAGCACGCACCCGGTCGATCCCGCGCCGATTATGATATAGTCGAACCGTTCGGGCAGGTCGGCCATGCGTCGCTCCTCTGCGCTGTGGGTTCAGGCCTTGTCGCGATGATCGCGCTTGATCTTCTTGGCCAGGCTCCATTTATGGACTTCGGTCGGCCCGTCATAAATGCGGAAGGCGCGGACCTCGCGGAATATCTGCTCGACGATCGTGTCACCGGTGACGCCCGTCCCGCCCATCACCTGCACGCATTTGTCGGCGATCCGCATCAACGCCTCGGACACCGCGACCTTCGCCATCGAGCTTTCCACGGTGCCGAGCGATCCGCCGTCCAGCACGCTGGCGCACCAATCGATCATCAATTCGCTTTGCTGAATGTCGATCAGATTTTCCGCCAGCATGAAGCCGACGCCCTCATGATCGACCAACGGCTTGCCAAACGCCATCCGGCGGCAGGCATAGTCCGCCGCAATCTCCTGCGCGCGGATGCAACCGCCCAGCCAGCGCATGCAGTGCGACAGCCGCGCGGGCGACAGGCGGATCTGCGCATATTTGAACCCCTCGCCGCTCTGCCCCAACATCTGGTCGGCGGGCACACGCAGATTGTCGATCGTCACGATCGCATGGCCACCGGGCATCGAACTGTCGATCGTGTCCAGCACCCGTTCGATGCGGATCGCGGGATCGGGCAGGTCCACCAGGAACATGCAGGCCCCGTCATCGGACTTGGCCATGACGATCCCGACCATCGCCCCCTGCGCCCCGGTGATGAACGCCTTGCGCCCGTTGATCACCCAATGATTGCCATCGCGCATGCAGGTCGTCTGCATCATCGACGGGTCCGACCCCGCCCCGCCATCGGCCGCCGGTTCGGTCATGAAGAAGGCGGAACGACCACGCCCGTCCAGCAAGGGGGCAAGGAAATGCGCCTTTTGCTCCGCCGTGCCGACCTTGCCCAGCAGATACATATTGCCCTCGTCCGGGGCCATGGTGTTGCAGGCCAGCGGCCCCAAGGGCGAGAGGCCCGACTTGATCAACACGGTCGCCGTCTCGCGCTGGGTCAGGTGCGAACCATCGGGCAGGACATGGGGCGTCAGCACGCCCGCCGCCCGCGCCTTCTCGCGCAATTCCATCACCAACTCGTCGCTCGGCCCATGAAAGCCGCAGCGTGGATCGCCTTCATAGGGCACGACGACGGTACGGACGAATGCCTCGACCCGATCGGCTATTTCCTGCGCGCGCGGCGTACTGAACATGGTTTCTATCCTCTTGGATCAGTTGAACTGGATCGGGCGCAGCGGGTCGGTCCCGTCGAAATCCTGCGCGGCCCGCGCCACCATGGCGTAAAAATCGGTCAGCTGCGGCACCGGCGCATAGAGTTCGGTCATATGCCCCTGCACCGCGACCGTATCGACAAAGGCGAAGACGAAACCGTCATTCATCTCCGCGCGGCAGGCGAGGTCATGGCCCGCCGCCGCGAAGTCCTTGATCGCTACATCCACATCATCGACGAACAGCGCGACATGGTGCAGCCCCTGCGCCCCGGGCTGCGCGAACATGTCGCGAAAGGCGGATGGCCCTTCCCCATTTTGCTGCACGAATTCGATCATGATATCGCCCCACTGGCCATAGGCGGAGCTATGGTCGAGCGGCCGCTCCATCCCGCGATGGACGCAGCGCCGCAGCGGGATATGATCGGCAATGAAATAGGGGCCGGACCCATGGAGCCGATGATGCGCCAATGCGGCAAGGCGCACGTCCGGCACGAAATAGGCCAATTGCCGGATCGCCAGCCGGTTCATCAACGGCCTTGTCCCTGGGCCGTTCGCCGCCCGATCGCCGCCAGTTCGGGCAGCGTATCGACCAGTGACTGCGCTTCGGGCGAGGATGCCGTGCCCCGCGTCATCCGCCCCTTGATGCCATGGATGATCGCCGCGAACCGAAACATGTTGAAAGCGAGGTAGAAGGGCAGATTGTCGATCCCGTCCCGCCCGGTCCGCGCGCAATAGGCCGCAACATAGTCCGCCTGCGACGGAATGTTCAGCGCACCAAGGTCCGCGCCCTTGAATCCGCCGATGATGTGCGGCGGGAGGTGGTACATCATCAGATGATAGGTGAAATCCGCCAGCGGATGGCCGAGCGTCGATAGCTCCCAATCCAGCACCGCCAGGATGCGCGGCTCGGTGGGATGCCAGATCATATTGTCGGCGCGGAAATCGCCATGGACGATGGTCGTCTCGTCACCGGCGGGAATCTGCCCCGGCAACCAGTCGGCCAGCCAGTCCATATCCTCGTTCCGCCCCGCCGCTTCATCCTCGCGATATTGCCGCGACCAGCGCGCGATCTGCCGCGCGAAATAGCTGCCCGGCTTGCCATAGTCGCCAAGGCCGATCGCCTGAGGATCGATCCCGTGCAACTGCGCGATCGCTGCGTTCATCGCGTCGAAATAGGCGGGCCGTTCCTGCAGCGACAGCGCAGGCAGGGTCGAATCCCAGAAGATGCGCCCCTCCACCATGTCCATGACATAGAAGGGCGTGCCGATGACCCCGGCATCCTCGCACAGGCCATGGACCGGGGCGACCGGGAAGCCCGCCTGCCCCAGCGCCGCCAGCACCCGATATTCCCGCTCCACCGCATGGGCACCAGGCAATAGCGTGCCGGGGGGCTTGCGCCGCAGCACATAGGCGCGGGTCGGCGTCACCAGTCGATAGGTCGGGTTGGACTGGCCGCCCTTAAATTGTTCGACCGACAGCGGCCCGGCATAGCCAGCGACATGGGTCTGCATCCACGCATCGAGCGCGGCGACGTCGAACCCATGGCCCGCACGCACCGCGCCAGTCCCTCCGAATCGCTCCTGCCGGTCCTCGCTCACGGCCTCATCCTCTCCTGCGCTGCCTCTTCCCCGACGCAATGGGGCGTCGGGCCGGGCTTGTCCCCTCTCCTTTGTTTCAGGTGCGCGCCCGACCTCTCTAAAATCGCAGTTAGCAAGACCCAGGAAATAGCGCATCCCGAACGATGAAACGAAGCCGCACCAAGCAGGCCATTCGTCAAGCGCCTTAAAGAACGCACAATAGGGGAGAGTATATGCAAAGGAAGCCTTTGGTCCGTCCAGTCATGCTGGCATTGGGCAGCACGCTGCTATGGGCCATGCCCGCCATGGCGCAGGATCAGACCGCGCAGCCCCAGGCCGATGCCCAGGCGATCGATCCCAACGCCATCATCGTCACCGCGCGCCGCCGCGAAGAAAGTCTGCAGGACACGCCGGTCGCGATCACCGCGGTCAACGCCGCCATGCTGGAAAACAAGGCGGCGGTGAATATCGGCGACCTGACCGGCGGCGTCCCCAACCTGCTGATCACCAACCAGAATGCGGGCGCGGCCGCCGCGAACCTCGCCATCCGTGGCCTGACCTATGCCGACGTCGAAAAGTCACAGGAGCCGACCGTCGGCGTCGTTGTCGATGGCGTGTTCATCGGTACCAGCACCGGGCAATTCTTCGACTTTTTCGACATCGAGCAGATCGAAGTGCTGCGCGGCCCGCAAGGCACATTGTTCGGCCGCAACACGATCGGCGGCGTCATCAACATCCGTCGCACCCGCCCGACCGGCGAGTTTGGTGGCAAGATGGAAGTCTCCTACGGCAAGTTCAACACGCTGGCGACCCGCGCGGTCGTCAACGCGCCCTTGTCGAGCGATGGCAGCATCGGCGCCAAGCTCTTCTACTTCCACAATGAAACCGACGGCTGGTATCGCCAGGGGCAGACCGGCGAACGCCGCGGTTTCGGCAATAACGAGAATTTCGGCGGCTCGATCCTGTTCGCGCCGAAGGACAGCGGTTTCGACGCTCTCTTCACGCTGGAAAAGCAGGTCCAGAAATCCGACCCGGTCGTTTCCAACCTGACCCAAACCGGCGAAGTCTTTTGCGGCCTGATCCCGGCCAATGAATGCAACCGCAACAACACGACCGACCTGTACACCGTGTTCGGCTTGCCCAACGAAACCAACTATTCCGCGCCCGCCGCGACGCTGGAAATGAATTATGATGCGGGCGACGTCAAACTCACCTCCGTCACTGGCTGGCGCGATTCGCGCGAGAACCAGACGCAGGATTTCGACGGTTCCTCGACCGACCTCTATTATGTCCGGCGCTTGCAAAATTATGAGCAGTGGAGCCAGGAATTGCGCGCCGCTGGCAAGTTCAGCGACAGTTTCGACTATGTCGTAGGGCTGTTCTATTTCAGCTCCGAATATCGCTTGACCCAGTATAGCCGCGTCTTCGGCTTCGCCCCGACTGTCCCTCCTGAAATCTTCGACACCAACCCCCAGGTCGTGAACGGCAAGACCAAGTCCGTCGCCGTCTTCGGCGATTTCAACTGGGCCTTTGCCGACCAATGGCGCCTGTCCTTCGGCGGTCGCTTCACCCGCGACAAAAAGTCGCTCGACAATAGTTTCGGCGGCATCGAAATCGGCCGTGGCACCGACACGTTCAAGAAATTCACGCCCAAGGTCGGCGTCGATTTCCGCCCGAACGACGATGTCATGCTTTATGGTAGCTGGTCGCAAGGCTACCGGTCGGGCGGCTTCTCGCCCCGCGCGGGCACGGCCGCCAGCGCCGGCATCGCCTATCAGCCCGAAGTGGTCGACAGCTTCGAAGTCGGCGGCAAGTTCGACCTGTTCGATCGCAAGCTGCAATTCAACGTCGCGGCCTTCTATTCCAGCTACAAGGATCTGCACCAGAACAACACGCTCAATTGCCCGAGCTGCGCCACCGGAAACGAGACGATCACCTCGAACGTCGGCTCGGCCAAGATCAAGGGTCTGGAGTTCGACTTCACCGCCCGTCCGACGTCGCAACTGACGATCACCGGTTCGATGGGCCTGCTCGATTCCAAGTTCAAGGGCTTCATCGTCGGCGGTATCTCGCCCGTGTCGGGCGCGGTCGTGCCCTATGATTATTCGCGCAACGACCTCATCTATAATCCGAACATGACCGCGTCGTTGGCGGCCGACTACACGATGCCCACCAGCTTTGGCGAAATCATCGCGAATTTGAGCTATCGCTATATCGGCCGCTATGATCAGCAAATCTCATTGGGGCCAATCTCCGGCGACCTGACCAACGGGCCGATCATCGTCAACGGCAACGATCCGCGCGTGCGGACCGACAAGCAGGGACTGGTGGATGCCAGCGTGACCACCAAGTTCGAACTGGGCGGCACCGAAGCGCGCCTGACCCTGTTCGGCCGCAACCTCGCCAATGATCGTGGTCCGACCCACGGCTTCACCGTCGGCGGCCTGTGGTCCTTCGGCACGGCGCGCGAACCGCGCACCTATGGCGCGACACTGGGCGTCAAATTCTGATCGCCGAAACAGCCTGAAAAGCCAAAGGCCGGGGCGCAATCCCCGGCCTTTCTTTTTGGCAGCCTCTCGCCTTCAGGCACAAAAAAAGGGCGTCGGAGCCATAGCCCCGACGCTCCATCATCCGATCAATCGGGCGTTACAGATCGCCGTTGATATATTTCATGATCGTATTCTGGAACTGACGGATCTGGATTTCCTGATAATTGGCAAGTTGCACCTTGTTGTTAAGCGAGGCCTTCAGGCCCGTCTGCACATGGGGCAGATTTTCCATATCCTGCTCGAACACGTCGCCCAAAATGCCCAGTTCGGGTGCTTCGGTCCATTTCTGGTCGACCGACAGGAATTTCATCGGCGGCGCCTTGGGATGCGCCTGCCCCGGCGGAACGCGGGTCAGGACGCGCACTTCCATCAGGCAATGGTCGACATCGTGCCAGGGCCGCCAGCGATAGACGATATTGGGCTGGAACCCGGCCCAGGGGCTGAAATTAGGAAAGACGTTGTACAGCAGCGCATCCATCATCTCCGCATCGGACGCGAAGCTGACATCATGGCCGAACATGGCGGTGGTGGTATCGCGCAGCGAAGCGCCCAGCGCCGCCCGCGCCGAAACGCCCTCTGGCACCTTGACATTATAACCGCCCGCCGCGGCTTCCTTGTCTTCATAATTGTCGGACGACCGGCCATTATATTTGACGAACTCGTCAACGATCCACTGTTCCGCCTTGTCGGTCGGATCGACATGGGGCGACATGGTGCCGAACGGCGTCACCGTCAGGTTCACATAGTCGCCATAGATATTATACATCGAATTGGCGTCGCCGGTGAACGGCAGCAATTGCGGATGGGTGACGACGGTGTGCCAGCTTTCCATGAAAGCCTCCATCACCACCTTCCAGTTGGCGGGCACCACCTTGCCCACCCACATGGCCGTCGCGCATTCCTCCTGCCGCCAGCGCTTGAAATGCTCCGGCATGGGCGCGAGAAACGCGTCGAGGGTCGGCCCGTCCGCCGCTTCGCGAATGAAGATATAGCCCGCCCAGCGCCCGACGCTGATTTCCGGCAGGGACATCTCCTCATCTTTCAGGTGCGAGAAGTCCCAGCGGCACGGAATCTGCTTGATCGACCCGTCATTATTCCAGGTGAAGCCATGGAACGGGCATTGCAGTTCGGCTGACCAGCCATCGCCGGTCTTGAGCTTGCGCCCGCGATGCAGGCAGACATTGGCAAAGGCCCGAACCGAACCATCTTCCTGCCGGATCAGCAGGAAGGATTTGCCGACATTCTCATAGACGACATGGTCGCCCGGCTCCGGCAATTCCTCCTCGCGCGCCGCGAACTGCCAGGTGCGCGGCCACATCTTCTGCTTTTCCAGCTCGAAAAATTCAGGGCTGGTATAGCGGCTCGCCGGAATCGGGTCCGACCCCAGATTTTCATATTCGTCCGTGTAGAGAAATTCCGGCACCGGATTGGTGTCCGCCAGCATCAGGTCGCGGACACTCGTGCCGGGGCAACGCGGCAGCGGTGCGCCTTTGATCCGGGGATCGCTTTCAGCCATCACTCTCTCTCCTAAATTCTCGCCTGCCCGGCTGCGCCGCAAATGCGGCGCGCCGAATCCTTGGTCGCTTGTTCAAACATAGCGACGCGATCACTGCGCGACCATCCCCCCGTCGACGACAAATTCGCATCCGGTGATGTAGCGCGCATCGTCCGACGCCAGGAAGGCGACCATCGACCCGATGTCGGCGGGTTCGCCCATGCGACCCATCGGGATGGTCGCGACGATCTGGTCGAATATCTCCTTGTTATCGGCGATCGCCACCTGCTGCATGTCGGTCCAGATCATGCCGGGATGCACCGTGTTCACACGGATATTGTCGCGCGCGGTTTCCAGCGCGACCGACTTGGAAAACAGCCGCACGCCGCCTTTACTCGCTGCATAGGCAGCGGTGCCCTGCACGCCCACTAGCCCCGCGATCGAAGACAGGTTGACGATCGACCCGCCATGCCCCTGCGCCCGCATTTGGTCGACGGCGACCTTGGTGCCCAGATACACGCTGTCGAGATTGACCGAAATCTGCTTGTGCCAGTCCGCCGACGTCATCTCGCTCATCGGCCGCAACACGGCGATGCCGGCATTATTGACCAATATGTCGATCTTGCCAAAGGCAGCGATCACCGCCTCGATCACCGTGGTCCAGACCGCTTCGTCGGTCACGTCCTGCGCCATCGCCTGCGCGGCAAAGCCCTGCGCCCGCAATTCCGCGGCCCGCGCATCGACCGCCGCGCCATCCAGGTCGGTCAGAAACAGGCTCGCACCCTGGCCCGCCATCTTGAGCGCGGCTGCAAAGCCCAAGCCATTGGCGGATGCCGCCCCGGTCACTAATGCCACTTTGCCGTTGAGGTCGATCATCATGCGCCAGCTATCCTCTTGTCGAACTGTTTGGGGCGCAGACTGGCCATTATGGCGCACCGTGCAACTAGCGCTAGTCAGAGTCCCCGCCGCGCCGGGCCGCCCTACCTATCACCTTACCGAGTTCCGGCAGGACGCCGCACGCGCTATGCTGCACGCCAAAGCCAATCGGCTATGCCATGAGAGAGGGTTTGCAATGGGCTATCATGACGTCATCGGCGAGGAAGCCGAAAAGATGCTCGAATATGTCGAGACGGGCACCACCCACAGCGCCGCCGACACGATGGAAGTGCCCGCCACCGCCTATACCGACCCCGCCTATTTCGCGCGGGAGAAGGCGGAAATCTTCATGAAGCTACCTTTGCTCGCCGCATTGACCGCCGAAATGCCCAATCCGGGCGATTACAAGGCGATGGAATTGCTCGGCAAACCCGTCCTCATCACGCGCAAGAGCGACGGCACGGTCGCGGCGATGCTGAACGTCTGCACCCATCGCGGCATGATCCTCAAGCCCGAAGGCCATGGCAATGCCAAGCGCTTTTCCTGTCCCTATCATGCCTGGACCTACAGCAATGACGGCAAGCTGATCGGCGTTGCCGAACCGCAGAAGTTCGGCCCCATCTGCAAGGAGGAACGCAACCTCACCGCCCTGCCCGTCGCCGAAGCGGGCGGGATCATCTGGATCTGTCTGACGCCGGGGCTGGAATTCGACATCGCCGCGCATCTGGGCGGCATGCTTGATGACCTCAATGCCTATGGCCTGGGCGATTGGCATTATTGCGGGTCACGCCGCATCTATGGCCCCAATTGGAAGATCGCCTATGACGGCTATCTGGAGGGCTATCATTTCGCCGCCGCGCACCCCACCACCATCCATCCGCGCACCTTCAGCAACATCATGCACTTCACAGCCTTTGGCCCGCATATGCGCGTGGGCTATCCGCAGGTGCGGATCAAGGAAGCGCTGGGCGCGATCCCGCGCGCCGATTGGGGCGAGCATGAGAATGAAGGCTATGACTTCGTCCGCACCATCTTCCCCAACATCTCCATCTTCTTCGCGCCCGAAATCACCCAGGTCGCCCAGCTCATCCCCGGCGACACCCCCGGCAGCAATATCACCAACCTGATGTTCATCCGCCGTGAACCGCCCAAGGACGAAGCGGACGCCGCCGCGATCGAAGGCATGATGGACTGGCTGCGCGACGTCGTGAATGACGAGGATTATGGCGTCGGCCTGCAAGTGCAGAAGGGCTTGGAATCGGGCGCGATAAAATCGGTCATCTTCGGCCGCAACGAGCGCGGCAACCAATATTTCCACAATTATGTCGACTATCTCCAGCGCGCCGACCCGAATGAGACACCACCGGAATTGTAAGGAATATACGAAGGCATCTGACGATGCCCTCATCCCCGTTCGCCCTGAGCTTGTCGAAGGGCCCTTCTTCTTGAAGAGAAGTGGAGGGCTTCGACAAGCTCAGCCCGAACGGAATTAAGGTCAGGCCGAACGGGCCTTGTGCCCCCAACCTACAGCGTCGTCACGCCCTCATTCAGCCGCACCACCGTCTTGCCCGTGGTCACGCCCGACATCAGGTTGATGAAAGCACTCGGCGCATTTTCGATGCCCGTGGTCACATTCTCTTGCGCGATCAGCGCGCCCGACCGAATCCATTCGCCCAATTGCGCCTCGGCCTCCTCCAGCATGTCGAGATGTTCATAGGCCAGGAACCCGCGCATCGTCACCCGGTTGACCAGCACCTGCCACAGGTTGCGGATCGGATAGGGTTCTTCATGATTATTATAATTCGCCATCATGCCGCAGGTCACGATCCGCCCGAAGGCCGCCATGTTGGGCAGCATCGTATCGAGGATCAGCCCGCCGACATTGTCGAAATAGACATTCGCCCCGTCGGGACAAGCCGCCTTGATCGCGGCATCCAGGTCCGGCTCGGCGCGATAGTCGATCGCCGCGTCGATGCCGAACGTGCCGGTAACCAGTTCCGCCTTGTCCTTCGATCCGACGATGCCGACCGATCGGCAGCCCGACAGCTTGGCGACCTGGCACCCCACGCTGCCGACCGCGCCTGCCGCCGCGCTCATGACGACGGTATCGCCCGCCTGCATCTCGCCGATCCGCTTCAACCCGACATAGGCGGTAATGCCCGACCAGCCGAGCGCGCCCATATAGGCGGTCAGCGGCACGCTGGGGTCGACATGGACATTTTCGATCGCGAAATTGCCGGGGTTCAGGATCGAATATTCCTCCCACCCGACAAAACCCCGGCCATAATCGCCTTCCTTGAAGCCCGGATTGCGCGACTGGATCACCCGGCCCAGCACCATGGTCGGAATGATCCCGCCGATCGGCGTCGCGGGCAGATAGCTGTCGTCGCGATCGTCCAACATCCCGCGCACCGCCGGATCGATGGCAAACACCTCGTTCTGGATCAGGATTTCGCCCTCTTCCAATGCGCGCACCTGCCCTTCGACAAGGCGAAAATTCTCCAGCACGGGCACGCCATGCGGGCGCGAGGCAAGGACGATCTGGCGGTTCAACAAGGCAGTTCTCCAGCTTGGGCGCGCGTTGGGCGCGTCTTTGATCCGGCTATGCCCTGCCCCACCCCCCACGCGACACTGGCGAAATGCACAGCTGCCCTGCGGCAAAATCCTCCCCTGGAAGGGGAGGTGGCTGGCCGCAGGCCAGACGGAGGGGTGTCGCCCCATCGATAGGGTGACACCCCTCCACCGGCTTTGCCGGTCCCCCTCCCCTTACAGGGAGGATTTTGACGTGTGCGACGCCTACACGCTGCTCAAATTGCAAACCCGATCCTTAAAAGAAAGCGCGCGAAGCCGGGTGGCTCCGCGCGCTCCAGGAAGTCGCGCTATGGGAGAGGGGGAGATCAGCGCGAAGCGTATTGACGACCCTTGCTGGCGACGGCCCAGCGTTGTGGTGTCGCACCCGGCGCAGCTTCGCGCACGAAGCACTGGCCGCGGCGCGACTGCACGATGCGGCAGGCGCTCATGGCGTCGGCGCGGTTGGCAAAGCCGCTGATCGCGAGGCGATGGAAGGTCTTGCCCTTGACGGTCGCCTGGCTGGTCAGCACGGGGAAGGCCGACAACATCATATTGCCGCCCGCCATCTGCATCCATTTTTCCTTGGCGATGCCCGCGCTGTCATAAGCGCCGAGCTGCACCACCCAATTGCTCGCGCCATTGGCGACCGGCTTGATGAAGGCGACCTGCTGCATCCGCGCGGCAGGGGCGGCGGCGGGCTGCGCCTTGGCGCGGGACTTGGGCGCGATCCGCTTGCCCGACCGATCCTCGATAATGAAGTCGCGGACAGCGACCCGTACAGGCTTGGGGCTGGCTTTGATGACCGGAGCCGTCTCGACCACGGGCGCGGGCGCAGCCTCGGCGACCTGCACGGGGGCCTGCGTCTCGACGACCGGCATCGGATCGGCCTGCGCCATCTCCACTGGCGCAGCCGCAGCGGATGGTACCGATAATGCCAGCGCCACCGGTTGCCCCATATCATTGGGATCGATCGTGACGCCCATCAGCGCCGCGACGCGCATCGGCGCCAGCGAAGGCTCCGCAATCTGCGCCCAGTCGGAAATGCGCTTGTTCGCGGCCAGCGGCTCCATGTCCATACCCGCGACCATGCGTGCATCCTTCCAGCGCCCGGCCAGCGCATAGGCATAGGCCAGGTTCTGCCGCGTGCGCGCCGTCGCCGAGGGATCATGAATCGCTTGCGACAATATCCGCACGCCTTCCTGCGGGTCGCCGGCCATCGCCATGGCCAGGCCATAGTCACCGGCCGGAACCGTAGAGGCGTTCGTTACCAACAGGTTGCGTGCGGCGTCCGACCGCCCCTGCGCCACCTGCACCAGCGCCAGGCTGACGATCGTGCCGACATCGCCATTGCCCAGCGTCATCGCATCGCTCAGTGCCGCTTGCGCCGAGGCAAAGCGCCCGGCCTGCACATAGGCGCGGCCCAGCAGCTGGCGATAGGCACCATTGTCGGGCGCGAGCTGCACGGCGGCTTCGGCGGCGGCAACCGCCTTGGTCGCGTCGCGTGATGCCAGCGCCTTTTCCGCGATGGCCGCCTGCTTGGCGGGATCGCCCTTGGGCTGCCCGACCGAAGCCGACGGACGGAATGCCGCCCCGGTACAGCCCACCATCGTCGTGGCGACGAGCAGCGATGCGATCGCCGCCTTGCCGAATGTCGTGCGCTTCATATGCCTACCCACCTTCTATGCCGTGTCGCCGCGCATCTGCGGCAGCTGCTGAGTCAGCCGGTCGATTTCCGGCAACGTGTCGATGAAGTCATCGAGCGCCTGCGTAACAATCTGTTGCGCCGACCGTCCTGTGACGGCGCAGGCAAGGCGCAGTTTCAAATGGCGTTCAGCCTCCAGCCGCAGCGTGAAGGCAGCCTTGCGACCCGGTGCCGGTGTCGGCGCAGGCACGGCCTTCTTGCGTGGCGCAGGTGCGGCCTTGATCCGCTCGGCTAGTTCTTCGCGCGCCAGCACGACCGGCGGCACAGCCACGGGCGTCGTCATCGGCGTCAGGCCGATCGCGACCGGCGGCTCTTCGACCGGGCTCGGCACCGGCTCCACATCGAAGCCCATGTCGTTCCAGCCCAGATCATCCTGCGGCACCGCATTGCCGACGGCGCGGCCAAAGCCCATCATCGGCCGGCGCATCGCGGGTTGCGCGGCACCCTTGCGCGCGAGCAGGCCCGACGTCAGCGAGGCGAGCGGTTTGGGTTCGGCCATGACGCCTGCCTCCCTTACTGGCCGATCACGCGGCGACCGAAGCCCCCGCCGGTCGGGCGAGCCGCGACGGTGCCGACGCTGCCCTGGGGCACGGAAAAGACCGTGCGGCGGAAATTCTTTTCCAGCCGGTCCGAGACATAGGACCATAGCTGAACCACTTCGGCGGCGGAGCGCCCCTTAGGGTCGACCTCCATCACCGTGCGCCCATCGATCATCGACGCGGCGAAATCGGTGCGGTGATGCAACGTCACCGGCGCGACCGTGCCATGCTGCGACAGGGCGACGGCGGCTTCGGATGTGATGCGCGCCCTGGGCGTCGCGGCATTGACGACGAAGAGCAGCGGCTTGCCCGCCCGCTCGCACAGATCAACGGTCGCGCCCACGGCACGCAGGTCATGCGGGCTGGGGCGGGTCGGCACGACGATCAGTTCGGCGACGGAAATCACGCTCTGGATCGCCATGGTGATGGCGGGCGGCGTGTCGATGACGGCCAGCTTGAAACCCTGTTGCCGCAATGTCTCCAGGTCTGCGGCCAGTCGCGCCACCGTGGTCTGGGCAAAGGCCGGATATTCCGCCTCGCGCTCGTTCCACCAGTCGGCGAGCGAACCCTGCGGATCGATGTCGATCAGCACGACGGGACCGGCGCCTGCCATCTGCGCCTGCACGGCCAGATGACCCGACAAGGTGGTCTTGCCCGATCCGCCTTTCTGCGACGCCAATGCCAAAATCCGCAACGAATATCCCCCCAGAAAATCCAGTTCCGGTCGAGACTGCCACAACTGCACCTAAAAATTGGTTAACCCACGCGCGACTTTGCTTGGGACAAGGGCTGGCCCAGCCAAGTCCCACCCGATCCTGCGCCTTCTTATGCTAACGTGAATTTAACCTTGTTTGCGCATCACCGGCGCAAAGCTGTTCGCGCAGGAGCATGGGACTATGACGTATCTTTGGAAGAGCATGGCGCTGGGGTGCCTGATCGGCTTGGCCGCGCCAGCGATGGCCGACGTCAAAGCGGGCGTCGATGCCTGGCAGCAGGGCGACTATGCCAAGGCGATCGCTGAGTGGCGGCCGCTGGCGCTCGCAGGCGATCCTGATGCGCAATTCAACATGGGCCAGGCCTATAAGCTGGGTCGCGGAGTCCAGCCCGACCTGACGGCCGCGCTCGACTGGTATCGCAAGGCCAGCGCCCAGGGCCATTTGCGCGCCGAGGATAATCTGGGCCTGCTGATGTTCCAGCAGGGCGACCGCGCGAACGCCATGCCCTTCCTCCAGCGCGCGTCGATGCGCGGCGAACCGCGCGCGCAATATATCGTCGGCACGACCCTGTTCAACGGCGACCTGATCGGCAAGGATTGGGTGCGCGCCTATGCACTGATGACCCGCGCATCGGCATCGGGCCTGCCGCAGGCGGCGACCAGCCTGACCGAGATGGACAAGTTCATACCCGAAGATCAGCGCAAGCAAGGCCTGGCACTGGCCGCCAGCCTGGAAAAATCGGAAAAGACGGGTGCGCTCGCCGCAGCGAGTCCTGCCCCGACCAAGCCCGCGCCGATACGGTCCGCCACCTCAGCGGTGCGGACGACGGAACTGCCGCCCTCGACCATCAACCAGCCTGCCCCGGTTGCCACGCCGCCCGCGCCCCGACCTGCACCCAAGCCTGCGCCGCAGGTTGCAGTTGCCAAACCCGCGCCGCGCCCGGCACCCGCCGTCCCCGCCCCCGCCACATCCGGCGGCTGGCGCGTCCAATTGGGCGCGTTCAGCGAAGATGGCCGCGCCCGCGCGCTGTGGAACCAGATGACCGGCAAGGTCAGTGGCCTGTCCGCCTATCAGCCCTATCTGGTCAAGGCCGGCACCGTCACCCGCCTCCAGGCCGGCCCCATCGCCAGCAGCAGCGACGCCACGCGCCTCTGCGCCAAGATCAAGGCCGCCGGTGCGGACTGCATGCCCAAGAAGATGTAAGCCCGTCCGGCATTGGTGGAACCTATAGCTGCTGTTCCCCGGCGAAGGCCGGGGTCCAGTTCCACGCTCTGAACTGGACCCCGGCCTTCGCCGGGGAACAGCATCCATGGATCATCCTCATCGCGCGTTGCTATAACCCCGCGCCTTACCCGACCTGTTCCAGCATCCACGCCCGAAACTGCGCGACGGCGGGGTTGGCCAGTGCATCGGCGGGATAGGCCAGATAATAGGCCCGTTCGCTCGACAAGGGGCGGGCGAAGGGGATGACGAGCGTGCCCGCTTCCAGTTCCGGCTGGATCAGAAAGCTGGGGATCAGCGCTACCCCGGCCCCCGCGGCGGCGGCCTGCGCCAGCATCAGGAAATGTTCGAATGTCGGGCCGGGTTGCAGCGCGTCGGCATCCACCCCCGCCGCCGCGAACCAGCGCGGCCAGGCATCGCGCCGCGAACTTTGGCTGAGCAGCGGCGCATCCAGCAGGTCGGCGGGCGCGCGCAATGGATGCGCTGCCAGCCAGCCCGGCGCGCAGACCGGCACGACATCCTCGCGAAACAGAAAATCCATCACGACGCCGGGCCATTCCTGCGGCAGGCCGAAATGGATCGCGGCGTCGAAATCCTCCTGCGCAAAATCGAACGGCTCGGAGCGTGCCGCGAAATCCACCACCAGTTGCGGATGCCGGGCGCTCAGATGCGGCAGGCGCGGCGCGAGCCAGCGCATCCCGAAACTGGGCAGCGTCGCGATCCGCAAGGCAGATCCCGCCCGCCGCTGCGCCGCCGCGCGGGTCGCGCGCCGGATGGCGTCGAGCGCGGGCGCGAGTTGTACGGCATAAGCGCGCCCGGCCTCATTGAGTTGCACCCGCCGCCCGATCCGGTCGAACAACGGCCGCTGAACCCGCTCCTCCAGCAAAGCGATCTGCCGACTGACCGCGCTCTGGGTCAGGCCGATCTCGTCGCCTGCGCGCGAGAAACTCTCATGCCGCGCCGCCGCCTCGAAACTGGCGAGCGCCGTCATCGGCGGCAGCCATTTGCGCCCCTCACTCATTCCAAAATCGCATCAACTGATGAGGGCTCCCCGTTTGCATCACCCATCCTATCCTGCGATACTGCGCCTGTCACCGGGAGCCTATCCATGTCGAATGAGAATATGCCTGTCATTGCCGCCCTGACCAGAGCCGTGCTGGGCGACGCGGATGGCCAAAAGGCGCTTGACGCGCTGCATATCGCCCCCGCCCTGCTGGCCGAGCGCGGCCCCACCGTGTCGCGCGCCGCCTTTGCGATGGCTATGAACGTTTCGCTGTTCGATAATCTGCTGCGGCGCGTGCCGAGCGGCGCGGCCTATGTCGCCGATACGCTGGCGCAGGGCCGCCGGGTAAACTTCGACCATGGCGCGCTCCGCACCATCCGTCTGCCCAAAGGCCCGACCGGCGCGCTGCCCGGCGGCGAAGACGCCTTCACCCGTATCTTCGTGCCGCTCGGCTATCGCATGGCCACTATCTACCCCCTCGACCGGCTGAAGATGACCGGCCGCGCCTACACTCATGCCGACCATCCCGACGCCATCCCGCAATTCTTCCTGTCCGAACTGCATGTCGACCGCTTCGGCGCCGACTTTGCCGACGCCGCCGCGCGCCTGTTCGGCACTTCGCGCGATCCGCTCGATGCACAGGCGCTGGCGGTGCTGGACGATTTTGCGGCGGGCCGGTCCGTGTCGTTCGCCGACGCCGTGGCCGCGCTGCCCACCATCCTCTCGGCCTTCGACCGTCAGCATGACGCGCCCGATTTTGCCGACTATCAATTGCTGCTGTCCCGCTCCAACGAAGCCGCCTGGATCGCGACCGAGGGCAATGCCTTCAACCACGCCACTGACCGGGTGGATGACGTCGCCACGCTCGCTGAACGATTGCGGGCGGAGCAGCATCCGATCAAGGATCGGCTCGAAGTCTCCGCCACCGGCCGCGTGCGCCAGACCGCCTTGCGTGCCGATAGCGTCGAACGCCGCTTTGCCGATGGGCAGGTCCGCGCCGTCCCGGGCTCCTTCTTCGAATTTATCAGCCGCGACATCGACCCGGCGACAGGTCAGTTCGACCTCGCCTTCGACACCGGCAACGCCACCGGCATTTTCGCCATGACGCGCGCAGGAGCATGACCGCCATGTTGCAATCCTTCGACCCCGCCTCGCGCGCCCTCGTCTGGGAAGGTCCGGTCGCCGACGCCGCCGCCTGCCATGGCGCGATCGCCTCCGCCCGCGCCGCCCTGCCCCAATGGCGCGCGCTGCCGGTGGAGGATCGCATCGCGGTGGTGCGCCGCTATGCTGGCGAGCTTGCCGAACGGCGCGCTGCGCTCGCTGAACTCATCTCGCGCGAAACCGGCAAGCTTTTGTGGGAAAGCGACGCCGAAGTGGGGTCGATGATCGCCAAGGTCGATGTCTCGATCGCCGCCCATGCCGAGCGCACCGGCGAGCGCTCTGCCGCCATGCCCTTTGGCCGCGCGGTGCTGCGCCATCGCGGCCATGGCGTGATGGCGGTGCTTGGCCCCTATAATTTCCCCGGCCATCTGCCCAATGGCCATATCGTCCCCGCCCTGATCGCGGGCAATGCGATCATATTCAAGCCATCGGAAATCACACCCGCCACTGGCGCGGCGATGGCCGACGCCTGGGCCGCTGCGGGTCTGCCGGACGGCTTGCTGACCGTCGTTCAGGGCGGACGCGCCACTGGCGAGGCATTGGTCGCGGGCGACATTGACGGATTGCTGTTCACCGGATCGGCAGGCGCTGGCGCAGCCCTGCGCCGCGCGCTGGTCGATCGGCCCCATGTCATCATGGCACTGGAATTGGGCGGCAATAATCCGTTGATCGCCTGGGACAGCCCGGAGGCCGCCGCCTCGATCATCGTCAATTCCGCTTTCGTCACCACTGGCCAGCGCTGCTCCTGCGCCCGCCGCCTGATCGTGCCCGAAGGGGCGACCGGCGACGCGATCGTCGAGGCGGTCGATGCCATGGCCGCGCGCTTGCCCATCGCCGCCTGGAACGAAGCGGGCGACGCGTTCATGGGCCCGCTGGTGTCGGATGCGGCCGCCGCCGGGGCGCATCGCGCGGTCAGCGACCTGATCGCGCGCGGCGCGCGGGTCATCCGTCCGTTCAGCGGAGTGGAGGGTCGCAGCGCCGCGTTCGTCACCCCCGCCTTGCTCGACGTGACCGGCGTGGACACGCCCGATGCGGAGATTTTCGCACCGGTCCTGTTGATCGTCCGCGTGCCGGATTTCGACGCCGCCATCGCCGCGGCCAACGCGACCAGTTTCGGCCTGTCGGCGGGGCTGATTGCGCAGGATGACCAGCTATGGCAGCGGATGGTGGAGGAAAGCCGGGCGGGCGTCCTCAACCGCAACCGCCCGACGACCGGCGCGGCGGGCAATATGCCCTTTGGCGGCCTTGGCGCATCGGGCAATCACCGCCCCAGCGCCTATTATGCCGCCGATTATTGCGCCTATCCCATCGCCAGTTTCGAGGCGGAGGCAGTGCAGGCCGTGCCGGTGACCGGGCTGCCCTGAACCGCCGCTACAACGCCAAGCGCGATCAGCCGATGCGGTGCATACCGCAAAGCTTATTACCGGCGGGATCGCGCAGATAGGCGAGGTATAATTTGCCAAAAGGGCTCTCACGGACGCCCGGCGGATCCTCGCAGGCCGTACCGCCCGCCGCAATGCCCGCCGCATGCCATGCGTCCGCCTGTTCGGGCGAGGCCATGGTGAAACCGATCGTGCCGCCATTGGCCGAACAGGCCGGGGCACCGTCGATCGGCTTTGTCACCATGAACAATGCGCCGTCATGCATATATACGACACGGCCCTTTGGATCGATCATGCCCGGCTTGGCCTCCAGCACTGCCATGGTCGCATCGTAAAAGGCTTTCGATGCCTCGATATCATTGGCACCGACCATGATGTGGCTGAACATTGCGTCTCCTGTCCTATTTGGCGTGTGAGGCTAATATAGGCGCGCGACACTCTCGATCCGACTTACCCGAAAGGGCAGGCAGACACAGGCGCGCTGCATCGGTAGCTAGGCGTGACCGGTTTTGCAGCGATCCGCCGGATCAGAAGATCGTGTTGTAGAGGAACCAGCCCATGATGAGCAGGCTGGACACGATACAGATACGATCACCGAAGACGTCAATACGAGACATCGAAACACATCCTTCCACTTGCCGGGCGCTCTGCGTCGCCTCTGGGGAAGGATTACATCAGTTTTTACCGTATCGGAACAGGAAAGTTGCGGCCAACCGCCCCATCGGCGGGGTGAACCAACATTCCGCCCCTCTTGACGCCATTTGGTAGCGGTCCCATCCGGCCGCATCCACCGGCCTGCGAAAACCTAGCGGAAATCCGGCCCGCGATGTTTCAGGAAAGCGCGAGTCGCTTCCTCCGGGCCGCAATAGGCTTCCTGAAACTCCGCGCTCCAATATTTCAGCTCGTCCAGGTCGATGCGCGCGCCCGATACGGCGCAGACCACGAACTGGCCCGGCCGTTCGACGTCGAAATGCGGCGTGTCGTAACGCAGCACGGCCAGGCCCTGAATATCCGCCATCAATCGCCCGTCAGGATACGGTCGACCAGTTGCTTGACGGTCGGCACGAAGCCATTGGAGTAGAAGGGGTCCTGCTTGAACTTATAGGCGCCATGGCCCGCGAAGACGAGATTCTTGTCCAGGTCGCCGCCATGCACCGCTTCCTGCAGCGCTTTTTGAATGCAGAAGCTGCGCGGATCGGCCAGCCGCCCGGTCGAATTGGTCTCGCTGTCCATCCAGGACGAGAAGGAACAATGGCTCAGGCAGCCCATGCAATCGGTCTGATCCTTGCGGATCATCGTCTTTTCCGCGTCGCCAACGAACACCAGTGTATTGTCCGGCGTCTTGAGCGCTGAGGTGAAGCCCTGCCCCACCCATTCGCGCGCACGATTGAGGTCGCCCAGCGTCACCCAGAAATTCTTGCCCTTCACGCCCACGTCGAGCTGATGGGTATGGTCGCCCGCCTGTTCGGTGCTGAACGGGATTTGCCGTTCCGACCGGGCTTCCAGCTCGCGCAGGAACGGGTTGCGTACCGCTGAACTGTAAAAGCCGGTCGGCGAGAATTTGTGCAACAAGATATCGCCGGGGTTCAGCTGGGTCAGGAGATCCTTCCAATCCTGCGGGATCGGGCTTTCCTGCGTCAGCAGCGGGCGCGTGCCAAACTGGAAAGCGATCGTCCCCAATTCGGGATTGTCGATCCAGTCGTTCCAGTCCTTGAGCGCCCACACGCCGCCGGCCATCACGATCGGCACCTCGTCCGAAATGCCGCCTTCGCGCATCGTGTCACGCAGCGCCTTGACGCGCGGATAGGGGTCTTGCGGCACTTTGGGATCTTCGGCGTTGGACAGGCCATTATGCCCACCCGCCAGCCAGGGATCTTCATAGACCACCGCCGCCAGCCATTCCGACGCCTTGGAGTATGACCGCTTCCACAGCGCGCGGAACGCGCGGCCGGACGACACGATCGGCAGATAGCTCACACCGTAGGAAGCGGCGATTTCGGACAGTTTGTAGGGCATGCCCGCGCCGCAGGTCACGCCCGCGACCATCCCCTTGGTCTTTTCCAGAACGCCATGCAGGATGCGCTGCGCCCCGCCCATTTCCCACAGCACGTTGATGTTGATCGCGCCCCGGCCATCGGCAATCTCATAGGCGCGCTTCACCTGCTCGACCGCGCCGTCGATCGCATAGGCGACCAGTTCCTCATGGCGGTCGCGGCGGGTGCGGCCGTGATAGATTTGGGGAATGACATTGCCGAAACTGTCATAGCTGTCGGCATTGACGGCGGACACCGTGCCGATGCCGCCAGCCGCCGCCCAGGCACCGGAACTCGCATGGTTGGACACCGCAACGCCCTTGCCGCCTTCGACCAGCGGCCAGACTTCGCGGCCACCATAGACGATAGGCTTCAACCCCTTGAACACCAAAATCTCCTGCGACAAAAAGGCCCGGCCGGTCGACCGGGAATATGCGATCCCAACACAGCCCTTACGGCTCTTGACGAATAGGCGCGGCCCTTAAAGCAAAATCCGGGGGCTGGCCAGAGCCTCTCCATATAATGCAGCATAGGCGGCAACCATTGTTTTTTCGGCATAGTCGCGTGTCGCCCGCTCGCGATTGGCCGCCCCCAGGGTAGCCCGCAAATCCGCATCCGCCGCCAGCGCGCCCAGCGCATCGGCCAGCCCGACTTCGTCGGCCACGACATAGGGCTGGTTCGCGGTCGCGACCATATTGGCGACATCACCCACATCCATCGACGCAACCGGCACGCCCGCCGCCATCGCTTCCACCAGCGAGATCGGAAATTGCTCACTGTCCGACGACAAAGCGAAAATGTCGAACAAGCCGACGAAGCGCCAGGGCCGGTCCATGAAGCCCGCCATATGGATGTCGCCCATCCCCTGCCGCGCCGCCTCCGCCAGGATAGCGTCATGTTCCGGGCCTTCGCCCACCACCACCAGTTGCAACCGGTCCTTGTGCGCGGCGACGGCGCGCACCAGCCGGGGGATATTCTTGACCGGTCGCAGCCCCGCCAGCGTCCCCACCAGCAATTTGCCCGGCGACCGGCGCAGACCGGGAATCGCATCCGGCGCAGGCGGTGGCGCATAGCGCGCGACATCGATGCCGTTGCGGATCAGATGCACTTTATGCGCGGGCTGTTTCCAGACCGTGCGCGCGAGCGTCTCCAACCGCACCGAAGGCACCACCATCCCATGCGACCGCTGCAGCGCGAGGCGGCGAAACAGGTTGCGCTTGGTCTTGAGCCGCACGGCTTCGTCGGCGTTGAAGCCGTCTTCGTGGTGGATCAGCGGCGGCAGGCCCGCCGACGCCCCGGCAAGCCGATGCGCCATCACCGCGTCCATCGACCCCCAATTATAGGTGAGGATCAGGTCGAACCGCTTGAGAAAAGCGGTAATGACCTTGTAGCGCGCCAGCCCCGGCTTCCCCGCAAAGGATGGCCCATCGGGAAAATCAACCGCAACACCGGGGTCGATCGCCGCCCGCGCGCCCATCGCGTCGGGATCGGCGCTGACGATACTGTGCCGCGCCTTGTCGCCCCAGATGTTCATGAGCTGGACGGCGCGCGCCTCCTTGCCGCCCAGATTGAAACTGCCATGGACGTGCAGGATGTGAGGTCGATCAGCCATGCAGCACCCGCGCCAGCAGCCGGTCGATCGCGGCGACGCTCTCCGGCTCGTCCAGCACCGGCGCATGGCCGACGCCCGGCACGGTCACCAGTTCCGCGCCCGGCCCGATCTCCGCCGCCATCCGCTGCGCCGTCGCCGCGCCCAGCAAGTCCGACCGTTCGCCGCGCAACAACAGCGTCGGCAGACCGGAAAACGCCTTCATCACCGGCCACATATCGACCCCCGCCTCGGTGCCCATGGCGCGGATCGGCTCGGCGACTTTCATGTCATAATCCAGCACGATCCGCCCGCCGCTATTGAGCCGATAGAGCCGCTTGGCCATCGCCAGCCAGGCTTGCAGATCATAGCCGGGATAGACATCGCCATTGGCATCCGCCAGTGCGCGCGCGGCATGGACCCAGGTCGGATGCGACTGGTTGACCCCGACATAGGTGCGGATGCGCGCCAGCCCTTCCTCTTCCAGCACTGGCCCGACATCGTTGAGCAGCGCGCCCGCCAGCCATTCGCGATGGGTCGCGGCCATCAACATGGTGATGATGCCACCCAGCGAGGTGCCGACCGCCACGAACCGGGTGATGGCCAGATCCGCGAGCAGGCGGCTGATATCCTGCATATAGGTCAGCGGGACATAGGTCATCGCGTCCTTGGCATAGGCGCTTTCGGCGCGCCCGCGCATGTCGGGACAGATGAGCCGCCATTCGCCTGCCAGCCGCGCGGCAAGCGGCTCGAAATCGCGCGCATTGCGGGTCAGCCCCGGCAAACAGAGCAAGGGCGGACGTCCATCGCCGCCCCCCGCATAATCACGATAATGCAGCCGCAGGCCGTCGGGGGACCACCAATATCCGTCGTTATACACGCTCAAACTTGATCCTTCCGCCTTGCCACCCCCATATCACCTTATGAGCCAGACGCCGCAACCCGCCAAATTTCGCCCCGCGCGCCAAATCGACACGCTGATGCCCGACATCGCCGATCCCGTCGGGGCAGCGGACTTTCCTCAGACCATCCTGCGCTATCGCAACGACAGGGCCGCCGCATCGGTCGGCCTCGATGGCCTGACCGACGATCAATGGATCGCCCATTTCGGCCGTTTTGAACCGCTGGAAGGATCGCTGCCCCGTCCGCTGGCGCTGCGCTATCACGGCCACCAGTTCCGCCATTACAACCCCGACATCGGCGACGGCCGCGGCTTCCTGTTCGCCCAACTGCGCGACGAGGCCGACCGGCTGATGGACCTCGGCACCAAAGGCACCGGGCGGACGCCCCATAGTCGGTCGGGCGACGGGCGCTTGACGCTCAAGGGTGGCGTGCGCGAGATATTGGCCACCGAAATGCTCGAAGCGCTGGGCGTCCCCACCTCGCGCACCTTCTCCATCATCGAAACCGGCGAAGCACTGGAACGCAACGACGAACCATCGCCTACGCGCGGCGCGGCGATGGTGCGCCTGTCCCACTCGCATATCCGCATCGGCACGTTCCAGCGCGCCGCCTTCCACGAAGACCAACAACTGCTCACGCGCCTCACCGACTATGCGCTGACGCAGTTGTACGGCGAAACGCCCGGCGACAATCCGCCCGCGCAACTGCTGGGCCGCGTGGTCGAACGCACCGCCGATCTCGCCGCCAGCTATATGATCGCAGGCTTCGTCCATGGCGTCCTCAACAGCGACAATATCAACGTCACCGGCGAAAGTTTCGACTATGGCCCCTGGCGCTTCACCCCCTTGTGGGACGCGGGCTTCACCGCCGCCTATTTCGACCATCAGGGGTTGTATGCGTTCGGGCGGCAGGCCGAAGCGATCCATTGGGACGTCGCCCAACTCGCCGTTTCGCTCCGCGCGCTGGTGGAGGCCGAACCGCTGATCGCACAGTTGGAGCGCTTCCCCGCCCTCTACGGCCAGGCCATGGCGCGCCGCTTCTGCTGGCGGCTCGGCGTCATCCCCGGCGACGACAGCGACGCCATGATCCAGTCCGCCGTCCGCGCCATGATCACCACCGCCACCCCCATCGACCGCTTCTTCCACGACTGGCGCGGCGGCACCGCACGGATCGGCACCGATTATAGCGACGCCGCCTGGGGCGAATTCCGCGCCGCCATCAGCGGCTTCCGTGCGGTGCCCGGCGCAAAGGACCACGCCTATTGGGCCGACCCACAACCCTGCTCCATGCATATCGAAGAAGTCGAAGCGATCTGGTCCGCCATCGCCGAGAATGATGACTGGGCCCCGCTCCACACCAAGGTCGCCGCGATCCGTCGCATGGGCGAGGCGCATGGTGCTGGACCTGTAACGGACTAGCCGATGGGTTCCTCGATCGATACTGGGGGCTTTGAAAACCACGCCGGACCCTGCGCGGTCATGTGGAAACAATCCTCCATCCGCACGCCCATCGTGCCCGGCAGATACAGCCCCGGTTCGTTGGAGAAACACATGCCGACGTCCAGCCGGGTGGTTTCGCCATGGACCAGGTTGACCGGCTCATGCCCCTCCATGCCGATGCCATGGCCGGTGCGGTGGGACAGGCCAGGGAGCGCATAGCCGGGGCCATAGCCATGGCCTTCATAATGCGCCCGCACGGCGTCATCGACCGCCCCTGCGGGCGTGCCGAGTTTGGCGGCAGCGAAGGCGATCTCCTGCCCCTGCGCCACGTCGTTCCAGACCTTGCGCTGTTGGGTGCTGGGCGTGGCTCCGTAAACGAAGGTCCGGCTGATGTCGGACTGATAATCGCCCACGGTGCAGCCGCAATCCATCAATACGACCTCGCCAGCCCGCACCGCCTGCGGCTTGCCGGAGCCATGCGGATAGGCGGCCGCCTCGCCCAATAGGACGAGGTTGAACTCACTCTTGCCACCCAGCGCAGTGGTCGCGGCAGTCATCAGCGCACCGATATCGGCCGGGGTCATGCCTGCCTTCACTTGGGGGTAGGTCCAGCGATAGGCGGCCATGGTGACATCGGCGGCGGTCTGCATCAGCGCGATTTCGGCGGGCGTCTTGCGCATCCGCAGCGCGCGAGTCACCGGATCGGTGGTCAGCCGCGCCTGCGGCAGCGCCGCCTTGAGGCCATCGACCGCGAAATAGCGCACCGTTTCCTCGATGCCGATCCGGCCCTTCGCCAACCCCTTTTCGGTCAGGAAGGCAGCGACCAGCGCGTGGGGACTTTCATGCTCCTGCCACACCCGCACTTCCGCCGATATGCCAAGCGATTCGTTGATCGAGGGCTTTTCGAAAAAGGGGCAGATGATGAGCGGCGTGCCCGACGCCGGAATGATCATCGCGGTCAACCGCTCGCTGCGCCACCAGCGCACACCGCTATAATAGATAAGGCTCGCCCCCGGCTCGATCAGCAGCGCGTCGATACCCTGAGCCTGCATCATCGCCTGCGCGCGCGCCAAGCGATCGGCGCGTTCGGCCGGGCCGATGGGCTTAATGCCTTGGGTCAGGGACGTCAGCGCTTCCGCCGCCCGCTCCTGCGCGAACAGGCGCGGGGTGACGGCGGCGGCGATGCCAGCGGCGGCATAGCCAAGCAGGCTGCGCCGGTCAGGCGTAAGCATAGGGGCCACCGGCCTGCAACGCAGCCTGATAGGCGGGACGGGCGTGCATCTCGCTGAGCCAGCGCAGGATATTGGGGCGGCTGTCGTTGAGGCCACCCCGCGAACAGGCCGCTTCCAGTGGAAAGCTCATCATCATGTCGGCGGCGGTGAAGCTCTCGCCCGCGAAATAGGGGCGCGTGGCCAGTTCGCTTTCAATCCAGTCGAGATGATCGTCCAGCATCCCCTGCACGGTGGGACGCGCCGGGCGACCCAGCAGGCCGAGCTTGCCGATGATCAGCAGCGCCAGCAGCGGCGGCATCAGCGATCCTTCGGCATAATGGAGGAACTGACGGTAGCGGATCGCGCCGTCCACATCGGCGGGCGGCCCGAAGCGATTGGCGGCGCGCGCGACCAGATAGTCCATGATCGCGCCGGTTTCGATCAGGCGATGGCCATCGACCTCCACCACCGGCGACCGACCGAGCGGATGAATGGCGCGCAGCGACGCGGGCGCGCGCATCGTCTTGCGATCGCGTTCGTAGCGACGCACCTCATAAGCCTCGCCCAATTCCTCCAGCATCCACAGGATACGTTGCGAGCGGCTGTTGTTGAGATGGTGGACGATGATGGTCATGACGGCTCCGATGCTGCGTGGCGGTAAGGGCTAACGCAGCCGGGAACGCGCGACAACATCCGTTCGCTTCGAGCGTGTCGAGAAGCGTTTCTCGACTTTGCTCGAAACGAACGGGCGTTGGTTAAACCGCTTCCAACTCTGCCCCCGCCTTCTGCCTCGCACGATAGGCGTGCAGCAGCGGTTCGGTATAGCCATTGGGCTGCGCGACACCCTCGAACACCAGCGCACGCGCCGCCTGGAACGCCAGGCTCTCTGCCTCGCGCCCACTCATCGGCTGATACAAAGGATCGCCCGCATTCTGCGCATCGACCTTGGCCGCCATGCGCCGAAGCGCGGCATAGACCTGCTCGCCGGTGCAGACGCCATGCAACAGCCAATTGGCCATATGCTGCGAGGAAATGCGCAGCGTCGCGCGGTCCTCCATCAGGCCGATGTCGTGGATGTCCGGCACCTTGGAACAGCCGACGCCCTGGTCGATCCAGCGGACGACATAGCCCAATATGCCCTGCGCATTATTGTCCAGTTCTTGGCGGATCTCCTCTTCCGACCAGTTGCGCCCGGTCGCGACCGGGATAGTCAGCAGTTTTTCGAGCGGCGCGATACCCTCGGCCGCCCGCTCCGCCTGGCGCGCGAACACGTCGAAGCGGTGATAATGGGTCGCGTGGAGCGTCGCGGCGGTCGGCGATGGCACCCAGGCGGTGTTGGCACCGCTCTTGGGGTGCCCGATCTTCTGTTCCAGCATGTCGGCCATCCGATCCGGCGCGGCCCACATGCCCTTGCCGATCTGCGCCCGACCCGACAGGCCGCAGGCGAGGCCGATCTGGACGTTGCGATCCTCATAGGCGGTGATCCAGTCGCTGCTCTTCATCTCGCCCTTACGGATCATCGGCCCGGCCTGCATCGACGTATGCATCTCGTCGCCGGTGCGGTCGAGGAAGCCGGTGTTGATGAAGACGATGCGATCGCGCACGGCATGGATGCAGGCGGCGAGATTGGCCGAGGTGCGGCGCTCCTCATCCATGACGCCGACCTTGAGCGTGTGACGCGCCATCCCCAGCATGTCCTCGATGCCGTCGAACAGACGGTTGGTGAAGGCCGCTTCATCGGGTCCGTGCATCTTGGGCTTGACGATATAGACGCTGCCCGCGCGGCTGTTGCCGCCGTCGCGGGCCAGGTCGTGCAGCGCGATCAGGCTGGTGACGATGCCGTCGAGAATGCCTTCGGGCGCTTGCGAACCATCGGGCAGCAGGATGGCGGGCGTCGTCATCAAATGGCCGACATTGCGGACGAACAACAGGCTGCGGCCGGGCAAGGTGAAGCCACTGCCATCGGGCGCAGTATAAGCGCGGTCAGGGTTCAGCGCCCGCGTCATCATTGCGCCGCCCTTCTCGAACGTCTCGGTCAGGTCGCCCTTCATCAGGCCCAGCCAATTGACATAGGCCGCAACCTTGTCCGCCGCATCGACCGCCGCGACCGAGTCCTCCAGATCGCAAATGGCGGTCAGCGCCGATTCGAGGATGACATCGGATATGCCCGCCGGGTCGGTCGCACCGATGGGGTGGCTGCTGTCGAACACGACCTCGACATGCAGGCCATTGTGGCGAAACAGGCGGCCCTTCTCGCTGCGGCCCAGATATTGGCTGGAATCGGCGAGGATGATCTCGTCTGAAGCCAGGTCGGCCCAACGCCCATTGGCGAGCGGGATGGCATCGTCCAGAAACGCCTTGGCCCAGGCGATGACCTGCGCCCCGCGTGCCGCATCATAGCCCTTCCCCGCCGCCGCGCCGGGAATGGCGTCGGTGCCGTACAGCGAGTCGTACAGGCTTCCCCAACGCGCATTGGCGGCGTTGAGCAGGAAGCGGGCGTTGAGGATGGGGACGACCAATTGCGGTCCGGCCAGCCGCGCGACTTCATCATCGACATTCTCGCTGCCGATCGTGAAGGGCGCGGGTTCGGGAACCAGATAGCCGATGGCGCGCAGGAACGCCTGATAGGCCTGCGCATAATGCGGCTGGCCTGCCCGCTGTTCATGCCAGTCATCGATCTGCGCCTGCATCGCGTCGCGGGTTTCCAGCAGCGCGATATTGTCAGGGGTGAAGCGTGCGAAAATGTCCGCAGCCCCGGCCCAGAAGGCGGCCGGTTCGATCCCGGTGCCGGGCAGTGCCTGATTGTCGATGAAGTCGGCGAGCGATGCCGCGACCTGAAGGCCGGATTTGTCGATCATGTGGTCGGTCATCAATCTGCTCCTAAATCCTGTCGTCATCCCCGCGAAAGCGGGGATCCATCTCCCACCGTAGCGACGGGGGACAGCGCCGGAGATGGGTTCCCGCCTTCGCGGGAATGACGATGATGCTGGACACTGGAATAGCCCATTCCCATTATGTCGTATATTCACTATTATACGAACATAGTCATTCCCATGGTGAACGAATATGATGGACCCCGACCATGAACTGTTCGTCGCGATCGTGGACGAAGGCGGCCTCGCCGCTGCCGGCCGCCGCCTGCATATCTCCCCCGCGATGATGTCCAAGCGGCTCGCCCGGCTGGAGGAGCGGCTGGGCACGCGCCTCGTTCACCGCACCACGCGGCGGCTGGCCCTGACCCCGGCGGGCGAGCGGCTCCATGCCGATCTGCGCGGCATATTGGCGGCGCTGGACGAAGCCGAGCGGCGCGTTTCGGGCACGTCGGCGATCGTCGCGGGACCACTGCGCATCACCGCGCCCACCTCCTTCGGCCGGATGCATCTCGCCCCCTGGCTGCCACGCTTTCTGGACGCCCATCCCCGTGTCGATCTCGCCATCAACTTGTCGGACGATTTCGCCGACCTGATCGACACCCGCGCGGACCTCGCCATCCGCATCACCGCCGATCCGGGGCCGGGCCTGGCCGCACGGCGGCTGGCGACCAACCGCCGCATCCTGTGCGCCGCGCCCGCCTATCTCGACCGCTATGGAACGCCCGCCACCCTGGCCGACCTCAAAAACCACCGCCTGCTCGCCGCCGATGGCCAGATGCCCTGGCGCCTCGTCGGTCCGAAAGGGCCGGTGACGGTCGAGGGCCGCAGCCATGTCCGCACCAACAGCAGCGAAGTGGTGCGCGAACTCGCGCTGGCGGGCGGCGGCATCGCGCTGCGCTCGCTCTGGGATATCAGCGACGCGCTGGCGCGCGGCGATGTTCGGCAGATCGTGCCGGACCATGAAGGGTCGGCGGATGTCGGCCTGTTCGCGGTGCAACTGCCACAGCATAATCCGCCCGCCGCCATCACCGCCTTCGTCGATTTTCTTGTCGGACTATATGCGCCAACGCCCCCCTGGGCGCGTTCCACCATTGCCCTTGCGGAACGCAGCCCGTAAGGCCCATCGCATGGACGATAATACCCGCCGCGCCGCCCTCGACTATCACCGCTTTCCCCAGCCGGGGAAGCTGCGGATCGAGCCGACCAAACGCATGGTCAACCAGCGCGATCTCGCGCTGGCCTATTCGCCCGGCGTCGCCGCCCCCTGCATGGAGATCGCCGCCGATCCCGACAAGGCGCTCGATTATACCGCGCGCGGCAATCTGGTCGCGGTCATCTCCAACGGCACCGCCGTCCTTGGCCTCGGCGCGATCGGCGCGCTGGCATCCAAGCCGGTGATGGAGGGCAAGGCGGTCCTCTTCAAGAAATTCGCCGATATCGACGTGTTCGACATCGAACTCGACACCACCGACCCTGAAAAATTCATCGAAGCCGTCGCCCTGATGGAGCCGACCTTCGGCGGCATCAACCTGGAAGATATCAAGGCGCCCGAATGTTTCGCGATCGAGGCGCGGTTGAAGGAACGGATGAATATTCCGGTCTTTCATGACGACCAGCATGGCACCGCCATCGTCGTCGCCGCCGCCGTGCGCAACGCGCTGGTGATTCAGGGCAAGACGCTGGCCGATGCCAAGCTGGTGACGTCGGGCGCGGGCGCGGCGGCGCTCGCCTGCGTCGATCTGCTCGTGTCGATGGGCCTGCCGGTCGACAATGTCACCATGACCGACAAGGATGGCGTCATCCATTCGGGCCGCGAAGGCATGTTGCCCAATATGGCGCGCTACGCCCGCGTCACCAACGCTCGCACCCTGCCCGACGTGCTGCCGGGGGCCAATCTGTTCCTCGGCCTCTCTGCGCCCGGCGTCTTGAAGCCCGAATGGCTGCCGTTGATGGCCCCCAATCCGCTGATTTTCGCGCTCGCCAACCCCGAACCCGAAATCCGCCCCGAAGCCGCGCGCGAAGTCCGCCCCGACGCGATCATCGCCACCGGCCGCTCGGACTATCCCAATCAGGTCAACAACGTCCTGTGCTTCCCCTATATCTTCCGGGGCGCGCTGGATGTCGGCGCGACCCAGATCAACGAAGCGATGAAGGTTGCGGCGGCCGACGCGATCGCCAGCCTCGCCCGCATGCCCGCGCATGACAGCGTGGCGCAGGCCTATGGCGGGCGCAGGCTGGTCTTCGGCCCCGACTATATCATCCCCACCCCCTTCGACCCGCGCCTGATCGGCGAGATCGCGGTCGCCGTGGCGCGCGCGGCGATGGACAGCGGCGTCGCCCGCCGCCCGATCGACCTGGACGACTATCGCCGCCGCCTGACGCGGCAGAATACCCGGTCCGGCCAGCTCATGCTGCCGGTGTTCGAGGCCGCACGCGGTGGCGCACGTCGCATCGTCTATGGCGAGGGCGAGGATGAGCGCGTGCTGCGCGCCATTCAGGACGCGCTGGACGAAGGTATCGTCCGCCCGACCATCATCGCGCGCCGCCGCATCCTGAACCAGAAACTGCCCGACCTCGGCCTCCGCTTTGAGCTGGGCCGTGATGTCGAGGTGATCGATCCCGAAACCGATCATGAGATCATGACGCAACTGGTCGAGGGCTATCGCGCCGTCGCCTCGCGCCGGGGCGTGCCCGCCGCCGAAGTGCTGCGCCATGTCTATCGCCGCCCCAGCGTCACCGCCGCCATGCTGCTGCGCCTCGGCCATGTCGACGCCGCGCTGATCGGCGGCAATTCGGAATATTGGGGCCAGGTCGAACATGCGCTGCGCATCATCGACCGGGTGCCGGGCCGCAACCGCGTCTATGCGCTGTCGGGGCTGATCCTCGATGCGGGCGCGCTGTTCATCACCGACACCCATATGGTGCCCAATCCGACGCCCGAACAGGTTGCGGAAATGACGCTGCTGGCGGCGACCGAGCTGGAACATTTCGGCCTGGTCCCGCGCGTCGCCCTGCTGTCCCACTCCAATTTCGGTGCCTCGCACAGCGACAGCGCGCGCAAGATGCGCGCCGCGCTCAAACTGGTGCGGCAGGCCGCGCCAGATCTGGCCGTCGATGGCGAAATGCATGCGGATGCGGCGCTCAGCCAGGCGCTGCGCGAGAAACTGATCCCCGATTCGCGCTTCGAAGGGCCAGCCAATCTGCTGGTCATGCCCAATTTGGATGCCGCGAACATCACGCTCACCGCGCTGTCCGCCTCGTCCAGTTCGCCTACGGTCGGCCCGATGCTGATGGGCCTGACCAAGCCCATTCATGTGCTGACCCCCGGCGTCACCTCGCGCGGCATCCTCAACCTCACCGCCATCGCGGCAGCGGAAGTCGCGCGCGAAGGCTGAGCTTAACCTTTTGCCGCTATGACGGACGATGGAGTTCCTCCCCTGCAAGGGGAGGTGGCAGGCGAAGCCTGACGGAGGGGTGTCCCCCCATCGTGACGGCGACACCCCTCCACCACTTCGTGGTCCCCCTCCCCTTACAGGGGAGGAATTTGTTTGAGGATGATATGGCAGCTCTGCTCAAAGCATTGGCGAAAAGCGCCGGTCCCAAGCTGGCGATCGGCGCAGGGCTGGCGGGCATTGGCCTGCTGGTGACCGGCTGGATCGACCGCCCCCGCCGCCGAAGAACCCCCCCGCCTGCGCCCATAGCAAAGGCACACCTGCCCCTGCCCCAGCCCCTGCCCCGAACCCCCCCCGAAAGCCCGCCCTGACGGTCAAGCGAACGACGGCCCGTTCAGCGACCAGCCGATGGCGATCGATCCGCGCGCCCTGACGGTCAAGCGCGTCCTCAAGATCGACGGCCCGTTCCGCCATGGCGACTATGCCTGGGACGAAAGCGGCGCGCCGACGACCGGCCCCGTCATCATTACCGTGGACCTGCGCGCGCAAACGCTATCGGTGTTTCGCGCAGGCTATGAAATCGGCGCGGCCGTCATCCTCTATGGCGCGACCGACAAGCCCAGCCCCTTAGGCGCCTTCCCGATCACGCAGAAGGACGCCGACCATTATTCCAACCTCTACGACAATGCGCCGATGCCCTATATGCTGCGCCTGACCAGCGACGGCGTGGCGATCCATGGCAGCGACGTCCAATGGGGCAAGGCAACCCATGGCTGCATCGGCGTCCCCGTCGCCTTCGCGCAAAAATTGTTCGGCGTGACGAAATTGGGCGACGTCGTCGTCATCACCAACGGCAAGCGGCTCGACGTCAGCAAGGCGCAGGTCGGGACGTAAGCGCCGCGACATTATCCTGCGACGATGGCTTGTATTGCATAACGCGCCGCAGCACTTGCAATAAACTCACGCGCACCCGCCCTTGACCAGCGTTGTCATGAAGCCCATCTGCCGCGCTTCCGCTATTTTGCATTGCAGCATGGAGCAAAGCCATGGGCACCCGCCCCCACCAGGCGCAACCCGCGCTCGTCCTTTTCGCGCTCGCCGTTGGCGCCTTCGCGATCGGGACCACCGAATTTGCGGCGATGAGCCTGCTGCCTTTCTTCGCGCGTGACCTCGGCATCGATGTACCGACCGCTGGCCATGCGATCAGTGCCTATGCGCTAGGCGTGGTCGCCGGTGCGCCGGTGATCGCCGCCTTTGGCGCACGACTGCCGCGTCGCAAGCTGTTAATCGGCCTGATGGCCTTGTTCGCGATCGGCAATGGCTTGTCGGCGCTGTCGCCCAGCTATGGCTGGATGCTTGTCTTCCGCTTCCTGAGCGGCGTGCCGCATGGCGCCTATTTCGGCGTTGCCGCGCTGGTGGCGGCCAAGCTGGTGCCGATCGAAAAGCGGGCACAGGCGATTGCACGGGTCATGTCGGGCCTCACCATCGCCACGGTGCTGGGCGTGCCCGTCGCCAACTGGATGGGGCAAGCGCTGGGCTGGCGGTCGGGCTTTTTCGTGGTGACGGCGCTCGCCATCGCGACGATGACGCTGGTGGCGCTCTACGCCCCGCGCGACGCAGGCGACCCCAAGGCGAGCGCCGCGCGCGAACTGACCGCGCTCGCCAAGCCGCAGGTCTGGCTGACGCTGCTGACCGGCGCGATAGGCTTCGGCGGGCTGTTCGCGGTCTATACCTATGTCGCCTCGACGATGATCGAAGTGACCGGGGTGTCCGAAGTCTGGGTGCCGGTGATCCTGATGATCTTTGGCGTCGGCATGACGATCGGCAACCTCGTCGCCGCGTGGATGGCCGACCGGGCGCTCAACCGCACCGTCATCCTCGTGCTGTTGTGGAGCGCGGGCGCATTAGCGCTGTTCCCATTGATGGCGGGCAATATCTGGACGCTCAGCCTGATCATCTTCCTGATCGGGGCGGGTGGCGGATTGGGTACGCCGTTGCAGGCGCGGTTGATGGACGTGTCGGGCGATGCGCAGACGTTGGCCGCAGCGCTGCACCATAGCGCCTTCAACGTCGCCAATGCGCTTGGCCCCTGGCTTGGCGGCATGGCGATCGCGGCGGGCTATGGCCTGACCTCGACCGGCTGGATCGGTGCCGCGCTGGCGCTGGGTGGCCTCGCCGTCTTCCTCCTGTCGATCGCGCTGCAACAGCGGACCACGCGGATGATCGCGGTTCCGGCCGAATAAGCCGCTTTGCCGCAGCGCTTGTCCCAGATCAGGCTCCCCGATAAGGCAGGGGCATGAGCGATCAGGCAAGAGAAGAGGCGCTGGCCCAGGCCGCATTGGTGGCGCTGCGCGGCGGCGATGCGGCCGAGGCGCGCGCGACGCTGGCGCAGATGGCCGCGCCGCCGCCGATGCTGCTGGCGCAGGTCTGCAACCGGCTGGGCGATCGGGATGGCGAGGCGGAGGCGCTACGCACGATCCTGGCGGGCGATCCCCGCAACCTGCCCGCTTTGCTCGCCATGGGCCATAATGCGCAGGCGCGCGGCGACGATCGTGGCGCAATCATCTGGCGGCGTACCGCGCTGGCGCAGGCGGCGGCCCATGGCGCGCCGCCGCAACTGCAATCGTTGCTGCAACAGGCGCAAGACGCCATCGCGCAATCGAGCCAGCGCTTCGAGGATCATCTGACCGCCGCGATCCGCGACTTGCCACCGCTGCCCCGCATCGCGCTCGCCACCGACCTGCTGCTCGGCAAGCGCGAGATATATCTGCAGCAGCCCAGCATGTTCTATTTCCCCGGCCTGCCCCAGCGCGCCTTTTACGAGCGCAGCGATTTCGACTGGGTCGCGCCAATGGAGGCGATGACCGACGCGATCGTCGCTGAACTAGCCGCGGTGCGCGCGGGTGCGCCGGACTTCGCGCCCTATGTCCAGACATCGAAGGAGCGTCCGGCCCCCAACAACAAGTTGCGCGACGATCCCAGTTGGGGGGCCTATTATTTCTGGCAGAGCGGCGCGCCGGTGGCGGACCATGCCACGCGCTGCCCAGCCGTCATGGCCGCGCTCGACCATGCGCCGATGCCGGTGATCGAAGGGCGATCGCCGACGGCGCTGTGGTCGCTGCTCAAGCCCGGCACCCATATCGCGCCACACCACGGCCTGCTCAACACGCGGCTCATCTGCCACCTGCCGCTGCTGACGCCCCCTGATTGCGCGCTGCGCGTCGGCGCGGAAGCGCGGCCCTGGCACCGGGGCGAGATGCTCATCTTCGACGACAGTATCGAACATGAGGCGTGGAACCGCAGCGCCGACACCCGCGTCATCCTGCTGTTCGAAGTGTGGCGGCCGGAGATCGTGGCAGAGGAACGCGCGGCGCTGACCCTGTTGTTCCAAGCGATCGACCAATATGGCCCGGCGCAGATCGACACCGGCGGATAAGCGCAGCCTCTTGCAGTGGCGCGCGTCCGCTGTATGAGCAGCGGCAGGGCAAGAGGATGACCGGGGCGTAACGCTTGACGGACACGCCATGACTCCCACGCACGCCTTCCCCGCACCCCGCCCGCATAATCTGGCCGAAGATGGCTATGCCATTGCGCTTGGCTGTGCCTTCATCGCCATGGGGCTGATGCTGCTGAAACAGGCCAATCTGGTGACGGGCGGCATGGCGGGCATCGCGCTGCTGCTGTCCTATCTGATCCACTGGTCGCCAGCGACGCTGTTCCTGCTGATCAACATCCCCTTCTTCCTGTTCGCCGGGCGGGCGATGGGCGCGGCGTTCGGGCTCAAAACGCTGTTCGCCAATATCGCGATCATGGGGCTGGGCACGATGATGCCGCTGGCGCTGGAACTGGCGCGGGTCAGCCCGCTCTTCGCCGCCCTGTTCGGCGGGTCGATCATCGGCTTTGGCATCCTCGCCATCGCGCGCCATGGGGCGGGAGTCGGCGGGCTGGGCGTGATGGCGCTGACTTGGCAGAAGACGCGGGGATGGAATGCGGGCCGCACCCAGATGATCGGCGACGCCATCATCCTGGCAGCATCGCTACCGCTGCTGAGCGCCGATCGCTTCGCGCTGTCGGTCCTGTCGGCAGCGGCGATCAATGCCGTGCTGATCGTCAACCACCGGCCGGGCCGCTATATCGGCCATTGATCCAACGCGTTCAGCTCTTGCAGAGCGGGTCGCCACCTGTCCCCTGCGCACGCAAAGCCGTGCCTGCATCACCTGCGATCCGGGGGAAACTGACCCCCTCCAGCGTGGCGCGCCCATCGCATAGCCGCGCACAGGCGAGATCCACGACACCCGGCAGCGCAACCTGATCGCCATCATATTGAGCGACGATGATGCAGCGATCGCCGCCAGCAAAGCGCAGGATCAGCTTGTCGCCCGCACGCCGCGCGGTTCCCTGCCCCCGGCAGGCGAGTTGCTCGCCGAAATTGGCTTCCAGGCCGAAACGCAGCGTCCCCTTGGCCCCTGGAACCACGCACAGCGCATCGCGCCCGGCTTCATGGCGGCGCTGAAACAGGCCGACAGGGGAAATCTTGGCCGCATCGGTGATGACGCCACTTTCGATCGCGGCGCGCTCCAGCCCGGACGCAGGCAGGCCGCCACCCGCCTCGGCCGCCATGTCATTGGAAACGGCGGCAGGCTGGCACGCCGCCAGCATCAGACACAGAGCAAGGCCGGATCGCCGCATCGACGTCCTAATCGACCAGACTCAGGCCATCGCGCCCGACCCGGCGGAAGAAGCAGGAGCGCGCGCCGGTGTGGCAGGTCGGCCCGGCGGGGACTGCCTTCACCCAGACAGCGTCCTGATCGCAATCGATGCGGATGTCGCGCACCACCAGCATGTTGCCCGACGTTTCGCCCTTCTTCCACAGCGCCTGCCGGCTGCGCGACCAGAAATGGGCAAGGCCCGTTTCGACCGTCAACGCCAGTGCCTGCGCATTCATATGCGCGACCATCAGCACGTCGCCGCTGTCCACATCGGTCACCACCGCCGTGATCAGGCCATGGTCGTCATATTTGGGATTGAGGGTCAGCCCTTTGTCGCGCGCATCGGTCATGCCGGGCGCTATAGGGCGCAATCGCGATGCTGCGAAGCCCCTTCCCGCCTGACCGGCAAATATGCGCGGCATCAGGGCGGAAGGAAGAAAATGGGGCGATCGAGGGGTCTTGAACCCCCGACCTCCGGTACCACAAACCGGCGCTCTAACCAACTGAGCTACGATCGCCATGGGGCCATAAGGCCCGCGAGATGTGGGCACATATGCGGCTCATCCCGCCCCGTCAAGCAGGCAAATGCCGCGATCGGCGCTTTCCGCCGCTTACAGCCCCGCCGCGCGCAACTGCGCGCGCAATTTGCGCAGGGTAGCTTCGGGCACGGAGGTGCGCGCCGGTGCCGCCTTGCCCTTGCGCAGCCGGGCGCGATCCTTTTCGGGCGGATCGACCAGCCGCACCCGCACCGGCACATGCCCCTGCGCCCGCACGCCCAATTGCTCGGCCGCGCCGCGCGACAGGTCGATCACCCGCCCGCGCCCGGAAAAAGGCCCGCGATCATTGACCCGCACGACGATGGTGCGTCCGGTGTCCAGCGCCGTCACCTCGATGTAGCTCGGCAGCGGCAGGCTGGTATGCGCGGCGGTCACCCAGCCGGGACGGAAGCGTTCGCCATTGGCGGTGCGATTGCCCGATTCCGATCCATACCAGCTGGCATAGCCCAGCATGTCATAACCCGGATCAGCCGCAGGCGTGTAGGTGACGCCACGCACCACATAGGGCGGGCCGATCTTGACCGGCACATCCCGCACCGGCCGGTATTGACCGCCACCACAGGCCGACAGCAGCAGCGCCATCGCGCCCGCGCCGCACAGCGCGGCAAATCGTCTCATCCTCATGCCGCTTCCCTAACCCGCCTGGCCCAAAAGCAGAAGGGTGAGTGCTGATCCAGCACCCACCCTATTGTCTTGCGCCCATGCGTGCGGCTCAGTTCCCGTTATCACGCACTCTCGATTTTTTCAGGCCGCGACGCCTTTACGGTCGTGCGACGCGGGCATCTGCCTCTTGTGCCGATGCCCGGACCGTCAGTTGACCGAATCCTTGAGGCCCTTGCCGGCCTTGAACTTTGGCTGGGTCGATGCCTTGATGGTCATCGTTTCGCCGGTGCGCGGGTTGCGGCCGGTCGATGCCTTGCGCTGGGTGACGGAGAAAGTGCCAAAGCCGACCAGGCGCACTTCGTCGCCCTTCTTGAGCGCGCCGGTGATGGCATCGAACACGCCTTCCACAGCCTTGGTCGCGTCATTCTTGGTAAGGCCGCTGCTCTCGGCAACCGCGCTGATCAGATCCTGCTTGTTCATGCCTTGGGAACCCCCTGATGCTGTTGGTTAGTTTAGGAATCGCGGCGTAAAGGCGGCAATAAGGCGCAGCTTTGAGTGCCTGTCAAAGAGAAAGCGACGAAGTTCCCGGATCACATGCAATTTCGCAATGCAGCATGAAAATGCCGGAAACCCGTCGCTTTTGCCCTATCGGCCCGTCGATCAATGCCGCAGCGTAGCGTCCCCGTCGCGCCCCTGGCCATTGCTCGGCTGCGCGGCCAGGTCATCCTCTTCGGTCCAGGCGATCGCTTCGGGCACAGACATCAAGGCACGCGCCAGCACTTCATCCACATGGCTGACCGGCACGATTTCCAGCCCGTCACGGATATTGGCCGGAATTTCCGCTAGGTCTTTCTCATTTTCCTGCGGGATCAACACCGTCTTGATGCCACCGCGCAACGCCGCCAGCAGCTTTTCCTTCAAGCCGCCGATCGGCAGGACGCGACCGCGCAAGGTCACCTCGCCGGTCATCGCGACATCCTTGTGGACCGGGATGCCGGTCAGCGTCGACACGATGCAGGTGACCATGCCGATGCCCGCCGACGGCCCATCCTTGGGCACTGCGCCTTCGGGCAGATGGATGTGGATATCCTTGCGGTTGAAGATGCTGGGCTTGATGCCATAGCCGGGCGAGCGCGCCTTCACATAAGAGAAGGCCGCCTGGATCGATTCGGTCATCACATCGCCGAGCTTTCCGGTCGTCTTGATCATGCCCTTGCCGGGCACGGTGACCGCCTCGATCGTCAGCAATTCACCGCCGACCTCGGTCCAGGCCAGACCTGTGACCGCGCCGATCTGATGTTCCTCTTCACCGACGCCATGGCGATATTTACGCACCCCGGCATAGTCCGCCAGCGTCTCCGGCGTGATGACGACCTTTTCATAGACACCTTCGAGGATCTTGCGCAGCGCCTTGCGCGCTAGTCGCGCGACTTCGCGCTCCAGCGTGCGGACGCCCGCCTCGCGGGTATAGTAACGGATGAGGTCGCGAACGGCCTCCTCGGTCACTTCGAACTCGCCTTCCTTGAGGCCATGGGCGTCGATCTGCTTGGCGATCAGATGCCGCTGCGCGATCTCGACCTTTTCATCCTCGGTATAGCCTTCCAGCCGGATAATCTCCATCCTGTCCAGCAAGGCTTGCGGCAAATTCAAAGAGTTGGCGGTCGTCACGAACATGATGTCTGAAAGATCGACGTCGATCTCCAGATAATGATCCTGGAATTTGCTATTCTGTTCGGGGTCCAGCACTTCGAGCAGTGCCGATGCCGGATCGCCGCGGAAATCCTGGCCCAGCTTGTCGATCTCGTCGAGCAGGAAGAGCGGGTTCATCGTCCCCGCTTTCTTCAGGTTGGTCACGATCTTGCCCGGCAGCGAGCCGATATAGGTGCGACGGTGACCGCGAATTTCGGCTTCATCCCGCACGCCGCCCAGCGACTGGCGCACGAATTCGCGCCCGGTCGCCTTAGCGATCGAACGACCCAGCGAGGTCTTGCCCACGCCCGGCGGGCCGACGAGGCACAGGATCGGGCCTTTGAGCTTATTGGTGCGCGCCTGCACCGCCAGATATTCGATGATCCGGTCCTTGACCTTGTCGAGCGCGAAATGATCCTCATCGAGGACATCCTGCGCGCGCTTGAGGTCGTTCTTGACCTTGCCCTTCTTGCCCCAGGGCAAGCCCAGCAGCACGTCGAGATAGTTGCGCACCACGGTCGCTTCGGCCGACATGGGCTGCATGCCCTTGAGCTTCTTTAGCTCAGCGGTCGCTTTCGCCCGCGCTTCTTTGCTCAGCTTGGTCTTGGCGATCTTCTCGGCCAGTTCGGCCAGCTCATCGCCCTCTTCGCCCTCGCCATTGCCCAGCTCACGCTGGATCGCCTTTAGCTGCTCGTTGAGATAATATTCGCGCTGGGTCTTCTCCATCTGCCGCTTCACGCGACCACGGATCTTCTTTTCGACCTGGAGCACGCCCAGTTCGCCTTCCATGAAAGCGAACACCATCTCCAGCCGCTTGACCGGATCAGCCTCGACCAGCAGCGATTGCTTGTCGGATACCTTGACGTTGATATTGGCGGACACGGCATCGGCCAACCGCCCGGCATCCTCGATCTCGCGCAGCTGCACCGGCGTTTCGGCGGGCAGCTTCTTGTTGAGCTTGGCGTAATTCTCGAACTGCTCGGCGACCGAGCGCATCAGCGCGGCGGCTTCCGGCCCTTCGGCAGCAATATCCTCGATCGCTTCGACATCGGCGACCAGATGCGTGCCCGTCTCCGCCATCGTCGTCAGCCGCGCACGATGCTTGCCCTCGACCAGCACGCGCACCGTGCCATCGGGCAGCTTGAGCAATTGCAGCACGACCGCCACGACGCCCGTATCATAGAGCGAATCCTGGCCAGGATCATCCTCGGCCGGGTCGAGCTGCGACACCAGGAAGATTTCCTTATTGCCTTCCATCGCCGCTTCCAGCGCGGAGACGCTCTTGTCGCGACCGACGAAGAGCGGGACGATCATCTGCGGAAAGACGACGATGTCACGCAGCGGCAGAAGGGGATATTGCACAGTCATTCACACTCCGGGCCAAATGGGGCCTGTCCTACGGTTCATCGCCTTTATGGGGATGGCTATCGCGTCAATCAATCAGGGGATGTCATAATGCGGTCACGATGAACCCAGTGTTATTATAGGGCTCTTCGCGCACATCCGCGCTCAGAACGGCAGTTTGAAGCCGGGGGGCAAGGGCAGGCCAGCCGTCATCTTGCCCATTTCGGCATTGCTGACCTCGTCCGCCTTCTTGCGCGCGTCGTTGAACGCAGCGGTCACCAGGTCTTCGAGCATCTGCTTTTCCGACGGTGCCAGCAGGCTGTCGTCGATCGACACGCCCAGGATGCGGCCCTTGGCCGACGCCTTGACCTTGACGAGACCGCCGCCCGCCGCGCCTTCGACTTCCAGCTTGTCGAGATTATCCTGCGCGCGCTGCAATTCTTCCTGCACACGGCTCGCCATGCCCAGGATTTCGTTCAGATCCTTCATTGTCCTACACTCCATTGTTCGAGCCGGTCATCCAGCTCCGCATCGGGAAAGGCCGCCATCGCCGCCTTCACCACCGGGGTTTCAAGAATAGTGGCGCGGGCATTGGCCTGCGCGGCCTGCTCCTGCGCTAATAATGTGGGCTGCGCCTCGCCATCGCTCTGCGCGACGCGCCAGGCAACGCCTGTCACCTCCTTGAGCGCCGGGGCGATACGAGCCGCAAAATCCGCTGATAGCGAAGATGTCGTCTGATACTGTATTTCCGGCGGCGCATAGCGGACCAGCGCGACGCCATCGTGCAGTTCCTGCGCCAACTGCCCCTTGCCGCGCTGCCAGAAGGCCTCGATCAGGTCGGGAAAAGTGGCTGGCAATTGTGCGGCAGGACCATCGCCTGTCGTTGCGGCCACCGCACCCGGCGCCGCCCCAGCGACAGGCCCGCCCTCGCGCAGCATCCGCGCAATCTCGCCCGGATCGGGCATGGTCGCGGCGTGCATCACCCGCAGCAGCGCCATTTCGCAGCTTTCGATCGGCAGCACCGCGCTCGCCACCTCGTCATGGCCCTTGACCAGCAATTGCCACAGCCGATGCAAGGGCGCAAAGCCGATTTGCGAGGCCCAGTCGGCCAGCGCGTCGCGCTCCTCCGCGGACTGGCCGGGGCTGGCAATATCGCGCCCCGCCTTCACCAGTGTCACCGCATGAACCAGTTCCATCAGCCCGCGCATCAGCGCCAGCGGCTCGACACCCAGCGCATATTGGTCCCGCACGGCGACCAGCAGCGCGGCGGTATCACCTGCCAGCAACAGCCCCAGCAGACGACGCACCGCCCCGCGATCCGACAGGCCCAGCATATCGCGCACCTGCGCCGCCGTGACGACCGGCTCGCCCTCCCCCATCTCCGCATGGGCGATCGCCTGGTCGAGGATTGACAGACCATCGCGCGCCGACCCTTCGGCGGCCTGCGCGATCAGCGATAGCGCATCCGGCTCCGCCGCGACCTTTTCGGCCTCCACCACATAGGCGAAATGGCTGGCGAGCAGCTCTGCCGGAATACGCCGCAGGTCGAACCGCTGGCAGCGCGACAGGACGGTGACCGGCACCTTGTTCACTTCGGTCGTCGCGAACAGGAATTTCACATGGGCGGGCGGCTCCTCCAACGTCTTCAACAGCGCGTTGAAGGCGTTTTTGGAGAGCATATGCACTTCGTCGATGATGTAGATTTTGTAGCGCGCGGAAACGGCGGCATAGCGCACCGCCTCGATAATCTCGCGCACATCATCGACGCCGGTATGGCTGGCCGCGTCCATCTCGACCACGTCGATATGCCGACCCTCGGCGATCGCGGTGCAGGGTTCGCAGACGCCACACGGGTCGATCGTCGGCCCGCCCTGCCCGTCCGCGCCGATGCAGTTGAGCGCCTTGGCGATCAGCCGCGCGGTCGATGTCTTGCCGACCCCGCGCACGCCCGTCATCAAAAAGGCATGGGCCAGCCGCCCGCGCCGGATCGCATTGCCCAGCGTCTGGACCATCGCGTCCTGCCCGATCAGCTCATGAAAGCTGCGCGGTCGATATTTGCGCGCGAGGACGCGATAGGGCTGCTGGGAATCGGACATCGGTCTGGTCTAGCCGTTCGGGCCGCCATTGTCGAAGCGGGATGATGGCTGGAAGGTGGGAGCCGGAACGACCCGTGACGAAATCACTGTGGCTGCTTCCGTCAGGACCTGACCCGGTTCGCGACGATCACGTCCGCCCGACTCCCGCCGCGCATATGGCGAAAGGGTGACATAATGGCAAGGGGCAACCAAAACCGTTCGCTTCGAGCGAAGTCGAGAAGCGGCGACCTTGGCGCAAGCGTGTCTCGACTTCGCTCGACACGAACGGAACGGTGGAATACTCCTATTCCAGCCCGCTCTTTTGCGCCTGCCCGACAAATTCCAACGCAGCCCGCGCCGTCTCGGCAATCGCTGCCTCGGCCTTCTTGGCATCGACCGTCGGCCGGTCGAGATAGACCGCCAATATATATTCATCGCCCGCCGGCGACTTGACCAGCGCCACGTCATTATAAGCGGTGCCGCAGCTGCCGGTCTTGCTGCCCGACGTCCAGCCTTCGGGCAGGCCCGCCTTGATCCGCTTGTCGCCCGTGCTGCTGGCGTTCAGCCAGCCGCGCAGCCGATCGGCGCTCTCCCCCTGCATGTCGCGGAACAACAGCCGCCCCATCAGCCCGGCCATCGCGGCGGGCGTGGTCGTGTCGCGCGGGTCGCCCTCGGCATTTTCGTTCAGGTCCGGCTCGTTACGATCCAGCCGGGTCACGCTGTCGCCATGCGCGCGCATGAAGGCGGTCAGCCCCTGCGGCCCGCCCAGCATCGGCAGCAGCAGGTTCGCCGCACTATTGTCGCTCACTTCGACCGCCGCCTGCGCCAGTCCGGCCATGCTCATCCGGCCGCGCTTGCGGTTTGCCTTCACCACCGGCGCATAATCGAGAATATCGTCCTTGCTGAAGGATATCTCTCCTTCCAGCCCGAACTTACCGCCCTCCGCGCCGATCAGCACCGCCGCCGCCAATGGCGCCTTGAAGGTCGAGCACATCGCGAACGGCTCGTCGCGGTTGAAGCCCAGCAAGAGCGCGCCCTGCTTATCGACCAGCGCGACACCCAGCCGCCCGCCGGTTTCCTGCTCGATCTCCTTGGGATTGCGCACCTGCGCCAGCGCCGATTGCGGCACCAGATAGCGCGGCGCAGGCGGCAGCAGCGAATCGAGTTGCCCGGTCGGCACCGGCTCCTTGGTCTTTTTCTGCTTCTCGGCGGCGCTGGACGGCGCGGCGATCAGCAGCAGCAAGGCAAGCGCGGACAAGCGTTTCATCGGCTTCACATACCCTGCATATTGTAGGATTCGGGCGGAATGCGCACCGTCAACTGGTCCAGCCCATCAGCCAGGATGATCTGGCATGACAGGCGGCTGGTGCGCGTGGCGGACGCGGCGAGGTCGAGCATATCCTCCTCATCCTCGCTGGCGCGGCCGAGGCGCGGAAAATCGGTGGCTTCGACGATGACATGGCAGGTGGAACAGGCCATCTGCCCCTCGCATGTCCCTTCGAGCGGCTGGCCCGCCGCCTGTGCGATGTCGAGCAGCACCGATCCCGCCGGGGCATCGACCTCCTGTCGCCGTTCCCCGTCAGCGCTGATGAAGGTAACCCTGGTCATGATGGTGCGACGCTCCCTTTTTTACAGCGCCGCTTGTGCGGCTGCTGCCTTGTTCAATGCCTCCGCAGCGCTCTCCAGTTCGGCCGATGTCGTATATCGGCCAAAGCCGATCCGCACCGATCCACGCGCCTGTGCGTCTGTCAGCCCCAGTGCGCGCAGCACATGGCTAGGCCTGCCGGACCCGCTTGCGCAAGCGCTGCCGAGCGAAAAAGCGATATTGCGGCAATCCGACAACAATCGCGCGCCATCGATTCCGGCGCGGCGCAGGTTGAGATTGCCCGGATAACGCGCGGTCATGCTGCCATTGATCGTCCAGTCGGCGAAAAGGGATCGGGCAAGGTCGGACAGCGATTCGACATGGGCGCGGTCGGCCTCCGCCCGTTCGCGCATCAATCGCGCGGCAACCCCGAATCCGGCGCACAGCGCGGGCGAGAGCGTGCCGGAACGCAATCCGCCCTCCTGCCCGCCGCCATGGATGAGCGGCGCAAGACTGACCCCATCGCGCAGCCACAAGGCTCCCACCCCTTTAGGCCCATGGATCTTATGCGCGCTGATCGCCACCATGTCGCATATGTCGGGGATCGGCACCCGGCCATAGCCCTGCACCGCATCGCACAGCAGCAACGCCCCCGCGCGATGTGCCAGTTCGGCCAAAGCCGCGACGGGCTGGATCAAGCCGATCTCATTATTGACCAGCATCACCGCCACCAGCGCCACGCCGGGCCGTATCGCCTGCGCGGCCGCGTCCAAGTCCACGACACCATCCGCGCCGACCGGCAGCACCGTCACCGTCCGCCCCGCGCGCGCCAAGGCCTCCACCGTATCCAGCACCGCCGCATGTTCGGTCGCAATCGTCACGATATCGCCCTTGGGCGCACCCTGAATGGCGATGTTGAGCGCCTCGGTCGCGCCCGACGTGAACAGCAACCGCCCACCGGACGGCAACAATGCGCCGACCGCCTCGCGCGCCACCTCGACCTGTGCCGCCGCCGCCCGGCCCGGTCGATGCGCGCTGTGCGGATTGGCGAACTGGTCGCGCAGCAACGGCACCATCGCGTCGAACGCTTGCGGAGCCAGCGGCGTCGTCGCCTGATAATCGAGATAGATCATCGTCGCGCCCGCGCGGCCATCGCCGTCCAGGCGGCCAGGAAGCGATCGACATCGCCCTCGTGCGTCTGCGGCCCGAAACTCACGCGCACCACCTCGCTCGCCACCGCCTCGTCCCAGCCCATCGCGTGCAGCACATGGCTGGTCTTGAGCGACCCCGACGAACAGGCGCTGCCCGCCGACACCGAAATGCCCGCCATATCAAACTGAATGAGTTGCGCGCGCGCCGACAGGCCCGGCATCCGATAGCTGGCGATGGCCGGGATACGCGGCGCATCATGCGCGACGATCACACCGCCCGCCGCCTCGATCCCCGCGTCGAGCCGCGCGCGCAGCAGCGCAGCGCCCGGCAACCAGTCCGCCCGCGCCTCCAGCGCCGCCGCCATCGCCAGGATCGCAGGCAGATTCTCGGTCCCCGCGCGATAGCCCTGCTCCTGCCCGCCACTCGCCTCGATGAGCGCCAGATCGCGGATCAGCAGCGCGCCGATGCCGGGCGGACCGCCGAATTTATGCCCGCTGATCGCGATCATGTCGGCATCGGGCAGCGGCAGCTTGCCCGCGCTCTGCGCGCAATCGGCGAAGAGGATCGCGCCATGGCGGTCGATCTGGTCGAGCGGCTGAATGACGCCGGTTTCATTATTGACGTGCTGGATGGCGAAAACTGTTGCCTCCCCGTCATCCCCGCGCAGGCGGGGATCCATCTCCCCCGCTATATCCGTGGCGAGGCTGGGAGATGGGTTCCCGCCTGCGCGGGAATGACGAATCATATGGGCGCGACCATCCCCATCCACCGCCAGCCGCTCGGCCCCCTTCGTCACCCGCAGCACCGCATCATGCTCCACCGCCGACGTCACGATCCGCCCCGCCTTCGCCCGGCCAAGCCCGATCGCGATCGCCTCGCTCGCCCCCGACGTAAAAATGACATGGCCGTTCCAGCCCAGCGCCGCCGCGATCCGGGCGCGGGCCTCCTCCAGCGCGGCGCGCGCGGCGCGGCCATCGGCATGGGGGCTGGACGGGTTGGCCCAATGGCCCATGGCGGCGACCATCGCCGCCTGCGCCTGGGCCAGCATCGGTGTCGTCGCGGCATGATCGAGATAGAGACGGTCGGCGGCCAAGGGGGGCTACTCATTGATTGCGGAAATGGCGGCGGCTTCTATATAGGCGGTCTGCCGCGCTGCGCCAGCACATCCCTTGGCGTGCCCGACGCGACTCCATTTGCCGCCCTGCCCATCCGGGCCGAGTGGCCCAGAACGATAACAGGTGCCATGCCCGACGTAATCTTTACCGGACCCGAAGGCCGTCTCGAAGGCCGTTTCAGCCCCCCGCCCCGCCCGCGTGCGCCGGTCGCCATGATCCTGCACCCGCATCCGCAGGGCGGCGGCACCATGAACGACCGCATCACCCAGGCGCTCTACAAGACCTTCGTAAAGCGCGGCTTTGCCGTGCTGCGCTTCAATTTCCGGGGCGTCGGCCGCAGCCAGGGGACGTTCGACAATGGCATCGGCGAACTGTCCGATGCCGCAGCGGCGCTCGACTGGGTCCAGAGCTTCCATCCCGAAGCGCAGACCACCTGGATCGCGGGCTTCTCCTTCGGCGCCTGGATCGGCATGCAATTGCTGATGCGTCGCCCGGAAATCCGTGGCTTCATCTCGGTCGCACCGCCCGCCAATATGTACGACTTCTCCTTCCTCGCGCCCTGCCCTTCATCGGGCATCATCGTGCAGGGAACGTCGGACGAAGTCGTGACCGCCAGCGCCGTCCAGAAACTGGTCGACAAGCTGCGCGCGCAAAAGGGCATCACCATCCACCATGATGAAATCCGTGGTGCCAACCACTTCTTCGAACATGAACTCGACCAGCTGATGAAGTCGGTCGACAATTATCTCGACATGCGCCTGTCCCCGGATTCGCCGATCCGTTGAGGGGCAACGCCCGCGAAACAGAAAAAGGGGCTGCCGCAAGGTGGCCCCTTTTTCTTTGGGCAAAGGCAAAGCCAGACTTTCAACGGGCCTGATTATTCGGCGTGGCATCCTTCGCTTCCGCCCGTTAGCGCAGCGATCATGTCCGACACGCCCGAACCCAAACCCCGCATGGTCTGGAGCCGCTATTATAGCAGTTTCATACCCGCCCCGCCCGGTCCCGGCTTGCTCGACCGGATCAAGGCCGCCAGCGGCGCAATCGGCGGGATCGCGATCACCGGACTGCTATGCGGCCTGATGCTCGGCAATGGCCTGGCCCATCCGCTGCTGGTGGCCCCCATGGGCGCGTCGGCCGTGCTACTGTTCGCGGTGCCCGCCAGTCCGCTGGCGCAACCCTGGCCAGTGCTGGGCGGCAACATCATCTCCGCACTGGTCGGCATCGCCATCGCCCACATCATCCCCAACCCGACCATGGCAGCGGCCGTGGCGGTCGGCGGGGCGATCGCGATCATGTCGCTGCTGCGCTGCCTCCACCCGCCCGGCGGCGCAGTCGCGCTCTCGGCCGTGCTGGCCGGAAACGATACCGGCTATCTGTTCGCCCTGACGCCGGTGGGCGCGAACACGCTGCTGCTCTTGATCGTGGCGATGCTGTTCCACCGCATGGTCGGCCAAAGCTATCCCCATGTACCGCCCAAGGCGCCGTCGCCCCACGCCACGACCGATCCCGCGCCCATGCTGCGCGCCGCCCCCAGCGCGCAGGATATCGCCGACGCGCTCCATGGCTTTGGCGCACGGCTGGACGTGGACGAGGCGGACCTCCGCCCTTTGCTGGCCGATGCCCAGTTGCGCGCGGCCGAACGCACGCATGGCGCGATGCGGTGCGATGAGATCATGGCGCGCGATGTGCTGCATGTAGCGGCCAGTCAGACCGTGGCAGAGGCCCGCACGCTGATGCAGGCGCGCAATCTCCTGTCGCTGCCGGTGCTGGACGATGCTGGCCGGTTGCAGGGGATGATCAATGCGCGTGACCTGCTGCAGGACGGCATACTTGTCGCCGACGTCGCCCACCGGCCGCTCTTCGTCCATGCCGATACGCCGGTCGCGCGCCTGATAGGTCCGTTCAGCAGCGGTGTGCGCCATGCTGCGGTGGTGGTCGACACCGATCATCGCCTGCTGGGACTGGTGACGCAGACCGATCTGCTGGCGACGCTGGCGCTGCGGCTCAGCGGCGTTCCAGCCCCGGCAAGTCCGGCCCCGGTATGGCCGAGATCGCGACATTGCCGAACATCACCAGCCCTGCGATGATCATCAGCGCGCCGCGCTTGCGGTCGCGCAACTTGACTATCACATAGAGGCCGCCGCCGGTCAGCAACAGCCCGGCCAGCATCAGGATGGAGAGGATCGTGCCTGTCATGCCTCTGCCCATAAGGGCGGCGGACCAAGGTGGCAATCCACCGCTTCTGCCCCTAAGAGGCGCGGGAACGAATCACCCCATCGGTGAAGGGACGAACAGCAGATGAAAATCGCCATCGCATCCGACCATGCCGCCATCGACCTGAAGGCGGAACTGGCGCAATGGCTGCGCGACGAAGGACATGAGGTTAAAGACCTTGGCCCGGCGACCGCCGACCGCGTCGATTATCCCGATTATGGTTACAAACTCGCGACAGCGGTTGCATCTGGCGCGGCGGATCGCGGCATTGCTTTGTGCGGGTCGGGCATCGGCATTTCGATCGCGGTCAATCGCAACCCGGCGTGCCGCTGCGCGCTGGTCGGCGAGCCGCTGTCCGCTGCCCTGTCACGCGAGCATAATGACGCCAATGTGCTGGCCATGGGCGCGCGCCTGACCGGCGTGGACATGGCCAAGGCCTGCGTCATCGCGTTCCTCACCACTGATTTTGGCGGAGGCCGCCATGCCGGCCGCGTCGACAAACTATCCCAGCCCGCGCTCTGAAAGGATATTTCGATGAGCATCGACACCCTCAGCCCGGCCATCCGTCAGGACGGCTTCTTCAGCGAATCGCTTAGCAGCGCGGACCCCGAAATCTTCGGCGCGATCGAACATGAATTGAAGCGCCAGCAGGACAAGATCGAACTGATCGCATCCGAAAATATCGCGTCGAAAGCCGTGCTGGAAGCCGCAGGCTCGATCTTCACCAACAAATATGCCGAAGGCTATCCCGGCAAGCGCTATTATGGCGGCTGCGAATATGCCGACGTCGTCGAAACGCTGGCGATCGAGCGGGCGAAGGAACTGTTCGGCGCGAAATTCGCCAACGTCCAGCCCAATAGCGGCAGCCAGATGAACCAGGCCGTGTTCCTGGCGCTGCTCCAACCGGGCGACACCTTCATGGGCCTCGACCTGTCGTCGGGCGGCCATTTGACCCACGGGTCACCGGTCAACATGAGCGGCAAGTGGTTCAACCCCGTCGCCTATGGCGTGCGTGCCGACGATCATATGATCGACATAGACGAAGTCGCCCGCATCGCGCGCGAGAGCAAGCCCAAGCTCATCATCTGCGGCGGCACCGCCTATTCGCGCCACTGGGATTTCGAACGTTTCCGCGAGATCGCCGACGAAGTGGGTGCCTATCTGCTCGCCGACATGTCGCATTTCTCCGGCCTGGTCGCGGGCGGCGCGCACCCCTCGCCCGTCCCCCACGCCCATGTCACCACCACCACGACGCACAAGTCGCTGCGTGGTCCCCGTTCGGGCATCATCCTGTGCAATGACGAGGCACTGGCCAAGAAGTTCAACAGCGCCATCTTCCCCGGCCTGCAGGGCGGTCCGCTGATGCACATCATCGCCGCCAAGGCGGTAGCGTTCAAGGAAGCACTGACGCCTGAGTTCAAGGCCTACGCCCACCAGATCGTCGCCAACGCCAAAACGCTGGCCGCGACGCTGGCCGATGCTGGCCTGTCGATCGTGTCGGGCGGCACCGACAATCACCTGATGCTGGTCGACCTGCGCGCGAAGAACACCACCGGCAAGGCCGCGGAGAAGGCGCTCGACCGCGCCTACATCACCTGCAACAAGAATAATGTGCCGTTCGATACCGCCAGCCCGTTCGTCACGTCGGGCGTGCGCCTCGGCACCCCCGCCGGCACCACGCGCGGTTTCGGCGAAGCGGAATTCCGCGAGATCGGCGAGTTGATTGCCGAGGTCGTGGAAGGCCTCAAGCGCAATGGCGATGACGGCGACGGCCAGGTCGAAGCGCATGTGCGCGAGAAGGTGCTGGCGCTGACCGGGCGGTTCCCGATTTATTGACAGTAACTTGCTTTAACCCGTTCGTCCTGAGTAGGGGCTGAGCTTGTCGAAGACCCGTATCGAAGGGTCTTGCAGAACCTGTCCTTCGATACGCCATTTCGACTTCGCTCAATGGCTACTCAGGACGAACGGAGTTGAAGAGTCCATGCGCTGCCCCTTCTGTTCCCATGAAGACAGCCAGGTGAAGGACAGCCGGCCGACGGAAGATGGTGCCGCCATCCGCCGTCGCCGCCAGTGCGAAGCGTGTGCCGCGCGCTTCACCACCTTCGAGCGCATCCAGCTCCGCGACATCTGGGTGGTCAAAAGCGAGGGCCGCAAGGAAGCGTTCGAGCGCGACAAGCTCGCCCGCTCGATCGGCATCGCCTGCCGCAAGCGCCCGATCGACCCCAGCCGCATCGAAAAACTCATCTCCGGCATCCAGCGCCAGCTCGAAACCAGCGGCGACACCGAAGTCCCCGCCCGCGCCATCGGTGAAATGGTGATGGAAGGCCTCAAACGCCTCGACAGCGTCGCCTATATCCGCTTCGCCAGCGTCTATAAGGACTTCACCGACGCCAAGGATTTCGAGGATTTCGCCGGAACGGTGAAGGAAGTGGGCGGGTGAACACGCTCCTGCCTCCGTTCGCCCTGACCACACACCACCTCCGTTCGGTTCGAGCGCTTCCCATATCCGTTCGTCCTGAGTAGCCATTGAGCGAAGTCGAAATGGCGTATCGAAGGACCGCGCAATGACGTTCCACACCTACATGCTGCATTGCGCCGATGGCAGCTATTATCTCGGCCACACGGACAATCTGGAGCAGCGCGTCGCGCAGCACCAGTCAGGCGAAATTCCGGGATACACGCAGAGCCGTCGCCCGGTCGCCCTGGTCTGGAGCCAGGATTTCGGCACACGAGATGAAGCGCTTTCCGCCGAACAGCAGATCAAAGGCTGGTCGCGCAAGAAAAAGGAAGGGCTGATCGCCGGGGACTGGGACGCCATCCGGCTCGCGGCGCGCAAATCCTTCGATACGGGGCTTCGACAAGCTCAGCCCCTACTCAGGACGAACGGTAATATGATAGAACATGCACCCCCACCCCCCGTGATCGTCCTCGTCCGCCCCCAACTGGGCGAGAATATCGGCAAGGCCGCGCGTGCGATGCTCAATTTCGGGCTGACCGAGATGCGGCTGGTCACCCCCCGCGACGGCTGGCCCAATCCCGACGCAGGCCCATCGGCGGCCGGTGCGGACTTCATATTGGATCAAGCGCAGGTCTATGAAACGCTCGCCGACGCCGTCGCCGACTGCGCCCATGTCTACGCCACGACCGTCCGCAAGCGCGGCGTCACCAAGCCCGTGGTCACGCCCGAAGAGGCCGCGCGGGAAATCCATGCCGCCCAGGGCCGCTGCGCCTATATTTTCGGCCCCGAACGCTCCGGCCTGGAGACCGAGGATGTCGCGCTCGCCCGCAAAATCCTGACCGTTCCGATCAACCCGGAATTCGGCTCCTTGAACCTCGCGCAAGCGGTCATCCTGTGCGCCTATGAATGGTCGAAACAGGCGAACCTCGCCCAGCCCACCATCACCGACCTAGGCGTCCCCGCGCCGCAGGAGGAGTTGGAGGGCATGATCGACCAGTTCACCACATTGCTTGAAAAGGTCGGCTATTTCTTCCCGCCCGACCGCGCGCCCGCGACCAAGCTGACGCTGCGCAATCTGCTGACCAAGCCGGGCTGGAATCATCTGGAGGTGCGGACGCTGCGCGGGGTGATCTCGCACCTCAACCGGCCGCGCGAACGCTGACCGGCGGCGGGGGTGTCAGATGCCCCCGGCCGTCACGGGCCAACCGCCCGCTTCGAGGCCTTCGGACAATGCCGTGACGCACGCATCGAGCTTGTCGCCATCGGTCGATCGCACCACAAAATTCGCGCCCGTGCGCCCTTCGCGGAAGAAGGGATAGCTGCCGATCTGGCAGCCCTCATGCGCGCGTTCGGTCGCGCCCAGCAGGTCGGCAATCTCGCTTTCCGCGACCCAGCAGCCCACCGTCGCCGATTGCACCGGCACGCCGCCCTCCAGCGTCCCGGTCAGCTTGTCCAGCATCCCGGCGGTGATATGCGGCACGCCTGCCATGATGAAGATATTGCCATGCCGGATGCCGGGCGCACCCGACATGCGATTTTCGATCAGGCTCGCGCCCGCAGGCACCCGCGCCATGCGGAGCCGCGCATCGGTCAGCCCACCACGTGTCTCATAATAGCCCGCCAGCATCGCCCGCGCCTGCGGATGGATTTCCACCGCCACGCCCAGCGCCGCCGCGATCGCATCGACCGTGATGTCGTCATGAGTCGGCCCGATGCCGCCGGTGGTGAACAGATAGTCGTTGCGCACCCGTAATATGTTGACCGCCTCGACTATCGCATCCTGATCGTCGGCAACGACCCGCACTTCGCGCAGGCGGATGCCCTGGACGTTGAGCCACAGCGCGATCTGCGCCACATTCTTGTCCTGGGTCCGGCCAGACAATATCTCGTCGCCGATGACGATCAGCGCTGCGGTCCAGATGCGGGTGGTATCGGCCATGGCGGCTGCATAGCCTGCGCTGGTCGCGCTGCCTAGCCGCCCTCTCGCATTATCGCGCATCTGCCCCTATAGTCATGCCATGACCGAATATATGACGATGACGGCGGACGCGCCGATCTCCCGCTCGACTGCGATCAAATTGTATGACGCAGCCGGTTTTGCTGGCATGCGCAAGGCCGGACGGCTCGCCGCCGAGATACTCGACGCGCTGGTGCCGCATGTCGTGCCGGGCGTCACCACCGGCGAACTGGACGACATCGTCCGGCGCATGACGCTCGACGGCGGCGGTGTACCGGCCACTCTGGGCTATCGCGGCTACACCCATAGCTGCTGCACATCGATCAACAATGTCATCTGCCATGGCATCCCCGGCGACTATCGACTCAAGGATGGCGATATCGTCAATATCGACGTCACCCCCCTGGTCGATGGCTGGCATGGCGACACCAGCCGCATGTTCATCGCGGGCGAAGCGCCGATCAAGGCGCGCCGCCTGGTCGAAGTGACCTATGAATGCCTGATGCTGGGCATCGAACAGGCCAAGCCCGGCAATCATCTGGGCGACATTGGCGCGGTGATTCAGCGCCATGCCGAAAAGCACCGCTATGGCGTGGTCCGCGACTTTTGCGGCCATGGCCTGGGCCGTGTCTTCCATGACAGCCCGGAGGTCGTCCATGTCGGCCGGCCCGGCACTGGCCCTGAATTGAAGCCAGGCATGTTCTTCACCATCGAACCGATGATCAACATCGGCAAGGCGGGCGTGAAGATGCTGGACGATGGCTGGACCGCGGTGACGCGCGACCGCACCCTGTCGGCCCAGTTCGAACATAGTATCGGCATCACCGAAACCGGCTGCGAGATTTTCACCAAAAGCCCCGTTGGCCTCGACGCGCCGCCCTATCTGTGAGCCAATCTTTTACTGCTTAAAAAACGGGCAGCACCACAGGAAATTGCCCTGAATCCGGGCAATATGGACAAAGATTGCGCCATCGCCGAAAGCATATCCTGGCGATTCGCCACTTGGCACGGTAATTGAAGAAATAGAGGGACGACGCAGGCCAAGGGGGGCATGATGTTCGTCTCTCGCACGGGAGAGAGGGATGCGGATCGACCGTATCCTGTCGGGCGTCATGGTTGGGATTACGAGTGATGAAAAAGATCGAAGCGATCATCAAGCCGTTCAAGCTGGACGAAGTGAAGGAAGCACTCCACGAAGTGGGCGTGTCGGGTATCACCGTGACCGAAGCGAAGGGCTTTGGCCGCCAGAAGGGCCATACCGAACTCTATCGCGGCGCCGAATATGTCGTCGACTTCCTGCCGAAGGTGAAGCTGGAGGTCGTCGTCGACGACGCGCTGGCCGACCGTGTGGTCGAGGCGATCTGCGCCGCGGCGCAGACCGGCCGCATCGGCGACGGCAAGATCTTCATCTCCAACATCGAGGGCGCCGTCCGCATCCGTACCGGCGAGCGGGACAGCGACGCGATCTGATGGTTCTCCGCCAGCCCGACTTGCAGGCTGGCACTATGTAAGTTTCTGCCCGGTTCTTCGCGGACCGGAACATGATGGGCATCCACCTTACCCCTTCGGGGGGGTATTTTGAGAGAAGGGCAACTGCACATGGCCAATACGCCAAAAGACATCCTGAAGATGATCGAAGAAAAGGAGATCGAATGGGTCGATGTCCGCTTCACCGATCCCAAGGGCACCTGGCATCACCTCACCATGTGCGCCAACGTCATTGGCGAAGATGAACTGACCGACGGTCTGATGTTCGACGGCTCCTCGATCGAGGGCTGGAAGGAAATCAACGAATCGGACATGATCCTCAAGCCGGATCTGGACGCGGTCTTCTTCGATCCGTTCAGCGCGACGCCGATGATGATCCTGGTGTGCGACATCGTCGAGCCGCTCGACGGCTCGCTCTATTCGCGCGACCCCCGCTCGACCGCCAAGCGCGCCGAAATGTTCCTGCAGTCGACCGGCCTTGGCGACACCGTCTATATCGGCCCGGAACCCGAATTCTTCATGTTCGACAGCGTTGAATTCGACAACACCTATGCCTCGTCCTTCTACAAGCTGGACGATGTCGAACTGCCGACCAACACCGGCACCAGCTATGACGGCGGCAATATGGGCCACCGCCCCCGCGCCAAGGGCGGCTATTTCCCGGTCGGCCCGGTCGACGTGACCACCGACATCCGCGCCGAAATGGTGACCACGCTGATGGAAATGGGCCTGCCCATGGACAAACATCATCATGAAGTCGCGGGCAGCCAGCACGAACTGGGCCTGACCTTCGGCAAGCTGGTCGAAACCTGCGACCGCATCCAGATCTACAAATATGTCGTGAAGATGGTCGCCCAGGCCTATGGCAAGACCGCGACCTTCATGCCCAAGCCGATCAAGGCGGACAATGGGTCGGGCATGCACACGCATATCTCGATCTGGAACAAGGGTCAGAACACCTTTGCCGGTGACGGCTATGCCGGCCTGTCGGAAACCTGCCTGTTCTTCATCGGCGGCGTGATCAAGCATGCCAAGGCATTGAACGCCTTCACCAACCCGACCACCAACAGCTACAAGCGTCTGGTGCCGGGCTTCGAAGCGCCCGTGCTGCTCGCCTATTCGGCGCGCAACCGTTCGGCGTCGTGCCGCATCCCCTATGGTGCCGGCACGAAGGCGAAGCGCGTCGAATTCCGCTTCCCCGATCCGCTCGCCAACTCCTACCTCGCCACCGCCGCTTTGCTGATGGCGGGCATCGACGGCATCGAGAACAAGATCCACCCCGGCGAGGCGATGGACAAGAACTTGTACGACCTGCCGCCGGTCGAACTGGCCAAGGTGCCGACGGTCTGCGGTTCGCTCCGCGAAGCGCTCGAAAGCCTGGAAAAGGATCAGGACTTCCTGCTCAAGGGCGGCGTATTCACCAAGGACCAGATCGACGCCTATATGGAGCTGAAGTGGCCCGAAGTGTATCGCTGGGAAATGGCCCCTTCGCCGGTCGAATTCGACATGTATTATAGCGGCTGATCCTTTCAGTCCTACCTCACACAAAAGGCCCGGCCGCTTAGCAGCGGCCGGGCCTTTTGCTTTGGCGTACAGAGTGGTGAACACGGCACTCCACCCATCGCAACCCCATCCACCACCCTTCCTTCCTTAACCTTTTCCCTCCATATCAGGGTCGTATGACCACGCCGCTCACGTCCTATGAACCCGCCACCGGCGTCCTGCTTTGGCAGGGTGAGGCGGGCGACGTGGAGGCGGAGGTCGCGCGTGCCTGTGCCGCCTGGCCGCGCTGGGCGGCGCAGCCCATCGCGGTGCGCATCGAAACGCTGCGCCGCTTCGTCAATGTCGTGCGCCGGAACGAGGATGCGCTGGCGGACCTCATCGCGCGCGAAACCGGCAAGCCGTTATGGGACGCCCATGCCGAAGTCGCCGCCGTGATGGCCAAGGTTGACATCTCGGTCGCCGCCTATTCGGAACGCACCGGACAGAAGCGACTGGAGGCAGCGCTCGGCGCGCGGCAATCGGTCCGGCACAAGCCCCACGGCGTGATGGCGGTGCTTGGCCCCTATAATCTTCCCGCCCATCTGCCCAATGGCCATATCATCCCCGCGCTGCTGGCGGGCAATGCGGTCGTCTTCAAGCCGTCGGAAAAGACGCCTGCGGTCGGCGAGATGCTGGTCAAACTCTATCATGAGGCCGGCGTCCCGTTCGACGCGCTGCGCCTGCTGCTGGGCGGGCCGGACACCGGCAAGGCGCTCGCCGCCCATCCCGATGTCGGCGGCATCCTGTTCACCGGGTCGGCCCAGACCGGCATCGCCATCAACCGCCAGTTCGCGGCCCAGCCGTCCAAGATTCTGGCGCTGGAAATGGGCGGCAACAACCCCATCGTCGTCTGGGACACGCCCGAAATCAACGCCGCCGCCGTGCTGGTCGTCCAGTCCGCCTTCCTGAGCAGCGGCCAGCGTTGCACCGCCGCCAGCCGCCTGATCGTCAAGGATGCCATCGCCGACCGGTTCATTGCCGAGGTCAAGAAACTGGCTGACCGGCTGATCGTCGATCACCCCCATGCCAACCCGACGCCCTATATGGGGCCAGTCATCGACAATGCGACCGCCGACGGACTGACCGAAAGCTTCCTCTGGCTGATGAGCAATGGCGGCAAGCCGATCAAACATATGGTGCGCCCCAAAAAGGGCCTGCCCTTCCTCAGCCCCGCGATCATCGACGTGACCGCCATGGCCGAACCACCCGATGTCGAACTGTTCGGCCCGCTGCTCCAGGTTGTCCGCGTCGCCGAGTTCAGCGATGCGATCGCGCAGGCCAACGCCAGCCGCTATGGACTGTCCGCCTCGCTGATCGGCGGATCGCCCGACCAATATAATCAATTCTGGGCCAATGTCCGCGCGGGCGTCATCAACTGGAACCGCCCGACCAACGGTGCCTCCTCCGCCGCGCCGTTCGGCGGCGTCGGCATTTCGGGCAATCACCGGCCGAGCGCTTATTATGCGGCGGATTATTGCGCCTATCCGGTCGTGTCGGCGGAAATAGAAACCCCCCGCGCCGCCATCGGCGTGGGCCTCAAGGACATCGACGTCAGCGCCATGGGCGACTGATCCGCCCCCCGCCAAAACATTTCCTACCCCCGCCCATATGCATTCTGAATTGAACTCCCCCCGCGCTTTGGCCACATGGCAAGCATGGCTGACACTTCACCTGCTACCGTCCACCTGGTGGGCGCGGGTCCGGGCGATCCGGAACTGCTGACGATCAAGGCCGTGCGCCTGATCCGCGACGCGCGGTTGATCGTGCATGACGGGCTGGTGTCGGACGAAATTCTCGCGCTCGCCTCCCCCGACGCTGAACTGATTTCCGTTGCCAAGCAACGCAGCCGCCATTCGATGCCGCAGGACGCGATCAACGCGCTGCTGGTCCGCTGCGCGCTGGCGGGCGAAGCGGTGGTGCGGCTGAAAGGCGGCGATCCCTTCATCTTCGGCCGTGGCGGCGAGGAAGTCGATGCCTGCCGCGCAGCAGGCGTGCCCGTCGAGGTCGTGCCCGGCATCAGCGCCGCCATCGGCGCCGCCGCACAGGCGCAATTGCCACTGACCCACCGCGATGCGTCGAGCGCCGTCACCTTCGTCGCCGGCCAGTGCAAAGGATTGACCGATCAGGACTGGTCGGGCCTTGCAGGCAAGGGCCGCACGCTCGTCATCTATATGGGCGTGGCGACCGCCGCGCAGATCGCCGACAAGCTGATCGCCGATGGTGTATCGCCCGACCTGCCGGTCGCCGTGCTGGAAAACGGCACCCGCGCCGACATGCGCACGCTGCGCACCCTGCTCGCCGACTTGGGCGATATGGTGGAGCGCGAAGCCGTGATCAGCCCGGCGCTGATCGTGGTCGGCGATGTGGCGAGCCATGCCTTGGCGCAGGACGTGTTGGTCGGCTGGGCACAAAGACAGAGTAATGGAGCGGAGATGCGTTCGTGAAGATTTTGACGGGTAATGATCTGGCGTCCGGCGACGTCATCTGGTGGGCGGGCGATGGCTGGTCGCGCCAGGTCGGCGATGCCGCCGATGTCGGCGCGCAGGGCGACGATCTCGCCCGTGCAGAGGAAGCGGCGCTGCGCGTCGTCGGCGCCTATGTCATCGACGCGACCATCACCGACGATGGCGTGCGCCCCGCCCATATCAAGGACCGCATCCGCGCGCTGGGGCCGACCGTGCGCCCCGACCTGACCCTGAAACCGAACGATGCCGATGCCGGCAACTGGGTGATCTGAACCATGTATCGTTATGACAGCTATGACCAGTCGATCGTCGATGCCCACGTCGAGGAATTTCGCGACCAGACCCAGCGCCGCCTCGCCGGTGCGCTGACCGAGGACCAGTTCAAGCCGCTGCGGCTGATGAACGGCCTCTACCTGCAACTCCACGCCTATATGCTGCGCGTCGCCATCCCCTATGGCACATTGTCGGGCACGCAGATGCGCAAGCTGGGCGAGATTGCGGGCAAATATGACAAGGGCTATGCCCATTTCACCACCCGCCAGAACCTGCAATATAATTGGATCAAGCTGGCCGACGCGCCCGACATCCTCGCCGAACTGGCGACGGTCGAGATGCACGCCATCCAGACATCGGGCAATTGCATCCGCAACATCAGCTCCGACCAATATGCCGGCGTCAGCGCGGACGAGGTGGCGGACCCCCGCCCCTGGGCCGAATTGCTGCGCCAATGGTCGAGCTTTCACCCCGAATTCACCTATCTGCCGCGCAAGTTCAAGATTGCGGTCATCGCGTCGGACGATGATCGCGCGGCGATGCGCCTGCATGACATCGGCCTCAAGCTGGTCGAGTGTGACGGTGTCGTCGGCGCGGAAGTCTATGCCGGTGGCGGTATGGGCCGCACGCCGATGGTCGCGCCCCTGATCCGCGACTTCGTGGCCGAGGATGAGATCATCTCCTATCTCGAAGCCTGCCTGCGCGTCTATAATCGCCACGGTCGTCGCGACAACAAGTACAAGGCCCGGATTAAGATCCTGGTCCATGAGATCGGCGTCGAGGAATATAAGCGCCAGGTCGAGGAAGAGTTCGCCCATATGCGGACGCTTGGCCTCAACCCACCGGTCGAGGAACTGGCCCGCATTCGCGCCTTCTTCGCGCCGCCCGCTTATGAGGCCGGTCTGTCCGACACGATCGACCGCAGCGACCGGGCGTTCGCGCTCTGGCTCGACCGGCAGGTCGCGGCGCATAAGGTGCCCGGCTATGCCATCGTCAACATCAGCCTGAAACCGATCGACGGCATCCCCGGCGACGCATCGGCCGAGCAAATGGCGCTGGTGGCGGACCTGGCCGAAAGCTATTCGTTCGACGAACTGCGCGTCACCCATGCGCAGAACCTCGTCCTGCCCCATGTGAAGAAAGCGGACCTTTACGCCATCTGGCAAAAGCTGGCAGCGGCGGGGCTGGCCGAAGCCAATCTCGACCTCATCACTGACATCATCGCCTGCCCAGGGCTCGATTATTGCGCGCTCGCCAATGCCCGCTCCATTCCGCTGGCGCAGAAGATCGCGGCGCGCTTCGCTGATGCGGAGCGGCAGGCGGACTTGGGCGAATTGAAGCTCAAAATTTCGGGCTGCATCAACGCCTGCGGCCATCATCATGCCGGGCATATCGGCATTTTGGGCGTGGACCGGCGCGGCGTCGAGAATTTCCAGCTGCTGCTCGGCGGCTCCGGCGCGGAGGACGCCTCTCTGGGTCAGATCACCGGCCCCGGTTTCTCCGAGGATGGCGTGGTCGATGCGATCGAAAAGGTCACCGACATCTATCTGGCGGAACGCACCGATGGCGAACGCTTCCTCGACACCTATCGCCGCATCGGCATGACGCCCTTCAAGGAGGCGATTTATGGTTGATCATAAGCAACAGCCGTTCGTGTCGAGCGAAGTCGAGACACGGCTAGGGCACGCTTCTCGTTTCTCGACTGCGCTCGAAACGAACGGAGATTTTCGTCATGGTTGAATTTCTCTCCTTCCGCGACGGCGAATCAACGCAGGAACCCGCCGTGACGGTCGAGGCCTTCACCGGCCAGTCCAACGCCACCGCCGTCCGCATCGAACCTGGTGAAGACGCCCGCGAATTGCTGCCGCACCTCGATCGCATCTCGCTGGTCGAAGTGAACTTCCCCGGCTTTGGCGACGGGCGCGGCTATTCGGCGGCGCGCATCCTGCGCGAGGCGGGCTATCAGGGCGAGTTGCGCGCCGTCGGCGACGTGCTGGTGGACCAGATCGTCGCGATGCGCCGCTGCGGCTTCGACAGCTTCCACCCGGCCAAGGCGCTGGACGATGCCGCCGTCGATCGCGCGCTCACCCGCTATGCAGACGTCTATCAAAAGACGATCGATGGCCGCGCGCCCATTTGGGCCAAGCGGCACCCGGAGACACAGAATGGCTGAAGCCGCCCGCACGCTCGACATCATCGACACTCGCCCCGCCTTCGTTCAGGCGGACGCGGACGCACTCAACGCGCGGTTCGAGGGTGTGGGCACGCTGGACATGCTCAAGGCCGTCTTTGCCGAAGGGCTGGCCGGCAATGTCGCGGTCGTCTCGTCCTTCGGCACCGAAAGCGCCGTGCTGCTGCATCTGGTGGCGCAGGCGGACCCGACCGTACCGGTGATCTTCGTCGACACGCTCAAGATGTTCGCCGAAACCCTCACCTATCGCGACACGCTGATGGACGCTTTCGGCTTCACCGACAGCCGCACCGTGACGCCGATCGCCGAGGTGATCGCCAAGAAGGACGAGACCGGCCTGCGCTGGTCCTATGATCCCGACGGCTGCTGCGAAATCCGCAAGGTCGAACCTTTGAAGCGCGCCAAGGATGGCCTCGACGCCTGGATTTCCGGGCGGAAGGCGTTCCAGTCGGTCACCCGCCAGAACCTGCCCCGGTTCGAGGTCGAGGACGGGCGGCTCAAGATCAACCCGCTGGGCGACTGGACCAAGGATGATCTGGAGGCCTATTTCGCCGACCACGTCCTGCCCCGCCACCCGCTGGAGGCGCAAGGCTATCTGTCGATCGGCTGCGAACCCTGCACGTCGAAAGTGCTGCCCGGCGAAGACCCGCGCGCGGGCCGCTGGCGCGGCTGGGACAAGGTCGAATGCGGCATCCACTCGCCCGTCACCCCCATCCCCGTGGTCGACCCGGAAGACCCCGCGAACATGCCAGTATTCTGAGCTTGGTTGCCGCCAACAAACTCCGTTCGTCCTGAGTAGCCATTGAGCGAAGTCGAAATGGCATATCGAAGGATCAGGCGCATCGCTTGATGCTTCGATATGAGCCTTCGACAAGCTCAGTCTCTACTCAGCACGAACGGGTTATTCTGGCCTAACCCGCCGCCCTGACGATCTCCGCCCAGGCTTCCTCGCTGATCACCTCGATCCCCAGCGCGCTCGCCTGCTTGAGCTTGCTCCCCGCCCCCGGCCCCGCGACCACCAGGTCCGTCTTGGCACTGACCGATCCCGCCGCCTTAGCCCCCAACCGCTCCGCCTGCGCCTTGGCCTCATCCCGGCTCATCGTCTCCAGCTTGCCCGTGAACACGATCGTCTTGCCGGTCACCGCGCTGGCGGTGGTTTCCACAACATAAGGCGGCGGCGATACTTCGCTCAGCAGATCCTCCCACGCCGTCACATTATGCGGCTCATGGAAGAAATCGGCGAGCGCATGGCCGACCGCCGCGCCGACATTCTCCACGCCGATATGCTCGGCAATCGCCTTGTCGCGCTTGGCCTGCGTCTCGCCCTCCGGCGCAGCCTCACGCAGCGCCATGATCTCCTGCGCCAGCGCGCGCACCCCTTCCAGCGTCGTGTAGCGCTTCAGCAAATCGCGCGCCGTCACCGCGCCGATATGGCGGATGCCCAGCCCGAACAACAGCCGCGCGGCATCGGGCGCACGCTTCACCTCGATCGCGGCGAGCAGATTGTCGACCGACTTTTCCTTCCACCCCTCGCGGCCCACCAGTTCGGCGCGATGGTGTTTCAGGCGAAAAATATCGGCCGGTTCGGTGATCCAGCCGAGATCCAGAAACTCCTGAATCGACTTCTCCCCCAGCCCTTCGATATCCAGCGCCGCCCGGCTGACGAAATGCCGCAACCGTTCGAACCGCTGCGCCGGGCAGATCAGCCCGCCAGTGCAACGATAATCGACCTCGCCCTCCTCGCGCACCGCCTCCGACCCACAGCCGCCCGACTCAGGAGGGCAGTGTGTGGGAAACACAAAGGCCTCTCGTACCTCCTCCTGCGTCAGATTCTCGACCACCTGCGGGATCACATCGCCCGCCCGCTGCACCACGACCCGATCGCCCGGCCGCACGCCCAGCCGCGCAATCTCATCGGCATTGTGCAGCGTCACATTCGACACCACCACGCCGCCGACCGTCACCGGCGTCAGCCGCCCCACCGGTGTCAGCTTGCCGGTGCGGCCGACCTGAATGTCGATTGCCTCCAGCGTCGTCTGCGCCCGTTCGGCCGGAAATTTATGCGCGATCGCCCAGCGCGGCGCTTTCGCTACAAAGCCCAGCCGCTGCTGCCAATCGAGCCGGTCGACCTTATACACCACCCCATCGATATCGAACGGCAGGTCCGCCCGCGCCCGTTCGATTCTGCGGTAATGTTCCAACGCCTGCTCCAAGCTTTCTACCCTTGCAAGCAAGCTAGAAACTTTCAATCCCATCGCGGTGATTGCAGTCATTGCCTCATATTGCGTGTCGGCTGGCATGACAGACACGTCACCCCAACCGTGCGCAAAAAATCCAAGGGGGCGCTCTCTAGTGATTTCTGCATTCAGCTGGCGCAATGAGCCAGCAGCCGCATTACGCGGATTTGCGAAAACCTTCCCCTCCGCTTCACGTTGTCGCGCGTTTAAGTCTGCAAATGCAGATTTCGACATATAAACTTCGCCGCGGATCTCAAACACATCGGGAGGTGTAGGAAATAAATTGCCTCCCGTTTTTAGTACAGGTGTCACATCCTGTATCGTGCGGACATTTTCTGTGACGTCTTCACCAACAGTGCCGTCACCTCGCGTCAGTGCGCGAATCAAAAGCCCTTTTTCAAAGCGTAACGAGCAGGACAGCCCATCAATCTTTGGTTCAGCAGTAAGCGCCACAGGCGCATCCTTCGCCAAGTTCAAAAAACGGCGAATCCGCGCCACGAATTCTGAAATGTCCTCATCATTAAAGCCATTGTCGAGGCTCATCATCCGTTGCGCATGCGCGACTTTCTTGAGCGCCGAGGTCGGCGCCGCCCCGACCTGCGCATTGGGCGAATCGGCCCGCACCAGATGCGGAAACGCCGCTTCAATGGCGTTGTTCTCGGCGATCAGCGCATCATAAGCCGCATCGCTAATCTCCGGCGCGTCCGCGTCATGATAAAGCCGATTATGCTTCGCCACCTCGCGCGCCAGGCGCATCAAACGGTTGGCGGCGTCGGCGTCGGAAAGGGTAGCAGGATCGATCATGAAGATGCTTTAACTGTTGTCGTACTCCGGCGAAAGCCGGAGTCCAGGGTCGAACGTCCTGCGGTGCATCCTAGGCTCCCGCTTTTGCGGGAGCACCCTATTTCATGTATTTTTCGTATCAGCATGTTCGATTGATGCCGTCAACGACGGCGCGCTATGGTCGTGTAGCCCTCAGCTACGCTACCTTCCTCGCAAACCAGATATGATGGCAATCGTCGATGCTACCGGCATAAGCGGGCACCCGCACGGCCTCGACATCGAACCCGGCTCGTTCCAGCCTGCGGTCAAAACCCCGCGCCGGATAGGCCGACCAGATCGCCAGCACGCCCCCGGATCGCAGCGCGCCATAAGCGGAGCGCAGCCCCCAGTTGCAATACAACCGCTCATTTTCGGCCTGGATCAACCCGTCGGGGCCATTGTCGACATCCAGCAGGATCGCGTCGAACCGCTCGCTGGCCGCCGCAATCACATCATGCACATCGGCGACGTCGATCGTGACGCGCGGGTCGGACAGACGATCGGCAAAGACATGCGCCAACGGTCCCCTGGCCCACTCCACGATCTTGGGTACCAGTTCCGCCACGACTATGGCTGCATGCGGCGACCAGGCATCCAGCGCCGCGCCGAGCGTAAAGCCCATGCCCAGCCCCCCGATCAGCACCTGCCCATCGCAGTCTGCCAGCCGCTCGCACGTCAGCCGTGCCAGCGCCTCTTCCGACACATAGTCGCAACTGCCCATCAATTCTTCCGACCCGAACTGGATCGAAAAATCAGCGCCGCTTTTCAGCAGCCGCAATTGCCCACCGCCGGGAATCTCGGCGATATCGATGACTTCGATCGGATGGGAAGAATCCGCCGCATAAGGGGCGGCATGTAAAGGCAGGACGGGGTCGGCGCGATAGATCGGCGCATGGGCACTGTGCAACTGGTCCAGAAATCATCCTTCAAATGCGGCCGCCAACGGCGCAGGGCGGGCAGCGATGTAGCCGACAGCCGCCCTGCGCCTTATCTTATTTGCGGGCCTTGCGCGCCGCATAGCGGGCATCGCGCGCCGCCTTGCGTTCGGCTTCCGTCATGGCTGGCGGCGGCAGCGCAGCCTCGGCTGCCGCCTCGCGCTCGGCCTTGCGCGCGGCCTCGGCTTCTTCTCTCTCGCGCAGCTTGGCTTCACGCCGTTCGCGCGCAGCCGCTTCCTTGGCCAGGCGATTCGCCAGCTTTTCGGCCTGCTCGGCTTCATCGACCGGTGGCTTGGCCTTCAGCTTTTCCAGCGCCTTCGTCTTGGCATCCTTGGCCGCGGCGACCCTGTCCTGAAAACCGGGTTCTCTATATCCTCGCATAAATTCGTCTTAATCCTGTCAATGTCGCGATGCGGCCAGCCGTCTGGCGGAAATCCAGCAAGCGTCCCTGGCTTGCACCCAAAAGCCCACCCGCCTGGAAGAACCCACGCGGGACGATATTGACGCGCTTCCACAGGGGATATCCCGGCCCGCAAGGCCAAAGGACTGGTGCCGCTTACAGGACTCGAACCTGTGACCCCCGCATTACGAATGCGATGCTCTACCAACTGAGCTAAAGCGGCTTGCGGCGGGCAGATAACAGCGGTTGGGGCGCAGGACAAGCGGGCTTTTCAACGAAAGCGCACATCCACGCCCCTGTTCACCCCAAATTTACCATCCGCTGCCACTGTCGAGTCCCAGATGAAGCGCTTTTATCTGTTTTAGGGACAGGCCGAATGGACACTCTATGGGGACTCGATGTCGCCAACGACCGGGACGACGTCGACCATAGCGAAGACGCCGCGATCGACGCGCCGCTGATGGTGGTGTCCGACGAACGGCGGATGCAGGTGCGTGCCTATAATTATTGGGCCTCGCTGCTGGGCGACCGCGCCTTGCCCTCGATCGAGGATCTCGCGCCCGAAGAGCTGGACGATTTCGGCCCCTACAGCATCCTGCTCGATTTCAGCACGGGTCTCGAAAACCCTTCGGTCGTGTATCTGGGCACCGCATTGCGGCAGGAATGCGAGATCGAAGGATCGATCACCTATATCGATGACGTGCCCGCCCGATCGCTCGTCTCGCGGCTGACCGACCATTATCTCCAGATCATCGCCAATGCCGCGCCGATCGGCTTCGAGGCCGAGTTCGTCAATCAGCGCGGATCAGACATCTTGTATCGCGGCATATTGATGCCCTTCTCGTCCGACGATGAAACGATCGATTTCGTGTTCGGCGTGATCAACTGGAAGGAATTGGCGAACGCCCCGATGCGCGCCGCGCTGGAAGAGGAAGTGGGCGACGCCCTGCGCACCGCGCCGCTGCCCGGCCCGACCAGCGCGGTGTGGGCGGACGGTCCCACCCCGCCGAAACACCCGCCCCCGCGCTCGTGACAGCGCAGGATGACGACGAAATTCTCGACCTGTCCGGCATGGAAGCGCCCGACGAAGCAGCCCCGCTGGCCGACTGGCTGGCGATCGCCCGCGACGGCGCGGAACGGGTGCGCGTCAGCGAAGCGCGCAGCCATGCCGCCCTCTATCGCGCCATCGGCCTCGCCTATGATTTCGCGCTGGTGGCAAAGGCCCGCCCGGACGATTATGCCACATTGCTGGCCGACCACGGCCTCAAGGTGCAGGCGCGCAGCCCGATGACCGCGATCATCAAGCTCGTCTTCGGCGGCACCTATGACAAGACGCGGATCACCGAATATGCGACCGCGCTTGACCATGGCTGGGCGACGGGCCTGGGGGTCGGATCGCTCGCCGACTATCTCGCCAATTATGCAGGCGGCCTCAAGGCGCTGGTCCGCGACGAACGTGCGCTGCGGCGCGCCGAAGCCCCGCCCCGCCCCGACCGCCGCCACAAGGCGCGCACCGCCATGCAGGCGGCCAGCGCGCTCGCCCCGGACGCCATCGCCACCGATGCCGATGGCCTGGCCGTCGTCATCGCCCGGCGCGAGGCGGACGGATCGCTTGCTTTGGTCGCAGCGCTGCCGCAGGATTCGGACCTGGGGCAGAAGGTGATCCTCGCCGCTGCCCGTTGATCCAACGGCACGGCCACGCACCCATCGGCTTCAACGCGCAGCAAAATACTGGAAAATATCCCCTAAACCCGCTCGACATGCCATCGGGCCGGGCCGATAGTCATCCTCCGCAGCAGGAACGACACATCATCATATTATTTCAATTTTCAGAAACTTTATTCCACAGCCTGGGTTGAGCCTCCGTTGAGGCGGAGGCATAAAGGCGATCCTAAGCCGGGGAGTCGCATGGCGGCGTCCAGCCTCTCCTCCGTTCCATGAAAGCGGGAATGTACCCGCTGGTGAGAGGTAGGCGAATGACGACGCTGGCTGACGCGAAGATAAAAGAAGTCGATACGGGCATCCGTGAGGCGCTGGAAACGGCGCTGGCGCGCGGCGCGCTGCCGGGCGAGCGGGAAGGGTTCGACGAAGCGGCACTGGCCGCCGCCGCGCTGTTCGTGGGCCGCACCGCCAACGGGCGTCAGGCGGGACAACCCGCCATCGCCATCGAAACGCTGGGCGAAGGCGCCAATGGCCGCTTCATGCGGATCGCGCTCATCAACGACGACATGCCGTTCCTGGTCGATTCGATCGCCAATGCACTGGCCGCCGCCGACATCACCATCCACCGGCTGCTCCACCCCATCCTGTCGATCACCCGCAACATCGAAGGCGCGCTCGCCGCGATCCTCGACGATGACGCGCCCGGTGCCCGCCGCGAATCTATGATCTATATCGAGGCCGACCGGGCCGACGCGAAAGCGCGCCGCGCGCTCGAAAAGGCGCTGGCCGAAACGCTGGCCGATGTGCGCGCCGCCGTCGCCGACTGGGCACCGATGCAGGCCGCGATGCAGGCCGATGCCGACGCCGTCCCCGATGAGGAAGGCGCGGCGCTGCTGCGCTGGTTCCTGGCGCGTCATTTCACCCTGACGGGTCACGAAATCATCCATCGCGACGGCAGCAGCCATGCTTCGCTCGGCATCTGCACCCGGCATGACAAGCCGCTGATTGCCCCGGCCTCGCTCGATGCTGCCTTCGCCTGGTTCGAGGAAGGCAAGCGCAACCCGCTCATCATCAAGTCCAACCGCCTGTCGCGCGTGCATCGCCTGGTGCTGCTCGATCTCGTCATCGTGCCGGTGCGCGAGGGCAAGGAGGTCAAGGCGCTCTCCATCCATGCCGGCATGTGGACCAGTTCGGGCCTGACGGCGACGCCGGACAAGGTGCCGGTGCTGCGCTCGGCGCTGTCCGCGCTGATGGACAAGTTCGATTTCGATCCACAGGGTCATGCCGGCAAGACGCTGGTCCATGCCCTGACCACCCTGCCCCATGACATCCTCATCGGCTTCGATCGCGACACGCTGGAGCGGCTGGCGCTGACCTTCATGTCGCTGACCGACCGGCCACGGCCCAAGCTCGCGCTGGCGAGCAGCCCGCTCGCGCGCCATCTCTATGCCTTCGTCTGGCTGCCGCGCGACGAAGTCTCGACCGCGCGCCGCTTCTCGGTGCAGGAAATGCTCTCCATGGCCGCCAATGCGCCGGTGCTGAGCTGGTCGATCGCACTGGAGGAAGGCGGCCTCGCCTTGCTGCGCATCACGCTCGACCTGCGCGAAGGCGGCATCATTCCCGACGACGTCCTGCTCGACCGCCAGTTGAAGCAGATGGTGCGCGGTTGGGCGCCCGCCGTCGAAGAAGCCTTGGCCAAGACCGAGGATGCCGGCCGCGCCGCCGCGCTGGCGCAACGCTATGCCGGTGGCTTCCCGATGGTCTATCGCAATGGCGCTGGGCCGGATGAAGCGGCGATCGACATCCGCCTGATCCACGGCCTGTCCGGGCCGGGCGACAAGTCGATCCGCATCTATCGCAATCCCGAAGATTGCGACGAACGGCTGCGGCTCAAACTCTACAGCCATCATGGCATTGCGCTGTCCGAAGTCGTGCCCGCCTTCGAGAATTTCGGGTTCCGCGTGATCGAGGAAATGACGACCGCGCTGGATGGCGGCCGGTTGGGCAATGTCCAGCGCTTCGTGCTGGAACTGCCCGCGGGCGGCGATGCGCAGGCCGTCGTGGACCGCGCCACCATCGTCACCGAAGCCATCGCCCAGGTGCTCGAAGGGCGCGCCGAAAATGACCGGTTCAACGAACTGATCGTCACCGCCGCGCTTGCCCCGCGCTCGGTCGTCCTGTTCCGCGCGCTGTTCCGCTATCTGCGCCAGACCGGCATGGCCTATGGCATGGCGACCTTCGCCGAAACGCTGCGCCGCGCACAGGGCGTCACCGCCAGCCTCGCCAGCCTGTTCCAGGCGCTGCACGATCCGGTCGGTCGCGAAGGCGCGGAAGAGCGGATCGCCGCGGCCCAGGCAGACATCGACGCCGGCCTCGAAGCCGTCACCGCGATCGACGAGGATCGCGTGCTGCGCCTGCTGCGCGCCGTCATCAACGCAACGCTGCGCACCAATTTCTACAGCGACGCCGCCACAGAGGCGCTGGCGTTCAAGCTCGACAGCGCCCAGATTCCGGGCCTCCCCGCCCCGCTCCCCTGGCGCGAAATCTGGGTCTATTCGCCGCGCGTCGAGGGTATCCATCTGCGCGCGGGTCCGGTCGCGCGCGGCGGGCTGCGCTGGTCCGACCGGCGCGACGATTTCCGCACCGAAATATTGGGGCTGATGAAGGCGCAGCGCGTCAAAAATGCCGTCATCGTGCCAACCGGCGCAAAGGGCGGCTTCTACCCCAAACATCTGCCCAACCCGCAGGTCGATCGCGACGCCTGGCTCGCCGAAGGCACCGAAAGCTACCGCATCTTCATCCGCGCGCTGCTGTCGGTCACCGACAATATCGTCAATGACCATGTGCGCCACCCGGCCAAGGTGGTCGTGCGCGATGGCGACGATCCCTATTTCGTCGTCGCGGCCGACAAGGGCACGGCGACCTTCTCCGACGTCGCCAACGCGATCGCGCTCGACCGCAAATTCTGGCTGGGCGACGCTTTCGCCAGCGGCGGCTCCAACGGCTATGACCATAAGGCGATGGGCATCACCGCGCGCGGCGCGTGGCTCTCGGTCCAGCGTCATTTCGCCGAAATGGGCGTCGATGTGCAGAGCGAGTCCGTCACCGTCGTCGGTTGCGGCGACATGTCGGGCGACGTGTTCGGCAACGGGATGCTGCTGTCCAAGGCGATCAAGCTGGTCGCCGCCTTCGACCATCGCCACATCTTCTTCGACCCCACGCCCGACCCGGCCAAAAGCTGGGAAGAGCGCAACCGCATGTTCCATCTGCCCCGGTCGAGCTGGGAGGATTATGACAAGGCGCTCATTTCTCCGGGCGGCGGCGTCTTCTCCCGCGCGCTCAAGCGCATCCCGCTGACGCCGGAAATCCAGCAGATTTTGGGCGTGACCGAAACGGAGATGGAGCCGGGTGCGCTCATCTCCGCCATCCTCAAGGCCCCTGCCGACCTGCTCTGGTTCGGCGGCATCGGCACCTATGTCAAATCCGCGGCGCAAAGCCATGGCGATGTCGGCGACCCGGCCAATGACCGGCTGCGCGTCAATGCCGAACAATTGCGCGTCAAGGTGCTGGGCGAAGGCGCGAACCTGGGCATCACCCAGGCGGGGCGCATCGCCTTCTCGCTCCATGGCGGCCGCATCAATACCGACTTCATCGACAATAGCGCCGGCGTCGATTGTTCGGATAATGAGGTCAATATCAAGATCGCGCTGAACAAGGAAATGGCCGAAGGCCGCCTGTCCTTCGACGCGCGCAACAGCTTGCTCGAAAGCATGACCGACGCGGTCGGCGATCTGGTGCTGGAGGATAACCGCCTGCAGGCGCTCGGCCTGTCCATCGCCGAAAGCGGCGGCGCGGCCGACCTTGCCAGCTATGTCCGGCTGATCGAAACCTTCGAGGAATCGGGGCGGCTCGACCGCGCCGTCGAGGGGCTGGCCGCCAACGACCAGTTGCTGCGGCGCGGACAGGATGGCCAGGGCTTCACCCGCCCCGAACTCGCGGTCCTGCTCTCGACCGCCAAGCTCGCGCTGCAGGATGCGATCGAACATGGCGAGCTCGCCACCGATCCCAGCATGGGCGCCGAACTCATGGCCGCCTTCCCCGCCGCGATGCAGGACAAGGAGGCGGACGCCATCGCCGCCCACGCCCTGCGCAAGGAGATCATCGCCACCAAGGTCGCCAACCGCATCATCAACCGCCTTGGCATCATTCACCCGTTCGAACTGGCGGAAGAAGAAGGCTGCTCGCTCGCCGACCTCGCCAGCGCCTTCCTGATCGCCGAACGGCTCTACGACATCCGCGCGCTATGGGCGGATATCGATGCCGCCCATATGTCGGAGGATGCCCGCCTCGCCCTGTTCGGCGACATCGCCAACGGCATGCGCGCCCAGATCGCCGATATCTTGCGCAGCGTGCCCGCAGGCACCCTGCCCGCCGCCGGGCACGACCTGTTGGCAAAGGGCGTCGGCACGCTGGCCGTGCAGGTCGACGACCTGTTGACCAGCGAGGCCCAGCGCCGCACCAATGCCGTGACCGATCGTCTGCTCGGCCTTGGCGCACCCGAAGCCCTGGCGCATCGCGCCGCTGGCCTGTTCAAGCTCGACGGCGCGGTCGGCATCGCCGCGCTCGCCGGACGGATGGGCGTCGATGAGGTCGAACTGACCCGTGCCTTTACCCATCTCGGCGAAGCGGTCGGCATCGATTGGGTCCAGTCCGCCGCCGCGCGCATGGAACCGACCGATCCGTGGGAACGGCTGCTCATCTCCGGCGTCGCCCGCGACATGCAGCAGGTGCGGCTCGACTTCCTGGCGCAATGCACCGCGAATTGCGACGCCAGCGACGTCGCCGCCCATGTCGAAAGCTGGTTGCAGAAAAAGGGCGACCGCGTCCGCCAGTTCCGCACCCTGGTCCAGCGCGCCAAGGCCGCCGCCAGCCCCAATGTCGCGATGCTCGCGGAGATTGCGGGCCAGGCGCGCGGCCTACTGGGGCGCTAAACCGATAACCGGGTCATGTCCGCATGGCAGACATGACCCGGTCCATCATTCCGGAGCGGTTTCCGGCAGCGGCGCGCTATCGGGCACCGCACTGGCATCCTTGGCCTTGCCCGGTATGCCCAGGCCCGGCCCGTACATCGGCACGACCGGCTCCTCGCTCACGCGCCCGTGCAACGCCTCGATCTCCGCCTTGCGCTGCTTGAGATACAGGTCGCGATAGGTGCCATAAGGGTCTTCCTGCGCTCGGATATCGGTGATCCGCTCGTCGAACGCGGCCCGTTCCCCCAATTGACGCAGGATGTTGGCGGGAATCACATAGGCCGCCTGGTTGAACGGCTTGCCCAGGACGAAGGGCGTCACGATGCCATCGACGCCATAGCCGACGAGATCGCGCAGCGTCGTCGGCCCGATCACCGGCAAATACATATACGGCCCCGGCCCGACCCCGTAAAAGCCCAGCGTATTCGCCAGGCCATTGGGCCGATAGGGCAGATGGAAGGGCTTGCGCTTGGCCACGTCGAACAGGCCGACAAAGCCCAGCGTCGAATTGATCGCGAACCGCCCCGCCGTCTCCGCCGCCTTGCCGGGCTTGAGCTGCAGCAGATAGGCCGCAAACACCACCGGCTCCTGCAGGTTGGAGAAGAAGTTGCGCAATCCCTTGCGCGCCGGTCGCGGCAGGCCCTTATTATAGGCCTTGGCCATCGGGCCGACGACATTCTTGTCCACCGCCTGCACCGCCTCGAAGCTCTGGGCGTTGATCTCTTCCAGCGGATCCCCCTTGGGCGGCGCGCGGTCGCCGGTCACGACGATGTCCTGAACCTCATCCTCCGCCTGTGCAGGCGGCGTGGCCGGTGCCGTTTCCACCACCGGCTCGACCGGCAATTGCGGCGCAGCCCCGGCCTGCGTCCCGATCAACATCATTCCTGCGGCAACGCCCGACAGCAGCATAATTTTATCCTGATAGCGACACCCGCCCCCTCTCCCATGAGCAGGGCCGACCCGATGCCTTGACGTCCCGGTGATCGCTCGCCCGTATGCCGTCCCTCTTGCGGCTAGGGCCAGCGTCGCTTGCGGTCAATAGTCTCAATCTGCAACCGGTCGCGGCGATCATCCCCTTCATCACACTTTATTACATTTTTCTTCCTGCGACTCGTTTGCAATTGAGAGTCGTTCGCGATATGCGATCATCCTCACTTCAGCAGGACCAGTCCCCATCCCGATGCACGGAACCGCCCGCATCCCTTCGCAAAAGAAAAAGAGCGCCAAGGCGTTCTGGCTCAAACAATTGCACACCTGGCATTGGGTCAGCTCGGCGATCAGCCTCATCGGCCTGCTTCTCTTCGCCTTCACCGGCATCACGCTCAACCATGCCGCCGATATCGAGGGATCGCCGCAAACCGTCGAAAAAGCGGCGACCCTGCCCGCCAACCTGCGCGCCCAGATCGCCCCCGACGATCAGCCCGATGCCAAGAAACCCCTGCCCGCCCCCGTCGCCGCCTGGATCGAACAGGCCGTGGGCCAGCGTGGCACCGGCGAGGCCGAATGGTCCGCCGACGAAATCTACCTAGCCTTGCCCCGCCCCGGCGGCGACGGCTGGGTCTCGATCGACCGCGCCGACGGCACCGTCACCAGCGAAGCGACCAGCCGCGGCTGGATCAGCTACCTCAATGACCTGCATAAGGGGCGCAATGCCGGAACCGTGTGGAAGTGGTTCATCGACATTTTCTCGGTCGCCTGCTTCCTCTTCGCCCTGACCGGCCTCGTCCTGCTCCAGCTTCACGCCAAGAAGCGGCCTTCCACCTGGCCGCTGGTCGCCGCGGGCCTCGCTCTGCCCGCCATCCTCGCCATCATCTTCATTCATTAAGGGGGACTATCCATGCAGATCCGCTACCGCCTGGCCCTGACCGGCACGGCTGCGCTCGGCGCGGTGGGCACGCTCGCCGCACCCGCCACCGCGCAAACGCTGAACCTCTCGGTCGCCATCCCGCGCCTCTCGGTCGCCGAATATCACCGCCCCTATGTCGCCATCTGGATCGAAAAGGAGGGCGCAACCCCTCGCAGCCTGTCGGTCTGGTATGATTATGACATGAAGAATGGCGAGGGCGCCAAATGGCTGCGCGATGTGCGCCAATGGTGGCGCGCCTCCGGCCGTGCGCTGAAACTCCCCGCCGATGGCGTCTCCGGCGCGACCAAGGCACCCGGCGCACACAAAGTCAGCTTCACCGCAGGCAAAGGCCCGCTGGGCGCGCTTGCCCCCGGCAACTACACGCTCTTCATCGAGGCCGCGCGCGAAGTCGGCGGCCGCGAAGTCGTCCGCCTGCCCTTCGCCTGGCCGCCAAAGCCCGGCGCGACCGTCAAGGCGCAGGGCAGCACTGAACTGGGCGCCGTCGCCCTCACCTTCGGCAAATAAAGGGGATTGGACCATGAAAGCCACATATCTGATCGCGGGCGCGCTTGCCGCCCTGATGCTGCCCGCCACCGCGCAAGCCCATCGCCAATGGATGCTGCCATCCTCCACAACCCTGTCGGGCAACGACAGCTGGGTGACGGTGGACGCCGCCATCTCCAATGACGTTTTCTACTTCGAACATTTCCCGATGGCGACCGACGGCATCGCCGTGACCGAGCCGGACGGCAGCACCGGCAGAATCGAAAACGCCGCCAAGGGCCGCTATCGCTCGACCTTCGACGTGCATCTGACCAAGCCCGGCACCTATCGCATCGCCAATGTGTCGACCGGCGTGATGGGCAGCTATATGCTGAACGGCAAGCAGGAACGGCTGCCGCGCGGGACGACCAAGGACAAGCTGGCCAGCGTTATTCCGGCCGGCGCGACCGATGTGCAGACCGCCGAAATGTCCAACCGCAACGAGATTTTCGTGACGCTGGGCGCGCCGACCACGACCATCTTCAAACCCACCGGCACCGGCATCGAAATGGTCCCCGTCACCCACCCCAATGATCTGGTGTCGGGCGAAGCGGCGACCTTCCAGTTCCTGCTCGACGGCAAGCCCGCAGCGGACCTCAAGGTGACCATCATCCCCGGCGGCATCCGCTATCGCGACGCGCTGGGCCAGATGGACCTGACCGCCGACAAGGATGGCAAGGTCGTCGTCACCTGGCCACAGCCCGGCATGTATTGGGTGAATGCCAGCATCGGCGGCGGGCGCGAAGGCGGCCCTGGCGGGATGGGCGGTCCAGGCGCAGGCGCTCCTGGCGCAGCGCCCACGCCCCCGGCACGTCCCGCTGGCCCACCCCAGCGCCGCGCCGCCTATGTGTCCACGCTCGAAGTGCTGGCCCCCTGACGGTCGGCATCCGCATCGCCATCCCGCCCGGCCTGTCGCCCGACCTCTTCGTCGGGCGACAGCGGACGGGCCGCGTCACGACACTCGGTGGCCCGACCATGGGCACCAGCTGGTCGGCGCATATCGTCGATCCGCCCGCTGGCTGCGCGGCGGCAATCGAAGCTGTGCTGGCCCGCATCATCGCGCAGATGAGCAATTGGGCGCCGGACTCGGTCATCAGCCGCTTCAACCGCGCGCCCCTCGGCACCTGGATGCCGCTGCCCGCCGACATGCTGACCGTCCTGCGCGCAGGGCTCGACATGGCCCGGCTCTCGGACGGCGCGTTCGATCCCGCCATCGGCCATCAGGTCGACCGATGGGGCTTCGGTCCCGCCCTCCTCCCCGCCCCGATGCCGCGCCAACGACCCCGCCCTGGCAGGCAATCGAGATCGACGGCAAACAGGCCCCCGCGTCGCCCCGGTCTCGCTCGATTTCTCCGGCATCGCCAAGGGATTCGCCGTCGATGCCGTCGCCGCCCGCCTGCGCGCCATGGGCCTCGCCAACTTCCTCATCGAGATCGGCGGCGAACTGCGCGGCGAAGGCATCAAGCCCGACATCCAGCCCTGGTGGGTCGATGTCGAATCGCCACCGGACCTGACTATCCCGGTCCTGCGCGTCGCCCTGTCCGGCCTGTCGGTCGCGACGTCGGGCGACTATCGCCGCTACCGCCTGGAAGATGGCCGCCGCCTCTCACACAGCATCGATCCGGCCACCGGCTCCCCCGTCGCAACCGGCGTCGCCTCGGTCACCGTCCTGCACGACAGCGCGATGCAGGCCGACGCCTGGGCCACCGCCATCACCATCCTCGGCCCTGCCCGCGGCATGGCCCTCGCCACCCGCCACGCCCTCCCCGCCCGCCTGGTCCTGCGCACCGCCACCGCCGCGCAGGAATATATGACGCCGAAATTGGCGGCGATGCTGGAGTGATTAAAAGGGAGCCGCAGCACATCGTCGTCAGCCGTGGTTTGCGGGCTGGTCGATTACCCCCTCTCCCCGGTGGGGGGATCGTTGCGAAATGCCGATTGCGCACGAATCATCGTCATTCTCGCGAAGGCGGGAATCCATCTCCCACCTTATCGTCTTGATTTTTAGGTCCGGAGATGGATCCCCGCCTTCGCGGGGATGACGTGAAAATCTGTGGGTGATGAATTTCACGACGATCCCCCGTGGGGGAGAGGGCTGCGCAGACTTGGCAGCTTGCTGCCTAGTCGAAGCTGGGTGAGGGGGTCATAGCCTCCCGCCATTGTGCCACATAAACGCATCTCCCTTGCATTCCTGACACGGCCGGGGCACCCGCCGGGGATGCACACAGAGACTGATCTGGAAACCACTCTATTGGGGCCAGTCCTGCCCGATCGCGCCTGCGGCGATTGCACGGCCTGCTGCACCATACTCACTGTCGACACGCCCGATTTCCAGAAGCCACCCGGCATCCCCTGCATCCACCTCGGCGCGCAGGGGTGCAGCATTCATGCCGATCGCCCGCCCATCTGCCGAACCTGGTTTTGCGTCTGGCGCAGGGTCGCGCGCTTGCCCGATGCGGCGCGCCCGGACCGGTCCGGCATCCTGTTGTCGCTCGATTTCGTCCACGAACCGCGCAACTGTTTCGAAGGCGTCTCAATCATGGTCCGCATGGAGCCGGGCAGCGACGCGATCAACAATGGCATGGCCGCCACCATCCTCGATGCTCTGTGCGATCAACTGATACCCGTCTGGTTCAGCGACGGGTCCAGAAAGATGCTGATGCACCCCGACGATAACGTCGCCAGCCTCGTCCTGTCAGGCGACCCCGCGCCGGGTTACTTGAAGGAAGAAGTGGCGGCTTGGCGAGAGCGATACAGCGCGTTCGCGACCAAGGGGTAGTCGCGGGCGATTTGCGGCATTGAGTGATTTGCCGTCAGGCAGCTTAGGGCAATCCGTTACATAATGCCGACACGACTCGATCACCGACCACGTCGAATGTCACGGATATTACGCCGCACCCCGCGTCCATTCCCTGAGGAAGATCATGATATTCCACCCATTCACGCCCAGGCCGTTCACTTTGGACAAATTGCGCCTCAACCAACTTCTGGCCTTGTTCGGACATGCTGTAGGCATAGTATCTGTAGTAATTAGATACACCCTCCCATCCTTCGGGCAGTTTGGCAGTCGCCTCAATTCTGTCCATGATATAAGCGCGCCTTTGCTGCTCCGACGAACCGCAATTTGTCAGCACAAAGAGACATAGGACTGTCGTGAAGCGGTGCATCGCTACAGCCTATCGAAGCAAAGTCCATCCGTATATCATAACCGGCCGATACGCCGCCTCATTACACACATGTCCGAACATCGGTGCCCCGCTTCAACCCCACACCCCTTCCAATGTAGGATTTTCTCTGGTCTATCCTGATGGATGACGCCCACGGCCCCTTCCAGTCCCCCTATCCGCTCCCCAGACACGTCGCGTCGCCGACGCGTAGGGGACGCGTGTGTGTCGCGTCACCGTCGCGTCGATGATACACAGGTGGCACGTCGCGACCGCTTCGGCGATACGATTGACGCAAATTGCTGTGCAATGGCCCGACGACGGTGTGAACTTCGCGGTGTGACCCTCATGGCGCGTCTTGTATGCCTGAAAGCCCATACCGACCGGACTCAACGCCGCGCCGAATCCCCTCAGCCGGCCGCCCCGCGCGTTCCCACCGCGATCAAGCAGAGGCCACCCTCACACGCTGTCGGCGCACCCCGGACCAGTGTCCGCTTCGCTGGCCGCATCGCTTCGCTGCTGCAGGGCGGAGGCAAAAATCCAGCAGCGTATCGCACTGGCGAGATTGGGCGGATCGGCGGCCTTCATCCGCATCACGTCGATCTGCGCAATGAGGGCATTGATGGGCAGGTCCGCCCGCTTCGCCGCATCTCGCAGCGCGTCCCAGAAGATCGGCTCCAGGCTGATCGCGGTCTGATGGCCGGCGATCGTCACGCTCCGTTTGACCGGAGGGGCAAAGGGCGACCCCATCGGCCCGTCCGAGCCATCAACAGGGTCGCCCATGTGCATCAATACATATGCTGCCCGCCGTTGAGCGACAATGTTGTGCCGGTCACAAAGCCCGCATCCTCGCTGCACAGAAAGGCGACGCCGCGCGCAATTTCGCTCGCTTGGCCCAGGCGACCGACCGGGATCTTGGCGACGATCTTTTCCAGCACGGCAGGGGGCACGGCTGCGACCATGTCGGTGTCGATATAGCCCGGCGCGATGGCATTGACGGTGACGCCTGCCTTCGCCCCTTCCTGCGCCAGCGCCTTGGTGAAGCCGTGGATGCCCGACTTGGCGGCGGCATAGTTGACCTGGCCATATTGGCCTGCCTGCCCGTTGATCGACCCGATATTGACGATCCGGCCCCAGCCGCGCTCGCGCATGCCGCCAAAGGTCGCCTTGGCCATGTTGAAGCAGCCGCCGAGGTTGATGCGCATGACTTCGTTCCAATCGTCGAAGCTCATCTTGGCCAGCACGCCGTCGCGGGTGATGCCCGCATTGTTGACGACGATGTCGACCGGACCAAGCTGCTCGGCCACGGCGGCGCAACCATCGAGACAAGCCTGATGATCACCCACATCCCATTTGAAGGCGGCGATGCCGGTGCGCTCGGTAAAGGCCTTCGCCTTTTCGTCATTGCCGCCATAATTGGCCGCAACGGTATAGCCCATGTCCCGCAACGCCAGGCTGATCGCCTCGCCAATGCCCCGCGTACCGCCGGTCACGATCGCTACTCTCGCCATATGCGCATCCTCTTCCTACCTAAGCGGGCTGGTCGATCCAGCCCGAAAGCTCTCGGCCGATCAGCCTCTGGTAAAAAGTGATAGCGTCGGGCGACGCATTTAGACAGGGTAAATAGGCAAATTTTTCGCCACCGGCAGACAAAAAGGCCTCTTTTGCGCGCAGCGCGATTTCTTCCAAGGTTTCAAGGCAGTCGGCGGAAAATCCGGGCGTTACGACAGCAATATTTCGGACACCATCGCGTACCAATCCGGCAAGGGTTGCTTCGGTCTCCGGCTCCAGCCATTTCGCCCGGCCAAAGCGCGACTGGAAACTCATATGGACCGGCAGCGTCAGTGCTTCGCGCAGCAGGCGGACGGTCTTGACCGACTGGCAATGATAGGGATCCCCCAGATGCAAGGTGCGTTCGGGCATGCCATGGAAGCTGGCGAGAATGGCGTCCGGGGCGAAATCGAGCGCGGCGACATGCGCGTCGATCGCGGTCTTGAGCGCCGCGATATAGGCCGGGTCGTCATGATAGGGCGGCAGGGTACGGATGGCGGGCTGCCAGCGCATCGCCTTGAGCGCCGCGAAGGCTGCGTCATTGGCGGTCGCCGTGGTCGCCCCGCTATATTGCGGATAGAGCGGCGCGAGCAGGATGCGGTCGCAGCCCGCCTTCTTCATCGCCGCCAGGCGCGAGGCGATCGACGGATTGCCGTAGCGCATGGCCCAGTCGACCGTAACCCCCGACCCCATCGCTTCGGCAAGCGCCAGCGCCGTATCGCGGGTATGGAAGGCGAGCGGCGATCCCTGGTCGGTCCACACCTGTTGATAGGCATGGGCCGATTTCTTGGGCCGGGTGGTCAGGATGATGCCGCGCAAGATCGGCTGCCACAGGATCGGCGGCAGTTCGACCACGCGGCGGTCGGACAGGAATTCGCCGAGATAGCGGCGCACCGATCCGGCGTCGGGCGCATCGGGCGTGCCGAGGTTGATGAGGAGGACGCCGACTTTGGAGGTCGGAATGGCGGGATGGTTGGGGGGCAGTGTCATGTCGTAGCCAATAGCGGCAGGTTGCGCAAACGCTGACCTGTCCATGTGTACAATGCATTGGCGATAGCAGGGGCAACCAGCGGCGCAGCGAGATCACTGACGCCGACCGGGGATGCGGTGCTGCGGATCAGTTCGACCGTCACTTCACCGATATCGGCGAGGCGTGGCAAATTCATGCGGCCCAGGATGGCGCGGGTCGGCAGGCCGCGTGCATAGGGCACGGACGCCCCCATCGCGAAGGCGAGGCCATAGATGAGGCCGCCCTCGACCTGCTGCCGGGCAATGTCGGGATGGACCTGATCACCGACATCGACCGCCGCGATCATGCGGCTGACGCTCAGCCGGTCGCCGCGCATCGATGCTTCGACCAACACGGCGGCATAGCCGCCTTGCATAGCGTGCGCGGCAAGCCCCTGCCCGCTGCCCGCTATGCCGCCCTGCCAGCCACCCATCGCCGCCGCCGTCGACAGGCAATGGGCAAGGCGCGGATTGCCGCCCAGCATCTGGATACGAAAGGACATCGCCTCCATCCCCGCCAGATGCGCCAGTTCATCGACGAAACTTTCGGTGAAGAAAGCGCCATGCAGATGCGCGTTGCCCCGCGTGAAACCCAGCGCTAGGCCGACATCGGCGGGATAATGATCCACCGCCCAGTTGGGGATCGCATAAGGCGGGGCCATCCCCGCCACGGCCAGCCGGGATGCCTTATCCGCCGTCTGCGCTGCCGCCGCATGGGGCAGCGCGCCATCGGCGATCCGCGCCCAGGTCTGGGTCATGGCGCAGGGGGCCGCGACTTTCGCCAGCCAGCCCTCAATCGCGCCGTTTCGTCCGATCTTCGCGGCCATGCGCGCTTGCGCGGGTGCACTGGGCCGGTCCTGCACCACATCCTCCAGCCGTGACCAGAGCAGTTGCACCGGGCGGCCGACATCCCGCGCGATCAGAGCGGCCTGCACGCCGACGTCCCAGTCCATCTTGCGCCCGAAGGAACCGCCCGCGTGCAGCGGATAGAGGGTGACGGCGGTTTCGAGGAAGCCCAGGGCATCGGCAATGGCGGCACGCGCCAATCCGGGTGCCTGCGTCGCCATCCACACTTCCGCGCTATCCTGCCCGACCCGCGCCGTGGCGCAGAGCGGTTCGAGCGCCAAGTGCAGCCCCGCCTCGACCCGATATTCGCTGGCCACTATCGTCGCGCCCTCGAACACCGGCAGCAGGTCGCCCTGTGCATAGAGGCGACGCCCTGTCGAGCCGGAAAAGGCCGCTTCCAGCGCCGCGTCAATCGACGCGCTATCCACCGGCTTCCCGCGCAGGGTGAAGACAGGATCGGCGAGGTCCAACGCCTTGTTCGCTGCCCACCAGTTGGTCGCGACCGCGGCGACCCAGCGTTCGGTGCGGACCAGTTTGAGGAAGCCCGTGACATTGCTTGCCGATCGCTCGTCCAGCCCGGCGAGGATCGCGTCGCCTATCGGCCCTTGCCGGATCGAGGCATGGACCATGTCGGGCAGGCGAATGTCGGCGGCGAAATTATGGCTGCCGTCGATTTTCGAGGGAGTGTCGAGCCGGGCGACGTCTTGGCCCGACAAACGGCCGTCCTGCCCCTGGCGCAATGGCAGGATGGCGGGGAGGTCGAACTGCGCCGCTTCCTCGACCAGTTCGCCGATCTTGAGCCGCCGCTCGCTGCCGTCGGAGACCAGCCCGTCGATGACATCGCAGCTTTCCCACGGCACCGACCAGCGCGCCGCCGCCGCCTTGCACAGCAGGATGCGCGCCGCTGCACCGGCATCGCGATAGGCGTCGTGGAACATCGGGACGGATGTGCCGCCGCCGGTCAGCATCAGGCCGCTGCGCGTCGCATATTGGCCGATCGCCCAATCGCCCGCGTCCCCCAGCAAGCGCGTCCAGTCGCTCGCCAGCCATTCGCGCGCCAACAAGGTGTTGGCATAGAGCGGGCTGATCGGTGCGCTTTGGACAGCGACCGTGCGCCAGTCGGCACCCAGTTCATCGGCCAATATCTGCGGCAGGACCGTGGTCACCCCCTGCCCCGTTTCGGTTTGCGGCACGATGACGATCACCTGCCCTGTCCGGTCGATCTTGAGGAAGGCGTTGACGATCGTTTCGCCGGGACCGGCATTGAGGTTGGGCTGGTAGCTACGCGGCCAAACGCCCCAGGCGATAAGCAACCCCGCCGCAGCGCCGCCGCCGACCAGTAGGGTGCGCCGGTCGATGCCCTTGCTACGGTCAGATATTGTGCGCGGGGGGCGAGCCATGGCCCGACTGATAGGGGCGCGATGGCCGGGTGGAAAGCGTTAATCGGCGCTGACCGGCGCGATGCCCAGACGGGGTATTTCGATTGCCGGGCAGCGGTCCATCACCACTTTGAGGCCCGCCGCTTCGGCGCGGGCGGCGGCGGCTTCATCGATGACGCCGAGTTGCATCCACACCGCCTTAGCGCCAGCGGCGATGGCGTCGTCTACGGCCTCTCCGGCGGCTTCGCTGCGCCGGAAGATATCCACCATGTCGATCGGTTCGCCGATGTCGGACAGCCGGCCCCAGACAAATTCGCCATGGACATGTTCGCCCGCAATCTGTGGATTGAACGGCAGGACGCGATAGCCATGGTCCTGAAGGACAGCCATGACGCGATAGCTGGCCCGTTCCGGCCTGTCGGAGATGCCGACCAGCGCGATGGTGCGGGTTTCGGTGAGCAGGGTGGCGATGTCCTGCGGGGCGGTCAGCGGCATGGAAATTCTCCTTATGCAGCTAGGACGAGCCAAGGACCGGGACGTTCCCGATGATGGAGACGGATCGCTTAACTTCGCACATTTCCCGCTGATTTCGACATATTCTTGCGCGTCCCTGATCCTATCGCAAAGTCACTGTGCCCCGACATCCGACCATAGCCTGTTGTCCCGCTGTAGGACAGTCAAAGGACAGTCAAGCCGCACCATCGAGCCATGCCGCCACCTTCTGCGCGATGGCCCGGAAGGCGTCGGCATGGACGCCCTCGCCAGCGGCGGGTGGATCGCCCGCGTCGGACTGGCGGCGGATATCGATGGCGAGCGGAATGCGGCCAAGGAAGGGCATCCCCATCTCGCCTGCCGCCGTCTCCGCGCCGCCAGTGCCGAAGGGATCAGAGATTTCGCCGCAATGCGGGCAGGCATAGCCCGCCATATTTTCAACGAGGCCGATCATCGGCACGCCCGCCTGGGTGAACAGGCTGACCGCGCGGGTCGCGTCGATCAGAGCAAGATCCTGCGGCGTCGAGACGATCACCGCGCCGACGGGCTTATGCTTCTGCACCATCGTCAATTGAATGTCGCCGGTGCCCGGCGGCATGTCGACCACCAGCAAGTCGGTCTTGCCCCAATCGGCGTCGATCAGTTGCGACAGGGCATTGCCGACCATCGGCCCGCGCCACGCCAGCGCCTTGCCGGATTCGACCAGATGCGCCATCGACAGCATTGGAATACCGAGCGTGCCGGTGACCGGGATCATCTTCTTGTCGCGGGCCTGGGGTTTTTGATCCTCGCTGCCCATCAATCGCGCCTGCGACGGGCCATAAATATCGGCATCGACCAAACCGACCCGGTGGCCGAGGCGATGCAGCGCAACGGCGAGATTGGCCGACAGGGTGGATTTCCCCACCCCGCCCTTGCCCGACGCCACGGCGATGATGCGCAACGATTTGCGTTCCGCCGTCTGGGCGATGCGGACATCAGTGACGCCCGGCACGGTCAGGCCGCCCTCGCGGATTGCGGCAACAAGGCCGTCGCGCCGATCGGGCGACAGGCCGCCGACATCCAGGGCGATCGTCATGATCCCGTCCTTGACGCGCGGCGTGCTGGCGCGGCCATCGGTCAGAGCGGTCAGGCGGGCGGTAAAATCGGCAATATCGGTCATGACGACGCCCTGTAGGAAATAATCGCTCCTAAGGGCACTGTTTTTCGCGGGCCAGCCTTCCTATAGAAGGTGACATGAAAAGATTATTCGGGTGGATGCCCGGCATCGTGAGCATGGCGCAGGGCCCTTGGGGCGGCAAAAGCGACGGGCCGGAGAGTAATGACGGTTCGGGCGGAAAGGGTGCGGGCGGCGATGGCGGCCCACGCAATCCCTGGACCCAACCAGGTCGGCCGGTCGGGCAGAAGGGTCCGTCCGCGATCGAGGAAATGTTGCGGCGGGGCCGCGACAGCTTTGGCCAGGGTGGCGGCAATGGCGGCTTTGGCGGCCTGCCCCAGCGTCCCAATGGCAAGGCGCTATGGCCGATCGGGATCGCGATCCTGGTGGTCCTGTGGCTCGTCTTGACCAGTTTCCACCGGGTCGGCCCGCAGGAACGCGGCGTCGTCACCTATCTCGGCAGTTACAGCCGCACCCTGACCCCCGGTATCAGCCTGACCCTCCCCGCCCCCTTCGCGGCGGTGACGATCGTCGATGTCGAGGAAATCCGCACCATCGACGTGGGATCGACCACGGCCGAGAATGAAAATCTGGTGCTGACCGGCGACCAGAATATCATCGACCTCGCCTATTCGGTGCGCTGGAATATCCGCAATCCCGAACTGTACCTGTTCCAGCTGTCCAACCCCGATGCCGCCGTGCGCGAGGTTGCCGAGAGCGCGATGCGCGCCGTGCTGGCAAGCGTCAGCCTGGACGATGCATTGGGCGCGGGCCGTACCGCGATCGAACAGCAGGTCGAGCAGCGGATGCAGGAGATTCTGGACGGCTATCGCTCCGGCATCCGCATCCAGGGTATCGCGATCAAGCAGGCCGATCCGCCAGCCGCGGTCAATGATGCGTTCAAGGCCGTGTCGGCCGCGCAGCAGACCGCGCAGACCTACCTCAACGAAGCGCGTGCCGCTGCCCAGCAGGTGACGGCCAAGGCGCAGGGCGAGGCCGCATCCTTCGACAAGGTGTATGAACAATATCGCCTGGCCCCGGACGTGACCCGCCGCCGCATGTATTATGAAACGATGGAGGGCGTGTTGGCCAATGTCGACAAGACCATCGTCGAAGGGACTAATGTGACACCCTATCTGCCGCTGCCTGAAATCAAGCGGCGTGCCGCGCAGGCTGCGCCTGCGGCCCCGGCCGTCTCTAGCACGGAGGGTCAGTGATGCCCGCATTTCTGCGCAACCCCGTAACCCTGGCGCTGTTCGTGCTGGCGTTGCTCATTTTACTGGGCAGCACGATCGCCATCGTGCCGGAAACCAAACAGGGCGTGATCGTCCGTTTTGGTGATCCCAAGGCGATCATCAACCGCTATCGCCAGAATGAAACCTTCGGCAATACAGGGGCCGGCATCATCATGCGCTGGCCCTTCGTGGATCAGGTCGTGTGGATCGACAAGCGCGTGCTGTCGGTCGAAATGGAGCGCCAGCAAGTGTTGTCCACCGACCAGTTGCGTTTGCAAGTGGATGCCTTTGCGCGTTATCGCATCGTCGATCCCCTGCGCATGTATATCGCCGCCGGTAGCGAGGAACGGGTGTCAGAGGCTCTGCGCCCGATCCTGGGTTCGGCATTGCGCAACGAACTGGGCAAGCGGCCCTTTGCAGCGTTACTCAGCCCGGAGCGGGGCCAGGTGATGCAGAATATCGAGGCGGGCCTGGATCGCGTCGCGCGCCAATATGGCGCCGAGATCGTCGATGTGCGGATCAAGCGCGCCGACCTGCCCGATGGTACGCCGCTCGACAGCGCTTTCACCCGCATGCGGACAGCGCGCGAGCAGGAAGCGCTGACCATCCGGGCGCAGGGCGCGAAGCAGGCGCAGATCATTCGGGCCGAGGCGGACGCCAATGCCGCGCGCATCTATGCGGCGAGCTATGGCAAAGACCCGGCATTTTATGATTTCTATCGGGCGATGCAGAGCTATCGCTACACCTTCTCGCCCGACCGGGCGGGGGAGACCAACATCATCCTTTCGCCCAATAATGAATTCCTGCAGCAGTTTCAGGGGCGGCGTTGAGCCGCGCCTGTTTCTCTCCCGATCATTACGGAACCAGCGTCATTCAATGAGGGTTAAGGGAAGGCGGCGCATTTCAGGGCTTCGTCAAAGTCCCGCCTTCCAATTCCTTCGCAGTTCATGAGAGGACCGTCACGAGTGCGTTACGCTTATGCCATCACCGGCGCCCTGTTGCTGGGCGGCACCGCCATTGCCGTTACCACCAGTACCAATGTCGGCGCCCAGACCGCACAGAATGAAGGCCTGACCGCCGCCGCCCCGCAGGGCGCGCCGGCAAGCCTGGCTGATATGGTCGAGAAATTGCAGCCCGCCGTGGTCAATATTTCGACCAAGCAGCGGGTGCAGGTCCAGAATCCCTTCGCGGGCACGCCCTTTGGCCAGTTGTTCGGCCAGGGCGGCAGCCAGCCGCAGACCCGGCAGGCGCAGTCGCTGGGGTCGGGCTTCCTGATTTCGGCGGACGGCTATATCGTCACCAATAATCATGTGGTGTCGGCGGGCGCCGAAGGCGCATCGGTGGACTCGATCACCGTCACGCTGACCAACAAGACGGAATATACCGCCAAGCTGGTGGGTCGTGATCCCGCGACGGATCTCGCCGTATTGAAGATCGATTCGCCCAAGCCCCTGCCCTTCGTCAAATTCGGCGACAGCACCAAGGCGCGGGTCGGCGACTGGGTGGTCGCGATCGGCAATCCCTTCGCCCTGTCGGGCACCGTGACCGCCGGGATCATTTCCGCCGTTCATCGCAATACCGGCGGCGGTTACGAGAAGTTCATTCAGACCGATGCGTCGATCAACCAGGGCAATTCCGGTGGCCCGATGTTCGACATGCGCGGCAATGTGATCGGCATCAACAGCCAGATTTTGTCGCCGTCGGGCGGCAATGTCGGCATCGGCTTTGCTATCCCGTCCGAACAGGCGGCCCCGATCGTGGAAACGCTGCGCAAAGGCGAGACTGTCCGTCGCGGCTATCTGGGCGTCCAGATCAGCCCGCTGGGTGAAGATCTGGCCGAATCGCTGGGCCTCGCCAAGAATCGCGGCGAGTTCGTACAGGGTGTCGAGCCGGGCAAGGGCGCGGAGAAGGCCGGGATCAAGGCAGGCGACGTGATCGTCAGCGTCGCGGGCCAGGAAGTCAGCCCCGAACAGAATCTCTCCTCCATCGTCGCGTCGCAGCCCATCGGCTCGCGCGTGCCGATCGTGCTGATCCGCAATGGTCAGCGCCAGACGGTCAATGCCGTGGTGGGTGAGCGTCCGAGCGAGGACGAACTGACCAACTTCGCGCCGCAGCAGGATGAGGATTTCAGCCAGCAGCAGCAAAATCCGGGTCAGGCGGCACAACAGTCGCTGGGCATCTCCGCAATTCCCTTGACGCCGGGCATCATCCGCCAGTTGGGCATCGCCGCCGATACGCGCGGCGTCGTCATCACTGGCGTCGATCCGTCGACCGATGCGGGCACCAAGGGTCTGCGCCGTGGCGATGTGATCATCACCGCCAATAATCGTCCGGTGGCGAGCCAGGCGGAACTGGATGCCCAGGTGAAGGCCGTGGCGGGTCAGAATCGCAACGCGATCCTGCTGCAGGTTCTGCGTCGCGGTCAGCCGCCCATCTTCCTGCCAGTGCGCCTGCGCGACAAGTAAGCCGCTTCCGCGCTTGCGGAAGGTGCCAAACTCTGCCTAATTTTCGTCACCCCCGCGCCTGTGGGGGTGACGTTTTTTTTGGGGGCAGCGGCACATGAGCGACGGCATTTTCATCGGGCTGGGCGCGCCAGACAAGGATGGCGGCGTGCGCCAGTTGCTCAACCTGCGTCGCGCCAATCGCCATGGGCTGATCGCGGGGGCGACAGGCACCGGCAAGACGGTGACGTTGCAGGGGATTGCCGAGAGTTTTTCGGCGCTGGGCGTCCCGGTGTTCCTGTCCGATGTGAAAGGCGACCTGTCGGGCATTGCCATGGCGGGTTCGCCGACGTTCAAAAATGCCGACAAGCTAGTCGCGCGGGCGGCCGAGATCGGGCTGGCCGACTATAGTTATAGCGACAATCCGGCGATCTTCTGGGATCTCTATGGGGAACAGGGCCATCCGGTTCGCACCACCGTCAGCGAGATGGGGCCGCTGCTGCTGGCGCGGCTGATGGGGCTCAATGAAACGCAGGAAGGCGTGTTGACCATCGCCTTCCGCTACGCCGACGAGGAAGGGCTGCTGCTGCTCGACCTTGGCGATTTGCAGGCGATGTTGGCTTATTGCGCGGAGAATGCCGCGACGCTGTCGGCGCGCTATGGGAATGTGACCAAGGCGAGCGTCGGCGCGATCCAGCGGCAATTGCTGCAACTCGAAGCGCAGGGCGGGGACCATTTCTTTGGGGAACCCGCGCTCGACATCAACGACATGCTGCGGGTGGATGAGCAGGGACGCGGCTATATCAACATATTGGCCGCCGACCGGCTGATGCAAAGCCCGAAACTCTATGCGACCTTCCTGTTGTGGCTGTTGTCCGAACTGTTCGAGACGCTGCCGGAGGTCGGCGATCCGGACAAGCCGGTGCTGGTCTTCTTCTTCGACGAGGCGCATCTGCTGTTCGATGATGCGCCCAAGGCGCTGACCGACAAGATCGAGCAAGTGGTGCGGCTGATCCGGTCCAAGGGCGTGGGCGTCTATTTCGTGACCCAGAACCCGATCGACATACCCGAAGAAGTGGCGGGGCAGTTGGGCAACCGGGTGCAACATGCGCTGCGCGCCTTCACCCCGCGCGACCAGCGGGCGATCCGCGCGGCGGCGGAGACGTTCCGCATCAATCCCGACCTGGATGTCGAGACCGCGATCACCGAATTGAAGGTCGGCGAGGCGCTGGTGTCGCTGTTGCAGGAGGATGGGTCGCCCGGCATCGTCCAGCGCACGCTGATCGCCCCGCCCCGATCGCGGCTTGGCCCGGTAAGCGCGAAGGAGCGCGCGATCATCCAGTCGATTTCGCCGTGCGACGGCACATATGACACCGCCGTCGATCGGGAGTCGGCCGAAGAGATATTGGCGGCACGCGGCGAAGCGGCGGCGGCCGCTGCGCTGGCGAGCAGGGCGCAGGCGGAGGCCGACAAGGCCGCCGCCGCGCAGGCCAAGGTCGAGGCCAAGCAGCGCGAGGCGGCAGCGCGGGAAGCGGCCAAGCCCTCCACGATCGACAAGGCGGTGCAGTCCGCCGCCCGGTCGGCAGCGTCTTCCGTCGGGCGGCAGGTGGCCAACGAACTGGGCAAGGCCGTGTTCGGGTCCAGCCGACGCAAGGCATCGGGCGGCGGGATAGCGGGCAAATTGATGCGGGGAATATTGGGCGGGCTGTTCAAATAAGGTAGGTTTGCAAAACGCTTACCCCCCCCCCGTTCGGGCTGAGCCTGTCGAAGCCCTATCCTTCTTCTCAAGAAGTGCAGCCCTTCGACAAGCGCAGGGTGAACGGTAATTGGAGAGACGCGGCAAAGCCATGGCATGGTGTGGCCAAGAAAAGTTGCGCCGTTTGCTTGCCTCCATCGTTGCCTGGTCGCCGGGACAGAGGCTAAAGCGCTGGCCATGACCGCCCCTTCCCTGCCCCGGCACCCGCTGCATTTTCCCAATTTCCGGGCTTATCTCGTCGGGCGGTGCGCGGCGGTGTTGGCGCAATATGGCATGATGATCGTGCTGGGCTGGCAGGCCTATAATATCGCGCGGGAGACGATGACGACGTCGGGCGCGGCGGCGCAATTGGGGTTGATCGGGCTGGCGCAGTTTCTGCCGCTCTTCTTCCTGACGCCGGTGACGGGCTGGGTCGCGGACCATTATGACCGGCGGATGATTTCGCGCACGACGCTGGCGGCGCTGACGCTGGCGGCGGGGCTGCTGGCCTTTGCCACTTATGAGGACTGGGTCAGCCTGCCGCTGATCTTTGGCATTGCCGTGGTCGTGGGGATTGCCCGCGCCTTCAACGGCCCGGCCTATGGCGCGCTCGCGCCCAATCTGGTGCCGCCCGCCGTGCTGCCCAACGCCATCGCCATATCGGCGGTGGTATGGCAAGCCGGGTCGATCGTGGGGCCTGCGCTGGGTGGCTATGCCTATGCGGCGACGCCCTGGGGTGCCTATGCACTGGCTGCCCTGCTCTATGCCGTCGCGTTCGGAGCCATGATGATGATCGGCCCGGTACCGCAGCCGCCGCGCGACCGGACCCGCCACCCGATCCGCCAGATGATCGACGGGCTGCATTATGTGCGGACCAATCGCCTGGTGCTGGCGACGATCACGCTGGATCTGTTCGCGGTGCTGCTGGCGGGCGCGACCGCGTTGTTGCCGGTCTATGCGCGCGACATATTGCAGGTCGGGTCGACGGGCCTTGGCCATCTGGCCGCTGCACCGGGCATCGGCGCGGGGCTGGTCGCGCTGTGGTTTTCGATCCGGCCGATGAAGCGTGAGGTCGGCCTCAAGATGCTGGCTGCCGTCATGATATTCGGCCTGGCCACCATCGTCTTTGGCTGCACGGCTTTCCTACCGCGCAGCTTTGCGATGGAGGTCGGGCTTGGCGCGCTGGTGGTGCTGGGGGCGGCCGACATGGTGTCAGTGTTCGTGCGCCAGTCGCTGGTCCAGTTGCACACCCCCGATGCGATGCGCGGGCGGGTGTCGAGCCTGTCGCAGTTGACCATATCGGCGTCGAACGAACTAGGCGAGGCCGAGTCCGGTTTTCTCGCCGCGCTGGTCGGGCCGGTTGTCGCTGTCATTGGCGGGGGCATTGGTGCTATCGTCATCACCCTGTTCTGGGCGCGGCTCTTTCCCGAATTGCGCCTTGCACGCACCTTCGACCCACCCGACATAAGGGCGGCGGACCATAGCCAGGAGAAGGCCCCATGAAAGTCACCTCGATACTCGAAACCATCGGTCACACGCCGCATATCCGCATGGCGCGCCTGTTTGGCGATGCGCCCGAAGGCAGCGAAGTGTGGATCAAGTCGGAACGGTCCAACCCCGGCGGGTCGATCAAGGACCGGATCGCGCTGGCCATGATCGAAGCGGCCGAGGCGTCGGGCGAGTTGCAGCCGGGCGGCACGATCATCGAGCCGACATCGGGCAATACTGGCGTCGGCCTCGCCATGGTGGCGGCGGTCAAGGGCTATAAGCTGGTGCTGGTCATGCCCGAAAGCATGTCGATCGAGCGGCGGCGGCTGATGCTGGCCTATGGTGCGAGTTTCGATCTGACCCCGCGCGAAAAGGGGATGAAGGGCGCGATCGAGCGCGCGCTGGAGCTGGTGGCGCAGACGCCGGGTTCCTGGATGCCGCAGCAGTTCGAGAACCCCGCCAATATCGCGGTCCATGTTCGGACCACTGCGCAAGAGATATTGGCCGACTTCGCCGAAACGCCGATCGATGCACTGATCACCGGGGTCGGCACCGGCGGGCATATCACCGGCACGGCGGAGGTGTTGAAGGCGGTCTGGCCGGGCATCAAAATCTATGCGGTCGAGCCGACTTTGTCGCATGTCATCAGCGGTGGCCAGCCGGGGCCGCATCCGATCCAGGGCATCGGCGCTGGCTTCATTCCGGCCAATTTGCACACCCAGTTGCTCGACGGGGTGATCCAGGTCGATCCCGCCGACGCCAAGGACTATGCCCGGCGCGCGGCGCGCGAGGAAGGGATGCTGGTCGGCATTTCTTCGGGGGCTACGTTGGCGGCGATCGCGCAGAAATTGCCGGATTTGCCTGCAGGCAGCCGCGTGCTGGGCTTCAACTATGATACCGGCGAGCGTTATTTGTCGGTGCCCGATTTCCTGCCGGAATAAGCGGTCGGCACGACACTCGTGAAGAAGAGCGATACGCCTCACCCCTTGGCGATGGCCTTCTGGGCGCTGATGTTCGTCGGCCTGCCCATGCTCGTGGCTGGCTGGGACAGTCGGCAGAGTGTGACGGGTGATCCGTTACGCTTTGCGGCGGAGGCCGAAGGGCGCGCGGTGCGGCCGCCCAGCCCGCCGCCGCCGGTCGAGCCAGTGGCGGTCTATGCGCTGGATGCCGACCGGGCGCGGGCGGTGAATGCCGCCATTCCCTTTTCGCGGCTTGCCAATCCCCCGGCTAAGCCTTTCCTGCTTTCGGGGTCGGAAACGGATCTGGCGCGGGCGGTCGATTGCTTGGCGGCGGCGGAACTCTATGAGGCGGGCGACGATGCCTTGGGCGAGCAGGCGGTGGCGCAGGTGGTGCTGAACCGCGCGCGCCATCCTGCCTTTCCCAAGACGGTGTGCGGCGTGGTGTTTCAGGGGCAGGAACGGCGGACCGGGTGCCAGTTCACCTTCTCCTGCGATGGCGCGCTGACGCGGACGCCGTCGCAGGCGGCGTGGGAACGGGCGCGGGCGATTGCGCGGGCAGCGCTGGCGGGGCGGGTGTTCGCGCCGGTCGGCCATGCGACCCATTATCATACCAATTGGGTGGTGCCCTATTGGAGCGGGAGCCTCGACAAGATCGGGGCTGTGGGCACGCATCTCTTCTTTCGCTGGCGCGGATGGTGGGGGACGCCGCCTGCCTTTCGCAGGGGGAGCGCGGGGGACGAGCCGCTGATCGGGCGGATCGCCAAATTGTCGCTGGCGCATCAGGGGGGCGAGGATGGGCTGCCCGACGGGACGGCTGCGCCCGTCGAGGGGATTGCTGCCAGTGCGCTGGCGGCGCAGCCCAAGCAGGCGATCGGCGAGGCAATGCTGGGGCGGACGATCGCGGGCGTGCGGCTGGCGGTGCTGGGGCCGGATGGCACCAGCTTCCTGGTCGAATTGCCGCGCAGTGGCGCGCCCGACCAATGGCCGGACCTTGCCAAGACCTTTTGCGCGGGGCGGCCCGAATGCCGGATCATGGCGTGGAGGGCAGGCTCTGCCCCGACCAAGATCCCCTTGAGCGACGGACAACTCGAAACGATGAGCTTTGCCTATATCCACAATAGCGCGAGCGGGTTGCAGCGGGCGCTGTGGAACTGTGCGCAGACACCGCGCAGCAGCAAGGCGGAATGTATGCGCCAGCGGGTGCCGACCGCCGCCCCTGCCCCGTCGCCCGACGCGGCGCTGGCCGGGGTGCGGCGCAAGGAGCGGTTCGAGACGGTGAAGATCGCGCCGATGGGGTCAGCGAACAGTACAACGACCCGGACAAACTAAACGCATAGCGGGATGGTCACATTCGTTCGTTATGATATGCTGTTACATATTGATGTGAGGACGGTATATGGTGACGCGGCGGGCATTTCTGGGCAGCGGCGGGTTGGCGGTTGGCGGCGCGATGGGGCTGGCTGTGGGCGGCGGAACGGCGCGGGCGCAGGCGGTCGTTACGGATATGAAATGGCCTGAGGAAGCACCGTTTCGCTTTGTCGGCGACATGGCCGATTTCGACGCGGCACAAATGGCGCTGGCGAAGCTGTATGCCGTCAATCGCGATGTCGCGACGTTCGATGCGGCCTATTATGGCGCGATGACCCTGCCCGTACAGGCGGCCTATGCGGCGCGGTCCAATTGGGTCAACCACAACCATGCGCTGTTCCTGCGCAATGGCGCGCCGGGTCATCCGCGCGATGTCGAACTGGACAAGTCGCGTGCGGCGGTGGCGAGGATGCTGGGCGCGTCGGTCGAAGAGATCGCGCTGGCGGGCGGCGGGACCGAGGCGTTGTACGCTTTGATCGCCAATTATGCGCGGCTCAAGGCGGGCGACGCGGTCATCTATGCCGATGTCGATTATGACGAGATGCAATTTGCCTGCGACTATCTGGAGCAGAGCCGGGGTGCGCGCATCGTCCGCTTCGACTTGCCCGAACCGCATACGGAGGCGAACATCCTGGCCGCCTATGAGCGGGTGTTGAAGGATACGCCGCGCGCGAAACTGCTGCTGCTCACGCATCTGTCCAACCGCAATGGGCTGGTGCCGCCGGTCAAGGCGATCGTCGCCATGGCCAAGGCGCGCGGGGTCGATGTGATCCTCGACAGTGCGCAGGCGGTCGGCCACCTGCCCTTCACGGTCGAAGAGACGGGTGCGGATTTCATCGGCTTTTCGTTGCACAAATGGCTGGCCGCGCCCTTGGGGACCGGGGGCATCTATATCCGCAAGGACCGGTTGCAGGACATAGCGCCATGGCTGGGCAACCGCATCCATGGCGCGGACGATATTCGCGCGCGCATTCCGACGGGCACGGTCGATTTCGCCGCGCGGTTGACGGTGCCCTATGCGATCGCAGTGCAGGAGGCGATCGGCCTACCAGCGAAGCATCGCCACCTGCTGGCGCTGCGCGATTATTGGATCGATCGGGTCCGCGATGTGCCGGGCGTACAGATCCTATTGCCCGAACTGCCGGGGCGGCATGGCGCGGTGGCGGCGTTCCGTTTGCCGGGCATGGGCGGGCCGGACGATGCGAAGAAGGCGGCGGCGCTGTTCCTCAAAAAATATGGCCTGCTGGTGGTGGCGAAGGCAGGGCTGGCATCGGGGCCGGTGCTACGCGTGACCCCGGCCCTGTTCAACAGCAGCGCCGAACTCGACCGGCTGGTGGCAGCGATCCGCGCGGAGCGCGGGCTGTTTGCCTGACACCCCCTTCCCAAAGCCGGACAAGCAGACTATATGGGTGGCAATCCGGTCGTCCTGTCGCCAGTCTTGGCAGTGGGTCGACCGTCTCCCGTATCGTTCGGGGACCGGGGCCGGTTAGCGCGTGGCCAAGGGCAGTATTGGACGAAAACGGCGAGTCATCAGGTGCTGACAGTGCGGATCGGACAGTCCCGACCCGCACTTTTTTGCGTGGAATGAAAGGGTGCGAATCACCCCTTTCTCCATCGCGCTTCGACTGAATTTTCGCTGCGATGCGGAAAAACGCGACGAATGAAGGCAAGGACCAAGCATGGCGACCAAAGCTCTCCCCCCGATCAGTAACACCGGCGCGAAGAAGCGCATCCGCAAGGTGTTCGGCGACATCCACGAAGTGGTGCAGATGCCGAACCTGATCGAAGTGCAGCGGGAGAGCTATGAACAGTTCCTCCGTTCGGACCACTCGATCGGTTATGTATCGGGCCTGGAAAAGACGCTGCGCAGCGTCTTCCCGATCCGCGATTTCGCGGGCACCGCCGAAATGGACTTCGTCCATTACGAGCTGGAAGACCCCAAATATGACGTCGAGGAATGCCGTCAGCGCGGCATCACCTATGCAGCGCCGATGCGCGTCACCCTTCGCCTCATCGTGTTCGAAGTCGATCAGGACACCGAAACCCGCTCCGTGCTCGATATCAAGGAGCAGGACGTCTATATGGGCGACATGCCCCTGATGACGGGTAACGGCACCTTCATCGTCAACGGCACCGAGCGCGTGATCGTCAGCCAGATGCACCGTTCGCCGGGCGTCCTGTTCGACCATGACCGCGGCAAGACCCATTCGTCGGGCAAATATCTGTTCGCCGCGCGCGTCATTCCCTATCGCGGTTCGTGGCTGGACTTCGAGTTCGACGCCAAGGACATCGTCAACGTCCGTATCGACCGCAAGCGCAAGCTGCCGGTCACGGCGTTGCTGTTCGCGCTGGGCCTCAATGCCGAAGAAATCCTTGGGCATTTCTACAACAAGGTGACCTTCGTCCGTGGCGAAGGCGGCTGGCAGATTCCCTATACGCCCGAAGCATGGCGCGGGCAGAAGCCGTCGTTCGACATCGTGGATGCCAAGTCGGGCGAAGTCATCTTCCCGTTGGGCACCAAGATTTCGCCCCGCGCCGCCAACAAGGCGGAGAAGGACGGCCTGACCCAGTTGCTGATCCCGACCGAGGAAGTCTATGGTCGCTACAGCGCCTATGACCTGGTCAATGACGCGACTGGCGAAATCTATGTCGAAGCCGGTGACGAAATCAGCCCGGAAAATCTGGAAAAGCTGGATCAGGCGGGCATCGACCGTCTCGAGCTACTCGACATCGACCATGTCACCACCGGTCCGTGGATCCGCAATACGCTCAAAGCCGACAAGGCCGAAGAGCGCGACCAGGCCCTGAGCGATATCTATCGCGTCATGCGCCCCGGCGAGCCGCCAACCAAGGAAACCGCCGAAGCGCTGTTCGCGGGCCTGTTCTTCGATCCCGAACGCTACGACCTGTCGGCCGTGGGCCGCGTGAAGCTCAACATGCGTCTTGAGCTGGATGCCGAAGACACGGTCACCACTCTGCGCGTCGAGGACATCCTCGCCGTCGTCAAGGAACTGGTGAACCTCAAGGACGGCAAGGGCGAAATCGACGATATCGACAACCTCGGCAACCGTCGTGTGCGTTCGGTCGGCGAGCTGCTGGAAAACCAGTATCGCGTCGGGCTGCTGCGCATGGAGCGCGCCGTCAAGGAGCGTATGTCGAGCGTGGACGTGTCGACGGTGATGCCGAACGACCTGATCAACGCCAAGCCAGCCGTGGCGGCCGTGCGTGAATTCTTCGGCAGCTCGCAGCTGTCGCAGTTCATGGATCAGACCAACCCGCTGTCGGAAGTCACCCACAAACGCCGCGTGTCGGCGCTTGGGCCGGGTGGTCTGACGCGCGAGCGTGCAGGCTTTGAAGTCCGCGACGTTCACCCGACCCATTATGGCCGTATCTGCCCGATTGAAACGCCGGAAGGCCCGAACATCGGCCTGATCAACAGCCTCGCGACGTTCAGCCGCGTGAACAAATATGGCTTCATCGAAACGCCCTACCGCAAGGTCATCGACGGCGTGGTGAGCGATGACGTCGTCTATCTGTCGGCGATGGAAGAGGCCAAGCACACGATCGCGCAGGCGAACGCGGAGCTGAACCCCGACCACACGCTGGCCGAAGACCTGATCTCGGCGCGTGAAGCCGGCGAGTTCCTGATGGCGCCCAAGGATCACATCACGCTGATGGACGTCAGTCCCAAGCAGCTGGTGTCGGTTGCGGCCTCGCTCATTCCGTTCCTGGAAAATGATGACGCCAACCGCGCACTCATGGGATCGAACATGCAGCGCCAGGCGGTGCCGCTCGTCAGTGCCGAGGCCCCGTTCGTGGGCACCGGCATGGAAGGCACGGTTGCGCGCGATTCGGGCGCGGCCATCGCCGCCAAGCGTCCCGGCATCGTCGATCAGGTCGATGCGACCCGTATCGTCATCCGTGCGACCGGCGACATCGAACCCGGCCAGTCGGGCGTCGACATCTACACGCTGCAGAAGTTCCAGCGGTCGAACCAGGATACCTGCATCAACCAGCGTCCGCTGGTGAATGTCGGCGACCTGATCGAAGGCGGCGACGTGATCGCCGATGGCCCGTCGACCGAGTTCGGCGAGCTGGCTCTTGGCCGCAACACGCTCGTCGCGTTCATGCCCTGGAACGGCTACAACTATGAGGATAGTATCCTCATTTCCGAACGTATCGTGAAGGATGACGTCTTCACCTCGATCCATATCGAGGAGTTCGAGGTCATGGCACGCGATACGAAGCTGGGGCCAGAGGACATCACCCGCGACATCCCGAACGTCGGCGAGGAAGCGCTGCGCAACCTCGACGAAGCGGGCATCGTCTATATCGGCGCCGAAGTGGAGCCGGGCGACATCCTGTGCGGCAAGATCACCCCCAAGGGTGAATCGCCGATGACGCCGGAAGAAAAGCTGCTGCGCGCGATCTTCGGTGAAAAGGCGAGCGACGTGCGCGACACGTCGCTGCGTCTGCCGCCGGGCGTTGCGGGCACGGTCGTCGAAGTGCGTGTGTTCAACCGTCACGGCATCGACAAGGACGAGCGCGCCATGGCGATCGAGCGGGAGGAAATCGACCGTCTCGCCAAGGATCGCGAGGACGAACGCGCCATCCTCAACCGCGCGACCTTCAACCGTCTGCAGGAAATGCTGACGGGCCAGGTGGCAACGGCGGCGCCCAAGGGCGTCAAGAAGGGCGTCGAAATCGACGAGGCTCTGCTGAGCGAAGTCGAGCGGCATGAATGGTGGAAGTTCGCGGTTGCGGACGACATTCGTCAGGCCGGCATCGAAGCGGTCAAGGCGCAATATGACGAAGCGGTGAAGTCGATCGTCGACAAGTTCGAGGATCGCGTCGACAAGCTGCAGCGTGGTGACGAACTGCCGCCGGGCGTGCTCAAGATGGTCAAGGTCTTCGTGGCGGTGAAGCGCAAGCTGCAGCCGGGCGACAAGATGGCCGGTCGTCACGGTAACAAGGGTGTTATTTCGCGCATCCTGCCGGTCGAGGACATGCCGTTCCTGGAAGACGGCACCCATGTCGACATCGTGCTCAACCCGCTCGGCGTGCCGTCGCGCATGAATGTCGGGCAGATCTTCGAAACGCATCTGGGCTGGGCTGCCCGTGGCATCGGCCAGCAGCTCAAGCACGCGCTGGAAGATTGGCGCGAGGCCAATCCCAACCCTGAGCCGGGCGTTATGCCCGACGCGGTGCGGGACCGGTTGCTGACCGCTTATGGTCCGCAATATGCCGACGAGATCAACGCCCGCACGGCCGAGCAGATCGTCGATCTGGCCGAACATCTCCAGCGCGGCGTGCCGATGGCGACGCCGGTGTTCGACGGCGCCCGCGAAGCGGACGTGTCGGCGATGCTGGAACTGGCGGGGCTGAACACATCGGGTCAGAGCGACCTGTATGACGGCCGCACCGGCGACAAGTTCGACCGCAAGGTCACGGTGGGCATCATCTATATGTTGAAGCTCCATCACCTTGTCGATGACAAGATCCATGCCCGTTCGATCGGCCCCTATTCGCTCGTCACGCAGCAGCCGCTGGGTGGTAAGGCGCAGTTCGGTGGCCAGCGCTTCGGGGAAATGGAGGTCTGGGCGCTCCAGGCCTATGGTGCCGCCTATACGCTGCAGGAAATGCTGACGGTGAAGTCCGATGACGTGGTCGGCCGCACCAAGGTCTATGAGGCGATCGTCAAGGGTGACGACACGTTCGAGGCCGGTATCCCCGAAAGCTTCAACGTGCTGGTCAAGGAAATGCGCTCGCTGGGCCTCAACGTCGAACTCGCGACGATGGACGCGATCGCCGACGAGGACGACGGCTTCGCGGCGGCGGCGGAGTAGGACTGAATGTGGATCAAGCTGGGCATTCTGGCCGTCTGGATCGCTCTCGTCTTTGACGTTGAGCGTACGGGGATGACTGGAACGCCTAGCAGGTACGCAATCTATGCGGCTTTGCTGCTGCTACAGATCGGACTGCTTCGGCAGATGATCCAGCAACGCAGAGCCGCTCAGGATTTTTCCCCGGAGGGAATTGAAAAATGAATGAACTGACCAACTTCGCCAATCCGGTCGCCAAGACCGAGACGTTCGACCAGATCCAGATCGGCCTTGCCTCGCCAGAGCGCATCCGGTCCTGGTCCTTCGGCGAGATCAAGAAGCCCGAAACCATCAACTATCGCACGTTCAAGCCCGAACGCGATGGCCTGTTCTGCGCGCGCATCTTTGGTCCGATCAAGGATTATGAATGCCTGTGCGGCAAGTATAAGCGCATGAAGTATAAGGGCATCGTCTGCGAAAAGTGCGGTGTCGAAGTCACGGTGAGCAAGGTGCGTCGCGAGCGCATGGGCCATATCGAACTGGCCGCGCCGGTTGCGCATATCTGGTTCCTGAAGTCGCTGCCGTCGCGCATCGGCCTGCTGCTCGACATGCAGTTGAAGCAGTTGGAGCGCGTCCTTTACTTCGAAAGCTATATCGTCACCGAGCCGGGCCTGACCCCGCTAGAGAAATATCAGCTTCTCAACGAAGACGAGCTGCTCGACGCGCAGGATCAATATGGCGAGGACGCCTTCACCGCCGGGATCGGCGCGGAAGCGGTCAAGATCATGTTGATGGATCTCGACCTTGAGGGCGAGAAGAAGATCCTGCTCGAAGAGCTGGCGACGACCAAATCGGAGCTGAAGCCCAAGAAGATCATCAAGCGCCTGAAGGTCGTCGAAAGCTTCCTGGAATCGGGCAACCGTCCCGAATGGATGATCCTGGACGTCGTTCCTGTGATCCCGCCAGAGCTGCGCCCGCTGGTGCCGCTGGACGGTGGTCGTTTCGCGACGTCGGATTTGAACGATCTCTATCGCCGCGTGATCAACCGTAACAACCGCTTGAAGCGCCTGATGGAATTGCGTGCGCCGGACATCATCGTCCGCAACGAAAAGCGCATGTTGCAGGAAGCCGTCGACGCCCTGTTCGACAATGGCCGTCGTGGCCGCGTCATCACCGGTGCCAACAAGCGTCCGCTCAAGTCGCTGTCCGACATGCTCAAGGGCAAGCAGGGCCGCTTCCGCCAGAACCTGCTCGGCAAGCGCGTCGATTATTCGGGTCGTTCGGTCATCGTGACCGGTCCTGAACTGAAGCTGCATCAGTGCGGTCTCCCTAAGAAGATGGCGCTCGAACTGTTCAAGCCGTTCATCTACGCCCGTCTGGATGCCAAGGGTCTGTCCATGACCTTGAAGCAGGCCAAGAAGTGGGTCGAGAAGGAGCGCAAGGAAGTCTGGGACATCCTGGACGAAGTGATCCGCGAGCATCCCGTGATGCTGAACCGCGCGCCGACGCTTCACCGTCTGGGCATACAGGCGTTCGAACCCGTGCTGATCGAAGGCAAGGCGATCCAGCTTCACCCGCTGGTCTGCTCGGCCTTCAACGCCGACTTCGATGGCGATCAGATGGCCGTCCACGTTCCGCTGAGCCTTGAGGCCCAGTTGGAAGCGCGCGTGCTGATGATGTCGACCAACAACATCCTGTCGCCCGCGAACGGCAAGCCGATCATCGTGCCGTCGCAGGACATGGTGCTGGGCATCTATTATCTGTCGATGGAGCGCGAAGGCGAGCCGGGCGAAGGCATGCTGCTCGCTGACATGCAGGAAGTGCATCAGGCACTGTTCGCCAAGGCCGTGACCCTGCACAGCAAGATCATCAGCCGGGTGCCGCAGACCGATGAGGCCGGCAACAGCTACCTCAAGCGTTACGAGACAACGCCGGGCCGCATGTTGCTGGGCGAATGTCTGCCCAAGGCGCATAAGGTGCCGTTCGACGTCGTCAATCGCCTGCTCACCAAGAAGGATGTGGGCGACGTGATCGATGAGGTCTATCGTCACACCGGCCAGAAGGACACGGTGCTGTTTGCCGACGCCATCATGGCGCTGGGCTTCAAGCACGCGTTCCAGGCGGGCATTTCGTTCGGCAAGGACGACATGGTCATTCCTGACTCGAAGGAAGGCACCGTTGCCGAAACCAAGGCGCTGGTGGCCGACTATGAGCAGCAATATCAGGACGGCCTGATCACCCAGCAGGAAAAGTATAACAAGGTGATCGATGCCTGGTCGCAGTGCGGCGACAAGGTGGCGAACGCCATGATGGACGAGATCCGCGCCCAGCCCAAGGACCCCAAGACGGGTCGTCTGGCGCAGATCAACTCGATCTACATGATGGCGCACTCCGGTGCCCGTGGTAGCCAGGCGCAGATGAAGCAGCTGGCCGGTATGCGCGGCCTGATGGCCAAGCCGTCGGGCGAGATCATCGAAACGCCGATCATCTCGAACTTCAAGGAAGGCCTGACCGTCCTTGAATATTTCAACTCCACCCACGGCGCCCGTAAGGGTCTGGCCGACACCGCGCTCAAGACGGCGAATTCGGGGTATCTGACCCGCCGTCTGGTCGACGTCAGCCAGGATTGCACGATCGTCGAGGAAGATTGCGGCACCGAAAAGGCGCTGGAGATGAAGGCAATCGTCCAGGGCGGCTCGGTCATTGCGTCGCTTGGCGAACGTATCCTGGGCCGCACCACGGCCGAGGACATCGTTGACACCAAGGATGGTTCGGTCATCGTGCCGATCGGCACGCTGCTCGACGAAGCGCTGATCGTGCAGATCGAGGCAATCGGTACGCAGGCGGTCAAGATCCGCAGCCCGCTGATCTGCGAGAGCAAGATGGGCGTCTGTGGCAAATGCTATGGTCGTGACCTTGCCCGCGGCACCCCGGTCAATATCGGCGAAGCGGTCGGCGTCATTGCGGCGCAGTCCATCGGCGAACCGGGTACGCAGCTCACCATGCGGACCTTCCACATCGGCGGCGCGGCGAACTTCAACGAAACGTCGAACCTGGAATCGATGGCGGACGGCACGATCGAACTGCGTGACATGCCGACCATCACCGACAAGCAGGGCCGTCGCCTGAGCCTCGCCCGCAACGGCGAGATCGCGATCATCGACAGCGAAGGGCGCGAACGCGAAACCCATCGCCTGCCTTATGGTGCCACCATCCTGTTTGCCGATGGCGACACGATCAAGAAGGGCGACCGCTTTGCGGAGTGGGATCCCTTCACCATGCCGGTGATCACCGAGCGTCCGGGTATCGTCAAATATGTCGACCTGATCGACGGCAAGACGCTGGCCGAACAGACCGACGAAGCGACGGGCATCGCCCAGCGCGTCGTCACCGAACATCGTGGTGCCGCGCGCACTAAGGAGGATCTGCGTCCGCGCCTGACCCTGCTGGATGATGGTTCGGGCGAAGCGGCCCGCTATATGCTGGCGGTCGGTGCGACCCTGTCGGTCGAGGATGGTGCCACGGTGTCGGCCGGTGACGTGCTGGCGCGTGTCAGCCGGGAAGCGGCCAAGACCCGCGACATCACGGGCGGTCTGCCGCGCGTGGCGGAGCTGTTCGAAGCGCGCAAGCCCAAGGACAATGCCATCATCGCCAAGGTTTCGGGCCGCGTCCAATTCCTCAAGGATTATAAGGCGAAGCGCAAGATCGCCATCAATCCCGAGGATGGCGGCGAGCCGGTCGAATATCTGATCCCCAAGAGCAAGGTGATCGACGTCCAGGAAGGCGATTTCGTCAAGCGCGGCGACAATCTGATCGGCGGTTCGCCCGATCCGCATGATATTCTCGAAGTACTCGGCATCGAGCCGCTGGCAGAATATCTGGTCGCCGAAATCCAGGAAGTCTATCGTCTGCAGGGCGTGAAGATCAACGACAAGCATATCGAGACGATCGTTCGTCAGATGCTGCAGAAGGTCGAGATCATCGAGTCCGGCGATACCACCTTGCTGGTGGGCGAACAGGTCGACCGCGAGGAAATGGACGAGATCAACAGCAAGCTGGCACCGGGCTTCCTGCCCGCCGCTGGCAAGCCCGTGCTGCTTGGCATCACCAAGGCGTCGCTGCAGACCCGTTCGTTCATCTCGGCAGCGTCCTTCCAGGAAACCACCCGCGTCCTCACCGAGGCAGCGGTTCAGGGGAAGAAGGACACGCTCATTGGCCTGAAGGAAAATGTCATCGTCGGCCGCCTGATCCCGGCGGGTACGGGCGCTGGCATGAACCGGATGCGGGTTGCCGCTTCGTCGCGTGACGCAGCGATGCGCGCCTCGCTGCGAGCCGCCAGCCAGATCGACCTGATCGCGCCCAAGACGACGGCGGCCGAACATGCCGCCGAACTGCGCCAGGGGCCGGAAGCGGCGATCGGCGACGATCCACTGGGCGCCGTGCAGGGTGAAGACTTCACCACGCAGGACGCGGAGTGATCCGATAGGGTGCAGGGGCCACATGCCGTTCCGGCTGTGGCTCCGGCGCTGACGGTGCCTTGAGCGCCTAAGAAAAAGCCCGCCGGAGCGTTTGACGCTGCGGCGGGCTTTTTCGTGGGGTATGGCAGGGATGGTAGTCCCCTGCCCTGCCCGATCAGCGGTCGATGGTCACATCGTCGAAATAGACGGTCTGGTGGCCCTTGGCATCGGCAGAGCGGTAGCTGCCAAGTTCGACGCCCAGTTTCGGGCTGACGGCATAGGTGGCGGGGTTGAAGCCCCATTGCACCGGCCGGTCGAACTGCTTTTGCCCGTCCTGCCAAAAGCCTATGCGGCCCTGCATCGTGCCGCGCTGGTCGGCCGATTGCAGCACGAAGGAAAAGCGGTTCCATTCGCCCTTGCGCACCTTGCCGCGGTAAAGGACGCCCTTGTCGCGCTGGTCGAAATAATAGAGGTTTTCGGCCTGCGGATTGCGGACGGCGATGATGAATTCCTGCACATCGGGCGACTTGTCCTTGCGCCGCGACAGCGGCACGGTGCGCAGCGACAAGATGGGGCCGCCGGGATTGGCATTCTTCACCTTGGACGGACGGCCAGCCATCTTGGGCTGAAACACCTGGAAATGGATCATCTGATGCGGCGGCGTGTCATAGCGCTGGTCCAGCTTCATGGCGAAGCTGATCCGCGTGGTCCCCTTGTCGCCAATCTGCATCCGCCCCTGCTCGCCGCCGGGCAGCGGTTTGTAATGCGACCAGAAGCTGTACATGATCTTGTTCTTGGCCGCGCCCTGGGCGCTGGGGTCCATCGAGATGCGCAGGCAACTGGGCGGCGTGAAGCATCCCGTGGACACGACCTGCGGCCGGTCTGCGGCCTTGGTGCCCTTGTCGGTCGTAGCGTTGAAGGTCAGGTTGCTGCGCGGATCGACGATCGTATTGGAACCCTTGGCCTTCATATGCTGGCCCTGGTCGAAATCGACCGAGAGGCGGCGTTGGGGTTCGGCGGAAGCACCCATCGCGGTGCCGAAGACTGCCGCGAGCAGCGACCAGCGCAAGATTGTCATCCGATGCGCCATCCTATCATCATCCTTCTATATGTTGCACACGCGAATATCGTAACGTGCCATGTGCAACCGCGATCCATGAAACGTCTTAACGCCACCATGTTGCACCTGTGATGAACCGCCTTTTCATTCCCAAGGCGATCCGATATGCTCCTGTGCAGTGCAACAAACAGTGTTGGTGATCTTCGTTTCTTTTTCCTGTTGCAGCAGACGATAAGGTAGGTGAACCGGCGATGGCAAAGAAAGCACAGACACCGGACGGTGTCGCTTCGACCAATCCTTACGAAGATCTGCCCAAGAAGGCCTTCTGGCGGCCCGCCATCGCCGAACGATCGATGTTCGACATTGAAGAATTATGGTCGCCCAAATTTCGCATTGCGCCGCGCGCCCCGGTGGCGACCTTTGGTTCCTGCTTTGCGCAGCATATCGGCAACGCACTGAAAAATCGCAAATTCAATTGGATGATAGCTGAAACGCCGCCGGTCGGGATGAGTGAGGAAGGCGCAAAGCTGTTCAATTATAATATTTTTTCGGCGCGCACGGCCAATATCTATACCACATCCCTATTGCGGCAGTGGACCAGTTGGGCATTGGGGCATAGCAGCCCGCCAGAGGAATATTGGGAGAAGAACGGGCGTTTCTACGACCCCTTCCGCCCGGCGATCGAGCCCAATGGTTTCGCGACCCTGGAAGAGATGCTGCTGTCGCGCGAAGAGACGATCAAGGCCTTTCGCACCTGCATCACGGACTCGCACTTCTTCGTGTTCACACTGGGTCTGACGGAAAGCTGGTTCAACCAGGAGCATGGATATGAATATCCCATGTGCCCCGGCACGGTCGCAGGGGAATTCGACGCCGAGAAGCATCAGTTCCGCAATCAGGCCTTTGAGGATGTGCGATCGGCGCTGATGGACTCGATCCGCATGATGCGCGCCGTCAATCCGAAACTGAATTTCATCCTGACGGTCTCACCAGTGCCACTGACGGCCACCAAATCGCCGCAGCATGTGCTGGTGGCGACGATGTATTCCAAATCGGTGCTTCGCGCCGTGGCCGGGCAAATCGCCATGCATCACAAGATGGTCGATTACTTCCCGTCCTACGAAATCATCAATAGCGCCGTCTTCAAGGGCACCTTCTTCGAACCCAACATGCGCGGCGTAAACAAACGCGGCGTCGATTTCGTGATGGACCATTTCTTCCAGGGGTTGGTCCGCAGATTCGGCGATTATTTTACAGCGCAGACGCGCAAGGCATCTGCTCCCTCCAAAAAACTGGATGAAGTATGCGAAGAGGAATTGCTGGGCGCATTCGGCGACGCCAAAAAAGGATGAAAATAGCGGTCATCGGCAATAGCCATATTGGCTCGCTCAAACGCGGCATGGATATGATGAAGGCAAAGGAGGTCTTGTACGATCTCTGCTTCTTCGGCGCGCGCGGCGATGGGTTGAAAAGCCTGACGGTCGAGGACAGCAGTCTTGTGCCGAGCGACGAAGGCACCGCCGATGCGATCGCCTTCACATCGGGCGGCGAACGGAGGATCGATACGGACGGTTATGACGCCTTCCTCCTCTATGGCATGGAGGCAAGGCCCTTTTTCATCGCCGAAGATCGCTATTATTCGAGCGCCTTACTCGATCGTGCAGTCGATGATGTCGTGGCGGGTAGTTTGTCCTACAGCACGCTCCAAAAACTGCGGACCATTACGGACAAGCCTATTTATATCGGCCACAATCCCATGCGCGGCGCAAGGCGTAACGAGGGACCACAGGATGTCGGGCCCTATGAACGCGGCATCGCGCTATTGAATGCCAAAAAATATGCTGCCGTAGGTGCCACCCTGCTACCCCAGCCGGCGACGACGATCGTCAACGGCAATAGTACGGCGATGCCCTTTGCCCAAGGATCGAAATCCCTCGCCATCGGCGACGTCCATGACAACGCCTTGCATCCCAGCGTCGATCTCAATCACATGAACGATGACTTCGGCCGACTTTGGTTGACCCAGTTCTTCGCACATCTTTCTTGATAAATAATCGCGTCGTGGATAGCAAACCGCGTCCGCTAGAAGGTAATCGCTAGGCCGATGGCATATCGCCTGACCCTTCCCCGCGCGATTGTGCCCCAATAAGGAGATTAGGTGCTTGGCGAAGTTCATCGTTCATATTGGTGACGGCAAGTGCGGCAGTTCGTCGATGCAAGCGGCCCTGTTCGACGCGCGCGACCGCCTACGCGAAATGGGTTTGGCCTACGCTTCGCACCATCGGACCAGCGGCAATTTTTGTTTCGGTACGCTGCTCGGCAAAAATACGCGCGGCAACGCCGAACAGCAGCGGGGTTTTGCGCTCCAAGCTATCAAGATGTTGCAATCGCAGTTGGATCACAGCGATTACATCATCATATCGTCCGAAGCCTTTTTAACGCTGGACCCGGAAGAAGTCGTCGAGATTCTGCAATTCATCACGCTCGACATTGAGCGGATCGACGTGATTGCTTATGTTCGCGACCCGTTGGGCATGTATCTGTCGATGGCCCAGCAACTCATCAAATCCAGTCACCGCTTTCCCCGGCCGGATACCTACGTCCGGTCGCTGGATAGGATGCTTGATAACTGGAACAGTTTTCCCATGATCAGCAGCGTGACTGTTCGCATGTTCGATCGCAATAGCCTGGTCGGTGGGAACGCCGTCGCGGACTTTGAACATGTGGTGAAGAGCCTGACGGGCAAGGATCTTGGGCTCGAACATATCAATGAGAATAGTTCGCTTTCGACCGAGCAAATGGTCGTGTTGCAGGATTATCGCGCGCAGTTCTGCCGGGATAGCGACGGTAAGATGATACCGCCCAGTACCCGACTGATCGATTTTTTTGCGATGATGAACGAATCCGGCATGGTCGGGACCAAGGCCGTTCTTTCGCCCCCCGCCGCTGCGCTGGTGGGGAACAACAACGCCGATATTGTCGAGCGACTGAACAAACGACATGGTTTCGCGATGCGCTGTCCCCGCCCGACACCGGAAGACCTGCCACCAGCCAACACAGACTGGTCCCGAATTTCCAGCATATTGACCGAAGTCAAACCGGCCTATGTTCACAATTTGAAGATGCTGGTACCCGCTTTCAATCCTGCGCTGAAAGACGGTGACATGGACAAAGGGCTACGTGCCCTCAACAAACTCGTCGAGATGGAGCCGGACAAAAAGTCGGCAATAGAGCGGGCAACGAAGAATTACTGGACCACTGAGTCCCTTGCAGGAATGATCGCCAATTAAGGCAGCGTCGATAACAGGAGCGCAGCGAAGGCTCTTTCCTGTTATCGACCCTTAGCCTGCTTCAACCCGCTTCGGCGACCGGTTCGCTCTTGGCCTCGATCTTCGCGCGCCAGCAGGCGATGCTCTTTCCATCCAGTTCCGGGCGGTCGATCTGATAGTCAGCGACGATGAACCCGTCCTTCGCATAATGATCAACGTCGTCGCCCGGAAACACGTCGTTCCAGCGTGCGGCATAGCTGTAGCGGTTGTGGGTGATGAAGCGGCCGCGGCCCTTGGTGCGGCCTTCATGATGGGTGACGGTGGACGCGGCGACATATTCGAACACATTGGCGCCATGGCCGACGCGATAGCAGAGGTCGATATCTTCCTGCCCGTTGATGAACACCGGATCGAAGCCGCCGACCGCCGCGAAGTCCGTGGCGCGCATCGCGAAACAGGCGCCGGTGATGGCGCGGAAGCGACGGTTTTGCGTAACCAGCGGGGAGTCGGCGGCCTCATCGACATAGATGGGGTAGCCGAGCGGCGTCTTGCCGGAGAAGACCACGCCCATGCACTGGAGGCGACCATCGGGGTAGAGCAGCTTGGGCTGCGTGCCCTTGACGTCCGGGTCGGCGAGCGGCGCGAGCAGCGGCTCCATCCAGCCGGCCTTCACTTCGGTATCATTGTTGAGGAAGATGACGCGCGCGCCCTGCGAGGCGGCAAAGCCGATATTATTGCCGAGCGAGAAGTTGAGATTGTCGAAATTGTGGATGACGGTGACACGCCCGTCCCGCTCCGCCCAACTGTCGAGCAGGCCCGACGTTTCTTCATCACTGCCATTATTGACCATGATGAATTCGACCTTCGCCCGGCCGCAATGGCGCGCGAGCGCGTTGAGGCATTTATTGGTCAGCGAATATTGGTTGAAGACGCACACGATGATCGAGACGAGATCGGGGTCGCGCTGTGGCGCCTGCCCGCGGATCGTGTGCCAGTCGATCACCATCTTGTTGAGCGAGAGGAAGCGCTTTTCCGGTCCGGCGCGATAGCCGGGGCGATCGGTCGGTTCGCCGACCGGCGCGTTGTGCCACGCAGGCTGCGTGGGCACGGGTGCGCCCTCGAACGCCTTGGCCGAAAGCGCGCGCAGCGCCTTCATCCGGCCCGACCCGAAGGCGGATTTTACCCGGCGGGCATAGTCGGGATAGCGTTGGTGGACGATTTCCATCGCCGTCTTGATGAGGCCATCCTTTTCGCCGCCGAAGCTGGCGGTGCGCTGGTGGAAGACATAGGCATGGGGGGTGATGAAATTCTTCCACCCGGCCTTCATCGTGCGCATGCAGAAATCATTTTCCTCGCCATAGCCGCGCGGGAAAGTCTCTTCGTCGAACAGGCCGATATGATCCATCAGATCACGGCGGATATAGAGGCAGAAGCCATTGCCGGTCGGCACGTCAATCGGTTCGGAGACCTGGGTGAAGGCGATGATCCGCTTGGCCCATTCGTCGTGGCTCATATCGTCGGGCTTGGCATTGACGATATTGGCGACCGGGAAGGAGAAGCTGCCCGAATTGTCGCCCATCGCCGTCACCGTGCCCGCCTTGGGCGTGCCGAAGGCGACCTTGCGCATGCCGTCGATCCAGCCGTCATGGACGATCGTATCGCTGTTGAGCAGCAGAATATCGTCGCCCTCGGCCCAGCGGATGCCGCGATTGATGGTGCGGGTATAGCCCATATTCTGCGGGTTCACGAGCAGGTGGAAACCCGGATGGCGGGCAAAGCGATCCAGCAGGGGCTGCACCAGTTCGTTGCTGCTGCCATCATTGATCATCAGCACGCGATCACGGGTGAGATCGGTTTTCGCCAGCACCGAGGTCAGGCAGCGCTCGACCGCTTCGGGCGCGTTATAGACCGGCACGATGATGGTGAGGCGGCGGGTCTCATCGTCCCGTAATGGGACGTCTTCCGCAAGAATAGCCGAGAGGGCGTGGCGCAGATTGTTGCGCAGCACGACGGGCGAGAATTGGCGGATGATCTTTTCGCGCCCGGCGGTGCCCATGGTCGCGATCAGGCCAGGGTCCTTGCACAGCGTATTGACGCGCGCGACCACCGCCTCGACATCCTTGTAACCGACCAGGAAGCCGGTCTGGCCATCATCGATCAGTTCGGGCACCGCGCCCCAGCGATAGCCGATCACCGGACGGCGCGCGGCCTGCGCCTCGGCCACGGTGCGGCCGAAGGATTCCGCGAAGTGGGACAGCGCCATCACGACGTTGAGCTGCGCCATCGCCTCGGCCGGGCTGTCGGCATAGCCCGCAAATTCCAGATTGCCGGGCAGTCCGGCTTCTTTCAATTCTTCGACATAGGCATTTTCCGGGCCGATGACGCGGAAGCGGGCGTTGGGCACCAATTCCTCCGCCCGGCGCGCGACCTCCACGAAATCGGCGATGCCCTTTTTGGGGATGTTGGAGCTGACGATGCCGAACACCACATGTTCGCCCACGACATTGGGCATGTCGAGCGAATCGACCTTGGCGACATTGGGGACGTGGAAGCTGCGACGGCTGTGCGCGAACAGCTTTTGCGTCGCGGCCGAATTGGCGATGACATAGTCGGTCTGGTGCAGGATGCGCTTGATGATCCCGGCCGCGTCCATGCCCATGCGGTCGCACAGATGTTCGTCATGGTCGATCAGTTCGCGTGCATGGATCGCGGTCAAGCGTCCGGCGCGGCGCGCGGCAATCAGTGGATCGACGAGGACGATGGTGTTGCAATAGACCAGGGCAATGTTGCGCTGCTCGATGATGTGGATGAAATCCTCGATCGAGGTTTCGTCGGGTCCGCGATTCTTCGTCCATTGATAATAGGGGAAGGAATAGAGGCCGCAGCTCTTTTGCCGCAGCAGGTCGATATAGTCGGGATTGCCTTCGCGCGGGACGGCGACATAGACGTTGAGCTTCATCTGCGCGAGCGCGTCGAGCATGTCGATGAAACTGCGTTCGCCGCCGAACATCTGCGGATTCACTTCATGCGCGCACAGCAGCACCGAGGGCGCATCTTCGATGACATCGATCGCGCCCTGACGCCAGGCGGCGGGGTCGGCCGCGCGGCGGCGCGGCGCGATCTTGCGGCCTTCGCGCTGGCCGTTCTTGGCATAATGGGCCAGCGGATTCGCGCCTGCGTCGCGGACGTCGGGATTGACCTCGAAATAGCCGCTCGTGCTGAAATGGGGCGAGGGATCGCGGTTCAGCCGCGCGCCAAGCCAAAGATAATGTTCGACCGGGTCCATGTTAAGAATGGCGACATCGGGATAGGTCCGAACATACCATTCCTCGTCAAACAGGCCCGAATCCTTAATCCGCGCAACATCCTGCGCGGACACAGCGGTCGCTACACTGATCTGACTCACCTAATTTCCCCCGTACAATCCAAATCGATTCACCGGCATCGAAATGCCAACCGGCACGCTCCCCTGTGCAACCCGTATGGCCTTGCTCTTTCCGTAGCGAAAAGACACGCATTGTTATCAAGGCGAAAGGATAACCCGGACCGGCCGGAAGATCAACGCAGTTGCGAAGAGACTGCCCTATAGCATCCTGCGGGAAAATCAGGACGTCATTGCCGCTGCCGCGCCAATGACACATTGACCGTTTAGCGCAATCATCTGCATATCTTGCTGCACTGCGCCAAAATTCTGGCCAGAGCAGACTGGACGGTTGACCGCATTTATATATCAAGGGGATGCAAATCTCCCTTCCCGTTCGGCAAGTGATTTGCTTGCGTGACGACAATCAGAGTGGATGTATGAACGATATCCTGACCCAGAGCCCGCCTCCTTCCGACGAGGCGACCCTAATGCGGACTTTCATCGGACATATTGATGAGATCAAGGGCGGCGCCGTCATCGGCTGGGTAAAGGCGGAAGGGATTGACGATCCGCTGACGATCGACATTCTGATCGAAGGGATGCCCGTCGCCACCAATGTGTCAGCGAATGTCGAGCGACAGGATGTCGTCGACGCCGGCTTTCCCCAAGCCCATTGCGGATTTATCGGAACATTGGCGAACGGCCTGCCCGACGGGTTGACGCTGGAAGAGGGCATGCCGGTTCTGGTGGAAGTTGTTCTGACGTCCGATAGGACGCCCGCGTTGAGCGGGATGGTGGCCCCCACGGCGGGCGAGACGGCAACCGACGCGCAGAGCGAAGCGGCGGCAGCCCCAGAGACCGATCCTGCGCTCATAGCCTCTGCACCAGTCAATCAAGAGCCTGTCTATTCCTGCAAGTCCCGGATCGAAAGCATATCCAAGACAGAATTGCGCGGTTGGGCTGTTAATACGCTCGATCAGAAGGATTGTTTTCTTGTCGATATTTTGATCGATGGCACTTTTTTCAGCACGATCCGCAATGAATATCGTCGCAACGACCTGCTGCGCGCCGGCTTGTCTGACGGTATCGGGGGCATTCGTGCGCCTCTGCCACTCGCGGAGTTGGGCGCGGGAACCTATACGATCGCTATGCGCCTGCCCGACGGGAAGATCGAGGAGAAGGACATAACGATCGACGGCGAGAAGCGCCAAATTCGTCGTCACAGCTATGCCTCATTCATTAGTCCATCCGATACAGCGATCATTGTCCCGGTCTATAATGCGTATGATGATGTCGAAAATTGCATAAACAGGCTGGCCGCGTTCACGCCCGATGACGTCGAGATTCTGTTCATCGACGATGCGTCTCCCGATGATCGGATAGGCATGTTGATGGAGCGCGCCAAAGCTCATGCCAACATGCGCGTGTTGCGTAACGAAACCAATATGGGCTTCACTCGGACAGTCAATCGCGGCATCGCAGAAGTTGGGGAAAAGCATGCGATCCTGTTGAACAGCGATGCACGGGTAACGCCCGGTTGGCTGGAAGGCATGTTGACGGCGGCCAGTTCCCGGCCCCGTGTCGCGACGGTAACGGCCATGTCGGATCGCGCGGGCGCCTTTTCTGCGCCCAACATCGGCAACGACAATGAATTGCCGCCGGGCGTCGATGAAATCACCTATGCGCGGGCGTTTCGACGTCGGAGCATGGGGCTGTATCCGATTGTGCCTACAGGCAACGGCTTTTGCATGTTCGTCAATCGCGCCTGCATCGACGAGATTGGCGGCCTCGACGAAGTCGCCTTCCCCCGTGGTTATGGCGAGGAAAATGATTTCTGCATGCGAGCGGGTCGGGCCGGATGGGCCAATCTGATCGATGATCGCACCTATGTGTATCATGATCGGTCAAAGAGTTTTGGTGAGGCCAAGACCGACCTGATGAAGGCAGGGCGCGCCGTCATCGATGCTCGATATCCAGAATATAAGACCGCGATCCGAATTTTCTCAAGCGGGGCAGATATCGCGCTTGCTCGCCTTCTAGGTGGCATGGCGCAACGCGACTGCGCCGCCCCCCGCGAAACGCAGCCAAGATTGTTGTTCGTGGTTGCCACCCAGACAGGCGGAACGCCCCAAACCAACCTTGATCTCATGGGGGCGATCGCTGACGGCTTTGACTCTTGGTTGATGCGCTGCGACAGTAAACACCTGTTCCTGATGCGCCGCGAAGGAGACAGTTTTGAGGAAGTCGCGCGCCACGAACTTCAAGAACAATTGGAACCTATCCGCCACGTGTCGTCCGAATATGACGCGGTTGTCGCGGAATGGCTTCGCTGCTACGACTTTGAACTGGTACATATCCGACATCTTGCTTGGCATAGCTTGAACTTACCGCGTGTTGCCAAGGCGCAAGGCTGCACAGTCGTATTTTCGTTCCACGATTTTTACGCCCTTTGTCCCTCCATCAAGCTATTACGTGCCGATGGGACATTTTACGGTGGCGACCTTGAAAAGCTTGATGGCCTAGCCCTTCCAGAATTATGGCCGGTAGAAAGCATGCCGCCCGTCGACACGCAATGGATCAGCTATTGGCGCGCGCGTTTCGAGAAAGCACTTGCGCCATGCGATGCTTTTGTGACGACATCAGAAAGCGCCCGTAATACGATTCTGACGCATTTACCGGGCATTGCGGCCGAGCGTTTTCATGTAATCCCGCATGGTCGTAATTTCTCGGAACTGTCATTCTTACGCAAACGCCCACGCCATGGAAATCCGCTGCGTATCCTTGTTCCCGGCAATATCAGTATGGCCAAAGGACTGGGCATCATACGGGATCTGTTGAATGAAGACCGAGCAGGCCTGATCGAATTCCACGTACTCGGCAAGATCGACAGCACGCAAGGGATTACGCACCCACGCCTCATCGTCCATGGCACCTATAAGCGGGATGAGTTTGCGCAGCGCGTGAAGGCGCTGAACATCCATCTCGGTGCGGTCTTTTCTGTGTGGGATGAGACTTATTGCCATACGTTGACCGAATTATGGTCGGTCGGTATTCCGCCCTTGGTGTTCGATTTCCCGACCGTCGCAACGCGTGTACGCAAAAGCGGCGCAGGATGGGTGCTGCCGCACGCGGACATCCAACACCTGTACACACAGATCGTAACGCTGGCTTTCGATCCGAATGAACAGGATCGCGTCGATTCCGCGGTCGTCGGTTGGCAGGATATGACAGGGTCGGGCGAAACCACACAACTGATGGGTGGCCGCTACATCAACGTATATCGCCAAGCACGTGGGATGAAACCCGCACCGATAATCGCAGTGACGGCACCATCAAACCGGCGACTACAGGGGAAGGACGTGTCCACTGATGTACGCCTGTGGGAGCGCACCCGTAATGGGTTCGAGCGCGAAGCCATTTTCGTGCGGATGACGCCCGACAGCCTGCTCGCCAATTTGCAGGCAAAATCAATCGACGGGGCCATCATTCAACGTAATGTCATTCCCGTAACTATGATTGACCCGCTCATGGCGGCTTTCAAGACCGCTGGGGTTGGCTATGCAGTCGACCTGGACGAGGATTTACTCGATGTTTCTGCCGACAAGGAACCGACGGGCAGTGGTCAGGCTTATGCCCCTTATCTGCGCCGCTTGTTAACCCAAGCGAAGGGGATAACCGTATCCACACCCCAGTTGATGACCGGTTTGGCGAGCGTCAATGAACAGGTTCATCTACTGCCGGATCGGCTAAGCGATCCGCTTTGGCGGGGCTATAGCGAAGAAAGGCGCGCTGATAATGACATACGCGCGCTCTATTTCGATAGCCTGACTCATGGCGAAAGCCTGTCGATGATCCAACCTGCGATCGACGAAATCGTTGCTCGATATCCAAATTTCCGTCTGGCCGTAGTTGGGATGCAAAATGATCCGATGCCAGATTGGGCCGAACGGATTGCAGTGCCGATTGGCGTCGAAAATTATGGGTATTTCGTCCCCTGGTTGCGGGAAAAGGCGAAGGATTTTGATTTCGCGGTGGTGCCGTTGATCGATACCCAGTCGAATCGCAACAAGGGCGAACTCCATGTCATGGAAGGCGCCGCGCTCGGCCTACCAGTCTTGGCTTCAAATGCCGCTTTCCTGCAAAATATGGCCGCGCAGATGGAGAGCCTGACACTTATCGACAATAATGTCGATGCATGGACGGCGGCACTAGAATCAGCTGTCACACAGGTGGATTCCAACCGGTCGAAGCGCGATGCGATCAAGAGGAACGCTTTGCAATCGTTCGGTCTGCAACAGACCCTTCCTCAATATGATGCTATGATATTGAACATTTTGATGTGACGTGCTTGATCCACTTTCGGAAATATTAAAATTATAATGGCTTGCAGCAAATGACTGATAATCAGATGTTCAAAGTAGAAGATGCCGCGACGTGTGGAGCGACTCTTCGTTCTCTTGCGCGCGCGCAGATCTACCCCAGCATGATGCCGCAGTTCGCGAATGCCGAACAACTCAAAGGCCATTGGCAAAGCCGGACAGAAACCGTCCTCAAGCGCGATATTGCACGGCTGCCATTGGCGTTCCTGGCGACGATGCGCAATGCGGTTGTTTTCCAGAATGGTTTTGTGCGTTCGGAACAGGGCATCATTGTCCAAGAAACAATCGTTGGCGCACCCGATGTCACGCCCCCCCAGGAAGATCGGGTGGTTCGTCATGAGTCTCGACCGACAGCGTTGTTGCGTAAAGCGGGCGACAGCAATTTTGCCCATTGGCTTGCTGAATTGCTGCCACGCATACGCGAATTTCGAGCGATGTTTCCCCAGCAAGCGATACAGTTTGCTGTCCCTGCTTCGCCGGCTGACATGCGCCCGATGCGCCAACGCACGCTGGAATGGATGGGTGTGCGGGATGATGAAATACTTTGGCTGGGTACAGAGCCGACACGCTTCGACCTCCTTCATTTCATTACGGTCAACTCAATCCACAGCCATACACATGATTTTACCGGCCTGCGCCATGTGTCGGCGCAGGCGCGGGCAAAGGTACCGCATGGCAAAGTACATCGTCGCCTCTATATCAGCCGAGATGGTGCGATGAGGCGTAGGTTATTGAACGAACCTGATATTGTGAACCAGTTGACAAAGCGCAATTTCACTATCGTTGCGCCGCAGTCGATGAGCATCGATGAACAGGTCGCCCTGTTTGCAGAGGCTGAAATGGTCGTGGGCACGACCGATGTGACGATGGCCAATATCCTATGGGCACCCGTACATTGTGAGGTGGTGGCGCTCAGCCCCGACTACGGCCATGAATTTTTCTATTGGGATATGGCGGGCATCCGGGAGCAGCCATTCTCCTTCCTTTTCGGTGATAGTGCAGACCCTGCCCAATTGGGCAACGCCGATTTTACAGCAGACCCTGGCCTGCTATGCAGGATCGTCGATGCAGGATTGGCGCGGATAGCCCGGAGACAAGGGAAACAGCCAGCTTAACCAGCCGGGTTTCCCTATTTTACGGCTACCGATGGGGATCAGGCATGTCGATAAGCACATAGATCCTGTTTTTACTGCCCCAATGCGGCCTGACGCAATGCTTCCGTCGCGGCGTTGGGCGAACGGCCTTCAGCAAGGCCATGGTGAATGAAGTGCAGCACAGGGTCCATGCCGACCTCTGACACGTCCGTATAATGGGCCAGATACCAGTCCGGATCAAACTGTGCATAATCTTCCACTATGCGGCGCTGGCGTTGCTCGGTCCTCTTACCGGTCAGCGCCGGGAAGGGCAGCTTCGCCTGCGCCAGCATAGTTTGGAGCGTCTTCGACATTTGATGGTAGACATGCAGGCTGGCGGCGCAGGCCTCATCGATCTTTCGATCCCGCTCACTCAGTTCCGCCCGATTGGCGAGCATTGTCGCGCGCAGCATCTCCTTTTGCCGGCCCGCCTCCTCTCTCGCCCTTTCAAGATTGGCTAATAGAGCTTGATGGGCCTCTTCGGCTTTCATCAGCCGTTGATTTCGATCCTGCAAAGTCTCTTGCGCCTGATCCATCTGTTCGCGCCGCTTGGCAAGTTGCTCCGTGGCGTCGTCCAACTCGGTACGCAATTTGGCCTTCTCGGCCTGTTCTTGCGCAATCAGACGTTGATGCTCCGCCAAACCATCCTGCAATCGTGACATTTGCAGATAGCGTTTGTTGGCTTCATTCTGATTATCATTGATTATGGCGGACAGCTGTTTGACGCGTGCGCCATTTTGCTCCGCCAAAGCCCGCTCCGTTTCAAGCGCCTGGCGCGCCGCATCAAGATCTTGCGCCGCATCGGCCAGCTTCGCGCTATGCTGTTGCAATTCTGTGCTGAGATCCTCGACTTGCGCGCCACGCTCGCTTGCCACTCGCTCCATCTGATCGAGCGCCTGACGCTGCCTATCCAATTCGTCCTCGGCCGCCGCCAACTTGGCGCGCCGCTCCTCCAACACCGTTTCCAATTCGGCGACGTGAGCGTCCCGGTCACCAACCGCAGCGCGCATGCCCTCAAGCGCTTTGCGATCGCGTTCCAGCGAGACCTTCACAGCGTCCAGTTCCGTGGACTGATCCGCGACCGTTACCTCCAGATCCAGGATGCGTGCCTGGCGTTCATCGGCCGTCCGGCTGATCGTCTCCAGCGCGCGCGCATGGTCCTTGACCGCCGCTGACAATGCGGCTTCACGCGCACGGATCTGCTCCTCCAGTTCCATGACTTTCGCATCGCGGTCGCCGACGGCAGCGCGCAAGTCCTCCAACATTTTGCGATCATGTTCGAGCGAGGCTCTTACCGCGTCCAACTCCGTCGACTGACCCGCGACGGTCGTTTCCAGGTCCACGATACGGACTTGCCGTTCGTGCGCTGTCCGGCTGATCGTCTCCAGCGCACGCGCATGGTCCTCGACCGCCGCTGACAATGCCGCCTCGCGCGCACGGATCTGCTCCTCCAGTTCCGTGACTTTCGCATCGCGGTTGCCAACAGTGGCGCGCAAGTCGTCCAGCATTTTGCGGTCATGTTCGAGCGAGGCTCTTACCGCATCCAACTCCGTGGCCTGACCCGCGACGGTTGTTTCCAGATCGAGGATCCGCGCCTGTCGTTCATGGGCCGTCCGGCTGACCGCTTCCAGCGCGCGCGCATGATCGTCCAGGGCAAACTTCGCGGCTGACAAATCGCTTTCTCGCAACGCCAGTTGTTCGCTGATGAGCGCGATTTCACCGAAACGAGTCTGAAGCGCGGCCTCTGTCTCGGCGCGGCGCCGATCCAGTTCAGCCGCCTTTCGCCCTGCTTCGGCGAGCTGATTTTGAAGGGCAGTCTGGCGGTTGTTCCAATCAGCGCGATCCTCATGCGCCTGTTTGCTGGCGGCAAGCAGAGCTTCTGCAGCTTGTTCCGTTTCGAGCTGACGCTGGCGCAGAGCGCTTTCGGTTTGCGCCAGCCTGTTCTGCAACTCCGCGATGTCGGCTTCACTCGCAGCGCGCAATGCTTTGAGCTGTTCGTCCTGTTGACGGGACTTGTCTTCCCATTCGCGGGCGATCTGCTCGGTCTGATTGAGCTTCATCTGCCCGTCGGCGACGGCCTGCTCTGTCGCCGCCAACGCTTGAGTCAAGCCAGCCAGATCGCGATCGCGGCTTGCAATCGCATCGTCCTTTTCCGCCAATTGCCGATGCAGGGAATCGATTGTCTGGTTGCGTTCGGCAAGAGCGGCGCGGATGGCGTCCCTATCCTGCCGGGCGACCTGATAGTCATTTTCCAGCGCGGCCTGGGCGTGCTCCAGTGCGTCGGCTCGCTTGGCCTCGGTTCCCAAATTCGTTTCGAGCGCGCTATTGGCCGCACTCAAAGCCTCGCGCTGCTGACGCACTTCAGCCATCGCCTGTTCCAGCGCCAAGGCTTGCGCCTCCAACGCCGCAACTTCCTTCAGCGCCGCCGCCTTATCCGTTGCCAACATTGCGCGCTCGTCGCGCAGTGAATCGCGCTCGGTTTGCGTTACAAGATGCTGTTCTTCCAGAATGCGTTTTTCTTGCTGAACTGCCTGGGTCTGCTGCCGGGCGGTGGCGAGTTGCGCTTCCAGCCGGGCGCGTATTTCCCTCAGACCATCGCGATCCTTTTGCGTAGCGAGATGACGCTCCTCCAGCGCCAGCTTTGCCTTCTCGATCCCACTGGCCTGCTGCTGAGCGGCGGCAAGTCGGGTTTCCAGTTCGGCGCGACTGGACATCAATTCAGCCTGCTTCTCATGCGCTTGCGCGACGGCCTGCTCCAGCGCACGCTTCTCTGCGGCGAGCGCCTCATTCTGCTTTGCCGCTTCGACCTGTTCCGCTTCCAGCCGGGCGCGGGCCTCCCTCAAACCATCGCGCTCCTTTTGCGTGGCGAGATGTCGCTCTTCCAACGCCAATTTGGCGCGCTCGATCGCCCCTGCCCGTTCCAGCGCGGCAGCCGCCTGCGCTTCAGTCTCCGCGTGCAGACTCTTGAGCGCATCGCGGTCGTCACTGGTTTCGGCGAGCATGGCTGCTAGAGCCTGCTTCTCCGCCGAAAGCGCGGCCTGCTGCTTGGCGGCTTCCGCCTGTTCGGTTTCCAGCCGGGCGCGCAAGTCCCTTAGGCCGTCCCGTTCCTTCTGCGTCGCGAGATGCCGCTCTTCCAACGCTGTCTTTGCCCGCTGGATCGACTCCGCGCGTTCCAGCGCAGCGACAGCCTTGGCCTCGATCTCCGACTGGCGCGCCTCAAGCGTATTGCGATCGGTGTGGATTTCAGCAAGTTTGGTTTCCAGCGCCTCGCGATCCGCGCTGAGTTGCGCAAGGGTCGCGGTCATTGCCTCGCCCTGGTCGAGGAGGGCGTCGCGTTCCTGTGTCGCGGCCTGCAACTGCTTTTGCAGCGCGGTGACCGTGGCCGTTGCATCATCCCTTGCCTTTGCGGCGCTGGTGATTCGCGTTTTCAGGTCTACCGCGTTCCGTTCAAATTCCTCGCTCTTGCGGCGCGCCTCGGCAACGGCTGCTTCCAGCGCCTTTTTCTCCGCCAGCAGCGTTTCCCGCTGACCCTGGCCCGCGCGCTGGCGCTGCTCGATCTCCGCCTTAGCGCTTTTGACGCGCTCGACATCGCTGGCCAGCGTGGCCGTGCGCTGTTCCAATTCGACCTTGGCCTGGCGCAGCTTATCCAGTTCGGCCTTTGCAGCAGCGGCTTCGCGTTCGGCCTCGATTTGCTTGGCGGCGATCTCGTCCCGCTCCGCATGCAATTTCGTCAATTGGGCGTAGCGCTCGTCATTATCCTTGGCGATGGCCCCCATGGCGTTGCCCGCTGCCGTAAACTCGGCATGGACCGCATCAAGCGCCGAACATCCGGCCGCATCCTCGCCATGTTCGGCAAAGCCGCGCAGGACTTCATAGGTGGTTTCAACCCACTTCGCCGCATAGTCCAGCGTCCGCAGCGATTTACCGTCAACACGGTGATGGCGCAGATCAGAAGTCAGGAAGCCGGCCAGCTCGCGGCGTAGCTTTTCGGAATTTCGTGGCCAGAACAGGCCTAACGTCTCCTGCGACCGATCGATAAAGCCGACATAATCGTCCATCAAATCGTCATAGGTGGTGAAGAATCGGCGCAGGCCGCGCGTCCCGCGTTCGCCCTCCAACGTATAGCGCAGCCACAGCAACAAACCCTTGGGCTGCAGGAACTTGTTGCGCCGTTCCAGCGACTGGGCCACTTCGATCGGGTTGCGCAGCGTGTGAATAACGACCGGTTCGATGTCCATCGATTCAAAGACGCTGCGCCAGAAGGGCATAAGCAGGCTAAGCCGCGGATCCTTGATCACGAACAGGTTGGACTTGCCGAATTCCGCTTCGATACAAGCGACTGCGCGCTCGCGAAAACGGTCCATCGCCGAAGAACGGAACCAATTGGGGTTGAATTCCATCCATTCGGCCCAGCCCCCGCCGCCGGAACTCAATATCTTCTCGTTCAACTCATAGATGGGGCGGGATTCCCAATAGCCCGATTCATTATATTCGTCCGCACCCATGAGGTTGGGCGATGATTCACAGCCAAGCAGATTGAGCGTGCGAGACAGGGCGCTGGTGCCGGAGCGATGCATCGCCACGACCAAAACTGCAGTCCGTTTCGCGACCGTTGTCTTTGATGGAGCAGGCTGCGGCGTTGCAGCGACGGCGCGGCCACGCGGTGCTTTACCTGTTGCGTCCGCATCCTTAGTCGAAACCGTATCGTTCACCTAAAGCCTACCCCTGATTGCCCTGGTCGTTATATCTCTGACCGCTACACTTTTTATGTCAATGCCAAACGCCCACCCGCCAGCCTGTCCGAAGCCTAGCGCCCATAGCATGGCGATTTGTGTCCGGACATAAGCGCAACAGCCTGCAAGATGCCTTCTGCCGACGGCGGTTTCCTATCCTATTGGGACATATGCCGCATCGCAACATCGCCTTGCAATCGTAACCGGCGCAATTTACACCCGCATTCGCCTTTCATGGGGAGTGATACGTGCGCAAGGGAATAATATTGGCGGGTGGTTCCGGCACAAGACTATATCCACTGACCAAGGGTGTCTCGAAGCAGTTGATGCCCGTTTATGACAAGCCGATGATCTATTATCCGCTCTCGACGCTGATGTTGTCGGGGATTCGCGATATCATGATCATCACGACACCCCATGATGCACCGTCTTTCCAGGCATTACTCGGCGATGGCAAGGAATTGGGCATCAACCTGACCTATGCGGTGCAGCCGGAGCCCAAGGGTCTGGCGCAGGCCTATCATATCGGCGCGGATTTCATCGGCAGCGATCCGTCGACGCTCGTCCTGGGCGACAATATCTTCTACGGCCATGGCTTGGTTGATCTACTGAAACGGGCCGGCGAGCGTGAAACCGGTGCCACGGTCTTTGGCTATTATGTCAGCGATCCCAAGGCCTATGGCGTGGTGTCCTTCGATGCGAACGGCCGCGCCGAGACGATCGAGGAAAAGCCCGAAGAGCCCAAGTCCAACTATGCCGTCACTGGCCTCTATTTCTACGATGGCCGTGCGGTGGACATGGCCCGCGACTTGGCCCCCTCGCCGCGCGGCGAGCTGGAAATCACCGACCTCAACCGCCTCTATCTGGAGGAAGGTTCGCTGTCGGTCGAAATCATGGGCCGCGGCTATGCCTGGCTCGACACTGGGACGCATGGGTCGCTGCTCGACGCAGCGCTCTATGTGCGGGTCACCGAAGACCGGCAGGGATTGAAGATCTGCTGCCCCGAAGAAATTGCCTGGCGGCAGGGCTTTATCGATGATGCCCAGTTGGAAGCCGTGGCATCGCCGCTGCGCAAGAGCGGCTATGGCAATTATCTGATGGACCTTCTCAAGGGCAAGGGTGCGATCGCATGAACATCGTTGAAACCGCCATCCCCGGCCCGTTGATCATCGAACCGCGCGTGTTCGGCGACGATCGAGGATTTTTCTACGAAAGCTGGAATGCGGACGCCTTCAAGGCGGCCGGGCTGGATCTGGACTTCGTGCAGGACAATCACAGCAAGTCGGCGCGCGGCGTGCTGCGCGGGCTGCATTTCCAGAACCCCAATCCGCAGGGCAAGCTCGTCCGCGTGGTCGCTGGGCGGGTGTGGGACGTTGCGGTCGATATCCGCAAGTCCAGCCCGCATTTCGGCAAATGGGTCGGGCTGGAACTGTCCGCCGCGAACAAGAAGATGTTCTGGGTGCCGCCGGGCTTTGCGCATGGCTTCATCAGCCTGGAGGATGGCACCGAATTTCTCTACAAATGCACCGCCACCTATGATCCGTCGGCCGAACATTCGCTGATGTGGAACGACCCGGCGGTGGGCATCGAATGGCCGCTGGAAGGGATCGAGCCGATCCTGTCGGGCAAGGACGCGCAGGGTCAGGCACTGGGCGAGATCGAGGCCTTCGCATGAAGGCGGTCATCGTCGGGGCCAAGGGCCAGCTGGGGCGTGGTTTGCAGGCGACAGCACCGGCCGAAGCCGTGCTGAGCTGTGTAGACGTCGATGAACTCGACATCACCCAGGCTGACGCGGTGCAGGCCTATCTGGCGCAGGAAAAACCGGACCTGTTGCTCAACGCCGCTGCCTATACGGCGGTGGACAAGGCGGAGCAGGACGAGGCGCTGGCCTTGGCGATCAATGGGACGGCGGTCGGAACGCTGGCCGATGCCGCGCGGGCCGTTGGTGCGCGGTTCGTCCATGTCTCGACCGATTTCGTGTTCGATGGGCTGGCGGGCGTGCCCTATGCGCCCGATGCGCCAACCGCCCCCTTGAGCGCCTATGGCCGCACCAAGCTGATCGGCGAGCAGCTGGCTGGCCCTGATGCGCTGATCGTGCGGACGGCATGGGTCTATGCGCCGACCGGCGGCAATTTCGTCCGCACCATGTTGCGGCTGATGGCGGAACGGCCCGAAGTGCGCGTCGTCGCCGATCAGATCGGGACGCCGACCTATGCGCCGGGCCTTGCCGCAGCGCTGTGGACGATGGCGGGCGCAGGCGTGACCGGCCTGCATCATTATACCGATGCCGGGGCGGCAAGCTGGTATGATTTTGCCGTCGCGATCCAGGAGGAAGCGCTGGCGATTGGCCTGCTGACGCAGAAGGCGACGGTCATTCCAATCCCCACCAGCGCCTATCCGACGCCCGCGACGCGGCCGCATTATTCGGTGCTGGACAAGGCATCGACCTTCGAAGCGCTGGGCGGACCGACGCCGCATTGGCGCGACAATCTGCGCGTCATGATGGCGCAGATCAAAGAACAGGGTTGAAGGCAAAAGCCCCGGTCGGTCAGGCCGGGGCTTTTTTCTGTTCCAGACCCAATGCCCGCAGCAGGATGGCGACGCTGTCGCCCCATTCTTCTCCAACCGGCATTGGCGGATCAGCTTCCTGCAATGTGGTCAGGATGCTGTCGGCAAGCGCCGCGGGGCTGTCGTCATCGAAATAAAAGAGCCCCGGCCGCGCCAGTTCCCGGAAAACCGGAAGATCGCGTGCCAGCACCTTGCGCCCCTGGCGCAGCGCTTCAACGATCGGCAGGCCGAAGCCTTCGCCGCGGGAGGGCATGACGACGAGGGCCGCGCGGGCATAGAGCGCGGCGAGCAGTTCGTCGGAGGCTTGGCTGAGCCAGGTCAACCGATGCTCTGCCCGCCCCTCCAACGCCGCGAGGCGGGCCTGCATCGCTTCGGTGCGCCAGCCCGGCCGCCCGACGATCAGGACATGCGGAGCGTTCTTGGGCTGCGTCCGCCACAGATGCTCCATGGCATCGAGAACGCAATCATGGCCTTTGCGCGGTTCGATGGTGCCGACCATCAACAGGGTACGGGTATTTTGCGCGCGCGCGATCGCTGCACGCCCCTTGTCGCCGATACCGCGGCTGGGGTTGGTCGCATCGACGGCACCGCTCAGCGGCATGACGGTCACCTCAATGGCATCGCGCCGCGCGACCCTGTTGGTCGTAAGCCACGTGTCGAGATCCGACGCGACCTGGTGCGAGATGCAAATGGCCCGATCCGCCAGGCGACTGACCACGCCTATCCATTTTGCGAAATTTCGTCCTGTGCTGCGGGGAAACCAGTGCGGGTGCTGGAGCGGCAGCAGATCATAGATGACGATATTGATAGACGCGCCAGAGCGACGCCAGCGCGCCAGTTGCCGCTGATGCCGCGACAAGCGATGCGCGGCGAGGTCCAGCCCAAGGAAAATGTCTCCGGCGCTGGCTTGGATCAGCGGTGCATTGGGGGATGGTAGAGACAAATGGCCGTCTGTGGGATCAACCTCTGCAATGGCATAGCCCCGCTTGGCGGTCGCCGCGATTGGCAGGACGGTGATATTGCCCAGATCCAGGTCCATCAAGTGCAGCCAAATGGCGCGGACGACCCGTTGGATGCCTGTGCCGGCATCCTGTTGGGCGATAGTGGACATATCGACCAGCAAGCGACAAGGGGCGGCTGGAACCTGGTCCGTCCGCTGGGCCTTCGAAAGGATCAACCAATCGAGCAACCCGGCTATCCAGTTCATTCCCGTTCATGCGCCTTATAAAAGGCGTAAGCTTCATCCATGTCAGCGAAATTCGTTAGCGTCTGTTGCGCCAGAACGCCCGCTCGATCGCAATGTTCGCGGATATAGCCGTCATTGTGCGACACGATGATCATGGAGCGGTCACGTCGCTTGACGAACAGTTCATCATGACATTTTTGCTGAAAACGCGCGTCACCGACAGCGACGATTTCGTCGATGAGGAAGCAATCAAAATCTACCGCCAGGGATACGCCGAAACCCAGCCGGGCGCGCATACCCGCAGAATAGCTTTTGATTGGCTCGTTCATATATGCGCCCAGTTCGGCGAAATCATCAACGAGAGCGATGACATCATCGACATTCTTGCCATAAACGCGACAGATAAAGCGCACATTGTCGGCCCCCGTCAGCGATTGCTGAAACGCACCGGAAAAGGCCAGCGGCCAGCTGATCGACATATCCGTGACGATCCGGCCTTCGTTCAACATCTCAATGCCGCTGATCATGCGGATGAGGGTCGATTTTCCAGCGCCATTGCGCCCCAATATCCCGATCTTCTCGCCCCGCCCGATAGTCAGGTCGACATTACGGAAAACCCAGCGAGGACCACGACGGGTTTCATAGGCTTTTCCGATATTCTGTAGCTGGATCATGCTGGCACCAGATTACGGCTTGCGCGTCGTATCTCCGCCAAAGCGAATAGGGAAAGGCCAAGATTGCATAGGGCCATATAACCGATGTCATAATAGGGGGTGAATTGCGATCCGAAGAAGCCGTCGCGGACACATTCTACCCCGTGCACCATCGGCAAATATAAAATCCATTCCCGAAATCCAGAAGGCAAGGACTCTACAAGAAAGGCAGCGCCGGAGAGAGGGAATAGAAGATAGGCCGCCGGATGCCAAAATTTATCGATCAGTTCGCTGCGGTTCGACAGGGCACCCAGGAACATGCCCAGAGACGAGCCGAACCACACCAACATCACCCAACCCAACACGACCTTGAGCGGGTCTTCAGGCAATTGAAGCCAACCAACCGCAGCGAAGAACAAGGTCAGGATGAAAAAAGAGATGCCAACGCCAACGGCTTCAAGCAAAAGTCGGGCAGCGAATATATCGATTATCTTGACGTTGCGATGGTACATCAGCGACAAATTTGGTTCGATCGAACCGACAAGGCGCGACGGCATATTGCGCCAGACCAGCACGCTGGAATAGCCGGTCAAGGCAAAGGCCGAGATGGGGAGGTCTGACCCGTGAACCGCTTTGGTAGCGGTCCAGATCAGCGTGACGCCGATGGTAAAAACCATCGGTTCCACGAACAGCCAGAGAAAGCCGATATTATGCCTGCCATAGCGGGTGATCACCTCGCGCATCAATAATGCGCCTATCACCCGTTGCTGGATTGCCCAGGACCGCAGGAAACTGGTCGGGCTTGGTTCCTGCATCTGCGTCATCAGTCGCGATGTTCCTTGACGCCGCTGACCAGCATCGACAGCACAGCCCAAATCACCAACCCAACGACGAAAGTGCTCAATATGCCGCGTAAACGGCGCGGCTCGAGCGGATAGTCGGGCTTGCTGGGTTCAACGATCCGTTCGACATAAGCCCGCTTGCGACGCGCTTCGTTCCGCGCTTCCTGAAGCGAACTGATCGCTGCACCAAGCTGACGGTCCGCCAATTGGCTTTCGAGTTGCAGGCGCTGGAACTGCGCCGCCGTAGCGGCCAGCGATTTCTGGTTACCCGCGACCAGGCCGGTTTGCTTGTCAATTTCACGGCTCAAAGACTGCACGCGATTCTGCAACACAGGGATTTGGGGGTTTTGCGGCGTGAAGGCGCGCAATTGAATCAACTGCGTTTGCGTCGCGATCATCTCGTCCTGCAATTTGGAGATCATCTGCAGTTGGACAGTCGCCTGCTTTTCGGGATCGACCACCCCTTCGCGGTTGCGATAATCAGACAATGCCAGAGCGGCTGTCCGTGCCAGGGCCTTCGCTTCGTCCAGCTCGTCATTGGCATAATTGATCAAGTCGGAACGGGCGCGGCCATTCAGCTTGTTGACCAGCGCTTCTGCCTGAACAAGCAGTCGTCTATTGATCTCATGCGCGTCTTCAGGCGTAAAGGCCCGCACGCTCAAAACCGTGATCGAAGAGGCAACATCATGGGTCACCTCCACCTTCTTGGTATAATATTTATAGAGCTTTTCTTTCACGCCGCCCCGGTTGAACGGATTGAAGCGGTTGAGAATGGACACATTTTCGTTGCCATAGGCATTTGAAACGAGATTGTCGCGATTTAGCGCCGCGAGGGCGTCGCGCGAAACCATGTAATCCTTAGTCGCGTAGCCTTCGTTGGCGTCGTTCGACATCCCGCCGGCCCGGAATAAAGCGCCTAGACCGGTATTATTGCTCTTTTCCGGGCTACGAACGACAAAACGCGATTCCGACATATAGACGTCGGAACTCATTGTGAAATAAACAGCAGAAATCATCGTGGGTACAAGTACCGCCGCGACGAAGAGAGTCGGCAATTTGCCGATACGTTCAGGAATTTTGATCATCGGTACCCGGCATGCCTATGGTTCGCCCTCGTGTTAGGAGGTGCGTTTCTCAAAGTCCAGCGGATTGAAACCACGGTACTGCGGCTTGCGACGGCCGGAATGCCGTATCATGGCGTCCCTTTATAATGTCTAAATCTCATGCTAGGGCGAAGCGTTGTCATACAACGGGGACCGTTTCAAACTATGAAAATCACGATGATCGGCACGGGGTATGTGGGCCTTGTGTCAGGGGCCTGTTTTGCGGATTTTGGCCATGATGTGGTCTGTGTCGATAAGGATGCGGGCAAGATCGCGGCGATCGAAGCGGGGCGGATGCCGATTTTCGAGCCGGGGCTGGACAAGCTGGTCGGCGACAATGCCGCATCGGGCCGCCTGACCTTCACCACGGATCTGGCCGCGGGCGTCAAGGGCGCGGACGCGATCTTCATTGCCGTCGGCACGCCTTCGCGCCGGGGTGATGGCCATGCCGATCTCTCCTATGTCTATGCTGCAGCGCGGGAAATCGTCGCCGCGCTCGATGGTCCGGCGGTCATCGTCACCAAGTCGACCGTGCCCGTGGGCACCGGCGACGAGGTCCAGCGAATCGCGCGGGAATTGAAGCCCGCCCTCGACATCCAGGTCGTGTCCAACCCCGAATTCCTGCGCGAAGGCGCGGCGATCGGCGATTTCAAGCGGCCCGACCGCGTCGTCGTCGGCACCACCGGCTCGGAACGCGCCATCGCGGTGATGAGCCAGGTCTATCGCCCGCTCAACCTGAACCAGGCACCGCTGATGTTCACCGGCCGCCGCACCGCTGAACTCATCAAATATGCCGCCAATGCCTTTCTGGCGACCAAGATCACCTTCATCAACGAGATGGCGGACCTGTGCGAAGCGGTCGGCGCGGATGTGCAGGACGTGTCGCGCGGTATCGGCCTCGACAATCGCATCGGCAGCAAATTTCTCCACGCAGGGCCGGGCTATGGCGGCTCCTGCTTCCCCAAGGATACGCTGGCGCTGGTCAAGACCGGCCAGGACCATGATACGCCGATCCGCATCGTCGAGACGGTGGTGCAGGTCAACGACCTGCGCAAGCGCGCCATGGGCCGCAAGATCGTCAAGGCGCTGGGGGGCGATGCGCGCGGCAAGAAAGTCGCGCTGCTGGGCCTGACCTTCAAGCCCAATACCGACGACATGCGCGATGCGCCAAGCCTCGCCATCGTCCAGGCGCTGGAGGATGCGGGCGCGAAGATCGTCGCCTATGATCCCGAAGGCATGGACGTCGCCGCACCGATGATGCCCAGCGTCACCATGGCCAAGGACGCCTATGAAGCCGCCGAAGGGGCCGATGTGCTGGTGCTGGTCACCGAATGGGACATTTTCCGCGCACTCGACATGAAGCGCCTTGCCAGCGCGATGAACGGCAATGCGCTCGTCGACTTGCGCAACATCTATCCGCTCGCCGAAGTCACCGAGGCTGGCTTTACGCTCGCGCGCGTCGGCGCGGCGAGCTGAGAAGCCGCACCTGTGGCGTTAGGTACGGAACGCCCAAGGACGTGTCGACTGCACTGTTTCTCATTAGCTGCCGCATCCATCACAGGTTCATGTGCGTTGACTGAGTTAGGCGTTCGAGCATCTTGCTTCGGCATAGCGACAACGTCTGTGGGTGCGTTGGGGATCAGGTGACAGACGGGCGATCGAGCGATATGTAGCGTTCATTCGGCCGTGAGCCATTGTTAGAATTGACGGCATCTCCAAGGTCTGTGCCAGGAGTGTCGGGTCGAGCCGAAGGGCATTTGGAGAATTCATGAACTGCTTGTCGCATCTTCGGAACGGCGCTCGCCTTCCCCGCCTCTGCCTACTTGCTGCGCTGCTTGCCACGACCGCCTGCACCTCAATCGGGCCAGGAACGGGGCGGGTCGTCAATGTCGGCAAGGACCAAGATGCCGCAATCAAGGGCATACAGGTCATCAATCTGGACGAACGATCGCTGGTCGAACTGCCTCGCGTCACCACCCCTGATTTCGCAACCGGGCTTGGCTATTCCGATGCGGTTGGCGAGACCGTGGGATCGGGTGACGTCCTCAACGTCACCATCTGGGAAGCGCCACCTGCTGTATTGTTCGGTACCAGTGCCCCAACCGGAATGTCGGTTCAGACCAGTGGCGTAACGGCGCTGCCGGAATTTCTCGTCGGTCCCTCTGGCCGAATTTCCATACCCTTTGCCGGCCTGGTTCAGGCGGCCGGGCGGACCTTGCCCCAAATAGAGCAGGACATCATCACGCGACTGCGCGGCAAGGCCCATTTGCCGCAGGTCGCCGTTCGCTTGCTGCGCAACCTGAGCGCCAACGTGTCCGTGGTGGGTGAAGTGGCCAACAGCACCCGCATGCCCCTGACTCCCAAGGGGGAAACCATATTGGATGCCATCGCAGCAGCGGGTGGAACCAAACAGCAATCGGACAAGATGACGATCCAGGTCAGTCGCGGCGGGCAGGTCTATTCCATGCCCTTTTCCGCCGTGATCAACGATCCGCGCCAGAATATCGTCCTGAAGACAGGCGACGTCGTGACCGCGCTGTTCCGTCCCTATAGCTTCACCATGCTTGGCGCTGCGGGCCAAAACCAGGAAGTGCCTTTCGAGGCAACCGGCCTGTCGCTTGCGCAGGCCATGGGCCGTGTCGGCGGCCTGGCAGAGGGGCGCGCCGATCCCAAGGGGGTCTTCGTGTTCCGCTGGGAAGATCCGGCGATGGTCGTCAATCGCAATGCCACCGTGTCACCCCGTTCGGACGGGCGCATTCCGGTCGTCTATCGCGTCGACATGCGCGATCCGGCCACCTATTTCGCCATGCAGAATTTCGCCATTCATGATCGCGATGTGCTCTATGTCTCCACCAACCCCGTCGCCGAATTTCAGCGCGTCATCGGCCTGATTGCCTCTACGGCACTGCCGATCGTGGCCATCGACAACGCGATTACCCGGTAATCGAACGACCGTAGCGCAGATCATGATGGAATTGACTAAAGCCGCTCGCAAATTGCGGCCTCGTCGCGTGGCGAAGCCATGGGGCCGAGTGGACTTGCCGGTCACGTTTGGCCCGTCTGGACCAGAGCCGATCGGTGAAATTTGGTATGAAGATGAGGTTGGCGACGGCAATCTGCCCCTGCTCGTCAAGCATATCTTCACCAGCGAGCGGTTGTCGATCCAGGTTCACCCCGACGACGCGGCAGCGGTGGCCGTGGGGTTGCCAGGCGGCAAAGAGGAAATCTGGTACATATTGGATTGCGAGCCAGACGCGCGGCTGGGCATAGGCCTCAAGCGGCCGATCAGCCCGGCTGAGTTTCGTGCCGCGGCGCTTGACGGCTCGATCGAGCAGCTGATCGACTGGAAGCCCGTCAAGCCGGGTGACTGTTATTTCATCCCGGCGGGCACTGTCCATGCCATCGGGGCGGGAATTGTGCTGGCCGAAGTTCAGCAGAATGTCGATGTGACCTATCGCCTGTATGATTATGGTCGTCCGCGCGAACTGCATCTGGATGAGGGCGAGGCCGTCAGCCATCTCCTTCCCTATGATCGACAAGTCATTCATGCACCGCTGGGCCAGGATGCTGGACGTATTTCTCCGCCCGATGCGCCTTTCCGGCTTGAATTGCGCCACTGGAAGGCCGGGGCGGAGGCGATCCTTCCCGATGCGTCCCGCATATGGTTTACACCGCTGGGCGGAAGCGGGACGATCGATGGCGCGCCATGGGCGGAGGGCGATTGCTGGCTGATAGATGCAGACAGCCAATTGCGGATCGACACGCCCTGTTCGGCTCTTCTTGCTACCCTATGATGATGACGCCCGCCTCATCTCGTGAATAGAGGCGCGCAAATCGACATCGGGCATCTTAAAGGTCTGTGACACGCGCTTTCTGGCGGTGCCGATGGAACATCGGTGCCAAGGCGCAACCTGCTTCCCGCAAAAAAGGCTGTTCGCGGCCTTCGCCTATGGATATGGCTTTGGTCATGGGGCGTGAAAACATCGCGGTTGCCATGTCGGGGGAATGGAATGGATTGGTTGCACGCGGTCGCCGGGCTGTTCGTTGGTGTCATGGTGGGCATGACCGGCGTGGGTGGCGGGTCGCTGATGGCACCGATCCTGATCCTGCTGTTCGGCGTCGCCCCGGTCACCGCCGTCGGCACCGACCTTTGGTTCGCAGCGATCACCAAAGCGGTGGGCGGGGTCGTCCATCATCGCCATGGCGGGGCGGAAGGCGGGCCTGATTATGAGGTGATCCGCCGCCTTTGCATCGGCAGCCTGCCCGCTGCGGTTATCGTTTTATTGCTCTTGTCGCAGGTCGATACGCATCAGGTGAAGAGCGGCTTCATCATGACCGCGCTGGGCATCGTGTTGATCTTTACCGCCATCGCCACCCTGTTCCGGGGCCGGTTCCACCACTGGGCGGTCCATGCCCGGACCGATACCGCCAGCCGTTTCCTGCGCTATCAGGCGGGGCTGACCGTCGTGGCGGGGGCAGCGCTCGGCATCATGGTCACGCTGACCTCGGTCGGGGCCGGCGCGTTGGGGGCGACTTTGCTGCTGCTGCTCTATCCGTTGCGGATGCGGCTGCAGAAGCTGATCGCGACCGATATCGTCCATGCCGTGCCGCTGACGCTGGTTGCGGGCATCGGCCATTTGTGGATCGGCAATTTCAACGGGATGCTGCTGCTCAACCTGCTGATCGGATCGATTCCAGGGATCATCATCGGATCGATGCTGGCGTCCAAAGTGCCGGAAAAAGTGCTGCAACCGTTGCTGGCGATCGTGTTGATCATCGCGGGCTGGCGCCTGATCGCCTAGGCGATGGCCAGCACGCTCGTCAGAACGATCCGCACCAGTTCCGCCTGCCCCCGCGCACCCGTCTTGGCATAGATGCGCTTGGAATAGTTGCGCGCGGTTTCCACCGTCAGGCCGAGCGTCTCCGCCGCATCGCTGATCGGGATGCCTTGGGCGATGACCCAGGCGAGCCGCGCTTCGCTGGGCAGAAGACCGAACAGGTCGACCAGCTGGTCGCAGCGATCGGCCTGCGACCAGCGATCGCCGCTGAGATAAGCGATGGCGACCGGGGTCGATCCCGCCGCGACCGACCCACCCCGCATCGGCGCGACCAGCATGTCCATCCAGGGGTCACGGCTGAGGTTCAGGGCCTTGGGCCGGACATCGGGATCGGCGGCGAAATGCTTGATGAGCGCGGTCAGTTCGCGATCCAGCGCGGGCGACGCCGGGGTCAGCCGGTCGTAGCGGCCGCGCCGCAACAGGCTGGTGCGCTGGAACAATTGTTCGACATGGGCCGTCATGTCGACGATGCGGCAGCGCGCGTCCAGCGTCAGCCAACCAAAATTCAGCCGTCCAAAGGCTTCAGACGTCAGGGTCGATCGCAATTTCTCACGCTCCAGCGCGACGAAAGCCCGCAAAGCGATGCGCAGATGCGGCGCCAGCGCGGTCAGCAGCGCGCCGACCGCCGATCCGATCGATCGGCCGCCTGCGCAACTGAGCCAGGCATCGACGCCGCTCGGCTCGGTCACGCGGACCGATCGCATGTCGCTCATCCCCTGCGGCACCATCAAGTCGGTCAGGAAGGATTGATGGACGACATTATCCGCCTCGATCAATTCGGCCAGCGCATAGACCCGCCCTTCGCGCATATGGCGATAGGGAAAGGGATCGCGCCGATATTTTTCCACGAACAGATTGTGGATATGCGCGGGCGGCGGCGGCCCGGCGTGCAGCTCGACGATCGCATCCTCGTCGATGGGGCGGAAGACCAAGGTGGTATAGACCGCGCCCGTTCGCTGGCGCAGCCGTTCAAGAAAATCCTGCCACAGGGGCTGCTGGAACATCCCTTCATGCAGGGCCGTCAGCAGGCCTGTATCGTCCAATCGCATCGGTCATTGCTATACCCTCCCATTTGGGAGGTCCATCGATTCGTGCGTGCTGCCATAGGATGGCGCACAAAGATTGCGAGGATTGCATGGTGGACGCAAAAACCCTGACCCATTTGGAGCGACTCGAAGCCGAGAGCATCCACATCCTGCGGGAAGTGGTGTCGGAGGCAGAAAAGCCGGTGATGCTCTATTCCGTCGGCAAGGACAGCGCGGTGATGCTGCATCTGGCGCGCAAGGCCTTCTACCCCTCGCCCCCGCCCTTCCCGCTGCTGCATGTCGACACAACCTGGAAATTCCAGGAAATGTACAAGCTGCGCGACCGGATGGCGCAGGAAAGCGGCATGGAACTGCTGGTCTATCGCAATCAGGAAGCCATGGATCGCGGGATCAACCCGTTCGACCATGGCGCGCTGCACACCGACATGTGGAAGACCGAAGGGTTGAAGCAGGCGCTCAACCTCTATGGTTTCGATGCGGCATTCGGCGGCGCACGGCGCGACGAGGAAAAGAGCCGCGCCAAGGAGCGCATCTTCTCCTTCCGCACCGCCAGCCATGGTTGGGACCCCAAGAACCAGCGGCCCGAATTGTGGAACCTCTACAATGCGCGCAAGAGCAAGGGCGAGAGCATCCGCATCTTCCCGATCAGCAACTGGACCGAGCTGGACATCTGGCAATATATCCACCTGAACGACGTGCCGATCGTGCCGCTATATTTCGCGGCCAAGCGCCCGACGGTGGAGCGCGACGGCATGTTGCTGATGGTCGATGACGATCGCTTCCCGCTCGAACCCGGCGAAGTGCCGGTCGACCGCTCGATCCGCTTCCGCACGCTGGGCTGCTACCCGCTGACCGGCGCGGTGGAGAGCGAGGCGGCGACCTTGCCGGAGGTGATCCAGGAAATGCTGCTGACCACCACATCCGAACGCCAGGGCCGCGCGATCGACAAGGATGCGGGCGGGGCCGGCATGGAGAAGAAGAAGCAGGAAGGCTACTTCTAACGAAGCCTCCTCTTCCGTTCGGGCTGAGCTTGTCGAAGCCCAGTCCTTTTCTTCAAGAAGTATAGCCCTTCGACAAGCTCAGGGCGAACGGTGAAAGAAACCGACATGACTGACGTTTCCACAGACCCCATCTACAAGACCGACGCCCTCATTGCCGAGGATATCGATGCCTATCTGAAGGTGCATGAGCATAAGACGATGCTGCGCTTCATCACCTGCGGGTCGGTGGATGACGGCAAGTCGACGCTGATCGGCCGCCTGCTCTATGACAGCAAGATGATCTTCGAGGATCAGCTCGAAGCGCTGACCGCAGACAGCAAGAAGATGGGGACGCAGGGGCAGGAGATCGACTTCGCTCTGCTCGTCGATGGCCTCGCCGCCGAGCGCGAACAGGGCATCACGATCGACGTCGCCTATCGCTTCTTTGCCACCGAAAAGCGCAAGTTCATCGTCGCCGACACGCCCGGCCATGAACAATATACCCGCAACATGGTGACGGGTGCGTCCACCGCCGACCTCGCCGTCATCCTGATCGACGCGCGCAAGGGCATCCTGACCCAGACGCGCCGCCACAGCTATCTCGCGCATCTGATCGGCATCCGCAACATCGTGCTGGCCGTCAACAAGATGGACCTGGTCGGCTATGATCAGAGCGTGTTCGACACGATCGTCGCCGACTATACCGAATTCGCCAAGTCGATCGGCATCACGGCGTTCACGCCGATGCCGATTTCCGGGTTCAAGGGGGACAACATCACCGGCCCGTCGGAAAATACGCCCTGGTATACTGGCCCGGCCCTGATCGAACATCTGGAGACGGTCGAGGTCAACAGCGCGACCGACGCGGAAAAGCCGTTCCGCATGCCGGTGCAGTGGGTCAATCGTCCCAATCTCGATTTCCGGGGCTTTTCCGGCCTGATCGCGACCGGCACGGTCAAGCCGGGCGACGCGATCCGCGTGCTGCCATCGGGCAAGACCAGCACCATCAGCCGCATCGTCACGCTGGACGGTGATCTGGACGAAGCTGTGGCGGGCCAATCGGTCACGCTCTGCTTCGCCGACGAGATCGACTGTTCGCGCGGCGACGTCATCGCGCTGGCCGACAATCCGCCCCAGGCCGCCGATCAGTTCGAAGCGACCATTGTGTGGATGGCGGACGAGGAAATGCTGCCGGGCCGCTCCTATTGGCTCAAGATCGGCACGCAGATGGTCACCGCCACCGTCCAGCAGCCAAAATATCAGGTCAACGTCAATACGATGGAGCATCTGGCGGCCAAGACGCTGGAATTGAACGCCATCGGTGTCGCCAACTTGTCGACCGACAAGCAGATCGTGTTCGAACCCTATGAACAGAACCGGACGCTGGGCGGCTTCATCTTGATCGACAAGATCAGCAATGCCACCGTTGCGGCGGGCATGCTGCACTTCTCGCTGCGCCGGGCACAGAATGTCCATTGGCAATCGACCGACGTGTCGCGCGATTTCCACGCCAACCTCAAGAACCAGAAGCCTGCCGTGCTGTGGTTCACCGGGCTTTCCGGCGCGGGCAAGTCGACCATCGCCAATCTGGTCGAAAAGCGGCTGGCGCGGATGAACCGGCACACCTATCTGCTGGACGGCGACAATGTGCGGCATGGCCTGAACAAGGATCTGGGCTTTACCGATGCCGACCGGGTGGAAAATATCCGCCGCGTGGGCGAAGTCGCCAAGCTGATGACCGATGCGGGGCTGATCGTGATCACCGCCTTCATCTCGCCCTTCCGATCGGAACGCGACATGGTGCGGCAGATGATGCAGCCGGGCGAGTTTTTCGAGGTCTATATCGACACGTCGCTCGCAGAAGCGGAGAAGCGCGACGTCAAGGGCCTGTACAAGAAGGCGCGGGCCGGGGATCTGAAGAACTTCACCGGGATCGACAGCCCCTATGAAGCGCCGGTGGACCCCGAAATCCATATCGACACGCTGACCATGACGGCGGAAGAAGCGGCCGATGCCATCGTCACGCGGCTGATCCCATGACCGGGATGAGCGACGCGGCGCTGGCCGCCCATCTGGCGGAGGTGGCCGGGCGCATCCTGGTCGAGGTCCGCGAGTCCGGGGTGTTCAGTGCCAAGGCGCTGGGCAAGGCGGGCGACCAGACCGCCAACCAGTTTCTGTGCCACGCGCTGCGCGAAGTGCGGGGCGAGGATGGTTTGCTGTCCGAAGAAGAGAAGGACTATGAGGACCGGCTCGCCCAGTCGCGTGTCTGGATCGTCGATCCGGTCGATGGCACGCGCGAATATGGCGAGGCGCGGGCGGACTGGGCGGTGCATGTCGGGCTGGCGATCGATGGCGCGCCGGTAATCGGCGCGGTCGCCTTGCCGGGGTTTGAGGGCGGCGTCGTGCTGCGGACGGATGAACCGCGCGTCGTCCCGCCTGCGCCGGAAAAGCTGCGCATGGTGGTGTCGCGCACGCGGCCTGCCGCCGAAGCGGTGGCGATCGCGCAGACGCTGGACGCGGAACTGGTGCCGATGGGATCGGCCGGGGCGAAGGCGATGGCGATCATATTGGGTCAGGCCGACATCTATCTTCATTCGGGCGGCCAATATGAATGGGACAGCATGGCCCCTGCCGCCGTCGCGCTGGCGCATGGTCTGCATGCCAGCCGCATCGATGGCAGTCCGCTCGTCTATAATCAGCGCGACGTCTATCTGCCCGACCTGTTGATCTGTCGGCAGGAACATGCGGAGATGGTGCTGGGGCATATTGCGGCACTGGCGCAGGACGCCGCCTGATTGCGCTGTCGCCGGGCGGTCAGGATCGCCCGGCGAGCAGGTGATTGGCGAGATCACGCCACCCTTTGGATACCGCCTCCAGACCGAAGGCCTCGATCCGGTCACCGGGGCGAAGGCGGGTCGCCGGGGTAATCTGACGCGCCAGCGCATCCGCCATCGCGCGGGGATCGGCTGGATCGACCAGCAGGCCATGACGCCCGCCGTCGAGCAAGTGCGCCGCATTGCCCGCGCTGCGCGACGCGACGCAAGGCGCATTCACCGCCATCGCCTCCAGCAGCACATTGGCCGACCCTTCCCACCAGGAGGGCAGCACGAAAGCGTCGCAGCGCGCCAGCCAGGGAAAGACATTGGCGACCGTGCCAGGCAGCGCCAGATCGTCGGCGATGCCAAGCGCTGTGGCCTGGGCGCGCAACCGCGTGCAGGCATCGTCGCGGCTTTCGCCCAGGATGATGAGGCGCGCGGGCCGGGTCTTGCGCAGATGGGCGAAGGCGGCGAGCAGGGTCGCGAAATTCTTTTGCGGGGCGAGGCGGCCGATGGCGAGGATCACCGGCACAGGGCCACCAAACCAGGGGTGCGGAGCCGTGTCACCAATATGTTGGCGCGCGGCGGCGGCATCGATCCCGTTGGCGATCACCGTCACGCGCCCTGCGCGCGTTGCTGCGTGAAAGGCCGGGGTGTCGGCCAGCGTCGGCGATACCAGCACCAGATGCGCGACATCGGCAGCGATCAGCCGCGCCATGGCGGCGCGGCCCCAGCGCTTGATGCCGCCCGATGGCGCGCCGGGGATGGCGCGCATGATGTCATTGCTGATGCGATAGACGCGCTGCGTGGCCCCCACCCCGCGACTGCCTGCCCAGACGGTGCCATGGCCGTGATTGCCCGCCGAGATCAGCAGCGCCGGGCAGGTGGCGCGCAGATGGCGGCGTAAGGCCCATGCCGCGCGCAGCTTTTCCCACAGGCGCGATCGGCCTGCGCGAGGCAGCAGGGCATGATGGACGACGCCCGACACTCCCTCCCCGCCCGGCAGCGCGGTGACCAGTTGCACCTGATGCCCCTGCGCGGCAAGATCGGCGGCGATCAGCCGGGCATTGCGGACCACGCCGGTCGCGACCAGCGCGTGGACATAGACGCAGATCACGCCCGCCGCCGGTCCCATTCTATCGCGCGGGCGGCGCACCAGGCTTGCGCAGGCAGTCGGTCGAGATGGTGGCGATAGAGCGCGCCCAGCCGCATGTCCGCGACCCCGCGTCCCTCCACCAGTTGCAGGATGTCGGTGCCGGGGTTCCAATTGCCCTCGACCAACATAGGCCCGGCGTCGGTCAAGCCGACATCCCAGCCGATGACCGTGAAGCCGGTGCGAAAGACATGGTGCGCGTTCAGCGCCAGCGCGATCGCGGCGGGGAGGTCGGGTAGGATAAAGCGCTCGATCGGCGCGCCTGTCTTGGGGTGGTGCGCATGGACGCTTGGCGCGCCTGCACCGCCGCCCAGCCAGGCGGGACCGCAGCGTCCGGCGGCATCGACGCCCAGCACGAGATTGCCCGCATTGAAATTATCGACCGGACGGATGCCCCCGGCCGACAGCCGCAGCGCGAGGCCGCAAGCTTCGGGCAGGCCATCTTCATCAAGGCAGGTCATCACGCGCAGCGTCGGCAGTGCGCCGGGCGACAGGTCGGCAAGCGCCGCATGGGTCGGCAGGCGGCGCTGGATCACGCCGCCCTCGCGCCACACCCGCAGCAACCGCGCTCGTAGCAGGTCGCCGCCGATGGGGCCATCACAGCCGCGCCAATGCTCATCACGCCAGAAACGCTCGACCCCCTGGCCCTTCGAGCGGAAACTGGGCTTGGCGATGATGTCGCGCTCGGCTGCCAGCCAGGCGGCCAGATCGTCGCGATCGGGATTACAGGCTGGCGCGATCGTCAGGCCCGCCGCCTGTGCGACTTGCGCGAAAAGTTGTTTATTCTTCAACGGATTGCTGGCGAAAGGAAAGGCACCCGGATTGAGCAGCCGGTGCAGCCCCTTGCGGTCGCGCATGCTCAGCCCCCGCTGCCGCACCGCATCGGACAGGAGATGCCGCTCGGCCGGGGTCCAGCCGCCCTGCCCGGCTCCCGCGAGCAAGCGCGCCAGCAGGTGCCGACGCATCGGCCAGTGCCGGGTCAGCCCCGCCCGATAGGCGGCGAGCAGGTCATTGTCGCCCCGACCGGGCAACGCGCGCAGCGTGGGCAAATTCTATTCCGCAGCCTGGGCGATGGTGACGCGGCGACCAAGCACCTCGCTCGCCACCCCGCGCGTGCGGGCGTTATCGACGTCGATCGCGACCGCGCCATCGGACAAGATCACGGGGGCGATGGTCAGGCGGAAGCGGCGTGAAAAGCGGGCGAAGGTCGCGGCCAGCGTGCCGATACCGAAGCGAAAACGCAGGAGATTGAGCAGGCCGAACGCGCCGATGATGCGCAGCGGATGCTTGACGAACTGGCCGCCCGACCGGAAGGTTTCGGCGGCGGCCAGTGCGGCTTTGTCTTTGAGCCAATAGCTGTTGCAGTTGGAATAGCTGTCATCGGCAAAGGCGTAGAATTTGCGCTGCCCCTCCGGGTGGGCGGCCAGCACCGATGCGCGCCGGGCGAAGGCAACGGCGGCGTCTGCCCCTTCGGCGACGCAGCCATCCAGCATCTCGGCGATGGCGGGCGGGGTCAGCAGCACATTGTCAGCGGTGGTGATCAGCAGCGGAAAGCGCGCGCCGTCCGCCGCCGCCAGCACCGAATCCACCAGATTGGGCCGCGCGCCGATCGCCACCAGCCGTCCGCTGGCGATCAGGCCGCGCAGTTGCGGCAGACCCGCCAACACGTCCGGTTCCTCGATCGCGACACGGATTTCGCCGATCCGCTCGCTCGCCGCCAGCGCGTCGATGACATGGACCAGCATCGGCTGGTCCAGTACCGGCACCAGGCATTTATGGGTGACGCCCGCTTCCAGCGCGAGCGGATCGGTCGCGCCGTCGCGCTTGCCCGCCAGCACCAGTGCGGTGGTGCGCCCACCCATCAGGCCGCAACCCGCATCGGCACTTCGGTCAACAGACCCTGCCGTTCCAGGCTATGGCCGATGATGGTTTCCACCAGCGTCTGATGATCGACACCGATGGACGCGGCCGAGCGCGAAATCGTCTTTTTCGACCAGAGGTTGCAGGACAGGTTCACTTCCATGAACTGCACCGCGCCGGTCGCCGGATCATAGCGGAACTCGAACCGGCCATAGTCGAACGGCCATAATTCGGGCAGCAAGCGACGGGTCAGGTCGTCGAGCCGGGCGAGCAGGTCGCGGTCCTCGACCAGCACCAGCGGATCATCACCCGCATCGATCAGGCCGCGCTTTTCCTCATGGCTGCGCGCGCGATGGGGATCGGCGGGGACATACATCATCGGCGGCAATATCCAGGGCTGGCCGCTGCTGCCGCCCACCACCGGCACGGCGATGTCGAGCAGGGGTGCCCAGGCCTCCACCAGCGCATCATGGCCGAGTGCCTGAAGATGATCGACATGGGCCAGCGCCTCATCCCAGCTATCGACCATGGCCAGCCCCCAGGAGGCGGAGGAAGCGTTGGGCTTGACCACCAGCCGTTCGGCCGCAAAGCCGGGCTGCGCGGGCAGGCCGCCGCGCCGAAATATCTGCGCCGCCATGGTCGGGACGCCATGCGCCTGCGCGATCAGCTTGGAGAGATATTTGTCGTCGGACACGCCGCGCAATATGGGGCTTGCGCCCATATGCGGCATGGCGCGCCAGCTGAGCAGCAGCGGCGCGAGCATCTCGCTATTCTGAAAGCCGCCGCGATTGAGCAGGGTCACCACGAAATCGACATCGGGCCGGTCGAACAGCGCTTCATAGCTGTCGGCGACGCGGACATGCAGGCCGATCGCCTCCAGCGTCGATCGCATCTCATGATGATAGAGGGCGTGATTGCCATCGACCGCATCGGGCTGGCCGGATGCGCGGGCATGTTTGGCGAGGAAGAGCAAACGCAACCGGGCCTTGTCGGCCGGGGAAATGCGGATGCAGCGGTCGATATGGGTCAGCATGACACCCTATCTAGCCGCCTGCGATGACAGGGTGGCGACCGCGCGATGACGATGATGCGACGGTCAGGCGGCGGCGATATGACGGCGCGATGACCGATCCAAGTCAGGCGGCGACGATCGCCTTCGCCACCGCTTCGGCCACCTTGATCCCGTCGATCGCGGCGGACAGGATGCCGCCAGCATAACCCGCGCCTTCGCCCGCCGGATAGAGGCCAGCGACCGAGAGGCTCTGGAAATCCTTGTCGCGGGTGATGCGGATGGGGGAGGATGTGCGCGTCTCCACACCCGTCATCACCGCGTCGGGATGGTCATATTGCGCGAGTTGCCGACCGAATATGGGCAGCGCCTCGCGAAACGCCTCGACCACGAAATCGGGCAGGCAGCGCGACAGGTCGGTCGGGGTGACGCCCGGCTTATAGGACGGCGTGACCGATCCCAATGACGTTGACGGACGCCCGGCCAGGAAATCGCCAACCGTCTGCCCCGGCGCCCAATAAGAAGAGCCGCCCGCCACATAGGCCTGCGATTCCCAATGGCGCTGGAAATCGATCCCCGCGAGTGGCCCATCGGGATAATCGCGTGCCGGGTCGATGCCGACCACAAGTCCCGAATTGGCGTTGAATTCGGCGCGGCTATATTGGCTCATGCCGTTGGTGACGACGCGCCCTTCCTCCGACGTGGCGGCGACGACGCGGCCGCCCGGACACATGCAGAAGCTATAGACGGTGCGGCCATTGGCGCAGTGATGCGCCAGGCTATAGGCCGCCGCGCCCAGGTCCGGGTGGCCCGCGCAACTGCCATAGCGGGCCTTGTCCACCCAGCTTTGCGGATGTTCGATGCGCACGCCGATGGAAAAGGGCTTGGGTTCGATATGCACGCCCCGGCCATGGAGCATGGTGAAGGTTGGCCGCGCGCTATGCCCGACCGCAAGCACGACATGATCGCTTTCGATCACGCTGCCATCCTGAATGACGATGCCGCGCAATTGCTGCGAGCCGTCGCTCCGCCGCTCCAGCACCAGATCATCGACGCGCGTCTGCCAGCGATATTCGCCGCCCAGCGCCTCGATCTGGCGGCGCATGGATTCGACCATGGTGACGAGGCGGAAGGTGCCGATATGGGGGTGCGCTTCCCACAATATATCGTCAGGCGCGCCCGCCGCGACGAACTCCGCCAGCACTTTGCGGCCGAGAAAACGCGGGTCTTTCACCCGGCAATAGAGTTTGCCGTCGGAGAAGGTGCCCGCCCCGCCTTCGCCGAACTGGACATTGCTGTCGGGGTTCAGCTCACCGCGCCGCCACAGGCCCCAAGTGTCCTTGGTCCGCTCCCGCACCACCTTGCCCAGATCGACGATGATCGGGCGGAACCCCATCTGCGCCAGCAGCAGCCCGGCGAACAGGCCGCATGGCCCCGCCCCGATCACGACCGGCCGCTTGCCCTGCCAGCCATCCGGCGCATGGGTCACGAAATCATAGCTGGTGTCGGGCGTCGGGCGGACGTCATGGTCATGGGCGAAGCGCGCCAGCACCGCCGCTTCGTCGGCGACATCGACGTCGAGCGTGTAGACGAGCTGGATCGCGCTGCGCCGCCGCGCATCATTGCCGCGTCGCACGAGGCTATGGCCGCGCAGCTCTTCGGGTTGCAGGCCAAGGCGCGCGCATATCGCAGGCGGCATCACCTCGGCAGGATGGTCGAGGGGCAGTTTCAGGCCGGAAAGGCGGATCATGCGCTGCCCATAGTCGCTCTGTGCCCCAAACGGAAGCGGCGTCAGGAGGGGCGCATCTTCCCAAACAGCCATTCGCCCGCCAGTGCCACAATCATGCTGAGGCCGGTCAGCGGGAACAGCGCCCCCAGCAGCAGCATCGTGGCGGCGACGACCCGTTCCGCGCGCCCTGTCGCGCGCGGTGGTGCGGTCAGGCGGCCCTGTTTGCGCCGCTTCCACCACAGGACGGGCGCGGTCAGGCACAAGGCGAGCAGACAGACACAGCCCGCGAGCATCAGCAGCCGGTTGATCTCGCCATATTGCTGGCCCTGATGGGTGGCGATGCCCCATTCGACCGCCTTTGCGCCGGGGCCGAACATGCGCCAGTCCATATCCTGCACCACCGCGCCGCTGGCCGCATCGATGGTGATGGCGCGGGAGTCGGCGGCGCGCGTGACGAGGGTGACGACCAGATAGGGCGCGCCAGGGGAAGCGGGCAGGATGAGTTGATAGCCGTCCGCCAGCCCGCGCTTCGCCGCGATTCCCGCGACGGCATCGACGCCGATGTCGCCCGCCGCGCCCTTTGCCACCCCACCTTCGCGCAGAGTCCAGGGCAGCGCATCCTTGGCCGGGGCCGTCCAGGGAATGACCGCCATCTTCGGGCGGCCCCAGTCATTCGCCGCCACCACCGCGCGCAGGCCCCCGCCCCAGACATCCGTCCAGGGCATGCCGGTGATTGCGAGGAACAGGATGACGCCCGCCGACAGGAAACCCAACGTCCCATGCAGGTCGCGCCAGAAGAGCCGCCCCTTCACCGCGCCCCTTATGGCGATGGCGGGCTGGCCGCGCCGGGGCCAGCGCAGATAGAGGCCCGTGATACACAGGAGGATCGCCCAGCCTGCCACCACCTCGACCAGCCGGTTGCCGACCGCGCCGGTGAGCGCGAGGCTGTGCAAATCCTTGACCGTCTTCATGAGGCCGCCGCCCTGCATGACGCCCAGCAGGCGGCCGTCATGCGGATCGACGAAATGGACGGTGGCCGCGCCATCGGCGGCCTTGGTTGTCACCCGCCAGCTTTGGGTGGCGCTGGCGGGATGGGTGATCTGGGTCGCCTGTTCACCGCTCGCCTGTTCGACCTCGGCGATCAGGCGAGCGGGAGGCAGCGTCGGCACCCCCGGCTTGGCGGCGATCTCGACCGGATAGAGAAATGCCTCCATCTCCGGCTTGTAGAGATAGAGCGCGCCCGTCACCGCCATCAGCGCGAGGATCGGCAGGACGATGATCCCGGCATAGAAATGCCAGCGCATCATCGCCCGATAGAAGGCACCGTCTGTCATCATCCTGTCCTCCCCCTGAGCTTTAGAAACGCGCGCGCACGCCGCCATAGATGGCGCGGCGTTCGAGCGGATAGAAAGCGACGCTGCCTTCATCCGCTGCGGTGGCGATATTGTCGGCGGCGTAGCGGACGAGCGCGCTGATGTCGCCGACGGCGCGCTTCTGCGTCAGGTTGCGCGCGTCGAGGAACAGGGTCACGCCGTCGCGCAGTTGCGCCTGCGCACCGAGGTTGAGCAGCGCATAGCTCCCGACCCGCTTGCTGTTAACATAATCCACCCACGCCCCCTGCGGCAGCCATTCGACCGAGGGCGACACGCTGATCCGGTCATTGCCCAGCCGCAGTTCGGCGCGATAGAAATGGCGCGGCACCACTGGCAGGCGATTGTCGCCATAGACCGCATCGTTGCGGAAGCGAAAATCGCTATATTGATAGACCTGCCGCAGCGATGCCCAGGGGGTGAAGGCCAGTTGCAGGCCCGCCTCGATCCCCTGATGCCGGGTCTTGTCGGCGTTGAAGGTGGCGGCCGGGATGACGCCCGCGATCACGCTATATTGCAGCATCTCGCCCTTGATGTCGGCGCGGTAGAGGCTGATGTCCCAAGCGGCGATGCCGATGCGGCCACGCGTGCCGATCTCCGCCGTCCACGCCTTTTGCGCGCGGACGGGCGTGAAACCGGGCGCGCCGCCAGCGGGCGTTTGGCTGAGTTCGCTAAAGCCCGGCAGTTCGACCGAGCGGCTGTAATTGGCGAAGAATTGCAGTGTTTCGCTCGGTTCGTAAAGCAGGCCGATCTTGGGCGCGAAAGCATCGAAGCTGGCGTCGCCGCGGCGCGCCGGGGCGAAGCGGTTGTCGATCTTGCGCTCGCCATGGGTGTAGACGCCGCCGCCGATCAGCCACAGGCCCGGCATCGGGGCAATGCGCGCTTCGCCATAGCTGTTGATCGTCTGCGCGCGCTGCTGGACCAAAGCGGTTGGGGCACCACGGTCGCCTGCGATATTAACGAACTGGCGTGCGGTCACCTTGCCGAAGCGCGCCTGGCTGCCGAGTGTCACTTCCACCGGCATCCCACCCAGATCGCCCGCCAGGTCAAGGCTGGCGAACGCGCCGCGATCCTCCGATTTCTGGTCGATCACCTGAAAGATCGGATGGTAAAGATCCTTGGCGTTGAAGAAGAGGCCGAAGGCGAGCGTGCCATTGCCAAGCGCGATGGTGGTGCGGTTTTGCAAGCGGATCGAATCAATGTCGCGCGCCTGATCGCCGACGAAATTGCCCCTGGTCGGATTGGTCAGCACTGATTTTTCGGACAGCGACCCGGACAGCTTCTGACGAATAGTCTGGGCGCTGGCGTAGAAGCGGGTTTCGACATTTTCGCTGATCTTGACCCCGACATTGCCGTTGAAGCGATAGGATCGACGCTTGCCATGGTCGCGGTCGCCATCCGACCGATCCGTGGTGATCGCGGCCCAGGCGTCGCCCCGTTCGTCGGCATAGCCATAGGCGGCCTTTGTGCGGATCGTGTCGAAGCTGCCGCCGTCGACGCGCAGGTCTACGCCCGGCGCGCTGCGCCCGGTCGGCGTCACGGCGTTGATCGCGCCGCCCAGCGTCGATCCGCCAAAGCGCAGCGCATTGCCGCCGCGATAGACCTCGATATGCTGAAAGACCTGCGGGTCGAGTTCCTGAAAATCGCCATTATCGTCGGCGAGGTTGAGTGGAATGCCGTCCTGCAACAGGGTCAGGCCGCGCATGTGGAAGCCGCGCGACAGGCCCGATCCCCGGATCGAGATGCGGACCTCCTGTCCGAACCGGGGTTGGGTATAGACGCCGGGCGAAAAGGTCAGCGCATCGCGCAGCGAGACGGCGACCTTATCCTCGAAGGCGTCGGCCGCGACGACATCGACGCCGCCTGGGGTGCGCTGGACGCGGGCGGTGGCGGCTTCGATCATCGGGCTGGCGGTGACGATGATGCGGCTCTGGTCCGCCTCTTCGGCGAAAGCGGGGACGGACGACAAAGCGAGGGCACACAGCGATATGCTGCGCAGGCCGGAATGATGGCGCATGGATTTAACCTATTGATAATGTTATTTTAATCCAGCGACCTACTGTTTGATCGGCTGGATGGGGGCTGGACAGACACGATCCTCCCCTGACAGGGGAGGTGGCTGGACGCAGGCCGGACGGAGGGGTGTCACCCTATCGATGGCGGCGACACCCTTCCGTCACGCCTTCGGCGTGCCACCTCCCCCACAGGGGGAGGATGTCAAAGGGCTGTCGGCGGCCCGGAGGACGGTGGGGGTGGCGCGGCTAGGCGGGCGATCAGGCCGGTCTTGAGCGCGAAGGCAATCGGGCCAAAGGCCAGCGTCCAGGCCGGCAGCGTGAGATCGGCGAGGATCAGCGGCGGGACGATCGGCTGGACCGATGCGGCAAAGGGGCAATGTTGTTGGCTGCCCATGGCGTCATCGGGTTGATGATCGCCCTGCCCCGGTGCCTGGTCGCGGTTCACCACGACATTGACCGCGCCCTGCCCGGTACAGAGCGTCACGACGACGCCTTGCGCCGTGCGCACAGGCATGAAGCCGGGCGGCACGATCATCTGGATGGCAAGGACGAGCAGCGCTAACGCCGCCAGCAGGCCGCGCGCACCCTCCGATCGTCTGATTGCCCCCATGGTCACGTTGCGCGCTTAACCGATGATCGGCGACCTGTCACCGACACAAATTGTCCCAGCCAACCCACTCACCTTGACGTAAACGTAAAGTGCCATTATCTCTATCCCCATGGACAATCGCAGCAGCATCGCGGGCATCGAATTGCCCGACCATAGCGACCGGCAGAGCTACAGCATCACTGACCTGTCGGAAGAATTCGGCGTCACGGCGCGCGCGCTGCGCTTCTATGAGGATGAAGGACTGATCTCGCCGGAGCGGCAGGGTCTGGCGCGCATCTATTCGCGGCGCGACCGGGCGCGGCTGGCCTGGATCTTGCGCGGCAAGCGGGTGGGGTTCAGCCTCACCGAAATCCGCGAGATGATTGACCTCTACGACGCCGACGAAGCCCATGAGGAACAGCGCCGCGTGACGGTCGCCAAGTGCAAGGCGCGCATCGACCTGCTCAACCGGCAGAAGGACGATATCGACGCCGCCATCGCCGAACTGGATGCCTTCGTCGCCACCATTGCCCACTGAATACCAACTGCCTCTCATAAAAAACTCGCAGGAGAAGATCATGCCCAGTTATACCGCCCCCGTTCGCGACACCCGTTTCGTGCTGGACCATGTGGTCGGGCTGGAGCGCTACGCCAATCTGCCCGGCTTTGAGAATGCCACGCCTGACCTCGTCGACGCGATCCTGACCGAAGGCGGCAAGATGGCCGCCGAAGTCCTGTTTCCGCTCAATGCCGTGGGCGACAAGGAAGGCTGCACCCGTCACCCCGACGGCAGCGTAACCACGCCGACCGGCTTCAAGGCGGCGTTCGACCAGTTCGTCGCAGGCGGTTGGACCACCATCCACGGCCCGGTCGAATTTGGCGGCCAGGGCCTGCCCAGCGTCTTGGCGACGGCAGTGGACGAATATGTCCTGTCGGCCAACCAATCGTTCGAAATGTATCATGGCCTGACCGCGGGTGCGGTCGCGGCGCTGATCGCCAAGGGCAGCGACGAGCTGCAGCAGCGCTACATCCCCAAGATGGTGTCGGGCGAATGGACCGGCACGATGAACCTGACCGAACCGCATTGCGGCACGGACCTCGGCCTCATCAAGACCAAGGCGGTTCCCAATGCCGATGGCAGCTATGCGATCACCGGCACCAAGATCTTCATTTCGGCGGGCGAGCATGACCTGTCGGACAATATCATCCACCTCGTCCTCGCCAAGACGCCGGATGCACCGGAAGGCAGCAAGGGCATTTCGCTGTTCGTCGTGCCCAAGATGATGGTGCATGACGATGGATCGCTGGGCGATCGCAATGCCGTGTCGTGCGGGTCGATCGAACATAAGATGGGCATTCACGGCAACGCCACCTGCGTCATGAATTATGACGGCGCGACCGGATGGATGGTGGGCGAGGAGAATAAGGGCCTCGCCGCCATGTTCATCATGATGAACGCCGCGCGGCTGGGCGTTGGCCTGCAGGGGCTGGGCCAGGCGGAGATCGCTTTCCAGAATGCCGTCCATTATGCCCGCGACCGGCGGCAGGGCCGCGCGCTCACCGGCCCCAAGGAGCCGGAAGAGAAGGCCGACACGCTGTTCGTCCACCCCGACGTGCGCCGCATGCTGATGGAAGCCAAGGCGATGACCGAAGGGCTGCGCGCGCTCATCCTGTGGGGCGCGCTCCAGGCCGACCTGTCGCATCATGCCGAAACCCCCGAAGAGCGGCAGGCGGCCGACGACATGCTGTCGCTGCTGACCCCGGTGATCAAGGGCTATGGCACCGACCGCGGCTTCGACATCGCCGTCGCCTGCCAGCAGGTGTTTGGCGGCCATGGCTATATCTGGGAAAATGGCGTCGAACAATATGTGCGCGACGCGCGCATCGCCCAGATTTACGAAGGCACCAATGGCGTGCAGGCGATGGATCTGGTCGGCCGCAAACTGGCGATGAATGGCGGCCGCGCGCTGCAGGCCTTCCTGAAGGTCGTGGCCGACGAGGTGGCCGAGGCCAAGGGGAATGAGAAGCTCGCGCCTTTTGCCGAATCGCTGGAGAAGGCGAGCGCGCAACTAGGCGCGGCGACCATGTGGTTGATGCAGAACGCCATGAAGAACCCGGACAATGCCGGGGCCGGCGCGCATCATTATATGCACATAGTGGGCATCGTCGCGACCGGCCTGATGTGGTTGCGGATGAGCAAGGCGGCAGCGACGTTGCTGGCGGCGGGGGAAGGCGACGCCAAGTTCCTGGAAGCCAAGCTGGTCACGGCGCGCTTCTTTGCCGAGCGGATCATGCCCGACGCGGGATCGCTGCGCCGCAAGATCGAAGGCGGGGCCGACGCGCTGATGGCGCTCGACCCGGACATGTTCCTGGCGGCCTGAGGCGAGACACGAAAAAGGGGCTCCGTGACATGTCACGGAGCCCCTTTTTTTGTCTGCCGAACAAACACTGATAGCTGTGTGCGCTGATCCGTAGCGACTGTTCATGTTCCCCGGCGCAGGCCGGGGCCCAGATCAGAGCTTGGAACTGGACCCCGGCTTTCGCCGGGGAACAGGTCCGTGGATCTCGTCAGGGCAGTTCAGACATTAGTCTTCGCCATTATCCTTGACGCCGACGGTCGGCACTTCGACCGTCTTTTCCTCGGTGCCAACGACGACTTCCTTCGAATCGACATCGACATTGGGCAATGCGCCGCCATCGACGCTGACTTCGGGCATGTCGCCGCCGCTCACGTCGGCCTTCCAGAAGCCGGTGGCGAACAGGATGCCGACGATCGCAAGAATGGCGATCAGCACAATCGCGATTGTGCGGCCCGGCCCCTTCTTTTCCACGATAACCCGGCGATCGTCATATCCATCATTACGAACGTCAACCATGTAAAACCCTCCTCATGTCGTTGTGGAGGGAGAAACGGTCTGGCAATCTTATTGGTTCCAGCGGTCAGACGTTGGTGCTTTCGGACAGGACGAAGGTCGGGACAATGTCCGGCGTCAATCGCCCCACAAATCCTTGATCTTGCCGAAGAAACCAGTCGAGGCCGGACATTCTTCGCCGGTTTCGGTTTCGCGGAAGGCTTCGAGCAATTCCTTTTGCCGGGCGGTCAGCCGGGTCGGCGTTTCGACGTCGATCTGCACGACTAGATCGCCTTGCCCGCGCCCGTTCAGCACCGGCATGCCAGCACCACGCTGGCGGATCTGCTTGCCCGACTGGATACCGGCCGGGATCTTGATCTCATGCCGCACGCCATCGAGGCCCGGCACTTCGATCGACCCGCCCAGTGACGCCGTGGTGAAGCTCACCGGACAGCGACAGAAGAGCGTCGTGCCCTCGCGCTCGAACAAGCTGTGCCGCGTCACGTGCAGGAAGATGTAGAGGTCGCCCGCAGGAGCCCCGCGCGCGCCCGCTTCGCCTTCGCCGGTCAGGCGAATGCGCGTGCCTTCGTCCACGCCCGCCGGTATGTTGACCGACAGCGACTTGGGCTTGTCCACCCGGCCTTCACCGCGACAGGCGCGGCAGGGGCTTTCGATAACCTGCCCTGCACCATGGCAGGATGGGCAGGTGCGTTCGACCATGAAGAAGCCCTGCTGCGCCCGCACCTGGCCATGGCCCTTGCAGGTGCCACAAGTCTTGACCCCGGTGCCGGGCTGCGCGCCCGACCCTTCGCAGGTGTCGCAGGCGGCGGACACTTCGATTTCGATCTGCGTCTGCTTGCCATGATAGGCTTCGTCGAGGCTGATTTCGAGGTCGTAGCGCAGGTCCGCGCCGCGCCGCTGCTGCTGACGACCACCGCCGCCTCCGCCAAAGCCGGACTGGCCGAAGATGGTCTCGAAGATATCGCCAAGGTCGGAAAATCCGCCCGCATTGGCGCGATGGCCACCGCCGCCGCCCTGCTCATGCTGGGTGTAGGCGGCATGGCCGAAGCGATCGTAAGCCGCGCGCTTTTGCGGGTCTTTCAGGCACTCATAGGCCTGCGACACCGCCTTGAACTTGGCTTCGCTTTCGGCACATCCCCCCGTCTTGTCGGGGTGATATTTCATCGCGAGCTTGCGATAGGCGCTCTTGATCTGCGCACCATCGGCGGTGCGCTCGATTTCGAGCAGCGTATAATAATCGATTTCGGTCGTCATTCGGACCCCCGCCCACCTCTTCCCTCACCCCGACCATGGCCGGGGTGAGGGATATGGGGCATCGGCTTACGCCTTGTTGTCATCCACTTCGGAGAATTCGGCGTCGACGACATCGTCATCGGCCTTGGGCGCATCCGCACCCGGAGCCGCGGCCGAAGCCTGCTCCTTCTCGTAAATGGCCTGGCCCAGCTTCATCGCGATCGTCGCGAGTTCCTGCGCCTTGCTCTTCATCGCTTCAGCATCGCCGCCTTCGATCGCCAACTTGGTCGCGGCGATCGCGGTTTCGATCTCACCCTTCAGCGCCGCATCGACCTTGTCGCCATGTTCGGCCAGCTGCGCTTCCGTGGTGTGGACCAGGCTTTCGGCGTTGTTCTTCGCCTCGGCTGCCTCACGGCGCTTCTTATCCTCTTCGGCGAAGCGTTCGGCATCCTTGACCATCTGGTCGATGTCCGAATCGCTCAGGCCACCCGACGCCTGGATGCGGATCTGCTGTTCCTTGCCGGTGCCCTTGTCCTTGGCCGACACATTGACCAGACCGTTGGCATCGATGTCGAACGTGACTTCGATCTGCGGCACGCCGCGCGGCGCTGGCGGGATGCCGACGAGGTCGAACTGGCCGAGGATCTTGTTGTCCGCCGCCATTTCGCGCTCGCCCTGGAACACGCGGATGGTCACCGCCTGCTGATTGTCGTCGGCGGTCGAATAGACCTGGCTCTTCTTGGCCGGGATGGTCGTGTTGCGATCGATCATGCGGGTGAACACGCCACCCAGCGTTTCGATGCCCAGCGACAGCGGCGTCACGTCGAGCAGCAGCACGTCCTTGACGTCGCCCTGCAGCACGCCCGCCTGAATGGCGGCACCCATGGCGACGACTTCGTCAGGGTTCACGCCGGTATGCGGTTCCTTGCCGAAAAATTCCTTCACGGCTTCGCGCACCTTGGGCATGCGGGTCATGCCGCCGACCAGGACGACTTCGCTGATGTCCGCTGCCGAAACGCCGGCGTCCGCCATCGCCTTCTTGCAAGGCTCCATCGTGCGCTTGATGAGATCGGCGACCAGGCGCTCCAGGTCCGACCGGGTAATGGTCTTAACGAGATGCTTGGGGCCGTTCTGATCGGCGGTGATGAAGGGCAGGTTGACTTCGGTCGACTGGGCCGAGGACAGTTCGATCTTCGCCTTTTCAGCGGCTTCCTTCAGACGCTGAAGGGCCAGCTTATCCTTGGTCAGGTCGATGCTCTCGGTCTTCTTGAAGTCGTCGGCCAGGAACTGCACCAGCTTGGCGTCGAAATCTTCACCGCCCAGGAACGTGTCGCCATTGGTCGACTTCACTTCGAACACGCCATCGCCGATTTCCAGAATGGAAATGTCGAACGTGCCGCCGCCAAGGTCATAGACCGCGATCGTCTTGCCGTCCTGCTTGTCGAGGCCATAGGCCAGCGCAGCCGCCGTCGGCTCGTTGATGATGCGCAGGACTTCGAGGCCTGCGATCTGGCCGGCATCCTTGGTCGCCTGACGCTGGGCATCGTTGAAGTAGGCAGGAACGGTGATGACTGCCTGCGTAACCGTTTCGCCCAGATAGCTCTCGGCGGTTTCCTTCATCTTCTGCAGGGTGAAGGCCGAAATCTGCGCGGGGCTGTAATCCTGACCACCGGCGCGGACCCAGGCGTCGCCGTTCGGACCCTTGGCGATGTCATAGGGGACGAGTTCCATGTCCTTCTTGGTCATGGGATCGTCGAAGCGGCGGCCGATCAGGCGCTTGACCGCGAAGATCGTGTTGTCGCCATTGGTGACCGCCTGGCGCTTGGCCGGCTGGCCGATCAGGCGCTCGCCATCCTTGGCGAAGGCGACGATGGAGGGCGTGGTGCGCGCGCCTTCCGCATTTTCAATAACCTTGGGCTTGCCACCGTCCATGACGGCGACGCAGCTGTTGGTGGTGCCAAGATCGATACCGATTACTTTTGCCATTGTGTCCTCTTTGAACCCCAAATTTCATTCAGCGGTTGACGGCCCCATACCCCACGAAAGCGCCAAGGCAAGGCCGGTCTGCATGGGCGATATAGGCGTGCTTTTGCTTGGCACAAGAAGCAGCGGCCATTAGCTATGTCATCGACCGGAAACGAGACAGTCATGGAGTGACCAATGCGCGCGCCCTTCGCCCTTATCGCCCTCGCGGCCCCGCTGGCGCTGACCGCGTGCGGCGACCCTGCGCCAAGCTACATCGACCAGGCCTGGGTGCGGCTGTCGCCCAACAAGGAATCGCCCTCGGCCGGCTATTTCGTCGCGCATGGCGGCGATGCGGGCGTGCAGATACGCGGCGTGCTGACCGCCTATGCCGTCCGCGTCGAAATGCATGAAAGCGTAATGGACAAGGGCGTCATGACGATGAAGCCGATCGACAGCGTGGACGTGCCCGCCAAGGGCGAGGTCGCCTTTGCGCCCGGCGGCAAGCATCTGATGCTGTGGGGCATCAACGATGCGGCAATCAACCAGGGCAAGATGGAACTGACCTTCCTGATGAGCGATGGCAAACGCCTGCTGGTGGACGCGGTGATTCGCAAGACGGAGGCGGCGGGCGCGGCTGCAACCAAACCCGCTGCGCATGAGGGCCATTGAGCAGCCGTAGCCTGACGCCCGATGAAATCGCGCTTGCCCGCGTCATGTTCGGGCGGGCGATCGCCTATGATCGGGTGCGGGTGCATAACCGCAAATGGTGGCCGTTTCAGCCGAGCCGGGTGACGATGGCGCCCGATGGCCATTTGTGGTTTCACCCGCAAGGCGGCCTGTTCTGCGCCGATTTCTGCGACAGCCCGCTCCATACCCAAGCGCATTTCATTCACGAAATGACCCATGTGTGGCAGGCGCAACGCTCAGGGAAATGGTGGCTGCCGCTGATGCGCCACCCCTTTTGCCGCTATGACTATGCGGTTCTGCCGGGCAAGCCCTTCGCGCATTATGGCATCGAGCAGCAGGCCGAGATCGTGCGCCATGCGTTTTTGTTGCGACAGGGTGTGGCGGTGGCGGGGAAACCAGGGCTGGACGTCTATGAGGCGTTGCTGCCGTTCGGTTGAAGTGACTACCAATATTTGGTAAGATGGTAGCATGAGCAGCAAGACCACCTCCGTCGCCTTGGGCGACCATTTCCGCGAGTTCGCCGAACGCAAGGTCAGCGAAGGCCGCTACGGATCGACCAGCGAAGTGATCCGCGCGGGATTGCGGATGCTGGAGTCGGAAGAGCAGAAGCTGGAAGCGCTCAGGGCGGCGATTCAGGAAGGGCTGGATAGCGGGCCTGGGCAAGAGTTTGACTTCGATGCATTTTTGGCCGCAAAAAGATCCGCTCGGTGATGCGTCAAATAGTCCTTCGGCCGCAAGCGCAGGATGATATCGACAAAATTTGGGATTATAGCGCCGAGCAATGGGACATGGATCAGGCGGACGCCTATGTTGGCGACATCCGCGCGGCCATACGATTCATTGCTACCAGCCCGTTCATAGGCACTGACTGCGCGCATCTGGCGCGCGGATTACGAAAATTCAATTCTGGTTCGCATGCGATCTTTTATCTGCATGGAAACGAACGCATTGATATCGTCCGCATCCTGCATCAGCGCGCGGATCATCTGAACCATCTGGAATGAAAAAAGGCGGACCTTTCGGCCCGCCCTCTTCATCGTCATCCCTGATCGCGGATCAGTATACCCGCGCCTTGGGCTGCACATATTCGGCTTCGTCGGTCAGCGTGTAATCATGGACCGGGCGATAATCGAGCTTCACTTCGCCGCCGGAACCACCCCAGCCGTCGAACCAGCTGATCGTGTGCTTCATCCAGTTTTCGTCATCGCGGTTCGGGAAATCCTCATGTGCGTGCGCGCCACGGCTTTCCTTGCGGTTTTCCGCGCTGACCATAGTGCAGACGGCCTGGGACATGAGATTGTCCAGCTCCAGCGTCTCGACAAGGTCGGTGTTCCAGATCAGCGAACGATCCGACACGCCGACATCCTGCATGCCCGCATAGACATTGTGCATCTTGTCGACGCCCTCGGCCAGCAGCGCGCTGTCGCGGAACACGGCGGCGTGCTTCTGCATCGTGTGCTGCATTTCGAGGCGCAGCTTCGCGGTCGGCGTGCCGCCGGTCGCGTTGCGATATTTGTCGAGGCGGCTGAGCGCCAGGTCGGCGGCATCCGACGCCAGCGGCTTGTGGCTGCCATTGGGCTTCAGATTGTCCTTGAGGAACAGACCCGTCGCCCGGCCGAACACGACCAGATCGATCAGCGAGTTGGAGCCGAGGCGGTTGGCACCATGGACCGATACGCAGGCCGCTTCGCCGACCGCGAACAGGCCGGGGACCACGACTTCGGGATCGCCGTCCTTCTTGGTCAGCACCTGGCCATGATAGTTACAGGGAATGCCCCCCATATTATAATGGACCGTCGGCGTGACGGGCAGCGGCTGGCGGGTCAGGTCGACACCGGCAAAAATCTTGCCGCTTTCGGTGATGCCCGGCAGGCGCTCGGCCAGCACCTTGGGATCGATATGGTCGAGGTGCAGGAAGATATGATCCTTGTTCGGACCAACGCCACGCCCTTCGCGCATTTCCATCGCCATCGATCGCGACACGACATCGCGCGAGGCCAGATCCTTGGCCGACGGGGCGTAGCGCTCCATGAAGCGCTCGCCTTCGGAGTTGGTGAGATAGCCGCCCTCCCCGCGCGCGCCTTCGGTGATCAGCACGCCAGCGCCATAGATCCCGGTCGGGTGGAACTGCACGAACTCCAGATCCTGGAGCGGAAGCCCTGCGCGCAACACCATGCCGCCGCCGTCGCCAGTGCAGCTGTGCGCCGAAGTCGCGGAGAAATAGGCGCGGCCATAGCCGCCCGTCGCCAGCACCACTGCATGGGCGCGGAAGCGATGGATCGATCCATCTTCCATGCACAGGGCGATCACGCCGCGACATTCGCCATTTTCCATGATCAGGTCGATGGCGAAATATTCGATGTAGAAGTCCGCGTCATATTTCAGCGACTGCTGATAGAGCGCGTGCAGCATCGCGTGGCCGGTACGGTCAGCGGCGGCGCAGGTGCGCTGCACCGGCGGGCCGGCACCCATATTCTGCATATGACCGCCGAAGGGACGCTGGTAGATCGTCCCATCCTCGTTGCGGCTGAACGGCACGCCCGCATGTTCCAGCTCGATGACCGCCGCAGGCGCTTCGCGCACCATATATTCGATCGCGTCCTGATCACCCAGCCAGTCCGACCCCTTGACGGTGTCGTACATGTGCCAGGTCCAGTGATCGGGCGAATTGTTGCCAAGGCTTGCCGCGATGCCGCCCTGCGCCGCGACCGTGTGGCTGCGCGTCGGGAACAGCTTGGTGATGCACGCGGTCTTGAGGCCCGCTTCAGCGCTGCCCATGGTCGCGCGCAGGCCCGAACCGCCCGCGCCCACGACCACGGTGTCATAGGTATGATCGATGATCTTATAGGCTTGCGTCATTATTCGACGACCCCTGTGAAGGCGATCTTGGCGATCGCGAAGACGCCTGCGGCCGCGCCGCCAAAGGCATAGAAGTTAAGCAGCAGCATCGAGAAGAAAGCCATGCCCTTATCGTGGACATAATCCTCCAGCATCACCTGCATGCCGAGGCGCAGATGCCAGAAGATGCTGACGATCATCAGCATCATCGGCACTGCCACCAGCGGGTTGGCGATCCACAGCACGACGCTCTCATAATCGAGGCCGGGCAGGCTAATCAGGCTGAAAATCAGCCACAGTACCAGCAGCAGGTTGCCGACGGCGGTGTAGCGCTGCGCCAGCCAGTGATGCGCGCCGTGCTTGGCCGAACCCAGCCCGCGAACGCGGCCGATACCCGTTCCGTTGCCCATCAGAAACCCTTTCCGAAGATATAGAGCCACAGCAGGGCGGTCACGGCCAGCGACGCCGCGAAGGTCGCGATCGACCAGCTCTTGTTGCTGCGCAGTTCATATCCCGCGCCCAAATCCAGCACGAAATGGCGTAGGCCGGAGAAAAGATGCTGGAAGAAGAACCAGCTAAGCCCGATCATCACCAGGTAGCCGATCGGTGACGTGGCGCAGGCGACGAAGGTCGCATAGGCTTCCGGCCCGGTCGCGGCGGCCATCAGCCACCAGATGAGGCCCAGCGCACCGGCCGTCGCCAGACCGTTGCCGGTCACGCGATGGATGATGGAGACGGTCATGGCCGGTCCCCATTTCCATATGGTCAAATGCGGCGAGAGCGGCCGGCTGTTGGATCGCGCCATATCTACCCTTGTCCCTGCTATATTCCTTGATCCCGCCCCCCTTAAGAGCGAACGCACAGGAGGGCAAGCCGCGCCGGGCATGGCTGCCCCAATGTCCGTGCCGGATTTGGGCGTTTGCGCATAAGAAGTGATTAACCAAATCACGCTAGGACAGGCTGAGAGTATCGCACATCCCACCAACAGGGGCCGTCCAGCCATGTCGTCCTTCGTTTCTCCTGCCGAAACCGCCTCTGACTATGTGGCGGGCATTGACCCCGACGGGACGATTGCCCGTAACGCAAAAGAAATCGGCCTGTTGATCGAGGCGGACATCGATCAGGTCGCGGCGGCATTCTTCGACAGCTATATGCGGGAAACCGGGTTGATCGATCGTCTGGCCCAGTCCGTGATCGACAAGATCCGGGCCGAATCGCGTGTCTATGCCGCCCATAAGCTGATGCATTTCCAGGAGGCACGCTGGACCCGCTCTGCGGCCGATTGCGTGCGCCACGCCCGCAAACACGGCGTGCCGGTGCGTTCTGTGCTGGTGGCTGTCGGCAAGGCCAACGACACGATCATGAATTTGCTGTGGGAACGGTGCCGCGACGATGATGCGCGCCTGCGCCGGTTGATGGCCACGGTCCTGGAAATCAGCATGCTCGACGCGGGCTTCATGAGCAACGTGCTGTCGTCCGATCAGGCCGAAGCGCAACGCGCCGAACGGCAGCGTTATGGCACCTTGTTCGAACAGCGGATCATGGGCGAACTGGACGGCGCGACTCGCCTGGGCGAATCGCTGCGCGAACAGGCCAAGGATGCGTCCGCCGCCACACGCGGCATGCTGGGCAAGGCGTCGGAAGTCGCCGCCGCCGCCGAACAATCGGCGCTCGCGATGCGCGAAGCGGCCCGCACCTCCGCTGGCCTTATCCGCGCGATCGACGATGCGCGCACCGAAGTCGAGGGCGCTGCCGGGGTGGCCCAGCGGGCCGCGCAGCAATCGGGCGATGCCGTCACCATGTCCGCCACCCTGTCCGACCATGCCAAGTCGATCGAATCGATCCTGGGCCTGATCCGCGACATTGCCGGCCAGACCAATCTGCTCGCGCTCAACGCCACGATCGAGGCAGCGCGCGCGGGCGATGCCGGGCGCGGCTTTGCCGTCGTTGCGCAGGAAGTGAAGAGCCTCGCCAACCAGACCGCGCGCGCGACCGACGAGATTGCAAGCAAGATCGCCGACATCCAGGCCTCGACCCGCCAGTCGGTGGAAACCAACGAACGCATCCGCGACACGGTGGGCGAAGTGCAAGCGAGCGCCGAGCGCATCCGCCATGCCATGGACGCGCAGGCGCAGACCGTCACCATGATCACCGCCGCCGTCGATCAGACCGCGCTGGCCGCCGATTCCATGTCGACCACCATTTCGGCGATCCGCCAGGACACCGAAGTGGTCGCGTCGGAAATCGACCAGCTCGAACGCGGCTTCGTCAGCGTGGAGGGCAAACTCGCCAGCCTGCGCAATGCCTCGACCGACTTTGGCCGCCAGGTCGCCTGACACCACGCCTTGGCCCGTCATAGCGCTCCGTTCAGGAAACCCGCATAGGTAGAGCCAATGGATCCTGACTTTCGTCAGGATGACGCAGAGGCTTAAGGATCGGCTGCCAAACGCTTCCCCTCCCTGCCCTGCTGCTCTAAAGGCGGGAGGATGAACGATGCTACCACCCCAGCGGTCCAAAGCTGGAAAGTCACCCTGCCCTGCACCCGCGCCGAGGCCGAAGCGCTGGACGGGGACATTGCCGCCTTTGCGATGATGGACCGGCCGCCCGTGCTGATGACCAGCGAGGCGGAACCCGATGATGAGGATGCCTGGCGGCTCGACGCCTATTTCGAAGGCAAGCCCAGCCCCGCCGCGATCAAACTGCTGCGATCGATGGTGCCCAGCGCCGCGCGGACCAAGCCAGTCGTCGAAGCGCTGCCCGACGAGGATTGGGTGACGATCAGCCAGCAGGGTCTGGAACCGGTCACGGCCGGGCGCTTCCATGTCCGCAACCTCGCCAGCGATCCCGAACAGCCCGGCCAGGTCAACCTGCTGATCGCCGCCAGCCGCGCCTTTGGCACCGGCCAGCATGAAACGACGGCCGGCTGCCTTGCCATGCTCGACCGGATGCGCCGGGTTGGCATGCGGTTCGGCAATGTTGCCGACATCGGTACCGGCACCGGGCTGCTCGCCTTTGCCGCGCTGCATCTGTGGCCGCGCGCCTATGCCACAGCGTCGGACATCGATCCGGTCGCGGTGGAGATCAGCGCGGAAAATGCGCTGGCCAATGGCATGGCCGTCGGTCGGGGACAGGGGCAGGTCGCGCTCTACGCCGCCGCCGGGGTCGATCATGCCGCGATCATCACCCGCGCGCCCTATGACCTGCTGATCGCCAATATCCTGGCCGGGCCGCTGATCGAATTGGCGCCCTCGCTCTGTGCGATGGTCGAGGAAGGCGGCACCATCCTGCTGGCGGGCCTGCTCAACGAACAGGTGGACGCGGTGCTATCTGCCTATCGGGCGCAGGGGATGCGGCTGGCCGAGCGCGCCGATCGGGGCGATTGGCCGACGTTGCGCCTGCGCAAGCGGCCCGTCATCGGCTGGAAACGCCCCCGCCGCTTGAACCCCGCCGCACGCGGCGAAGCGCCCGGTTTCGGGAGTATCTAAAGCAGTATCTAAAGAGGAGCGCCGCCATGACCATCACCCGTCGCATCACCCTGCATGATGGCCCGGACGGCCCGTTCGAAAGCGTGGCCGTGGTCGATACCGCCGCCGGGCCGCGGCCGGGCATCTTGCTCTTCCCCAATGTGCTGGGCACCAAGGAAGCCGACTTCGCCTATGCGGAAAAGGTCGCGGCGCTGGGCTATGCCGTGCTGGTCGCCGATGTCTATGGTCAGGGCAAGCGCACTACCCGTGCCGACGCCAATCCCGCGCTCTACATGAACGCGCTGAATGCCGCCCGTGCCGTGTTGCGTGATCGGGTCAATGCCGCGCATGATGTGCTCAAAGGGCTGGCCGAGGTCGATCCTGCCCGCACGGCTGCCATCGGCTTCTGCTTTGGCGGCAAATGCATCCTCGATCTGGCCCGCAGCGGCGCGGACATTGCAGGCGGCGTCAGCTTCCATGGCGTCTATGATGCCCCGCCCTTCGCCAATGCCACGATCAGCGCCCGATTGCTGATCTGCCATGGCTGGGACGATCCCATCGCCCCGCCGGACTCCATGGTGGCGCTGGCGCAAGAACTGACGGCGGCAGGCTGCGACTGGCAAATCCACGCTTATGGCCGCACCGGCCATGCCTTCACCGACGAAAGCGCCAACATGCCCGAAAAGGGGTTGGCTTACAGCCCGGACGCCGACCGGCGCAGTTTCCGCGCGACGGTCGATTTCCTGGGCGACCTGTTCGGCTGATCAGAGCGCGTCGATCATCTCGGCCAGCACCGCGAGGCAATCCTTGCCCAACTGCATCGAGCGCGCGGGCGACCAGCCGGTTTCGGCGTCGGGCAGGTCGTCATTATCCTTGAACGGCATTTCCAGCGTCATCGCCACCGCGCCGAATCGCTCGGCAATCTGGTTGGTGGACATGGCAAGGTTCGCGCGCCCTGCGCCCGCTACCGGATAGCCCAGGCGCGTCTGGAAATCGGGCGTCCGCGCCGCCAGCGTGTCGCGATAGCGGTGATAGAGCGCCAATTGCCGATCGGTGATCGACGGGATGCCTTCGAACCCGGCGATGAACACCGCAGGGATCGCTTCGTCGCCATGCACGTCCATCGCGAAGTCCACGCCGGTTGCATCCATCGCGTTGCGGACCAGCAGCACTTCGGGGCTGCGTTCCATAGACGGGTCATGCCATTCGCGGTTGAGGTTCACCCCCACCGCATTGGTGCGCAAATGGCCCCGGCGGCTGCCATCGGGGTTCATATTGGGGACAAGGTGGATGGTCGCCTTCTGGCGCAGCAGCCGGGCAACGGCATCCTCTTCGTCGGTCAGACGCTCCAGCGCGCCTTCCATCCACCATTGCGCCATCGATTCGCCGGGATGCTGGCGGGCATAGAGCCACACCTGCTTTGGCCCATCGCCGATGGTCAGCAGGTCGATCGGCTGGCCATCCAGCGTCAGCCCCAGTTCGCGATGCGCCACGCCCGGCTGGCAGGCGGCAAAGGCGATCAGGTCATGGTGCCGCTCCATCGAATAAGGCGCGAAATAGGCGACCCACACGACATTGGCATCGCTCGCCAGCCGGATGGTCAGCGTGCCATCGGCATAGCTAGTATCGGCCTGGGTCCAGATTTCCCGATCCTCGCTCACCCGCGCCTTATAGTCGGCCCAGCCATCAGGATAGGCCGACCCGCCGCAATTGACGATCGCCAGTTCCACTTCGCGCCCGGCGGCGCCTGCGACGCGGAAGTGGAACCATTGATAAAAGTCGCTCTGATGATCGGTCACGATTTCCAGCTCGGCGCGCGCGCCGCCGGGCGTATCGGTGATGGAAAGGGTGCGAATATTGCCGCTGTCAAAGCCGCTGGAAATGGAAATGGTCATTTGACGGTTATAGTCCGGCCCGATTCGCCCGGATAGCCCCCGATCAAGGCACCAGCGAGCTTTTGTGCGGCAATGCCCGGCTGCGCGGCGGGCGTGCCCTGCTTCGCTTCGGTATAGGCGCGGCCTTCCCAGATCGTCGCCGAATCGGACCGGCGGCGCAGTTGCACATGCAATTGGGTGGTCACGATATCCTTGGGCTTACCCGACAGGTTGATACCGACGCCCAGGCCCATGCCCGAAAAGCCGCCGCTGCCAATGCCGCCACCCATGCCGACGGTGACGGGGCGATCGTTGCGCGCCTGGCCTGAGGGACGAAAGCTGCGCTGGAAGCTGACCAATGCGACATACTCACTCGTCGCGCCCGGCGCGACGCTGGTGAAGCCCACCCGCTGCCATTCCTGCGCAACGGCGGCGGCATAGGTGCGAAATTCCAGGCTGATGTCAGGATTGCCGGGCATTTCCTCCACCGCGACCGTGCCCGTCCGGGCGGGATTGCCGACATGGAAGCGCGTCACTTCCACCTGTGGCACGGCGGTTGCGCACGCGGCCAGCGGCAGGGCAAGGCAGGCGGCAAGAATCAGGCGCTTCGACATCGATTTCACTCCAACGTGGCTATCCACCGATAAACGGCGCGATGAGCTATATTCCCTCCAACGCGCAAAGCCATGAAGTTGCTGCATGACCGATGAACAACGGCAAAAGAGCGCCCGCCGCCCTTGACTTTGGCCCGCCCCACCCATAGGGGCAGCGCTTCGATTTTCCATCACAGTCAGATTCACCAAGGGCCGATGCCATGAAGATCCGCAACTCGCTCAAGTCGCTCAAGGACCGCCACCGGGACAACCGCGTGATCCGTCGTCGCGGCCGCACCTACGTCATCAACAAGACCAACCGTCGCTTCAAAGCCCGCCAGGGCTAAGCATAGCGGTCAGGATGGTGCCGTTTCCGGCGCTGTCCTAAACCATCGGACGAATCAGTCCTTTCAGAGCGCCCGATCAAGCATGATCGGGCGCTCGATGCGTTTGCAGGTGGGGTTGGGACAATGCGCGGTGTACCCCCCCCGTTCGGGCTGAGCCTGTCGAAGCCCCTTTCTCTTCAAAGAAGTAAGCCCTTCGACAAGCTCAGGGCGAACGGGTTGAGGGGTGTCGAGCGCTTGCGCGGGTGTTGGTGCCCAGGTGCAAACCCCTCTCCCTTGAGGGAGAGGGCTGCGAAGACTTGGCAGCGTGCTGCCTAGTCGTAGCTGGGTGAGGGTGTAGCGCGCTTATAGCTCACTCCCGCCCCTTCAATTCATCGCCCTGCACCGCCGCGACGTGCAGCACGTTGGTCGAGCCCGGCGTGCCGAAGGGAACGCCGGCAAGCACCACGATCTTGCCGCCCTTCTCCGCCATGCGATGGCGCAGCGCCATGCGCCGCGCCTTGCCGATCATTTCCTCGAACGTGCCGATATCCTTGGTGCGGATGGCGTACACGCCCCAGGTCAGCCCCAGCTTGCGCGCGGTGTCGGTTCGCGGGGTCAGCGCCAGGATCGGCGCGGAGGGCCGCTCGCGCGCCACGCGCCGTACCGTGCTGCCCGATGAGGTGAAGCAGGTGATGACGCTCGCTCCCACTACGGTCACGATATTGCCCGCCGCTTCGGCGAGCGCGTCAGCGGTCGTGGGATCGGGCTTGGTTTCGGTGAAGTGCAGCCGCGCCAGATAGCCTGGATCACGCTCGACGCTGTTGGCGATGCTGTCCATCATCGCGACCGCCTCGACCGGCCAGTCGCCCGCCGCCGTTTCGGCCGACAGCATGATCGCGTCGGCCCCGTCATAGACAGCCGTCGCCACGTCCGACACTTCGGCGCGAGTCGGCGATGGCGACTTGATCATCGATTCGAGCATCTGCGTCGCGACCACCACCGGACGACCCAGCCGCCGCGCGGTCGCCACGATCTGCTTCTGCAGCGGCGGCACAGATTCGGGCGGTAGTTCGACGCCTAAGTCGCCACGCGCAACCATGACGCCATCGGCCATCTCGACGATTTCCTCCAGCCGCTGCACGGCGGATGGCTTTTCGATCTTGGCCATCAGCGATCCGTGGCCACCCATCAGCTTGCGCGCCTCGGCCAGATCCTCGGGCCGCTGCACGAAGCTGAGCGCGATCCAGTCGCACCCCTGTTCGATCGCAAAGCTAAGGTCACGCCGATCCTTCTCGGTCAGCGCGGGCACGGGCACAACCACGTCGGGCACGTTCACACCCTTGCGGTTGGACAGCGTGCCGCCGACCTCGACGATCGTGTCGATGCGATCCTCGCTGATCGCCTGCACCCGCAGCACCATTTTGCCATCGTCCAGCAGCAGCCGGGTGCCCGGCACCAGCGCGGCATAGATTTCGGGATGGGGCAGGTTCACCCGGCGCGCGTCACCCGGCGTTTCGTCACGATCGAGGATGAAGGGCGCGCCCTTCTCCAGGATCGCCAGCCCCTTTTCGAACGTGCCGACGCGCAGTTTCGGCCCCTGCAAATCGCCCAATATGGTGGTCGGCCGATGAAATTCATTTTCCAGTTCGCGGATGATCGCGATCCGCGCGGCATGATCCTCATGCGCGCCATGGCTCATATTGATGCGAAAGGCGTCGGCTCCCGCGATGAACAGCGCGCGGATCATCTCCGCACTGTCGCTCGCAGGACCAAGCGTCGCAAGAATACGGACCTTGCGCGAGCGGGGCGGTAACTTCGTCATGTGTTCTCCTGGCCGTCATATGCGCTCCGCACTTGCCGAAGCGTCGTTATGGGGTATCCGTGCTGCACGACAGGATGATGTAGATCAGCGAAAGGGTTTCACGCCGATGAACGACACCATAGTCACAGATGCCGTTGCTGCAACCGCCTTCCGTCGGTTGGTGGCGCATTTGCAGCACCGCACAGACGTACAGAATATCGACCTGATGGGGCTGGCCGGCTTTTGCCGCAATTGCCTCGCCGACTGGATCGCGGAAGCGGACGGCACGCTGACGCGCGATGAAGCCCGCGAAATCATCCACGGCATGCCCTTTGCCCAGTGGAAGGACCAGCATCAGGGCGAAGCGACCGCGGAACAGATCGCCCGGATGAAAGAGAGTGTGGCGAAGAACGCCGACACTCACTAGGACGCCCCCCAACCGATTCACATTCCATATGGAGACATCATCCCATGACCGAACCCAACGTCGCCGCCGACCAGCTACGCCTCTTGATCGAGCGCATCGAACGGCTGGAAGAAGAAAAGAAGGGCATCGGCGACGACATCAAGGACGTCTATCTGGAAGCCAAGGCGACCGGCTACGACCCCAAGATCATGCGCCAGATCGTCCGCCTGCGGAAGATGCAGCCGCATGACCGGCAGGAAATGGAAGCCATCCTCCAGACCTATCTGTCCGCGCTGGGCATGGAGTAACGGTTACCCCGTTCGCCCTGAGTAGCTGCTGAGCGAAGTCGAAGCAGCATATCGAAGGGCTGCCGCACACGCTATGCTTCGATACAGGCCTTCGACAGGCTCAGGCCTTACTCAGCACGAACGGGAGAGCGAAATGTCCGAGATCATCGTCAGCACCACCAGCCGCCTGGAAGGGCGACCGGCCAAGGAATATCTGGGCATCGTCACCGGCGAGGTGATCGTGGGGGCTAATCTGTTCCGCGACCTGTTCGCCAGCGTGCGCGACATCGTCGGTGGCCGGTCGGGCGCTTATGAGGATGTGCTGCAACGCGCGCGCGAGCAGGCGATCGGCGAGATGCGGATGCGCGCGGCGACGCTGGGCGCGAACGCGGTGGTCGGCGTCGATCTCGACTATGAAGTGCTTGGCGCCAACGGGTCGATGCTGATGGTATCCGCCTCCGGAACCGCGATCCTAGTGTAACATTGCGCATGGGCGCGTCGCTCGCTAGAGAGCGCGCTCGTGTTTCACCAGAAAATGTCAGGAGAAGGCCGTGGCCGGCCATTCCAAATTCAAGAACATCATGCATCGCAAGGGCGCGCAGGACAAGAAGCGCTCCTCGATGTTCTCTAAGCTCAGCCGCGAAATCACCGTCGCGGCGAAGATGGGCATGCCCGATGTGGACATGAACCCGCGCCTGCGCCTGGCGGTCAACGCCGCCAAGGCCCAGTCCATGCCCAAGGACAATATCCAGCGCGCGATCGACAAGGCGATCGGCGGCGACACCGACAATTATGAGGAAGTCCGCTATGAGGGCTATGGCCCCGGCGGCGTCGCCATCATCGTCGAAGCGCTGACCGACAATCGCAATCGCACCGCGACCAATGTTCGCACTGCTTTCTCGAAAAATGGCGGCAATCTGGGCGCGTCGGGCGCGGTCAGCCATGGGTTCGACCGCGTCGGCCTGATCACCTATCCCGCCAGCGCGGGCGATGCCGAGACGATCTTCGAAGCGGCGCTGGAAGCCGGTGCGGAGGATGTTTCGTCCAACGAGGACGAGCATGAAATCTGGACCGCGATGGACGCGCTCCATGAAGTGTCCAAGGCACTGGAAGCCAAGCTCGGCGAAGCGGAAGGCGCGAAGCTTGCCTGGCGGCCGCAGACCACCACCGAAGTCGACGAAGCCAATGCCGCGACCTTGCTCAAGCTGGTCGACACGCTGGAAGATGATGACGACGTCCAGACCGTGTGGGGCAATTATGAAGTGTCCGATGCGGTGATGGAGAAATTGGGTTGATCACCTGCCCCTCTCCCCTTGGGGAGAGGGTTGCGCAGCCTTGGCGGCTTTGCCGCCTAGGCGAAGCTGGGAGAGGGGGTGCCGCCGCCCGCGACCATGGCACCGGTCTCCTGCTATGATTCTCCTCGGCCTCGACCCCGGATTGGGCACGACCGGCTGGGGCTTGATCGCCGCTGACGGCAACCGGCTCACCCATCTCGCCAATGGCCAGATCAAGACGGACAGCGCGATGCCCCTGGCGACGCGCCTGTTGGCAATCGACCTTGCGCTCACGGACCTGATCCTCGAACATCGGCCCGATGGCGCGGCGGTCGAAGAGGTGTTCGTCAACGTCAATCCGCAATCGACGCTCAAATTGGGGCAAGCGCGTGGCGTCATCCTGCTCGGCGCGGCGCGGTCGGGCATGGAGGTGGGCGAATATGCCGCCCGGCTCGTCAAGAAATCGGTCGTCGGCGTCGGCAACGCATCGAAGGATCAGGTCCATGCGATGGTATCGCGGCTGCTGCCCGGCGTGAAGATCGCCGGGCCGGACGCCGCCGACGCGCTCGCGGTCGCCATCACCCACGCGCATCATCTCGCCAGCGCGCGGCGCATCCCGACCAAGTGACGGGGGCGGCGCGAACCGCCCCATGCCCGCCTTATTGCCAGTCGAACGTCAGCGGTGCCTCGCGAAAGGCGAAGCGGTCGAGATGGTCGGCAACCACCTGCTTGAATTTCTCGACATCGGCGTCGGCCTTGGGCTCGATCGTCACCACCAGCGCCTCCGGCTCGGCCTGCATACGGATCGGTCCCATCGGGAAGGGAATGACGCCCTGCTCCGCGTCGAACGTCACGTCGAACTTGTGGCTCCAATGTTTGCAGAGTTGTTGCAGGTAGCGGCTGGCATTGGGGGTCGGAACTTTTGCTGTCAGGGTCATGTCAGAGCCTTTCGATCTTGGTGGCGGCTTCGTCGATCAGGGACGCGACATCGAACATGGTCTGCTTGTCCGCCCCCTCTTTTTCAAGCCGTTGGTGGATGGCCATGCGCAGATTATGCAGCGCCCGGCGGACCGGCGCGCCATCGGTGCGTTCGGCCTTTTGCGCCAGCGATGCGATCCGCTCCATGACCAGCGTCAGGGCGTCGCCATTGTCGGCCAGATAAGCGGTGCCTTCGTCGGTAATGGCGAACAGCTTGCGGCTGCCCTGCCCCGGCTGTTCGGCGATCAGGTCCATGTCGGCCAGCAGCGTCAGCGTGGGGTAGACGACGCCGGGGCTGGGCGCATAGACCTCGCCCGACAGGCTCTGGATCTCGCGGATCAGGTCATAGCCGTGGCGCGGAGTATCCCCGATCAGCTTGAGCAGGATCAGCTTGAGCGCGTCATTGTCGAACAGGCGCCGCCGTCCGCCGCCCCGCCCGCCGCCACCGGGCGCGCCATCGCCAAAGGGACCGCCGCGGCCCCGGCCGAAGCCGCGCCCTTCTGCGCCATCCGGGCTGAGAAAGCGGCCATGGCCGTGGTGAGCGCGACCATGGCCGCCATGTGTGTGGTGGAAGTGCATTGCATGTCTTTCAGTCTGTTTCATGATGCACTGCGATATATCTTAAAAATCGCCATCGTCAAGAGTTGCGATATATCTTATTTGCACCTTTCCGGCATTTCGACAGCAAAAAGCCCGTCCGACGCGGGTCGAACGGGCTTTTTCAGGCCTTAGTTTTAGAAAGCAATATTAGTCGGGCGCCTTCGCCACGCTGACCAGCGCCGGACGCAGCAGCCGGTCCTTGATCATATAGCCCGCCTGCATTTCGATCAGGATCGTGCCGGGCGCGGCATCGGCGGATGGGGTTTCCATCATCGCCTGATGTTTGTTGGGGTCGAGCGGCTGGCCCACCGACTCGATCTTGCTGATGCCGTTGCGGCCGAACACCGCTTCCAACTCGCGGCCAGTGACTTCCAGGCCCGCGACCAGCCCCTTGAACTTGTCGTCTTCACGCAATTCCACAGGGATTGCCGCCAGCGCACGCGAGAGATTGTCGGCCACCGACAGAATATCACGGGCGAAAGCGGTCGACGCATAGGCGCGCGTATCCGCCAATTCCTTTTCCAGCCGCCGCCGCACATTCTGCGTATCGGCATGGGCGTAGAGAATATCCTGCTTGGCGGCGGCGAGTTCCGCTTCCAGCGCGGCGATGCGCTCCCCCTGGTCATCGGCCACGGGCGCATCCTCCTCCGGCAATTGATCCACGACTTCGGTATTTTCGACGTTCAAATTGTCTTCGCTCATCTCATCAATCTCGACAGCGTTTGTGCAGTGAAATCCACCATGGGGATCACGCGGGCATAGTTCAAGCGCGTGGGGCCGATCACGCCGACCACGCCGACCACCCGGCCGTCCGCGCCACGATAGGGCGCGGCTATGACCGAAGAACCCGACAGGGAAAAGAGCTTGTTTTCCGATCCGATGAAGATTTTGGTCGCGCTGCCCGCCAGCGCGCTCTCCAACAGGCGCGAAATTTCCTGCTTCCCTTCCAACTGCTCCAGCAATTGCCGCACCCGTTCGAGGTCGGCGGCCGTGCCATCATCGATCAGATGCGCCTGCCCCCGCACGATCAGCACGGGCCGGTCATCGGCATCATGCGACCAGATGGCGATGCCGCGTTCCACCAGCTCGCGCGCCGCGCCATCCAGCGCGCTGCGTTCGCTCTCCAACTCGCGCGCCAGCATGTCGCCCGCCTGCCGCAACGTCATGCCGGCAAAGCGCGCCGACATGAAATTGGCCGCTTCGTTGAGCATCGACGGGGTGACGGCGGGCGGCAGGTCCAGCACGCGATTTTCCACCGACCCGTCCTGCCCGACCAGCACGGCCAGCGCCTGCCGATCGTTCAAGGGCACGAAACCGAACTGACGCAGCACCGGCTCGCGCCGCGGCACCATCACGATGCCAGCACAAGCCGACAGGCCCGACAAAGCCGCCGTCGCCGCCGACAGGGCTTCCTCGATCGGCCCGCTTTCGGCGAGGCCTGCCTCGATCGCGCGTCGTTCCTCGGCCGATGGCTCGGCCGCCTGCATCATACCGTCGACGAACAGCCGCAGCCCCGTTTCGGTCGGCATCCGCCCAGCCGAGGCATGGGGCGCGGCGAGCAGGCCCAATTCCTCCAGATCCTGCATCACGTTGCGGATCGACGCGGGCGAGAGGTTGAGCGTCGCCAGCTTGCTGATGGTGCGCGAGCCGACCGGCAGGCCAGTGCCGAGATAGCCCTCCACCACCAGGCGAAAAACGTCCCGCGCGCGGTCGTTCAGTTCGGATATGGGCGTCGTCAGCGTCATTGCGCGAATGTAGGATGGATTGCGGGCAGGCTCAACATTTGCGCCGCGCCAAGAGGATCAGCACGACGCCAAACGCAGCGAGCAACGCGCCACGCCACATCCATGGCCTCTGATCGAGCATGAAACTGGATTGCGGCCAGTGGATAAGACCGGCCCCCTGCCCGACCCACAGCAGCCCCATCACCACGAGAAGGACACCCACAATCTGCAAAAGAACGCGCATTATACACTCCTTACCGGGCGGGCTTGGGTTTGATCATGCGCTCGACGTCCAGCATTTTGGGGATCGCCGCGATCGTGGCGCGTAATTTGCCATAACGGGCATCCATGCAGCCCGACTGGAACTCCAGCCGGGTCGGCTTGCCGTCCTTGCGACTCCATTCGATCTTGTAGCCGGGCATATCGGTCGCAAAGCGGGTGCAATTTCCGCCATTGCCGATCCGCTTGTCCGTCCCCGTCTGCGGCCGGTAAGGCGCGAGCGAGGCGCGCAGGCGTCGATATTGCGCCGGGCTGACGGTGAAGCGGGTCGGCCCCGGCACGGCGGTAAATTTCTCCGGCTCCAATATGCCCGACCCATCCGGTGTCACCCGCAGGCTATAGGACGGACAGGCACCAAAACAGCGCCCGGCGGTGAAGCGGATCGTCTCGCCCGCCGCCTTGGGCGTCTCCAGCGCATTGTCCGCCGTAGCGCAGCCCGCCAGCAGCAGCGCACTCGCCGCCATCATCATTCGCATCGTCATAGCCTCTCATACCCACTTATTGTCGTCATGACACTGGCAACACACGCCGCCGGGCGCTAAGCGCCGTCACCATATCGTTTTGGAGAAATATTATGCGTCCTTCCGGCCGCGCGCCCGACCAGATGCGCGACATCACCATGGAGCCAGGCTTCACCATCCATGCCGAGGGTAGCTGCCTCATCAGCTTCGGCGATACCCGCGTGCTCTGCACCGCGTCGGTCGAAGAGAAGGTGCCGCCCTTCCTGCGTGGCAAGGGATCGGGCTGGGTCACCGCCGAATATGGCATGCTGCCCCGCGCCACCCACACGCGCGGCAGCCGCGAAGCTGCCAAGGGCAAACAGTCGGGCCGCACCCAGGAAATTCAGCGCCTCATCGGCCGCTCGCTGCGGACGGTCGTGGACATGAAGAAGCTGGGCGAACGCCAGATCGTGATCGATTGCGACGTGATCCAGGCCGATGGCGGCACCCGCACGGCGGCGATTTCCGGTAGCTGGGTTGCGCTGCGGATCGCGGTGGACAAGCTGATGGCGTCGGGCGCGCTGAAGGAAGACCCGATCATCCAGAAGGTCGCGGCGATCAGCTGCGGCATCTACAACGGCACCCCCGTCCTCGACCTCGATTATGCCGAGGACAGCAATGCCGAAACCGACGCCAACCTCATCCTGACCGGCGACGGTAAATTCGCCGAAGTCCAGGCGACCGCCGAGGGCGCCGCCTATGACGAAGAAGAACTGCTCCGCCTCCTGCGCCTCGCCCGCATCGGCTGCGCCAAGATCTTCGCCGCGCAGGATGTCGCCACGGGGCGGTAACACTGCCTCCTCTCCCCGTTCGGGCTGAGCCTGTCGAAGCCCCGTCTTTTCTTCTTGAAAAGGAAGGGCGGCCCTTCGACAAGCTCAGGGCGAACGGCATTTTGGTTCAGCACGAGGAATCGGATCATGACCGACCAATTCGGACAGGAACAGGCGATCCGCAAACTCGCCCCCGGCAAGCTGGTGATCGCCAGCCATAATGCCGGCAAGGTGCGCGAAATCGCCGCTTTGCTTGGCCCCTATGGGATCGAGCCGATCTCGGCCGCGTCGCTCGACCTGCCCGAACCGGAGGAAACCGGCACCACCTTCATCGCCAATGCGGAACTCAAGGCGATGGAGGCCGCCGACCTCTCCGGCCTGCCCGCGCTCGCCGACGATAGCGGCCTGTGCGTCGAGGCGCTGGGCGGCGATCCCGGCCTCTTCTCCGCACGCTGGGCAGGCGAGTCCAAGGACTTCGCGCTCGCCATGCAGAAGGTGTGGGACGGAATCGAAGCCAAGGGGCCGGATGCAGGCCATGACGCCCATTTCATCTGCGCCCTCGCCCTCGCCTGGCCCGACGGGCATATCCAAGCATTCGAGGGTCGGGTCGACGGCACGCTCGTCTGGCCACCGCGTGGGGACAAGGGCTTTGGCTATGATGCGATGTTCGTGCCACTCGGCCACGACATCAGCTTCGGCGAAATGGACCCCGATGCCAAACACGCCATGAGCCACCGCGCCGACGCGTTCCGGCAACTGGTCGCGGCGACATTCTGATCCGCGCCCGCGTTACCGCGCGGGTACGGCTTTCAGCCTCGCCTGACCAATGTGCCAGCGCAATTGGCTGGGCGATGCTCCCTCCACATCATTGACCCGCCGCACGACATAATCGCCTGCAAAACGCTGGACGGTGCCGTTCTGCAACTGTGAATCCACCGTCACCGGCACGGTCTGATAGATCGACCCAGCACCAGCGCTACCCGGCTCCACCTTGCCGATCGTCACGCGCGTCGACCGGGTATTGGCAAAGCCCGCCTGAAAAGCCTGCAAGGTCTGGTTCGGCGGGCCGTCATCCCCCCACTGCGCCCACGCCGTGCCATAATCCCTCGCATTGATCGCGGCATAATAGCGCTGCACGACGGCGATCGCCGCCGCCATGCTTTTGGGTGCGGGGTCGCATCCCGGCATTGGGTCGCCCTTCCCGTCGAACAGGGCGCAACTGCGCGCAATCTCATCCTCGATCAGGGCACAGCTATTGGCCGCATTGCAGGGCGGATGCGTCGCGGGCGACACATTACGGCACAGCTTGACGCGCTCGGCGGCAGCCGCCGATCCGATGTCCGCCGCGCAGGACAGGGGCTGGGGCGCCGCTGCCGCCGTGGCGACATTAACCGGGGCAGCGGTTTGCGGCGCCGCGTCCACGTCGGGGCTCGCAACCAAAGGCGCTGCTGCATCATTGCGGCTTTCTGCGACATCGGGTTGCTTGGGCGCACCACAGGCGGCCAAGCCGATCAGCGCACAAACGGATGTCGCCCAAGCCAGCTTAGGGTAGCGCATACTGTCGTCTCCTGCAGCGGTACTGATCCCGCTCAATGCGCCGTCCCGCTAAAAATATCCATGCGCGCGTCGGTGCCCTGCCTGTAGCCCCGCCCGCCAAAAGGCTCTACGACGCCATCCCAATGTCCTCCATTCCCTCCGCCGCCCTCGCCGCCCCCGACCCGCAAGCGCTCTATATCCACTGGCCCTTCTGCGTGTCGAAATGCCCCTATTGCGACTTTAACAGCCATGTTCGCGATGGCGTGGATATCGACGCCTGGCGCGGCGCGCTGCTCGCCGACATGGCCTATGAGGCGTCGTTGACCGGCGGCCGTCCGCTCTCGTCCATCTTCTTCGGCGGCGGCACGCCGTCGCTGATGCCGCCCGCTTTGGTCGAGACGCTCATCGCCGCCGCGCAGGATCATTGGGGCTTCACCCCCGATATCGAGATCACGCTGGAGGCCAACCCCAACTCGGTCGAGGCCGCGCGCTTTGCCGATCTGGCCGCTGCCGGGATCAACCGCGTCTCGCTCGGCCTGCAGGCGCTGGAGGATGAGGCGCTGCACTTCCTCGGCCGTGCACATGACGTCGCCGAAGGGCTGGCGGCGCTCGCCACCGCGCAATCGGTGTTCGACCGGGTCAGTTTCGACCTCATCTACGCCCGCCCCGGCCAGAGCGAAGCCGACTGGCAGGCCGAACTCGCCCGCGCGCTGGCGTTCGGCACCGGGCACTTGTCGCTCTATCAATTGACCATCGAGCCGGGCACCCGCTTCGCCACGCTCGTCGCGCAGGGCAAGCTGACCCCCGCCGACCCCGATCATGGCGCGACCCTCTATGAACTGACGCAGGCGATGACCGCAGCGGCGGGCATCCCCGCCTATGAGATCAGCAACCACGCCCGCGCCGGGCAACAGAGCCGCCACAATCTCGTCTATTGGCGCTATGGCGACTATATCGGCATCGGCCCCGGCGCGCATGGTCGGCGCGGCGGCATGGCGACGCAACGCCATCGCAAGCCCGAAAACTGGATCGGCGCCGTCGCCCGCAACGGCCATGGCAGCCAGAGCGAGGATGGGCTGGCCAGCGAAGACCGCGCCCGCGAAGCGCTGTTGATGGGCCTGCGCCTGCATGAAGGCGTCGATCTGGCCCGCATCGCCGAGCAATCGGGCGTGGCTCCATCGCGGCTGGTGGATGACCGCGCTATCGCCCAACTGACCGATATCGGGCTTCTCCGCCACCACGGCACTCACCTGCAAGTCACTCCCGCAGGCCTGCTCCTGCTCGACGCGATCCTGCCGCAAGTGGTGGCGATTTAACCGGGTAATATTCCCATACCGTTCGTCCTGAGTAGCCATTGAGCGAAGTCGAAATGGCGTATCGAAGGATTGGGCTAGACGCGGATGCTTCGATACGCGCCTTCGACAAGCTCAGTCGCTACTCAGCACGAACGGTTGAGATCAAATCCACCTCGCGCCGAAATCAACGATATTGGCTTTCTCGAAACGCACGGACCTCCCCTTACGGCTGCTCGGTCGGCGCAACCTTGGGCGCGGGCACCACATCCTTGCTCGTCATCGCAACGGCGGGCGGTCCCTTCTGGATCGCGGCGGCGAGCTTGTCGACCGGCGCGCACGCGCCCTTGCACAGCCCCTGCGCCTGCGTCAGCACTTCCTTGGCCCGCGCCACAGCGCCCTTTTCCACCATCGCCTCGCCCTGCCCTGCCAGCGCGACGACATCGGTCGGATCAAGCAATAGCGCTTCGCGATACAGACGGATCGCCTTGCCCTGCAAACCCTGCGCCCGCGCCACGGCGGCGAGTTCGACATAGGCGGCGCGGTTGCGCGGGTCGATCGCCAGCGCGCTTTCCAGCGCATCGGTCGCGCCCTGCAAATTGCCCGCCTGACGCGCGGCCTCGCCCGCCTTCTGCCATTCGACCGACGCCGGACTGATCTGGCTGTCGGGGCGCTGGCTCAGGCCCATGCTCGACACGGTGGTCAGGACGAGCGCGAGGGCGATCGAGGCGGGGGTAAAACGCATGAGTATCTCCAGCCATGTTTCAGGCGCTGATTCAGGCACAGATTTTGGCCAAGTCTCGCGATTTTGCGGGCGCTTGTCCATGGGCTGTTTTACGCGGCCGTCCGCCGCAGCCGGGCGAAGAAAAAGCCGTCTGTGCCGTCCTGCCCCGGCGTCAGCAGCCAGCCCGCGCCATGCGCCCGGCCCAGCGGCAAGTCTATCGCTTCGGGCGTCCACCCGGCATGTCGGCGCAGGAAGGCGTCCACCTGGGCTTTCCCCTCACGATCGGTCAATGCGCAGGTGGCATAGACCAGCGCCCCGCCCGGTGCCAGCAAGGGCGCGGCGAAATCGAGGATGCGGGCCTGTTCCGCGACCAGCCGATCGAGCCGCGCGGCCGTCAGCCGCCAGCGCGCTTCCGGGTTACGCCGCCAGGTGCCCGTGCCCGAACAGGGCGCATCGACCAGCACGATATCGGCTTTCCCGTTCAGGCTTTCGAGGCCCCGCGCCTCATGGCTCTGGTCCAGCAACAATGTCTCGATAAAGGTCGCCCCGGCCCGCTGCGCGCGTGGCCCCAGCCTTGCCAGCCGCGAGCGGATCGTGTCGGCGGCGATCAGCGTCCCCTGCCCCGCCATCGCCGCGGCCAGTGCAAGCGTCTTGCCCCCCGCCCCCGCGCACATATCCACCACGGTCATGCCGGGCTGCGCGCCGCACGCCAGCGCGATTGCCTGGCTGCCCGCATCCTGCACTTCGACCAGGCCATCCTTCCAGGCCGCGTCCTTTTCGACGGGATAGCCTTCGGGCAGGCGCAACGCATCGGGCAGTGCCGCGATCGGCGCAGCGTCGGGGAACAAGGGCGCGACCGCCTCCGGAGCGGCCTTCAACCGATTGACTCGCAGGTCCACCGGCGCACGGCCCAGCAAGGCGTCCTGCTCGACCGGCGCAGCGATCAGCGGCACCAGCCAGCCCGGCACGCTGCCGGCCACAGCGCCAACCTCGCCCGGCTCGATCGGCAGCGGGGCGTGGGTCGATCCATCGAACAAAGCGGCCAGCTCCGGCTGCTCGTCCGCCAGCCCGATCATCGCCTCGCGGCCCGTCTCCGGCCGCTCGCCCGCGCGGCGGATCGCGTCATAGACATGATCGCGCACCGCCCGCCGATCGCGCGACCCGGCATAGCGCCGCTCCTTGAAATAGCGCGCGATCAACGTATCCGCCGCCGGCCCCCCATCGCGCGCCGACGCAATGATGGCGTCGAGCAAATCGATCGCAGCCTGGATACGAGCAGAGGGAGTCATCAATACCTTCTCCCCTCCCTTTCAAGGGAGGGGCCGGGGGTGGGTGGCGAGTGCAACGAGCCTAGCGCCCTGCCGATCGGGCCGAAGCGCCGCGGCGCGGCGCACCCACCCCTAACCCCTCCCTTAAAAGGGAGGGGGATTAAGAAAACGCTTACCGCGTCGGATAATTGGGCGCTTCCCGCGTGATCGTCACATCATGGACATGGCTTTCCGACAATCCGGCATTGGTGATCTGCACGAAGCGCGCGCGTTCCTGCAAATCCTTGATCGTCGCGCTGCCGGTATAGCCCATCGCTGCCTTCACGCCGCCGACCAGCTGGTGGATCACATCCTTGGCCGGCCCCTTGAACGGCACCTGACCTTCAATGCCTTCGGGGACCAGCTTCATCTGGTCCTTGATATCCGCCTGGAAATAGCGATCGGCCGACCCCCGCGCCATCGCGCCGACGCTGCCCATGCCACGATAGCTCTTATAAGCGCGACCCTGATAGAGGAAGGTTTCGCCCGGCGCTTCGGCCGTTCCCGCCAGCAGCGATCCGACCATGACGCAGCCCGCGCCCGCCGCCAGCGCCTTGGCCAGGTCGCCGCTGGTGCGCAGCCCGCCATCGGCGATCACCGGCACGCCCTGCTTGGCGGCTTCCTCGGCCGAATCCATGACCGCGGTCAATTGCGGCACGCCGACGCCCGCGACGACCCGCGTGGTGCAGATCGACCCCGGCCCGATGCCGACCTTCACGCAATCCGCGCCCGCGCCGATCAGCGCCTTGGTCGCTTCGGCGGTGGCGACATTGCCCGCGACCACCTGCACATTATTGGACAGGCGCTTGACCGCTTCGACCGCCGCCGACACCTGCTTGCTGTGGCCATGGGCGGTGTCGATGACGATCAGGTCGCATTCTGCATCAATGAGCGCGCGGCTGCGCTCCAGCCCCTTTTCGCCGACCGTGGTCGCCGCCGCGACGCGCAGGCGGCCGGTGCCGTCCTTGGTCGCCTGCGGATAGGTGACCGCCTTTTCGATGTCCTTGACCGTAATCAGGCCAACGCAATGATAGGCCTCGTCCACCACCAGCAATTTCTCGATCCGGCGCTGATGCAACAGGCGCTGCGCCTCTTCCTGCCCGACGCCGACCTTGACCGTCGCCAGATTATCCTTGGTCATCAATTCGCTGACCGGCTGGGCCGGGTTCTCGGCAAAGCGCGTGTCGCGGTGCGTCAATATGCCGACCAGCTTGCCGCTCGCTTCGACCACGGGAATGCCGCTGATCCGGTGCCGCTTCATCAGCATCTGCGCGTCCGCCAGCGTGGCGTTGGGCAGGATAGTGATGGGATTGACGACCATGCCGCTCTCGAACCGCTTGACCGCGCGCACCGCGTCCGCCTGTTCCTCGACCGACAGGTTGCGATGCAGCACGCCAATGCCGCCCAGCTGCGCCATGACGATCGCCATGTCCGCTTCTGTCACCGTGTCCATCGCCGACGACAGGATCGGGATGTTCAGCTTGATCGCCTTGGTGACGAACGTGCTGGTGTCCGCCTGGCTTGGCAGCACATCGGATTCGCCGGGCTGCAACAGCACGTCGTCGAAGGTGAGGCCGAGGCGGATTTCCATGGAACAAGCCACTTTCTGCTGCGGGGTCTGTGGCAGACCCCAGGGGTTTTGTGGCGGCCCATGTAACCACTCCGCCCCGATACGGCCAGTCCCTTTGCGGGATTTATTGCGGGGAGCAGGGGTGGCTTGTGTGAGGGGTTTGGGAAAAGGGGGTGGATCACGGACTGTCGGTAACTGCACGTACTCTTGCAAAAGCAGTTACACATCCCAGCCGTCATGCCAGCGCAGGCTGGCATCTCAGGCGGAGGCGTGAAACAGTCGGGCTTGGCACCGGTCGCAACGCCATCGCGCCATCTCCTGAGACCCCAGCTTTCGCTGGGGTGACGGTAAGGGTGGATTTGAGAAGGGCAGCTTTTGGAGAGATGGCTGGGGATAGCAGATGCTGCGCGGTCTAAAAACGCTCGACAACAAACACCCAACAGGGGGCGTTCGACCTTACCTTCGCCTACGAATGCGGTCGCGGAAGGAATAGAAGCAGAGACTGACGACCATTACACCGAACCCAACCGCGAAAACGCTGATGGCTATCGACCAACACTGCGCGCTGAGCACAAAGGGTCGGCCGTAAAGCAGGTTAGCGGTCACGTTGAGAAAAACGCCAGCGAGGGCAAATAGGACTCCGACCATAGCGACAAACTTGGCGATCATGGCCTCCTTCATTTTCATGCAGCGCTGGGCAAAGATAGCATCTACGTCCGTTTTTCACCAGATTTGATCAGTCAGCCTTCGATCTATCATCTGAATGAGTGACCGGTTTCAAGGATGCGGCTGATCTGGCGGAGTGACCAAAAATGGTCGTCCAATACCATTCCTCCTTCGGGGTGACGATTTAAGCGACGTCCCCTTTCGTCATCCTCCCCTGGCAGGGGAGGTGGCTGGCCGCAGGCCAGACGGAGGGGTGTCAGGCTCTCAATAGGGTGATGTCCTTTGCCGCAAGTATCGCGAAACATCGCTATAATCCCGCAGCCCTGCGCGTCAGCGACGCCAGTTCGCCAAACAACGCCTCATCCACCACCTTGAAGTTGAAGCAGGTCTTGCCCTGCCGCCGCTTGGCCAACCCAGGCGAGACACTCTCCGACAACGCCGCATCGGTATAAAGCGGCATCAGATGATAGGCGACATAGCTTTTCTTGATCGTCACCGTCCCGAACCAGCCCGGCTGCCCGGTCTTGGGATCGACGGTAGCAGTGCGCACAACCAGATCGCCCGCTTCATCCTTGCTCACCACCTGCCCCGGCGCATTGTCCAGCATGACGGTGCGCAACCGCGCATGGATGTCATCGAACGCCGCCATGATCGCCCTCCCCCATCAACACGAAAAAGGGCGCCACCTCGCGGCAGCACCCTTCCTTTCAAACCTTCACCGCTTACGCCCCGGCAGGAGACGGATCGCCGAACGGCCCCTTGCGCTTGCGCGTCTTGGGGATGGACGATCCGGCCGCCGGAATGACCGAAGGCTTGATCGTCGTCCCGTCATCGCGGGTGATCTCGCCCTTGTCGAGCAGCGCCTTGATCTCGTCGCCGCTCAGCGTTTCATATTCCAGCAGCGCATTGGCCAGCAGGTGCAGTTGGTCCTCATGGCCCGTCAGCAATTCCTGCGCACGGGCATAGCCCTGCTCCACCAGCCCACGAATTTCCGCGTCGATCAGCTTGGCGGTCTCATCCGACATATGGACGCGGGCGCTTTGCGAATAGCCAAGGAACGTCTCGCCCTGCTGCTCTTCATATTGCAGCGGCCCCAACTTGTCGGACATGCCCCATTGGGTGACCATGTCGCGCGCCAGCTTGGTGGCGTACTGGATATCGCCCGACGCGCCGCTAGACACCTTGTCATAGCCGAAGATGATTTCCTCGGCGACGCGGCCACCCATGGCGACGGCCATGTTCGCGTGCATCTTGTCGCGATGATAGCTGTAGCTGTCGCGTTCGGGCAGGCGCATCACCATGCCCAGCGCACGGCCGCGCGGGATGATCGTTGCCTTGTGGATCGGGTCCGACGCCGGTTCATGCACGGCGATGATCGCATGGCCCGCCTCATGATAGGCGGTCATCTTCTTCTCATCATCGGTCATGACCATGGAGCGGCGCTCCGCCCCCATCATCACCTTGTCCTTGGCCGATTCGAACTCGGACATGGCGACCAGCCGCTTGCCCCGCCGCGCCGCCATCAGCGCCGCTTCGTTGACCAGGTTGGCAAGGTCCGCGCCGGAGAAGCCGGGCGTGCCCCGCGCGATGGTGCGCGGTTCGACGTCGGGCGCCAGCGGCACCTTCTTCATGTGGACGGCCAAAATCTTCTCGCGACCTTCGATATCGGGACGGGGCACCACGACCTGACGGTCGAAACGACCCGGCCGCAGCAGCGCAGGGTCCAGCACGTCGGGACGGTTGGTCGCCGCGACGATGATGATGCCTTCATTGGCCTCAAAACCGTCCATCTCGACCAGCAATTGGTTCAGCGTCTGCTCGCGCTCGTCATTGCCATTGCCCAGGCCCGCGCCACGATGGCGACCGACTGCGTCGATTTCATCGATGAAGACGATGCAGGGCGCATTCTTCTTGGCCTGTTCGAACATGTCGCGCACGCGGCTTGCGCCGACGCCGACGAACATTTCGACAAAGTCCGAGCCGGAGATGGTGAAGAAAGGCACGCCCGCCTCGCCCGCGATCGCGCGCGCCAGCAGCGTCTTGCCGGTGCCGGGCGAACCGACCAGCAACGCGCCCTTGGGGATTTTGCCGCCCAGGCGCGCAAACTTGGTCGGGTCTTTCAGAAACTCGACGATTTCCTCCAACTCCTCGCGCGCTTCATCGATGCCCGCAACGTCCTGGAAGGTGACCTTGCCATGCTTCTCGGTCAGCAGCTTGGCCTTGGACTTGCCAAAGCCCATCGCGCCGCCCGCGCCGCCACCCTTCTGCATCTGGCGCAGCACGAAGAAGGCGATGCCCAGGATCAGCAAGAACGGCAGCGACTGATAGACGAGGATCATCCAGAAGCTCGGCTGGGCTTCGGCCTGGCCTGAATATTTGACGTTATTCTGGTCAAGCAGTCCGGTCAGCGCCGGATCGGCCACCGGCAGCGTCGCAAAGCGGTCTCCGTTGGCCAGAGTTCCGGTGATCTTGTCCGGCGCGATGGCGACATCCTTGACCTGGCCCTCCTGCACCTTGGCGCGGAATTCCGAATAGGCGATCTCGCTGCCACCGGCCCCAGTCGGCCGTTCGAACATCGACACGAACAGCAGCAGGGCGACGATCACCCCGGCCCATATCATGGCGCTCTTCATCCAGGGATTGGTCTGCGGGTCTTTCTCGTCGTTCATCTGCACTCTCTTTCACCCGCCAAGATAGGGCGCGTCCGCAAAAGCGCAAGCGCGCCCGGCGTGCGCAAATAGCGATCAGATAGATCGCGGTCCGATAGGCGGAGATGCGCGGCGGGGCGGTGCGGGATGCAAGGTCCAGACAGCCCCCCCGCTCAACAACCAGTCACCCAGACTCGCCCGCCCCCCCGCCTGCGCCGTGGCGATCGCCCGGTCGATCGCATCGCCACGCGGCACCGCACCGGCTCCCGCCCGTTCCAGCATCAGCAACAATAACCGCCGCAGATATTCACGCGGCAAGTCGGTGCGGTCGAGCGCCCAGCCATCACCCCGCGCGCGCACATGCCGCGCCGCCAGGTCAGCGACGCTCCAGTCGAGCGCCCCCTCCGCCTCTGCGAGCGCCGCCGCACTGCGCCCCGCCGCCTGCACGTCCAGCCAGTCCACCCCCGCCAGCGCCGACCGCAAGGCCGCCCGGTCGAACCGCGCATCACTGTTGGACGGATCATCGACATAAGGCAGTGCTTCAGCCCGCGCAAAGGCCAGCAAATCCGCCTTACGCGCCGCCAGCAACGGCCGGATCACCCGCCCCGACCGCGCCCGTACCCCGGCCAGTCCCGCAACCCCCGATCCCCGGTTAAGCCGCATCAGCATCGTTTCCAACTGATCATCGGCATGATGCGCGGTCATGATCCAGTCGATGCCCTGCGCCAACCGCCACGTCTCGATCGCGGCATAGCGCTGCGCCCGTGCCCAGCCCTGCACATTGCCGCTGACCGGCGCATCGGGTTTTACAATAGCGTGGGGAATAGCCTGCGCCGCGCACCAGCCCGCGACCATCGCCGCCTCATCGGCGGATGCCGCGCGCAGCCCATGGTCCATCGTCATCGCCGCGACCTGGCCTGCAAAGGCGCGCGCGGCCAGCGCCAATAACGCCATGCTGTCCGGCCCGCCCGACACGGCGACACCGAAACGCACCCCTTGCGTCTCTCCGACGATCGCCTGCGTCGCGGCGATCAGCCCAGCCTCGTTCAGCTGCACTTCGCCCTGGTGCGGCCCTGCGCCATCATGCCGCGCAGGCTCGACGACAGGCTTTCGCCATAGACCTGCTCCAATTCCGCATAGACTTTGCAGGCATCGGCCGGTTTTTTCAGCTGGATCAGTGCCTCACCCAGATAAGCAAGGCTGTCGGCCGCGCGATCGCCACGCGGGCGCTTCTGATAATTTTCGTAGAAGGCGACCGAGGCCAGCGCCGGCTTGCCATCGTCCAGATAGGCGCGGCCCAGCAGATTGGCGGCGCGGCTGGCGACCGAAGCGGTGCCATATTTGTCCACCGTCGCCTTCAACTGCGCCTGCGCTTCGGGATAGAATTTGGCGTCCCACAGGCGATAGCCATAGGTGTAGGCGTCCTGCGCCGCGTCGCCCGTGTCGGGCCGCTCGATCGCCGCAACCGCCGTCTTGCGCTCTTCGCTCGCGGGCGCAGCCGCCGCCGGTTTGGGCGCAGTGGGCTTTGCCGCGACGGGTGCGGGATCAGCCGCCACCGGCGCAGACACGGTCGGCCGAACCGCCACCGGCGCTTCGGCCGGGGTCAGACGCGCGTCGGTATCCGCCTTGTAGCGATTAAACGCTTCTTCCAACTGCTTGAGCTTGAAGCTGTTTTCCTCGACCTGCCCGGTGATCGACGACAGCTGCGATTCCAGCGCGCCCACCCGCGCGGTCAGGTCGGAAATCGGCGAGGAAGACGGCGATCCCGGCGCTATCGTCGGCGCGGTCGGCCGGGTGATCTGCGCTTCGATCGGCGTTCCGGCGGGAAACACCTTGCGCTGCACCGCGCGCATTTCCTTTTCCAGCCGGTCGACCCGGCCTTCCACCGTTTGCGCCGACACCGGCGGCGCGAGCGCCAGCAGCAACGGCGCGCTCCACGCCATGGCAGATGTCGCGAATAGGACGTGACGCATGATGTTCCCCGACTAACTCTTACGCTTTAACCATAAGCCGTTATTCCGCGCGGTAAAGCGCGACGTGCATGGTTATTCGGGCGTCGCCGCGCCGCTGCCCGATGGTGCCGCCGGAGCGGGCGAGGCGGCAGATGGCGTTGCCGCGCTCGTACCCGCATCCTCGGCCGCAGGCTGGGCGGCCGGACGCGCCACGCGTCGTTGCGGCGTCGGCCGAGGTGCGGGCGCAGCCGTCGCAGGCGCAGCCGCTGCCGCTTCCGCCGTGCCCCGCGCCAGCAACGCTTCGGCGCTGATCGGCACATCGGCAATGGTGCGATCGGCCGCACCCAGCGGTGCCACTGCCTTGCCGCCGACCGTCACGGCCAACGCTTGCGGACGCCCGGTCAGGATCATGGGATTGCGCGCGGCGGCGGGCACGGCAAAACTCTCGCCCTTCTTCATCAGCCCGTCCTTCAACCGCTCGCCCGCCTCGTCATAGATGCGCAACCACACATCATCGACCGCCGTCAGCACCACGGGTTGCGCAGCGGGCGCGACCGCAGCCCCAGCCGCCGGACGCGCCGCCGCAGGACGCGCCTCGTCCTGCGCCAATATCTGTTCGCTCGAAGGCGGCGTCGCCATCTGCGCGCGCCAGATCACCCATCCTACCACCAGCAGGACCACGATCGCCGCCGCCGTCCAGGCCAGTGTGCGCGATGGCACCCGCGCGGGATCGGCGGGCTCGAACATCTCGTAGCGATTGGCGGTCATATCCGCGCCATGCACGCCCTGGCGCACTTGCGCCGCGATCGCCACTTCGTCCAGTCCCACGGCACGGGCATAAGCACGCGCAAAGCCGACGGCATAGGGAATGCCGGGCAAGGCAGCATAGTCGTCGCGCTCGACCGCATCGAGCTGACGCTGGGCGATCCGGGTGCGCGTCGCAATATCGGACAAGGACAGCCCCATCGCTTCGCGCGCGACGCGCAGTTTCGCGCCGGGTGTATCGGGCTGCGTATCCGGTACGCTACCTGCGCCCGGCTCCAATTCCATTTCGTCTGCCATGCTGCTCCGCGACCTTAGAGTGAGGCCTTGTCTCACTGTGGGACGGGCGTTGTCAACGGCGGCAAGCCCTTCTTGCCGCAGTTCGCCCCTTATCCCAGCTCGATATGCCTATCAGCCGCCCATTGCGTCAGCCGCGCGCGAATGTCGCGCTCGCCTGTGTCGAGCAGCTCGCGCATCAACGCCTGCACTTCACTCGCGTCGATCGCACGGATCATCGCCTTGACCGGTCCGACCGACGCGGGAGTGATCGACAGCCGCCGGATGCCAAGGCCGATCAGCGCCATCGCCTCCAGCGTCCGCCCGCCCATTTCGCCGCACACGCCCACGGGCACGCTATGCGCCTGGCATGTCCGCGCCACCCGGTCGAGGAAGCGCAGGATCGCGATGCTCAGCCAGTCATAGCGTTCGGCGAGCTTGGGATGGGCGCGGTCGGCCGCGAACAGAAATTGCGTCAGGTCGTTGGTCCCGATCGACAGGAAATCGACGCGCGGCAATAATATGTCCAGCACCTCGGCCAGCGCCGGGACTTCCAGCATCGCACCGTATCGCACCGCGATCGGCAGCTTCTTCTTGCGCGCCAGCAGCCATTCGCGCTGATGCTCGACCAGCGCGCGCGCTTCCTCATATTCCCACGGTTCCGACACCATCGGGAACATGACATAGAGGATCTTGCCCGCCGCGGCCTCCAGCAGCGCGCGCGCCTGCGCCTTCATCAATCCGTCGCGATCCAGCGCCAGCCGCAGCGCGCGCCAGCCCATCGCCGGATTATCCTCATGCTCGTCATCCTCGCGCTGCATATAGGGCAGCGCCTTGTCCCCGCCGATGTCGACGGTGCGGAAGATGACCGGCCGGTCACCGGCCGCGTCCAGCACATCCTTGTAGAGCCGCTGCTGCTTTTCACGCTGGGGCAAGGTGGCCGACACCAGGAACTGAAACTCGGTGCGGAACAGCCCGATGCCGTCCGCCCCCACCATGTCGAGCGCCTGCGCATCCTCGCGCAGCCCGGCATTGACCATCAGCTCCACCCGCTGCCCATCGGCGGTGACCGATGGCAGGTCGCGCATCGCGACGAACTCGGCGCGGCGCTTCTGCGTCACATGCAGCTTGTTCTCGAACGCCTCGTCCATGTCGGCGGTCGGGCGGATCAGCAGGCTGTTGGCGTTGACGTCCATCAGGATGAGGTCGCCCTCATTCACCAGATGGCGGATGTCGCGCACCCGGCCCAGCACCGGCACGCCCATGGCGCGCGCGACAATGGTGACATGGGCGGTCAGCGATCCTTCCTCCAGGATCACGCCCTTCAACCGCCGCCGGTCATATTCCAGCAATTCGGCCGGCCCCAGGTTGCGCGCGATCAATATCGCGTCCTGCCGCAACCCCATCTGCGCCGCCGTCCCCAACTGCCCCGACACGATCCGCAACAGCCGGTTGGCCAGATCCTCCAGGTCATGCATCCGGTCGGACAGCAACGGATCGTCGATCTGCCGCATCCGCATCCGCGTGCGCTGCTGCACCCGTTCGATCGCCGCCTCGGCGGTCAGGCCGCTGTCGATCGCCTCGTTGATCCGCCGCGTCCAGCCCTCGTCATAGGCGAACATCTTGTAGGTTTCCAAAACCTCCTGATGCTCGCCCTCCATGCCGAACTCGGCCGCGCCGGTCATCCGGTCGATCTGCTCGCGCATCTTGGCGAAGGCAGAGATGACCCGCGCCCGCTCCGCCTCGGTATCTTCCGCGACGGTATGTTCGATATGCACGCGCGGCTGGTGGAACACGACATGCCCCCGCGCCATGCCCATCACCAGTTGCAACCCGTGCAGCAGCGTCGTGCCGGTATCGGTCACGCGCGAATCCGTTGGACCATCATCGGCCAGTTCTGCATTGGCGATCAGCTCCGACATCACCATCGCGACGGTCTGGAGCGCCTCTATCTCCACCTCTTCATATTTGCGCGGATCGGCATGTTGCACGCACAGCACGCCAATGGCGCGCTCGCGCCGCACGATCGGCACGCCGGCAAAGCTGTGGAACAATTCTTCCCCGGTTTCGGGACGATAGGCGAAGTCGGGATGCGACGCCGCTTCGTCCAGGTTCAGCGTCTCGACATTGGTGGCGATCAGGCCGACCAGCCCCTCCCCCATCGCCATGCGGGTGACATGCACCGCTTCCTGCTTCAGCCCGCGCGTCGCGAACAGCTCCAATACGCCCTCGCGCACCAGGTAGATGGAGCAGACCTCGCTCGACAGCGACTCGCCGATCACCTCCACCACCTTGTTCAATTTCGCCTGCGCGCTGGTGCGCGACGCCATCACCTCCTGCAGGCGGATCAGGATCTGGCGGGCGGCGGCGGCGGGGGTGCTGGGCATGGCTCATGCGCTACCAGATGCGCGCTCCGCTTTCCAAGGCGATTCATGCAATATTGATGACGGTTTCCGTTAACTATGGAACGGCAACCGGCATAAAATTGCAAAAATCACCGGGCGGCATTGCGGAAATGACGCGCTGCTTCGTCTGATGCAATGAAGTTTCCGTTTTCTGGAACAGAGGGGACAATCGACATGACGATGATGCTGGACAAGGAAGCCAAGGACGATCTGATCGGGCGCGGCTATTCGCGCCGTCAACTGGCCGAGGTCGCTGCGCTGCTGGGCGCGGGCGTTGCCGCCAGCTCGCTGCTGAGCGGCGCTGCCCTGGCGCAGCAGCAGGCCGGGCGCGGCATCAAGGGTGCGGTCCGCATCGGTGCCAACGAATGCTGGACCGGGCCTTTCCCGTCGGGCGTCGCCGCCGCTGCCGAAGCCGCCTCGTTCGGCAACTGGTACGATCCCGACAATTATCGCGGCGACCTGGTCAAGACCGTCGCAACCGTCGAGGGTATCCCTGAAACCCATGTCATGCCCTGGCCTGGTTCGGGTGGCCCGCTGGTCAGCATCGTCGCGGCCTATTGCTCGCCGACCAAGGGTCTGGTCACCGCCGATCCGACCTTCGAATCCGCCTGGCGCACCGCCGACTATATGAAGGCCCCAATCGCCAAGGCACCGCAGGCCATCGGCCAGGGCCATGACGTCAAGGCGATGCTCGCCGCCAATCCCAATGCCGGCCTCTATTATATCTGCACGCCCAACAACCCGACCGGCACCGTCACGCCGCTGGCCGACATCCAGTGGCTGCTCGACAACAAGCCCGCCGATTCGATGCTGCTGGTCGACGAAGCCTATCTGCACTTCTCCGAAGCGCCGAGCGCCGCCACGCTGATCGGGGCCCGCAAGGACATCATCGTCATGCGGACCTTCTCGAAGCTGTTCGGCATGGCCGGTGTGCGCCTCGGCCTCACCTTCGCCGACCCCGAAGTGCAAAAGCGCATCATGCTGTTCGGCCCGGCGGCCGGCGGCCTGTCGATCACCGCGATGCATTGCGGCAATGCGGTCTACACCGAAGCGGCGCTCATCAAGGCCCGCCGCGAGGAAATGATCGCCAACCGCGAGGAAACCATCGCCTATCTGACCAAGAAGGGCATCGAAGTGCAGCCCGGCAGCCAGGCCAATATGTTCATGGTCAACTGGAAAAAGCCCGCCAAGGACATGCAGGCCGCACTGATCGCCACCCCTGAAAAGGTCCAGATCGGCCGCAGCTGGGCCATCTGGCCCACCGTCTCCCGCGTCACCGTCGGCTCCGCCGACGACATGGCCAAATTCCGCGCCGCCGTGGACAAGGTCTACAAGGCGTAAGGCTTTTCACTACGAGAAATGCTAAGGGCGTCCGGGCAACCGGGCGCCCTTTTCGTTGGTGCGGCGATGATGCGGGCGGTGCCGGGGGTCGGCGTCAAACGCCCCGCGACCTGCACCTCGTCCCTCATGCCAGCGAAAGCTGGCATCTCAGGCGGCGTAACCGACCGGTTGAGGCCGCCTGCCTTGCTGTGATGTGAGCGCGTAAGAGACGTCCATAAGGACGTCGTTATGGACGTCCTGAGCCAAAGCGAGGGACGGCGGTGGAGATATTGGGCCGGGAACGGCGTCGTCGGTGGAGCAACGCGGAGAAGCTCGAGATCGTCGCCGCTGTGGGAATGAACGGAGAGACGTTGGCGCGCGTCGCGCGGCGCTACGATGTGTCGCGAAGCCAGATCTATCAATGGCGCCATCTGTTCAGGAAGCGAGGGTTGCTGCCTGCGGCGGACGGGCCGACCTTTTTGCCGGTTGATATCGGGGCGCCCATGCTGAGCGCGGAGCCCGTGCTCGATGACCGGGTGGTGGTCTCGCCCTTGATCGTCGAGCTGTGTCTGGCGCAAGGACGGCGGCTGCGCTTCGATGCCGGCATCGAGGCTACTGCCTTGACCCAGCTTATCCGGTCGGTGGAAGCTGCATGATCGGACCGGGCACCGGCGTAAGGGTCTATCTCGCCTGCGGCGTCACTGACATGCGCAAAGGGATTTCGGGTCTTGCAATGCTGGCCCAGACCGTGCTGCGACAGAAGCCGGCCAGTGGTGCCGTATTCGCCTTTCGGGGACGGCGCGGCGACAGGCTGAAGCTGCTTTACTGGGATGGTCAGGGATTTTGCCTCTATTACAAGATCCTGGAGCGCGGCCGTTTTCCCTGGCCCTCTGCGGCTGACGGGGCGGCGCGACTGACATCGGCCCAACTCGCGATGCTGTGGGAAGGGATCGACTGGAGGCGTCCGAACTGGGGTGCGCCGCCTACACGCGCGGGGTAACTTTTCTTCTGCAAAAGCGGCTGTTCTGCTAGGCTTTGCGGCCGATTTCCTGTATAAAAAGCCATGCTCAACGCGGCATCCGATCTTCCCGAAGACCCGGCCCTTCTCAAGGCGCTGATCGCCCAGTTGCAGGCCCAGAACAAGAAGCTGACGACGACGCTGCGCGCCCATGACCTGGTCGTCCAGGCACTGCGTTTGCAGATCGCCAGGCTCAGGAAGCAGGCTTTCGGCAAATCCTCCGAGAAGATCGAACGCGAGATCGAGCAACTCGAGTTCGCTCTCGAAGACGTGCTTGTTTCGGTCGCGCAACAGGGCCTCGTGACAAGTGGCCTGGACGATTCCGAGGCGCAAGCGGCGGTCGCGTCTGCCGAGACCACCCCTGGGCCGCGTCCATCTCGGCGCCCACGCGTCTCGGCGGATACGCCGCGCCAACGCCACGAACTTGACCCCGGCAGCACCTGTCCGGAGTGCGGCGGCGAGCTGCGTCTCGTCGGCGAAGACGTGAGCGAGATCCTCGAGATGATCACGGCAAAGCTCCAGGTCATCGAAGTCGTCCGCCCGAAGAAGTCCTGCCGTTGCTGCGAGAAGATGGTCCAGGTGCCAGCCCCGAGCCGACCGATCCCCGGTAGCATGGCCGGAGGAAGTCTCCTGGCTTACGTGCTGATCTCGAAGTTTGACGACCATTTGCCGCTGTACCGGCAGAACGAGATCATCGCGCGCATGGGTGCCGACATCCCACGCAGCACGCTGGCCGATTGGTGTGGTCGCTCGATGCGGATCCTGCAGCCGGTGATCGACCGGATCGAGGCCTCGGTCCTGGGCAGCGACATCCTGCACGCCGACGATACACCGATCCGCGTGCTGGCTCCGGAACGACGCGCCAAGGGTATCGGCAAGGGTGTGATGCAAGGCCGGATCTGGGGCTATGTCTGTGATCAGCGGCCTTGGGCCGGCACCGCGCCGCCTGGCGTCCTCTACCGCTATGCGCCCAACTGGAAAGCCGAGCACGTGCTGGCGCACTTGGGCAGCGCAAGCGGTATTCTTCAAGCCGACGCCTACAAAGGCTATGCTAAGCTCTACGAACCCGTCGCGGATGGTGAGCCTCGCTTCCGGGAAGCGGCCTGCTTTGCGCATTGGCGACGCGATTTTCATGACATCTGGACGTCGCAAAAATCCGAGATCGCACACGAGGCGCTCGAGCGTATCGGGCAACTCTACGACATTGAGCGCAAGATCGCGGGCAAGCCTGCCGATATCCGCCAGGCAATACGCCAGGAGTTGAGCCGACCCAAGCTTGAGGCTCTGCATAGCTGGGCCGAGAAGCAACTCACCCGTATCTCGACCAAGGGAGACCTGGCGAAGGCCTTTCGCTACGCCCTGGGGCGCTGGCACGCCTTCAGCCTCTTTATCGACGATGGACGCGTCGCCATCGACAACAACGCTGCCGAGCGGGCTGTCCGGCCCATATGCCTGGGCAAGAAGAACTGGTTATTCGCCGGCTCCGAAACAGGCGCCGAAACCCTCGCCCGCGCCATGACGCTGATCGAAAGCGCCAAAATGAACGGTCTCGATCCACAAGCATACATCACCGACTTGCTCAATCGCATCCACGATCACAAGATCAACAGGATCGACGAGCTGTTACCCTGGAACTGGGTGCCGCTCACCATCCCGCTAGCACTGGCCGCCTGATGGCCGCCGTCACTTCCTTGCTCACCCTCGACTATGTCGCCAAGATACTCGACGAGAACGTGGAGTTGCTGGAAGCCATCGTTTCAAACGACGACAACCTCACCTACGGCGCCATCGTCAGCGTCCACACCGGTCTGGACGAGTCCATCACCGCGCTGACGGATCACGGCGTGGAAGAACTGACGGACATGCTTAGCCAAGCACGTCTCACGACCAAGGCCTGGCACCAATTCCTCGATGACTTTATCGACGATCCCGAGCTCGCCGCGCGCTTCAAGGCCCATAAGCCGCGGTAACAATCGGACGGTTACCAGGCGGCATCGCGAAACAGCGGAACTAGGCGCCTGCCCCAACCCGATCCCGCCATCTCCTGAGTCACACCAACCTCCGCTGGGGTGACGACAAGGGGTAAGGAGGGGGTTTCTATGCCCCGCCCGCTTGCGGGAGGGGCAGCGAGACTTAATGTCCCCGGCCTTGAGCCGGGGGAATTTAGTCGCAGCTGGGTGGGCCAGCGCACCGTTGCTGCCGCAAGTGGGCGGAGGAATAAGGGGCTTCCGGCTAACCACTAATCAGCATGGTGGCGGTGGCGGTAACTCTCCAGCCAATGAATGCGGCTCTCAAACTGCTTACGCTGCCGATTGTTGACGGCGATTTCGACTCGCGTTCGGCACCGTGCAATTTCACGATCGAGTTCGGCTAGGCTCAAGCTGGCTAACCCCTCCTCATGATCAATAATGCCGCTGCGTTTGCCCATATGTGGCAGATTATCTGCGAAAACTAATGTCGGCAATTGGGGAACACGATAGGCCGTCGAAACGCAAAAGCTGGCCACTTCCATCTCCCTCCAGGGAGAGGGATATGGTGTGGGCGCTGGCAGCGCTCTCCGACACCATGACGGTGATATTGATACCAAGACACGTCCTGCAATATCGCGCATCACGTCATATACGGGAGTCCAATCGGAATCGTCGGTTCCGATCAATCCACTAGCATAATGCTGGCTTCGTTATCGAATTGGAGGAGGGCAAAACAGAAATGAAGTTCATAATTCATATCGGTACGCACAAGACAGGTAGCACTTTAATACAGAATATCTGCGCTAAAAATAGTAAAAATCTCAGAAAATATGGAATATACTATCCAACCGCTAATTACAAAAGCTCAGGACACCACGAGTTGGCATGGGCAATTAGAAAAAAAGAACATAATATCGTTGATAATTTATTATCAGATATTCTCAAAAAATGTGGATCATGTGATCGTATTTTATTGAGTTCAGAAGATTTTGAATTCATTCAAGATTTATCATATTTAAAAGAACATTTGAATGGTCACGCTGTTGATGTTGTAGCTTGCCTACGACGACAAGATAGATATCTTGAATCTGAGTATAATGAACACGTGAAAAATTTTAATATTCGATATTCGGAAGATATTTTTAAGTTTTTTATGTATCATAACTTTGATTCAAGATTTAATTATAAGATCTTATTAGATAATTGGTCGAACATTTCGTCGGATACAAATGTAAAAGTTTTATCATATGACAATATTAATAATTCCGGAAATTTAATACAGGAATTTTTAAAAAAATCCATCGGTATAGAATATTTGGATATATTAAATCAAGATGATTTGGCCATTCGGTCAAATGTAAGCATTAACCCAATTTCACTAATATATCTCACGAGACTGAACAAAGAAAAAAATATATCTATAGACTATTTTAATAGATTTATTTATTTAATTTCAAACAATTATTTTCCTATAAACTATAAGCATAATATGAGTTTTTTAGGACGTGAATTCGGATCCAGATTAATAAACGATACGCGATAACGAATAATTATCTTTCTGATCATTACTACGGTAAAAAAGCTCTTTTCGACAATATGCATATTGATCAAGAATTAATTGATTACTATGGTAATTTTAGTATAGATCTTTATAATTATTTTAAGCGTGAAGCTGAATTAATGATATCGATGACATAATATACCGGGTGAAATATAGCGGGTGAGAAGCCGATTTTTGGCCCTTCCTGTCGTAGTAAAAGCCCGATCCGAAAGGTGTTGAGCTATACTGGCATGTTATGATTCACGTCGTCCTTACGACGAGATGGAGTGAATAGTGGCATGGATGTTTCTGTCTCCATCACCCCCTTCCCCCCTCAACCCACCGCCACCGCCTCGCATAACACCTTAAACTGCGCCATCATTTCATCCCACCCAGGATGAAAGCCCATTTCCAGATGCCGCGCCTTGGCCTGCGCATCCCAATGGCGCGCCGTCGCGGTGAAGCGCGTGCCCTCGCCCTCCGGCGCGAAGGACCAGATCGCGGTCAGGAACGGCGTCTGTGGCACCCAGCCGACCGCATAGGCATCCGTCGTGACGATCCGCGCTTCCGGCACGACCTCCAGGAAAACGCCCTCCATCGGCCCGCTATCCTCGCCGTCCGGCCCGAACATCCGCACCGCGCTGCGCCCGCCGGGGCGCATATCCTCCTCGATCACCTCGGCGCGCCACGGCTTGGGACAGAACCATTCATCCTTGCGATCACGCCACACCATCCAGCATGTCGCGGGCGGCGCGGCGATGTGGCAGGTCACGGACAGCTCATGGATATCCTCGCTCATGACTCTTCCCCCGCGCGCATCCCCACCAGCGCGAACATCGCGCCCTGCGGATCGAGCGCCTGGATGATCCAGCCCCCGCCCGGCACTTCCATCGGTCCGTTCAGCACGGTGCCACCCCCCGCCGTCACCCGCGCGACAGCCGCATCGATATCGCCGACGATGAAGTAGAACAGCCACAAGGGCACCGGCATTTCCTCAGGCCGCGGCATGATGCCCCCGCTCATGCTCTGGAAATCGCTGCCGCCGGTCTGCGAAACGAGCTGATACAGCCCCATCTCGCCCATATCCATCGCCTCGCCTTTGGTCCAACCGAACGCCCCGGTGTAGAAATCCAGGTCGGCGTCGAAAGCGCCGCTATAGAGTTCGTGCCAGCCGACATGCCCCATCGCCATCGGCGGCACCGGGTCCGTCTCGTCGGCACTGTCCCCCTTGAGCAGCATGAAGGTCGCGCCGCCCGGATCGGCCATCACCGCAAAGCGGCCGGCGCCCGGAATGTCCTCGGGTTCGCGCTGCACCCGCCCACCCGCTGCCACCAGCCGCGCCGCGCCGGCATCGACATCGCCCGACCCGACATAGCCGCCCCACCAGGGCGTCATGCCGCAATCCTTCGCCTCGGCCTGGATCGCCATGACGCCGCCCACCGGCCCGGCGCTGCCCGACACGACCATATAGGGATCATCGCCCGGCGCGTCGCCAAAGGCCTGCGCCGTCCAGCCGACCACGTCGCCATAAAAAGCCAGCGCCGCCTGCGGATCGCTGGTCATCAGTTCATACCAGAAAAACTGCCCGTTCAGGTCGGCCATCGCGTCTCTCCCTTCGATCGTCGGCGATCCAAGTGCGACTCGCCGTCTTGCGGATCATGCCTGTGACGCTTATCTTAAACAACTATATAGTTAGAAAAGATAACCAATGGTCACACCCAGCCGGAAAAGAGCCTATCAGGACGGATGCGCCGCCGCCCATGCGCTGGACATCGTCGGCGATCGCTGGGCGCTCCCCATCATGCGCGAATTGATGCTCGGCCCCAAGCGTTTCACCGACCTGCGCGCCGGGCTGCCCGGAATCAGCGCCAATGTGCTGACGCAAAGGCTGGAGGAACTGGAGGCGCAGAGCATCGTCGTCCGCCGCCGCCTGCCCCCGCCCGCCGCCAGCCAGATCTACGACCTCACCGACTGGGGCCGCGAGTCGGAAATATTGTTCCGGGTGCTGGGCCGCTGGGCCTGCCGATCCCCGACGATGCAGCCGGGCAAGCCGATGAGCCAGGTCTCCGTCATCCTCTCGCTGCGCACCATGATCGACCGCAGCGTCATCGGCGACATCGACGCGACCATCGGCCTGCATCTGGGCGACGAGCAATTCCGCGCCACGCTGCGCCACGGCGACTTCACCATCGACCGGGGCGAAACGGCCGGCGCGGACGTCATCCTGTCCGGCAACCCGAATGCGCTGGTCGCGGTCATCTATGGCGGCGCATCCTTCGCAGATGCAGCCCTGACGATCGAGGGCGACCGGGGGCTGGCCGACCGCTTCGTCCGCCTCTTCCCCCTGCCGCCCAAGGCGCCATCGACCGTGGCCGATCCGTCCTAGCCGTTGAGCATCGCGAACACCTGATCAAATTCGCCGCGTTGCGTCGCCTCGCTCAGAAATTTCACCCGCTCGACATGGATCTCCGCCGGGGTCGGCTGTTGCCGCAACAACGCCATGGTCTCGGCAATATAGTCGGCCAGCGGCATCATCTGCTCATTTTCGGCATGGCCCGGCATCAGGTCGGTCTGCACGCCCGGCGGCACGATCTCGATCACCTCGACGCTCGTCCCTGCCAATTGCGCGCGCATAGCCAGCGACCAGCTATGAATCGCCGCCTTGGTCGCGCTATAGGTCGGCGTCGCCGCCAGCGGCACGAAGGCCAGCCCCGACGACACGGTGATCAGGCTTGCCGCCGCCTGCGCCCGCAGATGCGGCAACAGCGCATGGCTCAGCCGGATCGGCCCCAGCAAATTGGTCGCCACCGTCGTCTCCGCGATGGCGAGATCAATGCCCTCCTCCGCGATCATCACGCCCGCGTTCAGCACCACGGCATTGAGCGCCGGGAACTCGGCTACCAGCTTGTCCGCAAAGGCGACGATCGCTGCGGCATCCTCCATATCTAGCGTCATCGCCGCCATGCCGGGATGCGCGGCCACCACAGCGTCGAGCGCCGCCTGCCGCCGCCCCGCGATGATCACCTGATTGCCCGCTGCATGAAATTCATGTGCCAGCGCCGCGCCGATGCCCGATCCGCCGCCGGTGATGAGGATGGTCTTGCCTGTGGTCTGCATGGGTCACTCCTTGTCCTAATGGGTTGACCGCCATCCTATCGCCATGCTCTCTTTTGGAAAGAAGGCACCGCAAAGTGCTATACGCACCACAGGGTAAGAAATGGAAAATTCAGGCCACCCGCTCCCCCGCGCCAACGATAATGTGTCGGAGGACGCCGCCCCGATCGACCCGCGCGTCGAGCGACTCGTCAACGAGCTGATCGGCCGCGTCGCCGACAAATGGACGCTGCTGGTGCTGGAACTGCTGGAGGAAAAGGGCACGCTCCGCTTCACCCAGATCGCGCGCCAAGTCGAAGGGATCAGCCAGAAGATGTTGACCCAGACCCTGCGCCAGATGGAGCGGGATGGCTTGGCCACCCGCATCGTCCATCCGGTCGTGCCGCCGCATGTCGATTATGCGCTGACCCCGCTCGGCAATAGCCTCAGCGCCGCCTTTTGCGGCGTGTGGACCTGGGCCGAAACCCACCTCGCCACGGTGGAAGCCGCGCGCGCCCGCTTCGACACGCGCGACTGACCTCTATTCCTGGTTGGCGGGCAGCGGCTGGATCATCAGCTTCGGCCCGGCCGCACCGGGCTGGGCTGGCGCAACCGGCGGTTTCGCCGGCGCATCGGGCGGCGGTGGCAGATTCTGCTGCATCGCGCTCGTCACGCTCGGCGAAAAGCCCTGCGGCGGCGCTTCGCCCGGCGGTACCGGCGGCGGCGGCAGCGGCGTAGGGGAAGCCCAGACCGTCACGCTCGCGCCGAACCGTGACTGCCATTCGGCCAGCCGCCGCAGATAATCGGCATAGGCCGCATAGAAATCCTGAAACGGCTTTTCCAGTTCAGCCAGCGCTTCGGGCGCATAATCGAGCAGCGCACTCGACGGCATCGCCAGCAGCTTGGCCCCCACCGCCTCGGCCACCGGACAGAAGCTCTTGGTCACCGGCGGTAGCGAGAAGAAATTATAAACGACCGTGTTCAACCGCTCGCGCGCACCCAGCCCCGAACCGCCATAGGCCACCGTATAGTTGCGATCGACCGCTTCATTGGCCTTCGTCAACAGCGGCCCGTGAACATGCAGCAACCGGTTATATTGCAGGCGCGGCAGATCCGCCGGGCTGCGGCACGACAGGGCCGCGACGTTCAACGCCATCCGCACATGCCACAGCGCCGTATTGGACGTGACCTTGCGATTGGGGGTCAGATATTTGCCATCCTCGATTTCGGGGATGCTCATATTTTCCACCGCCCCCATCGGCGGACGCGGCATCATCGTTTCCACCACAGGCGGCGGCGGCGTGGGTGGCGGCGGCTTCACCGGGGTCGAACAGGCGGCCAGAACCGCCAGCGACACGAGGGATAGACGGCCGGAACGGCGCATGGGCAACATCAAATTCTCCGCTGGGACTGCGCCCCGGTCATGCCGGGCATTTGCCTCGGAGGAAATATGCCAGATGTTCCGTTCGTCGCAAGCCTTCAGGCGGCTCGCCGCTCCAGCGCGTCTGTGGCCTGCGCCATCAGCTGCGCGATGATGTCGGCGACCGGCTCTTCCTTGGTCACCATGCCGACCGACTGCCCCGCCATCAGCGACCCGCCCTCGACATCGCCGTCGACCACCGCGCGGCGCAGCGCCCCCGCCCAATAATGTTCGATCTGCAACTGCGCTTCCATCATGTCGACCGCGCCCTCATCGAGCATATTGGCGACTTCGCGCTGCTTGATGGTGAAATTCTCCATCCCGGCATTTTTGAGCGAGCGCACCGGAATGACCGGCAGGCGCGGGTCGATCTGCACGCTGGCAATCGCGTCGCGCGCCGATGCGCGGAAAAAGGCCTTCTTGAAATTGGGGTGGGCGACGCTCTCGGTCGCGCAGGCAAAGCGCGTGCCCAGTTGCACGCCCGCCGCGCCCATCTCCAGATAAGCGGCGATCGCCTCGCCCCGGCCGATCCCGCCCGCGACGAACACGGGCACTTGGTCGGCCATATCGGGCAATATTTCCTGCGCCAGCACGCTCGTCGATACCGGGCCGATATGCCCGCCCGCTTCCATGCCCTCGACCACCAGCGCATCGACGCCCGACCGCACCAGCTTCTTCGCCAGGCTCAGCGCCGGGGCAAAGCAAATGAGCTTCGCGCCCTTACCCTTGATCGCCTCGATGCTGCCCTTAGGCGGCAACCCGCCCGCCAGCACGACATGGGTGACGTCATGCTTGGCGCATATGTCGATCAGCTCGAACAATTGCGGATGCATGGTGATCAGGTTGACGCCGAACGGCTTGCTCGTCAGCGCCTTGGTCGCCGCAATCTCCCGGTCGAGCAGTTCCGGCGTCATCGCCCCGCACGCGATCACCCCGAAAGCCCCGGCATTGGAAATCGCCGCCACCAGGTTCCGCTCCGAAACCCAGCTCATCGCCCCACACAGAATCGCACTCTCGCACCCCAGAAAGTCGGTGCCACGGGCCATGAGGGAAGCGAGCTTGGCGTTGGTCATAAAGTCTTTCCTGCAAACCAAAAAGCCCCTCCCTTCGAAGGGAGGGGTTGGGGTGGGTGCTATCCACTCGGCGAAGCGAATGCCCACGTCCTTCCCCTGAAGGGGAGGCGTGAAAAGGTCAACCGATGCCCCTCAAAATCCACAGATCAGCATGTCGAGCGCATTGCCGATCGCGAGGGCATCCTCCCGCAACGACACAAGCCTGATCTTCAACTCCGACACAGGCACGGTTGCGGAAAATTGCGTCACCATAACGCACGGCTTGCCTTCGATCTCGAACACCGGGTTCAGCCGGGCGGCAGGCTTAGGCGCATCCGTTTCCAGCATCAGCGGCACGACAAACCGCGTGTTGAGATCGCTAAGCAAATCCGCCTGGCAATCAAGCAGATAGATCGCCCCGTCACGCGACCGGTAGACATCGAACTTCGCCATCAGAAGCGGCGGAACCCAGCCAGCGGCAAGCCCTGATCCGCGACATGGTGATTGGACGAAGCCAGCGCGTCGGCATTATCCGCGCGCCATTGCTGTTCCCGTGCTTCGGAAATCTGATCGGCCAGCCCGCGCTCGCACGCGCGCGAGATATTGATCTGCAACGCCCGCGCTTCCTCCAGCAGCCCGCTATCGAGCGATATGTTGGTCGCCTTGCGACGAACGGACGGCATCGGCTTGTTCATACATCCTCGGCTTTCCTGCGCACTCTATATGCGCAACAAAGCCGAAGCAATCCGTCGGTCAAGCCGCGCGGCTCAAGCCGCCGGTGCGTCCAGCCCATAGGCCGTATGCAACACCCGCACCGCCAACTCCGTCTCATCCTCATCGATCAACACCGACACCTTGATCTCGCTGGTCGAAATCGCTTCGATATTGATGCCGCGTTCGGCCAGCGTCTTGAACATCGTCGCGGCGACGCCTGCATGGCTGCGCATGCCGACACCCACGACGCTGATCTTGGCGACTTCGGTATCAGTGATGATCCGGCGGAAGCCGATCACATCCTTGTTGGCTTCCAAAATGTCCACGCTACGCGCCAGGTCCGCGCGCGGCACGGTGAAGGTCACGTCGGTTTCCTCGGTATCCTTCGAATCATTCTGGATGATCATGTCGACATTGATCGCGGCGTCGGCCAGCGGGGTGAAGATGCTGGCGACCGCGCCCGGCTTGTCGGGTACGCGCGTCACGATGATCTTCGCCTCATTCTTGTCATGGGCGATGCCGGTGATGAGCTGACGTTCCATCTTGTTTTCCTTGCGCTTGGCTTCCAGTTCCTCGTCGCTGACGATCAGCGTGCCGGGCAGGTCGGTCTGGGTGGGATCATCGAAGGAGGAGAGCACCTGCACGACCACGCCTTCCTTCATGGCGAGGCCGACCGACCGGGTCTGGAGCACCTTGGCCCCCACCGACGCCAGCTCCAGCATCTCCTCATAGGTGACGAGGTCGAGCTTGCGCGCCCGCGCCACGATGCGCGGATCAGTGGTGTAGACGCCGTCCACGTCGGTATAGATGTCGCAGCGATCGGCCTTGATCGCGGCGGCCACCGCCACCGCCGACGTGTCCGACCCGCCCCGGCCCAGCGTCGAGACGCGCCCGTCCGCCATCATCCCCTGAAAACCGGGGATCACCGCGACCTGGCCCGCGCCCATGGCAGCGAGCAGCGCGCCGGTGTCGATGCTATCCACCCGCGCCTTGGCATGGGCTTCCACCGTCTTGATCGGCAATTGCCAGCCAAGCCAGCTGCGCGCGTCCACGCCCATGGCCTTGAGCGTCATCGCCAGCAGCCCGCTGGTGATCTGCTCGCCCGCCGCGACCACGACATCATATTCGGCCGGATCATAGAGCGCCGAGGCTTCCTTGCAGAACCCCACCAGCCGGTCCGTCTCGCCCGCCATCGCCGACACGACGACGGCAACCTCATGCCCCTGCGCCACGACATGCTTGACCCGCGCGGCCACGTTGCGAATTCGCTCCATCCCCGCCATGGAGGTGCCGCCGAATTTCATCACGATGCGCGCCATTTGCTTGTCGAACCTGCTAGTTGGTGAGTAAGAAAATGTCCCAGAAGGGCGAAACGGCGCTTCTTTAGCAGCGGATACGGATATGGCAAGCAACGCAACTGCAACGATCGACCCCAAGGAAGCCGCCCATTTCGGGGCGATGGCCGCCGACTGGTGGGACCCCAACGGGTCGAGCGCGATGCTGCACAAGCTCAACCCCGTGCGCCTGACCTATATCCGCGCGGCGATCGACACCCATTGGCCGACAAACGCCCAATCCTTCCAACCGCTTGCCGGCAAGCGCGCGCTTGATGTCGGCTGCGGCGCGGGGCTGCTCACCGAACCGCTTGCCCGCCTTGGCGCCACCGTCACCGGCCTCGACGCGGCACCTGAAAATATCGCCGCCGCCACCGCCCATGCCGCGACTCAGGGTCTGACGATCGATTATCGCGCGACCCCGGTCGAAGAGGTGGCCGATGGCAACTATGATCTCGTCACCTCGATGGAAGTGATCGAGCATGTCGCCGACCCCGCCGCCTTCGTCGCCGCGCTCGCCGCCAAGCTCGCGCCCGACGGGCTGATGATCCTCTCCACCCCCAACCGCACACCGCTCTCCCGCATCGCCATGATCACCATCGGCGAAAGCATCGGCGGCATCCCCAAGGGCACGCATGATTGGGGCAAGTTCCTCACGCCCGAAGAACTCACCGCCCTGCTCGACGCCGCAGGCCTAGACGTCATCGACAGCAGCGGCCTGACCTTCTCACCCGCCACCGGCTTCACTTTGTCGGCGAACAAGGCGATCAACTATTTCCTGACCGCCCGGCATCGCCCGGCCTGATCGGCTACAGCCCCACCGCCTCGGCCCGCGCCACCAGCGCGTGGGCTTGCTCGACATGCATCGCTTCGATCATGCGCCCCTCGAACCGCTCCGCCCCGCCGGTCGCCGCCGCGATCAGCCGCCGCGCATCCGCCAGCGCCTGCGCATCCGGCCCGAACACCCCGTTCGCCACCGCCACTTGGCCCGGATGGATCAGCGTCTTGCCATCGAACCCCAGCGCATGGCCCGCCGCACATTCCGCCTCCAGCCCCGCCAGATCGTCCAGCCGGTTATACACCCCGTCGAACACCGCAATCCCCGCCGCCCGCGCCGCCAGCACCACCGACTGCATCGCAAGCGCCAACCCCTCGCGCCCAGCCCCCGCCGGTATCCCCAAATCCCGCCGCAGGTCATTATTCCCCATGAACAGCCCCGCGCAGCCCTCCGCCCCGGCAATCTCCACCGCCGCCAACACTCCGCGCGCGCTTTCGATCATCGCGATCACCGGCTTCTGGCTCACGCTATAGACATCGCGCACCTGCCGCCCGCTCTCCACCTTGGGCAGCACGACATAGTCCGCCGCCGCCCCCTTCATCGCCACCATCTCCATCCCGTGCCACGGCGTCCCCGCCACATTGATCCGCACCGCACAAAGCCGCTCGCCAAACCCCTCGGCCAGCGCCGCCACCGCCGCCTCGCGCGCGGACTCCTTGGCGTCGTCGGTCACCGCATCCTCCAGGTCCAATATCACCATGTCGCACGGCAATGTCCGCGCCTTGGCGATGGCGCGCGCATTGGACGCGGGCAGGAACAACAGCGAACGGGCGTGACGCAGCAACATGGGACTCTCCTCGGTTTGCCTTCCCCCGTTAACAAATAAGGCGCATAGTCCAACCCTGTTTCGGGAGACCATGATGCTGACCACCTTCGCGCTCACGCTTACGGGCCTTGTGCTCTTCTACCTCGCGGTCAGCGTGAAGGTGGTGCGGCAGGGCTATCAATACACCATCGAACGCTTCGGCCGCTTCACCGAAGTCGCCAAGCCCGGCCTCAATTTCTACCCCGCCTTCTTCTATGCCGTCGGTCGCAAGATCAACATGATGGAGCAGGTGGTCGACATTCCGGGCCAGGAGATCATCACCAAGGATAATGCCATGGTGTCGGTCGACGGCGTGGTCTTCTTTCAGGTGCTGGATGCCGCCAAGGCCGCCTATGAAGTCTCCGAACTCTATGTCGCCATCATGCAGTTGGCGACCACCAACCTGCGCACCGTGATGGGCTCGATGGACCTCGACGAAACCCTGTCCAAGCGCGACGAGATCAACGCCCGCCTGCTCTCGGTGGTCGATCAGGCGACCAACGCCTGGGGCATCAAGATCACCCGCGTCGAACTCAAGGACATCCGCCCGCCCGCCGACATCGTCAGCGCCATGGGCCGCCAGATGAAGGCCGAACGCGAAAAGCGCGCCAACATCCTGGATGCCGAAGGCATGCGCGCTTCCGAAATCCTGCGCGCCGAGGGCGAGAAGCAGGGCCAGATCCTGCAAGCCGAAGGCCGCCGCGAAGCCGCCTTCCGCGACGCCGAAGCCCGCGAACGCGAAGCCGAAGCCGAAGCCCGCGCCACCCAGATGGTCTCCGACGCGATCAGCGCCGGCAACCCGCAGGCGCTCAATTACTTCATCGCGCAAAAATATACCGAAGCCGTCAGCCAGTTCGCCACCAGCCCCAACGCCAAAACCATCCTCTTCCCGGTCGAAGCCACCCAGTTGATCGGCACGCTGGGCGGCATCGGCGCGCTCATAAAAGCCGCCCTCGGCGACGACGGCACCCCCCACGCCAACGCCCCCACCCCCACGCCGCGGCCCCTTCGGCCAAAGCCAGGGGTAAGCGCTGTGCGGGCGCAACTGCCACTTAGCCCCTCCCCTTCAGGTTCAAGCGGGCACGTGACTCGCTTGAAGGGTTGGGGTGGGCAAGCGACGCTATTAGCCCCTCCCCTCTAGGGGAGGGGTTGGGGTGGGGCTATCCTCTGGGTCCGGCATATATCACACGCCCCCACCTCCGTTCGTTTCGAGGCCCTTCGACTGCCAGCCTGCGGCAGGCGCTCAGGATAAACTACGTCGAGAAACCCTGCGGTGCGTTTCTCGACTGCGCTCGAAACGAACGGCGTCTTTACCCCACCCCCCGTCATCCCCGCGAAGGCGGGGACCCATCTCCCACCCCCCACAGCGTAGCGATGATCAACAGGACCCCCACCCCATGACCCTGCTCACCCTGCCTGCTCGAAGATCATTGGGCCTGGCTGGTATTCGCCGCTCTGCTGGGCATTGCCGAAGTGCTGATCCCCGGCGTCTTCCTCATCTGGATCTCGATCGCCGCCGCCATCACCGGCCTCGTCGCGCTCGCGCTGCCGATCGGCCTCCCCCTGCAACTCCTCCTCTTCGCAAGCCTCAGCATCGCGGCGGTCTATGCCGGCCGCCGCTGGTACGCCGACCACCCCGTCGCCTCCACCGACCCCCTCCTCAACGACCGCACCGCCCGCCTGATCGGCCAGACGGTGACGGTGGTGGAAGCCATCACCGGCGGCGAAGGCCGGGTGAAGGTGGGCGACAGCGTGTGGAGCGCGGTCGGCGCGGACGCGGAAGTGGGCGCACGGGTGCGCGTGATCGCGAGTGAGGGCACTGTGTTGCGGGTGGAGCGGGTTTAGCCCAAGCGCTTTTACACCGCGACCTTATGATCCATGTTCACGCAACCGACATTAGCGAACATCTGTTCCACCAAACGTAATATGAGCCTTTGCAACATTGACAACCGATTGCAGCCATCAATTATGATATGGTCGAAGGAAATTCGTGATTGTTCCGAAATGTAGACATAGCCTACTATTGCAATTCAGCAAAGAGCCCGATAATTCGGTATCTATTAACAAAATATATATTATTCATATAATTAAAATTAATACATAGATTAAATTAAATAATTTACATTTATATATAGAAAATTTTAGGGGTATACCGAACTGTGCATAATATTTCTGCAAGGCAAGCCGTTCGCAATATGAGAAATATTGGGGAATATGCACAATGGTCTATTGGTGGCCCGGATGCGGACGAACGGGGATATGAAAGTGTCACGGCGCAGATGGCCGGCGGTAGAGTATTCGGCGAATTTACGCCGTTCATAACACCCAAATTTCATCTCGGTGAAAATCCTGCTTTGTTCACCAGCGGTTCTTGTTTCGCTAGAGAAATTGAGCATGCCCTTCATGCGCAAGGTAAAACCGTACTGAGTTGGTCGCCGGACTGCGGACTCTCGCCCGCATCATTCAATAGATACAATATTTTTTCAGTCCTTAATGATTTTCGATTGGCACAAGGCGGCGGCTATGACGAGGATCTGATGTGGGAGACGCCGATCGGATGGATTGATTATTCAGGTAACGACGTTTTGCCAACGCGCGATGCTTTGGTGTCGGCCCGCAACGCTTCGATCAAGATTCATAAGCAGATCGCTCAGGCAGATGTTTTCATCGTCACGCTAGGCTTGATCGAAACTTGGTATGATCTGAAAACCAACACCTATCTTAATTTTACACCAAGCGAAGTCCTCGCAGGCAATCTTAGTCGGTTCGAGTGTCGCATCACTGATTATGCCGAAAATCTGGAAGCTGCTAAATATCTGATTGATTATTTGCGGACGCATTTCAATCCAAACCTAAAAATCATCGTTACAGTTAGTCCAGTGCCCCTAAATGTTTCCTTTTCTGGTCAAGACATCGCGCAGGCCAATACACTATCCAAATCGACGCTTAGGACCGTTGCGCAAAAGCTGGCGGACGAAGATGAGAATATAGATTATTTTCCATCATATGAAATGGTTACGTTGTCCAACCCGACTGACGCTTGGTTGCCGGACCATCGTCATGTCAGGCGCGAAATGGTTTCCCGTATCATGCAGACCTTTGTTCAGCATTATATTGGCTAGACGCTGCACTCAGGCGCTTATGCTAAGTGCCTGGCGTCCCTACCCTCACTCTAATTCCACCCAAGGATCAACCAACCCCACCCCCGTCGCCACAAAATCCCCGACATTGCGCGTCACCACCGTCAACCCGTGCACCAGCGCCGTCGCCGCGATCCAGCCGTCGCGTTCGCTCACCGGATCGGGGACATGCAGCCCGGCGCAAGCGACGGCTACCGCGCCGTCCATCGCCAGCACCCGCCCCGCAAAGCCGGGCGTCACGACCTGATCAAGCCAGCGGCGCAGGGTCGCGCCCTGCGCCGCATCCCGGCGCTCGACCCGCACCACGCCCAATTCCAGTTCGAATAGCGTCATCGCCGAAATAAAGGTCGTGCTGGGGTCGGTCGCCTTGAGCCATTCCACCACATTCGGGGCGGCCCGTCCCGACCGTATCTTGCGGCTTTCGGAAATGACGTTGGTGTCGATCAGGAACATCAATCCAGCTCGACGCCGCGCGCTGCAATCTGCGCCTTGGGTGGATCGAAATCGAAATCCTGCGCATCATCGGGCATCAGCACGTCGAACAGCGACGCACCGTGCCTCGCCAGCCGCTCATAATCGCGGATCGCCAGCACGACGAGCGAGGGCTTGTTGCGGTCGGTAATGAATACCGGGCCGGACTGCGCCGCCCGTTTGATGCTGCCGGGGTCGCGGTTGAACTCCCGGCTGGTGAAGGTCGCGGTCATTGGCTCAGCCTCATGTCGTTACATACAGACATACTCGATATGGGCCATCACGGTCAAGGCCGCCCGCCCCACTTCCACCTGTCCTACATCCCCCAACCCATGCCATGCTCCCCGTCATGCCAAATACGCCTGACCTGCTCCACTTCACCCCCGTCCAGTTGCAACGCCGCGCGCGTGGATGGACGCCTGATGCCCAACATGCCTTCATCGATGCCCTGTCCCGATGCGGCGTCGTTGCGCAGGCGGCGCGGAGCGTTGGCTGTTCGCCGCGCTCGGCCTATCTGTTGCGGGCGCGGCCGGAGGCGGAAAGTTTCGCCGCCGCCTGGGACTGGGCGATCGAGATGGGGCTGGACGACCAGATGGGCCGCGCCGTGGCGCTGATCCGGGGCGACCGGCGGCAACCGCTGGTGCGCGGTGGCCGCGTCGTCGGCCACTACAGCAAGCCCGACCGCCGGGTCATGCTCGCCGCGCTGCGCGCCCTGTCCGCCTGCACCGATGGCAGCCGCACCATGATGCCGCATAATGCCCGCATCGCCGCCCGCGCGACCGCGCAAACGCCGCCCCCCGCCACAGCCGCCCCTTGTCACAATCGATCCGGCCGACGAAATAAAATGTCGAAATCTGCGGGAAATATGCGAAGTTAAGCGCTGACCACCCCCTTGTCGGAGCCACGCTACATGACCGCCACGCGCCGCGATTTCCTTGTCGCCGGTTCCTCCGTCCTCGCCCTGTCGGCCCTCCCCGCCCGCGCCGCGACCGACACGCCCGACGCCCGCGCGCAAGCCACGCTCGCCACCATGGCCGAAGCGATGCTCGCCGACGCCCCGGAAAGCGCGACCGGCCTTGGCCTCGACACTGGCCCCCGCGCCGCGCTCAAAAGCCGCCTCGGCAACAAAAGCCCGGCGGGCCAGGCGCAGATCGCCGTCCATGTCGCCGACCGGCTCGCCACCTTGCGCGCCATAGACCTCGCCCCGCTCTCCCCCGCCACCCGCACCGATGTCGAGGTCGCCCGCGCCGCCCACGAACTCGCCGCCGAAGGGTTCGCCTTCCCGTTCGGCGACATGGCGATGATGAACAGCAACTGGTCCTACCGCAACGCGCCCTATGCCGTGGCGCAAAACACCGGCAGCTTCGTCGAAACGCCCGATTTTCTGGACGCCAATCACGGCATCGAAACCCCGGCCGACGCCGACGCCTATCTCGCCCGGCTCGAAGCCTATGCCGCCAATCTGGCGGGCGAAACGCAGCGGCTGCGCCATGATGCGGGCATCGGCGTCGCCGCGCCCGCCTTCCTGCTCGACAAAACGCTGGGCCAGATGGCGACGGTTCAGCGCCAGCCGATCGACCAATGGGTGCCCGTCGCCTCGCTCGCCCGCCGCACCGCGTCGATGCCCGGCGACTATGGCGCGAAAGCCGCGAAGATCGTCCGCGAACAGGTCCCCCCCGCGCTCGCCGCCCAGGTCGCCGAACTCACCCGCCAGCGCGCCACCGCCACCATGGATGCGGGCGTGTGGAAGCTGCCGGAGGGCGAGGCCTATTATGCCTGGGCGCTCAAGGCCGGGACCACCACGACCATGACGCCCGAAGAGGTCCATGCGCTCGGCCTCGACCAGCTCGCCGCGCTGCAAAGCCAGATGGACGGGCTGCTCAAAGGACTCGGCCTCACCAAAGGCACCGTCGGCGAACGCATGACCGCGATGGGCAAAGACCCGCGCCACCTCTTCCCCGATGACGACAAGGGCCGCGCGCAGATATTGGCCTATATCGAAGGCCGCCTGACCGACATCCGCACCCGCCTGCCGCGCGCCTTCGCGACACTCGTCCCCGCCAAGCTGATCGTCAAACGCGTGCCGGTGGAGATCGAGGCCGGGATGCCCGGCGCCTATGCAGGCGCAGGGTCGATCGACGGCAGCGTGCCCGGCAACTATTATATCAACCTGCGCGATACCAACAGCTGGCCGCGCTACAGCCTGCCCACGCTCACCTATCATGAGGGCATTCCGGGGCATATCTGGCAGGGCGAATATAGCTACAAGCTGCCGCTGATCCGCTCGCTCCTCCCCTTCAACGCCTATAGCGAGGGCTGGGCGCTCTATGCCGAGCAACTGGGCGACGAGCTGGGCGCCTATGACGGCGATGTGGCGGGGCGGCTGGGCTATCTCCAGTCTATCGCCTATCGCTGCTGCCGCCTGGTGGTCGACACCGGCCTCCACGCCAAGCGCTGGACGCGGCAACAGGCGATCGACTGGTTCGCCACCACCAACGGCTCGACGGTCGAGGAAGTCCAGGGCGAGGTCGACCGCTATTGCGCCTGGCCGGGCCAGGCCTGCGGCTACAAGGTCGGCCACGGCGAAATCGTCCGCCTGCGCGAAGCGGCAAAGGCGGCACTAGGCCCGAAATTCGACTTCCGCCTGTTCAACGACGCGGTGGTCAAGAGCGGCGGCGTGCCGATGACCGTGCTGGCCAGCAATGTCGAAGCGTGGGTGGCGGAGCGGAAGGGGATACTATGAAGCCTCAGGCCTCATCTACAGCTGCAAAGCTAATGGTCGGCCTGGGGCTTTGCATCGCCATTGCGCCATATGCGCAAGCCTGCCCGACTTACACTCCTCAGGAAGTGCTTGCCTCCAGACCATATGACCGAATTGTCGCCGCAACGATTGTCAGCGTCGTTCGCGGCGCATTACATAAGCCGAGGTGGGAACCGTGGTCAGCCACGGCAAAAACGATAAGTAGTGCGAAGGGCATTGCTGATGACAGCCTGTTCTCCCTTTCACGCAACTTCGTTGATTGCGATGATGGAGAGCCGACCCCAAAAGTCGGCGAAATCTGGATTCTATATCTCAAATGGGATGGATCAAAATATTACCCCTCCTACTCCTTACCTTTCACCAAGGCGCGAAAGATGGATGCACGGTTTGAAAGATCAACGCGGATTCAAAGCGGAACACTGCAACCTCATACACAATAAAAAGGGCCGGAAGATCGCTCTCCCGGCCCTTTCCTACTCTGCTACGTTACGCCTTACCCCACAAAAGCCCGCTCGATCACGAACTGCCCCGGCGCCGCATTCGACCCTTCGGTAAAGCCGTTCGCTTCGAACCAGGCCGCGAATTGCTTGATCATCTCCATGCTGCCGCACATCATGATCCGGTCGGTTTCGGGGTCGAACTTGGCCGGCCCCTCAAGCCCCTCGAACAGCGCGCCGCTCTCGACCAGCTTGTCGATCCGCACAGTGTTGCGGAAAGCCTCGCGCGTCACGGTCGGCACATAATGGAACTGGGTCGCGGCCTGTTCGGCGACCAGCGGATCTTCTGCCAGTCTGCCTTCCAACTCGTCGTGAAAGGCCAGGTCGCTCACCCGGCGCACCGAATGGACGACGACGACCTGCTCGTAAAATTCATAGACGTCGGGGTCACGCGCCAGGCTCAGGAACGGGGCGAGGCCCGTGCCGGTCGACAGCATGAACAACCGCTTGCCCGGCAACAGCGCGTCGGTGACCAGGGTGCCGGTCGGCTTGCGGCCCAGGTAAATCTGGTCGCCCGGCTCGATCAGCTGCAACTTGCTCGTCAGCGGACCGTCCTGCACCTTGATCGACAGAAACTCCAGTTCCTCGTCCCAGGCGGGGCTGGCGACCGAATAGGCGCGCAGCAGCGGCTTGCCATTCTCGCCCTTCAAGCCGATCATCACAAACTCGCCCGACCGGAAGCGGAAGCTCGCCGGGCGCGAAATGCGGAAGCTGAACAGATGCTCGTTCCAATGCCGCACCGACAGCACGGTTTCCACCGAGAGGGCGCCGGTCGGTTCGAGTACCGGCTTTTCGATCGTCACGTCGTTCAAGACCTTCTTCCTTGCCAAGCCGCCCGCACAGGCGTCGCCAATTGCCGTAGCTAGTTGCGTATCGTTCGCAACAACCAATAAGCATCGCGAATGGAGCCATCGCGGCATGAAGGCAAGGCCAAAAAAACTTGGGGGGCCGATAGCTGACCCCCCGCCAGCGTCAGGCGATCAGCCGAACAGCCCCTTGGCGATCCCGCCCAGTTCGTTCATCGGATTGCCATCGCCATCGCGGTCAAACAGGCCGCCCAGCTTGCCCATGATCGCTTCGGGGCCGCCGAACGATCCCATCAATTCCTGCAGCTTGTCGGCCGACACGCCATGTTCGGCGGCCACCTCGGCCAGCGCCGAAATGCTGGTATCGCCCGACCCGATCTTGGCGCTGATCTCGGTCATCAGGCCCTGCATCTGTTCGGGCGTCATCCCGATCTGCGCGGCCACCGCTTCCAGCCCGCCCGTCTTGCCGATCATATCACCAAACATGTCCACTACTCCTGCTGGATGTTGACCGACAGCATAGCATCCCCGCCCCGCCGCCAAAAGCAAAAGAGCCGGAAGGTCACCCCTCCGGCTCTCGCATAGCCTTGAATCAGGCCGCAGCCGTTACGCCGCGGTCAGCGCCGCGCTACGCACGCCCTCATCGACATGCTCTTCGAACTGCGCGAAATTGTCGACGAACTGCTTGACCAGCACGGCGGCGGTTTCGTCATAGGCGCTGGCGTCCGCCCACATGGCCCGCGGGTCCAAAATGGTCGGCTCCACGCCCGCCACCGCGACCGGCACTTCGAACCCGAAATTGGGATCGGTGCGGAACTCGGCGTCGTTCAGGCTGCCGTCGAGCGCGGCGTTGAGCAGCGCACGGGTGACCTTGATCGGCATCCGCTTGATGCCGGGCATCGTCGCCTTGCCACCCGCCCAACCGGTGTTGACCAGCCAGCAGGTGACCCCGCCCTTGTTGATCCGTTCCTTGAGCAGATTGCCATAGACCGAAGGATGACGCGGCATGAACGGCGCGCCGAAGCAGGTCGAGAAGGTCGCGGTCGGCTCGGTGACGCCGATCTCCGTGCCAGCCACCCGTGCGGTATAGCCCGACAGGAAATGATACATGGCCTGTTCGGGGGTCAGCCGCGCGATCGGCGGCAGCACGCCATAGGCATCCGCCGTCAGGAAGATGATGTTCTTGGGCACCGGCCCCAGATTCTTCTCCGACGTGTTGGGGATGAAGTCGATCGGATAGGAACCGCGGCTATTTTCCGCCAGACTATTGTCGTCCAGGTCGATCTCGCGCGTTTCCGCGTCGATCACGACATTCTCCAGCACCGTGCCGAAGCGCTTGGTGGTGGCGAAAATCTCCGGCTCGGCCTCGGCCGACAGGTTGATCATCTTGGCATAGCAGCCGCCCTCGAAATTGAAGACCGCCGTGTCCGACCAGCCATGTTCGTCATCGCCGATCAGCGTGCGCGACGCATCGGCCGACAGGGTGGTCTTGCCCGTGCCCGACAGGCCGAAGAAGACCGCCGTGTCACCGTTCGGGCCGATATTGGCCGAACAATGCATCGGCATCACGCCCTTCACCGGCAGCAGATAGTTGAGGATGCCGAACACCGACTTCTTCATCTCGCCCGCATAAGCGGTGCCGCCGATCAGGATCAGCTTCTCGGTGAAGTTGACCGCCACCACCGTCTCGCTGCGGCAGCCATGGCGGGCCGGGTCGGCCTTGAAGGTCGGCAGGTCGATGATCGTATATTCCGGCGCGAAATCGGCCAATTCGTCGGCGCCCGGACGCACCAGCAGCGTGCGGATGAACAGATTATGCCAGGCGCGCTCGTTGATGACGCGCACATTGACGCGATGTTCGGGCTGCGATCCGCCGAAAAGGTCGGCGACATAGAGCGTGTCCTTTTCACCCAGCGCCTTGAAGAAGTCCGCCTTCAACGCCGCGAAATGCTCCGGCGTCATCGCGACATTGGTGCTGCCCCACCAGACCGTCGATTCGGTCTCGGCGTCGCGGACGATGAATTTGTCCTTGGCCGATCGGCCGGTATGTTTGCCGGTCTTGACGACCAGCGGGCCGTCCTTGGACAATATGCCCTCGCCATTGCGGATGGCCGCTTCGACCAGCGGGGCGGTGCCCATATTCCAGAATTGGGTGGCATGGGTGGAAATGCCCTGGTCTGCCAGGGTGAATGAGGATTTGGCCTGCACGCCTTTGCTCCTGAATATGAATGCCGTGTCGCACATATATTATTCTTTGCGACCGATCCGCCCCTATGCGCCGTTTGTCTATATCACGGCGTCATCCTCGCAGACCGACATGGCAATAGGGGCTTGGACCAAAATCGTCAAATCCCTGTCACACAGGCTTTGTCCCGAATATCGACGGTTATGCCGCATCGCCGCCGTCACCCGCTTTCTTGCAGGCGCGCGCCGCATGGTCTAACGCTCTGCCCCACTTGGATCAGCTGGGAAACCGCATGACTGCAACCATCGCCTTGGTGGATGACGACAAGAATATCCTGACCTCCGTCTCGATCGCGCTTCAGTCGGAAGGCTTCATGACGCGGATCTATTCCGATCCCGAAGGCGCGCTCAAGGCGTTGCTGGACAATCCGGCGGATCTGGCCGTCTTCGATATCAAGATGCCGCGCATGGATGGCCTGGAACTGCTGCGCCGCCTGCGGGAAAAGACGCAGATGCCGGTCATCTTCCTGACGTCCAAGGCGGACGAGCTGGACGAAGCGCTGGGCCTTGCCATGGGGGCGGACGATTATATCGCCAAGCCGTTCTCGCAACGGCTGCTGATCGCGCGCATCCGCGCGATCCTGCGCCGCGCCGAAGTGCGGGGCGCGCCCGACACGCCGGACCAGCCGGTCGCCGACCCGATCATTCGCGGGCGGCTGGAAATGGACCCGGCGCGCCATCGGGTGAAGTGGAACGGGCAGGACGTGACGTTGACCGTCACCGAATTTCTGATCCTCGAAACGCTGGCCGCCCGCCCCGGCGTGGTCAAGAACCGCAACCAGTTGATGGACGCCGCCTATCAGGACGACGTCTATGTCGATGACCGCACGATCGACAGCCATATCAAGCGGCTGCGCCGCAAATTCCGCGAGGTGGATTCCGATTTCAACGCAATCGACACACTCTATGGCGCCGGCTACCGCTTCTCCGAAGAAGGATGACGCGCCGATGGCGATGCGCTGGTCGGGGCGATTGAGCCTCACGCCACGCATCCTGGCGGTCAATGTCTTTGCGCTGGCGCTGCTAGCGGGCGGCTTCTTCTATCTCGACAGCTATCGCACCCGGATCATCGATTCGCGGCTGGAACAATCGGCGCGCGAGCTGAAGCTACTGGCGATCAGCCTGGAAAATGCGCCGGCCGACCGCCACGACGCGCTGATAGCCGCCTATGCCCGCCAGACCGGCGACCGGGTCCGCCGCTATGCGCCCGGCGGTGGGCTGATCGCCGACAGCTTCACCATGGACGCACCGCGCTATCGCCTGCGGTCGCCGTCGGAAGAGGAATGGCAACGCCATGTCGCCCGCTTCCTCGACAAGGCGGTGGACCGTATCGTTTCGGCCAGCCGGCCGCCCGATTTCGTCGAACCGGCGGTGGACCGCGCCAATGCCTGGCCCGAACTGCTGCTGGCGCGCAAGACCGGACAGTCGACCGCGATGAACCGCTATGCGCCCGATCGCACCTTCATGATCTCGGCGGGAGCCTCCGTGCGGGACGGCACCGCCCTGCTCGCCACCGAAAATGCGCGCGACATCACCCGCACCGTGCGCGCCGAGCGGCTGCGCCTCGGCCTTGTGCTTGCCGTGGCCATGCTGGCCTCGACCCTGCTCTCGCTGTTCCTGGCCCGCACCATCGTCCAGCCGCTCCAGCGCCTCGCCCGTGCCGCCGTCCGCGTTCGCCTCGGCCGCGCGCGCGAAGTCACCGTGCCGCGCCTGCCCGAACGGCGTGACGAGATCGGCATGCTGGCCCGCGCCCTGTCCGACATGAGCATCGCCCTGCGCCAGCGGATCGACGCGACCGACGCCTTCGCCGCCGATGTCAGCCATGAACTCAAAAACCCCATTGCCTCGCTCCGCTCCGCGCTCGATGCGCTCGACCGGGTGGACCGGCCGGACCTGCGCGCGCAATTGATGGCCATCGCCCAGGACGACGTCCGCCGCCTCGACCGGCTCGTCACCGACATTGCCGAAGCCTCGCGCGTCGATGCCGAACTGTCGCGCACCCGGTTCGAGCCGATCGACCTTGGCCTGCTCATCGAAACCATGGTCATCGCCCGCGAAGCGCGCGGCGTGCCCCGCGGCGTCCGCCTCGCCTTCGCTCGCCCGCGCAAGAATGTCGCGGTGGTGCTGGGCGAGGAGCAGCGGCTGGTCCGCGTGCTCGACAATCTGATCGACAATGCCATCTCCTTCTCGCCCGACGGCGGCCTCGTCCAGATCATCGCGACCGTCGCCGATGATCAGGTGCTGGTCAGCGTCGAGGATGAAGGACCGGGCGTCCCCGTCACCGAGCGCGAGCATGTCTTCCGCCGTTTCCACAGCGTCCGGCCGGAGGGGGAGAGTTTCGGCAAGCATAGCGGCCTCGGCCTCGCCATCGCCCGCTCCATCGTGGAGGGGCATCAGGGCCGCATCAGCATCGGCGACCGCGAGGATGCGCAACAGGGCGCCCGCTTCATCCTGCGCCTGCCCATGGCGGTCGAGCGCGACCCCGGCATCGCGTCGGAATAACGCCGCGTCCCCGCATGGGACGCGCGCCACCAATGTCGTTTGCAAGGCTGCCAACACAGGGTAGAAGGGCCGCCGACTTATGGCCCGCGCATTGTCCTCCGAAACGCTGCATGCGACCAGCGTGGCCATAGAAGGCCGCGCCCTGTTGCTGTGCGGCAAGAGCGGCATCGGCAAGTCGGACCTCGCCCTGCGCCTCATCGATCGCGGTGCAACCCTCATCAGCGACGATTATACGCTGCTCAAACGCGTCGACGGCCAGTTGCTCGCCAGCGCGCCGGAGCGGATTGCGGGCCAGATCGAGATACGCGGCATGGGCATCGTCACCATGCCCCATGTCGATGATGTCCCCGTCGCCCTGCTCATCGACCTGTTCGACAAGGTCGACCGCATGCCGCTCGAACCCTTGCTGCGCACGATCGCAGGCCTGCCGATCCCGGTCTGGAAGGTCGCCCCGTTCGAAGCCTCCGCCGCGATCAAGGTCGAATGGCTGCTGCGCGCGGTGCCGATCGCATGACCCTCTCCCACCCCAAATCCATCCTCTTGCTGTCGGGCCTGTCGGGCGCGGGCAAGACCACCGCGCTCAAGACGCTGGAGGATATGGGCTGGGAAGTGGTGGACAATCTTCCCCTCGTCCTGCTCGACCGGCTGCTCGACACCCCCCTGCCCGCCGGTTATGCAGGGGAAGACGAACGCCCGCTGGCGCTCGGCATCGACGCGCGCACCCGCGGCTTCGACGCCGGTGCCATCGTCCGCCGGATCAAGGCCCTGCGCGAACGTCATGGCCATGATGTCGAAACCCTGTTCCTCGACTGTTCCGACAGCGAATTGGAGCGCCGCTTCGCCGAAACCCGCCGCCGCCACCCGCTCGCGCTCGATCGCCCGGCGGCCGACGGCATCGCGCGCGAACGTGAACTGACCGAAGCGCTGCGCCGCTGGTCGACCCAGGTGATTGACACCACCAGCTTCACCAGCAACACGCTGCAACAGGAAATCCGCAGCCGCTTCTCGCGCGAGCGGCTGTCCGACCCGGTGCTGACCATTCTCTCCTTCGGCTTTTCGCGCGGCGTGCCCCGCAATGCCGATCTGATGTTCGACATGCGCTTCCTGCGCAATCCGCACTGGGACGAAGCCTTGCGCCCGCGCACCGGCCTCGACTCCGACGTCGCCGCCTATATCGCGGCTGACCCGGCCTATGAGCAGGCGGTGAGCAAGATCGAGGATCTGCTCGCCACGCTTCTGCCGCGCTATGCGGAGGGCGGGAAAGCCTATATCACCATCGCCTTCGGCTGCACCGGCGGCAAGCACCGTTCGGTCCATGTTGCCGATCGTGTCGCACGCTACTTGCAAGATGCGGGCTTTTCGCCCACGGTCCTGCACCGCAATATTGAATCGACGCCGCAGGATAGTCTGGAGAAGCGTCGTCCGGGAGGCCCGAAAGCAACGTCATGAAGCAGGTGGGCCGCAAAAGCAGATGATCGGACTCGTACTCGTCACTCATGGGTCGCTCGCGACCGAATTTGTCGTCGCGATGGAGCATGTCGTCGGCCCCCAGCAGCAGATCGAAACGATCTGCATCGGGCCGGAAGATGATATGGAGCTGCGCCGCGCGGACATCGCGACCGCGGTGGCGCGCGTCAATGATGGCAGCGGCGTCATCCTGCTCACCGACCTGTTCGGCGGCACCCCTTCCAACCTCGCCATCTCGCTGCTGAAAGCCGGCGAGATCGAGGTGATCGCAGGCATCAACCTGCCCATGCTCATCCGCCTGGAAAGCGCGCGCAAGGTCATGGACGTGCGCGCCGCCGTCGCCGCCGCGCGCGAGGCAGGCCAGAAATATATCAGCGTCGCGTCGGAACTGTTGGGCAGCACCACATGAATGAAATCAGCCAGGAAGTCCGTATCAGCAACAAGCGCGGCCTCCACGCCCGCGCCAGCGCCAAATTCGTGACCCTGGCGAGCGGCCTGCCCGCCGACATCATCGTCAGCAAGGATGGCAGCCACGTCACCGGCACGTCGATCATGGGCCTCATGATGCTGGGCGCCGCCATGGGCGACAGCATCACCATCAAAGCCACTGGCCCCGAAGCGCATGATTCGCTCGGCAAGCTGGTGAGCCTGGTCGAAGACAAATTCGGCGAAGAGTGAAAACACGCTCTCCATCTTTCCCTTGATGGACAGTTAGATAGCGGCATAATCCCCTCTGGTCCGTCTTGCGGCTAAAAAGGGAGCGTTCGCCATGTCCTTGACCGTCCGCATCCTTGTCGCGCTGATCCTGGGCTTGGCGGGTGGTATCGCCCTTGCTGAAGGGGGTCAGGGGTGGGACGTACCGCTGCTGTCCGTCGCGCAGCCGATCGGCAAGGCGTGGCTTAACGGCCTGCAAATGCCGCTCATCCCCCTCATTTTCGCGCTGCTGGTCACCGGCATTGCGCAGGCGGCCACGACCGCGCGCACCAATGGCATGGCCGGGCGCGCCATTGGCCTGTTCGCCCTGCTGCTGGTCGCCTCCTCCACTGTCGCTGCGCTCGTCGGGCCGTTGCTGCTGCAGCTCTGGCCTGTGCCTTCGGGCGCGGTCGGCATGTTGACGGGGGCGCAGGGCGCGGCGGAGGTGCCCGGCGTGCGGCCGTCAGCCGACTGGCTGCTGGGCTTCATCCCCGCCAATCCGATCAAGGCGGCCGCCGAAGGCGAGGTCGTCGCCGTCGTGCTGTTCGCGCTCATCTTCGGCTTTGCCGTCACCCGGATCACGGACGCGCGCCGCGCGCAATTGACCGGCCTGTTCGACGCGCTGACCGATGCGCTGCTTGTCGTGGTGCAATGGGTGTTGTGGCTTGCCCCGATCGGCGTGTTCGCGCTGGCGCTGGTGGCGGGCGCGCGGTCGGGCCTCGCCACCGCTGGCGCGCTGCTCCACTATATCGGCTTCATCGTGCTGATCTGCCTGGTCGTCACCCTGCTCGTCTATCCGCTGGTGGCACTGCTAGGCCGGATCGCGCCCGGACGTTTTGCGCGCGCCGCCTTCCCCGCGCAGGCCATCGCCTTCTCGACCCAAAGCTCGATCGCCTCGCTGCCCGCCATGATCCAGGCAAGCGACGGGCCGTTGGACGTCCGCCCGACCACGCGCAGCATCGTCCTGCCGCTCGCCATATCGCTGTTCCGCATCACCAGCCCGCCCGCTAATCTCAGCGTCGCCCTCTATGTGGCGGCGATGAACGGGGTCCTGCTGGGACCAGTGCAATTGGCCATGGGCGTGGCGGTCGCCGCGATCGTCAGCCTCGCCTCGGTGGGCCTGCCCGGCCAAGTCAGTTTCTTCACCACCACCGGCCCCATCTGCCTCGCCATGGGCGTGCCGGTGGAGGCGCTGCCGCTGCTGCTGGCGGTGGAGACGGTGCCCGACATCTTCCGCACCGTCGGCAATGTCACCGCCGACATGGCGGTAACGCGGATCATCGATCAGAACGGCGTTATGGAATCCGACGCGCCGTCAGGATCTTGACCGGCGCTTCCAGCATCTGCCCCTTCATCACGCCCTCGCCCGCTGTCGCGGATTTGGGTGCGGCCAGAATGGCCTTCACCACGTCCAGCCCTTCGACCACATGGGCGAAGACAGCAAAGCCCTGATTATCGCCCGGCGCGTCCGGCTGGGCGTCCATGGCGGGCATCTTGCCCAGCACGATGAAGAAGTCGCCAGTCGCGCTCCCCGGCGCATAGCGCGCCATCGATAGCGCGCCGTCATCATGGGTGAGGCCGGTCTGGCTGGTCGGTTCATGCTTGATCGGCGGCCGGATGCGCTTGGGGTCATTCTGTGCCCCGCCCTGGACGAAGCCATAATCGGCTGCGCCGACGCCGCGATAGAAGACGGTGCCGTCCAACCGCTTCTGATCGACATAAGCGAGGAAATTGGCGGCAGTGACGGGGGCCTTGTCGGCATGGACCGCGATCACGATCCGCCCCGCTGCGGTATCGAGCGCTACCCGCACATCGGCGGGCGCCTGCGCCAAAGCGGGCGAGAGGGTGAGGAGTGCGGCGAGCCAAAGGGCGAGGAAGCGAATCATGCCACCAGCCTAGCCCTTCATACGCCCGATGCCAGCCCCTCAGCCCTCCAGCTGGCGCAACAGCGCGCGGACGTCGGCGTCGATATCGGGATTGCTCTCGCGCAACTGTTCGATCGTGCGGACCGCATGGATCACCGTGCTATGATCGCGCCCGCCAAAGATGCGGCCGATTTCGGGTAGCGAGCGCGGCGTCATCTTCTTGGCGAGATACATGGCCACCTGGCGCGGGCGCGCCACCGCGCGGGCGCGGCGCTTGGAGCGCATTTCCGACACGTCGATGCGAAAATGGGCGGCACACACCTTCTGGATTTCGTCCACGGTGATGCGCCGGGCATTGGCGCGCACGGCGTCGGCCAGCATCCCCTGCGCAAAATCCAGGTCGATCGCCCGGCCGGTCAACTGGCCATAGGCGACGAGCTTGTTGAACGCGCCTTCCAGTTCGCGGACGTTCGACCGAATCGAGCGGGCGAGAAAGTCGATTACGGCATCGGGCACCGGCGGATCGCCCGCAACGGCGCGCTTGGCTTCGAGGATCGCCAGGCGCAGCTCAAGGCTGGCGGGCTGGATGTCCGCCACCAGGCCACCAGCGAGGCGCGACAGGATGCGCGGATCGATCGATTCGAGCGCCTGGGGTGCCCGATCGGCGGTCACGACGATGCGCGCGCCGGTGTCGATCAGATCGTTGATCGTGTGGAGAAATTCCTCCTGCGTCGACCCCTTGCCCGCAATGAACTGGATATCGTCGATCAACAGCAGCCGCGCCGCGCGCAACCGCGCCTTGAACGCCATCGTTTCATTGGCGCGCATCGCATTGACGAACTCCATCATGAAACGTTCGGCCGACATGTAGAGAACCGGCGCGCCGGGCGAGTGTGCAGCGAAAGCGGCTGCGATCGCATGCAGCAGATGCGTCTTGCCCTGGCCAGTGCCGCCCTGGATGAACAGCGGACTGAAACGCGGCTGCGCTTCGGCCGCCATGGTTTTTGCGGCCGAGCAGGCCAGTTGGTTGCTCTCGCCCACCACGAAGTCGGCAAAGCCATGGCGCGGCGTGAAATTGACCGCGCTGGCGACGGCTTGCGGCAACAGGTCGATGACCGGCTCTATCGCCGTGACGTCGAGCAGTCGAGGACCGCTGGCGTCGGGCGCACGGCGGACGCGGATGTCGCGCACCTCGGCTCCGGCGCTGCGCCACGCCATGCGCAGACGATCGCCAAACTGGCCCGTCACGAAATTCGCACTGAAATCCGTCGCAACAAGCAAATCGAGCGTTTGCGAATCCGGGCAATAGTCGCCCAGTCGAACCGGCTTGAGCCATTGGTCGAACATGCGCGCGCCAATGTCGCGGCGCAGACCGGCGCGGATCATCGTCCAGGTGGAATCGAGGTCGGCATTTGCCTGTACCCCTGCATCCTCCTGCCAATCCACCACGCCTATAATTTCCGTCAT